>NZ_JAYEER010000004.1:640000-2782003 GCF_034653355.1 Nitrospirillum guanabarense
TCGCCGCGACAGCTCGTTCAGCGCCGCCCGGGGCATGCAGACCGCCAGCATGTCGAAAGCGGATGGGATCAGCCAGCGGGGCCGCTGATCCAGATGGACGATGGAGACGCCGCCGGCGGCACAGGGACCGGCCACGGTCTCGCGCCCGCCGCGCCACGACCGATGGCCGGCCAGCGGGGTCAACTGCACCAGGACCAGGAAGGTGTCCTCAGGCTCGAACGGCAAGGTGGGACGCCCCTGGAGCCCCAGGCCGGCCACAGGGGAACGCAATCGTGTCACGCTCAAGCTGGCGTCGGCATGCCGGCAATCCACCGCCAGGCGCTTTCCCGCCGGCAGATGGAAACGCCGTGCCAGGTGGACGACCTGCGCGCTGGTCTTGTGGTCGCCCAGGCCGGCGCTATCGTTGACGGACAGGTCCGTGATCTCTTCCCAGGCCGCTTCCGGCGGCAGGGCGTAGGGCGGATTCAAGGGGGCCGCGGTATAGTCGGCCTGGAGGGCGGGATACGACATGTCCGGGACTTCCTTTCGGATGGCGCCGAGGCTTCCCCAATGGGCACTCCGTTCGGCCGGTGGGGTTCGGCGGGTGGGCACACCCGAGGAAAAACCCGGCCGCTGGACCAAACCGGACAGGGACATATAAATTTTTTAATGCGGTTGGCTTTCCTCCCCGGCGGCGGCCATCGCGTCGCGCGCTTGGCGGATGAGCGGACTGCCCGGCGCGTCGGTGCGCTGGGCGTCGGCTAGCGCCGTGGCCGCGTCCCGCGCGGCGCCCGCCCGGTCGCCACCGGCCAGGCGCACGGCGCTGCGGGTCAGCAGCAGGCTGGTGTGGATGCGGACGTCGTGCGCCGCGCGCAAGCCGTCGTAGGCGGCCTGGGCGCGTTCGACGTCAGCCGCCGCCTCCGCCGCCTTTCCTTGGCGCAGCATCAATCGCGCCCGCCCGGTCCAGGCCAGGGTCGGTGTGATGGAGGTGGGGCGCAGTCGCGTCTCGTCACGGATCGCCTCATCGAAGATCAGCGCCGCCTCCGCCGTGTTCCCTTGGGACAGCAGGTACCATCCCCACTGGCCGCGCAGATCCTGCGCGTCCTGGCCGTTGGGTTCCTTGGCCATGTTTTCCGCCAGCAGTTGGGACAGCAGGACGCGCGCGTCCTCCCGGCCGAGATTGGCGTGGGCCAGCGCCAGCGCCAATCTCAGTCGCCGCATGTCACGCGGGTCGTCGGGCTGGCTTTCAAAGATGGGCCGCAGCCGTTCCAGGATGGGCAAGGCATCGGCCGCCCGTCCTTCCGCCGTCAGGCTGTTGGCGTACAGAAGCTGGACCTGGGCGGCGGTGGTACGGATGCGGGGCGACTCCGGCGTGGGGTTGTCGCGGATTTGCGCCAGCAGCGTGTCGTAGAGCGCCAATGCCTCGGCGCGCCGGCCCAGCTTGTGCAGCAACTTCGCGCGCTGGGCCAAGGCGAACCAGTAAGAGGGACCGACGCCGTCAGCCGCCAAGGCCAGGGGGGCCGCCCGTTCGTAATTCCGCTCCGCCTCGCCGGTGCGGCCCAGGCGCTCGAAAATGACGGCCTGGTTGACCAGGATGGTGGCGATTCCGACGCCGCCCGCCCCGTCGGTCGCCAACCGGTGATCAAGGGCCTTCTGATAGAGCGTGGCCGCCTCGGCGTAGTCGCCCGCCTGCATGCGCAGGATCGCGGCGTTCTGCAGGGCCCTGATATAGTCCGGGTCGTCCGGCGCGTGCCGTTCATAGAGCGCCGTCGCCTGGTCCAGCGCCTGCCGCCGGGCCGTCTGGCTGTCGGGCTCGCCTTTCAGCCGCGCCGCCTCCGCCATCCACCATTGGGCGCGATACGCCGTGTCGTCGCGGCCGGAGGTGTGCAGCATGGCATCCAGGGTCGCCATGACTTGCCGCGCCTTGTCCATGTCATATGCGGTGATGGCGCCCCAGGCCTCATCAAACAGGGAGTCGATGACGACGGGAGCGTCCTCGCCGTAGAGCTTGCGCCCCAGGTCGGTTCGCCGCTCGGCGATCCGGGTGGCGCTTTCGGCGTCGTCCAGCGACTGATAAAGCTGGCGGGTGATGCCATACAGCTCCAGGGCCAGGCCGGGGTCCTGCGAGAATTCCCGCTCCACCCGCCGGGCCCCCAGATCCACCAGCGTTTCCGCTGGCACCTCGCGCCGGCGCCGGTCGGTCGGGAAACCGGCATCGGTGGCGCCGAACAGGCTGACGACGAAGGCCTTGATGGTCTCCGCCCGGGTCACGGCCCTTTGCGCCCGCAGATATTGCCAGGTGACGCCGCCAAGGCCACCCAGGATGGCCAATGTGAGCAGTCCAACGGCGGCCAGGGGCAGGCGATGGCGCTTCATGAAGCGGCCCAGGACGTAGCGCCGTGAACCCGACCGAGCGGAAATGGGCAGGCCGTCGCGCGTGCGCTCCACGTCCCGCGCCAGGGCGTCGACGGTCCCGTACCGCTGGGACGGCTCCTTGCGCAGGGCCTTGGCGACGATGGCGTCCAGGTCCCCCGCCAGCTTCCTCACCGGCACCGGCGGAGGGCCGTCGGCCCGCGCCGCGAATTGGGACAGGGGCGGGGGCACCTCCTGCAGGGCGGTGCGCACGGCCCGGGCCAGGGGCATGCCCTCCAACGTCCAGGGCCGGGCGCCGGCCAGCAATTCATAGAGCAGCATGCCCAGGGCGTAGGCGTCGGTGGCGGTGCTGACCGGCCCGCCCATCAACTGTTCCGGCGCCGCGTAGCCGGGGGTGAGGGGAGCCAGCAGGGTGTCGGGGTTGGCTTCCTGGCCGGTGACAATGCGCTTGGCGATGCCGAAATCCAGCAGCTTCACCTGGCCATCGGGGGTCACCAGCACGTTGCCGGGCTTCAGGTCGCGGTGGACGATCAGGTTGCGGTGGGCGTAGGCCACCGCGTCGCAGACCGCCAGGAACAGCGCCAGGCGGCCATCCAGCCCGACCTTGTGATCACGGCACCAGGCGGTGATGGGCTGGCCCTCCACCAGCTCCATGACCATGTAGGGTTGGCCGTCGTGCATCCCGCCGTCCAGGATGCGGGTGATGGTCGGGTGATCCAGGTTGGCCAGGATTTGCCGTTCCGCCTGGAAGCGGTCGATATGGTCGATGGCCTCCCGCCGGATGAGCTTCAGGGCCACCTGCTGTTCGAAATGGCCGTCGGCCCGTTCCGCCCGGTAGACCTCCCCCATGCCGCCCCGGCCGATGGGCTCAAGGATGCGGTAGGCGCCGACCCGCTGGCCGGTGCCCAAGCTGGTGTAAGGGATGGCCGGGCCGTCGGTGAGGAAAGCCTGCGCGGCCGGCTGGTCCAGCCATGTCTCGTCCCGCGTCGCCTGGTCCAGCAGCTTCCGCAGTTCGGCCAGGACCGTGGCGTCGCCGCCGGCCAGGCGCAGCAAGGCGGCCGGGCGGCTGCTGGTGGGCAGGTCCAGCAGCTGGTCCAGCGCGGCCTCGATGCGGGGCCAGTCAGCCTTGGCGTTCATCGATCCATGTCTCCCCACCTGGTGGCAACGGTCCACCATATCCGGCGGGAATATTGAAATCCCTAGATTATTCTGGGAATGAGCGTTGCGCTCGGCAAACTGGTTTTGTCCGCCGGGCGCCTTGATCGGGGCGGGGGCTCAGCCGGGGAAAAGATAGCCGCAACCGGTGTCGGCTGGATCGCGGGCCATGATGCGGTCATAGAGCGCGCCCTGGTCGGCCAACAGGTCGTCCGCCTCCTCCGCCAGCACCCAGCCGGCGGCGACCTCGCGGGCGATGGCGGCCCGCGCCTTGTCCAGGAAATCCTGGCGGGTGGGATAGCGGGCGGCCAGCGACGGCCGGGGATCATGGGCCGCCGCCCGCTCCGCCTCCGTGCGGGCGAAGGGCACGAAGGACCCGTCGAAGCGACCCTGGTAGGCGCCGAAGCCTGTCTCCGGCGCCCGCAGGTTCCAGCCGGTGTGCGTGCCCAGTGGCACCTCCAGCTCCACTTGCCGGATGCCGCCCCGGTCGTTGCCGTCGGAGTCAGGTGCGGGCACGCGGGTGGGGTAGGGCTGGCCCCGCGCGGGGGGCACGGTGTCGGCTATGCCCTGCGCATAGCGCGGACCGAAATCCAGGCGCGGCGGCATCAGGGGGCTGAGAGGCGGGGTGAGGCCGGGCACCTTGGCGAAGGCGGCCTTGTAGGCTTCGGCGCTGATGAGGGTGCCATCCGCCAGCTTGGGCACGGCGCTATCCGGCGGCGCCGCCTTGCCTTGCACCCAGTTGTCCAGCGCCACCACCAGCGCGCGCTCCACCGGATAATGGTTGGTGGTGTTGACGCAGGCGGCGTAGGGCCAGCGCTCATGGCTGCGGCCGACATAGTGCTGCGATCCCGCCAGCAGGTAGATGCGGGCGGACGGGTCGATGGCGGCGTCCGCCTTGCCATCCGGCGTGATGTGCAGCAGGGAGGCGGAACGGTTCCAGTACTCCGCCGAGGTGTTGGCGAAGATCATCTTGGGCAGCGGCCCGGCCGCCCGCGCGCCGTCCAACAGGGAGCCGGTTTGTTTCGTTACCGGGTCGGTCGAGGGCGTGGTGGTGAAGGGGAAGGCGTCGGAGAAGTAGATCTGCTCCACCAGCGGGCTGAAATGCCGGGTGGCCATGCCGAAGCGCTGGTTGAAGGCGCCCTTGCCAGCGCCGGGCACCTGGGCATAGGCGCCGTCGAAGGCCGGGCGTCCTTCCTCATCCCGGTTCCAGCCATTGTACAGCATGGTGTCGATGACGCGGCCGGACTGTGAGATGCCGAAGATCAGGGCGCGATCCAACGGTTGCTGCCCGGCGAAGGGCTGGGTCTTGAAGAAGGACAGCAGGTCGCGGATGCCGGCCAGGCCCACGCCGACCACATACGGGTCGCGGGAGGGGACGACCACCTCATAGATCTTGCCGGTCTGGAAGCCGTCTTCCATGCGCACCTCCACCGGCAGGCCGCCGTCGGGGTTCTCCACGAAGGTCCATTTGCCGCGGGCGATGGGGTGGCGTGGCGCGTCGGGTCCATCCCGCTCCGTCAGCACGGCGTCGGGCGCGCCCTCGGTGGCGAAGGGGTAGGGGGTGCCCTTCATGCCGACATAGGCCGCGGTCTTGGCCGGCTTGTCGACGATGAACTCGTAGGCGGCCTTGCCCAGGATGGGCTTGCCATCCTTCGCCTTGGCCACGGGGGGCTTCAGGATGAAGGGCCTGTCGCCCGGGCCACCCGGCTGCACGTCCCAGGTCCAGGCCGACCACAGCAAGGTGTATCCGCGCTTGAAGAAGAAGCGGTTGCCGGTGTCGGCCAGGGTGGTCGGGTCGTTGTGCGCCGGGACACGGCCGTTGACCTGGCCCAGGGCGGCGATGCCGCCCCGGTTGTTGACGTCATAAAACAGGGCGCCGTTGCGCCCCGCTGCGTTGGTGGGACGCAGCATCAGGAAGTCGGTGGCGAAGACGACGTGGCCGTGATCGTCCTGGGGCGCCAACCCCAAGTCGGTGATGCGGGCGTTGGCCGGCAGGGCGGGGTCCAGGGCGATCCAGGCCGTGCCCCGGATCTTTTCATAAGTGCCGACAGCGCCGAAGGGGACGCCGTCGGCCAGCACCGTGCGCTCCGTGATCTCCACCCGCTCCACCGCCGCCCAGGCGGGGATGGCCGTCAGCAAACCCATCAGGACGATCAGACGCCGCATTGTCACTGCCCCTGTTTATTCATTGTGGGGCGACCCTAATGCGGCGCCGGATGGGGATCAACAGGAGCGCTTCAGCCCGGGTGCCCCGCCATGGCCAGGCCTTGGTCCAGTTCCTGGATGGCGCAGACGATGTGGTAGAAGCTGCTGGCGGGTGCGGCCTCCTCGACGAAGGTTCCGTCGGGGTTCAGGCGATCGCGCCACAGGCCCTTCACGGGCGTGTCGAAATACTTCATCAGGCCGCGTCCGCCGTTGGCCGCCATGGTCCAGTAGGTGTCGCTGCGGTCGGCGTCGTCGCGGGTGGCGAGGGCCGCCAGCACGGCGCACTTGATGCGCTCCGTCTGCGGCCACAGGCGGGCGACGGGGTCGTGCGGGGTCAGGTCGTCCAGCAGGGCGTTCATGGCGACGCCGCGCGCTGGGTCCACGCCCGGCCCCTCGCCGATGGCGATCATGCGCCAGGCGGCGTCGGCGGCCGCCTTGCTGCCGGTCAGGGCGGCCCAGCGCAGCATCAGCCAGGACCATTCGAACTGGTGCCCCGGCTCGACGATGCGGCCGGGGGTGCCGGCCTGGGGCCGCCAGTCGCCGTCGAAGAACTCCTTCAGCCCGCCCATGTCGTCGTCGATGAAGCGGGTCAGGGCCAGGCCCACGATCTCTTCCGCCAGGTCGCGCCAGCCGCCGTCGCCGCCCTGCTCCATCCAGGCCAATGACGCTTCCAGCATGTGCATGTGGGGGTTGGACAGCAGGGGCAGGGTGCGGGGGTGGCTCTCCTCGAACCCGCCCTGGGCGTGGTGCAGCGTGTCCAGCAGCCGCTGGCGCAGGGCCACGGCCATCTCCTCCGCCCTGCGGTTCTCCGGCGTGGCGCTTTGCGCGGCGGCCAGCGCGAACAGGGCGAAGGCCTGGTCGTACAGCACCACGGTGTCATCCAGGGCGGTGCCGTCCGGCGCCACCTTGGTGCGGAACAGGCCGTCGGGCCGGCGGTAATGGTTGAGGAAGAACGTCAGGCCATGCTCCGCCGCCTCGCGCACCGGGCCGTTCCAGCCGGATTTGGCCGCGACGGAATAGGAATAGACCTGGCGGGCCTGCACCCGCGCCCGGCGGGCGTCGTTGGTGGGCTTGCCGTCCAGGTCCAGCTTCTCATGGAAGCCGCCGTTCACCCGATCCGCCCCCACCTCCCACCACAGGGGATAGGCCCGCTCCACCAGCCAGGCCTTCAACTGGCCCCGCACGGCGGCGGCGTCGAGGAGAGCGGTTGAGGGCATGGCAAGGGTTCCTTGAAGTCTGGAATCAGGCGATTTGTCGGGCGGGGGCGACTTTGGCGTCCCCCGTGTCGGTGAACAAGCGCGGGCGTACAGCCCGGGACACGCGGCCATTGTCGGCGGCCCGCGCCGCCGCCTCGATCGTGGTGCCGCCGAAATCCATGCCGACCTGAATCAAATCCTCGGCCAGCCAACGGCCACGCAGGGGAGGCAGGACCGTAGCGCGGCGTATCAAGAATGAAAATTGAAATATTAATCCCATAAGATGCCGGCCCTTGCCGGACTGGCGCACCATCACGCGGCGGCGGTCTTCATCAGGGCGGTGCGCGACGGCAGCAGGCGGTCGTTGAAGGGCAGGATGGCGGCACCCACCGCCGGCGCATCCATGGCGGTGGCGGCGCGATAAACCGGCGCGATGACGGGAATGGCGCCGGTGTGGGCCTGCAGCCGTTCGGTGATCAGTTGGGCCAGGCGGTCCAATTGGGTGGTGGGCAACCGCCCGCCCAGGAATACCGCTTCAGGATTCACCAGGCAGCTGACGGCGATGATGGGCACGGTCAGCAACTCGGCCGCCAAATCCAGCCACTGGGCGACCAACGCCTGGCCGGCGGCGTCCAGGCCGGCCAGCTCATCCGGCTGGCACAGCGGATAGCCATTGGCCTTGAGGAAGCCGAACAGGGCCGACAGCGACACCGCCTCCTGCAAGGAGGTCGCCGGCGTGCGGGGCGAGGAGACGGGCAGGAAGCCGATCTCACCGCTACGGCCCTGGGCGCCGCGGAAATACTGCCCATCGATGACCATGCCGCCACCCAGGCCCCGGCTGATCAGGATGTAGAAGAAGCTGGGGTCGTGCAGGCCGTGGCCGAACTGCAGCTCACCCAGGGCCGCCGCCGCCGCGTCATTCTCCAGGAACACCGGCAGGGGCAGGATGGCGGAGAACAGCCGGGCGACGTTGACGGTGTTCCAGGCCTCATAGCTGGCGGGGCGATTGGGCAGGTTCACCCGGCCCAGATCGTCGGGCATGGCGACACCGATGCCGACGATGCGATCCCGCGGGAAGGTGCCACCGGCCAGCAGCGTGTCCACCTGCTCCTTGAAGAAGGCGGCCACGGCGTCGGGCAAGGGGAAGTCCACATCCAAGGTGGCGCGATGGCGCACCTGGCCCAGAAGGTCCAGCACCAGCACGGTGACATGGTCGCGGTCGATGTTGACGCCGATGGAGTAGCAGCCGTCCGGGTTGATGGCCAGGCGCATGGCCGGCTGGCCGCGGGCGCCATGCAGGCGGCCCACTTCCATGATCAGGCCGTCGTTCAGCAGGCGCTTGGTGATGTTGGCGATGGCCGGCGCCGTCAGGCCGGTGATTGTGGCCAGTTCCGCCCGGGTGATGGGGCCGCTGACCCGGATGGCCTGTAGCATGACCCGCTGGTTGTGGTCCCCCGCCCGTTCCAGGTTCGTGCCCGACAGGCTCGCGCCCAGCGACGGGTGCAGGTCGGTGGCTCGGGAGGGCACAGGCGCGGACATCCGGGCAATTCCTTATTTAAATTTACAAAGTTTATGCGCCGGGATGGTGGGGCATCGGCGCCCTGGACACAATCCCGCATTTGAGGTCCGCACTTGAGGATCGTCACACCAGTGGGCCAAGGCGACGGTACGGGCGCGGTGACATGCGTGTTGGATGCAGCCGCACGACGGCCGATATGAGAGGCTGGTCCCGCTTCGCTCACAACGACGGATGGCACCGACCATGACGCCTTCATTCTTCCGCTGGGCGGGGCGCCGTTTCGGGCCTGCGGGCGCCCTGCTGTTGGGGGCCGCCTTCCTCACACCGGCCGGGGCCCTGGCCCAGGGCGCGCCGCCGGCCGCCCCGGCCCCCACTGCGGCCCCCACCGCGACCACCTCGACGCCGGAGCAGATGGACGCCACTTGGCGCCAGGCCTCGTCCAGGGCGGCGCGGGAGCGCGAGGCGCTGCTGAAGAAGGTGGCGGCAAGCGATGCCGCCGGCCCGTTTCGGCCCGATTGGATCTCCTTGCGTACCTGGCAGATGCCGGATTGGTATGCCGATGCCAAGTTCGGCATCTTCATCCACTGGGGCGTCTATTCCGTGCCCGCCTTCGGCAGTGAATGGTACTCGCGCCGCATGTACATCCAGGGCAGCAAGGAATACCAGCACCACCTGGCGGTCTACGGCACCCCGGACAAGTTCGGGTACAAGGACTTCATCCCCCAGTTCAAGGCGGAGAAGTTCGATCCCCGCGCGTGGGCCAGCCTGTTCCGGGCCTCCGGCGCCCGCTATGTCGTGCCGGTGGCGGAGCATCATGACGGCTTCGCCATGTACGCCACCCGCCTGTCCGACTGGTCGGCCCTGCGCATGGGCCCCAAGCGCGACCTTATCGGTGACTTGGTGCGGGCGGTGCGGGCCCAGGGCCTGCACCTGGGCCTGTCCTCGCACCGGGCGGAGCACGACTGGTTTTTCGGCGAGGGGCGCAAGATCGCCTCCGACGTGAACGACCCGCGCTACGCCGATCTCTATGGCCCGGCGGAGGCGCGGCTGACGGCGGAGGATACGGGCGACGCCCAGATGATGGGTGATTTCACCCACGTCTCGCCCGCCTGGCTGGACGATTGGCTGGCGCGCACGGCGGAGCTGGTGGAGGATTATCACCCCGACCTCATCTACTTCGACTGGTGGATCAGTCATCCGGCCTTCCGCACCACCCTGCCCAAGTTCCTGGCGTATTATTACAACACGCAAAGTCGGCGCGGCGGCTCGGCGGTGGTCAATTACAAGGAAGGGGCGTTGGCGGACGGCAGCGGCGTGGCCGACGTGGAAAGGGGCCTGATGCCCGACATCCAGCCCCGCGTCTGGCAGACCTGCACCTCGCTGGGCGACTACAGCTGGGGCTATATCGAGGGCGAGCGGTACAAGTCGCCGAAAAAGATCATCCACCTGCTGGCCGACATCGTTTCCAAGAATGGCAACCTGCTGCTGAACATCGGCCCCCGCGCCGACGGTACCATCCCGCAGGAGGCGCAGGACAGCCTGCTGGCCATCGGGGCCTGGCTGAAGACCAATGGCGAGGCGATCTACGGCACCCGACCCTGGCGCCAATTCGGCGAGGGGCCGGCCCGGATGGCCAGCGGCTCGTTCAAGGAGGGGGAGACTGACAAGCCCTTCGGACCTGAGGACTTCCGCTTCACGACCAAGGACGGCACCCTCTACGCCATCGAGATGGGCTGGCCGGAAGAGGGGAAGGCCATCATACACGCCCTGCCGGCGGGGGAACCGGTGAAGGCCGTCACCCTGCTGGATGGCGGGGCCGGCCAGGCCCTGGTCTTCCACCAGGATGAGGACGGCCTGCATTTGGTGGTGTCGAAGCGGGCGCCGGGCGACCACGCCTTCGTCTACCGTATCGAGCGCTGAGCGGTCGTCGCGTAAGGCGGCGATTTTCCGCAAAACTGTCACTGTTATGAAGTACGGGGTAGGGCGGAGGGATGATGGCACAACCATTGAGGCGCGACCTATAAACGCTTGGAACTAAACAAGCGCGGTGCCGCCCCTTTATGAGCAACATGCATGCGACCAAATATGCTGATGACTGGCGGTCGCATTGGCATGCGCTGGAGGTTGGGGAAGAGGTTGGCGCGCCCCGGGTCACCATCTGCGCCATCGTCAAGAACGAGGGCGCTTTCCTGCTGGAATGGGTGGCGTACCACCGTCTGATGGGCGTCGAGCGCTTCGTCATCTATAACAACGGCAGCAGCGACGACACCCGCGCCGTGCTGGACCGCATCGCCGGCCGGGCCGGTATCACCGTCATCGATTGGCCGTCGGCGCCCAGCAGCCGCAGCCTAGCCTTTTTCGAGGCCCGCGACCTGGTGCTGTCGCTCGACGACCCCCGCGACTTCAACTGGTGGGGGGACACGATGGTGGGGCCGCAGTTGCGGGCCTACAATCATTTCCTGACTTATTACGGACCGGACACGGACTGGGCGCTGTTCATCGACGCCGATGAGTTCGTCGTCAGCCGGCCGGGCCTGTCCCTGCCGGCGTCGGTGGCATCCTATGGCCGTGATCCCGCGGTGGGCGGCGTGGCGCTCAATTGGCGCTATTTCGGCTCCAGCGGTCATCAGCAGCCGGACGGCCGGCTGGTGATCGAGCGTTTCATCCGTTGCGCCCCCGCGATGTACCATGGGCATGTGCATATGAAGAGCTTGGTGCGGACGGCGGCGCTGGACCGCATGCTCATCCATTCCGGTCGCCTGCGGGACGGGTGCCACTATGTCGACGATACCGGAACGCCCGTGGAACTGCGCGATTTCGGCTTCACGCCCGCCATCTCCCACGCCCGGCTGTACATCCACCACTATTCCGTCAAATCTCGGATGGAATTCGATCGCAAACGGGCGCGGGGCCGCGCGCCATTCGCCGATGGCCATCCGCTCAAGCGCGACGGGCTGGATGATGAGTATTTCCGCAGGCAGGATCTGAATGACGAGGTGGATCTGATCCTGCTGCGCCGCGCGCCGGCCGTGAAAGCGGAGATGGCGCGCCTGTTGGGCTGACCCGGCAGGCCGACAAGGCGCCCCTTTCAGACAAAACATCCATAAGGCATGCAAGAGCGGCGGCCGCCACCTGGGGTAGCTTTTCCTTGCGGCGACGGGATGTCCCCCACACTCCCCATCACCCCGTCGCCTTCCTCCCCATGGGCGGTACCTGCGGCCCCCCGCCCGCACCGCCATACTGGATGCCCGCGCCCCATCCGGAGCGCGGGCATCACTTTGTCCGGGAAGCGTCCGGGCTTCACTCCGGTGTGCTGGCGTCGGAGGAGCGCTGCCAGATGTTCAGGCCGGTGTCCACCGCGTGGGCATCGATCTCCGCCAGCTCCGCATCCGTGAAGGCCAGGTTCCCCAGGGCATCCAGGCTGTCGTCCAGCTGGGCCACGGTGCGCGCGCCGATAAGGGCGGAGGTGACGCGCGTGTCGCGCAGCACCCAGGATATCGCCATCTGCGCCAGTGTCTGGCCGCGCCGCTCGGCGATGGCGTTCAGGGCGCGCACATGCTCCAGCGCGGCCGGCGTCAGCATGTCTTCCGTGAAGGACCCGCCCTTGGCGGCGCGGGCGTCGGCCGGCACCCCGCTCAGGTACTTGCTGGACAGGAGGCCCTGCGCCAGGGGGGAGAAGGCGATGCAGCCGATGCCTTCGTCCTTCAGCGTGTCCAGCAGGCCGCCTTCGATCCAGCGGTTCAGCATGGAATAGCTGGGCTGATGGATCAGGCAGGGCGTGCCCATCTCCTTCAGCAAGGCCGCGGCCCGCGCCGTCATGTCGGCTGAGTAGGAGGAGATGCCGACGTACAGCGCCTTGCCCTGGCGTACCACTTGGGCCAGAGCGCCCATGGTCTCTTCCAGCGGCGTGGTCGGGTCCACGCGGTGGGAATAGAAGATGTCGACATAATCCAGACCCATGCGGCGCAGGCTCTGGTCCAGGCTGGCGATCAGATACTTGCGCGATCCGCCGATACCGTAGGGGCCGGGCCACATGTCGTAGCCGGCCTTGGTGGAGATGATCATCTCATCCCGGTAGGGCTTGAAGTCGCCGGCCATCACCCGGCCGAAATTCTCCTCGGCCGAGCCGTAGGGCGGGCCGTAGTTGTTGGCCAGGTCGAAATGGGTGACGCCCCGGTCGAAGGCCCGGCGCAGGATGGCGCGGCCGGTCTCGAAGACGTCGGCGCCGCCGAAATTGTGCCACAGGCCCAGTGAGATGGCGGGCAGGTCCAGGCCGCTGCGCCCGCAGCGGCGATAGGGCATGGTCTCGTAACGGTCGTCGGCGGCGCGATAAAGGGACTGCATGTCTTGGGCTCCAGCTATGGGGCGGTAACCGGTGGCACCATACGGTGATCGCCGGCGCCCTCCAAGGCGGGAGTTGGTTAAGGTTATTCGGCGGTGGCCTAAGCGGCTTTAACGCCGTTGATGAACGTCGCGATCTCGCGGTTGAGGGTTTCCGCCCGGCGGGACAGCTGGCCCGACGCGTCGACGATCTGGCCGGCGGCGTCGCCCGTGGTGATGGCGGCGTGGTTCACGTCGGTGATGGTGGTGGAGACGTCGCCCACGCCCCGCGCCGCCTCGTTCACGTTGCGGGCGATCTCGTTGGTGGCGGCGGTTTGCTCCTCCACGGCCGAGGCGATGACCACGGCGATTCCCGACAGGGTGGCGATGGTGCCGTTGATGTGGTCGATGGCGCCCACGGTGCGGCCGGTCAGGGCCTGGATCTCCGCGATCCGGCCGGCGATCTCGTCCGTGGCCTTGGACGTCTGCGTCGCCAGCGACTTCACCTCGTTGGCGACGATGACGAAACCGCGGCCGGCGTCGCCCGCCCGCGCCGCCTCGATGGTGGCGTTCAGCGCCAGCAGGTTGGTCTGTGCCGCGATGCCGGCGATAAGCTGGGCGATGCCGCCGATGCGTTGGGCGGCGTCGGCCAGCTGGGCCACCGTGACGCGGGTGTCCTCCGCATCCACTTGCGCCTGGTCGGCGATGTCGCGGGAATGGGCGACCTGCTGCGCGATCTCCTTCACCGACAGGGCCAGCTCCTCCGTCGCGGCGGCCACCGTCTGCACGTTCAGCGCCGCTTGGTGCGAGGCGCTGGCGACGGCGCCGGAGCGCTGGTTGGTCTGGTCGGCCAGGCCGGCCATGGAGGTGGCGGTGGCCTCCATCTCCGTCGCGGCGCTGGCCAGCATGTGCACCAGGTCGGCCGACCGGGCCTCGAAATGGGCGACCAGGCCCTCCAGCGCTTCCGCCCGGCGGGCCTTGGCCTGCTGCTCGGCGGCCTGGGCGGTGCGCAGGCGGTCGGCCTCCCGCGCGTTGTTGCGGAACACCAGGGCGGCGCGGCCGATGTCGCCGATCTCATCCCCTCGGTCGGCGCAGGGCACCTCGGCCTCCAGCTTGCCGTCGGCCAGGTTCCGCAGACTGCCCACCACCAGGGTGATGGGGCGCAACAGGCCGTGCCGGGCCACCAGCCAGCCCACCGCCAGGCCGGCGGCGATACCCAATGCCGCGAGCAGCACCATCAGGCGGGTGGCCAGCCGGGCCGCGCGCTGGGCGCCCTCATTCACGGCGACGGACCGTTGCTCCAACGTGTCCACCAGCGCCTTCATCTTGTCCTGCAAGGCGGCGACATGGGCGCGCGAGTTGTGGATGGCGTCCACCAGGCCGGCGCGCGTGTCGCCCCCACTGTCGCGGGCCCGGCGCACCTTGTCGAACAGCGTCCCCATCACCGGGGCGTAGTCGGCATAGGCCGCGCGCACCGCGTCCAACTGCGGCCGCTCATTCGGGGTCACCAGCGTTTCCAGGGCGTCCAGCCGGCCCAGCAGGGTGGCCGTCGCCACGTCCTTGGCCTTGACCGCGTCTTCCCATTCCTCCGGCAGGGCCAGCGCCCTGTACTCCAGCCGGTTGATGGTCGACAGTTCGCGGCTCATGCGCGCGCTCAGGGTGGCGGCGTTGCCGGCGGCTTGGATCTCGGTGGCGTTGTCCGCCATGGTGCGCAGTCCGATCAGCCCGGCGGCGCCGATGCCGCCGGCCGCCAGGCCCATGGCGGCGACGATGATGACGATCTTCCATAAAATGCGGACGTTGGAAAACATCGGCGGCCTCCGGGTGGTCAAGATGATCCGAAGTATTGGGGCTCTGTCTTAAGTCCTTATTAATTAATGCATTAATGTTGCGCGCCCGCACCCGCGCGGCGCCATCTCTTTCCGGGTAACTCGAGGGGATGGGTTTCTTTTGGGGGAAATCTCGCGCCCCGCCAATGGGCGGGGCCATCGTCCGAGGGGGGACCTGCCGGAGCCGACCCTGGCCAACAACGCCGGCCGCTGCCCTGACAAGGGAACGCGGGCGGCGGGCCATCGCCCACCGCCGGCTTTCGTGCTCACGTGGCTTTGATGGCGGCCAGGAAGCGGCTGACGTGGGTCTGCAGCACGCCGGACTGTTCCGACAGATCGTGGGCGGCGCCCAGCACCTGGGTGGCGGCCACGCCGGCTTGGGCTGCGGCTTCCGTCACGGCACCCAGCGCGTCGGCCACGCCTTGGGTGCCGGTGGCGGCCTGGCCCACGTTGCGGCTGATCTCCGTCGTCGAGGCGCCCTGCTGCTCCATGGCGGCGGCGATGGAGGTGGAGATGCCGTTGACCTCCTCGATCACCGCGCCGATGGCCTGGATGGCGGTGGAGGTGCGGGCGGAGACCTGTTGCACGGCCATGATTTGCGCCGCGATATCCCCCGTCGCCTTGGCCGTCTGGTTGGCCAAGCCCTTGACCTCCGCCGCCACGACGGCGAAGCCCTTGCCGGCCTCACCCGCCCGCGCCGCCTCGATGGTGGCGTTGAGCGCCAGCAGGTTGGTCTGTTCGGCGATGGCCTGGATCAGGGTCACCACCTCGCCGATGCGCTGGGTGGCGTCGGTCAGGCCGGCGACGGTGGCCATGGTCTCGCGCGCGTCCAGGCTGGCGCGGCTGGCGATGGCCTGGGCGTGCACCACCTGTCGGTTGATCTCGGCGATGCTGGCCGCCATCTCTTCCGCCGCCGCGGCCACGGTCTGGACGTTGGCGGTGGTCTGGTCGGCGGCGGCCGCGGCGCTGGCCGACTGGCGGTTGGTTTCCTCCGCCACGCCGGACATGCTCTGCGCCGCGGTGTCCAGCTCGGCGGCGGCGCCACTGAACTGGTGCAGGATATGCGAGGACTGACGATCAAAATCGCTGACCAGGCTGTCGATGGCGGCGACGCGCCGGGCCTTGGCCGCCTCCGCCTCCCGCTGGACGGCTGCCAGGCGGTCGGCCTCCACCAGGCCGTCGCGGAACACCTCGACGGCACGGGCCATGGCGCCGATCTCATCCTGCCGGTCGGTGCCGGGGATGGCGGTGTCCAGTTGGCGCTCGCTCAGCCGCGTCATCGCCGCCGTCAGAAGGCGGGTGGGGCGGCCGGTGGTCAGCACCGTGACGGCGCCGGCGGTGAAGGCCATGGCCAGGGCCAAGGCCAGCGCCAGCACCGTGCCCAGGCGTGAGATGCCGGTGGTGTGGCTCAGCAGCGCATAGGCGTCCTGGCCGGCGCGGTAGTTCAGGTCCGCCGTCTCCGTCAGCACCTTTATCAGAGCGCGGGTCTGTTCCCGGTTCTCCCCGGCGTACAGCTTCAGCGCCGTTTCCCGGTCACCCTTGTGCAGGGCATCGATGACCTGGGTGGAGGAGGCGAGGAACCGCGGCCACAGCGTGTCGAACTGGTCCATCTGTGGTCGCTCGATGGTGATCAGCGGGTCGTAGGCCCGGCGACCCTTGGCCACACGGTCCAGTTCCTGGGCCACCGTCTTTTCCTGCTCGGCTCGCGCCGCGTCATCGGTGGCCAGCAGCATTCCCTGCTGGAAGCGCCGGGCCTCCAGCACGCCCTGCAGCAATTCATTGCTGGCGACGATGGAGGGCAGGGCGTCGGTGCCGAGGTCGGCGGCGGCTCGCTCGATGCGGGACAGGCGCTCCAGGGCGAACAGCCCCAGGCCCAGGGTCACCAGCAGGACCAAAGCGAAGGCCGAGAAGATGCGGGTGCGCAAAGAAAGGTCGACAAGGCGCGGCATGGCGGCTCCGGTAGCGGATTGCGCTGGGGTCCCTGTCTATTTCCCACAAGGGATACCCCTTTATTGGAAGAAACATGGGACCTACCTATCCGATTGCCACCCCCGTTAACCCAATCTCCTGTCGCGTGCCGGCGTACTGCGGCGTTCTGCCGCTATCTTGATATCGTTATATTGGATTTTATTTAATCACTGGTGGTCAGGACTAACCGCCGGCTGCCTTTTATTATCCGATTCCGCCAGGTTCGCCGTCTCCACCTGGCGCAGCACGGTGCGTAGGGCGAGGGCGTTGTCGCTGCCGAAGGCCTGCTCGAACTGTCGCTGCGCCACCGTCCACAGGGGCTGGGCCTGGGCGACCAGCTCCTGCCCCTCCGCCGTCAGCACCAGCACCCGGCGGCGCTTGTCCGCTGGCGTGATGGTCAGGCGCACCAGGTTGCGCTTCTCCAGTGGGCGCAGCAGATGGCCCAGGGTGGAACGGTCCATGGCCAGCATGGCGGCCAGTTCCTGGATGCCCTTGGGGCCGTGGCGGTTCAGGCGGGACAGGATGGAGTACTGGTTGATGCCCAGGCCGGTGGACGCCAGCGCCGCGTCATAAAACTTGGTCAGCCGGCGGGAGGCCTGACGCAAGGCGGCGCAGTTGCACTGGGTGGACTCTGGCATGTCGGTCGGGCGGGTATCGGGGGCGGTGGTGTCAGGCATGAACGGTCCCGGGGAAAAGGGCGCAAGCCTATCAGGCGCGCCGACGCGGCCGCTGTCAACGACCATATGGGCAATTACCCGTAAATCAGGCATGCTTCGTCCGCGCCCCGAAACCGAACCGGGCAGGGGCCGCCTGAACCGGAGGAACATCCATGCCGCTCGCCCGCATCGACCTGGTCAAAGGCAAATCAGCCGAGTACCGCCACGCCATCGGCGAGGTGATCTATGAGGCCATGCTCAGCACCCTGAACGTGCCCAAGGACGACCGCTTCCAGATCATCACCGAACATGGTGACAGCGACTTCGTGGCCGACCCGACCTACCTGGGCATTAACCGCACCCGCGACACGGTGATCATCCAAATCACCCTGAACCAGGGCCGCACGGTGGAGGTGAAGAAGGCCTTCTACAAGGCGGTGGCCGACGGCCTGCACGCCCGGTTGGGACTGCGGCGCGAGGACGTGTTCATCAACCTGGTCGAGGTGCCCAAGGAGAACTGGTCCTTCGGCAACGGCGAAGCGCAGTACGCGTCATGACCCGGAAATCAGCGCTGATCGTTGGCGCGGGCAAGGGCATCAGCGCCTCTTTGGCCCGCTTGCTGACCCATGAGGGTTACCGTGTGGCCCTGGCCGCGCGCAACACGGACAAGCTGGCCGACCTGGTGGCGGAAACGGGGGCCCGGGCCTATGCCGTTGATGCCGCCGAGCCCGAGGCGGTGGGCCGCCTCTTCGAGCTGGTCGACACCGACCTGGGCGTGCCGGAGCTGGTGGTGTTCAACGCCAGCACCCGGGCGCGCGGCGCCGTGCAGGATCTGGACCCCGGCCAGGTCTTGGACAGCCTGCGCGTCTCCGCCTACGCCGGTTTCCTGGTGGCGCAGGCCGCCGCCGTGCGCATGCGGGCGCTGGGGCGGGGCAGCATCCTGCTGACCGGCGCCACCGCCAGCGTGAAGGGCCTGGCCGGCTCCACACCTTTCGCCATGGGAAAGTTCGCTTTACGCGGCATGGCGCAAAGCCTGGCGCGGGAGCTGGCGCCGCAGAACATCCACGTCGCCCATTTCATCATCGACGGCGGTGTGGCCAGCAGCTGGTCCAGACCGGGCGAGGACGGGCCGGCGGACAAGTGGCTGGACCCTGACGCCATCGCCCGGGAATACCTGCACGTCCACACCCAGCATCGCAGCGCCTGGACCTGGGAAGTGGAACTGCGCCCGTGGGTGGAGAAGTTCTGACAACCAACCATTCCCGGCGCCACTCAACGGTCACATTGAGAAGACTTGTTTGTGTGGCGCCGGTTCGGCCCGGATGCTGACCGCCTCGATTTCAGCGGAGGCGATCATGAGTGCGGGCAAGCGGTTGAAACTGGGCTTCATCCTTCATGGCGTGGGCCGCACCTGGGGTGACTGGCGCCACCCGGACGCCCAGCCCGACGCCAGCACCAACTTCGCCTTCTACAAGCGCCAGGCGCAGGTGGCGGAGAAGGGCAAGTTCGACTTCCTGTTCGTGGCCGACAGCGTCTACATCACCGAGAAGTCCAGCCCCCATTACCTGAACCGGTTCGAGCCGCTGACCATCCTGTCAGCGCTGGCCGGCGCCACCAGCCATATCGGTCTGGTCGGCACCCTGACCGTCAGCTACAGCGAACCTTACAACGTGGCGCGGCAGTTCGCCTCGCTGGACCATATCAGCGGCGGCCGCGCGGGCTGGAACGTGGTCACCAGCTGGCTGGAGGGCAGCGCCGCCAACTACAGCAAGGCGCAGCACCTCGCCCACGACCAGCGCTATCGCCTGGCGGCCGAGTATCTGGACGTGGTCCAGGGCCTGTGGGACAGTTGGGAGGATGACGCCCTGGTCCATGACAAGGAAAGCGGCGTCTTCTTCGACCCGAAGAAGCTGAACACCCTGGACCACAAAGGGGAGTTCTTCCAGGTGCGGGGGCCATTGAACATCGCCCGTTCGCCCCAGGGACAGCCGGTGATCTTCCAGGCCGGCGCGTCGGACGATGGCAAGAACTTCGCCGCCAAGCACGCCGACGCCATCTTCGTCGGCCAGGACGACCTGGTGGAGGCCCAGGCTTACTACGCCGACGTGAAGGCGCGGGCCGCCGGCTTCGGCCGCGATCCGGACAAGGTGTTCATCCTCCCGGGCGTGGCGCCGGTGGTGGGCGCCACCGAGGCGGAAGCCGAGGCCAAGTATCAGGAACTGGCCAACCTGGTGTCCATCGAGAATGCCCTGTCCATGCTGGGCCGGCCGTTCAACGACCACGATTTTAGCCAGTACGACTTGGACGCTCCATTCCCCGAGGTCGGGGCCGATGCGTACAACAGCACCCAGAGTGCCGTGCTGAAGATCGTGGCGGCCGCCAAGGCGGACAACCTGACCCTGCGCCAGGTCGCCCAGCGCTTCGCCACCCCGCGCGGCAATTTCGTCGGCACGCCGGAACAGATCGCCGACAAGTTCCAGCAGTGGCTGGAGGCCAAGGCCGCCGACGGCTTCGTCTTCTTCGAGGCGCTGCCCAAGCAGTTGGACGTGTTCGTGGAGACGGTGGTGCCCATCCTCCAGGACCGCGGCCTGCTGCGCCGGGAGTATGAGGGCGAGACCTTCCGCGACAATCTGGGGCTGGAGATCCCCGTCAATCGCTTCACCGCGCGCAAGGCGGAAAAAGGCGCGGCGTAGACGGCAGGGGGCGGCGGGCAGGGGGGAGGTTCGCACGGCGCCCAACCCCTTCGCACGATTGATGGCCTAATGAAAAGTTGTATCCACCCGGAGACATTGCGCCGCCGCCCTTGGGATGGACATGCTGTGCCATCCATTGGGGGGAGTGGCTTATGGGCAAAGCATATGCTGTCGGGGCTGTTGTCGCCGCCATGCTGGTGGCTGGTCCCGCCTTCGGACAGGCGACCGCCCGGCCTTGCGGCGTGGAGGAGGCGGCCGGCCCCGCCTGCCTGATGGCCCACCAGAACATCGCCGCCCTGCCGGAAGGCGACATTTATTGGCACTTGGACACCTTCCCCTCCAAGGCGGCGGCGGAGGCGGTGGCCAGCAAGACGGGCAGCGTCGTCGCCGCTTTCGGCAAGGTCTGGCTGTTCACCATCGAAGGGAGAGGATGGCGGCCCCCGCAGGGCAGTACGCATGTGGCAGACATCGGGCCCCTGCCGGTGACCTCCGCGGCCTCCTATTCGGCGGAATATCTGCGTTCGGTCTTCACGCCCGGCATGACGGCGCCCCTGCACGTGCATTCTGGACCGGAGGCCTTCTACGCGCTGACCGGGGATACATGCCTGGAGACGCCGGCCGGTGCGCGGCAGGAGCGGGGACCGGGCAACAGCCTGGTGGTCGAAGGCGGCCCGCCGATGCTGCTCATGGCCATCGGCACGGCGCCGCGCCATGGCTTCGCCCTGATCCTGCACGATGCCGCCCGGCCGCCGACCACCCTGATCCAGGATTGGAAGCCGCAAGGGCTGTGCGCGCAGCAGTTCGCGCGCGATCAGGCGCAATAGCGACGGGACGGCCCTCCTCGAAGGATCGGCCCATTTGCTCACCCGCCTGCGCGCTTTCATCGACTTAGCGCAGGCGCCAGGGTCGTCCGCAGGCGGGACGACCCTGAACCATGGTTGATCAGCCCGCCCCGTTGGCGGCGCTGAGCACGGCGCGGACGGAGGCGGTGGCGACGTCGGTGTCGATGCCGACGCCGAAGACCTTGCGGCCGTCGCCGGTGCGGCATTCGACATAAGCCGCGGCGCGGGCGTCGCCGCCGTGGCCGATGGCGTGTTCCTGGTAATCGACGATGTCCAGGTCCACGCCGCAATCGACCTTCAGGGCGGCCAGCACGCTGGACAGCAGACCATTGCCCCGGCCGCTGATGCTGCGTTCCTCCCGGCCCACGCTGACGCGGCCGACGAACATACGCTCCTTGCTGCCGGCGGTGCCCGTCTCCTGATAGTCGATCAGCTCGAAACGCTGCAGGCCGGTGAGGCAGTAGGTGTCCTGGAAGATGGACCAGATGTCGGCGGCGGTCAGCTCGCGGCTGGTCTCGTCGGCGTAGCCCTGGATCACCCGGCTGAAGTCGATCTGCAGGGGGCGGGGCAGCTTCAGGCCCTTGTCCTGTTCGATGACCCAGGCGATGCCGCCCTTGCCCGACTGGCTGTTGACGCGGATGACGGCCTCATAGCCGCAGCCCAGGTCGGTGGGGTCGATGGGCAGGTAGGGCACGTCCCAGAACTGATCGTTGCGGCCGGCCTGCGCCGCGAAGCCCTTCTTGATGGCGTCCTGGTGCGATCCGGAGAAGGCGGTGAACACCAGCTCACCGGCATAGGGGTGGCGGGGGTGCACCGGGATCTGATTGCAGTACTGCACCGTCTGCACGACCGACTGGATGTCGGAGAAGTCCAGGCCCGGGTCCACGCCCTGGGTGTACAGGTTCAGGCCCAGGGTCACCAGGTCGACATTGCCCGTGCGCTCGCCATTGCCGAACAGGCAGCCCTCGACACGGTCGGCACCGGCCTGCACCGCCAGTTCCGCCGCCGCCACGCCGGTGCCCCGGTCGTTGTGCGGGTGGACGCTGATGATGACGCTGTCGCGGCGGCTGATCTGGCGGCAGAAGCGCTCGATCTGGTCGGCGTAGATGTGGGGGCCGGCGGCCTCCACCGTCGCCGGCAGGTTCAGGATGACGGGCTTGTCGGGCGTGGGCTGCAGCACGTCCAGCACGGCCTCGCACACCTCCAGGGCGAAATCGGGCTCGGCGGTGCTGAAGGTCTCGGGCGAGTATTCGAAGATCCAGTCGGTCTCGGGATACTTCTTCGCCTGCTCGCGCATGATGGTCACGCCCTTGACGGCGATGTCCTTGATGCCGGCCCGGTCCATGCCGAAGACGATGCGGCGCCAGGCGGGGGAGATGGCGTTGTACATGTGGACGATGGCGCGGGGGGCGCCCCGCAGGCTCTCGAACGTGCGCTCGATCAGGTCGCGGCGCGCCTGGGTCAGCACCTGGACGGTGACGTCGTCGGGGACCTTGCCGCCCTCCACCAGGCTGCGGACGAAATCGAATTCGGTCTGCGAGGCGGAGGGGAAGCCGACCTCGATCTCCTTGAAGCCGATCCTCACCAGCATGTCGAAGAAGCGCTGCTTCTTCTCCGCGTCCATGGGATCGATCAGGGCCTGGTTGCCGTCGCGCAGGTCGGTGGACAGCCAGCGCGGCGCTTGGGTGATGGCGCAGGACGGCCAGGTGCGGTCGGGCAGGTCCGCGTGGGCGAAGGGGCGGTATTTGGTGGAGGGATCGCGCAACATGGTCAGGGCGTCTCTGCTGCTATGTATTCAGTCGGGGGAGGTGAATACGGCCAAGGGTACAGCCGCCGGATGGCCGTCAGGCCCGGCGACCGCCGGTAAGGAGCGGGCGCGCGGCGAGGCTCAGCGGCTGGGCGCTGGCGGCGGTGCTGGCTTTGGCAGAAAAGCCCCTGGGGGCGGCATGACACGACATTTGGGAAACTCGCGAACCTTGCGCAGACTTATGACGAAATCCCCGGTCCTCTCAGGAGGCCGGGTTCATAAGAAGCAGCAGGGTGGTCGCGAAGTCGGTCATGATGGGCAGGATAAAAGCGGCATCCGGCGGGCGTGTCAAGCGAACACGCTCACGAAATTTCAAGGGCGGCCATGCCCCGGCATCAAAGGGTCGATGCCGGGCCGTTGGCGACAATCTTTGGTCGCTCAGCCTAATGTCGGCGGCACGAGATAAAGACTCGTGCCGCCGTAGCCCGCGACCGCGGGCGCCGGAGTGAGCACCGGAGGAGCGGAACGAGGACAGCCAAAGGCCCGGACGAGCCTGCCGGCGCCTGAGGAACTCACAAATCAAGCGTGGCTGAGAAGCGCACGGTGGCCGGCATGCCCGAGTAGAGCGTGGGGCCGCCGGTAGCCCAGTAGCGCTCATTGGTCACGTTGTCGGCGTTGACGCGCAGGGTCAGGCCATTCCCCTGCACCTGGGTCTTGTAGCTGGCCCCCAGGCTCAGCGTGGTGTAGGCGGGCAGGGTGGCGCGATTCTGCGCATCCGCCGCGCGGTCGCCGGTATAGTAGACGCCGGCGTTCAGGCCCACGCCGTCCAGGAAATCCGGATGGTATTCCGCGAAGACGGAACCGGACCAGCGCGGCGTGTTCTCCACCCGCCTGCCATCCTGGTAGACGCTGCCGGTGTTCTCCTGAAGGGCGTTCAGGTACTGGCCGCTGACCATGATCGACAGGTCGGGCAGCACCTCCCCCTGGATGGAGGCTTCGACGCCCTGGTGGATGGCCTGGCCGTTCAGGACGTAGGTGTTGTGGATGTCGGTGTAGGCCAGGCCCCGGTCGATGTGGAACCAGGCCAGCGACATCATGGCGCCGGCCACCTCCATGCGGCCGCCCACCTCCACCTGCTTGCTGACGATGGGATTCAGGATGCTGCCGGCATTGGTGGTGCCGTCGGGCGCGGTGCCCGCACTCTCCAGCCCCTCGATATAGGTCGCGTACAGGCTGGACTTGGGCGTCAGCTTATAAACCAGGCCGGCCGTGGGGGTGACCGTCTGCACGGCGTAATTGCTGGTGGCGGAAGAGGTGTCGTAATCGACATAGCGGGCGCCGGCGATCAGCAGCCAGCTTTCGCCCAGGTGCGCCATGTCCATGATGTAGCCGCCGGTGTCGATGTTCACGCTGCCCGCCTGCAAGCGGGTGGTGGTGAACTTCAGCGTGTCGTAAGCGACATCCACGGGATCGTACAGGTTCTGCTTGATCGCGGTGTAGGACTGCTGGTGCTGGTCTTCCTGCGTCTGGCGGTTGCGGCTGAAGCCCACCAGCAGCTCATGGCTGATGGGGCCGGTGTCAAGCTTGCCCGATACCTCCAGCCGCAGGTTCTGGTTGCGGTATTCCTGGTCGGGCGTATAGGTGCCGCTGATGGTGCCGGCGCCGGTGGCCAGGTTGATGCCGCCGAGGTTGGCGATGGTGCGTTGCCGCCGGGTGGAGGCGACGCCGAACTCCGCACGGGCGGACCAGTCGTCGGTGATGGCGTAATCGGCGCGGCCCACCACGTTGGTCGCCCAGGTGTTGTAGGGTGGGTTCAGGGGGGCGAAGCGCAGGCTGGGGTCCGGGATGGACGGCAGGATGATGGTGCCGCCGTTGCCGCCCTTGGCGCCCACGGCGGTGGGCAGGGTGATGCCGCCCGGCTCATCCATTTCGCGGCGGTAGTATTCGGCGTCCAGCTTAAAGGTCAGGCGCTCGCTGGCGCGCCAGTCGAAGGCGCCGCTCATCAGCCAGCGCCGGCCGTCGACATCATTCACCGGCGTGCCAATGCGCGAGGCATAGCCGTTGATGCGCGCGCCGTATTCGTTGTGGTCGCCAAATTCGCGCCCGATGTCGAAGCCGCTGCCGAAACTGCCGTTGTTGTCACCGTTCAGGGTGTAGCTGGTGACGGGGTCGGATCCCGCCCGCTTGGTCACCACGTTGACGATGCCCGACGGCGTGCTGATGCCGTAGTAGAGCGCCGACACGCCCTTCAGCAACTCAACCCGCTGCTTGTTCTCGATGGGGATGGGGCCCAGGTTGATGATGGGCAGCGAGCCGTTCAGGCGATAATTGGTGCGGGCGTTCATCAGCACGCCGCGTGAGACGAAGTTGTTGCTGGTCAGGGGGCTGGTGGCTTGCTGCGTCACGCCGGGGGTGTTGCGCAGCGCGTCGTCCAGTCCTTGCGCCCCCTGGGCGTCCAGCAGGGCGCGCGGCAGGATGGACACGGTCAGTGGCGTGTCCAGCAACGACTGGTTCCGGAAGGCGCCGACCTGCACCACCTCCGCCTTGAAGGAGGGGGTCTGGGTGCCGGTCACGATGATGTCGTCCAGGGCCTTTTCCTGGCCGGCGTCGGTGGCGGCGGCCGTCGTGTCCACGGCGGCGTCCATCGCTTCCGTGGCCATCGCTTCCGTGGCCTGGGCCCGCAAGGGGGCCTGCATCGCCGCCAACAGGGCAAGCATCGACACGGCGCACTTTTTCATCGTGTTTCCATTATTCAGTCAGGATCGGTCGGCACCCTGATACTGATAATGAGAAACGATCGCAACATCGATTTTAACAAGATCGTTAGGCGCTTTTGACAGGGGCGGGGATGAACCGGCGCTCGGGACCGATCAGGTCAGGAAGGGATTGGCGCCTCAAGGTTCGTGCGGATTGGAAGTGGGTTGCTCCCTCCCCAACTCCGCAACAGCTTCCCGGGCGGCCAGTTCCGCCCGCCTGCGCATGTCCTGCTCCGACGGGGCCGGCAGCCCAAGTAGCACGCGATAGTCATCGAGACCGACCAACCGCTCGAAGAAATCACGGCCGATCTTGCGCCGTCGCTCCACCGGCATGCTGGAGGTCTCGGCCCGAGTTGACAGAAAAGAGTCCAGCCTTTCGACGTGCGCGTTGATCAGGCCATCGTACGCCAACGCACCAAGGTGCGGAAATCGTCGTATTTCGGTCATGACGACCCGGAGCAGGTTGGTCGTCTTCTCGCCGCGAATGCGCTCCTGGAACATCACGCCGATAAATAGAAGAATCTCCGCGAGCGGATTCTTCAAAGCCTCCTCGATCTTGACCAACTCTTCCATATCGGCCGGGTGGCACGCGCTTTCCATTACCGCGGCGAAGAGATCGTCTTTGGTTTGAGCATGGCGGTACAACGTCATGATTGAAACGCCAGCTTCACGGGCGATGCTCTCCATTCCACTGCCGGCATAGCCGTCCCGCACGAACGCCTGCTCGGCGGCCGCCACGATTGCGGCGCGCTTACGCGCCATCACTTTCGCTCTCGGATGATCGGGGGACCAATCCCTCATGCCTGTTGACTCCTAACGATAGTCATCGCTATCGTTATAGCGATAATGTGCGTTATTGTTACACGAAAGGCAGATCAATGGCCCAGGCTATCGAAGGCGGGAACCCGCTTTTGGCGCGGATGCATCGCCACCCGATCAACAGCACGCTGATCGGGCTCGCGATACTGCTCTTGGGGGTGCTGCTCTGGTTCGCCTGGACTTTCGCACCGGTCCGGCTCGATGTGCCGCAAGTCGATGTCGGGGCGCTGCCGCCAGCCACACCTCCGGCGGCCATGTCGATCAGTGCGATGCCGACAGGAACATACGAAACCCCCGCGGCGTTGGCATTTCGGGGCGGTTCGTGGAGCGAGAAGCGCGCATTCGCCGCGAGCGGCGTCCTCGTGCGGCATCCCAAGGGGAACCTGCTGATCGACACGGGGTTCGGGCGGAATGTCGAGCAGCAATTGAAACTGCTGCCCTCGCTCCAACAGTCGCCTCACCACCTTGGCACGCCCATCATCGATCAGTTGGCCGGGGGGGCTGCCGACACGGTTACCGCGATCATTCCGACCCATGCTCACTGGGACCACATCAGCGGTGTGGACGATTTCCACGGCATACCCGTCCTGGTAGATGATGATGGCCAGCGCTTTATCGGCTCGCATGGTGAGGGCACCGAGGTGCTCAACAGCTTTCATGGGGTCACCTATCAGGCCTATCACTTCGATGGCGGCCCCTATCTCGGTTTCCCAAGCAGCCACGACGTCTACGGTGACGGCTCGGTTGTGATCGTGCCGGCACCCGGCCATACACCGGACTCGGTCGTCGTCTTCGTCAACCTGCCCTCGGGCAAGCGCTATGCCTTTGTCGGTGATCTCGTTTGGCAGATGGAAGGGCTGACGCGGCCAGCGGAAAAGCCTTGGATGATGCGGTTCCTGATTGGCGAAAATCGCGCCGAAATACAGATGGCCATCGCGCGCATCCGCGCGGCAACCACGCTCTATCCCCAGATCACGGCCGTTCCCGCGCATGACGGTCGCGCGTTCAGCTCTATCGCCGTCTATCCAGCGTCAACCCGCTGACGCGGTAAAAGTCGTTTGACTCAAAGACGCGCCGGATGCGGGGGTAAATCGGCGTGGATTATTTCGCCGCCGGTGTCCCGCCGTCCGGGGCGAGGACGCTGGTCTTGAGGCTGTCCAGCATGTGGGTGGCGATGGTGGCGCGCTGCAGCTGCTGACCGCGTCCGGGGCGACGGAATAGAGCCCTTCCAGGCGGCGGCGGCGGCCGTCGTGTCCATGGCGGCCTCCATCGCTTCCGTAGCCTGGGCCGGCAAGGGGGCTGGCATCGCCGCCAATAGGGCAAGCAATTTTAACAAAATCGTTAGGCGCTTTTGGCAGGGACGGCGGTGCGGTCATGCCGGTTGGTTGAGTGCAGCCATATACGCTGAGGACGTCGCGGATCTTATCTGGTCGCGTCGATTTCCGGCCCGGTCGGCTTTGCCCGGGTCAACGGCCACTGGGAGGTCGCGGTCCGGTGGAGAACCGCTGTTCATGCGAACCTGGAGGCTCGCCGTGAGTTTCCTTTGTGTAAGTAAAGCGCAGATGAGCGATTGCGATTCTAATGCGTGACACTTGCCGTAATAACAAGCGGTTGAGGTTGCATCATGGAGCAGCAGACGACGAAAACAGTCGATACAGAGTTTTTGCGGATAGCATATCTGGAGGACGGCCCGTCAGACGGCTGGCCAGTTATACTGGTCCACGGCTATCCATATGACGTCCATGCTTTCGAGGCCGACGCTGGAATTCTCGCGGCTGAGGGCGCGAGAGTACTCCGACCTTATGTGCGTGGGTACGGTCCAACACGCTTTCTATCCGGCGAGACGAGGCGAAATGGGCAGCAAGCTGCCCGCGCGCTCGACGTGATTCAGTTTTCGAGTGCCCTTGGACTGGCGCGGCCGATTTTAGGAGGCTTCGATTGGGGCGGTAACGCGTGCTGCGTGGCCGCTGCCCTCTGGCCGGATCAGGTGGGAGGGCTCGTCTCTTATGCGGGTTACGACGTGATCGACGTTGAGAAGCAGAGGTCTCCCGTCGAGGTGTCGCTAGAACGCGTGTGCTGGTATCAGCACCTCTTCCAGACGGAACGTGGACGGATGTGCCTGCAGAAAAGCCGGGCTGACATCGGCCGCACCTTATGGCGTGAATGGTCCCCCAATTGGGCGTTCGATGAGGAGACCTTCGAGCGGACGGCCGCGGCCTTCGACAATCCGGACTTCGTGGACATCGTAATAAGCGCATATCGCATCATGCATGGCAATGAACGCGGCGATCCGCTGCTGCAACCGCTGGAGGACCGACTAGCGCAACATCCTCCTATAATCGTTCCGTCGATCACCATCGATGGGACTGCCGATCCGCTGAAGCCCGGCGGAACGGCTGATCATGCCCCTTTGTTTACCGGCCCACACGAACATCGAAGTCTGTCTGTCGGGCACAATGTCCCGCAGGAGGCGCCGGGCGAGTTCGCGAAAGCCGTTTTGAAGATCCGAAGAGGCATGGTGGATTAGCCGATGACGCACGATGAACTGTTGAGCGCTTACTGACAGAAGAGCAGGGTCCCGGTTGGCAGCGGCCGGAACCCTGCGCTCAATGCAATTCCTGCCGATTGTCAGGCTGTTAAGCGCGATCAAGCTCAGGGCGCCCTTTGGGTTCTGACGCAACGTGGTGATCGGCAGATCATCCGGCGCCGATGGCGCGGGCCTGGAGCAGGTCGAGTTTCCCGCATCCATTTTGAGTCGAAGCCTTATTTCGCCGCCGGTGTCCCGCCGTCCGCGGCGAGGGCGCTGGTCCTGAGGCTGTCCAGCATGTGGGTGGCGATGGTGGCGCGCTGCAGGTTGCCGACCGCATCGGGGGCAACGGAATAGAGCCCCTCCAAGTAGGCCTTGTCCGCCGGGCTCAGCGACCGGACCCGCTGTGCCGATGGGCAGGCGTCGGAGAACAAGCTCAGGATGCTGGGCAGGGGGTTGCATTGGCCCACGGCGCTGGCGGGCTGGGCCAGGACCAGCATGGCCAGGTAATCGGCCAGGCTGCCGAACGTCTCCCCCTCGATCTTGGTGGTGTCCACGATGACGACGATATTGTCGAAGACGCTGGCCATGTCGTGGGAAAGCCGGCTGCCGCCGTTGCCGTGGAACTGGTCCTTCAAGGGATCGTCGGAATGCATGCCTGAGGCGTAATACGGGTCATCCACCACGGTGACCGCGCCGTCGCGCACGGCGGTCACGTACCATGCCTGGATGGCCTGGGTGACCTTGCTCACGGTCTTGGTCTGGTTGACGAAGTGATAGCCCAGCAGGAATGAGCGTTTGTCCGCGACGGCATCCATCACGGCCTGGGGCGTGTCGGAGAAGATGATCTCGATATCACGCTTGCAGCCGTCTCGGGTCGGCGCGCCCACTTGGCCCGCCACCGTCTTGATGCGGGTGGTGAGGAAGGCGGCCACGTCGGCCGGCACGTTGATCGCCTCCGGGCAGACGGGACGTTCCCACCGGGTCAACTGGTTCAGCCGGGGGGAGGGGTGGCCGTGATCCTGGACGAAACCTTCCGTCGCCCGGGTCAGTGTCTCGACGGTGAAGCGGTTGCCGGTGATGGTGACGGTGGGTGGGCTGTCGGGGGCGGCCGACGTGTCGGCCGCGGTTTGCGCCGTCGCCGGCAAGGATAGGGCCGGCAGGGATAGGAAAAGAAGCAGGGCCGCCGCCATGCTCACCCGATGCGCCCGTGCCCGGCTCGCCGCCATACCCATCACCCCCCCTTGCCCCATTACTTGTCCCGTTACACGCTTACTTGGCCGCCAGCGCCGCCTGCAGTCCCGGTGTGAACTGCGCCCCGTCGGGCACGGTGATGCTGGAGCCCTTGAAGGCGGCGCCGAAGGGCTCCGCCCGGCCGCCCAGGCAGGCGCCCAGGAACTGTTCGGCGGCGGCGTTGAAGGCGATGCTGTTCTCCGGCCGGGCGAAGCCGTGGCCCTCGTCGGGGAACAGGATGTAGGTGACGGGGATGTTCTTCTCCTTCATCGCCTTCACGATCTGGTCCGACTCCGCCTGGTTGACGCGGGGGTCGTTGGCGCCCTGGCCGATCAGCAGCGGCTTCCTGATGTCCGCCGCCTTGAACAGGGGGGAGGCGTCGTGCAGCAGTTGGCGGCCGTCCTCTGTCGTCGGGTCGCCCATGCGCTTGTAGAACTGCTGCTTGCCCGCCTCCCAATAGGGCGGGATGGTCTTCAGCAGGGTGGCCAGGTTGCTGGGGCCGACGATGTCCACGCCGCAGGCGAAGGCGTCGGGGGTGAAGGTCAGGCCGGCCAGGGTGGCATAGCCGCCGTAGGACCCGCCCATGATGGCCACCTTGTCCTTGGTGGTGATGCCCTGCTTGACCGCCCAGTCGACGGCGTCGATCAGGTCGTCATGCATCTTGCGGCCCCATTGCAGGTTGCCGGCGGTGATGAAGTTCTTCCCGAAGCCGGTGGAGCCGCGATAGTTGACCGACAGCACGGCATAGCCCCGGTTGGCCAGCCACTGATGATAGCCGTTGTAGCCGTAACCGTCGCGCGCCCAAGGGCCACCGTGGACGAACAGCACCATGGGCAGGGGCTGGTCGGGATGCCCGTCGCCCTTGCCGTCGGTGCCCGCCGGCAGGGTGAGGTAGGACACCAGCGTCAGACCGTCGCGCGCCTTGATCTCCACCGGGTGCATGGCGGCCAGGTCGGCGCCCTCCAGCTCCGGCCGGTTCACGAACAGCTTGGTCAGGGTGTGGGCCTTGCGGTCGAAGCGGTATGTCGCCGCCGGCGCCGTGACCGGATCCACCACCACGGTCCAGGCGCCGTCGTCGTCGGTGCGGCTGGTGACGTGTATATCGCCCTTCAGCTGGGTCTTCAGGAAGTCCAACTCCGCGCCGATCTTGGGATCCAGCGCCGTCCATTCCGTGCGCAGGTAATCGACGGCATAGGCCTGGACCACCCCCGTCTTGGGATCGGCCAGGATGTCGCCCACATCGGCCTTGTCGCTCTGGCCCACCACCCGGGTGGCGCCGGTGGCGGCGTCCTGGGCGATCAGGGCGGCGGTGTCGCGGCCGCGGCTGTCGATCCAGTACAGCGTCTTGCCGTCCTCGGTATAGCCCAGGGGGTTGGTGGTCAGGCTGTCCTCCAGCCCGACCGCACCCAGAGGCTGGGCTTCAACCTTATTGTCAGCCACGCGGAAGAAGTCGGTTCCGCCGTCGGGCCGCGACTTGGCCGCCAGGCGCAGCTTCAGGGACTCGTCCGCGACGAAACCGGCATAGCCCTCGTTCTTGAACACCAGGGTCAGTTTGCCCTTGGCCAAGTCCAGGCTGTAGACGTCGAACCATTTGGGGTCGCGGTTGTTCAGGCCAACCAGGATGCGGTCCTTGATGTGGTGGCTGGTGCCGATGATATCGACGCGCGTCTTTTCCTGCGGCGTCAGGGTGCGCTGCTCGCCCGTGGCGACATTGACGCCGTACAACACGAAATTCTCGTCCCCGCCCTTGTCGTTGACGAACAGGATCATCTTGCCGTCGGGGGACCAGAAATGCTGGCGGATGGGGCGGGTCTTCTCCGCCGTCAGGGCTTTGGCCTTGGTGGGGTCCCTGGCTGGGGCCACCCAGATGTTCAGCACGCCGTCGCGCGGCGCGATCCACGACAGCCACTTGCCGTCGGGGCTCAGCTTGCCTTGGGTCCGGCTGGGATTGCCGAAGAATTTGGCGCGCTCGATCAGGGGGGCGGCCGGGCTGGTGGCCGGCGGGGGCGGGGCCGCCGCCGTGAGGGAGGTCGTGCCCAGGATCACGGTCAACGCCAGAACGGCAGCGCGCATCGCTTACCCCAATCGTTGTTGGCCGCCGGCATCCCGGGGGACGCCGGCGGCGGAATGGACCGAAGATGGGGCCAAGCCCATCACCGGGCAAGTGCCTGTTGGGCCAGGGTAAAGCGGTTCGCCCTTATGCGCCGCCCGAGGTAGCCTTATCGTAGAAGGCATCCAGGTCGACGACCAGCTGCTTCAGCGCGTCCGGGTTCAGGTAGATCATGTGCCCGGACGGATAGTACTTGAACGTCACGTTCTTTCGCTGCGCCGGTTCCAGCGCCATGTGGTTGATGTCGTACTCCGTGTTGAAGAACGGCGTCGCCATGTCGTAATAGCCGTTCAGCGACAGCAGCTGCAGGTGCGGGTTCTGGCGCATGGCCAGGCTGAGGTCCAACGCCACGTCCGGCACCTCCAGCTTGCCGACGTTGGGCACCTTGTGGTGCCAGTCCCACTGCTCGTTGGCGTCGTCCGACCCCGCGCGGTACTCCAGGTCTGTCTTGTAGCCCAGGTCGCCGGCCAGGTAGGCGCGCAGGCTGGAGATGAAGGCGCTGTTGATGGCGCTGTCGGACGGGTCGTACTCCGGCCCTTCGCCGGCGGCGTCCGTGTCCACGCCCAGGAAGCGGCTGTCGAAGCGGCCCACCGTCTGCCGCTTGTCGCGCAACAGCTCCTTCTGGAAGCGGAACAGGTCGATGCGCAGCTTGGCGCGCTTCAGGTAGTCCGGGGACAGGCCGGTGAAGGTGGCCAGCTGCTTGGCCACAGCGTCCTCTTCCTCCGCCGATATGGTCTGGCCTTTGGCCAGCGCGGCGGCATAGGGGCCGCGCGCGAAGACACGCGCCTGCTGCACGAAGGCGGCCAGGTCGGCCGGCTTGTTGGGGATGCGGTTGTGGTACCAGGCGGTGGCGGCGTAGCTGGGCAGGAAGGCGATGTAGCCCTCGTCATAGCCTGGCTGCAGGATGCCGTAGTTCAGGATGGACGACAGCAGGATGACGCCGTTCAGGTCCATGCCGTCCTGCTGCAGCCGGTTGGACAGGGCCGCCGACCGGGTGGTGCCGTAGGACTCGCCAAACAGGAATTTGGGGGAGTTCCAGCGGTTGTTGAGGCTGACATAGCGGCTGATGGCGCGGGCGAAGCCGTCCACGTCCTGATCCACGCCCCAGAAATCCTTGCCCTTGGCCTCGCCCAGGGGACGGGAATAGCCGGTGCCGATGGCGTCGATGAACACCAGGTCGGTCTTGTCCAGCAGGCTGTCGTCGTTGGCGGTGAAAGTGTAGGGCGCCGGGGCGTTGTTGTCCGGGCTGGCCGTGCGCACGCGGATGGGCCCGAACGATCCCATGTGCAGCCACAGGCTGGCCGAGCCGGGGCCGCCGTTATAAAGGAAGGTCACCGGCCGCTTGGCGGCGGGCGCGCCCTCGGCCGTGTAGGCGACATAGAAGACGCTGGCCGTGGGCTTGCCGTCATTGTCGCGGATGGTCAGGGTGCCGGCGGTGGCTTGATAGCGGATGCTCTTGCCCTTGATGGTGACCGTGTGCGACGTGGTCTTGGCGGTCTCGGTCACGGGCGCACGGGCGGTGGCCGCCTCGATCTGTTCCGCCACCTTGCCCTTGGGCGCATCGTCGTCGCCCTTGTCCTTCTTGTCGCCCGGCCCACTTGCCGCCCATCCGGCCACGGCGACGGAGGTCAGCAGCACCACCGTCAACGCCACGATCGTCTTACGCATCCCCAAGCTCCCTGTTGCGGGTTGTCATCAAATTCTTTGATGTTTGATGACAACGCCGCTGTCCAGCCCATTGCTTGGGGGGGGCGACATCATGACCTTGTGCGTATTGCCTCAGATGCCGGGCGGCCGCATCCGCGGCCTTGGCTTCCTCGCTCCGTTTCTTCGGTACCCGCTCCAGCGGCCCCCGTCGGGGCCTACAACGGCGTGAGGCTGGGCCCCACGCCGTTGGTTCGGACGGGGCGCTTTACGGGGCCACAGGCGCTGCCTTGTCGTAGAAGGTGTCCAGGTCGGCGATCATCTGCTTCAGTGCTTCGGGGTTCAGATAGACCATGTGGCCCGAGGGGTAGTACTTGAAGGTCACGTTCTTGCGCTGGGCGGGTTCCAGCTGCATGTGGCCGATGTCGTATTCCGTGCCGAAGAACGGGGTGGCCATGTCGTACCAGCCGTTCAGCGACAACAGCTGCAGGTGCGGGTTCTGGCGCATGGCCTCCGCCAGGTCCAGGGCCACGTCAGGCGTCTCCATGCGGTGGTTACCGATCTTGTGGTGCCAATCCCACTGGCCGATGGCGCCCTCGGCGCTGCGGCGATAATCCAGGTCCGTCTTGTAGCCCAGGTCGCCAGTGATGTAGGCGCGCTGGCTGGAGATGAAGGCGCTGGTGACCGCGCTGGACGAGGCGTCGTACTCCGGCCCCTCGCCGGCGGCGTCGCTGTCCACACCCAGGAAGCGGCTGTCGAAACGCCCCACCGTCTGCTCCTTGTCGCGCAGCAGTTCCTTGCGGAAGCGCTGCAGGCCGACGCGCAGCTTGGCGTGCTTCAGGTAGTCCACCGACAGGCCGGTGTAGGCCGACAGCTGCTTGGCCACCGCGTCCTCTTCCTCGGGCGTGATGTCCTGGCCCTTGGCCAGCGCCACGGTGTAGGGCCCGCGCGCGTAATCCCGCACCTTCTGCAGGAAGGCGGGCAGGTCGGCCGGCTTGTTGGGGATGCGGTTATGATACCAGGCGGTGGCGGCGTAGCTGGGCAGGTAGGAGACGAAGATGTTGTCGAAGCCCGGCTGGCGGATGCCGTAGTTCAGGATGGAGGACAGCAGGATGACGCCGTTCAGGTCCATGCCGTCCTGCTGCAGCCGGTTGGACAGGGCCGCCGATCGGGTGGTGCCGTAGGACTCGCCGAACAGGAACTTGGGGGAGTTCCAGCGGTTGTTGAGGCTGACATAGCGGTTGATGGCGCGGGCGAAGGCGTCGATGTCCTGGTCGACGCCCCAGAAATCCTTGCCCTTGGCCTCGCCCAGCACGCGGGAATAGCCGGTTTCCACGGCGTCGATGAAGACCAGGTCGGTCTTGTCCAGCAGGCTGTCCTCATTGGCGGAATAGACGTAGGGGGCGGGCGGCGTGTTGTCCGGCGCGTTGGTGCGCACGCGCACCGGCCCCAGCCCCATGTGCAGCCACAGGCTGGCCGAGCCGGGACCGCCGTTGTAGAGGAAGGTCACCGGCCGCTTGGCGGCGGGCGCGCCCTCGGCGGTGTAGGCGACGTAGAAGACGCTTGCCGTTGGTTTGCCGTTGTCGTCCCGGATGGTCAAGGTCCCGGCGGTTGCCTGGTAGCGGATGCTTTTGCCCTTGATGGTGACGCTGTGGGCGCTGCTCTTGGCCGTCTCGGCGATGGGCGCGCGGGCGGTGGCGGCCTCGATTTGCTCCGCGATCTTGTTGGCCTTGGGCCCGTCCTCGCCGCCCTTTTCCTTCTTGTCCTCGGCCCAGCCCTTGGCCGCCACGCCGGCCATCAGCACCGTGGCCAACGCCGCGGCCGCCAGTTTCACTCCTGCCATCCTGTTCATTCCCTGCTCCTGATTGGGGATTTTGTATCCAATCTTTCTTGTGGGAACGGGGGCGGGATGTCCAGCTTCAAGCATCAGGAGGTGGCTTTCTTCGGTCCTGGATCCCCGCTTTCGTTTGCCGGTTTAGACGGTGCCATATCGACTTGAGCGCGGCCTGAGGAGGATTGTGGATACTGCGCGCAATGTCGCTCTGCGGCCTCGATTAAATCCTGAGCACGTCTGGCTCTGTCCGACCGACCAACTGCAAATCCGTTGGCTTCGCCCGCGCTCTTGAAGACGGCATCGCCAATGTGCTGGCCTAGTCGACGATAGCTTTCGAACTGCCGCTCGGTGAAGAACTGGTTCATTGTTGTTTCATGGGGAAACGCGTCATTGTCGGCGGCATAGCTCAATACGTCCTCAGGCTCCGTGCCATGGAGTGCGGGCTTCAGGTAAATAAGGACGCCGTCTTGGCTGGAATCATTTTCCATCGGGTATTTAATGTCGGCGATGGCGCAATAGGGAAGGGTGTTCCCGGCCTTGATGTCGTTTACCAACCCCAATCGGCCTTTCGCGGTTTGGGAGGCCAGAGGCCTGGGGCGGAACGTGATCTCAATGCCGAGATCAATGCGGGCCTTGGCCACGGCGTTGCCCAGATCCACGAACGTCGACCCTGAATCGCAACCGGCATCCACGGCGATGATGGTGCGGCACTGCCGGCGCAGCATTTCGTAGATGCCTAAGTTTTCAAAATGACCGCCGTCGCTGAGATAGACATAACGGCTTCTGGCATTCGTCAAGCCGAGAAGTTCCTCAAGAATAGGGCCGATGGAAAAGAAGGGACCAGCCTTTTGCCAAGCTTTCTTTTTCGGATTTCCCAGCCACCAGCCTAGCCTCACATTGAAAAGCGTCATGAGGAAAGAAACGGTGGGTTGGGAATGATAGCCCATGCTGGGGCTCAACGCCGCGCCGGAAATTGCTGTAGCGGTGCCTAAGCTAATTCCGTCACCGTATCCGCGATCCTTCGTGAACTGGGGAAGCAGCCGTCGGGGGGCGTTGCTTTCCCTCCGATCTATGCTCGCCTGAGGATTGGGTTCCATCCGGACTGAGGGGCCGGTTCGGCGATATCCCACCTCCGGGCTGCCGGCTTTGAACTGGGAAACGGTGAACGAAGACGCCTTTCGATCCTGCCAGGCCAGTCGCTCACCATGCACAAGGTTCAGGGCCATGTTGATGATGTGGAGAGGTCCTGGGAGCGGGGACCTTTTCGTCGAGGTTTCCGGCGCATTTTCGCTTTTTGGGACCCTTTGACCAAGCTGGCACATGGCGATGTTGTCCCATTCGTCGAAGCCGGTGAATCGGTTCGGCTGCCGCTCATCCTGGTCGGTGATATGCCGGCCTTGTTTTTTTGATGCACCGAGATAGGCGCGGATGAGGCGGTTTCGATAAAAGGCATGTAGCGAGAATTTGTTGACGTTGATCGCCCAGGACGTGATGAACAGGATAAGTCCGACAATAAGAAGGGCCATGCCATATTGGATGGCACTGAATGCACCGGCGGAATTACCGTCAGTATAAGGTGCGATCCGCGTCGCGACGTCTGCAGCCAATGGTGCCAGGCTGGGTAGAAACTGATCCACTGCCCGGGATACGGTCATCAGCAGAACGGCGAAGAAAAGGATGGCACCGATGGCGGCCAAGCGCGCCCAGGGGAAGCGGGCCATGACACCTTTGCTGTTGGAGTCCGTCTTGGGCGCGATGGGGGCGACGGCCCCGAAAAGCGCAGCGCCGACGCCTGCGAGGCCGCCGATAGCCGTGAAAGTGCTTTCCGCCCATTCACCAACCATCCTTGTCTCAACACCCGTGGGCAAAGGGTCCCATAGGACGAGCAGCGAAACGACCAGCCACATTAGCCCGGGAAGCAGGAAACCGGCGTTCAAACGTGCCAGCCACTCCCGAAGGGCATCATGATTATGAAGAGGGCTGCTGATGGCGACGAAGGCCGTGTCCGCCAGAAACTGTCCCATAAGCCAAAGATTGGCACCGAAGACGACAACCAACCGGGGATCATGGCAGAGTGCATTCCAAGACCTGCTCGTCCACTCGCCGAAACTGATCGCATCAGCAGAGGAGGGAAAGGACCGCCCGTCTGTGGAAAGTGACAACAGCAGTGGCAGCGCATCGGCGAGAATAGCGCCAAGGACAAGACCACCACAGGCCCGGGCGAAAACAATGACCAGTAGTCTACTGATCTGGCGGAGGGCTTCGAATGGAGCATCGGCGGCGGCAATAATCCCCAATTTTTTTTTCTGATGTTGATACTCGACATATCGGAAGATGAGGACAGACAGAAAGGGCAAACCCCAAAGCACGCCGCCGATGCTCAGGAACCACGGCCAGAGGACGCTCGGCTCCGTTAGGGGAGCCCCTGTCGCCATCAACCGAACAAGAGCGGTGATGCCCAGGCATCCGGCAACGTAGGTGGGGAGCAGTATCAAGATCAGGATATGGAGCCATCCGGCCTTCTGCAAATCATAGCGCAGCCTGATCAAATAAGTGGCCCTATGTATTTGGTCGCGCCGCTCTGCCAGTGCGCCCAGGATGGCCTGATTAGACAATTGCCAAGCAGTATATATCTGGGAAATAGCATACAAAACCCCAGAAGATCCTAATAATAACCACGTCCATACGTTGGATGTGCCGCTGCCATTGCCTGTATTCCATTGATAAAAGGCGTAGGTCAGTTTGGGTATCAGGGCGATCAAGGCAAAGACTGGCAGGAAAATCAGCCAGTTTAATATCAAGTTGCGGATGACGATGGCCCCGGCCGAAGCGGTGTCCAAGGAGAACAAGCCCCGCTCTGGGGTGAGATAGGATGTGAATTGGCGCAGTGTCGTTACGGGCTGTGGTTCGGAATTTCCGGCTAACTCTGTTTCGACGTCGACGATGCCACGGTCATACTGAGTACACCAGGCGGACAGCCATGCGCCAGTATATCCGCCACCCGAGACGGTGGAAAGATAGTCAAAGCTGTGCAACCGCTTGAATTTCGCCAGACTTTGTATGATTCCCAAGGCGAAGCTGGCGCTGCGAATACCGCCACCGGACAAGCAAAGCGCCGACAGGTTGGCTGCATGCAGGCATTCCTTCAGGGCGTTGCTCAAATGAGCGGGGTCCAGGTGCGCTCGGTTTTCCGGCTGTGGCGGTTGGAAACTCTCACCCGCGAGCAGATATAGCCTCTGCAACTCTTCAGCCAAGGCGGCATGCAAGCTGGTATCGTCGTTCAGGGGGACGGAGTCAGTTTGCTCGCAGGTGCTTGGTGGGGGCTCGGAGACAGTTTCATCGCCGGTGCAGGATGAGGTCCGCAACTCCTCGACTAAGGTATCGTGCAGGCTGATGGCGTCGGATGGGATTGTCATGGGGCGGTTCCAGGTGGCTAGCTGCTATCAAAGCGGGATCAGGCGCACCAGGCATATATCTAAAGTAGAGTACTCCTATATATTTCCCCATTCCATAGATTTTACGAAAAAGCCGGACTCCGGATGACCGGCGCTCACGCCGGCACGCACCCCAGATCCGCCAGCGCGGTGGCGACCGCCGTATCCAGCGGCGTGTGCGGCTCGGCGCCCAGGAAGGCCTTGAGTTTGGCGTTCTCCAGCCGCACGGGCCGTTGCCACAGGTAGCGCATCTCCCGCATTTCGCGGAACACGGTGACGAAGGGGGAGGCCAGGGTCACCAGCCACCAGGGGAAGGATTTGAGGGCCGGCCGCGCGCCGCCCCGGGCCTCCACCACGCGCTGGATGGCCCGGGCCATTTCCACGCCGGGCTCCAGCCAGTGCCCGCCGAAGTGGAAGGTTTCGAACGTCGCCAGGTCGTTTTCCCGCGCCAGCAGGCGGGCCACCGTTTCCGCCACGTCGGGCAGGTAGGCCCAGGCGTGGCCGACGGGGTGGGGGCCGGGGTAGGGGATGGAGGTCACCGTCCTGCCTGGCTTAACCAGCCCCTGGCCGAACCAGTTGTTGCCGGCGCGGGGCCCGAAGAAGTCGCCGCAGCGCAGGATCAGGACGCGGCCACCCTCGGTCGACGCTTGGCGCAGCCGCCGCTCCATGGCCACGCGGATGCCGCCTTTCACCGTGACGGGATTCTGCGGCGACTCCTCCGTCAGGTTGGGCAGGGCATCAGGACCATAATTGTAGACCGTGCCGGGCAGAACGATGCGGGCGCCCACGGCCTTGGCGGCGGCGATGGTGTTGTCCAGCATGGGCAGCACCAGCTTGTCCCAGTCCTTGTAGCCCGGCGGGTTCACGGCATGGACGATGACGTCCACGCCGGCGGCGGCCTTGGCCACATCGGCGGTGTTCATGGCGTCGCCCTGGATCCATTGGGCGGCGGCCAAGTCCGGCCGCGCCCCCCGATCCCCCGCGCCCTGGCCCCTTGCCAGGGCCTTCACCGTCCAGCCATCGGCTAGCAGGCGGGCCGCCACCGCGCCCCCCACGCCGCCCTTGGCCCCGATCACCAGAACCGTCTTGCCGTTCGTCCGCGCCATCTCATCCTCCGTCTGCAGCGGTTGCGATGCCAGGAAGGTGAGGGCGCGGGCAGCTAAACGGAATTGCGCAATATCTTTGGATTGATATACATAAATTTATGACTAGATCCGAACCCGGCTGGGAACTCTACCGCTCCTTCCTGGCGGTGCTGCGCGAAGGCAGCCTGTCGGCGGCGGGGCGCGCGCTGGGGCTGACCCAGCCCAGCGTCGGCCGCCATGTGGAGGAATTGGAGCGCGCGCTGGGCGCCACCCTGTTCACCCGCTCTCCCCAGGGACTGACGCCGACCGAAACGGCACTAGAGCTTCGCGGCCATGCCGAGGTGATGGCCGCCGCCGCCGCCGCCCTGTTGCGCGCGGCGTCGGGGCCGGCCGATGAGGTGGCGGGCAGCGTGCGTGTCACGGCCAGCGTGGTGGTGGGGGTGGAGGTGCTGCCCCCATCCTGGCCGCTTTCCGCCGCGCCCATCCCAAGGTGGCGGTCGAGCTGTCCCTGTCCAACGAGACGGAGGACCTGCTGCGGCGCGACGCCGATATCGCCGTCCGCATGGTGCGCCCCACGCAAGGCGCGCTGGTGGCCCGGCACCTGGGCGTCATCGCGTTGGGGCTTCATGCCCACCGCCGTTATCTGGAAACGCACGGCACCCCGGCCTGCTGGGACGATCTGGCCAACCACAGCCTGATCGGTTTCGATACCGAAACAGCTGTCATCCGCACCCTGCGCGCCCGGGGGCGGTATTTCGGCCGTGAGCATTTCGCCTTCCGGGCCGACAGCGACGTGGCCCAGCTGGCCGCCATCCGCGCCGGTTTCGGCATTGGCATTTGCCAGGTGGGGCTGGGGCGGCGCGACCCTGACCTGGTGCACCTGCTGCCCGGCACCCTGGGCTTCGACCTCGATACCTGGTTGGTCACGCATCCGGACCTGAAGTCCAGCCGGCGCGTGCGTCTGCTGTACGATCATCTGGCGCTGGGTTTGGCGGATTATATCCGCAACGGCCAGTAACGCGGGGGGCGCCATGAAAGGATCGGCATTGCCAGCGGTGTCAGATTGGAAGAAAACTGCGACCGCTAACAGAGCGCCTTTCTAATCAGGGACAGGACTTTCCCATGAAGCTGCTGCGTTACGGCCCGGTGGGCCAGGAGAAACCCGGCCTGCTGGATGCCGCCGGCCAGATCCGCGACTTGTCGGGCCATGTGGCCGACATCGGCCCCGCCCAGCTGTCGGCCGAGGGCTTGGCCGCCCTGGCGGCGCTGGACATCGCCAGCCTGCCCGTCGTGTCCGGCAGCCCGCGCCTGGGCGTGCCCTACACCGGGACGCCCAAGTTCCTGGCCGTGGGCCTGAACTACGCCGACCATGCCGCTGAATCCAATCTGCCCCTGCCCAAGGAGCCGGTGCTGTTCACCAAGGCCATCAGCTGCCTGAACGGCCCCAATGACGACGTCATGCTGCCCCAGGACAGCGTGAAGAGCGATTGGGAGGTGGAGCTGGGCATCGTCATCGGCAAGACCGCCCGCTATGTCGATGAGGCCGACGCGCTGAGCCATGTGGCCGGTTACGTCCTGGTCAACGACGTGTCGGAGCGTGAGTACCAGATCGAGCGGGGCGGCACCTGGGACAAGGGCAAGGGCTGCGACACCTTCGGCCCCGTCGGTCCCTGGCTGGTGACGGCGGATGAGATCGCCGACCCGCAGAACATCGACCTGTGGCTGGACGTGAACGGCGTCCGCCGCCAGACCGGCAACACCAACACCATGATCTTCGGCGTGGCGACGCTGGTCAGCTACATCAGCCGCTTCGTCACGCTGCAGCCGGGCGACCTGATCACCACCGGCACCCCGCCGGGCGTGGGCATGGGCATGAAGCCGGAGCCAACCTTCCTGAAGGCTGGCGACGTCATGCGCCTGGGTTCCGACCTGCTGGGCACGCAACAGCAGACGGTCGTGGCCTGGCGCCGCTGAGCGCGTCCGCCGCGACGGGTGTAAAAGCGGGGGACGGGGAAACCTGTCCCCGCCCGCTTTTGGGGCCGCCGTCATGCGCATCCTCGTCACCGGTTCCTCCGGTCCCCTGGGCGCCGCCATCGTGCGCCAGGGGCTGGCGTGCGGCTGGGCGGTGACGGGGCTGGACATCCGGGCGGGCGCCACCACCGATATCGAGGCCGACGTGGCGGATGCCGGTGCGCTGGCACGGGCGGTCGAGGGCCAGGACGCCGTCATCCACGTCGCGGCCTTGCATGCGCCGCAGGTGGGGCGGCTGCCGAATGCCGACTTCCACCATGTGAACGTCCAGGCGACGGCGACGTTGCTGCGCCTGGCGGCTGAGGCGGGCGTGCGGCGTGTCGTCTACACCTCCACCACCTCGCTCTACGGCCACAGCCTGGTGCCGCCGCCGGGCGGCTTGGTCTGGGTGGATGAGCAGATGCCGGTTCGGCCGCGCGACATCTATGACGAAACCAAACAGGCGGCCGAGGGCCTGTGCGCCAAGGCGGCGCCCCGCTTTCCCCAGGGCTTGGCCATCCTGCGCATCGCCCGCTGTTTCCGCGAGGCCGCCCCCGTTCGCGCCGTCCACCGCCTGCACCGGGGGCTCGGCATGGCCGACGCGGCCGCCGCCCATGTGCACGCGGCGGCGGTGGGCATATCCGGCACCTTCGTCATCTCCGCCCTCACGCCCTTCCGGCGGGAGGATGCGCCGGCGCTGGCGACGGACGCCGAGGGCCTCATCCGGACCCGCCTGCCCCGGGTGGCCACCCTGTTCGACCGCCGGGGCTGGCCCCTGCCGGCTCGGCTGGACCGGGTGTACGACGCGGGGCGGGCAGCCACGGTGATGGGCTTCCGCCCGCGCTTCGATTTTTCGGGCTGGTAAGCCTCACCAGACACGCACCCTGTCCCCGGGCGGCAGGTAAAGCGCGGCGTCGGGGCTCACGCCGAAGGCGGCGTACCAGCCGTCCAGGTGGCGTACGGCTTGGTTCACGCGGCAGGCATCCGGGGTATGGGGGTCGTTGGCCACGTCCGCCCGCAACGCTTCCGGTCGCCGTTTGCCACGCCGCAGGCGGGCGAAGGCAAGGAAGAAACGCTGGTCGCCCGTCAGGCCGTTGATGACCGGAGCTTCCTGGTCCGCTGTCGCCATGTGATAGGCCGCATAGGCCAATTGCAATCCGCCCACGTCGGCCAGATTCTCGCCCAGGGTCAGGCGGCCGTTGACCGTCAGGCCGGGGGCCGCTTGGCAGGCGCCATAAAGGGCGACCAGGCGCTCGGCCAGGGTGTTGAACCGGGCGGTATCGGCCCCGGTCCACCAGTCGCGGGCACGGCCGGCCGCGTCGTACAGGCGGCCCTGGTCGTCGAAGGCATGGGTCAGTTCGTGCCCGATGATGGCGCCGATCCCGCCATAGGTTTCCGCCAGGTCCGCCTTGGAATCGAAGGCCGGTGGTTGCAGCAGGGCGGCGGTGAACACGATCGCCAGCGCGGCCCCGTCATTGTAGGCGTTCACCGTCTGTGGCGTGATGCTCCAGGCTGCCGGATCCACCGGCTGGGAAAGTCGCCGACGGTCCCGTTCCCAGGCCTGGGCGGTGGCGCGCGCCGCGTCGCCATACAGATCATCACGCCGCAGGACCAAACCGTCGTAGTGGTCCCCCGATGCCGGCGCGCCTATCATGATGCGATAGGCATCCACCTTGCGCGCCGCTTCGGCCTTGGCTTGGGCGGACATCCAGGTGGAGGTGGCAATGCGCTCCCTCAACGCGGCCTTGATGCGGTCCACGAGATCGGCCAGCGTTCGCCGCGCCTGGGGATCGAACCACCGGGCGGTATAAAGCCGGCCGACCGCGTCGCCGATGGCGCCACGGCTGTGGGTGATGTCCTTCCAGCCGCCCCCCGAAATCTGGGCCACGGCCTGACGCCAGCGCGGGGGCGCGGCCTTCTTGCCCTCCACCGCGCGGCCGTGGAAATCAAACCAGGCGTCAGCATACTCCGTGGACAGCACGGGCGCGGCGTTGTCCACCAGGTGAAAGGCGGCCCACGCCCGCAGCGCCGGCAACGGCGTGATCGCGAACAGGTGGGCCAGGGGGGGCAGGGCCGTCCGCTCCATCACCACGATGCGGTCGATCCGGTCCAACCCCGCCGCCTTCAAATAGGCGCCCCAGGGGAAACCGGGAGCCAGGCGGGTCAATTGCGCCGGCGTCATGGGGTTGTAGATGGCCCGCTCATCCCGTTGCTGGGTGGGGGGCCAACTGGCGTTCGCGATCTTGGTTTCCAACGCCAGGATGTCATCCGCCCGCGATTCCGCCTGCGGCCAGTTGGCCAGGGCGAGCAGCCGCGCGATATGGGCGCGATAGGCCGCGCGCTGCGGGGCGGTGGCGGCGTCCAGGTAGAAGGCGCGGTCCAGGCTGCCCAGGCCGCCCTGGCCCAGGTACAGGGCGTGGCGGGTGACGTCGCGGCTGTCACGGTCCACCGACAGTTGGAACCACGACCCCTGCAGGCTGGCGTTGGCCCGCCCCATGACCTCCGCCAGGGTGGTGCGCGTCGCCGCCAGACGCAGGCGCGCCAGTTCGTCATGAACGGGGCGCCCTCCCAGCGCATTCACGCGCGCCGTGTCCATGAAAGCAGCGTAGTAGGCCCCGACCTGTTCCGTTTCGCCTGTGGCGGCTGACCCGGCGCGCGCGGCTTCTTCCAAGAGGTCATGCACCCGCGCTTCCGCCAACTGCGTCAGTTGAGTGGCGGTGGAATAGCCTGGGCGGCTCGCCGGAATGGCCGTTTCATCCAGCCACCCGCCATTGGCGTGGCGGAAGAAATCCTGGCCGGGCGCGATCCCAGGGGCACCGCCCGGCCAGGGCGACGGCTGGGCGAGCGCCGCGCCCTTCATCATCAGAGTCACCACCAGGAGCGTAACGGCGAGACGCATGGCCAGCACAACCATGGCAAATGGGAAAAGGCGGCGGCATCGTAGCAGAACAGGTCGTCCAAGATCAGGAGGCCGCTCTTGCCACCTCCACCCCCACAGGGGTGGCCGCCGGTGGTCGCGTGGGCGCCATCACCCCTCCGCCGCCACCTCGATCAGGTCGGCGGCGTCGTCCAGGCCCCGGCGGCGGGCGACCTCGGCCGGCGTCTGGCCCACGGGGTTGCGGAAGGCGGGATCGGCGCCGAAAGACAGCAGCAATTCCGCAACCTCCACCGCCGACTCCTGATCATCCGGCAGGCAGAACAGGGCGGGCTCGCCCGGCCTATCCTGGCGGTTGGCGCGGTCCGGCTCTTCCGTCAGCAGGTCGCGCAGCCGGTCGACCTTGCCGGCGAAGCACAGGCCGCGGAAGTTGCGGCTGTGTCCGGCCAGGAAGTCCACCATCGCCCGCTGCCCATGATAGACGGCGTGGGTGAGGGGGGAACCGCCGTGGCGGCCGTCGAAGGGGTCGACCGCCGCCCCACGCGCGATCAGCAGCCGGCCGATGTCCACGGCGCCGGCATGGGCGGCGAAGTGCAGGGCGCGGCAGTTGTGGTCGTCGGCGATGTCGGGCGACATGCCGAGATCCAGCAACGCCGCCACCATGGCGACGTTGCGCGCCCGGATGGCGGCCATCATGGGATGGACGAGTCGCAGGAACTCCGGATGCGCCCGCGCCAGCCGGCGCAGGGTGGCGGTATCGCCGGCGGCGACGGCGGCCACGAACGCCTCATCCTCCGTCAGTGTCGCGCGCGTGGCGCCGTGGCGCGCCAGCAGGTCCGCCATGGCGGTGTGGCCGCCCAGCACGGCGTGCTTGATGACCGGCCGGCGGGAATAGAAGTTGACGTCGTCGGCGCGGGCGCCACGCTCCAGCAGCCATTCCGCGCGTCGCAAGTGGTTGTTGGCCACGGCGTTGCCCAGCAGATAGGCCATCGCGCTGCGGGATTTTTCCCCGCCCAGGGCGTTGGGCGCGGGGCCGGTCCATTTGGCCGTCTCCCCCCGCTGGGCCGATCGCGCCCACAGGAACTCCAGCCAATAAGTCGAATCCTCGGCCAGCGAGGTGTTGTATAGCGCCTGGGCGGCCAGGGGATCGGCGCCACGGTCGATCAGCAGGCGGGCGAACTCTTCCGCCTGCGGATGGGGCGCCTGACCGCCTTCGCCCTCCCCGATGACGCCGACCAAGGGCGTGAACTCCGGGTTCTGGTCCGACCAGCCGGCATCCGGGTCGGCGCCGGCGTCCAGCAGCAGGGTGGCGATGGCCAGCGCGTCCGCGCCCTCAATGGGCAGCCGCGCGTAGGCCAGGCGGGTCAGCGGCGTCCAGCCGTCGAAATCGCTGCGGTCATGCACCAGGCCCGGGTCCCTGGCGATGAAGCCGCGCACCGCGTCCAGGTCATGCGCCGCCACGGCGGTGTGGATGCTGGCCCGCGCGATCTCCGGATGCCGCGCCAGCAGGCGGGCCGCCACGGCGCCCCGGCTGCCGCCGTCGCGCTCATAGTCACCCCATTTCCGCGTGGCGGGGTCGGTGCCGTAGCGGTTGACCGACTTCTCCAGGAATAGGCGCACGCGCTCTTCCATGGTGCGGGCGCGATCCGCCAGTTCCTGCGCCAAGGCGGCCCAGGTGGGAAAGCCGTACTCGCGCGCCAGCGCATGCTGCACCTCGCGCAGCTTGGGCGCCGTGGCATGCCCGGGGAACACGGTGAGGAAGCGCGCGGCGGCATCGGCCTCGCCGGCGCCGATGGCCTTCAGCCAGCGTTTGGCCTCGCGGCGCAGGCCGTCGACGGTCGTGCGCGCGGATAGGATGCGAGAAGACATGGGACCTTCCTTCCGAAAGACGCCCGATGTCCGCTGCAAAGGGCCGGAAGAAGGGATATGGGAGGTACGGACGAAGCCGAATGGGTGGAGGCCAGGCCCCCTTGCCGCGGACAGGTGGCGCCCCAATGCGCACTGGCATTGAGAAGACGTCGAACGCCGGCGGATGTCAACAGAGCAGCATAGAGCCGCGTGAGCGGATTTAGAAGAAGTACCGCGCTTGATCAGGGGCGACGCGGCGGATTTGCCCCAGATCAGCCATGACCTGCAAGACCTCGGCCACCCGATCCCGCTTGGCGCGGGTGAACAGGCGCGCCAGATCCTCTGGCTGGGCAGGTTGGGTTTGCGAGGCCAAAGCCCACCGCAGCACGCCTACTTGGTCCGGCAGCATCTTGGGCCAAGGGCGGCGCGCGGTGGCGGCGGCCAAAGGCACCATGTCGCCAATGTCCAGGTTGCCCTGCACGGCGACGCTGTCGGGGGCTTGGTATTCAGGCCGCAGCCAGCGCACGTGCCCCGCCTCTTCCTCCGCCGCGCGCCGGCGGTTCAGCGCTACCACCCGCTCCAGGATAGCTTCGTCATCCAAGTCGCGCGGCCAGCCATAGGCAGCGGCCACCACTCTATCCAACTGATCGTGCAGATCGGCCAGGGTGCTGCCCAGTGCCTGTTCGTTCAGCGCCCGCAGTGCGTCATCCAGCGGCCGGCCGGCACGGATGGCTTCCACCACATTGTACATGGCGGTGAGGGTCAGCTCCGGATGCAGGGCCTTTTGCCGCCAACGGTGGCGATCGATCCGCTCCGCGATGTCCCGGATGCGCTGGCGCGTGGTGTGGTCACAATCGGGGAAAGGGAAGGGATCGAAGCAGCGGGTTTTGACGTAGACGGGATCGTTGCCTTGACCCAAATGGCCACCGGCAGCCAGCGCCCAAACGATATGGATGTGACTGGAAAGGACACCGAGGGTAAAGGCGTCATCAGATGCGATATTCAGGAGCTTGTTGTCTGGCAGAATTGATTGGTCAAGGAAAACGAACAAGCGGTGCTTTGCCGTTTCGGCTGTGGAGATATAACGTGCAAGTCCTTTCAGAGCAGGTCGAAATTCTTTTCTTGGCTCGCCAGCTATCCACCAGTTATCTCGGTAGGATGCTCGATTGTTCTGGTCGCGCTCAGGTTTAACGCGGTCATGGATCCGTTGGTACACAGCCGAATAACGATCCAACACATCGGTTTCGGATAATCCCAATAAATCAATAGCCATCAATCCTCGAGCTTTTCCCGTCAGATCGCGGCCATTCAGATATGATCTGATGTGCTTCTCAAGGCCGGGGATGTACCCCAAACCCAGTTGTCTGGCCTCCTCAGGTGTCACCATGAAGCCAGCGCCGTGCAACTTCACACCAGGCGAACATAAGGCGTCATTGGCCCGTAAAGACTTGGCGCTGGCGACGTTCGCGCCAATGCGTAAATCGGCCATGATGACGCCGATTGTTTGCCGTGTGTCCACCGCCACGTCACCCTGTCCCGTGGGCCTCTCACCGACCACCTCCACCAGCCGTCCCATTCCCTGGCCGCGCTCCGCCACCGTCATGGCGATGCGCACGGCGGCGGCTCCTGAGCCGTCGGCCCAGGGATGGTCGGGCACGGCGTAGACCAGGGACAGGGGTGTCTTGCCCTCCAGATGGGCCTGGACGATACGCCGGCTGAAAACCTGGTTCAGGCTGTTGGTGGTGATGAAGCCGAAGCGCCGCGTGCGGCCGCTGGCCACCGCTTGGGCGGCCCTGTGCCACCAGTACATGACATAATCGGCGGAAGCGGGCAGGTCTTTGTACGTGGCCCACAAGGCTTCGGTATAGCCGTCACCCAGGTCGGTGCGCAGGTCCTTGCCGGCGATGAAGGGCGGATTGCCCACGATGAAGTCTGCCTTCGGCCAGGGAGCCGTCTTGGGTTGGATGTAGCGGTATTGCTCCACCCTGGCCGTTTCGTCGGGTACCCGCTCGCCGGTGACTGGATGGACCTTGAGGGTCTTGCCGTCCCAGTGGGTTACAGGGCGTTGCTGCGCGTCGCGCTGCAGCTCCTGCCGCTCCCAGGTCAGCAAGGCGTCGCAATGACGGATGTTGGCGAAGTTGCGCAGCACCGGCTGGGCCGGCAGCGTTTTGCCCCGGGTGCGGAAGTGCCATTGCAGATAGCCAATCCACAGGACCAGCTCGGCGATGACGGCGGCGCGAGGGTTCTTCTCCAGGCCCAGGAATTGGTGGGGGTCGACCGTCTCACCCCGGATGTCCAGCCGATCCTGGCGTTCGCCCAAGCTGGCCCGCATCTCCAGTACTTCGCCTTCCAGGCGCTTCATATGCTCCATGGCGACATAGAGGAAATTGGCGGAGCCGCAGGCCGGATCGAGGACCGTCACGGTGCAGAGTTTGTGATGGAAGGCCTGCACTTCCATCAGGGCTTCCGTGTGGCGCCCGCTGTCCGCCAGCAGCAAGGCGGCAGCTTTCACATTGTCCCAGTCTGCGCGCAGAGGTTCGATGACCGTGGGAAAGACCAGGCGTTCGACGTAGGCGCGGGGTGTGTAATGCAAGCCGAAGCGGTGCCGCTCGTCGGCGTCCAGCGCGTTTTCCAGCAGGGTGCCGAAGATGGCGGGTTCGACGTCCCGCCAATCGGCCCGCGCCGCCTCAAGCAGCAGGTCGATCTGGGGTTGGGTTAGGGCCAGGGCGTCGGCGTTATGGAACAGGCCGCCGTTGAAGTGCAGCAAGTCCTCCGCCAAGGCGGGAGAGAAGCCGCCCTTGTCCATGGTTCGCCAAAGGTCGGCTGCCATGGGACGAAACTTGTCCGGCTTATGCCGCAGTTCCCGCAGCAGTCCGGTGAAGGACTCGAGCGGCAACAGCCCTACGTCCTCGGCGAACATGGTGAACAGGCAGCGCATCAGGAATTCGGCAACGGTGCGGGCGTCATGGTCGCGTTCCAGCGACTTGGCCAGCAAGGCCAGGCGTTGGGCGATTTCCCGCGTTGCTTTGGCCCGCACCTTGGTGGGGTCCAGTGAGGTCGGATTCTGCCAGACGGCGCGAAGCCGCCCCTGGATGTCCGGGCGGGCCAGATCGTCCATGCGGACACGATAAGAGGTGGCGTCGGGGAACTGCGTGTAATGCTTTCCGGTCAGAGTGAAGTCGGCGAACAGCTCGATGGAATGGCCCACGTCCACCACGACCAGGAAGGGTGGGTATCCTTCCGCCGACGGCAGGGCACGGGCATATCCCTCCGCCTGTCCTCGCGCCTTGACCATGGCGTCGTCCCAGCGGTGGGTGCCACGTGTGGCGCGGCCGCGGGCGTGCTTGAGCGGCTTCTCCCCAAACAGGTCTTGTCCTTCGCCGACCTGGGGGAGGCCAGCTGTTTTGCCTCCAGCACGAAGCAACCGCGTTTATACAGGTCGATGCGGCCAGCGCTTTGACTCTCGTCCGGATGGTGGAAGATCACCCGGCGTTCGAAGACATAGGCGTCGGTGTCGGGATCACCGGTCGCGGGATCGGGGCGGGGGAGATTCAGCGCGTCGCACAGGCCGGTCAGGAACAACCCGTAATTGGCGATTTCCGATCCGCTAACGCCGTTCCAAGTCGCGATGAAAGCGGCCATGCGGCCGTCCATTTCCCTGTTTTCCAAGGCCTTCCCCCACGCATCCCTCTGGCGCCGCCCCTCGTCGCCACGCGTGGTACTATGACTCTCATAGGTAGTTTATCTCAATAGAAATAAATCTATAAGTATATATTCCAAAAATTGCGCGGCTTCGCTCGGAATCAAACCATGGGTGTGGCAACCAACCTTGAACGTCGGGCCATTGGAGGGGGGGCATTGCCAGGTGGATAATCAGGGAAAGCCGTTTGGCTGGGGGACTTGGATTCGAACCAAGGTTGACGGAGTCAGAGTTCGTAGTCCTACCGCTAGACGATCCCCCAGCAGGACGGGCCGCGATGGCGCCTGGATCGGCGCCGGTGCTCAGGCAAGCGGAGCTGTCGCGGAAGAAATTGGCTGGGGGACTTGGATTCGAACCAAGGTTGACGGAGTCAGAGTCCGTAGTCCTACCGCTAGACGATCCCCCAGCAGAACGAACGCGGCGGCGCTGGCCACCATGTCCGTCGGACGGCGCGGCTTATAACACCCCTCTTTGGGGATGGGTAGCCCTTTCTTGGAAATTTTTTGACGGTCCGGACAAGGGGCGGGACATGCGGCAACGGGGGGCGCCGGGGAACGGTGAGGCGGTGGGGGGATGCAAGGCCCATCCATGGTCGAATTGCGGGGCGCAGACGCGTGCGCGAGGGTGGTGGTGCGGCGACGCTCTCATAGTCTAGAGTAATACCCGTGTGCCGCAGCGGCGCCGGGGCGCCCCCGAAGACCATCCGGTCCAGGGCGGCTGACCGGGTACCGGCCTGGCGGCGGTGATGCCCCCGAGGGGCGTACCCAATGGCCGTCCCTGAAGGGCATGGCCGCTGGGTGTGAAGGAAAAGGCTGGTTCGGCGATGAGTGAGACGGGCGTTCAGCCCCTGCCGGAAACCCGCGCCCCCCGGGGCGCTGGCCCGGGTGAGCCTGTGCGGCGGCCGGTTCTGGCCGCCTTGGACCTTGGCACCAACAACTGCCGCCTGCTGATCGCCCGCCCGGGACGGGAGGGCTTCCGCATCATCGACGCCTTCTCCCGCATCGTGCGGTTGGGCGAGGGGTTGAGCCGCACCAACGCCCTGTCGGACGAGGCCATGGCCCGCACCGTGGCGGCGCTCAAGATCTGCGGCAACAAGATGCGTCGGCGCGGCGTCACCGACGTGCGCGCGGTGGCGACGGAGGCCTGCCGCCGCGCCGCCAACTGTGGCGCCTTCATCGATCGCGTGGCGGAAGAGACCGGCATCCGCATCGAGATCATCTCGGCGGAGGAGGAGGCGCGGCTGGCGCTGGCCGGTTGCGCCGCCCTGCTGAACCGTCGCATCCCCCGCGCCCTGGTGTTCGACATCGGCGGCGGCTCCACCGAAATCATGTGGCTGTCCTTCAACCGGGGCCGGCCCACGCTGATCGATCAGGTCTCCGTGCCCCAGGGCGTCGTCAGCCTGACGGAGACCTTCGGCGGCGACCGCGTGCTGCCCGAGGCCTATCGCGGCATGGTGGACACGGTGGGCGCCGCGCTGGCCAACTTCGACGCCCGCAACGATATCCGGCGCGAGGTCGCGGCCGGCCGGGTGCAGATGCTGGGCACGTCCGGCACCGTCACCACCCTGGCCGGCATCCGCCTGGGCCTCACCCGCTATGACCGGTCGCAGGTCGACGGCTCCTGGCTGGGGCTGGACGAGGCGCGGGCGATCAGCAAGTCGCTGCTGTGCCTGGACTATGCCGGCCGTTCCGCCCATCCCTGCATCGGCCATGACCGGGCCGACCTGGTCATCGCCGGCTGCGCCGTGCTGGAAGCCATCTGGGAACGCTGGCCGGTGGAGAATTTGCGCATCGCCGACCGGGGCGTGCGTGAGGGCATTCTCACCGAGTTGATGGCTGCCACGCGCGGGAGAGGTTGAGGTTTCACTTGCCTTTGGCGGCGCCGGCACCAATATGCGCCGCTTCGAATCGATGTCGAGAGATGACGGGGCCGTGGGCCCGGCTCGGCCAAACCGGGTGTTCACCATGACCAAGTCCAAAGGCACGGGTAGCCAACTCAGCGGTCGCGGCCTGACCGTGCGCGTGAAGACGGCGGCCAAGCGTTCCGTCTCCTCCGCCCGCTGGCTGGAGCGCCAGCTGAACGATCCCTATGTGGCGGAGGCCAAGAAGCGCGGCTATCGCTCGCGCGCGGCCTTCAAGCTGCTGCAGCTGGATGAGAAGTATCACCTGCTGAAGCCCGGCACGCGCGTGGTGGACCTGGGTGCCGCCCCCGGCGGCTGGACCCAGGTGGCGGTGGAGAAGGTGCGCGGCGCCAAGGTCGTGGGCCTGGACATCCTGGGCATGGAGGACGTGCCCGGCGCCATCACCATGCAGATGGACTTCCTGCTGCCCGAGGCGCCGGACCAGCTGAAGGCGGCCCTGGGCGGCCCGGCCGACGTGGTGCTGTCCGACATGGCGGCGCCCACCACCGGCCATCCCAAGACCGACCACCTGCGCATCATGGCCCTGGCCGACGCGGCCTATGCCTTCGCGGCCGAGGTGCTGGCCCCCGGCGGCGCCTTCGTGGCCAAGCTGTTCCAGGGCGGGGCGGAGCGCAGCCTGCTGGACCTGCTGAAGCGCGACTTCGCCGTGGTGCGCCACGCCAAGCCGCCGGCCAGCCGCGCCGACAGCTCGGAAACCTATGTCGTCGCCACCGGCTTCCGCGGCGCCACCACTCGGCGCGACGATGCCGCCGCCGAGGGTGGCGAGGACTAAATCCTTAACCTTTCCACCCCGCGAGGGGTGAGGCGCGCGCAAGTCTGCCATGGCGGATTTGACCCATATGTGGTGGGTTCACAAGCGGGCAAGCGCGTGTATAGTGCATCGAACCTTAAGCCCTGGATGACGCGGCCGGCCCCATGTGTGGGGGCGGACGGGTCGTCCCATACCCGTATCTGACGCCCGGGCCCGCCTACGTCCCATGGCCGGCCCGACTAGGGAGATGGTTCATGACCCGTGCGCTCCAAATCCGCGAAGCCCTGACCTTCGACGACGTCCTGCTGGAGCCCGCGGCGTCCAGTGTGATGCCGGCCGAGGTGGACACCCGCACGCGGCTGACCAAGACCATCGAACTGGGCATTCCCCTGATGTCCGCCGCCATGGACACCGTGACGGAATCGGCCCTGGCCATCGCCATGGCCCAGGCCGGCGGCATGGGCGTCGTCCATCGCAACATGGACATCGAGCGCCAGGCGGAGGAAGTGCGCAAGGTGAAGCGTTTCGAGTCCGGCATGGTGGTCAACCCCATCACCATCGCGGCCGACGCGACCCTGGCCGACGCCCTGGGCCTGATGGCCCGCTACCGCATCTCCGGCATCCCGGTGGTGGAGAACGGAGGTGCCGGCAAGCTGGTCGGCATCCTGACGAACCGCGACGTGCGCTTCGCCACCAACCCGCACCAGCCCGTGTCGGAGCTGATGACGCACCAGAACCTGATCACCGTGCGCGAAGGGGTGGGCAAGGACGAGGCCAAGCGCCTGCTGCACACCAACCGCATCGAGAAGCTGCTGGTGGTGGACGACAGCTACCGCTGCATCGGCCTGATCACGGTGAAGGACATCGAGAAGGCGCAGTCGCACCCCAACGCCTGCAAGGATGAGAAGGGCCGCCTGCGTGTGGCCGCCGCCACCGGCACCGGCCCGGACGGCCTGGCCCGTGCCGAGGCCCTGTTCGATGCCCAGGTTGACGTGCTGGTGGTCGACACCGCCCATGGCCACTCCAGCAAGGTGGCCGACCAGGTGCGCGCCGCCCGCGCCCTGTCGAACTACACCCAGGTCATCGCCGGCAACGTCGCCACCGGTGACGCCGCCCGCGCCCTGATCGACGCCGGCGCGGACGCCATCAAGGTGGGCATCGGTCCCGGGTCCATCTGCACCACCCGCATCGTCGCCGGCGTGGGCGTGCCCCAGCTGACCGCCGTGATGGACGTGGTCGACGCCTGCCGTGAGCGCGGCATCCCCGTCATCGCCGACGGCGGCATCAAGTACTCCGGCGACCTGGCCAAGGCCATCGCCGCCGGTGCCGACGTCGCCATGCTGGGCAGCATGTTCGCCGGCACGGACGAAAGCCCGGGCGAGGTCATCCTGTACCAGGGCCGCAGCTACAAGAGCTATCGCGGCATGGGCTCGGTGGGCGCCATGGCCCGCGGTTCCGCCGACCGCTACTTCCAGGCCGAGGTCACCAACACTCTGAAGCTGGTGCCCGAGGGCGTGGAAGGCCGCGTGCCGTACAAGGGCCCGGTGGGCAGCGTGATCCACCAGCTGGTGGGCGGCCTGCGCGCCGCCATGGGCTACACCGGCAACGCCACCTTGGCCGACATGCAGCAGAACTGCCGCTTCGTGCGCATCACCAACGCGGGCCTGCGCGAAAGCCATGTCCACGACATCCAGATCACCAACGAGTCGCCGAACTACCGTCCGGGTTGATTTCCGGCGGCGTCGCGCCTTGATATTCGGAGCCGGCTGCGTTCAATGCGAACCGCAGCCGGCTCTGTTGTTTTTAGACCGCTCCAGAAAGAAGAAGTTCCGCGATGACTCCGACCGCCCGCCTGCAGGCGGCCATCGACCTTCTGGCGGAGGTGCTGGCAACGCCGCGTCCCGCCGATGCCGTGGCCAGCGCCTTTTTCCGCGCCCGCCGCTACATCGGCGCCAAGGACCGCACTGACGTGGCCGAGAAGGTCTACGGCATCTTGCGGCGCTGGGCCCGGCTGCACTGGTGGCTGAGCCGGTCAGGCTATGGTGGAGAGGGCCAGCCGGCGGTGGATGCCCGCGCCCTGCTGATCGCCGATGAGCTGCTGACCCGGGGCCGCAGCGCCTCTTCCGTGGCGGAGCATTTCAACGGCGGCAAGTTCGCGCCGGCACCGCTGGAGGCGCATGAGCGCGCCCTGATCCAGGCGCTGGAGACCCACACGCTGGATCATCCGCAGCAGCCCGACGCCGTGGTGGCGGAGGTGCCGGACTGGGCGGCGGATACCCTGCGCAACGCCCTGGGCGAGCGTTTCGTGCCGGAGATGCAGGCCATGCTGGGGGCGGCCCCCATGGATCTGCGGGTGAACCCGGTGAAGGGCACGCGGGAGCAGGCGCTGGCGGCCTTGGCCAAGGCCGGCGTGCAGGCGGAGCCGACCAAGATCTCCGCCCTGGGCATCCGGGTGCGCAACCGCTTCCCCATCGCCACGCTGAAGGCCTTCCAGGACGGCCTGCTGGAAATCCAGGACGAGGGCTCGCAGCTGGTGGCCTTCGCCGCCAATCCGCAGCCGGGCCAGCAGGTGGTGGACTTCTGCGCCGGCGCCGGCGGCAAGACGCTGGCCATCGCCGCCATGATGAACAACAAGGGCCGTGTCGTCGCCTGCGACGTGCTGGACGGCCGGCTGAAGCGCGCGCAGGAGCGGTTCCGCCGGGCCGGCCTGCACAACATCGAGACGCGGCCTATCAAGTCGGCCCGCGATCCCTGGGTGAAGCGGCACAAGGGCCGCTTCGACCGCGTGGTGGTGGACGCGCCCTGCAGCGGCACCGGCACCTGGCGCCGCAACCCGGACGCCCGCTGGCGCCAGCTGGGCCCTGGCCTGTCGGAGCTGCTGCCGCTGCAGGCGGAAATCCTGGACAGCGCCGCCCGCCTGGTGCGCCCGGGTGGCCGCCTGGTCTACGCCACCTGCTCCCTGCTGCCGGAGGAGAACCAGGACCAGGTGACCGGCTTCCTGGCCGGCCATCCGGACTTCACCCTGCTGCCCATCACCGAGGCCTGGCCCGAGGGCATGGGCATCCCGCCCAGCACCAACGGCATGCTGTCGCTGTCCCCGGCCCGCCATGACACCGACGGCTTCTTCGCCGCCGTCATGGTGCGCAAGGAGGCCGCCGCCGGTACCGTCGCCGCTGACGAGCCGGAAGGGGTGGAAGAGGCGGGCGAGGACGCCGCCGAGGCCTGACCACCCGCCCGGTCCCGCCCTCTCGCCACCATCCTTGTTCCATTTGGGTTCCGTTTGGCGCGTCCCCCTCTGGCGGGGCGCGCGCTTCTGCGGCAGGATGGTGGGGACGGTAACGGGAACGAGGGGCGGCGCATGGCTCACGGTTCGGCGGAAATCGGTTTGGTGCGGCCTGCCACCGTGGCGGACGCCGCGGCCATCGCCCGCGTCCATGTCGCCAGCTGGCGCACGACCTATCCGGGGCAATTGCCTGACGATTACCTGGTGGGCTTGTCGCCCGAGGCGCATGCCTCGCGCTGGCGCGGCTTGCTGGCCGGGCGCCAGCGCCGCACCTTCGTCGCCATGGGGGAGAACATCGCCGCCGACGGCCTGCCGGCCACGGGCGTGGTGGGCTTCGCCACCTGCGGGCCCCAGCGCACCGACATGCGGGGGTATGAGGGTGAATTCTACGCCATCTACCTCTACGACCACGCCCAGAACCAGGGCCACGGCCGCCGCCTGATGGCCGCCATGGCGACCGAACTGATGAGTTCCGGTATGCGCTCCGCCTGCGTCTGGGTGCTGCGCGACAACCCCGCCCGCTGGTTCTATGAGCGCTTAGGGGGAAGTCGTCTGGCGGAACAGCCCATCACCTTCGCCGGCGCCCGCCTGACCGAGGTCGCCTACGGCTGGCTGGACCTGGCGCCACTCGCCCGGCTGTCGTCGTACAGCGAGGGGTGAGTGGTTAGGATCAGAGCCGCCGTAATACGATGAAGTGCACAGCCCGCCGCACACGGAAGCCCAGCTTCTCATAGACCCGCTTGGCGCCCTCGTTCTCGGTCTTGACGTGCAGGAAGGGTGTGTCGCCCTCCGCGACGATACCGGCGGCAACGGCGCTGACCAGGGCCAAGGCCAGTCCCCGGCCCCGGAAATCCGGATCGGTGCAGACGGCGCTGACCTCGCGCAAGCCGCGCAGGCGCATGCGCTGGCCGGTCATGGCCATCAGCCGCCCGTCCGGGCTGCGCAGGCCGTAATAGGCACCCATGCGGATGGTGCCGTCCAGGAAGGGCCCGGGCTCCGTCCGCTTGGCCAAGTCCACCATGTCGGGCACGTCGTCGGTGGTCAGGCGGATCAGAGGTATCGCGGGCTGCGGTGTCAGGGTCTCGCACACCATCTGGTCCACCTCCCGTGCGCGCAGCACCTGCCAGTCGCCGGGCGGGATGTCGAGGGCCGCCGGGCTGACCAGGCCGATGCCCCGGCCCGCCGGCACCAGGGCCGCCAGGTCGGCCAGCGCCGCCGGGGAGGGCTCGCCCAGGCCGGCGAGGGGGGAGATGTCATCCTGATAGCGCGCGGCCAGGCTATGGACCCGCCCCAGGGACTGGTGGGCGGTGGTCAGCGCGTTCCAGACGGGATTGTCGAGCAGGCTCAGGTCGGCCAAGGCGTGTCCCCCAATCGGTTTCGCTATGGATGGGGATAGTCCCGCCCGGGTGCAAGGGGCGGTTGCTAATTCCCCGGCGCCGCCTTGTGGATGAAGCCGGTGATGGCGTCCATGACGCCGGGCGCCAGGGGGAGCGTAGGGTCGGCGTATGTGGCGATGTTGGCCTTGGGCTCGGCCGGTGCTGCCTTCAGCATGTGGTTGGCGCCGGGGATGAGGGCCAGGGTGGCGGCCGGCTGCGCCTGCGCCAGCAGGCGGGCGTCCTCGACCGTCACCTGCAGGTCGGTGTCGCCTTGCAGCACCAGCAGCGGCACCGTCAGGGCGGCGGCCGCCTGCGTCGGGCTGGTGGCCCCCTGGGAGATGACATAGGGCTGGATGGCGGGGCGGTAGAGCACCTGCAGGACCGGCGGCACGTCGTCCACCGTGCGGCCTTCCTTCAGCGCGGCCTCGATCGCCGCCACCTTGTCCAGGATGGCCGGCGGCGCGCCCCGGTCGCGGATCTGCTGCAGGCGGATATCGCGGAAGGGCCGCCCGGCGCCGGCCAGCGACAGCACGCCGCAGACGGGCACTTTCTCCTTGGCCAGTTGCGCCGCCGCCAGGGTGGCGATGGTCGCCCCCTCCGAATGGCCCAGCAGCATGACGCAGCGCACCTGGGGTTGGCGCGCGAGATAGCGGGCCCAGGCCGCCATGTCATCGACATAGGTCGAGAAGCGCAGCTTGTCCTCGCTGGGGCAGGCGGCGGCACTCCTGGCGATGCAGCGCTTGTCCACCCGCAGGCTGGCGACGCCCTTGGCGGCCAGCCCTTGGGCGATCAGCTTCAGCACATTGCCGCGCACCGTCAGGATGGTGGAATTGCCGTCGCGGTCCGAGGGGCCGGACCCCGCCTGCATCAGCACCGCCACCCCACCCTTCCAGTTCGCCGGCCGCATCAGGGAGCCGTACAGGGACGAACCGCCGCCGCTCTCCAGGCTGACTTCGGTATCGGACGTGTCGGGGGATTGGGCCAATGCCGTCGGCGCCGTGAGGATCAGGGCGGCGGCCAGCAAACGACGGAGGAGGGGACGCATGGATGCTCCACGGGAAAGGCTATAGTTCGTTATTTAGCAAAATAACAAATCAAAGTCCAGCCGGTCAAGTCCGGCCGGTCGTTCTCCCGCGTTCGGCGCGGGGGCCCCTTGCCTGTCCAACGCTTGCCGTGCCGGGGTGCCTTGGACTAGCGTGCGGCCACCCTCGCAACCCCCAATGATAGGGATAAGCCCATGGCCACAGAGACGACGTCCGATCGGGTCCTCATTCTCGATTTCGGGTCGCAGGTGACCCAGCTCATCGCCCGTCGGGTGCGCGAGGCGGGGGTGTATTGCGAGATCCACCCCTATTCCATGAGCGAGGCGGCCATCCAGGCCTATGGGCCCAAGGCCATCATCCTGTCGGGCAGCCCGGCCTCGGTGACGGAAGAGGCCAGCCCGCGCGCGCCCGGCATCGTCTTCACCGCTGGCGTGCCCGTGCTGGGCATCTGCTATGGCCAGCAGACGATGTGCGAGCAGCTGGGCGGCAAGGTCGAGCCGGGCGAGACCCGGGAGTTCGGCCGCGCCTTCGTCGATGTGAAGGAGCCTTGCGCCCTGTTCGAGGGCGTGTGGCAGGTGGGCGCGCGCGAGCAGGTGTGGATGAGCCACGGCGACCGCGTCGCCAAGCTGCCGGACGGCTTCCGCATCGTGGCGACCAGCGAGGGCGCGCCCTACGCCATCATCGCCGACGACAGCCGCCGCTTCTATGCCGTGCAGTTCCATCCGGAGGTGGTGCACACCCCGCACGGCGACGCGCTGATCCGCAATTTCCTGTTCTCCGTCTCCGGCCTGTCGGGCAGCTGGACCATGGCCGCCTTCAAGGCCCAGGCCATCGAGAAGATCCGCGCCCAGGTCGGCACCGGCAAGGTCATCTGCGGCCTGTCCGGCGGCGTCGACAGCTCCGTCGCCGCCGTGCTGATCCATGAGGCCATCGGCGACCAACTGACCTGCATCTTCGTCGACACCGGCCTGATGCGCGCCGGTGAGGCGGATGAGGTGGTGACGCTGTTCCGCGACCACTACAACATCCCGCTGGTGCATGTGGACGCGGCCGACCTGTTCCTGGGCAAGCTGGCCGGCGTCAGCGACCCGGAGGTGAAGCGCAAGACCATCGGCGCCACCTTCATCGAGATCTTCGATGCCGAGGCCAAGAAGATCGGCGGCGCCGGCTTCCTGGCCCAGGGCACGCTGTACCCCGACGTGATCGAAAGCGTCAGCTTCACCGGCGGCCCCAGCGTCACCATCAAGTCGCACCACAATGTGGGCGGTTTGCCGGAGCGCATGAACCTGAAGCTGGTGGAGCCGCTGCGCGAGCTGTTCAAGGACGAGGTGCGCCGCCTGGGCGTGGAGCTGGGCCTGCCCAAGGCCTTCATCGGCCGCCATCCCTTCCCGGGCCCTGGCCTGGCCATCCGCATTCCTGGCGAGATCACGCCGGAGAAGCTGGAGATCCTGCGCAAGGCCGACACGGTCTACCTGGAGGAAATCCGCAGCGCCGGCCTGTACGATGTGATTTGGCAGGCCTTCGCCGTGCTGCTGCCGGTGCGCACCGTCGGCGTGATGGGCGACGGCCGCTCCTACGACTACGCCTGCGCGCTGCGCGCCGTGACCTCCGTCGACGGCATGACCGCCGACTACTACCCCTTCAGCCACGAGTTCCTGGGCCGCGTGGCCACCCGCATCATCAACGAGGTGCGCGGCATCAACCGCGTGACCTACGACATCACCAGCAAGCCGCCGGGCACCATCGAGTGGGAGTGAGGGGCGTATCGCGGGATAGTGTCGGATAGTAGAGGACACTCGAGCGATCCTGGGCCATCGATAGCAGTCGATAAATTCTAGGTGACCGGCAGATCTGCCGCTCTCCCGGCGTCTCCCGCTCTTCGAAAGGCGCCCATACGCCGTCAGGCGCACCCCGACCTTCGCGACTTTGTGGCATTCAAAATATTTGGTCGCGCGCTGCTCAAAGAAGTAAGCGCGCGACCGCTTCTCGGCGTCGATCATCCGCTTGCGAGAGCTGATCTCATACGCGCGGCATTTGATCGTGACCGCTCAAATGCCCCCTCAGTCGCCGGGCGCCAGCATCCGCTGACGTGGCTATCCTCGCTCCGCTCCTGCGGTGCTCGCTCCGGCGGACGCGGTCGCGTCCTACAGCGGCACGAGTTCACAATCTCGTGCCGCTGGTATCATTGCGGCGGAAATGACTTACTGTCAGGGCTTCACAAACCGATAGACGAAACGATCTGTCTCGCCCTTGACCGTGGGATCGAACACCCTGATCGAGTGCGGATCGTCCTTGTTCGCAAGCAAGGTGCTTACCGCATCCAGCACGAAGCCGGCCGCCTCGACCTCTTCGCGGACGGTCGCAGGGTCGATCCGGTGCAGCGACTGGGTATCGCTCGTGCCCGATCCAGCGGCGGCGGCATGGTCGATGATGACGTAGCGCCCACCGGGCTTCAGCTGTTCGTAGACGGCTCGATTGAACGCGTCCGCCGTCGCGCCCTTGTCCTGGATCAGCGCGGTGTGGAGATCGTGATAGAACAGGTGCATCCACAGGATATCCGCGGGCGGCGTGGCCTCCGGCATCGTGACGAGGTTCGCCGAGACGGCGTCGACGTTCTCCCGGCCCGGCTCCTTCGCGAGCGTTCGCATAAGGCCGACCGGATCGTTCTTGAAGTGGGCGACTTCGGCCGGCACGAAGCTGTAGACCCGACCTTCGGGTCCCACGACGTCGGAGAAGAGGCGGGTCCAGTCGCCGTCGCCCGGGTAAACGTCGATGACGGTGGAGCCCGCATCGATGCGGGCGAACCGGATCAACTCGGATTGCTTGGCTTGGTCGTACATCGGAATCTCCGTTACGATTGGGCATTCGATGAACGCGCGGCGTGCGAGACGGCGACCCGCGGCTCGATGGGCGTATTCGTAAGCCTTATAAGGCCCGTTGTGCGGCTCTAGATTCGGTGGGCGAGCGCGTCAGGTCCGTGTCCGCCTCGGAAGCCCGCGCCAGTGCTTGCGTGTCGATATACTCCCGGATGCTGACCAGCTTGCCGTCTCGAACCGTGATGGCGAAGATCCAGTCATCCTCGAACGGCTTGTTCGTGGTCTTCACCTTCCCCCTGGCGAAGCCGATCACCAGCACCCGGTCTCCCCGGGCGACGAACTCCCGGGGTTCCGTCGACGTCTCCAGCGACCGGGATGCGGTCTCCAGCAAATTCACCAGGCCCGCGTGTCCGCGGTGCGTTCCGGCCAGCGGCCAATCCTTGCCTGGAATAATCCACTCGATGTCTTCGGCGACCAGCGCCAGCAGAGCCTCCCTGTCACCGCGGCCGATCGCGGCGAAGAAGTCCTTCACGGTCTGGACGTTTTGCTCGGTGGGCATGGGAGGCTCTCCGATCTTGTGTGATGACGGGTCAGACCTGGGCCATGCCTCCATCGACGGCAAGGTCCACGCCGGTGATGTAAGAGCTTTCATCGGAGGCGAGGAACAAGACGGCGGCTGCGATTTCCTCAGGTTTACCTCTGCGACCGAGCGGCACTTGCGAGGCGAAATGAGCGATCGCCTGTTCCACCTGTTCAGCGGTGAGGCCCACCTTCTCCAGAGCCGGAGTTTCGATTGGGCCAGGACTTATGGAATTCACCCGAATCTTCCGATCCTTCAGCTCCATCGTCCAGCCGCGGGCGAAGCAGCGCACGGCTGCCTTGGCAGCGGCGTAGGCGGTAAAGGCTGCATCCCCCCTCACGTTCGCGACTGAAGAGGTCAGGATGATCGAGCCTCCATCTCTGAAGAGGGGAAGGGACTTCTGCACCGTGAAGAACGTTCCCTTGGCGTTTAAGTCGAAGGTCTTGTCGAAATGCGCTTCGGTGGCCGCTACAAGCGGTGCGACCTCACCCCAGCCGGCGTTCGCGAAGAGCACGTCGATGTGACCGTGTTTCTCCTTCACGACGGCATAGAGCCGGTCCAAATCCTCCAGGCGCGTTACGTCGCCCGTGACCGCCGTGACGTTTCTCCCGATCAAGTCTGCGGCTTCTTTCAGCTCTTTCTCTCGTCGGCCAGTAATCACGACGTGCGCACCTTCATCCACGAAGCGTTTAGCCGTTGCCAAGCCAATCCCGCTGTTGCCACCCGTGATGACGGCGACCTTGCCCTCTAGCTTGTTCATAGCCTTCTATCCTTCGATGTGTGTGGTCGGGGAGGTCCCCTGAGCCCTTCCAGATGGGGGCGCCTAAGTCGTTCCATGAGTGTGAAACCACGCACAGCGGTGGTGCGAAAACGAACCGGCGAGATGGCTGACGGCCCAGTTGAACTCGCACTTTTCGCTTTTGCAGGCTAAAAACGGACTTTGAAGGCGCACCGCGCGGCGCGATAATGCACCATGATCGACTGGGATGACGTTCGCTACTTTCTTGCCACCGCGCGCGGGGGATCAGTGCGTACCGCCGCCAGGCGCCTCGGGGTAAACCACGCAACCGTGCTGCGACGCATCGCTCAGCTCGAGGAGCGTCTCGGTGCGCAGATGTTCGAAAAGCTCCCCGCGGGCTATCGCCTGACGCCTGCGGGCGAGGAGGTCCTGGAGCTCGCGAACCAGATGGAAGCCACGTCGCACCAGCTGGAAACGCGTGTCTTCGGGCTTGATCAGGACGTGCGCGGGCTCCTGCGGGTGACACTGCCTCCGTTCCTTGCGACACACCTGCTCATGCCGGATCTCGCCGATTTTGCGGGTGCGTATCCGGACATTGAAATGGAGATCGTGTCGACAGGCGAGGTGGCAAATCTGACCAACCGAGAGGCGGACGTCGCGATCCGCATCGTCTCCGATCGCAAGACCCTGCCGCTCAATCTCCATGGCCTGAAGGGTCCGGAGCTGTTCTCAGGCGTCTATATGTCCCGCGATCGCCTGGCCGCGTGGCGCGCGGGCGCACCGGGTCCCATCCGGCTCATCGTCATCGGCGGTCATGGCGCTCCGGACTGGGCCGGCGAGGGCGAGGTTCGTGTGACAGGCGTTCCATTCAGGGCCCCGGACGCCGACGCGCAGATCGCCGCGGTGCGGCAAGGGATCGGCATGACCAGACTGCCATGTTTTGTCGGAGACACCGATCGCCTACTGACGAGGGTTCCGGGTATCGATCTGAAAACACACCCAACGCTCTGGCTTCTCACTCATGGGGAAACGCGCAAGACGAAGCGCGTGCGGCTCTTCACGGAGTTCATATCCCGCAGGCTCGGCGCCTACGCGCCGCTTCTCGCGGGGCTTTCAATATCGCGCGACTGACGCGCGGCAGGTCGCCGATGGCGCTGGTCGCGCGTATCGCTGTATCGATTACGCGGCCCAATGCAAAATCTCGCGAAGGGCTCATGCGATAGACAGCCTCGTGACGGTCTCTTGGGGAACTGGTCGGAACTGGTGAGGGTCATGTCGGCCGCCCGGGGCCGGGGCGTCAGCCGCCGCGGGTCAGCCGCCGCCGCTTCAAATCGGCGACAATCTCCCGCGCGGCGTTGTGGCCGGGCGCGCCGGTCACGCCGCCGCCGGGGTGGGTGCCGGCGCCGCACATGTACAGGCCCGCCACGGGCGTGCGGTAGTCGGCATGGCCCAGCATGGGGCGGGCGGAGAAGATCTGGTTCAGGTCCAGGGCGCCGTGGAAGATGTCGCCCCCCACCAGGCCGAAGGTGCGTTCCAGATCCAGCGGGCTGTTGATCTGCCGGCCCAGCACCGCGCCTTTGAAATTGGGGGCGTGGCGCGTGACCGTGTCGATCATCAGATCCGCCACCTTTTCCCGGTGATCGTCCCATGAGGAACCATCGGGCAGGGTCGGGGAAACGTGCTGGCAGAACAGGCTGGCCACGTGCTGGCCCGGCGGGGCCAGCGTGGGATCGAGGGTGGAGGGGATCAACACCTCCACAATGGGGTTGGCCGACCAGCCGTCGCGCCGCGCGTCCATGTAGGCGCGGTCCATGTAGTCCAGGCTGGGCGCGATGATGATGCCGGCGGTGTGATGCGGGGCCCGGGCCTTGCCGGGCAGGGCGGTGAAGTCCGGCAGTTCCGACAGCGCCACGTTCATGCGGAAGGTGCCGGAGCCGCAGCGCCAGCCGCTTATGCGATGGTGGAAATCCGCCGGCTGCGCCGCCGGGTCCACCAGCGTGCCGAACAGTAGCTTGGGGTTCAGGTTGGACACCACCACGTCGGCGCGGAAGACGCGGCCGTCGGTGGTGACGGCGCCGGCCGCCCGGCCCTTCTCCACGATGACCTCCTTGACCGGGGCGCTGGTGTGGATCTCCACGCCCAGGGACTGGGCCGACTTGGCCATGGCCTGGGTGATGGCGCCCATGCCGCCGATGGCGTGGCCCCAGGCGCCCTTCTTGCCGTTCACCTCGCCGAAGACGTGGTGCAGCAGCACATAGGCCGAGCCGGGGGTGTAGGGGCTGGCGAAGTTGCCGACGATGCTGTCGAAGCCGTAGGCCGCCTTGATGGGCGCGCTCTCGAACCAGCGGTCCAGGTAATGGCCGGCGGACATGGCGAACAGGTCCAGCAGTTCCCGCTGCAGGTCCAGGCCCAGGCCACGCAGCCGCTGGGCCACGCGCCCGCCCTTTATCAGTTCGGGCAGGGCCGCGAACAGCCCGCCGGACACCACGTTGGGTGGGGTCCGCAGCACCAGGTCGCGCAGCACGTCGGCCACCGCTTCCGTCCGCGCGCCGTAATCGTCCAACCGCTCGGCGTCGCGGATGGAGAACTTGGCGACCTCCTGCTTGGTGATGCCGGCGCCCGTCTTCAGATAGCGGCCATCGTCCAGGGGCAGGAAGTTGGCGACCTCCCGCTCCACCACCGTCAGGCCGTGGCGGGGCAGGTCCAGGTCGCGGATGACCTTGGGGTTCAGCAGCGAGACGGTGTAGGCCGCGACCGAGTTGCGGAATCCGGGGTGGAACTCCTCCGTCACGGCGGCCCCGCCCACCACCGGGCGCTGCTCCAGGACCGTGACCTTCAGCCCGGCCATCGCCAGGTAGGCGGCGCAAACCAGGCCGTTATGCCCGCCCCCGACGATCACGACGTCACGCATGGGTCCGCTTCCTTTCATTTCGCCCTCAATCCGCCTTCGGCTCTCCGGAAAGCTCCGGCGGACGCGGTCGCGTCCTATGACCGCACTGCCGGTTGTGCCGCTTCCCGATGGCGGGACCAGCCGGGGGACGGGGCCTGGGGCAGGCGGCTTTCCGGGATCAGCGCGCGCATGCGGTTGGCGAAGCCGCGCAGGCTGACCTCGTTCAGGCCCAGGGGCCCGGTGGCATAGCTGCTGCCGGTCATGCCGTCCTGCACCCGCTCGATCAACGCCTTGTCCTCCAGGCTGACTTGGCGGTTGATGCGCCAGTTGGCGTAGCGCACGGCCCGCATCTCCCGCCGGTCGTCAGGCAGGACATAGGCGATCTCCCGCACCAGGGTCTCGGTGGGCGAGATGGGCAGCCACTGCATGAAGTCGACCTGGTCCGGGTAGATATCGAAGGCGATGTTGGGCCACAGCTTGAAATAGGTCCACAGCCGCTTGCGCTCCGGCGGCAGGTGGCCCACGTCCGGCAGATAGGTCTGGTAGAACCGCTCCGATCGTGAGATGGACGGTGTGTCGACCAGGGCGCCCCACATCTTGTCCACCCACTCCTTCGCCTCCAGCCCATAGCCTGCGCCGAACAGTCGGGTCAGGCCGGGATGGGCCACGGTGATGTGCAGGCTATCGGAATAATTGTCGCCCACGTTCTTCCAGTTCACCGAGCGTGGCCGCCAGGTGACGCGGCCGAGGGGCGTCAGCTCCTCGAAGCGGTAGGGTGCCAACTCATGCAGGTAGGGCGCCATCATGCGCGCCACCGAAGCCCCGGGGCCGGGGGCCAGGCGAATGAAGATGAAGCCCAGGAATATCTCATGCTCCACCGGGGGCAGGGGATAGTCCGCCATGCTGAATTCCGGGAAGGTCTGGCGGTGGGGCACCCCTAGCAGCGCGCCATCCAGCCCATAGGACCAGGCGTGGTAGGGGCAGACGATACGGCTGCCACAGCGGCCCTTGTCCCCGTCCAGCAGCCGGGCGGCACGGTGGCGGCACACATTATGGAAGGCGCGGATCTGCCCGTCCCGGTCCCGCACCACGGCGATGTTCTCCCCCAGGAAACGGAAGGTGTGATAGTCGCCTGGATCGGGGATGTCGTTCACATGGCAGACGATCTGCCAGGAAGGGCGGAAGATCGCCTCCCGCTCCACCTCGAGGAAGTCCGGGTCGCGATAAATCCAGCCCGGCAGGCTCATCGCCTCTTCCGCCCCGTCCTGCATCCGCGCGACGATGGCTTCGGCCATGGTCTTTCCCTGCTTCGATTGCTGAACGTGTGTAAAGTTATCTGTGGGGGCTGTCAATCGTTCCGTCCGACGCTTGCCCCCGTCGGGCGGGATGCGTCATGAAAGGGGCGCCGCCCATAGGGAACCCGACAATGACGCGACCCGCCCGCAAGTTCAGCCGCATCCAGCCGGAGCTGCGCCGGGAACATCTGGTGGAGGCGGCGCTGCGCTGCCTGGCGGATCATGGGCACGCCGGGGTTTCCGTGCGCAAGATCGCGGCTGAGGCCGGGGTTTCCATTGGCCTGATCAATCACCACTATGACAGCATCGACCAGCTGATCGCCCATGCCTATGAGACGCTGGCCGCCGGCATCTTCAACCGGGTGACGCGCGCCGTCGACCCCACGGCCGGCACGGCGCGGGAGAAATTCAGCGCCTTTTTCCGCGCCTATTTCTCCCCCGATGTCTTCGATCCCAAACTGCTGGGCGTGTGGGTGGTTTTCTGGAGCATGATCCGCCATTCGCCGGCGATCAAAGCCGCCCATGACCGCACCAACGCCGGTTATACCCGGGTGCTGGAAGGATACCTGACGGATCTGGCGGCGGAAAATGGCCAGTCCCCCGCCACCGTCCGCCTGGCGGTGGTGGGCCTGTCGGCGCTGCTGGACGGCATTTGGCTGCAATGGTGCCTGACGCCGGAGCAGGCGTTCACCATCCCCGAGGCCATCGCCGTGGCGGAAAGCTGGATCGACGGCCTGGCCCACGGCGCCTATGGGCGGCTGGCTTCCTGACCACCGCCGGCGGCGTTGCGCAGCATGTACAGCGGCACGCCGATCAGCAGCAGGCCCACGGCCACCAGCAGCGATCGCGCCCCGGTGGTGACCAGCACGCCAATACAGAACAGCATGCCGCCGCCCGCCACCCACAGGTCACGGCCCCGGCCGGGCGACAGGCGCAGCAGGGCGGCGCAGGCGCAGGCGTAGACGATGACGTTCAGCACCACGGCCATGTTGACCACGGTGTCGAACTGCTGTCCCAGGGTGGGCGACATGGTGGCCAGGCAGACCACGCTCATCAGCACCGCCATGAACATCAAATTGCGTACGGGCGCGCCGTGGCGGTTGATGCCCGACAGGGCGCGGGGGAACAGGCCCAGGCGGGCGCCGGCTTCCGCGGTCTCCGCCCCCACCAGCATCCATCCCGCCAGCGTGCCGGCGGCCTTGGCCATGGCGCAGATGGCCAGCAGGCTGCCCGCCATCGGGCCCCAGATGCGGGTGGCCACGTCGGCGAAAGGCGCGGTGGACGTGCGCAACTCCTCCGCGGTCAGCACGCCGGTCAGGGCGGTGCAGGCGGTGATGTAGACCAGGCCGGCGGCGGCGATGCCACCCATGGTGGCGATGGGGACGTTGCGTTCCGGCTGCCGCACCACGGCGGCGACCACGGCGGCGCTCTCCAGCCCCAGGAACGCCCAGATGATGGAGCCCAGCGAGGTGGCGATGGCGCCGCCAGCGGATTGGCCGGTGACGTTCCAGGACGCGACGAAGATTTTGGGATCGAACCACCACCAGCCCAGCACCGCGACCAGCAGCACGGGCGCCAACCCCTGGACCAGGGCCGCCCCCTCGAACCGGGCGGTGAAGCGCACGCCGGCCAGGTTGCCCAGCGACACCGCCCAGATGACGGCCACCGTCGCCAGGGTCAGGATCAGCGGCGCCTTCAAGGCCGGCAGCAGGGCCGCCAGATATCCCGTGACGGCCAGCGCGATGGCGACGTTGCCGAACCAGGTGGACACCCAATAGAGGAAAGCCGCCTGGAAGCCCAGCGGCGCGCCCAGCCCGACGCGGACGTAGCCCGTCAACCCGGCCCCACTGGGGCACAGCGCGCTGAGGCGGGAGCAGACCAGGCCGACCAGCAGGGCGCCCACCAGGACCACCATCCAGCCGACGATGGCGATGGACCCGATCTCCCCCAGGCTGGCCGGCAGCAGGAAGATCCCCGACCCGATCATGTTGCCGGCAACGATGAAGCCCGCCGCCAGCGGGCCGATCTTGGTACGCTCGTCCCGCATGCCCGTTCCTGTTCGTGATGTTCTTGGCCGTCGCCTGTTGGCGCCCTTGGATGGAGCCGCCCGTTTCCGGCGACCACTCCATTCCGGCCCGTCCCAGGGGCGGCGTTGATGGCATCAGGATTGATCGGTCGTTCAGCAATGGCAACGGAAAGTTTTGGCCACCGCATCGGTCGGAAAGGGCCTGGTGACGCGGACGGCCAGTCCTGGCGGTGGGTGGGCGGACTGGCCTGGTCCCTGGCCTTGCAGCAGGCCCGCCAGGCGTTCCTCCCCTAGACGCGTGCGCCGGCGGGACATCCATCGCCGATCGAAGGGCAGGTCGTGGCCGAAGACCTTCTCGGCACAGAAGGGCTGGAAATAAGGGTTTTCCGCCCAGCGAACCGTCAGCACCTTGTCCGGCAGGCTGCGCATGCGCTCTCCCTGCCAAGAGGGCATCTCAGGGGACAGGTACCGGGCGGAATGGCTGCTTGGGCCTGTGCGCCGCCAGGGCCATGCCCACGGCCTGGGCGATGGCTTGGGCGCGGTCGTCGATGCCGGCCCAAACGGCGCCCCGGCCACGGGGATCGACCTCCAGCAGCTTGACGCCGGCGGGCACCTCCGTTCCATCCCGCACCACGCCGCGCAGGATGCCGTCGAAGGGTGCTTGGACGGCGCTTCCCCCCAGGTAGCCGACGACGTAATCCTTGAAGACGCGGGACCCGATTTCCATCGCCGTGTGCCAGCGGCCGGAGACGTCCGAATAGACGAAACGCTCCGCCCCCCGGTTGCCCAGGGGGCGGACGATGCCGTCCGCCGGCGCCGTCGTGCCCTCACGCACCAGGGCGCCCTGCCGGTCGGGTTTGGTCTCGATGGCGAAGTCGCAATTCGCCCCGGCTGTGAAACCGGGGCCCAAGCCGACGGTGACGCGGGCCAGGCGGCGGAGGTCGGGCGTGGTGCTGTATTTCTGCAGCCGGGCGTCGACCAGCAGGTCCAGCGTGCGGATGACGATCAGATCCAACAGGCCCAGTTCGGTGATGGCCACGCCCTGGCGGCGGGCCAGCGCCGCCGCCGCGGCCATGCCGCTCTCCACCCGCTCGGCGGCGATGCCCGCGAGGGTCACGGGATCGTCGAACAGCGCGTCGTGGAACGACATCTTGCGCCGAATGACGGGCGGTGACGGATCATGGGACATGATGACGCCGTACCCCTGCTGATGGAGCCGGATCGCCACCGCCGAGGCGATCTCATTGGTGCCCAGGATGATGGCGTAAGGCGCACGATCGGTCATCACGGCGTTCCGTCGGTTTCGGGAGCGGGGATTCCGGGGGTGGGGCAGGGGCTGTGCGGGTGGGAACAGCCGGTGGGGATGGCGTCCAGGTCGGCCGGCAGGCCCAACCGATCGCGCAAGCCCTCGAATCCGGCGTAGCGCTGGCCCTCCACCTCCGCCAGCGGTCGGCGGATCAGCAGCGGATCGGCCAGCATGCGGGCCAGGGCCGAGGCGGCGTCCATGCCGGCCGGGTCGACGCTTCCCGTCTTGACGGCCGGGGCCGCCGGGTTGAACCAGGAGGCGACGGGCGCTTGGCCGAAGAAACCGCGCAGCCGGCCGCCGTCCAGGGTTCGGCCAACAGGTCGCGGACCAGCACCGTGTGTCCCGCCGCTTCCAGCGCCCGCCGCTGGCGGGCGTTGGTGCGGCAGCCGGGCTTTTCATAGAAGACGATGGTACTCATGCGAGTTGCACCAGCGCGGCGCCGCCGGCGCGGCCCAGCACGGTGTCAACCTTGCGGCGCACCTCCGCCAGGGTCAGCGGCTTGACCAGCGCGCCATGGGCGCCGGCGGCCAGGGCCTGCAGCGCCAGCGCCTCTTCCGCCCGGGCGCAGACGATCAGCACCCGCACGCCGGGGAAGGCGCGCAGGAGGTCGCCCACCAGGGCCGTCCCGCGTTCCGCCAGGAAAGCCGCGCCCAGCAGCACCACGTCGGGTTTCAGCCAGTCCGCGCCCTTGGCATAGGCTTCTTCCGGGGTGGCCAACTCATGCGCCTCGATCTCGTCATGCAGCATGAACTGCAAGGCGGCACGGATGATCTCATCGTGATCCACGATGAAGACCCGCCTCTGGTCCACGGCCTTGGCGGTCTCGACGCCGATCTGCATGGCGCGCCCTTTCGTTTGATGGGCTGCCCATCCCGGGCATCAGGGTGCCCAGAGCAATTTCCGTTCCGTTGGCGCACACGCGCCGAAAGTCCAGGCGGGCCGGGCCTCTCCCACACGGGGCGGGGCGAAGGCGGCTTGTTCCGTTTGCGACAGCCGCACACCCGCTGTCGGGTTCGGCACATCTTTGTCGGATGTGAGGGGGTGATATAAATCGACGCGATATCAATGGGTTGGTGAAAACTCGCCACTTGGCACACCGGTTGCTGAAATGCCGGTCGGCTAGTGAGGGCTGAGTACACGCCTACGCGCTGTCGAGCGATGTGCTCCTTCCCGAAATCCGCGAGCCAGCTTCTGCGAACGAGGATCGCCCCGGCCTCAACCGGGGCATTGGCAATCGGCTCAACAATCGGTTCAAGGAGATCTTGAATGTCGGCTCTTCGGCAAATCGCGTTTTACGGCAAGGGTGGTATCGGCAAGTCCACCACCTCCCAGAACACCCTGGCGGCCCTGGCGGAAATGGGCCACCGCATCCTGATCGTCGGCTGTGACCCCAAGGCGGATTCCACCCGCCTGATCCTGCACGCCAAGGCCCAGGACACCATCCTCAGCCTGGCCGCCGCCGCCGGCAGCGTGGAGGATCTGGAGATCGAGGATGTCATGAAGGTCGGCTACCAGGACATCCGCTGCGTGGAGTCCGGCGGGCCGGAACCGGGCGTGGGCTGCGCCGGCCGCGGCGTCATCACCTCCATCAACTTCCTGGAGGAGAACGGCGCCTACGAGGACATCGACTACGTTTCCTACGATGTGCTGGGCGACGTGGTGTGCGGCGGCTTCGCGATGCCCATCCGCGAGAACAAGGCGCAGGAAATCTACATCGTCATGTCCGGTGAGATGATGGCCATGTACGCGGCCAACAACATCTCCAAGGGCATCCTGAAGTACGCCGTGTCCGGCGGCGTCCGCCTGGGCGGCCTGATCTGCAACGAGCGCCAGACCGACAAGGAACTGGAGCTGGCGGAGAACCTGGCCAAGAAGCTGGGCACCCAGCTGATCTACTTCGTGCCGCGCGACAACATCGTGCAGCACGCGGAACTGCGCCGCATGACGGTGCTGGAATACGCGCCGGACAGCGTCCAGGCCAACCACTACCGTAACCTGGCCACCCGCATCCACAACAACGCCGGCAAGGGCATCATCCCCACCCCCATCACCATGGACGAGCTGGAGGACATGCTGATGGAGCACGGGATCATGAAGGCCGTGGACGAAAGCATGGTCGGCCGGACCGCCGCCCAGCTGGAAATCGCCTGATCGATCATGGCCGCCGGCGCCGCCCGTCCCGTCCCGCATGGCGGGCCGGGCGGCTGCGGCCCCCCCGGGTAAACACGAGGACAACGAAATGAGTATGTCGGAGACGCAGAGCGTTGCGGAGATCAAGGAACGCAACCGGGAATTGATCGCCGAGGTCTTGCAGGTTTACCCGGAGAAGACCGCCAAGCGGCGCGCCAAGCATCTGAACGTGCATGAGGCCGGCAAGTCAGACTGCGGCGTGAAATCCAACCTGAAGTCCATTCCGGGCGTCATGACCATCCGCGGCTGCGCCTACGCCGGGTCCAAGGGCGTGGTGTGGGGCCCCATCAAGGACATGATCCACATCAGCCACGGGCCCGTCGGCTGCGGCCAATATTCCTGGGCCGCGCGACGCAACTACTACATCGGCACCACGGGCATCGACACCTTCGTGACCATGCAGTTCACGTCCGACTTCCAGGAGAAGGACATCGTCTTCGGCGGCGACAAGAAGCTGGCCAAGATCATGGATGAGATCCAGGAGCTGTTCCCCCTGAACAACGGCATCAGCGTCCAGTCGGAATGCCCCATCGGCCTGATCGGGGACGACATCGAGGCCGTGTCCAAGGCCAAATCCAAGGAATACGGCGGCAAGACCATCGTGCCGGTGCGCTGCGAGGGTTTCCGCGGCGTGTCCCAGTCGCTGGGCCACCACGTCGCCAACGACGCCATCCGCGACTGGGTGTTCGACAAGTCGGAAGGCAAGCCCGCCGCCTTCGAGTCCAGCCCCTATGACGTGGCGATCATCGGCGACTACAACATCGGCGGTGACGCCTGGTCGTCCCGCATCCTGCTGGAGGAGATGGGCCTGCGCGTCATCGCCCAGTGGTCGGGCGACGGTACCCTGGCGGAGCTGGAGAACACACCCAAGGCCAAGCTGAACGTCCTGCACTGCTACCGCTCGATGAACTACATCTCGCGGCATATGGAAGAGAAGTACGGGATTCCCTGGTGTGAATACAATTTCTTCGGCCCCAGCAAGATCGCCGAATCCCTGCGCAAGATCGCCAGCTACTTCGATGACAAGATCAAGGAAGGGGCGGAGCGCGTCATCGCCAAGTACCAGGCGCTGGTGGACGACGTCATCGCCAAGTATCGCCCCCGCCTGGAAGGCAAGACGGTGATGCTGTTCGTGGGCGGCCTGCGCCCCCGCCATGTCATCGGCGCCTATGAGGATTTGGGCATGGAGGTCGTGGGCACGGGCTATGAATTCGGCCACAACGACGACTACCAGCGCACGGCCCAGCACTACGTCAAGGACGGCACGCTGATCTACGACGACGTGACGGGGTACGAGTTCGAAAAGTTCGTGGAACGCATCCAACCAGACCTGGTGGGGTCCGGCATCAAGGAGAAATACGTCTTCCAAAAGATGGGCGTGCCTTTCCGCCAGATGCATTCCTGGGACTATTCCGGCCCCTATCACGGCTATGACGGCTTCGCCATCTTCGCCCGCGACATGGACATGGCCATCAACGCCCCCGTCTGGAAGATGGCCAAGGCGCCCTGGAAGGGCAGCGCCCAACCCCGCCTGCTGGCCGCCGAATAAGGCGGCCCGCCCGGGCGACGCCGTACCGGGCGATGTTCTTCGGAAAGGTTTCCATCATGACGCAGAGTGCAGAACACGTGCTCGATCATTTCGAGCTGTTCCGTGGCCCCGAATACCAGGAGATGCTGGCCAACAAGCGCCAGCAGTTCGAGAACCGGCGCGACCCGGCGGAGGTCGAGCGCATCCGGGAATGGGCCAAGACGCCCGAGTACCAGGAAAAGAACTTCGCCCGCGAGGCGCTGACCATCAACCCGGCCAAGGCCTGCCAGCCATTGGGCGCCGTCTTCGCCGCCGTGGGTTTTGAGAGCACGCTGCCCTTCGTGCACGGGTCGCAGGGTTGCGTCGCCTATTACCGCAGCCATTTCTCCCGCCATTTCAAGGAACCGTCGTCCTGCGTGTCGTCATCGATGACCGAGGACGCGGCCGTGTTCGGCGGGCTGAACAACATGATCGACGGCCTGGCCAACGCCTATTCCATGTACAAGCCCAAGATGATCGCCGTTTCCACCACCTGCATGGCCGAGGTGATCGGCGACGATTTGAACGCCTTCATCAAGACGGCCAAGGAAAAGGGCTCCGTCCCCGCCGAATACGACGTGCCCTTCGCCCACACGCCCGCCTTCGTCGGCAGCCACGTCACCGGCTACGACAACGTGATGAAGGGCATCCTGGAGCATTTCTGGGATGGCAAGGCCGGCACCGCGCCCAAGCTGGAACGCCAGCCCAACGGCAAGATCAACTTCATCGGCGGCTTCGACGGCTACACCGTCGGCAACCTGCGCGAGATCAAGCGCATCTTCGGCCTGATGGGCATCGACTACACCATCCTGGGCGACAGCAGCGACGTCTGGGACACCCCCACGGACGGGGAGTTCCGCATGTACGACGGCGGCACCACCCTGGAGGCGGCGGCCAACGCCCTCCACGCCAAGGCCACCATTTCCATGCAGGAATACTGCACGGAGAAGACGCTGCCCTTCATCAAGGCGCATGGGCAGGAGGTGGTGGCCTTCAACCACCCGGTGGGCGTGGCTGGCACGGACCGCTTCCTGATGGCGCTGGCGAACCTCGCCGGCGTGGAAATCCCCGAGGCGCTGGAGCGTGAGCGTGGGCGGCTGGTCGACGCCATCGCCGACAGCAGCGCCCACATCCATGGCAAGAAGTTCGCCATCTACGGCGACCCGGATCTGTGCCTGGGCCTGGCCGCCTTCCTGCTGGAGCTTGGGGCGGAACCGACGCATGTGCTGGCCACCAATGGCGGCAAGGCGTGGGCGGAGAAGGTGCAGGCGCTGTTCGACAGCTCCCCCTTCGGGAAGAATTGCCACGTCTACCCCGGCCGCGACCTGTGGCACCTGCGGTCCCTGCTGTTCACCGAGCCGGTGGATTTCCTGATCGGCAACACCTACGGCAAGTACCTGGAGCGCGACACCGGCACGCCGTTGATCCGCATCGGCTTCCCCATCTTCGACCGGCACCATCACCACCGCTATCCGCTGTGGGGGTATCAGGGCGGGCTGAACGTGCTGGTGACGATCCTGGACAAGCTTTTCGACGAGATCGACCGCAGCACCAACGTGCCGTCGAAGAGCGACTACAGCTTCGACATCATCCGCTGACGGCGGTCTCGGCCTCTCCGTGGCGTCTTCCCCAAAGGCGCTCGCGTCCTGGCCGCGCCGCTTTGTCCCCCCTGGGGTTTCCCCATCGGGGCTGGCGGCGCGGCGCTTCTTGACCCGTTCAGGTGAGGAACACGGAAATGAGTTCGCTGTCCGCCACCATCCAGGACGTCTTCAACGAGCCCGGTTGCGCCAAGAACGCCGGCAAGTCGGCGGCGGAGCGCAAGAAAGGCTGCACCAAGCAGCTGCAGCCGGGCGGGGCGGCGGGCGGCTGCGCCTTCGACGGCGCCAAGATCGCGCTGCAGCCCCTGACGGACGTGGCCCATCTGGTCCATGGGCCCATCGCCTGCGAGGGCAACTCCTGGGACAACCGCGGCGCCAAGTCGTCCGGCCCCACCCTGTGGCGGACAGGCTTCACCACCGACATGAACGAGACGGACATCGTCTTCGGCGGGGAAAAGCGCTTGTACAAGGCCATCCGCGAGGTCGTCGAGAAATACGATCCGCCGGCCGTCTTCGTCTACCAGACCTGTATCCCGGCCATGAGCGGTGACGACATCAACGCCGTTTGCAAGGCGGCGCGGGAGAAGTTCGGCAAGCCGGTCATCCCCATCAACTCGCCGGGCTTCGTCGGCCCGAAGAACCTGGGCAACAAGCTCGCGGGCGAGGCCCTGCTGGACCATGTCATCGGCACGGAGGAGCCGGACGAGACGACGCCCTACGACATCAACATCATCGGCGAATACAACCTGTCGGGCGAGCTGTGGCAGGTGAAGCCCCTGCTGGACGAATTGGGCATCCGTATCCTGTCGTGCATTTCCGGTGATGGGCGCTATCGCGAGGTGGCCTATTCCCACCGGGCGCGGGCGGCGATGATGGTCTGTTCCAAGGCCATGATCAACGTGGCCCGCAAGATGGAGGAACGCTACGGCATCCCCTTCTTCGAGGGATCGTTCTACGGCATCGAGGACACCAGCGACAGCCTGCGCCAGATCGCCCGCCTGCTGGTGGATCGGGGCGCCCCGGCCGAGCTGCTGGACCGGGTTGAGGCCGTGGTGGCGCGGGAGGAGACGCGCGCCTGGGCCGCCATCGCGCCCTACAAGCCCCGCTTCCAGGGCAAGAAGGTGTTGCTGATCACCGGCGGGGTGAAGTCCTGGTCGGTGGTGGCCGCCCTGCAGGAGGCCGGGCTGGAGCTGGTGGGCACCAGCGTCAAGAAATCCACCAAGGAAGACAAGGAACGCATCAAGGAACTGATGGGCCAGGACGCCCACATGATCGAGGACATGACCCCGCGGGAGATGTATCGCCTGCTGAAGGACGCCAAGGCGGACATCATGCTGTCGGGCGGCCGGTCGCAGTTCATCGCCCTGAAGGCCGCCATGCCTTGGCTGGACATCAACCAGGAACGCCACCACGCCTACATGGGCTATGTCGGCATGGTGAAGCTGGTGGAGGAGATCGCCAAGACGCTGTTCAACCCGGTGTGGGAACAGGTGCGGCGACCGGCCCCCTGGGACGACCCGGCCGACACCTGGCAGGCCCGCGCCGACGCCCAGCTGATGGCGGAGGCGGAAGCGCTGGCGGCTGATCCGGGGGCGGCGGAACAGGCGCGACGCTCGGGGGCGGTCTGCACCTGCAAGGGCGTGGACCGGGGCACGATGGAGGACGCGATCCGCGCCCACGGCCTGTCCAGCGTGGAGGATGTGCGCCGGCACACGGCGGCCGGCACCGGCTGCGGCGGCTGCGCCGGCCGGGTGGCGGACGTGCTGGCGTCCTTGCCGGCCCTGGCGGCGGAGTAGGGGCCATGGCGACCGTCACCCACATCAAGAAGGCCTGCACCGTCAACCCGCTGAAGATGAGCCAGCCCATCGGCGCCGCCCTGGCCTTCATGGGCCTGCGCGGCGCCATGCCCCTGCTGCACGGGTCGCAGGGCTGCACCTCCTTCGGGCTGGTGCTGTTCGTCCGCCACTTCAAGGAGGCCATCCCCTTGCAGACGACGGCGATGAGCGAGGTCGCCACCGTGCTGGGCGGTTACGACAACGTTGAACAGGCCATCCTGAACATCCACAAGCGCACCAAGCCGGAGATCATCGGCATCTGTTCCACCGGCGTCACCGAGATCAAGGGCGACGATGTGGAGGGTTACATCCGCCAGGTGCGGGCGACCCATGCCGAGGTGGCGGACCTGCCGCTGGTCTATGTCTCCACCCCCGATTTCAAGGACGCCTTCCAGGACGGCTGGTCCAAGGCCGTCACCCGCATGGTGCAGGAACTGGTGGCGCCGCCGCCGGCCAATACCGTGCGCGACCCGGCCAAGGTGGCCGTCCTGCCCGGTTGCCACATGACGCCGGGCGACCTGGACGAACTGCGCGCCATCTTCGAGGATTTCGGCCTTGAGCCCCGTTTCCTGCCCGACCTGGCGGGATCGCTGGATGGCCACATCCCGGACGACTTCACGCCCACCACCATCGGCGGCATCGGCGTGGACGAGGTGAGGGGCCTGGGCGACGCCGCTTGGGCCATCGCCATCGGCGAGCAGATGCGGCCGGCGGCCCAGGCCCTGCATGACAGGGCCGGCGTCCCCTTCCGCCTGTTCCAGCGTCTGTGTGGCCTGGGTCCGGCGGACGAGTTCATCATGGCGCTGTCGGAGATCAGCGGCCGTCCGGTGCCGCCCAAGTACCGGCGGCAGCGCGGACAGCTGGTGGACGCCATGCTGGACGGACATTTCCACATTGGTGGCCGCAAGCTGGCCATCGGGGCGGAGCCGGACCTTCTGGCCGACGTGGGCGGCATGCTGCACGGGATGGGCGCGCACATCACGGCGGCCGTCACCACCACCCATTCGGCCGTGCTGGCCGGCGTGCCGGCGGATGAGGTGCTGATCGGCGACCTGGAGGATCTGGAGCGGCGGGCGGCGGAGCGCGGTTGCGATCTGCTGGTCACCCATTCCCATGGCCGCCAGGCGGCGGAACGGCTGGGCATCCCCTTCTTCCGCATGGGTCTGCCGATGTTCGACCGCCTGGGGGCGGGACACCTGGTGTCGGTGGGGTATCGCGGCACCCGCGACCTGATCTTCGCCATCAGCAACCTGCTGATCGCCGACCATGAGCGCCACCACGAACCCACACCCGACAGTTGGCGGGTGGTGGAGGATGAGAAAGGGGAAGCCGCATGAAGGTCGCCTTCGCCACCCAGGACATGAAGCGGGTCGACGCCCATTTCGGCTGGGCCCGCAACATCGCCATCTACGAACTGGATCCCGACGGCTATCGCCTGCTGCAGGCGGTGGAGTTCGCCGGTGATTTGCAGGAGGACGGCAACGAGGACAAGCTGGCGCCCAAGATCGAGGCGATCAAGGACTGCGCCATCCTCTACGTCGCCGCCATCGGCGGGTCGGGGGCGGCCCGCGTCGTCGCCAGCAACATCCACCCCATGAAGGTCACCCAGCCCGAACCCATCGAGGATCTGCTGGAACGGCTGCGCGCCGTCCTGAACGGCACGCCGCCGCCCTGGCTGCGCAAAGCCATGGCCAAGGGGGCGCCCGCCCCCTGGATTTGGAGGATTGAGGGAAGACCATGTCCGACGTTCTGGAATTGCCGCCCGATGTGGCGGCGGCGCAAAGCCCGTTCATCCGCACCCTGGTCATGGTCTGGCGCGCCCAGGATGCCCATGGCATGTGGGAGGGGAAGCCCGACCTGGATCTGCTGGCCCCCTATGTGATCGATCGGGAAAAGCGCCGGCAACTGCCCATCCTGGGCGATCCCGACCCCGAGACCCTCTGGCGGCTGGAGCTGTTCTTCAACGCCGTGGCGCTCGGCATCGAGCAGGCGACGGGCGTGATGGTGTCGCCCATGCTGAAGATGAGCCACGAGGGCTTCGGCCGCATGGTGCTGATCGGCGGCCGGCTGGTGGCGGTGAACAAGCAACTGCGCGACGTCCATCGCTTCGGTTTCGACACCCTGGCCAAGCTGGCGGAGGAGGGGGCGAAATACGTCCAGGCGGGCGTGGACATGATCGGGCGCTTCCCCGAAGTCGCCCGGTATTGAACAAGGGGGAGGATGGCATGAGTGACGTCGAGGCGTTGAAGGCCGAGATCAAGAAGCTGTCGGCCAAGGCCATGCAGGCCAAGATGGACCTGCACGACCTGTCGGAGGAACTGCCCGTCAACTGGCCATCCATCCTGGACGTGGCCCAGCGCGCCCATGAGGCCTTCGCCGTGCTGGAACGCAAACGCGCCGACCTGAAGACGGCGGAAGCCGCCTGGGCCGGCGCCGGCCAGCTGTCCGTGGCACCGTGAGGAGGAGGGAAAGCCCATGTCATCCCTGACCCGCGACGGCCGCGCCTGGCAGCCGGACTTCCTGATCGCCATCGACGCCAAGCGCTGCATCGGCTGCGGCCGGTGCTTCAAGGTCTGTGGCCGGGGGGTGATGGTGCTGAAGGGCATCACCGAGGACGGCGAGATGGTCGACCTCGGCGGCGACGACGACGATGACGAGATCGAGAAGAAGGTGATGGTCATGGATGACGCCGGCGCCTGCGTCGGCTGCCGGGCCTGCGCCCGCGTCTGTCCCGCCAACTGCCAGACCCACGCGCCCCTGGCGGCGGACGCCGCGTGAGGTCGCCGATGCGCCCCGCCGATGCCTATGGCCTGTTGATGGGGCGGGCGGTGGCGGCGGGTGACCCGTTCGACCTGCACGTCACCGCCAGCATCCTGTCGCTGGCCTGGACCGAGGCGGTGATGGGCGCGGGGTCGTTGCCGGCGCGCGCCGGGTTGGACGGGGCCGCCCTGGAAAGCCTGGTCCGCCGCCTGTTCCCGGGCGCGTGGCCGGCCATCGCCGCGTTGGCCGGCGGTCCCGCCAACCTGGGTGATGATGAGATGGCGGTGCGGGATCTGCTGTGGATGTACGCGGGCGACGGCAATGACCTGCAGCGCGACCTGGCGGCCATGGTGGCCCGGCGGTGCAGCCGCCCCAACCACCTCTGGCAGGATCTGGGATTGCGCGACCGCGGGGAGCTGTCGGCGCTGATGCGCCGCCACTTCGGTGGCTTGGCGGATCGCAACCGCCAGGACATGAAATGGAAGAAGTTCCTGTACCGGATGATCTGCCGGGCGGAGGGCTTCACCCTGTGCACCGCCCCGGTCTGCACCGATTGCGACGACTTCGACACCTGCTTCGGGGCGGAGGATGGCGAGGCCATGTTGGCCCACGTCCGCTCCGGCCGCCCCGTGCCCGCCTTTTGACCGCTGCCATCGGAGGTGCCCGCCCATGACCGCCGCGCTGCCGTCCGCCGATCCGGATTTGGCTTACGTCCTTTGCCGGCTGGACGAGATCCCCAGCCGCAAGGCCTGGGGGTTCCAGCTGCTGCGCGTCGACGGCGACGGCACGCACCGCCCCTGGGCCATCGTCGTGGTGCGGTGGGGGCGCCAGGTGGTGGGGTACGTCAACCGCTGCCCGCACAACGACGTGCATCTGGATTGGGAGCGTAACCAGTTCCTGGACGGTGACGGCACGCGGCTGATGTGCGGCAAGCACGGCGCCCTGTTCGACCTGGCCACCGGCGTGTGCGTGGACGGCCCGTGCAAAGGGCGGGGCCTGGTGCCGGTGGCGCTGTCCGTCGTCGACGGGGATATCTGCGTCACCGGCGTCACCCTGGTGGAGGAGGCGGGGGCGTAAGGCGGCCCTGGCCTCAAACCGGCCGGTTCTCGTTGCGGTTCCTCACCGGCAGCATCTGCGCCACACCGTCCTCAAAGCTCAGCGCCGGATAGCGCCGGTCGAAGCGCAGGCTGATTTCCAGCAACACATCCAGCTTGCCGGCGGTGTCCAGCTTCTTGATGTCGTTCTTGTCGACGCCCATCAGATCCATCATCTCCTTCCATACGGTGGATTTATCGCAAGGCAGGACCGTGTAGGGGATGCCGTCCAGCGTGACCTGGTAGCCGGCCAGCAGATCGATGTTGTTGCAGAAGATGAAGTACTTGCCATTGGGCCGCAGCAGGCCGGCCAGCACCTCCGCCACGTCCTTCAGGTAGGCGAAGGAATGGATGTAGCCCGCCAGGACGGGGATGGTCGCCTCCCCCTCCTGCGCGAAGGTCAGCACCTGTTCCAGCTTGTACTCGGGCGGGCGCTTTTCATCGGCGATGTGCGGCTGGAACTTCAGCGCGATGTCGCCACGAAAGCCGAAGCGGCCGGGCTTCGTGGTCGGTGCCTTCAGCACGGCGTTCATCAGCCGGTCTTCCTTGGCCAGACGGGCCAGGGCGGTGTTCTCGATGGTGGTCAACGGGGGCTCCTGCTTCTTGGAATGGCCCGCGGGATCGGGCCCCGGTGTTCCCCTTTGCAAGCGCTTTGCCGGCCGACGCGCGCCGGCCGTACCCCTTGGTTTCGCGGGGTTTCCTGCGCCGTCCCCCGTCCGCTTGCAGGAAACGCCCCTGTCGCAAACCCGACATCGTCGGGGTAAAGGCAACAGCGTTTTGCCGGGAAAATTCATATATTCCAACGATCTGCCTTCTGGCATGCACCTTGCTGAGGCTGAGGGTCACCAACCCGCAACCATCGCAGGTGTCCCTCATGATCACCTTGACCTCCAGCGCTTTGAACGCCGTCCGCAGCGCCATCGCCGGCGCCGCAAACCCCGCGGGGGGCCTGCGCATCAGCGTCGATGCCGGCGGGTGCGCCGGCTACAAATACATGATGGGCCTGGCGGGCGAGGCCGAGGCGGACGACACCGTCATCGACCAGGATGGCGTCAAGGTCTTCGTCGACACCAAAAGCCATGAGCTGCTGAACGGCACCACCATCGATTTCGTCGTGGCGCTGGAAGGGTCCGGTTTCACCTTCGACAACCCCAACGCCAAGTCCGCCTGCGGCTGCGGCAAGTCCTTCGGTTGAGGGGCCGCCCATGCTGACCCCCACGACCGATGATCTGGCCGCCGACCGGGCGGTCATGGACGGTGCCGAGGACCGCCGCGTGCGGATCATCCGCGACGCCATCGCCGAAATCCGCCCCGGTCTTCAGCGCGACGGCGGCGACTGCGAACTGCTGGAGGTGGACGGCGACATCGTGCGCGTCCGGCTGACCGGCGCCTGCGTCCTGTGCCGGCTCAGCGCCACCACGCTGGATGGCATCCAGGCCCGGGTGGTGGAGCGATTGGGCGCCTTCGTGCGCCTGGTCCCCGTCTTGGGCCGGGGTGTGGAACCGCACTGAGGGGAGGAGGTGTCATGCGGCCCGTCTACCTCGACAACAACGCGACCACCCGCACCGATCCCGAAGTGGTGGCGGCCATGCTGCCCTATTTCACGGAGCGGTATGGCAACGCCTCGTCCGGCCATGCCTTTGGGGCGACGGCGGCGGATGGGGTGCGGTTGGCGCGGCGGCAGGTGCAGGCCCTGCTGGGGGCGGGCCATGATCATGAGATCGTCTTCACCTCCGGCGGGACGGAGGCCAACAGCACCGCCATCCTGTCGGCCCTGGAAAGCCAGCCTGGCCGGGATGAGATTGTGACGACGGCGGTGGAACACCCGGCCGTGCTGGCCCTGGTGGCGCATCTGGAAAAGACGCGCGGCATCAAGGTGCACGTGGTCGGGGTGGACGGCGACGGCCGCCTGGACATGGACGATTTCGAGCGGGCGCTGGGGCCGCGCACGGCCCTGGTCTCCGTCATGTGGGCCAATAACGAGACGGGGAGCCTGTTCCCGGTGGAGGCGCTGGCGCGGCAGGCGCGCGCCGCCGGCGCCTTGTTCCACACCGATGCCGTGCAGGGTGTGGGCCGCCTGCCTCTCCGCCTTCAGGACACGGCCATCGACATGTTGTCGCTGTCGGGCCACAAGCTGCACGGGCCCAAGGGCATCGGTGGCCTGTATTTGCGCAAGGGGGTGGCCTTCCGGCCCCTGCTGCGCGGCGGCCGGCAGGAACGGGGCCGTCGCGCCGGCACCGAAAACGTGCCCGGCATCGTTGGCCTGGGCAGGGCGGCGGAATTGGCCGCGCGTTATTTGGAAACGGAACAGGGTTGGATCGGCGGCTTGCGCGACCGGCTGGAACAGGGGGTGCTGGCCCGTATCGGCCACGCCCGCGTCCTTGGCAACCTGGCCGACCGCCTGCCCAACACGGCCTGCATCGCCTTCGACTATGTCGACGCCGACGCCGTGCTGCTGATGCTGGACCGGGCGGGCATCGCCGTATCGTCCGGCTCAGCCTGCGCGTCCGGCGGGATGGAGCCGTCGCACGTGCTGCGCGCCATGCGCGTGCCGGCCGGCGCCATCCGCGGCGCCATCCGCTTCTCGTTCTCCCGCGACAGCGCCGGCCCGGACGTGGATGCCGTCCTGGACACGCTGCCCGATATCATCGGCCGGCTGCGCGCCGCGTCGCCGCTTTGGCGGGACCGCACCCCCACCTTCGCCTGAACCCGGATTCAAGGAGACGCGACATGCTCAAGGCCCCGCCCATCGTCATCAATGACAGCACGTTGCGCGATGGCGAACAGGCGCCCGGCGTCGCCTTCACCGTGGCGGAGAAAGTGGCCATCGCCCACAAGCTTGAGGCCGCCGGCGTGGACGAGATCGAGGCCGGCATCCCCGCCATGGGTCCGGCCGAGATCGACGCCATGGCCGAGGTCGGCGCCGCCCTGGGCCAGGCCGCCGCCATCGCCTGGTGCCGCATGACCGAGGCCGACGTGGACGCGGCCCTGCGCACCGGGCTGAAGCGGGTCAACCTGTCCGTCCCCGTCTCCGACCGTCAGATCCGGGTGAAGCTGCAGGTCAGCCGGCAGGACATCATTCCCCGTATCCGGCGGGTGGTGTCCTACGCCCGCGACCGCGGCCTGGCGGTGGCCGTGGGCGGCGAGGATTCCAGCCGGGCCGACATGGACTTCCTGCTGCGCGTCGTCGCGGCGGTGGAGGAGGCGGGCGCCCACCGCTTCCGTTTCGCCGACACGGTGGGCATCCTCGACCCCTTCCGCACGCATGAGATTTTCCGCCAGCTGTGCGCCGAGACGGACCTGGAGCTGGAATTCCACGGCCACGACGATCTGGGCCTGGCCACGGCCAACACGCTGGCGGCGGTGCGCGGTGGCGCCACGCACGCCAGCGTCTGCGTCCTGGGCCTGGGGGAGCGGGCGGGCAACGCCGCGCTGGAAGAGGTGGTGGCGGCCCTGGGCCCCATTGCCGGACGGCGCACGGGCGTGGATCTGACACAGCTGACGGGCCTGGCCGAACTGGTGGCCGCCGCCGCCGGCCGTCCCATTCCGGTGGCCAAGTCCATCGTCGGTTCCGCCGTATTCGCCCATGAATCCGGCATCCATGTTTCCGGCCTGCTGCGCGACCCGGAAAGCTATGAGGCGATCGACCCCGCCTGGTTCGGCCGTGTCCGGTCCATCGTGCTGGGCAAGCATTCGGGCATGGCGGCCATCAACAACGCCCTCGCGGCGCTGGGCCTGTCGCCCGACGAGGCTCGCGCCCGCCGCGTGCTGGATGAGGTGCGCAACTGCGCCGTGGCGTGGAAGCGCCCCATCAACGAGGGCGAGTTGCTGAAGTTCTATGAGGCCGCCGGCGATTGAGCCGGCCAGCGGGAGGGGGGTGTCATGACACGTGGCAACGGACTGTGGCGCCTGGTGGCCGAGGACGTCGCCTGTGTGAAGGCGCGTGATCCCGCCGCCCGCCACGGCCTGGAAATCGTCCTGACCTATCCGGGGCTGCACGCCGTCATCCATCACCGGGTGGCGCACCGGCTGTGGCGGCGGGGCCTGCGGTTTCCGGCCCGCCTGCTGTCCTGGTTCGCGCGGCTGGTGACCAATGTGGACATCCACCCGGGCGCCCGTATCGGCCGGCGCTTCTTCATCGACCACGGCGCCGGCGTGGTGATCGGCGAGACGGCGGAGGTGGGTGACGACGTGACCCTTTATCACGGCGTCACCCTGGGGGGCACCAGCTGGTCGCCGGGCAAGCGTCACCCCACCATCGGGTCGGGCGTGCTGATCGGCGCGGGGGCCAAGGTGCTGGGGCCCATCCGCGTGGGCGCGGGGGCCCGCATCGGCGCCAATTCCGTGGTGGTGGAGGATGTGCCGCCGGAGATGACCGTGGTCGGCATTCCCGGCCGGCTGGTGCGCGCCCCGCGCGCCCGCCGGGGTGCCGCCGGCCGCCCCGGCGGGCGCATAAACCTGGACCATCACCTGATCCCCGATCCGGTGGGCGAGGCGTTGACCCTGATGCTGGACCGCATCGCCTTCCTGGAGGTGCGCCTGGCCCACACCCAGGGCCGGCTTTCATACGAACCCGAACCTGAGGACAGGGACCATGGGCGTGTTGGATGAGCTGTCGCGGCTGTCATCGGCCGAGGATTTCTTCGTGTTCCTGGAGGTGCCGTACGATGCCGCCGTCGTCGGCGTGGCGCGGTTGCACATCCTGCGCCGCATGGGCCAGTACCTGCGCGGCAGCGAGGCCGAGGATGCCTTCACCGGCCTGGATGAGGCTGACATCCGGATGCTGTGCCGGAGCCATCTGGAGCAGGCCTACCAGGATTTCGTGGCCTCCACCCCCATCGCGGAACGCCTGTTCAAGGTGCATCGCGACGCCGTGGCGCCCAAGCAACCGGCGCCCAAGCCCTTCGTGCCGCTGGCGGCGCTGGAACCGGCGAAGGGGACGTAGGCCGATTGGGGCGGAGAGACGACACAGGCCTGTCGCCTATCCGACAAAATGGCGGGGCCGCCAAACCCGCCGCGATGGGTTCCCTAGAAATTCCAATGGCTTAGATGCTTCTTCCCAGTTGGCACGGCCCTTGCCAACCAATGGACGTAACGGTCAAGGGAAAGGACCCCCGTGATGCACATCGTCGTCTGCATGAAGCAGGTACCGGACAGCGCGCAGATCCGCGTCCATCCCGTTACCAACACCATCATGCGCCAGGGGGTGCCCACCATCATCAATCCCTATGACCTGTTCGCGCTGGAAGAGGCCTTGCGCCTGCGCGACCGGCTGGGGGGCGAGGTGACGGTCCTGACCATGGGCCCGGTCATGGCGGAGGAGTCGCTGCGCAAGGCGCTGACCTTCGGCGCCGACCGCGCCGTGCTGCTGACCGACCGGGCGTTCGCCGGGTCCGACACGCTGGCCACCAGCTTCGCCCTGGCCGCCGCGCTGGCCAAGATCGGGCGGGAGTTCGGCGAGGTGCCCATCGTCTTCACCGGCAAGCAGACCATCGACGGCGACACCGCCCAGGTGGGGCCCGGCATCGCCAAGCGCTTGGGCCTGAACCAGCTGACCTATGTCGCCCGCATCGCCGACCTTGATCCGGCCGCCGGCACCATCACGGTGGAACGGCGGGCCGAGGGCGGCATGCAGGTGCTGGCCACCCGCATGCCGGTGCTGATCACCATGCTGGAAGGGGTGAACGAAATCCGCCGGGGCAGCCTGGACGACGCCTATCGCGCCGCTCGTGCCCCGGTGGTGCGGTGGAGCGCGGCGGATGCCGGCATCACCGAGCTGGCGCGGTGCGGCCTGAAAGGGTCGCCCACCATCGTCAAGAAGGTGTTCGCCCCCCAGGCGCGGGCGGAAAAGGTGCAGCAGGTGCCCACGGCCGACCGTTCCGCCGACGAGCTGGCGGTCGAGGTCATGACCACGATTTTCCGGACCCGGCCGATGCTGGAAGAGGACCTGTTGCGGTTCGCCGCCGGCCAGTGAGCCCGGCCGCCCCGAGGGAGAGCAAGACGATGACCGACGCACCCAACGCCGCCCCACCCAGGCCCGCCCCCGCCGCCGGCCGGGCGGGCACCAAGCGCGAGCTGCCCGAACACTTCAAGGCCTACCGCCATGTCTGGGTGGTGGTCGAATGCGAGCACGGCATCGTCCACCCGGTGTCCCTCGAACTGTTGGGCGAGGGGCGCAAGCTGGCCGACAAGCGCGGCGTGGAACTGGCGGGTGTCATCCTGTCCGGGGACAGCCTGACGGCGGCCACCACCTCCGCCGCGGCGTTCGAGCATGGCGCCGACCTGGTCTACACGGTGACGGACCCCGTCCTGGCCCATTACCGCAACGAGACCTACACCCGGGCCATGACCGATTTGGTCAACACCCACCAGCCGGAAATCCTGCTGCTGGGCGCCACCAACCTGGGGCGTGATCTGGCGGGGTCCGTCGCCACCACGTTGCAGACGGGCCTGACGGCCGACTGCACGGAACTGGCCATCGACGACGAGGGCTCGCTGGCCGCCACCCGGCCCACCTTCGGCGGGTCCCTGTTGTGCACCATCCTGACGCTGAACTACCGGCCGCAGATGGCCACCGTGCGCCCGCGCGTCATGGCCATGCCGGCGCGGGAACCGGGGCGCTGGGGCCGTATCGTCGAACACCCGCTGAACCTGGCGGAGGAGGACGTGGTCACCAAGGTGCTGCGCTTCATCGCCGACCGCGAAAGCGACAAGGCGCAGCTGGCCTACGCCGACATCGTTGTCGCCGGCGGCCTGGGCCTGCGTTCGGCGGAGAACTTCCAGCTGGTCCGGGCGCTGGCCGAGGTGCTGGGCGGCGACTATGGCGGGTCGCGCCCCCTGGTGCAGAAGGGCTGGATCACGGCGGACCGCCAGATCGGCCAGACGGGCAAGACCATCCGGCCCAAGCTGTACATCGCCGCCGGCATCTCCGGCGCCATCCAGCACCGCGTGGGGGTGGAGGGGGCGGATACCATCGTCGCCATCAACACCGACCCCAACGCCCCCATTTTCGAATTCGCCCACCTGGGCGTGGTGGCGGACGCGATTGAGCTGCTGCCGGCCTTGACCCGGGCGTTCCAGGCGCATCTGTCGGTCAACCGCCTCGCCGGCTGAAGGAGGCCCCCGTGATGATCAAGGACAAGTTCGACGCCATCGTGGTGGGGGCCGGTCCCTCCGGCAACGCCGCGGCCTACACCATGGCCAAGGAAGGCCTGAAGGTCCTGCAATTGGAGCGGGGGGAATATCCGGGGTCCAAGAACGTGCAGGGGGCCATCCTGTACGCCGACGCCCTGGAAAAGATCATCCCCGATTTCCGCGAGGACGCGCCGCTGGAACGTCATGTGATCGAGCAGCGCCTGTGGACCATGGACGACACCTCCTACGTCGGCATGCATTACCGGTCCGACGACTTCAATGAGGAAAAGCCCAACCGCTACACCATCATCCGCGCCCAGTTCGACAAGTGGTTCAGCGGCAAGGTGCGCGAGGCCGGCGCCGTCCTGCTGTGCGAGACGACGGTGACGGAGCTGCTGCGCGATCCGCAGGGGCGGGTGATCGGCGTGCGCACCGATCGCCAGGGCGGCACGGCCTTCGCCGACGTCGTCATCCTGGGCGAAGGCGTGAACGGCCTGGTGGGACAGCGCTCCGGCCTGCGTCCGGAGCTGAAGCCGGACACGGTGGCCCTGGCGGTCAAGGAGATGCATTTCCTGCCGCGCGAGGTGATTGAAAGCCGCTTCAACCTGACGGGCAACGAGGGCGTGGTGATCGAGGCCATGGGCACCATCACCGACGGCATGACCGGCACCGGCTTCATCTACACCAACCAGGAATCCATCTCGATCGGCATCGGCTGCATCGTGTCCGACTTCGCCGAAAGCGGTCGCACGCCGTACGGCCTGCTGGAGGCGTTCAAGCGGCATCCCAGCGTCCGGCCCCTGCTGGAGGGCTCGGAGTGCAAGGAGTACGCCGCCCACCTGATCCCCGAGGGCGGTTACAACGCCATGCCCCAGCTGTACGGCGACGGCTGGATCGTGGTGGGGGACGCGGGGCAGTTCGTCAACGCGGTGCATCGCGAGGGCTCCAACCTCGCCATGACCACGGGCCGCATCGCCGGGGAGACGGTGGTGTGGCTGAAGCGGCGGCGGGAGGTGGCGACAGAGGCCAACCTGGCCGAATACCAGCGCCGGCTGGAGGAGACCTTCGTCATGAAGGATTTGAAGAAATACCGCCGCATCCCGAATTTCCTTCACCGCAACAAGCAGATCTTCGGCGTCTATCCCAGGCTGCTCAGCGCCGCCGCGCAGACATGGTTCCGGGTGGACGGTGTCGATAAGCGGGCCAAGGAAAAGCAGATTTTCCAATCGTTCCGCAAGGGTCGGAGCCTACCCGGCCTGATCGGAGACGCCTTCAAGCTGGCGAGGTCATGGCGATGATGAACACGACTGAGGGGGGCGCGGGCGCCCCTGGCGTCCCGCCCGTCAAGGTGGAGGAGCGCCTGTTCCAGAACCGTTACCTGGTGGATGCGGGGCGCCCGCACATCAGGATCAAACCCCATGCCGAGCCTTCCAAGGCCCTGCTGGCGCTGACCCACCTCTGTCCCGCCGGCTGCTACAGCCTGACCGACAAGGGGCAGGTGGAGGCGGTGGTGGATGGTTGCGTCGAATGCGGCACCTGCCGCGTGCTGACCGCCAAGACCGGGGAGGTGGAGTGGAACTATCCCCGGGGTGGCTTCGGCGTGCTGTTCAAGTTCGGCTGATGGCCATCGAGGCGGGCGTCGGTGACCCGCTGCACCTCCCCGAGGACGCCATCGAACGGCTGCTGGAAGAGGATGTGCGCTTCGGCGACCTGACCACCCGTGCCCTGGGCATCGGTGATCGGCCGGGCCGCATGCGCTTCCAGGCCCGCGCGGACATGGTGCTGTCCGGCGTGGACGAGGCCGCCCGCCTGCTGGTCCGGCTGGGCGCCGTGGTGACCGCCAGGGCACCCGCCGGATGCCGTTACGGCGGGAATGCCGTGCTGCTGGAGGCCACCGGTTCCGCAGCCGCCCTGCACGCCGGGTGGAAGGTGGCCCAGACCCTGATGGAGTGGGCGTCGGGCCTGGCCAGCGAGACCCGCGCCATCGTCGATGCCGCGCGGGTGGTCAACCCGGGCATCGCGGTGCTGTGCACCCGCAAATCCGTTCCCTACACGCGCCAGCTGGCATGCAAGGCGGTGCTGGCGGGGGGTGGGGACATTCACCGTCTGGGACTTTCCGACACCATCCTGCTGTTCCCCGAACATCGGGTCTTTTTCGATCCGCCGCATGACTTGGCGGCGGCGATCGCCCGGCTGAAGCGGACGGCGCCGGAGCGCGCGGTCATGGTGGAGGTGACCAGCGAGGAGGATGCTCTGGCCGCCGCCGCCGCGCACGCCGATGTCATCCAACTGGAGAAGTTTCCGCCCGAGGCGGTGCACCGGCTGGTGCGCCGGTTGCCCCGGCGCGTGGACGGCCGGCCGGTCGTCGCCGCGGCCGGTGGCGTCACCGCCCAGAACGCGGGTGCGTATGCGAAAGCGGGTGCCGACACGCTGGTCACCTCGTCCCCCTTCTTCGCCAAGCCACGCGATATACAGGTGACTATAACGGCCTTGTGAATCAGAGGGCTTCGAAAGAATAGTTTGGTGGCTGAACATAGTATTTTGCTGATTTGAATATTATGAATTCACTTGCGGTCTCGTGTTGCACCTGCGAAGCTTGCTTGCAGGTACTTGACTGGACGGGCAGTTGGCAGGGGCTGCGCCGCCGCATCGGCAGGCCTCGGGACACGAAAGGATTCGTGCGATGCCTATGACTGGTTCTGCCTCTCATGCGTCCGCGACATCCCGGCCGCCCTTGGCGGCCGATCGGTCGCGCGCCGGCGAATTCTCCTCCCGCGCGGAAATAGCGCTCCACGGGGTCTATGAGATTTCCAAGATCCTGGCGGTGCCCGCCCGCCTGGAAACGACACTGTCCAACGTCCTGGCGCTGCTTTCCAGCTTCCTGGAAATGCATCACGGCATCATCGCCCTGCTGGGTGACGACGGTTCGCCCCAGGTGGTGGTGGGCCTGGGCTGGACGGAAAAGAACGCCAAGAGCCATTTCGACCGGCTGCCCGAACGGGCCATCGGCCAGATCGTCACGACCCAGATGCCGGTCGTGGTGGAAAACGTCGCCGACAATCCTCTGTTCGACGACTGGTCGGCGACGGAATGGGGGGCTGGCTCCCGCGTGTCCTTCATCGGCGTCCCCATCAAGGAAAGGGACCGCGTCATCGGGACCCTGACGCTGGACCGCATCTGGGAAGGCAGGGCGACCTTCCGCTTGGACGAGGACGTGCGCTTCCTGGTCATGATCGCCAACCTGGTGGGCCAGACGGTGCGCCTGCACGACCTGATCGGCCGGGATCGCGAACGGCTGATGAGCACGCAGCGCCGGCTGGAAAAGGAATTGTCGGAAACCGCCCGGCCGGAACGCGAGGCGCGGCCCCAGGGCATCGTCGGCAACAGCCCCGCCATCCGGTCGGTCATCGAGAAGATCAGGATCGTGGCGCGCAGCCATTCCACCGTGCTGCTGCGGGGGGAATCCGGCACCGGCAAGGAACTGTTCGCGCGGGCGACGCACGACCTGTCGCCCCGGCGAGCCGGCCCGTTCGTGAAGCTGAACTGCGCCGCCCTGCCGGAAAGCATGCTGGAATCCGAGCTGTTCGGCCATGAGAAGGGGGCGTTCACCGGCGCGCTGAGCCAGCGCAAGGGCCGGTTCGAGCTGGCGCATCGCGGCACGCTGTTCCTGGATGAGATCGGGGAGATTTCGGCATCCTTCCAGGCCAAGCTGCTGCGCGTGCTGCAGGAGGGGGAATTCGAGCGTGTCGGCGGAACGAACACCCTGAAGGTGGATGTGCGGCTGGTGGCCGCCACCAACAAGAACCTGGAGGAGGCGGTGGCGCGGGGCGAATTCCGCGCCGACCTCTATTACCGCATCAACGTGGTTTCCATCTTCCTGCCGGCGGTGCGCGACCGCCGGGAAGACATCACCCTGCTGGCCTGCGAGTTCCTGAAGCGTTTCAACGAGGAGCACGGCACCCGCAAGAGCCTGACGGCGTCGGCCTATTCCGTCCTGGAAAGCTGCTACTTCCCCGGCAACGTGCGCGAGTTGGAGAACTGCGTGCGGCGGACGGCCACTCTGTCGCGGGAACCCGGGATCATCGCCGACGACTTCGCCTGCCGGCACGACGAATGCCTGTCCTCCACCCTGTGGAAGGGGGCCATCGGGCCGGGCAGCGCCTTCAAGATCATGTCCCGCCCGTCGGCGCCCACACCCCTGCCGCCCCGCCAGCCGCCGCCGGCCGAGGCGGCCGCCGCGCTGGAGGACGGGGGCGCCCCCGCGGCCACCTGCCCGCAGGCGGGAACCTGCGCGGCGGCGCAGGGCGACGGCCTGTCGGAACGGGAACGTTTGATCCAGGCGATGGAGACGGCGGGATGGGTACAGGCCAAGGCCGCCCGGTTGCTGAACCTGACGCCGCGCCAGGTGGGCTACGCCCTGATCAAACACAACATCCCGGTGAAGAAGTTCTGAATTCCCGCCAAGGCCAGGAGCGGGTGCCTTCGGTCCCGATGGACCAATGACTTGAGGATGAAACAGGAATGAAGCTGAGCGCGCGCAACGTCATCGCCGGCAAGGTCGTGGCCGTCACCAAAGGGGCGACCACCGCCCATGTGAAGATCGAGATCGCCGCCGGTCGGGTCATCACTTCATCGATCACGAATGAATTGGTCGACGATCTGGATCTGAAGGTGGGCGACAGCGTTTCCGCCATCATCAAGTCGTCGGACGTGATCATTGGCAAGGAATAAGCGGGCCGCCGATGCGTCGGGGCCGGTGCTGGCACCGGCCCTTCCCATTGTCAGTTCGCGGCGGGCACCGCGTTCCCCCGCCGCCAATCGGCACGGCGGGCCCAATCCTCCCACCAGGTGGTGACCACCCCGGTGTCGCACACCAGGGTGGTGCCGTATCCGCCGGTGAAGGCCTTCCACGCGTCGTAAAAGCGCCAGGGCACGGCGGTCAGCACGGGCAGGCCGGCATCGATGGCGGCGGCGATTTCCGCCCGTAGGCCGCGGCCCTCGGCCTCCGTCTTGCCGAACTTGTTGACCATCACCAGTTCCACCCGGTCGGCGACGGCCTGGGCGACCGCCAGGGCCGCGTCCGCCAGCCCGCCGGTGTCCAGGCGGCAGGCGGCCGATCCCGGGCCCAGGTTCTGGCAGATGGGGATGACGCGGTCGCTGCGCAGGTCCAACACCTCCATCAGCTTGACCGGCCCGCACTCGCCCTTGCGGTTGCGTTGGACAACGCCGCCCACCCGCCGCCCGCGGTCGCGCAGGTCCAGGGCGAAATCGGCCAGCAGGGTGTCCACGTCATCCTCCGGCTGATAGATCACGGCGGCCAGGTTCAGCAGGTTGTCGGTGTAGGCGACGCTGTCGGGCATGAGGACCTCCTGTCCGGGGAAGTGTTCCCGGCGCGGCCGCCGGATCAAGAAGGGACTTGCACCCCTCATGCCACGCCATGGGCCGCGGTGAGGGGCCGTTTCCCTGGGGAAAGCATCCATCGGCGGTAGGGGACGCGACAGGCCTTGTCGGGTTTCCAACGCGATGGCGCATGGGAAGACGTTGATTTCCAACGCTTCCGCGCGTGGCACGGCCCTTGCTGAAACGATGGGGCACGCTTCCAGTGACAAGGACCGGTCCCGATGAAAGTGATGATCCGCCATTCGCCTGAGATCGGCCTTTCCGTCTATGTGCCGAAGAAGGACCTGGAGGAGCCGGTGGTGGAGGCCGAGCGCGAGGATCTGTGGGGTGGCTGGATCCGCATCGCCAACGGCTGGGTCCTGGACTTGCCGGAGATGGCGGCCGACACGCGTCTGCCGGTGACGGTCAATGCCCGCAAGCGGGGGGAGGACGAGTGAGATGACGGCCCTGGCAACCATTCCCCCGGCATCGGAGGGACTTGAGGCCGAACGCCTGCTGGCCGATCTGGCCAGGCTGTTGCGTTCGGGTGCCCTGGTTCCCTACCTGGGCCCGGCGCTGGCCCGCCTGTCCCCGGTGGCGGCGCCCACCACGCATGAGGCGCTGGCCGATTTCTTCGCGGCCAAGGTGGCGCTGCCCCGTCGCGCCAAAGGCAACGCCTGGGCCGCGGCCCAGCACATCGAAAGCACCCGGCACCGCTCCACCGTATCCGCCCTGATGGCGGAGGCGTTCCGGTCGCCGGTGGCGCCCACGGCCCTGCATCATCACCTGGCGGCCTCTGGCGCGCCGCTGATCGTCGACACCTGGTATGATGGCGCCATGCGCGCCGCCCTGGCGGCCTCCACCGCCAATTGGGGGGAAGTGCAGGGCATCACCCGTGCCGGCATCGGCGAGGACCGCTGGTATCGCTTCTACGACGCCGGGGGGAGGGAGACGGCGCGCGACGCCGCGGAGACGTGGGAAACGGTGTTGTACAAGCCGCACGGCGGCGTGGACCCCGTACGCAATTTCCTGATTTCCGACGCCGACTATGTCGAGGTCCTGACGGAGATCGACATCCAGACCCCCATTCCCGACATCGTGAAGGAACGCCGGCGCGGCCGGGGCTTCCTGTTCGTCGGTTGCCGCTTCCACGACCAGTTGTTGCGGACTTACGCCCGGCAGGTTTCCAAGCGGTCGGGCGATCGGCACTACGTGGTGGTGGAACCGGCGGACCTGACCCGGAACGAGGTCAAGTTCTTCGCGGCCCAGGGCCTGACGCCTGTCGCCGTGCCGTTGGCGCGGGCGGTCGGGATCCTGTGCGGGGCTGTCGGTTAGCGGACGCCTTGTCCGATCCCCCGCGAGGTTTGTCGGTAACCGCACGTCCGGGTAGGGGCGCCGAACCCACGGCTTCCGCCCGGTTTCCGGAAATCGAGGGGTGGCACGGCCTTTGCTGAAGTGTGGGACGGGTTCAGGTGGCTTTGGTCAAAATGTGTAAAGCAAGCTTTCCAGTCACGATCGCCGCGCCTGGGCGCCGGCCCCAACATGAGGAACGGACATGCACGCATCGACACCGCAGGACGGGGCCGCTGGCGGTCTGGTCACCATCGACGCCGTGATGCAGCAGGTGGCTGAGCACAAGGGCTGCGGTACCCAGGGTGGCAGCGGCAAGGCCAGCTGCGGCTCCGCCGCCGGCCAGGGCGACCTGCCGACGGAGATCTGGGAAAAGGTGAAGAACCATCCCTGCTACAGCGAGGAGGCGCATCACCACTACGCCCGCATGCATGTGGCCGTGGCGCCCGCCTGCAACATCCAGTGCAACTACTGCAATCGCAAGTACGACTGCGCCAACGAATCCCGCCCCGGCGTGGTGAGCGAGCGGCTGACGCCGGAGCAGGCGGCGAGGAAGGTGCTGGCCGTCGCCTCCACCATCCCGCAGATGACGGTGCTGGGCATCGCCGGGCCGGGCGATCCGCTGGCCAACCCGGCCAAGACGTTCAAGACCTTCGAGTTGATCGCCGAGACGGCGCCGGACATCAAGCTGTGCCTGTCGACCAACGGCCTGGCCTTGCCGGACTACGTCGACACCATCGCCCGCTACAACATCGACCACGTCACCATCACCATCAACATGGTGGATCCCGAGGTGGGGGCGAAAATCTATCCGTGGGTGTTCTGGAACCACCAGCGCTACACGGGCGTGGAGGGCGCGCGGCTACTCACCGAGCGCCAGCTGCGCGGCCTGGAGATGCTGACCGAGCGGGGGATCCTGTGCAAGGTCAACTCCGTCATGATCCCCGGGGTCAATGACCAACATCTGGTGGAGGTGAACCGGGCGGTGAAGTCGCGCGGCGCCTTCCTGCACAACATCATGCCCCTGATCTCCGCCCCCGAGCACGGCACCGTCTTCGGCCTGACGGGGCAGCGCGGCCCCACGGCCCAGGAGCTGAAGGCCCTGCAGGACGCCTGCGAGGGCGAGATGAACATGATGCGGCATTGCCGCCAGTGCCGGGCCGACGCCGTGGGCCTGCTGGGCGAGGACCGCAGCGCCGAGTTCACCACCGAAAAGATCATGGAGATGGAGGTCGCCTACGATCTGGACGGGCGCAAGGCCTACCAGGCGCGGGTGGAGGAGGAACGCGTGGCCAAGGTCGCCGCCAAGCATGAGGAACTGGCGACGCTGGCCGGCGCGCAGAGCGACGTCACCCTGCTGGTGGCGGTGGCCACCAAGGGTTCCGGCCTGATCAACGAGCATTTCGGCCACGCCAAGGAATTCCAGGTGTACGAGCTGTCCACCACCGGGGCCAAGTTCGTGGGCCACCGGCGCGTCGACCTCTATTGCCAGGGCGGCTACGGCGATGAGGACAGCCTGCAGACCGTCATCCGCGCCATCAACGACTGTCACGCGGTTTTCGTCGCCAAGATCGGCGGCTGTCCCAAGGCGGATCTGGTGAAGGCGGGCATCGAGCCCGTGGACCAATACGCCCATGAGTTCATCGAGAAATCGGCCATCGCCTGGTTCAAGGCCTACCTGGAAAAGGTCGCCGCCGGGGAGATCACGCACGCGCCGCGCGGTGACGCCGCCATCCGCCAGGGCGCCCTGACGGTGGCCGCCTGACCCATGTTCCGCATGGCCGGGGCCGGCCGCATCCGGCCCCGGTCTTTCCGCAAGGGAGTACCTTCAGCCATGGCTTTCAAGATCATCGCGTCGCAATGCACCAGCTGCTCCGCCTGCGAGGCGGAGTGCCCGAACGTGGCCATCTCGGAAAAGGGTGGCACCTTCGTCATCAATCCGAAGAAATGCACCGAATGCATCGGCTATTTCGACGTGCCGCAGTGTGTCGCTGTCTGCCCGGTGGACAACACCTGCGTGATCGACACGGCCTATCCCCGCTATCAGGCGGCCAGCTGAGGGGATGGCGATGACCTTCACGATCACACCCGCGGCCAGCCGTTTCATCCGTTTCATGCTACGCGCCGATGGCGGGCCGGAGGCCGGCTTCCGCCTGGTGCTGAGCCCCGGCGGCTGCTCCGGCCTGTCCGCCGACATGAGCGTGCGCGCGAGCCCGGAGCCGGGTGACGCGGTGGTGGAGCGCGATGACGTCCGGCTGTTCCTGCCGGCGGAAAGCCGCCTGCTGCTGGATGGCGTCACCATCGATTTCGCGGACGGCGCCGCGCAGTCGGGCCTGGTGTTCCGCGACCCCAGGGCCGCGTCCTGCGCCACGGCCCCGACACCGATCGTGCGCCTGCAATAGCCGGGGGTGGGGCGGGACCATGTGGGCAGGGGAAACAGCCGTGGTATTGCCAGATGAGGGGGATGGGCCGGCGCCCCTCCCCGATGACGAATGGCTGGCCGCCGCGGTGCTGGGGGGCGGATTGCCGCCGGAGGTGACGCACCACCTGTCCGCAGCCGCCCGGGCGTATCACCTGGATGAAGTGGCGGAACGCCATCTGCGCCAGGCGCGCCTGGCCGCCCCGGGGCATGCCGCCGTCCTGATCGCCCTCTACCGCTTCTATTTCTACAAAGGCCGGCTGAAGGACGCCCTGGATATCGCTCGTCTCTGCCTGGCCAAGGCGGCACAGGACAACAAACTCCCCGCCGACTGGCGCCAGGTTGTCGCCACGGACGCGGATTTCAGCCGCTTCGACGCGCCGTTGCCCCGCTTCTTCCTGTTCACCCTCAAGGGCTACGCCTACCTGCAGATGCGCACGGGTGGCCTGGACGAGGGACTGGCGGCCGTCCTGAAGCTGCTGGAACTGGATCCCAGCGACAAGGTCGGGGCCCAGGTGCTGCTGAATGTCATCCAGCGCATGGGGCAGGATGATCATGACTGACATCGACGAGGCTATCGATTGGATGGGGCGGCCGGTTTCGTGCGGCGCCTGCGGGCACGGCGACCTGCTGGCCGCCGGGCGGTGCCGTCTGAAGCATGCTTGCGTGAATGACCGTTACGCCCGCCGCATCGACCGCTTCTTCACCTGGAACCCGGCCTTGGCCGACACCTACGTCGGCCACCCGCATTTCGAGGTGCGGGCCATCGCCGCCAAGCATGCGGATGTCTTCCTGTTGCCGCCCATGCTGGACGACCCGGAGGAGACGGTGCGCTGGAATGCCGCGCGCCGGTTGCCCAAGCGCTATGCCCGGCGTCTGCGGGACGATCCCCACCGCGAGGTGCGCATCCGTGTCGCCACGCTGCTGGACGAGGCCGACCTGATCCCCATGGTCCAGGACCCCGACTATTACGTGCGCCTGGTGGTGGCCCGCCGCGTCGGCCCCGGCCTGCTGGCCCGCATGATCGAGGACAAGGAGCCGGAGGTGCGCCGCATGGTCGCCGTCCGCGCGCCGGTCGAGTGGCTGATCCGCATGGCGGCCGATGCCGACGCCGATGTGCGGTACGAGGTGTCCAAGCGCCTGCCGGGCGATCTGCTGGCCCGCCTGAAGCGCGATCCCGACTGGCGCGTGCGGTTCGAGGTCGCCAGCCGCCTGCCCGCGGCGGAGATCGCCGACCTCGCCCGGGATGAGGACATCCTGGTGCGGGAAATGGTGGCCTCGCGCCTGTCGCCGCCAACAACGGCCCCGATGCTGGAGCCCCCCGTGCTGGAGGTTGTGTCATGAGCAACATCGTCCGCGACAGCGACGTGGTGGAGATCGTCGATCCGCCGACCTTCACCTACGGGGAAAAGGTGCGCTCCCGGCGACCGTCCGCAACGACGGCACCTACGCCGGCAAGGAGATCGGCGACATTCTGGCCAGGAAGGGGGAGGAGGGCTACGTCGTCAGCATCGGCACCTTCCTGCAGCAATTCTACATCTACGGTGTCGAATTCCTGGGCAGCGGCAACCGCGTGGGTATGAAGCGCAAGGAACTGGAGGCCGTGCTGGCGGTCGCCGACGAGGACGACATGCCCCTGCCCACCGCCCTGCCGGTGCCAGGCCAGCCCGCCGGTGGCCGGCCATGATCGAACCCCGTCAACCCCTGTACCGGTGGGGACAGCGCATGCGCACGGTCATCGACCTGGTCAACGACGGCACCTATCCCGACGCGCCCGCCGACGCCCTGCTGGAACCGGCGGGCACGATGGGGGAGATCGTGCAGGTCGGCGCCCATGTGGAAAGCGGAACGCCCGTCTACCTGGTCGAATTCGCCGACCAGCGGGTGATCGGCTGCCTGGAGGAAGAGATCGTTCCTGTCTGATACCAGCGGCACGAGACAGTGGCTCGTGCCGCCGTAGCCCACGACGGCGGGCGCCGGAGATTTCCGGGGAGCCGGAGGCGGACTGGAAATCGAGGAGAAGCCAGGCCAGCGGATGCTGGCGCCCGGCGTCTGAGGGGCATTTGAGCGGTCACGATCAAATGCCGTTGTCATGAGAAAGCCAGAGGAGGGGCAATGTGCATGATGGCGACGTCGCAAGAGTCCTCCGTGGCGGGGCATCCCAACGATGTGGACCGCAAGCGCATCGAACGCGCGTTGCAGGCGCGCCAGCGCTACCTCTACGTCCGGCCCAGCGTCGTGCCGGTGCAGGGCGGCTATCGCGTCGAAAGCCCCTGCTGTTCCCGCAACGTGGATCGCGACGGCGGGATCATCGACGTGGCGCTGATCCGGTTCAGCCAGGGCGCCTGGCGGCTCTATCGCAAGGACCACGCCCGGGACACCTGGGATCCGCACGGCGTCTTCGGCCGGCTGGGCGATCTGCTGGACCTGCTGAACGTGGATGCCGACCGGCAGTTCTGGCAATGACGGGGGATGACATGGCGGTGAGCGTGGATGACTTGGGGACGATGGACGCCGTCCTGGGCGCGCCGGCGGAGGACGCCTTCGCCACCCTGCGCCGCCGGCTGCCCCATCTGGCCTGGACGCGCTGCGATTCCTCGGACGTGACGGAGGATCCTTTCCGTCGCTACAGCGGTTTCGACGTGCATTTGCTGGACGGCAGCGGGCATTGCGTGCGCCTGACGGATGAGCCCGCCACCGCCACTGGCGTCCTGCTGGCCCGGCGGGTGGGATCATGACCGCCCTGGCTATCGAGGCGCTTGAGGGGGGAGAACTGATACGCCTCAGCGACCCCGACATCACGCCGGCGGAACTGGCGGCGGTGGAGCGGGTGCTGCGCACCCCCACCCTGGCCGCCGGGGCGGTGACGGAGACGTTCGAGGAGGCGTTCGCCGCTTATCTCGGCCGGCGCCACGCCGTGGCGGTGGCCAGCGGCACGCTGGGCCTGCTGATGGCGTTGCGGGCCCACGGCGTCCGTCCGGGGCAGGAGGTCGTCGTTTCCCCCTATGGCTTCCGCGAGACGCAACACGCCGTCAGCCTGTCGGGTGCGCGGCCCGTGTTCGCGGACATCGACTATTGGGCGGGGACGCTGGCGCCGGACAAGGTGGCCGCCCGCATCACGCCCGACACGCGCGCCATCGTGGCCGCCAACACCAACGGCCACCCGGCCGCCTGGGGGCCCCTGCGCGACCTGGCGACCGAACACGGCCTCATCCTGATCGAGGATAGCACCGAGGCCATCGGATCCCGCTATCGCGACGCCCTGGTCGGCACCTTCGGCGACACGGCCGTGTTCGATTTCTCCCAACCCGGCGCGCTGTGCTGTGGCGAGGGCGGCATGGTGGTGACCGACAACACGGACGTCGCCATGGCCCTGCGCCGGCAGTGCCGCCACCGCCTGACCGAACGCACCTCCGTGGTGGTGGGCGGCACGGCGCCCTATCAGGCGGCCTTGAGCGATCTGGCGTCCGCCCTGGGCTTGGCGCAGCTGCGCCGCCTGGATGAGATCCTGGAGAAGCGCCGGGGCGTGCAGCACCTGTATTTCAAGTACATCCAGTCCTTCGAGGGCATCAAGGATCCCTATATCGGGCCGGACGTCACCGAGGTGAACTGGTTCCTCTACCTGGTGCAGCTGGGCACCCGCTTCTCCCGTTCCAGCCGCGATGCCATCGTGGAGGATTTGCGCCTGGCGGAGGTCGAGGCCGCCGCCTTTTGCCAGCCGCTGCATCTGCAACGCCACTACTTCGACCTGGGCTACCGCCGCGGTGACTTCTTCGTCACGGAGAAGGTCGCGGACCGCGCGGTCGCCTTGCCGTTCCACACCCACCTCGGCGAGGACCGGATCGCCCACATCGTGGAGACGATGAAGGACGCGTCCATCAACGTCGGCGCCGGGGCCGCGATCTACTGACCCCTTCTCTTTTCCCACACACGACAAGACTTCCAGGAGCTATCCCCCATGTCGCTGGTCACCATCCTGCCGTCCGGCAAAACCATAGACGCCGCCGAAGGCATGACCCTGCTGGCCGCCATCCTGGCGGCTGACGAGACACTGACCCACAAGTGCAATGGCAACGCGTCGTGTGGCACCTGCCATGTCTTCGTGCAGGAGGGGCGCAAAGGCCTGTCCCGCATCGCGCGGGAGGAGAACGAGCGTTTGGACAGCATGGTGGGGGTGGGATCGAAGTCACGCCTGGCCTGCCAGGCCAAGGTCCTGGGAACCGAAGCCATCAAGGTCGAACTGCTGGGCTTCGGCTCGGGATTCTGAACGGAGGATGACATGCAAGTCGAAACGGTGATGATCCATGTCCGCTTCGCGCCGGACGGCACGGTGACGGAAATCGCGGAGCGGCCGGCCGGCGTCACGGCCCAGGCCTGGTTCAACCTGCTGAGCTTGAAGGCGTCCGGCCAGTACCAGACCTACGCCGGCGGGCGGGGTGTTTTCCGGTTGGCCCGGCCCGAGATCGAGAACCTGAAGGTGGGGGCCGCCGCCTAAAGCCATCGCCTTCCAGGGGGTGGCCGCGTCCGGCTTGATCGCCGGGCGCGGCGCCGCCTCACCCTTCGGGCTGGTTGCGCATCCAATCCGCCAGGGGCGCCAGCGCCCCCCGTATTTCCGCGCGCACCTGCGCGTCCTCGACCGTGTCATCCAGCGCCTGGCCCATGCACAACAGCCAAGCGTCGCGTTCCGCCGTGCCGATGCTGAAGCCCATGTGCCGCGCCCGAAGGCGCGGGTGGCCCCGCTCGGCCGAATAGGCGGCCGGGCCGCCCGTCCACTGCGCCAGGTACAGCTTGAGCACCCGCTTGGTTTCGGTCAGGTCGGGCGCGTGCATGGCCCGGAGGTCGCGCGCCGCCGGCAGCGTGTCCATCAGGTGGTAGAAGCGCTCCACCAATCGGTCGATGGCCATTTGTCCGCCTATGAGCGCGTAGGTCGGCTTCTCGGGGATCGCCTTCTCGGGCGCGGCGTCGTTCAACATGGGGATGTCCTTTCTTCCCGGGGCGGACGGGGCCGCGCCTGTCCAGCCATGGTGCAGAAATCATGCCGCGCCTCATCGGTCGCGGTTGCGTCGTTCAAGGGAGCCTTCGTTTCAAACCGCCCTGTCGGGATTGTGACAAACGTCCGGTTACGAACGCGGCAGGCCTTTGAAATGGCGCGGAAAAGCTTGGTTCCCGGGCTGGCACGGCCATTGCTGAACAGTTTTGGCAGAGACCCAGACACGACCGGGGACATCGACCGCCATGTCGGAAATCGACACCGCCGACCGCCCAGCCAGCGCCACGCCGCCCGACATCCTGGACAGCATCGTCCAGGGCGAGGGCTACAAGTACGGCTTCGTCACCGATATCGAGGCGGAGGAGGCGCCGCCGGGCCTGAACGAGGACACGGTGCGCTTCATCTCCGCCAAGAAGGGGGAGCCCGCGTGGCTGCTGGACTGGCGGCTGAAGGCCTTCCGCCGCTGGCAGGCGATGGAGGCGCCCGACTGGGCCAAGCTGGACATCGCTCCCATCGACTACCAGGCCGCCAGCTATTACTCCGCGCCCAAGGCCGCGAAGGACGGGCCCAAGAGCCTGGACGAGGTCGATCCCGAACTGCTGAAAACATACGAGAAGCTGGGCATCCCCCTGGGGGAACGCGCGGCCCTGGCCGGGGTGGCGGTGGACGCCGTGTTCGACAGCGTGTCGGTCGCCACCACCTTCAAGGACAAGCTGGCCGACCTGGGCATCATCTTCTGTTCCTTCGGTGAGGCGGTGCGTGAGCACGCCGAGCTGGTGCGGCGCTACCTGGGCTCCGTCGTGCCGCAGGGCGACAATTTCTTCGCGGCGCTCAATTCGGCGGTGTTCAGCGACGGCTCCTTCGTCTACGTGCCGCCGGGTGTGCGCTGCCCCATGGAACTGTCCACGTATTTCCGCATCAACGCCGCCAAGACCGGCCAGTTCGAGCGCACCCTGCTGATCGCCGACAAGGGCGCCTATGTCAGTTACCTGGAAGGTTGCACCGCCCCGCAGCGGGACGAAAACCAGCTGCACGCCGCCGTGGTGGAACTGGTGGCGCTGGAAGACGCGGAGATCAAATACGCCACGGTCCAGAACTGGTACCCCGGTGATGAGAACGGCAAGGGCGGCATCTACAACTTCGTCACCAAGCGCGGCGCCTGCCGGGGCGCCCGGTCCAAGATCAGCTGGGCGCAGGTGGAGACGGGCAGCGCCATCACCTGGAAGTATCCCAGCTGCCTGCTGGAGGGCGACGGGTCGGTGGGGGCCTTCTATTCCGTGGCCATCACCAACAATCGCCAGCAGGCCGACACCGGCACGAAGATGATCCACATCGGGCGCGACACCAGCTCAACCGTCATTTCCAAGGGCATCTCCGCCGGCCGGGGGCAGAACACCTATCGGGGGCAGATCAAGGTGCTGTCCGCGGCGGAGGGCGCCCGCAATTACACCCAGTGCGACAGCCTGCTGATCGGCAAGCGCTGCGGCGCCCACACCGTGCCCTACATCGACGTGCGCCATCCGGGCGCCAAGGTGGAGCATGAGGCGACCACCTCGAAGATCAGCGAAGACCAGATGTTCTATTGCCAGCAGCGCGGCCTGACGGCGGAGGATGCCTTGTCGCTGATCGTGAACGGCTTCTGCAAGGAAGTGCTGAACGAACTGCCCATGGAGTTCGCGGTCGAGGCGCAAAAGCTGCTGGCCGTCAGCCTGGAAGGCAGCGTCGGCTGAACCGTCCGCCGCCGCGCGGCCCCCAACACCCCATCCTGGGAGAGGACCCATCATGAGCAAGCTGCTGGAAATCCGTGGGCTGCGCGCCCGCATCCCGGGGGGACGCGAGGTGCTGAAGGGCATCGACCTGGACGTGGGTGCCGGTGAGGTGCACGCCATCATGGGGCCCAATGGCGCGGGCAAGAGCACCCTGTCCAGCGTCCTGGCCGGCAAGCCCGGCTATGAGGTGACGGCGGGTACGGTGCTGTACCGGGGCCGGGACCTGCTGGCGATGCCGGCTGACGAACGCGCCAGGGAGGGGGTGTTCCTGGCCTTCCAGTACCCGGTGGAGATACCGGGCGTGAACAACATGTATTTCCTGCGCGCCGCCCTGAACGCTGGCCGCCGTCAGCGCGGCCAGGCCGAACTGGACGCGCAGCAATTCCTGAAAGCGGTGCGGGAACGGCTGAAGCTGCTGGACATCGGCGACGATTTGTTGCGGCGCGCGGTCAATGTCGGCTTCTCCGGCGGGGAGAAGAAACGCAACGAGATCTTCCAGATGGCCATGCTGGAACCGGCGCTGGCGATCCTGGATGAAACCGACAGCGGCCTGGACATCGACGCCCTGCGCGCCGTGTCCGATGGCGTGAACCGTTTGCGCGATCCCGCCCGCGCCATCGTCATGATCACCCATTATCAGCGGCTGCTGGACTACATCGTGCCCGACCGGGTGCATGTGCTGGCCGACGGCCGCATCGTCGCCTCGGGCGACAAGACCTTCGCCACCGAACTGGAACGCACCGGCTACGCTCATCTGGGCGACGCGGCTTGAGGGGGGCCATTCCATGCTGATGACCGACGACAGCGCGCCCTTCCGGGCAGCCTTCGACCGCTTGCGGGCGACGGCGGACGAACCGGTCTGGCTCACCACCCACCGGGGGAGGGCGATGGATCGCTTCGCCCTGATGGGCTTCCCCACCCGGCGGCAGGAGGCCTGGCGCTTCACCGATCTTGAGCCGCTGACGGCGGCACCGCCCCTGCCGGCCGCGGCTGGGGACGGCGACCTGCCGACGCCCGCGTCGCTGGCGCCCTGGCTGCTGCCCGTCGCCACGCATCGGCTGGTGCTGGTGAACGGCCGGTTCGCCCCGGCGCTGTCGGCCGGGCCGGTCCTGCCGGCCGGTGTGTGGCTGGCGTCGGTCGCGGAGACGTTGCGACAACGGCCGGACCTGCTGGACGGCGCGTTCAGGGGCAGGGCTGGGGGCGGGGCCGAGGGCGGGGAGGAAGCCTTCGCCACCCTGAACGCCGCCCTGTTCACCGATGGCGTCGTCCTGGTGCTGGAACCGGGCACGGTGCTGGAAACGCCGGTGGAGATCATCCACCACATCACGTCCGCCGCCGCCCACGCCCGTCTGCACATCGTCCTGGGCGCTGGTGCCCGCGCCACCGTGGTGGAGACGGCGACGGGCGGCGGGGCGGGCTGGGCCAACACGGTCGGCGTCGTCACGCTGGACGCGGGCGCGGTGCTGACCCACCTGCATATCCAGGCGGAGGACCGGGCCGCCTGCCATACGGCGGTGATGCGGGCCGTGCTTGCGGACAGGGCCCGGTATGAGGCCTGCGCGCTGATCACCGGCGGGCGCCTGTCGCGGCGGGACGTGGCGGTCACCCTGGCTGGTGACGCCGCCGAGTTCCGCCTGCATTGCGCCTATCTGCTGGATGGCGGACAAGAGGCGACGCTGTCCGTCCGCGCCGATCATCTGGGCCTGGGCTGCCGCACGGAAGAGGTGGTGAAAGGCGTGCTGGCGGGGGCGTCCCATGGGGTGTTCCTGGGCACCGTGGCCGTGGCGCCGGGTGCCGACGGCACCGACGCGCGCCAGTTGAACCGCAACCTGCTGCTGAGCCCCCAGGCCCGGGTGGACACGAAGCCGGAACTGCAAATCCTGGCGGACGATGTCAAGTGCAGCCATGGCGCCACGGTCGGCAGCCTGGATGAGGCGTCGCTGTTCTATCTCCAGGCGCGCGGAATTGATCCTGAAACCGCCCGCCGCATGCTGGTGGAGGCCTTTGCCGTCGACGCCATCGATGCCGCCGGCCTGTCGGAGCCACTGGCCGACCTGGCTCGCCGGCACCTGCGGCGCTGGCTGGACGGGGGTGCGTCATGACCCTGCTGCTGGAAGACCGGGCCGCGATCCGGCCCGATGGCGCCACGTTCGATCCGATGGCCGTCCGCCGCCAGTTTCCCATCTTCGGGCGCAATCCCGGCCTGACCTTCCTGGACACGGCCGCCAGCGCGCAGAAGCCGCGCGCCGTGATCGACGGCATGGCCGAATTCTACCGCACCGACTATGCCAACGTGCATCGCGGCGTCTATGGCCTGAGCGCCCGCTCCACCGCCCGGTTCGAGGCGGCGCGGGAAACGGTGGCGCGTTTCCTGAACGCCACCGACGCGTCGGAGGTCGTCTTCGTGCGCGGTGCCACGGAGGGCATCAACCTGGTGGCGCAAAGCTGGGGGCCGGCCCACCTGCGCCCCGGTGACCAGGTGGTGGTGTCCGAGTTGGAGCACCATTCCAATATCGTGCCGTGGCAGATGCTGCGCCAGCGCCTGGGGATAGAGCTGGTGGTGGCCCCCATCGGTGCCGATGGCGCCCTGGATCTGGTGGCGTTCCAGGGCCTGCTGGGGCCGCGCACCCGGCTGGTGGCCCTGACCCACTTGGCCAATGTCACCGGCCATGTCGTGGCGGTGGAGGCGGTGGTGCGCCTGGCCCACGCCCACGGCGCCCTGGTCCTGCTGGATGGATGCCAGGCGGTGCCGCGCCTGCCCGTTGACGTGCGGGCGCTGGATTGCGACTTCTACGTCTTCTCTGGCCACAAATGCTATGGCCCTACCGGCATCGGCGTGCTGTACGCCAAGCGTGCGCTGCTGGACGCCATGCCCCCCTGGCAGGGCGGCGGCGACATGATCCGCACCGTCAGCTTCGCTGAGACCACCTACCAGGACGCCCCGCAGCGGTTCGAGGCCGGGACGCCCGACATCGCCGGCGCCATCGGCCTGGCCCTGGCGCTGGACTTCATGGAGGGGCTGGGCCGCGCCGCCATCCGTGACCATGAGGCCGCCCTGACCCGTTATGCCGAGGCGCTGTTGACGGAAATCCCCGGTGTTGGCCTGGTGGCGGCGGGCGGCAGCCGGCTGGGCGCCCTGTCCTTCCTGGTGGACGGCATCCATCCGCACGACCTGGCCACCATTTTCGATCAGCACGACGTCGCGGTGCGCGCCGGCCACCATTGCGCCCAGCCCCTGATGGACCGGCTGGACCTGCCGGCGACGGTTCGCGCGTCCTTCGGGGTCTACAGCACCGAGGCGGACGTGGACCGCCTGGCCGAGGCCATCCGCGCGGCGCAGAAGCTGTTCGGCGTCGTGGCCCGATAGAAGGGGTGTCCCATGGATTTGCGCGATCTCTACCAGGACATCATCCTGGATCACGGCCGCTCCCCGCGGAATTTCCGGGCGCTGGGGGAACCCAGCCACTTCGCCCATGGCCACAACCCGCTGTGCGGCGACAAGGTCACCATCTTCCTGCGGCTGGAGGGTGATCGCATCGTGGACGTCAGTTTCGAGGGGAGGGGCTGCGCCATCTCCACCGCGTCCGCCTCCCTGATGACGGAGGTCGTGCTGAACAAGACGCTGGCGGAGGCCGAGGCCCTGTTCGGCCACTTCCACGGCACCGTGACGGGCGGCGGCGGTGATTTGCCCGATGCCCTGGCGGAGGAGGGGGAGCGGCTGCAGCCCCTGACGGGGGTCAAGGCCTACCCCACGCGGGTGAAGTGCGCGACCTTGGCCTGGCACACGCTGGAGGCGGCGGTGAAAGGCGGCGGCCTGCCCGTGCCGGTGAAGACGGAATAGGGGCGGCATCCATGCGTGTCATCCGGGAAGAACCACTGCTGGCGGACGGGACGGCGGACGACGGCGACCCCGCCTTGATGGCGGCGGTGTTCGAGGCGCTGCGCACCGTCCGCGATCCGGAGATACCGGTCAACTTGGTCGACCTTGGCCTGATCTATCGGGTGCTGGTCCGCCGTGACGGCCTGGTCCATATCGACATGACCCTGACCACACCCGCTTGTCCTGTGGCCACCACGTTGCCGGGCCAGGTCCAGAACCTGGTCTCGCTGGTGCCGGGGGTGAGCGTTGTGCTGGTCGACATGGTCTGGGACCCGCCCTGGACCCGGGAGCGTATGACCGAGACGGCACGCTTGGAACTGGGGCTGATTTAGGAGGCGGGACGGCGGCCGTGGCGGGCGAGACCTGGTCCGCCCCTATCCGGGGCGCCGGGCGGGCGAGGCGCCCAGTTCCCTGACCGCCTCCAGCCCCTCGAGCAGGATCTGGAGCGCCGCTTCGGCCGCGTGTTCGGATCTGATCACATCCGGTCCGAGCAATCCATCAATCGTCAGAAGGGTGACGCCATGCAGCTGAGCCCAGCCGGCGCCCACCTGCTCGTACACCTCCCGCTTGCGCAACCAGCCGGCACGCTGGCCCTCCTCGATCAGGTCGACAAGCACGGCCAGGGCGGCGGCGCCATGTTCCTTGAGCCGCTCGCTCGCGGCCGCGCGCGCGTCCGCGCTGAACATGAGGCGATAGAGGTTCGGGTTCGCCGACCCGAACCGGACATAGGCGCGCGACATTTCGAGAAACTGATCGCGTAGGCTCGAGGGGGCCGGGGGCCGGGCCGCGAGAAGCGCCACGCGCAGCTTATCGAAGCCGATCAGCGCCAGTTCGGCGAGCAACGCCGCCTTGTCGGGGAAGTGTTTGTAGGAGGCGGTGTGGCTCACCCCCGCACGTCTCGCCAGCTCGCGCAGGGTGAATTGCCAGCCATTGTCCTCGGCCAGCATGTCCATGGCGGTGTCGAGCATCGCGCGGCGCAGGTCGCCGTGATGATAGGGCTTGGGTACGTCGTTCATGTCCTTAAGTTAGCATCGGAAACATATGTTGACAACGGTAACTTCGAGGCGTAGATCCATTCGAAGTGACCGATGGTCACATTAGCTGACGAAAGGATCCCCCCATGCGACTGAACAACAAAATCGCCCTGGTCACCGGTGCCGCCAGCGGCATCGGCCACGCCGTCACCGACCTGTTCGCCCAGGAAGGCGCCACCGTCATCGCCGCCGACATAAAGGCACCGGACCAGCCCTACGCCGCCGGTGTCGAGACCGTGACCCTGGATGTCACCAGCGAAACCGACTGGGAAGCGGCCGTCGCCGCGATCGTCGAAAAGCATGGCCGCCTCGACGTGCTGATCAACAACGCCGGCATTATCGCCTATGAGCCACTGCACGAACTGAGCGTCGAGGCCTGGAGCCGGATGGTCGCTGTCGACCAGACCGGCGTGTTCCTGGGCATGCGCGAAGCCGTTCGGGCGATGCGCGGCAAGAACCCCGGCTCGATCGTCAACATCTCGTCGATCTGGGGCGCGGCCGGCGTGGCCGGGGCGCACTCGTACCAGGCCGCCAAGAGCGCGGTGCGCAACATGACGAAGAACGCGGCCATCACCTACGCCACGGACGGCATCCGCGCCAACGCGGTGCTGCCGGGCTTCATCCACACCCCGCTGACCGACGCCCAGGCCGCCGACCTGAACGCGGCCACCATCGGCGCCACGCCGATGAAGCGCGGCGGCACGGCCAGGGAGATCGCCTATGGCGCGCTCTTCCTGGCCTCGGACGAAGCCAGCTTCGTGACCGGCGCCGAACTGGTGATCGACGGCGGCTACCTCGCCCAATGAGCGCGGACGGCCCGGCCGGCGAGTGTCGGCTGGGCCGTTCCTTCTTTCATCCCCGCTGCCCGCTGAAGGAGATCGCCATGTTCCGCACCGACAAGATCGCCAATCCCTTCCTCGCCGGTGTGCACACGCCGATGCAGGCGGAACTGACCATCGAGGATCTCGCCGTCACTGGCACGATCCCTCCCGCGCTCGACGGCCGCTATCTACGCATGGGCCCCAATCCCATGTCCGCCGCCAAGCCGGCCAAGCGTCACTGGTTCGCTGGTGACGGCATGATCCATGGCCTGCGCATCGAGAATGGCCGCGCGCTCTGGTATCGTAACCGCTGGATCCGCTCCGACGACGTGACCAAGGCGCTCGGCGAGCCCCGCACGCCCGGACCACGCCACCTGTTCGACACGGTCAACACCAATGCCATCGGCTTTGCCGGCAAGACGTTCGGGCTGATCGAAGCGGGTGGCACGCCGGTCGAGATTGGCGAGACGCTGGAGACGCTGCGCTACACCGATTTCGACGGAGGCCTGCATGGCGGCTTCGCCGCGCATCCGCATGTCGACCCCGCGACCGGTGAGATGCTCGCGGTCTGCTATGACGCCAAGAACTGGCGCGAACTGCGCTTTGTCGCCGTGACGCCCGAGGGCCAGGTGCGACGCGAGGTCAAGATCCCGGTCAAGCACGGCCCGATGATCCATGACTTCGCCTTCACCCGGCGCTTCGCCATCATCCTCGATCTGCCCGTGACCTTCTCGCTCCGCGCGGCGATCACGGGCTACAGCTTCCCTTATCGCTGGAACGACGCCCATAAGCCGCGCATCGGCCTGCTGCCGCGCGAGGGCGAGGCGAAGGATATCGTCTGGATCCCGGTCGACCCCTGTTTCGTCTTCCACACGGTCAATGCCTATGACCGCGCCGACGGTTCGCTGGTGATCGATCTTGTCGTCCACGACCGTATATTCGCGACCAGCAAGGTCGGGCCGGATTCGCGGCATTGCGCCCTGGAGCGCTGGATCGTCGATCCGGCGAAAGGCGCCATCGAGCGGATCGTCATCGACGATACGCCACAGGAATTTCCCCGGCCCGACGAGCGGCGCCTCGGTCGGCCCTATCGCTACGCCTACACGATGGCGATGGTCGGCGACTTCCTCGGCGCGGGCCTGTTCAAGCACGACCTGGAGGCCGGTACGCGTCAGATCCATGACTTTGGGCCGAACCGTCATCCCTGCGAGTTCGTGTTCGTACCCACGCACGCGGAAGCTGAGGAGGACGAGGGCTGGCTGATCGGCCTCGTCATCGACGCGGCGGCGAAGACCACCGACCTCGTGATCCTCAATGCCCGCGACTTCGCGGGCGAGCCCCAGGCAAGCATCCGTCTGCCTCACATCGTGCCGCCCGGCTTTCACGGCAATTGGGTCGCCAACTGACTTGGGCCGTCGCCGGGGCGGTCCCTTGATCCTCGGCATTCCCTCCACCTGCATTACAAAGGATATTGGACATGAAGAAAGTTGCCGCCGCGCTGGCCGCGCTGGCCTTGACCGCCGCACCAGTCTCCCTTAAGGCCGCGCCATCCGACACTCGTCCGACCATCGTCCTGGTCCATGGGGCTTTTGTCGACGGTTCCGGTTGGGCGGGCGTTCACCGCATCCTGACGGCCGATGGCTACAAGGTCGTCGTCGTCCAGAACCCGACGACCTCCCTCGCCGATGATGTCGCCACCACAAAGCGCGCCGTCGCGTCCGCCAACGGCCAGGTCGTCCTTGTCGGCCACAGCTATGGTGGCGTCGTCATCACCGAAGCCGGGACCGATCCCAAGGTTGCCGCCCTCGTCTATGTCGCGGCCTTCGCGCCCGATGCGAACGAGTCGGTGGCCAAGCTCGTGCCGCCGCCAGCGCCCGACGCGCCACCCTCGCCGATCCTGGCGCCGGTTGACGGGTTCCTGTCCATCGACACGCCGGCGTTCCCGGCCGCTTTCGCCGCGGATGTCGATCCGCAGGTCGCGCGGTTCATGGCGGACTCGCAGGTTCCGTGGGGCGTACAGGCCTTCGCCGGCCAAGTCACGCTTCCGGCTTGGAAATCCAGGCCAAGCTGGTACCTGATCCCCAGGGACGATCGCATCATCCCGCCGGCGGCTCAGCGAGCCATGGCGGGGCGCGCCCACGCGAAGGTCGAGGAAGCCGCGGGCAGCCACGCGATCTATGTCGCCGATCCGAAGGCGACCGCCACCGTGATCGAAGAGGCCGCGGCGGCTATAGCGCGGCATTGAGCCGGTGCCCCGACGGGGTGATGAAGGCGCGGGTTACCCAACACCAGCGATGCGGACTTGCTCATTATCAACCCCCGTGGGTGTATGGTGTGCCCCCGGCAAGATGGCCGCGTATCGGTGGGCTCAATCGGCCAGGTTCACGGGATTTTGGGGGAAATCAGGTCACAGGCAGCATATGGACAACCGCGCAGGCGAAATGATGGTGTTCGTTCGGGTCGTCGAGGCGGGCAGCTTTTCCGAAGCCGCCCGGCTGATGCTGATGACGCCCTCAACCGTGTCCAAGCTGATCGCCCGACTGGAAGCGCGGCTTGGGGTTCGACTTATCGAGCGTTCGACGCGCCGGTTGGCGCTGACCGAGGAAGGGCGGTTCTATTATGAGCGCAGCCAGATTCTGCTCGGCCAGCTTGACGAGACGGAGCAACAGATCGCGCATGGCGGCGCCGAGGCCGAGGGCGTTGTCCGTGTCACTTCGTCGGTGAGTTTCGGCACGACGGCGCTCGAAGCATTGCTGCCGGCCTTTTTCGAGGCTTATCCGAAGGTGGTCGTCGATCTTTCGCTCTCGGACGAGGTGGTCGATCTCTATCTCGACCGCACCGATGTCGCGATCCGCGTCGGCAAGCTGGTGGATTCGAACCTGATGGCGCGCAAGATCGGTGAGACAAAGCGGCGCATCGTGGCGTCACCCGCCTATCTCAAACGCCATGGAACGCCGAAGACACCGGAAGATCTGGTCCACCACAATTGCCTGGGCTTCAATTTCCGCCGCGCGATGCCGGTTTGGCCGATGCGCGAGGGGGGACGGATCGTCGAGCGGATGCTGACCGGATCGCTGCTGGTCAACAACGGCGACACGCTGCGTCGGATGGCGATCGCCGGCGTCGGGATCATCCGGCTGGCCGATTATCATTTGCGCGACCCCATCGAGCGGGGCGAACTGGTCGAGCTTCTCGCCGACAGTGACATCGGCGTGGTGGACGAGGTCCATGCCCTGTTTCGCGGATCGCAGTTCCTGCCGGCGCGGGTGAGAAGCTTCCTCGACTTCATGGTGCCTCGTATGCAGAAGTTCCTGGAGTGAGTGAGGCGACCAAGCCGCCTGGGAAGGCAAACCGGCCGCCTGCGTTCAACGCTGGCGCTGTCCCAGCACCTCCATGCGCATCACGTCCACGCCGCCTTCCGCCAATTCGGGCAGCTTCGCGAACCATGCCTGGACGTAAGGTTTGGCGTTATGGGCCTCGAAATCCTCGCGCGTCGCGAAGATCTCGTAGAAGATGAAATGCCCTGGTTTGGCCCGGTCTTCTTGCAGGAAATATACGAGGTTCTTGGGGTCGCCGCGGACCAATGCCACCAGGGGCAGCGTGGCTTCGCGCAGTTCGGCGGCCTTGCCCGGTTTCGCCCGGACCTGGGCAACGATCGACCAGGCCCCCTGGGGGATCCGGGTGTAGACGTGCGCCTTGGGCGCGGCGCTTTCCTGTGCCGCCGCTGCCGGGGAGGTGGCCGCCATCATGAGGGCGGGGATCGCGAGCGTGATGAACGGGATGCGCATGTTGATTCCCTCATCTTGATGCTGTGGGAAATCGGGGCGGAGCGCCTGCTTCCGCCCCGCGATGATCACAGGCCCGAGCGTGCGCGCTGCCGTCCCGCGAGAGCATTGGCGAAGCGCTGCTTCACCGGTCCGAGCGCCTTGACGAACTCGAGCTGTTCACCTTCCGGCCCCTTGCAGTAGATCAGCTCCCAGCCATCGGAAGGCGCCACGGTGACCTTGTTGGTGTTGGTATTCTGGGGCGCGGCACGCCGTTCGGACTCGCTGCGCACGCGGATGGTACGGTTCGCGCGCACCTGCGTCATGCCGCGACGCGCGGACTCGGCCTCGAGATCGGTGATGAACTTGTTGAAGTCGACGTCATCGGCGACATGGAAGCAGATGTGCATCATCCGCGGGAACGCCGGGCTCATATTCTCCAGCGGCGGCGCGAAGCTGTTGGGACCACCCATCGGTTCGTCGGCATTGCGATATTGCAACAGCTCGATCACCACATTGTCGAACTGAATGAAACGGACGTCGAGGCGCTGGTCGCCATCGCGAAGGTTCGGCACGCCGATCGTGGCCGGGCTGACGTTCAACTCATGGGCACGGATTTCCTGATCGGCGAGCAGCGTGTTCTGGACCGGATCACCCTGGAAATCGCCGTGACGGAACACCTCGGCACCACCAAGCACCTCGGTATAGAACTCATAGGCCCGCTCCATATTCTGCACGGTCAGGCCGAAATGCTGAACGCCCTGAAGCCGTAGGCCGAGCGGCGCGCCGTTGCGGGCGGCGGCCGACATGCTGCCTGCGGTTTGCGCCATGGCCTGGCCACCAAGGCCAGCCGCGGCGCCGATGGCCAGAGTGGCGCCGGTTGCGCGAAGCACATCCCGTCGTCCGAGAGCGGTGGCGTCGCTTTTACGCGTAGCGTCCATGATCATTCTCCTTCTGCTCGATTGGGAAGCGCCGGAAAAAAAGGCGCGGAGGAGGCGTCCGGTCACGGCAGGGTGCGGCAACCGGGGAAGCGTTGGGATGGGAGGAGGCGCTCAGTCCGCGACGGGAAGCGGAGCCGCCGGATTGACGAGACCGTTGTCGCGCAACTCGCGCCAGAATTCCGCCGGCACGACCTCATCGAGCGCGGCGCGATCTTCGGCGATACGACCAGGGCGGCTGGCGCCGGGGATCACCGCCGCGACGGCGGGATTGGCGAGCGCGAATTGCAGTCCCGCCGCCTTCATCGACGTGCCGTGACGATCGGCGATCGCCTTGATCGCGGCGACTTTCGCCAGGATGCCCGGTGTGGCGGGCGCATATTCGAAGTTCGGTCCACCAACCAGCGCGCCGGAGCTATAGGGGCCGCCAACCACGATTCCCAGCCCGCGCTCCGCCACCGTCGGCATGACGCGCTGGAGTGCGCGGTCATGATCGAGGAGCGAGTAACGCCCGGCCAATAGGAAGCCGTCGGGCCGCGGGCCCTCAAGGTCGAGCAACAGTTCGATCGGCTCGACGCGATTGACACCCAGGCCCCAGGCCTTGATCACGCCCTCGTCGCGCATCCGGTCCAGCGCACGGAACGCGCCGCGCCGCGCCTGCTCGAACATGGCGAGCCATTCGTCACCATAGAAATCCTGCGCGATATCATGGACCCAGACGATGTCGACATGATCGGTCCGCATGCGCTCAAGGCTGTCTTCGATCGAGCGGTAGGTGGCCTCTTCCGAATAATTGTTCACGATCTTGTTCGGACGGCCATGTTTGAAGACGTCGCCCTTCTCGCCCAAGTCGCGGGCACTCACATCCTCGATCTCGTCGAGAATGATACGGCCGACCTTGGTGCTGATGACGAAATCGCCGCGCGGTTTGTCGGCAAGTGCCGCGCCCATGCGGATCTCCGCGAGACCCGCGCCGTAGAAGGGCGCATTGTCATAATAGCGGATGCCGTCGTTCCAGGCCGCTGCGACCGTCGCAAGGGCTTCCGCTTCGGGAATGTCGCGGAACATATTGCCCAGCGGCGCCGCGCCAAACCCGAGTTTCCCCGGCAGGATATCCTTGAGTGCCATCGTCATGAACCTTCTTTCCGTGCTGAACCCCGTGCCCAGCGTCGAAAGAAGAAATATGCGCGGCGAGGAACCGGCAGTAGCCAGGTCACGATCGCAGAACTTTGGAAGACGGTTCACAGGTGAGGTTTGACGGTGCTTTTGCGCGCGTTCGTGGCCCGAATCTCGGCTCTGGGAAGGCGCGTCGAGACCCGATGCTCATTGATAGATGGTTTGCGCGGGCAAGCGGAAATGATTGACAAATAATTGAGAGGGGATGAGAGGGCGAGCGATGAACGGACCTGCTATATATTGTAGTATAATCTCATGAGTGATTTTGTTTCAGTTATTTTCTTAACTTTTTCTGGCGTGAGCGCGCTGTCTTCAAAGAGCGCGGTGTTGGAAATGGATGCGCTTGAGGACGACTTCGAACCCCATGCCCCGTCAACGACGGTCCGGCCACCGACGATAAGCAGCCGGACGTGGCGCTTTTGCGCACGGCCTATCAGCAGGGAAAGGACGTCGGACCTGGATGTCATGGCGTCGTGAGCGAGGGCGGCAAAATCGATGCCCATGATATCGGCCGGGGCGCCCTCCACAATGCGTCCCCCGCCATCGTCACCGACAATGGTGTGGCGCCCCGTTTCCCAGACGCCCTTCAACACGTCCGTCGGCGATAGCGCCTCACCGTCGGCCGCCGCCGCGCTCGCCAGATGATAAGCGAGGCGCATCTCCCGCAGCATATCCTCGTCATCGTCCAAGCTCATCCCGTCCAGTCCGAAGGCGAGGGGTGTCCCGGCTTGCGCCAGCAGCCGCATGGGCGGCAGGCCGGACCGCAGACGCAGGTTGGAGGAGGTGTTGACGACCACCGTGACCCCCCGATCAGCCAGCAGGGCGCCTTCATCCGGGCGCAGCCAGACGCCGTGCGCCACCGTCAGGCGGGGGAAAGCAGGCCGATGGCGTCGAAATGGCGGAGGAGGCCGTCGGGGTAGCGCTGGTCCGCCCAGGCCCTCTGGTGGCGTGTCTCCAGCAAATGCATATGCACGCGGCGGCCGTCCTCCGTCGACGCGCGGGCGATCGCCGCCAGCGTGGCGGGCTGGACCCACTGCGGCCCGACGGGATGGTATTGCAGGGTGAACAGCGCATGCTCGAAGGCGCGTGCCTGGTCCATCAGGGCCAAGTTGGTGGCGCAGTCGCGCATGCTGGCCTCCCGACCCTTCAGCTCCTGGAATTCCGCCGCGTCCATATGCGCGGCCAGGGGCGCCAGATCCCCATAAACGAAAGGATTGGCATCGAAGAAGGGCCAGCAGAAGGCCACGCGGACGCCCACGTCCCGCGCCGCCCGCGATACCGCCTCGGCCTCGGCCAGCAAGGTCTGGCTGCTTTGCGTATTGTGGCAATGGTTGACGCAGCCGACGCCGGATTCCGCCATGCGGGAAAAGGCGGTGGCGGCGCATCGATAAAAGTCCAGCGGCGGCTGGCGGGCCAAGTCGGGCAGCCAGGTCTCCAGGGGCTGGTCCGCCGCGCCGAAGGCCAGGGGCCCGAGACCGCGGCCATGGTCATGGGCGTTGGCCAGGGCCGGCATCAGCAGCAGGCGGGTCTCGTCGGACGTCAGCCGGCCATGGTCCACGGGGCGGACGTTCACGACCCTGCCGTGTGCGATGACCACCTCATGCGGGCCGGCGGGGGCCTGGTCGGCAGAGGCGATAAGGTGCCCGGCCCGCACGACCAGGGCGGTCTCATCTGACATGCTTGCTCCGACGGTTGCGGCTGCGGCCCACCATGATAATGCGGCGGGGCGATGAGGGTATCGGAAACGGGGCCCCCCTCGGTTGCCGGTTCCGCAGCGCCGGTGTGCGCTTCCGACAACGGCATTCCATCGCACGGATTTAGCAACGGGACTGTTCCGTTCTTGCAATGGCCTTGGCCGCGTTTTCCCCGGACGATGAGGGTCGACGGGACATGCGGCGCCAACCACCGGCCAGCGCACCAGTCAGCGGACGATAGCGGAACTGGTGAAAATCACGGTCCTGGTGGACGGATGCCGAAATAACCGCAGTCGCATCCAAGGTCCCGTGCCGCAAGGTGCGCGGCCAACAAGCGACATAATAAATAGCAGGGGGCACTAATGTTTCAGGTAAGGGGAACTCTTTATGTCTGAACGTCATCCATGTACCAACCGTCTGCCGGTTCGTCGCGCCGGCCTGGCCTTTCTTGTTCTGTCAGCTGCCCCGGCTGGCCTGGTCGTTGGCGCCACGGCGGCTTGGGCTCAGGCTGCGCCGGCGTCGGATGCGGACGGGCTCACCGAAATCATCGTGACCGCGCAGCGTCGCGGTGAAAGCATCAGCAAGGTTCCGCTGTCCGTCGCGTCCCTGAGCCAGGACCAGATGGACCAGGAGGGCATCCGCAAGATCGACGATATCGCCCGGGTGACGCCCGCGCTTCGCTTCGCACCGTCGGCGGGCGTCACCGCGAACAACGGCACCAACATCTACATCCGCGGCTTGTCGTCGGACGTCGGCTCCGCCACCACCGCCATCTATATCGACGACACGCCCATCCAGATCCGTAACGTCGGCTATTACGGCGGCAACCCGTATCCCAAGGTGTTCGATCTGGAGCGGGTGGAGGTGCTGCGCGGGCCGCAAGGCACGTTGTTCGGCGCCAGTGCGGAAGGCGGCGCCGTGCGCTTCATCACGCCCCAGCCCAGCTTCGACAAGCTCGAGATCTACTCCCGGGCGGAGGTGGCCTCCACCTACAACGGCGCCGCCAGCTATGAGGCTGGTTCCGCCGTCGGCGGGCCGATTTCCGACACCCTGGCGGTGCGTGCCAGCGCCTGGTACCAGCATAGCGGCGGCTATATCGACCAGTTGAAGCAGGGCACCAACACCGTCATCGACAAGGACGTCAACTTCAGCGACACGCGGGAGGCCCGCCTGGCCGCCTCCTGGCGGCCGATCGAGGACCTGACGATCACGCCCAGCATCTATTATCAGTTGGAAAAGTCCAACGCCCGCAACGACTACTGGGAAGGCTACGGCAACACCGGGGACGCCGACTACAAGACCGGTGTCGCCAACCTGGAACCGACCCGCGACCGCTTCACCATGCCGGCCCTGGCGATGAAGTACCGCTGGGACAACATCGACATCATCTCCAACACCTCCTATTTCGAGCGCCAGCAGAACCAGACGCTGGACTATGGCACGTACTTTTCCTTCCTGCGGTCGGGCAAGCCCTTCGGCACCTATTCCAACAAGGATCTGTCCAACACGGCCGATTACCTGACGCTGAACCAGCGCAACCTGACCCAGGAACTGCGGGCGCAGTCCTACGACAACAAGTATGTGGACTGGACGGTGGGCGCCTATTACTCGCGTACCCGGCAGTACTTCACCAACTACACGGGCTCGGGTCGCTTTCCGGGCGTGCTGGTCAACGGCTACAAACAGTACGACAACCGCTACAGCTACGTGAACCTGGTCTCCGCCAACGACCGCCAGTACGCCGGCTATGGCGCCGTCGACATCAAGCCGATGGAGGATCTGAAGGTCACCCTGGCGGTGCGCTACACCCTGGATGAGTTCAACTTCACCGACACCAAGGATGGTCCCACCAACGCCGGTGTCCGCACCGTCAAGACGGTGGGGCAGAACGAGGGCGCCTGGACGCCCAAGGTCGGCGTGTCCTACCAGTTGGACACGGACCACATGGTGTACGCCTCCGCCACCGAGGGCTTCCGTCCCGGCGGCGCCCAGGCGGCGGTCGCCAGCGAGTTCTGCGCCGCCGACCTCAAGACCCTCGGCCTGACCTCCAGCCCTACCGGCTATGAGTCCGACAACCTCTGGTCCTACGAGGGTGGCAGCAAGAACAAGTTGTTCGGCGGCATGGTGAGCCTGGACGCCAGCGGCTACCTGCTGAAGTGGAAGAACATCCAGCAGTCCATCCGCCTGCCGACCTGCAGCTTCTCCTACATCTCCAACCTGGGTGAGGCCACCGGCAAGGGCATGGAGCTGTCCGCCGCCATCCGGCCCATGCACGGCCTGACCTTCGGCACGGAACTGGGCTACACCCACATCACCTATGACGAGAACATCTATGGTGGCAACCATCTTTTGTTGAAGGCGGCCGACCAGCGCATCGGCGGGCCGCTGTGGTCTGGCCACGTCTATGGCGAGGGGGAGTTCCCGGTGAACGAGAACGTCGTCGGCTACCTGCGCGCCGACTACAGCTTCGCCAGCAAGAACATCCAGCAGAACATCCAGGGCACCTACGGCTATGACGCCGGCCTCTACGCCCTGGGGGCCACCAACTACCTGTCCTTGCGGGCCGGCGCGCGGTTCTCTGGCTTGGATTTGTCGCTGTTCGTCGACAACGTCACCAACTCCACCGACGTGCTGGCGCGTAACCACGACGGTGTCGGCGGCACGCTGTACTACGATCAAGGCTATCGTCCCCGCACCATCGGTTTGACGGCGCAGTACCGCTACTGATGGGCGCCGCCGCTGATCATGGTCGATCAGCGGCGGCATACTGCGGCGGCATGAGGCACGTCCTCACGCCGCTGGTTTGATCCGTGTTCCCAAGTTTTCCCGAAGGCTTGAACTGGGGCGGCGGCATCGTGATGGTGCCGCCGCCCTTTTTGTCACCGGGGAACGACATCAGTCGTTGAAAGGCACGCCCGGCGTTGGCGCCTGCACGGGGCCGGGCGGGGTGATGTCCGCGCAGTTGCCCTTGGGCACCCCGCCCTTCAGCAGGGCCTGGACGAAGGGCAGGCTGTCGGTCAGGGAGCCGTTGACGGCGCCGTTGTGGCTGAGGCCGGGATAGACGTGCCATTGCACCGTGGTGCCGGCGTCGCACATGGCTTTGACGGCGTTGTACTGCCCGGCGGTGCCCGCCATGCCGTCGGCCAGGCCCGTGCCGGCGAAGATGGGCACGGTCATCCTCGCGACCGGCAGGACGAAGTTGGGCTCCATGTCCGCGTCCAGCGGTTTCAGGTCGGGAACGAAGGCCTCTTCCCCCGTCAGGCCCCTTTCCTTGGACAGGGCGAACAGGTCATGCAGGCAGGAGGTGCGCGCGGCGTCCAGCAGGGGGCGGCCCTTGGCCGTGACGAAATCGGCGGGGTCCAGTTCCGGATGCAGGGCGCGGTCGATGCCGCCGATGCGCAGCATGGCGAAGCCCGGATCCATCTGGCGCGGGTCGGTGTACTGCTCCGGCTTCTTCACATAGCCATCGCCCTGGGGGCCGGCGAAGGTGACCACCAGGCCGGTGGCGACGGTGCCTAGGACATGTAGGTCCGGCGCGTAGTCGGGCGCCAGGTAGGTGGCCCCCAGGGCGGCGCCGGAGCCCTGGGACTGCCCGGCGATGACCACCTGGTTGCGCAGCACGCCCGGCTTGGCCTTCAGGGCCGCGCGCACGCCGTCCAGGATGGACCGGCCCTCAGACTTCCACAGCAGGTAGGGGTGGACGCCCTTGGTCCCCAACCCCTCATAGTCGGTGGCGATCACGGCGAAACCGGCCTCCATCCAGCGCTGCAGATAGGCCACGTCCCGTGCCGGCTGGCCCCGCCAGGAGGGGGCGCAGACGTCGGCGAAACCGGTGGTGCCGTGGGCCCAGGCCAGGATGGGCCAGCCACCCGGGGGCGGCGCGCCGGCGGGAAGGTAGACGATGCCGGACACGGGCACCAGGCCGCGCCCGACGCCGCTGGTGGCGGTGTAAAGGATGCGCAACGCCGTCCCGGCCATCTTGGGCCGCGACAGGGTGGCCGGCAACGTCTCCTCCCGCAAGGGCAGGCCCGGCTGGGTGATCGCCGCGTCCCAGCGGTAAAAGGCCGAAACGCCGCCGTCGCCATCGATGTCGGGCGCGCTATGCGTCGCGGCCCGCGCCAGGGCCGTTCCCGACAGCAGCGCCAGGGAAAAGTACAGAAGCGCGCGCTTGGAAATCCTGACCATACGTCGTCCGATCTTTTTGTCGTGGTGGTGGATGGTCCACAGCCTAGGGCCGCATCCCCATTTCCCCCGTGTCCGTTTCCACCATGGCCCGTTGCCCGGGCGACAACGCGGCCGTGGTGCGGTTTTTGTGAACGGCCCGGTGCTAATCCCGTACCCGGCTTGCTTGGGATGCGCCGGCGCCTCACAGTTGGCGTCTGAGGACCCACGTGGGAAAGCGGCACGATGATGGCGACGGCGGTAAAGCGGGGCGGATGGCTGGCCATCCTGGTGGTGTACGGCATCGGGCTGGGCGCCATGTCGCTGGTCGGCATCCTGTCGCCGCTGACGGTGCGCATCACCGCCGACCTGCAGGCCCCGGCCGCCGCCATCGGCCTGACCATCGCCCTGTTCTCCCTGCCGGCGGCCATCATGGCCATGGTGGGCGGCGGTATCGTCGACCGCATCGGGCCGCGTCGGACCCTGGTGTTGGCCGCGCCGGTGCTGGCCCTGGCCGATGCTGTGGTTTTCCTGGCCCGGGACGTTTGGCTGCTGGACGTTGGCGTGTTGCTGGCCGGCGTCGGCTATGTCGGGGTGCTGAACGGCGGTGCCGCCATGCTGATGGGCGGCCTGGACGGCGCCACCCGCACCAGGGCCATGGCGCTATGGTCCACCTACGCCCCCGTCGGCTTTTCCCTGGGCTTGCTGGTCGCGGCGCCGTTCACCACCGCGGCCGACTGGCGGGTGGCGCCGGCGCTGCACGGCGCCTTCATGCTGCTGTGTTGCGTCGGCACCGTGTTCCTGCCCCAGGTGCCGCCGCGCAAGGCCGACGGCGTGCCCGTCCGCCAACAGGTCGGCCGCCTGTTCGCCGCCTTGCGGCGCCGGGACGTGCTGCAACTGGCGGTCAGCGCCGCCCTGCCCAGCATGATCTCCTATGGCACCAGCCTGGTGGCCGCCACCTACCTGGCCAAGGTGCATGGCGTGTCCCTGGCGGCGTCCGCCAGCATCGTCGCGGTGGCGAAGATCGCGGCCGTCCTGCTGGGGGGCACCGTGACCGGCACCCTGCTGGCCCGCGACTTTCCGCCCCGCACTTTGTTCACCATCATGGTGGGCGTGGGCATGGTGGCGCAGTTCCTGCTGTTCTTCCCCGGCAGTCCGCTGGTGCTGGCGGTGGCGGGGCTGATGGGCTGGCTGTTCACGTTCGGCGCCCTGTCAGGCGTGTGTATGGCCGCCATGCCGCTGGTCGCCGGCCAGGCGCTGGGGGGCGGCACGATGGCCGGCACCGTCAACCAATTCGTCTCCCTGGCGTCGTTCCTGACGCCCACCCTCTACTTCGCGTCATCGGCCTGGGGTGTTTATGTCGCCATCGCCCTGGCCGGCCTGGTGGTGGCCCTGGTGGCGTTACCGGGCGTGGTGGGCGCGCAGCGCCGGTCGGCACCGGCCGTTTCAGCCTCTTGAATTCAAACCGCCGTGTCGCCGCCGTCCACCGGGATCATGGTGCCGGTGATGTAGGACGCTGCGGGGGAGATGAGGTAGCGGACCAGGGCCGCCGCTTCCTCCGCCTGGCCATGGCGGCGCAGGGGGATGCGGCTGTCCACCGCCTGGCGCGCCGCGTCGGCGTCTTCCTGTTCCGACCAGAAGGCCTGCGTCTGCGGCGTGTCCACCCAGCCGACCAAGGTCCCATTGACCCGGATGCCCCTGGGGCCCAGCTCCGCCGCCAGGCTGCGGACCAACCCGGCCAGCCCCGCCTTGGTCGCCTGATAGGCATGGGTGAGGGGTTGCCCGCGCAGCGTGGCCGTGGAGGAGATGAAGATGATGCTGGCATTGGGGGAGGCGCCCAGTAAATCCAGGGCCGCCTGCGCCGCCAGGAAGGGCAGGCGCAGGTTGACGGCCGCCGCCTCATCCCACATCGCCGCCGTCCACTGGCCCACCGGGGCGGCCTGCACCAGCGAGGCGGCGACCACCACGGCGTCCAGCGCCCCCTGGTCGGCCCGGATGGCTTCCATGGCGCGGGCGGGGGCTTCCGGATCCGCCGGATTTACGGGAATGTACAAGTCCCAGGGGCCGGTGGCGTCGGTGGCGCCATCCGCCATGGCGACCCAGTCGCCGTCGGTCCGGCATCGTTGCGCCACCGTCCGCCCCAGGCCGGCCGAACCGCCGATGATCAGGATGCGCGCCATGGTCCGTGCCCCGATGGTGATGGTGTTGCACCACCCATACTCTGGCCACCGCATAAACCCAGGGCCGCTTCGGCAACGGCCGGGGCAAAAAATAGCAACTCCCGGCAACACCCTCGCTGGATATGATCGACGCCATGAGCTTGATGTCACATCCTGACGCGATGGCCGGCGTGGCCGGTGCGTTCGACCCCGCCGACCCGGTGGCCGTGCGCCGGGCCATACGGGAACGCCGTTTCACCGGCTTCACCAACCTGGTGGCGCGCACCGTGGTGCAGGGCAACCTCGTGGCCGTGCCGGCGGAATATGCCGACGCGTTCGAGGCCTACTGCCGCGCCAATCCACAGGCGCTGCCCCTGCTGGGCCGCAGCGCACCGGGGGAACGGACCATCCCGTCCCTGGCTCAGGACATGGACATTGCCCGGGACACCGGCGGCTATATGATCTTCCGCGATGGGGAACTGGTGGACACGCCGGTCGACGCCAGCGCCGCCTGGCGCGATGACCTGGTGGCTTTCGTCCTGGGCTGCTCCTTCTCCTTCGAGGCGCTGCTGCAGCGTCATGGGGTGCGGCTGCGCCACTTGGATGAGGGCAACGTCTCGGCCATGTATGTGACCGACCGCGACACCACACCCGTCGGTCCGTTCGCCGGCAAGCTGGTGGTGTCCATGCGGGCCTTGCGGCCGGCCGACGCCATCAAGGCCACCATCCTGTCGGCCCGCTACCCGGCCTTCCATGGCGCGCCGGTGTCCTTGGGCTTGCCCGGCGATCTGGGCATTGAGGATTTGGGACGGAGCTATGGCGGCCATGGCCTCACCCGGCTCAACCCCGACGAGGTTCCGGTTTTCTGGGCCTGCGGCGCCACCGGGCAGATCGCCGCCCGCGCCGCCCGCCTGCCGCTCTGCATCACGCACTACAAGGCGCACATGGTCGTCACCGACCTGCCTTTGCCGAAGGAAGATTGAGGATGAACGTCGACGAAATCGTCTCTCATTACGACACCCACGGCTACGCCGTCGCGCCGGCCCTGCTGGCCGGTCCGGTGCTGGATGAACTGCTGGAGCTGACCGCCCGGATCGAGGCGCGCGCGGCCGACAGCATCGCCGACGACGCCTGGTTCGACTTCGACCAGGACGCCAGTGGCAAGCGCACCATCCAGCGCATCAAGAAGCCCAACCGCATCGATCCCTTCTACGCCCGCCTGGCCGGCCATCCCAAGATCGTCGACGTGCTGAACCGGCTGATCGGGCCCAACATCCGCCTGAACCACACCAAGATGAACATGAAGGCGGCCAACGGCGGCGCAGCACTGGAATGGCATCAGGACTGGGCCTTCGCCCCCCACACCAACATGTCCACCTGTGTCGCCTCCATCATGCTGGACGGCGCTTCGGCCGAGAACGGCGCCATGCAGGTCATCCCCGGCAGCCACAAGGGGCCGCTGCTGGACCACCATGACGAGGAAGGCTATTTCGCCGGCGCCGTGGATGTGGGCCAGGTCGCGCTGGACAAGGCCGCCCTGCTGGCCGGCCCGCCGGGCACCGTCAGCTTTCACCACCCCATGACCCTGCATGGCTCCAGCGTCAACCGTTCCGGCAGGTCGCGCCGCATCCTGTTCTACGAATACGCCGCCACCGACGCCTTCCCCCTGTTCTACAAGCTGGATTGGGAGGAGTACGACAGCCGCATCGTCGCCGGCCCGCCGACCAGCGAGGTGCGGTTCGAGCAGAACTACGTGAAGCTGCCGTTCCCGTCGCGCGCCGGCAGCTCCATCTACAAGATCCAGGCGGAATCCAACCGCCGCTATTTCGCGGAGGCGATGTAAGTGGCCCTCCAAGGGACGACGCGTGAACGGCCCGTGGCCCTGGTCACGGGCGCCAGTGCGGGCACCGGCAGCGAGATAGCCCTGGCGCTGGGCGCCGCCGGCTATGACGTCGCCATCACCAGCCGCCGGACGGCGGCGCTGGAGGAACTGGCCGGCCAACTGCGGGGGCAGGGGGGCGACGCCCTGGTCCTGACGGTGGACGTGCGTGACGCCGAGGCGCTGGACCAGGCGCTGACCCGCTTCCTGGAATGGACGGGCGGCCGGGTGGACGTGGTGGTCAACGCCGCGGGTACCACCGGGCCGCTGTCCCCGCCCATCGGCGAATTCAGCGTGGCGGATTTCGACAACGTCATCGCCACCAACCTGCGCGCGCCCTTCATCGTGCTGTCGCGCCTGCTGCCCGTCATGCGGGCGGCCAAGGGTGGGCGCGTCGTCAACATCGGCGGCAACCACGGCATGCGCGGCCGCGCCGGCCGGTCCAGCTACAGCGCGTCCAAATGGGGCCTGCGCGGCCTGTCGCGCAGCGCCGCGCTGGAGGCGGGGCCCGACGGCGTCACGGTGAACTACATCGCCCCCGGCCCCGTGGCCGTGCCCCGCATGAAGGCCGCCTGGCGCGCCCGGGCGGAGCAGGACGGCATCAGCGAGGATGAGGCGCTGACCCGCTACGTCGCCAACATGGGCATCCCGCTTGGCCGTCCAAGCGAACCGTCGGACGTCGTCGCCATGGTCCTGTACCTGGTGGGCCCCGGTGGTCGGAACATCACCGGCCAGGAAATGGTCATTGACGGCGGGGCGACACTTTAGTTTCGCCCTTCGGTACTCGCTCTGGCGGATGCAGTCGCATCCTAGGAAAAGTGAGGCGCCAGCAAAGAAAAACGCCCCGATCGGCTGACCGGGGCGTTTCACTTTCCGGCATCTTCAGTACAAATCGAAATATTCGCGGTGTTCCCAGTCGGTCACCGTGCTGTTGTAGCGGGCGACTTCGGCGCGCTTGATCATCAGGAAGTGATCGACGAAGCCGTCGCCAAAGCCGCGGCGCAGCAGGTCACTGCGGTCCAGCAACGCCAGCGCGGATTCCAGGCTGGTGGGCAGGGCCTCGGCCTCGGCCATATAGGGGCTGTCGACGGCAGGGGGCGGTTCCTCCCCGGCCTCGATACCGGCCAGGCCGGTCAGCATCTGGGAGGACAGGTAGAGGTAGGGGTTGGCCGCCGGCTCGCCGATGCGGTTCTCGATGCGGGTGGCCCCGGGTTCCCCACGCGCCAGCACGCGCAGCAGGGCGCCCCGGTTGTCCTCCCCCCAGGCCACCCGGTCGGGCGCCAGGCTGTTGGCGCGGTAGCGCTTGTAGCCGTTGATGGTGGGGGTGCTGAAGGGCGTGGCCGCTGCGGCACCCCGCAGCAGGCCGGCCAGGAACAGCCGGCCGATGCGGGACAGCCTGGGCGCGCCATCCGCCGCCGCGAACGCGTTGGCGCCGGTCCTGCGGTCGCGCAGGGACTGGTGCAGGTGCCAGCCGCTGGACATGGCGTTGGGCAACTGTGGCCGGCACATGAAGCTGGCGTGGTAGCCGTGGCGCCGGGCGATCTGTTTCACCGCGTTGCGGAACAGGATCATGTCGTCGGCCGGCTGGATGCCGTCGCCGGGGCTGAACACGAACTCACACTGGCTGGGCCCGAACTCCAGTTCCAGCGAATGCAGCGGCAGGCCCAGGGCCAGGCAGTCGCGCCGCAGGATGTCCAGCACCGGCTCGATCTGGTCGAAGCGCTGCTCGGTCAGGTAGGCGTAGCCCTGGTGCAGCAGGGTGACCTCCGGCGGCGTGCCCGGTTGCCCGGAATCCGCCGGCGCCAGCTTGGGATCCACCAGCCGGGTCAGATGGAATTCCACCTCCAGCCCGCTGACATAGTCGAAGCCGAGATCGGCCAGCCGCGCCGCCGCCGCCTGCGCGATCCGCCGGGTGGACAGGGCCACCGGCCGGCCGTCGGCGTGGTAAAGGTCGCACATCATCCAGGCGGTGCCCGGCGCCCAGGGCAGGTGCCGGAAGGTGGCGGGATCGGGCACCATGACCACGTCGCCGCCGCCCTGCAGGTCAGCGTTGCCGATGCCGGCCCCAGCGGTGAATACCGGCACCACCGTGCGGTGGGCGGTGTCCTTCAGCAACAGGGTGGAGGTGATGGCGCAGCCGTCGCGCAGGGCCCCGGGCATCGCGCCGGGCAGCAGCGTCTTGCCGCGCAGCAGGCCGTGCATGTCGGGGAAGGACAGGCGCACCTGACGCACGTCCCCGCCCTTGAGCCGGGCCAGCACCTCATCCGCCTGGCGCCGCTGGTCGTCCGTCCACAGGCCGTGGCGTTCGATGAAGGCCGGCATCAGGCGCTGGCCTTCACGGGCGCGGTCCATGGCGCCTGCGCCCGGCGGCGGGCGTCGGTGCGCTGCCAATAGGCCTGGATGTCCTCGCCCGCTTTGGCGACACCGTCCACCGTGGCGGGGCCGGTGACGCCGGCCGCGGCGGCCGCGTCCAGCACCAGCAGGGGCGCCTCGCCCTGGTCGGACTTGCGCATCTGGCTCATCAGCATCATGCGGTAGGCGACGATGGCCTTGTCGGTCGTGCCCAGGTGCTCGCGCGTGCGGTCCTGGATGCGGCCCTGGCTTTCCACCGCCCACTGGTCGTGGACGTTGATGTCCTCACCCATGCCGGTGTAGGTGCGGCTGCGCTGTTCCACCACGTCATAGCCGTAGTCGTTGTGGCGGCCCAGGCGCGGCTTGTAGTCGGGCAGGGTGTAGAGCTGCAGGCGCTGGCGGCGCATCTCTTCCTTGTTCACGGGCTCCGCGAAGCCGGTGAAGGCGGCGTACCAATAGCAGCTGACGTCGTCGATGGGCACATGCCACTGGGTGATGGTCATCGTCTCCGACAAGGGGATGACGAAGGCCTGGGGAAACAGCAGGTTGGTGACGCGCACATGCGTGTCGCCGGTGTTCAGCGCGCGCAGCGAGGTCAGGCGCAGGCCGATGTCCGTCTTCTCCACGCTGATGTCGGGATTCTCATACTCCCGCAGCACCTGGGTCATGGTCATGTCGCTGTCAGCGGACTGGGCGCGGAACTGGCGGCCATAGCTGCCGGCCGCGTCCTCATCCTCGAAGAAGCGGTGCAGGAAGCTGGCGTGCGCGGGGTCGATGCCCACCTCCAGCGCCTGCAGCCAGTTGCAGTCCAGATAGCCCTTGAAGGCGAAGACGTGGCTGTCCGGGGCGATGAAGCAGTCCAGGTCCGGGAAGGCCGGCGCCTCACCCTCACCCAGATAGCCGAAGACCATGCCGCTCTTCTCCACCACCGGATAGGCGCGCTGGTGGATACGGGTGCACAGCTTGCTGCCCGCCGGCTCACCCGGGGTTTCGATGCAGTTGCCGTTCACGTCGAACAGCCAGCCGTGGAACAGGCAGCGCAGGCCGCCACCCTCCAGCCGGCCGAAGGCCAGGTCGGCGTTACGGTGGGGGCAGTCGCGGTCCAGCAGGCCCAGGCGCCCGGCCTCATCGCGGAACAGCACCATGTCCTGGCCCAGCACACGCACCGCCTTGGCGGGACGGGCGCCCTCCAGCTCCTCCACCAGGGCGATCGGCTGCCAATAGCGCCGCAGCAGCGTGCCCAGCGATGTGTCGGGGCCTGACCGGGTGATCAGCGCGTTCTGTTCGGGAGTCATGCGGTTGCTCCTGTTCTTCCTTGGTGCCAGGCGGCCCTATGCGGCGCCGCGTGCGGATTCGTGCCCGCGTGCGGCCGGTTGTGTGTTCGGTTGAAAGCGGGACCCGTGCCAGTAATTCGCGGACGGCTTGGTACGCCCGCGTGGTTTTCCATAGTATGCACCCGGGGACACACCGGTCCCGTTGCCTAAACGGCGGCAGGGCGGTGCCGAAACAAACCGGCCGTCGCGTTGTATAGGCCCCCGCCATGACCTATGCTTTGACTGTCCGTTCCACTAGGGATGCCTCACGACATGGGTGTAGAAACGCCGGCCGCCGCCACGCGGACGTTGAAGAATATTGCGATTTTCTGTGGGTCGAACACCGGCCTGGGCGACGCGTTCAAGGACGCCGCCGCGCAGCTGGGCGCCACGCTGGCGCGCCGGGGCATCGGCATCGTCTATGGCGGCACGCATAAGGGCCTGATGGGCATCCTGGCCGATGCCGCCTTGGCGGAGGGCGGGCGCGTCCACGGCGTCATCACCCGCCGCCTGTTCGAAAAGGACCACCTGCATCCCACGCTCAGCCTGCATGAGATCGTGGACGGCATGCGGGCGCGCAAAGAACGGATGCTGACCCTGGCCGACGCCTGCATCGCCCTGCCGGGCGGCATCGGCACCACCGAGGAGTTTATGGAGGCCTGGACCCTGAACCAGCTGGGCGACATCGACAAGCCGGTGGGCCTGCTGAATGTCGGCGGCTATTTCGACGCCTTCATGGCCTTTGTCGACACCATGATCGCCCAACGCTTCCTGCCACCTGAGCATCGCGCCGGCATCGCCCTGGCTCCGGATGCCGACGGCCTGATCGACCAACTGCAAGTGTTCCGGAAGCCCACCGTGGCCAAGTGGCTGTAGCCTCCGGCGCCTGAGGGGATCAGCGAGAGCTGATCCACAGGCTTTTCGTCTCCAGATGCTCATCCAGGTGGGCCCGGCCGTATTCCCGGCCGTAGCCGCTGGCCTTCATGCCGCCCGAGGGCATGGCCGGATCGATGGCGTTGTAGCAGTTGACCCAGACCGATCCGGCGCGCAGGCGCCGGCCCAGGCGATGGGCCCGGCCCACGTCGCGCGTCCACACTCCGGCGCCCAGGCCGAAGGGGGTGGCGTTGGCACGGGTGACGACCTCATCCTCGGTGGTGAAGGGCAGGGTGGCCAGGATGGGGCCGAAAATCTCCTCCCGCACCGCGCGCATGTCGTCGCGCGCGTCCACCAGCACGGTGGGCGGGAAGAAGAAGCCCTGGTTATAGCCGGCGCCGGTCAGGCGGCCGCCGCCGCTGATGGCCGTGGCGCCGGCGGCCCGGGCGTCGTCCATATGCCCGCAGACGCGGCCCAGCTGGCGGGCGCTGACCAGGGGGCCCAGATCGGTGTCCGGATCCATGCCGTCGCCGATGCGCAAGGTCTGGGCGATCCGCGCCACCCGCTCGGCGAACTCCCGATGCACGGACTGCTCCACGAACAGGCGGGTGCCGGCGCTGCACACCTGCCCGGAATTGGCGAAGGCGGCGATGACAGCGGTGCGGGCGGCCGCGTCCAGGTCGGCGTCGGCGAAGATGATGTTGGGCGACTTGCCGCCCAGTTCCAGCGACAGCTTCGTCAGGTTGGCGCCCGCGGCGGCGGCGATGGCGCGGCCGGTGGTGTCCGATCCGGTGAAGGCCAACTTGTCGATGCCCGGATGGGCCGCCAGGGCGGCGCCCGCCTCAGCCCCGAGACCGGTGACGACGTTGAAGACGCCGGGCGGAACGCCGGCCTCCTCCGCCAGGCGCGCCAGCATCAGCGGTGCCAGCGAGGCGTCCTCCGCCGGCTTCAACACCAGGGTGCAGCCGGTGGCCAGCACGGGGCCGAGCTTGAGGACGGAGGCCCACAGCGGCCCGTTCCACGGGATGATGGCGCCGCAGACGCCCACGGGCTCCCGCAGGGTGCAGGCGAACATGTCGGGGTCGGACGGCTGGGCCGTCAGCCCTTCGATCCCCCGCGCCATGCCGGCGTAATAGCGCAGCAGATCGACCAGCAGGGCCACGCTGCCGCGCGTGTGCCGGATGGGCGATCCCATTTCCAAGGTGTCGATGCGGGCGAAATCTTCCGCATCCCGTTCCAGCAGGTCCGCCAGGCGCAGCAGCAGGCGCTGCCGGTCGGCGGGGGAGAAGCGGGGCCAGGCGCCATCCTCGAACGCCGTGCGGGCGGCGGTGACGGCGGCGTCGACCTCCCGCGGCGTGCCGCGCGCGACGGTGGCCAGCACCTGGCCGTTGGCGGGGTTGCGCGTCTCGAAGGTCGCGTCGGTCACCTGCCAGCGGCCGCCGATGAACAGGGCCTTGGGCTGGCCGTCCAGGAAGGGGTGCGCGGGGAGGGGCGCGCTCATGCGCGGGGCCGGAAGCTGATGGCTTGCGCCCCTTCCCACAGGACCTTGCGGCCCAGGGCCGGCAACTGCTGCTGGCCCTCGACGATGGTCAGGAAGTGGTTGCCGGCCAGCGGGCCCAGCTTGCTGGCGAAGGCGACGCCCCCGTAGGCCAGCAGGATCTCGGTTTCGCTGTAGCCGCCGGGATAGAAGATGAACTGCCCGGGGGCGGGATGGCGGGTGGCGTTCTCCCATGGCAGGTCATAGGGCGTGTCGCCCATGGGGATCCAGCAGCCCTCGCCGCTCCACCGCACGTGGATCAGCTTCTCGTCATAGGGCTGCATGGCCAGGAAGCGGGCGCAGGTGACGGGCGCCAGCTCTTCCTCCAACCGGGCGGCGAAGCGAAAGCCGCCGGCGGTGATGTCGATCAGGGTCATGGGATATTCCTAGGGCTTTAGGGCTTGGGGTCAGCAGGCAGCGGCCAGGCGGGCAAAGCCCCGTTCCAGGTCGGCGATCAGATCCTCCGGATCCTCCAGGCCGACATGCAGGCGCAGCGAGGGGCCCGGCGCCTCCCACGTCACGGCGGAGCGCAGGTCGGACGGGTAGGTCGGCACCACCAGGCTTTCATACCCGCCCCAGCTGTAGCCCAGCTTGAACAGGTCCATATGGTCCAGCATGGCGGCGAACTGCGCGTCCGTGCAGGCGTTCAGCACCACGCCGAACAGGCCCGACGCGCCGTCATAGTCGCGCTTCCAGATGGCATGGCCGGGGTCGTCGGGCAGGGCCGGGTACATCACCCGCGCCACCTCCGGGCGCCGCTGCAGCCACAGGGCCACGCGCAGGGCCGATTCCTGGTGCCGCTTCATGCGCAGCGCCAGGGTGCGCAGGCCGCGCAGGGCCATGTAGACGTCGTCCGGCCCGCCGCAATAGCCGGAGCCCGAGGCCGTCTTCTTCACCGGGATGAAGGCTTCCTCCGTGCAGACGGCGATGCCCAGCATCAGGTCGGAATGGCCGGAGATGTACTTGGTGGCGGCGTTGACCGAGACGTCGACGCCATGTTCCAGCGGCCGGAAGCACACGGGCGAGGCCCAGGTGTTGTCCATGATGGTCTTGATGCCCCGCGCCCGGCACAGCTTGGTGATGGCCGGCACGTCCGTCATCTCGAAGGTCAGGGAGCCGGGGGATTCCAGATAGACGACCTTGGTGTTGGGCTGGAACAGCGCCTCGATCCCGGCGCCGATGGTCGGGCGGTAATAGGTGATCTCCACGCCGAATTTGCGCAGGAAGTCCTCACAAAAGGCCCGCGCCGGGCCGTACAGGCTGTCCACGATCAGCAGGTGGTCGCCCGCCGACAGGAAGGCGGTGAGCGACGCGCAGATGGCCCCCAGCCCGCAGGAGGTGGTGACGGCGCGGTAGCCGCCCTCCAGCAGGGTCACGGCGTCCTCGAAAGCGCGGGTCGTCTCCGTGCCCTCACGGCCGTAGGTGAAGCCGACATAGGCGCCCGAGGCGCGGTCCCGCCGCGTTTCCAGCAGCGCTTCCACGCTGTCGAACAGGACGGTGGAGCAATGGTAGACGGGCGGATTCACGACGCCGTGATTGGCCTTCGGGTCACGGCCCGCGTGCAGGATCTGCGTTTCGCGCCGAAAGCCGCTCAAATCGCTCATGTCTCAAGCTCTCCCTGGATAACCATGCCCTAAACGACCATGACTTAAACGACCATACCGGCATCGACGACGATGTCCTGGCCCGTCATCATCCGCCCGCCCGGGCCCAGCAGGTGCAGCATGGCGGCGGCGACGTCATCCTCGCCCACCAGCCGCCCCAGCGCCGTGCCGGCGGTGAAGCGCTTCAGCGGCGCGTCCTCAGGCTCGCCGTTGGCCGCCGCCGACTGGCGGAACAGGCGGCGCAGCCGTTCGCCGTCCACGCCGCCGGGCGAGATCATGTTGATCGTGACGCCATGCGGTGCCGCGTCCAGCGCGGCGGACCTCACCAGCCCGCGCAGCGCCCATTTCGAGGCGGCGTAGACGGAGAAGCCGGCCACCCCCTTGTGCCCATAGGTGCCGCCGATAACGATGACCTTGCCGCCGCCGCGCGCCACCATGCCGGGCAGGGTGGCCGTCAGGCTGTTCAACACACCCAGCACATTGGTGTCGAAGCAGTGACGGTACGTGTCGGCGGAATTGGTCCAGATGGGCGCGCGCGGCGAACTGACGCCTGCGGCGCAGATGGTGATGTCCAGCGGGCCCAAGCGTGCCTCGGCCTCGGCGGCGGCGGCCTTCATCGCCTGTTCGTCGGTGACGTCGGCGCTGAGCGCGCAGACCGGGCCGCCCCGGGCCTGCAGGTCATCGAAGGCGCTCGCCCCCGCGTGCGGATCGCGGCCGATCACGGCGACGGCGCAGCCGGCATCCGCCAGGGTGCGCGCCAGCATCAGGCCCAGCCCCCGCGTTCCCCCCGTCACCAGTGCGGCTTTGCCCGCCAATGCGCCCGTCAGTGCCCGTTCCATGGTTCGACCCGAAATCCCTTTGTTCCATAGAATCACTAATGCGCCGGCAGGGTCGGGAAAAAGTGATCATTTGGCCACGGCGCCTGTAGAAAAAAGCACCGCCCCGGCCTCTTGTGTTGCCGTAATCATCAACAGGACCGCCCGCCAGACCCGGCCGGCGGCGTCACAAGGCCGTTTGGCGGATAGGGTAACATGCAGCACGACGTCCTGATCGTCGGCGCTGGGCACGGTGGTGCCCAGGTGGCCATCACGCTGCGCCAGCGGGGTTACACCGGCGGCATCGCCCTGGTCGGGGATGAGCCGGAACTCCCCTACGAACGCCCGCCCTTGACCAAGGACTACCTGTCCGGCGCCAAGCCGTTCGAGCGCATCCTGATCCGCCCCGCCGCCTTTTGGCAGACGCGCGGCGTCACCTTGCTGCCGGGGCGGCGGGTGGTGGCGGTGGACGCGGCGGCCCATACCGTGACCACGGCCGGGGGCGAGGTCTTCGGCTATGGCCAGCTGGTCTGGGCGGCCGGCGGCCAGGCCCGGCGCCTGGCCTGTGCGGGCGGCGATCTGGCCGGCGTGCACACCGTGCGCACCCGCGCCGACGCCGATGCCCTGCGGGCGGAGCTGCCGGCGGTGGAGCGGGTGGTGGTGATCGGCGGCGGCTATGTCGGGCTGGAGGCGGCGGCGGTGCTGCGCGCGGCGGGCAAGTCCGTCGTCCTGCTGGAACAGGCGGACCGCGTGCTGGCCCGTGTGGCGGGGGCTGCACTGTCCCGCTTCTATGCGGATGAACACCGCGCGCAGGGCGTGGACCTGCGCCTGGGCGGCCAGGTGAAGGATATCGTTGGCGACGGGCGGCGGGTGACCGGCGTGCGGCTGGCGGACGGCGCCCTGATCCCGGCGCAGATGGTGGTGGCGGGCATCGGCATCACGCCGGCGGTGGAGCCTTTGCTGGCGGCGGGGGCCGAGGGCGGCGACGGTGTCGCGGTCGACGCGTTCTGCCGTACCTCGCTGCCCGATATCCGCGCCATCGGCGATTGCGCCCTGCACGCCAACGCCTATGCCGACGGCCGGCGCATCCGCCTGGAATCGGTGCAGAACGCCAACGACATGGCGATCACCGTGGCCAAGGCGCTGACCGGGGCGGCGGAGCCCTATCACGCGGTGCCGTGGTTCTGGTCCAACCAATATGACCTGAAGCTGCAGACCGTGGGCCTGTCGGCCGGCCATGACGCGGCGGTGCTGCGGGGCGACCCGGCGGCACGCAGCTTTTCCATCGTCTATTTCCGCGCGGGCCGGGTGGTGGCGTTGGATTGCGTCAACGCCATCCGCGACTACACCCAGGGCCGCGCCCTGGTGGAGGGTGGTGCCCGCTGTGACCCGGCCGCCGTGGCCGACATCAGCGTTCCGCTGAAGGACCTGGCCACCGCCGCGTGACCGGTTTCATTTCTTGCCTGGTCTTGCCTGGCTTCATTTTTCCTGGGGATAGGGACACCCATGCCGATTATCACCGTTGTCAGCCGGGACGGCACCGGCCGCGCCGTCGAGATGGACACGGGCACGACCCTGATGGAGGGCTTGCGCGACCATGGCTTCGATGAGGTGCTGGCCATGTGTGGCGGCTGCTGTTCCTGCGCCACCTGTCACGTCTATGTCGAGCCGGCATCGACGGCGACGGAGGAGGAGGACGCGCTACTGGCCCTGTCCGCGCATCGCCGGGATAATTCGCGGCTGTCCTGCCAGATCACGCTGGCGCCGGACCATGACGGCCTGCGGGTGGAAATTCCACCGGAGGATTGATTGGTATTCTGCGAACCGAACCAAATATTGCGTTGGCGGGATACTGCAACAGTGATCATTCGGCCACGGCGTCGTCAGGAAAAAGCACCGCATTGCCTTGCCGTGTTGCCGTAATCATCATCGCAACGGACCGTCCGTCCTGAGCACTGGGCCGCCTGACGGGGTAGGTTCAAAGAATAGTCTCGGAGGTTGAAATGAGCAGAAGCGAACGCAGCGCGGACGATATTGCCGCCGCCAGCGCCATTTCCCTGGCTGAATTACCTTTGATCGATTTCGCGCCCTTCCTGTCGGGTGATGCGGCCGCGCGCCGCCGGGTGGCCGCCGAGATCGCGCACGCCTGTGAGGAGATCGGCTTCTTCTACTTGGCGGGTCACGGTGTGCCGCAGGCGACGGTAGACGGCATCTTCGGCCAAGCCGATGCCTTCTTCTCCCGCGACAAGGCGGACCGCCACACAGCCATGGCGACGCCGGACTGGTATCGCGGCTGGATCCCCGCGCCGGAGGCCCAGCCCTTGTCGCGCAACACCCGCATGTTCGAGCAGTATCGCCTGCAGCACGAATGGCCGGCCAACCCGCGCGACATGCGGCACGCCGACATCTTCGACAAGCCCAACCGCTGGCCCGACGACATGCCGGCCTTCAAGCAGGCCAGCGAGGACTACCTGGCGGCCATGCTGACCTTCTCCCGCGAGCTGCTGCGCGCCTTCGCCCTGGGCCTGGGCGTGGCGGAGGACCGTTTCGACGATTGCTTCCATCAGCCGGCCTCGCAGCTGAGCATGAACTACTATCCCCAGCTCCCCATGGATGCGCAGGACGAGGTGTCCAACATGGTGGCCCACACGGACGAAGGGCCGTTCACCGTCCTGGCGCAGCAGGATGTCGGCGGGCTGGAGGTGAAGCGCCGCGACGGCGTGTGGATCCAGGCGCCGCCGGTGCACGGTGCCTTCACCATCAATGTCGGCGACATGATGATGTGGTGGTCCAACGGCCGCTTCTTGTCCAACTATCACCGCGTGCGCAACCGCGACGGCGCCCGCCGCTTCTCCGTGCCCTACTTCGCCAACCCCGATCGCGAGGTCGTTGTGGCCCCGCTGCCCGAGCTGCTGGCGGGTGCCGAGCCGAAGTACAAACCCGTGCGCGTCGCCGACCATCTGGCCCGCTTCTATTCCACGCTGTCCAAGAATCCCCATGACATCTACAACTGACCGCGGCCCCTCCACGCCCAAGGGCGCGCGTATCGGCGCCGACATCGGCGGCACCTTCACCGACATCGTGCTGGAGGTGGGCGACCGCCGGCATTCCACCAAGCTGCTGACCACCTATGACGCGCCGGAGCGGGCCTTGCTGGACGGCGTGCGCCTGCTGCTGGACGAGGCGGGCGTGGCGCCGGCCGAGGTGTCGCTGGTGGTGCACGGCACCACGCTGGCGACCAACGCCCTGATCGAACGGCGGGGCGTGCCCACCGCCCTGCTGACCACCGAGGGTTTCCGCGATGTCCTGGCCCTGGGCAGCGAAAGCCGCTTCGACCAGTACGACATCGGCATGGAAAAGCCCCAGCCCCTGGTGCCGCGCCGGCTGCGCGTGGGCGTGGCGGAGCGTATGGACGCGCGCGGCCAGGTGCTGGTGCCGCTGGACGGCGATGCGGTGCGCGCCGCGGCGGCGCAGTGGCGGGAGCAGGGCATCCGCAGCGTGGCCATCGCCTTCCTGCACAGCTACGCCAACGACAGCCATGAGCGTCGGGCGGCGGAGATCCTGGCGGCGGAGATGCCGGGCGTCAGCCTGTCGCTGTCGTCGGAGGTCTCGCCCGAGATGCGGGAGTATGAGCGCTTCTCCACCACCGTCGCCAACGCCTACGTCCAGCCGCTGGTCGATGCCTATCTGCACCGCCTGGATGACAAGCTGAAGGCCATGGGCTTCGGCTGCCCGCTGTACCTGATGCTGTCGTCCGGCGGCCTCACCACTGTGGAGGCCGCCGCCCGCTATCCCGTGCGGCTGGTGGAAAGCGGACCCGCCGGCGGCGCCATCTTCGCGGCGTCGGTGGCGGCGGAGCGGGGCGTGGGCCAGGTGGTGGCCCTGGACGTTGGCGGCACCACCGCCAAGATCTGCCTGATCAACGACGGCATGCCCCAAACCTCGCAGGTGTTCGAGGTCGGCCGCGCCCACCGCTTCCGCAAGGGCAGCGGCCTGCCGTTGCGCATCCCGGTGGTGGAGATGGTGGAGATCGGCGCCGGCGGCGGCTCCATCGCCTCGGTCGACAACGCCGGCCGCCTGGCGGTGGGCCCGCACAGCGCCGGATCCGAGCCCGGGCCGGCGGCCTATGGCCGGGGCGGCACCCGCCCCACCGTGACGGACGCCGACATCACCCTGGGCCGCATCGACCCGTCGCGCTTCGCCGGCGGCAAGGTCACGCTGAACGCCGGCGCCTCCCACGACGCCCTGGCGGCCTTGGGCATCTGGGACGGCAAGGCGGAGACGCTGGCCATCGGCGTCAGCGAGATCGTGGACGAGACCATGGCCAGTGCCGCCCGCGTCCACGCCGTGGAACAGGGCATGACCCTGGACGACCGCAGCCTGATCGCCTTCGGGGGCGCCGCCCCCCTGCATGCCGCGCGCTTCGCCGAGAAGCTGGGCATCCGCGAGGTCATCATCCCGTCGGGTGCCGGTGTCGGCTCCGCCATCGGCTTCCTGCGGGCGCCGGTGTCCTATGAGATGGCGCGCAGCCTGACCCTGCGGCTGGATCAACTGGACCTCGACCGGCTTAACAGCCTGCTGGACGGCATGACGGCCGAGGCACGGGCCCTGGTGGAGGCGGGCGCTCCGGGGGCGGCCCAGGTGGAACGGCGCACCTGCCTGGCCCGCTACAAGGGCCAGGGCTATGAAATCCCCTTCGAGATCCCGGCCCGCACCCTGGTGCCTGAGGATGTGGACCTGCTGCGCGCGGCGTTCGAGACGGCCTACCGCACCCAGTACGGTGGCGTGACCCTGGACCTGCCCATCGAGGCGCTGATCTGGCGGGTCACCGTGGGATCGCCGGCCTGGAAGCCTAAGGATAGGGCGGTGGTGACGGCCACCCGCGACGTGGAGGTCACGCAGCGGCGGCCGGTGATCGACCCCGACAGCGGCGTCGCGCTGTCCTTCGCCCTGGTGCGGCGCGAGGCCATGCGGCCGGGCGACCGGGTGCAGGGCCCGGCGCTGATCACCGAGCGTGAGACCACCACGGTGGTCTCCCCCCGTTTCGATGCCTGGATGGACGCCAACGGCTATCTCATCCTGACCCGGCGTGAGGAAGGTTAACCGCCATGACGGCAGCGTTGAATGAACTGCGCACCCAGGTGATCTGGACCCGCCTGATCTCCATCGTGGAGGAACAGGCCCAGACCCTGATGCGCACGGCCTTTTCCACCACCGTGCGCGACGCCGGCGACCTGTCGGCCGCCCTGTTCGACCTGCAGGGCCGGCTGATCGCGGAGGCCGTGACCGGCACCCCTGGCCACGTCAACTCCATGGCCGCCGGCGTGCGCCATTTCCTGGCCAAGTTCCCCGTGGCGACGATGGCGGAGGGGGATCACTTCATCACCAACGACCCCTGGCTGACGGCCGGCCACCTGCATGACGTCACCGTGCTGTCGCCGGCCTTCCACCAGGGGCGCATCGTCGGGTTGTTCGGCGTCTGCTGCCACCAGGTGGACATCGGCGGCCTGGGCCAGGGGCCGGACGGCCGGTCGGTTTTCGAGGAGGGGTTGCAGATCCCGCTGATGAAGCTGGCCAGCCGGGGCGTGCTGAACCAGGACCTGCTGGACATCCTGTGCCTGAACGTGCGCACACCCCTGCAGGTGCGGGGCGACGTGCTGTCCTACATCTCCAGCAACGAGTCAGCGGCGCGGCGGCTCAGCGCCATGCTGGCGGAATTCCGGCTGGAGGATCTGGCCAGCGTCGCCGACTATATCGTCGACCGCTCGCTGGCCGCCACGCGGGCGGAGATCGCCAAGCTGCCCCAGGGCAGTTGGACCAGCAGTCTGACCATCGACGGCTATGACCATCCTATCACGCTGCGCGCCCGCCTGACCATCGAGGGCGAGCGCATCCTGGTGGACTACCAGGGCACCGACGCCTGCGTGCCGCGCGGCATCAACGTGGTGCTCAATTACTGCCGCGCCTATACCATCTTCGGCCTGCGCTGCGTCATCTCGCCGGAGGTGCCGAACAATTACGGCGCGCTGCTGCCGTTCGAGGTGGTGGCGCCGGAGGGCAGCATCGTCAACGTCCAGCGGCCCTGGCCGGTGGCCGCCCGCCATGTCATCGGCCAGATGCTACCCGACCTGGTGTTCGGCTGTTTGTCGCAGGCCATCCCGGACCGGGTGCCGGCGGAGGGCAGCTCCTGCCTGTGGAGCGTGCAACTGCGCGGCCGCCAGCCGGCGGGTGAGCCCCAGGCCGGCGACAGTTTCGACGCCATCTTCTTCAACAGCGGCGGTTCGGGCGCGCGTCCCCGCCAGGATGGCCTGTCCGGCACCGCCTTCCCCAGCGGCGTGCGCGCCATGCCGGTGGAGATCACCGAGAACAGCGCCCCCATCGTCATCTGGCGCAAGGAGCTGCTGACCGACAGCGGCGGCATCGGCGAGCGCCGAGGCGGCCTGGGCCAGCGGGTGGAGGTGGCCATGCGCGACGGCAGCGCCTTCGAGGTGCTGGCCATGTTCGAGCGTGTGGACCATCCCGCCCAGGGCCGCGACGGCGGCGGTGACGGTTCGCAAGGGTCGGTGCGCCTGGCGTCGGGCAAGGCGATGCAGGCCAAGGGCCTTCAGCAAATCCCGGCAGGCGATAGGCTGATATTGGACATTCCCGGCGGCGCCGGCCTGGGGGCGGCCACATCGCGCGCCGCGGACCTGGTGGCGCGCGATGTGGAGGAGGGCTTCGTTTCCGCCGAAGCGGCCGCCCGCTTTTACGGAAGCGGCGTCGGCTGACCCTCGAAGGGCACCTGCTCCTCCTCCGGATAATAGTCACCCAGCGTGGGCAGCGACCGGCAGTCGTTGAGTTCGCGGGCCATCTGCTCGGCGAACTTGGCGGCGGCCAGGGGCAGGGGGCGGCCCTTCAGCTGGCCCAGGACCAGCGGCCCATAGGTGCGGTCCAGGTCGCTGATGCGGCGCACGGCGTAGCGCGGGTCGTTGCGCCACAAATCGGCGCCGATGTCGATCTGGAAGGCGATCAGGTTGGACACCGCCACCAGGTCGCCCAGCAGGTCGAAGCTGTTGGACTCCACGCCGATGGACAGCTTGGCGGAGCTGGCCGCCAGGCGGTTCTCGATGATCTCACGCCCGCCGAACGATGACTTCGGCATGGCGGTCTCATACTCCGCGCACTCGCGCAGCCGCAGGATGTCCTTGGCCGCCAAGGGGTGGTCGGCGCTCATGATGGCGACCAGGCCCTGGCCGATCGACATGATCGGGTGCAGTTCGGGGTGGCGCAGCGGGCGGAAGATCAGCACCAGGTCGATCTCGAACGCGGTCAACTGGCGCATGGCCGTCGAATGGTCGGTGACCGTGATCTTGAAGCGCACGTTGGGGTGTTTCTTGCGGAAGGCGGCCACCTGCCGCAGCACGAAGCCGCGCGCCACCGCCTGGCTGCAGGCCAGCCTGATCTCGCCCCGCTGCAGGCCGGATAGTTCCTCGATCTCCGAATAGACCCGGCGCAGATCCGCCGATTGCGAGCGGATCCAGCGGATCAGCACCTCTCCGGCCGCCGTCAGGCGGACGCCGGAGGAATGGCGTTCGAAAATGGGGGCGCCCAGGTCGTGTTCCACATCCTGGATACGTCGCAGCAGGGCGGAGGGCGTGACGTTCAGGCGTTCCGCCGCCTGGCGAACCGATCCGATGCGGGCGACCTCGTTTATGTAGATCCAAATTCGCTGATTGCGCAGAGCCATGATGGGTCCCTGTTCGTTTTTGGCTACGCCCCACCCCAGCTTTAGCACAACTGCGGCAACGGCATATCTTTAATGTCAATGGGGTGGGTGCTGCCCATCCGACCTTGAATTCCAGATTGATCTAAATCTGACCAAATATCCATAGTTGCCTGAAGCAATATAGAGGAATGAAATGGATCTGTTCCTTGCGGGAAAGAAGATTCTTGTCACAGGTGCTGGCAAGGGCATGGGGCCAGAAATCTGTCTTTCTTTTGCGGAGGAGGGGGCGGATATTGCCATTTTAGGGCGAGATATGGCGCCACTGAATGATCTGGCGGCAAAAATAGAAGGGCTGGGCGTGCGCGCGCTGGTGCTGTCGTGCGATGTGCTGGACGCCGCGCAATGCGATGCCGCCGTTTCGGCAACGGTCGAAGCGTTCGGCCAGGTGGACGTGCTGGTCAACGTGGCGGGCGGCACCGGCCCGGTGGGGACCACCGCGTGGGACACCACGCCGGAGGCCTTTGACGAGATCGTGCGTTTGAACATGACCGGCTGCTTCAACACCATGCGCGCCGTGCTGCCGGGCATGATCGCGCGCCGCTATGGCAAGATCGTCAATGTCGGCGGCACCTTCGGCTTGCGCGGCCGCGCCGGCCGCATGGCTTATTCGGCTTCCAAATGGGGCCTGCGCGGCATCACCAAGTCCACCGCCATCGAGGCCGGGCCGTACAACGTCAATGTCAACATCGTCGCCCCCGGCATGGTGGACGGACCCCGCTTCCGCACCAAGGTCATGCCCGCCGTGGCCAAGGCCCGTAGCCTGACCGAGGAGGAGGTGATCGCGGAACACGCGGCCGAATATGCGCTACGCCGGATCAGCACGGCGCGCGACGTGGCCGCCGCCTGCCTGTTCCTGGCGTCCGACGTTTCGAAGCAGATCACGGGTGTCGACCTGCCCGTCGACGGCGGCTGGGCAGCGCTCTGATCCATCCATTCGGTTTAGCGTTCTTGCGGGAAAAGCATCATGAAGGCAGACATCGTCATCAACGGCGCCACGCTGGTTACCGACAGCGCCCAGTTCCAGGCCTCGATCGCCATCAAGGACGGCGCCATCCTGTCCATCGGCGCCGCTGAATCCATGCCCGAGGCAACCGAAGTGGTGGACGCCGGGGGCAAATACATCCTACCTGGCGCCATCGACGCCCATGTGCATTTTCGCGACCCCGGCTACACCCACAAGGAGACGTGGGAGACGGGCACGGCCAGTGCGGCCATGGGTGGTGTGACCACCGTGTTCGAGATGCCCAACACCAACCCGCCCACCGGCACGGTGGAAGCCTTGAACCTGAAGCTGAAGTCCGCCGAGCAGGCTTACGTTGATTTTGGCATTTACGGCCTGCTGGGCGAAGAGAACCTGGGTGAGTTGGAAGCCTTGATCGAGGGCGGTGTCGCCGGGTTCAAGTGCTTCATGGGGAACACCTTCGGCAACCTGCCGTCGCCGCCCACCGGCGCCATCCTGGAAGGCTTCGAGATCGTCGCCAAGCACGGCTACCGCATCGCCCTGCACGCCGAAAACGCCTCCATCATGGCGCGCCGGTCCAAGAAGCTGCGGGAAGCCGGCCGCTGCGACCCGCTGGCCCACCTGGACGCCCGGCCGGCCGTGGTGGCGACGGAGGCGGTGTCCCGCGCCGCCATCCTGGCGGAGTGGACCGGCGCCCGCATCCACATCCTGCATGTCTCCTCGGGTGACGAGTTGCGTCCCTTGCGGGAGGCGAAGGCGCGCGGCGTGGACATCACGGCGGAGACCTGCCCGCATTACCTGCTGCTGGATGAGCGCGCCTACACCGAGAAGAAGTCGCTGATCCGCGTGAACCCGCCGGTGCGCGAGAAGACGCACCAGGACCAGCTGTGGGTCGCCGTGCAGGATGGCACCATCGACATGATCGCCACCGACCACGCCCCCCATTCGCATGAGGAAAAGCATCGCGACGACATCTGGACGACGGATTGCGGTTTCACGGGCGTGCAGACGCAGATGCCGCTGATGCTGACGCAAGTGGGCGCCGGCCGGCTGTCGCTGACCGACTATGTGCGCATGACCTCGCTGGCCCCGGCCAAGGCCTTTGGCCTCTACCCGCGCAAGGGCGCCCTGTTGCCGGGATCGGATGCCGACCTGGTGATCATCGACATGGAACGGGAGACCCAGGTGGATTCGACCAAACTGAAATCCAAGGGCTCCAGCACACCCTTCCACGGGCACGCGGCCAAGGGGGCGCCGGTGCACACCTTGGTTCGCGGCCGCTTCGTCATGCGGGATGGCGCCTTGGTGACGGAGGCCAAGGGCCACGGCCGCAACGTCCGCCGCATCCAGCAGATGCCGACGCCCAAGCCCCGCAACGTCGAGACGACCACGGCCGCCATCATCAAAAAGAAGCGCGGATAGCCAAAAAACGAAATCAGGTTCCCGTGACGACGGCTTCCCGCCCGCCCCGCAGGATGGAGTTGCCGGCGAAGGACGTGCGCTGGTCGATGACCGCCGGGCCGGCCCAGTCGGTTTCCGCGATCTGGCCGCTGGGGGCGAAGGCCGCCAGGGCGTTGGCGTAGCAGGCCAGGCGCACGTGCTCGGCGGGCACACCCTGTTCCAGGGCGAGGCGCGCCGTCTTCGGCACCGCCAGGGGGTCGGAAATGCCCCAGTCGCAGGCCGAATTGACGATGACCCGGTCAGCGCCGTAGCGCTTCAGGATCTCCACCATGCGGGCGTCGCCCATCTTGGTGCTGGGATAGATCGAGAAGGCGGCCCAGAAGCCCTGGTCCAGGACGGCGCCCACCGTCTCCTCATTATTGTGGTCCACCACCACCTGGGCCGGCGACAGGCCGTGCTCCAGGCAGACGGCCATGGACCGCAGGGTGCCCTGCTTCTTGTCGCGGTGGGGGGTATGAATCATGACGGGCAGCGACAGCTCCCGCGCCAGATCGAGCTGCTGGCGGAAATAGCGGTCCTCCAGCGCCGTCTGCTCGTCATAGCCGATCTCACCGATGGCGACGACGCCGTCCTTCTGTGCGAACAGGGGCAGGATCTCCATCACCGCCTCCGCCAGCGCCTCGTCGTTCGCCTCCTTGGAGTTGAGGCCGATTGTGCAGTAGTGGCGGATGCCGAACTGGCTGGCGCGGAAGCGCTCGAATCCGAGGATGGCGGACAGGTAATCGGCATAGCTGGCGACATGGGTGCGCGGCTGGCCCACCCAGAAGGCGGGCTCGATGACCGCCACAACGCCGGCGGCCGCCATCGCCTGGTAGTCGTCGGTGGTCCGCGAGATCATGTGGGCGTGCGGGTCGATAAACTGCATCAGAACCGATTCCTTTCCATCCAGGCGCCGGCCGCGGCGCGCTCTTCCGGGTCATCGCTGCGCGCCGCCAGCGCGAGGTCGTCCATCCCCCCGATCTCGGCGGCGTAGGGGCCGAGGCAGCGCCACAGCTCCGGCGAGATGCGCCGGCCCGCCGCCCGCCGTTCGCGCGCGTAGTCGCGCAGGATGCGGGCCAGGCCGGGGTTGGCGCGCGCGTCCAACCCCTGGATGGGCGCCAGCGTGCTGTCCACGAACAGGGCCTTCAGCACCATGTGGTTCCAGCGATGCTCATCCATCCGCTCCCGGGGATAGGGACTGTCGTGGGCGATGGCCTCGAACACCGGGCGCATGTTGGTGCGCAGGCCTTCCCCCACCTCGTCCGCCAGGACATCCGGGTCGGCATAAAGCGGCAGTCCCTGGAACAGGGCCACCTGTTCCGCCGGGTCCGCCACCCGCCGCAGCCGGCGGAAGCGCGCGCTGAAGATGCCGGGGGCCGAGGGCGGGCAGCGCAACAGCAACAAGATGCGCGCGGCGCCCTCCAGGCTCCACCCCTGGGGCCGCCAGCCGGGCCGTGCCGCGTCCGCGGTGGCCAAATCGGCGGGCGTCAGGGCCAGGGGGCCGCGTCCCAGTTGGCGCGCCACCTGGCCGAAGGCGATGTCGAAGGCCCGTTCGGCGGCCGGGTCGCCCGGTGTCATGGTGGCGATCTGGTCCAGCCGCGCCTCCAGCCACTGCCGCCCGGGGGCCGGCGCCCGCCGGACGATCCATTCCCACATCAAATCCTGAGGAGCACCGTTCATGCGCAGGCCTGCATACTTACGGTTTTAATCAACGCTAATCACATATCATAATGATATACTATGGCGGCCAATGGCATGCAAAAAACGATTCAATGGCGACAGGGCAGCCGAAAAATATGCATCGCACCGTTGTTCTGCTTGTCGTGGGGCTGACCCCCGATCTGGTGGGGGCCGACACCCCGCATCTCGCGGCCTTGGCGTCCCGGGGCGGGCTGCGGCCCCTGGAAACGGTGACGCCGGCGGTGACCTGCACGGTCCAGTCCACGCTGGTCACCGGCCTGCCGCCCGCCGGCCACGGCGCCGTGGCCAACGGCTGGTATTTCCGCGATCAGGCGGAGGTGATGCTGTGGCGCCAGTCCAACCGCCTGGTGCAGGGGGAAAAGCTGTGGGAGGCGGGCAAGGCCCGGGACCCCGCCTTCACCTGCGCCAAGCTGTTCTGGTGGTACAATATGTACGCTTCGGCGGATTGGAGCGTGACGCCCCGGCCCCTATATCCGGCGGACGGCCGCAAGATACCGGACTGCTACACCCACCCGCCGGAGTTGCGCGACACCCTGACCGGCCGGCTGGGGGCCTTCCCGCTGTTCCGCTTCTGGGGGCCGCTGGCCGATATCACCGCCAGCCGCTGGATCGCCGAGGCCACCCGCCACGTCATGGCGGCGCATGAGCCGACCCTGACCCTGACCTATCTGCCGCACCTGGACTATGACCTGCAGCGGTTCGGACCCGACCCCGCCCACCCGGCGGTGCGCCAGGCCCTGCGCGACGTCGACGCCCTGGCCGGCGACCTGATCGCGGATGCGGAGGCCGCGGGCGCCCGCGTGATCGTCGTGTCGGAATACGGCATCACGCCGGTGACCGAGGCCATCTTCATCAACCGTGCGCTGCGCGCGGCGGGGCTGATCGCCGTCCGGTCGGAACTGGGCCGCGACGTCTTCGACGCCGGCGCGTCCGCCGCCTTCGCCCTGGCCGATCATCAGGTGGCGCATGTCTACGTCCGCGATTCCCGGGACATCGACCGCGTGCGGGACCTGGTGGCGGGCCTGGACGGGGTCGAGGCGGTGTGGGGGGCGGCGGAAAAGCGCGCCCAGGGGCTGGATCATCCCCGCGCCGGCGAACTGGTGGCGATCAGCCGGCCCGACCGCTGGTTCGCCTATCACTACTGGATCGATCCCGCCCACGCGCCCGACTACGCCCGGACCGTCGATATCCACCGCAAGCCGGGCTACGACCCGGTGGAGCTGTTCTTCGACCCTGGCCTGCGCTGGCCCAAGCTGGCTTCCGCCTGGCGGTTGGCATTACGCAAGCTGGGCCAGCGCCGCCTGATGGACGTCATCTCCGCCGGGGACACGGCGCTGGTGCGGGGATCGCACGGCCGCGTCACCGATGATCCGGCGCTGGGGCCGCTGGTCATCAGCTCGGCCCCCCATCTGCTGCCGGCGGGCGCCCTGGCCGCCACCGACTTCAAGGCGCTGGTGCTGGCGCATGTGTTCGATTGATCGCCGGAGGGCCGGCGCATCCAGCAAGGGAGGGAACGCGATGAGGAGCTATGCATGGGGCGTGATGGTGGCGGCGCTGCTGACGGCGCCGCTTCCGGTGGCCGCGCGGGCGGCGGACTGCCCGCAGCCGCTGCAGATCGTGGGCCTGTACCAGTGCACCGGGGAATGCGTGGTGACGGCCGGGGACGGCACCCAGTCGGTGACGGAGGTGGCGGGCGAGACCAACACCATCCAGCCCTATCCAGGCTCCAAGCACGGCCTGTACCGGATCAGCATCCAGGCCGCCGGCTTCACGGAGACGGAGGTCGGGCCGCTGCACGGGCAGACGCTCTATACCGCCACCAGCCAGGTGTCCGATGGGCACTATCCGGTGCTGGAGGACTATCTGTTCGACGTCAAGGTGTGCCGCGTGCACGGCTACACCAAGATCGTCCGCAACCCCAGCCAGGCGACCTACAAGTCCTGCGCGGTCCAGTGCGTCAAGGCCGTGCAGTAGCCCAGGACGGGAGCATCCCTCACGTCCCGGGGATCACGCGCTGCAGGGTCAAGGTGAGGGGGAAGCACATGGCCGCCACCGCCACGGCGGCCGTGTCGCCGCCCGCCGCCGCGATCAGGGCCGCGTCATACAGGGCGATGGCCGCGATCAGCAGGGCCACCGCCCGGGGCACATCGCCGGGCGCGCGGCGGAAAAAGCGGCGGAGGCCGGCGGCGATGGCCAAGCCCAGCGCCAGGCTTAAGGCCAGGGCCAAGGGGGCCAGGGCCAGCGGGGCGGTCTCCCCGCCTGTCAGCGCGGCGCCGATGGCGACGGCCAGCGGCAAGGCCAGCACAGCCAGCGGCCAGACGGCGCCCAGGCGGTCGTACGCCTCCTGCCGGGCGGCGTAGGTCAGGCCCACGACCAGGCAGAACAGGCCGGCGCCGCCGGCCAACAGGGCGGGGGCGTCCAGGCGCCCGCCGGCCATGGCCGCCGCCGTGCCGTAGCACAGCAGGCGGCAGAGGCCCATGACCAGGGGGGCCGCCGCTGTGCGCTTGTGCATCCAGTCATAAAGCAGGATGGCCGCCGCCAGCGCGCCCGCCGCCAGGCCGCCGCGCGGGCCCGTCGCCGCTGCCAGGGCCAGGCCCAGGGCCAGCAGGGCGAAGCCGGCGGTGAACACCGCCGCGCGGGAGGCGTCGCCCCGGGGGATGGGGCGGCTGGGCCGTTCCCGCGCGTCGATCTCCACATCCATGGCGTCGTTCAGGTACATGCCGCCAATATAGAACAGCGCCAGCGCCAGGACGGCGCGGGCGGCATCAGGCCAGGCGCCGCCGGACAGGATGATGCCGGCCAGCGCGTTGGACAGCACCGTGGGCAGGTTCGAGACCCGGCCCAGGATCAGGACGGCGCGGGGCCGGATCAGGACAGCTGGCGCAGAACCCATTCCAATTCCCTCTCGATGCCCGTGGTGACGTCGCCCGCGGTGATGGCGGTGGTTTCGCCGGACGCCGCCATCAGGCCGGTGCCGGTGGGCAGCACGTCCCAGGTATAGGTCTCGACCTCCAGGTGGGCGGAGATCGGTTGCGCCCGGTGCAGGGCCAGCACCCGCTCCAGCACCGGCCGGGTGGACCCCAGCGGCGGGCGCGGGTTCGTGAACACCGGCACATGAAAGTGGATGCGCCATTCCTCACCATCGCCACCGGCGGCAAGCGCTTCCGGAAGGTCCAGGAAGCGGCGGGTGGCGCCGCCGTCCGAGCGGGTCACCACCTGGTGCAGGTAGACGGCGTCCTTGAAGGCCGCCACCTGCCGCCGGGCTTCACCATCCATGCGTTCTATCCGCAGGGCGGCGCTCAGCTGGATTTTGTGGATGGGGATGCCGGCCTGGGCCAGGGCCGCCAGCGTTTCCTCCGGCGTCTCGAACGCCACCGCCATGTGGCAGACGTCCAGGCATAGGCCCAGGTGCCGGGGCAGGGCGGCGGCGGCCTCATCGGGCGTAAGGCCGCTCAGCGCGGCCAGGCGCCGCGCCGCCGCCGGGGTGAACAGCCAATCCCTGAAGAAGGTCACGGCGTCCTGGGTGGTTTCCAGCAGGCACCACGGCTCCGGCTCCAGGGCCAGGGCCACCGTGCGGCCGGTCTGGCGCCGCAGGGCCACCAGGTCGGCCACGCCGCGCAGCAGACCGTCGGCCACCGCGTCCTGGCGGTCACGGGTGCTCTCGGCGAAGCCGCCGGGCACGGTGCTGATGGTGGCGGTGGCGCCTGCCGGGACCAGGGCCGCCATGACGCGGGCCAGGTTGGCGGTGTAGTGCCGCCGCTGCGGCGTGGTCCAGTCCGGCTGGTACACGTCCGTCTTGACGCTGACCCCGTGGAAGCGGCCGTAGGGGAAGCCGTTCATGGTGTAGGCGACATAGCCTTCGGCCGCGAACAGGGCGGACAGCTCGGCCGCCGCCGCGTCCGGGTCGGCGGCGGCTTCGGCCGACAGGCGCAGGCCCACGGCGAAGGGGGCGTCGGGGCTGAGCCGCCGCTTGATCTCCCGCACCGGGCCCTGCAGGGCGGCCTTGACCTCGGCCATGGTCTGGGTGGGGTGGACGTTCAGGCAATAGCCCAGCCAGCCCTGTTTTCCGGCATCTTGTCTTCCAGGCAGGCGCATTAGGGGGCCTCCCGTCCGGCCAGCCAGTCCAGGGCCTGGGCGATCAGGGCGGGGTTCATCTCATGCACCTCCACCCCCTGGCCCAGTCCGGCCAGCAGGGTGATGGTCAGTTCCCCGCCCAGATGCTCGCGAAATTCCTCCAGTGCCGCCAGGACCAGGGCCCGCACCTCCGCCGCCGGCCGCGACAGGACCGGGTGCCACAGACGGAAACCCAGATGCTCCAGCAGGACGGCGACACGGGTTTCCGACCCCGGCGGCAGCATTCCCGCCAGCACCGAGTAGCGGGTGTCCAGCGCCAGGCCGATGGCCACCGCCTCACCATGGCGCAGGTGGTGGCGGCTCAGGCTCTCCAGCTTGTGCGCGATCCAATGGCCGTAATCCAGGGGACGGGCGCTGCCCTGTTCGAAGGGGTCGCCGCCGCGGGCGATCTGCGCCATGTGCAGCTCGGCGCAGCGCCGGATCATCCAGTCGGTCGCCGCCGGTTCGAACAGCGCGAGGGCGTCGGCGTTATGCTCCAGCCACTGGAAGAAGGCGCCGTCACGGATCAGGGCCACCTTCACCGCTTCGGCCATGCCGGCGACGCGATCGCGGGCGGACAGGGTATCCAGGAAGGCGGCGTCGTTCACCACCGCCCAGGGGGGCGCGAAGGTGCCGATCTGATTCTTGGCGCCGTTGCGGTTGATGGCCGTCTTCACGCCCACGCCGCTGTCGTTCTGGGCCAGGACGGTGGTGGGCACCCGCACCATGCGGACCCCCCGGTGGGCGGTGGACGCCGCCAGGCCGACCGCATCCAGGAAGGCGCCGCCGCCCACGGCCAGCACGTAGGAATGGCGGTCGATGCCGGCGTCGAAAATGGCGTCGTGCATCCGGCCGATATAGTGGGCCTCGTTCTTCACCGCCTCGCCCCCGGGCAGGGCGATGGGGGGCCGCGCCAGTGCCGGCACGTCGTCGCGGGCGGCGAAATAGGCGCTGATGGCGTCGGGCAGGTCCGGCCGCCGCTCCATCACGCCCATGTCCACGAAGACCAGGCACCGCGCCCGGGGACCAGGCCCGGCGGCCAGCACGGCGGCCAGGGCCCCGTTGTCCGGATGGAAGCAGTGGCGGGTGAAGGCGACGGCGTAGTCGTAGGTGACCGCGAAGCGCTGACGGACGATGCCGTCGCCGCCGGCAAGGCCGGAGAGGGCCGCAGCCGTGGTCACAGCCACAGATTGATGATCCATGCGTGCAAATGCCTTTTATGATGCTCGATAAAATGGTATAGCCACACAAACAATCAATCAACGGCGTATATGATCACCGCGTAGATCGAACCAAGCGTGGCGGAAGCCGACAACACGTACGCTTTAATTGTGGCTTTCTGAAACAGGGGTGGCGATCGCCGCTGGGGTGTCACGCCCGCCACCGGCCGCGATTCCGGGGCGGGCCCCATTTCCGTGCGATGTCGCGACGCGGGGCGTCGGGCCCCCGCCTGCGACCACCTTTGCCAGCGTTTTCTTGCCGCAGCGGTTCAACCGCATTGGCGCACCTTCACGACAAGGGCCAACGCCATGAGTTATTTGAACGCGATCAGGCTGGTGTTCTCCGGCCGCTTCCAGGCCGATCCGTCGACGGTGAACAACGACGTTCGCCATTACGACAACGCCAGTTTCCAACCGGAATACCAGGATTATCAGAAGGGTACGGTGGCCGAGGGCTGGTGGAACCCGTCCGGGTCGGGCGCCTTCCGCTTTCTCGATTGCGTCGTGCGCTCGGTTCACTACGCCGACGGTTCGTCCATCGACGACCCGACCATAGACCCGGTCATCGGCCTGTCGATCCTGGACGCCAACAGCCGCACCAGCGGCAAGATCGTCGACATCGACCCCCAGTGGCAGCTCGCTTCCGAGTTGTGGGGGCTGACGGTGCGCCTGGCCAAGGTCACCGACACCGGGGCCACCACCTATGTCGGCGGCAAGTACGCCCCCAACCCCTTCCGCGACCTGTGGTTCAGCCGCGCCTCCGGCCTGGGCGGGGATGCCGCCGCCTCCGCCCTGTTCCAGTCGGTGCTGACCGGGGTGGACTGGGCTGACGATCTGCCGGACAGCCGCTTCCTGCGGGAATTGCGGGGCAAGACCCAGGGCGGCAAGCTTTCCATCCGCCTGGTCACCTACGCCTACAAGGATGACCACACCCAGCCGGGCTTCACCTTCGGCACGGTTTCCGGCGTCATCGGCCCCTATCTGGAAGGGGAGCCTGAGTTGATCATCGTGGGCCGCCGGTTCGCGCCGCAGAACGGCCAGACCACCTGGAACAACATCGGCTTTTTCACCGGCGTGCTGGGGGACGACAACCGGCTGCTGCTGGATTTGTGCAACGCCCTGCCCATCGACGCCAACGCCCAGCCCCTGGACCTGGGCGTCATGACCGTGGGCTCGCTGCTGGCACCCACCACGCCGGAAGGATCGCCCATCGGCGTGGGCAACTACCAGCCCATCGGCCCCGTGGCATACCAGTCCCCGGATTGGCTGCTGAAGGACGGCGGCATCGCCGAATTCCTGCTGACGCAGGATCAACTGGCCAACCAGTCGGCCGACGGTCAGTTCACCCCCCTGGCGGTGGCGACCCAGCCCGCGGGCGCCGGCGTGCCCATGGTCGCCATCCGTGAGACGGTGGACGGGCTGTTCGTGGGGGCGGAACCCTTCGTGCTGCGCATCGACAGCAGCGACACCGGGCCGGTCAACGCCACGACGACCCTCTACGCTTCCATCTATGGCCAGCCCGCGCAGACGACCGAACTGCTGCTGAAGCAGTCGGGACCAATGCCCAACCTGGGCGGCGGCTACGGAACGGACCAGCCCACCGCTGATATCCCCCTGGCCGGCGTGCCCGAGAAGGCGCTGAGCTTCCCCCACGCGGTGGAGACCGGGGCCGCCGGCACGACCGCCGTCACCATCCAGGCGACGCCGCCCCGCAACCCGCGTGGCTACATCGACGGCCAGCTGTACAACATCCTCTACCGGATGAAGCACCAGACCCGGCAGGCCTTCGGCCAGTTCGAGGTGATCGCGCTGCATCTGCGCGACGCCTACCCCGTGCCGGAACGGCCCACCTGGCTGGGCGACATCAAGCCCATCTTCCAGCAGTACGCCAACCTGTACCCCATCATGAGCCAGCGGCTGGTCCATCTGAACGACCCGCTGTCGGTCTACCGGCACCGTGAGATCCTGAGCCTGGCGTTCTCGCTGGACATCACCGATCCCAACTACATGCCGGTGACCCGCGACCTGTCGGAAGGCAAGCGGCAGACCATCGTCAAATGGCTGCGGCACCTGGATCAGGACCAGCCCTTTCTGGAGCTGTGCGCCCAGGCCCCGGCCGTTCCCACCCAGCAGCCCCCAGCTCAGCAGCGCTCGGCTCAGCAACCCTCCGGCCAGCAACCCAAGGCCAGGCGGCCGGTTGCCGCCACGGCCGAGGCGGCGTCGCCGCCCGCCGGCGGCAAGACCACCTTCGCCGGTTCCTACGCCAAGGCCATCGCCCGCGCGAAGTTCACCAGCGGCGAGTGACCGCGGCCGCTGCCCGCGCCGAACGGCGCGCCCGATACCGTTTCATTGGAGACGCCCTCATGTCGACCAGCGCGACCCCGGTGGTAACCATCCGCACCGACATCCTCAACCGCGTCAAGGCCGCCACCTGTGCGGATGACCTCTATCCCTTCCTGCAGTCGGCCGTTGAACTGGAACACGCGACCATTCCGGCCTATCTCACCGCCCTCTATTCGATCAAGCTGGGGACCAACACCGCCGTCGCGCAGATCATCCACTCCATCGTGGTGGAGGAGATGCTGCACATGACCATCGCTGCCAACGTCCTGAACGCCATCGGCGGCCAGCCCAGCATCAACCATCCCGGGTTCATTCCCAAATATCCCGGCCCCCTGCCCATGAGCGTGGACGATGGCCTGATCGTCCCCCTGGCGCCCGTCAGCCTGGATCTGGTCCAGAACGTGTTCATGCGCATCGAACTGCCGGAAACGCCGCGGCACTATCCCAGTTTCGCCTTGGGTTACGCCCAGCGCGGCTACGCCACCATCGGCGAGTTCTACGACGCCATCATCGAGCGCATCCTGTTCCTGGGGCCGTCCATCTTCACCGGCGACCCGGCGCGACAGGTGGTGGACAACACCTGGTTCCCGCCGAACCAGCTGTTCCCCATCACCGACGTGGAATCGGCCGTGCGCGGCCTGAACGTCATCAAGCGCCAGGGGGAGGGCACGCCCGACGACCCGCTGGAGAGCGACGGCCAGCCGGCCCACTATTACCGGTTCGAGGAGATCGTGAGGGGCCGCCGCCTGGTGAAGGACGACCGTGTGCCCGAGGGTTATTCCTTCACCGGTGACGCCGTGCCCTTCCATCCCGAGGGGGTCATCAACCTGGTGCGGAACAGCAAGCTGGCCGACTACCAGAAGGGCAGCCTGGCCTACGCCGGGGTGGAGCAGGCGAATTACACCTACACCAGCCTGCTGAACGCCTTGCACACCACCTTCAACGGCCAGCCCGGGACGCTGCGGGCCTCGCTGGGCCTGATGTTCGAACTGCGGCTGGTGGTGCTGGAAAAGGTGGTCAACCAGCTGGTGATCGATCCGGACGCGCCTCACTACGGCCAGTTCGCGGCACCGGCCTTCCAGTTCGCGGCGCCGGCGGCCACCGCCGACTTCGTGGCCGTGCCCGTCGTGACGGCGGAGACCGCGCTGGTCCCATCCTGACCGATCCCGCCGGCGAGAACGGCGCAACATCCCTGCACAATGGGGGCTTTCATGAAACGGACAGCGATCGCCACCGCCACGGCCCTGGTACTGGGCCTCGGCACCCTTCCGGCCCAGGCGCAACAGACGGGCGCGCCGCTCACCCCGAGCGGCGCGGCTTGTGAGTTCCCCACCACCACGCCGCCGCCCAGCGGCGACGCCAAGGCCTTCGCCACCTATGCCTGGCAGATGTTCATCGCGCTGAGTTGGACGCCCAAGGTGGGCGACCGCGGTGTGCCGGACTGCGCCAAGCCGCTGGGGGGCAGCACGGCCGGTACCGTCTGGCAGACCTACAAGACGGCGGATGAGATTTTCCTGCCCAATGCCCAGAACCCCGGGCCCTGGAACTCCTCCCTGACACCCATATTGTTCAAGCAGACGGCCAAGGCATCCACCGCCGTCCAGAAAAGCGCGCTGGGCTCCATCATGCAGCCGGTGGGCGGCTGGCTGATCGACCAACGGGGCAACCCCACCTATTACGAGGTGGCGGCCAACCGCGTCTCCTACGACTACATCGTCGCCAACGGCTTCTACAACGCCAACACCGTCAACGCGGCCCGCAACATCGCCTTCCCCGACTGGGCGACCGAGGTGAAGGCCAGCTGGCGCATCCTGACCGCGCAGGACGACAAGTCACGCTACCTGACCCTGGCGGCGACGGTGGAGACCTTCGACGCCAACGGCAAGCCCAACGGCACCAAGCCAGCGACCTTGGGCCTCGTGGGCCTGCACATCATCGTCAAGGCCAAGGGCTATCCGCAGTGGATCTGGTCCACCTTCGAACAGGTGGACAACGTGACGCCGGCCCCGAACGGCAAGGCGTCCTATTTCGATCCCAACGCGAAGCCCGGCGATGTGAACCAGTCCCCCTGCAAGGTCGGCGTGCTGCCGTGCACGCCCAAGCCGGGAAAGACCTTCCAGACGCCGGACCCCCTGACCCGCGTGACCGCCATCCCCTCGGCCGTGGCGGCCGTCAGCCAGCAGATCCAGGCCCAGTATGGTTCCACCTTCGTGAAATACTATGAGCTGGTGGGTACCCAGCACCCGGCCGACCCCAGCGACCCCGGCAATCCCCTGGGCACGCCGACGACCAACCTGTTGGCCAACGTGACCTTGGAAAGCTACCTGCAGCCGACCAGCAGCTGCATGGCCTGCCATTCCACGGCCGTCTCCGGCCCCAGCCGCTACAAGTCCGACTTCTCCTTCCTGTTCATCCATGCCCAGGCCCCCAAAAGCGGACACTGAGGCGGCATCAACGCGGATAAAGGGAGCGCAAACATGGGCATTCTGAACGGACCCCGGATCAACTTCTGGGGCGGCATCCGGACCAACGTCTGCACGGCCAACAATTCGGATACGGTCACGGTGGGAAGCAGCAAGCTGCAAATCCTGGATTTGGCGGCATCCAAGGTGAACCCCAAATACGCCGGAGATACGGACGAACAGCTCATCAATTACCTGCGCCAGGACCCCGGCAGCTGGAACTATTACGGCGATTACCTGGTGAATCTGGTGGATGCCCAAGTCAGCAGCCAAGGTCCCGCCGGTGGCGTGGTGGAGGGGGGCGACCTGACGGGGCAGCCTGTGTATCTCCTGGGGTCCGTCGATCCCGTGACCAAGCAGCCTCCCGTTTTCGGCGCCGTCATGGTCGACCTGGACCCCAGCGGGGTGACCAGCACCCAGATTTTCGTGGGCGGCCTGCAGATCGGCGCGTCGACGGCGCCTAAGCTGCTGATCCACCATGACGCCGTCTGCTCAAGCCACTCGGTGGCCCTGCGCATCCCCGGGGGGCCGGGCTCGGGCGCGTTCAGCGGCACGTTCCAGGTGACCTTCCCCAAGTCGGCGGTGACGCAATACGACACCAGCAGTCCCGTCATCGCCGCCATCATGAACGACGCGCGGGCCACGGGCTTCGTGCTGCGCTTTTCGATGTTCGAGATGGCGCCGCCGCTGTCCACGGCGGAACGCCTTCAGGCCTATGAGGCTAATACCAATCCCTCCAACCCCAGCTCGGGGCGGGTCATCGGCACCTTGGGGCCGCATTACCAGGGCGAGCCCGATACCTGCCCGCCCGGACGGCTGTTGCTGAACAAGGCCGCGCCAGGGATTGCCCAAGGATACTATGCCGAGGGCTACGCCATCGTCGACGCGGCATCGAACATGCTCAGCATCGACACCGTCAATCTGATGATGAAGCAGGCCTTCCGCGCCAACGTCAAAGACATCTCGGGGCCCATCGGGCCCAATGTCGACTATGGCCCCATCGCCGTCGGCGTCGGTTCCACCAAAGGGTCGCTTGGCGTCACGTTCAATGCCCGGCCGACGGACTACTACAAATATGGCGGCATCGTCGATGTGCCGCTGACCGAGCAGCAGGCGCAGCTGGCGGCGGCCCTGCCCATCACACTGACGGGCCGCAACGGTGCCAACAGTCTCGACGTCACCGAGGAGTCGCTGCGCATCTACGGCGACGCCCGCAACATCTACCTGGATGACCTGCCCGGCAGCCAGGCGGTCTACTCTTTCATTGTCGCCTACCTGGGCGGGCCGCTGCCGGTGGACATGACATTCAACCTCACCAGTTCCAGCTCCGGCACTATAGCCAATCCGAATTACCTGACCTTCCCGCCCCACGTGGCGGTGCAGAAGGGGCAGAGCAGGCTCAGCTTCACCGTCGGCGACCAGGGCAACGCCAATTTCGGCTTCGAGTGCCTGACCATCAAGAACGGTTCGAGCGCGTACTTCGTCAATTTCCGCAAGTATCAGAAAACGGACTTCGGCATTCCCAAGGGCGCCACGGTCACATGGCAGCAGGCCTACGAATACGCCTTGCGCTTCCACTACATCGTCTTCCCGGCCATGTCGTTGCGCCTGCCGCTTAACGACATGGGGACGGTGGTCGCCACGGCCGACCAGTTCCTGGCCCGCCTGTCCCCGGCCTATCGCCACACCACGCTGTGCATGCCCATCACCCGCAGTCTGTCGCCCAGCCAGATCCAGCTGATGGACTGCTTCCTGTCCAACAAGCCTTGGGCCCCGCTTCCCTGAGCGGTCGCCGATCATTCCATGACGATGGCCCGCTCTCGGGTTCGAGGGCGGGCCTTGTTCATTCCTGGCGCAACCCGCGCCATTGATTGCGCGACGCGCACGAAAATTGTTGAGGTGGGTGTCGGTTCCCGGCGGCGCCGTTCGTCGTTCCACTGAGAGGCTCCAAGGCGCGGGCTCAAACGAGGGAGGCGGACGATGCGGGTCATGGTGTTCGCGAAGGCCACCGAGGACAGGGGGAGGGGCGTGCCGCCCGGGGGCACCGGGTCTCGCCTGATGACATCGTGCATAGGCAAGGGAGGCTGCCGATGAACCCCACCATCACCGCCTTTGAGCTGTCGCCTGACCGCGGCAGGGGACTGGCGCGGGACATGCGCGTGCGTTGGGCATTGGAAGAGACGGGGCGGCCTTATGACGTGCGGCTGCTGTCATTCAGCGCCATGAAGGAGCCGGCCCATCGGGCGCGCCATCCGTTCGGGCAAATTCCCACCTATGAGGACGGCGGCCTGGTGCTGTTCGAGTCCGGGGCCATCGTGCTCCACATCGCGCAATGCCACGCTGGCCTGTTGCCCGGCGAGGCTGGTGCCCGGGCGCGGGCCATCAGCTGGATGTTCGCGGCGCTCAACACGGTTGAGCCGCCCATCCTCGACCTCCAGACCGTCATGTTCCTGGAACGCGACAAAAGCTGGTTCGAGGAACGCCGGGCGATGGTCAAGGATGGCATCCGCCGGCGCCTGGATGAGCTTTCCAGTTATCTGGGCGATGCCGACTGGCTGGATGGCGCGTTCAGCGCCGGCGACCTGCTGATGGTGTCGGTGCTGTTGCGGGTGAAGGCGGCCGGCATCCTGGATGAGTATCCCACCCTTGCCGCCTATGTCGCCCGCGGCGAAGCCCGGCCGGCCTACCAGCGCGCCTTCGCCGCCCAGCTGGCGGTCTTCACCGCCGCGTCGGGCGGCTGACAGGGCAGGGAGGGGCACGGAAGGATGATCAGGGTGTTCGGTGGAGGGACCTCGCGGTCGTTACGGGTCGCGTGGTTGCTGGAGGAGATGGGCATTCCTTATCTCATCAGGCCGGTGGACCTGCTGGCCGGTGGTGAGGACGCGGAGTTCCGGGCGGTCAATCCCGCCGGGTTCATCCCGGTGATGCAGGATGGCGACGTCACCATGGTCGAATCCATCGCGATCATGGAGTATCTGATGGCCCGCTACGGCCCGACGCCGCTGGCGCCAGCCCCGGATCATCCCACCTTCCCCCTGTATCAGCAGTTCCTGCACCTGGGCGAAGCCGGCCTGGCCGCCTCCATCTACTTCGTCGGCGGCAGCCGCCATTTCGCGCCCGAGGCCGAGCGGCGCAACTGGACCGCCCGCCAGGCGCTGGACGTGTTCGAGAGCCGGCTGGGGCTGGTGACCCGGCAACTGGCGCGCGCGCCCTACCTCGCGGGCGAGACGTTCACGGCGGCCGATATCTCCGTGGCCTACGCCCGGGATTTGGCCCAACGGTTCGGCGACTTGGTCCTGGGCGAGGGGGAGCGGGCCTATATGGCGCGCACCAACGGGCGCGATGCTTACCAGCGGGCCTTGGCGACATCCCGGGCGGCGATGGGGGGCGCCTAGCCGAGGGGGCGTCACGAGGCTTGACACGCAACCTACTAGAAGGTAGGTTTTGCGCATGAGCAATCTTACCTCCACAGCGGATGAGATTCTGGCCTGCGCGCGGTCGCTGGTCATGGCGGGCGGCTACAACGGCTTCAGCTACGCTGACATCGCCGCGGTTGTCGGCATCCGCAAGGCCAGCATCCACCACCACTTTCCCAACAAGGTGGATTCTGGTGCGCACCCTTGTCGCCCGCTACCGCGAGGAGGCGCGGGTCGGGATCGCGGATCTGGAGCGCCATGTTCCCGACCCCCTCGGGCAACTGCGGAGCTACGCCGGGTATTGGGAGGGATGCATCACGGACGCCAGCGCCTCCTTCTGCATCTGCGCCCTGCTGGCCAGTGAACTGCCTATCCTGCCGGAAGAGGTGGCGCTGGAGGTCCGGGCGCATTTCCGTTTCCTGTCGGCCTGGCTGACCTCCGTGTTCGAGCGTGGGGCGCAGCAGAAGCTGTTCCACCTCGCCGGGGCACCGCGGGCGGAGGCGGAGACGTTCATGGCCGCCATCCACGGGGCCATGCTGTCCGCGCGAGCCTATGGCGACCCCAAGATGTTCGGGGTCGTCACGACCCCCCTGCTTGATCGGCTTTCCGCGCGGTAGGAATGCCACCCTGATGCCGGGCGGCGTATTCGCGTGCCTGAAATACCTACCTACTAGTCGGATGTTATCGTGGCGTCCGTATTTCCCCTTTTCCGAACTCATGGAGATCGACATGTTTGGAATTTCACCCCTGGGCTGGGTGCACACGCTCGGCAGCCTTCCCGCCATTCCGCTGGCCTTGTACATGTTCGCGCGTCACGGGCGGATCGTGCCGCGGTCGGGGCCTGGCGCCGTCTATTTCGTGTCGATGCTGATCGGGGCCGTCACGGTGTTTCTGGTCGCCCATCAACCCGTCAGCTACGGCATCGCGGTGGTGACCATCCTGGTGCTGCTGGCCGGATATGGGGTCGGGCGCGTTCCCGGCCTGGGTCGCGCGGCCAGGTATCTGGAGACGATTTTCCTCAGCCTGACGGCCTTCCTGCTGATGGTGCCGACGGTCAGCGAAACCCTGCGCCGCGTCCCCGATGGCCACCCCCTGGTCACCGACCTGAAGTCGCCGCTTCTGCTCGGCGCCCAGGCGGCCCTTTTCGCCATGTTGGTCATCGGCGTGGCCGCCCAGATCCTCTTCCTGCGCCGGCAGGGCAAGGCCGCCGTCTCATGACGGCCGCGCCCCTGGCCGCCTACGCTGCCAACAAAAACCACCGGCATCGTCCAAACGGGACATGTATCTACAATCACAGGTGCCGCAAGACGGTATAGGCATGGCGAAACAACCAGGCGAGGGGTTCGGGCCCCTCCGTTTCGCGAGGACCGCCCCCATGCTGAAACTGCTTGCCGCGAGTGTGGCCGCCTTATGGTGCCTTGGCGTCGGTGCCGCCAGCGCCAAGGTCATGCCGTTCCCGTCCACTTGCCACGCGCGGCAGGTCCCGGCCAACGGCACCACCCTGCACGTCCGCGTCTGCGGCAGCGGCCCCGCCGTCGTCCTGGTGCATGGCTATGGGGAGACTGGCGACATGTGGGCACCGCTGGCTGCCGACCTGATGCGCGATCACACCGTGATCGTGCCCGACCTGCGCGGCATGGGCCTGTCCGCGCGCGCCACCAGCGGTTTCGACAAGAAGACGCAAGGCCAGGATATCGCGGGCGTGCTGGACGCGCTGGGTATCGGCAAGGTCGATCTGGTCACCCACGACATCGGCAACATGGTGGGCTACGCCTTCGCGGCCCAGAACCGCGATCGCGTCACCCGCTTCGTTCTGATGGACGCGCCCATTCCCGGCGTCGGCCCATGGGACGAGATCCTGAAAAGCCCGCTGCTTTGGCATTTCCGCTTCGGCGGCCCGGACATGGAACGGCTGGTGGCGGGGCGGGAGCGCATCTATCTCGACCGCTTCTGGAACGAGTTCTCCGCCGATCCGCGCAAGTTCGATGAGGCCTCACGCCAGCATTACGCGGCCCTCTACGCCCGGCCCGGCGCCATGCATGCCGGGTTCGAGCAATTCAAGGCCTTCGACCAGGATGTGAAGGACGACCAGGCCTTCCTGGCCCAGGGGCCGCTGACCATGCCGGTCCTGGCCATTGGCGGCGACCATTCCTTCGGTCCCACCATGGCGGTGGTGGCGCGCGCCGCCGCCAGCAATGTGCAGGAACTGGTCATTCCTCAATCCGGCCATTGGCTGATGGAGGAACAGCCGGCGGCGACGGTCGCCGCCATCCGCGCCTTCCTGGATGCCAAGGTGTGAAGCCCCGGTGGGGCGCCCCGGCGTGATCTTGGCGGTCAATCGCCCGATCGTAGATGAATCAGCGGATAGCTCCGCCCCTGGCCGTCGAGGGCGGAGCGTCCGGTGGGGCGGAAGCCCAACCGCTCATAAAAACCCACGGCCTGACCGTTCTGCTCGTTCACGTCGGTGGTGAGGACGGAATGCAGGGTCAGGGCATGGGCCACCAGCCGGCGCCCGACCCCTGCCCCCCTGTGGTCGGGATCGACGAACAGCGCTTCCATATGCGCGCCGTTCAGCAGCATGAAGCCGATGGGCCGGTCGGTGGCATCGACCGCCAGCCACAGCGGGGCCGCGGGCAGGAAGCCCGCCACCTCCGCATCGATGGCCGCCCTGTCCGAGGGTGTCAGGAAGTGGTGGGTGGCGTCGACTGCCCGGCGCCAGATGTCGAGGATCCTGACCCCGTCGCGAGGGGTGGACGGCCTAATAGTGATTGGGTTGATCAATGGTTGCCCCTCGGCCGTTGTGAATGGCCGGTGAGGACACACGCCCCTCCATTCTACTGTCACTGACGGCCGTCACTCCCGCCCAGCCGGTGCCGATCGCACGTCTCCAGGAGGGGAAGACGGCTTGGTTACCCCACCTCATCCCGGCCGGCCAGGTTCGCGGCGAAGAATGCGGAAAGCTTTTCCACCGCCGCCGTGACGGGCACCTCCCTGTCATAGAGGTCAACGTGGGTGGCGCCCTCGATCCAGGCCCACTGCTTGGGTTCCCGCGCCAGGCGGAAGGCCTCCTGCGCCATCCAGGCGGTGACCGCCTCGCTGCCCACCACCAGCAGCAGGGGGCGGGGCGCGATCATGTCGATGAAGCGGAAGGCGTCGAAGGCGGCGATGCGGTCGATGCTGCTCCAGGTCAGGGTCTTGGCGGAACGGGGGTGCCGGCCCCGGTCAGTACAATAGTACTCATAGCCCTCGAAGGCGTGCCGGCCTTGGGCCTGAGCCTCGTCCGCCGTGGCCGGGAACAGGGGCAGGGCGCCCATGCCGTCGCCCCGCGCTTCCGCCGTGCGGGCGGTGGTGGCGGCATCGAGCATCTGCCGCAGCACGGCGGGGGATAGCGTGCCATCGGCGCCGTGGCGGAAATGGCGGCCGATGTCCGCGGCGCTGACCGTCGCCACCGCCCGGATACGGGTATCGGTGGCCGCCGCCGCTATGACGTAGCCGCCCGAGGCGCAAATACCCAGGGCGCCGATGCGGGCCGGGTCGACGGTGTCCAGCGCGCTCAAGTAGGAGGTGGCGGCCTTGAAGTCCTCCACCCGTTGCGCCGGATCTTCCAGGCCCCGGGGCAGCCCTTCGCTCTCGCCCTGATGGGCGGCGTCGAAGGCCAGGGTGATGAAGCCCTGGTCCGCCAGGTGGCGGGCGTAGAGGCCGGCTGTCTGCTCCTTCACCGCGCTACCGGGATGGCCGACGATGATGGCGGGACGCGGCTGCGCCGTGGGGGCGTCCGGCATGTAAAGGTGCGCCGCGATTTTCAGGCCGGCACTTGGGAAGCTGACATCCGTTCTCATGGGAAGACTCCATTTCAGGTACCCCCATGGGATCAAAGAACCAGCCGCGGGCGGTAGAACGGGCCTGCCGAATAAATGCATGATCCTGCCAAAATGGAGAGGATCACACACAAGCGCCCGCGCATGCGCTATGGTTGCCGGCATGGACCCCTTCCTGCTGACCGACCTGCAACGGCTGATGACCTGCCATGGCAAACTGGACGCCCCGGCGTTCCAGGCGCTGCCGGGCCTCACCCTGCTATCGGCCAGCGCGCCCACGCCGCCCATCGCGGAGGTGAGCGAACCGGTGTTCGCCCTGGTGGCGCGCGGCGCCAAGCGGGTCTGCCTGGGCGACCGCGTCTTCAGCTATGGCGCCGGCCAGTACCTGATCGTCTCCGTCGACCTGCCGCTGGAAGCGCATGTGGCGGAGGCGTCGATTGAGGCCCCTTACCTGGGCCTGGGCATCACCCTGCGGGCAGAGGCCATCGCGTCGCTGTTGCTGGAGGTGGGAAGCGGGCCGGTGCCCAAGTCCGGCCCGCCCGGCATCGCCGTGAGCGACCTCAGCGATGACTTGGTGGAGCCCGTCATCCGCCTGCTGCGCCTGGTGGATCGGCCGGCCGACCTGCCGGTGCTGGGGGCGGCCATCGAGCGGGAAATCCTTTGGCGCCTGATCAACGGGCCGCAAGGGGCCATGGTGCGCCAGATCGGCCTCGCCGACAGCCGCATGGCCCAGATCGGCCGCGCCATCCGCTGGATCCGCGCCCACTTCGCCGAGGCCTTCCGCATCGAGGATCTGGCGCGCTTGACGGGCATGAGCGTCACCTCCTTCCACCGGCATTTCCAGGGCGTCACCTCCATGACCCCCATCCAGTATCAGAAGCAGATACGGCTGCAGACGGCGCGGTCGCGGCTGATGGCGTCGGCGGAGGACGTGGCCGCCGTCGGCTTCGCCGTGGGCTACGATAGCCCCTCGCAGTTCAGCCGGGAATACCGCCGGCAGTTCGGCCAGGCGCCGGGACGGGACGGCAAGAGGCTGCGGAGAGTTGGGGGAAACTGATGACGGACCTTATAGTCGACATGCGTTTCGGCTCACATCTCTACGGCACCGCCACGGCATCGTCCGATCTGGATTACAAGGCTGTTTACCTGCCGCAGGGGCGTGACATCCTGTTGGGCCGGATACGCGGCAGCGTGATGTTGCTGCCACCGAAGCCCAATGGGGAGAAGAACGGTCCGGGTGATGTCGACCATGAGGCTTACAGCCTGCAACGCTATCTGGAACTGGTGGCGGAGGGCCAGCCGGTGGCGTTCGACATGCTGTTCGCGCCCGAGGCTGCGATGATGCGCGCGCCGTCCCCCCTGTGGCGGGAGATACAGGCCAACAGCCATCGGCTGGTGTCGCGCCAGGCCAAATCCTTTCTACGCTATGGCCGGCAGCAGGCGACCAAGTTCAGCCTGCGCGGGGCCCGGGTCATCACCGCCCAGCGCGGCCTGGCGGTGCTGGAGGCGGCGGAGGCCACCTATGGGGCGCTGGCCAGGTTGGGAGAGGCCCGGGCGGACCTGACTGACTATGTCGCAAATGTCCAGGATGCCGCCCTATTGGACCTGGCGTCCGCCAACGGGCAGCCGCTGACCCATCTGGAGGTCTGCGGCAAGCGCGTGCCCTTCAGCGCGTCCATTCGCACGGCGCGGGAGATCGTCCAGCGGCTGGTGGCCGACTACGGTCAGCGCGCATTGCTGGCCGCACGGAATGACGGCGTCGATTGGAAAGGCATGTCGCACGCCGTGCGCATCGGGCGGGAAGCGCTGGAGCTGTTCGACACAGGCCGTATCGTCTTTCCCTTGGCCTATGCGCCAGAGATTCTGGCCATCAAGCGGGGGGAGCGATCTTACGATGCCGTCGCGGCCGCCATCGAGGCGCTGCTCGCCGAGGTGGAGGCCGCCGCAGCCCGGTCCACCTTGCCGGATGAACCGGATAAGATGTTCATCGAGGACCTCGTGGTGCGCAGCCACCGGGCCAAGGTTCTGGAGGCGGTGTGACCGACTTTTCCGATCCTTTCGTCGATCCGGCGATCCATACCCGCATCCAGGCGGAGTTGGGTGCCGTGGAGCAGGAAGAGGGCGTGCGTATCCTGCTGGCCATCGAATCCGGCAGCCGGGGATGGCGCTTCCCGTCCCAGGATAGCGACTATGATGTGCGTTTCCTCTATTTGCGCCCATTGTCCAGCTATCTGACCGTCACTGATCAGCGGGACGTGATCGAACGGCCGGTCGACGCGGTGTTCGACGTTAGTGGCTGGGACCTGCGCAAGGCCTTCCAGTTGGCGCTGCGGTCCAACGCCGTGCTGATCGAGTGGCTATGCTCGCCCGTGCGTTATCGTGAGCTTGGGCCGGCGGCGGCCCGTTTGCTGAACTTCGCGCGTGCCAGCGTGGACCTGACCGCTGTCGCCTACCACTACGACCGGCAGGCGCGGCGTATGTTCAACGACGTGCTGGCGGCGGAGGCCCCCCGGCTCAAGACCTATTGCTATGCCCTGCGATCGGCCTTGGCCTTGCAGTGGGTGCGCGAGCGGCGCGACGTGCCGCCCATGGATTTGCCCGCCTTGCTGCGGGGGCTGTTCCTATCGGCCGAAGTCGCTGATGAAATCGCCGCTTTGGTGGCGCGTAAGCTGCCCTCGACCGAGCGTGACACCACCGCCCGCCTGCCCATCCTTGACCACTTGATTGGCAATGTCCTGGCTCAGCCTGTCCCGGCCATGCGGGGCGAGGCCCGGCGGGAAGTGGGCCGGAGGGCTGACGCCCTGTTCGCCGAACTGGTTCTGGACGCCTACGCCAACTGACTCAAAACTCGCGCCAGCATCGAGGCGGTGCACCTGCGGCCGGGCTCCGCGATCGCCACTTTGCCGGCCGCGCCGACCGTCTGCGCCGGGCGCGCGCGGGAGGCAACGAAGTGCCACAGGCCTATGTCGCCTTGGCCATTGGACGGGGATGGGGGCGCTGCTTTAGGGTGGTGGCCCCTGGTACCGATCCCATTCCGGAGCGACCCGCATGGCTGACACCCGCACGCCCGCCTTGGAAACCCCCGTCTGGCTCATCACCGGCTGTTCCACCGGCTTCGGCCGCATCCTGGCGCAACGGGTGCTGGCGCGCGGCTGGCGGGTGGTCGTCACGGCGCGCGACGCGGCGCAGGTGATCGACATCGTGGCGACGGCGGATGACCGGGCCATGCCGGCGGCGCTGGACGTCACCCGGTACGACCAGATCGACGCCGTCGTGGCGGCGGCGCAAGAGCGGTTCGGCCGCATCGACGTGCTGGTGAACAATGCCGGCTACGGCTACCAAAGCGCGATCGAGGAGGGGGTGGAGGCTGAGATCCGCGCCCAGTTCGACACCAACGTCTTCGGCCTGTTCGCCATGACGCGGGCGGTGCTGCCCCTGATGCGGGCGCAAGGCGGCGGGCGCATCCTCAACATCACCTCCGTCGCCGGCCTGGTGGGTTACCCCGGTTCCGGCTACTACGCCGCGTCCAAGCACGCGGTGGAGGGCTGGTCCGACAGCTTGCGGGCGGAGGTGGAACCGCTGGGCATCGGCGTCACCTGCGTGGAGCCGGGACCCTTCCGCACCGACTGGGCTGGCCGTTCCCTGCGCCAGACGGCCAGCCGCATCCCGGATTACGCCGACACGGCGGCCAAGCGCCTGGCCGCCACCAAGGACATCAGCGGCACCCAGGCCGGCGACCCCGTGCGGGCCAGCGACATCATGATCGAGATCACACAGCGGCCGATCCCGCCCCGCCATGTGGTGCTGGGCGCCTGGGGCCAGGATGCGGTGGTGACGCGGCTGCGCCAGCGGCTGGAGGAAATCGAGGGCCAGCGCGACCAGGCGCTGTCCGCCGATTTCCCCAATCCTTGAGGCAGGCGCTCACACCCCCATCGCCTGCCACATCTCCCGCTCCCGCCCGTCGGGATCCAGGGCCACCTGGCATTGGCTGTTCAGCAGCATGACGGCGCGGTCCTTGGTCTCATACCGGGGCCAGTCCGGCTGGCCGGCGGCGGTGGGCACGCCGCTGCGGGCGAAGCTGGTGAAATAGCCGCTGACGGCCTTGGACGCCTCCACCAGGCCGGGGCCATCGCCCTGTAGGTCCGGCATCTCCGTGTTCAGGAAGGTGATGGAGATGTCGATGGCATGGCCGGCGCGCAGGGTCCAGTCCGTGCCCTTGATGGGGATGTTGGACTGGAAGTCGTTGCGGTAGCGGTAGACGGGGGCGCTTTGCGCCGCCTTGCGGTCGGCCAGGGTCGCGGTGCCGGCGCCCATGGACAGGGCGGTTTCGATGGCGATGCCCTGTTCCACCGGCGTGGCGTTGGGGCGGGTTTGGCGGTAGGTGGCCAGGATGCGCTCCGCGTCCTGGCCGAAGGCCTGCTGGGCCCGCGCGGTCAGGCTAGCCGCGTCCATGTGGAAGAACTCCGGATGGTCGCGCTCGAAGAAGGCGGCCTCGTCCCGCATATTGCCGATCAGCAGGGGAATGCCGGCCACCATCGCGGGCGCCGCCGGGTCGAAGGGATGGTGGGGCAGGACGGTGCCGTCCACCACCGGGCCCCAGCCGCCGGGCTTGGGCGCGCGGTTGGCCGCCAGGCTGGGCTTGGGCGGGGGGTGGCCGGCCTGCCACTCCTTGGTGGCCACGGTCAGGGGGCCCTGGCCCTTCTCTGCCGCCAGCTGCAGGTCGATGAACTTCTGTGCCGGCACGTCGTGCAGCTTGGCGAAATCCTTCGGATGGATGTCGAAGGCGGCCAGGACGCGGCGCGTGGTCTCCGTGGCCACCTCCTTGGGCAGTCCGCGTAGCATGGGGCCGCTCTGCATCCCCGCCTTGTGGTACAGGCCCTGGGCGGCGGGCATGCCCATGACGGCGCAGGTCTTGGCGCTGCCGCCGGACTTGCCGAACACCATGACGTTGCCGGGGTCGCCGCCGAAGGTGGCGATGTTCTCCTTGATCCAGCCGAGTGCCGCGATGATGTCCAGGATGCCCTGGTTGCCGGAGGTGGCGTAGTCCGCCCCGCCCAGGTCGCCCAGGTAGAGATAGCCCAGCAGGCCCAGGCGGTGGTTGGTCGCCACCACCACCACATCGTAGGTGGCAGCCAGCCGGGCGCCGTCCTGGATGCGCTGGCCGCCGCTGCCGGTGGTGAAGCCGCCGCCGTGGCAGTAAACCATGACCGGCCGCTTGGCCCCGTCGTTGACCGCCGGGGTCCAGACGTTCAGCACCAGGCAGTCTTCGCCGTAGGCCGGTTCATGCTCGCCATAGGTGGTGCCTGGGCCCTGCATGGCGGGCGGACCCAGGCGGGTGGCGTCGCGCACGCCGGTCCACGGCGTCACTTTGGGCGGGGCCTTGAAACGGTTCTTGCCCGAGGCCGGGCCGGCGTAGGGGATGCCCTTGAAGGCCAGGGCGCCACGGTCGTGTCCACCCCGGAGTCGGCCGGCCGATGTCTCGACTTCCACGAAGGGCCCCACGGTTTGCGTGAACCAGACGCCATCGTCGGCGCGGGCGGGAACCCAGAAATAGGGTGCGGCGACGGCGGCGGCACCGGCCTGCAACAGGGTGCGGCGGTTGAGGGATAGGGCCATGATTTTCCTCCCGGTTTTATTCTTCGGCAACTCGGGTGCCCGGGCCGCGTCGAGGGAGCTGGAACTGGCCGGGCGAAGGGACGCCGCCAGCCGGTCCCTTTTCAACGCGGGGTAAACGGCGTATGAGTCTCTGATAACGGTAACATAAAAACCGGGAGGAACAATGAGCGTCCGGAGAACAGGGCCGGGGATTCCTGCGCGCATTCCGGCGGCCGGGACCGATCCCATTTCCCTCGACAGCGCCCCGACCGATGGCGGTTCGGGCGCCGACGAATTGGCCATTTCCCGCCGTCTTCTCATGGGCTTGGGGGCCGCCGGCGCCGGCACGCTGCTGATGCGCCCGGCCTTCGCGTCACCCGCCGCCAGTCCGGCGGAAGGGGAGGGGGTGGGCTTCGCCGTCGTCGGCCTGGGCCGTTTGTCGCAGGGGCAGATCCTGCCCGGCTTCCGCAACGCCAAGCGGGCCAAGCTGACCGCCCTGGTCAGCGGCCACCCTGACAAGGCCACGCGACTCGCCGCCAAACACGGCGTGGCCAGGGACGCGATCTACACTTACGAGAATTACGACCGCATCGTGGACGACCCGCGCATCCAGGTCGTCTACATCGTCCTGCCTAACAGCATGCATGCGGAGTTCACGATCCGCGCGCTGAAGGCTGGCAAGCATGTGCTGTGCGAGAAGCCCATGGCGACCAGCGTGGCGGATGCGGAGGCCATGATCGCCGCCGCGAAGGCCGCCGACCGCAAGTTGATGATCGCCTACCGCTGCCATTATGAGCCGCTGAACCTGGCCGCGATGCGCCTGATCCGTTCGGGCAAGCTGGGCAAGCCCCGGATGGTGGTCACGCAAATGGGGCGCCAGGCCTCGCTCAGCGATCCGGCGGACGTGTGGCGGCTGGACATGAAGATGTCCGGCGGTGGTGCCCTGGCCGACATGGGCATCTACGGCATCAACGGCGCCCGCTACCTGCTGAATGAAGAGCCGGTGGAGGTGCGCGCCTGGGCGCAGACCGACCGCAAGGACCCGCGCTTCCGCGAGGTGGAGGACCTGATCGCCTGGCAGTTCCGTTTCCCCAGCGGCGCCGTCGCCAACGGGTCCACCAGTTTCGACTACGCCCCCACCATGTCCTACCAGGTGGAGTGCGCGCAGGGGCGGCTGGTGGCCGACCCCGGCGCCTTCTACAACGGCAACCGCCTGACGGTGCAGACCGGGTACCAGTCGCAGGTGCAGGCCATCCACGAGATCGACCAGTTCGCGCGGGAGATGGACTGGATGGCCGATGTGGTGCGGGGCAAGGCGCCGCTGGTCTCCACCGGCGAGGAAGGGCTGCAGGACATGCGGCTGATGAAGGCCATCCTGGACTCGGTCGCCCAGGGGGGCGCCACCGTGTCCACCGCCTTCGGCTACACTCGCGCGGTCGACCCGGCCAAGGCCGTCGACGTGCCGGCCTGACCGGCGACCGTAAAGCACAGCTGTCTTGATGGCGCGGTCACAATCCCAGGACCGTTCCGGACTTAAAATGATAACGCTAACAATGGGAGGGGCGGATGGGTCGTTCTGTGTTCGGGGTCGCCATGCTGACGGCCCTGGCTGTGGTGGCGGGCGCGGGGAGCGTTCATGCGCAGGAGGCGGTGAAGCCGGCCTACCTGGACCCCAGCCTGCCGGTGGAACGCCGGGTGGATGACCTGGTCGGCCGCCTGACGCCGGAGGAGAAGGCGGCGCAGCTGACCAACCAGGCCCGGGCCATCCCACGCCTGAACATCCCCGCCTACAACTGGTGGAGCGAGGCGCTGCACGGCGTCGCCCGCAATGGCGAGGCCACGGTGTTCCCCGAGCCCATCGGCCTTGCCGCCACCTTCGACCCCGCCGCCATCCGCCAGATGGGGGTGGCCATCGGCACCGAGGCGCGGGTGAAGTTCAACCGCGTGGAAAAGGCGGGGGCGGAGCACCGCATCTACCAGGGCCTGGATTTCTGGTCGCCCAACATCAACATCTTCCGCGACCCGCGCTGGGGCCGGGGGCAGGAGACCTATGGCGAGGACCCGTACCTGACCGGCAAGCTGGGAACCGCTTTCGTCCAAGGCATGCAGGGCGATGATCCCAAATATTACCGGGTGATCGCCACCGCCAAGCACTACGCCGTGCACAGCGGGCCGGAGCCGACGCGCCACGAGGTGGACGTGGCCGCCAACCGGCATGACATGGTGGATACCTACCTGCCGGCCTTCCGCGAGCTGGTGACGGCGGGCAAGGTGGCCTCCGTCATGTGCGCCTACAACCGCGTCAACGGCCAGCCGGCCTGCGCCAGCGACTTCCTGCTGACCGACCAGTTGCGCCAGCGCTGGGGCTTCACCGGCTATGTCGTGTCCGACTGCGACGCCATCGCCGACATCCAGCGCGGCCACCGCTACACCAAGACCCTGGCGGAGGCGGCGGCCGTGTCGCTGAAGCTGGGCGTGGACAACGACTGCACCCAGTACAACCGCCCGCCGGATGAGCCGGACGATTTCGACCTCTACCGTGATGCCATCACCCAAGGGCTGGTGTCGCAGGACGTGGTGGACACCAGCCTGCGCCGCCTGTTCACGGCCCGCATGCGCCTGGGCCTGTTCGACCCGCCGGCCAGCGTGCCCTACGCCCAGGTGGATGACGCGCAGTTGAACTCGCCGGAGCATGTGGCGCTGGCTCTGCGCCTGGCCAATGAGTCCATGGTGCTGCTGAAGAACAACGGTGTGCTGCCGGTGAAACCGGCGGTGAAGAAGATCGCCGTGATCGGTCCGCTGGCCGACCAAGTGGATGTGCTGCTGGGCAACTACAACGGCCAGCCCATCCACCCGGTGACGGCGCTGGACGGCATCCGTGCCGCCTTCCCCAACGCCCAGATCGTCTATGAGCCGGGCAGCAACTTCCTGCGCTCCGCGTCCACCATTCCGGCCAGCGCCCTCAGCTGGTCCGGATGGCAAGCCCGGCCTGAAGGGGGAGTACTGGGGCAACCGTGACTTCAGCGGCGCCCCGGCCGTGACCCGCACCGACGGCACCCTGAACCTGGACCGCGACATGACCCCGGTGGTGGAGGGCGCCGCCATCTCCGCCCGCTGGACAGGCTTCGTCACCGTGCCGGCGACGGGTGAGTACAACATTGGCCTCAGCGGCGCCAACGCCACCCTGTGGGTGGAGGGGGCCGAGGCGGTGAAGAACGGTGACCGCCAGCGCACGCCGCAGATGAAGGCCCTGCATTTCGAGGCCGGGCGCCGCTATGCCATCCGCATCGACCAGACGCCGGCCAAGGGCCCCGTCATCCGCCTGGTGTGGAACCCGGTGGTGGCCGACCCGCTGAACCGCGCCGTCGTCGCCGCCAAGGCGGCCGACCTGGTGGTGGCCGTGGCCGGCATCAGCTCCGCCCTGGAGGGGGAGGAGATGACGGTGACCGTCCCCGGCTTCAAGGGCGGTGACCGCACCAGCCTGGACATGCCGGCGGAGGAGGAGAACCTGCTGAAGGCGGTCAGGGCCACGGGCAGGCCCATGGCCCTGGTGCTGATGAACGGGTCCGCCCTGTCGGTGAACTGGGCCGCGGCGCACGTCGACGCCATCATCGACGCCTGGTACCCGGGCGAACAGGGCGGCATGGCCATCGGTCAGACGCTGTCGGGCGTCAACAACCCCTCCGGCCGCCTGCCGGTGACCTTCTACACGGGCGTGGACGGCCTGCCACCCTTCGAGGATTACAGCATGAGGGGGCGGACCTACCGCTACTTCACCGGCAAGCCGCTATACGCCTTCGGCCATGGCCTAAGCTACACCACCTTCGCCTACACCCCTCCGGCCCTGTCCGCCGCCACGCTGAAGGCGGGCGAGACGCTGGGCGTGGATGCCCAGGTGCGCAACGCCGGCGCGGTGGCGGGGGATGAGGTGGTGCAGCTGTACCTGGGCTTCCCGCAGGTTCCGGGCGCGCCCATCCGGGCCCTGCGCGCCTTCGCCCGCGTCCACTTGGCGCCGGGTGAAAGCAAGAAGGTCCATTTCGACCTCGACCCCCGCGACCTGTCCAGCGTGACGGAGGCGGGCGACCGGGTGGTGGCCGGTGGCGCCTACACCCTGACCGTGGGCGGCGGCCAGCCCGGCACCGGCATGCCCGGCGCCACGGCGGGATTCACCATCGCCGGCACGGCGCCCGTGGCGGAGTGAGAACCCATGACCTTGATCCATGGCATGGAACCCACCCGCCGTGAGTTCGCCCTGATGGCCGGGGCGGCGCTGGCCGCCGCCAGCACCGGCACGGCTGTCGCCGCGCCCAGGCCGGGGGCGGGCGTCTACCCGCCCGACGCCTGGCACCAGCGCATGAAGCGCATCGTCCACGTCAATTTCAACGAGCGTGATCCCGAGACCTTCGACGTCGAGAGGTGGGCCGACTACCTGGCCTCCTGCCAGGCGCAGATGACCTATCTCAGCGGCACCAACGTGGTGGCCTTTTATCCCACGGGCCTGCCGGACCTGCCGGTCAGCGCCTGGCTGAAGGGCCGGGACGTGTTCGGGGAATGTGTGGCGGCGGCCAAGGCGCGGGGCATCCGCGTCATGGGCCGCTTCAGCATCGATATCGCCAAGAGCCAGCTGGCGGACAGGCATCCCGACTGGTTTTGCCGCACCCAGGATGGCGCCCTGGTCCGCCGCTCCCTGGTGGGGGCGCCGGACGACCCGTCGGCCTCGTCGGAGTTCGCGCCCACCTGCCAGTTCAGCGACTATTACACCACTTTCGTGCCGGCCCTGTTCGATGAGGTGCTCAGCCGCTACCCCATCGACGGCATCTACAGCAACGGTTGGCCCAGCCCGGACGCCGTCGTCTGCTATTGCCCCATCTGCCGCACCATCGGCGACCCGCACAGCCGGGCGTATGAGGATGCTTTCCTGAAGCGGGCGGTGGAGCTGTGGGGCCGCTACGACGCCCTGGTGAAGAAGCATGACGCCCGGCTGATCTTCACCGGCAACCTGGGCGGCGGCTTCCGCGGCGGCACCCTGGACCTGTCGGCCCTGGCCGCCACGGCACCCTGGTTCATGGCTGACAACCAGGGGCGCGGCGGCATCGGCGCCCCCGCCTGGGACGCCAGCCAGCAGACCCGCATCGGCAAGGCGATCGTTGGCAATTCCCCTGGTGGAAAAGGGGGGACCGCCCCGTCACCAACATCACGGCGGGGTATGAGATCGCCGGCGACATCCGCTGGCGCAACGTCACCGGCAACGCGGTGGAGGTGCGCTCGCGCATCCACCAGACGCTGGCGGCGGGCGGGGTGGTCCACTACCACTGGCTGGGCTATCAGCAGGGTTTCGTCGAGGATCGGCGCTGGCAGAAGGTGGGGCGGGAGGTGCTGGCCTGGCAGGCCGCCAACGACCGTCATTTCCACAACCGTCGTTCGATCGCCGGCGTGGCCCTGGTGGTGTCCCAGCGCGGCAACCGCCTGTACGACCCGCCGGCGGGCACGGACACGCTAGACGCCGTCCAGGGCATGTACCAGCTGCTGACCGAGGCGCGCATCCCCTTCGACGTGGTGCTGGACCGTGACCTGAACGCGGCCACGCTCAGCCGATACCAGACCCTGGTGCTGCCCAACATCGCACTGATGGGCGACGCCCAGGCCGCCGCCGTGACGGCCTTCGCCAAGGCGGGCGGCGGCGTGCTGGCGACCTTCGAGACCGGGCTGTACGACGAGGGCGGCCGCCCCCGTGACGATTTTGCCTTGGGCGCCCTGTTCGGCATGCGCCGGGCGGGCAAGCGCGAAAGCTTCGGCCAGGTGGCCACGCCCAATCAGCCGCGCTTCCCCGGGTCCAGCGCCATCCAGCGCATCGAGCGGCGCCATCCCATCCTGGCGGGGTTCGAGGAGACGGATTGGATCCAGGGCTCCAGCTGCCGCGTGCCCATCACCATCGACGGCCCGCCCCTGCTGACCCATGTGGCGCAGTATCCCTGGTACCCGACGGAAGGGGTCTACAGCCGCCAGCCGCACACCGACCAGCCCACCATCGCAGTGCGCGAGGCGGGTGGGGCGCGTCTGGTGTACCTGGCGGCGGATGTGGAGGCCGGCTACTGGCGCTCCGGCGCCGCCGACCTGGGCGATCTTGTCACCAACGCCCTGCGCTGGCTGGCCCCGGCGCCGTCCATCACCGTTCAGGGCCCGGGCCTGGTGGAGGTGTTCGGGTGGGAGACGGAGCCGGGCTACGCCCTGCATCTGGTCAACCACACCTACCCCGGATTCCGCGCCACCGCCGCCCGCGGGTTGAGCCCGCTGGGGCCGCAATTGGTGCGCATGACCCTGCCGTCACCAGGGCCCATCCGGCAGGCGAGCCTGCTGCGCGCCGGCCAGCCGCTGCCCTTTCGGCAGGAGGGCGCGGTGGTGGAATTCACCGTGCCCAGCCTGGACGAATACGAAGTGGTGGCGCTGGAAATTTGATCTTCAACGTAAAACAAAACAGGGAGGAACCATGAAAGGAACGATCATCGGCACGCTGGTGCTTGCGGGTTTGTGCGGCATGGCGCAGGCGGCCACCCCGGCGCGGCCGCCCATCGTCGCCGTCTCGCATCTGGCGATCTACGCGGCGGACATGGCGAAGTCGGAGGCGTTCTACGTCCACGACCTGGGCGCCACCAAGCTGCCGGATCCGGAAAATCCGGCCGGCGTGCGCTATTACTTCAGCCCCACGCAGTTCGTGGAGGTGCTGCCCCTGCCGGCGGGGTACACCGGCATCAACCGCCTGGCCCATGGCGCCTTCAACACCCCCGACGTCGCCGCCATGCGCGACTATCTGATCGCCAAGAAGATCGCGGTGCCGGGCAAGGTGCGGCAGGGGTCGGACGGCAGCCGCTGGTTCGACGTGACCGATCCCGAGGGCACGGTGATGCAGTTCGTGCAGGCGCCGGCCACGCCGCCCAGCATCCCGGTCAACGCGCTCTCCAGTCATATGATGCATTTCGGCTTCATCGTCCATAACCGGGCCCTGGAAGACGGCTTCTACCAGCAGATCCTAGGCCTGCATCCCTATTGGGCCGGCGGGATGGAGGATGACAAGCCGACCTGGATTTCCCTGCAGCTGCCCGATGGCCGCGACTGGATCGAATACATGGTGGTGGGCACGCCGGACACGAAAGGCATCCCGCCGGACCTGTCGCAGGCCACCCTGGGTGTCTTCAACCATTTCGCCCTGGCCATCCCCAACGCGGAGGCCGCCTACACCCTGCTGTGGAATGGCGACCGGCTGAAGGGCCAGGACAACCTGCCCAAGATCGGGCGCGACGCGAAGTGGCAGATGAACCTGATCGACCCCGACGGGACCCGGGCGGAACTGATGGAGCTGCACGCCGTCGGCACGCCCTGCTGCACCCCGTTCGGCGCGCCGGATCCGGAGAAGTGAGCGGCGTCCTCAAGATTGGGAAGAACGAGATGAAGCATCGCATGACCGCGCTGGCCGTTCTGATGGCTCTGGCCACCACGCCGGCCTGGGCGCAAGAGGTGCCCGGCACCTCGCCCGCCAACAGCGCGCCCGGCACGCCCACGGCGCCGGACTGGGCCTATCCCGACTATCCCGGCCACCGCCAGGTGGCCCCGCCGGCGGACTTCCACCGCCCATCGCGCGTTGAGGACACGCCCATCGGCCTGTTCGACGGCCAGGCGGACGTGGGCGGCGCCCTGGTGCCGGGGCAGGGAACGGTCCAGGACGGCCGCTACACCATCACTTCGGCCGGCTACAACATGTGGTACGGCCGGGATGAGTTCCGTTTCCTGTGGAAGAAGATGTCCGGCGACGTGTCGCTGGCGGCGGACGTCGCATTCCCCAATCCGGTGGGCTACGGCGACCGCAAGGCGCTGCTGGTCATCCGCCAGAGCCTGGACGACGACGCGCCGGAGATGGTGGTGGGCCTGCACGGCACCGGCATGTTCCACATCGCCTGGCGCCCGGCCAAGGGGGCCGAGATGGTCGACATGGAATACAAGGTCGGCAGCCGCGGCGCCCTGAAGGGCGAGGCCGTCGGCGGCTTGGTCACCCTGCACCCCCAGCGCATCGGCATCGAAAAGAAGGGCGACGCCTTCACCCTGTGGGTCAGCGAACAGGGCGAACCCATGCATCCCTATGGCGCCCCCATCCCCCTGCACCTGACCGAACCCTTCTACGCCGGCATCGGCTTCGTCTCCCACCTGCCGACCACACCCGACACGGCGGTGCTGTCGGGCGTCGTGCTGGAGAATGTGGCTGGCAAGGTGCGGTAGGACCTGGGTAAGGGACGCTCCTGCCTGGGGAGAGCCTGAACGGTCTCCGCCTCACCCCACGGTGCGCGTCATCTCCACCCGGTTGCGGCCGGATTGTTTGGCGCGGTAGAGGGCGGCGTCGGCGCGGACGTAGAGGGCGTCCAGATCTTCGCCGCTGTTCAGTTCGGCCAGGCCCAGGCTGGCGGTGACGCGGATACTGGCGCCGCCCTCGATCGCCACGCACTCGTCGCCGATGGCCTGGCGCAGGCGGTCGGCCAGCAGGCGGGCGCCGTGGGCGGCGGTGTGGGGCATCAGCAGCGCGAACTCCTCCCCGCCGATGCGGCCCACCAGGTCGGTGGAGCGGACATGGCCGGCGATGATGCGCCCGGTGAGGGCCAGCACCGCGTCGCCGCCGGGATGGCCGTGGGTGTCGTTCACGTGCTTGAACTCGTCCAGGTCCAGGATGGCCAGGGTCAGGGGCGTGCCGTGGCGGCTGGCGAGCGCGATCATGTCGCGCGCCCGCTCCATGAAATGGTGGCGGTTGGCGCAGCCGGTCAGCGGGTCGGTGGTGGCCAGGTGGGTCAGGCGGTCGTTGGCGGCGCGCAGGTCGGCCGTGCGATCGGCGATCTGGCTTTCCAGCTCCGCCTGGCGGCGGCGGAGGTAGGCGGTGCGCCAGCGCACCAGCAGCGTCACCGCCACCACCACCAGCGCGCCCGCCAGCAGGCGCACCCCCAGGCGCTGATACCAGGCGGGCATGACGCGCAAGGGCAGGGTCAGATCCCGTTCCGCCCACACGCCGTCGCGGTTGCTGCCCCGCAGGCGCAGGGTGTAATCGCCCGGCGGCAGGTTGCTGTAAACGGCCAGGCGGCGGTTGACGTCCGCCTGGATCCAGTCGGTGTCATACCCCTCCAGCCGGTAGGCGTAGCGGTTGCGGCCGGGGGCGGTGTAGTCCAGGGCGGCGAATTCCGCCGCCAGGCTGTTGGTTTCGGGCGTCAGCACCAGCGGCCCGGCGGCGGCCCTGGCCACGGGCATGGGGTGGCCGCCCACCCGCAGGTCGGTGATGACCACCGGGGCGGGGAAGCGCCAGGGCGGCAGCGTGCCGGGGCGTACCACGGTCATTCCGCCCTTGGAGCCGAACAGCGCCTCTCCCGCCGGGGTGGCGGTGCTGGCGCCCACGAAATAGTCGACCAGGGCGGAGCCGTCGGCGCGGCGCACCGCGCGCACCTCCAGCGTCTCGGGGTCGATGCGGGCCAGCCCGTCGTCGGTGCCGGCCCAGATCACGCCGTCGCCGTCCATCTCCAGGCTGCAGACATTGGGGTGGGGCATGCCCTGGGCCAGACCGAAGCGGCGGAACCGCGGCTTGTCGTCCGGGCCGCGTCCGGTCATCAGCGCCAGGCCGCCGCCGAAGGTGCCCACCCACAGCCGGCCCTGCCGGTCCACCAGCAGGCTGGTGACATAGGGGTCGGGCAAGCCCTTCGGATCGCCGGGCGCCGGCGGGATTTGCTCCACCGCGCCGGTGGCGATGTCGATGTGGTTCAGGCCGTTGCGGGTTCCCACCCAAAGATCCCGCCCGGTGCCCGCCAGCAGGGCGCGGATGGTGCGGTCGGACAGCCTGTCCTGGTCGGCGGGCGCGCTGCCGAACATCAGGCGGCCAGGGGTGCCGCCGGGACCGTCCAGGGTGTAGCTGTGCAGCCCGTCCTCCTCCCCGCCCAGCCACAACAGGCCGTCGCGGATGATCACCGACATGGCGGGGGCGGCGGGGTCGCGGCCGCCGGGCAGGGCGACGCGATGCACGGCGTTGGCCGCCGGGTCGGCGCGGTACAGCCCCCGGCGCGTGGCGATGTAGACCCGGCCGGCCTCATCCTGGGCCATGCGGAAGACGATGTCGGGGGGCAGGGCGTCTTCCGGCCGGTTGGGGTCGGGGCGCAACGCGGTGATCCGGCCCCCTTGCGGATCGACCACGTCGATGCCGCCGTCGAAGAAGCCCATCCAGACCCGGCCGTCGTGTGCCGACAGCACGGCGAACACGTCGCTGGCGCTCAAGCCTTCCGCCCGGCTGCCGCCGAACACCGTGGCGATCAGGCCGGCGTCGTGGGGATGGTAGCTGAGGCCGCCGGTGCCGCCCACCCACAGGGAACCGGCGCTGTCCCGCATCAGGGCCCAGATGTCGTCGTGGGCTAGGCTGCTGGGCTGGGTGCGGTCATGGCGGATGGCGCGCATGGCGCCGGAGCGGGTGTCGATGGCGATGATGCTGCGATTGCGCAGGCCCACCCAAATCTCGTGCGGACCCGCGGCGCAGATGGCGGAGATCCAGCCCGTCAGGTCGGTGGCGCCGGGGTTCATCGCGCGGGGGGCGGCGCCAGGCCGGTCGATGACGAACAGGCCATAGCGGATGGTGCCGATCCAGATGCGCCCGTCGCCATCCTGGAACAGGACGGAGACGTTGGTCCGCGCCGGATCCCCGGCTGGCGTCCGCTCGGCATCGCCCAATGGCACCGCCGTGAAGCCGGCCCCGCCCGGCTTACGGTAGGCCAGTCCCTGGGCCGTGCCCACCCACAGGCCGCCGGTGCCGTCGCGCAGCACGGCCTGCACCCGGCCGCCGGGCAGGCCGCCCGCCTCCGGCGTCCCGGCGCGCAGCACGGTCACGGCCCGGCTGTCGATGTCCAGGTGGCGCAGGCTGTCGTCGGTGCCGATCCACAGGCCACCGGTGCCGTCGTCGGTGATGACGCCGATGTCGGGCCGCCCGTTGATGGCACCCAGGGGTATGGTTTCGAACCGGTCGGCGGCGGCGTCATACAGCGCCAGGCTGTTGGCGCCCACCCACAGCCGGCCCTGGGGGTCGACGAACAGGCTTTTGATGAAGTCGCTGGGCAGGCTGCCCGGCACCTCAAGGCTGGCCGTGTAGCTTTTGAAGCGGTAGCCGTCCCAGCGGGCGAGGCCACCCTGGGTTCCCACCCAGATGAACCCGTCGTGGTCCTGCACCAGGGCGGTGGGCACGGGGTGGGGCAGGCCCTGGTCGCGGCCATAGTTCTGGAACACCGTTTCCGCCAGGCCGGACCAGCGGGCCGTCGTCGCGGCGCCCGCGGCCGACGGAAGGACGGTCAAGCCCAGCAACAGGACAACGCCGCACAGCCGTAAGCCGTCGAGGAACAACCCGCCTAACCGCGTCCCGCTCAAGATGCCGCCGCCCATCATCCATTCGATAGGGGAACCATAACAGGTAAAGCGTGCCTTGGCACCGGCCGGTCGCTACCAGGACGCTATCTTCAGGTCAGGGCATTATGAATATGCGTCAGATACGAAATGGTTTTTCAACGGACTAATCGAGCCGGCCCTTGTGCCGCCGGGGCGTTTCGGCCCATCGTGCCCCCAAACAGGGGAACATGGGGGCATCCGTTGCGCACGTCATTGCTGGCCGCGTTGGCCTTGGCACTGGTTTCTTCCGCCGCGCCCGTCGCGCTGGGCGCGCCACCGGCGGGGGCGCCAACCGCCGGGGCGTCACCCGGGCCAGCCTCGGCCCTGCAGAACCTGCCGGCGCAGGACGGTCTGATGCCGGTGCGCGTCGACAAGGGCCAGGGCAAGATCTTCCTGACCCTGCCGGCGCCGGGGACCGACGGCGTGATGGCCCGGTACCTTTACACGCCGGCGCTGCGCACGGGCCTGGGCTCCGCCCCCACCTTCCTGGACCGGGGGCGCATCGGGCAGACGCAGGTGCTGGCCTTCCGCCTGCTGGGCGCCAAGGTCGCCGTCCAGTTCGAAAACCCGCGCTTCCGCAACCCCACGGCGTCCGGCCCCAGCGCCGACTTCGCCACCTCCATCGTGTGGATGGGGGACGCCGTGCCCTTGCCTGACGGGCGGGTGGCGGTGGACATCGCCAAGTTCCTGACCGCCGACATGCTGGGCATCGCCAAGTCGCTGGGGCAGGAGGGCGACGCCATCGGCACCGGCGGCGCGCCGCAGGGTGCCGGCAAGGGCTTCAGGCTGGACGGGGGCCTCAGCGCCGCCGACCCCGCCTCGCTCAAGCTGTTTCCCGACAATCTGGAGGTCGACGCCATCCAGACCTACACCTCCGACCATCCGGGGGCTGAGGTGGAGAACATCGCTCCCGATGCCCGCCAGGTCAGCTTCACCGTGCACCACAGCTTCGTGCGCTTGCCGGGCCCCGGCTTCACCTCGCGCGCCTTCGATCCGCGCCTGGGTGGCTTCTCCACCCAGGCGGTGGATTACGGCCGGTCCCTGGGCCAGGACGTGGTGCATGACGTGGCCAACCGCTTCCGCCTGGAGAAGGTGGACCCGGCCGCCGCCCGGTCCCGCGTCAAGAAACCCATCGTCTTCTACCTGGACCGCACGGTGCCGGAGCCGATGCGTACCGCCCTGCTGGAAGGCATCAACTGGTGGGCCCAGGCCTTTGAGGCCGCCGGCTACATCGACGCCTTCCGGGCGGAACCACTGCCCGACGGCGTGGACCCCATGGACGTGCGCTATAACATCGTCAACTGGGTGGATCGCGCCACCCGCGGCTGGTCCTATGGGCAGGAGATCGTGGACCCGCGCACGGGGGAGATCGTGAAGGGCATGGTGGTCCTGGGCTCCGAACGGGTGCGGCAGGACATCCTGATCTTCGAAGGCCTGGTGGGGGCGGACAAGGTGGGGGCCGGCGGACCCAACGATCCGGTCCAGGTGGCGCTGGCCCGGCTGCGCCAGCTGGGCGCGCATGAGGTGGGGCACGCCCTGGGCTTCGCTCACAATTTTGCCGCCAGCACGCAGGGCCGCGCCTCGGTCATGGACTATCCCGCCCCGCGCATCGGCTTGGTTGATGGCCATCCTGACCTGTCGGACGCCTATGGCACCGGCGTGGGTGCCTGGGATAAGGCGACGGTGGACTGGCTGTACGGGACCGCGCCCGCCGGCCAGGACGATCAGGCGGCGGCCGATGCCAAGGCCGCGGCGACGGTGGCCGCCGGCCTGCGCTATGTCCAGGACGACAATGCCCGCCGCCCGGACACGGCCCAGCCTTGGGGCGGGCTGTGGGACGACGGCGCCGATCCGGTGGCGGAGCTGATCCGCCTGATGGGCGTGCGCCGCGCCGCCATCGACCAGTTCGGCCTGAAGGCCCTGGCGCCGGGTGAGGCGGTGGCGGAGCTGCGCCGGCGCTTCGTGCCCATCTGGCTGCTGCATCGTTATCAGGTCAACGCCGCCGCCAAGTCGGTGGGCGGCGTCACCTTCGCCTATTCGGTGAAGGGCGACGGGCGGGAGGCGTCTGCGCCCGTGGCCGCCGCCGCCCAGCGTGCCGCCCTGTCGGCCCTGCTCTCCACCCTGTCGGCCGACCAACTGCGTGTGCCGGCCGGCCTGTTGCCCCTGCTGTCCGCCGCCCGCAACGGCAGCGACAACCGCCAGTTCGATATCGAGCTGTTCGCCACCGCCGGCGGCCCGGTGTTCGACCCGCTGGTGGCTGCGGACGTCGCGGCCTCCATCACCCTCAACACCCTGCTGGCGCCCACGCGTCTCGCCCGGCTGGCGGCGCAGCACGCCGCCGACCCGCAGGCGCTGGGGGTGGCTGAGGTGCTGGAGCGGCTGACCGCCGCCGCGCTGCCGGACAGGAGCGACGCCGTCAGCCGCCGCGTCGCCTATCGCGCCATCGTTACCATGGCCCAGGTGGCCCGCCGTCCCGGCACCACGCCGGAGGTGGCGGCCCTGCTGGACCAGCGGGTGCAAGAGGTGGCGGAGACCCTGGCGAAAGGCCGGGGCGACACCGACGAGCGCGCCTGGGCCCTCAGCCTGTCGCGGCAGCTGCTGGACCCGCAGCAGGCGGACAAGCTGCTGGCCGACCATCCGCGCTCGGTGGAGGTGCCGCCGGGCGATCCCATCGGCGGGGAAAGCGACTGGATGGATTTGCCCTGAGCAGGAAGGATCGGATGCGGGGTGGCGGCAGGGGCCAGTCGCTTTTTTCCCGTGCCCCCGCGATGCTCGGCCGCTAGGGTCGTCGCAAAACTGTTGAGTGGGAGAAGCGTATGCCTGGTCCAAGCCTGAAATCCGTGGTCTTCGCGATGGCCTTTACGGCCCTGGCGGTGCCGGCGCTGGCGTCACCGCCGCCGGACACCCGCGCCATCCTGGGCACGGTGGGCAAGGTGGTCTCGGCCAACGGCATCGATGAGGCCAAGGCGGTGGAGATCGGCGGCATCCAGCAATGGATCACCGTGCGCGGCAAGGACAGGCGCAACCCCATCCTGCTGGTCATCCACGGCGGCCCGGCGGCGCCCGAGCTGCCCACCCGCTATCTGTTCGAAGCGCCGTGGACCGACTATTTCACGGTGGTGGAATGGGACCAGCGCGGGTCGGGCAAGACTTACCTGCTGAACGACCCGGCCAAGATCGCGCCCACCTTGAGCGCCGACCGCATCGTGCGCGACGCGGAGGAACTGGTGGATTACCTCCGTGCCACTTACGGCAAGCGCAAGGTCTTCGCCATCGGCCATTCCTGGGGCACGATCATCGGCCTGAACCTGGCGGCCCGTCGGCCCGACTGGCTGTACGCCTATATCGGCGCCGGCCAGATCATCGACACGGTGGCGGCGGAAAAGGTGAACTACGCCTGGGTGCTGGATGAGGCGCGGCGGCGGGATGAGACCCAGGCGCTGAAGGAGCTGGAGGGCATCACCCCCTATCCGGAAAAGGACGGCAGCCTGCCCATCGACAAGCTGGGGGTGGAGCGCAAATGGTCCGTGAAGTTCGGTGGCCTGACCTATGGCCGCGACAATTACGACTATTGGGAAAACGCCGAAAGGATTTCGCCGGACTACTCCGACGCCGACTTCAAGGCCATCGACCAGGGCAGCGGCTTTTCACTGCCTAAGCTGCTGCCCGACCTGGCCGGGGCCAACTTCACCGGCCTGACGAAGCTGGATTGCCCTCTCATCATCTTCGCCGGCCGGCATGACTACACCACGCCGTCGGAACCGGTGCAGGCCTGGTTCCGCAAGCTGTCGGCGCCGTCCAAGCGCTTCGTCTGGTTCGAGAACTCCGCCCATATGATGTATGGCGAGGAACCGGGCCGGGTGCTAGTCCACCTGGTGCAGGACGCCCGGCCGCTGGCGGCGGCCGTGGGCGACGTGGCGCCGGAGGCGGAGGGCCCGTGAGTTGAGATGCCCATGAGGTGAAGGAGGGCGGGCGATGATGCGGCTGAACGACGACCTTGCCGTGCGCACGGCGGTGCATGCCGGTGGCATGGATTGGGTGCCCAGCCCGTCGCCGGGCGTGGACCGCCGCATGCTGTCGCGCGTCGGGGATGAGAAGGCGCGCGCCACCTCCATCGTCCGCTATGCCGCCGGCAGCCGCTTCCCCACACACGGCCATCCGGGCGGAGAGGAGTTCCTGGTGCTGGACGGCGTGTTCCAGGATGAAACGGGCGATTTCCCCGCCGGCACCTATGTCCGTAACCCGCCGGGCACGGCCCATGCCCCCGGTTCCGTCCCCGGCTGCGTCATCTTCGTGAAGCTGTGGCAGTTCCGGGCCGATGACCACGCCCGCGTTGTCCTCCAGCCGGGCGAGGGGGAGGCGTTGCCGACCCGCCCCGGCGTTGAGCGCGCCCTGAGCCTGTTCACCGATCGGCATGAGGAGGTGCGGCTGGAGGACTGGGGGCCGGACTCCGAGGTGCGTGTGACCAATCCGCAGGGCCTGGAACTGCTGGTCGTGGCCGGCGGCTTCACCGAGGGGGGCGAGGCGTTCCACCCCCAGTCCTGGCTGCGCCTGCCCGCCGGCCAGGACCTGATGGTCCATACCGGCGGGCGGGGCGCCCGCGTCTGGTTGAAGGCCGGGCCGCTGCTGCACCCCGATGTCTGCGCCTTCTGATCAGGCCAGGACCGGCGCGCGCCGGGCGGGCCAGAAGCGGCTGTTGCGCAGCAGGCCGGCGGAAACCAGCGACACCAGCACGCCCACGGGGAAGATCTCATTGAAGGTCAAGGATAGGCGGTAGAAGGGGTTGGCGTACTTCGCCCTCATCTTGTCCATCTCCGCCGTCAGGGCGGCCAGGGCCTCGTCCGAGGCGCCCTTGGCCTTCTCCTGGCTGATCATGGCCTGGGCGTAGTCGTTGACATAGTCCATGTGGTTCACGGCCTGCGTCACCTCCCACGCCAGGGCGTAGATCACCCCGCCGACGACGCTGATGCCCAGGCCCAGGAACAGGGCGGGCCAGAAACGGATGACGCCGCCCAGGGCGGTGTCGCGGTGGCGCTTCACCGCCAGGAAAATGGTGCTGAGCGCCACCAGCATGGTGGCGTAACCCAGGGCCATCTCCACCGCCATGGGCAGGTGGCCGTGCGGGACCGTGGTCAGCACCCCCATGGCCAGGCCGGAGATGAGGCCGGCGGCCAGGCCGTAGGTCAGGATTTTGCGCAGCATGCGAATGCCCCTTTGGTTCCGTGTGGTCCGTGCCCCTCAGTGCCCCGCAAATCCGGTCGCGGGCAATCGCCCGAACGGGTGATTTGGCCGGAATCACCCTTTATTCAGGGCACTAGACCCAACTCCCGGGCGCGGTTGACGGCGTCGGTGCGGCGTTGGGCGCCCAGCTTCTCGAACAGGCGGGCCAGGTGCGTCTTCACCGTGTTGGGCGAGATGTCCAGCACCAGCGCGATCTCCTTGTTGGACCGTCCGGCCGCCAGCTCACGCAACACGGCCATCTCGCGCGCGCTGATGCCCAGGCCGGCCTGGGCCTGGACGTTGCCCTCCGCCGGCAGCGGCGGGGCGGGGCGCATGAGCCGCATCCCTACCATCACGCCCAGGGCCAGGAAGGCCGCCGCGATCAGGAGGATATAGATGTCGTCGGAATGGGCGCGGGCCAGGCGCTGGTAATCCAGCCACTGCAGGGCCGCCGTGCCGATGGCCAGCGCCAGGCCGTAGAGCGCCACGCGCCGCGCGGCCGGCAGCCAGTCCGCCCGGCGCTGGAGCGCCGCCCGCACTCGCTGCGGCAACAGGCGCTGCGGCAACAGGCGACGGCGCATGGCTTTCCTTCAGGCTGATCGGACCAGTCGCCATGAAGGTCCGCCGGGGCCACTCCCGCTGTCAAGTTGGCCCGCTGTCAGCCGGCGGCGTAGGCCACGGCGATACGGGCGGCCAATGCCGCGTTGTTCTTCACCAGGGCGATGTTGGCCCTCAGGCTGCGGCCGCCCGACAGTTCGTTGATGCGGGCCAGCAGGAAGGGTGTCAGGTCCTTGCGGCTGATGCCCCGGGCTTCGGCCTCCGCCACCGCGTCCGTGATGGTGCCGTCGATGAAGGCGGGGTCCAGGGCGTCGGCCTCGGGGATGGGGTTGGCGATCATGATGCCGGTGCCGCAGCCCAGATCCCGATGCAGGCGCATGGTGGCGGCGATCTCCTCCGCGCTGTCCAGGCGATGGTCGGCCTTGTGGCCGCTGCTGCGGGTGAAGAAGGCGGGGAAGTCGTCGCTGCCATAGGCGATGACGGGCACGCGCTGGGTTTCCAGGAACTCCAGCGTCTTGGGGATGTCCAGAATGGACTTCACGCCGGCGCAGACCACGGTGGTGGGCGTGCGGCCCAGCTCCGTCAGGTCGGCGGAGATGTCGAAGGTGGCCTCCGCCCCCCGGTGCACGCCGCCCACGCCGCCGGTGGCGAACAGGGTGATGCCGGCCAGGTCGGCGAGGCGCATGGTGGCGGACACGGTGGTGCCGGCGCTGCCCCGCCGCACCATGACGGCGGCGAGGTCCCGGCTGGACGCCTTCACGACACCCTTGGCCTGGGCCAAATCCTCAAGCTCCGCCGCCGTCAGGCCGGCGCGGGCCACGCCCCGCACCAAGGCGATGGTGGCGGGCACGGCGCCGTTGGCGCGCACCACATCCTCCACCGCCAGCGCTGTTTCCAGATTGGCGGGATAGGGCATGCCGTGGGTGATGATGGTGGATTCCAGCGCCACCACCGGGTGGCCGGCGGGCAGCGCATCGGCGACCTCGGGGCTGAGGACGGGCTTCAGGAGGGACATCGGGAACCTCAAATCGTCAGGCGGTGCAGGTTGGCGGCCAGCAATTGCGGCGACAGGCCGGGATGGACGCTGGCTTTGCTTTCGGTGGTCAGCGCCCCCACCAAGGCGCCCATCCTGGCGGCGGCCAGCAGGCCATCGCCGGCCACCAGGCGGTGCAGGGTGCCGGCAATCATGGCGTCGCCGGCGCCGGTGGTGTCGAGGGCCTGGGCGGGTACGGCCGCGAAGGTGGCGGCTGTGTCGTCGCCAGCGACGGCTGTGCCCTGGGCGCCCAGGGTGACGACGGCGCCGGCCGCCCCGTGGGCGCGCAATCCGTGGGCGGCCGCCTGGGCGCCCTCCAGCCCCGCATGGCGGGTGCCTAGCAGGGCGTTGGCCTCATCCAGATTCATGAACAGCAGGTCGATGCCGGTCAGGTCTCGCGGCAGGCGCGCCAGCTTGGGGATGGAGACGGCGTCGATGGCCAGGCGGAAGCGGGCGCCCCGCCGCCGCGTGACCAGGGCCGCCACCGTTTCCGCCGGCAGGTTGCAGTCGGCGAAGACCCAGCTGGCCGCCGCCAGGTGTGGCCAGGCGCGATCCAGCAAGGCGGGGGTGAACAGGTCGAAGATGCGCATGTCGGCGGCTGCCACCGCCAGGTCGCCGTCCGGGCCCAGGATGGCGGCGTATTCTGCGGTGGGCGCTTCCGCCGTCGCCGCCGCCTGGCTGACGTCGACGCCGAGGGCGCGCAGATGGTTCAGGATTTCGCGGCCGGCCTCATCCTCCCCCACCAGGGAGACCAAGGCGGTGGGCACCGCCAGGCGGGCCAGGTTCTCCGCCACATTGCGGGCGACGCCGCCGGGGCTGCGCACGCCGGTCACCGGGTTGGAGGTGGCCGGGACCAGGGGGGCCAGCGCCTGGTACTTGCGGTCCAGCACCGCCCCGCCCAGGCAGACCACGCGGCGCCCGGCCGGCAGGATATAGCCCCGGCCCAGCAGCCGGCCCTTCTGCGTCAGGCTGACCACGTGGGCGGCGACGGTGGAACGGGCCAGGCCCAAGGTGTCGGCCATGTCCTGCTGGCTGACGAAGGGGTTGGCCTCGATGGCGGCCAATACCGCGCGTTCCTGGTCGCTGAGGTCGGTCATGGGCTGTCCGGCGGGGAAGATCACAAGGAGTTATAAACATATGTTCTGAAGAAAACATATGTTTTATGGCGACCTCGATCACACCCCGAACCGTCGTGCCGGTTCTCTCAGGTTGAGTATCTGTATTGTAAGAACTCATGACACAATACCCTCTTGGCCGAACGCGCGGCGGCATTCATACTCCAGGTTGTTAATTTAATTATTAATGCGTTCATGGCGGGTAAATTACCGAACGCTCTGGAGGGGGACGGGATGCGGCGATCGATGAAGGCGGTGGCCCGGCGGGCCTGCATGTGCGCGGCCGTGGCGCTGGGAGTGGGGCTGTCGATGGCGGCCGGCGCGCAGACCGTGGCCGATGGCGCGAGCGCGCAGGTGGAAATCCTGGTCCATGGCGATGCCCGGACGGGCGCACATTTCGACTATGTCACCTGGGCACCCAGCCCGACTTTGGTGCGCGTCCGCCCCGGCACCCTGCCGCCGGGGGCGACCGTCACCGTGGTGCTGACCAACGGCGCCGCCCCGGCCGAGGGCAAGGGCCACGTCAACTTCGCCCTGACGGCGGACGAGTACAAAAAGGCGGTGGAGGGCGGCGGTGCCAAGGACCAGATCACCCTGACGCTGAAGGGCGACGGCACGCCCCAGCCCATCGTGGTGGCCGGCGACTTCCCGCACTTCAGCCGCGACGATAAGGACACGGCCATCCTCGCCCACCAGGGCACGGCCACGGGGCCGGTGGTGGGCGGCGCCCAGGTCATGGTGCGCGTGCGCCGCAATGAGGAGACGCTGAGCGCCGAGGAGCGCGGCCGCTTCCTCTGGGCGCTGGCGGCCCTGCGCTTCCAGAAATCGCCCGACCCGCGCTGGCGGGACACCTACACCTTCCTGGTGGACATGCACGACATCGGCGCCCGCGGCTTCGCGGAGCCGGCGGACATCGGCTATCCGGACCAGGAGCACAAGGCGGCCGCCTTCGTCGCCTGGCACCGCGCCTTCCTGTTGGAGCTGGAGCGGGCGCTGCAGAAGGTGGACCCCTCTGTCACGCTGCCCTACTGGCCCATGTACTATTCGCCGGGCAAGGATGGGGCGACGGTGTTCCACGCCGACTTCACCGGCGCCAACACCGTGGCCGGCGACCCGGACTTCATGGCGACGGACCTGATCCGCTTCGACGCCGGCAACCCGCTGTACGGCTGGAACATGCCGGGCCGCGGGCCGCTGATGCGCTGGCGGCAGGACCGCAACAACGTCAAGCTGTTCAACACGCCGGGCATGCTGCTGGACAAATCCAAGGCGGGGCTGAAGTCCAACTATTCCTTCATGGCCGGCTCGGTGGAGGCCAACCCCCATAACATCGGCCACGGCTGGTCCGGCGTGTGGATGTCCAACTGCATGATCTCGCCCAGCGATCCCATGTTCTGGCCCTTCCACACCTATTTCGACTGGCTGTGGGCGGCCTGGCAGCAGCATTACGACCGCTTCCGCTCCGACGGCGCCGACCCCGCCCAGTATTGGCCCAACGACGCCTATGCCGACGGCAAGCCCAGCAACAAGACCAATCCGCTGGGCCACCACTTGCGCGACACCATGTGGCCGTGGAACGAGGAGATCCAGCCCAAGCCGGTGGCGACCTTCAGCGCCCGCCGGCCGCCGCAGACCGTGGGCGGACCCTTCGCGCCCTCCGGCGTGCCGGGCCTGTGGCCGCAGGCGCCGGCCAAGCCCACGCCGGGTGAGCTGATCGACTATGCCGGCTACGTCACGCCCGATACCGACGCCGGCGTCGGCTATGACAACCTGCCCTGGTCGCCCAAACAGCAGAGCCTGCCCTTCCAGGGCGACGTGGCGCCCACCGCCACGGCCTTGACCACCTTCCTGGCCAAGGACCGCCCGGTGGCGGAACGGGTGGAGCAAGCGGCGCAGGTGGATCTGGCGGCGGCGTCCGACACGTCGGCCAAGTCCGCCATCCAGACGGTGGCGCTGGCGACGGCCGAGGATGCGGAGGTGCGCGCGGCCGCCCTGGACATCCTCGCCCGCGTCGATACGGCTTACGCGGTGGAGACGGCCTACAAGGTTGAGGGCGATGCCAAGCACCCCACGCTGGCCCATGCCGTGGAACGAGTGCGCGCCATGGAGATGTTTGCCAACCGCCCGGTCGACATGGCGGCGGAAACGGCGCCGCCACCTGCGCCCAAGACGGTGTCGATGCTGGACAAGGGCCTGTACGCCACCGCCCGCAACGGCGTGCCCGACAATAACCCATGCGTCGTGGGCGGCCTGACGGTGGAGTTGCAGCACTTCCTGGCCAAGCCCACCGACGCCGTACGCATCTTCCCGCAGGACGCGACGGCCTTCGTCGCCTCCACCAACCTGTTCGAGGCGGTGCCGGCCGCGAACAGCCACCATGTCCATGGCAAGGCCAACGCCAGCTGCGCCACGCCCTTTGACAAGGCCGTGACCTTGGACACCATGCGTGGCCTTCTGAAGGCCCGCGCGACGACGCCCACCAGCGTGGGCATTGACTGGTGGAAGACCAAGGCGCTGGCCGCCACCGTGCTGGCCCACATCGGCGACGCGGCCACCATCAGCCTGGTGAAGGGGCTGGCGGCGGACGCCAAGGCCACGGTTGACGCCCGCGCCGCGGCCGTGAACAGCCTGCGCCACCTGAACGAAGCGGCCTTCGAGACCGTGGTGGCCAGCCTGGACCGGGACCGGACGGCGCCGGCGGAGCTGAAGGCCCAGGCCATCGCCGCCGTCGGCGCCTATGTCCTGGACCACGGCCGCGACCTGCCGGCGAGCCGGCGCGCCCGCCTGGCCCACCTGCTGGACGTCCTGTCGGCCACGTCGCCAGCGGAGCAGGCGGCGCTGAAGACCGCACGGCACATGCTGGCGCTGGCCGCCGGCTGACCCATACATCTCTCCCACCCGGGCGGCGCGTGACCCGCAGACCCAGCCGCCCGGCCCGCACATGAAGGAATATCCCCATGGCCAACCCGCCGACCTTCGCCGACGTGCAGACCATCCTGTTCACCATCACCGCGTCCCAGGACGATATCCAGGAGCGGTTCGAGATCTATGGCCGCCACGATGCCCAGGGCCGCTATAGTTGGGAAAGCGAGCCGGAACTGCTGGCCTCCATCGCCAACCCCTATGGCGGCGGGCAGGCTAGCAGCGATATCCAGCTCATTCCGGACCTGCCCTATGCGACCCTGAGCGACGCCCAGATCACGGCGCAGTGCGCGCTGGTGCGCATGTTGTCGCCCGGCGCGGACGGCAGCCCGGCGCGCATGCCGGTGCTGAGCCCTGCCACGGCCCGGCGCCATGCCACCGCCGATGAGCTGGCGACCATACGCGACTGGCTGCGCACCCTGCCGTATCCGCGCGGCACCTGAGGGCCGGCGGACGCGACTCACACGGCTGTCGACGGATACGGTATCCCCATTACCGGCGGGGCGGAGGTCCCGCTGGTTGCGCCGCAGGGGCCCGTGGGGCCATTCATCAACCCAAGGTCCGGTGTAACTGGCACCCCGATGCCGCAGGAGATGCCCCAGGCTTGCGGGGGCGGTGGCGACCATGGTCTAAAAGTCGCCATCAGGCACAAAGATGCCGACCGATCAGGGAACCATCCTTCATGCGCATCACTACGTTCGTCTCGTGCTTCGCCCTGTTGATGGCCATGGGCGCGCCCACCTATGCCGCCGACAAACCCGCCGACAAGCCGGGCAAGGAGGCGCCGAAGGATGACGGCGAGCTGGCGCCGTTCCCGGCCCCGAAGTCGATCAAGCAGACGGCCACCATCGCCGGCAAGCGCGTCGAGTACACGGCCACCGTCGGCTCCCTGCCGGTGAAGGACGAGAAGGGCAAGACCATCGGCGAGGTGGTGTACACCGCCTACACCGTCGCCGGTTCCGGCGCCGCCGCGCGCCCGGTGACCTTCGCCTTCAACGGCGGCCCCGGCGCCTCCTCCGTCTATCTGAACCTGGGGGCCATCGGCCCGAAGCAGGTGGCCTTCGGCAAGGCCGGCGACAGCCCGTCCGACCCGGCCATCCTGAAGGACAACGCCAACAGCTGGCTGGACTTCACCGACCTGGTCTTCATCGACCCCATCGGCACCGGCTTCTCCCGCACCAAGGTGGATGAGGAACAGACGAAGAAGGCCTTCTACACCGCCGATTCCGACATCCATTACCTCAGCCGCATCATCTATGACTGGCTGCTGACCAACAACCGCCTGACCAGCAAGAAGTACCTGGTGGGCGAGAGCTACGGCGGCTATCGCCTGCCGCGCCTGGCCTATTACCTGCAGAGCCGCATCGGCGTGGGCGTGTCGGGCATGACCCTGGTGTCGCCCTACCTGGACCCGCCGGCCATCGGTGAGGCTGACGCCCTGTCGCCCCTGCCGTGGATGATCAACCTGACCGCCATGGCCGCCGGCAATTTCGAGCGCCAGGGCAAACCCCTGAACGAGACCACCATGGGCCCGGTGGAGAAGTACGACCGCACCGAGTTCATGCAGGATCTGATGGCCGGCCCGCGCGACAAGGCCGCCACCGACCGCCTGTCCGCCAAGGTGGCGGAGCTGACCGGCCTGGACCCCAAGCTGGTGCGCCGCATGAACGGCCGGGTGGACATCGGCACCTACCTGCGTGAAATCCACCGGGCCGAGGGCAAGGTGGGCTCGGTCTACGACAGCAACGTCACCGCCTTCGACCCGTTCCCCTCCAGCGCCGACGCCCGCTACAACGATCCGCTGCTAGACGGCCTGATCGCCCCCACCACCTCGGCCATGGCGGACTTCGTCACCAACCAGGTCGGCTGGAAGGTGGAGGCGCGCTACAACGCCCTGTCGTATGAGGTCAACAAGCTGTGGGACCGGGACGACACCGACAACCCCGTCACCGACCTGCGCAAGGCCATCGCCAACGACCCCAAGATGGCGGTGACCATCGTCCACGGCTGGAACGACCTGTCCTGTCCCTATTTCGGCTCGCGCATGCTGATCGACCAGATGCCGACCTACGGCGTCGCGGAGCGGGTGAAGCTGCGCATGTACCCCGGCGGCCACATGTTCTACGCCCGCCCCGACAGCGGCGCGTCCTTCCGCAAGGACGTGATGGCGATGTACGACGCCAAGTGAGGTTGAACCTGATGTAAAGTGAACGCCGGCCGGGACACGCTCCCGGCCGGCTTTTCATTTGGGGGGGATGGGCATGTCGGATTTCGATGCGGTCGTGGCGCTGGCGGCGGCCCGCCATGGGGGCATGGATGCGCTGGAGGCCAAGCTGGCCGACCACCGGTCGCGCACTGCTGATGCCATCGCCGCCATCCCCGACGCCCGCATCCTGGCGGAGATGACGCGCCACCTGTTCCAGGGCGGCTTCTCCTGGAAGGTCATCAACGCCAAATGGCCCGGCTTCGAAGAGGCGTTCGAAGGCTTCGACGTCCACCGCTGCGCGGCCATGTCGGAAGAGTGGTTCGACGCGCTGTTGAAGGACACGCGCATCATCCGCAACGCCGCCAAGGTGCGGGCGGTGCAAGCGAACGCCCAGTTCCTGCTGGACCTGGCGGCCGAGCACGGCAGTGCGGCCCGCTTCTTCGCCGGCTGGCCCGACGCCGACTTCGTGGGTTTGCTGGACGTGCTGAAGAAACGCGCCAGCCGCCTGGGCGGCGAGACCGGCATGCGCTTCCTGCGCACCCTGGGCAAGCCCGCTTTCATCCTCACCCAGGACGTGGTGACGGCCCTGATCCGCGAAGGCGTGCTGACCAAGGCGCCGGGCGGCAAGGGCGACATGGCCAAGGTGCAGCAGGCGTTCAACACGTGGTCGGCGGAGACCGGCCGCGATCTGACGGCACTGAGCCGACTCCTGGCGATGAGTGTCGAAAGCGGGCCCTATCACTAAGACAGGCGGGCGCCGTTCACCGGATCGAACAGCAGCGGCGCGCCCGACGGCACGACCAGGCCCATAACGTCACCTGGCGCTAGTGGGCGCGGGTCCATGGTGAACAGCTTCAGGCGTTGCGGGCCGAGGGCCAGGTGCACCACCCGGCCGGTGCCCGTGGTCTCCACCACGTCAACGCGGACAGCCGTGCCCTCCGTTGGAGTGGTCAGGGCCAGGCGCTCCGGCCGCAGGCCCAGGGTGAGGGTGGTCCCGGCCGCCAGACCGGCGGGCGGGGAGATGCGGGCCAGCGTCTGGCCCTCCACCACCAGGGCGCCGTCGGGCGCCAGCGTCGCGTCCAGGAAGTTCATGGGCGGAGAGCCCAGGAAGCCGGCCACGAACAGGTTGGCGGGCTGGTCGTAGAGATCCTGGGGGCTGCCCACCTGCTGGATGGCGCCGTCATTCAGGGCGACGATGCGGTCGGCCATGGTCATGGCCTCCACCTGGTCGTGGGTGACATAGACGCTGGTGGCGCCCAGCTCGCGGTGCAGTTTGCGGATCTCATAGCGCATCTGCTCGCGCAGGCGGGCGTCCAGGTTGGACAGGGGCTCATCGAACAGGAAGGCCTTGGGGTTGCGCACGATGGCGCGGCCCATGGCCACGCGCTGGCGCTGGCCGCCCGACAGGGCCTTGGGCTTGCGTTCCAGCAGGCCGGTCAGGCCCAGCTTGACGGCGGCGGCCTCCACCGCTGCCTTGATCTCCGCCGGCGGCAGGCGGCGTTGCTTCAGGGCGAAGCTCATGTTTTCCCGCACCGTCATGTGGGGATAGAGGGCGTAGGACTGGAACACCATGGCCAGGTCCCGGTCCTTGGGCGCCACCTCGTTCACCCGCCGGCCGTCGATGCGGATCTCGCCGCCGCTGGGCTCCTCCAGCCCGGCGATCAGGCGCAGCAGGGTGGACTTGCCGCAGCCCGACGGCCCCATCAAGGCCACGAACTCCCCCTCGCGGATCTCCAGGTCAATGCCGCGCAGCACCGGGCCGCCGCCGTAATCCTTGTCGACGTTGGAAAGCGTGATGGTGGCCATGGGGATGGGTCAGCCTTTCACGGCGCCGGCCGTCAGGCCCTGCACCAGATAGCGTTGGATCAGCAGGAAGAAGGCGCCGACCGGCAGCAGGGCCAGCACGCCGGCCGCCATCATCTGCCCGAAGTCGACCGAGAATTTGGAGACGAAGCCCAGCAGCCCGGCGGGGAAGGTGCTGACGGCGGTGGAGGAGTTCAGCATCAAGCTGAACAGCAACTCGCTCCACGCCGCGGTGAAGACGAAGCCGCCGGTGGCCGCCAGCCCCGGCAGGGTCAGGGGCAGGATGACCCGCCGCAGGGCCTGGAAGCGGGTGGCGCCGTCCATCATCGCCGCCTCCTCCAAATCCTTCGGAATGGCCTCGAAGAAGGACTGCATGAGGAAGGCGGCGAAGGGCGTGTTGAAGGCGGTGTAGACCAGCACCAGGCCGGTCAGGCTGTTGGTCAGGCCCAGCGGCGCCAGCAGGCGGAAGATGGGCGCCACGATGATGACCAGGGGGAACATCTGGCTGATCAGCATGACCCCCACCACCCAGGCCTTGCCCCGGAAGCGGAAGCGCGAGAAGGCGTAGCCGGCGGCCGACGCGGCGGCGGTGGCCAGCAGGCCGGTCGCGGCGGAGACGATCAGGCTGTTGCGGAAAAAGAGCGGAAACTGGCTGTGGCGCAGGACGGCCCCGTAATGGTCCAGCGTCACGCGGGAGGGCCACAGCCGCACGCCCTCGCCATACATCAAATCATCGGGCGTCAGCGACACCTTCAGCAGCCAGAACAGGGGGAACAGGGCGAAGGCGACGAAGGCCGCCAGCGCCAGGGCGTGCAGGACGCGGGCCCCAATAATGTGGGTGGCGGTCTTGTTCATGCCCGCTCCGTCATCGCGTGGCGCAGCACCATGACGGCAGCGGCGTAGGCCAGCAGCAACAGCAGCAGCACGGCCGCCACGGCGGAGGCGTAGCCGAAGTCCAGGCGCTGGAAGGCCAGGGTGAAGATGTAGCTGGACAGGATTTGGGTGGCGTCGGCCGGCCCGCCCTTGGTCATGACCACGATCAGCTCGGCGAAATTGGCCACCCACACGGTGCGCAGCATGACGGTGATGGCAATGGTGGGGGCCAGCAGGGGCAGGGTGACGCGGCGGAAGCGCAGCAACGGGCCGGCGCCGTCCATGGCCGCCGCCTCATAGATGTCCTTGGGGATGGACTGCAGGGCCGCCAACAGCGTGATGGCGAAGAAGGGGATGCCCCACCACACATTGGCGGCGATGGGCCCCCACAACGCCAGGTACGGGTCGGACAGGATGTTCTCCGGCGTGGCCAGCAGGCCCAGCCCGTGCAGCCAGTGGGGCAGGGGACCGATCACCGGGTTGAACAGCCAGGCCCAGGTGAGGCCGGACAGGAAGCCCGGCACCGCCCAGGGCAGGAAGACCAGGGCCTGCACCAGACCGCGTCCGGGGAACGGCCGGTTCAGCAGCAGCGCCAGGATGAGGCCGAAGGTGAATTGCAGGGCCACCGACACCGCCGTCCACACCACCGTGTTGCGCAGCGCCGTCCAGAAGCCGTCGTCGTCCAGCATCTCCCGGAAATGATCCAGGCCGACGAAGTCGCCGCTCAGGGGGTCCAGCAAGATCAGGTCATGGAAGGCGTAGGATAGGCCGGTGACCAGCGGTACCAGCATGATGGCGGCGATCAGCAGCAGTGACGGTGCCGCGTAGAAATAGGGTTCCAGCTTCAGGGCCAGGGCGCGGCTCATGGTTTCACACCTTCCGCCTGCTTGCGCCGGGCCTTGGTCAGGTAGGCGGCCCACTGCTTGTTCATGGTGGTGGGGCTGATCTGGCCCAGCAAGGCCTGCTGGCTGCTGCGCACCACCAGGCTGTCGGCGAAATAGGCGAAGCCCGGCAGGTATGTGGGCATGAGGGTGGGCACCACGTCCGGGTCGGCCAGTTCGGCGAACCAGCCCTGATAGATGGCGCCGGCGTACAGCGGGTCGTGCGCGGCGGCGGTATAGATGGGCAGGGCGCCGGTCTGCTGGTTCCAGGCCAGGTTGCCGGCCGGGTCGTTCAGCGCCACCACCAGGTCCCAGGCCAAATCCTTGTGGGTGGACCGTTTGAAGATGGACCAGCCGGCGAAGCCCAGGGTGGGATAGGCCTTGCCGTTGGGGCCCTTGGGCCAGGGCGCCACGCCGAAATCCTCCGCCTTCATGCGGGCCTTCAGGGCGATCAGGGCATCAGGATCCTGGTCCACCATGGCGCACGCGCCGGTGTAGAAGCCGGCCACCACCTCGTTGAAGCCCCAGTTGACGCTGTCCTTGGGTGCCAGGCCCTTCTGGTACAGGTCGATCAGCCAGCTGGTGCCGGCCACCCAGCCGGGATCGTTCAGGGTGCTGGTGCCGTCCTCATGAAAGAAGGCGTTGCCGCCCGCGATGCTGGCCCCGAACATGACCCAGCCGTTCAGGCCGCCCGGCCCGCCGCGCAGGCAATAGCCGGACTTGCCCGGCAGCTGGGCGATCCGGGCGGCGTCGGCGCGCAGCTCCTCGAGCGTCTTCGGCGGCTCGGCGATGCCGGCCTGGCGGAACACCGCCTTGTTGTAATAGAGCGCCCTTAAGTAAAAGCCGTAGGGCAGCATGTAGGCGGTGTCGGCCACCGAACGCGCCACGGTCAGGGCCCGGTCGTTCAGGCCCTGGGTCTCCGGCCAGCGCGCCAGATAGGGCTCCAGGCTTTCCAGCTGGCCGTTGCCTGCGTACAGCGACAGCCAGCGGTCCGGCATCTCCACCACGTCGGGGATATCGCCCGCCGCCACCATGGTGGCCAGCTTCTCGAACGCCGATCCCCAGGCCAGGGAGGTGATCTCCACATGGGTGCCGGGGTGGCGGGCCTCGAACCCCGTCACCAGCCGCTTCAGCGTCTCCGTTCGCTCCGGGCTGCTCAGTACCTCCACCAGCCGCAGCTCTTCGGCGCGGGCCGTGACCGCCGGCAGAAGCAGGGTGAGGGTGAGGAGCAGCCGCTTCAGCATCATCAGCGTTTGGCCACCGTCAAGGCCTGGTCCAGGTCGGCCCACAGCGCCTCCGTGCCCTCCAGCCCGACATGCAGCCGCACCATGGTGGCCGGCACGTCGAAATCGAGGGCGGAGTTGGGGCCGGCGGCCTGGACATGGGTTACCAGCGCCGGCACCACGAGGCTTTCGTGCCCGCCCCAGCTGACGCCCAGGTGGAACAGGGCCAGCGCGTCGCACAGGGCGGGAATGTCGATGCCGTCGTCCACGGTGAAGGAGAACAGGCCCGAGGTGCCGGTCAGGCCCGGGGGCAGGGGGGCCATCAGCGCCGGATGGTGCACCTTGGTGACGTTGGGATGCTCGGCCAGCCGCTGCGCCAGGGTCAAGGCCGACGCCTCATGCGCCTTCATGCGGATGGGCAGGGTGCGCAAACCGCGCAGCAGCAGCCAGGCTTCGAATGGCCCCAGCTTGGCGCCGATATAGGGGCAGATGGTACGGCGGATGAGGCCGGTCAGTTCCAGCCGCCCGGCCACCGCGCCCGCCACCGTGTCGCTGTGACCGCCGATGTATTTGGAGGCGGAGTGCAGCACCAAATCGACCCCCAGCGTCGCCGGCCGCTGGAAGACGGGTGTCGCCCAGGAATTGTCGATCAGGCTGACGGCGCCGTGCTTCCTGGCCAAGGTGGAGAGGGCGGCCACGTCATGCGCCTCCATCATCCAGCTGTTGGGGCTTTCCAGGTACAGCAGACGGGCGCCGGGCAAGGCGGCGTCCACGGCGGCCAGGTCGGCGCCATCGACGTAGGTGGTGGTGACGCCCCATTTCTTCAGCAGCGTCTCGAACAGGCGGTAGGCATCCGGGTAGACATGGCGGACGCAGACGATGCGGTCGCCCGGCCGCACCAGCGCCAGCACGGCGCCGGAGATGGCGGCCATGCCACTGGGGAAGCCGATGGCGTCCTCCGTCCCCTCCAGCGCCGCCATCTTGCGCTCGAACTCCGTCACCGTGGGGTTGGTGGTGCGGGAATAGACGTTGCGCGCGCGCTTGCCGGCATAGGTGTCCGCCATCTCCTGGAAATTGGGGAAGGTGAACAGCGAGGTCTGGACGATGGCCGGCACCACCGCCTCATAGGCGTGGGTCATCTCATCATGCGCCACCAGGCGCTGGGCCAGGGATACGGGGTCTTCGGTGGTGTCGATCATGGGACGGTGCCGGTTGTGGGGGACATGGCCTGGATGTCTTCTTCGACGATGGCGAGGATGCCGAGGGTTTTCAGCCGTGCGGCCTCCGGATCGCCGGCGCGGATGGCGTCGAACAGCTCGCGGTGCAGGGCGAAGGATCGGCGGGCGAAGTCGGGGCGGTCGAACGGCTTGTCGAAGAAATGCTCGAACGTCTCGCGGAACTGCTCCAGCAACTGGCGGAACAGCGGGTTGTGGGTGGCGTCGTAGATCGCCAAGTGGAACTGCAAATCCTCCGGCCCGGCGGTGCCCTGCTCCAGGTGCACGCGCTCCATGGCCTCCAGCTTTTCCTCCAGGACGGCCAGGTCGGCCGGGGTGGCGCGGCGGGCGGCGGCCTCGCTGGCGGCGACCTCCAGCCCCCGGCGGATCTCCAGGGTCTGCAACAGCCGGTCGCGCAGCAGCCCGGCATCTATTGTCAGCGAGACATGGACGGCGCCGGGCGTTATGGCCCGCAGCAGATAGGTGCCGCTGCCCTTGCGCGTCTCCACCAGGCCCCGCGCCTGGAATTGGCGGATGACCTCCCGCACCGTGGACCGGCCCACGGCCAGGCGGGCCATCAGCTCCCGCTCCGTCGGCAGGCGCTCGCCCGGCTGCAAGGCCCCCTCGGCGATGAAGGCCGCCAGGGCGGCGCTGACCGCCGCGATGCGGTCGGCGCTGGGCAGCGGCCGCAGGGCCGTGCTGGTGGGTAGGGGGGCGGCGGGCGGAACCACGGCACCTCGATGTCGCGCGGGGCTTCAGCGTTGTCCCGACGCCGCCCCAAATTGGTCTGACATCTGATGATTGGTCGCGGGGGCAGGGGCTGTCAAGCGGGTCTCGACGCCTGGGAGCACCGGCCCCATATCCTTGGAAGCGACCGCAGGAGGCAGCCCATGTCCGACAAGACGATCAAGATACCGGGGCCCGATCATCCCATCACCATCGAGCGCAACCCCAGACGGGTCGTCGTGACGCTGGGCGGCAAGGTGATCGCCGACACGCGTGAGGCGCTCAGCCTGCGGGAGGCGCGCTATCCCGCCGTCCAGTACATCCCGCGCAAGGATGCCGACATGGCGGCGCTGGAACGCACGGACCACAGCACCCACTGCCCCTACAAGGGCGACGCCTCCTATTTCAGCATCCCCGCCGGCGGGCCGCGATCGGTGAACGCCATCTGGACCTATGAGACGCCGCACGCCGCCGTCGCGGCGATCAAGGACCATCTGGCCTTTTATCCGGACCGGGTGGATTCCATCGCCGAGAGCGACTGACGCTCAGACGGGTGGCGCTCACAGGCCGAAGCCGCCGTCGACGCCCAGGATCTGTCCGGTGACCCAGCCGGCGCCGGGGGCGGCCAGTGTCATGACCCAGTGGGCGACGTCCTCGGGGACGCCGCGCCGCCCCAGCGGGATCATCTCCACCTCCTTGGCCTTGATCACCGCGATCTCTTCCTCCGAAAAGCCCATGCGGTCCCGTAGGAAGTCGCTTTCCACCGGGCCGGGGGCGATGGCGTTGACCCGGATGCCCAGGGGCGCCAGTTCCAGCGCCCACGTGCGGGTCATCTGCTCCAGCGCCGCCTTGCTGGCGGCGTAGGCGGAGAAGCCGGCGACGGGTTTGCGCGCCAGCGTGCTGGACAGGTTGATGATCGCTCCACGGGTTTCCCGGAGATGGGGCAGGGCCGCCCGCGCCAGCAGGGCCGGGCCGAAGACGTTGACCTTGAAGACGGCCCCGACGCTTTCCGGCGACATCTCCGCCAGCGGCTGGGGCAGGCCGGCGCCGGCGTTGTTGACAAGGACGTCCAGCCGGCCCCAGCGTTCGATGGCCGCCGCCACGGTCGCCTCGGCATCGGCGGCGCTGGCGGCATCGGCGACGAAGCTGTCGATGGCCGGGTGGGCGACGGCCTTGAGCGCATCCGCGCGCCGGCCGGTGATCAGTACCCGGGCGCCGTTGTCCGCCAGGGTGCGCGCGATGGCCAAGCCGATGCCGGCCCCGCCGCCGGTCACGATGGCCACGGTGTCCTTCAACATGATTGCTGGTTCTCCCGGATCCAATGAGGGGGCGCCGGGCGGGGATTACCGCCCGGCGCGTTGTCAGGCCTTATGACAGGTTGGTCACCTGCTCCGGATCGGCGGCGGCCAGGGCCGCGGCGCGCTCGGCCGGCGGCGGGTAGATCCAGACGGTGTTGATCTGCCGCTTGTAGTCCTTGGCCTGGGCCCCCACGAACTCCACCGCGCGGTCCCAGCCTCGGGTGAAGACGGCACCGGCCCCGCCCAGATCCAGGCAAGTCACGTAAGCCTCCTGGTGGTAGGGCAGCGGGGGCAGGCCCAGCAGATCCGCCGCCGCGTTGTTGCCGGCGAAGGCGCCCATGCGCGTGGCGTGCTGGCACGACATCAGGGCGTGGTTGCCAACGGCGTCGCAGACGGCTTTGGCCGCGTCCCCGGTGGCGTAGACCTCGGGCACGGTGGGAACGCGCAGGGTCGCGTCCACCACCAGCCGGCCGAAATTGTCCCGTTCCGCCGGGATCTGCCCGGTCAGCGGAGCCGCCCGCATGCCGGCCGCCCAGATCACCGTGGCGCTGTCGATGCGCGCGCCGTCCGACAGCGTGACGCCGCCCGCGTCCACCGCCGTGACGCCCACGCCCACGCGGGTCTCGATGCCCAGCTCCCGCAGCGCCCCTTCCACGATGGGGCGAGGTCCCGGCCCCATGTCGGGCGCGACGGACGCGTTGCGCTCCACCAGGATGACGCGGATCTTCTGGTCAGGGCCTAGGATGTCGCGCAGCCGCGCCGGCAGTTCCGTTGCCGCCTCGATGCCGGTGAAGCCGGCACCGGCCACGACGATGGTGTCCCGGGTGGGGGAGGGTGGCCGCTGCGCCAGGCCGTGCAGATGACGGTCCAGTTCCATGGCTTCATCCAACTGGTCGACGCTGAAGGCATGCTCCGCCAGGCCCGGGATGGGAGGGCGGAACAGGCGGCTGCCCGTCGCCAGCACCAGACGGTCATAATCCAGCGTCCGATGCGATCCGGCACCGGCGTCGATCTCCAGCGACCGTCCCTGGGTGTCGATGCGCCGCACCTCCCCCCGCACATAGCCGACGTCGACGGCCTTCAGGACATCGTCCAGAGGGGCGGTCAGGGTCTCGGGCTTGGGCTCGTACAGGCGGGGCCGGATGACCAGCGTCGGCTCCGGGGCCACCAGAATGATCTCAAGGTCCGTGGAGGAAGCGCCGTTCGCGTCGCGCAGGCGGGCGGCGGAAAGGGCCGCGTACATGCCCGCGAAGCCGGCGCCGATGATCACCAGTCTCTGTCCCATGATGGGGCTGCATCCTTCTGCATGGTGGACGCCACCGCCGGGAGGAACCCAGGCGCGTGGCTGGCGGACGGGGCGTTCCAGTGCCGGCCGTCCTTGGAGGTGCGGGGATGATCGCCAATGGGGCCAAGGCCCCGATACTATGCCCGGAGATAGGTTCCCCTCGCGAAACGCCACCCCACGCCAGCCCCCGGTATGGCCGCCCGGATCGGGGCGGGCTTCCCCCGCCCTCCCTGCCGGTGAGGGCGGGGGAAGCCGCCGGCGGCGGAGCCTCCGATGAAGCCGAAGCGGGAATCAGGCCGCAGGCAGGTCGCGCAGGCCCGGCGGTAGCAGGTCCCATGCCCGGAACAGCCCCACGATGGAGGTGACCTCCATCTTGCGCATGACGCTGCTGCGGTGCAGTTTGACCGTGACCTCGCTGATGCCCAGATCGAAGGCGATCTGTTTATTGATGCGTCCCCGCGCGATCTGGTACAGCACCTCGCGTTCACGGGGCGTCAGCTTGCGGAAGCGGTCGATGGTGCGGTTCACCACCGCCGCCTCTTCCCGCCGCGCGGTGTCCAGGGTGATGGCCGCGACCACGGCGTCCAGCAGGGTCTGGTCCCGCACCGGCTTGGTCAGGAAGTCCACCGCGCCGGCCTTCATCGCCTGCACCGTCATGGGGATGTCGCCATACCCGGTCAGGAAGATGATGGGCTTGGGGTTGCCGGTCTGCGCCAGGTGGCGTTGCAGGTCCAGCCCGCTGGCCCCTGGCATGCGCACGTCCACGATCAGGCAGCCGGGCCGGTCCAGCACGTCGGCCTCCAGCAACTCCCGGGTCGAGGCGAAGCAGGCCGGCTGCAGCCCCGCCGACGCGATCAGGTCCGCCAGCGCTTCACGCAGGGAGGCGTCGTCGTCGACGATGGTGACAAGCGGCCTTTGCCCCCGGTCCAGCGCCGATGACGCCGGTCCTGGTCCGCGCGGGAGCGATTGTTCAACCCTCATACTCCCTCCTCCCTCTCCCGGTCGCGTCCTTGGTCGCACCTGTGGCTGCTCAAGGCGTCGCCGATGGCGGCGAGCAGGGCCGGGGCGTCGAACGGCTTGCGGAAAAAACCATGGATGTCCTGGGCCCGATCCTGGTCCGCGATCTCGTGGCGGCCGGTGATGAGGAAAACCGGCAGCTCCGGCCGCGCCTTCACCACCAGGTCGCGCAGTTGAAAGCCGTCGGTGCCGGGCATGCCGATGTCGGTGATCAGCAGATCCATGTCCGACAGGCCCCGGGCTAGCAGCGCGCGGGCGGACGGGAAGCCGCGCGCCACGTAGCCCGCCGATTCCAGCAGATCCTGCAGCGATTCCAGCAGCCTTGGATCATCATCGACAATCGCCACGACGGACACGCCTGGTGTTCACGGCTCAGTTCCTTTCCGCGCGGCGCGCGTGGGTGATGGGGACGCCCAGCTGCTGGGCGATACGCACCAGGTCGGCCAGCGAGGGGGCGGCCATTTTCCGCATGACGTTGCGGCGGTGGATTTGCAGGGTGACCTCGCTGATCCCCAGTTCGGCGGCCGCTTGCTTGTTCAGCAGGCCGCTGATGACCAGGGGCAGCACCTCCCGCTCGCGCGGCGTCAGGTCCTGGTAACGCTGGCGCCACAGGGCGCGTTCGGCGCGCGCCGTCCTCTTCTCCCGGTCCTGAGCTACCGCCGAGTGGATGGCGGCCAGCAGGTCGGCGTCGCTGAAGGGCTTGGTCAGAAAGTCCACCGCCCCCCGCTTGATCGCCTGGACGGAGGAGGGGATGTCGCCATAGCCGGTGATGAACACGATGGGCGGGTGGTCCCCCGCCGCGATCTGCTTTTGCAGGTCCAGGCCGTTGATGTCGGGCAGTTCGACGTCCAGGATCAGGCAGGCCGGCATATCGGGCTTGTCCGCGCCGACATAGGCGCCGGCCGACCCGAAAGCCAGGGCGCGCATGCCGACGGACGCCAGCAGTTCCTCGAGCGCCTCCCGGATACGCGCGTCATCATCCACGATGAAGACGATATGGTCATCCATCGTCATGATTTCTTGTTCACTTCCGCCGGCAACGTGAAGATGAATTTCGCTCCCTGTGGTTCATTCTTCTCTACCCACAAGCGTCCGCCGTGAGATTCGACAATCGAACGGCTGATCGCGAGGCCCATGCCCATACCATAACCTTTCGTCGTATAGAACGGTTCGAATATTTCTTCCGGATGATCGACGCCTGGACCACGATCACTGACCTCGATCGTTACGTAACCCTCAGTTCTGTACGCGAATATTCCCAATACCCGGTCGCCGGGCACGTCACTCATCGCCTCCATGCCATTGCGAATCAGGTTCACCAGGACCTGCTGCACCTGCACGCGGTCGAACGCGACCAGGGGCAGGTCGTCCGCGATCCCGACATCCAGGCGGACGCGCCGCCGTACCGCCTGGTCGGCCACCAGGTCGCGCGCCTCGATGATGACGCCGTCCAGCGCCGTGCAGTTGCGCACCTTTTCCGATTGGCTGAACAGGGCGCGGATGCGGCCGACGACATCGGCGGCGGCGTTGGCGTCGCGGATGATGCGGTCCACCGTCTTCTGCGCCCTCTGGATGTTGGGCGGATCGGCCAGCAGCCAGCGCTGGCAGGCGTTGGAGTTGGCGACGATAGCGGCCAGGGGCTGGTTGACCTCATGCGCGATGGAGGCCGACAGCTCGGCCAGGCTGGCGGCCTGGCTGGCGCGCGTCAGGTTCTCCTGCACCAGGTGCAGATCCGCCTGCACGCGCATCTGGTCCTCGATGTCGAAACAGATGCCATTCCACTGCACGATTTCGCCCGCCGCGTTGCGCATGGCGATGGCGCGCGTCTCCACCCGCCGGTATTCGCCATCGAAGCGGCGGTGGCGGTGCTTCACCGCATAGGGCGCCCCCGTCTTGAGCGAATGCGCGAACATCTTGCGCACGGTGGCCAAGTCATCGGGGTGGATGACCGTGTCCAGGATGCCGGAGAGGCGCGACGCGCCGGCGCTGTCCTTCTGGTCGACATCGAAGCCGTAGAAGTCGCGCAGTTGCCGGCTGAAATAGATGGGTTCGCCATCCGGCCGGGTGCACCAGATCAGGGCCGGCAGCGCTTCGATCAGATCCTGAACGGGAACGCCGGTCCAGGGGGCCGATGCCGCTCTGTCGCTTGGGCGGGGGGACACTCCGCCACCCAGGCCTCGGATCATCGCCATGGCCGCCGCGACGAGGTCGGTGATGGACGCCGCGATCACGCGAACCATTTGATGCCGGGGAAGCACTACCGTCATGACCGGCCGCTCCTGCCGCATGGGGGAAACCTGGCACCGCGTTATCCGACGCATTTGCCGCGCCTATCCTAGCCGGGCCCCCGGCTGACCGCACCTTATGGAAATCCATGTATTGCCCGGGAGCGTGCGCGGGGACGCGTCCCGCCGCGCGGCTCACACCAAGGGGCAACCACCCCTGACGACTGGCGACCCGAACCTATCTGCAGGGTTGGTATCGGCGGCGGCGGGAAGCACGCGATCATCCGGCCGCTTAACCAAGATCAGACCCCGACATCAGACAGCGGTGCGCCGATGCCGGCCGTCGCGTGTCCGGGTATCGAGACGAAAGCCGAGATCATGACGCGGACAGATGAAACAGCGCCCCCCCCGGGGCGCAAGAGCAAGACGCACCGCGTGGGCCAGCGGCCGCCTTTCGACTGCGTGGCGCTGGTCCTGCAGGGTGGCGGCGCCCTGGGGGCCTACCAGGGGGGCGTATACCAGGGCCTGGCGGAAGCCGGGCTGCATCCCGACTGGGTGGCGGGCATTTCCATCGGCGCCATCAACGCCGCCCTCATCGCCGGCAACCCGCCAGAAGCCCGCGTCGCCCGGCTGCGCGAATTCTGGGAGCTGATCACCACCAATCCCCGGGGCGGCTGGCTGGACGCCTTCGGCTCCAGTCTGGGGCGGGGCGATCTGGCGCGCGGCGCGTTCAGCCAGATCGCGGCGGCCAACGCGCTGATGAACGGTGCGCCGGGCTTTTTCAGCCCTCGCCAACCCAACCCCTGGTTCCATCCGACCGGCACGCCGGAGGCGACCAGCTACTACGACACCACGCCCCTGAAGGCGACGCTGGAACGGCTGGTCGATTTCGACCGCATCAACGCGCCCGGGCAGATGCAGTTCAGCGTTGGCGCCGTGAACGTGCGCACCGGCAACTTCGCCTACTTCAACTCCCGCACCCATCACATCCGGGCGGAACACATCATGGCCAGCGGCGCGCTGCCGCCCGGCTTTCCCGCCGTGGAGATCGATGGGGAGCCCTATTGGGACGGCGGCTTGGTGTCCAACACCCCGCTGGAGTGGGTGACGGAGCGGGAAGGGCACCGGGACATGCTCATCTTCCAGGTCGATCTGTGGAACGCGCGCGGCGAAGACCCCACCACCGTGGCCAACGTCCTGTCGCGGGAAAAGGAAATCCGCTTCTCCAGCCGCACCCGGGCGGCGACCAACGCCGTCCGCCGGCGGCGCCGGCTGGGGAGCGCGCTGGCCACCCTGCTGGAGCGCCTGCCGCCCGACCTCAAGGCCGGGCCGGAGATGGGTGTGCTGGAGGATGCCGCCGACCTCAGCGTCTACAACATCATCCAGCTGATCCACCGCGCCCGGACCTTCGAGCACGCCTCGAAGGACTACGAATTCTCCCGTGCGACGATGGAGGAGCACTGGGCGGCCGGCTACCACGACGCCATCCGAACCCTGCGCCATCCCGAGGTGCTGCAACGCCCTGCCACCCTCGACGGTGTCTTCACCTTCGACCTGGCGGTCGACGGCCGCGAATAACCCTCCCCAACAGCAGAAAGTGCCTTCAATGGACGCGCATGACATCCGCCGGCGCGCATTCGCCATGCCGCTGACCAGCCCGGCCTATCCGCCCGGCCCCTACCGTTTCGTGGACCGCGAATACCTCATCATCACCTACCGCACCGATCCCGACCGGCTGCGCGCCCTGGTGCCGGAGCCGCTGCGCATCGATGAACCGCTGGTGAAGTACGAATTCATCCGCATGCCGGATTCCACCGGCTTCGGTGACTACACGGAAAGCGGCCAGGTCATCCCCGTGACGCTGGACGGGCGCCGGGGCAACTACACCCACTGCATGTTCCTGGATGACGAGGCGCCCATCGCCGCCGGCCGGGAGATCTGGGGCTTCCCCAAGAAGCTGGCCAGCCCGCGCCTGCGCGTCGAGGCCGATACCCTGGTCGCCACGCTGGACTACGGCCCCGTGCGGGTCGCCACCGCGACCATGGGCTACAAGCACCGTGCCGCCGATGTCGAGGCCATGCGCGCCTCCTTCGACGTGCCCAACTTCCTGCTGAAGGTCATCCCGCACGTCGACGGCACCCCGCGCATCTGCGAGCTGGTGGAATACCCGCTGGTGGACGTGACGGTGAAGGGGGCCTGGACGGGGCCTGGCGCCCTGTCGCTGGCCCCGCACGCCCTGGCACCGGTGGCCGAGCTGCCGGTGCTGGAGGTGGTGTCGGCCACGCACATCCTGGCCGACCTGACGCTGGGCCTGGGCGCGGTCGCCCACGACTACCTGGCCTGATGCCCTTTCAACCCCCTGATCGAGAAGGAACACACCCATGCGTCTCAAGGACAAGGTCGCCGTCGTCACCGGTGCCGCCAGCGGCATCGGCAAGGAAATCGCCCTGCTCTACGCCAGGGAGGGCGCCAAGGTCGTGATCGCCGACCTGAACCTGGCGGCGGCGGAGGCCACCGCGGCCGAGATCGGCGGCCGGGGCGGGCGGGCCATCGGCGTGGGCATGGACGTGACCAGCGAGGACCAGGTCGCCGCCGGCATGGCCCACGCCGTCGCCACCTTCGGCGGGATCGACGTGCTGGTCAGCAACGCCGGCATCCAGACGGTGGCGTCGCTGGATGAATTCGACTTCGCCAAGTGGCGGCAGTTGCTGTCCATCCACCTGGACGGTGCCTTCCTGACGACGCGGGCGGCGCTGCGCGAGATGTACCGCGGCGGCCGGGGCGGCAGCATCATCTACATGGGCTCCGTCCATTCCAAGGAAGCTTCCGCGCTCAAGGCGCCTTACGTGACGGCCAAGCACGGTCTGATCGGCCTGGCCAAGGTGGTGGCGAAGGAAGGGGCGAAGCACGGCGTGCGTGCCAACGTCATCTGCCCCGGCTTCGTCCGCACCCCGCTGGTGGACAAGCAGATCCCCGAACAGGCCCGCGCTCTGGGCATTTCGGAGGCCGAGGTCGTGCGTACCATCATGCTGAAGGAAACCGTCGACGGCGAATTCACCACGGCCGACGACGTGGCGCAGGCGGCGCTGTTCTTCGCCGGCTTCGGCTCCAACGCGCTGACCGGCCAGTCGCTGGTGGTCAGCCACGGCTGGTTCATGCAGTAGGCGAGGGCTGGAGGGCGCGTTCGATGGATCGGGAGCTGACGCTGGACGAACTGCTGGACGCGCCCATCGTCCGCCTGCTGATGCGCCGCGACGGGATTGAGGCGGACGCGGTGAGGGGCTTGATGGCGGCCATGCGGCAGCGCGGTGAATTGGCAGGAGTGGACGATGTATCAGGACCCACGGACATCGATGAAGAAGGAGGCGGGCGGGGGACTTTTCCTTCGCGGCGGGTTGTTGCGGGAACAGACATCCAAGATCGCGGCCTTGGCCCGGAATGCCAGGGCGGCCCTGACCAGCGACATCCGGGTGGCGCGGCGCTGCCTCGATGAGATCACCGATGTCCTGGATGGTGTGGACCATGACGCCGGCTGGTCGGACGGCCTTCCGCCCCTGCGGCTCCCGCCCACGGCGGCCGCCTTGTGCAAAGGCGGCCTGGCGCCCTGGCAGCTGCGGCAGGTATTGAGCTATGTCGAGCAGAACATGACCGCGCTGATCACCGTCGGGGATCTGTCGGGCGTGGTTGGTCTCAGCCGCTCCTACTTCGCGCGGGCGTTCAAGATCTCCACGGGCGAGACGGTGCGCGACTTCATCAACAGGCAACGCATCCGCCGGGCCCAGGCGCTGATGGTTTCCAGCGATGCGGCCCTGTGCGCCATCGCCGTCGCCTGCGGCTTCAGCGACCAGGCGCACTTTTCCCGCCGTTTCCGCCAGATGGTGGGGGAGACGCCCCGGCGGTGGCGCCGCACCTGGCCGGGGGAATAGGGTTCAGGGCAGGCGGTTGGCCGACAGCTTGTCACGCAGCTTGGCGGTCAGCCTCTGCGCGAATTCCACGCCGCGCGGATGCTCCTCCCGCAATTGCGGGCGGTGCAGCAGGCGCAACTGGCGGCGCACGGTGGGGCCGTCCAGGCGGATGCGCCGCAGGCGGTCCTCGGGGAAGCCCAGGGTGTACAGCCAGGGCATGACCCCGATGGCCAGGCCGCTCAGCACCAGGCCGTAGAGGGAATTGACCTGGTCCACACGGTACCGGGTGGACGGCGCCAGATCGTTCTGTTGCAGGGCGGCCGAGGTCAGCTCGCCGATGCTGCCGCCGGCGAAATGCACGATCTCCTGGCCGGCCAGGGCGCGCCACGGCAGGCGGTCGTGGGCGGCCAGGGGATGGTCGGCCCGTGCCACCAGCAGCATCTCGTCCTCGAACAGGGGCACGCCTTCCAGGTCGTCATCGGGCAGGGCCTGCACTGTCACCACCAGGTCATAGGTGCCGCCGCGCAAGCCCCGGATCAGCTGGTCGGCGCGCCCGTCATGCAGGTGGGGGACGACGCCCGGCATGTCGCGCGCCAGCTCCGCCAGGGAGGCGGCCACCGCCTCCATCGCCGTGGGGATGGCGCCGATGCGCACCGTGGCGATTTCCCGCCCGGCGACCTCATGCATATCGCTGAAGGCGTTGGCCGCCGTCGTCAGCAGGCGCTGGGCGTGCGGCAGCAGCGAGATGCCGGCGTCGGTCAGCGTCACCTTGTGCGTCGTGCGGTCGAACAGACGTACGCCCAGGTGCGCCTCGATCTGGCGGATACCGGCGCTGATCGCCGGCTGGGACACCGACATCTCCTCCGCCGCGCGGCAGAAGTTCCCCGTGCGCGCCAGTTCCACAAAGAAGCGGAGCTGGCGCAGCGAGACGGGATTCTTCCAGGCGGGGGGCGCGTCGATCGTCCGGGACATGATGATTTTTGTAATAAGGCAAACTTATAAAAACATAAATGTAAAAACTTTCCCCTCTGAAGTCGGCCGCGTCATACTACGTACATAGTCCAAACGGGGGCGGGCCTGAACAGGGCAAGCACGGTGGCGGGCAGCCACCGGGCGCCGCACGGATTGGACGGGCGACGGGCGGAAAGCCTCGCGCCACCTCGGGGGAGGAACCGCCGACCGGGCAAGTGTCGGGCGCAAAAAAACGGACGGGGGCTCCATGTCAATCAGCAGGAAGGCGCGTGCGCGCGCCGGGCGTTTCACCGCGACCATCGTCGCCATCGCCGCGGGGCCGCTGGCCGCCGGCCCAGCCACGGCGCAGACCGCGTCCAGCGACACGGCGCTGACCGAGATCATCGTCACCGGCTCGCGCATCCGCAGCCCCGACGCCACCAGCGTCAGCCCCATCAGCACGGTCAGCGGCGAGGAGCTGCAGCAACGCGGCGTGACGCGGGTCGAGGATCTGATCAACACCCTGCCGCAGGCCTATGCCGACCAGGGCGCCGGCAACCGCGGCGGCACGGTGGGCGCCAGCGGCACCGCCACCATCAACCTGCGCAACCTGGGCAACCAGCGCACCCTGGTGCTGATCGACGGCCGCCGCCTGATGCAGGGCGACCCGGACCGCACGGCGGCGCAGGCGCCGGATATCAACAACGTTCCGGCGGCGCTGATTGAGCGCATCGACGTGGTCACCGGCGGCGCTTCCGCCGTCTACGGCTCGGACGCCCTGGCCGGCGTCGTCAATTTCGTCCTCAAGAAGGATTTCGACGGCGTCCAGGTCGACACCACCAACGGCTTCTACAGCCACACCAACAACAACCCCATCCGGGCCGTTTCGGCGGCGGCCAAGCAGGCCTATCCCGGTGGTGCCACCTTCGACGGCCCGCAGGACGACGTCTCGATCACCGCCGGCAAGAACTTCGCCGGCGGGCGGGGCAACATCACGGGCTTCTTCAGCTACCGCCATGCCGAGGGGGTGGGGACGTCGGCCCGCGACTTCTCCATCTGCGGCCTGTCGGCGGGCGCCAGCGGTTACTCCTGCTCACTGTCCAGCGCGACCTACCCGGCCCAGTTCCAGCCGCTGAACCCGAAGACCGGCGCGGCGCGCGGCACCTACACGCTGGACAGCGCCACCGGCAACACCCTGCGCACCTACAAGACGTCGGACGGCTTCAACAACGGCCCCACCTACGACCTGCAGTCGCCCGACCAGCGCTATAACCTGGACCTGTTCGGCCACTATGAATACGCGCCCGGCCACCAGGTTTATGGCGAGTTCATGTTCATGCGGGATGAGGCCGACATCCGCCTGTCGCCCACCGCCGTGTTCAGCGTGGCGGAGAAGGTCAACTGCAACAATCCCTACCTGTCGGCGCAGGAGGTCAGCGTCTTCTGCACCACGGCGGGGCTGACCTCCGCCCAGACCGCCAACGTGGTGGTGTCGGAACGCGACGTGCAGGCCGGCTCGCGCCACGACTACACCACCCACACCGCCTATCGCGGTGTGCTGGGGGCCAAGGGCGACATCAGCGACGACTGGCAGTACGACGTCTACGCCCAGTACGGCCGCACCAATTATGACTTGCGGCTGACCGGCGACATTTCGCTGTCCAACTTCGCCAACGCGCTGCAGGCCGTGACCAATTCCAGCGGCCAGATCGTGTGCAAGACCGGCGCTGCCGGCTGCGTGCCCATCAACATCTTCGCCATCGGCGGCATCACGCCGGCGGCGCTGGGCTATGTGCAGCAGGATTTCTACCGCACCGGCTTCACCCAGGAAGTGGTGGCCAGCGGCGCCGTCACCGGCCAGCTGTCGGCCCTCACCAGCCCCCTGGCCCACAGCCCGCTGGGCGTGGCCTTCGGCACGGAATACCGCCGGGAGTCGATTGGCCTGACGCCGGACAGCCACTATTCCTCCAAGGACGTGGCGGGCAATTCGGGCGGTGAGTTCCCCATCTCCGGCGCCTTCGACGTGAAGGAACTGTTCGCCGAGGTGACCGCGCCGCTGGTCCAGGACCGGCCCTTCTTCCACAGCCTGTCCCTGAACGCCGGCGCCCGCTATTCCGACTACAGCACCGCTGGCGACACCACTGCCTACAAGGCCGGCGGCGAGTGGGCGCCGGACACCGACATCCGTTTCCGGGGCAGCTTCCAGCGCGCGGTGCGCGCCCCCAACCTGGTGGAACTGTACGGGCCGCAGCAGATCACCACCGCCAACCTGACCGATCCCTGCGAAGGCGCCCATCCCACCGCCAGCCTGGCGGCCTGCCAGGCCTCCGGCGTGACGGTCACGCAGTACGGCAACATCGCTCCGGCGGCGGGGCAGAAGTCCGGCGCCATGATCGGCGGCAACCCGGGCCTGAAGCCGGAAGAGTCCAACACGGTGTCGTTCGGGACCCAGATCACCCCGTCCTTCCTGCCGGGCGTTACGCTTACCGCCGATTATTTCGATATCGATGTGAAAAAGCTGATCTCGACGGTGCCCGCCACGATCGAACTCAGCCAGTGCATCGCCACCGGCACCTTCTGCAACCTGGTGGTCCGCAACCCCACCACCGGCTCGCTGGTCACCAGCGGATATGTCGTCACCACCTACATCAACGCCGGCTACCTCGACACCTCGGGCGTCGATTTCTCGCTCTCGGCCAAGTATGACGTGGCCGACCTGATCGGGGTGAACGGCCTGGGCCGGGTGGGGCTGAACTTCTCTGGCACCTTCACCGACAAGTATGAGATCCAGGTGCTGCCCAACACCCCGTCCTACCGGTGCGAGGGCTACTTCGGCGTCACCTGCGGCATGCCCATCCCCAAATGGCGCCACCGCATGGTGGTCGACTGGAGCCTGCCGGACGGCGTGGACCTGATGGCGACCTGGCGCTACATCGGCGGCACCCGCAACGACAAGTCCAGCAGCGCCGTCTACCTGGCGGGCGCCTACCAGCCCTATGACGCCACGCTGCCCAGCGTCAGTTATCTGGACCTGGGCGTGTCGCTGGCCCTGACTGACGACATCAGCCTGCGGGTGGGCGTCAACAACGTGTTCGACAAGGACCCGCCCCTGACCGCCAGCACCGGTGGCCAGGTTTCCAATGGCGCTTTCTACAGCGGCATCTACGATGCCCTGGGGCGCTATGTCTTCACCAACGTGAGCGCGCGGTTCTGATGGGGGCATCGATGAAGCTCGTTCATGCCGCGCGCGCCGCGGCGCTGGTCCTCTTCCTGGGTGCGGCCTCTGGGGGCGCGGCGGTTCCGGCCGCCGCGTCCGACAAGACCCTGGTCTATTTCGACAATGATTTCCTGGGGCCTGGCCAGAGCAACATCCAGGCGATGATCCCGCTGCTGCGGGACCCCAAGGTCGAACTGCTGGGGGTGGGCGTCGTCACTGGCGACGCCTGGCTGGAGGAGGAGACGCGGCACCTGCTGCGTTTCCTGGAGATCGCCGGCCGGCCGGACGTTCCGGTGGCCAAGGGGGCGGAGATGCCCCTGCTGCGCACCCAGGGCGAGATGCGGGCCTGGGAACAGCGCTACGGCGCCATCCCCTGGAAGGGGGCGTGGAACGCGCCGCGCCCGGGCCGGAGCTATCATCCCGACGACCCGGCGCTGGTGCCGCCCATGCCCGAGGGCGAACCCCAGGTCGCGGCGGTGCCGGAAGACGCGGCGCACCTGCTGATCAGCCTGGTGCGGGCCCACCCGGGAGAGGTCACCGTCATCACCGCCGGGCCGCTGACCGACATCGCCCTGGCGCTGCGCCTGGCGCCCGACCTGCCGGCGCTGGCCAAGGAGATCGTGGTGGAGGGCGGCGGGCTGGACCTGGCCGTGGCCCGGGTCACCGGCAACACCGACTACGCCACCGACTTCAACTTCCTGTTCGATCCCGAGGCGGCGCACATCGTGCTGACCGCGCCGTGGAAGAAGATCACCGTCATGGGCAACGTCACCGGCGGTGTGAAGGTGACGCCGGAGCTGGTGGGGCAGGTGGCATCCGCCGGCACGCCGCTGGCCCGCTATTTCCATGACTACGCCAAGGTCGGCCAGCCGCTGTGGGATGAGCTGACCGCCGCCGTCGCCATCGACCGCTCCCTGGTCACGGAGGAACTGGTGGCCCGCATGGACGTCGACCTGCTGCCGGGGCCGGCCTATGGCACCGCGCAGATCTGGAAGGACGAATTCGCCCCGCACCAGGGCGAGCAGACGGTGCACATCGTGCAGAAGGTGGACACCGCCCGTTTCCTGTCCGCGTTCACGGCCCAGGCCCGGCGATGAGGGGCCCCGCGATGAGGGCGCTGCTCGATCGCCGCTTCCGCCTGGCGGAGCGCGGCACCAGCGTGGGGCGCGAGGGCGTGGCCGGCCTGACCGCCTTCATGGCGGCGGCCTACCTGATCGTGGTGATCCCGTCGCTGCTGTCCAGCGGCGGCATGGACCGGGGGGCCGCCACCACCGCCGCCATCGTCGTCATGGCCGTGGGCAGCCTGTTCATGGGGTTTTACGGCAACCTGCCCTTCATCGTCGGGCCGGGCCTGGGCGGGTCGGCCATCCTGGGCATCACCCTGGCGCAGACCGAGCACATTCCCTGGCCGGCGGGCCTGGGCATCGCCCTGCTGTCGGGTGTCCTGTTCCTGGTGATGACCCTGACGGGCGCGCGCACCCTGGTGATGCGGCTGGTGCCGGCCCCCATCAAGCTGGGCTTGGGGGCGTCGCTGGGCCTGTTTATCGCCCTGCTGGGCTGCCGCGACGCCGGCATGGTGGCGCTGAACACCAAGAGCGTGGCGCTCTCGCTGGGGGATTTCAGCCAGCCTGGCCCCATCGTCGCCCTGATCGGCCTGGGTGTCGCCGTGGCCCTGCAGGCGCGCCGGCTGCCGGGCGCCATGCTGGCGGGCATTGTGGCGGCGACGCTGGCGGGCATCCCGCTGGGGCTGACGGTGTTGCCGTCCTCCCTCGTGGCCTTGCCCCGGTCCTTCCAGCCGATCTCGTTCCAGATCGATATCGGCAGCGCCTTTTCGCTCACGGCCTTGCCCTACCTGTTCGCCTTCTTCGCTGGGGAGTTCTTCTCCACCCTGGGCACCACGCTGGCCGTGGGCGCCAAGGCGTCGCTGACCGATGAGCACGGCAACCTGCCGGGCATCGAGCGGCCCTTCCTGGTGGATTCCGTGATGGCCACGCTGGGGCCGCTGATCGGAATCCCGTCGGGCACCGCCCTGGTGGAATCCGCCGCCGGGGTGGAGGCGGGCGGGCGAACCGGCCTGACCTCGGCCTGGGCGGCGCTGTGCTTCCTCGCCACCCTGCTGGTGACCCCCCTGGTGATGGCGGTGCCCCGGCAGGCGACGGCGCCGGTGCTGATCCTGACCGGCCTGTCGATGTTCGGCACCATCCGCCACCTGGTGGCCGATGAGATCGGCGACCTGATGCCGGCCCTGGTGATGGTGCTGGTCACCCTGGTGGCCAACAATTTCGGCACGGGCATCGCCGCCGGCATCCTGGCCTACGTCCTGGTCCAGATCCTGGCCGGGCGGGTGGCCCGCGTGCCGGTCGGGCTGCTGATCCTATCCGTTCCGCTCGGCTACTACTTCTATGTCGCCGCGACCCGGCATTAAGCCGCCGTGGCGCTTATCATGGGCCTTTCATGACCATTCCCATTACCGACACGCTTGCCACCGTGCCGCCGGCGCGAACCGGCCGCACGGTCACCGAGGCGCAGCGTGCCTTCTTCCGCGCCATGCCCAAGGTGGAGCTGCATTGCCACCTGCTGGGCGCGGTGCGAGCCCAAACCTTCGCCGACCTGGCCGCCAAGCACGGCGCGCCGCTGAGCGCGGCGGAGATCGAGGCGTTCTACCGGCGGGGTGACAAGCCGGTGGGCGTCCTGCATGTGCTGCGCGCGCTGGAACGCCACCTGCTGCTGGAGCCGGACGACTTCCGCCGCATCGCCTACGAATACCTTGAGGATGCGGCGGCGGAGAATGTGCGCCATGCCGAGTTCTTCTGGAACCCGACGGCCACCCTGCGCGACACCGGCCTGGCCTATCATGAGGTGCAGGCGGCCCTGGTCGCCGGCATCACCGAGGCGGCGGCTGATCATGGCATCAGCGGCCTGCTGATCCCATCCATCGACCGTGAGGCCGATCCGGCCGCAGCGCTGGAGATGGTGGAACTGATGGCCGCCGCCCGCCATCCGCTGGTGCCCGGCATCGGCATCGATTATCGCGAGACGGACCGCCCGCCCGAGCTGTTCGCCGAGGCCTATGCCCTGGCCCGCCGTAAAGGCTTGCGCCTGACCGCCCACGCCGGGGAGTTCGGCACGCCCTGGCACAACGTGGAAACCGTGGTCGACCGCCTGCGGGTGGACCGGGTTGACCACGGCTACAGCATCGTCGACAACCCCGACCTGATGCGCCATTACGCCGACCGCCGCATGGTCTTCACGGTGGTGCCGACCAACTCCTACTACCTGCGCACCCTGGCGCCGGAGCGGTGGGCGGCCGAGCACCCCATCCGCCGCATGGCCGCCGCCGGCCTGGCCATCCACCCCAACACCGACGACCCGACCCTGCACCGCGTCAGCCCGGCCGGCGCGTGGGAGCTGATGTACAGCCACCTGGGCTTTGGCATTCCGGACCTGCGCGGCATGATGACCGCCGGCATCGCCGGCAGCTGGGCCGATGCCGGGCAGCGGCTCGCCTGGCACGCCCAGTGGCCGGCGCTGTTCGACACCCTGGCGGCGGGGCTGGATTGGGAACCCTCGACCCTATGACCGGCGCCACCCTCCAGGTCATCCGCCTCAGCCGGACCGCCGCCGCGTCGGTGCCGCCCGTGACGGCGGCGATGGTCCGCCGCTGCATCCTGGATTGGTTCGGCCTGGCGATCGCGGGGGCGGACGAACCTGTCTGCCGCGCACTGCGGGCCATCGCCCTGGCCGAAGGCGGCCGGCCGGCGGCCACCGTCATGGGTTGCCAAGGCGGCCAGGGCGTGACCGTGCGCCAGGCGGCCTTCCTCAATGCCGTGGCGGGCCATGCGCTGGATTATGACGACGTCTCGCTGGCCATGCATGTCCACCCAACCACCGTCATCCTGCCGCCGCTGCTGGCGCTGGCGGAGGAACGGGCGTTGACGGGCGGGGCGGTGATGGCCGCCTTCGTCGCCGGTTATGAGGCGGCGGGCATGATCGGGCGCTGGCTGGGGGTGGGGCCCTATGACCGCGGCTTCCACATGACCGGCACCCTGGGAGCCTTAGGCGCGGCGGCGGCCTGCGCCCATCTGCTGGGTCTGGGCGAGGAGGCGACGGCGCGGGCCTACGGCCTGGCGGCGTCGCAGGCGGCGGGCTTGAAGGCGCAGTTCGGCACCATGACCAAGCCCATCCATGCCGGCCGGGCGGCGGAGGCGGGGCTGTGCGCCGCCCTGTGGGCCGGGGCGGGGATTTCCAGTTGCACCGACATCCTGGAGGCGCCCCAAGGCTACGCCGCCACCCAATCCGCCATCCCCGCCAGCCCCATCACCTGGCACGGCTATGAGCTGGACCGCAATTCCTTCAAGTACCACGCCTCCTGCTTCGGCACCCATGGCGCCATCGAGGCGATCGCGGCGCTACGCGCCCAAGGTCTGGAGCCGGGGGATGTGCGGCGGGTGCGCCTGACCGTCGATGCCGGTGCCGACCGGATGTGCAACATCGCCGCCCCCCGCACCGCGACCGAGGCCAAATTCAGCCTGCGCTTCGCCGCCGCCTTGGCCCTTGCGGGCGCGGATACCAGCATGCCCGGGCTTTTCACCGACGAGGCGACGGCGCGGCCGGATCTCGTAGCCCTGCGCGACCGGGTGACGGTGGCATTCGGCCCGCCGGACTGGCCGCCCGACCTGACGGCGGTGGAGGTCACGCTGGCCGATGGATCGCGCCGTCAGGCGCGCTGCGACACCAGCCTGATCGGTGCCGACGACACCCGCCTGCGCGCCAAGTTCCTGAACTTGGCTCAGGTTCTGCCGGATGGGACGGCCCATCGGCTGGCGGAACGGGTGGCGGCTTTCGAGACCGAGAATGATCTCGGCGGGCTGTGCCGTCTGGCGGCGAAGGCGGGGCAAGGCTGAGGTCCCTCGGCCCTTGCCATGGCTTGGGTCCGCAGGGACGGAGGTCGCCCGTTTTTTCAACGATGGGGCGAATTGGGCCTTATGCCCGCCACAATCCGGCGGCCATGATCCTGGCAATCCTGTTCGACAACCCGAGGGCGAAAGCCCTGGAGAGGCGGCCTTGCGCGGTGGGGCGCTGGGCCGTTACAATATTGCATAAATTGGGGAATGGAATGCGCGACAGGCTGATCATACGCTGGGGCATGGGGCGTGCGGTCTGGGTGCTGCTGACGGTGGCGGCCTTCCTGTGCCTTCTGTTCTGGGCGCGCACCGGCGGTGCCACGCCCGTGCGGACCCACAGTCCTGAATTGGTGGCCCGCAACCACATGGCCCCGTACCCTGGGCCTGTCGCCCACCGATCATCCACAGGCTGGGCGGAGACTGGACCGAGCGCCAGCGGCGCCGCTTCGACCCGGGCCATGCCGGTCCCCATGCCTGATTGGCGGCGCCATTAGACGGAATTTCACGGTCGCGGGGAATAGGCGGCATGCCGAATACGGGCGACGGCCAGGCGCCCTCATGTCGGATAAGGGAGATGCATCCACCGCCTTGAGGACCACACCCGCCATGACCCCGGCCCCGCCGTCTTCGACCCTGGCGCCCGAGCAAGTGGTGGACGGCCAGTTGCGCGCCTACAACGCCAAGGACATCGACGCCTTCATGGCCTATTGGGCGGAGGACGCCCGCATCTACCAGCATCCCGACACCCTGCTGGCCAGCGGGGCGGGGGAGATCCGGGCGCGCCATGTCATCCGCTTCCAGGAGCCCAACCTGCACGGCCGGCTGCTGCATCGCCTGGCGGTGGGTGCCACCGTGGTGGACCATGAGGTGGTGACCCGCACGTTTCCGGATGGTCCCGGCACGGTGGAAGTCATCGGCATTTATGAGGTGACGGCCGGCCGCATCAGCCGTGCCTGGTTCACCACAGGCTCGCCCGTATTGGGGTGAGAGGGCATCATGTCATCCGCACGCGACGAAGGAGCCCCGGCCGTGGCCGTGACCATCTATGGCATCAAGAACTGCGACACCATGAAGAAGGCCCGCGACTGGCTGGACCGGCGGGGCATCGACTACGCGTTCCATGACTACAAGGCGGTGGGCGTCGACCAGGACCGGCTGCGCGCGTGGTGCGGCGCGCTGGGTTGGGAAACGGTGCTGAACCGTGCCGGCACCACCTTCCGCGCGCTGCCCGACGCCGACAAGCAGAACCTGGACGCCGCCAAGGCGGTGGCCTTGATGGCGGCCCAGCTGTCCATGATCAAGCGCCCGATTCTGGACCTGGACGGCACGCTCCTGGCCGGTTTCAAGCCGGAGCGGTATGAGGAGGCGTTCGCCGCCGCTGGTCGCTGATTCCATTCCTGGGGGCTTAGGCGCGATCCAGCCCCCAGGGATTGAATGTTCTCATTGCGAGGTCCAAAAACGGAACATGATGAGAACATTTCTGCTTGTGGTTCTTGGAACGTTCTGGCAACACTAAGCCCATGAACGGCCGGGCGTAAGGGTACGCCGGCCCCGGATAGACAAACGGTGGAGGGGTAAATGGCGTACATTGCGGTCCACGACACGATGCACGGTGTCGGTTTTGCCCCGAAATCGACCCTGCTGCGCCGCCGCGCGCTGGGCCGGGCCGGCGCCAATGGCGGCCGCCTGGTGCGGGACTTCCTGGCGCTGGCCAGCCTGTTCGCCACCCTATACGGCGCCGTTTTGATCCTGGGCGCCACCATGGGCGTCTGACGTCACCAGCCTTTGCCTGGCCGCCGCTCCCCGGGCGGGCGGCCCGAAAGCAAACACCCCGCCCGAGTCTCCTCAGGCGGGGTGTTTTTTCGCATCCGGCGCTGGTGGGGCGCTGAAAGCCGGGGTGTCCTCCCCGACGGTTCAGCGGCGCTGGGCGCGGTGGTAGGGGATGGGGATGGGCCGGGCCGCATGCTCTTCCTTGCGGCTGGCGGACATCTCGATCTCCATGCGGGCGATCACTTTGCGCAGTTCATGCAGCGCGTCGGTCAGGCCCTGCATGCCACCCTCGGGGTTGGCCTTCCAGGCGGTGTAGGCTTCGGCGCTGCGCTGGGCGGCGACGGTCATGCGCTGATCGGCCGGCTCCGTCGGGGCCTCGGCCGCTTCCAGGCGGGCGGCGTTGCGCTGCTGTTGGCGGTAGGGATATTCCGAACCCACTGGGCGGTCGCTGTTGTAGGGACGGTCCAGCAGCTGGTCCATGCTTTCCGTTTCGGACGCCGCGCCCACGGGCGCGCGGTTCCCCTGGCGGTCGCCATAGGGGCGCTGGCCTTGGCTGACGGCCGGCGGCTGGCTGCGCTCCTGGGCGGCGTTGGCCACGGCGGCGCCGGTCAGGGTGCGACGCTCGCCCCGCTGCGGACGATCGCCAAAGCGGTCGCCCCTAGGCTGTTCACCGTCGGCGCGCTCTGCCCGGGGCTCACGCTCCGGACGGCCTTCACGGCCTTCCTGAGACCGTCCTTCATGGGAACGCATGGGACGCTCGCCGCGGGGGCCACGCTCGCCGGCGGCGCGCGGGGCGCGCTGCGGCTGCTCGAGGGCCGGGGCGGTTTCCACCGGGGCGGGGGCCGCCGGCGTCTCGGTCACCGCTGGCTGCTCCAGCGGCAGGGCCGGGGCGGGAGTGGGGGCCTCCGCCTTGGGCGCGCGGGCGGGTTTGGGCGCGGGGGGCGTTTCCGCGACCGGCGCGGGAGCGTCGCCGCCCTCACCGGGTTGAGCCGTTTCGGCCTTGCGCACGATGTACGAGATGGCGCTGGGCGTGCAGTCGAATTCGCGGGCGATGGCCGACAGCGTGGCCCCGGCGCGATAGCGCTCCAGAATGGACGGCCAGGCCGACTGCGGGATGCGGCCGCGCCGCTTCGGGGCGTCGCCGTCGGCTTCCTTCTCGACGCCGTCCTGGTTCTGGATGTCGCTGGGCTGCCACAGGGGCTCTTGGGTCATGTCTGTCACACATCATTCAAAGGGCCGGCAGCCGAACGATGGGGGCTGACCCGGCAGTCGCGGACGGGGTGTGCCAAGGCGCGCCGGAAGCGCGGGCCAAAGCCCGCCGTAGGGCACCCCCTGATGTCGCCGCCGTCATTTATATGACAGCCGGACCACACCTTTAAAAAGCGATATTCAAAACCTCGAAGTATTCAGATGTCTTTATAAACAAAGACAAGGAATACCAACGCCACGCCATGCGGGTTTCCGCCCGAGAGGCAGCGGCGCGAGGTTCATGAAAATCCAGTTGAACTGAAGTGCCGGGTCGCCGTTGCGAATGTCCGCCAGGGCTGGCCGATGACACCCAAGTCCTGATCTTTATTTAAAAGAAAATCCCCGGACTGCAAGCGCTGATTCCACCGTCATCGCTCTTTTTTAAAAACTCCATTCGCCAACTCGCCGGCAGCCCCCTGGACGGCGGTGCCGATGGATGTGCCGGGCGGGTTGCCGGCCTAGGCGAAATCGAGGAGTCTCAACCGCAAGCCGGAATCTCGGCGCGTTTTTGGCGTCGGGTTCCCCCTGCGCGCCGCCGCCACCGTCGCCTCCATCCATTCCGCCCGCGACTCAGGGGTGGCGAGGCGGCCCGCCTTGCCGGCCGGGGGTGGCGCTGCTATGCCCTTGGGCCATGGCCAAGCGATCCTCACAATCCCGTTCCGCCGTGTCCGCCCGTCAGGGCGGCAACCGCCAGAAAGGCGACCGGCGCTCTCCCCGGCCCACCCGCAAGGGGACGCCGGTCGCCTCCCCGCCGATGTCGGTTCGCATCACGTCCCGGGCGCGCTGGCATATGGCGGCGGCTGCCCAGGTGATCGCCGGCGCCGCCCTGATCCTGGCGTCATCGGCGCTGTGGGCGGCCATCATCGCCCTGCTGTTGTTCGCGACGGCCGCCGGCACCCTGGTCTGGGCCCGGTGGCAGGCATAAAGTCCGGATACGCTGAGTCGGGCCCCAGTCGAAACGTCAGCCCTGCGCGGGCCAGAGCCAGGCGGCGCCACGCACGCCGCTCGAGTCGCCGTGCCGCGCCGGGCGGATGGGCGTGGTGACGTCGGGGGAGAAGCACCAGGCGGCCAGCCGTTCCGGCAAGCGCTCATAAAGATGCGCCATGTTGGACAGGCCGCCGCCCAGCACGATGACGTCCGGGTCCAGCAGGTTGACCACGCCGGCCAGTCCGCGCGCCAGCCGGTCGACGTGGCGGTCCAGGGCCGCCCGCGCCGGACCGTCGCCGGCCGCGGCCAGGGCCGCCACCTCCACCGCCGGCAGGACGCGGCCGGTGGCGCGGGTGTGGTCGTCGGCCAGTCCTGGACCGGACAGCCAGGTCTCCAGGCAGCCCTGGTGGCCGCAGTAACAGGCGGGGCCTGGCCGCTCATCCTCCCTGCCGTGCGCCCCGGGCGGCTGCGGCCAGGGCAGGGGGCTGTGGCCCCATTCGCCAGCGGCGGCGTGCCGGCCGGTGATGATGCGCCCGTCCACCACCACGCCCCCGCCGCATCCGGTGCCCAGGATGGCGGCGAAGACGGTGCCGCAGCCGGCGCCGGCGCCGTCGGCGGCCTCCGACAGGGCCAGGCAGTTGGCGTCGTTCTGCAGCCGCACGGGCCGGCCTATGCTGGCCGTCAGGTCGCGGTCCAGGGGGTGGCCGTTCAGCCAGGTCGAATTGGCGTTCTTCACCAGGCCGGTCAGGGCCGACAGCGCGCCAGGTATGCCCACGCCCACGCTGGCGGGGACCGGCGAATTGACCACACCGTCCAGCCAGGCGACCAGCCCCGCCACGGCGGCCAAGGTCGCGCCGTAATCGTCGCGGGGAGCGGAAATGCGGCGCCGGGCCAACTCCTCGCCCCGGTCGCCCAGGGCCAGCCCTTCGATTTTCGTGCCGCCCAGGTCGATGCCGATACGGGCCATGGCGTTTTCCTCATTTTTGTCGGCGGCACGCTCATGGACGTCCCCGGGGTCTCGCGCTTATGGGCTATGTCGCGCGCCAACTCTTGCTCATGGTGGGCGCGCGGGGCTAAATGTACAAGATGTGGTGGAAGCGGGGGCCTGATCGCGGGCGTTCCTCCAGGCCTTGACCGGCTTGGAGGATGTCTTCATGGGGATGCGCCGCGCCGCCGCCACGATGCCGATCGTCCTTATACTGCTATGGATACCCGCGCCATGACGCGTGCCCGTTTGCTCGCCGCTCCCCTCCTGTCTTTCGCCCTGGCCGCCGCCATGAGTGGTCCAGCCTTCGCCGCCGACAAGACGACCCCGGTCAAGAAAGCCGCCGCCGCCAAGAAGGCGGCACCGGAGAAGGCCGCCAAGACGCCCCCGAAGGCGGCCAAGGTGTCCGGCCCCTGCTATTCCCCGGCGGAGTTCGACGCGGAGCAGGCCATCCGCTATCACACCCGCCTGATGGTCATCGGCCTGACCTGCCAGCAGCTGGGCGGCAATTACGAAGGGCTGTACGTGCGCTACAAGAAGTTCACGCTGGCGCACAGGACGCAGATCATCGCCTGGGAAGATTCGCTGATCGCCCATTACCGCAAGACCACCAAGGGCAATCCGAATCGCGCGCTGGACACCCTGCGTACCCATCTGGCCAATGAGATGTCGCAGCACATCGCGGCCGTTTCCACGGACATCTACTGCGCCCAGCATGTCGACCTGCTGGCCCAGGCGGAGTTGATGAGCGACGCCGACGTGGTGAAGACCATCAGCAACGACGCCGTGGTCCGGGTGTCTGAACTGCCGCGCTGCGATCTGCCGCCCCCGGTCATGGCCGCCGCCACCGCCGGCGACCGCATCACCGGCCCGACGCCGGCCGTCGCGGCCGCCCCAGCGAAGGACGCCGCCGGGGCGGCCAGCGGCGCATCGCACTGACGGCAACCCCGCAGGTCATAAGGCCCATGCCCGAATTTCCGGGTATGGGCCTAGGCGCCAGCCCAGGCGGGGGATGACAAAGGGCTGGTGACAAAGTAACGCTATGCCCATAAGCGTGGTGGAAATCGTAATGCCGGGGATTGTTTAATCCGCTCCGCAAGTCGGCGCCCCCCGAGGGAGACGCGCCCGATTAAAGGAGAACGGGTTATGCCCAATAGAATAGCTCTCCATGAGGCCACGGATATTGTGCCAGCCAGTGGTGAGCCTATTGAATTTCCGGCCGCCGGTGACCACGGGGCAAACGTTGCCGGCGCGGCCCGCCAGACCGGATCGGCGCTGCCCGATCCCACGGCGTATGTCATTGAAATCGACGAGGAAGCGGTGGGCCTGGTGACCGTGCACCCCGAGGGCATGGCGTTCCACGCGGTGCATATGCGGGCCCAGGTCCTGGACGGGCAAGTCTTCACCGACGCGGCGGCGGCCCGCGCTGCGGCAGAATCGGCATTTTACGGCCGTGAATGACATTGGGGCTAACTAAAGCCCTAAGACCGTGCAATATGCGAATGGCGGATGGGGCCTCCGCTACTTATGCAAACCGGGCCCCTTGAAAATCGCTGCCTCAGTTTAACCTTATTTCCATCCGATCAACGGCGTGTCCTGACGGGCCGAACGGCGTAGCTCACAAGGCTGGGTTGCTCACCGTACGGTGTTGAAGGATTGAATTAACTCAGGACGTTGTCTAACCCTGCCGATTGGCGGGACAATCAAAGGCGCCACGTCCTGGCGCGAAGGGTAGTCTCAATTCAACCGAGGGTTCCTTTGGGGAGACGTAACCCCTCGGTCAGAAGGAGGAGAAACGACGAATGAAACTCCGTCATTCATTACTGTGCGCGGTGTTCGCGCTCGGTCTGCCGGCCACCGCGCTGGCCCAGACCAACGAGGGTTACTACCTCGGTGCCCAGGCCGGTGTGAACTGGGCTGACAAGACCGACCTGAAGGGCCCGGTCTACACCGACAAGGCCGACTTCACGACCTCCCCGACCGGCCTGGTCGAGGGCGGCTACAAGTTCGGCAACGGCGTCCGCGTCGGTGCGGAAATCGGCTACGGCGGCAGCACCGTCGGCGACATCACCGGTGGCGGCCCGGGCCGCGCCGGCGGCGCTGGCGACCTGACCGCCCTGACCTTCATGGCCGTCACCTACTACGAGTTCAACGTCGACAGCCCGCTGCGTCCGTATGTCGGCGCCGGTATCGGTTTCGGCCGCTACAAGTTCGACGGCGTGGGCGACCTGTACACGCCGGGCCTGTCGGTGGAGACCTCCACCACCGCCTTCACCTACCAGCTGGCCGCCGGCGTCGCCTACGCGCTGAGCGACAACCTGGACTTCACCGTCGGCTACCGTTTCATGGGCACGCCGGACACCACCTACGAGCCGTCGAACGCTCCGAAGTTCAAGGCCGGCTACCAGAACCACTCGGTCCTGGTCGGCCTGCGCTACACCTTCGGCGCCCCGCCGGCTCCGGCGCCCAAGCCGACCCCGACCGTGGCTCCGCCGGCTCCTCCGCCCCCGCCGCCCCCGCCGCCCCCGCCGCCGGCCCCGTCCATTTCGCGGAACTTCACGGTGTTCTTCGACTGGGACAAGACGGACCTGTCGGCTGACGCCAAGACCGTGCTGGACAACGCCGCCAAGGACGCTGCCACCGGCCACATCACGAAGATCAACGTGACGGGCTACACCGACCGTTCCGGTTCGGACGCCTACAACCTGAAGCTCTCCATGCGCCGCGCCGAGGCTGTGAAGGCTTACCTGACGTCCAAGGGCGTCGGTGCCTCCATCGCCACCGACGGCAAGGGCGAGTCCGATCCGCTGGTCCCGACCGCGGACGGTGTGCGTGAGCCGTCCAACCGTCGCGCCGTCATCATTTTCCCCTGATCCGTTCGGGGGGACTGGTGACCGGGCCCGGGGGTGACCCTGGGCCCGGTCTCCCGGCCCGATGACGACGCCTTCCGATTTCGGCCTTCGGCTCCCGCCACAAGGCCGGAAGCGGACGATGAAATAAGAAAGGGGCGCCACCCGGCTGGGCGGCGCCCCTTTTCTTGTCGGTTGTTCCGTGGCGCTGAGACGATTTCCCCGGGTGGTCGGGGCGCCTTGCCGGCGGTGATACTTAACTCAACGGCCCGATGCCGCGCTGAATGGCCCAGACGGCGGCCTGCGTGCAATTCTGCGCGCCGATTTTGCGCATCACGTTCTTGAAGTGCATCTTCACCGTGGATTCGGTGATTTCCAGCCGGCGGGCGATGGATTTATTGGATTGCCCGGCCAGCAGGCAGCCCAGGATTTGAATCTCGCGCCGCGACAGGTCGGCCGTGGCCGCCACCAGGTCGGCCGGCGTGGGGCCCTGCGGCTGCTGCGCCTGTGCCACCAGGGCCGCGGCGCGAGGCGGAAACACGGCGTCGCCGGCCAGGATCAGTTCCAGCGCGTCGCGCAGGGTGGCGACGCCGGACGATTTGGACAAGTGGCCGTCCATGCCGGCGAACAGGCTGGCCTTCAGCACCGAATTGCTGGTGTCGGAGGTCAGGACCGCGATGCGGGTCTGGGGGGCGGCCGCCCGCAGGCGCCGCAATTCGCTGGCCACGCGCGGCGGGTCGATGCCCCAAGGGTCGACCATGATCAAATCAGGCGCCGCGATGTCCCGCAGCACCTTCATTGCTTCCTCCACCGAAGGGACGGGCGGTAACAGCTGGAAGCTATCCTCCCCCAGCAATGTACCCAGCGCCGCCCCGAACAACTGATCCTGGTCGATCAGAAGAACGCTGCGGCCTGTCATTGCCTATTCCCCCATTGTGATTGCGGTCTCCCCCACCGGAGACTGTTTATTAAAAATTTTATTAACATTGTCGCGGATACTCGTGAAATGTCGACGCTAACCTGTTAACGGCCGATTTGCCCCGTGGCCAGGTAATAGATCGCCAGTTCTATTGCGACAATCCTATGGGAAAGTGGCCCCGAACGCCATGTTTCTGTTGCGGCATGTCTGAAAACGGGTCACAGTCTGTCACATCGTGAGGTGGATCGTTTGGCCACCTGGGAAGATCGCACGTCGCCGAGGGGGTACCACGGCGGAAATGGGGTTCCCGGGGAAAAAAGGTTAGGCTGCCCCATTTTGGCCGTGTTCGGATGGTCATGATGGCGAAGGTGTCGCTAACCAGTCAGGGTCACGCGTTCATCGAAAGTGTCGGTCCGGGGGCCAAAGGTGCCGGAACCGGCGGACGATCGTCAGGGGACCTGCCACGCAGGCGCCCCATGCCGGATGAAGCGTTTTGGATGGCCTGGGCCGGAAGTGGCCGGACTCGAACGTGGGGTTTCAGATGATGAGCATGACCGCGCGTTTTCCCGGGACTGTCAGCAGTCTAGCCGAGGATGGTTTGGAAAACGGAATTGCCGGTGTGGGCGCTTCGCCCCGCCATCGCACTTTTCTTGTCGTGGATGGCCAGGCCCTGGTGCGCCGTGGCGCCGCCTTGATGTTGACCTCCCAGTTCCCGGGGGCGTCTGCGCTTGAGGCCGGCACCGTGGAGGAAGCGCTGGCGCAGGCCATGTCCGCGCCGGGGATCGATCTCGTCCTGCTGGACCTGGACAGCCTGTCCGGCAGCCGGGTCGAGGCGATCGCCCAGCTGACGTCCGCCCTGGGCTCCGTGCCCGTGGTGGCGGTGTCCGCCGTGCAGGAGGGCGATGAGGTCATCGCCTCCATCCGCGCCGGCGCCCGTGCCTATGTGCTGAAGACCGGCCCCACAGAGGTGCTGGAACGCACGCTGACCCTAATCCTGTCGGGGGAGAATTACGTGGCCATGCCGCGCCAGGCGCTGACCGCCGCCTTGGCGGGGGTGCGTGGCGCCTCGGGTCCCGCCATGGGCCAGGCGCCCGCCGGCCGCGAGGCCGCGCTGGCCGACCGCTTGACGGAGCGCCAGCAGGATATCTTCCGCCTGATCCTGGCCGGCTGCTCCAACAAGGAAATCGCCCGCGAACTCGGCGTGCTGGAAGGCACGGTCAAGGTTCATGTCCGCGCGGTGATGCAGAAGCTGGGCGCCAAGAACCGCACGCAGGTGGCCGTTGCCGCCGCGCGCAGTGGCTTCGGCAGCATGGCCTTCATGGCCGGCACGCTGACCAACTGAGACATCGACGGTATGGTTCCGGCCCCACGGGGACCGGTGCACGGTGCAGGGGCCTTCGGGCCCCTGTTGCCGTTTTAGGGGCACGCACCGCGTGCTCGCGCGCTGCGGAAGAAAGATAACAAAGATAACAGAGCATTCCACGGCAGGAGCGTTGGCTCATGCCGGTGTAGGACGAGACTGCGTCCGCCGGAGCTTCGCGGACAGCGTGGCGAAGTGTGGAACGAGGACGCGCCAGGCCGGTGGATGCCGGCCCCCGCGTCCGAGGGAGACTCAATAATCAATCAAACAGCGCGTCGATGTCCGCTTGGGAGATGGTCTGGCCGCCGTCCTTGACGGGGCCGTGCAACTCCAGACCCTCGTCATGCTTATGGATGGACGGGGGCAGGGGCATGGTTTCGAACTCCTTGGTGTTCCAGACCGACATCATGGCCTCGACCCGCTCTTCGATGAAGCTCAGGGCCTGGACCACCTTGGTGATTCGCTGGCCGGTGAGGTCCTGGAAATTGCAGGCTTCGAAAATGCGCAGGGTGACTTCGTTCAGGTCCTTGAGGCGGGAGTTCTGGTAGCCCTCCGGCAACTGCGAGCGGACCTCGTTGGCGATGTCATCGATCTCTTCCGCCGCCTGGATGATGCTGTTGGTGGCGGCCTCGGTGGAGGCGACGACGGCGGTCAGCTGCTGGCTCGCCTCCATGAAGGTGTCGTCCTTGGCCAGCGGGTGGCGCAGCGCCGCCATCTCCAGCTTGGTCGCCTTGATGCGGCCGGCGATGTCGGCGATCTCCACATGGATCGCCTCGATCTGGGTGTGGTCGGTGTTCAGGAAGCGGTCCAGCTTCTGGCCCAGGTGCTGGATGGCCTCCATCACCTCCGACGTGTCCAGGCGAATCTCCTGCGCCGGGGTCAGGGGGGCCAGGGCGGCCGGGTTCAGCGGGGTGGCCGACAGCGACAGGGCGTCAACGGTGCCGGGTTGGTCCTGCGCCCGCCGCTGCCGTTGAATTTCCGCCATGAAAGGCCGCTGACCGTTCTGCGCCATCCGCTCGATCCCTTTTCCCCGTCGCATCACTGATGCCGCTCACAGCGAACCTAACCGAAAGGCTATGCCCTTAGGCGGTACTTTCGCCGGCGACCCATTCAACATGGGCGATACCCTGGGCGAAGCCAAGGGCCTCATGAAGGGACGGCAACATTTGCCGCAAAGTTTCATCCAATTGCCAAGGCGGGTTGACCAAAATCATGCCGGAGCCGTTCAGGCGGTCCACGCGGGCGTCATCGTTCCAGGTCAATTCGGCCGCCAGGATCCTCGGGATGCCGCTGTCCTCCAGCCGTTGGTGCAGGCGCCAACCGGTGGCGCGGTCCTTGATGGGGTACCATAGGGCGTAGATGCCGGTGGGCCAGCGGCCGTGGGCCAGGGCCAGGCCGGCAACCAGGCGGTCGAAATCGTCCGCCGCTTCGAAGGGGGGGTCGATTAGCACCAGGCCGCGCTTTTCCTTGGGCGGCAGGTGGGCCTTCAGCGCCGTCCAGCCGTCCATGTGGTGCACCGCCACCTGCCGATCACCCCGAAACACCCCCTTCAGGGTCCGCGCGTCCTCCGGGTGCAGTTCCGCCAGGATCAGGCGATCATTTTCCCGCAGGAAGGTGCGTGCCAGACAGGGGGAGCCGGGATAGTTGGTGATGGCGCCCAAAGGCTGCCCGGGGGCCCGGCCAGCGGCGATGCGCACGGCGTCCAGGTAGGGGGCCAGCGCCTCCGCCGCGGGCGCGCTCAGGGCGCCCGCCTCGGCGACCTGCAGCAGCCGCTGTATGCCCAGGGCGGCCTCACTCGTGCGAGTGGCCTCGTCCCCCGTCAGATCATAGCGGCCGATGCCTGCATGGGTGTCCAGCACGGCGAAGGGGGTGGTCTTGGCAGTCAGCCGGGTCATCAGCAGCGCCAGGATGGCATGCTTCATGACATCAGCCGGATTGCCGGCATGGAAAGCGTGGCGGTAGTTCATGGGGGCGGAGCATGCCAGCAAAACACGGCCAGCGACAATCGCCGCTGTCGCGACCCAGAAAAGCGAAAGGCCGCCCGGCGGGGCGGCCTGTTCAGCGGAGCGATGGGATGGGGCGGGATCAGCCCACCGGTTCGGTCGTGGCGCTCTCGTAGACGCGGCGGGTGCGCGGGGTCACGGCCGTGCTTTCCTCGTCACTGCAGCCGTTGCCATCGATCAGCGAGGCGTTGACGGAGTTCAGGCTGACCAGATTGCTGCGCACCTTGCAGGCATAGGCGTGCGCGGTCTTGCCGCTGCCGCCGTTGTAACGGGCGACGGCGGCGGCCCAACTGCCGGCGGTGGCGCGCAGGCGGGCCAGCATGCGGGCCGCGTATTGGACGTTTTCCTTGGGATCGACGATCTTTTCCACCGGGTGGAACGCGGCCTTGTGGTCGGACAGCGACAGCTGCATGCAGCCGGCGGTCACGTTCTGGCGCAGGTTACCCTTGGGATCGCGCAGGTATTTGGCGGCGGCCGTCGGCGTCGACACGAAATGGGCGGTGCCCTTCACGTTGACGGCGTAGGCCTCCGACGAAATGGACTGGCCACTTTCCACCAGGGCCACGGCCAGCAGCAGGCCGGAGGGCACCCCCGCTTCCTTTTCAGCCTGCAGGATGTGATCCAGGCAAGCGGCGTGGGCGGCGGGCGCCACAGTGAGAACGCCCAGGCTGAGGAACAGCCCGGCGATGGCGGTCTTGAAGAAGCGGACGGTGGAGATGTGGCTGCCTGCGAACTCGGATTCGGACTCCCGGCCTAGAAGGGCGTCGCTCCGGCGGCGCGCGATCTGCATGAGAGTCCTCCATCTATCGTCACTGGCGTCGACGACCTCGCGTCGCGACATCCATCTGGCGTCTGTGCTGGTTCCCCAAAGCACATCCCCGCTCGCGGGCGGGGTATTCCATCAGATCACCGATACTCAGTGCGGTGACCGCTCCCTAACCGAATGGGTCGAACTGCCGCTGCCGTCTGTCCGTAAGGCCTATATCCATGCAACGGCCGCATAGCAATTACAGACAAAACGCAGCAGGTCAATAAAAAATATGACCGGAGTGTGGCAACGGCGCCACGCTACGCCCCTGTCAGCGGGGGCACCATGCCCCATGCCGGCCGGGATTCCAAGCCCTTAGCGTGCGTCATGTTGCCCCCGTGTGAACTGCGGCACCCGCTACGAATAGCGCGACGGCCCCGGTTGCCCCCCAGGAATGGAGGGGCCATAAGGGGCTCTCAAACCCCGTTCCCTGGAACCCGAGTCCGACCATGACCTCCGACAGCGTTGCCGATTATGAACAGCGGATGGCCCAGGCCTATGACGCCCTGGACGCGGGGGATGAGGCGGTGGCGGAGACGGCGCTGACGGCGGCCGTGGCCCTGTTGCCCGAGGCCGCGGAGGCGCGGGGTGCCTTGGGCGCGCTGCTTCGCCGCCAGGGCCGGTTCACCGCCGCCGCCGCCCAGTTCGCCGCGGCGGCCGGAGCGGAGCCTGAGCGGACGTCCTGGGCGCTGGGGCAGGCGGCCTGCCTGGCCGATGCCGGCGACAATGAGGCCGCCTGGGGCTTGGTGGCGTCCGCGCTGGCGCGCCGGGCCGATGACGCCGCGGGGCACCGCCTGGCCGCCCGGCTGCAACTGGCGCGGGGGGAGACGGCGGCGGCGCTGGTCCACGCGCGTGAGGCCCGTTTCCTGGCGCCGCATGACCTGGAGGGGGCCGCCGAAGTGGGGCAGGTGCTGGTGGACGCCGGCGACCCGCTGGCGGCGGCGGAGATGCTGGAGCCGCTGCTGGCCCATGCCCACCCCGCCGACCCCGCCCGCGCGATGGCGCTGGTGCTGCAGGGCCGCGCCTGGGCCGCCCTGGCGGAAGGTGGGAAGGCGGCGCGCTGCTGGCGCCGGGCGCTGGAAGCCGATCCGGACGACCTTGGCGGTGCCGCCCGCCTGCTGGCGGCCCTGGAGGCGGCGACGGCCGCGGGCGGTGCCGACCTGACGCCCACCTATGTAAAGGCGCTGTTCGACCGCTACGCCGACCGTTTCGACACCGACCTGACGCGGAAGCTGCGCTACCAGGCGCCGCGATTGCTGCGCCAAGCGCTGGACGCCGTGGGGGTGGGCGCGGACCTGGACATCCTGGACATCGGCTGCGGCACGGGCCTGGGGGGCGTGGAGGTCAAGCCGCTGGCCCGGTTCCTGGCCGGCGTCGACCTGTCGCCGCGCATGGTGGAGCATGCCCGCGCCCGTGGTCTGTATGACCGGTTGTGGGACGCCGACCTGATGCGCGCCCTGGCGGAGGCGCCGGGTACCTGGGATTTGGTGCTGGCGGCCGACGTGCTGGTCTACCTGGGCGATCTGGCGCCGGTGTTCCAGGCGGCGGCCATGGCGCTGAAGCCCGGCGGCCGCTTCGCCGCCACGGTGGAGCGCTGGACGGGCGAGGGTCCCTATGCCCTGCGCGAAAGCCGCCGCTACGCCCATGCGCGGGAGCATCTGCTGGCGGCGGCCGGGGCGGCGGGCCTGGCGGTCGAGCATTTGGCCTCGGTGGCGCCGCGCTGGGAGAAAAACCGGCCGGTGGACGGCCTGCTGTTCATCCTACGCAAAGGGCCCTGATGCGAGTGGCATTCGATCGTGACAGTTCAAATGCGCCTCCCGTGCCGGACCCAGCATCGCTAAAGGGCATGAAACCCTGTCCCGTGCCCTCTTGGTCCGGTCAGAGCAGCAAGGCCAGCAGGAGGGGCACCAGCAGGGCGGTGATGAGGCCGTTCAGGGCCATGGCGATGCCGGCGAAGCTGCCGGCCAGGGGGCTCATGGTGTAGGAGATGGCTGTGCCCACGCCGTGGGCGGCCATGCCCATGGACAGGCCCTTGGCCCGGTCGTCGCGGATCTTCAGCCAGCGCAGCAGCAAGGGGCCGAACACCGCGCCGATGATGCCGGTCACCATGACCATGGCGGCGGTCAGCGACGGGATGCCGCCGATGCTTTCCGAAATGCCCATGGCGATGGGGGTGGTGACCGACTTGGGCGCCAGCGACAGCACGGTTTCCCGATCCGCTCCCAGCACATGGGCGACGAAGACGGCCGAGGCGGCGGCGGTGATGGAGCCCGCGACCATGGCGATGGCCAGAGGCAGGGCGCCCCGGCGCACGTCGGCACGGTGGCGCCACAGCGGTACGGCCAGGGCCACCGTCGCGGGGCCCAGCAGGAAATGGATGAACTGCGCGCCATTGAAATAAGTGGGATAGGGCGTGTCCGTGACCACCAGCAGGATGACCAGGAACAGCGCCGCCAGCGCCACCGGGTTGGCGAAGGGGTTGCGGTTGGTGCGGGTGTAGATCCGCACACCGACCAGGTAGGCCACCAGTGTCGCCGCCAGCCACAGCAGCGGGCTGGCCGACAGGTAGACCCAGATGTCGCCCAGGCCCTTTTTGCTCATCATGGGGCACCCCCCGTGCCGGTGGTGGCGCCTTTCTCCGTATCGGTATCGAAAGGATCATGGCTGGCGGCCACGTCTGTCGGCACCGGGCCCTTGCCGCCGAAGCGCCTGTCGGCCCACAGGAAAGCATAGGCGGTGACGGCTATGGTCAGGACGGAACTGGCGAACAGCGCCAGCACGATGGCCGGCCCCTGGGCCATGAAGCGCTGGCCATGCTGCACGATGCCCACGGCCGCCGGCACGAACAGCAGCGACAGGTTGCTGAGAATGACGTCGGCGGTGGTGCCCATGGTCTGGGTCGGGCCGCCGCGCCAGGCGAACCAGGCGACCAGCAGCAGCAGGCCCAGCACGGGCCCCGGGACGGGCAGGCGCAGGCCATGCACCACGATTTCCCCGATGAGCTGGCAGACCACCAGCATGGCAAGGGCGCCGACCATGGCGAACTCCGTCATGTGAGGCGGCCCCCGGCGGCGGAAAGCCTTGGGACGCCTGACGCGGTGGGTTTGGTGGATGTGGATTATCGCGACGCCAAGCTGACCCTGCGCGCCACCGGGGTCAACCGGCATGGGCGCAGGCGTGGCCCGCGATTTCTACCGGCCGTCGCCGATATCGGGGCCAGTATCGGCAAAACCCGCCGGCAGGACGGCCGGCCGCGCCTCTTGCGTCGTCAGTTCCAGGCCCCGGGCGCCCAGCCGCGCCTCCAGCCAGCGGCCATCCGTGGCCAGGGTGGGCAGCAGGCGGCAGGCTTCCTCCGTCGCTGGCGGCGCGCCGGGACGCAGGTGCACAATCTCCATGGCGGCGGCATCGCGGAGGCGGTCCAGCGCCGGTCTCAGGGTCTCCCCGGCGCCGCTGCCGGGACGCAAGCGGGCCAGGTGGGCGCGCCAGCCGGTGATGGGGGCGCGGGGGCCGCGTGTCAGCACCAAAGCCGCGCGGCAGCCGCGCAACCGGTCCAGCCGCTCCGTCAGCATATCCGGGTCGGCGGCGGCATCCAACGCCAGCACGCCCAGGCGGTTCAGCGTCAGGCCCTGCACCAGGTCGTTAGCGCCGGCCCAGGCGTTTTCCGCCTTGTCCTCCGCCCCCAACCCTTGGGCCAGCAGGCGGTGCAGGGCGCGGGGCCCGGCCGCCTTGCCATGGTGCGTCCCCGGGCCGGTCCAGGCCGCCAGGTGGGGCACGCTGGCCATCAGGGCGCGGCGTTCCGCCTGGGCGGGGCCGGCCAGCGTGCCGTTCGGCGCCAGGCCGAGCGGCACCACGCCACTGAGCACGAACAGGTGGAAGGGCTGCACCCGGTGGCGGGAAAGCAGGGCCGACCAGGCGGAAGGGCCAGAGGTCGAAGCGCCAGAGGATGAAGAGGCAAACGGGGCGTCGCCGCCAACATCGGCCAGCGCCACGCGTGGCGGCACCGCCATGCCGGGCACGGCGAAGGACCAGGGCGTGCCGAGGTCCAGGAAGCCATAGTCCGCCCGCCCATCCTGCGCGCCCCGGGGTACGGCGAAGTCGTAACGCCAGGCGGCGCCCTTGCCCTCGGGCAGTTTGCCCAGCCAGCGGGGCGGCACGGGCAGGCCCACGCCGGCCACCGTCAGATCCGGCGGCTCTTCCTCACCGTCCGTGACGATCACGGCGCTGACGCGCCAGCGGTCGCCCTGGCCGCCCCGGGCCAGCAGCAAGGGCCCCAGCAGCAGCGCGGGCTGGGCGGGCCGTCGGGGAGTGGAGGCGCGGCGTTTCATGGCGGCGGACCATGGACGACAGGGCCCGGCCGGCGCAAGGGTGTAGCGGCCCGTCTATGCCTTATGCCGTCCCGTCACCTGGGTGATCGTCCCCCAGATGATCCAGGACCCGTTGGTAGAGGCTGCGGCGGGCCAGCGCGTCCTCCAGCCGGTCGAGGGCGGCAGTCACGGCCTGCGCCTCGGCATCCAGGTCCAGCGCCGCCGCCTCCAGCGCCCGCCACAGCGGGCGCAGCCGTTCCACCAGCGCCACCCCCGCCGGGGTCAGGGCCAGGCGCCGGCGGCGCGCATCGTCCGGATCGGCGGTGGTCTGGGCCAGGCCCGCCTTCTCCAGTGAGGCGCGCGTCTGACTGACGGAGACGTGGGTGATGCGCAGGCGGCTGGCCAACTCCCCCACCGTCAGGGGGCCATTCAGCACCAGCTGGTTCAGCACGCCGAACCAGCGCTGCTCGAACGTGACGCCCAGGGTGTCGTAGGTACGGGTGGCGTCGCCGTCTATCGTCTCCGACAGGCGCCGCAAGCGGGCGCCCAGCGCCGCCCCGCCCAGGCGGCGGGAATAATCCTCCGGCGATGTGATCTCATCGGATGGCGGCACGGCGACAGGTTCCTTGACAGATATGTAGGTGCCTACTGATTATAGGAGCACCGGACCGGGATGTCCAGAATCAGGGTAGGGGAAGATATGGAACTGACGCGCCGTCATGTGATTGCCGCTGGGGCCGGGGTCCTGATGGCACGCAGGGCATGGGCCCAAACCCCTGCCCACCTGGACCACGACATCCGCATCACCTTGGCCCAGGCCGGCATTCCTGGTGCCGCGGTGGGCTACGCCCAGGAGGGGCGGGTACGATTTGTGCGCGGCTACGGCTATGCCGACGTGGCCCGCCGCCGGCCGGTGACGCCGGACACGGTGTTCGCCATCGCCTCCATCACCAAGACCATCACGGCGGCGGCCATCCTGCGCCTGGCGGGGCAGAGGCGCTTGCGGCTGGACGATCCGGTGGCGGCCCATCTCGACTTTCCCGTCGTCAACCCGCACCACCCCGGCGCGGTCATCACCGTGCGCCACCTGCTGACCCACACCTCCGGCATCTCGGACGAAAAGTACTACGCGGTGAATTTCCTGCACCGGGGCGGCGACACGCCGCTGGCCTTGCGCGACATGCTGGTCGGCTATCTGGTGCCGGGCGGCACCTATTATGATGCGGACGGCTGTTACGCCGCCGCGGCACCGGGAGAGGCCTGGGACTATTGCAATGTCGGCTTCGCCCTGCTGGGCTATGTCGCCGGCCGCGTCGGCGGCTTTGACGCCCGCATGGCCATCCGCCAGTTCCTGATGGCGCCCCTGGGCATGCGCCACAGCTATTGGACCTTGGGCGAGGTGCCACCCGCCCTGGCCGCCACGCCCTATGAGGATGGGAAGCCCGTGCCCACCATGGGTTTCCCCGACTGGTCGGCCGGCATGCTGCAATCCTCCGCCGCCGACTTCACCCGCTACATCGCCGCCTGCGCCAACGATGGCGCGGCGGAGGGCGCGCGCGTGCTGCCGGCCGGCACGATGGCGCGGATGCTGACGCGCCAGCCGGCGCCGAACCTGCCCGGCTGGCTGACGGGCCAGGGCCTGGGCTGGATGATGGGGCCGCTGGACGGCATGGACCGATGGGAGCATTGGGGCGGGGCGGAAGGCATCTTCACCGTGGCCTATCTGGACCCCGACCGCCGCCAGGGTGTCACCATCCTGACCAACGCCACCGCGACGGACGCCGCCAAGGCTGCGGTGAAGCGGGTGGCGGCGCGTTTGCTGCGGGAGGGACCGGATTTATAAGGGGTGATCCTGTGCGTCTGGCGCCACGCTGCGTTGCGTCGCGGCATGTCACGGAATCCTTGGCTTTTGTCAGCCACCCCCGTATGGTCCGCCTCGCCTGAGTGGCCGAGGGGCCCCCTGGCGCATGGTTATGGTCGTCTCCGCTTTCCAGGGGGCGACGCCAGCGCCGCTTCCATAGCCCCGCTTCTTTCGGGGTTGTGATCGCCGGATGGGTCCGGCTTTCCACACGTTCCGACGTTGCGCCGCTCTTTCGTTGGCTGGTGCCGCCTGCCGTTCATTCGGCGGGCGCGGTGCCGGCTTGTTTGTTCGCGTGCCTTTCCCGGGCGGGAGGGGCGCGGCGCTGTTTTGCTATGTGAAGGAAAGTCCCTTGGATTTGCCCGTTGCCGCCAATACCGAAGTGACCGAAACCGAAATTCTCGACGCCGTCGAGCTGGACGCCGCCAATGACGGCCGCGCCACTTTCGCCGACCTGGGCTTGGCCCCCGCCCTGACCAAGGCGCTGGAAGAAGTCGGCTACCAATACCCCACCCCCATCCAGGAGCGGGCCATCCCCGTCGCCCTGGCTGGCCGCGACCTGATCGCGTCCGCCAACACCGGCACCGGCAAGACCGCGGCCTTCGTGCTGCCGGCGCTGCACCGCATGGCCACCACCCCGCGCCCGCTGAGCGCCGAGGGCCTGCAGACCTTTGGGCCCCGCCTGCTGGTGCTGACCCCCACGCGTGAGCTGGCGACCCAGGTGATGGACGCCGTCCGCGGCTATTCCAAGTACAGCCGCATCCACACCCTGGCCATCCTGGGCGGCATGCCCTACCGCCAGCAGCTGGAGATGCTGCGCCGCCGGGTCGACCTGGTGGTCGCCACCCCCGGCCGCCTGATCGACCATCTGGAGCGTGGCCGCCTGGACCTCTCCACCGTCGAGATGCTGGTGCTGGACGAGGCCGACCGCATGCTGGACATGGGCTTCCTGGAGCCCGTGGAGATGATCGCCAACGCCTGCCCGGAAAACCGCCAGACCCTGCTGTTCACCGCCACGGTGGACAAGGCCATGGTGCGCCTGGCCGGCAACCTGCTGAAGAACCCGGAGCGCGTTGATGTCGCCGGCGGCAGCGTCAACGTCAGCGCCATCGAGCAGCGCTTCCTGCGGGCCGATGGCCTGGAGCATAAGGAAAAGCTGCTGGCCCACCTGGTGGCCGACCCGTCCATGAACAAGGGCATCGTCTTCGCCGCCACCAAGCGCGACGCCGACCGCCTGGCCGACAGCCTGTCGGAAATGGGCTACGCCGCCGCTCCGCTGCACGGTGACATGCGCCAGCAGGAGCGTAACCGCACCGTCCAGGCCCTGCGCAACGGCCGTGTCCGCCTGCTGGTGGCCACCGACGTGGCCGCCCGCGGCATCGACGTGCCGGACGTGACCCATGTCATCAACTTCGACCTGCCGCGCCAGGCCGAGGATTACGTGCACCGCATCGGCCGCACCGGCCGCGCCGGCAACACCGGCAACGCCTTCAGCCTGTACACCCGTCATGAGTGGGGCCTGGTGCGCGGCATCGAAGGTTACACCCAGACCCGCGCCGTTGAGCATGTCATCCCGGGCCTGGAGCCGCGTGAGCTGCCCAAGCGCCCGGCCGGCGGCCCCGGCGGCGCCCCCGGTGGCCGTCCGCGCAAGTCGTTCGGCGGCCATGGTGGCGGCTTCAAGCAAGGCGGCTTCAAGCAGGGCGGCTTCGGTGGCGACCGGAAGCCGGATGGCTTCCGCGCCGAGGGACCCCGGGGCGAAGGCCCGCGCGGTGAGCGCGGCGACCGCCCGGAAGGCGGCTTCAAGAAGTTTGGCGGCCCCCGCCCTGATGGCCAGCACCGCGGCGAAGGCCATCGGCAGGACCGCCCGGCCCGCGTCCACGGCGCCGGTCACGGTGGCGGCAACGGCGGCGGCTACCACCCGCTGGACGGTGCCAAGCCGGCCCGCGATGGCGCCCGCAAGCACGGCAACGGCCCGCGCCCGGCTCGGGTGCAGGGTGACGGCGGGACGGGGGGCTTGCGCCGTCCGCGTTCTTCCGCCAATTAAGTCCCGCGTTTGATGACGGGGCCGTCCGCACCGGACGGCCCCGTTTTCGCCTTTGCAAGCCTATAGCCAGTACCAGGTCCCATGAGCGCGCTCCCCCAGGAAGTCCATAACCGTCGGACGTTCGCGATCATCGCGCACCCCGACGCCGGCAAGACCACGCTGACGGAAAAGCTGCTGCTGTTCGGCGGCGCCATCCAGATGGCCGGCGCGGTGAAGGCGCGCGGCGAGCAGCGGCGCGCCCGGTCGGACTGGATGAAGGTGGAGCGGGAGCGCGGCATCTCCGTCACCGCGTCGGTGATGAACTTCGACTACGCCGACCGCACCTTCAACCTGGTGGACACGCCGGGCCACGAAGACTTTTCCGAAGACACCTACCGCACGCTGACGGCCGTCGACAGCGCGGTCATGGTCATCGACGCCGCCAAGGGCATCGAGGCCCAGACCCGCAAGCTGTTCGAGGTTTGCCGCCTGCGCAACGTGCCCATCATCACCTTCGTCAACAAGATGGACCGCGAGGCCCGCGACCCCTTCGACCTGATGGACGAGGTGGAGCGCGACCTGCAGCTGGAGGTGACGCCCGGTTCCTGGCCCATCGGTTCCGGCCCCGACTTCCGTGGCTGCTATGACCTGATCCGCGACCGGCTGGTGCTGCTGGACCGCCGCCAGGGCGACGTCGCCAGCGAGGGCATCCAGTGCGACGGCCTGGACGATCCCAAGCTGGACGAGCTGCTGCCTGCCGACCAGGTGGCCAAGCTGCGCGAGGACGTGGCCATGGTGCGGGAACTGTGCCCGCCCTTCGACCTGGAAACCTATCGCGAAGGCCACCAGACCCCGGTGTTCTTCGGCAGCGCCATCAATAACTTCGGCGTGCGCGAGCTGCTGCTGGGCCTCGCGGCCTACGCGCCGTCGCCCCGGCCGCAGCAGGCCGACAGCCGCACGGTGCAGCCGGAGGAGCCCAAGGTCACCGGCTTCGTGTTCAAGGTCCAGGCCAACATGGACCCCAACCACCGCGACCGTATCGCCTTCTTCCGCCTGTGCTCCGGCCATTTCCGCCGGGGCGTGAAGCTGAAGCACATGCGCTCGGGCAAGCTGCTGGCGGTGAACAACGCCGTGCTGTTCCTGGCCCGTGACCGGGAACTAGCGGAAGACGCCTACCCCGGCGACATCATCGGCATTCCCAACCACGGCACGCTGCGCATCGGCGATACGCTGACCGAGGGTGAGGATCTGCGCTACACCGGCGTGCCCAGCTTCGCGCCGGAACTGCTGCAGCGCGTGAAGCTGGACGACCCCATGAAGATGAAGCACCTGCGCAAGGCGCTGGAGCACTTCGCGGAGGAGGGCGCCAGCCAGGTGTTCAAGCCGCTGATCGGCGCCGACTGGGTGGTGGGCGTGGTCGGCCCGCTGCAGTTCGAGGTGCTGGCCGCCCGCATCGACGCCGAATACGACATCAAGGCCAAGTTCGAATCATGCGGTTATGATTCGGCCCGCTGGATCGAATGCGATGATCCGGTGGTGCTGAAGTCCTTCCTGGACAGCAACCGCTCCGCCCTGGCGGAGGATCACGACGGGGCCCTGGTCTTCCTGGCGCGCAACGGCTGGCAGCTGAACCGCGCGCAGGAGGATTATCCCAAGATCCGCTTCCAGAAGACCCGCGAGCAGAACCGCGCCGTCACCACCTCCGCCCTGGGCTGACCGGGGCTGCCCAGGCATCCCGACGCGTGAGGGACGAAGCCCTTATGCGGAAAGGACGAAATGGCGCATCCGCCGGATGGCGCGGTGACAGGGGCCAATCCCGGGCGGTATCATCCGCGCCGAAGATGGGTAAGTCGGAAGGCGTGACATGTCGGGTTCTTCCCGGTCACCGGGTTACATGCGGGGTGCCGGACTGTCGCGGCGCCGCCTGGTGGGCGGTCTGGGGCTGGCGCCCCTGCTGGCGGCGGGCCTGCCCGGCCTGGCGGGGGCGGTGGCCAGCCGCCCAGGGCCCATCCGTCCCGGGCGCACGGTGGTGGTCATCGGCGCTGGTCTCGCCGGCCTGGCCGCCGCGGGCGCCCTGCGCCAGGCGGGGGCCGAGGTCACCGTGCTGGAGGCCCGCGCCCGCGTGGGCGGCAGGGCCTGGACCGAGGCGCGGCCCTTCGGCTTCCCCTACGACATCGGCTGCGCCTCGTTGGAGGCGACGGCCGACAACCCGTTGCGGCGCCTGCTGGATGAACGCGGCATGGAAACGGTGCCGGACGACGGCGCCGACGACCTGCTGTTCTTCGACACCAAGGAGGCCGACGCCGACACCGACGCGGCGGCCGCCGACGCCATCGACCGGCTGGAACGCGCGGTGAAGGACGCCGGCCGCGCCCAGGTCGACCGTTCCGCCGCCGAGCTGGTGCCCGACCTGGGGAACCTGGGCCAGCTGGCCACCGCCTTGGTGGGGCCGCTGGACTTCGGGGTGGAGCTGAAGGACCTGTCCAGCCTGGACGCCGCCCGCCGTCCGGATGCGGAGGCGGCGCTGTGGTTTCCGCGTGGCATCGGCACGGCCGTCGCCGGCCTGGCCAAGGACATGGCGCGGGATGTGAAGATCACGCTGTCCAGCCCCGTCAGCCGCATCGACTGGTCGGGCAGCGGCGTGCGTGTCACCACGCCCAAGGGGGTGGTCAGCGCCGACGCCGCCATCATCACCGTGCCCATTTCGGTGCTGGCTTCGGGTGGCGTCACCTTCGACCCGCCGTTGCCCGACAGCGTGCGTACCGCCTTCGACGGCCTGGCCACCGGCTTGGTCAACCGCATCGCCCTGGGCTACAAGCCCGACAGCCTGGACTGCGACCCCTTCACCGCCCTGGACCAGGTGCGCGGTGACGGCCGCGTGCTGGATCTGTGCCTACGGCCCTTCGGCCGGGAACTGGCCATCGCCACCGTGGGCGGCGACTTGGCCCGCCAGCTGGAGAGGGCCAAGGACCAGGAGGCGGTGGACCTGGTGCGCGACGCCGTGGCCGACGTCTTCGGGTCGCTCACCCGCCGGCAGGCCACCGCCTGGCACGTCAGCCGCTGGGGGACCGACCCCTATTCCCTGGGGTCCATGACCGCCGCCAAGCCGGGTCATGCCGAGGCGCGGCGCATCCTATCGGAACCCGTGGGCGACCGGTTGTGCTTCGCCGGTGAGGCCTGTTCGCTCACCTGGCCCGGCTGGCTGCCCGGCGCCTATGAGACGGGCATGGCCGCCGCCCAGCGCGTGCTGGCGCTACCGTCATGAACGCGCGCGCCATCCTGAAGGGCATGGCACCGTTCTTCATCGTGCGCGACGTGGCGGCGTCGGCGGCGTTCTATCGCGACGCGCTGGGGTTCACGGTCATGCACATGTCTCCGGAAGAGGCGCCCTTCTTCGCCATCGTCGTGCGGGATGGCGCCATGCTGTTCCTGAAGTCGGTGGAGGTGGAGCCGGTGCCCAACCCCGCGCGGGCGGCCAACGCGCGCTGGGACTCGTACGTCAATACCGACGAACCGGACGCGCTCGCCGTTGAATTCCTGGGGCGCGGCGTCGTCTTTTCCGTGCCGCTGCAAGACACGGATGACGGCCTGCGCGGTTTTGAATTGATGGATCCCGACGGCTACACCCTGTTTTTCGGTCGCCCCCGGGGGTGAAGGCCGAGGGGTGGGCACCATCCCCCCGATTTTGTTGAAAGGAAGGGTTAACGCCTTCATGATTATATGAGCCTGCCCCGAGCGGGGGCGGGACGGTGGGCCCTACCTGGACGGAAGTCCCAACGGGCCCGGTGCACGAGCGTTGCGGGGTAGCATGACGGCCATCGAAACGGATGGTGGGGGCGAGCAGGAACTGCCGCGAAAGAAGTTCAGCGGCAAGAAGATCGTCATGTTCGTGGTGGTGCCGCTGCTGCTCATCGCACTCATCGCCGGCGGCCTGATCTTCAGCGGCCTGCTGGACGGCTTGCTGGGCAAGAAGAAGGCGGAGGAGGCGGAGGAGAAGCCCGCCGCCGCGGAGGAGGCGTTCGACCCCAAGGCGCCCCCGGTGTTCTTCCCCCTGGGTGAGCTGCTGATCAACCTGCAGACCAACGAACGCCGCCCGGCCTTCCTGAAGCTGAAGATCCAGCTGGAGATCTACAAGGAAGAGGACAGGCCCAAGCTGACCCTGGCCACGCCGCGCATCGTCGACACCTTCCAGACCTATTTGCGCGAACTGCGGCTGGACGATCTGAGGGGCTCGGCCGGCATCTACCGCCTGCGGGAGGAGTTGCTGCAGCGGGTGAACGCGGCCGCCGCGCCGGTGCGGGTGAGGGACGTGCTGTTTGAGGAAATTCTGGTACAATCACAGTGAGATGGGGCAGAGCCTTAAACGGTCCTGTCATCGTTTGGGTGGTCAGGGCGCGTGCGTGCTGGCATGGATATTGCCGCGACAATGATCGTAGTATGGCCTGGTACGTGCATACGTCTGAACAATCGGCGTCCCGCCCGGTTTCGTGATGGGCTGTCGCCTGGTGATCAAAGGGGTACCGGGGCCCCGCATGCGAGTTTTGTACGCTGGAGCGCTGACCGATGCCGGATCCGCAGGAGCTGAGTGAAGAGGAACGCATGGCCGCCGAATGGGCGGCCTTGGCGGACGAGGGCGCCGGCGACAGTGGCTTTGGCGACATGGGCGGCGGGGCCACCCGCGTCCTGAACCAGGATGAGATCGACAGCCTGCTGGGCTTCGACAAGGATGGCGCCGGCGACGGCGACAATTCCGGCATCATGGCGCTGGTCAACTCGGCGCTGGTGAATTACGAACGCCTGCCCATGCTGGAGGTGGTGTTCGACCGCCTGGTCCGCATGATGTCGACCTCCTTGCGCAACTTCACCTCCGACAACGTGGAAGTCAGCCTGGACCAGATCTCCTCGTCCGTTTCGGCGATTACCTCAACTCCATTCCGCTGCCCGCGATGCTGGCCGTCTGCAAGGCGGAGGAATGGGACAACTATGGCCTGATGGTCATCGATTCGGCGCTGATCTACTCCATCGTCGACGTGCTGCTGGGCGGCCGGCGCGGCACGGCGGCCATGCGCATCGAGGGCCGCCCCTACACCACCATCGAGCGCAACCTGGTGGAGCGCATGGTGCACGTGGTGCTGTCCGACCTGTCGGCGGCCTTCGACCCCCTGTCGCCCGTCACCTTCCGCTTCGACCGGCTGGAAACCAACCCGCGCTTCGCCACCATCGCCCGCCAGGCCAACGCCGCCGTGCTGGTGAAGCTGCGCATCGACATGGAGGATCGCGGCGGCCGCCTGGAACTGCTGATCCCCTACGCCACCCTGGAACCCGTGCGCGAACTGCTGCTGCAGATGTTCATGGGTGAAAAGTTCGGCCGCGACAGCATCTGGGAAACCCACTTGGCCAGCGAGCTGTGGATGACCGACGTGCACCTGTCGGCGGTGCTGGATGAGATCACGCTGTCGCTCTACGACGTGCTGAACTGGAAGGTGGGCTCACGCGTGCTGCTGAACGTGGCGCCGGACGACACCATCGAGCTGCGGTGCGGCGACGTGCCCATGTTCCTGGGCCGCATGGGGCGCAAGGGCGGCAACATCGCCGTCCGCATCGACCGCGAGGCGCCCAAGCCGGAGACCGCGCCGACATGAGCCTGACCATCCTGCTTTCCTTGGCTTTGGATGTGGTGGTGGGCGGCCTGCTGGTCGCCACCATCGTTTACGCCTTGCGCCTGAACCGCCAGATCGCCCAGCTGCGCGACAGCCGGGGCGAGATGGAGACCCTGGTGCGGGAATTCAGCGAGGCCACCGCCCAGGCGGACGCCGGCGTGAAGGGCATGCGCAAGGCCGCCGCCGAATCCGGCGAGGCGTTGCAGTACCTGATCGGCCGCGCCGACAAGATGCGGGAAGAACTGGAGCAGATGACCCAGGCGGCCGACGCCCTGGCCGCGCGTCTGGAAGGCGCCGCCCGGCGCGCCCGCGCCAATGCCGGTCCGCCGGAACCCGCGCGCGACACACGGCCCGAACCCCGTGATCTGCCCCGCGCGGAAGCCCTGCGCGGCAGCGCCGCCGGTGGTGGCGGCCTGGTCGGCGGCCTCGCGGGCGGCATGAACGGCCACAGGTCGGAAACGCCGCGCGGCGGTGCCGCCGGAATTCGGCCCGATCCGCGCCCCCTGCCGGCGCGCCTGGAGGCGGAGCGCGGCCAGGAACGCCCCAACGAGCGTTCAACCGCCGAACGACAGCTGGCGGAGCGCATGGCGGCGGAGCGCCAGATCGCCGAGCGGCAAATGGCCGAGCGCCTGGCCGGCGAGCGGCTGAACGGCGACCATATGAATGGCGAGCGCGCGCCCGAACGCGCGCCCCGGCCCGAGCGGCCGGGCGACCGCTACGGCAACGACGCCGGCCTGGATGACAACCGCCCCACGCCCCGCGCGGCACCGGCGCGCCTGCCGGCGCCGGGCGCCGCCGCGCCGGGTGGCGAGACCGCCGGCGGCCAGGCGGGCGGCAACCAGCCCGAGGCCCGCTCGCGCGCTGAGCGTGAATTGCTCCAGGCCTTGGAGAACATGCGTCAATGACGGCTGAACCTTCGGCTCCCCGGCAAGGCCGGCCTACGGCGGCACCCAATGGGGCGCCCATCGGGGCCGTGCCCAAGGCTGTCGGTCCCCAGGGCCCTCGGACCCAGCGTCCGGCGCCGGCCGCTGGTGCCCGCGCGGCTGCGGGCAAGGCCGGCCGCGCGCCCAAGAAAGAGGCGGCGCCCAAGGTTCCGCTGTGGCGCCGCCTGCGCCTGCGTCTGTTGCCGGCCACCATCTTCGCCGCCGTGCTGCTGCTGGGCGCGCGCGCGGGCGACGTGTGGTGGACCCTGACCGTGGGGGCGGCCCCGCCCGACGTGCCGGCCGCCAAGGCCCAGGGCCCGGCGCCGGAGAAGCCGGCCACACCCGCCGCCGCGCCCGCGAAACCGGCCGAAAACCCGGCCGCCAAGCCCGCCGAGGGCGCGGCCAAGGCCCCGGCCGCCGACGCCAAGGGGGAGACCCGAGGGGAGGGCGGCAGGCCGGAGCCCTCGGGCAGCCCGACGGACGGCCAAAGCTTCACGCCCAAGGATGTGGAGCTGCTGCAGCGCCTGGCGGAACGGCGCGAGGCCCTGGACAGCCGGGAGCGCGACCTGGACCAGCGCGAGGCCATGCTGCAGGTGGCGAGCCAGCGGCTGGACCAGAAGCTGGCGGAGATGCAGGCGCTGAAGAAGCAGCTGGACGGCCTGGTCAACCAGGTCAACGCCGATCAGGCGCAGCAGTTGGACAGTCTGGTGAAGATTTACGAGACGATGAAGCCGGCCGAGGCCGCCCGCATCTTCGAGGCCATGGACGACAAGGTGCTGCTGAACGTGATCAGCCGCATGAAGGAGGCCAAGGCCGCCCCGGTGCTGGCCGCCATGACGCCCAAGCGGGCGGAGCAGGTCACCACCATGCTGGCCGACCGCAAGCGACTGCCCAGCGTGCCGCAATGAGCGCGCCCACCAACCGCACCAAACCCCAACCCAGCCGCCACCAGGCCCGATAACCGGCCCCATTTGACGAGACGAGAGCCGCCATGATCCGCCCCGCCGCCGACCCGATCCTTCAGGACCGGCTGGATGCCGCCCGCTCCCAGGCCCGCCAGCCGCTGTCGCGGGAAGAGGTCGCCCAGATCGTCTCCACCGTCGTCGCCTCCATGGGCGGCGACGTGACCCAGCACGACATCAAGCTTTATGGCGAGCTGGAGGGCCTGGCCCGTTTCATCCACAATGCCAAGAAGGAAATCGCGGCGCTGCAGCCCAGCGACATCCACGCTGAACACATTCCCCGCGCGACGGATGAGCTGGACGCCGTGGTGGGCGCCACGGAGGATGCCACCAACCGCATCATGGACGCCTGCGACCAGCTGATGGGCATGGCCGGTGATGTGACGCCGGAGGTGTCGTCCAAGATGATGGACATCACCACCGGCATCTATGAGGCCTGCAACTTCCAGGACATCACCGGCCAGCGCATCACCAAGGTGGTGAAGGCGCTGAAGCACATCGAGGCCAAGGTGGAGGCCATGCTGGTGGCCTTCGGCGAAGATGTGCAGCGCCGCCACCCGGACGGCCCGCCCGCCGCCGACACGCCGGCCGGCGGCACGTCCGACGACGATTTTCTGCTGCACGGGCCCCAGCTGCCCGGCCGGGCCATCGACCAGGATGAGATCGACCGCCTGCTGGCGAGCTTCGACTGAGTCTCTAGAGGCGATGGGCCCAAGGGCGACAGGCATGACGGTTGGGGTATCCAGGAACCGGCCCATGGCGGGGCTGGTGACGGGGGGACGGAAGATCGTCCAGGAAGAGGGCGGGGTCTTCGTCCTCTACCTGTCGGTTTTCTTCCTGTTGCTGGCGTTCTTCATCCTGCTGACCTCGCTGTCCACCTTCGAGAACCGCAAGTTCGACGCCGTCGTGCAGGCCGTGCAGGACGCGTTCGGCGTCACCCTGACCCAGGGGCCAGCGGCGCAGGCCGCCCTGGCCCGCGCGGACGAGCGCCTGGGCGCCGTGGGCCGGCGCCTGGTGGCCGTGATGCCCGACACCGTCATCGACCAGGGCGGCAAGGGGGGCACCCTGGCCGCGACCATGCCGACATCCAGCCTGTTCGCCACGGCGGCGGCGGAGGGGGGCGGCACCGTCGTCACCGTCCTGCCCGGCCGCGAGGGCGTGTGGCACCAGATGGCCGAGGCGGTGCGCCCGGATGAGGAGACGGGGCTGGAGATCGATCTGGAATTCCTGGTCGGCGACGGTGGCAATCCGGGCGCCAGCCTGCCGGTCCTGCAGGCTGGGGCCATGGCCCGCACGCTGGCCGCCGCCGGGGTGGGCCCGCGCGCCATGACCGTGGGCGTGGAGAAGGGCGCGGCGGACAAGGTGCGCTTCCTGTTCCGCGCCCGGCTGCCGCATGCCGGCCCGCCGGCCGTTCCGGTGGCACCGGCGGCGGGGACACGGCCATGACCGGGCCCGACACCCTGCCGCCGCCCATCCCGGGCTTCCTGCCGGCTTTGGCGCCCAAGGCCCAGGCGCCCAAGCGCATCTGGCTGATCTCCTTCACCGATTTCGTCTGCCTGATGCTGTCTTTCTTCGTCATGCTGTACGGCATGACGGCGCCGGACGCGCGGCGGGACCAGGTGTTGCAGGCCATCTTCGGCGGATCGCCCGCCGAACAGCGCGGCAACGGCAACCTGGACCGGGGCAAGGCCACCGACCTGGGTTACCTGGGCCGGGTGATGGAAAGCCAGCTGTCCAGCGACCCGGCCCTGGCGGCGGTGCGCGTCATCCATGCCGGCGACCGCCTGGTGGCCGCCTTGCCGGAGGAGACGCTGTTCGCCCCCGGTTCCACCACCCTGTCCTCCGCCGGCTTGGCCATCCTGTTCGCCCTGGGCGGGGTGGTCAGCAACGTCGCCAACGCGGTGGAGGTGGTCGGCCACACCGATCCCAGCCCCATCGCCAACGCCGCCTATCCGTCCAACTGGGAACTGTCGCTGGCGCGCGGCCGCACCATCGCGCTGGCGCTGGCCCGCGCCGGCTACGCCGACCCCATCACCGTGCGCGGCCAGGCCGACGGCGCCGATCCGGTCGCCGCGGGCGTCGCCACCGACCCCGACCAGGCGCGGCTGGAACGCCGCGTCGACATCGTCATCCGCGACTATGCCGCCCGGGACGGCAAGGGCCCGTCATGACCGCTTACGCCCCGTTTTTCCGTTCCCTGATGCTGGGCGCCGCCCTGGCGCTGGCGGCCACGCCCGTGCTGGCCGCCCAGGAGGCCAAGGAGCCGCCGCCCACCGCCGCGCCGGCACCGGCCACGTCCCAGCCGGCGGAGGCCGCAGCCCCCCTGCCCACCGTAGCGGTGCGGGCCGGTGAGCACCCCGGCCGCAGCCGCCTGGTGTTCGACTGGACGGGGCCGGTCAGGGCCACGCTGGAGCGTGACGGCGCCAAGCTGCTGATCCATTTCGATAGACCGGCCAAGGCCGACTTGGGCGCCGCGCGCAAGGCCGGCTCCCCCCGCATTTCCGGGGTGGAGGCGGTGGCGGGCGGTCCCGGCCTGACCGTCGCCCTGACCATTCCCGCCAACGCGGCGGTGGAGCAGTCCCGCTCCGGCGACAAGGTCGTCATCGACGTTGGTGACGGCAAGCCCGGCGCGCCGCCGGTCACGGCCAGCACCACCACGTCCGCCCCCCCGGCCACGCCCGAGAAGGCGCCGGCCACGGCGGAGAAGGCCGCCGTCGGGTCCACCGCCAAGGCCGCGCTCCCGGCGCCGGGCGCGGCGGCCAACGCCGCGCCTTCGGTGACGGCGCCGCCGGCCGACCCGCGCGCGGTCAAGGAAGGACAGCCGCTCTACCTTATCCAGCAACAACAGCAGGCGGCCAAGAATACCGCCGCGAAGGAGGCGGCCGCCAAGCCGCCGGCGCTCGCGGCCCAGGCGCCGGAAACCCGGACGGCTGAGGCCAAGCCCCCGGCCGCCCCTGCCACGGCGGGTGAACACGCCGCCCCGCATCCACCCGCCGCCACCGGACCCGAGGGCGCGCCGGCCGCCCCCGACGTGACGGCACAGGCGGCCGATGCCCCGCCGGCACCAGCGCCGACCCTGGTGTTCGACCCGGGCCAGCCTTCGGCGGTCGCGGTGTTCGCGCGGGCCGGCTGGCTGTACGTGCTGTTCGACCGCGCGGTGCCGCCAACCACCGTGCCCACGGCCCCCGCCAACCAGCCGGCCGTGCTGGGCCAGGTGGAGCCGGTCACCTTCACCGGCGGAACGGGCTTCCGCCTGCCGGCGCCGGCGGTGCTGGAACCCAAGGTGACGGGGGAGGGGGCCACCGGCTACCGCATCACCTTCGACCACGCGCCCACCACCCCGCCCAACGGCGTGCCGGTGGTGACCGACCCCGACTTCGCCTTGGGCCCGCGCCTGGTGGTGAAGACGGCCAAGCCGGTGAAGGTGTTCACCTTCACCGACCCGGTGGTGGGTGACACGCTGAAGGTCGTGCCCATGAGCCCGGCGCCGCAGCTGACGCCGGCACCGTTGCGCTATGCCGAGGCGCAGTTCCTGCCCACGGCCCAGGGCGTGGTCATCCGCCCCATCGACGAGCGCCTGCTGGTGCAACCGTCCAAGGAGGGCGTGGAATTGACCGTGCCGGGCGGCCTGCGCCTCTCCCCCTCCACCGACGTCGCCACCGCCGCCCCGCCGCCGCCGGTGGTGGAACCCGACCGCTTCTTTGATTTCCAGCGCTGGGCCAAGGTGGACCCCAATGGTTTTGTGGCGGGCCGCGAGCGCGTCATGAACGAGATCGTCAAGGCCCCGCCGGACGATCGGCCCAAGCTGCGCCTGGATCTCGCCCGCTTCTACGCCGGCAACGGCTTCGGGCAGGAGGCGCTGGGCCTGCTGGAGATGGCGCGCAAGGACCAGCCGGATTTGGAAAAGCGGGCGGAGTTCGCCGCCGTGCGCGGCACCGCCCGCATCCTGACCGGCGACGCCAAGGGCGGTCTGGACGACCTGGCGGCGCCCCCCCTGCAGAACGAGCCGGACGTGGCCTTGTGGCGCGCCTACGCCGCCCACACCACCGGCGACGACGAAACGGCCTATCGTCTGTTCCAGAGCCGCCGGGAACTGCTGCGCGCCTATCCGGAGCCGTTCAACACCCGGTTCAGCCTCGCCGCGACCGAGGCGGCGCTGGCCAAGGGCGACGTGGACACGGCCAACACCCTGCTGGACCGGCTGGTGAAGCGGGGGGCCAACAAGGGCCCGGCCGAGACCGCCATCAACTATCTGCGCGGGGAGGCGGCGCGGCTGGCGGGCGACCATGAAAAGGCCATCGACTCCTACCGCGCGGCGACGGAGGGGACGGACCGCCTTTATCGCACCAAGGCGCGCATGGCCCTGGTGGACGAGGAGCTGGCCGCCGGCAAGCTGACCCCCGCCAAGGCGGCGGAGCAGATGGAGAAGATGCGCTTCGCCTGGACGGGCGACGATCTGGAACTGCACATCCTGCGCCGCCTGGCCGACCTGCACATCAAGGCCGGCAACTTCCCCCAGGCCTTCGACACCATGAAGCGGGCCATCACGCTGTTCCCCAACAGCCCCGAGGCGCCGCTGATCACCAAGCAGATGACGGACACCTTCACCGGCCTGTTCGTGCGCAATGGCGCCGACAAGATGCCGCCGCTGGAGGCGCTGTCGCTTTATGAGCAGTACAAGGAGCTGACGCCCCCGGGCCCGGACGGCGACACCGTCATCCGTGTGCTGGCGGAGCGGCTGGTGGATGTGGACCTGCTGGACCGCGCGGCGGAGCTGCTGGACCGCCAGGTGCAGTACCGCCTGCAAGGGGAGCAGAAGGTCCAGGTGGGAACGCGCGAGGCCGCCATCCGGCTGCTGAACAACCAGCCGGACAAGGCGCTGGCGGCGCTGGACCAGTCCGAGATGGCGGGCATCCCCGACACCATGGCGGCGGAACGCCGCCTGCTGCGCGCCCGCGCCCTGTCGCGCACCGACAAGGGGCCGGAGGCGGTGGCCCTGCTGAAGCAGGACAATTCCCGTCCCGCCAACCTGATGCGCATCGACATCGCCTGGCACGCCAAGCAGTGGCCGCTGGCGGCCCAGGCCCTGGCCGATGTTATCGGCCCGCCGCCGGCCGCCGGCCAGCCCGTGGACCCCAACATTTCGCGGCTGGTGGTGAACCGGGCGGTGGCCTTGTCGCTGGCCCAGGACTTGCCGGGCCTGCAGAAGCTGCGCACCGACTTCGGCCCGTCCATGGACAAGGGGCCGGACGCCAACATGTTCCAGGTGATGACCCGCCCGACCGAGGCCAACGGCCTGCTGGACGCCGCCACCATCCAGAACCAGGTCAAGGAGATCGACCTGTTCAAGAGCTTCCTGGACAGCTACCGCACCCGCCAGACCCAGGGGGCGGCTGTGCCGGGCGAGGCGTCGACGGCCGGGGGCGGGGCCGCACCCAGCGCCACGGCGCCACCGGAATCGGCCAAGCCGGCGGGCGAACCGCCCTCGGCATCCGCCGCCGCCGCCCCGCCCGCGCCGGGAGGCCAGCGGCGCTAAGTTTCAATGGCACCGCGTACCGGTTACGATATTGCCATCATGCTCGTAGCTGACCTTACATTCCTTAATGCCCGCCGGCATCTTCGTTACCGTAATAAGGGTCGTGGCGGCATAGGCGCAGGCCATCCATATGTCGTGGCCGGGGAGGGGTTGGAATTTCCAGGTCAACAGAGATTTTGTGGCCATGTCGGGAACAAGCCACGCCTGCTCGGCCGGCGGACCTTCGGAAAAAAGGACCGTCATTAAAGGATGCTGCAAGGGTGCTGGGGAAATTGCCACTGGCGGGTTCCTGCCTTGTAGAGCTGTGAAGCCGGCAGGTACATCTTGGGCGGATTCCACGACGCCCAGGGTTTTAGGGCATTGCGGCAAGCTTTCTGCGGCGGAAGACGCTGTTGCGGTTAAGATCGTAACGATAAAGAAAATGGGTTTGATCATTTTCGTCACTCTATAACAGAAAAGGCGTCACCATTTCGGCTGGGTTCGATATATGTCCCATCGGCATTCTGGCCCCTGAATAGAAGATGGCGCTTCTGAATGCCGCCGCTATTGGTGAACTGGTCAATGACCCAAATTCCTGTTGAATCTTGGCTTACATAAAAAGCGGCGTGATTGCCGTGGGCGTGGTTGGGGTATTGTCCATTCACAAAAGTGGCAATGGCTGTCCCAATTCTCAAGGATGTATTCCCCCGCACAGGAGCGCCTTGTTTCCAACTTGCCGTCCTCCCAGCAGAGGTAAATGCTTGAACCAAGGCAACGCATTGCCCCGTTCCTACATTCGGTTTTATCGGATTCGTCAAAAGTGACATGGCGTCATTATAGACGTAAGGCATGACGGCGATTTCCATGCGGGGTGGTGCACATTCTTCGCCTTGAAATAGAGGGGTGTCCTGCAATCTCCATTTCACTTAGGAACAGACTGCCCTGAGAGCCTTTATGCCTTTTGGGATGTTGGATGTTCGAGCGCCGGAAATGGAGGCAGGGGCCGGCGAGGGGCCGGCCCCTGACCTTCGCTTACTGGCAGGTCAAACCAGCGGCCATGTTGCCGTCGGGGGACAGGGTGACCGTGCAGCTGCTGACGCTGGCGGGCATCTTGGACGCGATCATGATGGCGGTGGCGTCGTAGGCGCAGGCCAGCCACAGGTTCTGGGTCTGGGCCGGCGTGAACCTCCAGGTCAGGGCCGCCCGCGACTGGCTGGACGGGGGCAGGGGCGGCTGGCCGTTGGGTTCCCCATTCCAGAACAGGATGGCGGCCAGCGGCAGGGGCAGGGGGCTGCCGTCCGGCGCCTTGGGCGGGTTGCCGTCCTGGTAGGCCTTGAAGCCGGCCGGCACGTCCCTGACCGTCTCGGTCACCGGCAGGGTCTTGGGGCACTGGGGGCCGCCCTGCGCGGCCGCCTGGCCGGCCCCTAGCCCGGTGACGGCGGTGACGGCGAACAGGGACAGCAGACCGCTGGTCAGAACCTTCTTCATTTTCCTCACTCGGGTCATGTGGACTCAAGGTCATGGGGTGGGGCGTCGGCGCCCACGCCTTATACGAATTTAGGGTGGGCGAGCCTGCCGCACAGCGGCAAAGCGTCCCACACTTCGTTGCGCCGGCGCGGAAGAGCGATGGGCGCTACCCGAAGCTTTTCACTAAGCTGCCGACGATCAGGTACCAGCCGTCCACCAGCACGAAGAAGATGATCTTGAACGGCAGGGAGATCATGGCCGGTGGCAGCATCATCATGCCCATGGACTGCAGCACCGACGACACCACCATGTCGATCACCAGGAAGGGCACGAACACCAGGAAGCCGATCTCGAACGAGCGCTTCAGCTCCGACAGCATGAAGGCCGGGATGACCACCTGGATGGGCAGGTCCTTGGCCGTCGTCACCTTGTCGATCTTGGCGATGTCGGTGAACAGCTGCAGGTCACGCTCCCGCGTGTGCTTCAGCATGAAGTCCTGGAAGGGCACGATGGCGTTCTTCAGGCCCGTCAGCTCATCCACCTGTTCGTCGATCATGGGTTTGATGCCCGCGTCGTAGGCGGCCTGGAAGGTGGGCGCCATGATGAAGAAGGTGAGGAACAGGGCCAGGCTCAGCATCACCTGGTTGGGCGGCACCTGCTGCGTGCCCAGGGCGGAGCGCAGGAAACCCAGCACGATGATGATGCGCACGAAGCTGGTCATCATCACCAGGATGCTGGGCGCCACCGACAGCACGCTGATCAGCACCACCAACTGGATGATGCGGCTGGTGGAACTGCCGCCCTGCGACCCCAGGTCCAGGTTCAGGCTTTGGGCATGGGCGGTGCCGGCCAGCAGGGAAGCCGCCACCGTCAGCAGGATGGCCAGGACGGGCACACCCCAGCGGAACAGGCGGGAAGGGGGCGGCGTGCGGGAACGGTGGACGGTGGTGCTCATGACAGGGGCCCCGGGGCGGGCGCCGTCGGGGCGGCGGCTTCACTGAGAACGGTCTGGAAGGTCGGGGCGGCCGTCCCGGATGGCAGGATGGGACCCTCCAGGTGCAGATCCTGGGTGCCGCCCAGCAACAGCAGATGCTCCACCCCGTCGCGGCGGATCAGCACCAGGCGGCGGCGGGGGTCCAGGGCCACGGCCTCCACCACGCCCAGGCGGCGCTGGGCCCGGCCAGGCAGCCGCGACAGGGCGCCGCCGCCGAAGCGGCGCACCAGCCAGCCGGTCACCAGGATGAAGCCCAGCACCAGGCCCAGCATCAGAGCGGCGTAGACGTAATAGGCGGCGGAGGTGACCATGGGTTCAGCCGACGTCCGGATCTTCGGCGCGACGGTAGGCGGCGGCGGCGCGCCCCACCGTGGCCTTGCCCTGCGTCAGCTCGTTGGCCTTCCTCACCACCGTTTCCAACCGTTCCAGCGCGGCCAGCACGTTCTCTAGCCGCGGCAGGAAGGTTCGCGCTTCCTGCGGCGGAAGTTGGACAACTGCATTGCATAATGCGGTAGCTTCTTCCTCCAAGCCAGCGAAGTCCACGGCGTCGCCGGCAGCCACCAGATTGGTGGTGCGGTCCAGGATGGCCAGCAGGGCGTCCATGGCCGCGGCCAGGGCGTCCGCTTGGGGGAGAGGGGGGACGTGGTCATCTGAGCGGCGGTGTTCCGGTCGTGGTGCCGGGCCCTGGACCGGGGGCCTGGCCATAAGGGTTGGGAGGCTGGACGGGGGCGTCCAGCGCGGCGCCGCTGCTGAGACGGCCGTTGGCACGGTAGACGTGCGCCAGGATTTCCGCCACCGCCGCCAGCGCCTCGATGGGGATTTCGCTGTCGATGTCGATGACCGACAGGATTTCCGCCAGGTCCGCGTCCTGTCGCACCTTGACGCCGTTGGCGAAGGCCAGCTCCAGGATCTGCTCGGCCACCGCGCCCTGGCCGGTGGCGACGATGCGGGGCAGGCCCTCGGCCATGTGCTGCAAGGCCACGGCCACCTGGCGGCGGGGCTTGTCGCTATCGCCCATGGGGTCTTGGGGCGGGGGGCCTGAGGGCGGGGGAGCCAAAGGCGGTAAGTCCTTCGTTGAATTGAAAACCGGTGCCGGCCGGCCATATGGGGCCATGGCGGCACATGCAGGGACGGGGCCAGGGTATATCCCCGTGCCCCTGGACGCAAATGGGCGACGCAAATGGAGGCGCGAATGGCCAGCCGGCAGGTGGGGCGGTACGTCGCCGTTGGAAAATGCATGGGACGCCGGAGCGGCGTCCGGGCCCGCGGAAACGAGGCCGGCAAAAAGTGCTGGAATCCCATTTGGTTTAGAGCGATTCTCCGAGCGATGGCTTGCGGATTGCATATAGCCATCTATCGCTGTAGAGGTGCCTGGATCTGGTGTGCGGGGTGACGGTTACCCCTTGGTTGAACCCTTACGGGTCGTTTGGTTTTAACCCCTTCGGGGTGGGCGGGTACGGATCATGGATCTGAACAGGCTGGGTATCTTCAAGCTGATGTCGGACAAGATGGCCTGGGACAACCAGCGCCAGGAGGTCCTGGCGCAGAACGTCTCCAATTCCGACACGCCGAGTTACCAGGCGCAAGATCTGGTGCCCTTCGATTTCAAGCACCAGCTGCGCGAGGCCGGCCATCTGGACCTGGTGTCGACCGATCCGGCCCACCTGTCGGCCAGCAGCACGGGGGTGGGCGGCTTCCGCTCCGCCAAGGACCGTACGGCCTATGAGACCTCGCCCACCGGCAACGCCGTGGTGCTGGAGGACCAGATGACCAAGATCGGCCAGAACGCGATCGACTTCCAGGCGCTGACCAACCTGTACCGCAAACAGATCGGCATGCTGAAGATGGCCCTGGGCAAGGGCTCCGGCTGACCGGTTCTGGTTAACATGTTCTTGATGATTGGTTTCGTACCTTAGGTTTCAAGGGTTGGGGACGAGGGTTCCGATGGATTTGATGAACGCGCTGAACTTGTCCACCGCCGGCATGAAGGCGCAGGGCACCCGCCTGCGCGTCATCGCGGAGAACCTGGCCAACACCGACAGCACGGCCGCCAGCCCGGGCGACCTGCCCTATCGCCGCAAGGTGGTGCTGTTCGCCAACAGCCTGGACAAGGCGCTGGGCATCAACACCGTCAATGTGAAGAAGGTGGATGTCGACCGCAGCGACTTCCAGCGCAAGTTCGACCCAGGCCACCCCAGCGCCGACAGCGAGGGCTATGTGCTGATGCCCAACGTCAACGGCCTGGTGGAATCGATGGACATGCGCGAGGCCCAGCGGTCGTATGAGGCCAACCTGGGCGTCATCGACGCCACCCGCACCATGTTGACCAAGACCATCGATCTGCTGCGCAACTGATCGCGACCCGGAGCTGAGTGAACAAGATGGCCATTCCCATTCCGAACGCGATCGCGGCCTACGCCAACACCGCCCGCCAGGGCGCCGGCCCCGGCATGGCGGCCCCCGCCAGCGGTCCCAGCTTCGGCGAACTGATGAAGCAGGCGGCGGTGGACGCCATCGACACCATGCACCAGGGCGAGCGCATGACCGCCGCCGGTGTGATGGGCAAGGCCGACCTGACCGACGTGGTGAACGCCGTCAGCAACGCCGAAGTGACGCTGCAGGCCGTGACGGCCGTGCGGGACAAGGTCATCTCCGCCTATCAGGAAATCATGCGCATGCCGATGTGACGGCGGTGCCGGACGGGGCGGGCCTGCGGGCCGGTCCCGTTTCACATTTGTGGGGCGGATGGTTCTGGGGCAAGCTGGCCCCGTTTCGCATTTGTGGGGCGGTCGGTGCCGGTTCGCCCCGCGCCGGGTGGATTTGCGCATGAACGAACAGGAAATCATCGAGATCGCGCGCCAATCGCTGCTGACGGTCATCATCGTCAGCGGGCCCATCATGGCCGTGTCCATGGTGGTGGGCCTGGCCGTCTCGCTGTTCCAGGCGCTGACCCAGATCCAGGAACAGACGCTGACCTTCGTGCCCAAGATCATCGCCATGTTCGTGGCGCTGGTGTTCCTCGCCCCCTTCATGATGCACCACATGGTGACCTTCACCGAAGGGATCATGGACAAGATCGTCGGGGTCGGAACGGGCAGCGAGTGATGTTGCAGACCTTCCTCGTCAGCCAGTTCTACACCTACCTGATGGTGTTCGTGCGGCTGGGGGCGACCTTCCTGATCATGCCCACCATGGGCGAAACCTTCGTCTCCACCCGCATCCGCCTGTTGTTCGGCGTCATGGTGGCGCTGGCGGTGACGCCGGCCGTGGGCGGCACCCTGCCGCCGGAGCCGGCGCAGCCCGCCGACATGGCCGTGCTGATCATCGGCGAGGCCTTGATCGGCATTTTCATCGGCACCATCGCCCGCACCATGATGGGCGCCCTGGAAACGGCGGGCAGCCTGATCGCCAACCATGTCGGCCTCAGCTCCGCCCAGGCCTTCAACCCCGCCATGTCGCAGCAGACCACGGTGGTCAACTCCATCCTGGGCATCCTGGGCATCCTGCTGCTGTTCGCCACCGACATGCACCACATGCTGATCCTGGCGGCGGTGCGCAGCTATGGCCTGTTTCCGCCCGGCGGCGCCATGCCGCTGGGGGACTTCACCGAGCATCTGACGCGCATCTTCTCGGAAAGCTTCTCCATCGGCCTGCAGATGTCGGCACCCTTCGTCGTCATCGGCCTGCTGTTCTTCCTGGGCATGGGCCTGGTGGCGCGGCTGGTGCCGTCCATCCAGGTCTTCTTCGTGACCCAGCCCCTGCAGATCGCCCTGGGCCTGCTGCTGCTGGGCGGCAGCTTGTCGGGGCTGATGGTCTATTGGCTGCGCGCCTTCCAGGGGCAGATGATGCCCTTCCTGTCGTCGTAGGGGGAAGGGGCCCATGTCGGAAGACCAGGATCCAGATTCCAAAACGGAAGAGCCGACAGGCAAACGCCTGTCCGAGGCCCGGGGGAAGGGCAACATCCCCAAGTCGCAGGAGGTGCCGCACCTCTTCATGCTGGGGGCCATCCTGGTGCTGGTGGTGGCCGTGCTGCCCTGGACCTTCGGGCGCATCCATACCGTGCTGATCCCCTTCATAGAACGGCCGGAGACCATGCCGGTGGACAGGGGCGGGCTGGGCCACCTGCTGACCGAGCTGATGGGCCAGGTGGCGATCGCCATGTCGGTGCCCTTCGCCCTGCTGATGATCGCGGCCTTTCTGGGCTCCGTCCTGCAGGTGGGCTTCGTCTTCAGCGCCGAACGGCTGCTGAGCTTCGACCTCAACCGTTTCAACCCCGTCAGCAACCTGCTGAACAAGTTCAAGGTCAGCAACCTGATCGAATTCGCCAAGTCGGTCATCAAGCTGACGGTGGTGTCGGTCATCGTGCTGCCCGGTCTCATCCCCCTGGGTCACGCGGTGGAGCATTTGATCGGCCTGCCGCTGATGGGCCTGGTGGCGGAGACCAAGAGCCAGGCGGTGGGCCTGATCTTCCGCGTGCTGATCGCGCTGGGCCTGTTGGCTGGGGCCGACTGGTGGTACCAGCGCTGGAAGTTCATGCGCGACATGCGCATGACCAAGCAGGAAGTGAAGGACGAGCACAAGCAGACGGAAGGCGACCCGCTGATCAAGGGCAAGATCCGCGCCCTGCGCATCCAGCGCGCCCGCAGCCGCATGATGGAGAACGTGCCGAAGGCCGACGTGGTGGTGACCAACCCGACCCACTACGCCATCGCGCTGAAGTACGACCCGCTGTCCATGACGGCGCCCATGGTGGTGGCCAAGGGCGTGGACTTCATCGCCGCCCGCATCCGCGAACTGGCGGAGGAGCACGGCATCCCCCTGGTGCCCAACCCGCCGCTGGCCCGCGCCCTGTACGCCACGGCCGAGGTGGACGACGAAATCCCGGCCGAGCATTACAAGGCCGTGGCCCAGGTCATCTCCTATGTCTTCAAGTTGAAGAAGAAGACCTTCCCCAAACGCTGACCTGAGGCGTTTTGCCGGAAAGGCCCCGGCGCGCCCGTTTTATTTCGCCCCCAATTTATTTCAGCGGGCCATCTCGTCCCGCGCGGCCGGTGCTGATAGGATCGTGGCCCCCATCCCGAGGTGCCTGCCGGTGGCCGCTTCCCCCTCCCGCCCGTCCTCCGACCCGTTCGTGACGCCGAAAGATGCCGGCACTGGAATGAGTTTGGCGCCGGGCGGATTGATGCTGCTGGTTGGGGCGCCGCTGCTGCTGATGGTCTTGTGCTTGGCGGCCGCGCTGGCTTGGGGGGTGCTGGACCATCCCCTTTCATTAATGGTCGCTGTGATCGCCGCAGGCGCTTTCCTGCTGGCGGCGCTGCTGGGTCTTTATTGGCTGCGCCAGGCGGCGGCGCGCGCGGCGGTGTTGCGCGCGGTGGTGGAGGCGGTGCCCGACGCTTTGGCCGTGGCGGGGGAGGACGGGCGGGTGCTGGTCGCCAACGGCGCCTTTTCCGCCCTGGCCCATGCCGCCGGAAGCGCCCGGGTGGCCGACATCCTGGCCCACCACTGCCGCGAGGGCGCCGACACCCAGCGCCTGCGCGACCTGGACGGGGCCGTGCGCCGGGGCGAGGGGGGCGAGGCCTTCGTCGTCTTCGTCGATGACGCGCCGGGCCAACCCGCCGGTGGCGTGGCCCGTCCGGTGCCCCGCCTGGTGGCGGCGCGGCCCCTGGCCGCCGACCGGCCAGGCCTGTCGGAATGGCGGGTGCGCAGCGGTGGCGCCGTCCCCGTGCCGGGCAGCCATCCCTGGCGCGAGCTGTGGGACCTGGCGCCCCTCGGCGTCATGCTGGTCGACGGCTCCGGCACCCTGCTGCGCGTCAACCTGACGCTGGCCGACTGGCTGGGCCATACCCGCGACCTGCTGGAGGATGGCAGCCGCCACCTGCGCGACCTGTTGGCCACCCCGCCCCAGGGCGAACTGTTTCCCGAGCGCCTGGCCGGCATGGCGGAGGTGGAACTGGCGGCCGCCCGCGCCGCCCCCTTGCGCGCCAGCGTGCTGCACGTGGCGTCGTCGCCCGGCGGCAGCCTGGTCTTCCTGGGCGACCTTACCCGCGAGACCGCGCGGGAGGAGGAACTGCGCCGGGCGGAGCAGCGTTTCCAGCGCTTCTTCCAGTTCGCGCCCACCGGCTTCGCCTTCGTGGATGGGGAGTTCCGCCTGGCGGAGTGCAACCCCACCTTCCTCACCATGGCCGACTTGCGCCTGGGCGACGTGCAGGGCGAGCCCATCGCCAGCCTGTTCCAGCCGGAACACCGCGCCAACCTGCTGGCCCGCCTGGGCGAGGTGCTGGAGGGCCGGCAGCCGGCGGGCGCCGCCGGGGGCATGGGCACGCCGGTGGAGGCGCGGCTGCGCGGCGCGTCGGGCGCCGTGGTGCATGTCTATTCCCGCCGCTTCGACGGCGAGGGCGACGGCGACCGGGGCCTGATCCTGCACCTGGTGGACATGACCGCCCAGAAGAACCTGGAGGCGCAGTTCGTCCAGTCGCAGAAGATGCAGGCCATCGGCCAGCTGGCCGGCGGCGTGGCGCACGACTTCAACAATCTGCTGACGGCCATGATCGGCTTCTGCGACCTGCTGCTGCTGCGGCACAAGCCGGGCGACCAGTCGTTCAGCGACATCATGCAGATCAAGCAGAACGCCAACCGCGCCGCCAACCTGGTGCGCCAACTGCTGGCCTTCTCCCGCCAGCAGACGCTGCAGCCCCGGGTGCTGAGCATCACCGACGTCCTGGCGGAACTGTCCAACCTGCTGCGGCGCCTGATCGGCGAGAACATCGAGCTGCGCATGCTGCACGGCCGCGACACCGGCCTGGTGCGGGTGGACCAGGGGCAGCTGGAACAGGTCATCATCAACCTGGCGGTGAACGCCCGCGACGCCATGCCCAAGGGTGGGCGCCTGACCATCGTCACCGGCAACCTGCACACCACCGAGCCCATCCGCCATGAGACGGAGGAGATGCCGCCCGGCGACTGGGTGGTGGTGGAGGTGATCGACACCGGCATCGGCATCCCGCCGGAGAACCTGCAGCGCATTTTCGAGCCCTTCTTCTCCACCAAGGAGGTGGGGTCGGGCACGGGCCTGGGCCTGTCCACCGTCTACGGCATCGTGCGCCAGACGGGCGGCTTCGTCTTCGTGGAGAGCAAGCCGGGGGAGGGGGCCAAGTTCTCCATCCACCTGCCCCGCCTGGACGACAAGGCCGCCCAGGCCGCGCCGGCGGAGGAGGCCAGGGACAAGGCCGCCGCCGATCTCACCGGCATGGGCACCGTGCTGCTGGTGGAGGATGAGGACGCCGTGCGTGTCTTCGGCGCCCGCGCCCTGCGCAACAAGGGCTACACCGTGCTGGAGGCCCGCAGCGGCGAGGAGGCGCTGGACCTGCTGCAGGGGGAGCGGGGTGGCGACGTGGACCTCATCGTCAGCGACGTGGTCATGCCCCAGATGGACGGCCCCACCATGATCGAGCAGGTGCGCCGCTTCCGCCCCGACGTGAAGGTCATCTTCATCTCCGGCTACGCCGAGGACCGTTTCCGCCATTCCCTGAAGGACGGCGCCGTGGTCGACTTCCTGCCCAAGCCCTTCAGCCTGAAACAGCTGGCGGCCAAGGTGAAGGAAGTGATGGAAGGCGCCCCGCGCACGGGGGCATGAGGCGGCGAATCCGGGGGGCTGTCCGAGGGGCCTGCTAACCCTCTGACCTGGAAGCGAATTGGAGCGCAGCGACGAGGCCCCGACCGGGGCCGCCGCAGGTTTCCGGGGAACGCAGTGGACTGGAAACCGAGGAAGCCAAGCCGGCGGATGCCGGCGCCCGGCGTCTGAGGGCATCATAACAAGAACAAAAAAGAACAAAAGATCAACAAACCCTCTTTCCAGACCAGAACAGACCATGTACGTTCTCCCTCACCACAGCCGTTGAACGCCCGTTGGCCGTATGCGACAAGAGGGGGACAGCAAGATGTCGGCACCACTTCGTCTGGTAGAAACACCCATGGATAAGCAAAAGGCCCTCGACGCCGCTCTCGGCCAGATCGAACGCGCGTTCGGCAAGGGCTCCATCATGAAGCTCGGCGCCAAGGAGGCGTCGATGGAGGTGGATGCCATCTCCACCGGCTCCCTGGGCCTGGACATCGCGCTGGGCATCGGCGGCCTGCCGCGTGGCCGCATCATCGAAATCTACGGGCCGGAAAGCTCGGGCAAGACCACGCTGGCGCTGCACGCCATCGCGGAGGCGCAGAAGGCCGGCGGCACCTGCGCCTTCGTCGACGCCGAGCACGCGCTGGACCCGTCCTACGCCCGCAAGCTGGGCGTGAACGTGGACGACCTGCTGGTCTCCCAGCCCGACGCCGGCGAACAGGCCCTGGAGATCACCGACACGCTGGTGCGCTCCGGCGCCATCGACGTGCTGGTGGTGGACTCGGTGGCGGCCCTGGTGCCGCGCGCCGAACTGGAAGGCGAGATGGGCGACAGCCATGTCGGCCTGCAGGCCCGCTTGATGAGCCAGGCGCTGCGCAAGCTGACCTCGTCCATTTCCAAGTCCAACTGCCTGGTCATCTTCATCAATCAGATCCGCCTGAAGATCGGCGTGATGTTCGGCAACCCGGAGACAACGACCGGCGGTAACGCGCTGAAGTTCTACGCCTCCATCCGCCTGGACATCCGCCGCATCGGCGCCATCAAGGACCGCGACAACGTCGTCGGCAACCAGACCCGCGTGAAGGTGGTGAAGAACAAGCTGGCCCCGCCGTTCCGCGTGGTCGAGTTCGACATCATGTACGGCGAGGGCGTGTCCAAGGTGGGCGAACTGATCGACCTGGGCATCCAGGCCGGCGTGGTGGAGAAGTCGGGCGCCTGGTTCTCCTACGACGGCCAGCGCGTCGGCCAGGGCCGCGAGAACGCCAAGCAGTTCCTGCGCACCAACCCGGCCATCGCCAAGGCCATCGAGGAAAAGGTCCGCGCCAATGCGGGTCTGGTGGCCGGCGCCATGATGGTGGGCTCTCCCGAGGCCGACGGCGACGCCGACAGCCCCGAGTGACGCCCTGACGGCGTCAGAGGAATGCGAATGAGCGAGGCGGGCCGGTGACGGTCCGCCTTTTCATATGTGTTCCTCGTTCTTTAGGCCTGGAAGAGGTGGGGGCTGTCAATTCGCCATGAGGGCGGCCTTATCCTGACCTGGACCAAAGGGCGGGAGGCCGAAGGGTGGAGGACGGAATGGCGGGGCGTTTCGGAAGCATCGGGCTCATCGCCTTGCTGGCCTGTCTGGCGCTGGGGGCCATCGGTCGCGCCGCGGCGCCCACGACCATCGCCATCACCGACTTCGGCTTTGTCGACACCTCGGACGAGGCGGGCGATCAGCGGGCGGCGCATGCGACACGCCTGACGGACCTGACCCAGGGCCTGAAGGCCGACCTGGGCGAGGGCGGCCATTATCGCGTGCTGTCCCTGGCCTGCGGCGGGGCGGGCAGCGGGGTGGATTGCCGGGCCGCCGACCCGGCCGCCCTGGCGGAGGAGGCCCGCCGGGCCGGTGCCCGCCTGCTGGTACTGGGGGATGTGCACAAGACCAGCACCCTGCTGCTCAGCACCAAGGTCCAGGTCCTGGATGTCCAGACCAACAGGCTGGTGCTGGACCGCTTCCTGTCCTTTCGCGGCGACAATGACGAGGCCTGGCGGCGCATGACGCGGTTCATCGCCCGCGAGCTGGACGGTTTGGCGCTGGACGGTACCCCGCCCTGAACCTCTTATGGGGACGCCACCTGGCCCAGCATGGTGCGCACCACCAGGCGGTGAAAGGGCATGATCAGGGTGAGGTAGGCGCGGCCCAGCCAATTGTGGGTGCGCACCACCGTGGTGGCGGTGACCTGGCAGCCGCCGGAATCCCGCCGCACATCGACCACGGCGCGGAAATCCAGGTGCTTGTCCGCCATGCCCAGCACCACCCGATCCGGCCCGCTGCTGAGGATGGGGAAAATACCGATATGGCCGGCGCGCGAAGCCTCCGCCGCAGCCGGCGGCCGGGGCGCCTTCAGGCCCAGGGGCGCCACGATGGCGTTGCGCACGGCCATCAGCCGCCGCACCCAGGCGGGGGAGGTGCCCATCATGCGCCGCGCCGCGGCCACGGCGTCCAGGGCGAGGGCATCGGCGGCGGCCCCGGCGGACGGCAGCGTCAGGCGAAAGGCGTCGGCGAACTGGGCGCCGGGCAACAGGGTCCAGGTGTCGGCCCCGGGGGTGACTTCGTGCACGGTCATGGCGGGGCTTCCTCGCGATCCGTCCGCATTTTACCCACTCCACCCCCAAAGGTGTAACGCCGCTTAATTGCAGAACTGAGATCAAAAGCGTATCATCCGCACCGATCGCATGAATGCGAAGATCATGGACCCAAAACGGGGGGCGGATGATGGTTTCGACCACCGGCGCGTACGGCTATTCCCAGGCGCAGAGCCTGGCTTCCTCGGCGGCGCAGCAGACGTCGCTGTTCGGTGGCGCGTCCACCGCCAACGCCCCCAAAACCACCGCCGAAAAGGTCGCCGCCGCCCTGCAGAAGGGTGACACCGCTGGGGCCATCGGCGCCTTCGTCGATGAAAAGACCCTGAAGAAGCTGACCAAGCTGCAGGCCGACGCCACCCAACTGGACAAGCAGATCAAGCAGAAGTCGGCCGACAACGACAAGAAGGCCGCCCAGGACAAGGTCGATAACGCCAAGCGCCAGCTGAAGGCCTTGCGCATGCGCGCCCAGCTGGCCGCCGCCATGGGCGACAAGCAGGCCGCCGCCCGCATCGCGCGCGAGGCGGCGGACGTGGCCAAGTCCCTGGGCTCCGCCGCCCAGGAATACGCCGGCGCCGTGAAGAATGGCGCCTCGGTCGGCGGCACCGGCGGCGATTCTTCCGTCTCCGGCGGCGCCTCGGGTACCGGCGGGACGGCCACCGGCGGCGCCACCACCGACATCGCCGGCGTGGGCAGCGACGCCGCCCAAATCCAGGCCACCGCCGCCGGCACCGGTCAGGCCCCGACCACTTTCACCCAGGCCGCCTCGGCGCAAGCCGCCACCGCAGCCGGCGCCGACGCCACCTTGCAGACGGGCGACGCCCAGGCTGCGGCCAATGATGGCAAGACCGGCAAGGCCGGCATCATTCAGGTGCCCGACAGCGAGAAGGACACGGCGGCCCGCAAGGAACGCATGGATTTCATGGGCAACGTCCGCACCCTGATGGACCAGGCGCGCAGCGTCTACGCCCAGGCCAAGCACATCCTGGAGCGCAAGCGCAAGCCCGGCGATCCCCAGGACTCCGACCACAGCGGCCAGGACATCGCCGACGCCGCCAAGCAGGTGGACGCCGCCGACCAGGACCTGGCCGCGAGCACCACCCCCGCCGCGCCCACGGCGCCCACCGTCATCGCCACGCCGAACAACACGTTGCTGCTGGTTTGACGGAACGGTCCGCGCCCGCCGACCGCGCAGTCGGCGAGGCGTATCGCCCCCGGTCCGGAATGGACAGGCGGTGAAAAGCCACGTGTCCAGGGCATTTCATCGCCCCCATCCCATGGACAGCCCCCGCATCCGCACGCTACAAACCCTGTCCCGGTGTTTCACGCCCCGGGGTGTTCCTTCGCATGCTTAAGGCTGTTGCCCGATGAAGACCGCCAACGAGATTCGCTCCGCTTTCCTGGACTACTTCGTGAAGAACGGCCACACGGAGGTGGAGTCCAGCCCGCTGGTGCCGCGCAACGACCCGACGTTGATGTTCACCAACGCCGGCATGGTGCAGTTCAAGAACGTCTTCACCGGCAACGAGGTGCGCCCCTACACCCGCGCCACCACCTCGCAGAAGTGCGTGCGCGCCGGCGGCAAGCATAACGACCTGGAGAATGTGGGCTACACCGCCCGGCACCACACCTTCTTCGAGATGCTGGGCAACTTCTCCTTCGGCGACTATTTCAAGGCCGACGCCATCGAGCTGGCCTGGAACCTGATCACCAAGACTTTCGCCCTGCCCAAGGACAAGCTGCTGGTCACGGTCTACCATACCGATGACGAGGCGCACGGCCTGTGGAAGAAGGTGGCCGGCCTGTCGGACGACCGCATCATCCGCATCCCCACGGCCGACAATTTCTGGGCCATGGGCGACACCGGCCCCTGCGGCCCATGCTCCGAGATTTTCTACGATCATGGTGAGGGCATCCCCGGCGGCCCCCCCGGCAGCCCGGACCAGGACGGCGACCGCTTCATCGAAATCTGGAACCTGGTGTTCATGCAGTATGAGCAGGTGACGAAGGAGGAGCGGGTGTCCTTGCCCCGGCCCTCCATCGACACCGGCATGGGGCTGGAGCGCCTGGCGGCGGTGCTGCAGGGCGTGCACGACAATTACGACACCGACCTGATGCGCGCGTTGATCGAGGCGTCGGCCGATGCCACCAACAGCGACCCGTCGGGCGCGCACGCCGTGTCGCACCGCGTGATCGCCGACCATCTGCGCGCCTCCTCCTTCCTCATCGCCGACGGCGTGCTGCCGGCGAACGAGGGGCGCGGCTATGTCCTGCGCCGCATCATGCGCCGCGCCATGCGCCACGCCCATATGATCGGCGCCCGTGACCCGGTGATGCACAAGCTGGTGCCCGCACTGGTGCGCGAGATGGGCGGCCACTATACCGAGCTGCAGCGCGCCCAGGCCCTGATCACCGAGACCCTGCGGCTGGAGGAAACCCGGTTCAAGCAGACGCTGGACCGCGGCCTGAAACTGCTGGACGAGGAAGAGGAAAAGCTGGGCGACGGCCAACCCTTGGCCGGCGAGGTGGCGTTCAAGCTGTACGACACCTACGGCTTCCCCCTGGACCTGACGCAGGACGTGCTGCGCGGCCGCAACCGCACGGTCGAGGTCGATGGCTTCACCGCCGCCATGGAGCGCCAGCGGGCCGAGGCGCGCAAGGCCTGGGCCGGCAGCGGCGAGGCCGCGACCGAGCGCGTGTGGTTCGAGCTTAAGGATGAGCTGGGCGCCACCGAGTTCCTGGGCTACGACACCGAGAACGCCGAGGGCAAGGTCACGGCCGTGCTGGACCGGCAGGGTAACAAGCTGGACAAGGCGACCGCCGGCCAGGATGTCATCGTCCTGGTGAACCAGACGCCCTTCTATGGCGAGTCCGGCGGCCAGGTGGGCGACAGCGGCGTCATCTTTGGCGCCGGTGGCGTCGAGGTGGCCGTCAGCGACACGCAGAAGAAGCTGGGCGCCGTCTTCGCCCATATCGGCACCGTCACCCACGGCACCCTGGCCCCGGGCCAGTTGGTGGAGCTGCGCGTGAACGGTCGCCGCCGGGGCGACATCCGCGCCAACCACTCCGCCACCCACCTGCTGCACGAGGCCCTGCGCCAGCGCCTGGGCGAGCATGTCACGCAGAAGGGCTCACTCGTTTCGGCGGAGCGCCTGCGCTTCGACATCAGCCAGCCGACGCCCCTGTCCGACGACGACGTGCGCGTGGTCGAGGCGGCGGTGAACGCCCGCATCCTGGGCAACAGTGAGGTCGTCACCCGCCTGATGACCCCGGCCGAGGCCATCGAGCAGGGCGCCATGGCCCTGTTCGGCGAGAAGTATGGCGACGAGGTCCGCGTGGTTTCGATGGGCGGACAGGATCAAGGCCAGAACCGCCAGTACTCCGTGGAACTGTGCGGCGGCACCCATGTGCGCCGTACCGGCGACATAGGCCTGTTCAAGATCGTGTCGGAGGGTGCGGTCTCCGCCGGCGTGCGCCGTATCGAGGCGCTGACCGGCCGGGGCGCGTTCGAGTACCTGGAAGGGCAGGAGGGCCGCCTGCTGGCCGCCGCCGGCGCCCTGAAGGTTTCCGCCGCCGAGGTGCCGGCCCGCGTCGCCACCCTGGTGGAGGAGCGCCGCCGCCTGGAAAAGGAAGTGGCCGACCTGAAGCGCCAACTGGCCCTGGGTGGGGGCGGCGGTGCCGCCGCCACGCCGGAGAAGGTGATCAACGGCGTGAAGCTGTCGGCCCGCGTGCTGGACGGCATCGAGGCCAAGGACCTGAAGCCCCTGGCCGATGAGATCAAGGGCCAGATCGGCAGCGGCATCGTCCTGCTGGTGGCGAGGGCTGAGGGCAAGGTGACCCTGGTGGCCGGCGTGACCGCCGACCTGACGGGCCGCTTCAACGCCGTCGACCTGGTGAAGGTCGCGGCGGCGGCCGTGGGCGGCAAGGGCGGTGGCGGCCGCCCCGACATGGCCCAGGCCGGCGGCAGCGAGCCCGACAAGGCCGACGCCGCCGTGGCGGCGGTCGAGGCGGCCATCGCTGGTTGACAAATCAATGACACGCCCGCGCAAAATTTGCGCGGGCGCTCAATTTCCTCAAATAATTGAGGTTCCGAAATGCGCTCTGTGGGTTCGTTTGCCGGATTTCTTGCTGTTGTGGCAACGATGGTGAGCCCCATGGCCTTGGCGAGCAGTACTACAGCCGGAACAGTGGCTCAAATAATTTCTCAGAACTCCGGTCAGACTTTCTTCCTTCAAAGCGGCAGCCGGTCGGGGGTGAGGCCGACGTGTGCGTCCCAAGATCGCTGGGTTTTAGATAATTCAACGCCAAAAGGCCAGTCAATGCTATCGACGCTGCTTCTTGCCTATTCCATGGGGAAAAAGGTGGCGATCGCCGGCACTGGTGCATGTGCTGATTGGGGTGATACCGAAAGTGTTTTTTCCGTAATGGTTGTGGATTAAATCTTATTTGCCCCCCGAGTCCTTCACAAGAGCCTGTGTGAAACCCACAAAGGAAGATGGATATGCGCTTCCAAGGGACGGAAAACTACGTCGCCACCGATGACCTGCGGGTCGCCGTCAACGCCGCCGTCACCTTGCAGCGCCCCCTGCTGGTGAAGGGGGAGCCGGGCACGGGCAAGACCGTACTGGCGCAGGAAGTGGCGAACGCCCTGGGCCGGCCGCTGCTGCAATGGCATGTGAAGTCCACCACCAAGGCGCAGCAGGGCCTGTACGAATACGACGCCGTCAGCCGCCTGCGTGACGGCCAACTGGGCGACGCCCGCGTCAACGACATTGCCAACTACATCCGCAAGGGCAAGCTGTGGGAGGCGTTCGAGGCCGACGTGGCCCCCGTGCTGTTGATCGATGAGATCGACAAGGCGGACATCGAGTTCCCCAACGACCTGCTGCAGGAACTCGACCGCATGGAATTCTTCGTCTACGAGACGGGGCAGACCATCAAGGCGCGGCAGCGGCCGGTGGTCATCATCACCTCAAACAACGAGAAGGAACTGCCGGACGCCTTCCTGCGCCGCTGTTTCTTCCACTACATCCGCTTCCCCGATGCGGAAACCATGGCCCGCATCGTCGATGTGCATTTCCCCAAGCTGAAGCAAGACCTGCTGCGCGACGCCCTGACCCTGTTCTATGAGGTCCGCGAGGTGCCGGGCCTGAAGAAGAAGCCCTCCACCTCCGAACTGCTGGACTGGATCAAGCTGCTGATGATCGAGGACATCGACCCGGCGGTGCTGCGCCAGCGCGACGTGAAAAAATCCATCCCACCCCTGCACGGCGCCCTGCTGAAGAACGAGCAGGACGTGCACCTGTTCGAGCGCCTGGCGTTTATGGCGCGGCGGGAACGGGATTGAGGGTAGATCAAACAGGACTGCGGGGGGATTATGGGTGACGATGTGCGTGAGGCGGGGGCTGATCTGAGGAAAATGATGGGGCTGCCGGATCAGTATGATCCATTTAGTGAGGCCAGTTTCATTGAACGTGTTTCCGCCAAGGTCATGCTTCAGTTGCTTATTATTTTCCTGTTTTCCGTCATAATTATTTCTTCTATCTTCCAAAAATATACCATGGAGCATATTGTTCCTTCGATTAAATCTTCTCAAGATTTGATTGACGTCCCGGTTAGTGTAATTGTTTCCGCTATAGTTATTTCAGGGGCCCTCGCTTGTATTGGGGTAATTTGTGGTCGTGCCGCTCTTGGTTTAATGGCTGGCGGGCTGATTGTTCGGCTCGACAGATCATTGTCCCTTCTTGTAAAGAGGGGGCCTATTGGGGATAAATATATAGATTTCAAGATATTTATTGAGGCCATTTCGCTTGATGGTGACGTTCTTGTTACTGAAAATTTGAGCAAATCCGAGTTCGCGCATTATTGCTTTAAAAGGAAAACGCCGACTGTGCGATTTCCTCTGAACATCAATTTGGAGAGATGTCTGCCAGACAATGAGAATCGTCTGTTGAAGATCACTGTTCTCTATGTCCATGAGTGGACTGGAATAAGGGTTGCCCAGTTCAGGTATCTGGATCGGGCCATGCTGGTCCGGGCATTGAGCCAAAATGACCAAGACACCGGCAAGTCACCTGCACGGGAAATCTTGGCGATGGGTCTGCAAACGGAGCATCTGCATTTAAGGCGAACCTCCCCAGCCCAGGCTGGGGGGTGAAGAAGGGAAGGCCAGGAGGGCAAGGCCCTAGGGCCCCGTTGTTGTCGCTCCTCTCGCAGCTTTTGTGTGCACTGCAACATTCATCACAGCGCATCGCGGCGCGTATGCGCTAACACTGTTGACATCTCAACAGTGGGCGAAGGGTTGCGATCATGGGTGCCGGTGTCGTGCGGCGGTGGATGGTGGCTTTGGTGCTGGGCGGGCTGGCGGTGGCGCCCCAGGTGGCACAGGCCGGGGCCGGCCTGGGGCTGGAAATGGTGTGCGCCGATGCCGTGAACGCCGCCCCCACAGCCGCCTGTGTGGCGGGGTATCGGGCGCTGTGGTCGGCTAGGCCGGCTGAACCGGTCGCGGCCAGCCCCGCGTCGGCCGTCGCCCGTCAGACGGCCTGGGGGCCGCCGGCTGTCGGCGGCCTGGATCATGAACGGCGGGAACTGGGGCTCTATACCCGCTACGCTGGCGCCCTGCTGGCCGGTGTGCCCACCGAATTGGCGATGCGCGGGGGTGAAGTACGGACCGCCGCCGTGACGCGGCTGGTGATCATTGGCCAGAGCCTTGCGGCCAGCGCCTACCGCCCCGTCGCAGCCCTGCGCCGCGCCGATCGCGATCCGTCGCAGACGGCCACCGCGCGCATCGCCCGCCTGCTGCGTCCCGAGGCGGACATGCAAAGTCCCTGACGTCTACCGCCGCTTGATCCCCGGACGTGCCGGCCGCATGCACGGCGCGGAAGCCCGTCAGACATGCCGCCGGCTTGGCGGATGTCCATGGGGTTTGCGACAATTTTATTTTGTATGCAATATATTTATTGCTGGCGATGCTTGCGCGGCATTGGCGCATTGCAACCGATTTCATCGTTGTTATTCCCCAAACTAAAATAAATCACCTGGATATTTTTGGCTGATGCCAAATGTTCTTGCCAATATTTGCCCACTGGCTTTGCATTATATACTTATGGATATAGTAAATTTACTTTGACCCAAGGAACGCATTAGCGCTTTCTTAACGCCCAGGAGGCCATTCTCAGCCCCCATGGATTAACTCCCCAGGCTAGAGATGATGAACCTCCTATCCAGCATGAAGGTCGGGCGGAAGCTGGCCGCCTCCTTCACGATCATCGTCGCCGTCACCTTGATCGCTTCCGGCCTTAATTACCGGGCGCTGTCCACCATACGCGAGACGACGCGGTGGACGGACCACACCTACAAGGTGCTGGAACGGCTTGGCCATGCCATGGCCGCCATGGTGGATCGTGAATTGGGTCTGCGCGGCTATCTGATCGGCGCCGACGCCAAGTTCCTGGAGCCGTACCAGAAGGGTCAGGTGGCGTTCGAGGCGGCGTTTGCGGAGGTCAAATCGCTGACCGCGGACAACCCCGCGCAACAGGCGCGCCTGGATGAGATGCGGCGGTTGGAGCAGTCCTGGATACAGGAGGTGGCCGATAGGGAAATCGGCCTGATGGCCAAGCCGGAAACCATGGAACAGGCGCGCAAGCTGGCGGCCAGCGGCATCGGCAAGGTGCACATGGACCCCATCCGCGCCAAGGTGGCGGAGATCGACAAGGCGGAGCGGGACCTACTGGCGCAGCGGGCCCTGGTCCAGGCTGACGCGCTCGCCACGGCCATGACGGTGGCGCTGGCCAGCAGCGGCCTGTCCATCCTTCTCGCCGTCATCATGGCCTGGGGCCTGACCCGGTCGGTGGCGGCTCCCATCGTCGGCATGACCGCCGTGATGCAGCGGCTGGCGGACGGCGACACCCAGGTGGAGATCCCGGCCCGCGACCGCGAGGACGAGGTCGGGGGCATGGCCCAGGCCGTCGCGGTCTTCAAGGACAACATGCTGGAGGCGGAGCGGCTGCGCTCGGAGCAGGAGGCGCTGAAGCGACGCGCTGAGAAGGAGCGCCGGCAGGCGATGCTGGACTTGGCCGGCGCATTCGAGAACAGGGTGGGCGGCATCGTCAACGGCGTGACGGCGCAGGCCACGGAACTGCTGGCCACCGCGCAGACCTTGAATTCCTCATCCGGCCATGTGGCGCGTGAGGCGGGGACCGTTGCCGCCGCCTCCATGCAGGCCACGCAGAATGTGCAGACGGTGGCGGCGGCGACAGAAGAACTGTCCGCCTCCATACAGGAAATCACCCTGCAGATCTCGCGGTCCAGCCAGATGATTTCGAGCGCCGTTGGCCAGGCGGGGCGGACCAATGAGGAGGTGCAGGGCCTGATGCAGTCGGCCCATCGCATCGGTGAGGTGGTGACCCTGATCAACGACATCGCCAGCCGTACCAACCTGCTGGCCCTGAACGCCACCATCGAGGCGGCCCGCGCGGGCGATGCCGGCAAGGGCTTCGCCATCGTCGCGTCGGAGGTCAAGTCCCTGGCCACCCAGACGGCCCAGGCCACGGAGGAAATCCGGGCGCAGATCGCCGGCATGCAGGCGGCGACGGAAACCTCGGCCAAGTCCATCCAGGGCATCGTCGAGATCATCAACCAGGTCGACCAGGCCGCCACCACCATCGCCTCGGCGGTGGAGGAACAGGCGGCCACCACCAATGAGATCACGCGCAACGTCCAGCAGGCGGCCCAGGGGACCAGCGATGTCAGCCAGACCATTTCGCGCGTCAGCGACGCGGCGCAAGAGACCGGGGGTGCGGCCGGAGAGGTGCACACGGCGGCCAACGATCTCAGCAAGAACGGCGAACTGTTGAAGCAGCAGGTCGACACCTTCCTGCGGGAGATTCGCGCCGCGTGAGGCGGGGAATGACTTGAACGAGAGCCTGGAGGGCGCGTTCCGATTGAGCGCGGCCCGCCTGTGCAAGGGCAACTGCGATGCCGGACTTCGTTGATCGGATAGGGCATCGCAACAGGAAAGCAGGGAAAAGAGATGTTCGGATTTTCAAAAAACAACGACGCCATCAACCGTAAGATTTCGGCGCTCGGCGCGCTGCGCGCCAAGGTGATGGTGGCGGACGAGGATCTCAATATCGTCTACGTGAACCCATCCGTGGTCGCCCTGCTGCGGGACGTGGAGCAGGACCTGCGCAAGGAATTGCCGCGTCTGAACGTGGACCGACTCGTCGGCAGCAACATCGATATCTTCCATAAGAATCCGGCGCATCAACGGGGTATGCTGGCCAAGCTGGCCAAGCCGCACGCCGCCACCATCAAGGTCGCCAGCCACCAGTTCGACCTGCTGGTCACGCCGCTGAACGAGAATGGCCGCCGCATCGGCTTCGTGGTCGAATGGGCGGACGCGAAGGAGCGGCTGGAGAACCTGGATTACGCCGGGCAGATCGCCGCCATCCGGCGGTCGCAGGCGGTCATCGAATTCACGACCGACGGCATCATCACCAAGGCCAACGACAATTTCCTGACCGTCATGGGCTATCGCCTGGATGAGGTCGTGGGAAAGCACCATCAGATGTTCGTCGACCCCGACTATGGCGCCACGGCGGAGTACCGCCAGTTCTGGGAAGCCTTGAAACGGGGCGAGTTCAAGGCCGCCCAGTTCAAGCGCATCGCCAAGTCGGGCAAGGCCGTCTGGATCGAGGGCGCCTACAATCCGATCTTCGATGAAAAGGGGCAGGTGACCAAGGTCGTGAAGTTCGCCGTGGACGTGACGGCCCAGGTCAACCTTCTGAACAACTTGAAGGTCCTGATCGACCAGAACTTCGGTGAGGTCGAACACGCGATAGAACAGTCGACGCGCGAGGCCTCGTCGGCCGGTGTGGCGGCGGGCACCACGGCGAGCAGCGTGCAGATGGTGGCGGCCAGCGCCGAGGAACTGGCGGCCTCCATCGCCGAGATTTCGCAGAGCATGTCGCGCGCCCGCGCCGCGACCGACAGTGCTTTCGACCGCACCATCCAGGTGGGGGAAAGCACCGACCGGCTGGCGGCGGCGGCCCAGGCCATGAACGGCATCGTCGGCCTGATCAACAATATCGCCGGCCAGATCAACCTGCTGGCATTGAACGCCACCATCGAGGCGGCCCGCGCCGGCGAGGCGGGCAAGGGCTTCGCCGTCGTGGCCAGCGAGGTCAAGAACCTGGCCAACCAGTCGGCCAAGGCCACCGAGCAGATTTCGGGTGAAATCGAGGGGATACAGTCCACCTCCGCCGAGGTCGCCGGCGCCCTGAACGCCATCCGCGACGCCGTCTCCACCGTGCGCGAGCATGTGTCCGGGACGGCCGCCGCCGTGGAGGAGCAGAGCGCCGTCACCCGCAGCATGTCCACCAACATGCACAGCGCCTCCAGCGCCGTCTCCACGGTGACGACCAACGTCACGGCCATTTCCGCCGCCATCAGCCAAGTGGCGGCCGCCGTGGACAAGACCAAGGAGGCCGCCCAGGTGCTCGTGCGCTGAAACCGGGAGGGGGCGGCGTCAGCGCCCGCCCAGCTGTTCCACCCCTGTCGATGCCGCCCTTGCGCGCTCCAGCGCCGCCAGGGCGGCGTCGATGTCGTGGGGCGGGTCCATGAAGCGGCGGAAGACGCTGTCGGCCGTCTCGGCCAGGGGCGTGGTGGCGTCGCGGTCGAAGTAGGCGGCGAAGCCGGACGCGTCCTTGAGCACGTCCCGCCCCGCGTCCTGGAAGAAGTTGGCGGCACCGGCCGGTGGGGGCTGCGCGCCTTCCGGCCCCCGACGCAACGGTGACACCATGGCCAGGTCGGTGTTGAAGCGGTCCAGTTCCGCCGTCGCCGCCAGGAAGCGCACGAAGCGCCGGACCTCCGGCCGCGCCGCCGCCCGGGGGGCGATCACCAGCACGTCCTGCGGCGCGTCCTCGTACCGGGGCATGTCGGGGGTCAGCGTGGGGAAGGGGATGAAACCCACGTCGTCGCGCACCAGGGTGGAGAAATGCATGGCGGCGAACCCGCCCAGCAGCAGCATCCCCACCTGCTGGTGATAGAAATAGGGCAGGGTGTCGCGCCAACCGTCCTCCGGCCGGGGGGCATGGAAATAACCCCGGTCCAGCAGCAGCTTCCACCGCGCCATCACCGCGCGCGTCGCCGGGTCGGTGAAAGGGATTTGTCCCGCCAGCAGCCGGCGATGGTAGTCCAGACCGTTCAGGCGCAGATCCAGGTAATCGAACCAGGCGAACAACGGCCAGGTCTCCCGCGCGCCGTAAGCGAACGGGGTGACGCCGGCGGCTTTCAGGCGCGCCGCCACAGCCAGCAGGTCGTCCCAGGTCCGGGGCGGGGCCAGGCCCAGATGCTGGAATAGGGACTTGCGGTAAAAGAAACCCCAGGGATAGGTCGACAGCGGTACGGCCACCACCTTGGGCCCCACGGTGACGGCATCGACGGCTGGGGCGCTGAACCGGTCGCGCACCAGCCGCGCCAGGTCCGGCGGCAGGGGGGCCACAAGCCGCTGGGCATAGCCGTCGCGCAACGCCTTGCCCGAGTCCCAGAAGGCGACGTCCGGCGCGTCGGGCCCGCCGGCCTTGGCGGCCACCCGCCGCCAGTAGAGTTCCATCGGCACCTCGCGATGGGTGATCTGGATGTCCGGGTTGGCGGCGGCGAAGCGGTCCAGCAGGGCCGCCCAGGCGGTATGCTTGTCCCGGCTGCCCACCATCATGTCGATGGTCAGGTGGCCGGCCCGGGCCGGGGACACCAGGCACACCAGCGGCATCAGGCAGATCGACAGAAGAAGGCAAAGCAGATACCGCGCCACGGCCCCCAAAGCCCCCGCTCATCAACGCGCGTGAACGCTACCACGGAACGGCCGCCCGATGGCTGCGCCTTCGCGGCCACGGGCGTGACAATGTTCCTTTGGGCACGATATGAACTTGCCAATCCGCAACTTTCAAGGGAGAGTCTCGCGGAAAATCCCCGCCAGACGGATCGGTGCGAAGCCGCGGGGGTGGAACCTCCATTGATGAGGCTGTCCCATGGCGAAGCGTCTTCCCGCGGTCGATGCCCCCTTGCCGGGTATTGAGCACATCGTCGTGCTGATGCTGGAAAACCGATCCTTCGACAACATTCTGGGCACCCTGCCGTCGTCCCCGGAATTCTGGGGACTGCCACTGACGAAGACCAATACCTATACGGACAAGGATGGCCTGTCCTGCACCGTGCCGGTCACCAATCAGCCCCCGTCCGGCCAGAGTGTTTTCGTCGCGCCCAATCCCGACCCGGGTGAGCCTTATGACGACATGACGGCCCAGATTTTCGGCTACCAGCAGGATGGCACCCCCATCGACCCCTGCAAGGACACGGACGCGAAGGCCACCATGGCGGGCTTCGCCCAGAATTATTATGACGTGGCGGAAGGGAAGGGCGGGGTCGCCGGCGACATCATGACCTACTTCACGCCGGACCAGGTGCCGGTGAGCAGCTATCTTGCCGGTCAATACGCGGTGTGTGACCAGTGGTCCGCGTCCGGCCCCGTGCAGACCTTCCCCAACCGGCTGTTCGCCCATTGCGGCACGCCTGGGGCGTGGCATCTGCCCTTGGACCGGAACCTGCACGCCTTCCTGAACGACATTGATTACCTGCCGTTCCTGCCGCTGGCCGACCGGACCGTGTTCGAGTTGCTGGACCAAGGTGCCGCGAAGCCGGATCCGGCCAATTGGAAGGTGTACTTCCACGATGTGTCGCTATCGGCCGTGCTGACCAAATACGTGGCCGATGCCTTCCTCGACGCTTCGCCCTGTGTCGCCAGCTTCGACGGCAGCGACTTTGATCCGCCCTTCGGGACCACCTTCGCCCAGGATGTGCTGGACGACACCCTGCCGGCCTACGCCTTCATCGAGCCGCGCTACTACGACAACGTCTCCGGGTCAGGTGGCCCATCCAACAGCAACCACCCGGGCAATAGCGGCATCCTGGGTGAGGCGCCGGCGCGCAGCGTCGCTGATGGCGAGCAACTGGTCCTGGACGTCTTCGCGGCGCTGGTCGCCAATCCGGCGGTGATGGCGAAGACGTTGTTGATCGTCACCTATGATGAGCATGGCGGCGTCTATGACCATGTGCCGCCGCCCTCCGGCGCGGCGGAGGGGGTCGTCTCCCCGTTTCCGGGGGACGCGATGCCGGTCAACTTCGATTATTGCCGGCTGGGAGTGCGGGTGCCGACCTTCTTCTTCAACCCCTGCATCCCGCCCAACACCCTGTTCCGCCCAGCGGCGGACAATACGCATTTCGACCACACCAGCCTGATCGCGACGGTGCGCGACCAATTCGGATTGGGCGCAACCTTGACCCCGCGGGATGCGGCGGCGCCGACTCTGGTGGGGCTCATCCCCGCCGGCGCCACGCCTCAGGACGAAGACTATACCCAGCGTCTTCGCACGCTGCAGGCGGCGGTGACGACGTTGGCGCCGGGTAAACCTGGCAAGCCGGTGTCCCGGCCCGATCCCGTGAAATGGCTGGCGGAGATCATCGAATGGCTGTTGAAGGCCCGCCGCCAGGCCGCGGGTCTGTAGGCGTGAACCGCCAAGCGCGGGCCCTGGCCCCAGCCCCCGCGGTCGCGTAGACTGCCCCCCATGTTCACCACCTTCTTCTTCGAGCTGCGCCAGGCCCGCATTCCCGTCACCTTGCGGGAATACCTGGCCTTGATGGAGGCCATGTCCGCCCATGTCGCGGGCTACAGCGTCGAGGACTTCTACCACCTGTCGCGCACCATCCTGGTGAAGGATGAGCGTAACCTGGACCGTTTCGACGTGGTCTTCGGCCATGTCTTCAAGGGGTTGGAGGGGGCGGCGGCCGGGGACGGCGGCGACGTCGCCGCGCGCGACCTGCCGGAGGAATGGCTGCGCAAGCTGGCCGAGCGGCACCTGAGCGAGGAGGAGAAGGCGCAAATCCAGGCCCTGGGCGGCTGGGAAAAGCTGATGGAGACATTGGCGCAGCGCCTGCAGGAGCAGCACGGCCGCCACCAGGGCGGCAGCAAGTGGATCGGCACCGCCGGCACCTCTCCCTTCGGCGCCTATGGCTACAATCCGGAGGGCGTGCGCATCGGGCAGGAGGGCAGCCGCCACCGCCGCGCGGTGAAGGTCTGGGACCGTCGAGAGTTCCGCAACCTGGACGACACGGTGGAACTGGGCACCCGCAACATCAAGGTGGCGCTGCGCCGCCTGCGCAAGTTCGCCCGCACCGGTGCGGCCGAGGTGCTGGACCTGCCCGACACCATCCGCGCCACGGCGGCCAACGCCGGCCATCTGGACCTGAAGCTGCGCCCCGATCGGCACAACGCGGTCAAGGTGCTGCTGTTCCTGGATGTGGGCGGTTCCATGGACGACCACATCCGCCTGTGCGAGGAGCTGTTCTCCGCCGCCAAGGGGGAATTCAAGCACCTGGAGTATTTCTACTTCCACAACTGCGTCTATGAGGGCGTGTGGAAGGACAACCGCCGCCGGCGGACGGAGCAGATGTCGACCGTCGACGTGCTGCACACCTACCCGGCCGACTACAAGCTGATCTTCGTGGGCGACGCCAGCATGAGCCCCTATGAGATCACCCATCCCGGCGGGGCGGTGGAGCATTGGAACCAGGAGGCGGGGCAGGTCTGGCTGAAGCGCCTGCTGGACGTCTACCGCCGCGCCATCTGGCTGAACCCGGTCAGCGAGGGCCACTGGCCCTACACCGCCAGCATCGGCCTGGTTAAGAATTTGATGGAGGGCCGTATGTACCCCTTGACCCTGCAGGGGCTGGAGGCGGGCATGCGGGAACTTAGCCATTGATTTATTAACGTTTCTTGGCGCCCACCCACGCAAGTGCAGGGGGGCAGGGACGCCCAAAGCACAGTTGCCGCGCCGGGCGTCCCGGCATAGTGTCCGCGCGGGCTCAAAAATTTTGAGCCGGACGCGGGCGGCCTTCCCAGACCGTGCCCCAAACCGCGCCCCCAAAACCGCGCCATGTCCCCCGATGGTTGGGGAAAGGCGCCAGTGCCAAGGATGAAAGAGAAGATGAATTCTCCGACCAAGATCACCATCGCGCGCGGCGACGGTATCGGCCCCGAGATCATGGACGCCACCCTCGAGGTGTTGGCCGCCAGCGGCGCCAACCTCGAGTATGAGGAAATCCAGATCGGCGAGAGCGTCTACCGCCGGGGCATCATGAACGGCATGGAGCCCAGCGCCTGGGAAAGCCTGCGCCGCACCAAGGTGTTCCTGAAGGCCCCCATCACCACCCCGCAGGGCGGCGGCTACAAGTCGCTGAACGTGACCATCCGCGGCGCCCTGGGCCTGTACGCCAACATCCGCCCCTGCGTCTCCTACTCCCCCTTCGTCGCCACCAAGCACCCGTCCATGGACGTGGTCATCGTGCGCGAGAACGAGGAAGACCTGTACGCCGGCATCGAATACCGCCAGACGCAGGACGTGACCCAGGCGGTGAAGCTGATCTCCCGCCCCGGGTCGGAAAAGATCATCCGCTACGCCTTCGAATACGCGCGGGCCAACCATCGCCGCAAGGTGACGGCCTTCGTGAAGGACAACATCATGAAGATCTCCGATGGCCTGTTCCATCGGGTCTTCGACGAGATCGCCGCCGAGTATCCGGACATCGAGGCGGAGAGCATGATCGTCGACATCGGCGCCGCCCGCCTGGCGGACACGCCGGAGCATTTCGACGTCATCGTCACCCTGAACCTGTACGGCGACATCATCTCCGACATCGCCGCCCAGATCACCGGCTCGGTCGGCCTGGCCGGTTCCTCCAACATCGGTGACCAGTGCGCCATGTTCGAGGCCATCCACGGCTCCGCCCCCACCATCGCCGGCAAAGGCATCGCCAACCCCTCAGGCCTGCTGCTGGCCTCGGTCATGATGCTGGTCCACATCGGCCAGTCGGAAGCGGCCGAGCGCATCCATAACGCCTGGCTGAAGATGATCGAGGACGGCATCCACACCGTCGACATCTTCAAGCGCGGCGTCAGCAAGGCCCGCATCGGCACCCGCGACTTCGCCGCCAACCTGATCGACCGCCTGGGCGACCGTCCGGCCACCCTGGTGCCCGCCAGCTATCCGGCCGGCGTCGCCAGCAGTTTCAGCGGCATCGCCCTGAAGGGCGCCCCGGCCCAGACCAAGAAGCTGGTGGGCGTGGACGTGTTCCTGGAGCGCAAGGGCGGCACCGGTGACGACATGGCGGCGCTGTTCCAGCCGTTGATCCCCGCCGGCCTGAAGCTGGTGATGGTGTCCAACCGCGGCCAGAAGGTGTGGCCGGACGGCGCGCCGGAAACCTTCTGCACCGACCACTGGCGCTGCCGCGTCATGGCCGACGGCGCCGAGGAGCTGAAGCACGGCCAGGTGGCCGAGCTGCTGGCCCGTGTCGCCAAGGAAGGCCTGGATTTCGTCCAGAGCTCCAACCTCTACACCTTCGACGGCGCCAACGGCTTCTCCGCCGCGGCCGGCCAGTAAGGCCTGTATGTGAAGGGCGGGCATGGGAGCGTTCCCATGCCCGTCGCCATTTCGGGCGCTTCCCGTTGCTTCTTAACCCCCCTTTAATGGGGGTGGGCGACAGTGGGCCCGCTAGGAATAGTGGCTGTGCCTGGGATATACCCACTAAGGAGAGGGGCTGCGGGTTTTTCTAGGTTGCCTGCGGATCTCATGAGTGGATTCTGTACCCGTGGTCAAAAAACGAGTTGGAATCACCTGTTCAGGCTTTGGCAAGTTTGGTAGTGTCACACGCATCTCGATACCAAATCTTGTTGATGGGAATTTCCCGGTATCGACTGCTGGAGCGGGACGCTCGGCGGTGACGGCATGTTTTTGCGCGCCCGCCGATCTCGGGGGCTAAGGAGCGAGGGCTTCGATGGAAGAAGAAAAAGCGTCGATGAGTTGGACTGACGAGCGGATCGAGCGCCTGCGCCAACTGTGGGGCCAGGGCATGAGCGCCAGCGAGATCGCCGATCTGCTGGGCAACGTGACCCGCAACGCGGTGATCGGCAAGGCGCACCGGCTGGGCCTGTCGGGTCGGCCGTCGCCCATCAAGAAGAAGCCCACGCGCGGTGCGACCATCCTGTCGCTGAACGAGCGCATGTGCAAATGGCCGGTCGGCGATCCCAAGCACGCCGATTTCCATTTCTGCGGCTGCCCTTCGCTGCCCGGCATGCCCTATTGCCGCGAACACGCGCAGATGGCCTACCAGCCCGCCAAAAAGCGGGATGACGAACGCAAGTTGGTCATGGCCTGAGGACGCCTTACACGCGATGTACAAGCAAACCCCCGCCGGCGACGGCGGGGGTTTTGTTTTTGGGAGGCTGTCATGGGGCATACTTGAACGTGAAAATCCCTCCGTACACTGGTCACGGTGAACGAAGAGACGAGCAACTGCATGAGGGCGACCGAGCATGGGGAGGATGCCTTGATCGACGCTGCAGGCCAATGGACAAGAACCTGATATGAGGCGGTACCGACCAGGTAGAGCGGTCAAGCGACTGCGAATCTTTTGTGACCAAGGGACGATGGCGTAAATCCGGCGACTGTGCGTAGCGGATTACCCCGATCCGGAAGGACCGAACGAGGGGGCGTGCCTGCTGCCTGTCGATGTGTGGGGTACTCCGTCAGATGCCCGCGAGCGGGGCGACCGAGGAGGGGAAGGTGAAGCTTTGCCTGCTCTCTCCGGCAGCGATGGAACCGACCGCCTCGGCACAAAACCAAGCGGACGCGGGGCAACTTCAACCCCTCGAACCACATCCGGCGCGGACCTGCATGCCGGGTAGGGTGGCGGGGCGATCCACAGATGAGCGCCTTATCCCGATTATGCGGCCGGCGTCAGCACTGTGTCCTGCCGGACATGTCGAACACATCGGACATGCCGGACACTGGTTGGTTTGGCCGGAGCGAATCCATAAATCATTGGAAATAAATAACTAATTATTTGGCATGAGGAATGCTTAGACGTTCCGGTGCCCATTGGCGCCGCTACACGTAAAAATCGCATTAATTTTTGAAAGAGAGACGAACATGAGCCAATCAACCGTAATTTTGACTTGCACGCCGAACTCTTCAATCGAAGGCGACGGTTTCCATGTCATGGCCAGTGTGGGCGGCGGTCCCTTGCATGATTTCCAGATTGATACCGGTTCTTCTGGTATGGCTATTGGCGCGGCGACTGCCGGCAATTATACGGACTTTCCTTGCTACGGAACCGGGGCAGTTCCAATATGAGCCTAGTGGGAACTTACTTAAGGGCACTTGGTATCTATTGCCCGTGACCTTGTACAGCACGACGACAACTAATAATACGACGACCTACTCCCAGGCTGCGATCAGCCAGTGCATGGTCTTGGTTGTCGACAGCTATACGGATGGCAAGACCGGTAAAACGTCGAGCGACTACGGCGGCGGTATGATGGGGGTTTCCGCGAAGAGCGAGAACATCAACTATAATGTTTTGCTCAATGCCTCGATCCCTGGAACCGCTGGCGCACCTGCGACCCCGTTAGCTCCGGCTTATGTCCTTGACGATGGTGCGGATGGTTTGACCTGCACCATCGGTCAGACCCACACGTCAGGCGATGGTTTCGCTGTGGTCAATCTCCAGCCGGTCACCGCTCCACTGCTGCCCGAATTGACCTATCCCAGCATCCTGCTCACCCCCAATACCACCTCAACCACATGGGCGATGCCCACGGTGATCGGAACGTTCACAATGGGGACTTCCGTGATTAGTGTGACGGCTGCGTTCGAGCTAGATACGGGAATTGATGGGATGCTGGTGGCTGTGCCGTCGGAGACATTTCCATCAGGCTTTACGGACACTGCCAATTCCGCAGGGAAGGCGGCCTTTGTCGACGGTATTATAGTCAATATTACAGTGCCTGGAACTGGATCTGGTCTTGAATTAACTGGTGCCTCTGTTCGCCATTACACCTTCACGACTGGAAGTGGCACGCCTGATTCCGCGCCAGCATTCACTACTCTCATGCCGCCGCCAACGGATACTTTGGGGGATATGGTGAGAATCAACACAGGTATCCATCCGCTTATCGGTTATCAGTATTTGTACGATGCCCAGAATGGTGTCATCGGCATGAAGTCCAACAAGACCTGACGCAGATTTCGCTTTAATTTCGACGATTTAAGGTTACGGCGAGGCGTGCCGAGAGGAAACGATGGCCTGCCTCGCCGCACCGAATCCTGGACAAGTGGCAATCAAAGAAAACGCCGGGCGGTGGTGTGCCGCCCGGCGTGTCCCGTCTCAAACCGTCAGAAGATCTCAGGCGTCGAAGCCCATGGCCTTGCGCAGGTTCTCGTCCAGCTTGGCCAGGAAGTCCTGGGTGGTCAGCCAGGGCTGGTCCGGGCCGATCAGGATGGCCAGGTCCTTGGTCATGAAGCCGAACTCGACCGTCTCCACGCACACCTTCTCCAGCGTCTTGGCGAAGTTGGTCACCTCCGGCGTGCCGTCGAACTGGCCGCGGTAGGCCAGGCCCTGCGTCCAGGCGAAGATGGAGGCGATGGGGTTGGTGGAGGTGGGGCGGCCCTTCTGGTGCTCGCGGTAGTGGCGGGTCACCGTGCCGTGGGCGGCCTCGGCCTCCACGGTCTTGCCATCGGGGGTCAGCAGCACCGAGGTCATCAGGCCCAGCGAGCCGAAACCCTGGGCCACGGTGTCGGACTGCACGTCGCCGTCGTAGTTCTTGCAGGCCCAGACGAAGGCGCCGTCCCACTTCAGGGCGGAGGCGACCATGTCGTCGATCAGACGGTGCTCGTAGACGATGCCCTTGGCCTTGAAGCGCTCGGCGAACTCGGCGTCAAAGATTTCCTGGAAGATGTCCTTGAAGCGGCCGTCATAGGCCTTGAGGATCGTGTTCTTCGTGGACAGGTACACCGGATAGCCGCGCTGCAGGCCGTAGTTGAAGCAGGCGCGGGCGAAGCCGCCGATCAATTCGTCCAGATTGTACATGCCCATGGCCACGCCGGCCTCGGGGAACTTGAACACGTCGTAGGTGATGGCCTCGCCGCCGTCGTCGGGCGTGAAGGTCATGGTCAGCTTGCCGGCGCCGGGCACCTTGAAGTCGGTGGCGCGGTACTGGTCGCCGAAGGCGTGGCGGCCGATGACGATGGGCTTGGTCCAGCCCGGCACCAGGCGCGGCACGTTCTTGCAGATGATGGGCTCACGGAAGACGGTGCCGCCCAGGATGTTGCGGATGGTGCCGTTGGGCGACTTCCACATCTTCTTCAGGCTGAACTCGGCCACGCGGGCCTCGTCCGGGGTGATGGTGGCGCACTTCACGCCCACGCCGTACTTCTTGATGGCCTCGGCCGCGTCCACGGTCACCTGGTCGTTGGTGGCGTCGCGATGCTCAATGCCCAGATCGTAGTATTTCAGGTCGATGTCGAGGTAGGGCAGGATCAGCTTGTCTTTGATGAACTGCCAAATGATGCGGGTCATCTCATCGCCATCAAGCTCGACGACGGGATTGGCAACCTTGATCTTCTGCATTCTCAATGCCTTCTGCGTATAGGTAATTTTTATGACAGCCGGCGCCGCGTTTGAGCGCGCCTCGATATGCCAGAGCCGTTTCCCGGGTAAGAAACGACCGCGATTGGGCGACCAGTATATCGGACGGCCGGTATAAGAGCCCATTCGGGCCCGGCGATCAAGCAAGCGGGGCGGGGAACCGGCGTGCGGTCCCCGCAACGGTGTCCCCCCGAAGGAATCGGGGCCGGTCGCCCTTGAAACAGCCTACAGCCGTTCCACCGCGATCTTCTGCAGGGCGTCCGGCGCCCGGCGCAGCGCCGGCAGGATGCCATGGACGCTGTCGACGAAGGTGAAATAGCTCTCGATCTCGCCCCGGCCGAAGCCGGTGGCCCGGATGTGGGTCAGCAGATCCCGCAGCGGGTCCCAATAGCCGTCGATGTTGGCGATGACCACCGGCTTGTCGTGCAGGCCCAGCTGGCGCCAGGTGATGATCTCGAACGCCTCGTCCAGGGTGCCCAGGCCGCCGGGCATGACGATGAAGGCGTCGGACTTCTCCACCATCATGCGCTTGCGGGTGTGCATGCTGTCCACGACGTGCAGCTCGGTCAGGCCGCTGTGATCCACCTCGCGCGCCTGGATATGGTCGGGGATGATGCCCACCACCTCGCCGCCCGCCGCCAGGGCGGCGTCGGCGGTGATGCCCATCAGGCCGACACGGCCGCCGCCATAGACCAGCCGCAGGCCGGCGTCGCCGATCAGGGTGCCCAGGTCGTGGGCGGCCTTCTTGTATTCCTCGGACACCTGGCCCGAGGACCCGCAATAGACACAGACGCTACGCACCTTGGACATTCCTCTCATCCTCATGGAACGGTGGGGATGGGATGAAACCACCTCATCCCCGCCCGGGATGCCGCCGTCCGATGGCTGCCAGCGGGGCTTGCCGGACGGGTGACGGCCCGTTACACCATCCTTGCGAGCCGACTGCAAGCCATCCGGCAGGCCGTGCAAGGCGGCGAATGGCATTAGGCGACCCGGACGGGTGGCGGGCAAGGCCATAGAGATAAGTGGTTACAATCAGGGCAGGAGAGAAGAATGCCGCGTGTTTTTCGTGATGTGCCGCAAGCCTTTCGCGCCAGCCGCCCCTGGGGTCGCCCCTGGGACCGCCCGCTGCGGATCGCCGCCGGCCTGGCTATCGCCATCGCCCTCCTGGGCGGCGGCGTGGCCCACGCGGCGCTGGAACCGGCGGAAATCGTCAAGGCCCGCCAGCAGGACATGAAGAAGCTGGGTGGCGGCATGAAGGTTTTCATGGGCTATCTGAAGGATGACAAGGGCACGGCGCAGGACGTGGCCGCCGCGGCAGCCGCCATGGAGGCCGTGACCAAGGGCCTGCCCGACCAGTTCACCGACGGCACCGCCGTGGGCGTGGGCGAAAGCGAGGCCCTGCCCATCATCTGGCAAGATAACGCGAAGTTCCGCCAGGGCTTCACCGACCTGGCCCAGGCGCTGGACAAGATCCTGGCCCTGCCGGCCACCGCCGACAAGGCCGCCATCGGCCCGGTGGTGCAGGCCGTAGGCGGCACCTGCAAGCAGTGCCACGACACCTACCGGCAGAAGAAGTAAGCCGGGCATGACGCCCAAGAGTCAGGGCGGGGCTCCCGGGGAGCGCGTCCCCATCTGGGACCTGCCCATCCGGCTGTTCCACTGGCTGCTGGTCGCCGATTTGGCCGGGCTGTGGTGGACGGCCACCCATGACAATCTGGCCCTGCATTTCAAGCTGGGCTACGCCGCTTTGGCCCTGTTGCTATTCCGCCTGTTCTGGGGGGTGATGGGTAGCGACCAGGCGCGCTTCGCCCGCTTCCTGAAGGGACCGGCGGCGGTGCTGCGCCATGTGCGCCACCTGGCCACGCCCGGCCCCCTGCCGCCGCAGCGTGGTCACAACGCGCTGGGCGGTTGGGCCGTCGTCATGCTGCTGCTGGTGCTGCTGGCCCAGGTGGGCACGGGCCTGTTCGCGGTGGATGACGACGGGATGGAGGAGGGGCCGCTGGCCCATCGCGTCAGCGCATCGGTCGCCAAACTGGCGCGGCGACTGCACCACGCCAACTTCAGCCTGATCCAGGTGGTGGTGGCGGTCCATGTGATGGCCGTGTTGTTCTACCTGGTGGTCAAGCGCGAGAATTTGGTGCGCCCCATGGTCACCGGCTGGAAGCGCCTTACGTTCCTGCCCGGCGCGGACGTGCGGGAGGGCGCCCGGAACGCCGACCGCCATGGCTGGGTGCCGCTGTGGCGGGCGGGCCTGCTGGCCGCCATCGCCGCCGGTTTGGTGGCGGGTCTGGTCGTTTTCGCCTGAGGCGGCGATCTTCCAGGCTTGATCGCGCGGGCGCCACCGGGCTATTCCGGGACAGCACCCGGGGTCTATCCCAGGATCGTTGGGGGGCTCATGAACCGGCGGCCGGGGCTCTGCCGCCGGGAGAATGACAAAGGAACCGACTGTGACGCAGAACAAGGTCATTGCCGCCGTCGTCGGCGTGGGCGCGCTGGCGCTGCTGGTCTGGGGCTTGTCCCACATGCAGGCCGACCGCACCGCCGGCACGACGCAAACCCCCGCCCCGGCGGTGGCCGAGGCCCCGTCCGGCCCCAGCGCGGTTCCCACCTTCGACGTGGTGCGCGTCAGCCCCGACGGCACGGCGGTCATCGCCGGCCGCGCCATGCCGGGCGCCGCCGTCACCATCTCCGATGGCGACAAGGAGTTGGGCACCGTCACCGCCGACAAGCGCGGCGAGTGGGTGCTGACCCCCACCCAGGCGCTGACCCCCGGTTCGCGCACCCTGTCCTTGAAGATGAAGACGGCGGAAGGCGCCGAGGTCGCGGCCGATGAGACGGTGACCCTGGTGGTGCCCGACGCCAAGCGCGACATCGCCGGCCGCAAGCAGAACGAGACGGGCGGCGCCTTGGCCGTCGTCACCCCGCGCCAGGGCGGCAGCCGCGTGCTGCAGAGCCCGGTCAAGACCGACAAGTCGCTGGCCGTGGCCATCGACACCATCGACTACAACCGCGCCGGCGCCGTCACCGTGGGCGGCGACGCCCCGGCCAAGGCGGAGGTGCAGCTGTACCTGGACAACACCCTGGTCGGCCACGCCACGGCCGACCTGCAGGGGCGCTGGTCCATCACCCCGGAACGCCTGGTCGACCCCGGCCGCTACACCCTGCGCGTCGACCAGGTGGGGGCCGACGGCAAGGTGGCCGCCCGCGCCGAGGTGACCTTCGAGCGCCAGCCCATCGCCGACAGCGACAGCCGCGCCGTGGTGGTGGTGGCCGGCAACAACCTGTGGACCCTGGCCCGCCACCTCTATGGCGAGGGTATCCAGTACACCACCATCTTCGACGCCAACCAGGACCAGATCCGCGACCCCAACCTGATCTACCCCGGCCAGATCTTCATCCTGCCGACCACGACCGGGCAGGCGGGCGGCGGGCAGGCTGGTGGCGCCGGCGGGCATCACTGATCATAGAGCTTGGGGGCGGCCCGGGCTTCAGGGGCCACCCTGCAATTCCAGAGTCAGCCCGGTCACCCGGGCGGACGCGGCGCGGGGGGGCGCCTGGCCGAGCGGCACCAGAATGATCGTCACTTGCGGGGGGGCTTGGATCAGGGTCCGCAGGCCGCCAGCGCCGTGTCCGGCCAACGCCGTCCGCAAATTGATGACGAAGGATAAGGGCGGCGCCCCCGGCGGCGGGCTGCTGGGGAAGAAGGCGACGTTGCCCAGGTAGCCGGGGGCGGAGTCTGGAGTTTCCGCCGTCGCCTTCGGCTGGTTCAGGAACAGGCGCAGGCCCAGCCCGACGTCCGCCGGGTTGCGCACCGCGCCGATCTCGACGCGCAGACTTATGTCGGGGCCCGGCCGGGTCAGGATTTTCAGGCCGTCCTTGGGGGCGGTCCCCCGCCAGGTCGGCCTGAGGGTCAGCGGCCTGTTGAGGGGCAGGTCGGCGGGCGTGGTGGCTAGCGCTGGTGTCGTGGCCAAGGCGAGGAACAGGCCGAGGATGCGCGCCCGCCAGCGCTGGCGGGTGCTCGGCGGAAGATCGCGCGGCTTCCCGTTCATCCGGTCCGTTCCTGTTGGGGCCCTTGGCGTTTCCGTGGCGCCGGGGGCGTCACGGAAACGCGACTGGTCCTTATATGGCGACGATCTTGACCGATGCCACGGTCAGCTTGGACGCCGCCTTGTCGTCGTTCAGGGCCACGGGCACGATGGTAACCGCGTTTTCCCGCCCCTCCTTCAGGTTCAGGGCTTCCGCCTTCTCGGTCACGTCCAGCACGAATGTGACGGTGTGGGGGCCGCCGTGGCCAGCGTCATGGGTGCCGAAGAAGGCGACGAAACCGACATAGCCTTTGTCCTCCACCGGTGTGCTGGCGTCGGCGCCGGGCGTGTCGATGAACAGGCGCAAGCCTACGCTGGGGTCGGTCGGTGGCACCACCTTCTCCAGGATCATGTAGTAGCGGGCCTGGGGTGACGGCGTGGCCGTGGTGGCCCGCAGGTTGGGCGTGACCGACCGTTTGACAGGTGCCGTCTCGGGCTTGCCGATGGCGGTGGTGATGGCCGCGCTGCCCGCCAGCACGAAACCATCCAAGGGATTGCCCCCCGGGGGAACGGTGGCGACGGGGCTGGCCGCCAGGGCGGCCACGGCTTCAGCCGCCAGGTTGGGCGTGCGGCCGTTGTCATAGATGTAGCCCAGGGCCTCGGTGGATAGCTGGTTCTTCACGATTGGGCTGATGGGCGTGCCGTTCGGCAGGTAGAAGTTGTTGGGGAAGGTGAAGTCCCGCCACAGCGCGTTCGTCTCATCCGTTCGGCCCATGCTGCGCCAGACGGACCACAGCCGGTCAACGTTGCAATGGTGTAGCCAGAAGATGGGGTCCAAGGGCGACATGTAGTTGCCCATGTTGCCGCCGATGGTGCCGTGCACGGTGTTGTGCGGCGTGCCTTCCAACGCGCCGGTGCCGCCACCGGCCCGCTGCCATTTGTTGTCCAGGTTGTTCTGGCCCGAGGGCATGTAGCTGCCGAAGGCTTGATAGTTGGTTTGGCTCAGCACCTGGCTGTTGATCACCGGCAGGCCGACGGCGCTGGCCGGCATGGGCGTGCTTGCGGTCACCCGCCGGGTGGTGTCGTTCAGCGAGCCGGTCCAGAAAGGGGCGGGAATGGTGGGGCCCGTGGTCCAGTTCCAGTAGGGCAGCGCGAAATCCGCCTTCTGCGCCACGTCGCGGATGATGTTCTCGAACGCGACCAGATAGGCGCGATGCCAGGGCAGGAAGTACCAGTTGCCATGCGGGCAGTGGTTCTGGTGGATGCTCGCCTGCACCCGCCAGTTTCGTTTGTCGCTGGCCGGGATCTTGTCCTTCATCTGACCCACGGCGGCGCGATAGATGTCCAGATCTTTCTGCGCGGCGGAGTCCGTGACGTTGCGCCGAACCACCGTCGCCGCCTGGGCAACGACGGGTAGGCCGTCGATGACGGCGACACCGCCAATGGCGCCAGCGTACTGGATTAGGCGGCGGCGATTAATTTCAAGGTTCATTTTCAGCCCCTGGTTGTGTTTCGGGGCACTATGCGCTTGCCGCGCGCAAAACGCGCCAGGGCGTACGGACTACCACTTGAAGGGGTATTCCAATCAACAGATCAACTTAATGGATTTACAAATAGCTGCCGAAGATGCGCAGGTAGGGCCGCGCCTCCTGGATGAACTGCACCGTCTCATACATCAGGTCGGTCAGGCTGACATGGCCCGGCACGTCCTGCTGGCTCAGCACCAGCACCTTCTGCTGCTCGTCGACGATGAAGCGGGCGGTGCGCAGGCTGGCGGTGGCGCGCAGGATGGACTGCAGCTTGGCGCGCTTCTCCGGCGCCTCGATCGTGTAGGGCAGGAAGCCGACCTCGGCCCAGATCTGGAACAGGGTGCTTTCATCCCGCGGCGTGATCGAGACGTGGAACAGCAGGCCGTCCAGGTAGAAATGGTGGCGGGAGGGGGAACGGTCGCGGTTGAGGCGAGCCGTGCCATCCTCGCCGAACAGCAGGGCGTCCTTGCCCAGCGGCAGGCCTGCTTGGGCGCTCTGCGCCAAGCCGGCGAGGTTCTGGACGGTGACGATCGCCTGTTCCATTGACTGAACGCCCTCTCAATGCTTTAGCGCCGGTTCGGCAGCAGAACAAACCGGCCTCATGCTTACCCTCAGGCGCCGTTGGCCGTCCACCTTAATCCCCGGGCGCCCCTCGTGAACTGGATAAAGGCGCCCTATTGCCAAGGTGCGCATTGCGGCGCGCGTGAAGCGGGAGCATATCGGCAGAGAACTAACAAGAAGTAAGCGGCCAGTTCCTGGGCACGGGGTGGGAGGACGCGGACTTGAGCAGCGATATGGATGTGGCGGTCCTGGTGGTGGGGGCCGGTCCCACGGGCCTGGCGCTGGCGGCCATGCTGGGCCGCACCGGCGTGTCCGTGCGGGTGATCGACAAGGCGGTGGGGCGCTCCCGGAAATCAAAGGCGCTGGGCGTACACGCCGGCACGCTGGAGGCGCTGTCCGACGTGTTCGGCGTGGGCCTCCCGGCGCGCATGGTGGCCACGGGCCAGCCCGTGCGCACCGTGCATTTCCATCTGGGCGACCGGCGGCCCATCCCGGTGGATATGGGCGGCCTGCCCAGCCCCTACAACTTCGTCCTGGTGCTGCCGCAGGGAGAGACGGAGCGGCTGCTGGCGGAGCAGGCGGCGGCCTTCGGCGTGACCGTCGACTGGAACCACGAGCTGGCCAGCCTGCGGCAGGACGGCGACGGCGTGCAGTGCGAGGTGCGCCGGCCCGATGGCGGCATCGAGCTGGTGCGCGCCGCCTATGTCGCCGGTTGCGACGGCGCCCACAGCGTGGTGCGCCACCAGGTGGGCGCCGGTTTCGCCGGTGGCTCCTATCCCGGCACCTTCCTACTGGCCGACGTGACGCTGGACTGGGGCCCGGGCCACGCGGATCTGGGCCACGACTCCGTGCGCTTCTTCAGTACGGAGGTGGGCGCCATGGCCTTCTTCCCCCTGAAGGATGCGAACCATCCCACGCTGTGCCGCCTGGTGGTGATTCCCAAGGGCGATCCGCCGGTGCCGGAGGCGGAGATCGACCTGGCCGCCTTCAGCACGCTTGCCCGCGCCGTGTCCGGCCTGCCCCTGGTGCTGGGGGAGGCCACCTGGCTGACCCGCTTCACCATCCACCACCGCATGGTGCGGCGGCTGCGCCACGGCCGGGTATTCCTGGCCGGCGACGCCGCCCACATCCACAGCCCCGCCGGCGGCCAGGGCATGAACACCGGCATCCAGGACGCCCTGAACCTGGGTGCCCGCCTGACGGAGACGCTGCGCCGGGGCGGGCGGGGAAGGAAGGACGAGGGCGTGCTGGACCGCTACGCCCAGGACCGCCTGCCCGTGGCGCGTGGCGTGCTGCGCGGCACGGACCTGATTTCCCGCGTCGGCCTACTGGCCGACGGCTGGTGGGGCCGGCTGCTGCGCCGTCACCTCCTGCCCCTGATTATCGGCACCCCTTTCCTGCGGCGGCGCATCGCGCTGACCCTGTCGCAACTGCCGGTGTCGCGCCAGGAACGGCCAGTGCGGCTGGCGGCGCTGGACTAAACCCCGCTGCCGGCCATCTCCCGCGCCACCGCCTCGCCCTTGGCGCGGCGAAAGTCGGCCAGGCGCTTGCCCGGCTCATCCCGGAAGGTCTGGTCCAGCACCTCCGACGCCCGCAGGCGGTCCAGGCGGAAGCAGCGGAAGTCCGCCTTCAATTCGCACCAGGCGATCAGCAGCCACACGGGCCCGAAGAAACTGAGCGACAGGGGGCGGATCGATCGCTCGCTCAGGGTGCCGTTCAGGGTCTCATAGGTGATGCGCAGGTACTGCCGCCGCTGGGCAGCGCGCTTCAACTGCAGCAGGTCCACCGCCGGCGGGTGGCGGGTCACCCATGGGGGCGCCCACAGGATCTCCCGCGCCGCGCTGTCGCGGGCAGCCTTGGGCAGCACGGCCCGGATCTTGGTCAGCGCCATCTCCGCCTGCGCCGCCAGGGCGCCGTCGCTCCAGATGCTCAGCACCCGGGCGCCGAAGGCCAGAATCTCCGCCTCATCCTCCGTCAGGGTCAGGGGCGGCAGGAAATAGCCCTGGCCCAGACTGAAGCCCACGCCGGCTTCCCCCCGGATGGGAACGCCGGCGGCCAGCAGCGCCTCGATGTCGCGATAAACCGTCCGGGCGGAAACCTCCAGGGCCTCGGCCAGGGTGGCCGCCGTCACCACCGGGCGGCTCCGCAGCAGATCCAGTAGGATCAACAACCTCTCCGCGCGACGCGCCATCTTGCCACCATGCTGTCAACAGGCCGACCATAGAATGCATGACGGCGCCGGTTCCCGGGAAGACGGGGCGGGTGCCGGAACCAGGAACAGGAATGGGGGTGGCCATGGCGTCGGTGGAAGACGCGATCGCGACACTGGAACGGAACATCGAGGCGGCGTCGGGGCAGCCGGTGGCCGTGTGGGTGGGACGCATTCGGGCGCAGGGCCTGACCAAGCACGGAGAGATGGTGACTTGGCTGAAAGCGGAGCATGGCTTCGGCCACGGCTATGCCAACCATGTCGCCAAGCGTGCCCTGGCTGACGCGGCGCCGCGCTCCGTCGACGATCCCGTGGCGCACCTGTTCGAGGGCAAGGCGGGGCTGCGCCCCCTCCATGACGCCCTGGTCGCGGCGGTGATGGCATTCGGGCCCGACGTCGAGGTGGCGCCCAAGAAGGCCAATGTCAGCATCCGCCGGCGCAAGCAGTTCGCCCTGATCCAGCCGTCGACGCGCACCCGCCTCGACCTGGGCCTGGTGCTGAAGGCCCGTCCGCCGGAAGGCCGGCTGGAGGCGTCGGGCAGTTTCAACGCCATGTTCACCCACCGGGTGAAGCTGGTCACCGTGACCGACGTGGACGCCGCGGTGCTGGCCTGGCTGAAGGAGGCTTATGATGAGGCGGTCTAAGCGGTTGGCGGTGGCCGTGCTGGCGACGCTCGCGGTGGCACCCCAGGCGATGGCGGCCGAGTCCTTGGCGGCCCTCTCTTTCCTGGTGGGCAAGCGCGTCGCCGACACCGATCCGGCCGCGCGGCCCAACCAGGGCGGCACGTCGGAGATCACGCCGGACCTGAACGGCACCCTGCTGGTGCGCCGCGACCGCACCCACATGGTGGAGGGTGGCGACCTGGACATGGTCATGACCATGTATGCGGAGGGCGGGCACTTGCGCGCCGACTTCTTCGACACGGTCGGGCACGTCATCCACTACCGCGTCACCGACCTGGAACCTGGCCATCGCGTGCAGTTCACCAGTGATCCCGCCCCGGCGAACCCCACCTTCCGCCTGACCTATGAGGGGCTGGCGGGCGGTCGCCTGGCCGTGCGGTTCGAGATCGCGCCGCCGGGGTCGCCACCATCCTTCAAACTGTTCACCGAGGGGACGCTGTCGCCGGCACCCTGACGGCATCGGGACGAGGAGGTATCTTGAGCATCGACCATTCCAACGGCTGGAACGCGATCGCGCCCGAGTTCATCAGGGTGCGGTCGGGCGTCGGTGCCGACACCGTGCGGCGATGGGCGCGGGGGCTGCCACCGGGCGGGGCGGTGGTGGATGTCGGCTGCGGCTCGGGGACGCCCATCGCGGCGACCCTGATCGCCGACGGCTTCCGGGTCTTCGGGGTCGACGCGTCGCCGGTTCTCGTGGCCGAATTCCGTCGCCGCCTTCCCTCCGCCGAGGTGGTCTGCGAGGCGGCGGAGACCAGCGGCCTGTTCGGGCGGACGTTCGATGGCGCCGTGGCCATCGGGCTGCTGTTCCTGCTGCCAGCCGACGGTCAGCGTCAGGTCATCGATCGCGTGGCCGGCGCCTTGGAACGCGGCGGGCGCTTCCTGTTCACGGCACCCCGCCAAGCTTGTGAATGGCGGGACACCCTGACGAGGCGGCCGTCGTTGTCCCTGGGGGAGGACGCCTATCAGCTGGCGCTGGAGCGTGCCGGCATGCGCCTGTCGGGCCTGCATGCCGACGAAGGCGGGAACACCTATTTCGACGCGCGACGCCCATTGGACTAGGGCCACCCCTTGGTGCATGGCCACCCGCCCGCCAGGGGCCTTTGATCCGCCGGGCGGGGCCGGTATACAGGGTGCTGTAGCCCAGACAGGATGGAAGCCCCGTGGTCAGACGCGTTTACGCCCGCAAGGAAGTGGTGGGTCTCCTGGATGCGCTGGAACGCCAGGCGCGCGAATCCACGCAGCTGGCCAAGCAGGCGGAGGCCGCGGCCGCCCGCGACAGCTTCGAGGCCTACAACGCCTTCCGCAACAAGGTGGGGGAGTTCCGCGCCCTGTGCATCCTGGTGGAAGGCCGCCTGCGCAGCATGGACGGCCCCGCCGACGAGGTGCGCGAGCGCTACGCCCAGCTGGACACCCTGATGCTGAGCCTGCTGGTGCGGGCCAGCATGCGCTTCTTCTTCGTGCTGTCGGCCAAGACCGTGCTGCCCCTGGGCGCCCGCGAAATCTTCGTGACGGAGCTGCGCAGCCTGTATGAGGCCAGCGAGAAGCTGCGCAAGCCCGAATACGCCAGCCGCCTGAATAAATCCATCCGCAGCGAGCTGGAGACGGCCGAGATGATCCTGGAAGAGATCATCGACAAGGCGCCGTCCATGCTGCAGTTCAGCTGAGCTTATTCCCTCAATCGCCGGGCGCGGGCATTTCCGCTTCGCTTTCCGGAAATCCCCGGCGGAGGCGGTCGCCTCCTAGATGGCATGAGGTTGTTCCTCATGCTTCCGATGTGACCGGCGTGATCACGGCGGGCAGGCGCACGATGTCGCGGTAGGCGTGCCAGCTGGCGTGCCCGATCAGGGGCAGCAGCGGCACCAGGCCGATGAACAGCGTGGCCATGCCCAGCGCCACCGCGAAGGATATCAGGCCGGCCCACAGCAGCATGGCGCGGGGGTTGGCCCGCACCGCCGTGATGCTGGTGGCGACGGCGGTGAGGACGCCGACGTCGCGGTCCAGCAGCAGGGGCAGGGTCACCACGCTGATGGTGAAGGTGGCCAGCGCCAGGGCCGCCCCCAGCAGCGTGCCCACGATCAGGAAGGGCAGGGCCGCCGGGGTCAGCAGCACGGCGGCCAAGCCCTCCGGCGGCACATGCGCGTCGCTGAGCATCAGGGCGTAGAGCAGGGTGGCCAGCCGTACCCAGAACAGGTGCATCAGCAGCAGCACGACGCCGAAGGCGCCGATGGCGGACAGGTTGTCGCGCCAGGCGTTCAGGCAGGCGGTGGCGTCGGGGGGCAGCCCCCTTTCCCGCCGGCGCGACGCCTCGTAGAAGGTGACGGACAGCAGGGGCGCCAGCAGCATGAAGCCACCGGTCAGCGGCAGCAGCAGGGCCAGCCAGCCGTTCAGGATGGCCACGGCGGTCGCGAAGAAGCCCACCGCCGCCAATATCAGACCATAGCCCAGGCTGATCGGCGGCGTCGCCGCCATGTCGTCCCACCCCAGCCGCAGCCAGTGCCATGGCCGGTCCATCGGCACCCGCCGCACGGCGGGCGAGGGATGGGTGAAAACCGGGATCAGGGTCCCGTCCGTCATCGCCGTCATGGCCTTGGTGCTCCTCCGCCCAGGGTTGCAACGCCAACCGCGCCCCGGAGGCCTTCTTGCCGGGCCATCCGTCACTCACCCAACCATACGCCAGGTTGATGGATGGCGGCTTGACGCAGGTCAATGCGGCGGGGTGTGGCCGCCATCACAGTGCGGACGCTGAGGTGCATCGGCCCCGTCGCCCGACGGACACCACCTGGGTAACCAGGCCGCCGATGCCCGCAATCGTTGTCTTGAGGGACCGAGGCGCGGGGGCCGCAACCCCCCGCGTCCCTGCCGCTTGAGCCCATATTCGGGGGGTGTCATGAGTGTAGCGGTTTCCGGGGGGGTGCCCATCACGGCGGCCCGTCCCGCCAGCCGGGAAGCCTATGTGGAGGATGTGGTCCGCGCGTTCACCATCGCGACCATGTTCTGGGGCATCGCCGCCTTCACGGTCGGCGTCCTGATTGCCTTCCAGTTGGCGTTTCCCGCGCTGAATTTCGGATTGGAATGGACCAGCTTCGGCCGCGTGCGGCCGCTGCACACGTCCGCGGCCATCTTCGCCTTCGGCGGCAACGCGCTGCTGGGCACCTCCTTCTTCGTGGTCCAGCGCACCTGCCGCGCCCCCCTGTTCGGCGGCGCGCTGCCGGCCTGGTTCATCTTCTGGGGCTATCAGCTGTTCATCGTGCTGGCCGGCACGGGCTACCTGATGGGTATCACCCAGGGCAAGGAATACGCCGAGCCCGAGTGGTACACCGATCTGTGGCTGACCATCATCTGGGTCGCCTACCTGATCGTGTTCGCCGGCACGCTGATCAAGCGGCGTGAGCCGCACATCTACGTGGCCAACTGGTTCTACCTGGCGTTCATCATCACCATCGCCATGCTGCACATCGTCAACAACCTGGCGGTGCCCGTCAGCTTCACCGGCACGAAGAGCTACGGCGCCTTCGCCGGCGTGCAGGACGCGATGATCCAGTGGTGGTACGGCCACAACGCGGTGGGCTTCTTCCTGACCGCCGGCTTCCTGGGCATGATGTACTATTTCATCCCCAAGGCGGCGGAGCGGCCGGTCTATTCCTACCGCTTGTCCATCATCCACTTCTGGGCCCTGATCTTCCTCTACATCTGGGCCGGCCCGCACCACCTGCACTACACGGCCCTGCCGGACTGGACGCAGACCCTGGGCATGGTGTTCTCCATCATGCTGTGGATGCCCAGCTGGGGCGGCATGATCAACGGCATCATGACCCTGTCGGGCGCCTGGGACAAACTGCGCACCAACCCGTCGCTGCGCTTCACGGTCACCGCCGTCGCCTTCTACGGCATGAGCACCTTCGAAGGCCCCGTCATGTCGGTGAAGCCGGTGAACGCGCTCAGCCACTACACCGACTGGACCATCGGCCACGTGCACTCCGGTGCCCTGGGCTGGGTCGCCTTCGTCACCTTCGGCGCCCTGTACTACCTGGTGCCGGTGCTGTGGCGGCGTAAGGGGCTGTGGAGCCAGACGCTGGTCGAATGGCACTTCTGGACCGCCACCCTGGGCATCGTGCTCTACATCACCTCGATGTGGGTGTCGGGCATCATGCAGGGCCTGATGTGGCGCGCCTACGACGACATGGGCTTCCTGCAGTACTCGTTCGTCGAGACGGTGGCCGCCATGCACCCCTACTACATCATCCGCGGCATGGGCGGCGTCCTGTTCCTGACCGGCGCCATCATCATGGCCTTCAACCTGATCCGCACCGTGAAGCATGGCCAGCCGCTGGCGGAAGACCGGCCCGCGGGCCTGGTCGCGGCCGAGTGAGCGGAGGGACCGAAAATGAAATTCTCTCACGCCATCGTCGAAAAGAACGTCGTCATCCTGGCGCTGCTGACCCTGATCACCGTGTCCATCGGTGGCCTGGTGCAGATCGTGCCCCTGTTCTCCATCGAAACCACGATCGAGCGGGTGGGCGGCGTGCGCCCCTACACCCCGCTGGAGCAGATGGGCCGCAACATCTACATCCGCGAGGGCTGCTACGTCTGCCACAGCCAGCAGATCCGCACCTTCCGTGATGAGGTGGAGCGCTATGGCCCCTACAGCCTGGCGGCGGAAAGCATGTACGACCATCCCTTCCAGTGGGGGTCCAAGCGTATCGGTCCGGACCTGGCCCGCGTCGGCGGCAAGTATTCCAACGACTGGCACGTCGCCCACCTGAAGGACCCGCGCGCCGTGGTGCCGGAGTTGATCATGCCGACCTACGCCTTCCTGGCCAGCCGTCCGCTGTCGGTGCCCAACATCCAGGACCACCTGAAGACCCTGCGCACCGTGGGCGTTCCCTACACCGACGACATGATCGCCAACGCCGCCGCCGACCTGAAGGCCCAGGCCGACCCGGACGCCGACACCAGCGGCCTGCTGAAGCGGTACCCGAAGGCGGTGGTGGGCAAGTTCAACACCGAAAGCGCGGAGCTGACGGAGATGGACGCCCTGGTGGCCTACCTGCAGATGCTGGGCACGCTGGTCGAGTTCAGCAAGCTGCAGCCCGAAGACCTGCATCAGTGAGGGGGACGCCATGGAAGAGTTCCACGCCCTGATCTCGCAAGTATGGCTGGTGTGGTTCGTGGCCTTGTTCAGCGGCATCGGCATCTGGGCCTATTGGCCCTCGCGCCGGCGCCGCCTGGACGACTGCGCCCGTATCCCGCTGCTGGATGACGCCGACCGTCCCCTACCCGTACGGCGGTCGGCGCCGACTATGAAAGGCTGAGGTCCCCCCATGTCGACCCACATCGAAAAAGACGCCCATACGGGCCGGGAGACCACCGGCCATGAATGGGATGGCATCAAGGAACTGAACACGCCGCTGCCCAAGTGGTGGCTGTACACCTTCTACGCCTGCATCGCCTTCGCCCTGGTCTACACCGTGCTGTATCCCGCCTGGCCGTCCTTGCACTCCCACACCAAGGGGGTGCTGGGCTGGACCCAGCGCGACACGGTCAAGTCCGCGCTGGACACCCGTCAGCAGACCCTGGCGCCTTTGAAGGCCAAGCTGCTGGCCACGCCCATCGGCGACGTCGAGAAGGATCCGGAGCTGCGTGGTTACGTGCAGGCCGCCGGCCACATCGCCTTCGCCGAAAACTGCGCCGCCTGCCACGGCGCCGGCGGCGCCGGGGGCAAGGGCTTCCCCAACCTGGCCGACGACGATTGGCTGTGGGGCGGCACGCCGGAGCAGATCCTGCAGACCGTCACCTACGGCGTGCGCAATTCCAACCCGGACTCCCGCGTGTCGGACATGCCGCGCTTCGGCGCCGACGGCCTGCTGACCAAGGAGCAGATCAACGACGTGGCGGAATATGTGCTGAGCCTGTCGAACACCGGAACGGACAAGGCGGCCGCCGGCCGCGGCGCCCAGGTGTTCGCGGACAACTGCGCCGCCTGCCACGGCGAGAAGGGCGACGGCAACCCCGACGTGGGCGCCCCCCGCCTGAACGACGCCATCTGGCTCTATGGCGGGGACAAGGCCACGGTCGTCCAGACCATCACTTACGCCCGGCGCGGCAGCATGCCGGCGTGGAGCGAACGCCTGGACCCCGCCACCGTCAAGCTGTTGGCCGCCTACGTGCACACCCTGGGTGGTGGGAAGTAAGACGCCGGGGGGATGGGACCATCCTTCCCCCAATTCCCCGACGCCCGCTTCCCCCAGTAGTTGTTACAGGGGGACCCCGCCCTGGGTCCGCACGAGAGAACCCCCGCCGCATACCCATCCGGCGGGGGTTTTTCTTTTCCCGATCCTGGCTTTTGACGCTTGGCAAGCGGTTGTTTTCACGCCCGTGACCTGCTGTCGCGGTGCGGCGGCGCCCAATGGGCGGTTGATCTAGCGCAAGGCGGGGGGGCGGCCGGGGCATAGGGTCCCTCCATATCCGCGTTGGTGGCCCAACCGTTGGGGCCCCGCCACGCGGTTGACACCGAATGGACCGACCCATGGACACGACACCCACGGATGGCCGCCCCGCCGGAGAGGAACAGGGCGGTGAGGTATTGGACCGCCCCGCCAAGGCGGCCCGGGCCTCCGCCGCCCGCGATGGCCGCCCCCGCTCCATCAAGGTGGACCTGGAGAATGGTGACACGGGCAGCCTGTATGCCGAGCGCATCAAGGTTTATCCCAAGGCCGTGTCCGGCCGGTACCGCACCATCAAGTGGGCCGTCCTCGCCCTTTGCCTGGCCGTCTATTACACCGTGCCCTGGCTGCGTTGGGACCGGGGGCCGGGGGCGCCCGGTCAGGCCGTGCTGATCGACCTGTCGGCGCCGCGCGCCTATTTCTTCGGCATCGAGATCTGGCCGCAGGAGGTCTACTACATCACCGGCCTCCTGGTGCTGGCCGCCGTGGGCCTGTTCCTGGTGACGGCGCTGGCGGGGCGTGTCTGGTGCGGCTACGCCTGCCCGCAGACAGTGTGGACCGACCTGTTCATGGCGGTGGAGCGCTGGGTCGAAGGCGATCGCGGCGCCCGCATCCGCCTGGACCGCCAACCCTGGACGCGCGGGAAGGCGCTGCGCAAGACGGCCAAGCACGCCGCCTGGCTGGCCATCTCGCTGGCGACCGGTGGCGCCTGGGTCCTGTATTTCGACGACGCGCCCACGGCGCTGAAGGGCCTGTTCACCGGCCAGGCGACGGTCAGCGAATATTTCTTCGTCGGCCTGTTCACGGCGACGACCTATACGCTGGCCGGCTGGGCGCGCGAGCAGGTCTGCACCTATATGTGCCCCTGGCCGCGCATCCAGGGCTCGATGCTGGACGTGCATTCCCTGGTTGTGACCTATGAGGCCTGGCGGGGGGAGCGGCGCGGACCGCACAAGGCCGGCACCAGCTGGGAAGGGCGGGGCGACTGCATCGACTGCGGCCAGTGCATCACCGTCTGCCCCACCGGCATCGACATCCGCGATGGCCAGCAACTGGAATGCATCGGCTGCGGCCTGTGCATCGACAGCTGCAACGACATCATGGCCAAGGTCGATCGCCCGCCCAACCTGATCCGTTTCGATACCCTGGCCAACCAGGAAGCCAAGGCCCAGGGCCAGTCCAACCGCTATCGCCTGGTGCGGCCGCGCGTCGTGATCTACGCCCTGGTGCTGGCGATAGTGGGAGGCGTGATGCTGACGGCCCTGGAGACGCGCACCACCATGGGCATCAGCGTGCTGCGCGACCGGGCCCCCCTGTACGTCACCCTGTCGGATGGCAGTCTGCGCAACGGCTACACCATCAAGGTCATCAACAAGCGGCGGGGCGAGAGCGCCTTCAGTCTGGGCGTGGTCGGCCAGCCGGGCGCCACCGTGGCGGTGCAGGACGTGGGCGAGGCGCATGGCGCGGACGGCGTGACCTTGGCCGTCCACGGCGATGCCGTCGCCACCTTCCGCGTCTTCGTCAGCCTGCCTCGCCAGTCGATGACCCGCGACGGCGGCGCCCAGGGCTCCATCCCCCTGGTGTTCAGCCTGACGGAGCGGGAGCCGATCCCCGCCCACACCACCTTCTACGAAGGCGTCTTCATGGGCCCCGGCGCCAAGCCCTGATCCCGAGGAGTGACCGTCATGACCGTCATCGAAATGCCCGGCCGCCAGCCGCTCAAGCCCAAGCGCTCCTTGATCCCGTGGATCTTCGTGGGCGGCATGGGTGTGGTGATCGTGGTGAACAGCATCCTGATCTATGTCGCCCTGCACAGCTGGACCGGCATCGTCACCGCCAAGCCTTATGAGCGCGGCATCGAATACAACAAGGTGCTGCAGGCCCAGGCCCAGCAGGACGCCTTGGGCTGGGTGTTCGACGCGGATATCGAGCCCTGGGGCGACGGCCCCAAGGGCACGGGCGTGCTGACCGTGCGCGTCAGTGACCGCGACGGCGCCGCCCTGGACGGCATGGCCCTGACGGGACGGCTGGTACGGCCCATCGACATCATGCCCGACGTGCCGCTGACCTTCACCGCCGCCGGCAACGGCCGCTACACCGCCAGCGTCGCCCTGCCCAAGCACGGGCAGTGGGACCTGAAGCTGAAGGCGGAGAAGGGGGCCGACTGGTACCACCTGACCCGCCGGCTGTTCGTGAAGTAGGGGCGGGGAGGACGCGGCCATGCCCTTGGACAGCCTGACGGCGCACTGCCGGCACTGCGGTCAGCCCCTGATGGGGGCGGCGACGGAGCGGGGCGCCTTCTGCTGCCAGGGCTGCGCCGGCGCCTACACCCTGATCCATGACCTGGGGCTGGACGCCTATTACGACCGTCGGCCGGCGGAGGCCGCTGCCCCCGCCGTGGCGGATGACGGGGACGGCGCCGATCCCCTGTTGGGCCTGCCCGATGCGGTGGCGGTGGCGCCGGACGGCAGCTGCCTGCTGCGCCTCAGCGTCGACGGCTTGCACTGCGGCGCCTGCCTGTGGCTGATCGAGGCGGCGGTGACCAAGCACCATCCCGAGGTGCGCTCCGCCCGGGCCAACCTGACCACGCGCTGCCTGACCCTGCGCTGGACTGGCGCGCCCGCCCAGGCCGTGGACTACGCCCGGCTGGTGACGGGGCTGGGTTACCGCGTGGCACCCTTCGGTGGCGCCGGCGCGGGGGCCGACCCGGCGGCGGCACAGGAACGAGCCCTGCTGCGCCGTCTGGCGCTAGCGGGTTTCGCCGCCGCCAACGTCATGCTGCTGTCCGTTTCCGTCTGGTCAGGGGCGGACGCCATGGGCGACGCCACCCGCACGCTGCTCCACTGGGTATCGGCCCTGATCGCCCTGCCCACGGTGGCCATCGCCGGCCAGCCCTTCTTCCAGTCGGCCCTGGCGGCGTTGCGGGCCGGGCGTACCAATATGGACGTGCCCATTTCGGTGGGCGTGCTGCTGACCACGGGCATGAGCGTGGTGATGACGGCCCAGCATGGGGAGCACGCCTATTTCGACGGCGCCGTCATGTTGCTGTTCTTCCTGCTGGTGGGCCGCTATCTGGACAGTCGGGCGCGCGGCCGGGCGCGTTCGGCCGCCGCCCATTTGCTGGCCCTGAACCAGGCGCCCGTGACGGTTCTGGACGCCGACGGCCTGCCCCAGGTGGTGCCGCCCGCCCGGGTGTCCCTGGGCGCCACCGTGCTGGTCGCGGCGGGGGAGCGCATCGGCGTGGACGGCACGGTGGCCGAGGGCGTGTCCGACCTGGATGCCAGCCTGGTGACGGGCGAGACGTTGCCCCTGGCGGTGGCGCCCGGCGCCCAGGTCTTCGCCGGCATGATCAACCGCACCGCCCCCTTGCGCCTGACCGCCACGGCTAGCGGCGAGGGCACGCTGCTGGCCGAGATGGTACGCCTGCTGGAGGCGGCGGAGCAGGGGCGGGCGCGCCATGTCCTGCTGGCCGACCGCATCGCCCGGGCCTACACGCCCGTGGTGCATCTGACGGCGCTGACCACATTCCTGGCCTGGGTGTTCCTGGGCCATGCCGCCTGGTACCAGGCGCTGCTGATCGCCGTATCCGTCCTGATCATCACCTGCCCCTGCGCCCTGGCGCTGGCGGTGCCGGCGGTGCAGGTCACGGCCAGCGGCCGGTTGATGCGCCAGGGCATCCTGCTGAAATCCGCCACGGCGTTGGAACGCCTGGCGCCGGTGGACACCGTGGTGTTCGACAAGACCGGCACCCTGACCCTGGGCCGTCCCGACCTGCTGCCCGACCCCACCCTGACGGCGGCGGAGCTGGAGCTGGCCGCCCGGCTGGCCCGCGCGTCGCGTCATCCCCTGTCGCGGGCGTTGGCCCGCGCCGCCGGCCCCGGCCCGGTTGCCGAGGGCGTGGTGGAGGTGCCGGGGGGCGGCCTGCGCTGGAGGGGACCGCAGGGCTTCGTCCGCCTGGGCTCCAGAGCCTTCTGCGGCGTGACGGATGCGGACGACGAGGGGCGGGCGGGACCGGAGCTGTGGTTCAGCCGCTGTGGCCAGCCGCCCCGGCGCTTTCTGTTCGCCGACCGGCCCCGCCGCGACGCCGCCGCCGTGGTGGCGGAGCTGAAGGCCGCCGGCTACCGGGTGGAGCTGCTGTCCGGCGACCGCGCCGTCACCGCCCAGGCCCTGGCGGCGGAGGTCGGCATCGATATCGTGCGTGCCGATGCCCGGCCGGCCGACAAGTGCGCGCACCTGGCGGCGCTGCGGGCGGAAGGGCGGAACGTCCTGATGGTGGGCGATGGGCTGAACGATGCCGCGGCGCTGGCCGCCGCCGACGTCTCGCTCAGCCCGGCCAGCGCCGTGGACGTGACCCAGACGGCGGCTGACGTGGTGTTCCAGGGCGATGGCTTGGCCGCGGTGGCGGAGACGCTGGCCGTGGCCCGGCGGGCCCGCGCCCTGGTGCGCCAGAACCTGGCCTTCACCCTGCTGTACAACCTGTGCGCCGTGCCGGTGGCCATGGCCGGCCTCGCCACGCCGTTCGTGGCCGCCGCCGCCATGTCGGGATCGTCCCTGGCGGTCATGGCCAACGCCCTGCGCCTGGGCGGTAAGAAATCCCCCGACGGAGGTCAATGATGAACAGCCTGCTTTTCCTCATCCCCGCCGCCCTGCTGCTGGGCGGGCTGGGGCTTTGCGCCTTCCTCTGGGCGGTGCGCGACGGCCAGTTCGAGGACCTCGACGGCTCCGCCACCCGCATCCTGTACGAGGATGAAACACCGCTGCCCAAGCGGCCCGTTTGACACCTGACCTGATGGAGTGAGTTCCCATGAAAGCGTCCAACACCCTGCCGGCCGTCATCGTTCATGGCATGGGCATCATCGTGGCTGTGCTGGGCCTGTTCTTCGCCGCCGGATCCACCGACTTGGCGGGCTACATCGATGGCCTGCTGTTCGTCGCCTTCGGCGTGCTGGTCAATTTCTTCACCATCGCCCGCACCGTCGGCGGTCATCAGGACGAGTTGGCGCAGCAGCCGGCGGAGTGAAGCCAGCGGATGCGGCCACCCGGCATCTGAGGGCGGATAAACATGATCACTGGCGCGGGATCGGGGGCGTCCCTATCTTTGCGCCATGCTGATCCCCGACGTCCTCGTCCCCGGCCTTCACCTGGTGTTCTGCGGCACGGCGCCCAGCCGCGCCTCCATGGAGGCCAGGGCCTACTACGCCAAGCCGGGCAACGCCTTCTGGCCCAGCCTGCACGCCGCCGGATTCACGCCCACGCGGCTGAAACCCCAGGAATATCCCATCCTGCCGACCCTGGGGCTGGGCCTGACCGACCTGAACAAGACCCAGTTCGGCAACGACGTCGACCTGGACCCCGCCGCCTATGACGTGGCGTCCTTCGTGGAGAAGATGCGGCGCCATCGTCCCGGCGCCGTGGCCTTCACCAGCAAGACGGCCGCGTCCGTCTTCCTGGCCGGGCATTTCGGGCTGATCGGCAGCCCCGTCTACGGGCGGCAGGCCCAGGATTTCGAGGGCGTCACCCTGTTCGTCCTGCCGTCCCCCTCCGGCCAGGCGCGGCGCTTCTTCACGCTGGAGCCCTGGCGGGAAGCGGCGGCCTTCGTGGCCCACCGGCGCACCGCTTCCGCCCGGCTCCCCTGATTTTGCAGATTTGCATTTCCAGGTAGTGCGCCGGCATAGTCCACTCCGGGAACAGTTGTGTGCTAGTATCACTACTGGGTTCCGGTGTTCGGTTGACGGATTTATTTTCGCTGTCCTGTCGCGGGCGCCCCGGTCGATGCCATGGGGAATATCCGGCCGTTATCGGTATTGCGCGGCGGTGGAAGTGAAATGCATGTCCTGACACTTCTCGACGTGAATATTCTGCTGCATGTCATCGCCGCCTTCTGCTTGTTTCCCGTCGGTCGTACGCTGAAGGCGGGCAGGGCGGTCTGGTTCTGGGTTTCCTCGAACCTGTTCAATGCCGCTGGCTTGCTGATTGTCCTGACGCCCCACGCCAACCGGCCCATACCGGCGTTCAGTTTGATCGGCAACCTCTTGCTGGATTGGGGAACGATGCTGGCTTACGTCGGCATCCTGTCGTTCCTGAACCGGCCCCGGCGGACCCTCTGGCTGTTGCTTCCGGCGGCGGCGCTGTCGTGCGCCAAGATCGGCCTTTTCCTGGGGGTCGGTCTGAACTTGCCCATCAACGTCATCCTGGGGTGCGGCTGCCGCCTCCTGCTGGCGACGGGTTGCGCCTGGCTGCTGCTCCGCCATGCGGAGCGCGATCTGAGGATCGCCGCCTGGACGATGGCGGGATTCAACGTGGCCTGGGCGGCGGTGCTGCTGACCCGCATGGGTTGGGAAGCGCTGATGGTGCTGCCGCACGGCCGGGTGGTGATCGGTGATGTGCGTGATTCCACCACCTCCATAGGGCTGATGCTGCGGGCCGGTGTCACCTTCACGCTGACCCTCGGCTATTTGTGGATGGTGGGGCAGCGGTTGCAGGCGCGCCTGATCCGCCTGGCGGAGCAAGACCCCTTGACCGGCATCGCCAATCGCCGCGTCCTTTGGGAAAGGGGGAGCGCCTGGTGGCGCGGGCCCAGCAGCGGGGCGGCATGCTGGCGGCGTTGATGGTCGACATCGACCACTTCAAGGCCATCAACGACCGGTGGGGCCATGGCATGGGCGACGTCGTGATCACGCGCGTCGCGCAGGCCATCGCCGGCGTCATCCGCGCGACGGATATCCTGGGCCGCGTCGGCGGCGAGGAATTCGCGGTCGCCCTGCCTGACGCCGACGCGGCCACGGTGGCCGCCGTGGCGGAGCGGATCCGCAAGGCCGTCGCCGACCTGGTCGTGGACCCGCAAGCGCCGGTTCGGTGCACCGTCAGTGTCGGCCGCGCCAATCTCGCGCCCGGCGTCGATTGGGCCGCCTTGGTCCACGCGGCCGACCAGGCGCTCTACCGTGCCAAGACCGGCGGCCGGAACCGGGTGGAGGCGCACGTCTGGGACGAGGCGGGGCGGGGCGCCGACGCGGAAATTCCCGGACTGGCCATGGCCTGCTGGATTTAGGCGCCCGCCCGCGCGAACCGCGCCGGCCCATCCATCCAAATCGCCACTCGCTTGCCTGCCGGGTCATGGTAATGTCATCCGGTATCCCACGGGCGGGATTTGCGAATACGGATCCGGCGACATGAGCAACCAGGACGATATCGACGCCATGTTCGGCGGTGGCGGCCAATCCATGGCCTCATCCACCGAGCTGTCGGCCATCTACGACACGGTGGTCGAGGTGTCGGTGGTGCTGGGCACATCAACCATTCGCGTCCGCGATCTGCTGAAGCTGGGCCGCGGCGCCATCGTGGAACTGGACCGCAAGATCGACGACCTGTCCGACATCATCGTTTCCGGCCGCACCGTGGGCCGGGGCGAGGTCACCATCGTCGAGGACAAGATCGCCGTGACCTTCCGCGAGTTCACGCGGGTGAACGGCTGACATCGTTCGCCTGGGAACCAAGGGGGGCAAGGGCATGATGGCGGACGGCGCGGAGGCGGGTACCGAGGGCTGGGCCCTGTGCCCGGTGACGCCTGGTTTCATCGCCCATATCGGCCCCTTCTGGGAGGGGCGGCCCGCCCGTGGCGGCGGGGACGGCGGCTGGGTCCGCGCCTTCGTGGCGGATGAGCGCCACCTGGCGGCCGGCGGCCAAATCCATACCTCCGTCCTGGCGTCCTTCGCCGAACTGGTTTGCCTGCGCGCCATCAGCGACGAAGGCGTGCCGGAGGGGGAGGCGGTGCTGCTGAATTTGACGCTGAACCACCTGGGCAGCGGCCCGCGCGGCACCCTGGTGCAGGGTGAGGCGCGGCTGATCCGCCGTAACTGGTCGCAGCTGGTGACCGAGGTCCGGGTCCATGATGGCGACCGACCCCTGGTGGCCGGCACCGCCCTGTGGAGCCTGGCCGGCGCCTGAAGGCGGCCCCGTCGCCCCCACCCGCCCCTTATGACGTGCGGGCCGTCTGCCAGGCGTTGGTCTGGTCCGAAGTGAAGACGCCCAATTGGTCGCCGCTGAAGGCGTTGGCCTGGTCCGACGACATCGCCAGGATCTGGTCGGTGCTGAGGCCCGGGATCTGATCGGTGGTGAACATCGGCACCTGGCTGACGGTGAACTCGCGGATGTCGTCCGTGGTCAGGGCGCTGATCTGCGCCGTGGTCAGGGCGTCGATCTGGGTGCTGTTCAGCAGGGCGACCTGGGTGCCGCTCAGCGCCGACAGGTTGCTGGTGCTGAGGCCCGCCAATTGCGCCGTGGTCAGGGCCGTCACCTGCGCGGGCGTCAGATTCACGATGCGGTCGGTGGCCAAGGCGTCCAGCTGCGCGGTACCCAGCGCCTTCACCTGGGCCAGCGACAGGCCGGAGACCTGGGTGGTGGTGAGCGCCGCCACCTGGCTGGTGGTCAGGGCCCCGACCTGCGCCGTGCCCAAGGCGGCCACCTGCGCCGCGGTCAGGCTCGACACGTCGCCCGTGGTCAGGGCGGATATCTGGTTGGTGGTCAGAACACCCAACTGGGTGGCGGACAATTCGCGGATGTCGGCGGTGGACAGCGCGTTCAACTGGCTGGTGGTCAGCGCCTGGATCTGCGCCGTGGTCAGCACGGTGGCCTGCGGGCCGCTCAACGCCGAGAGGTTGTCGGTGTCGAGCGCCGATATCTGGGCCGTGGTCAGCGCGGTGATGAGGGTGGGCGACAGGCCCCTGATCTGCGACGTGCTGAGCGCGTTCAGCTGATCGGTGCTGAGCGCCTGGATCTGCGGGGCCGACAGGCTGCTCAGCTGGGTGTTGCTCAGCGCCGTCAGCACCGCGGTGCTGAGGCCGGAAAGCTGCGCCGTCGTCAGGGCGGCCAGCTGGGTGGCCGACAGCGCGCGGGCGTCGCTGGTCGACAGGGCGTTCAATTGGTCGGTGCTCAGCGTCTTGACCTGCGTGGCCGACAGGCCGGCCACCTGGGCCGTCGTCAGGCCGGCCACCTGGGCCGTGGTCAGGGCCGTGATCTGCGCCGTGGTCAGCGCCGCGGTCTGAGGCGTGGTCAGCGCCGCGACGTGGGTGGTGTCCAGGGCCGCTAGCTGGCTAGTGGTCAGCAGGGCGACCTGGGCGGCCGTGAACTCCGTGATGTCCGAGGTGGTCAGGGCGTTCAACTGGTCGGTGCCCAGCGACTGTAGCTGGGCGCTGTTCAGGCTGTTCACCTGGGTGGCGCTCAAGGCCGACAGGTTGTCGGTGCTCAAGCCGGCGATCTGGTCTGTGGACAGGGCGGCCAGCTGCGTGGCCGTCAGGGCGCGGGTGTCGGCGGTGGACAGCGCGTCCAGCTGGCTGGTGGACAGCACCTTGACCTGGGCGGCCGTCAGGCTGGCCACCTGCGTGCTGCTCAAGGCCTGCAGGAAATCGGTGCCCAGGCCGCTCACCTGGTCGGTGCCCAGGCTGCTCAGTTGCGTCGCCGTCAGGGCCCGCGTGTCCGCCGTGGGCAGGGCGTTCAGCTGGTCGGTGCCCAGGGCGTGCAGTTGCAGGGTGGTCAGGCTGGCCACCTGGCCGGTGGTCAGGGTGGACAGGAAGGGGATGCCGAGGCCGCTGATCTGGTCCGTGGTCAGGGCCGCCACCTGGGTCCCCGTCAGCGTCCGGATCGTGTCGGTGCTGAGCGCGTTGATCTGGCTGGTGGACAGCACCTTGACCTGGGCGGCCGACAGGCTGGTCACCTGCGCCGTCGTCAGCGCCCCCACCTGATCGGTGGTCAGGGTGCTGACCTGCGCCGTGGTCAGGCTGGGCACTTGGCTGGTGGAGAGGGCGGTCAGCTGGGCGGTGCCCAGGGCCGACAGCTGGGCCGTGGTCAGCTGGCCCACCTGGGTCGCCGTGAATTCACGCACATCGGCGGTGGTCAGGCTGTTCAGCTGGCCGGTGGTCAGGGCCTGGACCTGGGCGCTGCCGAGGTTGCCCACCTGGGTGGCGCTGAAGGCTGACAGGGCGTCGGTGCCCAGGGAGGATACCTGGGCCGTGGTCAGGGCCTGGACCTGGGTGGCGGTCAGGGCGCGGGCGTCGGCGGTGGACAGGGTGCCCAGCTGGTCCGTGGTCAGCGCCTTGACCTGGGTGGCCGAGAGGTTGGCGATCTGGGGGGTGCTGAGCGTCGCCAGGAAGCTGGTGCTGAGCTGCGAGACCTGCGCCGTCGTCAGGGCCTGGATCTGCGCGGCGGTCAGGGCGCGGGCGTCGTCGGTGGACAGGGTGTTCAACTGGTCGGTGGTCAGGCTGGACACCTGCCCCGCCGTCAGGCTGGACACCTGGGCGGTGGTCAGCACCGACAGGTTGGCGGTGCTGAGGCCCGCCAGCTGCGCCGTGGTCAGGGCGGCCACCTGGGTGCCCGTCAGCGTCCGCACCGTATCGGTGCTGAGCGCGTCCAGCTGGTCGGTGGTCAGGGCCTTGACCTGGGTGGCGGTCAGGCTGGTGACCTGCGCCGTGGTCAGGGTGGCGACCTGGCCGGTGGTCAGGGTGTTCAGCTGCGCCGTGGTCAGGCCGCCGATCTGGCTGGACGACAGGGATGTCAGCTGCTCCGTGCCCAGGGCCGACAGCTGGGCCGTGGTCAGCTGTCCCACCTGGGTGGCGCTGAGTTCCCGGATGTCGGCGCTGTTCAGGCTGTTCAGCTGGCCGGTGGTCAGGGCCTGGACCTGGGCGCTGCCGAGGCTGGGCACCTGGGTGCTGCTGAGCGCCGACAGGTTGGCGGTACCCAGCGCCGCGATCTGGCCCGTGGACAGGAAACCCACCTGCGCGCCGGACAGCTCGCGGATATCGGCGGTGGTCAGGCCGTTCAGCTGGTCGGTGGTCAGCGCGCGGACCTGGGCGGAGGTCAGGCCGGCCACCTGCGTGGCGGTCAGCGCCGACAGGGCGTCGCTGCTCAGCGCCGCCACCTGGTTGGTGGTCAGGGCCGACACCTGCGTGGCCGTCAGGGCGCGGGCGTCGGCCGTGGGCAGGGTGCCCAGCTGGTCGGTGGTCAGGGCCTTCACCTGGGTCGCCGACAGGCTGGCCACCTGGGTGCTGCTGAGGGCCGTCAGGAAGGCGGTGCCCAGCGCCGACACCTGGCTGGTGCTGAGGCTGGTCAATTGCAGGGACGTCAGGGCCCGCGCTTCCGCCGAGGACAGGGTGTTCAGCTGGTCGGTGGTCAGGGCCCCCACCTGGGCCGCCGTCAGGCTGACCACCTGGGCCGTGGTCAGGGCCGTCAGGGTGCCGGTGGCCAGGCCCGCCACCTGCGCCGTCGTCAGGGCCGAGACCTGGGCGGCGGTCAGTTTCTGCAGGTTGGCGGTGGGCAGGGCCGACAGCTGGTCGGTGGTCAGGGCCTTCACCTGGGTGGCCGATAGGGTGACCAGTTGCGCGGTGGTCAGGGCCGCCACCTGGTCGGTGGTCAGGGCCCCCACTTGGGTGGTCGTCAGGCCGGCCAGCTGCAGGGAGGTCAGCGCCGTCAGCTGGCTGGTTCCCAGGGCCGACAGCTGCCCGGTGGACAGCGTGCCCACCTGCGTGGCGCTGAACTCACGCACGTCGGCCGTGGTCAGCGCGTTCAGCTGGTCGGTGGTCAGCGCCCTGACCTGGGCGCTGGTCAGGCTGGGCACCTGGGCACTGCTGAGCGCCGACAGGTTGGCGGTGCCCAGGGCGGACACCTGGTCCGTCGTCAGGGTCGCGACCTGGGTGGCGGAGAATTCGCGGATGTCGGCGGTGGTCAGCGCGTTCAGCTGATCGGTGGTCAGCGCCCTGACCTGGGCGCTGGTCAAGCCGGTCACCTGGCTGGCGCTGAGCGCGGACAGGGCGTCGCTGCCCAGGGCTGCCACCTGGGCGGTGGACACGGCCGCCAGCTGCGTGGCGGTCAGGGCGCGGGCGTCGGCGGTGGACAGGGTGCTGAGCTGATCCGTGGTCAGCGCCCGCACCTGGGCGGTGGTCAACGCGGCGACCTGGGCGGTGCTCAACGCCGCCAGGGTGGCGGTCTGCAGGCCGGCCACCTGGGCGGTGGTCAAGGCCGCGATCTGGCTGGGGGCGAATTCCCGCAGGTCGGCGGTGGTCAGGCTGTTCAACTGGTCGGTCGTCAGCGCCTGGACCTGCGCGTTGGTCAGCGTCTGCACCTGCGCGCTGCTGAGCGCGGACAGGGCACTGGTGCCCAGCGCGGCGATCTGCCCGGTGGTCAGCCCGGGAATCTGGAGGGAGGTGAGGGCGCGCAGGTCCGCGGTCGACAGGGCGGACAGCTGGTCCGAGCTGAGTGTGCGCAGCTGGGCCGTGGTCAAATTGGCCACCTGCGCGGTGGTGAGGGCCGCCAGGGCGTCGCTGCCCAGCCCCGCCACCTGGGTGGTGCTCAGCTGGCCCACCTGGGTGGCGGTGAATTCGCGGATGTCGGCGGAACTCAGCGCGTTCAGCTGGTCGGTGGTCAGGGCGCGGATTTGCAGGCTGCCCAGCACCGCCACCTGCGCGCTGTTCAGCGCCGACAGGTTGTCGGTGGACAGGCCGGCGATCTGCGCCGTGCTCAGCGCCGCCACCTGCGCCGGCGTCAGCTTCTGCACCGACGCCGTCCCCAGGGCGCTGAACTGGTCCGACCCCAGGCCCTTCAGCTGCACCGCCGTCAGGCTGGCCAGCTGCGCGGTGGTCAGGGCCGCGACCTGGCCGGTGGTCAGCGCCGACAACTGGGTGGAGGTCAGGCCCGTCAGTTGCGGCGTGGTCAGCGCCGACAGGTTGTCGGTGTCGATGGCGGAGATCTGCGCCGTGCTGAACGCCGTCACCTGGGCGGCGGCGAATTCCCGTATGTCGGCCGTCGTCAGGCCGTTCAGCTGGTCCGTGGTCAGGGCGCGGACCTGGGCGGTCGACAGCTTCTGCACCTGGGCGCTGGTCAGGGCCGACAGGTTGTCGGTGCTGATGCCCGCGATCTGCGCCGTGCTCAGGGCGGCGAGCTGGATGCTGGTCAGCGTCCGCACCGTGGCGGTGCCCAGCGCGTCCAGCTGGTCGGTGGACAAGGCCTTGATCTGGTTGGCGGACAGGTTCGCCACCTGCGCCGTCGTCAGGCCGCCGACCTGGTCGGTGCCCAGGGCGGCCACCTGGGCGGTGGTCAAGGCGGTCGTCTGGATGGTGGTCAGGGCGGCCAGGTTGCCGGTGCTGATGCCCGCGATCTGCGCGGTGGTGAGGGCCGCCACCTGCAGGCTGGTGAATTCGCGGATGTCGGCGGTGGTCAGGCTGTTCAGCTGGTCGGTGGTCAGCGCCCTGACCTGGGCGGTGGAGAAGGCCGCCACCTGGAGGGAACTGAGCGTGGACAGCACGTTGCTGGTCAGGAAGGGAATCTGGCCGCTGGTGAGGGCGGACAGTTGCGTCACCGCCAGGGCCTTGGCATCGGCCGTGGACAGGGCCGACAGCTGGTCGGACGTCAGCGCGCGGATCTGCGCCGTGGTCAGGCCCGCCACCTGCGCGGTGGTGAGGGCGGCGACGGCGTCGGTTGTCAGGCCCGAGGTCTGGCCGGTCGTCAGGGACGCGATCTGGCTGGCGCTGAATTCGCGGATGTCGGCGGTGGTCAGCGACGCCAGCTGGTCGGTGGTCAGCGCCTTGACCTGGGCGGCAGTCAGGCTGGCCGTTTGCGCGCTGTTCAGGGCCGACAGGTTGTCAGAGCCCAGGCCCGCCAGCTGGGCCGTTGTCAGGCCGCTCAGCTGCGTGACGGTCAGGGCGCGGATGTCGGCGGTGGACAGGGCCGCCAACTGGTCGGTGGTCAGAGCGCCGATCTGCGCCTTGCTGAATTCCTGGATGTCGGCGGTGGTGAGGGCGGCCAGCTGGTCGGTGCTCAGCGCCTGTATCTGGTTGGAGGTCAGGCCGGCGACCTGGGTGGATTTCAGGGCCTTGAAATCATCGGTGCCCAACGCCGTGATGTCGGCTTCGCTGAACGCCTGCAGCTGAGTTGCGCTGAATACCATTTGGCTGACCTGGAAGGCCGCCGCCTGCTGCGTCGTCATCGCCCTGATCTGGGCGGTCGTCAGCGCCTGGACGTCCTGCGTCGTCAGCCGCTGGATATTCGTGGTCGTGATGGCGGCGAACTGCGCCGGCGTCAGAAGACCGATCTGCGAAACCATACCCACCTCCGACCGCATCTCTTTGAGATGCTTCGTATTCGGCGCAAGAACCCACACCCCTTCTGGGTGTCGCCACGGCCTGGTGGCGTTGACGTCCGCCTTGTCCCCCGCCCCCTACTGGATGCGCTGGAAAAGGTATTGAGACACGACCGCCCCGACGCCCCTTTGGGGCCGCCACGACCAGGCGACGCGATGCCAATCACAAGATTGCATTCAAGGGATGAATGTATCCGTTTTCGTGGTGTTTCGCACCCTCGAATGCACGGCTTGGCTTAGGCGCGCGCAAGAGGCGCAAAGGGATGGGGTATGGGGCGGGCCAGGGCGCCGGCGACCCCAAAAAAAACGCCGGCTGTCTCAGGACAGCCGGCGAAGATGAAGGGAGCCTCATAAGGAGGTTGAAGGCTTGAGAGTGTCAAATCCGTCACGGTCAAGCCCCTCTTATATAGCTCCGACGCGGATTGATGAAAAGTTAAAAAACCGTGGCAAGCGTGTCACACTTCAAAAAACTGACCTCATGGTTAACCCCAAAGGCTCAGTCGCCGCGCACTTCCTCCACCATCTCCTCCAATCGGGCGAAGTCGCGGACCAGAAGGGAGTTGTCCTGGCGGATGACCAGCCTGTCGCGCGACAGGTCGCCCAGCACGCGGGCGACCGTTTCGCGGGTGGTGCTGACCCGGGCGGCGATGTCGCTGTGAATCGGGATGGGGGAGATGGCGGCGGTGTTGTCGCCCTTCAGATTGGGCTTGGCCAGGCGCAGCAGCTCGGCGTGCACGCGGTTGTTGGCGCCCAGCGTCGACAAATCCATGATCCGTCCGGTAGCGGAACGAACGATGCTGGCCAGGCGGGTCATGACGCCCCAGGCGATGGTGGGGTTCTGCGTCACCACCTGCTGGAACAGGCGCGGCGACATGAAGGCGACCATGACCTCGCTCAGCGCCACGATGCTGGCGGATCGCGCCTCGCCATCGATGGCGGACAGTTCGCCCAGGTAGCCGCCGGCCTCCACATCGTCGAAGGTGACCTCGCGGCCGGAGAGGGAGTAGTTCACCACCCGCACCCGGCCCTCGACGATGAAGCAGACGTCACGGCTGTCCGACGCGCGGTCGATCACCTGTTCCTGCGGGTGGAAATGGCGCCAGCTGCACTGCTTGGCCAAGCTGGCGCGCTGGTCCGCCGTCAGGGGGGCCAGCAGCTCGATGCTGTCGAGGGACGCGGCTTCGATCACGGGAATAGGCTCCGGATAGGGTCGGTCGCGGTACGGATGCCATCCCCGGCATCCGTACCGGCCCCTAACATTGTGTGTGGGGGCTGATTTAACAGGGCCCATTTAACAGGGACTGGAGCCGGACAATAACGGCCCGCAAGCCCGCCGTAAACGGCTCCACGCCTTTTGGTGGAGACCCGCTATCCAAAGAGCCGTTCGTCCCCCTGCGGCGCCCCCGCTTTATCCCTGCGGCGCCATTGACCGGCGCGGCCTCAGCGCCGTTTCCTCCACTCGGATGCGGTGGGTCAGCAGCAGGACGTTGGCGAGGGAGAAGACCAGGGCCAGTTGCCAGGCGCCGAAGGCCAGGGGCACCGCCGCGATCTCCGCCACCACGACGCAGTAGTTGGGATGGCGGACCCAGCGGAAGGGCCCGCCCCGGACCAGCGGGGCTTGGGGCAGGGTGATGACGCGGGTGGTCCAATAAGGGCCCAGGGTACGGATGACCCAGTACCGGGCCAACTGCAACAGGACCAGCAGGCCCACCACGGGCCAGACCACGGGCGCGTCGGCCGGAACCAGGAAGAACAGCGCCGCCAGCCAGGCGCTGTGCAGCAGGATGAACAGGGGGTAATGCGCCCGCCCGACCTCGCGCCCGCCCTGGTCCAGCAGGCGGCGGGTGTTGCGGTTGGCCAACCGCAATTCCGCCAGGCGCTGGACGGCCAGCAGCAGGACGACGATTTGCGGGGGGCCGAAAGCGAGTCCGTCCATGGCTTAGAACCGCATCAAGCCCAGGGCCGCGACGAAGCCGGGCCCCAGGGCGGACAACAGCTGCAGGCCTCGCGCCCCCTGGCGCAGGCGACGTTCCAGGACGAACAGCACGGTGACGGCGGACATGTTGCCATGCTGGCGCAGGATTTCGCGGGCGTCATTCAGGCCCTCGGTGGCGGGTGCGAAAATCTCTTCCAGCGCGTCCAGCACCTTGGTGCCGCCGGGGTGGCAGATCACGCCGGCCAGGTCCGACAGCGTCATGCGCTGGCGATCCAGGAAGCCGGCCACCACGGCCGGCAGTTTCTCCCGCACCAGGGTGGGGATGCTCTGCGCGAAAATGACGCCCATGCCGTCGTCCTCCACCTGCCAGCCCATGATGCCCAGGCTGTCCGGCCAGCGATGCTCGGCCGACGTCAGAAAGGCGGGACCGGAGTCATGTCCCTCATGGCGGCCTTTGGGGGCCGCGCGCAGTATGGCCGCCGCCCCGCCGTCGCCGAACAGGGCGGTCGCGATGACGTTGGCCTTGGACAGGTCGCCCCGGCGGAAGCTGAGGGCGCACAGCTCCACCACCAGCAGCAGGACGTTGGCCCCGGGCCGGGCGGTGGCCCAGGTGGCCGCCCGCGCCAGGCCCAGCACGCCGCCGGCGCAGCCCAGGCCGAACAGGGGCATGCGCTCCACATCCGGCCTCATGCCCAGACGCTGCATGATCAGCGCGTCCAGGCTGGGCGTGGCGATGCCGGTGGAGGAGACGGCGACGATGGCGTCCACGTCGGTGGGCTTGAGGCCGGCCTGATCCAGCGCCTGGGTGGCGGCGCGGGCCAGCACGTCAACCGCGTGCTCCAGGTACAGGGCATTGCGCTCCGCCCAGCCGTGCGGCTCCAGATACCAGTCCAGCGGCACGCAGGAGGCGCGGCCCTCGATGCCGGCATGGGTGAAGACGGGCGCCAGCCGGTCGAAATCGCGCAGCCGGTGGGCGAAGACCTGGCGGGCGCCGGCCAACGCCTGCTCCTGCGTCAGGCGGTAGGGCGGCAGCGCCGTGGCGATGGACAGCAGCCGGGCGGTGGTATGGTCTGTCGCGTGGGCCATGATCGATGCGTGTCCCCCCTTTTGTTCGCCCGCCGGCAGGCGGAAACGAAATCATCTTAAGGCCGGGGGGTTCCGGGAACATCCGCCACTTTGGCGGGGTGGCCCGACCGGCGGCGGTTGGAATAAACCCCGCCGCCGTTTCGTCAGACGCCCGTCATGCCCGCACTGATCACAGCAGCGACAAAACGCCCAGGCCCAGGATGATCAGGGCCAGCGGCGCCAGGCCCAGGGCCAAGCGCACGCGGCCGATGGGGCTGGGCTGTTCGGGCGGAATGGAACGGGCGCGATAGGCGCCGACCAGGGTCAGGAGGGTCATGCCGCCCAAAGCCCCGCCGATGATGGAGCCGACCAGGGCGCCGCGGCTGCCCACCGGCTGGTGCGGATGCGCCATGACGGTGAAGACCACCGGCACCAGGCCCAGCCCCAGGCCGATCAGGGCATGCTTGATGATCGTCAGGGTGCGCAGGCTGACCTTGCCAGAAGGGGCGGGGCCAGAGGGGGGGCCAGAAGGGGCGGCGGTGGAAATGTCGGACATGCGGGCGGCCTTTCACGGCTGAGGTGACGTGACGCGAGATATGTCCCACCCTTTCTCCCGCAACTGGCCGGAGGATGTAGCCCTGCGGGGCGGTGTTCAGCCTGACCGCAGCGTCTTGACGGCCTCGTCGCGCTGGAACAGGTACAGCAGCACGCGCAGGGCCTGGCCGCGCGGGGTTTCCAGGTCGGGGTCGCGCGCCACCATCAGGCTGGCGTCGTCGCGGGCGGTGGCCAGCAGATCGGCGTGCACCGTGATGTCGGCCATGCGGAACTCCGGCAGGCCTGACTGGCGGGTGCCCAGCACCTCGCCGGCGCCGCGCAGCTCCAGGTCCTTCTCGGCGATGATGAAGCCGTCCTCCGTTGACGTCATGACATCCAGGCGGGCGCGGGCGGTCTCGCCCAGCGGGGCGGTGTACAGCAGCAGGCAGGCGGAAGGGCGGTCGCCGCGCCCCACGCGGCCGCGCAGCTGGTGCAACTGGGCCAGGCCGAAGCGCTCGGCATGCTCCACCACCATGATGGTGGCCTCCGGCACGTTCACCCCCACCTCGATGACGGTGGTGGCCACCAGCACCGACAACTCGCCGGCGGCGAAGCGGGCCATGACGGCGTCCTTCTCCGCCCCCTTCATCTTGCCGTGCACCAGGCCGACGCCATCGCCCAGCCGTTCCATCAGGGTGGCGTGGCGCAGGGTGGCGTTGGCGAGGTCCACCGTTTCCGACTCGTCCACCAGGGGGCAGACCCAATAGACCCGCTGGCCGGTCTTGATGGCGGCGGCCACGCGCTCCACCACCTCTTCGATGCGGTCGGCCGCGGCGGCGCGGGTCACCACCGGCTTGCGCCCCGGCGGCTTTTCCGTCAGGCGGCTGACGTCCATGTCGCCATAGGCGGTCAGGGTCAGGGTGCGGGGGATGGGCGTGGCGGTCATGACCAGGGTGTCGACGCCGCGCCCCTTGGCCGCCAGGGCCAGGCGCTGGTGCACCCCGAACTTGTGCTGCTCGTCGATGATGGCCAGCGCCAGGTCGCGGAAGGCCACGTCCTCCTGGAACAGGGCGTGGGTGCCGATCAGGATGTCGATCTCCCCCGACGCCAGGCGATCCAGCACCTGCTGGCGCGCCTTGCCCTTGTCGCGGCCGGTCAGCAGGGCTAGGCGGATGCCGGCGGCGTCGGCCAGGTCGGCCAAGCTTTCGGCGTGCTGGCGCGCCAGGATTTCCGTGGGCGCCATCAGGGTCGCCTGGGCCCCGGCCTCCACCGCTGTCGCCATGGCCATCAGCGCCACGATGGTCTTGCCGCTGCCCACATCGCCTTGCAGCAGGCGCAGCATGCGCTCCGGCCGCGCCATGTCGGCGTCGATCTCCACCAGCGCCTGGGCCTGCGCCCCCGTTAGCCGGTAGGGCAAGGCCGCCTGGATGCGGGCGCGCAAGGTGCCGTTGCCCACCGTGGCGCGGCCGGCCAGCCGCCGCTGGTGCCAACGCACCAGGGCCAGGGCCAGTTGGTTGGCCAGCAGCTCGTCATAGGCCAGACGCTGCCGCAGGGGGCTCAGCGGGTTGACGTCCGCCTCTCCCTTGGGGTCGTGCGCGCCGGTCAGCGCCGCCTTCCAGGCGGGCCAGCCCTGGCGCTCCAGCCACGCCGGGTCCTGCCACTCCTCCAATTCCGGCGTGCGGGCCAGGGCGGCCTGGATGGCGGTGCGCAGCGGCTTGGGGTTCAGGCCGCCGGTCAGGGGATAGACCGCCTCCACCTCTTGCGGCGGAGCGCCTTCCTCCACGGGGGCGAAATGGTCGGGGTGGGGCATCTGCAGCAGGCCGTTGTAGCGTTCCACCTTGCCGCTCACGACCACCATCTTGCCCTGGGGCAGCTTCTTCTCCAGCCAGTCGCCCTTCACGTGGAAGAACACCAGCTCCATCTCCCCGGTATGGTCGGTGCAGCGCACGCGGTAGGGACGGTGGCGTTGCACCGGCGGCATGTGGCCGTCCACCCGCACCGTCAGGGTGACGATGCGGCCCTCTGGCGCCTCATTGATGCTGGGGGCGTTGGCGCGGTCCAGGATGCCGGTGGGCAGGTGCCACAGGATGTCCGCCACATGCGGGCCGGTCAGCCGCTCCGCCAGCTTGCCCAGGCGGGGGCCCAGGCCCGGCAGGCTGGTGATGGGCGCGAACAAGGGATAGAGGACGGGCGGGCGCACGCGAAGGCTCCAGGACGCAAAACCGTAGGCATATGCCTATATCCTAGCGGCCCGCGCTGTCGACCGCCTAGCGCGCGGCAAGGTGCGTTTACGATATGTTCCGCCGCGTGTATGGTGCGGCCATGCCGGGCGCGCGGCCATTGAGGACGTGACAGCGCCCGGGTCTGCCGTTACTCCAGGGACGGATGCGGCGTGGCCGGTGCGGCCGCCAAGCATCCCTATCAGATTTCCGTTTCCATAAGGCCGTGCCATGCCCCCCGCCCCCCGTCCGATGCCGCCCCCGAAGACGCCCTGGCCGTGCGGCGCAAGCGCCTGATCTTCCGCAGCTGGCATCGCGGGATGAAGGAGATGGACCTGCTCATGGGCACCTTCGCCGAAAAGCATGTGCCGGCCTTCACGGTGGAACAGCTGGACCGGTATGAACATTTGCTGGATCTGAACGATCCGGACGTCTTCGACTGGCTGCTGGGGCGCGCGCCCTTCCCGGATGACCTGGATGCGGACCTGATGGCCCTGCTGCAGGCCCACCGCGTCGCCTGACCTTCCTTCTTCGCCTAACGCTTGGCTGTTTCCCATGCCCGACACCGTGCTGCCGTCCGCCGTCCTTTCCAGCCTGAACCCCGATACGCCGCGCCGCCTGCTGGTGGCCGGCGCGCCGGAGGGGCATGACGCCCGCGTGCTGGCCGACCTGGCGCGGCGGGCCGGGGCCTCGGGCCTGATGCATGTGGCGCTGGACGACACGCGCATGGCCCGGGTGCGGGAGGCCCTGGCCTTCTTCGCGCCCGACGTGGCGGTGCTGCCCTTTCCGGCGTGGGACTGTCTACCCTATGACCGCGTCTCGCCCAACGGCGACATCGTCGCCCGGCGTATCGAGACCCTGACCACGCTGCTGGGCGCCCGGCCGAAAGGCCCCTTCGTCGTCCTGACCACCCTGAACGCCGCCCTGCAGAAGGTGCCGCCGCGCCTGGCCTTCCGCAACGCCACCTTCAGCGCCAAGGTGGGCGGTCGCCTCAACGTCGATGAACTGCAGCGCTTCCTGGCCAACAACGGCTACACCCGCGCCCAGACGGTGCGTGAGCCGGGCGAGTACGCCGTGCGCGGCGGCATCATCGACCTGTTCCCCCCGGCGACGCCGGAACCCTTGCGCCTGGACCTGTTCGGGGATGAGCTGGAAGGCGTGCGCGCCTTCGACCCCATGACCCAGATGACCACGGAGAAGCGGGCGGGCGTGGACCTGAAGCCCATGTCGGAGGTGTTCCTGGACGACCCCTCCGTCCAGCGCTTCCGCACCGGGTATCGCGAGCTGTTCGGCGCCGTCACCGACAGCGACCCGCTGTATGAGGGCGTCAGCGCCGGGCGTAAGATGCCGGGCATGGAGCACTGGCTGCCCCTGTTCCACGCCGGCCTGGACACGCTGTTCGACTACGTCCCCGCCGCCATGGTCAGCCTGGACGCGCAGGCGGAAGAGGCGCGCGACGCCCGCCTGTCCCAGGTGGCGGATTTCTACGAGGCCCGCCGCACCTTCCAGGAGGTGGAGAAGAAGTCCGGCACACCGGTGTACAAGCCGGTGCCGACTGGCGCCATGTTCCTGGACGGCGACGCCTGGGACCGGCACCTGGCCCTGCGCTGTGTCGCCCAGCTGTCGACCTTCGCCGCTGTCGCCCGTGAAGACGAAAAGGGCGGGTCCAACCCCAACCTGGCCGATGCCGGCGGCCGCCGGGGGCGGGACTTCGCCGACGCCCGCGCCAACCCGGACGTGAACGTCTTCCGCGCGCTGGGCCAGCACATCGACCAGATGCACGCCGACGGCCGCCGCGTGGTGGTGGCGGGCTACAGCCAGGGTGCCCGCGACCGCCTGGCCAAGATGCTGAAGGAACACGGCATCGACCCGGCCCTGACCGCCGACACCTGGGCGGAGGTGGGGGCGCAGGAATCGCGGGCCACCGCCGTCATCGTGCTGGGCATCGACACCGGCTTCACCACCGGCGACCTGGCGGTCATCACCGAACAGGACATCCTGGGCGACCGCTTGGCCCGCCCGTCGCAGAAGAAGCGCCGCGCCGCCAACTTCATCGCGGAGGCCGCCAGCCTGTCGCCCGGCGACCTGGTGGTGCACGTCGATCACGGCATCGGCCGCTACGATGGGCTGGAGACGCTGACCGTCACCGGCGCCCCGCATGACTGCCTGCGCATCCTCTACGACGGCGGCGACAAGCTGTACGTGCCGGTCGAGAACATCGAAGTGCTGTCCCGCTTCGGCTCCGAGGAATCGGGCGCGCAGCTGGACAAGCTGGGCGGCGTGGGCTGGCAGTCGCGCAAGGCCCGGGTCAAGAAGCGGCTGAAGGACATGGCCGATGCGCTGCTGCGCATCGCCGCCGAACGCGCCCTGCGCAAGGCCCCGCCCATTGAGGTGCCGGACGGCGTCTATGACGAGTTCGCCGCCCGCTTTCCCTATGCCGAGACGGACGACCAGCTGAAGGCCATCGAGGACGTGCTGGAGGATTTGAATTCCGGCCAGCCCATGGACCGCCTGGTGTGCGGCGACGTCGGCTTCGGCAAGACCGAGGTGGCCTTGCGCGCCGCCTTCGTCGCGGCCATGAGCGGGTTGCAAGTGGCGGTGGTGGTGCCCACCACCCTGCTGGCCCGCCAGCACACCCGCACCTTCGAGAAGCGCTTCGCCGGCCTGCCCGTGCGCCTGGGGCACCTGTCCCGCCTGGTGACGGCGAAAGAGGCCAACCAGACCAAGGCGGGCCTGGCCGACGGCACCGTCGACATCGTGGTCGGCACCCACGCCCTGCTGGCCAAGAGCATCCAATTCAAAAGCCTGGGCCTGGTCATCGTGGACGAGGAACAGCATTTCGGCGTGAAGCAGAAGGAACGGCTGAAGGAACTGCGCACCGACGTGCACGTCCTGACCCTGACCGCCACGCCCATTCCCCGCACCCTGCAACTGGCGCTGAGCGGCGTGCGTGAGCTGTCGCTGATCGCCACCCCGCCGGTAGACCGCCTGGCCGTGCGCACCTTCGTGCTGCCCTATGACCCGGTGGTGATCCGCGAGGCCATCCTGCGCGAGCATTACCGCGGCGGGCAGAGCTTCTACGTCTGCCCGCGCATCGAGGATCTGCCCAAGCTGCAGGAACGGCTGGCCGAGCTGGTGCCGGAGGTGAAGATGATCACCGCCCACGGCCAGATGCCGGCGGCGCAGTTGGAGGAGGTGATGACCGCCTTCGATGAGGGCAAGTACGACCTGCTGCTGGCCACCAACATCATCGAAAGCGGTCTGGACATCCCCAGCGCCAACACCCTGATCGTCCACCGCGCCGATATGTTCGGCTTGGCGCAGCTGTACCAGGTGCGCGGCCGCGTGGGCCGGTCCAAGGTGCGGGGCTACGCCTACCTGACCTATCAGCCCAAGACGGTGCTGTCGCAGACGGCGCAGCAGCGCCTGCACGTCATCGAGACGCTGGACAGCCTGGGGGCGGGCTTCCAGCTGGCCAGCCATGACATGGACATCCGTGGTGCCGGCAACTTGCTGGGTGAGGAGCAGTCCGGCCAGATCCGCGAGGTGGGCGTGGAACTCTACCAGCAGATGCTGGAGGAGGCGGTGGCCGCCGCGCGCGGCGGCCTGACGGAGGCGCAGGCGGCGGAGGAGCAGTGGACGCCGCAGATCCAGCTGGGCATGCCGGTGCTGATCCCGGAAGACTATGTCGCCGACCTCGGCATCCGCCTGTCGCTCTACCGCCGCGTGGCCGACCTGGTGGACCGGGCGGAGATCGACGCCTTCGCCGCGGAGATGGTGGACCGCTTTGGCACCCTGCCGGGGGAGGTGGAGAACCTGCTGCGCCTGGTGGAGATCAAGCGCCTGTGCCGCGACGCCGGGGTGCAGACCCTGGACGCGGGCCCCAAGGGTGCCGTCATCGGCTTCCGCAACAACGAGTTCAAGAACCCGGCCGCCCTGGTGGGCTTCATCCAGAGCCAGGCGGGTACCGCCAAGATCCGGCCGGACCACAAGCTGGTGCTGCTGCGCCCCTGGGACAGCGCCGAGACCCGCATGGACGGCGTGCGCAAGCTGATGAGCGATCTGGCCAAGATGGCGGCCGGTGAGACGGTGAAGGCCGACCCGCCCCCGCCACCGCCGCCCCCTCCGCCGCCCAAGCCCCAGGGCAAGCCCGTCTCCGCCTGGGGGCACAAGCCGCCGCTGCCGGCCGGCAAGCTGAACCGCCCGGGCTTCTCGACACCGCCGCGCGGCCGGCGGTAAGGCCGCGGGGAAACCCAGTCGGCCCCGCACCCTGGCGGTACAACCAATCCCTGCCTTCCTGATGTTGGCGGCGCGGGTTAGAATCCGGGCTGTGTCCTGGAGGGGAGGGGGCTATGGTCGGGGTGCGAGAGCTTCTGGAACAAGCCGCCGCTGCCCGGCGGGCGGGCCGGTTGTCGGAAGCCTTCGACCTGGCCAGCCAGGCCGTTACCCTGTCGCGCACCGGTGGCCAGGAGGGTGGCGCCGATCTGCGCCAGGCGTTGACGCGACTGGCGCAAGCGTTGCGGGATCTGGGGCGGCCGGCTGAGGCGCGGCTGCCGCAGGAGGAGGCGGTGGCCCTTTTCCGCGATGCGGGCGATGGCCTGTCCACGGCTGGGGCCCTGCGCCACTTGGGTGGTATCCTTGACGACATGGCGGCCCATGCGGACGCCGTCCCGGTTTATGCCGAGATGATGACCTTGTACCAAGCGGCGGAGGTCGCCCCCCTGGAAATGGCCAACGCCGTACGGGCGCTCGCCTGCAATGCCGAGGGGCGCGGCGACCAGCGCGAAGCCGTAGCGCGATGGCGGGAGGCGTTAAACCGCTATGCCGCGCTCGACGCGGTGTTCCACGGCGACTTCGGCCTGGCCGACAATCCCGGTGTCAAAGAGGCGCGGACGCGCCTGGCACGGCTCCAGGCCGGCGCAGTCTGAGGCGGGCCCCGAGCCAATCCGTCCCGTGCCGCCGGCGACATCCACAGCGCCCAAGCCCCAGGTCAAGCCCGTCTCCGCCTTGGGCCACAAGCCGCCGTTACCGGTCAGCAAGCTGAACCGCCCCGGTTTCTCCACGCCACCACGCAGCCGGCGGTAAGTGTCGCTTTACTGGGGTGGTATCACAATCCATTGAAGCGTTTCCGAATCTGACCAAAGATTACATGAGCCAGTACCAGCAATGTTTACTTTTTTATTAAGGGAATATGCGGTCAGCACGACGGAAAGCATCGCTTTTCCCACGTCTGACGATGGATCGATGGCAAGTCTATCTGCATAGCGGGAACAGGCAGGAGTGGAGGTAGTGTCGCTTGAGATGTAAACGAAGGCGATCCCACTCCCACCTGCAAGATTTTGTCCAAGCTCGACTTGCGGCTGGATGACATAGACACTGTTTGCCGATCCGGCCATGCCGCTCTTACACGTGATTAAAGTGGCTATGAGTGTTGCGGAAATAATATTTATACGTTTGACTGAGGCTGTCATCAAATTCTCCCCCGAAACTAGTATAATAAATACCTATAGCGGATGAGAGCCAGAATCACAACGTGTGGCGGATCAGCCTATGGACAGTGGCGGCACGGTGCGGCCAGCCAGCCGTTTTCCGCCATAAATGAAATAATTTAATAAGCCCGGATCGGTGGATGCAATTTCCGAACGGCTGAGGCAACAATCGCCGCAACGTGGAATAATGAGCGGAGGATGTCACCATGGCCGTCGACAGCAAGCACCCCGAGACCCTGGCCCTGCACGCCGGGTACCGGGCCGATCCCGCCACGGGGGCCGTGGCCGTGCCCATCTACCAGACGACATCCTATCAGTTCCGCGACACGGAGCACGCCGCCAACCTGTTCGCGCTCAAGGAACTGGGCAACATCTACACCCGCATCATGAACCCCACCACCGACGTGCTGGAACAGCGCTTGGCGGCGCTGGAGGGTGGGGTGGCGGCCCTGGCGGTGGCGTCGGGCCAGGCGGCCAGCACCTTCGCCATCCTGAACGTGGCCAGCGCCGGCGACAACTTCGTCACTTCCACCGACCTGTACGGCGGCACCTGGAACCTATTCGCCAACACCTTCAAGCAGCTGGGTATCGAGGCGCGCTTCGTCGACCCGTCGGACCCGGAGAACTTCCGCCGTGCCACCGACGACAGCACCCGCGCCTATTACGCCGAGACGCTGCCCAACCCCAAGCTGCGCGTCTTCCCCATCGCCGAGGTGGCGGCCATCGGCCGCGACTTGGGCGTGCCGCTGATCATGGACAACACGGCCACCCCCATCATCGCCCGCCCGCTGGATCATGGCGCGGCCGTCGTCGTCTATTCCACCACCAAGTATATCGGCGGCCATGGCACCAGCATCGGCGGTGCCCTCATCGACGGCGGCAATTTCGATTGGGAGGCGCATGCCGATCGCTTCCCCCTGCTGAACCAGCCGGACCCCAGCTATCACGGGGCGGTGTGGACGCAGGCGGTGAAGCCGCTGGGTCCCATCGCCTATATCCTGCGCGCCCGCGTCACCCTGTTGCGCGACATCGGCGCCGCCCTCAGCCCGTTCAACGCCTTCCAGGCCATCCAGGGGCTGGAGACCCTGCCGTTGCGCATGCGGGAGCATAACCGCAACGCCAGCGCCGTCGCGGCCTTCCTGGCGGAACATTCCAAGGTGTCGGACGTCATCCACCCCAGCCGGCAGACGGGGGAACTGCGCCGCCGGGCGGACGCGGTGCTGAAGGGCGGCCATGGCGCGCTGGTGGGCTTCGAACTGAAGGGCGGCGCCGACGCCGGCCGCCGCTTCATCGACGCGCTGAAGCTGTTCTACCACGTGGCCAACATCGGCGACGCCCGCAGCCTGGCCATCCACCCGGCCAGCACCACCCACTCGCAATTGTCGGTGGACGACCAGGCGGCCACCGGCGTCACCCCCGGCTATGTCCGCCTGTCCATCGGCATCGAGCATATCGACGACATCCTGGCCGACCTCAGCCAGGCGCTGGATGCGGCCTGAGGGGGGCAGCATGATATAAGCCCAAGACGGGGCGCCGATGTGCCGGCACCCCGCCTGCGGGCAAGGTCAGGGCGGCCGCGCCTGATGGTCTCAGGCCACCAGGCGGCGATAGAGGTGCCAGGTGCTGTGACCCAGCACCGGCATCACCACGATCAGGCCGACGAAGGCGGGCAGGGTGCCGGCCAGCAGGCTACCGGCCACGATCAGGCCCCACAGCGCCATGACGCCCGGGTTGCGCGCCACCGCCCGCATGGAGGTGCCGATGGCGGTGTGCAGCGGCACATCGCGGTCCAGCAGCAGGGGGAAGCTGATGGCGGCGATGGCCAGCACCACGGCGGCGAAGCAGGCGCCCACGGCGCAGCCTACCGCGATCATGGTCCAGCCGGCGCGGGTGCCCGCCACGTCGGCCGCGAACTGCGCCACCGAGGCTGGCGGCTGCGGGCCCAGGGTGGCGTCATAGATGCCCTGGGCGGCGTACAGCCAGGCGAAGTAAATGATGGTCAGCAGGAAGCCCAGGGCCGCGATGGCGGCGATGGCCGGGGAGCGGAGGGGCCCGAACGCCTCCCGCCAGCTGGGCTGGGCGCCGCGCTCCCGCTGCCGGCTCATCTCCAACAGGCCGATGGCCGCCACCGGACCCACCAGCACGAAGCCGGAGGCCAGCGGGAACAACATCGGCAGCATGTTCAGGTTCACCGCCGCCCGGGCCAGCACACAGCCCAGGATGGGGTAGATGACGCACAGCGCGAAGACGTCGGTGCGGAAGGCGCCGAAGTCGCGGAAGCCGGCGGCGATGGCCTCGCCCAGGTCGGCCACGCCGATGCGGCGAACCACCGGCGCCTCACGCGCGCGCAGGTCCTCCATATGCCCGATGGCCCGGCCGACGGAGGCGACACCGGCCGCCGCCTCCCCCAGCCGTTCCCAGGTCCATTCCACGGGGTTGCGTATGGTCTCTTGTGTCATGCCCGATCCTCCTGAACGCATTGCGGTTTCAGGCAGAGGCCCAGAGATCGCTGGGGCCCAAGGCAGGGTGTCTTGTCGCGACCGAGGCCCAACGGTCAGGGGTCGGCCGCGCAGGGCGGTTAAGCGCCGCTCCCGTCTTCGCGGGAAGTGTACGCCGGTTGGTTGGTCTTGTTAATGGGCGTGGGAATAGGGGACCGGAAGTGGAGAAGCGGCTTCCAATGTCCGGTCCCGGCGCGTTCCGTGCGCCCATCTTGTCGAGGCGGGGTCGTCCGTGTGTGGGGGCTAGGGCTTGGGCGGGAGTTGGGCGGCGTCCAGGAACAGGGGCTCCCAGACATGGCCGTCCGGGTCTTCGAAGCTGCGGCTGTACATGAAGCCGAGATCTTGGCTGGGGTTCACGTCGGCCTTGCCGCCATGCCGGCTTGCGGCCTCGGCCATGGTGTCGACGGCGGCGCGGTCGTCGCAGGACAGGGCCAGCATCAACGCCCCGCTGGCGTGGGTGTCGGTGATGGGCTTCTGGGTGAAAACCCGCCACTTATCGTGGGTCAGCAGCATCACGAAGATGGTGTCGGAGAACACCATGCAGGCGGCGGTCTCGTCGGTGAACTGCGGATTGTTCACCGCGCCGATGGCGGCATAGAACGCCATCGCCTTGGGCAGGTCGCGCACCGGTAGGTTGATGAAGATTTGCTTGGCCATTGTCCTCTCCTTTCAGGAAGCAGTGCCCAAAGGACGGGCCGGGCCATCCGGAACCGACAGGGCCCAGAAATTTTTCTTTCGGTGGTGGGGAGCCACCCCAGGCGTCCATATCGCGTTCTCAGCACGCCGCCTTCTTCTCCACCCGGGCCATGAAGCGGGCGTAGTCGATCACGCCCCGGCTGTGGAAGCCTTCGCCGATTAGGCCGGCGGCGTCGTGGGCGGCGACCTTGAAGCGCAGGGCGCGACCGTCGAAGGCGATCAATTCCACGGTGGCGGTGACGGTCATGCCCACGGGCGTGGCGGCCACATGGCTGACGTCGACATGGGTGCCGACGGTGCGCTCCCCCGGCTCCAGATAGGGGGCCAGCGCCCGCACGCAGGTCCATTCGATGAAGGCCACCATCTGCGCGGTGGCGAAGACCGGCGGCATGTCATGGAAGCCGCCGAAGGCGGCGGGCAGGGAGGGCACCAGCATGCTGGCGTCGACGGTCAGGCTTTCGCTGTGGCGCAGGCCGGGCTGCAGGCAGGATTTCATGGGGGCGGCTTCCTCTGTTGGGCGGCCGCTGTTCGTCAAGCCACGGCCCTCAGGCCCCGGGGCGTCAGGACAGGGTCGCCAGAATACCCAGCAGGATATCCTGCGACCGCCGCTGGCCATAGCCCTTGCCGTAGGCGCGGGAGGTGATGGCCACCACCAGGTCCCGCGACGGCACCACGTAGATCTTGTTGCCGCCATTTCCCGAGGCGAAATGGACGGGCACGGTGCGGCCATCGTCCAGGCGCTCATCCTTGGCGTACCACATGTAGCCATAGAAATCGGCGTAGGGGTCGCTGGCGGCGATGGGGTGAATGCGGGCCAGGCTGTCGCTCAGCCACCGCTGGCTGATGACGCGTCGGCCCTTATAGGTCCCCCCATTCAAGACCATCTGTCCGATGGTGGCGGCGTCGCGGGCGGTAATCGACAGGTTGCCCTGGCCGGTGCCATGGCCGCCGGGAAGCTGGCGCCAGCTGTGGGCCGCGATGCCCAGCGGGCCGAACAGGGCTTCCTGTGCCAGCCTGTCCAGGCTTTGGCCCGTGGCGTGTTCCACGATCAGGCCAACCAGGAAGGCGTTGAGAGAGCAATACTGGTAGGTGCGGTCCGGCGCCTCCCGCATCGGCACGGCCAAGGCGGCGGTGGCCCAGTCGCCGGTCTTTTCCCCCGCCTCGTCCAGCGTGTCCTCGTTGCCGGGGCTGGCGGGGTCGGTGTCGTCGGCCGCCAGGCCGGAGCGCATGGTCAGCAGGTCGCGGATGGTGATCGCCTCCCATCCTGCGGGCAGGGGACCCGGCAGGTAGCGGGCAATGGGGGCGTCCACGCCCGCCACCCGGCCGCGATCGATGGTGATGCCCATCAGCAGGCCGGTCAGGCTTTTGGTGGCGGAGCGGATGTCGTGCAGGGTGCCGGCGTCGTCGCCGTTGTAATAGGCCTCGGCGACGCGCCGGCCGCGCCGCAGCACCACCACGCCCTTGAGGTCGGGGTGGGGATCATCACGCAGGGTGTCGAGCAGGGCGGCCAGCCGGGCCGGGGCGGGCGCCGCCGTTTCCGTCGCCCTTGCCCTCACGGGCGACAGGCCGATGAGGGCTGTGCCCGCCAAGCCGCCCAGCACCGTCCGCCGGCCGCAACCTCCCCCATTCATGTCCCCACTCCCCGCTGGTTGTGGGCGCAGCCTCGCCGGGTCTCGGGACCGGGGCAACGGCCATCCGGGCGGGGAAGCGTGGGGCCACTTTATAAGAGGTTTAAGGGACTGAATCCTCGCCTCACGCCCCCGCCAGCTCGGCGCCCAGGAAGTCCAGCAGCAGGCGGCTGACCTCCTCCGGCGCTTCCCGTGTGGGGAAGTGGCCCACGCCGGGCAGCACCTGACGCCGGTAAGGCCCGGTGAAGTGACCTTGGTTGCCGGCCGTCGTCTGCGGCAGGGTGCAGCGGTCGTCGCCGCCCTGGATCATCAGGGTGGGCACGGCCAGGGTGCGGGCGGCGCGCTGGCGCTTTTCCATGTCGGCGTAGCGCGGGTCGGGTTTGGCCTCGTCCCAGCGTACCCGGTAGGAATGCAGGGTTATGGCGGCCCAGTCGGGGTTGCCGAAGGCCGCCGCCGTGCGTTCGAACTCCGCCTCGTCGTACCAGCCATCGGGGCTCCAGCTGTCCCACTGGTAGCGGGCGAAGGCTTTGCCGTCATGGCAGATGGTTTCCGCCCCCCGTTCCGTCGTCAGGAACCATTGGTACCAATAGCGCTGGGCCTGGGACAGGGACGGGGTGGGCAGGCTGCCCGGCTCCCATCCCACGGACAGGGCGGCGATGCGATGCAGGCGGTCGGGCGCCACGGCGGCCAGGAAATAGGCGATGCGGGCGCCCCAGTCATGGCCGATGACGCTGAAGCGCTGCCAGTCCAGGGCGTTGGCCAGGTCCAACGCGTCCTGCGCCAGGGCGGCGATCTGGCCGGAGCGGGTGGTCTGGCTGGACAGGAAACGCGTGGGCCCGAAGCCGCGCAGCCAGGGCGCCACCGTCTTGTACCCGGCCTTCCACAAGGCCGGCGCCACCCTGTCCCAGGTGTGGGCGTCGTCAGGCCAGCCGTGCAGCAGCAGCACCGGCGGCCCATCGGCCGGCCCGCCGGCGATGTAGGCCACGTCCAGCAGCGGGGTGGAGAGGTGGCCGATGTCGGTATGGTGTTCGGTCTGATGGTGTTCGGTTTGGGGCATGCCGTTCCAACCTTGTTGAGGCGCAGCCGGTTCCGGTTCAGCCCGCGGCGCTGGCCACCACCCCCTCCGCCCCCGCCAGATCCAGCAGGGGCAGGAAGGCGCCCGGTTCCTGGGCGCCCGACAGGGAATAGAGGCGGTTGAAGATGAAGCAGGGCACCGCCTGGATGCCCAGCTGCCGCACGGCGGCCAGCGACTGGCGCAAGGCGTCGCGGTCGGCGTCGCTGTGCAGGAAGGCGGCGGCGGCCTCGGCGTCCAGCCCGCTCTCCCCGGCGATGGCCGCCAGCACGGCGCGGTCGCCGATGTCGCGACCGTCGCGGAAGAAGGCGGCCTGCAGGGCCGTGGCCAGTTCCTGGGTGTGGGCGCCGCCCTGGCCGGCCGCGCCGGCATGGCGCAACAGGCGGTGGGCGTCCAGCGTGTTCGGGGTGCGGCGGATGCGGTCCAGGTTCAGGGTCAGGCCCTCGGCCGCCGCTGTCTGTTCCAGCAGGGCGTTGACCTGGCGGATGCGCTCCACGCTGCCGAACTTGGCCAGCTGGTCGATGGTGCGGTCGATGCCGCTGGGCGGCGTGTCGGGGTCCAGCTGGAAGGGCAGCCAGCGCACCTCCGGCTGCTGGGTCGGGCGCTGGGCCAGCGCGCGCTCCAGGCGGCGCTTGCCGATGTAGCACCACGGACAGACGAAGTCGGCGACGATCTCGATCAGCATGGGGGCGTCGTGGGGTGGTCCAGGTCGCACGCGTGGACGGACGGTACGGCGGTGGTGCCGGCTCGTCTGGCCTCATCCCGGTTTATACACCAAGGATGGTTACAGGGGGGAGGTGGCCTGGCGGATGGCGTCGGTTTCTTTTCCGTTCCGGTTCGGGGGCTCCTGCGCTAAACTTTTCTTATCTCTGCCTTATATGGGCATGCCGTCGGCTTTGGTCGATGGCGCCGGGCGGTGATTTCGCGGCGATTCAGAAAGGCTGGTCCGGCGTGGACCGCCCGCCCGGTGGGGGCCCGTTCCATGAGCGAAACCTACGTCACCATGAAAATACGCGAGGCCATGGCCCAGGCGCAGGGCAGCCGCGCCCAGGCGCAGCGCATCCTGATGGCCTGGGCGCTGGCGGATGAGCAACTGATGCGCGGCCTGTGCAAGCCCTTTCTGAAGGGCATCACCGGTGCCGCCATCGAACGCGCGTACCGCGGCGGCCCGGCCCTGTCGTCCATGACCCCCGCCGCCGCGCCCAGTGGTGGGGCCGGTGGCGGCACCAGCCGCCGCGCCCCGGCGCCGCAGCGCCTGACCCAGGCCCAATTGGACGCCATCGTCGCCCGCATGGGCGGCACCCGCCTGGCCAACCAACCGCCCATCCTGAACGGCGCCCCGCCGCCCAAGAGCGAGGGCACGGTGAAGCAGGCGGCCTCCGTCAAGGCGCTGGCCGCCGCGTTCCACCGCAAGAAGTTCTGAACAGTCCCTGGCATAGACCCGGCGGGCATCGAAGATGCCGGCTGGAGGCTGGCGCCCGGCGTTTGAAGGGGGCGCAGAAGACGGGCGGGGCCGGTGGCTCCGCCTTTTGCTTTTGGGCCGCTTCATGGTATCGCTGCGCCCTTGGTTTCCGTCCGTTTCCTGAAGGCCCGCTTTCCCCATGAGCCCTGTCGCCGTCCGTTTCGCGCCCAGCCCCACCGGCCGTCTGCACATCGGCAACGCCCGCGCGGCGGTGATGAACTGGCTGTTCGCCCGCAAGCAGGGCGGCAGCTTCCTGCTGCGCATGGACGACACCTAACCGGGAGCGGTCGACGGCGGAGTTCGCCGCCGGCATCGAGGAGGATTTGCGCTGGCTGGGTCTGACCTGGGATCGCTTCGCCCGCCAGTCCGACCGGCTGGACCGCTACACCGCCGCCGCCGAGCGCCTGAAGGCCGCCGGCCGCCTCTATCCCTGCTATGAGACGCCGGACGAGCTGGGCCTGAAGCGCAAGGCCCAACTGGCCCAGCACCGCCCGCCGCTGTACGACCGCGCCGCCCTGCGCCTGACCGACGCCGACCGCGCGCGGCTGGAGGCGGAGGGCCGCCGCCCGCACTGGCGCCTGAAGCTGGAGCACACCCCCGTCGTCTGGGACGATTTGGTGCGCGGCACCCAGCGCTTCCAGGGCCAGGACCTCAGCGACCCGGTGCTGATCCGTGAGGATGGCCAGCCGCTGTACACCTTCGCCTCCGTCGTGGACGATATCGAGCTGGGCATCACCCACGTCATCCGGGGTGAGGACCATGTGGCCAACACCGCCGTGCAGATTCAGCTGTACGAATCCCTCGGCGGTCCCGTTCCCACCTTCGGCCATTTCCCCCTGATCACCGATGCCAGCGGGGCCGGCCTGTCCAAGCGGCTGGGCAGCCTGAGCCTGAAGAGCCTGCGTGAGGACACAGGTTTGGAGCCCCTGTCCATCCTGTCGCTGCTGGCCAAGATCGGCACCTCGGACGCGGTGGAGGCGAAGGGCACGCTGGATGAGCTGGTGGCCGATTTCGACCTGGCCAAGGTCGGGCGCGGCACGCCCAAGTTCGATGCGGAGGATCTGCGCCGCCTGAACGCCCAGATCCTGCACCACATGCCCTACGCGGCGGTGGCGGACCGCCTGCCGGCCCTGGGCATGGTCGGGGCGGATGAGGCCTTCTGGCTGGCCGTGCGCCCCAACATCACCCATGTGGCGGAGGCCAAGGGCTGGTGGGACATCACCCACGCGCCGCTGGCGCCCGTGGTGACGGACGCCGCCTTCCTGGCCGCCGCCGCCGGCCTGCTGCCGGCCACGCCCTGGGGCCCCGACACCTGGGGCCAGTGGGTGGACGCGGTGAAGGCCGCCACCGGCGCCAAGGGCAAGGCCCTGTTCATGCCCTTGCGCCTGGCGCTGACGGGCCTGGAGCACGGGCCGGAACTGAAGGTCCTGCTGCCGCTCATCGGGCGGGAGCGGGCGCTGGCCCGGCTGTCGGGTCAAACCGCTTAAACGGTTCGTGTTTTCAACCTAGTATCACCGTCTTCCCTTATCCCAGGTCAATCCGCCATGGCGCTTCAGCTCTACAATACGCTCACCCGCGCGAAGGAAGTCTTCGTGCCCGTCGACGCCGGCCATGTGCGGATTTATTGCTGCGGTCCCACCGTCTACAGCTACGCCCATATCGGCAATGGCCGCACCTTCACCGCCTTCGACCTGCTGGCCCGGGTGATGAAGCACCTGTACCCGACCGTGACCTACGCCCGGAACATCACCGACGTCGATGACAAGATCATGGACCGGGCCAAGGCCCTGGGGCAGTCCATCGAGACGGTGACGGAGACGACGACGGCGCAGTTCCATGCCGACATGGACGCCCTGAACCTGCTGCGCCCGGATGTGGAACCGCGCGCCACCGGGCACATCGACGCCATGATAGCCATGATTGGGCGGCTGATATCCTCGGGCCACGCCTATGCCGCCGAGGGGCACGTGCTGTTCAACGTGCCGTCCATGCCCGACTATGGCCGCCTGTCGCGGCGCAGCCAGGACGAGATGATCGCCGGCGCGCGGGTGGAGGTGGCGCCCTACAAGAAAAGCCCGGCCGACTTCATCCTGTGGAAGCCGTCGGCGGCGGACCAGCCCGGCTGGGACAGCCCCTGGGGCCGGGGCCGTCCCGGCTGGCATATCGAGTGCAGCGCCATGACCGCCGCCCACCTGGGCCCGGTGTTCGACGTGCACGGCGGCGGGCTGGACCTGATCTTCCCCCACCATGAGAACGAGATCGCGCAGAGCCGCTGCGCCCACGGCACCCAGGTCATGGCCAACTACTGGGTCCATGCCGGCTTCCTGACCATGTCGGGCGACAAGATGTCGAAGTCGCTGGGCAACATCTTCACCGTGGCCGAGCTGCTGGACGAGGTGCCGGGCGAGGCCCTGCGCCTGGCGCTGTTGCAGGCCCATTACCGCCAGCCGCTGGACTTCTCCAAGGAGGGCCTGCGCCAGGCCAAGGCCACGCTGGACCGCTGGTACGGCGTGCTGCGCGCCGCCCAGGGGGAAACGGGCGAGGTGCCGGCCGCCAAAGTGCCTGATGAGGTTCTGGCGGCGCTGGAGGATGACCTCAACACCCCGCTGGCCTTCAGCCTGCTGCACGAACTGGCCAACCGCTTCCACAAGGAGACGGATGAAGGCGCCCGCCGGGCCGTGGCCGCCAGCTTCAAGGCCGCCGCCAACCTGATGGGCCTGCTGACCCAGGACCCCGAGGCCTGGTTCCGCTGGACGCCCAAGGGGGCGGAAGGCCTGGACGAGGCCGCCATCCAGGCCGCCATCCAGGCGCGCAAGGATGCCCGCACCGCCAAGAACTTCGCCGAGGCCGACCGCATCCGGAAAGAACTGCTGGATCAGGGCGTGGTGCTGGAGGACGGGCCCCAGGGCACGACCTGGAAGCGGGCGTAGCCGCGACACGATTGCCCCGACGCGCTCAGCGGGTAATACTGCCAGCGAAATCCCCTCTTCGGGGCTGGCGATCCGGGGGGAAGCATGGTCAGGGTCACGGCGGCGTTTGGCCTGGGGCTGCTGGCGGCGGCCCTGGGCGGCCCGGCGGGCGCGCAAACGGCGGCGTCGGCCGCGCGGACCAATTTCGACCGGCGGCACTGCGCGGAATCCCCAGCGCAAGAAGCCATCTCCGCCTGCACCCGCATTATCGAGGCGAAGGGGGAAACGGCCCAGGTCCGGGCCGGCGCCTTGCGCAACCGGGCCTTCCACTTCCATCAGGCGGGGGACCTGGACCGCGCCATCGCCGACTATAGCGCCGCCATCGATTTGCATCTGCGGGCGGGCGAGACGGACGCCAGGCTTTATGTCGACCGTGGCCTGGCCTATGCCGAGCGGGGCGATGATGGTCGGGCGCTGGCGGACTACGACAGTGCCGTGACGGCGGATCCCCAACTGCTGGCTGGCTACATCAACCGTGCCGCCCTTTTCCTGAAGCGGGGTGACCGTGACGCCGCGTTGGCGGATTTCAGCAGCGCCATCGCGCTGAAGGCGGATGATCCCACGCTCTATGTCAGCCGTGGCGCGCTCTACATCCAGCGCCATGAGGCCGACCGGGCCATTGCGGATGAAAGTGAGGCTATCCGTCTGGACCCGACCGCCGCCGCCGCGTGGCGCTTCCGCGCCGTGGCCTATCGCGCCAAGGGCGACGATGCCCGGGCCCAATCCGACGCGGCGGAGGCGGTACGACGGGACCCGCGCATGGCCGAGGCCTACAGCGACATCGGTTTTAGCCTGCAGGCGGCGGGGAAGGCCGCGGGCGCCATCGCCGAATTCACCAACGCCATTACGCTGAATCCCCAGGATGCCCGTTCCCTGAAGGCGCGCGGGGACAGCTATCTGGCGGTTGGCGCGCCGGACGCGGCCATCGCGGATTATGGCCAGGCGCTGGCGATCGATCCCGGCTTTACCGACGCGCATAACAACCGGGGCGTGGCCTATATCGGCAAGGCGGCCTGGGACTTGGCCATCGCCGATTTCACCGCCGTCCTGGCCCAGGAACCCGGGAACGCGGGCGCGCACCTGAACCGCAGCCTGGCCTTGCAGTCAAATGGACAGGACGCCGCCGCCCTCGCCGACCTGGATGAGGCCCTGCGGCTGAAGCCCGGCACGCCGCAAGCCCTGTTGCGGCGTGCCGCGATTTACCGCGCCGAGGGGCGGATGGCTGACGCCCTGGCCGACCTGAACGCTGCCGTCGCGCTGTCGCCGACCTACGCCGACGCGCTTCGGGCCCGGGGCGCCATCGCGCTGGACCAGGACCGTTTTGAGGCCGCCATCGCCGACATGACCCAGGTCATCGCCCTGCACCCCCGGGACGCGGCCGCATATCGCTATCGCGCCATCGCCTACGCCGCCCTGCATGACGACGCCCGCGCCACCCGTGATGACACGGCGGCGCAAGGGCTGGCGCCGGAACAGAAATGAGGCTCACCCCACCGGCGCCCTGGCCCTCAGTTCCCAGGCGCCGGCTTCCTCCGTCCGGCCCAGCTTGCGCAGGCAGGCGGCGCCGGCGGTGAGGGTGGCGGCCAGGCCGGCGGGGTCGCCGTGTTCGGCGGTCTCGGCGGCGTGGCGGTACCAGTCCATGGCCTCGTCGAAGCGGCCCATGCTGGCCAGGGTGTCACCCACCGCCTGCAGGGCGTGGCACAGGCCCTCCAGGTTCACGCGCCCGGCGGCGTCGCCGTCCTCAACCGCCGTGACGGCGGCCAAGGCCCAGGGCAGGGCGTCGGCCGGGCGCTTCAGGTCCATCAGGCAGTAGCTGACGCGCAGGCGGGCGCGGCCGACATCGTCGTGGTTCACGGGGGTTTCGGGGGCGCCACGCTCCAGCGCCTGGACGCTGCGTTGGAACCAGACCAGCGCGTCCTCCACCAGGCCCAGGGCGTAGAGGCAGTCCGCCATCAGGTGCAGGCTGGCGCCCAGGCTGGCGTGGTCCACCCGCGCCGTGGCGTCGCCTTGCTCCTTGGCGGCCACGGCCTGCTGCAGCCAAGGCAGGGCCTGGTCGGGCTGGCCCTGGCGGGCCAGGCAGGCGGCGGCCTGGTGCAGGCTGTGGCCCACGGCCTCCTGGTCCACTCGGCCCTGGACGTCCCCCCGGCTGGCGGCCTCCGCCGCGTGCTGGAACCAGGCCAGCGCCTCCGTATCCCGGCCCAGGCGGGCCAGGCAGGTGCCCACCAGATGCTGGCAGGCGGCCAGGTTGTCCCAATGCACCAGGCCCTGGGCGTCGCCCTGTTCCGCCGCCGCCACGGCGTCCTGGAATTCAGCCAGCGCCTCGTCGATGCGGCCCAGGTCGTACAGGCAATAGCCCATATCATAGAGGATGCGGCCCAGTCGGTCGGCGTCCACACCCCCTTGGCCGTCGCCCTGCCGGGCCAGCAGGGCGGCGTGCTGGAACACGGGCAGCGCGTCCTCGGGACGGCCCTGGTCGATCAGGCCGCGTCCCTGCCGGTGGAACCCCCCGGAGTTTGGGAAGGCGGGATCCATGAAGGCGGGATCGGCGAAGGGAATCGCGGTATGCGCCGGCATGCGGGGATGGTTTCCTGCAAAGGGTGCCGGCCAAAGGTGGGGACTGGGTCCGGGGCTGTCAACGCGCGGCGGCCCCGGGGGGCCTTATGGGCAGGGGGACTGTACGCCGGCTATGGAGGAAGGAATACGGCGCGCGCCATAGCCAACCCCGCGAAAGACCAAGGCCCCCCGATGCGTGGCGGGCGGCCTTGCCCTTTCGATCAAGCACGGGCGTCACAACGCCGCGGCGGTCCCGTCACATCTTCCAGTTGATGCTGAGGGTGCCGTTCAGGCCCAGGTCGTAGTGGCGCTGCGGCCAGTGCACACTGCCGCCACCCGGGGCCCCAGGTGCCGCCCCTCACGCCGCCCGCACCGTCCCCAGGAATCGCTCCACGGCGCCCGTCAGCACGTCGGCGTGTTCCGCCAGCTTGCCTGAGGTGCCGCGGATCTGGGTGGCGGCGCTGCCGGTGGTGGCGGCCGCGGCGCTGACTTGGGTGATGTCGCGCGACATGTCCTCGGTGCCGGTGGCGGCCTCGTTGATGCCGCGGGCCACTTCGCGGGTGGCGGCGGTCTGTTCCTCCACGGCGGACGCGATGGCCATGGCGATGTCGGCCATGCCGGTGATGGCACTTTGCATGCCGGCGATGGCGGCGACCGTCCGTTCGCCCAGGGCCTGGATGCGCTGGACCTGGGCGGTCACGTCCTCGGTCGCCCTGGCGGTCTGGGTGGCCAGCGCCTTGACCTCGCCGGCGACGACGGCGAAGCCCTTGCCGGCCTCCCCGGCGCGGGCGGCCTCGATGGTGGCGTTCAGCGCCAGCAGGTTGGTCTGTGCCGCGATGCCGGCGATGATCCCCACCACCTCGGTGATCCGGGCGGTGCTGTCCTTCAGCTGGCCCACCACCTCGGTCGAGGTGGCGCAATCGGTGATGGCGTCCTGGGCCTGCAGGCGGGAGCGTTCGACCTGGCGGGCGATCTCCTGCACCGTGGCGGCCAGTTCCTCCGACGCGGTGGCCACCATCTGCACGTTGGCGGAGGTCTGCACGGCGGCCCCGGCGACGGAGCTGGAGCGGTCGCGGGTGACCCCCGCCGCTTCCGCCATGGCGTCCGCCGTGTCCTTCATCTCGCGGGCGGCGCCGGCCAGGGCGTCGATCAGGCTGGCCACCTGGGCCTCGAAGGCGTCGGCCACGGCGGCCTGCGCGGCCTTGCGGTCGCGCTCCGCCCGGGCGCGCAGGGCCGCCTGTTCCGCCTCCAGCCGCCGCACGGCCAGGGCGTTGTCGCGGAAGACGGCCAGGGACCGGCCCAGCAGGCCGACCTCATCCCGACGGTCCTGGCCCAATAGGGTGACGTCCAGGTCGCCTTCCGCGACATCTCCACGGGCCAGGCGGCCCAGCGCGTCCGCCATGGCGGTCAGGGGCCGGGCCACGGTGCGCGACATGGCCAAAATGACCACCACGCCCAGGGCCAGGCTAGCGGCCAGCGCCCCCAGCACGGCGGTGCGCGCGGCCTCGCCGGTGGCGTTCGCCGACTGGGCCAGCTCCCGCCCATGGCGGGCGTTCCATTCCAGCGCGTCGGTCAGGGGGCTGATGACGGCACGGAAGGCGTCCTTCAGCGGGCCGGAGGCGAAGCTCTGCATGCCGGCGTCGTCATGCGCGTCAATCAGGGTGACCAGCTTGGCCGTGGCGGCCGTATAGCGCTGCCAGGCCTCGGTGAAGGCGCGTTGCCCGTCCGGGTTGTCGGCGCCGGCCTTGGCGGCGTAGTCGCGGATGGCCGCCTCAACCGCCGCCCGGGTCTTGGGAAGGTCGGCCTCGGCCCCCTGGACGTCGGCGGCGTCGTGCACGGCGGCGGCCAGCGCCAGGCGCAGTTCCAGCCGGCGGTAGCGGTTCAGGCTTTCCATCAGCTCGCCCAGCCGCACGGCGTTGGGCAGCGCCGCCCCGGCCAGGGTGTCGGTCGTCCGTCCCAAGGTGGCCTGCGTCCATAGCGACGTGCCGCCCAGGGCCGCGATCAGGAACAGGACGGCCAGGAAGGAGGTGAGGACCTTGGCGCGTAGCGACAGGTTCAGCCAGAGCGTCATGGGGCGGTTTCCTTCCGATGGGGACGGCGGGTGCATGCGGGGGTGATGAAAAACGTCGGCGGCGGCGTAGCGGCCCCGCGCTCGAATAAAATTTGATAAAATTTTCGATATTAACTGGATTATTCTCGGTTCAGTTTGGCGTAGGTCAGATGATTTCTATATCAAAGGTATAGGTATGAAGTGAAGGGAAGCAATAGCCGCCGAACAAATTCCGGGATTTTGATTGGTGAATTGGTGGAAATAAAACCCGCTTGACGTGACGTTCGCCTGAACGTGGCGGCGCGGGCCGCTTTTTCACCATTCCACCGGCCTTTTCCTCCCGCCCCGTCGACCAGTATGCCGGCGGGGAGCGGGTAGCAGGGCCGCCATGCCCTGTCCTGACGTCTCATAAGGTTGCTTCGTTGCGTGCGATGGGCCATTGTCGCAACTCCATTACGTTATTTGGCCTTGTTATGACCGATCGCACCCGCATCCACCTGTACGACACCACCCTGCGCGACGGTGCGCAAACCCAGGGCGTGGACTTCACCGCGGCCGACAAGGCGGCCATCGCGCGGGAACTGGATGCGTTGGGCATCGACTACATCGAGGGCGGCTGGCCGGGCGCCAACCCCACCGACGACGCCTTCTTCGCCGACCCGCCCCGCTTCAAGCGGGCGCGGCTGACGGCCTTCGGCATGACGCGCCGCCCAGGGCGCAGCGCCGGCAACGATCCGGGCCTGAACGCCCTGTTCAACGCCACGGACGGGGTGCCGGGCGCCGGCGTCTGCCTGGTGGGCAAGACCTGGGACTTCCATGTCGACGTCGCCCTGAACATCCCGCGCGGGGAGAACCTGGACCTGATCCGCGACAGCGTGGCGGAGACGGCCGCCCGGGGGCGCGAACCGCTGTTCGACGCGGAGCATTTCTTCGATGGCTACAAGGCCAACCCGGACTACGCGCTGGCCTGCGTGCGCGCGGCCTATGAGGGCGGGGCGCGCTGGGTGGTGCTGTGCGACACCAACGGCGGCAGCCTGCCGCATGAGGTGGAGGCCATCGTGGCGGCGGTGGCGCGGGAGATCCCGGGCGACCGGCTGGGCATCCATTGCCATAACGACACCGAGAACGCCGTGGCCAACAGCTTGGCGGCGGTGCGCGCCGGCGCCCGCATGATCCAGGGCACCCTGAACGGCCTGGGGGAGCGGTGCGGCAACGCCAACCTCATCTCCCTCATCCCCACCCTGTCGCTGAAGATGGGGTATGAGACCGGCGTGGACGCGGAGGGGATGCGGCGCCTGGTCCATGTCAGCCGCCTGCTGGACGACCGGCTGAACCGCGCCCCCAACCGCCACGCCGCCTATGTCGGCGAGAGCGCCTTCGCGCACAAGGGCGGCCTGCATGTCTCGGCGGTGGAGAAGGACCCCACCAGCTATGAGCATGTGCCGCCGGACAGCGTGGGCAACCGGCGCCACGTGGTGGTGTCGGACCAGGCCGGCCGCTCCAACGTCTTGGCCCGCCTGCGCGAGGTCGGCATCGCGATCGAGCCCAACGACCCCCGCGTGGGCGCCTTGGTGGAGGCGGTGAAGCGGCGGGAGTTCGAGGGCTACGCTTATGACGGGGCGGAGGCCAGCTTCGAGCTGCTGGCCAGGCGCACGCTGGGCACCCTGCCGGACTATTTCCGCCTGATCTCCTTCCGTGTGCTGGATGAGCGGCGCTGGAACGCGCAGGGGCAGCTGGTCACCCTGTCCGAGGCGACCGCCAAGCTGGAGGTGCCGGGGGTGGCCGACGCCCTGATGACGGTGGCCGAGGGCAACGGCCCGGTGAACGCGCTGGACACGGCGTTGCGCAAGGCCCTGATCCCCGCCTACCCGCATCTGGACGGGATGCGGCTGGTCGACTACAAGGTCCGCATCCTGACCCCCCAGGACGGCACCAAGGCGGTGACCCGCGTCATGATTGAAACGCGGATGCCCGATGGCGCCCCTTGGGTTACCGTCGGGGTATCGGCCAACGTCATCGACGCCTCGTTCAACGCGCTGTTCGACAGCATCACCTATTGTCTCTACCGCGCGGGGGCCACCGTCCCCGCCGCGTGAGGGACGCCAGCAGTTTCAGGACCCCCCAAGCCATGAGTGGAACCGACCGCCGTATGCTCGCCAAATCCCAGGCTGAAGGGACGGAGGAGGGGGCGGGCCCGGCCGTCATCCTGGTGGAACCCCAGTTGGGGGAGAACATCGGCACCGTGGCGCGGGCCATGCTGAACCATGGCCTGACCGACCTGCGCCTGGTGAACCCGCGCGACGGCTGGCCTAATGAGAAGGCGGTGTCCGCCTCCGCCGGCGCCACCCTGGTGCTGGACCAGGCCCGCGTGTACGAGAGCACCAAGGACGCCATCGCCGACCTGCAGAAGGTCTACGCCACCACGGCGCGCCCGCGTTACATGGTCAAGACCGTGCTGACCGCGCGCGAGGCGGCGACGGAGATGCGGGCGCATGCCCAGGTGGGGCGCGGCGTCGGCATCCTGTTCGGGCCGGAGCGCACGGGCCTGGTCAACGACGACATCGCCCTGGCCGACACCATCATCACCATCCCGCTGAACCCAGGCTTCTCCTCCCTGAACCTGGCGCAGTGCGTGCTGCTGGTGGCGCACGAATGGTTCCAGGCGGGCTATGAGGGCGAGGAGCGGCAGCTCTACACCGGCAACTCCCGCCCCGCCACCAAGGAAGAGCTGGTCAACCTGTTCGAGCATCTGGAGCTGGAGCTGGACGCCACCGGCTTCTACACCAGCGAGGAGAAGCGCCCCAGCATGGTGCGCAACATCCGCAACATGTTGCAGCGCGCCCACATGACCGAACAGGAGGTGCGCACCCTGCACGGCGTCATCGCCGCGCTGACCGGCCGGCGCAAGGACGGCGGCCCGGTGAAGGGGCACTGAGGTGGCCGGGGCCGCTCACATGCGTCAGCGGTAGCTGTTGGCCACGACCGCCGCCGGGGGCGTCTGTTTCAGGGTGGCCAGCCCTTCGCGGTTGAGCTGCAGGACCCGGTTGCAGAACTGGATGGTGGCGGGGCGGTGGGCGACGATGATGCGGGTGACGCCCAGCGCCGCGATGCTGCGGCCCACCGCCATCTCCGTTTCCTGGTCCAGGTTGGCGGTGCCTTCGTCCAGGAACAGGATGCGCGGGGCGTGGTACAGCGCCCGCGCCAGCAGGACGCGCTGCTTCTGCCCGGCGGACAGGCTGCTGCCCATGTCGCCGATCAAGGTCTGATAGCGCATGGTGGTCGCTTCGATCTCGTCGTGGATGTGCGCCCGCCGGGCGGCGTCGACGGCCCGGTCGCGGTCGCCCGCCAGGTCGAAGAAGGTGATGTTGTCCAGGATGCTGCCGGACAGCAGGCGGTCCTCCTGCATCACGGCCCCGATCTGGGCCCGGAAGTCCGAGATGCCGAAACGGTGGATGGGCATGCCGTCGATCAGGACGTCGCCTTCCGTTGGCGGCAGCAGGCCCAGCATCACCTTGATCAGGGTGGTCTTGCCCACGCCGGTCACGCCGGTGATGGCCACGCATTCCCCCGCCTCGATGGTCAGGTCGATGTTGCGGAAGACGAAGTCCTCGTCATTGGAATAGCGGAAGCCGCAGTTGCGCAGCGTCAGCGTGCCCTGCACCGGCCGGGTCGCGCCGCTGCGCTGAAAGGCGATGGGTTCCGGTTCGGTGTGCAGCATGTCGCCCAGCCGCGTCAGGTGCAGGCGCACCAGGCGCAGTTCCATCACCTGGGTCTGGACGCTGCGCAGCCGGGTGCTGAACATGTTGCGGTAGGCCATGAAGGCCATCAGCATGCCGACCGTGAAGCCGCCGTTGAGCACGGCGCGCACCCCGAAATAGGTCACGACCACCATTTCCACCGTGCCGATGAAGTCCGCCGTGGAATCGAACACCGACCGCTCGCGCCCGGCCAGGACATTGGTGTTGACGGAATCCGCCAGATGGTGCTGCCACGCCACCTGCCGTTCCGCTTCGCGGCCATAGAGCTTCAGGCTCTGGATGGCGCGTATGGTTTCCAGGAAGAAGGAGCTTTCCCGCGAGGTCGCCACGATGTTGGCGTGGTTCCGGGCCGAGACGCGCTCCAGATAGACCTTGGTCAGCACCAGGGTGATGACGGACGAGACGCAGGTGATGGCCGACAGCTCCGCGCTGTAGAAGAACATGATGCACAGCGTCAGGATGCCGAAGCCGCCGTCGATCAGCGAGGTGACCAGCCCTTCCGTCAGCGACTTCTGGATGGTCTTCAGCGAGCCGAAGCGGGCGACGATGTCCCCCGAATGGCGCGTCTCGAAAAACGACAGCGGCAGCCGGATGAGGTGGGAGAACAGGTTGCTGGAAAGCTGGTAGATCAGCATGTTGCTGATGTGCGTGGTGAACCAGCTGCGGGTCAGGGTGGCGATCCAGGTGAGGGCGGCCACGCCGCCGAAGATGATGGCGATGGCCGGCAGCAGGTCGGTGTCGTTCTTGACGATGACCTCGTCCACGGCGATCTGGCTGTAGAACGGCATGGCGATGACCAGCAACTGCACGATCGCGGCCAGGACGAGCAGCTGGGTGGCGGCGGCGCCCATGCCCGAGATCTTCCGCCAGAAATCGGAGAAGCGGACCGAGCGCACCTCCTTCTGCGGCCGGAAGTCGGCCGTGGGCCGCAGTTCCAGCACCACGCCGGTGAAGTGCTTGGAGAATTCCGCCAGGCCCAGTGAGAACTCGCCCTTGGAGGGGTCGGCGATGGTGACGCGGCCGCCGGTGACGGCGGTCAGCACCACGAAATGCTTCAGGTCCCAGTGCAGGATGGCGGGTAGCTGCAGCTTGGACAGATGCTCCAGCTCCACGCGCAGCGGGTTGGAAGCCAGCCCCAGCTGGCCGGCGATACCCACCAGGGTCTTCAGGTTGGTGCCCTTCATCGAGGTGGAGAAGCGCTGGCGCAGCGTCGTCAGCGAGGACTCCAGGCCGTAGTAGTTGGCCACCATGGCCAGGCAGGCCAGGCCGCATTCGGCCGCTTCCGCCTGGTACACCACCGAGAGGCGCCGCCTGAACGTGAAATTGAGGAGGCTCAGGATGTCGGTCATTCGAGGTGCGCCCCGTACAGCGGTTCCAGGATCCAGGCGATCAGCGGCCGGCGTTCCAGCACGATGTTCGCCTTGAACAGCATTCCCGATTGCAGATCATAGGGCGTGTCCATGACGCTGATGGCCTGGCCGTCCAGGGCGGCCACCACCTTGTAGACGGGCTCGCCCACGGCGAAGGGCACATTGGCCTCGGCCGGCGCCAGCACGGTGCGCGACACCGACTTGATCTTGCCGCCGAAGGTGCCGAAGCGCTGGTAGGGGAAGGCGTCGTACATCATGCGCACGTCCTGGCCCGGCTTCACGAAGCCGATGGCCCGGGTGGGCACCATCATCTCCGCCTCCAACTGGGCGCCGTCGGGCACCACGCCCATGGCGAACTGCCCGTTGGTGACGGCCTCGCCCGCCTTCACCTGGACCGAGACGACGCGGCCGGCCACCGGCGCCTTGACCACGTAGGCCCGTCGCGCCTCGATCTCCTCGATCTTCTGGCCCAGGTCGCTGATGGAGGCCCGCAGGGTGGAAAGCTTGGCGCCCAGCTGGATGGGGCCCTGTTCGAGCGACGCCTGGATGTCGCGCATCTGGCGTTCCACGTCGCCGATGTCGCGGTTGGTGGTCACCAGATCCTGCTGCGCCTGCAAGGCCGCGTCCTTGCGGGTTTCCCAGTCGACGGTGGCGGCGTAGCCGGCCTTCATCAGTTCCTCGGTCCGGGCCAGTCGGCTGCCGGTGAACTGCAGCCGCTCGGCCTGGAACTGCTTCTTGGCGCGCAACCCCGCCAGATCCTCCTTCAGGGAGGCCAGCCGGGACAGATAGCGGCTGTGCTCGCTGTCCTCCTGCTGTTGGCCAAGGGCGATCTGGCGTTCCAGCTCGGCCTTCTGCGCGCGCAGCTCGGTCAACTCGCGTTCGTCGCTGTTCTGGCCATCGGCGCGCCAGGTATCGACGGTGACGGCCATCAGGGGCGCGTCCGCGGTCACATGGGTGCCTTCCGCCGCCAGGATCTGGCTGGCGATGCCGGTGCGCGGCACCAGCACCTTGGAAAGGCCCAGGTTGGGGGTCAAGTAGCCCGACACCGTCTCCTTGCGGGCGTACTGGCACACGGTCAACACGCCGATGGCGAAGACGATGATGGCGCCCAGTAGGATCACCATGCGGCGGTACAGGCGCGGCGCCTCGATGACGACGTCGCCGTAGAGGCGATAGCGCTGCTGCGCCATGACCTCGCTGCGGAAGATGACGGCGGGCGCCGGCGCGCCGTCCTCCGCCGTGGCCGGCGGCGCCGTCATTGCCCGGCCCCCGCTTGCGTCCCCGCCTGGGCCGCCGCGCGGGAGGCCTGGGCCTCGGCCAGGCCCGGGACGCGGTCGGCGCCGCCCCGGATCTCCACCGAGGAACGGGCCAGCAGGGCGCCCGTCACCGGCGCCGGCGGCGTGCCGACCGTGGGGCCCAGGTGCCGTGCCAGAAATTGGCCGGCGATGGTATAGAAGGCGACGATGTTGCCGGCCTTGCCGAAGCTGTGCCCCTCGTCGGGGAAGACCAGGTAGGTGTAGGGACTCTGATGGTCGCGCAGCTTTTCCGCCAGCCGCTCGGACTGCTCGACATGGGCCCGGGGGTCGTTGGCGCCGTGCGCGATCAGCAGGGGGGTGCGGATGCGGTCGGCCCGGTTCAGCGGCGACCGTTCCGCCAGCAGGGCCCGGCCCTCGGGGGTGGCGGGGTCGCCCACGCTGGCGCGCAGGCGACCGCCCAGGGCCTTGTTCTCGTTGATGGTGTCCTCGACGAAGCTCACCAGGTCGCTGGTGCCGACGATGTCGATGGCGCAGGCGAAGCGCTGCGGCTCGGTCGCGATGGCGTTCAGCGCGGCATAGCCACCGTAGCTGCCGCCCATGATGCACAGGCGCGTGGGATCGGCGATGCCCTGGTCGACGGCCCAGGCCACGGCGTCGAACAGGTCGTCCTGCATCCTGCCGCCCCACTGCCGGTCGCCGGCGGCGGTGAAGGCCTTTCCGAAACCGGTGGACCCCCGGTAGTTCACGCTCAGCACCGCGTAGCCCTGGCCGCTCAGCCACTGGTGCAGCGGGTTCCAGTTCAGGCGATCCCGCTCCCACGGGCCGCCGTGGACCAGCAGCACCAGGGGGACCGCCCCCGCCTGGGCGGGCCGGGTGAGGTAGCCGGACAGCGGCAGACCATCGCGCGCGGTGAAGGCCACCGGCGCCATGGCCCGCCCGGCGGGAGGCTCGCCCGCGGGGTCGGCCAGGACGGATGTCAGGGCCCGCGTCTTCGTATCGTAAAGGTACCAGGCCTCGGGCCGCACGGTGTCGGTGAAGCAGACCAGCCACAGGGTTCCCTTGTCGGTGCGTCCGCGCACCTGGGGGAAACCCAGGCCGCGGGCCTGCAGGTCGGCCAGGGGTTCCGCCACCGCGGGATCCAGCACCCGCCATTCCGGCGTCCGCCCGTCCAGGGCCACGGCCTGCACCTCGCGGCTGTGCTGCTCCAGCAGGACGGACGCGATCTCCTGGTCCGGCCGCAACAGCACCTGGCGGGCGCCGGTGGCGGTGTCGATCTTGACCAGGGCCGGGAAGTCGCCGGCCGTCGCGTCCTGCATCACCACCCAGCCGCCGTCGGAGGCGATCGCCAGAGGTTTGCTGCCGGCGAAGTCCGCCGCCGCCATGACCAGCAGGCTGTGGCTGTCCTTGCCCGTCAGCCACAGCCATTCGCCGCCACCGTCGGGCAGGGGGCGGATGGCGATGCGGGGGGCCAGATCGTTGTCCACGCCGATCCAGCCATACTGCCGGTTCTCGGTCGTCTGCGTCTGGATGCCGGTGGCGATGTCGATGTTGACCAGGTTGGGCGGCTGTCGGGGCAGGGTGATCAGGGTGGACACCAGACCCGGGGCGGTGTTGCTGGTGGCGATCAACTGGGCCCTGAGATCGGGGCCCGGGGTGAGGTCGCGACCGGCGCCGCCGGCCACGGGCACGGCGTAGACGTGGTGGCGCTCGCCGCCGCCGGTGGCGTCCTGCGCCACCAGCACGAAGCGGGAATCGGCGCTCCACAGGTGGGTGGCGATGCGGCCGCTGCCGCCGATATCCAGGGGGCGGCGGTTGTCGGGATGGTGGCGGTCGGCCAGCCATATGGTGCGCGTGCCGCCGTGGGGGGCCAGATAGCTGATCCAGTCGCCGTCGGGGCTGAGCTTGGCGTCCGTGACGCGGTCCCGCACCATCAGCTCCGGGCCGGCCGCGGCGGGACCGGGGGCGGCTTGGGCGGCGTCAGCAGGGGGCGCGGCGACAAGGGGGGCGGCGGCCAAGGCGATAGCGCTCATCACAATTCCCATGGAGATTTCAATGGTATGGGGGAAAACACGCACAATACGGATCCCTGGTGTCAGGCCGCTTCCAGCAGGCCCAGCGCTTCCTGCAGCCTTTCATAGGACAGCCCGTGCCGCAGCAGGTACGCGGCGACGTGGCTGAAGAAATCCTGCAGGCCGTCGCAGATGACGGAGGGGTTGTCGAACCGCCGCTCAGCGCTGAAGCGATTGATGGGCCGTCCGCCCCGGCAGGCGTTCTTCCAGCAGCATTCCTGGCATTTCGCCGGCAGGTTCCGCCGGGATTCCGCCAATTCCTGGAACATGGGGCGGTTGATGAAGTCGATCAGCGGGGTGTTGGCGACGTTCACGCCGCTTTCGAAGAAGTTGCCGCTGGTGGCCCGCAGGGTGTCGTCCGGCCCGATGTCGCCGTTGGAGGAAATGGTGAGGGCCTGGTGGCCGTAGTGGTATTCGTCGTCGATGCGCCGGACGCCCGCCCGCCCCTGTGACAGGATGATCAGGGCGTTCTTCAGGATGCGCACCTGGATGGCCGGGTTGTCGTCCGCCGTCCACTCATCGAACAGGTCGCAGAGGTAACGGCCATAGTTTTCCGCCTGGGCGGGATCGAAACTGTCATGGTCGTCCAGGGGCAGCAGGAAATCCATGCCGGTGAAGCCCAGGTCGTCCACGAAGTGGCGGTAGGTCCGGCGCGCGTCGAAGCGCGGGTTGATGACGCACAGGGCGCCGACGCGGCCGATCCGCTGGGCCGAGGCGGCGGCCTGCAACTTGGCGACGCCGGCGGCGGTGCCGTCGTAGGTTCCCCGGCCGCGGTGGTCCACCCGTTCCAGATCATTGTAGTCGCGGGGGCCGTCGATGCTGACGCCGATGGAGAAGTTGTAATTGGAAAAGATGCTGATCCATTCGTCGTCGACCAGCATGCCGTTGGTCTGCACCTTGAATTGCAGGTGGCAAATGGGATCCAGCCTGGAACTGAAGATGTCGCAGATGGCGATGAAGGCATCCTTCTTGATCATCAGCGGCTCACCGCCGTGCATGTCGATGGTGACCGCCTCCGCCCCCAGGTCGATCACGCCCTGACGCAGGAAATCGGCGATGGATTCGGCGGTTTCCAACGGCAGATGAATCGGATGTCTCTTATAGTCATCATTATTCATGTTAAAAAAATAACAATAGGTGCAGTTGATGTTGCACCGTTCAGTGATTTTAACAATAACCTCGATGCGCCTGACTTTCGTCTTCATTATTACAGACATCGCCTACCCCGCCCATTACCTGATTGGGAAGGACGGCATGGGGTTCGCCCATGCCGTCCGCTTAAATCACGAGAAGGAAAGATCGAAAGACAAATCGAATGACAGGTCGAAGCTGAGATCGAACGACAGGTCGAAATCACCACCGGCCACGCTTTCCAGCGCGGCGGCGGACAGACGGGTCATGGGCATGCCGACGATGGCGTCCGGGGCGGTGATACCCTTGCGGGCAAGCATCGAAGAAAGTTGCATTTTATGTTTTCCCTTCATGATGATGAGGGTGAATTTCCCCATCAATGAAACCATAGATGGTGATACAATTATGCTACAATATGACTCATTGAAATATGCCATCAGAAGTATTTTTGATTACGGGAGTAATCAACTTTGACTTGTTACGTAAGCGCCGATGCGTACACCGCAACCCTCGGCCCTCTTCCCCCGGCAATTCCGCTGGGCCGGTTGCGGGGTGTAGCGGCGCGGGCCGCCGAAACCGTCCGGGCGGCCTGTCTGCAGCCGTCACCGCCGCTGCAACTCGATGACGCGGCGCTGTTCATCACGGGCGATCCGTTCGCGGGCGTCCCCGACGGGCGCATCCCCCGCGCGCCCGTCGCGCCCGGCGACGCTTGGCGCCTGTCCGACCCGATGGAGGCGGTGCGCGCGGCGGCGGCTTACGCCGCGCTGTCCGCGGCTTTGGAGCGACCGCTGACCTTGGACGATTTGATCGCCGCCCACGCCGCGTTGGACGCCAACTTGCCGGAGGAGGTCCGCGCCTACATGCGTCCGGGACGGCTGCGGGTGGTGGCGACCACCATGCGGCGGGAGGGGGAGGGGCAGGTTTACGCGCCGCCGCCGCCCGACATGGCCCATGACCTGCTGCGCCAGCTCCTGGACTATGTGGAGGCGGTGCGGCAGGCCGGCGCCATCACCTTGATCCAGTGCGCGCTGGTCTATTACCAGTTCGTCGCCATCCATCCATTCCATGACGGCAACGGTCGCCTGTCCCGCGCCCTGGCCCGCCTGCTGCTGGAGCGGCATCACGCCGGTGCCGGCGCGCTTGACCTGACGGCCATGGTGCGCGTCAACCGGGCCTATCACGACTATCGCATCGTCGCCGTGCACCGGTCGGGGCGCTGGGCGGAATGGGTGCATTTCTTTTGCCAGATGCTGATCCGGCGCTGTGCGGCGGCGCAGGAGGGAAAGGGCGCGGCGGCGCGGGGGTGAGGTCGGGAAACGTGGGTGGGCGGTCAAGGGGCGAGCGCCGCGTTCAGCAGGGCGGCCAGGCGCACCCCCGCCTGCTGCACGCGTTGCCGGATGGCGGGCCACGCCGCCTGGTCGTAGTCCTGTCCCAGATCGCCCGAGGGCGGCAGCTTGCCGTAGACCACGTTCCTGGCCATCACCCGGCCTTCCGCCGCCCAGTCCAGGGCCAGCGGCTCCAGCCGGCCCGGAAGGCCGGGCGCCGCCCAAAGCGCCGCCTGCTCCGCCGTGATCGCCTGGTCCAGGGTGGCCGCCGCGGTGCGCGCCTTGGCCGGGTCCGTGGTGTAGTCGGGCAATACCTTGAGGCCGGTCTTATAGGCCAGGATGTCGTCGCCCCACAGTGAATGCAGGTTCAGGCGCCCCTGCGCGTCCTGACCGTAAAACGTCACCTTGACCTTCAGGCCGCCCTTGTCATGGTCGCGTTCCGCGACGTTCAACGGTTCATGCAGGTCGGCCATAAGGTGCACGACCCATTTCAGGGCGGTCAGGCGTTCGGCTGCGGGGCGGGTCTTGTCCGCCAGCGTCCGGGCGAATTCCGGCAGCTTGGCGACCACGCAGGCCCCGCCGGGGCAGTCGCGCGCCGGAGCATAGGCCGGGGCGTTGATATCGACGTCGACATAGTGCCAGGGTAAGGTCTCGGGCATGCCACCTTGGTCGCGGGGAGCGTGGCCGATGATGTCCGCCCATCCCGCCACCTCGTCCAGGCCATGATGCTGTTCCAGCGCCAGCAGGGCGTCCACCTGCTGGCGGGCCGCCGGTGTCAGGCGGGTTTCGGCGATATCGGCGACCAGCACGTGGCCCACCAATCCCCAGGCGGTGGCGGGGCGGGAGGTCAGGGCCAGCAAGGCCAGGGCGATGGACGCGGCGTGCTTCAGGCGCATGGGGCTTCTATTTATGATGGCATTCGATATTGAATAGAAGCCCAACAGGTGGCTACCGTCAATTTTCGCGCCCCAAAAAATTGACGGATACAACCATAAGAGATAGACGCTGCGCCTGCCGGCACCCGCGTCGAAGGGGTGCCGATCATGGGGTCACGGGGACGTGGAAATCGATGGTGGCGCCGGGGCGGGTGGGCGCGAATTCACCGTCATAAAGCTCGAAGTCCGGGCTGTCCGCCACCGCCAGGCCGGACGCGGGGATCAACTCGCCCCAGATCCGGGCCATGGCCGCCTTGACCTGCGGATGCAAGGGGCCGCCGTTCAGGGTGATGCGGAACACGGCATAGGTGGCGGCGGGGATGCGCAGGGTGGTGAATCCCGCCGGCGGAGTGGCGTCGGGGGCGACGCGGACGCCGGCCATGTAATCGAAGCTGCCTTCCGCCCTGTCCGCCGCCCAGACCACGCCATAGGTGGCCCAACCGGGCTCCTGACCCGCGAAGGGCAGGGCGCCGATCAGCACCGACCATAATTGGGGGATGGCGGCTTTCGTGGCCCCGTCGAACCGGCGCGATGGCCCGGCGACGGTGAAGGCGTCCAGGGAGACCAGGCCGGGTAACTGGACGACGCCGACATCGACGGTCTCGGGCATGCTCATGGGATATTGTCCTTCCAAGGGAGTGGCGGCGAAGCCCTTCCGGAACCGTCCGGGGGCCACGCCGAAGAGGCGCCCGAAGGCGCGGGTGAACGCTTCCTGGGAGTCGAAGCCGCAATCGAACGCCAGGTCGATCAGGCGCACGTCGGGGTCGCTGGCCAGGCGCTGCGCCGCCCTGACCAGCCGCCGGCCCCGGACGTGCGCCATGACGCCGCGCCCCATGCGCGCCGCGAACAGGCGGGAGAAATGATAGGGCGACAGCGCCATGCGGCCGGCGATGCTATCCAGGGTCAGCGGCTGGTCCAGGTTGTCCTCGATCCAGGACAGGAGGTCGGCGAGGCGGTCGGGCCCCGTGGGACGGAGTTGGGAGGGGTGGTGCTGGCTCATGCCGGCACTATGACCAATGCCGACATCCCCGTCCTGACCGGTCTTGCTGTTTTGGGGGGAGGGAGGCACCTTGTTGCCCTACCGGCCCCGGTGGGTCGGCCAACGATGCGGGGAACCCAATGCGGTCAGGGATGATGATACGGGCGGCGATGCTGGCGGCCGCCTTGGCGATGGCGCCCATTGTGGCGCCGGGGGACGGGCACGCGGCTGAGGGCGCACAACCCGCCGCCACCGGACCCGGGGCGAAAACCGGGGCCCAGACCATCCAGCTGTTCGGCGCGTCCATCAAATACTACGAGGCGGGGCAGGGGCCCACCCTGGTGCTGGTCCATGGCCTGGGCAGCAGCGCGCAGGGCGACTGGGGCAAGGTCATGGCCGACCTGGCCAAGACCCACCACGTGCTGGCGCTGGACCAGCTGGGTTTCGGCGCGTCGGACAAACCCATGATCGACTATGCCATCCAGACCTGGGTGGACTTCCTGGGCGAATTCCTGCGCCAGAAGAAGGTGACGGACTTCACCCTGATGGGCGAATCCCTGGGCGGCTGGATTTCGGCGCAGTATGCCATCCAGGCGCTGGACGGCGTCGCCGCCGACCCGGCCTTCGCCCTGCCCAAGCCATCCCGGCTGGTGCTGTGCGACGCCGCCGGCCGGCACGACACCATGGCCAAGGCCTTTGGCCCCAAGCCGACGGGTACCGACGCGCCGCCGCCTTCCGCCTCGCTGGCCGGGCAGAAGGCCGTGCTGGGCGCCATCTTCCATGACCCGCGCTGGTCCAGCGGCCCCGCCGCCCTGAAGCGCGGCTTCGCCTGGAGCCTGTCCAAGGGCGACGCCTGGACCATCCACGCCGTCTACAGCAACCCGGCGCTGCTGAACGAGACGGTGGACGGCAAGCTGAAGGACATCACCATCCCCACCCTGGTGGTCTGGGGGGCGGAGGACAAGTTGCTGCCTCCGGCGGATGGCCAGTTCTACGCCGACGGCATCCCGGGGGCCAAGCTGGTCACCATCCCCGACAGCGGCCACGCCCCCATGATCGAGACGCCCAAGGCCTTCCTGGCGGCGGTGGAACCCTTTCTGTGACCCGAGGACCTGAGATGCCGACTGCGGACTACGCCGTCTATGATACGGTGCAGCCTTACTTCGACTTGGTCCGGGGCGCCTTGGGCGAACGGGTGGAGGGCGATCACTTCTTCGATGCCGTCGCCGACGACGTCGCCTATGAGGTGCTGTACGAATTTCCCGGCTGGCCCCGCCTGATCCGGGGCCGGGCGGAGTTGATGGCCAAGTTCGTGGCCTATGGCCGCAACATGGCCCTGCATGCCGCCGACAACCTGGTGGTGCACACGGCGGATGACGGTCAGGTCGTGGTCATCGAATATGAGGTCCATGGCACTGTCCTGGCGACGGGCGTGGCGTACGATAACCGTTTCGCTTCCATCATCCGAATTGAGAACCGGAAGATCGCGCACTGGCGCGACTATATGGACTCGCTGGCCGCCTGGAACACGCTGATGGCGACCACCCGCTAAGCCGCGCGGCCGCCATGCGGAATTTGACCGCAAGGAAATCCCCTGTACCCTTGGCGGCAATGAAACCAAGGGGATGGGGATCATGATGCGAATGGGGCGGGTCGCGGTGGCGGTGTCCGCGTTGGCGCTGTTGGCGGGCCAAATGGGGGCCCCGTTGGGGGGCCAGGCCTGGGCCGCGCCCACGCTGCTGGTCAACGCCCTCATCCATACCGAGGACACGGCCCACCCCACGGCCAGCGCGCTGGCCTGGGATGACAACGGCATCCTGCTGGCGGTGGGGGAGACGGCGGACCTGGCCCAGCGCTTTCCCGGCGCCGCCACGGTGGATGCCGGCGGCGCCCCCGTGGTGCCCGGCCTGATCGACGCCCACGGCCATGTGCAGGAGGAGGGGGCGGCGCTGCTGACCGCCGACCTGTTGGGCAGCACCAGCAAGGCCGAGATCCTCACCCGTCTCAAGGCGCAGGCGGCCAAAGTGCCGCCCGGCGATTGGCTGCAGGGCTGGGGCTGGGACCAGAACCGCTGGGCGGACAAAGCCTTCCCCACCGCCGCCGACCTGGACGCTGCCTTCCCCGACCGGCCGGTGCGGCTGGAGCGTATCGACGGCCACGCCGTCTGGGTCAACAGCGCCGCCCTGCGTGTCATGGCGGCGCAACCCAAGGCCAAGAGCCTGGACGGCACCTGGCAGCCGCAAGGCGGCCGCATCGTGCGCAAGGGCAAGAAGGCCACCGGCGTGCTGATCGACAACGCCATGGACCTGCTGACCGAGGCCCTGCCGCCGCGCACCGATGACCAGATCCGCCAGAACTATAAGCTGGCCTTCGCCGAGATGGTGGCGTTGGGCCTGACCGGCGCGCATGAGCCCGGCATCGACCTGCAGTCCTTCCGCGTGCTGCAGGACATGGCCGCCAAGGGGGAGGTGCCGGTGCGCCTCTACACCATGGCGGATGGCGACCATGAGGCGCTGGCCTGGCTGTGCACGCAGAACGGTGGCTACACCGACCCCACGGGCCGCGTGCGCATGCGGGCGGTGAAGCTGTACATGGACGGCGCGCTGGGCAGCCGGGGGGCCAGGCTGCTGCGGCCCTACAGCGACGATCCCGGCAACAGCGGCATCTACGTCACCAACCCGGCCGACTATCCCCGCATCGTGGCCAAGGCCAAGGGCTGCCACCTGCAGGTGGCGACCCACGCCATCGGCGACGGCGGCAACCGCCTGGTGCTGGACACCTACGCCAAGGTGCTGGGCGCGGACGCCAAGAGCGACCACCGCTGGCGGGTGGAGCATGCGCAGATCCTGACCCTGGACGACATTCCCCGCTTCGCCCAGCTGGGCGTCATCGCCTCCATGCAGCCCACCCACGCCACCTCGGACATGCCGTGGGCGGAGAAGCGCCTGGGCCATGACCGGCTGGCCGGCGCCTATGCCTGGCAAAGCCTGCGCCGGACGGGCGCCCGCCTGGCCCTGGGCTCCGACTTCCCGGTGGAGAAGGTGAACCCCATGCTGGGCCTGTACGCCGCCGTTACCCGCCAGGATCTGGCCGGCCAACCCCCGGGCGGCTGGCTGCCCGACCAGAAGCTGACGCGGGAGGAGGCGCTGGCCGGCTTCACCCGCGACGCCGCCTACGCGGGCTTCATGGAGGGGGAGGTGGGCGCCCTGAAGCCGGGCCTGCGCGCCGACTTCGTCATCCTCAGCGCCGATCCCCTGGTCGTGGCCCCGCGCCAGATCGCGGACATCAAGCCGCTGTCCACCTGGGTGGACGGTAAAAAGGTGTATGAGGCCGGGAAATAGGATTTGGCGCGCCTCTTGAGTTGCGCCCCTGGTGCGTCGCAATCGTCCTGATAGTATGCTTACCAAGCTGCGACGATTGCGGCGGTGGAGATTGGGGGGGACGATGCGCGCTGGCGTGTTTGCCGTTCTGTTGACGTCGGGTCTGGTTTTTTCGACCGGTCACGCGTGGGCCCAGGATCAGCAGGCGGCCCAGCCCCAGACCCAAGGCCAGGCGGCGCCGGCCCCGGCCGATCCCAAGAAGGAGGCGGAAAACGCCGAGGACCAGGCTATGGTCCGGTTGCTGCAGGAAGGGACGCAGGCGCTGCGCACCGGTCAGCCGCGCCAGGCCATCGCATCCTACGACCAGATCATCGCGACCTACGATGCCCGCTACAAGGATCGCAAGGAAAAGGTCTATTGCGGCAGCACCCCTGCGGAGACGCTGGCCTACATGGTCCTGGCCGCCAGCCAGAAGCAGTCGGCCATCGCCGTGGCCCCCACCTGGGCCGTCGCCCATTTCCTGAAGGGCTATGCCCAGGTGGAACTGCAGGACTTGCCGGGAGCCAAGGTGAGCCTGGAGCGGGCCCGTGACCTGTCGCCTTACAACCCGCAGTTCCTGATCGAACTGGCCAACCTGTACAAGTCCGAGAAGAATTGGCCTTTGGCGCTGGAGACTTATCAAGCGGCCAAGGAACATTCCGCTGCTTTCTCGTTGCCTCAGGCCAAGGCCACGGACGAGATGAAGGCCCTGCATGGCATCGCCTTCATTTACTCCGAGACCGGCAAGCTGGATGAGGCCGAGGCCATCTACGAGCAGTGCCTGGCGAAGAACCCGCAGGACGCCTACGCCCAGCACGAGCTGGACTATGTGACGCAGCAGAAGGCCAAGCAGGCGCAGGTTCATTGAAGATGCGGGGCGGCAACAGCCACCCCTTGCCGATCCTGGTCTTGCTGGCTTGTGCCGCCTGCGCCGGGCCGCCGGCGGGTGAGACGGCCGCCCCGCCAGTCAAAGTACCGTTGGTCACCTCTTCCTTGCCCACCGCCGACCTGACCCCTGATCCGGCCTTGGGCAAGGCCCTGCGCGAGGGACTGCTAGCGGTTCGGGCGGGGGACCCGCGCCGGGCGGTGAACGCCTATTTCGATCCGGTCATCAACATCTACGAAGCGCGCTACCGGGCCGCGCCGGGGCGCCTCTACTGTGCCCGCAGCATGGAAGAGGCTGCCCGCTACATGAAGGACGCCCTGCGGGCCCATCAGCCGGCACGGGTGGTGGAGGCGGGACTGGTCCTGGCTTATGTCTACCGGGCCCGGGAACTGATGATACTGGATGATCCGGTGGCGGCGCAGGCCGGGCTGGAGCGGGCGCGCGTCCTCTCACCCGCCAACGCGGCCGTGCTGGTGCAACTGGGGGCCGCATACAAAGCGCAGAACAAGACACCGCAGGCGCTGGAAGCCTACCAGGCTGCGGTGGAGTCGGTCGACCTGTCGCCATCGGAGACCAAGGAGAGGGAGACCATCGACGCCTTCTATGGCCTGGGCAGCACCTATGTCGCCCTTGGCCGGCTGGACGAGGCGGAGGCGACCTACCGGCGCTGTCTTAAGGTGCTGCCCGGCAATGCCCTGGCAGAGATGGAACTGAAAGAGATTCAGCGCCAACGGACCCAAGGCCGCTGATCAGGTCTCTTCATCCCCGCCAATAAGACGCTCAAGGATTACTCGGGTTTCTCAAGAGTCTGTCGCTGGCACAGTGGCGGCAACCGTCAAACCTGGGAGCCCGTCCATGACCCATTCCGCCGAACCCACCCTGACCCAGCTGTTCGCCGACCTGCACGCCCACCGGGTGGCGACCATGGATCCGGCCCAGCTGCAGATCAACATCGACCAGCGGCGGGAATTGGTGGAGACGGTGGATCGCGCCGCCTTCGTTCGGCCGGGCGACCGGCTGGTGGGCGAGGTGCTGCAGGATGTGGAGGGCGGCACGCTGCACCTGGGCGCATTGCTGGCCCGGGGGCCGGTGGCGCTGGTCTTTTTCCGCTTCGCCACCTGTCCGGCCTGCAACATCGCGCTGCCCTATTACCAGCGCCATCTGGAGCCGGGCCTGCGGGCCCTGGGCATCCAGCTGGTGGCGGTCAGTCCCCAGGTGCCGGAGCGGCTGGTGGACATCAAGCGCCGCCACGACCTGACCTTCATCGTCGCCAGCGACCGCGACAACACCCTGGGCCGTCGCCTGGGCATCGTCTTCACCGCCAACGCCGCCTCCCAGGCCAGCCAGTTGGCCAAGGGCACCTCGTTGGGTGAGGTCACGGGCACCGGCACCTGGGACCTGCCCATGCCCGCCGTGCTGCTGCTGGACCGCGATGGTGTGGTGCGCTACGCCGACGTCACCCCGGATTGGCTGGCGCGGACGGAGCCCGGCCCCATTCTGCAGGCCGCGCGCACCCTGGCGTTCCAGGATGCCGCCCGCCGCGCGGCCGAATAGGCACCCATCATCCCTGGACCAAGCGCGCCCCGTCGCCGCGCGGTGACGGGCGCGGCAGATCTTCCGCCGCCAGGCGCACGGTGGCGACGGTGAGCGGGGTCACGGCCAGGGTCAGCAGCACATAGACGCCGCCGATGGCCAGGACGTAACCGGGCATGGTGCCCAGTTGCCGTACGCCCCAGCCCACCAGGTCGCCCAGGGGGCCGGGGCCGTCCTCCGCCAGGCTCCAGTTGTTGGCGGCGGCGAGCCCGCGCAGGGCCACGAAGGCCTGGGCATAGGCGATGGCATGCAGGGGGGCGCGGTCCAACCGTCGCCACGGGTTGACGTAGAACCGCAGGAAGGAGCGTCGCGGCCGGCGCAACCAGCGCGGTTCCACGTCATGGGCATGCGCGATGCCGAAGAGATAGAGCGCGGTCAGGAAGACGGCGCCCAGGCCGGTGGCGATCCAGGAGCGCGCCAGGGCTAAGCCGTCCGGCGCCGCCAGGAAGCTGTTGCCCTCATGCACGCCATAGGCGCGCAATGCCAACAACGTCGTCCAGATGTCGGCGCCGCTGGCCAGCAGATAGGCGAGCAGGTATTGCAGGGCGGATAAGGCCAGGCGGCCGCGTCGGGTCATGCTTTCTCTCCCGGCAAGGACGTGGGGGGCGTGGTGGCCAACGCTTCGGTCAGGAAGGTGAAGGCGGCCGACAGGGGGGAGGCGGTCTGGAAGTCCTGGGCCAGTTGCCGCATGTCGCTTCCGAAGGTGGCGGACAGCGCCTCGCCGTCGGCTTCCCCCACCAGGGCGACGATCTCCCGCCACTCCCGCGCCAGATCCCGCACGGCTGGTGACGCGGCGGTGTGGTTGGCCTGGCGCAGGCGGTCGGCGGTGGTCAGCGCCTGGGAGATGCGGTGGCGCAAGGTGGGCAGATCCACGCCCGTGCCCTTCAGCCGTTCCGCCATCGACAGGCGCAGGCGGGCGATCTCCGGCTCCAGGCCCCGGCTCTCCACCAACTCGATCAGCAGGCGGCGCACGTCGTCGGTGGTCAGCGTCTGGGGGGCGGTGGCCTGGCGGGCCAGGTCGATCAGTTCATCCACCGACAGGGGCACGCCCGCTGCCAGGCGCTGGCGGGCGTGCGTCACGGCGTCCAAGCGCTGGCGCAGGGCCGCGATCTGGTTCTCCAGATGGCGGCTTTGCAGGCCCAGGATCTGGATGAGGTCGGCGCCATCGCCGGCCAGCACCTCGCCGATCTGGCGTAGCGACAGGCCCAGGCCTTTCAGCGCCAGGATCTGGTGCAGCCGCGCCAAGTCCTCGCGGGTGTAGCGGCGCCAGCCGCCGGCGCGCCGTTCGGGCGTCAGCAGGCCGGCGCGTTCATAGACGCGCAGCGCCTTGGGCGTGACGCCCAGTTTGGCGGCGACGTCGCCGGGGCCGAGGCCGGCGATGGCGGGGGGCTTTCTCTGGTCCATAAGGTCAGCGTAGAACCGGACCCAAGGTCCGGTGCAAGCGCCTCTTGCCATCATTCCGCACGATCCGCTAAACCGGCGCCGCATGGGCCGCCTGCGGCCGGCGCTGGCCCGAGGTCTGCGGTTTCCGTTGACTTGGCTGGCGTCGTGCTTATAGTGCCGGCCTTCCCTTCCCGGGAAGGTGGGTCCGGGGGATCTCTCCCCTTGTCCCCGTCCCTGGGCTCCGATCCGGATTTATGCCGGAGGGGGCGCCATGGAACTACCGGGACAACAAGCCGCGACAGCGGCACTCTGGAGCTTAGAGATGAGCAAGCGTTTAGAGTCCAAGTACAAGATTGACCGCCGCCTCGGCGTCAACCTCTGGGGCCGTGCCAAGAGCCCGGTCAACCGCCGCGAATACGGCCCCGGCCAGCACGGCCAGCGCCGCAAGAAGCCGTCCGACTTCGGCCTGCAGCTGATGGCCAAGCAGAAGCTGAAGGGCTACTACGCCAACATCGGCGAGCGCCAGTTCCGCCGCATCTACCAGGAAGCCGTCCGTCGCAAGGGCGACACCGGCGAGAACCTGATTCAGCTGCTGGAGCGTCGTCTGGACGCTGTGGTCTACCGCATGAAGTTCGCGCCGACGCCGTTCGCGTCGCGCCAGATCATCAACCACGGCCACATCCTGGTGAACGGCAAGCGCCTGAACATCGCCTCCTACCGCGTGAAGGACGGCGACGTGATCGAGGTCCGTCAGAAGGCCAAGCAGTTCGCCATCATCCTGGAGGCCGTCGCCTCGGGTGAGCGCGACGTCCCCGAATACGTGCAGGTCGACACCGGCGCGCTGAAGGGCACCTTCGTCCGCGCCCCGAACCTGGCCGACGTGCCGTACCCGGTGACCATGGAACCGAACCTGGTGGTCGAGTACTACTCGCGCTGATCCAGGGGCCTTCGGGAACCGACAAGATCAGGCCGCGTCCTTCGGGACGCGGCCTTTTCTTTTGGCGCTCGCGGTCAGGTGCGCGAGCGCGTGTGGGGCATCATGCGATCCATGATCCGATCGCGCCACAGCACGACATGGGCGGCAACGGCGGCCACGTGCAGGCCCACCAGGACCAGCAGCACGGTCACCAGAGCCTCATGCATTTCCCCAAGCGCCCGCCCGGTGGGCGAGCCCGTGGCCACCAGCGCCGGCAGGTCCACGCCGCCGAACAGCGTCACCTGCCAGCCGCGGCGGGAGGCGTCGGCCCAGCCTGTGAGCACCAGCGAGAAAACCAGAAGGTAGAGCAGGCCGTGGACGGCCGCCGCCGCCTTCTCCTGCCACGCCGGCAGGCTTGGATCGCCCGGCGGCTGGGGCGTCAGCACCCGCCAACCCAGACGCAAGGCCATGACCGCGCCGATGGCCACGCCGAACGACAGGTGCAGGTTGACCAGGCCTTCCGGCGGCATGCCGCGACGCAGTTCCGGCATGGTCCAGCCCAGCGCGTACTGCACCACCAGCAGGCCCACCACCAGCCAGTGGAATCCCTTCATGGCGCTGCCGTATTCGGTCAAGGGTTCGCGTTTCATCTGTTTCCTCCTTCAAGGTCAACGGCGCAGGTGATCGGCCCAAAGGGGCTTCACCATCTCCAGGGTCAGCACCATGACGGCGGCGGCGGCGAGCGTGACGGCCAGATCGTCGGCATGCAGGGGGCCGAAGGCGAACAGGGCGGCCGCGGGCGGCCAGGCCAGGGTGGCCGCCATCACCACCACCATCACCGCCAGCACCGTCCATAGCGCGGCGTTGGGCCGGAGCAGCGCCGTCAGGGGCGAGGCGGCGAAGGAACGATTGACCAGCACCAGGCCGAAATTGATCAGCATCAGGGCGACGAAGGCCAGGGCGCGGGCCTGGTCCGCCGGCATGCCCCCATTCAGCGCCGCCACGAACAGCAACGCGACGATGGCGAAGGCGACGATGCCCTGGGCCAGGCTCCACAGGACGAGGGCGCGGGAGAACAGGGTGCTGCCCGGCGGGCGTGGCGGTCGGCGCATGATGTCCGCCTCCGACCGTTCCGCTTCGAAAACGATGGAGCAGACCGGGTCGATCACCATTTCCAGGAAGGCGATGTGCACGGGGGTCAGCAGCAGCGGCAGGTCCAGCGCCAGCGGCAGCAGCGCCAGGCCGGCAATGGGCACATGGACCGCCAGGATGTACCCCATGGCCTTGCGCAGATTGTCATAGATGCGCCGTCCCAGCCGGATGGTGTGGACGATGGACCCGAAGTCGTCGTCCAACAGCACCAGGGACGCCGCCTCGCGCGCCACGTCCGTGCCACGGCCGCCCATGGCGATGCCGATGTCCGCCGCCTTCAGCGACGGCGCGTCGTTCACGCCATCCCCGGTCATGCCCACGATCTGGCCATCGGCCTGCAGGGCCTTCACGATCGCCAGCTTGTGCGCCGGCCTGGTGCGGGCGAACAGGGCCGCCCCCCGGATGCGCGCGGCCTGTTCCGGGGGCGGCAGGCCATCCAGTTCCGCCCCGGTGACCAGGGGGCCGTCGGGCAGGCCGGCCTGGGCGGCGATGGCGCGGGCGGTTTCCGGGTAGTCCCCCGTGATCATCACCACCCGCACGCCCGCCGACAGGCAATCCCGCACCGCCGCCGGCACTTCCGCCCGCAGCGGATCGCTGAAAGCCACCAGGCCCAGCAGGCGGCAGGGATAATCGCGGCGGTCGGCGGGCAGGGGGGCTGCCGCCTCGCCGCCGGCGACGGCCAGCACGCGCATGCCCTCGCCGGCCAGGCCGTCCACCGCGCGCAACATCGCGGCATGCCTCTCCCCATCCAGCCGGCACAGCGCCGCCACCGCCTCCGGCGCGCCCTTGACCGCCACGACGGCCGCGCCCCCCGGCGGCTGCCAGACCTGGGTAACCGCCGGCAGGCCTGGCTCCAGCCCATGTTCCCGCGCCAGGACCCAGGAACAATCCGGTGGCGCCACGCCCAGGCTGTCGCCCAAGTCGCGGAAGGCGCGTTCCATGGGGTCGAACGGGGTGGGGGCGCTGGCCAGGATGCCATGCCATACCAGGATGCGGATGGCGCTGGCGGCGTTTTCGTCCCCTGGCGTCAACCGCCGCGCCAGGTCGCCGGCATCCCGCACCTCGGCGATGGCCATGCGGTTCTGCGTCAGGGTTCCGGTCTTGTCCGTGCACAGCACCGTGGCGGCGCCCAACGCCTCGATGGCGGCCGCGCGCCGGGTCAGCACCCGCGCCCGCGACAAGCGCCACGCCCCCATGACCATGAACACGGTCAGCACCAGGGGAAACTCCTCCGGTATCATCGACATGGTCACGGCCAGCCCGGCGAGCGCGCCTTGCAGCCAGCTTCCCCGCGCCAAGCCGTACAGCACCATGACCAGGACGCTGACGGCCAGTCCGGCCACGGCCACGCCGCGGACCAGGCGCCGCGTTTGCCGGTTCAGGCGCGTCGGCTCCGGATGGATGCCGCCGAGGGCCAGCCCGATCTTGCCGATTTCGCTGTGGCGGCCCGTGGCGACGGTGGCGCCGCAACCGCGGCCACGCACCACCAGGGTGCCGGAAAAGGCCAGGGGCAGGTCGTCGCCCCCGGGGGCGGCCGCGCAGACCTCCGGCCCGCCGGGCCGCTTGCGCACCGGCGCGGATTCACCGGTCAATCGGGATTCGTCGACCTCCAGATCCTGGGCGGACAGGAGGTGGATGTCGGCCGGCACCCGGTCGCCTTCCTCCAGGAACACGATGTCGCCGGGCACGACCTCCCGTCCCGGAATGCGCACGCGCGCGCCATCACGCAGCACTTGAGCCCGGGGACTGGTCAGCGTGCGCAGCGTGTCCAGCACGCGCTCGCTCCGGCTTTCCTGGGCGGCGGCGATGCCGACCGACGCGGTGGCGAAGGCCAGCAGCATCAGACCTTCACGCAGGTCGCCGAGCACCAGGTAGATAAGGGCGCTGGCCACCAGCAGGCCGAACATGGGTTCGGCCAGGATACCCAGCAGGATGCGGAGGAAGGGGCGCCTGTCCGGCCGGGGCAGTTCGTTGTAGCCCTCGGACACCAGCCGCCGTGCCGCTTCCGTGGCGGACAATCCGGCGGTCGGAACTGGGTCGCGCGGCATCATGGCACCGGGGGGCGGATACGGTGTTCAGGCGGAGGCAGTGTGCCGCGATGCCGGGGCGTGGGCCTTGATTCAGGTCAGGGCGATGGGTGGATACCCGCCGCCCCCGCGCCTCTTTGCCGCGCGTCCATCTGGGACGTGGCCTTTTCTTTTGAGTGTGGCGATGCGATGCTGCGCCATCCAAGCAGGGACGCCAACCAGAGGGCAGGGGCATGGAACGGGTCACGGGCATTGGCGGCGTCTTCATGAAGGCGCGGGACGTCAAGGCGCTTAGCGCCTGGTACCGCGATGCCCTGGGCGTGCCGCTCAGCCCGTATTTCGCCGGCGCCAAATTCAGCTGGCCCGAGGGGCAGCGCCCCGACCGGCCGGGCACCACCGCCTGGAGCCTGTTCCCCGAGGACAGCACCTACTTCGCCCCGTCCACGGCGCCCTTCATGATCAATTTCCGGGTGGACAACCTGGACGCCATGCTGGCGCAACTGCGGGCCTTCGGCGCCGCCGTGGACGACCGGGTGGAGCAGAGCGAATTCGGCCGTTTCGGCTGGGTCATGGATCCGGAAGGCAACCGCGTCGAGCTGTGGGAACCGCCGCCGGGCAAGTGAACCCTCGGGGTTCCGCGCGTCTGTCGGCGTTCCGGCCATGCGCCTTGGAATGCCGGGGGGAATGGTCGCGCGCCGTTTGCCTCCCAACCCATCACGAAACCTGTCCGGCTGGCTGCCGGAGGCGTATGCACGCGCTGGTGGTGGATGAGAGCGTCCGGTTCCAGGACGCAACCTAGGCCAAAATAAATAATCTTCGCAAACATGATTGCGAATATGGGAACAGGCCTATAACGATGGTCGTGGTCCGATATTACCTATGGATATTCTCGTAATAAGAATCCTAGACGGAAGAATCCAATTCCGATGCTTAAATAGAGGCAGGATTTTTCATTCCCCTACGTAACAGGAAAATCACAGAGAGATCCTGTGACGTGTGGACGCATCCCGACCTTGACTGGTCCAGGAACGGGGCGTCCGCCCAATCACTGCGATGGGGACAAGGTCTTGTCGAACGCCTATGCCAAGAATTGGGATAGTCAAAACCGCGCCGGCGCCTCGGTGGCCGGCCGTGTGCGGCCCGTTGGCGGCCAGGGCGGCACGATAGAACGGTTGCGGCGGCGCTTCGCCGATTTGCCGGCGCCGGTGATCGTCTACAACAAGTCGCATTCCGGCAGCCGGCTGCTGGCCCAGATGCTGGACGACCAGGGCGTGTTCATCGGCGGCAAACTGAACGAGTCCAACGACGCCATGGCCATCCTGCCCCTGGTCGAGCGGCTGGTGGAGGACTATTACCCCGATTACCACTCGCTCTGGGACCAGGAGTGGCCCACGGACCTGGAGGCCCTGTTCGTCACCGCGCTGATGGAGCATCTGGCGGGCTACGACGGGCGGTCCCCTTGGGGCTGGAAGCTGTGCGAGACGACCTACATCGTCCCCATCATCGCCGCCGTCTTCCCCCAGGCACGCTTCATCCACCTGTTGCGCGACGGGCTGGACGTGGCCTTCAGCGACCATGTGCCGCCGCAGGCCCGCTTCTGGCGCAAGGTCTACTTCAACAATGGCGACATCCAGGGCTGGCGCGGCCTGTCCATGACCAACCGCGCCTATGTTCGCCGGCCGCATGTCTACAACGCCTTGCACTGGATGAATTCGGTGGAGGTGGGGCGCACTTACGGCGCCATGCTGCAGGAACGTTACCTGGAGGTCCGGTACGAGGATTTGTGCCAGGACTTCATCCCCACCTCCCGCCGTATCCTGGCCTTCATGGGGCGGGTGCCGGATGAGGGAGCGCTGATGAAACGCTCCGCCTCGGTACGCAAGGGCGCCATCGGCAAGCACCAGCGCCACCGCCGCCAGCGGCGCCAAGTGGTGCGCCTGATCGAGCCGACGCTGTTGTCCCTGGGGTATCTGGAGGCGCCCAGCCAACCTACCCTGATGTGGCGCCTGCGGGAACGCTGGTACAGTGTTCTGCGCGAGGCGGGCAAGGGCTGGGGCCGGCTGCGGGGACGCCGCCACGGGTAGGATGGGATGGCAGGGTCAGCCGGCCTTGCTCAGGCGACGGCGGTTGGCGCGCACCTTGCGGCGGTAATGGGCCAGCACCTTGGCGGCGGCGCCGTCGGCGGTGGCGCCCAGGCCGCCGGTCAGCGCCCGCATCTGCAGGTCCAGTCCGGCGGCGATCTTCTCACTCACCATGCGTTGCGCCTCCGTCTGGGCGGCGGCCCCACCGGCCGCCAGCTTCATGGTGCGCAGGGTGATGACCTGCAAGGCCTCCATGCCCAGCAGCCAACTGTCGAAGCCATTGCGCATCCAGGCGTTCTTCGCCATCGGTGTCTCCGCGATCGGGAATAACAAGCCAGACTTAAACGGCCGCCGCGCCCCATTGTTCCGGTTCGCTTGGCACCATCGCCTGGAACAAAGTCCGACTTCGCCGTGTTCCAGTCAGCGTGGGCCCAGTCTCGTGGGGCCGCTCTCAAAGAACTGAGAGATCAAGAACCGGGAAACAAGGAGTTCGCGGCGATGCGATATGGGCTTTTATGGCTGTTGGGGGTGCCGTTACCCGTCCTGATCATCATCTACCTGATGTTCCATTGAGGGACGGTACGCCGCGACCGCGCCAGGCGGCATTCCAGCGTGCCGAAAATGAAAGGGCCGCGCCCGGCATCCCGGGGCGGCCCTTCGTCAATTCTCAGCCCTGGGTGATCAGGCGGCGGCCTGGGCGGCGACGCCCTTCTCGGCCAGCAGCTGCACCAGCTCACCCGATTCATACATGTCCCGGATGATGTCGCAGCCGCCCACGAACTCACCCTTCACATACAGCTGCGGGATGGTGGGCCAGTTGGTGAATTCCTTGATGCCCTGGCGCAGGGCCGGGTCGACCAGGATGTCGATGCCCTTGAACTTCACGCCCAGGTGGCTCAGCACCTGCACGACGGCGGCGGAGAAGCCGCACTGCGGGAAAACGGGGGTGCCCTTCATGTAGAGCACGACGTCGTTTTCGGTGATGTCGCGGCGGATGCGCTCTTCGACGGTCTTGTCCATGTACGATCGATCCTCTGGTGCCGGGGCCGCCTTCCTCACGCGGGGAAGACGGTCGGCGGTCTAACCAAGCCGGCCAAACGGGGCCGGTGTCGCTGGCGACCATGATACCGCTGGCGGCGGCTTGGTTCACCCAACAACGTGTACCCGTCATAAATGAGCGCGCGCCGGGCGTCTGTCCAGAGGGAATAGCCGGCGCATCGCCCCGCGATGTTCGCGGATCAGTCTTGCGTGGCCGCCGTGGTCAGGGCCAGGGCGTGCAGTTCATTGCCCATGCGGCCGCCCAGGGCCGCGTAGACCATCTGGTGCTGCGCCACCCGGCTCTTGCCCTTGAAGGCCGCCGCGGTGACGTAGGCGGCGTAATGGTCGCCGTCGCCCCGCAGATCCTCGATACGCACCTCGGCGCCCGGAATGCCTTCCCGGATCAGGCGCTCGATTTCAGAGGCGTCCATGGCCATAAGTTATTTCCTTTCTATGTTCCCTCAGGCGCCGGGCGGCCGCATCCGCGGCCTTGGCTTGTCCTCGCTGTGCCCTGCGGTGCTCGCTCCGGCGCCCGCAGTCGCGGACTACGCTGGCATGACTAAGTCATGCCAGCGCTCCCATTTACTTAGGCGTCGCCGGCCATGTAGCCGGGCAGCCAGCCTTCGTGCACCTCGCGCAGGTCGGCCAGCGCCAGGGCGCCGCCGCCCAGGCCGGTGATGGCGTCGCCGCCCACCGTGCCCAGGGTGGTGACCGGTACACCGGCGGCCTTGGCGGCGTCGGTGACGGCGGCCACATCGCCGGCGGCGGCGGTGACCAGGTAGCGGCCCTGGTCCTCACCGAACAGCAGGCCGGCGTCCGCCGCCTCCAGGCCGGTCAGGGCGATGCCCTTCTTGCCGCGCAGGGCCATTTCCGCCAGGCCCACGGCCAGGCCGCCGTCGGCCAGGTCGTGGCAGGCGGTCAGCGTGCGGGCCTCGATCAGGCCGCGCACCAGGTCGCCGGCGCGGCGCTCGGCCGCCAGGTCGACCGGCGGCGGGGCGCCTTCCTCACGGCCGTGCACCTCGCGCAGGTACAGCGACTGCCCGACATGGCCTTTCGTCTCACCGAACAGCAGGACCACGTCACCCTCGGCCTTGACGCCGCTGCCGATGGCCAGGGTGCTGTCCTTCAGCAGGCCCACGCCGCCGATGGCGGGGGTGGGCAGGATGCCTTCGCCATTGGTCTCGTTGTACAGGCTGACGTTGCCCGACACGACGGGGAAGTCCAGGACGCGGCAGGCCTCCGCCATGCCTTCGATGCAGCCGGCGAACTGCCCCATGATGCGGGGCTTCTCCGGGTTGCCGAAGTTCATGTTGTCGGTGATGGCCAGGGGCAGGGCGCCCACGGTGATGATGTTGCGGTAGGCCTCGGCCACCGCCTGGGCGCCGCCGCGCACCGGGTCGGCGTAGCAGTAGCGCGGGGTGCAGTCGGTGGTCATGGCCAGCGCCTTGGGCGTGCCGTGCACCCGCACCAGGGCGGCGTCGCCGCCGGGGCCGATCATGGTGTCGGCACCCACCTGGCTGTCGTACTGCTCCCAGATCCAGCGGCGGGAGGCGAGGTCCGGCGTGCCCATCAGGGCCAGCAGGGTGTCGCGGACCGACGCCTTCAGCGGGGCGTCCGCCGCGGCGATCTCGGCCTGCGGCGGGGTCGGCTCCGTCGGGCGGTTGTACAGCGGCGCCTTGTCGAACAGGGGCGCCAGCTCCACGTCGCACCAAGTATGGCCGTGCATGCGGATGACCATGCGGCCGTTGTCCGTCAGCTTGCCGATGACGGCGAAGTCCAGTTCCCACTTGTCGAAGATGCGCTTGGCCTCTTCCTCGCGGCCGGGCTCCAGGATCATGAGCATGCGTTCCTGGCTTTCCGACAGCATGATCTCATACGGGGTCATGCCGGCTTCGCGCTGGGGAACGGCGTCCAGGTCCAGGTCGATGCCCAGGCCGCCCTTGCCCGCCATCTCGACGGAGGAGGAGGTGAGGCCGGCGGCGCCCATGTCCTGGATGGCGACGATGGCGTCGGTGGCCATCAGCTCCAGGCAGGCCTCGATCAGCAGCTTCTCGGTGAAGGGGTCGCCCACCTGCACCGTCGGGCGCTTGGCCTCGCTGTCCTCGGTGAACTCGGCGGAGGACATGGTGGCGCCGTGGATGCCGTCGCGGCCGGTCTTCGATCCCACGTACACGACGGGCTTACCCACGCCGGCGGCCTTGGAATAGAAGATCTTGTCCGTCTGGGCCACGCCCACGGTCATGGCGTTGACCAGGCAGTTGCCGTTGTACGCCTTGTGGAAGTTGGTCTCGCCGCCCACGGTGGGCACGCCGACGCAGTTGCCGTAGCCGCCGATGCCGGCCACCACGCCCGCCACCAGGTGGCGGGTCTTGGGGTTGGCGGGCTCGCCGAAGCGCAGGGCGTTCAGGTTGGCCACCGGGCGGGCGCCCATGGTGAAGACGTCGCGCAGGATGCCGCCCACGCCCGTCGCCGCACCCTGGTAGGGCTCGATGAAGCTGGGGTGGTTGTGGCTTTCCATCTTGAAGATAGCGGCCTGGCCGTCGCCGATGTCGATGACGCCGGCATTCTCACCGGGGCCGCAGATGACCCAGGGCGCCGTCGTCGGCAGCTTCTTCAGCCACACGCGCGAGGATTTGTAAGAGCAGTGCTCCGACCACATGACGGAGTAGATGCCCAGTTCCGTCAGGGTGGGCGTGCGGCCCACGCTTTCCAGCATGCTGGCGTATTCGTCGGGCTTCAGGCCGTGCTCGGCCGCCAGCTCGGCGGTAACCTTCGGTTCGCGGTCAGGGGTGTGGGTGACGCTCACGACAGGCTCTCCAGCAGGCTGGTAAACAGGGCGCGGCCATCGGTGTTGCCGTGCTGCGGGTCAAAGGCGCGTTCGGGGTGGGGCATCATGCCCAGGACGGTGCGCGTCTCGTTGAAGATGCCGGCGATGTTGTTGGTGGCGCCGTTGGGGTTGCCGGCCTCGTTCACCACGCCGGCGGCGTCGGTGTAGCGAAAGGCCACGCGGCCCTCGCCTTCCAGGCGCTTCAGCGTCTCCTCATCCGCCACGTAGTTGCCCTCGCCATGGCCCACCGGAATGCCGATGTGCTGGCCCGGGGTGTAGTGGCGGGTGAAGGCGCTGTCGGTGTTCTCCACCTTCAGGTCCACCGTCTTGCAGATGTACTTCAGCGACTGGTTGCGGATCAGCGCGCCCGGCAGCAGCCCCGCCTCCGTCAGGATCTGGAAGCCGTTGCAGACACCGATGACCTTCACGCCCTGGGCGGCCCGTTCCTTCACCACCCGCATGACGGGGGAGTTGGCGGCCATGGCGCCGCAGCGCAGGTAATCGCCATAGGAAAAGCCGCCGGGAACGGCGATGACGTCGACCTCGGGCAGGTCGGTGTCGCGATGCCAGGCGTGGAAGGTCTTGTGGCCGGAAACCTGTTCCAGGGCCACGGCGATGTCCCGTTCACAGTTGGAACCGGGAAAGACGATGACGGCGGACTTCATGGGGGCCGCAAATCCGATCGTTGGAGGCCGGGGAAGGCGGGATTCCCGCCGATCTTAAGCCGGCGCTGCACCCGTCGTCTTGTGGGGCGGAAGCTAGCCGCGCCGCTAGTCGAATGCAAGGTGCGGGGGTGGGGGGCTACCCCGCGCGGATGTGGGGGCGGGATACGCGGGCACCACCGGTCTTTGGTGTCGAGGTGGACCAGAACAAAATAGGAACATATAGTGCTATTCCATCAACCTGGAGAACAAACATGGATGGTTGGCAGCGTCGATACCGTTTGAGTAATGGACTAGGTGGCTTAGGCGTCACCTGTACGGCGGAAGGCTTGGCCTTGGCCGGTGTGCCCTTGCTGGCTAAGGGCGCCAACGGTTTTCAGGTTCGGCCGGGGGGCGATGTGTCAGTATTGTTGAAGTGTGCCTATGGGCCTGCGGAACCGAATGCCGCCGTGCTGCTGCCCGGTCTCAGCAAGATCGCCGACGCATTGAACCAGGGTGACTTGGTTCAGGCCATGATCCGCGCCGTGCATTTGCGATTGACGGAACTTGACTGGGATGCTGCGGTCCGTGTGGCTCAGGCCAACAACAAGTTGGCAAAATTCGATCCAGCTCAACCACGCGATTGGCATGGGTGCTGGACGACTGGAAGCGGCTCCGCCGGCTCGACCGATCAATCACATATGCCCAGAAACCGTCAGAGTGCTCCAGTATTTCCCTGGGGAGACGTTAATAATCCTACCAACCAAAAAGTGGTGCCTATCGATAGCGCGTTGAAGCTCCCGATTTCGGATTCGCCGCAGCAAGCGCCGGAATGGATTATGAGTTCACCGGAGTTGCAGGCGAAATATGAAATGCTCTGGCGAGGGAGTTTCCCAGATGGCTCTCCGAGAGAAATGGGAGGAACTATTGTTTCTGATATTTTTGGAAACCTTAGTGTGGTTAATATTGGTGGAATTCGTAGCGATGATAGCACATTCGAGCCAAATCTTAATTTAGGGCTTCTGGCACCATTTTATGATGTGGAAGGTACAACCCATACACACCCATATGGAACGCCCCGACGCGGGAATCGTGGCGTCTCGTTTAGTGACGCAGATTCTAACTATCTAATACTTGAGCCCATAAAATTTTCTGTCGTGCAGAGCGGTGAGAAGCAATTTATGTTCTTAAAGACCCGGGAAACCGCTTCTGTTTTCGCTCCAGCGAATTTTCCATTTCAAGATAGAGGCACTAATGGCCTTCACGCCCTGGGAATGGACTTTGGTGAAGCCAGTCGCGTTTTGGCGGCCAAGGCAGCAGAAAAATATGGATTTGCCTATTATGAGGGAAGCAATGGCCTGTTTCGCCGGGTCTACCCATAAGGCTGGTGCGAGGGAGCGGTGCTCGTTGCATCGCTCCATGACGGGGAGTGGCGCCTTGCATCACTCCATGACGGGGAGTGGCGCCGATGAATGCTTGCTTCGATAGGGGCGCGCTTGCGAGGTGATGAAATGCCACTCCGTAAATATCTGACTAATCACCACAGAATAGCATTATTATTGATTTCTTTAATTTTAGTTTTTACGTTTAATGGCGCTAAAAATAAAGAAGATTTGTTGCCGTTGCCCGTAATCACAATGCGCGCACGTTGGATCGCCCAAAAAGCCGTTGAGGCGGAAGAGATGATCAAGCAAGGCGATTTCGAATCAGCGAATATTCTGCTTAAGCGGGCTCTAAAAGCTCTCGGTGAGTGCCAGGTGGTGCCTGGTGTTTTTGATGATACCGATCAGGGTATGGCTGTTGCCCAGGCTGACGAGGATGACGGCGACCTGGAAAACGCCGCTATCGACAGATATGCCGCACTTAGAAGTCGCATGGGTTCGTGTCCCCAAACATTCCCGTGATTGTCGCCTTTTCCGTCGCGTCTGTACGCCTGGTGTGGCGATCCTCTCGCCAGCGGCCTGCGGCCAGCGACATCCCATCCCTCGATGGCGGCCTTGACCCACGTCATGGCCGCAGGCCGGACGGGGTGCTTCGATGGGGGTGGCCCGGGACGGTGTGCCGGCCAGCAACGGAGGACGACGCCATGCCGTACGCGACCACCAATCCCTATACCGGTGAATTGCTGAAGACCTTTCCCGACGCCACCGACGCGGAGGTCGACCGCGCCCTGTCGGACGCCCACGCCGCCTTCCTGGCCTGGCGGGAAACGCCCTTCGCCCACCGCGCCGGTGTCATGCAGAAGGCGGCCGACATCCTGCGCGCCGAGGCCGACGCCTACGCCCGGCTGCTGACGCTGGAGATGGGCAAGCTGTTCACCGAGGCGAAGGCGGAGGTGGAACTGTCCGCCCGCATCTTCGAATACTATGCCGAGAAGGCGGAGGCGCTGCTGGCGCCGGAGAAACTGCCGGTGGCCGACCCGGCGGAGGGCGAGGCCGTGCTGGTGTGCGAGCCGCTGGGCGTGCTGCTGGCCATCGAGCCGTGGAACTTCCCCTATTACCAGATCGCCCGCATCATCGCCCCACAGCTGTCCGCCGGGAACACGATGCTGCTGAAGCACGCCTCCAACGTGCCGCAGTGCGCCGCCGCGTTCGAGAGACTGATGCGCCAGGCGGGCCTGCCCGACGGGGCTTTCCGGAACCTGTACGCCACCCGCCAGCAGATCGAGCGCATCCTGAACGACCCGCGCGTCCACGGCGTGGCCCTGACGGGGTCGGAGGCAGCGGGCGCGGTGATCGCGGCCCAGGCGGGCAAGGCGCTGAAGAAATCCACCATGGAACTGGGCGGGGCCGACGCCTTCGTCGTGCTGGCGGACGCCGACCTGGACAAGACCGTCAAATGGGCGGTGTTCGGCCGGCATTGGAACGGCGGCCAGGTCTGCGTCTCCTCCAAGCGCATGATCATCGTGGATGAGGTCTATGACCAGTTCCTGGACCGCTACCTCAACGGCGTCGCCGGGCTGAAGGCGGGCGATCCCTTCGACGCCGCGACCACCCTGGCGCCCCTGTCGTCGCAAGGCGCCGCCGACGAGGTGAAGCAGAAAATCCGCGAGGCGGTCGCCCATGGCGCCAAGGCGATCGAGGTGGGCCCCAAGGTTCCCAACCAGGGCGCCTTCGTCCAGCCCACCATCCTGACGGGGGTGGGGGAGGACAACCCCGCCCGCTACTGGGAATTCTTCGGCCCGGTCTCCATGCTGTTCCGCGCCAGGGACGAGGATGACGCGGTGCGCATCGCCAACGACTCCCCCTTCGGCCTGGGCGGTTCCGTCTTCACCCGTGACACCCGGCGCGGGGCGGCGGTGGCGGCCCGCATCTCCACCGGCATGGTCTTCGTCAACCACCCGACGATGGTGAAGGCCGACCTGCCCTTCGGCGGCATCCGCCGTTCCGGCTACGGCCGCGAATTGCTGGGCCTGGGCATCAAGGAGTTCGTGAACCACAAGCTGATCGACGTGGTCGATATCGACGCGCCGTTCTGACCAGTACCACCGCCCGGGCGCGGACAGCTCCGCGCCCGGGCGTGCGGTCACATATGCGCCAGCGTGGCGACCGGCGGACGGGTCAGCAGCGCTTCCAGCGGCACGGGGCGGCCCAGGGCGTAACCCTGGCCATAGTCGATGCCGACGGCCGCCAGAAGCCGGGAAATGTCGTCATTCTCCACGTATTCGGCGATGGTCTGGATGCCCATGACATGGCCGATGCCGTTGATGGCCTGGACCATGGCGGCGTCCACGGGGTTGTTCACCATGTCCTTGACGAAGCTGCCGTCGATCTTCAGGTAGTCGACCTGGAAATGCTTGAGGTAGGCGAACGACGCCATGCCGCTGCCGAAGTCGTCGAGCGCGAAACGGCATCCCCGGGCGCGCAGCATGGCGATGAAGGCGCTGGCGGTCAGCATGTTGGAGATGGCCGACGTCTCGGTGATCTCGAAACAGATGGCCTGCGGGCGGATCTGCCAAAAGTCCAACTGATGGTCGATGAAGCGCAGGATGCTTTCGTCGTTCAGGGAACAGCCCGAAAGATTGATGGCGAACAGCGACCCTTCCATCTGCCCGCTTTCGGCGATGGCGGCGAACGCCGTCCGGATCACCCACCGGTCGATGTTCCGCATCAGGCCATAGCGCTCGGCGGCGGGAAGGAAGGCCATGGGCGGAACGATCTTTCCGCCCGTGTCGCGCAGGCGCAGCAGGATTTCCACATGGCGCCCAAAGGGTTCCGTTTGGCCCAGCGCAACGATGGGCTGGGCGTAGAGGACGAAGCTGTCGTCCTGGAGCGCGCGATGGATGCGCCCGTACCAATCCATTTCGTCATGGATCTTGGTCAGCAAGGCGTCGTCGGGCTCATAGGTGTGGATGCCGTTGCGCCCGGCCTCCTTCGCGGTGTAGCAGGCGGAGTCAGCCAGCCGCAGGATCTCGTTCAACTCCAGGGTCAGCCGCTCGTCTCCACCACCGAAGCTGACCAGGCCGACGCTGACCCCGATGGGGAAGACCCGGTCGCCCCAGACGAAATGGAAGTCGTTGATCTGTTTCTTCATCGCCTCGACCACGCGGGTGGCCGCATCCAGGGGGCAGCCCTCCAGCAGCACGCCAAACTCATCCCCGCCCAGGCGGGCGAGGCAGTCGCTGGAGCGTAACGGCCCGCGCAGCAGCTTGGCGACCTGCCGCAGGGTCTCGTCGCCGGCGGCGTGGCCGCAGATGTCGTTGATGATCTTGAATTGGTCGAGGTCGAGATAGGCCAGGACGCTGGGCCGCGGGTCCGTTTCCGCGGCGGCGATGGCCTTGCCCAGACGCCGTTCGAACTCCAGGCGGTTGAACAGGCCGGTCAGGGAATCATGGGTGGCTTGGTAGGTCATCTCCGCGGCCAGTTGGCGTGCCACGCTGACATCGTGGAAAACCATCACGGCGCCGATGACCTTGGCGTCGCGATCGCGGATCAGCGCGACCGAATCCTCCACCAGCCGGTTGCCGCCGCTTCGGTCCATCAGCGCGCAGTTGACGGACAGGCCCACGCTTTTGCCTGTCATCAGGGCCGCCTCCAGGGGGGAGGCGAGGCGGGCGCCGGTTTCGGCGTCGCGCAGGTCCATGACCGTTGTGCTGGGCTGTCCGCAGGCGTCGGCTTGGCTCCATCCCGTCATCTCGGTCGCCGCCGGGTTGATGAAGTTGACCAGGCCGCGGTCGTCCGTGGTGATCACGCCGTCGCCTATGGCGTTGAGGGTCACCAGCAGGCGTTCCTTCTGATGAAACAACTCGGTGGCGTGCGTTTCCAACTGATCCTTGGCCGTTTGGATTTCCGCGTAGGCGGCCGCCAGGCTTTCCCGGCTCTGGTGCAGTTCCTTTTCGATGCGACGGCGCTCCAACGCCATTTGCAGGGTGGCGTGCAGTTCGCGCTCGGAAAATGGCTTCAGAAGATAGCCATAGGGGCCTGTCGCCTTGGCCCTGTCCAGGGTGCTCTGTTCCGCGTAGGCGGTCAGGTAGATCACCGGGGCGTTGATGGCGGCGGCGGTGTCGATGCCATCCTTGTGGCCGGAGATGTTGATGTCCATCAGCACAAGGTCGGGCGCCGTCACGCGCGCGCCTTGCAATGCCTGGTCATAAGAGGCCGCGACGCACGGCACATCATATCCCAGCCGGGACAGGATGAGGCGCAGGTTCAGCGCCACCACGGCCTCGTCCTCCACGACCATGATCTTGGGTTTCATCATGCTGGAACCTTCTCGATGGCGGGGGTCATGGGGAAGACAAGGGTGAAGCAGGTCGGGTCGCGGCGGTGGACCTGCAAGGTTCCCATCAACTGTTGCGACAGCAGGTTGACCAGCGACAGGCCCATGGTGGTGGCCAGCTGAATGTCCAGGTCGCCGCTTATGCCCACGCCGTCGTCGCTGACCCGCAGCATGGCCTGGTCCTCGCCCAGGCGGGCGAAGGTGACCGACACCTCGCCGTGGCGGTCGCCGGGGAAACCGTGTTTCAGGGCGTTGGTGATCAGCTCGTTGACCAGCAACCCGCAGGGGATGGCCGCGTTTATGGGCAGGAACAGTTCACCCACGTCGATCTTCAGACTGACGCGCCCGGCGTCCAGCCCGTAGGCCGCCACCAGCGTGGGGGCCAGCCCCTTGAGGAAAAGGCCCAGGTCAACTTCCGAGAAGTTCTTGGATTCATATAATATCTGATAAATCAATGACATCGACTGGACGCGATTTTTCGTGTCACTCAACATGTCCCGGATGGCCTGGTCCTGGATCCTGTAGAGCTGCAGGTCGATGAAGCTGTGCACGATCTGCAGGTTGTTTTTGACGCGATGGTGGATCTCACCCAGCAGCAGGTCCTTTTCCTGCAAGGCCGCCTGGATGCGCGCCTCCTTCTGCTTGCGGTCGGAGATGTCGACGATGGCGGAGAGGACCATGGTCTCGCCATCGGTTTCGATGGGGTTGAGGCCGATCTCCACCGGGAATTCGCTTCCGTCCTTGCGGCGGCCGAAGAGGTCGCGTCCCGCCCCCATGGGACGTGATCGCGGGTCGCTGAAGAACGAGGCCCGCTTTTCCGGATGGTCATGACGGAAACGGTCGGGCACCAGCATTTCCACCGACTGGCCCAGCAGCTCATCGCGGGCGTAGCCGAACAGCCGTTCGGCCTGGGTGTTGACCATCTCGATCCGCCCTCGGGCATTGATCATGACCATGGCATTGGGGGCGGATTCGACGACCTGGCGGAAGCGTTCCTGCATGCGCTTCCGGTCGGAGATATCGACGATGGCGGAGAGGACCATGGTCTCGCCATCGGTTTCGATGGGGTTGAGACCGATCTCCACCGGGAATTCGCTTCCGTCCTTGCGGCGACCGAACAGGTCACGTCCCGCCCCCATGGGGCGTGATCGCGGATCGCTGAAGAACAGGGCCCGCTTTTCCGGATGGCCGTGACGGAAGCGGTCGGGCACCAGCATTTCCACCGATTGGCCCAGCATCTCGTCGCGGGTATAGCCGAACAGCCGCTCGGCCTGGGTGTTGACCATCTCGATCCGCCCTCGGGCGTTAATCATGACCATGGCATTGGGGGCGGATTCGACGACCTGGCGGAAGCGCGCTTCCGTCCGCCGCCGTTCCGTCAGGTCCTTGCAGATTTTGATGAACCCCTTCAGCCTGCCGTCCGCGTCGCGGAAGGCGGTGACGTCGATGCTGGACCAGAACGTCGAGCCGTCCTTGCGTCGGCGCCAACCCTCGCCCTCATGCGTGCCGTTGGCGGTGGCCATCGCCAGCTCGTGCGCCGGCTCGCCGCGCGCCAGGTCTTCCTCGGTGAAGAAGATTTCGAAGCTCCGCCCCAGGATTTCCTGTTCCTGGTACCCTTTGATGCTGACCGCCCCCTGGTTCCAGCTGCGGACACGGCCCTCAGGATCCATCATGAAGATGGCGTATTCCTGGATATTATGAATCATTTGGCTGAACTGACCGACGGCAAGGCCCGTGTCATGGATGCGGTGGTCGGTCATTTCTGCGCCTCTGGCAATCCCGTATCGATTGCCAGGATCGTCCTGTCGTCTACGACGGAATAACCCTGGGCAAATTCTATTATAGATTTAAACCAGGATGATTATTTAACGTTAATAGACCGTAAAGAAATATCTCCCCGGCAACTACCTAGCCTGAAGATAGGTAATGAGAGGAAGGCATTCCGTGAACCTGTTAATCATAGGCTACTCGTGGCGCGTCTGACGGCGGGAGGGGGCGCGCCAAAGCGCATTGGCCAGCTCATGGAGCCGCTGGGAAGGGAATGCATCTGATTTTTTTGAATATTGGCGGGTGTGGCCGCCAATACCGCAGCATCTAGACATATTGTTCTACTTCAAGTGGCGCTGGTGGCAGGGTTTCCCGTCATACCTCGGGAATGGCCATCGCTTGCTCCAGCGCCAGTTCCACCGTCGCTGATTTCAGCCCGGGGGCCGTGGCGGTCACGCGCACGTGGCCTTTATTCTTGCCCGTCTGCATGATGGCGCCGCACAGGCCCTTGAAGGCCTTGCGATAGGGGGCGTGATCGGGTTCCAGGCTGGTGGGGTCGCCGTTGCCCACGCCCAGCAGGCGGGCGCCACCTTCAATCGCGAAGGTCACCAAATGATCGGCGTCGGGCACCAGGCGGCCCTTGGCGTCGACCACGCTGGCCGACAGCACCGCCACGTCGTCGCCGTCGGCCAGCAGCTTGACGCGGTCGGCGGCCAGGGTCAGGGCGTGGGCCGGGCCGGCGGTTTCCTGACGCTGGGTCAGGACGCGGCGGCCGTCCTTGTAGCCGTGGGCCTCGATGGCGCCCGGCTGGTAGGGCACGGTCCATTCCAGGTGGCGGTTGCGCGTGACGTCCTTGCGCCCCAGGCTGCGGCCGTTCACGAACAGCTCCACCGCGTCCAGGTTGCTGTGGCACCAGACGGCGATGTCCTGGCCCTCCCGCCCCGGCCAGGTCCAGTGCGGGAACAGGTGCAGGTGCGGCTGGTCCGGCCGCCACCAGGCGCGGTAGTAGTGGTAGTTGTCCTTGGGAAAGCCGCACAGGTCCAGGATGCCGAAGTTGGACACGGTGTTGGGCCAGTCGATGAAGGGTGTCGGCTCCCCGCGATAGTCGAAGCCCGTCCAGGCGAAGCCGCCGGACAGGAAGGGGCGGCTGTCATAGAAGGTCCACCACTGTTCCGCCGTGCTGGCCCACTTGGGATACTCGGTGTCATAGGCGGGGACGTAGTGGCGCTGGTCGTCATGGGCATAGACGCCGCGCGTGCAGACGGTGCTGGCCGTTTCCGTGCCGATCATGGGCTGGTTGGGGAAGCGGGCGTGGAAGGCGTCGATCTCATCCAGGTAGTAGTTGAAGCCCATGACGTCCAGCACCGGGCTGGCGCCCTGGCCGAACTTGCCGTTGAACGCCTCCGTGACCGGGCGGGTGCCGTCCAGGCGGTACACCGCGCGCTTCATGCTGGCGGCGATGCGGGCGCCCTGTTCCGTGCCGCGGTGGATTTCCTCGTTGCCGATGCTCCACAGGAAGACGCTGGGGCGGTTGCGGTCGCGCCTCACCATGCGCTCCAGCTGGCTCATGCCCTCCGGGTTGCTGGACATCTGGCGGGTTTCCTCCATCACCAGGATGCCCAGCCGGTCGCAGGCATCCAGCAAGGCGGGGGCCGGCGGGTGATGGGTGGTGCGCCAGGCGTTGGCGCCCATCTCCTTCAGCCGCTCCACGCGATAGGCATGCAGGCGGTCGGGCACGGCGAAGCCCACCCCGGCATGGTCCTGGTGGTTGCAGGTGCCCTTCACCTTCACCGGCCGGCCGTTCAGGAAAAAGCCCTGGTTGGCGTCGAAGCGCAGGGTGCGGATGCCGAAGGGGGTGTGATAGCGGTCGACCACCGCCCCGCCCACGCTGACCTCCGTCACCAGGGTGTGGAGGTTGGGCGCCTCCAGCGACCACAGGGCGGGTGAGGGCAGGGTGGCGGTCTGTGTCACGGCGCCGGTGTCCCAGGCGCCCAGCGTCACCGGCGGAGCCTCCAATTGCAGGACGGCCGTGCCGTCGGGGCCCAGCACGGTGCTGCGGACCGTGAGGTCCGCCGCCGGGCCCTCGTTGGCCAGCTCGGTGGTGATGGTGAGGTCGGCGCCCTTGGGCGTCACCGTGCTGCGCACGAAGGTGCCCCATTGCGGCACGTGGGCGGGCGCGGTCTTCACCAGCCAGACGGGACGGTAAAGGCCGGCGCCCTCATACGACCAGGCCTCGCCCAGGGTGGCGTCCACGCGGATGACGAGAGTGTTGGTGCCGCCCAGGATGGCGAAATCGGTGATGTCCACGCGGAAGGGGGCGTAGCCGCTTTCGTTGGTGGCGACGATGAAGCCGTTCAGCACCACCAGGCAGTTGCGGGCGACACCATCGAACTCCAGCGACAGGCGGCGCCCGGCGTCCGTGGCGGGCAGGGTGAAGTTGCGGCGATACCAGCCGACGCTGGTTTCGGGAAACTGCCGGCCCAAGGGCTTGAAGCCCTGGTAGGCCATGGCCTCCGCCGCCTCCTTGCCCGGCAGCCGTGCTTGGGCGAAGGGCAGATCCACCGCCCAGTCGTGCGGCAGGGTGACGGCGGCCCAGTCCTTGTCGTCGAAATCGGCCTTGGCCACCGGGGCCCTGAGGTCGCCGGACTTGGCGTAGGTGCTGCGGTCGGCGCCGAAGCCGAAATCCTGCAGCGGGTCGGCGGCATGACCCAGGTGGAAGCGCCAGCCGTCATTCATGCGCAGCCGCTCGCGCGGGGACAGGTCGGCGGGCACGGGGGCGGGGGATGCCGCCGCGACCTGCGCTGGCGCCGCCATCGCCGACGGGACACCGGCCGGGGCCACGCCCAGCGCGGTCCCAAGGGTGGGCAGCGTGGCGGCGGTGGCCAGCAGGCGGCGGCGGGTCAAATGAGGCATGGCAAGCGTCCCCAGGGTGCGGCGATTTATAAATAATATATAATATCCAATTTGCGCCGCGTAAAAGCCTTATGACCTTCAAGATGCTTGATCAGCGTCAGTGGCCAGCTGCACGCTGGCGATCTGTAGCGGGGAGGGCGCCATGCGGGTCACAAAGTGGGGGAACAGCCTGGCCGTTCGGTTGCCTGTGGCGATGGTCAGGGCTCTGGGGTTGAAGGAAGGCGACGAGGTCGAAATCCATGTCGCGGATAGGCGGGAAGTCACTGTCACCCATAAGCCCGGACGGGAGGATTTGTTAATGCGTCTGCGTTCCTTCCGAGGGCGGCTGCCAGCGGATTTCAAATTCGACCGTCACGACGCCAATGCCCGGTAGGATCATCGGGTCTCGGCCCGCCGCTTGCGCTCTTCCGCGCGCAGGGTTAGCACACGCACGCCGGTGGCGGTGACCGCCACGGTGTGCTCGAACTGGGCGGACAGCGTGCCGTCGACCGTCACCACCGACCAGCCGTCGTCCTTGGTCTCCACCTTGGCGCCGCCCTGGTTCAGCATGGGCTCGATGGTGAAGACCATGCCCTCCTTCAGGCGCAGGCCCGTGCCCGGCCTGCCGAAGTGCAGGACCTGCGGTTCCTCGTGCATCTCCCGGCCGATGCCGTGGCCGCAATATTCCCGCACCACGGTGTAGCCGTTGCGCTTGGCGTGGCGCTCGATGACATGGCCGATGTCGCCCAAATGGGCGCCGGGGCGCACCTGGCGGATGCCGTGCCACAGCGCCTCGTACGTCGTCTGCACCAGGCGCCGCGCGGCCGGCGCCACCGCGCCGATCAGGTAGGTCTTGCTGGAATCGGCGATGTAGCCGTTCTTCTCCAGCGTGATGTCGAAATTGACGATGTCGCCGTCCGCCAGGATGTCGGTGGCGGAGGGCACGCCGTGGCAGACGACCTCGTTGCGGGAACAGTTCAGGACGTAGCCATAGCCATACTGCCCCTTGCTGGCGGGGCGGGCGTGCAGCTGGTTGACGATGTAGTCCTCGACCCGGTCGTTGACCGCCAGCGTGCTGAGGCCGGCCAGGGGCATGTCGTCCAGCATGTGGAAGACGCTGGCCAGCAGGCGCCCGGCCTCCCCCAGCTTTTCGATCTCGTCGGGGCGCTTGACCATTATGGGGTGGGTTCCAACTGGCGGGGTTCCGGTTCCAGATGGACGGAGGCCATCTTCAGCTGGATGCGCAGGATGTCGTTCAGCGACAGGGTGGGGTTGGCCTCCGCCAGCATGCCGATCTTCATCCAGTATTCGGCCTGGGCGTTGATGGACCGGCACAGCACGGTGCTGGCCTTGCGCACCTCCTCATGCAGGTCGTCGTCGATCTTCACGATGCCCATGGGGCTCTCCAATATACGAAACGTATACGATACATATATCGGGGGTGACGCCGCGTCAACCGGCGCTGTCGATTCCGGATAGTCCGGTTTTGGGGTGTCGACTCATCTTGACCAGGCGGCCGACTCCGGATTAGAACATAACAAGAACATCATTCCCCCGCACGCGAGAGACCAAGGCAGCATCCCCATGCCCGCCATTCCCCCCCTCATTTCCGCAATCAGGTCAACAGCTTGCCCCGAAGAAGGGCGGGCTGAGGGCGTCCTTGAGGGTGCCCTGGACCGCCAGCGCCTGCTGGCGGTGCTGCGGGAACAGGTGCGCGCGGTGGAGGCGCCGGGCACCGGCCGGGGTGTCGTGCCCCTGGGCGTGCCGGCGGTGGACGCCCATCTGCCGGCGGCGGGCCCGGGGGAAAACGGCGCCCATGGCCTGCCGCGCGCCGCCCTGCATGAGGTGGCGGCGGCGGGCGATCTCGATGCCGGTGCCGCCACGGCCTTCACCGCCCTGCTGGCCGCCCGCCTGGCGGAACAGGTGCGCGGCCCCATCCTGTGGATGACCCGGGCACCCGACCTGTACGCCCCCGGGCTGGACGCCCAGGGCGTGGGGCCGGGCCGGCTGGTGGTGGTGCATGCCGCCTGCGAGGTCGACCTGCTGTGGGCCATGGAGGAGGCATTGCGCTGCCCGCGCGTGGGCGCCGTGGTGGGGGAGGCCGGCGGGCTGGACCTGACGGCCAGCCGCCGCCTGCACCTGGCGGCGGAAACGGGCGGCGTACCGGGACTGCTGCTGCGCCTGAACGCGGGTAAGGGGGGCGCCATGAAGGGCTTGAAGGGTGCTGGTCGGGGCAGCGGGCGGGGCAGCGGGCGGGGCAGCACCCAGGCCACCGCCGCCGTCACCCGCTGGCAGGTGGGCACGGCGCCCATCTACGCTGATGACAGCGCCGCTTCGGCCTTCACCGGCCCCGCCTGGCGGGTGGAACTGCTGCGCTGCCGGGGCGGCCGGCCGGGGGCTTGGACCCTGTATGAACGCGAGGGGTTGAGGCTGGAGGCGGCGGGCCAGGTGGCCGTGCCGGCGCCGGAGACGCCGCCCGCCTCGGCGGTGGTGCCCTTCACTTCCACCCAATTCCCCTCGACTGGGCGCGCGGTGGGCTGAGCCATGCGCCGCATCCTTTCCCTCTGGCTGCCCACCTTCGCCACCGACCGTGTCGCCCGGGGACTGACGCCGCCGCTGCCCGCGGATGCCGCCCTGGTGACCCGCCTGTCGGACCGGGGGCGCCTGACCGTGGCGGCGGTGAACGCGGCGGCGCGGGCCAAGCGCCTGGTGCCGGGCATGGGCCTGGCCGACGCCCGCGCGCTGGAACCCCAGGTGCGGGTGGTGGACGCCGATCCCGAGGGCGATGCCGCGGCGCTGGAGCGGCTGGCCGACTGGGCCCGGCGCTACACGCCCTGGACGGCGGTGGACCCCAGCGATCCGCCGGGTTTCGGCCCCAAAGGTCTTGGTGGGGGGCCCGGCCTGCTGATGGACATCACCGGCTGCGCCCATCTGCTGGGCGGCGAGCATGAGCTGCTGCTGGACCTGGAACGCCGGCTGGCCAAGGCGGGGTTCGAGGGGCGGGCCGCCATCGCCGACAGCATTGGCGCCGCCTGGGCGCAGGCCCGCTTCGGCGCCCAGCTGGTGGTGCCGCCGGGCGGGACGGCGGAGGCCCTGGCCGACCTGCCGCTGCCGGCCCTGCGTCTGGGCGGCGACCTGGTGGCCAGCCTGCGCCGGGTGGGCCTGCGCCGGGTGGGCGAGCTGATGCGCACGGCCCAAGGAACAGGGGGGCAAGGGCCCAAGAACCGGGCGGCGCTGGCTGCGCGTTACGGCGCCCAGGTCGCCCTGCGCCTGGACCAGGCCCTGGGCTGGGTGGATGAGCCGTTGTCGCCCCGCCGCGCGCCCACCCGCCACATCGCCCGCCTGACGGTGGTCGATCCCATCTCCACCCCCGAGGGCCTGGCCCAGGCGGTGCGCCACCTGCTGGGTCGGGTGGCGGCCAGCCTGACGGCGGCGGGGGAGGGCGCACGCTCGCTGGAGCTGGAGGCCTGGCGCATCGACGCCGGCCACGACGCCCCGCCCCAGGTGCTGGGCGTGGGCGCCAGCCGCCCCAACCGCGACCCCGCCCATCTCTGGCGCCTGCTGGAACCGCGCATGGACCAGCTGGAGCCTGGGGCGGGCTTTGAAACCATGGCCATTTCCGTCACCCACGCCGCCCCCTTCGATGGCGGCCAGGCGGTGCTGAGCGGCGACGGGCTGGCCGACCTGGCGGGACCTCCGGCGGCGCAGGCGGGAGGGGCGGCCGCCGCTGGCAACCCTCTGGTGGCTGATCCGCCCATCGCGGAACTGGTGGACCGGCTGGGCGCCCGCCTGGGGCCTGGCCGGGTGCTGCGCCTGCTGCCCCGGCAAAGCTGGATACCGGAACAGGCGGTGCGGGCGGTGCCGGCCGAGGCGCAGGACAACAGCCCGCCTGCTGCTCCGCCGGCACCCGAGCCTCTGGCCTGGCCCGCCGACCGGCCGCGTCCCATCCGCCTGCTGCCCCGGCCGGAGGCGGTGGAGGTGGTGGCCCCCATCCCCGACGACCCACCCCTGCTGTTCCGCTGGCGCGACCAGACCTATCGCGTGGGCCGGGCCGAGGGGCCGGAGCGCCTGCTGCCGGAATGGTGGGAAGGGGGGAGCGCCGCCCCAACCCCAACCCCGAGCCCCGCGACTATTACCGGGTGGAGGATGCCGAGGGCCGGCGCTTCTGGCTCTATCGCCTGGGTCTCTACCACGCCGGCGGCCCACCGCCCCGCTGGTTCCTGCACGGCTTTTTCGGGTGACGTCCGCCCCAACCCCTAGCCGTGACCGTTTGAGGATGCGCCCCGGAGCGCAGCGACTAGGCCGCGACTGCGGCCGCCGGAAGTTTCTGAGGAGCGCAGCGGACGGAAACTGAGGACAAGCCAAGCCAGCGGATGCTGGCGCCCGGCGTCTGAGGGAACATGCAAAGCTACTCAGAACTTCAAGTCGCCAGCAATTTCAGCTTCCTGCGCGGCGCTTCCAAGGCCGTTGAACTGGTGACGGCGGCCAAGGCGCTGGAGCATCGCGCCATGGCCTTGACCGACCGCAACAGCCTGGCGGGGGTGGTGCAGGCGCATGCGGCGGCGCGCGAGCTGGATTTCCGCCTGGTGGTGGGGGCGCGGCTGGATTTGACGGACGGCCCCTCGCTGCTGTGCTGGCCCACCGACCGCGCGGCCTATGGCCGCCTGTCCAGCTTGCTAACGGTGGGCATGCGCCGGGCGCCCAAGGGGCAATGCTTCCTGACCCGCGCGGATGTCGAGGCGCATTCCGCCGGCCAGATGATGGCGGTGGTGCCGCCGGACACTCTTGACGCGGACTTCACCGCCGACCTGGCCGATTACCGCCGCCGTTTCGGCCGCACCCTCAGCCTGTGCCTGACCCACCGCTACCAGGGCGACGACGCCCGGCGGCTGGACCGGCTGGCGGCCTTGGCCGAGGTGCACGGCCTGTCGCCGCTGGCCACCAACGACGTGCATTACCACCACCCCGGCCGGCGGGCGCTGCAGGACGTGATGACCTGCATCCGCGAGCATTGCACCATCCAGACGGCGGGCTGGCGCCTGGCCGCCAATGCCGAGCGCCACCTGAAACCGCCGGAGGAGATGGCGCGCCTGTTCCACCGCCATCCCCGCGCCCTGGGGCGCATCCGCGACATCGTGGAGGCCTGCACCTTCTCCATCAGCGAACTGCGGGCCGATTACCTCTACCCGTCGGAGGTGAAGGGGGGTGAGACCCCACAAGGACGCCTGGCCCAGCTGACGGCGGAGGGCGCCCGCAAACGGTACCCGGCGGGCGTGCCGGCGGAGGTGCAGACGCAGATCGACAAGGAATTGGCCCTGATCGGGGAACTGGGCTACGCCTCCTACTTCCTGACGGTCTATGAGATCGTGAAGTTCGCCAACGAGCAGGGCATCCTCTGCCAGGGGCGGGGATCGGCCGCCAACTCCGCCGTCTGCTTTTGCCTGGAAATCACCTCCATCGATCCGGTGGAAAGCGGGCTGCTGTTCGAGCGCTTCATCTCCAGCGCGCGCAACGAGCCGCCGGACATCGATGTGGATTTCGAGCATGAGCGGCGGGAGGAGGTGATCCAGCACATCTACGAGAAGTACGGCCGCGATCACGCCGCCATCGCCGCCACCGTCATCTGCTACCGCTCGCGCGGGGCGGTGCGCGACGTGGGCAAGGCCATGGGCATGAGCCAGGACACGGTGGGCCAGCTGTCGGCCATGATCTCCGGCTGGGGCACCGGCACACCGGAGGAGGAGCGGGCGCGGGAGGCCGGGCTGGACCCCGACGATCCGCTGCTGCGCCAGGTGCTGGACCTGACGGGCCAGATCTCGAAATTCCCCCGCCATCTGTCGCAGCATGTCGGCGGCTTCGTCATCACGCCCAAGCCGCTGGCCACCTTCTGCCCCATTATGAACGCGGCCATGGAGGACAGGCAGAACATCGAGTGGGACAAGGACGATCTGGACGCCGCCGGCCTGATGAAGGTCGATGTCCTGGGCTTAGGGATGCTCAGCTGCCTGCGCCGGGCGTTCACCCTGCTGCGGGATCATTACGGCCGCGACTTGACGCTGGCCACGGTTCCGCAGGGCGACGTGGCGACCTACGACATGCTGTGCGCCGCCGACACCCTGGGCGTGTTCCAGGTGGAGAGCAGGGCGCAGATGTCCATGCTGCCCCGCCTGCGCCCCCGTGAGTTCTATGACCTGGTGGTGCAGGTGGCCATCGTCCGCCCCGGGCCCATCCAGGGCGGCATGGTCCATCCCTACCTGCGCCGCCGCCAGGGGCTGGAGCCGGTGGACTATCCGTCCGAGGCGCTGAAGAAGGTGCTGAAGAAGACGCTGGGCGTGCCCCTGTTCCAGGAACAGGCCATGCAGATCGCCATCGTCGGCGCCGGCTTCACCGGGGCGGAGGCCGACGCCCTGCGCCGGGCCATGGCCAGCTTCCGCAAGCTGGGCGACATCGACACGTTTGAGGAAAAATTCCGCAACGGGATGCTGAAGAACGGCTACACGGCGGAATTCGCCGAGCGCTGCTTCAACCAGATCAAGGGCTTCTCCACCTACGGCTTCCCGGAAAGCCATGCCGCCAGCTTCGCCAAGCTGGTCTACGTCTCCGCCTGGATCAAGTGCCACTACCCGGACGTCTTCGCCTGCGCCCTGCTGAACAGCCTGCCCATGGGCTTCTACGCCCCGGCGCAGATCGTGCGCGACGCCCGGGACCATGACGTGGTGGTGCTGCCGCCGGACGTGAACCATTCCGATTGGGACAGCCGGCTGGAGCCGCCGGCGCGGGGGCAGCGTTTCCAGACCCTGCGCCTGGGCCTGCGCCTGGCCAAGGGCCTGAGCGAGGCGGCGGTGCAGCCCCTGCTGGAGGCGCGGGGGCATGAGCCCTACGCCAGCCCGCAGGATCTCTGGCGCCGCGCCCGCCTGGCGCCGCGCACCCTGGAACTGTTGGCGGAGGCCGACGCCTTCCAGTCCATGGGCCTGGACCGGCGCCAGGCGCTGTGGGCGGTCAGCGCCCTGGGCGAACGGCTGCCGCCCCTGCTGGATCTGGCGCTGAACGCGGAGGAGGAGGGGACGGGCGCCCCATGGGCGGAGGACCCGTCCATCGCCACCCTGCCGGCCATGACCCTGGGCGAGCACTTGGTTGAGGACTACACCCGCCTGTCCTTGTCGCTGAAGCGCCATCCCATGAGCCTGGTGCGCGACGACGTGGTGGCCCGGCTGGAGCGGTTCGCGGCGGAGCCCAAGGAGAGGATGGTCCGCCGCTATCCCCTGATGCGCATGGAGACGCTGGAGACACTGGCCGATGGCAGCCGCGTGGCCCTGGCCGGCCTGGTGCTGGTGCGCCAGCGGCCGGGCAGCAGCAAGGGCGTCATCTTCATCACGCTGGAGGATGAGAGCGGCATCGCCAACCTGGTGCTGATGCCCGAGACCTTCACCGCCTTCCGCCGCCACATCCTGGGTAGCCGCCTGCTGCTGTGCCTGGGGCGGGTGGAAAAGGTGATCGCCCCCACCCAGGACCGGGGCCCCAGCGCCACCCCCGTCACCCACGTGCGCGCCGAGCGCCTGATCGATTACTCCGACCTGCTGTCCCGCCTGGACGAACCCACTGGTGCGGCCCCCGCCCGCCGCGCGGATGCGACCTTCCCGGATGGGCGGAATTTCAGGTGAGGGCCGGGCTGCCCTGGAAATTAGCGAGCGAATGACCTATGCTATGGCATATGCCAGATCGTGAGGGCGTCATGTTTCCGGAGCGTCACGTCAAATTATTCAAGAATGGCCGTAATCAAGCCGTTCGCATCCCCCGGGAATTCGAATTACCGGGAGAGGATGCGGTTATGCGCAAGGAGGGGAACCGGTTGATCATTGAACCGGTCAAGCTCAAATCCTTCGTGGCATTGCTGGATAGCTGGGAACCTTTGGACGAGGATTTTCCCGCTATTGACGATCTGCCAGCCGAAGATGTGTCGCTATAGTGCGCTACCTGCTGGATACCAACATCATTTCCCATATGATCCGCCATCCGGATGGGATGGCAACGGAACAGGCTCGTTTGGTAGAGCCTGCAGCCCTTTGCACCAGCATCATCGTGGCGGCGGAGTTGCGTTTTGGCGTTGCCAAGAAAGGGCTCCCAGCCCTGACGGCCAGAGTCGAAAATGCCCTTGAGATGCTCGATATCTTGCCGTTCGAAGCACCTGCTGATGAATTCTATGGACAGTTACGGGCGCGCGTGGAGGGGATGGGGCAGCCTATCGGGGCCAATGACATGCTTATTGCCGCCCAATGTCTGGCCCTCGACTACATTCTCGTGACTGACAACGAGCGTGAATTCGCCCGTATCGAAGGATTGCGGGTGGAAAACTGGCTGCGGGGATAGTGCGCTTATTCCTTCTTCTTGAACGCCGCCGCGAACTCCTCTGACGCCACGATGGCCAGCGCGCGGCGCAGGGCGGCGGATTCCTCCGCGCCGAACAGGGCGTCGAAGCGGCCTTGCGCCACCTGCCACAGCGCTTGCCCCTCGGCCTGCTTGGCCTCCCCCGCCGCGGTCAGGCGCGCGCGCTTGACGCGGCGGTCCCTGGCGTCGGGCACCAACTCGACATAGCCGTCGCGGACCAGCGGCTTCAGGGTGTGGCCCAGGGCCGACAGGTCCATGACCATGGCGGCGGCCACGTTCTGCAGCGTGCCGGCGGCGGGGTCGGACGCGGCGGCCGCCAGCTTCAGATGGGTCAGCAGGGTGTGCTGGGTGGGCATCAGGCCGGCCGGTGCCGTCATGTCGCCATAGAGCTGGCCCAGCCGGCGGGCGGCACGGCGCACGGCCGTGTTGGTGCAATAGTCCCAGCCCCAGCGGTTCGATGGGCGCCCGTCCGGGCCTTCATTCGATGATGCCGCCACCGGGGCCGGCGCTGTGGAGGCACGTTCATCCAATTCCATCATCCTTTCTAGACCAGCTCTTCCAAGACCGGCGGGCCGGTGCGGGCCATCCTGTCATCCGGCATCGCGACCAGTTCACAATAGGCGTCCCCAAGGCCGGTAGCCATTCCCGCCGTCACAAGCGAAGCGGGCCTGGGGCCCACACTTCATATGAGCAGGCGGCGGGCCAGTCGTCCCGGCATTCCCACCCGCCCTGCAATGCCCCCGGCGCGGTGCTTGAGGTCCACAAGCTCGATTGACTTGCATGATAATAGTGGCATATACCAGTTTCGTGATCAACGACGCCGACGGCGCCCCGCTTCCACCGCTTCTTCCCAAAGGAAAACTCCCATGAGCACCAAAGGTACCGCCCTCGTCACCGGCGCCTCTTCCGGCATCGGCGCCACCTATGCCGACCGCCTGGCCCGCCGCGGCTATGACCTGATCCTGGTCGCCCGCAACCAGGGCCGGCTGGAGGAAGCGGCCGCCCGGCTGCGGGCAGAGACCGGCGTGACGGTCGAGGTGCTGGCCGCCGACCTGGCCAACCAGGCCGACGTGGAGACGGTGGAGCAGCGCCTGCGCACCGACGCCGCCATCACCCTGCTGGTGAACAACGCCGGCCTGGGCCCCAAGGAGGGCTCGCTGGGCAGCGACATCGCCTACCAGGACACCATGATCGCGGTGAACGTCACGGCGGTGAACCGCCTGGCCGTCGCCGCCACCGACGCCTTCGCCGCCAAGGGGGCGGGAACCGTGGTCAACATCGCCTCCGTCGTCGCCCTGATCCCGGAGATGTTCAGCGCCACCTACGTCGCCACCAAGGCTTTCGTCCTGGCGCTGACCCAGTCGCTGCAGGCCGAGACCGCCAAGGCCGGCAAGGCCGTGAAGTTCCAGGCCGTGCTGCCCGGCCTGACGCGGACGGAGATTTTCGACCGTGTCGGCAAGTCCTTCGACGACCTGGACCAGAACATGGTCATGGAGGTGGGCGAGATGGTTGAGGCGGCCCTGGCCGGCCTGGACCAGGGTGAACTGGTCACCATCCCCTCGCTGCCCGACCCGGCGGATTTCGACGCGGTGAACAAGGCCCGCTACGCCCTGGGCCCCAACCTGTCGCGCAACCACGCCGCCAGCCGCTACAAGGCCGCCTGATCCATCACGGCGTGTCCACGTCCGTCCCGCTGGGCTTGCGGTTCTTGAAGTCCACCGGGGCGGGCGTCACCGGGCCGAGGCGGAGGACGTTCCGGTCGACGTGGCGTTTCAGCACCACGTCGACATAGGTCGTCTCATTGGGCTTCAGCGCCACGGCCAGGCCGGCGCCGTCGGTGCGGAACTCCACCGGCGCGTAGCGGACGAAGCCATCGTCCGGCCGGGCGTGGACGCGCAGGCCGAAGAGATTGCCCCGCAGCCCCGCCATGACATCGTAATCCAGGTAGTAGACCAGACAGTTGGGGGAGACGCCGTTGCGCTGCCGGTCGACGAAGAAGCCTTCGGGCAACGCGTCGGGGCTGTAGGCCGGCCCCCCCAGCAGATAGAGGTCGAAGTCGTTCACCGGGTCGCCCTGGTCGTCGCGGATGCGGAAGACCAGTTGGCTGTGGCGGCGGCCGTGCCCGGGCTTGGCCAGCGTGACCGCCGCCTGGGTGGCCGTGGTCAGGGCCGCCAGTTCCACCACGCGCGCATCATAGGCTGTGACCGAATCCACCCGCAGGCAGCGCAGGATTTCCCCCACGACGGGCTTGGCGGCGGCGGACTGCGGCGTGACGCTGCCCATGATGCCCAGGCGGTCGCCGGAATGGCTGGCGTCGGGGATGACGCCCAGGCCGATGGGGCGCCGGGGGGCCGGGGGGCCACCGGCGGGGGCGAGCAGGCCGGCCGGGCCGAAATGCCCGTTGACCACCGTCGTCGCCGTCTCGTTCAGCGTCAGGAACAGGCAGTTCAGGTTGGCGCCGGCCACCCGCACCACGCCGTCCGACCCTTCCTCCGCCAGGTAGGGATTGAGGAAATCGTAGAAGTGGCTGTCGATGGTCTGGCCCGTCAGCACGAAGGGGTAGAGGCCGGCGGCGGGCGGGTCGTAGTCCAGCCAGCGGTGGTTCAGGCGCCACTGGTCGGCGCTGCCCAGCGCCAGCCAGTCCAGGATGCGCTCCCCTGGTTCCACGCCGTTGAAGAAGGCCTTGATGCGGCCCACCCGCTCCTTCCCCAGGGTGGCGAGGGGGGAACCATGGTTGGCCGGGGCCAGCATGACCAGGTGGCGCAGGGGCGACGGGCGCAGGCCGGTCCCGCCGTCGTGCATACGCGTCACCCATTCCCGCGCCACCGGGCCGCCGGTGGAATGGGTGACGCAGGAAAAGTCGGGCAGGGGCGTGCCCGGCGCCGTGCCGGGGCCGACCAGCGTGTCGCGCAGGGCCTGGTCGAAGGCGCGCACCACGTCGGTCATGGTGACGGGGTTCTGGAAGCTGATGTAGCTGCCCAGATGAATGTGCCGCACGTCCAGGACGAGATTGGGCAGGGCTGGGCCGGGCGCCGGCAGCGCCGCCTGTCGCACCAGGGCGTCCGGCAAGCCGCCATAGGTCGCGGTGCTGGTGACGCTCCAGCCATGCACGAAAACCAGGATCATGGGCTTCCCCGACACGCGCCCCTCCGTGCTATCCCGGCCCGCAGTATAGCCGGGCGGACCCGGGTGGACAGCCCGTGCCTCACAGGGCTCCCGCCGGGTCCCGCACCTGGACGAAGGTGCCGTGGTCCTGGAAGAAGGTCAGGTCGGGGTTGGTTATGTTGGTGACGATGGTGTGGCGGGCATAGTCCTCGACATGCACCACCGTGGTCTTGTCCGCCTCCTGCCAGGTCACCAGGAACTGGTCGTCCCGCAATTCCTCCACCCGGATGGCCACGGTTTCCGATGGGCCCCGGCTGCCGTCCTTGCGGATGCCGGTGTAGGTCAGCGACGTGATCGAGGTGAAGTGCAACTCGACCCGGAAGGTGCTGAAGGTCACCAGGTAACGGTGGCCGACGGCGGGAAAAGGCTTGGCCATGGCAGGTCTCCGCGAAGGGATGCGCCGGGGGCGGGCTTCCTCCCCGGCATGCGTCACCTTAACAGGGATGCTCGTGCTGAATTACAACCATAAGGGGTTTAACCCTTCAGTTTGGCGCCGTATTGCATGTGGCGTCAGTACGCCACCCGCACCCGCGCGCCGTACAGGCGGGGCGGGCGGATGCTGGCGGTGTTGTAGCCGGCGCCCAGGGCCTGGGCGGGCTGGTAGCCGCTGGTCACCACCGCCTGGTTCTCCACGTTGTTGACATAGCCCGTGACGCTCCACCACGCGTGGGCGGGCGTGTAGGTCAGGCGCAGGTTGGTCATGTGGTACCCGCCCTGCACCTGCTGCGGCGCGTAGTCGTACGCGGTCTGGTAGGAGGAGGAGAGGTACACGTCCGCCGCCGCCGTCACCGTGCCGTCGCCGTCCAGGCGGAAATCGTGCTGGTAGCCGACGGTGGCGGTCCAGCGTGGGGCGTTGACGGCCGGCTTGCCCGCGCAATCCACCGCCCAGATCCTGGCCGCGCCCACGGGCTTGGGCACCGCGGTGGCCGAGGCGTTGGCGTAGGGGCAGCCCACGGCCGGCGTGGCGCCCAGGCCGCTGTAGTAGGTGTAGTGGAAATCGTCGTAGGCGGTGTCCAGGTACTGGCCGCTGGCGGTCAGCAGGTCGTCCCCCGTCACCTGCCACTTGCCGTCCACGGCCAGGCCGCGCATGTGCGCCCGGCCGGCGTTCTGCGTCACCAGCAGGGCGGCGTAGGGCGCCAGCGGCACGCCGGTCTGCACCGGGGCGGTGTAGGTGATCTGCTGGTCGCGGTATTCGTAATCGAACGCTTCCAGGTTCACCTGGGCCTTGCCGCCCAGAAGGCTGTTCTTCAGGCCCACGGTATAGGCCGTCAGATGCTCCGGCCCGTAATAGTCGCGCTGGTTGACGGGGGAGGAGAAGAAGCCCCCCGCCTTGAATCCGGTGGCGACGCTGGCATACAGCAGCGAGCCCGGGGCCACGTCGTAATCCGCCCCCACCTTCCAGCTGGCGCCGTTCCAGTCGTGCGTGTCCTGGCGGGGCAGCAGGGGGGGCAGGGTGGCGGAGAAGGTGTTGCTGCCGAACAGGATGTCTTGCGCCTTCTCCTCATGCGACAGGCGGCCGCCGGCCGTCAGGCGCAGGTCCGGCACCACGGCGTAGGTCACCTGGCCGTAGGCGGCCTCGGACTCGGCGTTCAGGTCGCCCTTGCCCACGGCGTGCTGGATGTAGTTGTCGTAATACTGGTTGGCGTAGAGCTTTTCGTTGAAATAGCTGACGCCGCCCACCCAATTCACCGGCCCCTGGCCGTTGGACGTCAGGCGCGCGTCGACGGAGGTGGAGCGTGAGCGGGCCGTCAGGCTGAAGGCGCTGGGGACATAGGCCAGGTAATCCTCATCCATGCCGCGATAGGCGGGGGTGAGGGTCAGGGTGGCGAAGCTGAAATCCTTCACGATGTCGGCCTTCAGGCCCCAGGACCTGTCGTCGATGAAGCCGTCGTTCCGGGCGTTGCGGATCAGCGGGTTCAGGCGGGCCAGCGGCGGCAGGGCGGCGTAATAGGCCTTCACCGCCGCCGGGTCGGACGGGCCGATCCAGGGGTTGTCGCCATTCACGAAGGGGTACTGCACCTGGGCGTCGCCCTTGCCGCCGCGATGGGCGTAGTCGGCGGCCAGGCGCACGCGCAAATCGTCCGCCGGCTCCAGCAGCACCTGGACACGGCCGGCCTGGCTCTGGTCGTCGTCATAGCCGTCGGAGAGATAGCCCTTGCGGTCCACCACCTGGGCCGCCACGCGCAGCGCCGCCTTGTCCGCCAGCGGCACGTTCAAGGCACCCTCGCCCTTGCGCAGGTTGTAGTTGCCGAACTCCAGCGAGGCGTGGCCCGAGGTCTGGCCCAGCACCGGCACCTCCGGCACGATGTTCAGCACGCCGGCCGAGGCGTTGCGGCCGTACAGCGTGCCCTGCGGCCCGGGCAGCAGCTCCAGCCGCTGCAGGTCATAGAACACCAGGCTGGCGCCGGCGGGGCGGGGGACGTAGACGCCGTCCAGGTTGAAGGCCACCGCCGGCTCGGCATAGCTGCTGACGATGTAGCTGCCGATGCCGCGCACGTAGAGCTGCGGCGTGCCGCCGGCGGCCGGCGCCACCACCAGGGCGGGCAGGGCGCTGGTCAGGTCGGTGGTGTTGGTCAGGCTGTTGGCCGCCAGGCTGTCGCCGGTCACGGCCTGCACGGCGATGGGGGCGAACCGCAGCGTCTCCATCCGCTGTTCCGCCGTGACCACGATGTCTTTCAGCACCGCGTCGTCTTTCGGCACGGCCTCGGGCGACGCGTCCGACGGGGCGGCGCCGTCGGCGGCGCCCGCGATGGCGGTATGGGGGGCGGCGGCCAAGAAAAGGGTGGCCATGGCCGTCGCCGGCCGGAACAGTCGGTTCATCTGTGTCCCCAACGCATGGCGCTGTTGGCCGGTCCCGAGCGGGGCCGGGGCGCCGCTTGGGCGGACGCCATTCGTGCCTATGCAGACAGGCGCAGGAGACAGAAAAGAACCATTTCACGCAACGAAATAATAATACCAATTTATAAGAATTTGTCACTGATACCGCGAGAACACACCCTCGACGGCGCCGTCCCCGCCCCCCTGGCCTTGCCCGGTGGGCGGAAACGGCGCCGCTACTTCAATCAGTATTTGTGAAACACGCTTTTATTAAGGGACCGATCCATCAATACCGGCCCTTAATACCGGCCCTTAATACCGAACCGTCGCGCGCACGCCGTAGGTGCGCGGCGGGCGGATGTTGGCGTAGTTCAGGCCGTTGCCGAAGGCCTGGTTGGGCTGGAAGCTGGTGCTGACCACCGCCTGGTTTTCCACATTGTTGACATAGCCGGTGACGGACCACAGGTCGTCCGCCGAATTGTAGGTCAGGCGCAGGTTGGTCATGTGGTACCCGCCCTGCACCTGCTTGGCCAAATAATCGTAGGCGGTGTAGTAGGAGGCGGAGAGGTACATGTCCGCCGCCGCCGTCAGGCCGGCCCCGTCGGCGAAGCGGAACTCATGCTCATAGCCCAGGTTGGCGGTCCAGCGCGGGGCGTTGGTGCCGGGCTTGCCGCTGCAGTTCACCGAGTAGATGGCGGAGGGCGGGACGGGTGCCGGGCTGGCCCCCGTCGCCACGCTGTAGGGACAGCCGACGGAGGGCGGGGCGCCGAAGTTGGAGAAATAGCTGTAGGTGAAGCTGGTGTAGCGGCTGTCGATATACTGCACGTTGGCGGTCAGCAGGTCCTGCGCCGTGGCCTTCCACCGCCCCTCCACCTCGACCCCCCGGATGCGCGACCGGCCCACGTTCTGCGTCACGAACACGGGGGCGTAAGGGAAGCTGGACACCCCGGTCAGCGAGGGCGCCAGATAGCTGATCTGCTGGTCGCGGTATTCATAGTCGAAGGCCTCGACGTTCAACTGCACCTGGTTGTCCCAGAAGCGGTTCTTCACACCGACGCTGTAGGCCGTCAGGTGCTCGGGGTTGAAGGTGTCGGGCCCGGCGCTGGCGAAGAAGCCACCCGCCTTGAAGCCGGTGCCGATGTTGGCGTACAGCAGCGACTGCGGCGCCAGGTCGTAATCCACGCCCACCTTCCAGGTGGCGGCGTTCCAGATGCGGTCGTCGGCGCGGGTGGCCAGCGTGGGCTTGGCCGGGCTGAACGTGGCGGTGCCGAACTGGGTGTCCTGCGTCTTCTCCTCATGGGTGAAGCGGCCGCCGGCCGTCAGGCGCAGGCTGTCGGTCAGCGCGTAGGTCAGCTGGCCGAAGGCGGCCACCGTCTCATCCGTCAGCTTGCTGTCGATCACCGTTTCCTGGACCCAGTGGTCATAGTCCTGGTTGGCCGCCACATCCTCGGTGAAATAATAGACGCCCGCCAGCCAGGTCAGCGGCCCGCCGTCCTTGGACGCCAGCCGCGCCTCCACCGATTTCTGCTTGGCGTCGCTCTCCACCCGGAAGGCGGAGGGGATGTAGGACAGGTAATCCTCATGCACCTCGCGATAAGCGGGGATGACGGTCAGGGTGGCGAAGCTGAAATCGTGGGTGATCTCGGCGTGCGTGCCCCAGAACTGGTCGTCGATGAAGCCGTCGCCCTTGGCGTTGCTGATCAGCGGATTGTGGGCGGAGGCCGCCGGCAGCCCGGCGTAATAGGCGGCGACCTCGCGCGGGTCGGACGGGCCGATCCAGGGATTGTCGGCGTCGGCGTAGGGGTACTGCACCTGGCCGGAGCCCTTGCCGCCCCGGTGGTAATAGTCGCCGGACAGGCGCACCCGCCAATCTTCCGTCGGCTCCAGCAGCAGCTGCAGGCGCCCGGCCTGGCCCTGGTCGTCGTTGTAGCCGTCGGTCAGGTAGCCCTTGCGGTCGATCACCATGCCGGAGGCGCGCAGCGCCGCCTTGTCGCCCAGCGGCACGTTGACGTAGGCGTCGCCCTTGCGCAGGTCGTAATTGCCGATGTCCAGCGTGGCGGCGGCCGACAGCGCGTCCAGCTTCGGCGTCTCCGGCAGCACGTTCAGCGCCCCGCCCGAGGCGTTGCGGCCGTACAGCGTGCCCTGCGGGCCCTTCAGCACCTCCACCCGCTGGATGTCGTAGAAGAAGCCGTTGGCCCCGGCGGGGCGGGAGATGTAGATGCCGTCCAGGTTCACCGCCACCGACTGCTCGGCATATTGGTTGGAGGCGAAGGTGCCGACGCCGCGCACATAGACCTGCGGCACCCCGCCCGCCGCCGGGGCGATCACCACCGAGGGCACGCTGCGCGTCAGGTCCGACACGTCGGCCACGCCCGCGTCCTTCAGCGCGGCGCCGCCCAGGGCCGACACGGCGATGGGCGCGTTCTGCAGGCTCTGCTCCCGCCGCTCGGCGGTGACGACGATGTCCTCAAGCTGGCCCGTCTCCGCTCCGGCGGCGGCGCTGGCGCCGGCGCCCTTCGCGGCGGGTGCGGCGGTCTGCGCCACGGCGGTTGAGGAGAGGAGGGCAAGGCCCACGCCAGGCGTCAGCATAAGGGCGACGGCAGCCGTCGCCGGACGCACGATCCGGTGCATATGTGTTCACTCCCTGCGCGGCCTTGTTGACCGGCCCATAGCCCCCACGGGGGAAACCCCGTGCTCTTCCAAGGGACTAAAGGCCGGGGCGCCGGTTCCCGGGCGCCTGCTGTGCCGCTACAGGGAAAGGTAGAACGCAATTATGCATTCATCAAATCGATAGGCTGGATAGGGGTGTATCGGGGGAAGTGATAATTCGCTCTATCATCGTTGGCTGCCCAAGGCCTATTTATCTGTACCGATTGGAGCAGCTGTCAGTGGGAGAATTAACTTAAATCAATAATCGTGTCATCTCATTAACGCCGCCTCCGTTGAAAAGTACGGCTGTCGAGACTGTTAACTTCTCCGCGTGTCGATTGATGCAGCACAGATTCCAACCAACCTTCACCCGCATCTGCCGCCCGCTCTTTGAAAGTCTCAAAAATCGCATTGGTCATAGTCTCAACACTGTAACCAGTCTCGGATGCGGCAAGTTCGAAGGCTGCCTGATATAGACGTAATAACAATTCAGCCCCATTGGCGCTCCCAGTCAAAACACGGAAGGATGAATCGCCAACCATCACAATTAACGCGGGCTCCGCACGTAGCATGCCCCCCATTGATCGGTGCCCACGGAGCGTGTTGCCTACAAGAGAATGTGAATAAAGCTCAGCGCCCGGATATGCCATCCGAAGCGTCCGCATCTGTTCTGCAAGTCTGCGGCCGCCACTACTATTTAACGTTCCGGTCTTGCTCTTTATTTGATGAAGGCGTAGGGAATCACCATCAGCTAGCGGAGGTTGAAGTACGTCAGCGCCAGGAAAGGGATTTAATTGAAAATCAAGGAGTTCAGAATTGTCCGCGCGTGGTTCAGGGTTCTTTACGTTGCCCCTCATGCGGCCAATGATTTCCTCGTGTAGATGACCCATTAAAGTCTCAAGGATCATCAAAGATTTGTGAGTGACAGTTGCCCCGATTGCGCTTCTGAAATCACCTTCACACAGGAGAGATTGTGTCGCAGCAAAAAGATAAGGGTCAAGAACATCACCAGGATTTCGGCCGCATTCAATATCTCCGGCTATTCTCGGAAGGTCAGCGATAATAGCAATAACCTTTTCGGTCGCCCATTGAAGAACTGTCTCTGGATTGTCAAACGCTCTCAGAAGTTGGGCTCGTCGCGCCAAATTCACCGCTGACAGGGGGATACTGCTTTCAGGTGTTCCTGCGGCGGCGAGAATATCCGTAAACATTTCTTGAAGATCGGCGAAGGGTAGGTTGGCTACTGTCTCAACCGGTTGTTCCTTAAGTTCAGCAGGAACGTTAATCGCCATCCGCAAATCGGAAAAGACATGGGCGCAAAATACGGCAGCATCTGAAAAAGCACGGCTGATAGTAGATTGTTGTGCACGCTGCATCTCCATCCGCAAAGAATTTCCAATTCTTTGGGCAGGATGTCTAGGAGGAAGGAACTGTATCATTATGCCGCCCTCGTGACCTTGTTGCGGGCGGATGCCCGGAGTCTTTCGACTGCGTGGGTCATCATTGTATCTATGTCGGGATGATGAATCGAATCTCGGCGCTTAGATGAGCCGTGCTTCTTGATTGCGGCGCCAATTGCTTTTCCAAGAGGTACAGGAACCGCATTTCCAACTTGCATATATTGAGCATTCATCGAACCGACAAACTTCCAGTCGGCAGGGAATCCCTGAAGTGCTGCGGCTTCGCGAACCGAAATTGGCCGATCGTATGCAGGATGGCAAAGAGCGCTGCCTTTCCGGTTTGCTCGCCCCGTGATTGTCGGTGCTGGGCGATCCCAAGCGAGGCGCCGGAAAAAACCGGTTTTTCCACCACCAGCATCAAAAGATTTCCCTAATGCGAGCCGTTGAACGTCGCTTGGCAAGGAGCGCCAGTTACCTCCTTCAGGTACCATCGCGAAGAACTTCCGAACCGGTTCAGTGTATTCTGAATGCGGGCCCGGGTCTTCTCTGAAGCTGAATATCGCATCGCGCACAGTAGCATAAGGTAACGCAGGATTACCATGCGTTGGCGTAGGTAGTGCGGCGGGAGGATGGTCACGTGAACCGAGCATCACAAATCGCAAGCGATGCTGCGGAGCACCATAATCGGCCGCATCCACCACGCCGAACGAGATATGATAGCCGAGTGCAGTCGCATCTTTTACAATTTGACGAAGTGCACTACCCGACATTTCGTCTTCTTGCAGTGCGCAAGCCTCATCGTCATCTTGGTTCAGCGAGCCATTCGCGTAACGCTTAAGGCTCCAATGCTTGCCAGGCCGTTCGGCAATCGGACGATGACGCAATGCCGCTGTCGTTAAATTCGCCACATTTTCAAGAAGAAAATAACGGGGACGAACTTCAGCGATTAATCTGAAATATTCATAAATTAAATTACCCCGAGGATCACTTAATGCGGCACGCTTTCCGCCTGATGAAAATGGTTGACATGGCGGTCCTCCCGACATTAGGAAAACATCGCCATCAAATGATCTGTGGTCACGAAGAGCTTTTGCGGTCAGCGTAACAACGTCGCCATTAATTAAATCCAGATCCGGTCGATTTTCTTGAATAGTGCGGCAGAATATTGAGTCAATCTCGACCGCAAGCGTAGGTGCCAACCCCGCCGCTTCTAAACCAAGATCCAATCCCATCGCACCTGAAAAGAATGACCAGACTTCGGGACGATCGTTTCCTGAGGCGGTTAATTCAATTTTTGTTTCGTCGTCACGCATCGTCGCGCCCTTCCAAAAACTTTAGTCCACACAGAATTGAAATTGCCCATCGCCGTCAACCAGCAGCGTGACAAAAATATTTATCCACAGGTATGTCCGGCGTGGGGTGAAAAAATATCCTTTATAAACAAACAGATAATAGCCTCTCTCGGTGGAGTGGGCTGACTCAGCCTTACTTTATCCGTTGTTGGTTATGAGTGTAGGGGGGAGGGCACTTATGATGGGCGGGAATCGGTTGCAATGTGAGCCAGGAGGCTGAAATGCTATCCCTTCCGTCGAGATGCTCGTTTCAGGCCGAGGTGGACTTGCCCCCTCACTCCCCCGCGCACTGAACCATGCTCGAATGCCGGTATGCGCTTGTCACCGATGACCACCACCATGTGGACCATGTCGGGGTGACGCTTGAGCCATAGGCCATCGTCCATGGCCTGGCGGATCGCATGGGCGCTACTTGTTCCGCCCAAAGGGATGCCGTCCACAAACGCCGAAGTCGGTCTTGATCGTCTCCGGCTTGGGGGCGGTGGGGCCGGAGTAAAAGATCACCAACAGGGCTTCCTGGGTGACGGACGGATCCGGCGGCAGAGGTTCCATGATCAGGTAGGTCAGCCTCCCGGTGGGGCCGCAGCCATAGGGATCGGCTTTCTGGTTGAGGCCCTTGACCGCGTAGAGGGTGCCCGTGCCGAAGGCCCCGGCTGGTGTCACGTCGTAAGTGACTTTCCCCAGGGTGATCTTGTCCGTCGTCACCTCCAAGGCGCCGATTGGGGCGCGTTGCGGGGAATTGTCCATCCACTTGCCCAGAACCTGGCCGTCGGCGTAGGCCGAGTTCGCCCGCAGCAGGAGCAGGGCCGGCAAAAATAATGGCAAAAAAAGATGGCGGCACATCGATCCTTATTCCTTCCGGCCGAAGGGATGTTCGCCGCAAACCGCCCTCTCATTGAGGGTGTCCGGCTTGGGCGCTTCCGGTGCCGCATAGAAGGTCAGCACGATGGCGCTGTAGGTGGCGTTGGAGATGGTGGGCTTGGGCCTCACGATGATGTGGCTGAGCGTCTTGGTGGGGCCGCAGCCGTTGGGATCGGTTTTCCGGTTCAGGCCGTTGACCGCGTACAGGACGCCGTCGCCAAAGGGCCCGGCCTGCGTCACCTCATAGATGACCCTCCCCACGGTGATCTTGTCGCGGGTGATGTCAAGCGGGCCCATCGGATCGTTCTTGGGCGCGGAATCGGTCCACCTCCCCAGGAAGCGATCATCGGCCCACGCCGGTGCCATGCCCATCAGAAGCAGGGGCAACGACATCAGCGCCGTTGAGACGCCGCGCGTCATCTATTTCCTGTCCCGGGCGAATGGATGCGCACCACAGACCCACATGTCATCGCCCAGCGTTTCGGGTTTCGGCGCCTCGGGGCCCGAATAAAAGGTGACCCGAAGATACGTTGAAAGGGAACTGGTGTCCGGCGTGTTGGGCTGCAGGATCAGATAGGTCAACTTGTGGGACAGACCGCAGCCATAGGGGTCGGCTTTCTGGTTGAGACCCTTGACCGCGTAGAGGGTGCCGGTGCCGAAGGCACCGGCTGGCGTCACGTCGTAGGTGACTTTCCCCAGGGTGATCTTGTCCGTCGTCACCTCCAAGGCGCCGATTGGGGCGTGTTGGGGGGAATTGTCCGTCCACTTGCCCAGAACCTGGCCGTCGGCGCAGGCGGCGTTCGCCTCAAGTATGAGCAGGGTCACGATGGGCAAGGTGCGGGAAATGCCGAGGTCCAAGCGGGCCTCCTGTCAACGCGGCTCTGGAACTGTGAACCATTGCCCGAACGCCGGGGTGTGCTTGCCGCCCATGATCACCACCACGTGCCATCTCCCGATCGCGCAGGCGCTACTTGCTCCGCCCAAAGGGATGCTGACCGCAGACGCCAACATCACTGTCGAGTGTTTCCGGCTTGGGCGCGTTGGCGCCGGAATAGAAGATCACCAGAATGGTGGCCTGGGGGACGATGGGATCCGGGGGGAGGGGCTTGATGATGAAGTAGGTGGCCGGATCGCTCGCGCCGCAAGGGCGGGGATCGGGTTTCGGCGTAAGGTCCTTCACCGCATAAAGGATGCCATTGCCAAAAGATCCCTTGGGCACGACGTCGTAGGTGACTTTCCCCAACTTGATCTTGTCGGTGGTGATCTCAAGGGTCCCCATTGGCCGGCGCTGGGGGGAGTTGTCATGCCATTTCCCAAGGAATGGGTCATCGGCCAGCGCGGCCATCGGCCCGGCCGCCGTCAACAGGGCGACGATGGGTAACACGAAACCGAGCCTCAAATGCTCCTCCCCTTTTGGGCCAAGGCACACCGCTCGAACAAGGCCGCTGTGACCTGATTGCGCTCGGCTTGGATGCCGTGACGAAAGCAGCACTTTGCCGCTTTGGCCCAGTCGCCGCTATTGATCGCATGGTTCATGGTTGAATAGGCCATCAGTCCGGCGGCCCGGTGATGGCGGGTTTTGCTGCGCCCGGCGCCCAAATTGTAGACCATGTCGAACAACGCGAGCTTCGCATCGTCCGGAAAGTCATCGAACTTGGGATAGATCAGTTTCAGATGGAGATGATCCGAATCCAAGTGAGCATCCAAAAGGGTGTTGGCGGTTGCCTGGGTGATCCGTAGATCGCTCTCATAATGCGCCGCCGTGTGTTTTTTGTGGGGCGTGGCGGACTTCTGCTGCTGGTGTCCAAGGAACAAGGCGCGCCAAGCGGCTTCGACCTCAAGTTTGCTAGCCGGCTGGTTGTTGCCCTTATGAAGAAAAGGAAGTGCGCTGGCGCTTTCCGCCGTCGCCAACAAGGTGCCACAGCCTACCGTCACCAAGCCCTCACTATCCAAATACATCCAAAGTACCTGATCTTCCCATCTGAGAAGCAGGGTTCTGATGTTCTCTCGCAAGGCTGGGAGGAGCATGGTCGGTGCTCTGGACGTTTTCATTAAAGACTGGTGCGAGGGCGCTTGCTGGCGATGCCTTGCCCCCACGTCAGGGAAATGAAAAGTGGGCCCGCGGTTTCAAGCCCTGCCTGAATGGTAGAGCGTCGTTCCCCTTTTCCTCCCACAAAAGGGCTCATCCCGGCGCGCGTCGGCCGCGCGGTTGAAAACGCCGCCGCCAGTTCTAGCGGCGCTCCTCCGCCCTCACTCCCCCGCGCACTCCTTCAAATACCCCCGCAGCCAGATCAGCCCCGGGTCGCGGTCGAACTGGTAGTGCCACTGCATCATCTCGGTCAGCAGGGGGAACTCGATGGGGGCGGGGAGGACGCGCAGGGGCAGGTGCTGGGCGTAGAGGCGGGCAAGCCTGGTGTGCATGGTGCTGATCATGTCGGTCTCCACCACGATGGAGGCGACGGAGGAGAAGTCGGGGACCACGGCGCCGACCTTGCGGGCGTAGCCGTAGCGGTCCAGGAACCATTGCTCGAAGGCCGGCGTGCGCCTGTCGCCGATGATCACCACCACGTGGGCCATGTCCAGGTACTGCTCGAACGTCAGGCTGTCGCCCACGGCCCCGTTGTCGCGCCAGACGACGCAGCTGTGCGTCTCCTCGAACAGGACCTCCTTGGGCTGGTCGCTGGCCAGGTAGGCCTCGGGCGAGATCACCAGGTCCACGTCGCCGCGGTTCAGGCGGTCGTGGATGCCGTCGGCCACGGCGCTGATCTCCAGCCGCAACCCCGGCGCCTCGCGCCGCAGGCGGCGGATGGCGCGGGCCAGCACCACCTCGGTGACATAGTCGGACGCCCCCACGCGGAACACGCGCTGGGCCGTGGCGGGGTCGAAGGTGGGGCGCGCCTCGATGGTGGTCTGCACCCGGATCAGGATGTCGCGCACCGGCTCCACCAAGGCCAGCGCCAGGGGCGTGGGCACCATGGCGCGGCCCACCATCACCATGATTTCGTCATCGAAATAATCGCGCAGGCGGGCCAGCGCCCCGCTCATGGCCGATTGGCTGAGGTGCAGGCGGTGGGCGGCGCGCGAAACGTTGCGCTCCTCCAGCAGCACGTCCAGGGCCACCAGCAGGTTCAGGTCGAAACGGCGGAAGCGCATGGGCGCCCATCCTCCCTATTTTATTGTTCGAGGCGATACCTCGTCGTACTTTGGTACGACAAAACCGATAGATGGGCCAGCCTTTCGGCGGGTGCAAGGACCGGCCGGCGGCGATGTCAGATATCGCCGGCGCCGATGGACCCGCATCGGAAAATACGCCTCAACCGATGGCCGCGCCCGCCGTACCGTGGCCGCCATAACAAACGTCCTAACAAATCGAACGGGAGGATGGGATGGTGGAGCGTGTGCGCCGGGTGCTGATCGTGGGCGGCGGCATCGGCGGCCTGTCGCTGGCCTCGGCCCTGTGCGACCGGGGCCTGGACGTGGACCTGGTGGAACTGCAGAAGGAATGGACGGTCTACGGCGTCGGCATCATCCAGCAATGTAACGTCGTGCGCGCCATGGCGGACCTGGGCTTGGTCGACCGCTACCTGGACGCCGGCTTCCCGTTCGAGGCCGTGGGCATGTATGCCCCCGACGGCCGCCTGCTGGCCAAGATACCGGGCCAGCGCCTGGCGGGGCCGCAATACCCCGCCAACCTGGGCATCAGCCGCCTGGCCCTGCACAAGGTGCTGAGTTCCGCCGTCGTCGAGAAGGGCGCTGCCGTCCGCCTGGGCACGACGGTGGAGCGGCTGGACCAGGACGACGTCGGCGTGGACGTGACCTTCAGCGACGGCGCCACCGGCCGCTATGACGTGGTGGTGGGGGCGGACGGGCTCTATTCCAAGGTGCGCGGCCTGCTGTTCGGGCCAGGGGAGGGTGGGAAGTACCGGCCGCGCTTCACCGGCCAGTCGGTCTGGCGCCACAACTTCCCGAGGCCGGCGGAGATCGACCACCTGGCGGCCTACACCGGGCCGGACGGCAACGCCGGCCTCTGCCCCCTGGCCGCCGACCTGATGTATCTGTTCGTGACGTCGGAGGAGCCGGGCAACCCCCGCATGCCGGCCGACCAATTGCACACCCTGATGCGCGACCGGATGAAGGGCTTCGGCGGCCTGATCGGGTCTTTGCGCGACCAGATCACCGACCCCGCCCAGGTGGTCTACAAGCCCATGGAGGTGCTGATGATGCCGGCCCCCTGGTACCGGGGCCGGGTGGTCCTGCTGGGCGACGCCGTGCACGCCACCACGCCGCACCTGGGGCAGGGCGCCGGCATGGCCATCGAGGACGCCGTGGTGCTGGCCGAACTGCTGCCCCAGGACGCGCCGCTGGCGGACCTGCTGGCCCGCTACATGGAGCGGCGGTATGAGCGCTGCCGCTTCATCGTCGACAGCTCCATCATGGTGGGGGAATGGGAGATGGCGCGCCGCCACGACGTGGATCGCATCGGCCTGGTGAAGAAGATGCTGGAGGTGACGGCTCAGCCGGTGTGAAGGGGGGCGTCACTCATCCCAGCGCGATGGCGGAGCCGGTGAAGGGCAGGGCCAGGGTGTAGCCGGCCGGGGGCGGCGTCACCGGCGTGGCGGCGGCGGTGCCGAACTGGGTGACGCCGGCGCCGATGTAGTTGGCAAGGTCATGGCGGGCGCCGCTGAAGTCGAAGGGTGTGCTGGCGACCAGGCGGGCGGAGAAGACGTTGGTGCCCACCACGGGGGCCGGCGCGCCGTTGACCGACACGGTGACCGTGGTGCCCACCACCAGGCTGACGCGGCGGAAGGTGGCGATGCACTCCCCCGTCGCGAAGGTGGCCGGGTCGTCGAAGGTGGCGGCCGGCTGGCGCTGCAAGTACAGCGAGAAGGCGCCCACCGGGTCCAGGCCCAGCGCCAGGGCACCGTTGCTGGCGCCACCGGCCGTGAAGGGCTGGGCGGCGAAGGTGAAATGGGCCGCCGTCTCGCTGGGCGTGGCGTCCGGCGGCCCCGCGAACAGGGGGACCCCGGGGAAGGGCAGGTGCAGGAAATAGCCGTAGTCGGCCAGCGTGCCGTCGGCGGCCTTGTAGAAGCGGCCGGTGGCGTACCAGGCCAGTTCTCCGGTGAGCAGGGGCGCGGTCATGGCGGGGCGATCCTCCGATAGGGCATACCCGTATACCGTGTGCCGGCCGCCGCCGCAGCCCCGGCGCAGGGCGTATCGCTTTGGCTCAGGCGCCCGGGCGCGGCCCGGTGTAGAGCGCGCGCGGGCGGATGAGGTGGGCGTCGGCGCGCTGCTCCAGCGCGTGGGCGATCCAGCCCAGGGAGCGGCCCAGGGCGAACAGGCCGAAGGCGGCGCCCATGGGCAGGCCCAGATGGCGGCGCAGCGCCACCAGGGCGGTGTCGATCACCGGCGGCTGGCCCACCAGGCGCTGGGTCTGCGCCTGCACCACGGCCCAGGTGGGGCGCTGGGGCAGGATGCGGGCCAGCAGCGCCGTGGCGCGCGGGTCGCCGGCGGGGTACAGCGGGTGGCCGTGGCCCGGGATGTCCTCCCCCCGCGCCAGGCGCTGGCGCAGGCGGGCGGCGGTCTCGCCATCCGCGCCCACCTCGTCCCACAGGGCCTCCACCCGCGCGGTCAGGCCGCCGTGGCGCGGGCCGCCCAGGGCCGCCAGCCCGCCGATGACCGCCGCCCGCAGGCTGGCATCGGTGGAGGCGACGCAGCGGGCGGTGAAGCTGGAGGCGTTCAACTCATGGTCGGCGCACAGCACCAGGGCCATGCGCACCAGGTCGGCGCCGTCCTTGTCCAGCTTCCACGCCTTGGCGCACTGCGTGTGCAGGGGGGCGGCGCTGGGGGCCGTGCCCAGCAGGCAGGCCGTCAGCAGCCGCACCAGCGCCCCCGCCCCCTGCGCCAGGCGGCCGGGCGCCCGCTGCCAGGCGGCGGTGTCGGCGTCCTCGCTGGCCAGCGCCAGCAGGGGCAGCAGCGCCTCCTCCGCCCGGCGGCCGTGGAAGGCGGCCTGGGCCACGGCGAAGGCCTGCGCGGGCTGGGGCAGGGGGCCGCTGAACGCTTCCTCCGGCGCCACCCGCCACAGCAGGCCCGCCACCTCCTCCACGCTGGCGCGGGCGGCGAGGTCCACCGCGTCCCGGCCCCGGTAATAGAGGTGGCCGTCCTGGATCAGGGTGATGGCCGACTCCAGCACAGGCAGGCCCCAGTCCAGCGTGGCCTTGGCGATCTCCTTGGGTCGGCGGCCCCGGATGCGGGTCAGGGCCAGGCGGTCGACCTCCGCCGCCAGGTAGCGGCTCTCCCGGGGGCCGGTGCCCGTGGCGGTGTCCGGCTGGGCGCGCAGCAGCCCCCGGCTGACATAGGCGTACAGCGTCTGGCGGGAGACGCCCAACCGCGTGGCGGCCTGGGCGGCGGTCAGCAAGTCGGCCATGGGGGCTTCCGGGTTGATTACTTTCATCAATGTTGATTCAGTTAATCAACATTGACGATTAATGTCACCGGTTCATCGTCGGGCTGTCCCTGAAGCCTGAGGAGGCCCGACCATGACCACCCCCGACACCACCCCCGACCGGCGCTTCCTGGCCGGCATCTGGCGGGCCCTGGGCGGCGCGCCCGACGCGCTGGACCGGGTGCGCTTCACCGGCGCCGGCAGCCTGCCGTCCGTCTTCGCTGTCAGCGACCTGGCCGTGGCCTCGGTGGCCGCCGCCGGCCTGGCCCTGGCCGAGCTGGCGGGCGCGGACGGGGTGGTGGCCGACCGCCGCCTGTCCTCCGCCTGGTTCGGCTATGCCCTGCGGCCCCTGGGCTGGGACCTGCCGCCCGCCTGGGACGCGGTGGCGGGCGACTACCGCGCCGCCGACGGCTGGATCCGCCTGCACACCAACGCCCCACACCACCGCGCCGCCGCCTTGTCCGTGCTGGGCGTGCCGGCGGAGCGGGCGGCGGTGGCCCGGGCCGTGGCGGGCTGGACGGCCAGCGACCTTGAGGCGGCGGTGGTGGCGGCCGGCGGCTGCGCCGCGGAGATGCGCAGCGCCGAGGCCTGGGCCGAACACCCCCAGGGCCGGGCCGTGGCGGCCTCACCCTTGTTGACCCTGGAAACGGCGGGGCAGGGCGCGCGGAACTGGCGGCCCGATGCGGCCCGGCCCCTGGCCGGCATCCGCGTGCTGGACCTGACCCGTATCCTGGCCGGGCCCACAGCCACCCGCTTCCTGGCCGGCTGCGGCGCCCAGGTGCTGCGCATCGACCCGCCCGGCTGGGCGGAGCCCAACCTGGAGCCGGACATGACCCTGGGCAAGCGCTGCGCCCGCCTAAACCTGCGGCGGGCCGACGATGTGGCGACCCTGAAGCGCCTGCTGGCCCAGGCCGATGTGCTGGTCCACGGCTACCGCCCGGACGCCCTGGCCCGCCTGGGCCTGGATGCGGACGGCCGCCGCGCGCTCAATCCCGGCCTGGTGGACGTCTGCCTGGATGCCTATGGCTGGGACGGGCCCTGGGCCGGGCGGCGCGGCTTCGACAGCCTGGTGCAGATGAGCGCCGGCCTCGCCGAGGCGGGCATGCGCCTGCTGGGCCGCGACAAGCCCACGCCCCTGCCGGTGCAGGCGCTGGACCATGCCACCGGCTACATCCTGGCGGCCATGGCGCTACGCGGCCTGGCGCACCGGGCGCGCACCGGCCAGGGCACGGTGGGCCGCACCGCCTTGGCCAGCACCGCCCGCCTGCTGCTGGACGGTGGGGCCGGGCCTGAGGACGCCGGCCCTCTGGCCCCCGAGACCGATGCCGACTTCAACCCGGTCCTGGAACACACCGCCTGGGGCCCCGCCCACCGCCTGTTGCCGCCGGTGGTGGTGACCGGCGCGCCGTTGGCCTGGGACCGGCCGGCGGGGCCGCTGGGCGCCAGCCCCGCCACCTGGGACTGATGTTCAGCATTGCAATTGCGAATTACTCTTATTTATAGTGCCGGACGCTTGTGGGCACCGGCTGGGGGATGATGGCCGACGCCCGGAATACGCACGGAAATTTGGGCAGCGGCATGACGGCGACGATGGGCTTATTGGGGGGCTTGGCCCTGACGGTGCTGGGCATCGTCCTGCTGCGGCGGGTGTGGGCCTCGGCCACCGCGTCGCGCTGGCGCGCCCTGCGGGGCTGGGCCCTGATCGTCGCGGGCTTCGCCGGCTGGCTGGCCGTGGCCGACGCCGACAAGGCCATCGTCATCGGTTTCCTGGCCTTTTCCTTGGTGGGCTACGGCGTGGTGATCCTGGGCCGGGATCGGCGCCGCCGGCCGCACCGCGCGCCCAAGGCCCCCGTGGCCGCCCCGGCGGAGCCTGGCGGACGGGCCTGGGTGACCTTCCTGCGCGGCGCCGCGCGCACCCTGCTGGCGGGTCCGCTGGCCGCCGCCATCGGCCTGTCGGTGGCCGCCCTGGTGGCGGTGCGCGCCGGGGGGATCGAAGCCGACCGCTTGGTGGCCGCCGGCTTCGTCGGCCCCATCGGCTGGGGGATCGCCATGACCTGGGCCCTGGTGGACGCGCGCCTGGCCCGGGTGGGCGTGCTGCTGCCGCTGGCGGCCGGCGCCGCCGTGGCGGCCACCTGGCTGGCCCGGGTCTGAGGGAAGGGGGTCGAGACATGCTGAAGCGCATCGCCGCCCGCGTCCTGGCCCGCCGCAAGGCCGATCCCGCCGCCGATGGCGGGCCCCGCGCCCGCGGCGGCTTCGTCCAGTCCGCCCTGGCCGGGCATTCCGCCCTGGGGTTGGGGCTGGGCGCGCTGATCTACATCGTCTGTCTCAGCGGCGCCATCGCCGTCTTCGCCGATGACCTCAGCCGCTGGGAATGGGCCGGCACCCCTGAGACCGCCACCCTGGCGCCGGAGGTGGTGGACCAAGCCCTGGCCGCCGGCCTGGCGCGTGCGGCCGATCAAGCGGGTGGGGTGGAGAAGGTGACCGGCCTCTATGCCCTGCTGCCCCGGCCGGACTGGCCCCATCTGGCGGTGCGCGCCTACACGCCGGCCGGCGCGGTCACCTGGCGGGCCGGCGCCGACGGCGTGCTGGCCGATACGCCGTCCGACGCCTGGACCGACTTTATCGGCGAGGTCCACATGGAACTGAGCCTGCCGGGGGTGTGGGCGGGCCTGGCCGTGGGCACGGTCGGCATCGCGCTGCTGTCGCTGCTCTTCTCCGGCATCCTGGCCCACCCGCGCATCTTCCGCGACGCCTTCGCCCTGCGGCTGACCGGCGCGCGGCGCCTGGGCCTGGCTGATCTGCACAACCGGCTCAGCGTCTGGGGCCTGCCCTTCCATATCGCCATCACCGTCACCGGGGTGCTGTTCGCGCTGGCCGGCCTGATGATCCTGGCCGTGGCCCAGGTGGGCTACCAGGGGGATCTCGCCCGTGCCTATGCCCCCTTGAGCGGGCCGCAGGTCGCGGCCGACGCCGTCCCCCAGCCTCTGCCGCCCATCGCCCTGCTGCAGGGCCAGGTGGCCGACCCCACACCGGGGGCGGCGCGCGTCTCCCGCTTTTATTACGTGGAGCGGCCGGGCACCAAGGGCCAGCGCATCCTGCTGGACATGACCCGTCACGACGGTTTGACCCAGGGCGACCGCAACTATTTCAATGGTGAAGGCACGCTGCTGGCCCCGGCGGGATTCCTGGAGGGGCCCGTGGGCATGCGCGTCTACGGCGCCTCGCTGGCCTTGCATTGCGCCACCTATGGCGGCCTGCCGGTGCGCCTGGTCTATGGCGTGCTGGGCCTGGCGCTCAGCATCGTCACCGCCACGGGCTTTTCCATCTTCCTGGCCCGGCGTCGCGACCGGGGCCGGCCACTGCCCCGGCTGGAGCGGGCCTGGGCCGGCATCACCTGGGGCGTGCCCCTGGCGGCGACCGTCTCCGCCGCCTTCACCCTGGTGCCGGACTTGGCGCGGGAGGCGGTCTATCTTCGGAGCTTCTGGGGCTTGGTGGCGGTCCTGCCACTGTTGAGCTTGGCGGCACCTACGGGTGAGCGGGCGTCGCGGACTTTGCGCCTGTTCCTGGGGGCCGCCCTGGTGCTGCTGGCCGGTGCCCACGCCACCCGCCATGGCACGGGCCTGCCAGCGGCGGCCCTGGTGATCGACCTGGTCTTGGCCCTGGCCGGCCTGGGCTTCGCCTTCAGCACCGGCCTGGTCGGCCGCCGCGCCCGGACACTGGCCGCCCAGGCCAATCCCGCGCCTTAAGCCTTTTCTGCTGCTGCCGGCGCCACCACCATGGTGCGCAGCACGGCCGCCACGTCGTCGGGGATGGGGGTGGGGCGGCGGGTGGCGTTGTCGACATAGACATGGACGTAGTGCCCGGCGGCGGCCGGCGCATCCTCGTCATTGCGGAACAGCGCCAGTTCATAGCGCACGCTGCTGCGCCCCATGTGCGCCACCCGCACGCCCACCGTCACCCGGTCGGGGAAGGTGATGGGCGCGAAATAGCGGCACTGCGTCTCCACCACCAGGGCGATGGCGGTACCCCGATCCGGCGCCAGCACGCCCTTCTCGATCATGTGCTGGTTCACCGCCGTGTCGAAATAGCTGTAGTAGACCACGTTGTTGACGTGTCCATAGGCGTCATTGTCGGCCCAGCGGGTGGTGATGGGCTGGAAGTGGCGATAGTCGGCGCGGCTTTCCGGAATGTTCTTGGCCGGGGTGCTCATCAGGAGTCCTTCGGATATAAGGGACGGACGCCCGCTAGGAGTACCTGCTGGACCGGCGGCGCGGCTATCGATTTTGCCATCCACGCTTGAACATCGCCGACGGTTGTGTTGCTAATGTATACACAACATTGTATGCTCAATGCACATACGGTGAGGGTGCCATGGCACGCGTATCAGAAGCCATAACGATCAACATCCGGGCCCGGGCGGCGCAGCGGGATTTGATTGATCAGGCGGCGGGGCGGCTGGGCCGCAGCCGTTCCGACTTCATGCTGGAGGCGGCCTGCCGCCAGGCGGAAGAGGTTCTGTTGGACCAGACGTATTTCACCTTGGCACCGGACAGCTTCGCGGCGTTTCAGGCCTTGCTGGACAACCCACCCGCGCCAACGGATCGGCTGCGGCGGACCTTGCAGGCCAAGGCACCTTGGGATGGCGATCCTTGATCACGCGGCCTGCGCCCCTTGCCGTGCACCACCGGTTGGATGGCTTCGACAGCGGCGTTGCGTCATTGGATGACTGGCTGAAGCGCAGGGCGTTGAAGAACCAGGCCAATGGTTCCTCTCGGACTTACGTCATCTGCGAAGGCGAAGACGTCATTGGCTACTATTGCTTGGCGGCCGGCGGCATTGGCCATGCCGAAGCTCCGCCAGCCATGCGGCGCAATAGGCCAGACCCCATCCCGGTGCTGGTTCTGGGGCGTCTGGCCATACATCGCAATTATCATCAGCACGGGCTGGGGACGGCATTGTTGCGCGATGCCATCCAGCGGACCTTGCAGGCGGCGGACATTGCCGGAATTACGGCCTTATTGGTCCATGCCCTGTCAGAAGACGCGAAGCGGTTTTACCGCTCGCGCGGCTTCCTGGAATCCCCCATTCAACCGATGACCTTGTGTCTCATGCTGGCCACGGTTAAGGCGGCGCTGAAATAGACGGGGCAACTCCAACGCCGCTATCTTCACTCCGCCGCCGGCGCCGCAACCCTTTCAGGTCCCTGGGCGGCCTTGGCGCGCTCCTCCGCCACCAGGGGCTGCTTCCACAGCTTGCCCACGGCGGTCTTGGGCAGCACCTCGCGGAACTCCAGCGCCGCCGGCAGCTCATGCCGGCCCAGCTTGTCGGCCAGGAAGGCGCGCAGATCCTCAAGGCTGAAGGGGGCGGCGCCTGGGCGCAGAGTGACGAAGGCCTTGGCGCTTTCGCCGCGATAGCTGTCGGGGATGCCGATGACGATCACCTCCGCCACGGCGGGGTGCTCGTAGATCGCCTCCTCCACCACGCGGGGATAGACGTTGTAGCCGCCGGACAGGATCATGTCCTTGCGCCGGTCGACGATGAACATGAAGCCGTCATCGTCCAGGTAGCCGATGTCGCCGGTGCGGAACAGGCCGTCGACAAAGGCCTCGCGCGTCTCCTCCGGCTGCTTGTAATAGCCCTGGGTGACGTTGCGGCCCTTGATGCAGATCTCACCCTTCTCGTTCGGGCCCAGCGCCTTGTGCGGATCGGCCAGGTCGCGGATTTCGATGGTGATGCCCGGCATGGGGATGCCGGCGGAGCCCACCTTGCGCCGGTGCGGCGGGGTGATGGTGCCGGCGGGGCTGGTCTCGCTCATGCCCCAGCCTTCCAGCACCGGCTTGCCGGTGGCGGCCTCGAACTCGTGCGCCAGTTCCACGGGCAGGGGCGCGCCGCCGCTGCCCACGAACTTCAGGCTGCTGAAGTCGATGTCCTTGACGCGGGGGCTGGAGGCGATGGCCCGGTGCATGGTGGGCACGCCGGCGAACAGGGTGGGCCTGTGGTCGCGGATGCTGTCCAGCACGGCGTCGGTGTCCCAGCGCGGGTGCAGGATCATGCAATAGCCGTTGCGCATGGCCCGCACCATCAGCGTGTCCAGCGCATAGATGTGGAACAGCGGCAGCACCACCATCATGCGTTCCTGGCCCGGTGTCAGGCCCATGAAGCGGCTGAACACGTCATAGGCGCCGGCCGAGGCGCTCAGGTTCTGGTGGGTCAGCATGGCGGGCTTGGGCAGGCCGGTGGTCCCGCCGGAGAACTGCAGCGTGGCCAGGTCATCCAGCGTGCGTGTGGGCCAGCCGGCGGCCGGCGGTTCCGCCGGGGCCAGCAGGGCGGTATAGGGCAAGGCGCCGCTGGGCAGGGCCTCCGCCGGCACGCCCTGGCCGGCGAAGTCGGTGGGGCCGGCCACGACCAGACGCACGCCCTCGGCCAGGGGCAGCTTGTCCGCCAAGCCGGCGAAGCTGATGACCAGCCGGATGTCGGCCTTGGTCTGCTTGTGCGTCAGCTCCCGCTCCGCGTCCAGCGGGCTCAGGGGCACGACCACGCCGCCGGCCTTCAGCACGGCATAGAAGGCCAGCACGAAATGCGGCGTGTTGGGCAGGTGCAGGCCGACATGCACGCCCGGGCCCACGCCCAGCTTGGCCAGGTTGGCGGCCACGCGGGCGCATAGCGCGCCGAAGGTGGCGAAATCCACCGTCTGGCCCATGCAGATCAGGAAGGGATTGGTGGGCCAGGTGGCGACGGCGTGGTCCAAATCCTCCACCAGCGTGGGCAGAGGCGGTTCGCTGTTCCACTCGATGCCCGGCGGATAGGACTTTTCCCACAGCATCGTCATGGCGATGGTCTCCTCCCATTATGCGCCCGCCTTCATGCCGAGGCGGGGTTAGCGGGCGCTATGCTTTCACATGGGATGGGGCTTTGCCAAGGGTGAGCGGTGGCGTAGCGACGTTAGTTAACGGGGCGTCGCCTGTGCGCCCACCTGGTCAATCGATCTTATTGCCGGCAGGCGGGGACCAAGGTCTTATTTTGACTGTGTGCAGCAGGCCGGTTTTTGAGACCAGGCGGCAGGTGACGTCCGTATACACCCTCTGTTCCATGCCTGGCGCCCACGGCCAGGTCGCGTACAGCTTTTCAAAGAACAGGTCGGTGATGCCGACGCCCGGCCTTATATAGAATTTGTACCGGAGAATGTCGCCGCTCTCGCCCTGGTGTTCAGCCGTAACGGCGTAGAGCTGCATATTGGAACGGAGTTCTGCGGCAAACTTCACAGAGAATTTTGTTCCCTCCATTACATACTCTTGCCCGACATGTGCTTGGCGCGGGATGGCGTAGATGAAATCATCCCCTGCCATTTTCAGGTCCTTCTTTAGCGCCTCACGTAGGCAAAGTGTGTCTTTATTTGAACAATCAATAATATCATACAGAGAATTTCCCGTGAAATTAAATATGGGCTCTTTTGGATAAATTATTCCATAATCATTACGAGAAATATTGGCACTATATATTTTTGTTGAATTATATTTAGGGCAGAAATATTCGTGGTCGTCGACGTCCATCGGAAGGCACGTTTTTGGAAATATAATAAGAAGAATGAACAACGCCGCAGGCAATTTCCGTTGCCGAATCGTAGCCCCCCGCCCGTTGCGCAGTCGGATCGGGGCGCGGGCCGCAGGTGCGCACGAAGAACTCAGAGGCCCATAATTGCTCAAGGGAAACATCTGCATAATTTAGATACCAGCGCACTATCGGGAATCATCCTCGACTTCTTTTCCGAGGTAGGGACGCATATGGTTATGGCAATTGAGAGTGTTAGGAAAAATACTTCACTTTAAATTGCAGCCCGTCGGTGGCCCAGATGGTATTTAGTCTTAATTTCAGCATTAGCATCCCGATGCGCAAATTTTATCATTTATAAATATAGAGCTGATATTTGCAGTTGTCGTCGATGCACGCCATCATGCCATAGTATATTGTTTGTCTATAGGACGGGTTTTCCTTGTCTCCAATTATAGGAAACTTGAATCCTAAATGGCATCTACCATTATTTCCCATGGAATATGATATATATCTATATTTGTGTCCTTTGGTATCAGTCTCGTCTCTTTCTCCAGTTTTTCTCGGATTTGGTTTTTCCGTACAGGATTTGTCCTCAAAAATTAAAAGCGGCCCCTCGGTAAAGTAAGTTTCATCAGTAAGCTTCCATTTTCTGCCATCTTCATTTTCTTCCATTTCTATTCTTCCTCCAAAATTCGCTATACACCATAGTGGTAATCTAATATCGCACTCAATGCGGGGGGCGGTTGTATTTATATAATTATATTTCGAAGAGATGGATTGCTGAAATTGAATATGCATTTCTATGTCATGAATTGTGACGGGTGGTATCATTTGCAACCTCCTTCGCCTCCATTACCAGAGCAGTATATTTGTCTATTTTGCGGATCAGATGAACTGGCATTTCCAATTTCATCGAGGCTTCGTTGGTTGGCTGGGCCTTTCAAATCCCGCATAAGAGAATTTTCTGTCCCCGGAACGCTTTCGGGAAGTGTATGACCTTCAGCGTCAACCCCGCCGACATATTGGTCTCCTGCTCCTAAGCCATGCGCTATCTCATGGCCAATGGTTCGACCGCCAACGGCATTGGGCGCTAAGGAGACCCTTCGTCCACCAATTGTGATATTGTGAGACCTCCTGGTACCGTCCAGACTAGTGTCATCAAGATGAGGATCGGTTACAAGGACGATAGCATCCTCATCTGTTCCAGGCTGAAGCTCCACGGTCAGAGAGTGACCATTGGACAACCTGCCACTCATTTGCCCTCCTAAAGCAGAGATCTGATCATCTGTAAACTGCTTGGTCCCAGGGATTCCAGGTTGGGAGGTTCTATTGTTAAAGGTTTGGACGATGTATAAATCACCGTTGGGCATGTGATACACGGTCGCCTCTCCCGTCGGATCCGTCCTGTTGACCGGATCCCCCCTACATAAGCATACAGGTTCAGGTCGTCCTTGTAGCCGATGGGGTCGGTTTGCAGGAAGCGCCCGAGGGTGGGGGAGTAGGCGCGGGCCTTGTAGTGGTAGAGGCCGGTTTCCGGATCATAGACTTGCCCGGTGTAGCGGAACAGGCTGGTGGTGCTGGTCAGGCCGATCTCGCCGTAGGGGCCGTAATTGTAGACGTCGCCGCCGTTGACGGTGCCGCCGCCGTCGGCCAGGGCGATGACGCTGCCCTGCCAGTCGCGGTAGAACCATTTCTTGGCGCCGGTGTCGGTGTATTCGACCAGCGGCTCGTCCACGCCGGGGCCGAAGACATAGCGGCGGACCAGGCTGCCGCTGCTGCCGCTATATTCGGCCACCAGGTTGCCACCGTCATAGAGATAGAGGGTCTTGCTGCCATTGGCCGTCTTGGCGATGCGTCGGCCTTGGGGATCATAAATGTAGCCGCTGCTGGTGCCGAGACCGCTGGCCGAGGTCAGCCGGTTCAGCGCGTCATAGCCGTATGTCCAGCCGCCGCCGCTGACCAGGTTGCCGTTGGTGTCGTAGCCGATGGCGCCGCCGCCGGCGCTGGTCGCCTGGTTCAGGCCGTTGACGTCGTAATTGGTCGCCCCCGACACGGGGATCATGCTGTAGGCGGTGTTGGACAGCGTGGTGCCGGTTATCTGCCTGGCCGGGCTGTACGTGAAGGCCCACTTCACGTTCGCCTCGGCGTTGGCCACGTCGTGTTCCAGCGTCGCCAGTGAGCCGTCGCTGTTGTAGCTGTAGCTGGTCTTGGTGCCGTTGCCGGGGCTGAGGGATAGGCGGCGGCCCAGAATGTCGTAGGTGTAGGTGGCGAGTGTCGCGCCGGCATTGTCCTGGATCTTCCAGACCTCGCCCGTCACCTGGTAGGTGTACGAGACGGAGACGCCGTCCGGCCAGGTCAGCGATGTCCGCCGGTTGGCGGTCTGGTGGTTCCCGTCGATGTCGTAGGCGAAGGATAGCTTGCGGTCGTTCTGCGTCTCGGCGGTCTTACGACCCAGGCCATCGTAGTCGATGATGATCTTGTTGCCGTTGGGGTCATTGGGCCGCTGTCCGTCGGTGACCCGGGTCACCCGGCCTTGGTTATCGTATGTCGTGTAGACGGAGGGCGTGCCGCTGGGATAGAGGGCCTGCGTCACCCGGTTCAGCTGGTCATACGCGTAGGTGAAGGAGGTGCCGCTCCGCTTGGTCAGCTTGGTGCGGTTGCCGTTCTCGTCATATTGGTATTGCTCGACATCCGTGGACGATACCTGGCCCGCCGTCTGGAAGGCGCTGTCCACCGTGCTCGCGTTGTAGTTCGCGGGCCTGGCCGGGCTGGGGAAGGCCCATTTGATCTCGCGGTCATAACCGTCGTAGGTCAGCTGCGTATGGTTGCCGTTGGCGTCCAGGATATCGGTCTGCTTGCCGTCGGCGCTGTATTTGTAGTTGGCGGACACTTGCTCCTGAGCGCTGCCCACCCCCTTACGGATCTGCGTGACCTGCCCGGCGGCATCGTAAGTGTAGCTGGTGATGCGATCCGGCGGGGCGCCACTGGCGGCGTTGCCGGAGCGCTGGGTGCAGGCATCGGTACTGTTGTCGTTCAGGGCGGACGAGCTGGGGTCCATCCGTTCAGCCATGCAGTGCAGCCGCTTGCTGCTGTCGTAGCTGTACTGCAGATGGCGATAGGGGGTGTTCCCGGCCGACCAGGTTTCGGAGGTCTTGCGGCCCAAAGTGTCATACTTGACGTTCTGGTGATCCACCACCGACATGGATGCCAGCGCATCCTTGGTCTGACTGGACGCGCTGCCCCGTTCAACGTCGGTGGGCAGGCCGTCCGCGTTATAGGTCGTGCGAACCGCGGCGTATCCCGTGGGGCCGTTGGGGGCGTCGGGATGGGGGCCGATCTGCCCCACCAGTTCCCGATCCGCGTCCCAGAAATAATACACCCTGTCCGCCGTGCCCGGCACGGGACCATCCTCCCATGTGACGTTGCCAACGGAGTCGTAGGCCCGGGTCTTGGTGGAAATCAGCGCGCCATCACCGGATCGCACGGTCTCGGACACCGGCAGCAGGTTGTCGTTGTAGTCGATCAGGGTCTGGAGTTCATCGCCCGCATTGCCCGGGTTGAGACAATCGTCGTCCGCCATGGTGCGGCAGGTCGAGATCTTGACCAGCTTCCAGATGGCCGGGCCGGTCGTGGGCGTGCCGTTGGCCGATGTCTTGTAGATGGCGGATCGCTGCTCATAGGTATAGCGGATCTTGGCGCGCACCCCATTGGCGTCTGGCGGCAGCCGCTTGGTGCTGATCATGCCGGTCACGGGATGGTAGGTGTAGTCGGTCTGGGCCTTCCTGGCATCTATCGTGGAAGATGGCAGGTGGCAGTGCCGGTAGTCGGTGCTGGCATCGCAAGACGGGAAATTCGCGCTGACCGCCAACGTCGGCAGGCCACTGGATGGCTTGGCCACCACACTGGCGGAAAGGATGTTGCCGGTGCCGGCTGGGTCGGGGGTCCATTGCTGTTGCAGCTGTTCGGGCAGCTGCTTGCCGGTCAGGAAGGTGTCCACCAGCGTGCTGGACCAATGCGTCATGTATTGGCTGGCGAACGTGTAGGTCGTCCGGCGGTTCAACTGATCGATAAGGGTGTAACCGCTGGTGTTGTCATATTGCACGGTGCTGCCATCGGATGAACCAGCGCTGCTGTGGGTGACGACGGCCAGGCCATCGCCGGTGTAGCTGTAGTTGGTCCAAAAATATCCGTCGTCGAAATGGGTGACGAGGTTGCGCTGAACGTAGGTGCCCGACGTGGGATATGAGTAAAGCGTGACAATGGACTTGGTGATCTTCTGCTGCAGGCCGCCGGGCCGGCCGATCGTGTAGTCAGTCTGGGTAGAGGATACCTGGTTGGTGGAAATGGAGGTGCTGCGGCTCAGCGGATCGGTGTGCACGCCATTGCTGAACCGGAATGTCGGCCAGCTCGACGTCACGTCGCATGTTCCGTTGGGGTCGCGGTAGTCCTGCGCCAGGTTGAGCAGGGTCACCACCGCCTGGCTGTTGCACGACACCAGCTCATACCCATCGCTGGAAAAGATGAACGTGTTGAGGTTGTTGTTGCTGTAATAATAGGTGAGGGTGCGGTCATCGCGATAGGTGATCCTGGACAGCATGCCCACCTGCATCTGGCCACTGCCATTGACGGGATCTTGGCGCGTGAATTCCCACTTCGTGCCGTTCTTGTCGTAGATGACGTATTCGTTGGCAATATTGGTGACCAGCGTCTCCCCGGTGAAGGCTGTGGTCGTGGCGCCGGAACTGAGCGGGAACGTCACCATGTTGTTGCCGATGCGGGCGACGTAGAATTCGTCCGTGCAGTCTTCGCCCTGTCCTTGGCAATAATCGTGCTGGATATAACCCTGCAACGGCGTACCGTTGTCCGCGTTGTAGTTGATGCTTATCTGTGCATAGGACAAGGACGGGTTGTTCTTGTCGCCGATACCGAAGGGGGGCGAGGATTCGGTGTATTCACCGGACTTAAGGTCAACGCCATTGGCATCCGTGAAGCGGACGGCCGGCGGCTCGGTGCCGGTGTCGAGCTGGGCCTGGGCGGTCCCCCAATGCAGGCCGCCCCATAAGGCCGCGGCCGTGGCGAGAAGGGCTCCGCGTCGACGGCGTGGGGAAGGCGCTGGAAACAGGGGATGCGTGATTTCGCGGCCGGTCGTTTCAGCCGTCGTGAACGCAAGGCCACCGGCGGGCCGCATGGCCCGTGCTTCCATACCCATCAATATCCCTCCCATCCCCGCCACCGTGGCGGGCCGCCCTTTGAAGGCCGGGTTTTGACCGTGCGGCAATGTTACCGCTACCGTCGCCTGGAAAACTATAATGGCATTCCTTGCGGTAGTGCAAGTTCAGGTACCTCCATTTTCTTCGGCTTATTCCCATGGTTGCGCTGATGCGCTTTTTCGAGTTGCGATGCGGGTGCGCAATCCGCCCCTCCGGAATAAAGGCTTTTTGATTTTCGGTCCCCGGCTTTCACATCGAACTTTAAGGCGGCCATGCCGTCTTTTGAGCCCAGCGCCGGCGGCCCCGCCGAGCCTGAGCACAGAAGATCAAGAGACGCCTTGCCATGTCGCATTCCATCCAATCCACCATTCCCCGCCGCCGCATCGCCCGGCACATCGCCTCGGCCACGGCCGCCTGCGCCCTGATGTTGGGTGCCGCCGCCGCCCGCGCCGATGAGGATGCCGCCGCCGCGCCCGCCGGCATCACCTTCAGCGGCCTGGTGGAGGCCGGCATCACCGCGGCGGACCATGGCGCCGACCGCGGCCCCAACTACGGCCACCTGTTCACCGACCGCACCGACCAGCTGGTGCTGAACCAGGCGGTGGGCACCATCGCCAAGGACGCCGGTTCGGGGGATGAGTTCGGCTGGGGCTTCAAGCTGCAGGGCATGTATGGCACCGACGCCCGCTATACCCATTTCCTGGGTGAGCTGGACCGCACCATCGGCGAGCGCACGCAACTGGACATCGTGGAGGCCAACGTGACCTTCCATGTGCCTGAGGTGGCGGGCGGCGGCCTGGACCTGAAGGTGGGGCAGTACGCTTCGCCCCTGGGCGCCGAGACCATCGTGGCGTCCAGCAATCCGCTGTACAGCCACAGCTACATCTTCAACTTCGGCCTGCCGTTCAAGCACACCGGCGCGCTGGCCACCCTGCACCTGTCGGGCGGCATCGACCTGTACGGCGGCGTCGACAGTGGCGTGAACACCAGCCTGGGGCGCGACGGCGACAACAACGACGCCTGGTCCGGCATCTTCGGCTTCGGCTACGCCAATGCCGACGGCACCGTCACCCTGGTGGCGCTGACCCACGTCGGGCCGGAGAACGCCAGCACCAAGGCCCCTCTGGGCTTGGCCCGGGCCAATGACGAGGCGCGCTGGATCAACGACGCGGTGCTGACGGTGAAGGCCAGCGACGCCCTGACCCTGATCACCGAACTGAACTATATTCGCGACGACTTGGTGAAGGCGGAGGCCTTCGGCGCCGCCCAGTACGCCACCTGGAAATACGACGACGCCGTGTCGCTGACGCTGCGGACCGAGGTGTTCCGTGACGTGCGGGGCTTCTACGTCGCGGCCTTCCAGGGCAACCAGGACTATGTCTTGACGGAGGCCGGGCAGCCGACGCGCGCGCCGGTGCTGTCGGCGGGGCAGGGGGCGACCTATATGGCGCTGACCGCGGGTGTGACGTGGAAGCCGGCGGCGGCGCTAGGTTGGGACGCCCTTCCCGACGGCCTCGCCCTGCGGCCGGAGGTGCGCTACGACCGCTCGCTGGGCGATGCCCGGCCGTTCGACGGCGACCAGGGACAGACCACCTTCGGCCTGGACGTGCTGATTCCCTTCGGCGGCTAAGCCCCGACCCATTTCAACAACGACGGCGAGAGTCCCATGAGGACGCAGCTATGGGGTTGCCTGGCCTTGGGCGCCGTGCTGGCGCTTGCGCCGGCCTTGGCCCTGGGGAACACCGCGACAGGCGATGACCACACCCAGGTCGGCAAGGCCAGCTGGTATGGGCGGGAGCATGCGGGCCACCGCACCGCCAGCGGCGAATCCTACGACCCCGAGGGACTGACCGCCGCCCACCGCACCCTGCCCCTGGGCACGGTGATCGAGGTGTCGGCCCACGGCCAGGTGGTGCAGGTGCGGGTGAATGACCGGGGCCCCTTCGTGAAGGGCCGGGTGCTGGACCTGTCGGCGGCGGCCGCGCGGGCCCTGGGCCTGGACCGCACCGGCACCGGGATGGTCAGCATCCACCCCATCGGCGCCGTCTGCCCCGCCAACCGCGCGTGCGATGCGGTGCCGCAACTGGTGGCGGAGGCGGGATCGCCCTGACGCCCCAGGGGGGCCCAACCTGAAAAAGGGCCGGCGCGGCGACCGCCGGCCCTTCCCATTTCAGGCGATGGAACCCAGCAGGGTTTCCGTCACCTCATCCGAAAACCATTTGCGCCGGCCGTCGATCAGGACGCCGCCCTTGCCGTCGGCGGGCGCCTTCGCCACCGGCATGCCGTGGTCCAGCAGGGCTTGGGCGCAGCCCACCCAGTCGCCGTCCTCCTCCGGCAGGTTCAGGGATGCCCAGGACAGGGTGCCGCTGACGTCGTCACCGTAGCCGTGTTTTTCCGTCCAGCGGGCGCCGTGGTCCAGCAGGAAGCAGGTGAGGGCGGCGTCGCCCCGGAACACGGCGTGGTTCAGGGCGGTGGCGTTCCAGTCCCCGGCCGGCACGGTCAGGGGCCAGCCCAATCGGACCATGACGGCGATGGCGTTGTCGCAGCCCCCCTGCGCTGCCAACTCCGGCAGCAGGCACCGCTGCCGGTCCGACAGGCTGGCGGGCAGGTCGGGCCGCTGGGCCTGGAGGGCGCGCGCCGCCGCCTCATCCCCGGCGGCACAGGCGGCGACGAACTGGTCCTCCAGCGACAGCGCAGCACCTCCGCCCGCCTGGCGCAGCACCTCCGCCACATCCGCCATGCCGAAGCGCAGGGCGACCGTGTAGGCGCTGGTACCGTCCGGCAGGCGGGCGGCCGGGTCGGCGCCCGCCGCCAGCAGGGCCGCGATGTGCGCGGCGGAGCGGCGCCGGTAGATGGCCCACAGCAGCGGCGAGCCCCAGTCGGAGATGGGGCGATTGCGCGCCGGTTCATTGGCGTCGCCGCCATGGGCCAGCAGCAGCCGGAGCACCGGCAGATTGTCCAGGTCCAACGCCCGGTACAGGACGTTGGTGCCCGGAACAACGGCACCGGCCCTTAGCAGCCGTTCCACGCAGGCCGTGCTTTCCAGGGCATGATACAGAGACTCCCCGTCATTGGGGTCGGCCCCGGCATCCAGCAGCAGGGCGGTGAGGACCGGGTCATGGTTCTGCCCGGCGGCGCCGTAAAGGGCCGACAGCCGCTCCGTTTCCGACGGCTGGGCCACGCTGGCGGGCGGCCAGCGGTTGCCCACCGCCTGGTTGGGATCAGCGCCCGCCGCCAGCAGGGCCTGGGCGCAGGCGTGCAGGCGCCCGGCCACCTCCGGCACCCGCGCCAGGCTGGAGTGGGCGACCGCCACCAGGGGCGGCAGCCGCAGCGGGCCGCCGGCGCGGTTGACCCACGCGGGGTCCTGGGCGATGGCTTGGCGCACGCGGTCCACGTCGCCGATGGCGCAGGCCAGGATGGGGTCGCCCGTCGCCACATCCGGGTTCTCCGCCAGCAGGCGCAAAGCGGCGGCTGGCCGCGGACGGCGCATGCTGCCGCTGATGTCGCCGGGATACACCAGGCGCAGCCATTCCAGCCGCGCCTCCGCCCTGTCGGCGGAGGTGGCCCGCCGGCTGGTCACGAAGGCGTCCAGCTCGGCCCAGGAGGGGAAGCCATATTCGCGCGCCAGGCAGGATTGGGCGTCGTGCAGGCGCAGGGTCAGCGCCGCCAGGGCCGCGTCGTCCTTGCCTCGGGCCGCCGGCAGGCTGGCCCGGAAGCGGGCGAGGGCGTCGGCGTCACCGCGCCGATAGGCCACCAGCAGTTCCTTGGCCTGGCGTTTCAACTGGTCGATATGGGGATGGTCGGGAAGGGATCGGGTCATAAGCGAACCTCCGTGCATGAGGCGCCGACGACCCGCAAATCCGGCTGCACAAAGGTCAGGTGTGACCGCGCAGGATATGGCCAGTGGGCTCAGCCCTTCCCGCGGGTCCGGAGGCGGCTTGGCGACCGCGCCAGTGCACGATAGGGTGGCGCGGCGGGTTGGTCAATCGCGCCGCCTGCGCTCCGTTGCCGTCTTTATCCTCACACCGGTCTTGGCCGCAGGGGGGAGATGTCCAGTTCGACATCGTGGCCGCCGATCAACGTGATGGCCTGGCCCTTCAGCCGCGTCGGAATCAATTCAGGTGTCAAAACGGAGCGTTGTCATTAAGGCTTATGGGCGCGCCGCGTCACCTGCGTCCTGCCGCTGGCAAATTTGGGAATGCACTTATACTCTTTATGAAATAAAAATTGGGACCGGAGTATGGCTTCCGGTCCCAAAATTTAGTTTTAAATATTGACCGTAATTTTTGGGTCCCAGTTATAGTAACCAATCACGGAATTGCTTCCATCTGGGTTAATCTGCACCAGGTAGAAACTGACACCGTAAAACTCGGTCCCAGTTGCCTCAACGTCCGCCTGCACGTAGGAAACATCTTCATTTTTCATCGTATAGTGAACCGGGTCACCGGGATTCGGCACCGGAACCGTCTGAACATGTGTGGAATAGACGAAGTCCGCCAGGATGGTCGGGTCATTATTATTTATCTTTGTGATATTATAAATCACGGCATATACGCGCGTATCAGCATAAAGAGAGATCGTCCACCAGCGAACGATATCATCCTCCTGCGCTCTGATGGATAGATCGCCACTCGCCTGACCAGAAATGGCGTAATTAGGCTGGGTAATCATGTACGCATAATTATGCGTGATCGGGAGAGGGTTGATACTGCTATTTCCAGAATTCAGGGTAAGTGCCTTCACTGCTTGGGTGTCGATAACGACATCGATATCAATCGTGCTCATCTGCGTTCTCCTTGTAGCTAATTTTATGAACGTTGAAAACAAGGGGTTGTTTATCAACGCATCAGTACAAGCAGAAAGCGTGCCAGCGGTTATTGTTATAAAATTCAAATACTTAACATCGAGACCATGCCTATGGAACCGGGTGTCGGACATGCCGGACATGTCGGATGCAGCCTACTTCGGTTCTGACGAACCGTCCGGCCTACGCTGTTCCATTAAAATCCTTTTATTTCCGCCCCCCGGCTTTGCCATCGAATTTTGATGGCCATCGGCGGTTTCCTCAGCGTCGACCCATTCCGCCCGGAAGCGCCCTTCACGAAAGGCTTCCGGGCTTCGTTCGTGAGGAACAACCGCATGCTCGACGTCATCCTTGTCGCCCTCCTGGTGGGGCTTTTCGGCCTGGGCGTGGCCTACGCCTACGCCTGCGAGAGGCTGTGAGGCGCCCATGTTCGACCTGATCCTGGGCGCCGCCGTCTCGGTCGGCCTGACCCTTTACCTCGTCTATGTCCTGATCCGGCCAGAACGGTTCTGAAGACGGGCGCTTCTAAGCGCCCGTCGCGCATGCGGAGATTTTTCCCGTGACCTTCAACGGCATTCTTCAGATCGCGGTGTTCGCCGCGATCATCCTGGTCCTGACGCGCCCCCTCGGCGGCTTCATGACCCGTGTCTTTTCCGGTGAGCGCACGTTCATCGGCCGCGTCTTCGGCCCCGTCGAGCGCGTCCTCTACCGCGTCTGCGGCGTCGATGAGACGACGGAGCAGCATTGGCTGACCTATGCCGTCGCCATGATGCTGTTCAACCTGGTGGGCGCCCTGGCGCTGTACGCGCTGATGCGCTTGCAGGCCCTGTTGCCCTTCAATCCACAGGGTCAGGCGGCGGTGGCGCCGGACCTGTCCTTCAACACCGCCATCAGCTTCGTCACCAACACCAACTGGCAGGCTTACGGCGGCGAGACCACCATGGGCTATCTGGTGCAGATGGCGGGCCTGACGGTGCAGAACTTCATGTCCGCCGCCACGGGCATCGTGCTGGCGCTGGCGCTGGTGCGCGGCTTCAGCCGCCGCGGCGCCCGCACCATCGGCAACTTCTGGGTCGACCTGACCCGCGCCACCCTCTACGTGCTGCTGCCCGCCTGCGTGGTGCTGACCCTGTTCTACGTCTGGCAGGGCGTGCCGCAGAACCTGGCCGCCTATACCGAGGCGACCACGCTGGAAGGCGCCAAGCAGATCATCGCGCAGGGCCCCGTCGCCTCGCAGCTGGCCATCAAGATGCTGGGCACCAACGGCGGCGGCTTCTTCAACGCCAACTCCGCCCACCCGTTCGAGAACCCCAACGCCCTGGTCAACCTGGCGCAGATGCTGAGCATCTTCGCCATCGGCGCCGGCCTGACCAACGTCTTCGGCCGCATGGTGGGCAACGAGCGCCAGGGTTGGGCTATCCTGGCGGCCATGGGCGCCATGTTCATCGTCGGCGTCGGCGTCTGCTACTGGGCCGAATCCCAGGCCAACCCGCTGTTCGCCGGCCTGCCGGTGGATCAGGCGGTCAGCGCCCTGTCGCCGGGCGGCAACATGGAGGGCAAGGAGGTGCGCTTCGGCATCGCCAACACCGCCCTGTTCGCCACCATCACCACCGATGCCTCCTGCGGCGCCATCAACGGCTGGCACGACAGCTTCATGCCCCTGGGCGGCATGGTGCCCCTGGTCAACATGCTGCTGGGCGAGGTCATCGTCGGCGGCGTGGGCGCCGGCCTCTACGGCATCCTGCTGATGGCGATCATCGCCATGTTCGTGGCCGGCCTGATGGTGGGCCGCACGCCCGAGTATATCGGCAAGAAGCTGGAGGCGAAGGAGGTGAAGATGACGGTGCTGGCCATCCTGGCCATGCCGCTGGTCATCCTGGTGTTCAGCGCCATTTCCTCCGCCATTCCGGTGGGTGTCGCCGGCGTCGCCAACAACGGCCCGCACGGCTTCTCGGAAATCTTCTACGCCTACTCCTCCGGTGCGGCGAACAACGGCAGCGCCTTCGGCGGCCTGTCGGCCAACACGCTCTGGTACAACGTGACCCTGGGCGTGACCATGTTCGTGGGCCGCTTCTTCATCATCATCCCGGCCCTGGCCATCGCCGGCGCCCTGGCCGCGAAGAAGTCCGTGCCCGCCTCCGCCGGCACCTTCCCCACCACCGGCCCGCTGTTCGTCAGCCTGCTGGTGGGCGTGATCCTGATCGTGGGCGGCCTGACCTACTTCCCCGCCGTGGCGCTGGGGCCGGTGGTCGAGCACCTGCAGATGATGGCCGGCACCACCTACTGACCCCCGGGTAGAAGCCTTGCACTGGCGTCATCCGTTCTTCGGAGATTTTGAGATGTCATCCCCTTCCGTGTTCCACCCGGGGCAGCAGCCGGCCCCCCAGCCGGCGCCGGCGTCGACCCGCCGGTCGACGAAGTCCACGCTGCTGGATCCCGCCATCCTGGGCCCGGCGGTCAAGGCCAGCTTCACCAAGCTGAACCCCGCCACCCTGGTGCGTAACCCCGTCATGTTCCTGGTGGCGGCGGTGGCCCTGCTGACCACCGTGCTGCTGGCCCGCGACCTGGCCACCGGCGCCCAGGGCACCGGCTTCTCCTTCCAGATCGTGCTGTGGCTGTGGTTCACGGTGCTGTTCGCCAACTTCGCCGAAGCCGTGGCCGAGGGCCGGGGCAAAGCCCAGGCCGACAGCCTGCGCAAGACCCGCACCGAGACGGTGGCCAAGCGCCTGACCGGCCCCATGGTCGCCAGGGGGGCGGCCGTCACCAGCTTTCAGACGGTGGGGGCCGCCGACCTGAAGGTGGGTGACCACGTGGTGGTCGACGCCGGCGACATCATCCCCAGCGATGGTGAGATCGTCGACGGCATCGCCACCGTGGACGAGTCCGCCATCACCGGTGAATCGGCACCCGTGATCCGCGAAAGCGGCGGCGACCGCTCGGCCGTCACCGGCGGCACCCGCGTGCTGTCGGACCGCATCATCGTCCGCATCACGGCGGCGCAAGGCTCCACCTTCCTTGACCGCATGATCGCGCTGGTCGAGGGGGCGGAGCGGCAGAAGACCCCCAACGAGATCGCGCTCAACATCCTGCTGGTGGGCATGAGCCTGATCTTCATCCTGGCGGTCGTCACCATCCCGGGCTTCGCGGCCTACGCCGGCGGCACGGTGTCGGTGGTGGTGCTGGTGGCGCTGTTCGTCACCCTGATCCCCACCACCATCGGCGCCCTGCTGTCCGCCATCGGCATCGCCGGCATGGACCGCCTGGTGCGCTTCAACGTCCTGGCCATGTCCGGCCGCGCGGTGGAGGCGGCGGGCGACGTCGATACCCTGCTGCTGGACAAGACCGGCACCATCACCCTGGGCAACCGCCACGCCGCCGAGTTCATCCCTGTCTCGGGCGTGACCGACAAGGAACTGGCGGAGGCCGCGCAGCTGTCGTCGCTGAGCGACGAGACGCCAGAGGGCCGCTCCATCGTCGTGCTGGCCAAGGAGAAGTATGGCCTGCGCGGCAAGGACATGGGCCACCTGAACGCCCGCTTCGTCCCCTTCGCGGCGCAGACCCGCATGAGCGGTGTCGATCTGATTGGGGTGAATGGGGACGGCGGCATCCAGATCCGCAAGGGCGCGGTTGACGCCGTGCTGCGCCACGTGACGGCCCTGCGGGGCAGCCAGCCGGTGCGCCATCCGGAGCTGGAGGCCATCACCGAGCGCATCGCCAAGGCCGGCGGCACGCCGCTGGCCGTAGTGCGCAACGACCGGGTGCTGGGCGTCATCCACCTGAAGGACATCGTCAAGGGCGGCATCCGCGACCGCTTCGCCGAACTGCGCCGCATGGGCATCCGCACGGTGATGATCACGGGCGACAACCCGCTGACCGCCGCCGCCATCGCGGCCGAGGCGGGCGTGGACGACTTCCTGGCCCAGGCCACGCCGGAGGACAAGCTGGCCCTGATCCGCAAGGAACAGGCCGAGGGCCGCCTGGTCGCCATGTGCGGCGACGGCACCAACGACGCCCCGGCCCTGGCCCAGGCGGACGTGGGCGTGGCCATGAACACCGGCACCCAGGCCGCCCGCGAGGCCGGCAACATGGTGGACCTGGACAGCGACCCGACGAAGCTGATCGAGATCGTCGGCATCGGCAAGCAGCTGCTGATGACCCGCGGCGCGTTGACGACCTTCTCCATCGCCAATGACGTGGCCAAGTACTTCGCCATCATCCCGGCGATGTTCGCGGGCCTGTACCCGGCGCTGAACGCCCTGAACATCATGCACCTGGCCACACCGCAGTCGGCCATCCTGTCGGCCATCATCTTCAACGCCCTGGTCATCATCGCGCTGATCCCGCTGGCCCTGAAGGGCGTGCGGTACCGCGCCCTGCCGGCTGCCAGCCTGCTGTCGCGCAACATGCTGGTCTATGGCCTGGGCGGCATCATCATCCCCTTCATCGGCATCAAGGCCATCGACATGGTCGTGACCGCCGTCGGCCTGGCCTAAAGGAGGCCCGAGAGCCATGCTCAAGCAAATCCGTCCGGCCATCTCGCTGGCCGTCTTCTTCACCGTCGTCTGCGGCCTGATCTATCCCCTGGGCATGACCGGAATCGCCCGCGTCCTGTTCCCGCACCAGGCCAACGGCAGCCTGATCACCGCCAAGGACGGCACGGTCGTCGGGTCCACCCTGATCGGGCAGAACTTCACGTCGGAGAAGTACTTCTGGGGCCGCCCGTCGGTGACCACCGACACCGACCCCAACGACAGCACCAAGACCGTCGCCGCCCCCTACAACGCCGCCAACTCCATGGGTTCCAACCTGGGTCCTACCTCCAAGGCGCTGGTCGATCGCATCGCCGGTGACGCGGAGAAGTATGGCGCCACCAAGGACCACCCTGTGCCGGTGGACCTGGTGACCGCGTCGGCCAGCGGCCTGGACCCCGACATCTCGCCCGCCGGCGCCTATTACCAGGTGGCGCGCGTGGCGAAGGCGAGGGGCATGACCGAGGCCGCCGTGCGCGGCCTGGTGGACGCCCATGTCGAGGGCCGCCTGCTGGGCCTGATCGGGGAGCCGCACGTGAACGTCCTGGCGCTGAACCGCGCCCTGGACGCGGCGCACCCATCAGGTAACTGATTGTCTTAAAGGGAAAAGCTCGCCGCTTCGGATCCGTTGGCGCTATTGTCGGCCAACGTTCCGGGGCGGCGGCTTTTGCCGTTTGCGCTTGGGCCTTCGAAAGACCACCCGTGACCAACGCCGACTACACCAACCGCCCGTCGCCGGACGCCCTGCTGAGCCAGGCCATGCAGGAGCGCCGAGGCAAGCTGCGCATCTACCTGGGTGCCGCCCCGGGCGTGGGCAAGACCTACCAGATGCTGGAAACGGCGCGGCAGCTGAAGGCGGAGGGCGTGGACGTGGTGGTGGGCGTGGTGGAGACCCACGGCCGACGCGAGACCGAGGCCATGGTGGCCGGGCTGGAGGTCGTGCCCCGCCGGGTGCTGGAGTACAAGGGCCGCACCCTGGAGGAGATGGACATCGACGCCCTGCTGCGCCGCCGTCCCCGCCTGGCCCTGGTGGATGAACTGGCCCACACCAACGCGGCGGGTAGCCGCCACGCCAAGCGCTATTCCGATGTGGAGGAGTTGCTGACCGCCGGCATCGACGTGCTGACCACGCTGAACATCCAGCATGTGGAAAGCCTGAACGACGTGGTGGCGCAGATCACCCGCATCCGTGTGCGCGAGACGGTGCCCGACAGCGTGCTGGAGATGGCGGACGAGATCGAGGTCATCGACCTGCCGCCGCAGGACCTGATCAAGCGCCTGAACGAGGGCAAGGTCTATATCCGCGAGCAGGCGCAGCGGGCGCTGAAGCATTATTTCTCCCCCGGCAACCTGACGGCCCTGCGCGAACTGGCGCTGCGGCGCACGGCGCAGCGGGTGGACGACCAGATGCTGTCCTATATGCAGCGCCATGCCATCCAGGGCCCTTGGGCGGCGGGTGACCGCGTGCTGGTCTGCGTGTCCGAGGACAGGACCGCCGGCGGCCTGGTGCGCTACGCCAAGCGCCTGGCCGACCGGCTGAAGACCCGCTTCACCGCCCTTTACGTGGAGACCGCGCGCACCCAGCGCCTGACGGAGGCGGCGCGCGACCGCATCGCCGACACCCTGCGCCTGGCGGAGCAGCTGGGGGGCGAGGCCATCACCGTACCCGGCCGCACCATCGCCGCCGACGTGCTGGGCTACGCCCGCGCCAACAACTTCACCCACATCATCATCGGCAAGTCCGAACGGCCGCGCTGGTTCGAGATCGTGCACGGCTCGGTGGTGCATGAGCTGGTGCGCAAGGCCGGCACCATCTCCGTCCACGTCATCGCCGGCGACGCGGTGGAGGCGGACGAGATCCCGCCCAAGATGGTGCGCACCCGGCCGGAGTCCAGCGGCCTGGCGTGGCAGCCCTATGGCGTGGCGACGCTGATGGTGGGCCTGGCCACCGTGGTGGGCAGCCTGCTGGGCAACACCATGGACGTGCGCAACCTCTCGCTCGTCTACATCGCCGCCGTCCTGGCCAGCGCCATCCTGCACGGTTACGGCCCCTCGCTGTTCGCCTCCTGCCTCAGCGTGCTGGCCTACAACTTCTTCTTCCTGCCGCCGCTGTACACCTTCACCATCCGCGATCCCTCCAACGTGGTGGCGCTGGTGTTCTTCACCATCGTCGCCGTCTTCACCAGCCGCCTGACGGCGCGGGTGCGGGAACAGGCGACCATCGCCGCCAACCGCGCCCGCATCACCGCGCAGATGTTCTCCTTCGCGCGCAAGCTGGCCGGCATCGGCGAGATGGAGGATTTGCTGTGGGCCACCACCCACCAGGTGGCGCTGCTGCTGAAGGTGCGCGTCGTGCTGCTGATGCCCGACGACCACGGCGCGCTGGAGGTGCGGGCGGGCTACCCGCCGGAGGACCAGGTGGGGGAGATGGATCTGGCCGCCGCGCGCTGGGCCTATGACAACGCCAAGCCGGCGGGGCGCGGCGCCCCCACGCTACCGGGTACCCAGCGCCTGTTCCTGCCCGTGCGCACGGAACGCGGCGTGGTGGCGGTGGTGGGGGTGGACACCGACGATCCCGGCCCCATCCTGACGCCGGACCAGCGCCGCCTGCTGGACGCCATCATGGACCAGGCGGCCGTGGCCATCGAGCGCGTGAAGCTGGTGCAGGACATCGACAAGGCCCGGCTGGAGGGAGAGACGGAACGCTTACGCTCCGCCATGCTGACCTCGCTGTCGCACGATTTGCGCACGCCGCTGGCCGCCATCATCGGCACCGCCACCACCCTGAAGAGCGAGGGGGAAGGGCTGGAGCCCGCCACCCGCGCGCAGCTGACCGGCGACTTGCTGGTGGAAGCGGAGCGCATGGGACGCTTCGTGCGCAACCTGCTGGACATGACGCGGCTGGAGGCCGGGCTGGACATCCGCCGCGAGCCGACGGACCTGGTGGACGTGGTGCACACCGCCACCCAGCGGGCCAAGCCCATCCTGGCCGGCCGGCCGCTGGACCTGGACCTGGCGGCCGACCTGCCGCTGGTGCGCACCGACTACCTGCTGCTGGAACAGGTGCTGTTCAACCTGCTGGACAACGCCGCCAAGTATTCCGGGCCCGAGGGCAGGGTGGGCGTGAGCGCGGCGCGCCGGCACAACCATGTCGTCATCCGCGTGATGGATGAGGGCGTGGGCATCCCGCCCGACAGCCTGGAGCGCATCTTCGACAAGTTCTACCGGGTGGAGGCGCGGGACCACCGCCAGGCCGGCACCGGCCTGGGCCTGGCCATCTGCCGCGGCTTCATGACGGCCCTGGGCGGCACCATCAAGGCCGCCAACCGCACGGACAAGACCGGCGCCGTGTTCGAATTGACGCTGCCCACCGATGACGCGCTTGATGCCTGGATGTTGGAATAGGGTCGAGATCATGAGCAAACCCCATCGCATCCTGGTGATCGAGGACGAGGTGGCCATCCGCCGCCTGCTGCGCGCCGTGCTGGCCCCCCAAGGCTGGACCTTGGTGGAGGCGGCGACGGCGCAGGAGGGGCTGGTGCAGGCGCGCCTGCCGGGCGTGGACCTCATCCTGCTGGATCTGGGACTGCCCGACGGCGACGGCCTGGATCTGGTGGGCAAGCTGAAGGCCGAGCGCCCCACGCCCATCATCATCCTGTCCAGCCGCGACCAGGAGGAGGACAAGGTGGCGGCACTGGACCTGGGCGCCGACGACTATGTCACCAAGCCTTTCGGCACGGCGGAGCTGATGGCCCGCATCCGCGCGGCCCTGCGCCATGCCGTGCAGCAGCAGGGCGGCCGGTCGGTGGTGACCGCCGGCGGGCTGGCCATCGACCTCATCAACCGGCAGGTCACACGGGGCGAGGAAAAGCTGCACCTGTCGCCCACGGAGTTCGACCTGCTGCGCTTCCTGGCGGCGCACGCCGGCAAGATCCTGACCCACCGGCAAATCCTCAAGGAAGTCTGGGGGCCCGCCAAGGAAGACGAGGTGCAGTACTTGCGGGTCTATATCCGCATGCTGCGCCAGAAGATTGAAAGCGACCCCAACGCGCCGGGAATCATTCAGACGGAACCCGGCATCGGCTACCGCCTGGTCATTAGCGACGAATCCCTTTGATTCGATAGGGATCTTAAGGAAACGAATCATGGACGGGCATCCATACCCTGCGGGCAGGCGCGTTATGCTGTCGCAGTTGGGGCTTCCCAAAGCCCCCGAGATCGCTTATTTGACGGCCATCGGTCACCAGTACGGTTGTTTTCATGCTCCGCTCCAGCGTGGCGTCCCGATGGGCCTTCGCCGCTCCCAAGGTCGCTGACGTCATGGCGTCGATCGCATCCGATCCGTCATCGGCTCCCACTAGCGGCCCCACCGGCGCCGGTTCCTCCTTGGCGCCGTCCTCCGTCGGGCTGGGCGTCACGGCGGCCTCCAAGGACGCCGTCCTGAAGGAAATCGCCCTGCGCATCGCCGCCGCCGGCGCGCTGGATGTCGGTGCCGTCCTGGACGATCTGCGCGCCCGTGAGGCGCTGGGCTCCACCGGCGTGGGCGCCGGCATCGCCATCCCCCACGCCCGCTTCAGCAGCATCAGCCGCCCCATCGGCGCCTTCGTCCGCTTGGCCAAGCCGGTGGAGTTCGAGGCCATCGACGGTGCGCCCGTGGATCTGGTCTTCGGCCTGCTCACCCCCGTCCATTGCGGCAACGCCCATCTGCAAGCCCTGGCCCGCATCAGCCGCGCCCTGCGCACCCCCGGTCTGGCCGCCACCCTGCGCGCCGCGCCGGATGCTCTGTCCCTGCACGCCCTGGTCGCCCCCATCCTGGATGCCGGGGCCGCCTGCTGAGGTCACCGTTTTTTCGGTCACCGTTTTTTTTCGGGACACATGCGGCCGCTGAATTGAGCCGCATCAAGGACGCGCTCCGGCCTTGAGCCCATGATGGCCCCATCCCAACCGGAGGATGCCGTCATGACCGCGCCCGCCCCGACCTTAGAGATTTTCAAGCCCACCGCCGTTCGCCAGATCATGACGCCGGGCGTCCTGACCGTTCGCCCGGACACGCCCCTGGTCGACGCCTTGCGCCTGATGGTGCGCAATCGCATCAGCGGCCTGCCCGTAGTGGAGGATGACGTCGCCGCCGATGGTGGCGGCTGCCGCGTCGTCGGCGTCCTGACCGAGGGCGACCTGATGCGCCGGGCCGAAACGGGGACCGAGGTCCACGACCGCTGGTGGCAGCGCATGTTCACCACCCCGGGCGACCAGGCGGACCAGTACAGCAAGATGCACGGCCGCCGGGTGGCGGAGGTGATGACCCGCGACGTCCTGACCGTGGAAGTGGACGACGACATCGCCACCGCCGTCGCCCTGATGGATGGCCGCAAGGTGAAGCGGCTGCCGGTGCTGGCCCACGGCCACCTGGCCGGTGTCATCAGCCGCGCCGACGTGGTGCGGGCCCTGCTGCACACCTTCGACCTGGCCACCCCTCCGGGGGAGGAGCCGCCGCTGCTGGACGCCGAAATCCGCTACCGTCTGCTGATGGAATTGGCCGACAAGCGCTGGTGGGCCGACAGCCGAGTGGACGTGGTGGTGGAAAACGGCGTCGTCACCCTGACCGGCGCCGTCTATGACGCCCGGGTGGCCCAGGCCTTCCGCGTGGTGGCGGAGAACGGTCCCGGCGTGCGGGAGGTGCGCGACCATCTGGTGGTGGCCGAAGGCCTGCCCGGCTGGGCCGGCGTCGACAACGCCTTCGTGGCTTGAGGCATCTTTCGCCGGGCGGTTCGGCAGATTTTGACCGGCGGCACCCGCCCTTTCCGGTGTCGCCGGCGGACGACGTTCCTGGAATCAAGGGTTTGGATCTGGCTTAAAAGTTGCATGTTTGTTGTCCGTCACCCATCGATAGATTTGTGGGAGGGGAGCGATGAACATGATGCCTGTCATCAATCGCGGGGTCGCCACCGGTGTCAACCACCTTGGGTCGCCCGGCGATGACACCGCCGCCAGGCAGTCGGCGCTGACCCAGATTTTCGAGGTCGGCGATACCGACAAGGATGGCGTCCTCAGTGCCAAGGAAATTGAGGCCGCCGTCGCGTCCGGACAGGGCGGCAAGGCCGATGCCGACGCGCTGTTTGGAAAGCTGAGCGCGGATGGCACGAAAACGGTCGATAAGCAGCGCTTCATGTCCAGCTTCCCGGGTGGCAGCCTGACCGGCCCCACCCTGCACCTCCTGGCACAGACCAAGGACATGACAGACCATGGCTATGTCGAGACCCGGCACCTGGTGTCCTTGGTCAATCCGCGAACGGGGGAGGAGGACGGCGGCGAATATCCCTGGATCCCGCCAGAGAAGACTGACCCCGGCGGGCCCGTCGCCCGCGCCAGCCTGGACATGATGTACGGCGCCTTCGGGCAGGTCGTGAACGACGCCGGCAAGGACATGCTGAAGCAGATGCGGGATAACCAGGCCTTCCTGCCGTGACCCGTGCGGTAGGGGCGTCGTATGGGGGCGTCATGCGGGGCGTCGTGCCGGTTCGCCCCCATCATTCCGTGCCCTGTTGACATTAACCTGATTACTCAGACAAATGGGCGTGGATGTTAGCGCTATCACAGGCGCGGTCCACCCGGCCTGCCGCATGGCGGGCTGGGCGGCCGTGGCTGACCGGTGGCGCCAGAATAAACAAGGGCCCGTTGTGATACGGGAGGCGGGCCCAGGGAGTCAGAGTGATGCCACGAAGCTGCGGCCGCGTCCTGGCGCTGACGGCGCTGCTCGCCGTCCTGTCCACCGGCGCGGTGGCGGAACAACTGTCCCTGGTATCCGGCTGGCGCGTCCACCGCGGCGAGGCGGCGGGCGCCGAGGCCGTGGCCTTCGATGACAAGGACTGGCGGCTGGTCACCGTTCCCCACGACGCTTCCATTGATGATCGTGCCGATGGCACGCCGCCTTTCGACGCGCAGGCGGTCGCCGGGCAGGACTCCGGTTACCTGCCGGGGGGCCAGGCCTGGTACCGCCGGCACCTGGTGCTGGACGCGGCGCGGGCGACCCGCGTCATCCGCCTGAATTTCGAAGCCGTCTACATGGATGCCGACATCTGGCTGAATGGCCAGCCGGTGGCGCGGCATCGCTATGGCTACACCGCCTTCAGCCTCGATCTGACGGGCAAGGTGCGCCCCGGCGACAATGTCATTGCCGTGCGGGTCAACCATCCCGATCCGTCGTCGCGCTGGTATGCCGGCACCGGCCTGATCCGCCCGGTCAGCCTGGACATCCTGGACCCCGTCCACCTTGACCCGGTGGGCACGGCCATCACCACGCCGGTGGCGACGGCGGAGCGGGGGCAGGTGGCGGTGCGGTCGGCGGTGGTGAACCGGTCGGCGCACGCGGCGACGGTCGAACTGCAGTCCCAGGTGGTGGCGGCCGACGGCGCCGTGGTGGCCCAGGCGCGGCAGGTACGGCCGGTGCCGGCCAACGGCCACGCGGATCTGGACCAGCCGCTCCTGGTGGACCGGCCGGCGCTATGGTCCCCCGACGCGCCCAATCTCTACACCCTGGTGCAGCAGGTGCGCGTGGGCGGCGCGCTGAAGGATGAGCGGCGTACCCGCTTCGGCATCCGCACCATCACCGTCGATGCGCGCCAGGGTCTGCGCATCAACGGTCAAAAGGTGGTGCTGAAGGGCGGCAACATCCACCACGACAATTACATGGTCGGGGCCGCCGGCCTGCCCGACGCGGACGCGCGTAAGGTCGCGCTGATGAAGGCCGCCGGCTACAACGCCATCCGCAGCGCCCACAACCCCGCCAGCCAGGCGACGCTGGACGCCGCCGACGCGCTGGGCTTGCTGGTCATCGACGAGGCGTTCGACGCCTGGGACAAGCCCAAGCGCGCCCAGGACTACGCCCGCTTCTTCGCGCAGGATTGGGCGGCCGACCTCGACAGCCTGGTGGTCAGCGGCCGCAACCATCCCAGCGTGCTGTTCTGGAGCATCGGCAACGAGATACCGGAGCAAGGCACGCCGGAGGGGGCGGAGACGGGCCGGCGGCTGGCGGAGCGTGTGCGCCGCCTGGACCCTAGCCGACCCGTGACCCAGGCGGTCAGCATCGACGGGCCGGACAACGCCCGCCAGTTCGCCGTACTGGACGTGGCGGGCTACAACTACCGCGCCCACCTGTTCGGCCCGGACCATGTCCAGTTCCCCGACCGGGTCATGCTGACCACCGAGTCCACGCCCAAGGATGCGTTCCAATATTGGCGGCCGGTGGAAACCATGCCCTGGGTGATCGGCGATTTCGTCTGGACGGCGGTCGACTACATCGGCGAGGCCGGTATCGGCTGGATGGGCTACAGCCAGGATTGGCAGAAACTGGCGCCTTATCCCTGGACCCTGGCCTATTGCGGCGAGATTGACGCCACGGGCCGTAAGCGGCCGGCGGCCTATTACCGCGAGGTGCTGTGGAAGACGGGCAACGACCCCATTTCCGCCTTCGTACGCCAGCCGCCGGGGACGGAGGATTTGCCCGACCGGCATTACTTCCCCATCCAGCAGCCGCACCTGGACTGGTCGCTGGATGATGTCCACCCCAGCTGGACCTGGCCGGGGCAGGAGGGCAAGCCGCTGGAGGTGGTGGTCTACTCCGAATTCCCGGAGGTGGAGCTGTTCCTGAACGACCGCAGCCTGGGCCGTCATCCGGTGGGCGTGGACAGCGAATACAAGACCACCTTCCAGGTTCCCTACGCGCCCGGCCGCCTGGTCGCCGTGGGCTATCGCGACGGCCAGCCGGCGGGGCGGTGGGAACTGCGCACCGCTGGCGCGCCCGTCCAGGCGCGGCTGTCGCTGGACCGGCCGACGGTGCGGGCCAATGGCGAGGATTTGGCCTATCTGACGGTGGAGTTGGCCGATGCCGATGGGACGCCCGTCTATGCGCGGGACGCCGATCGCCAGGTGACCGTGCATGTTGCGGGGGCTGGCGCGCTGGCCGGCATGGGCAACGGCGACCCGCGGGATGCCGGCAGCTTCCAGTCCGGCCAGCGTCGTACCTTCCACGGGCGGGTGGTCGCCGCCGTGCGGGCCGGCACCCAGGCCGGTGCCATCACCGTGGATGTCGCCCTTCCCGGCCTGCCGCCGCAACGCGTCACGTTGAACGCCGTCGCCCCCTGAGGCGGCGGGAACAGGGGTGCTCATGCGCATTCGACGCTTCCTGGCATTGTCCTTGTTCTGTGGCGGCATCCTGGCCGGCGCGGAGGCCGCCGCCGATGTGACCTTGCCGCCGCCGCCCTTCGGCCTGTCCGACGTGCGCGTCGGGCCCGTGGCCGACCAGCGCGTGACATGGTGGCGGCAGGCCCGCCTGGGCATGTTCATCCACTTCGGCGTCTATTCGGTCCTGGGTCATGGCGAATGGGCCATGTTCAGTGAGCACATCCCCAGGAACGACTATGCGAAGCTCGCGGATGACTTTCATCCCGATCCCGCGGCTCCCGCCGAGTGGGCGAAGGTCGCGCGGCAGTCGGGCATGAAGTACATGGTACTGACGGCTCGCCACCACGATGGCTTCTCTTTATTCGCCTCGCGAGCGAATGATTTCAACGTCGCCAGCCACAACAACGGGCAGGACGTCGTCAAAAGCTACACGGATGCGGCCCGCCGTGAAGGGTTGCGTGTCGGACTATATTATTCGCCGTTGGATTGGCGCTTCCCGGGGTACTTCATGCCGGATCTCTATCTGGATTCGGCGGAGGCCATGCGCGACCAGTATCACCGCGAGGTTGAGCAACTGGCGACGGACTACGGCAAGATAGATCTGCTTTGGTATGATGGCGGCGGCGAGCAGTGGCTGGGCTTTGGCGGGCTGGAGTTCGACGGGGCCAAATGGGCCTCACGCGACCGGGGCAAGCCCTATACGGGTCGATTTTCCTGGCGGGACGCGGAGGTCGATCAGCGTTTGCACCAACTGCAGCCGGACATTCTGGTCAACGACCGCACATCGGTTCCCGGCGATTGGCGGACCCGTGAAAACCCCGCCAACCTGGGGGGCTTCGACGATGTTCAGCCCTGGGAGCTGTGCATAACCCTGGCCGGCAGCTGGGGATACCAGCCAGGGGCGAAGCCGCGGCCGCTGGATGACCTGGTTCGCTTGCTGGTCCAGACCGCGACCCGCGACGGCAACCTTCTGGTGAATGTCGGCCCGGCGCCGGATGGGCACATCCCCCCGGACCAGATCGCGCGCCTGGGGGAACTGGGCGCGTGGCTGCAAAAATATGGCCGGGCCATATACGGGACGCGGGGCGGGCCCTTCCTGCCGACGGCGACCATGGGGTCCACCCGCGTGGCCAGCACCGTGTTCCTGCATCTGCTGGGCGGGGAGGGCGACCGCCTTCCCGCGATCGTCACGGTTCCACAGTTCCCCGGCGGGCCCACGCTGTTGCGGGCGCGGCTGGTCGGGACGGGTGACAGCTTGACGGTGCACAAGGGGAAGGGCGGCACGGACATCGGCATTCCCCCGGGGGCGTTGCGGAATGGCGTCGCCATTGTCGAGCTGTCCTATGACGGCCCGGTCATGGGGCTGGCGCCCCGGCCCCTGTGACCCCCGCGTCGCCGATGAACAAACAACGACAGGGATGACCATGCGCTCACCATTGAAGGATTTCATGTCCAGGCGTTTCCTGCCGGCGGTCGGCATGGCCCTGGCGCTCACGTCGGCGGCCCGGGCCGATACCGTGGTGCAGAAGCTGGACGATACCGGCGCGCTGGCCTTGCGCACCGAGCGCGGTGTCCTCACCCTTGAGCCCTGGCAGGACGGCATCATCCACGTCCGGTTCGGGACGCCGGGCTATCGCGGCAACTACAATCCGGCCGTCATCGCCCAACCCGGCACTGTCGCCTTCCAGGTGGAGGAGACGCCCGACGCCTATGTGCTGACCACCGCGCGGCTGCATGTCCGCGTCGCCAAGCGGACGGCGGCCGTGACCTTCCTGGACGCCAAGGACCATGTGATCCTGGAGGAAGGGGACCGTGACGCCGGGGTGGGGGCCACCCAATGGTTCAAGACCGCGACGCCGGTTTATGGACTAGGGCAGCACCAGAACGGGCTGCTGGACTATAGCGGCCACACTATCCACCTGCAGCAGGCCAACACCGACGTGGGCATCCCCATGCTGGTGTCGCCCACGGGCTTCGGCCTGCTGTGGAACAACGCCTCCGTCACCGATGTCGACATCGCCACCGGCAAGGCGCCGCTGGGCATCCGCTCCGAGGCGGGGCCGGGCATCGACTATCATTTCATCCTGGGCCCCAAGCTGGACGATGTGGTCGCGGGTTATCGCGCGCTCACCGGGGATGTGCCCCTGATGGCCCGCTGGACCTGGGGCATGTGGCAGTCCAAGGAGCACTACAGCACCCAGGATGAACTGGTCGCCATTCCGCGCCGGTATCGGGACATGGGCGTGCCCATCGATGCCGTGGTGCAGGATTGGCAGTATTGGGCGGCCGGCCAGTGGGGCAGCCATCGGTTCGAGGCGTCGCGCTATCCCGACCCCAAGTCCATGGTCGGGGCGATCCATGACATGCACGTCCACACCATCATCTCGGTGTGGCCGCGCTTCGATTTGGGCACCGCCAATCTCGCGGAACTGGACCAGGCGGGCGCGGCCTTCCCGGACGCTTTCAACAATGTCTATCCGACCGGCGTCGGCCGCTGGTACGACGCCTGGAATCCCAAGGGCCGGGAGATCTACTGGTCGCAGGTCATGCGGAACCTGGGCGTCCTCGGCTTCGACGGCTGGTGGCTGGACGGGGATGAGGCCGAGCTGGGCGGCCAGACCGGCGAGATGCGGGAGCAGCTGACCGCCGCCGGCCCCGGCATCGTCGTCAACAACAGCTTCCCCCTGCTGCACACCGGCGGCGTCCATGACGGCATGCGGCGGGACCAGCCGGACAAGCGGGTGTTCATCCTGTCCCGCTCCGCCTACGCCGGACAGCAGCGCAACGGTGTCATCACCTGGTCGGGGGACACTCACGCCAGTTGGGAGACGCTGGCCAAGCAGATCCCGGCCGCGCTCAATTTCTCGCTGAGCGGCGAGCCCTACTGGTCGGCGGACATCGGCGGGTTCTTCAGCCCCGACCCGGCGAAGGACAAGGCCTATGCCGAGCTGTTCGTGCGCTGGCACCAGTTCGGCGTCTTCAACCCCATGTTCCGCATCCACGGCGCGGGGCAGGGCAAGGAGATCTGGAACTTCGACCCGGCGATTCAGAAAATCCTCATCGACGACGTCACGCTGCGCTATCGCCTGCTGCCCTACATCTATTCCCTGTCCTGGGATGTGCTGAGCCATCGCGGGACGATGATGCGGGCGCTGGCCTTCGACTTCCCCGACGATGCCGACGCCCTGCGCGTCACCGACCAGTACATGTTCGGCAAGGCGTTCCTCGTGTCACCCGTGCTGCAGGCGGGGGCCGTGACGCGCAGCGTCTACCTGCCGGGCGGCGGCCGGTGGTTCGACTTCTGGACGGGGGCGTCGCAGCCGGGCGGGCAGCGGGTGGAGGCGAAGGCGGACCTGGCGACGCTGCCGCTGTTCGTGCGCGCGGGCAGCATCGTGCCGCTGGGCCCCGTCAAAGCCTATGCCGACGCCCCCAGTGACGAACCGCTGGAACTGCGCGTCTACCCCGGCCGCGACGCCGCGTATGAGTTGTATGACGATGAGGGCGACGGCTATGCCTACCAGGCGGGCAAGCGCGCGGTCATTCCCATGGCTTGGTCGGACAAGCAGCGCCGGCTGACCATCCAGGCGCGGGATGGCACTTTCCCAGGCATGCCCCCGTCCATCAGCTTCCGCGTCGTCTGCGGTGCCACGCCGGGGGCGGAGGACGCCAAGACTATCGTTTACACGGGCACTGCCGTCACCGTTCCGATGCCGCGCTGTCGGTGATGGCGCTGGGGATGGCGGAAGGCTGCACGCTCCAGAACGCTGCTGCCCCCGCCGGCAATGAGGCCAGCACACGGTCGAAGTCATCCAGGTAGACGTGGCGGCGCAGGGCCTCCGCCACGTCGCGGATCGCGGTATCGGGCGCGAAGTTGTGATCGCGGCGCAGGGCCTGCACCTCGCGCGTCATGGTGGCGCGGTCGGTGAAGGGTACTGGTGGCTCATCGATCGGCCAGTCGGTAACGAAGATGGCGCGCAGCAGCGGCGGCAGCACGCCGGCGAAGCGGATGGCGTCGGCGGGGCCAAGCCGGCGGCGGAAGGTCTGCAACACCCCCTGCACCATGGTGTAGGTCTGGTTGCGGGTGGCTAGGCCGGCGAGGTCGCGGGCATCGGCCAGGAAGCGCTCGAAATCCTGGGACGCGTGCTGCAGTTCCATGGGGATCGGCATGGGGGCCGCCTCTTTCCCGCGCCGGTATCATTGACATTGTAAGGAAGGGCCGCCCGGCGGAGACGGCCCTTCTCTTCATGGGGGGGCCGCTCAGGCGGCCAGCAAGCCCTCGGCCTTCAGCGCCGCCTGCACCTTGGGGCGCTGGCCTACGCGGGTGAGGAAGGCGGCGACCTTGGGATGGGCGGCGAGGTCGATGCCGACCTGGGCCGCCCAGGTCAGCACCACATAGGCATAGGCGTCGGCCACGGTGAAGGTCTCGCCGGTCAGATAGCTGCGGCCGTCGGCCAGCGTCCGCTCCAGGTGGGCGAAGCGGCGGTCCAGGTTCTGCTTGGCCATCGCCTTGACCTCATCCGGCGTGGCGGGGTTGAACAGCGGGCTGAAGCCCTTGTGCAACTCCGTGGCGATGAAGTTCAGCCACTCCTGCACCTTGTAACGCATTACGCTGCCGGCGGCGGGGATCAGGCCGCTGGCGGGGGCCTGGTCGGCCAGGTACTGCACGATCACGGCACCCTCGGTCAGCAGGCTGCCGTCGTCCAGGATCAGCGCCGGGACGGAGCCCTTGGGGTTGGTTTCCAGGAAGTTGGCACCCGTCTCGGTCACCTTGGTCTTCAGGTCCACCGCCTCGATGCCGATGTCGAGGCCGGCCTCCAGCGCCACGATGTGCGGGGAGAGCGAGCAGGCGCCGGCCTTGTAGTAGAGCTTCATGGAATTTCCTCTGCCATTTCTGGGCCCTGGGTCCAGGGCCGCCCTTGGACGTGTGACACGGGGGTCCATTCCTAAGGGCGGCGTTGCCGGATGCCAAGCGGCGAAATGGCCGCGCTCACCGCCCCTTTACTGTCCCGGATCGCCCGCCACCAGCGCGGCGATGACCTGGGCCAGGGAAGTTTCACCCTTCAGCGCGTGGGCGCCGGCGTCGCGGAACTCGATCCATCCCTCGTTGAAGCCGTCCAGCATGCGCATGCGGGGACCGGGGTGCCGCATGCCTTGGGCGCGGAACTGCGCCTCCCAGGTCGCGCGCGGCACGGCCAGGGCGGTCACCGGACGGTCCAGCGCCTGGGTGAAGGCCTGGGCCAGGGCGTTGGGGGAAACCCGGGTGGGCCCCTCCAGATCCACCACGCGCAGGCCGGCCCACGTCTCCTGCAGCAGGCGGGCGGCGGTGCGGCCCACATCCCGGGTGGCGACCATGGGGAAGGGATGGTCCAGCGGCTGCAGGTGGCTGTGCAACACGCCGGTTTCGCGCGCGGCGGCCACGTCCCAGGCGGCGTTTTCCATGAACCAGCCGGGGCGCAGGAAGGTGATGGGCAGGCCCAAGGCCGCCAGGCGCCGCTCACTCAACGTGTGCTGGGTCAGCAGGTTGTCGTGCGGGGCGTCGGCGCCGATGGTGGACAGGCTGACCACCCGCTGCGGCTGGGCCGCCGCCAGCGCCGTCGCCACCGCCTCGATGATGGCCTGGGTGGCGGGGTAGCCTGGCTCTGGGTCGAAGTTGGGCGGCAGCAGGACGAAGACGGCGGTGGCGCCCTGGAAAGCCCGGGTCAGGGCGGCGGCATCCTCCATAGCCGCCTGCGCGACCTCGCAGCCCTTGGCCGCCCAGGCTGCGCCCTTGGCGGCGTCGCGCACGACGGCGCGGACCGGCTGGCGCGCCGCCAGCAGCGCCTCGGCCACCGCGCCGCCGACCTTACCCGTGATGCCGGTGATGACGTACATGATCCTTCTCCTCAATCAAAAGTCGGCCGTGTGCGGCCGTCCCCCATTTTTAGGCGGGGGATGATTTTGAATCAGGCGCATCGTTGTCAGCGGAAGAATGATCTATAGTCACTGTGGTTTGAAAGGAGGGACGCGATGGGCTTCGACGCGCGTCTATTGACCGGAATCGGCGTGCTGGCCGCCGTGGTGGAGGCGGGAAACTTCGTGCGCGCGGGTGAGGTGCTGGGCCTGACGCCATCGGGCGTCAGCCGTGCCGTCGCCCGGCTGGAGGCGCGGGTGGGGGTGCGCCTGTTCGACCGCAGCCCCCGGGCCGTGACCCTGACGGAGGAGGGGCGGCGCTTCCACGCCCAGGTGACACCCCTGCTGGCGGGGTTGGAGGAGGCGGCGCTGGACGCGGCCGGGGCGGCGGCCACGGTGGACGGGCGCCTGCGCGTCTCTGTCGATCCCTGGTTCGCCCGCATGGTGCTGGCGCCCCGCCTGCCGGATTTCACGGCACGCTATCCGGGGCTGGTCCTGGACATGACGGTCAGCAATCACCGGGAGGAGATGATGGCCGGCGTGGACGTGGCGGTGCGTTTCGGCCCGCCGGACGTGGCCTCCCTGATCGCGCGCAAGCTGCTGGAGACGCGGGTGCTGACCTGCGCCGCGCCGGACTATGTGGCGCGCCGGGGAACGCCGGCGGCGCCCCAGGACCTGGAAGGGCATGAGGGTGTGCTGTTCCGCAACCCGCAGACGGGCCTGCCCTTCGGGTGGGAATTCCATCGCGGTGCGGAGCGGGTGACGGTGACGGTGGCCGGCCGGGTGGTGATGGACGACCCGTCCGTGGCCGTCGCGGCCTGCGTCGCGGGGCAGGGGGTGTTTCAGAGCTTCGAGCTGGGCCTGGGCCCCTGGCTGGCGTCCGGCCAGCTGGTGCAGGTGCTGCCCGACTGGGCGGAGGAGCGCTATCCCCTCTACGCTTACCATCCCAGCCGCCACCTGCCGCCGGCCAAGGTGCGGGCCTTCCTGGATTTCGTGCAGGAGGTGGCGGCGGGCGCCTGACGCCCCGCCGCCCCGCATATCCTTTCCGTGCTCCTTACGGTGTCGCCACGTGCCAGGCGCCGTTCGCCAGGCCGTCGCCGGTGATGTCACCCGGCTTCCCGTCCTTCACGAAGGTGTAGAGCGGCTTGCCCTTGTAGGCCCACTGCTTGGACCCGTCGTCGCGGGTGATGACGGTCCAGTCGCCCTTGGCCCCGGCGTCGGCGGCGGCCGGCAGGGCCGGCCAGTTCTTGGCGCACGCGGCGATGCAGTTGGACTGTCCGCTCATGTCGTGGTCGAAGGTGTAGAGGGTCATGCCCTTGGCATCCACCAGGGTCTTGCCCTTGGCGGTTTCCGCTATGGTGGCACCCGCTGGACCTTGCGCGAAGGCGGGCGCCGCAAGGGCGATGCCGGCGGTCAGCAGGGTGGCGGCGATGATCTGTTTCAGCATCCTGGATTCCTCCCGTGGTCGAGCCATTGGTCGTTATGGGACCGCTCGGTTGACGCGCCCGGCCGAGGCCTTATTCCGTCGGCCGCCGAATTTTTACGCGTGCCGAACAGATGTGCATGCATGACGGTCTGCCATGCCCGGGCGGCACTTGTCAGGGGCCCGGCTTTGCCCAGATTCTCGAACGGCAGGTAGCGATTCTCTAGCGTCTTCCTTGGCCACCTGCGGCCCCCGGATGAAAGGCACTGTGACGACGATGCTCGTCGCCCTCATCATATCGTGCGCCCTGTTCATGGAGAACCTGGACGCTACCGTTCTCGCCACGGCCCTGCCGGCGATGGGGGAGAGCCTGGGCGTCAGTCCCATCCATCTCAGCCTGGCCATCACCGCCTACATCCTCAGCCTGGCGGTCTTCATCCCCATCAGCGGCTGGGTGGCCGACCGCTTCGGTTCCAGCCGCGTCTTCCGCGCCGCCATCGTGCTGTTCACCCTGGGCTCCATCGCCTGCGGGCTCAGCCAGTCACTGCCGCAATTGGCCCTGGCCCGCCTGCTGCAGGGCGTGGGCGGCGCCATGATGGTGCCGGTGGGCCGCCTGGTGCTGCTGCGCACGGTGCCCAAGGACCAGCTGGTCCGGGCCATGAACTACCTGACGACGCCGGCCATGGTGGGGCCGCTGATCGGCCCGCCCATCGGCGGCCTGCTGACCACCTACCTGTCCTGGCGCTGGATCTTCTTCATCAATATCCCCATTGGCCTGCTGGGTCTCTACCTCTCCTGGCGGTACATCGCCGATCATCGGGAGGAGTCGGTGGCCAAGCTGGACGGCTGGGGCTTCGTGAATTCCGGCGTGGCCCTGGCGGCCCTGATGGCCGGGTTCGAGTCCATCGGCCGCGACGGCGTCGACTGGCGCGTGGCGCCGTCGCTGCTGGCCTTCGGCGTGCTGGTGGGCATTGTCGCCGTGCGCCATTCGCGCCGCCATCCCCACCCGCTGGTGGACCTGGACCTGCTCAAGACCGCCACCTTCCGCATCAGCGTCGTGGGTGGCTCCCTGTTCCGCATCTGCATGGGCGCCATCCCCTTCCTGCTGCCGCTGATGCTGCAGGTGGGCTTCGGCATGACGGCCTTTGTCTCCGGCCTGCTGACCTTCGCCACCGCCGCCGGCGCGTTGGTCATGAAGATGACGGCCGGCCCCATCCTGCGCCGCTATGGCTTCCGCCAGGCGCTGGTGATCAACAGCGTGCTGTCCGCCCTGCTGACCGGCGCCATCGGCCTGTTCCGGCCGGACACGCCGGTGCCGCTGATCCTGCTGGTGTTGCTGGTGGGTGGCTTCTTCCGGTCCCTGCAGTTCACCGGGCTGAACACCCTGGCCTTCGCCGACGTGCCGGCGGCCCGCATGAGTGCTGCCACCAGCCTGTCGTCCATGGTGCAGCAGGTGTCGCTGGGCATGGGCGTCGCCACCGGCGCCCTGCTGCTGCACACCACGTTGGCGCTGCACGGCGGTGCCCAGCTGGTGCCGCACGACTTCATGGTGGCCTTCCTGGCCGTGATGGTTATCGGCCTGGCCTCGTTCCTCTTTTTCATCCGGCTGGATCCGGATGCCGGCGCCGAGGTGAGCGGCCACCATAGCCACCCGCTACGGCCGGCAACGGAGCATGCCGCCGGGGATGATTGAGACTTTGGAGGGCTCACGCCCCCTGTTCCGATCACCCCCGGTACCTATGCTCCGGCAGGCCAGGGACATCGACGCGGAAGCTGAAGATCCCGCCGGATTGGGGGTGTCGGGCCAATTCGGCCTCGTCCAGCTTCTGGCGGGCGGTGGTGACGTAGGCGGTCTTCAGGTCGGGGCCGCCGAAGGCGATCATGGTGCAGAGACGGGCGGGGATGGCCACCTCTTCCAGGATTTCGCCTTGGGGCGACAGGCGGGCCACCCGGCCGCCGTCGTACAGCGCCGTCCAGTAGCAGCCTTCCGCATCCACCGAGGCGCCGTCCGGCCGGCCCAGGCCGTGCGGGAACTGGTGGAAGACGCGCTGGTTGGCGATGCGGCCCGATGCCAGATCGAAGTCGTAGGCGTAGATGACGTGGTTGGGCGTGTCCGACAGGTAGAAGGTGCGGTCGTCGGGCGAAAAGGCGATGCCGTTGCTGGTGAGGAAGCCCGTGGCGACATCCGTCACCTGGCCGTCCGCGTCCAGGCGGTAAAGCGTGCCGTTCCGATGCTGCTTGGTGCCGTCCAGGGTACCGGACCAGAACCGCCCCAGCCGGTCGCAACGGCCGTCGTTGAAGCGGTTGTCGGGCCGCGCCTCTTCCACCTGGGCCCCCAGGGGCACGGGGTCGGCGCTGAAATCCGCCAGCAGCGCGAATCCGTCCTTCATGCCCAGGGCGAAGCCGCGGGCGCCATGGCGGACGAGGCAAGCGGCCGGCTGGGCGAAGCCGCGCTGCACGTCCTGGCCGGTGGCGGGATCGAAGCGGTGCAGCGTCTTGGCGGGGATGTCCACCCAATACAGCACGCCTTCGCCGGCATCCCCCCCGTTCGGATCCCAACGCGGGCATTCTCCCAACTGGGCCTGGGCGTTCAGAACGCAGCTGACTTCACGCATCGTCCGTCCTTGTAAACCGAAACTTTCAATCAGCGGGCACCATACCGGCAGCGGGCTGGCCAAGGCCAGCGCGTCAACGCGAGGGGGCGGATTGGACAGAATGACCGGCGGCGTTTTCAGGACTCCCCGCCGCCGGGCAAAAGGATTAAGGGTAAGCCCAGCAAAGAATGACAACCCCATCCCGGCGCCGCACGCCGGGTTTCAGTCCGGGCCTGACCATGACCGCTTCCCCTTCGCCGCGCCGCGCCGCGCTGGCCTTCGTTTTCGTGACGGCGCTGCTGGACGTTCTGGCCCTGGGCATCGTCATTCCGGTCCTGCCCGACCTGGTGAAGGGCTTCGTCGGCGGCGACAACGCCCGGGCGGCGCATATGGTGGGCCTGTTCGGCACCCTGTTCGCCGCCATGCAGTTCCTGTTCTCCCCCGTCATCGGCGCGCTGTCCGACCGGTTCGGCCGGCGGCCCATCCTGCTGGTCTCCTGCTTCGGCCTGGGGGCCGATTATCTGCTGATGGCCATGGCGCCCAGCCTGGGCTGGCTGGTGGTGGGGCGCATCCTTTCCGGCATCACCGCCGCCAGCTTCACCACCGCCTCGGCCTACATCGCCGATGTGACCCCGGCGGAAAAGCGCGCGGGCGCCTTCGGCATGCTGGGGGCGGCTTTCGGCCTGGGCTTCATCGTCGGCCCGGCGGCGGGCGGCCTGTTGGGTGGGATCGAGCCGCGGCTGCCGTTCTGGGTGGCCGGGGGCCTCAGCCTTCTGAACGCCTGCTACGGCCTGTTCGTCCTGCCGGAATCGCTGCCGACCGACCGGCGCGGCGCCTTCTCCTGGCGGCGGGCCAATCCGCTGGGCGCCTTCGCCCTGTTGCGCGGCGCGCCCGGCCTGCTGGGCCTGGGCGGGATTGTCTGGCTCTACTACCTGGCGCATGAGGTGCTGAACAACACCTTCGTCATCTACGTCAACGACCGTTACGGCTGGGGGCCGGAGACGGTGGGCCTGACCCTGGCGGTGGTGGGCGTGTGCAGCACGGTGGTGCAGGGCGGTCTTGTCGGGCGCGTGGTCAAGCGCCTGGGCGCCCGGCGCACCATGATGGTGGGCCTGGTGGCCGGCGCCGCCGGCTTCACGATCTTCGGCGCCTCGCCCGTGGGCGGGGGCCTCCTCTGCGGCATTCCCCTGGTGGCGCTGTGGGGCATGGTCGGCCCCTCTGCCCAGAGCATGATGTCGGCCCAGGTGTCGGCGACGGAGCAGGGGCTGCTGCAGGGCACCCTGGTCAGCATCCGCGGCGTCACCGGCATGATCGGGCCCATGCTGTTCACCAGCGTGCTGGCCGACAGCGTCGGCCCCTTCGCCATGCTGCCCCAGGGATCGCCCTTCATGCTGGCGGCCGTGCTGCTGGTGGCGGCATTGGGGCTGGCCTTCGTCGTCACCCGGCCGCAGCGGGCGATGGCTTAATACTGGCCGGGGTGCTCTCGGCAATTGAATAAAAGCGACCGATCTTCTTCATAATTAAAGTGTGACCTTTCGCAAACCCTCATTTCAAAGAAATATTCGGCCCACACAAAAGAGGGATGTCACGCGGATGACGGGCGCCCGCCGGGCCGTCCCGCGGCATCTCCGAAAAAGGGTGGCGGCGCGAGTCATCCACGCCATACCGGCCGCCCCCGCGCCAACGACTTCAATCAGTCCGTACGCGGCTTCGACTTCAGCCGGGCGCTGGAGTTGATGGAGGGGTAACCGCCGCCAACGGGACAAAACCCGCGCGGGTAGGCGGAGCCGCACCATCGCGCGACTTGGTTGACCATGACGCGTGTTGAGCGCGCGGTCAGACACCCCCGCCTATTATTTACAAAGCGGTAAGCGTCTGTTAGCGCTAATCCATAAGAGGTACGCAACTGTAAGGGGACGCCATGCTGATGCGCATAGGGTTGGATGGCGCCGCCATAGCGAGGGCTGGGGCACGTCGATCCATGAGGCTCGGAATCGGCGGCTTGGTCTTGGCTTCAGTCATGTCCACAAGCGCTCTGGCTGCTTGTCCGACCTGGCACGTGTTGCAGAATGGCCAGACCGCGTCGGCGAGCGACGTGATGGACAACTACAACCATATCCTTGGTTGTCCAAATTTCACGGGCAGCGTGGGGATCGGAACCAGTAGTCCGCTAGCCCCCCTAGAAATCAATTACGCGCCAGGTACGGCTGAAATTCCGCTTATACGGCTGAACGGGCCTTGGGGAGGCGGTAGCATTGTATGGTCGGATGCCAGTGATAGTAATGTCATGGCCAAGATTTACGGTCTCGATTCAGGAAGCTGGGGAGGAAATTTGGTCTTCGCCACGAAGACCAGCACAGGTAGCAGCGCTGGCGCGCCGGTGGAAAGGATGCGCCTTGACAATGCGGGCAACCTGGGCGTGGGAACCATGGCTCCGTCGGCTCGGCTGCACGTGGGGGCGGGTGCCATTCTCGTCGATAATGGCAGCGGGGACGGGACAGTGCGCGCAGGTGCAATCACCTCCGAATTCACGCCCGGTGGAAACTACATCAACGGTGCCGACCCACAGGACGGACTTCGGAACATGAGCCTGGTCGCCGCAGGCTCTGGCCGCCCGGTGATCCTTACGCTTCGCAACACATATGCGTCCCAATTCTGGGACATCGTCATGGACGCTGCGGATTCGTCCAAGTTGAAATTCGCGCAGATAAACCACCAGCCGACACTTACGTTGACTGACAGTGCGGTGGGTATCGGCACCACCGCGCCAGTCGCCAAGCTGGACGTGGCGGGCAACATCAATGCCGCCGGCAGCGTCACCCAGAATTCCGACATGCGACTGAAGACGGACGTCGCGGCCCTGCCGGACGGGGCGCTGGACCAGGTGCTGCGCTTGCGCCCCGTGACCTTCCGCTGGAAGGCGCCCAAGGACGCGGAGATGGAAGGGCGCCAGACGGGGCTGATCGCCCAGGAGACGGAAGCCGTGCTGCCGGACGCGGTGATGACCGCCAAGGATAAGGCGGGAACCAAGTCCATCAAATACAATGAGGTCATGGTCACGATGCTGAAGGCGCTGCAGGAACAGCAGAGCCTGATCCAGCGCCAGGAAAAAAGCCTTCGGGACCAACAGGAGATAATACGAGCCCTGCAAGGCCGGGTGGAGCAGTTGGAAGCGCGGCGCCCATGACCTGGGCGTGGTGGCCGAAGGCCAGGCCCATGGCGATAAATCAGTTCAACTTGGCAATGGTAACAATAGCGGCCCGGCAATCGCCGGTGCGCGAGCCATGAAGCGGAAATGGGGGAACAATGGTGTCTGAGGGTAGGGGCCGTGAATCGGCCCGTTGGGTTGGTGATGCCGGCCGGGCCGCTCTTATCGCCGTGATGGGCGGTGTATTGGCGATGTCAGTGTCAACGGCGGCCCTTGCCGATTGTCCGACCTGGCATGTGTTGCAGAATGGCCAGACCGCGTCGGCGAACGACGTGATGGACAACTTCAAGCATATTCTGGGCTGCGGTGTTTTCACCGGCGGAACCGCCATTGTCGCTGCTACCGGCGATGGCACCGAGTTGCCTCTTCTCCGTCTGAATTCATTGAGCAGCAATGCCGGGAACGGGGGCAGCATCCTGTGGACCAATAACAACGACAACAACCTGATGGCCAAGATCGCCGGCGTCGACAGCGGCGGCTGGGGCGGTACGCTCATTTTCGCCACCAAGACCAACGCAAGTGGCCCTAGCCCTAGCAGTGGTCCAACGGAGAAAATGCGCATCGACAACGGTGGCAATGTTGGCATCGGCAATACGGCCCCCCAGTCCCCCCTGCACATCAATCGCGATACAGGCCTCAGCACCGAAGCGGTGCTGGTCCGGCTGAACTCCGTCAACGCGGGCGGCAGCAACGGGGGCAGCATCCTGTGGACGAATAACAGCGACGCCAACCAGATGGCCAAGATCGTCGGTGTCGATAGTGGCGGCTGGGGGGGCACGCTTATTTTCGGCACCAAGAACAACAGCGGGAACAACAACAATCCACCCACGGAAAAGATGCGCATCGACAATGCCGGCAATGTCGGCATCGGCACGGCCTCGCCGGGGGCCAAGCTGGACGTGGCGGGCAACATCAATGCCGCCGGCAGCGTCACCCAGAATTCCGACATGCGACTGAAAACGGACGTCGCGGCCCTGCCGGACGGGGCGCTGGACCAGGTGCTGCGCTTGCGCCCCGTGACCTTCCGCTGGAAGGCGCCCAAGGATGCGGAGATGGAAGGGCGCCAGACGGGGTTGATCGCCCAGGAGACGGAAGCCGTGCTGCCGGACGCGGTGATGACCGCCAAGGATAAGGCGGGAACCAAGTCCATCAAATACAATGAGGTCATGGTCACGATGCTGAAGGCGCTGCAGGAACAGCAAGGCCTTATCCAACAGCAGCAAAAGACAATACAGGCGCTGCAGGACCGTGTGGAGCAACTGGAAGCGAAACGTCCTTGAGGGGCTGGGGGAAGACATGGCAATGAAGCGGACTATCCGGACCAGGCGCGCGCGGCTCGCGGCCTTGATCCTTCTGGTGGGAGTCGGCGTCCCGGCATCGCTCGGCGCATCCACCACCCAATATACCTATGACGCCCTGGGGCGCCTGACGGGGGTGGACTACGGCAACGGCGCGAAGGCGACCTACACGTACGACGCGGCCGGTAACCGGACGGCCGTGACCGTGACGGGTGGCACCACGATATGGGGTTCCTTCGTTTGGGGTCAGGTCAACTGGCAGTGATCAGACGGGGGCGGCCGTCGCGCCGCCCCCGGTTTCCCGCCTTACTCACTGGCCCCCGGCGCCGCCGCTTTCACGAAATGGCGGACGTCGTCGGTCAGCTTATCCAGGGCGGCGCGGTTCAGGTACATCATGTGCCCGGCCTCGTAATAGCTGAAGGCCACCCGGTCGGTGGGCACGCCATTGGCGTTCATGGCGTTCTCGTTGGAGAAGAACGGGACACAGATGTCGTACCAGCCGCCGGCCATGAACACCTTCAGCTTGGGGTTCTGGCGCATGGCGTCGCCGTACCAGGGCGCCACATTGGCGTAGCCGCCGCCCTCATCCCCCAGGTCTTCCAGTCCCAGTTCTTGCCCACGTCGCCGCTGGTCCGGTACTCCCGGTCCATCTTGATGTTGAGGTCGCTCAGCAGATAGCTCTGCAGCGTCGTGGCGAAGGCGGCGCCCACGCCGTAGCCCGAGGGATCGCTGTCCACCGTGTCGCCCGCCGAATTGTACTCCTGGCCGGTGTAGCGGCCGTCATAGATGCCGACCACCTTGCCCTGGTCGCGCAACAGCTCCTTGGCGAAGCGCACATCACGGACCCGCAGATTGGTGCGGTCGAGATAGGCGGGCGCCAGGCCGGTGAAGCGCGACAGCTTGTCGATCACGCCCTTGCGCTCGGCCGGGCTCATGCGGTTGCCCTTCAGCAGGGCCACCGAATATTCCTCCACCGCGAACTTGCGCACCTGGTTCATGAAGGCGTCGAACCCCATCGAGGTGTCGGCGATCTTCTTATGGTACCAGGCGACGGCGGCGTAGGTCGGCAGGAAGGCCGGGTAAGGCACGTCGTTGCCGCGGTTGAACTCGAACGCGCCATAGTCGACGGCGCCGGAGATGACGATCAGGCCGTTCAGGCCCACGGGCGCGCCGTTCTCCAGCAGTTCGGGCAGCAGGGCGCCGATGCGCATGCCGCCGTAGCTCTCGCCGCCGATGAAGACGGGAGAGTTCCAGCGCCTGTGCTCGGTCAGCCAACGGCGCATGAACTGCGCGATGGAATGGGCGTCCTGCTTGACGCCGTAATAGTCCTTCTCATCCCCCTTGGGCAGGATGCGGCTGTAGCCCGTGCCCACGGGATCGATGAAGACCAGATCGGCCACGTCCAGCAGGCTTTGCGGGTTGTCCTTCAGGGGGTAGGGCGGGCTGCCGGCGTTGGTCGCGTCGCTGGGCACGTCCACACGCTTCGGCCCCCAGGCGCCCATGTGCAGCCACAGGCTGGCCGAGCCGGGGCCGCCGTTGAACAGGAAGATGATGGGGCGTTGCGTCGCGTCCTTCACCCCCTTCTTCACATAGGCGGTGGAGAAGACGGTGGCCGCGTCCTCCTCCTTGTCGTTCACCAGGTGGGTTTCGCCGGCCAGCACCTGATAGTCCACGCGCTTGCCGTTGAAGGTGCCGCCGCGGTCGACGGTGAAATGCTTGGGCGTCCAGTCTTTATCGGCCCCCGCCTTGTCGGCCTTGTCGTCGCCCTTGGCTTGATCGGCCGCCGGCTTGTCGCCGGCGTTGGCGGGCGTGCTGGTGATGGCCATGTGCGTGGTCAGCAAGACCATGGCCGTGCCGGCCAGCAGGGCCGCCAGCTTCCACTTCGGTGCGGGCATGTGTAGGAACCCCCATAACCCCTGGTTTCGTTGTTGCCCGGCGGCCGGTTCTTCCCCGCAGCGCCGGCCCGGGCTTGGATGCAGTCTAGACACGGGGAAGGCTTGCGGGCAAAGGTCCCGTCTGTCGCCCGCCACCGAAAAGCGGTATGGCGTCCTCATGCGGCAGTGGCCCTCGCAAATTTGCGAAGGGGGCCCACATTAGGGTGGGACTGGAAAATCGGTCCCTTTTTCAGGGGGAGAGAGAATGTTCGGTCGGTTTGGTTCGCGTGCGGTCGCCGCCGTGCTGGCGGTGTCCCTGGCCTTGGCGCCTTTGGCCGCCGATGCCCGCCCGGGCCGCAGTTCCAGTTCCGGCAGCCGCGGCAGCCGGACCTACACCACACCCGCCACCCCCTCGGTGACGGGCCAGCCCATCCAGCGCAGCATCACCCCGCCGCCGGCCGCCGCCCCCGCGGCGCCCGCAGCACCGGCGTACCAGCCGCGCCCGGCCTTCCAGCAGCCGTTCGCCCAGCCTGGATTCGCGCAGCCCAGCTTCACCCAGCGCCATCCCTTCCTGTCCGGCATGATGGGCGGTTTCCTCGGCGCCAGCCTGTACAACTCGCTGTTCGGCCATCACGGCTACGGCGTGGGCGGCGACTATGGCAGCGGCTCGGGTGGCGCCTTTGGCGGTTTCCTGCGCCTGCTGATCATGCTGGGCATCGCCTATCTGATCTTCCGCCTGGTGCGCATGGCCATCAGCGGCCCGCGCACGGCCCCGGCGTCGGGCATGACCTATGAGCTGTACCCGCCACAGGACGCGCCCTACCAGGCCACGCCCTTCGGCAACGGTTACAATCAGGGGGCGCGCCCGTGCCGCCCCCGCCGCCCGTGCCCGCCATCGGCGTGCAGATGCAGGGCCAGGACCTGTCGGCGTTCGAGCAGATCCTGACCGGCATCATGGACAGCTGGAGCAAGGGCGACCTGACGGCCCTGCGCCGCCACCTGACGCCGGAGATGCTGTCCTACTACGGCGAGGAGATGACGGAGAACCAGAGCCGCGGCATCCGCAACCTGGTGGCCGACGTCCAGCTGGTGAAGGGCGACGTGGTGGAAAGCTGGCACGAGGACGGCCGCACCTACTGCACCGCCCTGCTGCGCTGGCGCGCCCGCGACTGGACGGTGGATGAGAACACCGGCCGCGTCGTCTCGGGCGATGAGCATCGTCCGGAAGAGGTGCAGGAACTCTGGACCTTCGTGCGGGCGGATGGTGGCCGCTGGCTGCTATCGGCCATCCAGCAGGCGTGAGTCCCAGCCGCGCTGGCGACGGCCGTCACCTCACGGCCGCCGCCAGCTTGCCCACGGCTGTCGCCAGGATATTGAGACTGGCATCCCATACCGCCCAGTTCTGGTGCGCCAGCGCGTGCTCCGCCGCCGCCACGGCGGTGACCAGGCCGCGCGGGGCGATCTGGCCGGCCGCGCCGCGCAAAGTATGAAGCCGGTGGGCCGCGTCGGCGGGCCTGCCATCCACCACCGCCTGGCGCAGATCCTGCGCCGCGTCGGCGAACTCCCGCACGAAACGCTCGATCAGGCCGAGGTACAGATCCTCATTGTCCTCGAGCCCCATGGCCTCCAGCCGTTCGTCCAGGTCGGGCAGGATGGCGCGCAGGCGCGCCAGTGGGGCGGGCGATGGCGCGGCCGCGGCCACGACACGGTCCTGGCGTGGCGCCGCGACCTTCGGCACGTGGCGCAGGATGGTGGCGACCATCTGGTCCAGATCGAATGGCTTGGTCATGAAGTCGGTGATTCCCGCCGCGTAGGCGCGGGCGCGTTCGGCATCCAGGACGCCGGCGGTCAGCGCCACGACGGGAAGAGTGCCCAGGCCCGGCTCCTGACGGATCAGCCGGGTGGCCTCATAGCCGTCCATCACCGGCATCTGCATGTCCATGAGCACCAGATCCACGGAACCGGGGCGGGCCCGAAGCCGGGCCAAGGCCTGCGCGCCGTCGGCGGCGATGGTGACGTTGGCCCCCTCGCGCTCCAGGATCAACCGGCCCACCTCCTGGTTGATGCTGTTGTCCTCCACCATCAGCAGGCGCAGCCCTTTCAGCCGCTTCGGCCGCCGTGACCGTGGGGCGCTCGCGGCGGCCCCCGGCGGTGGCACGGTTCGGTTCGCCTGGCCCGCCGCCTGAGACGGCGACGCCACGTCCAGAGGCACGATGAACCAGAAGGTGCTGCCGGCGCCGGGCTGGCTTTCCACCCCGATCTCGCCGCCCATCAGGGTGACCAGGCGCTTGCTGATGGCCAGCCCCAGGCCGCTGCCGCCATAGCGGCGGGTGGTCGAACTATCGGCCTGGGTGAAGGCGCTGAACAGCGTGGGGATGGCGTGGGCGGGAATGCCGATGCCACTGTCGGTCACCGAGAATCGCAGTGCCACCCGATCCGGCCGAGGCCAGGCGACGACGCGGACATCCAGCATCACACTGCCGGCTTGGGTGAACTTGATGGCGTTGCCCAGCAGGTTCAACAGGATTTGCTGCAGCCGCAGGCGGTCGCCCACGACCAGCGCCGGCGTGTGGGGCGCGATGGTCGACGCCAGGGCCAGCTTCTTCTCATCGGCGTTGACCGACACCAGCGACACCAGCCCGTCCACCAGGTCGGGCAGTTGGAATTCAGCATGCTCAAGGTCCAGCTGTCCCGCCTCCACCTTCGAAAAATCGAGGATGTCGTTGATCAGCGCCATCAGGCCGCGGCCGGCCGAGGAAATCTTGGTGACGAAGTCTCGCTGCTGGGGGGACAGGCGGGACTCGGCCAGCAACTGGGTCAGGCCCAGGACGGCGTTCATCGGGGTGCGGATCTCATGGCTCATGTTGGCCAGGAAATCGGTCTTGGCCCGGCTGGCCGCCTCGGCGGCGGCTTGGGCCGCGACCAGGGCGGCCTCGCGGTCGCGCACCTCGGTGATGTCCCAGTTCACACCGATGATGCGGATCGGGCGGCCGTCGGCGTCCCTGTCGGTGATCGAGGCGCCCTTCACATGGCGCGCGCCGCCGTCGGCACGCACCACGCGGAATTCCGTATCCAGATCGGCGCCGCCCTCAAGCACGCGCTGGAACTCCGCCGCCACGCGCGCCGTGTCGTCCGGATGGCAATGGGTCCACCAGATGGAAAAGCAGTCCTCGCCGTCGCGCCGCGCGCCGTAAAGCTGGAACATCTGGTCGTCCCAATCCAGGTGGCCCGTGGCCACGTCGTATTCCCAGATGGCGATGCCGCTAGCCTTGGTGGCCAAGGCCAGGCGCGATGAGGTGGCGCGCAGCGCCTCCTCGGACCGAAGCTGTTCGGTGACGTCGCGCCCCGATCCGCGATAGCCGACGCAGGCGCCGGCGGCATCCAGGATGGGGGTGCCGCTGATGACGATGTGGCGCAAGGCGCCGTCATTGCCTATCAGGTCATACCGCAGGTCGCGGAACGGCTGTCCGCGCCGGACGAAATCCTCATATTGCTCCAGGCGCGGGTCTTGGGCGTCGGCCGACAGCTCCCGCCGGGTCTTGCCGATCAGGCTCTGATGGTCCTGCCCGATGCGCGAGACGCCCTGTGACACGGCGGTGAAGCGGCCGTCGGCGTCGGTTTCCCAATACCAGTCGGTGGACAGCTCCGTCAGCGTCTTGAAGCGGGCCTCCCGCTGCGCCAGGTCGGCCGTGCGCGCCTTGACCTCCCGCTCCAGCATGTCCGTCTGGCGGGCCTGCTCCTGACCGGCGGCCAACCGGCGGGCGCGGTTCGCCATGTAGAGGTGCGACAGCAAGGCCAGCAGGACGCCGGTGACGCCGACGCCGCCCGCCGCCAGCAGGGGCGGCGTGAGGTTCAGGGCCTGCCGCAGGAGGGGCGTCGCCCGGTAATGGATCAGCCACTGGCGGCCGAATATGGAGAGGCGATCATCGTGGACCAAGGCATCGACGAAGCCTATGGCGGGGACGGGGGTTTGGTAGAAGGGGGCGGCACCCGCGCCGTCGGTCACATCGCTCACGGTGAAGCCGACGTCCGCCCGCATCAGCTCCGATCCGGCGATCATCTTGCTGATCAGGAAGGGGGTATAGGCCCACCCCACCGTCGCGGCCTCGCGCGCGTCGGGCGTGCCGGGATCCGCCCCCTGCCGGTAAATGGGCAGCAGCAGCAGGAATCCACCCTGGTCTTCGGGGGCCTGCACCAGGGAGATGGGCGCGGTCAGGCGGGGTTCGCCCGACCGCATCGCGGCTATGGCGGCGGCATGGCGCGCGGGTTCGGAGGCGATGTCCAGTCCCACGGCGGTGGCGTTCACGCCTTCGGGTTCCACGAACTGGATGACCGCGTGTTCGCCATCGTGGGGGCTCAGCTCCCAGACGCGGAATCCGGGACGGCCGCCACGGCGCTCCCGCCCGACGAAGGCTTCCTCCTCGGCGATGGGCACCCGCCGCACGATGCCGAAACCGGCCGCCCCCCGGAATTCCTTCTCCAGGGAGCGCGTTTGGCTGTAGCGGCGGAACTGGTCCACGGTCAGGGAGTCCGGCCCGGCGACGACCGCCGCGCCGCGGGCGCCGCGCAGGCCATATTGGTACAGCGTCAGCTGCTGGCGCAGGTCTTCCGTCATCTCGCCGGCGCGCGCCGACAGGCTGCCGGCGGCCAAGGCGCGGTTATGGATATCGGTGAGCCGCGCGACCACCGCGCCGCCGACCAGCGCCAACGCCAGGACCAGCGAGGGTAAAAGAATGGCAATGCGGCTGTAGCCGCCAGGCACGCCATCGGCGCCCGGCAGTCGCCAACGGAAGGGGGAGGGATGGGTATCGCCGTTGCTGGAGGATGGCGGCGAGTTCTGGAAACGCATCCCGACCTCACAATTCTTCTGTGATTATCTTTCCCGGCCAGCCTGAATCGTTAGCATTAGCCCTACTGGGCCAAAATCCATACTTGTGGGCGCCCCATGCCGATTGTTTGTATTCTAGTGCTTGGTCGTCCTATCTTTTCCGGGATTTGCCAGCCCGGAAGACGCCGGCGTCAGGCTGCGGCCTTATGCCGGGCGACCAGGGCGTCCACGGCTTGGGCGGAGTCGTCCGTCAGGCGGAACTGGATACGCGTGGTGTCGCCCTCCTGGTTGGTGACCCGGCCCCGGAAACGGCTTCCCTCCAATTCGACCTCGACCTCATGACCGGCGCCGCCGATGGTGGGGCCGCTCACCGCGCATCCGCCCCGGCCGATATTGACCAGGCGATGCGTCGCCGGACCGGAGAGGGCGGCCCCCGGCGCGCCCACCCGGGCGGGCAGTTCGATGTCATGGCGGTCGAACTGGCGGCGGTCCTCGGCCGTCTGCATGGCGACCAGGAAGTGCTCCACATCCGTGCGCAGCTGTTCCGACTGGCGCGACAGCTCGTTGGCCGCGACCAGCAATTGCCCCGACGCTTCCTTGGTGAATTCCGCGCTGTCGCGCACCAGCGTCAGGGATTCGGTCACCTCCTGCGTGCGGGCGGCGGCCTCCGCCACGTTCCGGCTGATCTCCCCGGTGGCGGCGCTCTGCTGGCTGACGGCGGCGGCGATGGCGCCGGAATTGCCGTCGACGACGGCGATGGTGGTGGCGATGCGGTTGATGATGCCGATGGCGTTGTCGGCGGCGGCCTTCACGCCGCTGACCCGGGCCTGGATGTCTTCCGTCGCCTGCGCCGTCTGGTTCGCCAGGCCCTTGACCTCGGTCGCCACCACGGCGAAGCCCTTGCCGGCCTCCCCGGCGCGCGCCGCTTCGATGGTGGCGTTCAGCGCCAGCAGGTTGGTCTGGGCGGCGATGGTCTGGATGAAGCGCACCACCTCGTTCACGCCGTCGGCGACGGTGGCCAGCTCATCCACCACGTTGCGGGCGTGTTCCGCCTCCTGCACCGCGGTCTTGGTGGTGGCGGCGGTCTGCTCGGCCTGGGCGCCGATCTCGTTGCTGCTGGCGGCCAGTTGCTCGGTGGCGGCCGCGACCGTCTGGGTGTTGGCCGTGGCGCGGGCGGCGCTGTCGTCGGCGGCCTGGGTGCGGGCGGCGGTGTTGTCCGCCTGGTTGGCCAGCGAGCCGGCGGTGGCCTCCAGCTCCGTGGCGGCGGCGGCCATGCCCCGCAGCTCGGCGCTGATGGCCAGCTGGAAGTCCCTGGTCAAGGTTTCCAGCGCCTGCTGGCGGCGCAGCCGCCTCTCCTGGTCCAGTGCCTGGGCCGCCTCCAGCGCGTGGGTGCGCTGGGCGTTTTCCTTGAACACCACCAGGGCGCGGGCCATGGCGCCGACCTCGTCCCCATTGTCGGCATGGGCGATGCTGGTGTCCAGGCGGCCCTGGGCCAGGCCGGACATGGCGCCGGTCAGGTCGCTGAGCGGCGTGATGACGAAACGGCGCACCACCAGATAGACGGCGCCGCCGGCAATGGCGAACAGCGCCAGCGAGATCAGCAGCACGCGCAGTTGCGTGGCTTTGAAGCCGCTGATCCGCGCGTTCAGCAGGCGTTCCAGGTCGGCTGACGCGGCGGTGTACAGCGCGTCCTGCGTTTTCAGCGCCGATGCCGTGTCCGCATCGGCGACGCTGCCCTTTTCGGCTTCGGCGGTCAGAATGCCGGCGGCCTTCCGCAGGGCGGCGACGGGGGCTTCCAGGGCCCTCTTCACGCTGCCGTCCGCATTGCCGCCATAAGCAGAGGTGGCGGAGGAATTGACCCCGGACAGCAGCGACTTCACCCCACCCAGGGCCACGAACAGGTCGACCTTGTTGTCCCCGGCCTGATGCGTCACCGCCCGCAGGCCGGTGGTCTGGTCCTGCAGGTCGGGCAGCTTCACCAGGACGATGTCCATGACGTAAAAGCTGTCCAGGTCCGGATCCAGGATCAGGTTCGACTTGTCGCCGATCTGGGCGATCAGCGCGCGCAGGGTCGTCCGGGCGGCGGCGGCGTCCTTCTTGCCCAGGGCCGCCAGCAGTTCATCCGCCTTGCCGCCGCTTTCCATGTCCTGCCCCCACGCGGCCTGCAGCTGGCGCACCGTGGTGGCGCTGGCGTCCATGTCCACGGTGGCCCCACCCGTCTCCGCCGCGGCCAGGCGGGCCTGGACGGTCTGCAGGCCCCTCAGGTAGGCGGTGCCGGCCAGTTCCTTCGCCGCGAAATCGATGGAAATCTGCTGCTGCGCGATCAGGGCGTACAGCAGGTAGGCCACGGGAACCAGGAAAAGCAGGACGGCCAGGCCCAGCTTATGGGCGATCTTGAGGGACCGGAGCATCGCGATAATCCTGTCACGGGAGTGGACTAGGCCGTAGGTAATCGGGGCCTGGTTGATGATGTCTTAATTTTCGCATCGAATTTCCATGCTTATTTCACCATCTAAAATAAAATGTTAATTCGGGCGCTGCAATTTTTAGTCGGCGGCCCGTCGTGTTCGAGAAGTTGGCATGAAACCGCGCCGGGCAGCGTCGTCGTCCAAGCCGGTTGCGTTTTCACGCGATTCCGGCCATGAAAACCCCTCACTCCATGATTGGACTTGATGGCGAAGACGATGGCTTATCGGATTGCGGGCGAGACGGGCGAATGGGAAGTGGTGATCGGGCTGGAGGTCCATGCCCAGGTCGTCTCCAATGCCAAGTTGTTCAGCGGGGCGGCGACCGCCTTCGGCGCCGCGCCCAATAGCCAAGTCAGCTTCGTGGACGCGGGCTTCCCCGGCATGCTGCCGGTGATCAACGAGGTCTGCGTGGAACAGGCGGTGCGCACGGGCCTGGGGCTGAAGGCGCGGATCAACCTGCGCTCGGTCTTCGACCGCAAGAACTACTTCTACGCCGACCTGCCCTCCGGCTATCAGATCAGCCAGTTCCAGCAGCCCATCGTCGGCCACGGCACCATCGTGCTCGACCTGGCGGACGGCTCCACCCGCGAGGTGGGCATCACCCGCCTGCACCTGGAGATGGACGCGGGCAAGAGCCTGCACGACCAGAACCCGACCAAGACCTACATCGACCTGAACCGGTCGGGCGTGGCCCTGATGGAAATCGTGTCGGAACCCGACATGCGCACGCCGGAGGAGGCCGCCGCCTACCTGCGCAAGCTGCGCACCATCCTGCGCTATCTCGGCACCTGCGACGGCAACATGGAGGAAGGCTCCATGCGCTGCGACATCAACGTGTCGGTGCGCAAGCCGGGCGAGAAGTACGGGACCCGGACGGAGACGAAGAACGTCAACTCCATCCGCTATGTCCAGCAGGCCATCGAGTACGAGGCCCAGCGCCAGGTCCAGGTGATCGAGGACGGCGGCGTTGTGGTGCAGGAAACCCGCCTGTGGGACCCGAACAAGGGCGAGACGCGGTCCATGCGCTCCAAGGAGGAGGCGCACGACTACCGCTACTTCCCCGATCCGGACCTGCTGCCGCTGGAACTGGACCCCGCCTGGGTGGAGGAGATCAAGCGCACCCTGCCGGAGCTGCCGGACGAGAAGAAGGCCCGTTTCATGGCCGACTACAAGCTGCCGGTCTATGACGCCGGCGTGCTGGTGGCCGAACGCTCGCGCGCCGACTTCTATGAAGAGGTGGCCCGGGGCCGCGATCCCAAGATGGCGGCCAACTTCGTCATCGGCGATCTGCTGGGCGCCCTGAACAAGACGGGTGCCGACATCGACAGCTCGCCCATCAGCGCCGCGGCGCTGGGCGGCCTGATCGACCTGATCGCCGACAACACCATCTCCGGCCGCATCGCCAAGGAGGTGTTCGCCGACATGCTGGAGACGGGCAAGCCCGCCGCCCAGATCGTGGAGGAGAAGGGGCTGCGCCAGGTGACCGACACGGGCGCCATCGACCAGGCCATCGCGGCCGTGATGGCGGCCAACGCCGACAAGGTGGCGGAGTTCCGCAGTGGCAAGGACAAGCTGTTCGGCTTCTTCGTCGGCCAGGTCATGAAGGCCACCCAGGGCAAGGCGAATCCCGCCCTGGTGAACGAGATCCTGGCCGCCAAGCTGAAGGGCTGACATCCGCAGGCCCAAGGTCAGGACCGGGCGCTTGCGCCTTGGTCCGACAGGTAAAAGTGGCGCCGGGCCTGGGCTTTCCCCAGGCGCGGCATGGGCGGGGGGCCGGTCGGCCCCCCTTTTCATTTTCCGGCGATTTTTCCTTACCGTTATCGTTGACAAGGGGGCCGCCGCCCGAGTACATACGCGAACCGCCGACGACAGTCGGTGGACGGAGGGGTGGCCGAGTGGCTGAAGGCAACGGTTTGCTAAACCGTCGTACCGGGAAACTGGTACCGTGGGTTCGAATCCCATCCCCTCCGCCATCACTTGCCCAGGCCACGTCATGGGGCAAGTGAACGGACAAGCCGCCCTTCGGGGCGGCTTTGTCGTTTCCGGTTCCGGCCGCGAAACGATGCCCGTCTATCCTTCTTCCGCCACCCGTTTCAGGATGTTGAGCGTCGGCCCCCAGTAGAGCTGGGCGTGCGGCCGGATGGACGGCTCCGGAAAGTCACGCAAGGTCAGCGCCAGGGATGTGCCCCCCTCCGCCGCCGCCAGGTCGAAGCGTACCCTGGTGCGGTTTTGCGGCCGGTCGGCCAGGCGCGCCGCCGACAGGCTGCTCCAGTAGGCGTACTGGAACGCGGTGGCCGGTTCGAACACCTCGATGACGCCGCGATTCTCGAACGCCATGCCGTGCAGCGTGCCCCCTATCGTGATGGCCCCGCCGGCCCGCCAGTCGGCGGTGACGGCCACGGGTTCGTCCGCCATCCAGCGCGCCATCAGGGCAGGGGCGGTCAGCGCCGCCCAGACGCGCCCCGGCGGCGCGCTGATAAGCGCCGCCATGGTGATGGGGTCCTGCCCGGTCATGCCGCCAAACGCCGTCCCAGGGCCGCCAGATCATCCACGAACCACACGACCCGGCCCCGGTTGGCCTCATCGATGAAAGCGCGCAGGGCCCCGCTGCCGGCCGTCCAGGCGCTGACGTCGCCGACGATGACGGGACGCAGCTGATAGTTGGCGAACTTTTGGATGATCGCCCCCGCCTGGCCGGTCGCCAGCGTGAGGAAACCGGGCGCCAGGCGGCCGAGGGGGATGGCCACCACCCGGGCGCCATATTCCCATGCCAGGCCGATCAGGGGCACGGCGTCCTGGTCCCCGGCCAGCAGCGGGCCGTCATCGGCGCAGACCAGCACACGGGTGCCTTCGAGTTCCTGGGGAAGATCGGCCATGGTGGGCTCCTGGATGGCTTGACTCCTCGGGGGCCATTGTAGCACCAGTGCGGCTTTCCAGGGTGACGGAGGCCTGCCCGTCCGCTACCTTCCCGCCGGCGGCGTGCCGGCGGCGTGCCGGCGCCCGGCAATCCGGCAAACCAGACATATCGTCGCCACCGCGTCCCGCGCCTTCAGGCGCCTCCGGGCGGCGGTGGCCCATGCGCGGAGATTGAGGTTCCTGATGAACAGTTCGGTCGATGAAGAATTCGTCTACGACGAGGCCAGCGGCGAGTGGATCCCGGCCAGCCAGGCGGCCGCGAACGCGGCGGCCGCCGATGGGGCCGCGGGCGTGGTCGAGGTGCGGGATTCCGTGGGCAACCTGCTGGCCGATGGCGACAGCGTGACCCTGATCAAGGACCTGAAGGTGAAGGGCGCCAACCAGGTGCTGAAGCGCGGCACGGTCATCAAGTCCATCCGCCTGACCGGCGACGCGCAGGAGATCGACTGCCGGCACGACACCATCAAGGGCTTGGTGCTGCGGGCGGAGTTCGTGAAGAAGGGATAGCGGGCGCCACGTTCGCGGCACCGAAACGAAAAGGGCTCGGAAGGATGTCCCCTTCCGAGCCCTTATTCGTTCGGCATGCCTGCCGCCGCTCACGGCGGCGTGGGGGCCGACTTGCCGCGCTTGGGGGCCTTGGCCGCCTTGTACATGTCGGCGGGGTCCCACACGGCGCCGCGGCGGCGGCGGGTGGGCTTGGTCTCGCCATTGGCGTCTTCCTCGTCCGCGGCCGGGGCGGCGGGAGCGGCGGCCACGGCCACGACACCGTCATCGTCCTGCGACACCGCGCGCAGCAGGCCGGCCACGCAGTCGGCGATGTCCGCCGGGGCGTTACGCCAGGCGCGCAACAGATCCAGGTCGCGACGCGACAGCAGGGGCGAGCCCTCGTCCGGCGCGCTGAAGGTGGTGGGGGCGGGGCGGTCGGCGCCTCCATCCAGGTCGTCGAAGAAGAAGGTCAGCGGCACATCCAGGATTTCGGCCAGACGATACAGCTTGCCCACCGAGACGCGGTTGGATCCCCGCTCGTACTTCTGCACCTGCTGGAAGGTGATGCCCAAGGCACGGGCGAGATCCGATTGGCTCATCCCCAGAAGACCGCGCCGCAAACGGATGCGGCTGGCGACGTGGTTCTCAATCTTGCCTTCTAGTTCGGCAACAACCGTGTTCTTAGTCCTACGGGGCATGGGCACTACTCCAAGTCGATAAGGCGCCGCCTGAGTTCATCGGATGGGACGACAGCACAGCCTACAAAGGTAGGAAGTCAGAGTTGGGCGAGAGTATGGAGATGTCTCGACGCTGACAACTGGCATTGTCTCCCCACACTCAACCTGTCCTCACCGTTTCCTTCTTTAGAGCTGTTTAGCTGAGAGAATACAAACGTATTCATCTTTTTTGGTTCCTATAACAATCGCGGGCCCATGATGCGGCGATGATGCCGGGGGTACCGCCGCTGAAAAGTTTGGGTGCCGACGGGTATACGCGCCGACTCGCGCCACTCTTCCGTGGGGCGTCATGCGCCATGTCGCCTACCCGCAGGTTAAGGCTGGTTGGCCGCCTCCATTCCCACCAGCGGTGTGATGGCGGCGTTGGGACCATAGGCGGCGAGCTGGCCCGTCAGCACGTCGAGCAATTCATTAAGGCTTTCGCGGGCATAATCATCGCGCTGGCGGGCCAGTTCGGTCCGCGTCAGCTGGATGAAGGCGTCGACCAGGCGATGATGAACGGCGGCGGCCCGCAGCAAGGGGGTGGGGAGCGGCTGCGGAGCCAGGGGGACAGAGGCCATAGCGCGTACCTACCGGGGGCTGTTTACCCTGGTAGGATATGGTCTCCGTGATTAATCACAAGTTAACAGTGGGTCTGAGGGTAGCCCAGCTAACCTTTTGCGCGCATTAACCAAAATAGTGTTGCGGATTGGCCATCAGCCGGCCGTGCCGCGCTTCAAATCCGTGGTCATGGGCAACTGCCGGCCCCCCATGCGGATGCGGTAGACGTGCAGGTTCTCCAGCACGCGCTGGACATAGTTGCGCGTCTCGTAGAAGGGCAGCGTCTCGATCCAATCCACCGGATCCACGGCCTCGATACGGGGATCGCCATAATCGCGCAGCCAGTTGGCCACCCGTCCGGGGCCGGCATTGTAGGCGGCGATGGCCAGGATGTAGGAGCCGCCGAACCGGTCCAGCAGATCCTGCACGAACACGCTACCCACCCGGATGTTGAAGTCCGGGTCGTGCGTCAGCTTGGCGACCGTGTATTTCATGCCCTCGCGCTTGGCCAGTTGCTGCGCCGTGGGGGGCATCAGCTGCATCAGGCCCAGCGCCCCGGCGCCGCTGGCCGCGTCGACCTTGAAGCTGCTTTCCTGGCGGATCAGGGCATGGATCAGCGCCGGCTCCGGCTGTGCCGGCAGACGGCTGGACACGATGGGGTAGCCGGCGTCGGCCAGCACGATGCCCTTGTTCAGCGACAGCCGGCTGATGCCCACGCCCAGGTCGCGGCGGTGCATCTCCAGCGCCGCCTTGGCCACCAGCACGAAGTCGTCCGGCGTCTTGGCGTCCTGCGACAGCTTGCGCAGGAACAGGTCCACGCGGTCGTCGTCCTCGGCCAGCGTTTTGTCCAGCAGGCGGGCGGCACGCACCAGCTCATTCTTCTCGAACTTGGCGCGGGCGTCGGCGGAGGGCGTGGGGGCGATGGGGATGGCCTCCGCCTGGCCCAGCTTCTCCTGCGCCATCATGCCGTAGAAGGTGCTGCCGTAACGGGCGCCCAGCTCATACCACTGGCGGGCGCGTTCCGGGTTGCCCAGTTTCTCGCAGGCCCGGCCGGCCCAGTAGGCGCCACGCGACTGCCCGACGGGGGAGGACACGCCCTCATACAGCCGGGTGAAGTGGTCCAGCGCCTGCTCCGGCTTGTTCAGGAACTGCAGCGACAGCCAGCCGGCCAGGAACTCCGCCTGGATGAAGCCCAGGCCGTCGGTCACGCCGTGGTTGGCCGCCAGGCGATAGGCGCGCTGCATCTGGCCCTGGTCCATCAGGTGGCGGGCCAGGATGTGGCGTTCCGTCCACCAGGCTTCCGGATGCCCCAGATCCCGTCCAGTGTCTTTAGGTCCAGTGTCTTTAGGCAGGTTCTCCACGATCTCCAGCGCGCCGGCGTCCATCTCCTTGCGGCGGCGCCAGCGCAGGCGTTCATAGGTGATGCCGGGCTCGCTCATCAACGGGGCGGGCACCTGCTGCAACAGGCGCTCCACGCCCGGATCCAGGTCGGCCATGGCCAGGCGGGCCAGGGCCACCGCCTGGTGGCCGGGGTCGACGATGGGCAGCATGCGCCGCGCGTCCTCCTCGTCGTTCTCCCACAGCAGGCGGTCCAGGCGGGCCCAATGGTCGGCGGGCCGCAGGATGGCCACGTACTTGGTGCGGAACGTCCGCTCGTCCACCACGCCGAAATTGCCCTTGATGTAGCGGTCGCGGATCAGGCCGATGGCCTTTTCGCTGTCGCCCAGGTTCAGCAGGCTGTCGGCGTAACGCATGAAGCCGGCGGTGGTCAGGGGCGGATGCCTGTCGAACCAGTCGCGCGTCGGCGTGTCGCCGAAATTGGGCATGCGGATTTCGGCGTTGCGCCGCAGGGCGGCCAGGCCGGGCCAATCCGGATTCCCGTCGATGAAGTCGGTCAGTTCCTGGAAGCTGGCGTCGGTGTCGCTGCGGCTGAGATCCATCCAGGTCAGCACCTTGTCCGCCAGCGCATCGTGGCCGCGCTCGGCCAGCTTGTGGGCGTCGGCCCACTTGCCCCTGTCGGCGGCCTTGAAGGCGGCGCGATAGGTGCTGATGTCGCTGGAGGACTGGGCCTGGGCCGCCAGCGGCGCCGCCACGAGCGAAAGCGGCAGGATCAAGGCCGCCAGCCCCCGCCGGAACGGGGCCCAGGGGGCCTTTTCTCGTCGCTTGTCACCCAGGTGCCGGGCCGCTAAGGTTCGCGCCTTTCGGGTCGAATGCCCACGGAGATTGCAGAGATGACCACCGCCATGCCCGCCCTCGCCGGTTCCCTCGTCGCCCTGATCACGCCGTTCACCGACGGTAAAGTGGACGAGCGCGCCTTCCAGGCCCTGGTGGACTGGCAGGTGAAAGAGGGCACGCATGGCCTGGTCCCCTGCGGCACCACCGGCAAGTCGCCGACGCTGAGCCATGAGGAGCACCGCCGTCTGGTCGAGCTGTGCGTCGAGGTGGCGAACCGCCGCGTCCCCGTGGTCGCCGGCACCGGCTCCAACTCCACGGCCGAGGCCATCAGCCTGACCAAGCACGCCAAGGCCGTCGGGGCCGACGCCGCCCTGGTGGTGACGCCCTACTACAACAAGCCGACGCAAGAAGGTCTCTACCAGCATTTCAAAGCCATCCATGATGCGGCCGACCTGCCCATCATCATTTATAACATTCCCGGCCGCAGCGTGATCGACATGTCGATCGCCACCATGGCCCGCCTCGCGGCGTTGCCTAACATCGTTGGCGTGAAGGACGCCACCGCTGATTTGGTGCGGCCGTTGCGCACACGGGTCGAAATCGGCGCGGACTTCATCCAGCTGTCGGGTGAGGACGCCACCGCCACGGCCTTCCTCGCCCAGGGCGGTGTCGGCTGCATCTCCGTTACGGCCAACGTGGCGCCGCGCCTGTGCGCCGAGATGCAGAACGCCTGGGTGCGGGGCGACCTGGTGGAGATGGCCCGCATCCGCGACCTGCTGATGCCGCTACACCACGCCATGTTCGTGGAAACCAGCCCGGCGCCGGTGAAGTACGCCGCCAGCCTGCTGGGCCTGTGCCGTCCGGAACTGCGCCTGCCGCTGGTGGAGACCACCCCGGCCACGCAGGAACTGGTGCGCGCGGCCCTGGTCGGCGCCGGCCTGCTGAGTTGAGGGAAAGGGCCGGGTAGCCACCATGGCACGTGCCGACGAACATAAGTACGCCGCCCAGAACCGGCGGGCCCGCTTCGATTTTTTCATTACCGAAACGATCGAGGCGGGCATCATGCTGACCGGCACGGAGGTGAAGTCGCTTCGCGCCGGCCGGGTCAGCATCGCCGAGTCCTACGCCGGTGAGCGGGATGGGGAGTTGTACCTGATCAACGCCCATTTCCCGGAATACCAGCTGGCCGGCCGCTTCTTCCAGCATGAGCCCAAGCGGGCGCGCAAGCTGCTGGTGCGCCGCCGCGAAATGGACAAGCTGTTCGCCTCCATTCGCCGTGACGGCGTCACCCTGATTCCCCTGTCGATCTATTTCAACGACCGCGGCTACGCCAAGGTCGAGATCGGCGTGGCCAAGGGCAAGAAGAAGGGTGACAAGCGCGAGGCGGAGAAGGAACGCGACTGGCAGCGGGACAAGGCGCGCCTGATGCGGGCCAAAGGCTGATTCCGAAAGCCGTCCTGAAAGGGGAAAGGGCCGGAGCGGACACTCCGGCCCTTTCCCTTTTAGGGGGCTTTTCCCTATGCGCCCAGGTACCCCCGCACCGCCTTGAACACGTCCTCGAACATGGCGTCGGTCAGCCGGCCGGTGTTGGTGTTGTAGCGGGAGCAGTGATAGCTGTCGAACAGCGTCACGCCCTTGCCAAGGTCATGCCGCGCGCCGTGGCCGAAGGGATGGGCCGCCTGGCGCAGGCCGAAGGTGCGGATGACGCTGGTATGGGAGACGGAGCCCAGGGCCACCACGGCCTTCAGCCGGGTCATGGCCGCCAGTTCCGCCACCAGGAAGGGGCGGCAGGTGTGCGATTCCTCCGGCGTCGGCTTGTTTTCCGGCGGCACGCAGCGCACGGCGTTGGTGATGCGCGCGTCGACCAGGGTCAAGCCGTCGTCCGGCCGCTCCAGGTATTGGCCGGTGGCGAAGCCGAACTTCAGCAGGGTGGCGTACAGCAGGTCGCCGGCATAATCGCCGGTGAAGGGGCGGCCGCTGAAGTTGGCGCCGCGCAAGCCCGGCGCCAGGCCCACCACCAGCAGGCGGGCGTCCAGGCCGCCGAAGGACGGCACCGGCCCGTTGAACTTGTCGGGGAAAGCCGCGCGGTTGCGCAGGCGATAGTCCACCAGCCGGGGACATAGCGGGCAGTCCCGCCCTGGCGGGCTTGGGGAACGGTCATGCCCCGGCGGTGTCAGGATCTGAGTCATGGAAAGCGGCGCCCGTTACGGTGTCGTGTGGGCGCCGGATATCATTCCACCGGCGTGGTGTCGAGATGCTGGGCATGCTCCACCGGCGGGCGGGGGGCATGGGCGCGGGCGATATCGGGCGCCAGGTCCATCAGTTCGATGAAGTTGTCGGCCTGGCGGCGCAATTCATCGGCGATCATGGGCGGGGTGGAGCGCACGGTGCTGATCACCGAGACGCGCACGCCCTTGCGCTGCACCGCCTCCACCAAGCGGCGGAAGTCGCCGTCGCCGGAGAACAGCATGATGTGGTCCAAATGCTGCGCCATTTCCATGACATCGATGGCCAGTTCGATGTCCATGTTGCCCTTGATCTTCCGGCGGCCGGACGCGTCGGTGTATTCCTTGGTCGGCTTCGTGACCATGGTATAGCCGTTATAGTCCAGCCAATCGACCAGTGGACGAATGGGGGAGTACTCCTGGTCCTCGACCAGCGCGGTGTAGTAGAAGGCGCGAATCAGGCGCCCCTTTTTTCCGCAGAAATTCAGCAAGCGCTTATAGTCGATATCGAAATTCAGGGCCCGTGCGGCGGCGAACAAGTTGGCGCCATCTATGAACAGGGCGAGGCGCTCCTCCGGATAATGCAGCATTTTATATTCCTTCGAATATTAATTGGGGCAGTAATGCAAGGGGTTCAATTACCAGTAGCGTGCCGTCTTTATAGCGCGCTGACAAGCGCCTACATAAAGTGAATGAGTTAACGCGTTCAAGCGAGATATGGTCGCGCCCGGTGTGTTTAAAGTCGCATCTGTCTTTTGGGGATGTCATCCGTGGAGACTGAGGCGATTTTTAAGCCTAACGAGTAGATGCCGGCGCCTGCCGGAGTGGGGGCCGTAGCGTGGGGAAGGCAAATGATTCTGGTGGGGGTGGGCTCGAACCTGTCGGTTCCTGGCATCGGCGGGCCGCGGGACGTGGTGGCCGCGGCGGTGCGGGCGCTGGGGCATGAAGGGCTGACGGTGGCGGCGGTGTCACCCTGGTACCGCAGCGCCCCGGTGCCGGTGTCCGACCAGCCTTGGTATGTCAATGGCGTGCTGCGGGTGGAAACGGGCCTGGACGCCCCGGCGCTGCTGGCCGTCCTGCACCGCGTCGAGGCGGCGTTCGGACGGGTGCGGCGGCAGGTGAACGAGGCACGGGGGCTGGACCTGGACCTTCTGGCCTACCATGCCGAGATCCGGTCGGAGGCGCCGGTGCTGCCCCATCCCCGCATGGACCAGCGCGCCTTCGTCCTGCTGCCCTTGCGCGACATCGCGCCAGCCTGGCGGCATCCGGTGTCTGGCCTGGGGATGGCGGACCTGGTGGCGGGACTACCGGCGGGGCAGGTGACGGAGCGCATCGCGGGAATAGCGGTGCCGGCGGGGGCCTCCCAGGGGACGTAACGCAGGAATGCGGCTGACCGGACGTCGCCTTCCTTGCAACCGCGAAACCGGCCCCTTATAACTATGGGATGGTGTTCGGTGCCCCTATTCCCGGCACCCGTTTCGTTGTTGGAGTGAGCAAGGTATGGCCCGCGTTACCGTTGAAGATTGCGTCCTGAAGGTTCCGAACCGGTTCGAACTGGTGATGATGGCGGCCCAGCGGGCGCGGGACGTGGCGGCCGGCGCGCCGCTGTCGGTCGATCGCGACAACGACAAGAACCCGGTCGTCGCCCTGCGTGAGATCGCGGACGAGACGGTGGTGCTGGACAGCCTGAAGAACTCCCTGATCAAGGGGCATCAGCGCGTCCAGGAGCAGGACGAGCCTGAGGAAGAGATCATCGAGCTGATGGCCGGTGAACAGGCCTGGGCCGTACAGGGCGCCGCCGGCGAGGATGACGACCTGGGTGGCGAGGATGCCGCCGAGGATGTGGCGCAGGGTGACGACCTCGGCGACGACGAGGGCCTCTGAGCCGGTGATGGGGCAGGCCGTGGGTAAGCGACCCGTCCCCCTTGGCTATTTCCGCATGGATGGCACCCTGAACGGCCGCGCCGCGCCTGTCGCGGCCCGCCGCGCCCACCAGGCCAGGGGCCGGGCGGGGCGTCCATGATGCGCCAGTACGAACTGGTTGAGCGGGTCCGCTCCTACGATCCCAACGCGGACGAGGACAAGCTCAATCGCGCCTACGTCTTCTCCATGAAGGCGCACGGATCGCAGAAGCGCGCTTCCGGCGATCCCTATTTCTCCCACCCGCTGGAGGTGGCGGGGCTGCTGACCCAGTTGAAGCTGGACGGCGCCTCCATCATCACCGCCCTGCTGCATGACACGGTCGAGGACACGCTGACCACCTTGGAAGAGGTGCAGCGCCTGTTCGGGCCGGAGATCGCGCGCCTGGTGGATGGCGTGACCAAGCTGTCGCGCATCGAACTTCAGAACCTGGAAAGCGACCAGTCCAAGCAGGCGGAAAACTTCCGCAAGCTGGTGCTAGCGATGTCGGAAGACATCCGCGTCCTGCTGGTGAAGCTGGCCGACCGTCTGCACAACATGCAGACGCTGCACTATCTGTCGAAGCCGGAGAAGCGCAAGCGCATCGCCCGCGAGACGCTGGAGATCTACGCGCCGCTGGCCGAGCGCATCGGCATCCAGCGCTGGAAGGACCAGCTGGAAGAACTGTCGTTCAAGGAACTGAACCCGGACGCCTACGACAGCATCACCAAGCGCCTGCAGGACCTGGAAGAGCAGGGCGCCGGCCGCGTCGACCGCATCATCACCGAGCTGGTGGACACCCTGCACGAGAACGGCCTGCCCCAGGCCACCGTGTCGGGCCGGCGCAAGGCGCCCTATTCCATCTGGCGCAAGATGCAGCGCAAGAACGTGACGTTCGAGCAGTTGTCCGACGTCATGGCCTTCCGCATCACCGTCGAATCCATCGAGCAGTGCTACCAGGCGCTGGGCGTCATCCACGCCCGCTATCCGGTGGTGCCGGGGCGCTTCAAGGACTACGTTTCCACGCCCAAGCCCAACGGCTACCGCTCGCTGCACACTACCGTCATCGGGCCGGAGCGCCAGCGCATCGAGGTGCAGATCCGCACCACCGAGATGCACGAGGTTTCCGAGCTGGGTGTCGCCGCCCACTGGGCCTACAAGTCGGACGGCAGCAGCCAGCCCAAGACCGAGGGGCGGCAATACCGCTGGCTGCGCGAGTTGCTGGACATCCTGGAACACGCGGTTCGGCCGGAAGAATTCCTGGAGCACACCAAGCTGGAGCTGTTCCAGGACCAGGTGTTCTGCTTCACGCCCAAGGGCGACCTGATCGCCCTGCCGCGCGGCGCCACGCCGGTGGACTTCGCCTATGCCGTGCATAGCCAGATCGGCGACACCTGCGTCGGCGCCAAGATCAACGGCCGCATCCAGCCGCTGCGCAGCCAGCTGCAGAACGGCGACCAGGTCGAGGTCGTCACCAGCAAGGCGCAGACGCCGTCGCCCGACTGGGAAAACTTCGTCGTCACGGGCAAGGCCCGCGCCCGCATCCGCCGCTACATCCGCACCCAGCAGCGCGCCCAGCACATTGAGCTGGGCCGGGCCATGGTGCAGAAGATCTTCCGACAGGAAGGCTACGATTATTCCGACAAGGCGCTGGAAGGCGTCCTCAAGATCTTCCAGTACCAGTCCGCCGATGACCTGATCGCCGCCATCGGCGCCGGCCTGGCCGGCGCCCGCGACGTGTTCAACGCCGTCTTCCCCGGCCACAAGGTGGTGCAGCAGGTCACGCCGGACGAGAAGATCGTTCAGTTGACCCGCGGCAAGGCCAGCAAGCCCAAGGGCAAGGACAGCCCGCTACCCATCAAGGGCCTGATCCCGGGCATGGCCGTGCACTACGCCCGCTGCTGCCACCCCCTGCCGGGTGACCGCATCGTCGGCATCGTCACCACCGGCAAGGGCGTCACCATCCACACCATCGACTGCGAGACGCTGGAGAGCTTCCACGACAGTCCGGAACGGTGGATCGACGTCTCCTGGGACAACGAGGTCGATGGCGCCGACGAGAAGGTGGGCCGCATCACCGTGGTGGTGGCCAACGAACCGGGCAGCCTGGGCACCGTCTCCACGGTCATCGGCAAGAACGGCGGCAACATCACCAACCTGAAGATCACCCACCGCACGACCGACTTTTTCGAGATGTTGATCGATATCGACGTGCATGACGTGAAACATCTGACCAATATCATCGCCGCGCTGCGGGCCACGCCGGTCATCAATTCCGTTGACCGGGCGCGGGGCCGCTGACGCCGTGCCGTCAGACGCGGTGATGGGGTTAGGCGTAGGGGGGAAGCGATCGGTCCGCGGGGCGTGCGGCACGATCGGCCTAGACGAAGGTTATACGGCGCTGGCGTGGCGTCGTGCCCAGGTCTAAAACGGTGCAGGTTTGTCGGGGGGCCGACACTTATCGCCCAGATACTCACCCAGGGGCAGCAGGCTTATGTTCCGCCGACGTGAAAAAAGGCCGTTCGCCGAAGCTGTGAAGCAGACCTTGTGGCCCCGTATGGGGTGGCGCCGCACCGGCCGCTACTGGATGCACCGAATCGGTCGCGTGCCTGGCACGCCCTATGGCATTTCCGCCGGTTTCGCCAGCGGCGTGGCCATGGCCATGACGCCCTTCATGGGCGTGCACTTTCCCCTGTCCATCGGCCTGGCCTGGCTGTTGCGCGGCTCCATCGCGGCCTCGCTGCTGGGCACGCTGTTCGGCAACCCGGTGACCTGGCCCTTCATCTGGCTGGCGACCTATCGCCTGGGCTGCTTCGTCCTGCACATGCATCCCGGCAGCGGCCCCATGGAATTGTCGTGGAGCGTGCTGCGCCACAGTGCCTGGCAGGTGGTGGCGCCCATGACCGTGGGCGGCTTCCTGTCCGCCGCCTTGACCTGGCCACTGGTTTTTCTCGTGCTGCGGCCCCTGATCGCGCGTTACAAGCACCATCGCATCGCCGCCAGCCATCATCACCCGGTTCTGGGCCATGAGCCCAAGCCGGCCGGAGATTGACATGACGTCTGAAACCCAGAGCCAGCGCTTGCGCCTGGGCGTCAACATCGACCACGTCGCCACCATCCGCAACGCGCGTGGCGGGGTCCACCCGGACGTGCTGCGCGCCGCCCACCTGGCGGCCGACGCCGGTGCCGACGGCATCACCGCCCACCTGCGCGAAGACCGCCGCCACATCCGCGACAGCGACATCGACCGCCTGATGTCGGAAATCTCGCTGCCCCTGAACCTGGAGATGGCGGCGACGGAGGAGATGCTGGCCATCGCGCTGCGCCACCTCCCGCACGCCGCCTGCCTGGTGCCGGAGCGCCGGCAGGAGCGGACGACCGAGGGCGGGCTGGACGTGGTGGGCGGCTATGAGCACCTGGCCCCCATCGTCGGCCGCCTGAACGACGCCGGCGTGCGCGTGTCGCTGTTCATAGCACCCGACCGGGCGCAGCTGGACGCGGCCAGGCGCATCGGCGCCCCGGTGGTGGAACTGCACACCGGACGCTACGCCGATGCCGAGAACGCCGCCGAGCTTGAGGCCGAATTGGCGCGCCTGACCGATGCCGCCGCCCATGCCGGCCAGATCGGCCTGGAATGCCATGCCGGCCACGGCCTGCGCTTCGACAACGTGGCGCCGGTCGCGGCCCTGCCACAGGTGCGTGAGCTGAACATCGGCCATTTCCTGGTGGGCGAGGCGGTGTTCGTGGGGTTGGAGGCCGCCATCCGCCAGATGCGCGCGCTGATGGACCAGGCCCGTTCCCCCGGGACAGCGGCGCGGTGATGGCTCCTGGCGCTTTTCAGCCCGGCAGTGTCATCCTGGGCATCGGCAACGACCTGATCGACATCACCCGCATCGAGAAAACCCTGGCGCGCTTCGGCCAGCGCTTCGTCGAGCGGGTCTTCACCGACGTGGAACAGGCGAAGTCCGACCGCCGCGCCAAATCCAACGGCCGCGCCGCCAGCTACGCCAAGCGCTATGCCGCCAAGGAGGCGTGTTCCAAGGCGCTGGGAACGGGTTTCCGCGAGGGCGTGTTCCACAAGGACATGGGCGTCATCAACCTGCCCAGCGGCCAGCCGACACTATGTCTCACCGGCGGCGCCCTGGAGAGGTTGCGGGCGATGACGCCGCCGGGCATGGTGGCGCAGATTCATCTGACGCTGACGGATGAGCCGCCCATGGCGGAGGCCTTCGTCATCATCACGGCGACGCCGGCCCCGGCTGGTGGCGCCGCCAACAGTATCGCTTGAAAATCCCGGTGGGCCCGCTAGATCGGTGCCACCCACTCTCACGAGGTTGTTTCGTTCCATGAGCCAGCAGAATGATCGCGTCAGCCGTGCGGCCCCCCAGCCCCAAGCGGAAAGCTGGGGCGACGTGGTGCGGACGGTCATCTACGCCCTGATCATCGCGCTGGGCGTGCGGACGGTGGCGTTCGAGCCGTTCAACATCCCCTCGGGCTCCATGATCCCGACGCTGCTCATCGGCGACTACGTCTTCGTGTCCAAGTTCAGCTACGGCTACAGCCGCTTCTCCCTGCCGCTGGGCCTGCCGTTGTTTCACGGCCGCGTCTTCGGCAGCGTGCCGGAGCGGGGCGACGTGGTGGTCTTCCGCCTGCCCACCGACACCAGCCAGGACTACATCAAGCGCGTCATCGGCCTGCCCGGCGACCGCATCCAGATGATCGACGGCATCCTGCACATCAACGGTGAACCGGTGAAGCGCGAGCGGGTCGAGGACTACACGATGGAAACGCCGTTCGGCCGCCAGAGCGCCGTGCCGCGCTACATCGAGACCCTGCCCAACGGCGTGAAGCACACCATCATCGAGATCATGGGCGATGACGGCGGCCTGGACAACACACCCGTCTACACCGTGCCCGAGGGCCACATCTTCTGCATGGGCGACAACCGCGACAACAGCCAGGACAGCCGCGTCCTGAACGTCGTCGGCTACGTCCCGCTGGAGAACGTGGTGGGCAAGGCCCAGTTCAAGTTCTTCTCGCTGGAGGAAGGCGTGCATTTCTGGGAGTTCTGGAAGTGGCCGACCTCCATCCGCTTCGGCCAGATCTTCAGCAAGGCGCATTGACGCCATGGGCACGCCCGCAGGCACGCCGACCGGTGCGCTGGACACCGGCGGCGCCGACATCGCGACCCTGGCGGAGGCCCTGGGCCATGCCTTCACCGAGGCCCGCCATCTGCTGGAGGCGGTGACCCACCCCAGCGTGGCCGGCATCGGCCGCGGCCCTCGCGCCGCCACCGGCCATTATGAGCGGCTGGAGTTCCTGGGTGACCGCGTGCTGGGCCTGGTCATCGCCGGTTGGCTGCTGGAACGCTTTCCCGACGAGAACGAGGGCGGCCTGGCCAAGCGCCATACGGCGCTGGTGCGGGCCGAGGCCTTGGCCGGCGTGGCCGAAAGCCTGGATCTGGGCCGCTACCTGCGCCTGGCGCCGGGGGAGGCGGACGCCGGCGGGCGCACCAAGCCCGCCATCCTGGCGGACGCCTGCGAGGCGGTGATCGGCGCCCTGTACCTGGACGGCGGCCTGGACGTGGCCGCCGCCTTCATCCGCAAGCATTGGGCCGGTCGCATCGACGCCGCCGAACTGCCGCCGGTGGAACCCAAGACCGCCCTGCAGGAATGGGCCCTGGCCCGGGGCCTGCCCCTGCCGGTCTATGAGCAGGTGGGGCGCACCGGTCTGGACCATGAGCCGGTGTTCACCGTGCGCGTGGCCGTGCAGGGCAAGGGCAGCGAGGCCGCCAGCGGCCCGTCCAAGCGCGCGGCGGAAAAGGCCGCGGCGCTGGAGATGCTGAAGCGGCTGGGCTGAGCCTGCGGGCGTTTAAAGACAGGCGGTTGACGGCGACGCTTTGTGCGGCATCCTGCGAATGGTCCATCCCGTCAGGAGCCGCCATGCTTCGCCGCCGTCTCGCCCAGGCCCTTGTCGCCAGCGGTTTTCTGGCCGCCGCCTTCGGTGCCAGGGCGGAGCCGGAGACCCATTCCATCACCCCCTTGGACATCCGGATCTTGCGCCCGGCCAGCGTGGTGCCGGCCACGGACGGCCGCCATCTGGTGTTCGAGGCGCTGATCAGCAATTTTTCCCCCGTGCCCATGACGGTGGCGACCCTGCGGCTGAGCACGGTGGCACAGCCCGCCGCCCTGGCGCGATTCGAGGGGGCGGCTCTGGCGGATTTGCTGTCGCGGCCCGGCCGCCCGCCGGGTGACGGCCAGCCGCCGGTGACGGTCATACAGGGCAATACCTTTGCCGCCGCCCTGTTCGACGTGCATCTTGGCGACGATGCCGAGGTGGCGGATCTGCGGCTGGCGCTCACCATCGCGCCGTTCAAGCCCGACCTGCCCGACTCCACACTGAACACGGCGGTCGCCGTCCCGCTGGACCGGGCGCCGCCCGTCGTCGTCTCCGCCCCCGTCGCCGGCACGGGGTGGGTGGCCTTCAACGGCCTGTCCGCCGCCTCCATACATCGGACCACCGTGATGGTGGTGGACGGGCAGGCGCGGGTGCCGGAGCGCTACGCCATCGACTTCATGAGGTTGACAGGGGACGGGCGGGAGTTCGGCGGCGACCAGGCGCGCAATGAGTCCTGGCCCGGCTATGGCCAGGCGGTGCTGGCCGTGGCCGACGGCGTCGTCGAGAGTGTGCGCGACGGGTTTCCGGATAACGTGCCCGGCCGGCCGCCGGCGCAGAAGGTCACGCTGGACACCATTGCCGGCAACCTGGTGACCCTGCGCATGAAGGGTGGCGCGTACGCTGCCTATGCCCATCTTATCCCGGGCAGCATCCCGGTGCGGCCGGGCCAGGCCGTGCATAAGGGCGAAGTGCTGGGCCGGCTGGGCAACTCCGGCCAATCCGACGCTCCCCACCTGCATTTCCAAGTGGGCGATGGCGGGCATATCGCCGCCAGCGACGGCCTGCCTTTCGTCTTCGATGCCTTCACCCTGCTGGGCGTGGTGGCCGATACGGCCGCCGCCGACGCGGGCGGCACCTGGCACGCCGACCAACCGCCGGAAACGCGCCGCCGGCAGCTGCCCGCCGAAAACGCCGTTATGGATTTCTGAGGGGCTCGGCACCCCGCTGCCGCGCCATGTACTGGGCGGGCGGGCTGCCCAGGGCCTTGCGGAACATGGTGACGAAGCTGCTGGCGCTCTCGTACCCCAAATCCAGCGCCACCTGCTGCACCGGCGCCCCGTCCGCCATGCGCTGCAAGGCCAGCAGGATGGTCAGCTGCTGACGCCACTGGCCGAAGCTCATGCCGGTTTCCCGGCTCAGCAGGCGGGCCAGGGTGCGCTCGCTCATGCCCAGGCGTTTGGCCCACTGCTCCATGGTGCCGCGTTGGCCCGGGTCCGCCATCATCAGCTCCACCAGTCGGCGCAGCCGCGCGTCGGTGGGCATGGGCAGGTGCAACCGTTCCTCCGGCGCCGCCGCGATCTCGTCCAGCAGGACGGTGACCAGGCGGGCGTCGGGCCCATCCTCGGGATAGAGCTGCGGCAGGCTGGCCGCCCGCACCAGCAGGGCCGTCAGCAACGGTGCCGCTGACACGGTGCAGCACCGCGCCGGCAGGACCGCCGCCACGGCGGGGTCGATGAAGGCGTTATAGCCCTCGATCGTGCCCGACACCGTGATTGAGTGCAGCGTGTCCGCCGGTATCCACAGGGCGCAGTTGGGCGGCACCAGCCACAGCCCGCTCTCCGCCTCGCACGTCAGGATGCCGCGCAGGGCCAGCAGCAGCTGCGCTTTGCGGTGACGGTGGGGCGCCAATTCGATGCCGTTGGTGAAGCCGATGATGCCGAACGCGGCGACGGGCCGGGGCACGTCATCGGGATCGATGAGGTCGCCCGGCCAGTCCCGGTCATCGGCGGGCAGCTCTCTCAGGATGGGCATGGCGCAGGCCCTTAACGCAGGTTGGCGGCTTCTCAAAATTGTTTGTCATGATTGCCCAATGACGCCAGCCCGCCAAGGGGCTACCTAAACCAAGTCGCCCACATGCGTTTTGGGAGAGGAAGAATGGATCGTCCGGACATGGCCAGGACCGTCGAGGATACCGCCATCACGCCGCCCGTCATTGCGCCCCCAGGGCCGGTGACGCGGACCCTGCTGCGCTGGTTCATGCGTCCCGCCCGCGTCGCGGCGGTCGAGCGCCTATCCCCCCGCTTCCAGCGCATCCGGCTGGAGGGGGCGGCGCTGCAGGACGTGCTGTGGGCACCGGGGCAGAAGATACAGGTGGCCATGGGCACGGGCCTGGCCGCCCGCACCTACACCCCGGTGTCCTGGGATGTCACCCGGGGCGCCACCCAACTGCTGATCTTCTCCCACGGCGACGGGCCGGGCAGCCGCTGGGCCGCTGGCTTGGGCGTGGGCGATGGCTGCCAATTCTTCGGCCCGCGCCGCTCTCTCGACTTCGCGGATCACACGGGCCCTTGGGTGCTGTTCGGGGACGAGACGTCGTTCGCGGTGGCCTTGGCCTGCCGCGTGGCGCTGGGCAGCGGCTTCCGCTGTGTGTTCGAGGTGTCGGACCTGGCCGAGGCGCGATCCGTGCTGGACGCGATGGGATTGAGTGACGCCATGCTGATCGACCGCCTTGCCGGCGAGGGCCATCTGGCGGCGGTGGTCGACGCGCTGTCGCACGCCGGCGGCGACGCGGGGCATTTCGCGCTGACGGGCAGGGCGCCTGCCATCCAGCAGATCACCCGGGCGCTGAAGGAGCGGGGTGTGGCCGCCTCACGCCGCAAGGCCAAGGCGTATTGGGCGCCGGGCAAGAGCGGCCTGGACTGAGATCATGGAGATGCCGATGGGCTCCCAGACCCTGGGACACGATCCCCTGGACCTGGATGCGCTGTACGAGCCGCCTGCGGAGCACATCCGTAAGGCGGTGGTGCCCGAGTTGGGCGACTTTCATATCCGGTATTTGGAAAAGGCGACCTTCTTCTGCCTGGCGACGGGCCGTGGCGACGGACGCGACGGCGGGCTGGACGCCTCGCCGCGTGGCGGGCCGCCCGGCTTCGTGCGGGTGCTGGACGCCAAGACGGTGGCCTTCGCCGACTGGCCGGGAAACAACCGCATCGAATCCATGCGCAACCTTCAGGCGGACGACCGCCTGGGCATGCTGTTCCTGTTCCCCGGCCTCGACGTTTTCCTGCGCCTCAATGGGCGTGGCCGTGTCACGAATGACGCCACCGTGCGCATGGAATTGGCCGAGGGCGGCAAGGCGCCCAAGACGGCGATCATCGTGATGGTGGATGAGGTCCTGTTCCACTGCGGCAAGGCCTTGAACCGGGCCCGCCTATGGGATCCGGCCTCAAGGCTGGCGCGCGGCAGCCTGCCGACGCCTGGCCAGATGCTGGCCGCCATGACCCGCAAAAGCAGGGCGGAGGCAGAGGTGATCGATGCGCATTACGATCACGCCATGCGCACCGACCTCTACGGTTGAAGCTCAGAGGTTCTCGTGCGCGCCGGCCTCGCCGCGCAGCCAGTAGCCGGACGCCCGCATCCATTGGGCCGGATGCTTGCGCTCCTCCAGCACATAGGCGCGCAAGGCCTTGGCCACGGCGGCTTCAGCCGCGATCCAGACATAGCCGTCGCCGCGGGGCAACTGGATGTCCTCAACCACACGGCGCAGGGTGGCGGCATCGTCGTCGCCCTGGCTGTCGCGGGTGACCCAGTGGGCGGTCCACTGCGCCTTGGTCTCGATGGCCTGCTTTTCAGCGTCATTGTCGACGGCCACCGCGGTGAAGACGGGCACGCCCGGGCGCAGTTCCTCCAACCGGCGGCCGATGGCGGGCAGGCCCGTCTCATCCGCGATCAGCAGGTACCAGTCGAAATCGTCCGGCACGATCATGGAGCCGCGCGGGCCGCCGATTTCCAGGGTGTCGCCCGGCTTGGCCCCCATGGCCCAGGCGGTGGCGGGGCCGGCGTCGTGCAGGGCGAAGTCCAGGGTCAGGGTGCGGTTCGCCTGGCTGAAGGCGCGGGGCGTGTAGTCGCGCATCAGGGATGTGCCGTCTGGGCCAGGGAAGAACAGCTTGACGTGGTCATCGGCGCCGCGGCTGTCGAAGTCCGCCAGCTCGGGCGAGGTCAGGGTGACGCGCAGCATCTTCGGCGTCAGGTGGGTCACGCTGGTCACGGTCAGGCTGCGCCGACGGGTGTCGAAGCGCATGCGGCCGATCTGGTGGCGCGCGCCAGAGGCGGGGGTGTCGATCATGGGATCACCTGGATGGTTTCTGTCGGGTCGGGTTGGGGTGGCCGCGCCGGTGCGGGCGGTGTCGGCCGGGGCGGTTGTGCCGCCGCTGTTCAGGATGTCCGCTGTGGCGCGCCGCAGGATGGCGGCCAGGCGCCGGGCTTCGGCGGCGCCGCAGCCACGCTTGCCGTAGAGGGCCGATTTCAGGGCATGACGGGCGTGATGCAACTCTTCGGAAGCCTCGGGATCCGCGTCGGTGACGCCGGCGAAGGCCTCTCGCACCTGGTCCATGCGGCCGCCGATGCGGCGCAGGCCTTCCAGGATGGCGATGGCCGTGCCCCGGTGGCCGTCCAGGTGGGCCCGGCCGCTGTCGGTGATGCGGTAGAGCTTGCGGTTACCTTCCGGCTCCGCCGCCGCATAGCCGATCTCCGCCAGGAAGGTAAGGGCGGGGTAAATGACGCCGGGGCTGGGGGTGTAGAAGCCGCCGGACTGTTCCTCCACGGCGCGGATCAGCTCATAGCCGTGGGCCGGCTTGCGCTCCAGCAGGGCCAGCAGCAACAGCTCCAGGTCGGCGGAGGAGAGCTTGCGGCTGCCGGGCATGCCGCCCCCACCACCGCCCCAGAAGCCGCCGCCGCCGTGCCTCCAAGAATGCCGTCCCCCAGGCCCACCCATGGCCAGATAGGGGGATGGCGGCATGTTATGATCGGAAAACATATCTTACGATATAATGGGCGGCGGACATTCGGCAAGAGGGGACGCAAAAGGAATCACCATCCCCTGGACTGATGGGCACCGTTCTTGGTGGTTTGGGGGGCGAGGCCTGAAAACGCTGCCACAGTACCGTGTGGTGGCGTGGCCATCGCCCTAGCGGGGATTGCCGCCGCCGCCCACGACCACGCTCGGATCGAAGGTGTAGACCCGGCAATATGGGTCGGTGTCGGGGAGGCCGGAGACCTTGACGGACAAGTAGCCGGACACCTGCCAGAGGCCGTTCGGAACGGTGATCAGGGGCCGGTGGGCCGCTTCGAAATATTTTACCTGCGGATCGCTGGATGGCAGACTATCGAGGTGCCGCCGAAAGTTGCCGGGCGATGGGCCTTCGGAGGGCTTCCAATCCCGGATGATGTAGCCGGCACTGTTCGTGTCATAAGGAGACAAGTCGTACAGCGGCTTCATGCTCGCGACGTTCACGGGCGTGCTTATCAGTGCCAGATCCATCAGTTGGATGCTCACCTCTGCGTCGCAATAAGCCGTGACCTTGATCTGCATCTCCTGGCCGTAAAATAGGATATAGGAACCCGCGAAACGTCCCGCCGTCTGAAGGCTCGATACGCCGTCCACCTTAATTTCATGTTGCAATGGGGCGCCCATCTGCTGGGCGTCGAATGTCAGCTGCAAAACCTGAATATTCTCATCACTCACGATGGTGCACTCCCTCCAGTAATGATGGATATCGCTTGTCCTCGCGCAATTGCGCCAGCTCCGGTTCCTGGACGATCTCCTGGGGCGCATAGCCCGCCTTGACCGCCTGGGCCAACAGCGCCAAGGCCTCATCGCGCCGCCCCAGGGTTTCGTTGGTCACCGCCGCGTCGAACAGGATCGCCGGCGTTGGTTTCGCCAGGGCCACGTCCAGGGCGGTCAGGGCCCGGTCACGCTGCCCCAGCTTGGCGGCGTAAAGCGCCTGTTTCACATTGTGCCACGGGTCGTCGGGGGCGCTTTTCAACAGGACGTCCAACCGGCCCAGGGCCTGGCGATAGGCCGCCCGCGCCTCTTCCTCCTTGCCGGGGACCCACCGGTAGGCGTCGCCCAGGTTGCCCCAGGGCAGGAAATCGCGGCCGTTGCCGTCCAACTCGGTCAGGCGTTCGAAAGCCTGGGCCGCCTGGGCGTAGTCGCCGAGGAAATAAAGATAAGTTCCGAGGTTGTTATAAAGCATCCAGTGGGGCCGGATCCGCAGCCCCTTCTGGATCGTCAGGACGGCGTCGGCCGTGTTGCCCCGCATGTGCTGGGCCGCGCTGAGGTTGGCGTAGCCGTAGACGCTGTCGGGCGCCAAGTCCACGCTTTGCCTGAAAAGGCGCTCGGCGCGGGCATAGTCCGCCTGGTTGAAATAGATGGCGCCAAGCTGGTCATAAAAAACGCGGTAATCGGGGTGTTTTTTGATGCCTTCCTGATAGGTGGCGATCGCCGCGTCCGGCTGCCCGTCGTCCTGGTACAACCGTGCCAACCCTTCCAGGGCAAGGGCATTGTCTTTCTCCAGGGCAAGGGCTGTCCGGAACTGTTGATAGGCGGTGCCCTTGTCTTTCGAATAGGAGGCGACCCAGGCGGCGGCGACGTGGGACAGGGCCAGCTGGTCGTCCAGGGATAGGGCGAGCTTGGCTTGCGCGTCCGCCTGCTGCAGAACGATGGGGACGGGTTGCTCCTCGGTATAGCGACGAAGCAAGGCGAGGCTCAGCCCGGCGGTGGCGGCGGCGTTTTTGGGGTCGCCCGCCAGGATTTTCTGGAAGGAGCTGACGGCCGCGTCTATCGCGCCCTTGTCATCGAAGTGATGGAGGCGATCCAGCGCCTCGCCCAACTGGGCTTGCAGACCGTTCGGAGCGGGAAGCGGTATCGGCCCCCGGTTCCAGGCAACCAGCGCCACCACCAGGACGCAGGCGCTCAGCGCAACCGCCACCACGGGGCCGCGCCGGCGGCGCAAGGGGCCGGCCTGAATAGGGCGGCCTCGGGGCGACGCAATCGCGGGCGTCCTGCTCGTGATACCGCCCAATGCGTCACGGACCTGTTCCATCGAGCGTGGCCGGGCGGCGGGCGATGGCGCCAGCATGTCATTGACCAGGCCATACAGGCCGTCCGGCAGGCCGGGACGCAATTGCGCCAAGTGGTCCGGCCCCCCGTTAAGAATGCGCTGCATGACGGCGCCATCGCTTCCGCCGCCAAAGGCGCGGCGGCCGCTGAGCATTTCGTACAGCAGCGCCCCAAACGAAAAGATGTCGGATTGCGCGTTCGCCTCGGCGCCCATGAACAATTCCGGCGCCATATAGCTGATGGTTCCCTTGAGACCGTCTTCACCCCCCGGCGTGGTGGCCAGGGTGCCGTGCGTCCCGTCCGCGGCGGAGAGACGGGCCAGGCCGAAATCCACCAGCAGCGGGCGGGATTGCCGATCCAGGATGACGTTGCCCGGCTTGATGTCGGCATGGATCACGCCGTGGCCGTGCGCCGCCGCCAAAGCGTCGGCCAATTGCCAGGCCATGTCCAACGCGTGTTCCGGCGGCAGCGGCCCCCGGCGCAATCGCGCCGCCAGCGTTTCGCCGTCCACATGCTCCATGGCCAGAAAGATCCGGTCGTCCTCCTGTTTCAGATCGAAGATCGCGACGATGTTCGGGTGCCGCAGGCGCGCCAGGGCCCGCGCTTCCCGCAGGTGGGTTTTGAACAGGTCCCGCGAAGGGCCGCCGGGGCGCAGGATCTTCAGCGCCACCGTGCGGTTGAGGACACGGTCCGTCGCCTCGACGACGGTGCCGTACGAACCGGAACCGATCGTCCGTTCGATTCGATATCTGCCGATCGTCCGCGCGAGCATGCGAAAGCTCCAGCCACAGCCATCCACGCGTCTGGAAAACGCCGACAGCAAACCCCAAGAATGGGAGGTGCGTAACTTTAGTTGTTAAACTATAACAATATGCCCTTAAAATAAGATATCAACTGATCAATTATCGTCAATTGTGTTAATCTCGGATTGTATAAACTTTTATCGGTTGCCGGACAAAATCATGCAGCAAGACTGGCAAGACGCGACGGTATCGCCCGGACAGTGCCGGGCACCCTCCGGGGCGCGCGGGGACCACACGGTCGCGTGCCTTGGCATTGTCTGGCATCCCAATCCGGCGCTGGTCGGCATGATCGCGCCTCTGTCATTCGGGGACGGCGCCTTCGCCGTGAACCGGTTTGAGCCGGTCTTCCGCACGGTTCACAACCGTGGCCAGGGGACGCTGGAAGACCGCCACGTATCGCGGCGACCGATGCTGATCCGCCGTTGCGGTGGGCGGACCTTCGAAATTGTGCCGCCGGCCAGCCCGATGACTGTTTCCGTCAACGGTCACCCGATAACGGAGCCCGTGACGGTAAGCCTTGACGAACTGGGGGCGGACATTCTGGTCTGCCTGTCGGAACGAATCATCCTGTCGATCTTTGAGGCATCCCTGCCCCTGCAGGTGGGGGCGGAAAAGCATGGCCTGATCGGTATCAGCCGGGGTTTGCAGGCGGCGTGGGCGCTCATCTGCCAGGCGGCGCCCACCCAGTTGCCCGTGTTTCTGAGTGGCGCGACGGGGACCGGCAAGGAACTGGCGGCCGCGGCCATCCATGCGCTGAGCGACCGCTCGGGGCAGAAACTGCATGCGGTGAACATGGCGACGCTGTCGCCCACGCTGGCCCATGCGGAGTTATTCGGCGCTGCCGCCGGCGCGTACACGGGCTCGACGCGCGAAAGGCCTGGGCTGTTCGCGTTGGCCCATGGGGCCACGCTGTTCATGGACGAAATCGGCGACACGCCGAAAGAGGTACAGCCCATGCTGCTCCGCGCGCTCGAATGCGGTGAATACCGCCGGTTGGGCGATGCCGGAACCCGGACCGCGAACGTCCGGGTCATCTCCGCGACGGATCGGTCCCTTGACGGGGCCGACTTCAACCAACCCCTCCGTCGCCGGCTTGAAGGCGTGGTCGTCCATCTTCCCGCCTTGCGGGAGCGGCGTGTGGATATCGGCCCGCTGCTGCGCCATTTCCTGACCCGCGAGGAGCCGCAACTCGGCCCCTTCGAGCCTGGCACTCTTTCGGCCGCCCGCGTCATGCCGCTGTTGCTGCATTCCTGGCCGGGGAACGTCCGTGAATTGCTGGGGGTCGCCCGGCAGATCCGGCTGGGGGTCGACGTCACCTTGCCGCGCGCCGCCGGCGCGGCCGACAGGAGGCAGATGGCGCCCTCCGCGATGTCCGCCGAGGATCAGCGGCGGCGGGACCCGGCGACCGTCGGCGATGCGGAACTGGTTGAAGCGCTTGATGCGGCGGGATGGAACATCAAGGCGGCCGCCGCCATCCTGAACGTGTCCCGGACCAGCCTGTACCGGCTGATGGAACGGTCGCCGGCCCTTCAGGACGCTGGGGACATTCCGAGGGAGCGGATCCATGAGGTGATGCGCCGCCATCCGGGGGATGTGGAGGCTTGGGCGCGAGACCTGCAATTGCCCAAGGACAGTCTGAAACGGCATCTCCGGCGGATCGGCGTGGCGTCATGACGGACATGGACCCCGGCGGCGGTTCCGCCGGGGCGTCCCGCGGGGCCGGGGTTTTCCGCAGGGCAGGCGCGGCTTAGCGCCTGGCCGGGACCGGCACGGCCTCCACCGGCGTGGCCTTGGGCAGGGGGATGCCCTTGGCGGCGGCCGCTTGGCGCAGCAGCACCGGCTGGTCGGAGATGATGCCGTCCACGCCCATGTCGATCAGCTTGGCCATGTCCTCCGGCTTGTTCACCGTCCAGGGCACGACGGTCAGGCCCAGGCTGTGCGCTTCCTGCACCAGGGTCGCGTCGATATCGGTGTAGAGGGGCGACCAGATTTTGCCGCCCGCGGCCTTCACCGCCTTGGGCACGCTGCCGCCGTGGTCCACGGGGTCGAAACCGGCGGTCCAGGGCAGCTTGGCGGTCAGGCTGACCGACGGCTCCCTCGGGTCCTGCTCCGTCAGATAGACGGTGGGGATGGCGGGGGCCTTCCGCTGCACCACCCGCAGGGTGCGCCAGTCGAAGGACTGGATCATCACCCGGTCCTCGAACTTCTCGGCCTTCAGCACGGCCAGCACCTTGTCCACGAACACCTCCGGCGTGGGGCTGTCCTCGGGGTGGGTGGGGTCGATCTTGGTCTCGATGTTCATCTTCACGGTCTTGTTGCCTGACCGCTTCACCAGGTCGATGACTTCCTTCAGGGTGGGGATGGGCGTGCCCGGAATGGGGCGCTGGTCGGGGAAGTGGCTGCCATAGGCGCTGCCCGGGCGCAGTTGGCCCACGTCGTACCTCTTGATCTCCTCCAGCGTCAGGCTGAAGAAGGACGGGGCGGGGGCGGTGACGTAGGCGCCGTCCGGCCCCTTGGCCAGGTCGGGGTTCAGGTGCCGCTCATGCGAGATGATGACGGTGCCGTCCTTGGTGATGTTCATGTCCATCTCCAAGGTGGTGACACCCAGCGACAGGGCATGGGCGAAGGATTGCAGCGTGTTTTCCGGCCACAGGGCGCGCCCGCCGCGATGCGCCTCGATGTCCAGGTCGCGGGCCTGGGCGGGAAGAATGGCGGCGGAGGCGAGCAGGGCGGCGAGGGCCAGCCCACGGGGGGCCAAACGGCACGGCAGGGACATCGAAGCGGGCTCCTGATAGACTGGGACCGTGAACCGGCCTAAACCGGCAGGGTCGAGCTATAGCGTGGGCATCCCCTAAGCCCTTGTTAAATTTCCGAGGCGGTGCTGTGCGCCGGTCGCTTGCGCAATCCTTGGATGCCGCGCCGCCGCTGGTGCCGGGGCGCGGTCTGTGTCATGAAGCCGCGCATGCGGCGGCGGGCGGATGCCAAAGGGCGTCCGGGCCCGCCGTTCCTTTTGAGGATGTGAGTGATGAGCGACGTCGAACACGGCCAGGACGGCCTTCCCCCCGATGAGGACACGGTGACCGGTGCCGCCGGCCCCGAGCACGCGGCGCAGGAGGCGCCCGAGGGTGAGGAAGAGTACCTGGACGATGAGGACGACTACGAGGATGAGGGGGAGGAGGGCCCGGCCCTGGCCCCCATGCGCTGCGGCTTCGTCGCCCTGGTGGGCGCGCCCAACGCCGGCAAGTCCACCCTGCTGAACGCGGCGGTGGGCAGCAAGGTGTCCATCGTCAGCCCCAAGGTGCAGACCACCCGGTCGCGCGTGCTGGGCATCGGCATGCATGACCGCGCCCAGATCCTGTTCGTCGACCTGCCCGGCATCTTCACGCCCAAGAAGCGGCTGGAGCGCGCCATGGTGGCCGCCGCCTGGTCGGGGGCGGAGGAGGCGGACCTGGTGGCCGTGCTGGTCGATGCCTCGCGCCGCGTGGATGACGACACCAACGCCATCATCCAGCGCCTGAAGGACAGCAACCGCCAGGCCATCCTGATCCTGAACAAGATCGACCTGATCCCCTATGAGCGGCTGCTGGAACTGGCGGCGCGCTTCAACGAGACGGGCGTGTTCACCGACATCTTCATGATCTCCGCCCTGACCGGCGACGGCCTGAAGGACTTCCTGGACAAGCTGGCCGCCCGCCTGCCGGAAGGCCCCTGGCTGTTCCCGGAGGACCAGCTGTCCGACATGCCGCAGCGCCTGCTGGCCGCCGAGATCACGCGCGAGAAGCTGTTCCTGCAGTTGCACCAGGAACTGCCCTACGCCGTCGCGGTGGAGACCGAGGCGTGGGAGGAGTTCGAGGACGGCTCCGTCAAGATTTCCCAGATCGTCTACGTCCAGCGTCCCAACCAGAAGGCCATCGTGCTGGGCAAGGGCGGCAGCAAAATCAAGGCCATCGGCGCCGCCGCCCGCGTGGAGCTTGAGGAAATCCTGGACCGCCGCGTGCACGTCATGCTGTTCGTGAAGGTGCGCGAGGACTGGGCCGAGAAGCCCGACAGCTACAGCCAGTGGGGGCTGGACTTCAACGCGTGAGGTAGACGCTATCTCAACAGGCTGTATTTTGAAGAGAGACGCCCTTTCGTCGCCACTTTTATACGCCATATTTATCTCGCGCGGCCTATGGCACGCGGGGATGGTCGATTAGGAGACGGATTATGTCCTTTCAATTAGCATTAAAGCGTGGTGAGCTTGCTGTGCTTGAAGAGAAACGAGCCAACATGTGCGACGCCATAAGGATGCGGGAGCCCTATGCTCTAGAAGAGGACTATCGCGCTGAAGCCTATGAGGTGGGGTGTAGGCTCGCTGAACTTCAGAAGCAACTTGGGCAGCAGGTGACTTTCTGAGCTTTCCCTTGGGTCGGTTCGGCCGTTTATAGGTTTGTTAGCAAGTTAAATACGACCTTGACCCTCCCACGATGGGAGGGTCTATCTATGTGGGACATCTCGTCGAGGAGACTGAAATGTCCCATGTCGCCGCCGTTCCGCCTGCCGCCCCCGGCACCGTTGACATCCCCATAGCGGGGATGACCTGTGCCGGCTGCGTGCGCCGGGTGGAGAAGGCGATCGCCGCCGTGCCGGGTGTGGCCAATGCCGCCGTGAACCTGGCGGCGGAGCGCGCGCATGTGGAACTGGCCGAAGGCGGGCGCCTGCCTGACGTGGTCGAGGCCATCGCCAAGGCTGGGTACGACGCCGGCACCCACACCGTTGAGCTCGCCATCCAGGGCATGACCTGCGCCGGTTGCGTGGCGCGGGTGGAAAAGGCGCTGCGCGCGGCGCCGGGCGTGGTGGAAGCCACGGTGAACCTGGCGACGGAGCGGGCCAGCGTGGTGCTGGTCGATGGCGCCGATGTCGCGGCCGTGGCGGGTGCGGCCATCAGGATCGGCTATGAGGCCAAGCCCCTGGGCCAGGAGGACGCGGCCGCGCAGACGGACCGGGAGCGGGAGGCGCGGGCAGCGGAGATTGGTGCTCTGAGGCGGGCCGTGGCGCTCGCCGCCATCGCCACCGTGCCCCTGTTCGCGGTGGAGATGGCGCGCCACGTCGTGCCCGGCTTCCATCACTGGCTGACTGGCACGGTGGGGGAGCAGGCGTGGCGCTGGGTCAGCCTGGTGCTGGCGGCCTTCGTCCTGGCCGTGCCCGGCGGACGCTTCTTCGCCAAGGGCGTGCCCAACCTGGTGCGGGCCACGCCCGACATGAATTCCCTGGTGGCGCTGGGGGCGGGGGCCGCCTTCCTCTATTCCACCGTGGCCACGGTGGCGCCGCAGGTTTTGCCGGCGGGCACCGACAACGTCTATTTCGAGGCGGCGGCCGTCATCGTCACCCTGATCCTGGTGGGCCGGCTGTTCGAGGCGCGCGCCAAGGGCCGCACCAGCGAGGCCATCAAGCGCCTGCTGACCCTGCAGGCCAAGACGGCGCGGGTCGAGCGCGACGGCCGGACGGTGGAACTGCCCATCGCGCAGGTGGTGGTGGGTGACATCGTGCTGGTGCGCCCCGGCGAGCGCGTGCCTGTGGACGGCAGCGTGACGGGCGGATCGTCCTTCGTGGATGAGAGCATGATCACCGGCGAGCCCGTGCCGGTGGAGAAGGGGCCCGGCGCGCCGGTTGTCGGCGGCACGGTCAACAAGGCGGGATCCTTCCGCTTCCGGGCGGAGAAGGTGGGGGCGGCCACCCTGCTGTCCCAGATCGTGCGCATGGTGGAGACGGCGCAGGGCGCCAAGCTGCCCATCCAGGCCGCGGTGGACCAGGTGACGGCCTGGTTCGTGCCGGCGGTCATGGCGGCGGCGTTGCTGACCTTCGCCGCCTGGTACTTCTTCGGGCCCGGGCCGCAGCTCAGCTACGCCCTGGTCAACGCCGTGGCCGTGCTGATCATCGCCTGCCCCTGCGCCATGGGCCTGGCCACCCCCACCTCCATCATGGTGGGCACGGGCAAGGCGGCGGAGCTGGGCATCCTGTTCCGCCAGGGCGATGCCTTGCAGGGCCTGCGCGACGTGCGCGCCGTGGCCTTCGACAAGACCCGCACCCTGACCCTGGGGCAGCCCACCCTGACCGATTTGGCGGTGACGGGCGGATTCGCCGAGGATGAGGTGCTGCGCCTGGTGGCGGCGGTGGAGATGCTGTCCGAACATCCCATCGCCCAGGCCATCGTGGCCGGCGCCCGGGGGCGCGGCCTGGCCCTGGCGTTGGCGGACGGCTTCCGCGCCGAAGCCGGCTTCGGCGCGCAGGCCACGGTCGAGGGGCGCGTCGTGGCCGTGGGCGCCGACCGCTACATGACCCGCCTGGGCATCGGCGTGGCGCCGGTGGCGGAGGCCGCCGCCCGGCTGGGCGGGGAGGGCAAGAGCCCGCTCTACGCCGCCATCGACGGCCGGCTGGCCGCCATCCTGGCCGTGGCGGACCCGGTGAGGCCCGAGGCGGCCGAGGTGGTGCGCACGCTGCACGGCGCCGGTCTGACGGTCATCATGGTCACCGGCGACAACCGCCGCACGGCGGAGGCCGTGGCCAAGGCGCTGGGCATCGATGAGGTGGCGGCGGAGGTGCTGCCGGAGGGCAAGGTGGCGGCGGTGAAGGAATTGCAGCGGCGCCACGGCCGCGTCGCCTTCGCCGGCGATGGCGTGAACGACGCCCCGGCCCTGGCCACGGCGGACGTCGGCCTGGCCATGGGCGCCGGCACCGACATCGCCATCGAGGCGGCCGACGTGGTGCTGGTGCGGGGCGACCTGCGCGGCGTGGCCACAGCCATCGCCCTCAGCCGCGCCGTGCTGGGCAACATCCGCCAGAACCTGGCCTGGGCCTTCGGCTACAACGTGGTGCTGATCCCGCTGGCCGCCGGGCTGCTCTATCCCCTCACCGGCTGGCTGCTGTCGCCCATGGTGGCGGCCGGGGCCATGGCCCTGTCCAGCGTGAGCGTGCTGACCAACGCCCTGCGCCTGCGCCGCTTCCGGGCGCCCGGCTCATGACCGGCACCCGTGCGCGGGACCGGTCTTGTGGTGTACGGTCCTGGGATGGTTTCAGCCCCTGGATGACGTAGGAAAGCGACGTATGCCCACCGTGGGAGAGGTCTTGGCCGTGGCCCTGGACCATCACCAGTCCGGCCGCCTGGATCAGGCGGAGGACCTGTACGGCCAGATCCTGCGCGCCATGCCGGATTGCGCCGACGCCTTGCACCTGCAGGGCGTGTTGTTCGTCCAGACCGGCCGCGCCGCGGGGGGTGAGACCCTGATCGCCCAGGCCATCGCGCTGGACGGGGCCAATGTCGACTATCGCGCCAACCTGGCCCAGGCCCAGCGCCAGCGGGGCGACCGGGTGGCCGCCCTGGCCACCTATGGCCAGGTCGTGGCCTTGGCGCCGCGCCATGGCCCGGCGCACCTCGCCCGCGCCCAGATCCTGGAGGATTTGGGCCGGGTGGAGGAGGCCGCCGACACCTACCGGCTGCTGACCCGCTTGCCCTACCAGCTGGCCGAGGCCCAGCTGGGCCTGGGCCGCTGCCTGCTGCGCCTGGACAGGAAGGAGGAGGCGGAGGCCGCCTTCCGTGCCGCCCTGGCGGTGGCGCCGGATGAGGTGGTGGCGCTGGTCAATCTGGGGGATCTGCTGCGCCAGCGGGGCGGGCATGAGGACGAGGCCGCCAGCCTGCTGGACCATGCCCTGCGGTTGCGGCCCGGCCTGTTCGAGGCGGCCGCCAGCCGGGCGGAGCTGCATGCGGCGATGGGGGACATGGCGGCGGCGGCCGAGGCGGCGCGCGGCCTGATCGCCGCCCACCCCACCCGGCCAGAGCCCTACGGCATCCTGGCCCGCGCGCTGCGCTACCAGGGATATACGGCCGACGCGCTGAAGGTCGGCGCCCGGCACCTGACCCTGACCCCGGATGATCCGGAGGTGGCCATGAGCATGGCATGCTGCCACCTGCGCCTGGGCGATTACCGCGCCGGGTTTCCCCTGTATCGCCGGCGCTGGCATCTGATGCCCCTGCCGCGGCGCCACCAGGGTGTGCCTGAGTGGGACGGCCGCGCCCTTCCCGGCAAGAGCCTGGTGGTTTGGGACGAGCAGGGCGCCGGCGACACCATAAGCATGCTGCGCCTGCTGCCCCAGGCGGCGGCCCGGGTGGGGCGGCTGTTGTTCGAATCCCCGCACGCGCTCTCGGCGCTCTGGCCACCCGCGCTATGGCCCGGCCAGCGGCCGGGGGACGTGGTGCTGCGCGGCCAGCCCTTGCCGCTGGCGCCCGATTATCAGATCGCCATGATGGATCTGCCGGAGGCCCTGGGCCTGACGGTGGACACCATCCCGTGGAACGGACCCTATCTGGGGGCGGCGCCGGAGCGGGTGGCGGCGTGGCGGGCGCGCCTGGCGGACGTGCCCGGCCGCCGCGTGGGCCTGCTGTGGGCGGGCAATCCCCAGTTCCCCGTCGATGCCTGGCGCTCACCGGGCCTGCGGGCGCTGCTGCCCCTGCTGGAGGCACATCCCGACGTGACCTTCATCGGCCTGCAGCGGCCGGAGGGCAGGGGCGCCGTCGATGGGCTGACGCCGCCGCCCAACCTGTTGAACCTGGCGCCGGAGGTGCGCGATTGGCCGGACACCGCGGCCATCATGACCTTGCTGGATCTGGTGATCACCCCGGACACCGGGCCCGCCCATGTGGCGGGTGCCCTGGGCCGGCCGGTATGGACCATGGTGATCACCGACGCGGACTGGCGATGGATGGACAACCGGGCGGACACCCCCTGGTACCCCAGCATGCGCCTGTTTCGCCAGGCCACGCTGGGGGACTGGGCGCCGGTGGTGGCGGCCATGAGCACGGCCCTGGCGGCCATCCATGAGGAACGCGGGTCATGAACATTGGACAGGCGGCCAAGGCCTCGGGCGTCAGCGTCAAGATGATCCGCTACTACGATGAGGTCGGCCTGGTACGGCCGGCCGGCCGCTCGGAGGGCAACTACCGCGAGTACGAGGCCCGCGAAATCAATGAGCTGCGCTTCATCAGGCGCGCGCGGGGCCTGGGTTTCGATATGGAGGAGATCGCCCAGCTGCTGTCCTTGTGGCGCGATCGCGGGCGCCCCAGCCGCGACGTGAAGGCCATCGCCCAGCGCCATCTGGCGAACCTGGATACCCGCATCCGGGAGATGCAGTCCATGGCGGACACGCTGCGCCACTTGGCCCATTGCTGCGCCGGCGACGACCGGCCCGACTGCCCCATCCTGGAGGATCTGGGCGGATGGGAGGCCGGCGACCTCGGCCCGGTGGTTGGCCCCGGCGGCTGATGGCACGATGATCGATAATTTTCGATGCATATGGTGGTCGACGTGGGGGCGCAGGCAGCATGACCGCCTCGACATTTCCGGCCAGCCTGCCAAACTGCGTTGATGGACGCTCTTTTCCGCCTGCCGGGCGCCATGCGGCGCGATCCTGAGGTCGACGCCTGGTTCGCCCAGGGCGATCCACTGCGCCTGATGATCCAGCCGTGGTTCGAGGCGCTGCGCGGCTGCGGTGACGATGTGCGGGAATTGATTCATGACCGCCAGCCCACGGCATGCGTCATTGATGCGGCCTTCGCCTATGTCGGCGCCTACACCGCGCATGCCAGCGTGGGCTTCTTCCATGGCGCCGACCTGGACGATCCCGCAGGTCTGCTGCAGGGCACCGGCAAGCGCATGCGCCATGTGAAGCTGCGGTGGGGCCAGGCGCACGACACCGCGGCGCTCACGGCGCTAATCGCCGCCGCCTATCAGGACATGCGGCGGCGCCTCTGAAAAAGGCGCCGCCGGGGCGGTCCCAGGCAATGCGTCCGGCCGTCACGTCGGCTGCGGCACAATGCGCAAGTACGGGCGCGGGGCTTCCCAGCCATTGGGGTACAGCGTCTTCGCCTCGGCGTCGGAGACGGAGCCGGCGATGATGACCTTGTCGCCCGGCTGCCAGTTCACCGGTGTCGCCACGCGATGCTTGGCGGTCAGTTGTATGCTGTCCAGCACGCGCACGATCTCATCGAAGTTGCGGCCGGTGGTCATGGGATAGCTGAGCATCAGCTTGATGCGCTTGTCGGGGCCGATGATGAACACCGTGCGCACCGTGGCGTTGTCCGCCGCCGTGCGGCCGTCGGAACCGCCGCTGACGTCCTCCGGCAGCATGTTGTACAGCTTGGCCACCGCCAGGTCGGTGTCGCCGATCATGGGGTAGTTGGGGGCGTACCCTTGCGTCTCGGCGATGTCCTCGGCCCACTTGGCATGGTTGCCCACGGGGTCGATGCTGAGGCCGATCAGCTTGGTGTTGCGCTTGTCGAACTCGGGCTTCAGCTTGGCCATGTAGCCCAGCTCGGTCGTGCAGACCGGGGTGAAGTCCTTGGGGTGTGAGAACAAGATGGCCCAGCTGTCGCCGATCCATTCATGGAAATCGATGGGGCCCTCGGTGGTGTCCGCCTTGAAGTTCGGCGCCACGGAATTGATACGCAGTGACATCCCCTTGTTTCCTTTCCGTTTTCGGGCGTCCCCGGGCGGGGCGCCGGTCCTGTCCTCCTATGGCTCCTAAATGGTTTGGTATATTGATGAAGAAATTGATTAAACGATACAGCTTAAATTGTCCGGTAGTTAGACCGTCATTATACGATAGGCTGGCATTTTAGACGTATGAAAAAACCTTAAGATTGAATTCCCTCAAGATATATATTGCCTAACTCACCGCCCCTTGGGCACCAATCCCCGCAGCGCCGACAATCCCTCCAGCACCTCGTGGCTGCGGCGCCGCGCGTCCATCAGGTCTTCCACGGCCTCCTTGGGCAGCGGCGGGGCGAAATGGAAGCCTTGGCCGAACTGGCAGTGCAGGCCGCGGAGGAAGTCGGCCTCGGCCTCCTTCTCGATGCCTTCGGCGATGACCTCCAGGTCCAGGGCCTGGGCCAGCAGGGTGATGATGCGGGCGATGGCGCTACGACGGTCGCTTTCGCCGGCGGCACGGACGAAGCTGCGGTCGATCTTCAGGGTGCCGATGGGATAGCGGTGCAGGTAGCTGAGCGAGGAGAAACCGGTGCCGAAGTCGTCCAGCGACAGCTTCACGTCCTGGCGTTTCAGCGCTTCCATGATGCCCAGGCAGCGGCCGGGATCGTCCAGCAGCAGACTTTCGGTGATCTCCAGCTTCAGGGTGCCGGGGGTGATGCGGTGGGTGTCCAGCGTCTCCGTCACCGCCGCCACCAGGTCGTCCTCCATGAGCTGGCGGCCGGAGACGTTGACGCTCATGAACAGGTCGGGGCTGAAGCGGCCCTGCCACTCCGCCAACTGGCGCGTGGCCTCCACCAGGGCCCAGCGGCCCATCTTCAGGATCAGGCCCGTCTCCTCCGCCAGGTGGACGAAGTCGCTGGGCGGGATCATGCCGCGGTCGGGGTGGAACCAGCGCATCAGCGCCTCGAAGCCCGCGATGCCGCCATCCTGCAGGCGTACGATGGGCTGATAGAACAGGCGGAACTGCCGGCCCTCGATGGCGTGGCGCAGGTCCGATTCCAGGCGCAGACGGGTCAGCGCGCGCTCGCGCAGCGCGTCGTCGAACATCTCCACCCGGTTGCGGCCGCTGGTTTTGGCGCGGAACATGGCCAGGCCCGCGTCGCGCAGCATGTCGCCCGCCGAGGCGTAGCCGGAGCCGGACAGGGCGATGCCGGCGGTGACGTTCATCACCACCTCCTGCCCGTTGGACAGGGTCAGGGGTTCGGCCACCGCTGACGCCAGGCGCTCGGCCGCGTCCACCGCCGCCTTTACGTCCAGCACGCCGTCCATCAGCACGCCGTATTCGTCGGCCGACAGGCGGGCCACGGTGTCGCCGCTGCGGCGGGCGCCGTCCAGCCGCTGGCCCACGGCGCACAGCACCTCATCCCCCACCAGGGGGCCCAGGCTGTCGTTCACCGTCTTGAAGTGGTCGATATCGAAGATCATGACTGCGAACTGCGCCTCTTCCGGCCGGCGCCGGCGGCCCAGCGCCTGGCCGATGCGGTCCAGCAGCAGCATGCGGTTGGGCAGGCGGGTCAGACCGTCGTGGAAGGCGTCGAACAGCAGCTGCTGTTCCGCCCGCTTGCGCGCCGTGATGTCGGTCATGGAACCGGCCATGCGGATGGCCTCGCCCTCCTCGTCGCGGATGGCCACGCCGCGGATCAGCACCCACAGCTCCGCCCCGCCGGCGTGGCGCGTGCGCACCTCTTCCTCCAGATGCGCGCTGCCGCCGGCCAGGTGGGTGTCCACCGCCGCGCGCAGGCGGGGCCGGTCCTCGCCGTCGATCTGGGCGTACCAGTCCTCCATGGTGCTGGTACGGGCCCCGCCGCCGATGCCCAGCATGGCCGTCCAGCGGGGGGAGCAGTAGAGCTGGTCCGTCGCCACGTGCCAGTCCCAGAGGCCGTCGTTGGCGCCCTGGGCGGCCAGGGCGTAGCGCTCCTCGCTCAGGCGCAGCTGTTCCTCGGCGTTCTTGCGGTCGGTGATGTCGCGTTGGGCGCCGACGATGCGGATGGGCTCCCCCTCGTCATCCAGCACGACGATGCCGCGGCACATCATCCACAGCACATGGCCGTTGCGGTGGGTGATGCGGTATTCGATCTGAAAGGGTTTGCCGCCGGCGCTGGCCTGGGCGTCCAAGGTGGCCTGCAGCCAGATGAGGTCGTCCGGGTCCACCCGGCTCAGCCATTCGTCGGGCGAGGTGCCGATCTCATCCTCGGCGAAACCCAGCAGGGCCTTCCAGGTTTCGGCGTAATAGACCCGGTCGGTGCGCAGGTCCCAGTCGTACAGCCCCTCATTGCTGGCCGCCGCCGCCAGGCTGTACCGCTCCAGCGCCAGGCGCTCGTCATCGCTCAAGACCGGTGCGGCAGCCGGGGAGGGACCTTTCAGACGGGCGGGCTTGCTGGTGTTCATGTCAACACCGGCGGCGTGACACGCGCCATGACCAGTCCGCGCGGTGAACCAGCCCTCATAATCCAATGATTGCCAGTAGATGGGCTGTGCACGCGGGCGCTCGGTTCAAGGGTTATTAATGCAGGGTATACTAAAAAACTCAGGAGTGACACCGTTGGCCTAAACGACGGCGGAGGAGCATTGGCATACACCGTCCAGGGCGCAATCTGCTAGAAAGCTTCCATGGAATGGACTGACGACGCCATCGTGCTTTCGGCCCGGCCGTTCGGCGACACCGCCGCGCTGGTGGTTATGCTGACGCGGGAGCATGGCCGGCACGCCGGCGTGCTGCACGGCGGGCAGTCGTCACGCTATCGCGGCGCGCTGGAGCCTGGGGCGCAGGTCACCGCTCGCTGGCGCGCCCGCACCGCCGATCAGCTGGGCACTTGGACGGTGGAGCCCGTGCGCTCCGCCACCGGCCTTTACCTGGACGACCCCTTGCGCCTGGCCGCCATCGTGGCCGCCACCGCCTTGATGGACGCCATGCTGGCGGAGCGCGAGGTTCACCCCGGCCTCTATGACGCCACCCTGGCCCTGTTCGCCGCCCTGGATCTGGACATCTGGCCGGCCATCTACGTGCGGTGGGAGGTCGGGCTGCTGGAGGAGGCGGGCTTCGGCCTGGACCTGACGCAGTGCGCCAGCACCGGCCAACCCGTCGGCAACCCGAACGATCAGTTGGCCTACGTCAGCCCCCGCACCGGTCGCGCCGTGTCGGCTTCGGCGGGGGAGCCCTACCGCGACAAACTGCTGCCCCTGCCGGGTTTCCTCATCGGCCTGGGCTTCCAGGGCGGCGGGGAGGAGGATGTGGCGGCCGGCCTGCGCCTGACCGGCTATTTCCTGGAACGGCATGTCTTCGCCCAGCGCCATGCCGAGGTGCCGCCGGCCCGCCAGCGCCTGGTGGAGCGCTACTTGCGCGTCAATAATCTTCCGGGGGGCTTGCCCGCCGCTGAGCCGCAGGAAACGTGATCTTTCTACGGCTGCACCATGTCTGGCAATCGGCCCACCATATCTGGTAGTGTCGCCGCACCATGACCGATGCCACCGAGATTCTCGATAAGCCCCTGGCCGATGCGCTGGGCGAGCGTTACCTGTCCTACGCCCTGTCGACCATCGTGTCGCGGTCGCTGCCCGATGTGCGCGACGGGCTGAAGCCGGTGCACCGCCGCCTGCTGTTCGCCATGAGCCAGCTGAAGCTGGAGCCCACCACGCCGCCCAAGAAATCGGCCCGCGTGGTGGGCGACGTCATCGGCAAGTTCCATCCCCACGGCGACGCCTCGGTCTATGACGCGCTGGTGCGCCTGGCCCAGGACTTCGCCGCCCGCTATCCCCTGGTCCAGGGGCAAGGCAACTTCGGCAACATCGACGGCGATAACGCCGCCGCCATGCGATACACCGAGGCCCGCCTGACCGAGGTGGCCAAGGCCCTGCTGGACGGCATCGACGAGGACGCGGTCGATTTCCGCGCCACCTACGACGGCGACGGTGAGGAGCCGGTGGTGCTGCCGTCGGCCTTCCCCAACCTGCTGGCCAACGGCTCGGCCGGGATCGCCGTGGGCATGGCCACCAGCATCCCGCCGCACAACGCGGGCGAGATCTGCGACGCCCTCAGCCTGATCATCGACCGTGAGCTGCTGGTGCCGGAAGACCGCAGCCGGCCGGTGACGGTGGATGAGCTGGTCACCCTGATGCCCGGTCCCGACTTCCCCACCGGCGGCGTGCTGGTGGAAAGCCGCGACGCCGTGCGCGAGGCCTACCGCACCGGCCGCGGCGGCTTCCGCCTGCGCGCCAAGTGGGAGACGGAGAAGCTGGCCCAGGGCACCTGGCAAATCGTCGTCACCCAGATCCCCTACCAGGTGCAGAAGTCGCGCCTGGTGGAGAAGATCGCCGAACTCCTCATGGAGCGTAAGCTGCCCCTGCTGGAGGACGTGCGCGACGAGTCGGCGGAGGATGTGCGGCTGGTGCTGGTGCCCAAGAGCCGCAACGTCGACCCGGCGGTGCTGATGGAACAGTTGTTCCGCAACACCGACCTGGAAGTGAAGATTCCGCTGAACATGAACGTGCTGGACGCCGACCAGGTGCCACGCGTCATGACCCTGCACGAGGTGCTGCGCGCCTACCTCGACCACCGCAACGTGGTCCTGGTGCGCCGGTCCCGCCACCGCCTGGCCAAGATCGACCATAGGCTGGAGGTGCTGGGCGGCTACCTCATCGCCTACCTGAACCTGGACGAGGTCATCCGCATCATCCGTGAGGAGGACGAGCCCAAGGCCGAGCTGATGCGCGCCTTCGGCCTGACCGACGTGCAGGCGGAAGCCATCCTGAACATGCGCCTGCGGTCTTTACGCAAGCTGGAAGAGATGGAGATCCGCAAGGAGCATGACGGCCTGACGGCCGAGCGGGCGGAACTCCTTTCCCTGCTGGAGGATGACGGCAAGCGCTGGACGGCCATCGCCGCCGAGGTCGCCGCCACCAAGAAGCGCTTTGGCCAGGCGACCGAACTGGGCGCCCGTCGCACCGCCGTGGGCGACGCCCCCACCGACGTGGTGGTGCCGGTGGAAGCCATGATCGAGCGGGAGTCGGTCACTGTCTTCCTGTCGGAGAAGGGCTGGATCCGCGCCGTGAAGGGCCACCTGCCGTCCACCGAGACGGCGGAGGCCAAGTACAAGGAGGGCGATGCCGAGCGCTTCGTCCTGCACGCCGAAACGACGGACAAGCTGCTGGTGTTCTCCAGCACCGGCAAGTTCCACACCATCGGCGTGGACCGCCTGCCGCGCGGCCGCGGCTTTGGCGAGCCCGTGCGCCTGATGGTGGACCTGGGCGACGCCGACATCGTCACCGTGCTGCCCTACCGTCCGGGCAAGCGCCTGCTGGTGGCGTCCAGCGACGGCCGCGGCTTCCAGGTGGATGCCGACGAGGTGGTGGCCCAGACCCGTGCGGGCAAGCAGGTGCTGAACGTGGGTGACGGCGCCACCGCCCTGGCCTGTGTGCCGGTGGAGGGCGACACCATCGCCGTCATCGGCAACAACCGCAAACTTCTGGTCTTCGCCCTGGAGGAACTGCCCGTCATGGTGCGCGGCAAGGGCGTGGCCCTGCAGAAGTACAAGGACGCCAGCCTGTCGGACATCTGCGTGTTCGAGGGCGCCAAGGGCCTGTCGTGGAAGATGGGCGGGGCGGGTGACCGGACCCGGGTGGAGACCGACCTGTCGCCCTGGCGCGGCGCCCGCGGTTCGGTGGGCAAGCTGCCGCCCAACGGCTTCCCCCGGAACAACCGGTTCTGAAAACGGAAACGCCGGCCCCCACCAGGAGGCCGGCGTTTTTATTTCGACTGTCGGAGCGCCGGGCTAATCCAATTCCACATCCAGCAGGCGCACGAACTGCTGCCCGCAGTGCATGTCGCGTTCCACGACGCCACCCTGGGCGCTGGTGCGGGCGTAGGAGATTTTCACGATGTTCAGGCTGGGTACGGGGAAGCGCTGCACCAGGGCCGGGTCGGCGCCGAACAGGCGGTGGAAAAGGTCCGGGCCCAATGCCGGGTGGTCGTGGTACCGGGCGTAGGCCTCCGGCCCGTCGAAGAACAGGTCGAACGTCACCCAGTAGGGACCGGCGTTCTTGGAGCGGATGTGGTGGCACACGTCCTTCAGCATTGTGGTCATGCCGCGTCTCCCCGGCTGAGGTCGATCCAAACGGTGCGGACCGGTTCCAAGGGATCGTCGACCTCGATCACGTGGTTCAGCTTGAATTCGTAGACGGGGCCCCGGTCGATGTCGGCGGGGGAGAAGGCGAAGCCGTAGCTGGGCAGTTCCTTGTCCAGCACGATGGGGAAGTGGAAGAAATAGGGGTTGCAGGCCTTGGCGATCTGCGACGCCTTTTCCTGGGTGTCGGCCGTGGCCACGAACAGCACGCCGATCTCGCGGGGCGGGGCGGTGCCGGGGGGCGGCCGGTCACCCGACACCGCGTTCCAGCCATAGAGGCGCAGGGAGATGTGGAACTCGTCCGTGCTGAGGCCCGTGGTCTTGCGGGTGCGTTCATACAACGCCGCCAGCATGCGGTCGTGGAACTCATCCACCCGGACGAGGACGTCGGGGTCCTGGATGCCGATCAGCATGATGGTCTGGTAACGGCCGCCGCCGGCACCCTCCAGCTTCAGGGTGTAGGGCTTGGGTTCCCACACCGAACCGGTGACCCGCACCACCCGGTCATCGACCGGGATGTAGCGCGCGTCGGTGACGTCCAGCACGCCGCCGGGTTCGGTCAGCAGGAAGGGGTTGGCGTTCTCATACAGCATGTGGGCGGAGACGCTGCGGGGATCGCAGCGGTTGGCGGGGTTCAGCGGTTCCACCTCGAACCCGTCCCGGCCGATGCTGATCAGCACGCCGGCGGAGCCGGAGGGCTGCACCGTGCATTGCGCGCCACATTCCGCCACCTTGGCGGCGTGCCAAGCGGCGCCAGCATGCGCGCCGGCCCGGAGCGCGAAGGAGGCCAGCACGGCCGTGTCGGTGGTGCGTCCGCCCAGGATGATGTCGGCCCCGGCGTCCAGCGCGGCGATGTAGGGTTCCGGCCCCATGACGGCGACGATGTGGTCGCAGGCGTCGATGGTGGCGTCGTCCAGGGCGCCCAGCGGGGGCAGGGGGCGCACCCGGCCCGCGGCGTTGCGGGCCTTCAGCGACGCCTTGTCCTGTTCGCAATACAGCAGGGCGATCTTGGGGGATATGCCCAGTTCCGCCGCCACCTCCAGCGCGATGTCACGCGTCCAGTCCAGGTTCAGGTCGCCGCCCGCCTGGCCGCTGGTGCCGACGATCAGGGGGATTTTCGCCTCCGCCGCCGCCTTCATCAGGATGGTCAGGTCGCGTTTGACCGAGCCGCGGTTGTTCTTGGAGATGCCCAGCGCCAGGTAGGCGGCGCCGCTGTCGGTGGACCCCGCGTCGGTGGCGATGGCATGGGCGCCCAGCGCAACGCCGCGCCGCACCTCATCCTCCCGGGCGCCGGCGCCCAGCGACCCGGTGGGCACCAGGATTTTGATCGGACCATCCATTCGTTGTCTTCCATCCCATGTGGAAAGGCCCCTCCCTCGTGGGCCTATGAACGGACCCTAGATGACATGGATGCAAAGCGTCAATATTTTGGATGCAAAAATTTCCGCAGTCTTTAGGCTGCCCATGAACGGGGCGTCGGCCCCACCGTGCGCCCGCACCCCCTGCTGGAGAGGTCCCATGTCATCGTCACCCGGCCGCAAGGTCGTCATCACCGTCCGTTCCTTCGACGCCGACGCGCTGGACTGGCTGCGCGGCCAGGACTGCGCGGTGGAGATCACCGATTTGCCGCCGGGGAAGACGGACGGCGATCTGGACCAGGGGGAGCTGTGCCGCCTGCTGGCGGGGGCGGTGGGCTGGATCGTCGGGCATGCGCGGGTGACGGGGGCGCTGCTGGACGCCCTGCCGGAGCTGCGCGTCATCTCGCGCCGGGGCGTGGGGTATGAGCGGGTGGATATCGAGGCGGCGCGCGCCTTGGGGCGCGTGGTGGCCATCGCCGCCGGGGGCAATGACGCCTCCGTCGCCGACCACGCGGTGGGGCTTATGATCGCGGTGGGCCGCCGCTTCCGCGAATTGCAGGACAACATGGCCAAGGGCGACTGGACCATCCTGACCGGCGGCGACCTCTGCGGCAAGACCGTGGGCCTGATCGGCCTGGGGCGCATCGGCAGGAGCGTCGTCCGGCGCCTGTCCGGATTCGATGCCCGCATCCTGGTCCACACGCCGCACCCGGATGAGGCCTATGCCCGCGCGACCGGCGTCACCTACACCAGCCTGGCGGATTTGCTGGCGGCCAGCGACTACGTTTCCCTGCACGCGCCCCTGACCCCGGCGACCCGCTTCCTGATCGACGCCACGGCCATCGCCGCCATGAAGCCGGGCGCCATCCTGATCAACACCGCGCGGGGCGGCTTGGTGGAGGACGCGCACCTGCTGGCGGCCTTGCGGTCGGGCCATTTGGGCGGGGCCGGACTCGACGTCTTCGCCAGCGAAAGCGACCGCGCCTATTGGTCGGTGTCGCAGGGGCTGCTGGCCCATCCCAGGGTCGTGGCCACGCCGCACGCCGGCGCCTCCACCCGCGAGGGGTTGGCCCGGACCAACCGCATCGCGGCGGAATTGGTGGTCGCGGTACTGAACGGCGGTGATCCCGCGCCCGGCCGCTGTGTCGCGGATGGGCGCCGAACCACCAACCAGCGCTAGTGGCGCGGGCGGCGCGGGTATAAGACCCTCAGCCGGCCGTCAGGGGGATGGCCCCGGTGGCCAGCGCCGTGGCCAGCACCACGCCGCAGATCAGCAGCGCCCATTTCAGGGCGAAGCGCTGGGCGTCGCCCACGTCCACGCCCAGCAGGCCGCAGGCGAGGTAGATGGGCGCCAGCAGGGGGCTCAGCGCATGCACCGGTTGACCCACCAATGAGGCGCGGGCGATGGCGTCGGCCGATATGCCAAACTCCCCCGCGGCCCGGGCGACCACGGGCACCACCCCGAAATAATAGGCGTCGTTGGACATGACGAAAGTCAGCGGCAAGCTGGCCAGCGCCGTCAGGGGCGCCAGGTGTGGCCCGAGGTCGCGGGGCAGGTGGGCCAGGGCGGCGGACGCCATGGCATCCGCCATGCCCGTGCCGTTCAGGATGCCGGTGAAGGCACCGGCCGCGAAGATCAGCACCACGACGTTGACGACATTGTCGGCGTGGGCCGCGATACGGGCCTTCTGGTCCCGCGGGCGCGGGTAGTTGACGGTGGCGGCGATGGCGAAGGCGCCCATCATCATGACCGGTAGGGGCGCCAGATGCACGGCCATGCCCACGACCAGGCCGGCCGTGAGCGCCAGGTTGACCCAGAACAGCCGGGGACGGCGCACCGACGGATCCGCCGCCAGGACGTCGGGCGGCGCCGTCGCGGCGCGGCCATCGGGGCGCGGCTGTGCCGCCAACCGGTGCCGTTCGCGGCGGCCGAAATGCCAGGCGAGGACGAAGACGACGCCCAGGCCGACCAGCATGGCCGGCACCAGCGGGTTGAAGACCGTTCCCAACTCGGCGCCGACGGCGCTGGCCGCCCGCGCCGTCGGCCCGCCCCAGGGGATGTAGTTCATCAGCGCGTTGCCCAGGCCCAGCAAAGTGGCCAGGACCAGGGGATTCATGCCCACCCGCCGATAGACGGGCAGGAAGGCGGTGATGACGATCAGGGCGGTGGTGGTGCCGTCGCCGTCCAGCGAGACGGTCATGGTCAGCAGGGCGGTGCCGAGGGCGATGCGCACCGGGTCGTCGCCGACGGCCGCCAGCACGCGCCGCACCAGCGGGTCGAACAGGCCGGCGTCCATCATGATCGCGAAATAGAGGATGGCGAAGGCCAGCAGCAGGGCCGTGGGCGCCACCTGGTGCACGCCCTCCAGGATCATCTTGCCCAGGCCGGGGCCGGCGCCGGCGATGAGGCCGAAGGTGATGGGCACGGCCAGCAGGGCGGCGATGGCCGACATGCGCCGGGTCATGATCAGGGTCATGAACGTGATCACCATCGCCAGGCCCAGGAAGGCCGGGTTCAGTAAGGCATCAATCACCGTGGTGTCTCCGCGAGCGTCGCGAGCGGCATCGCCCCCCGCGCGGGGGTTGCGTGGCCGGCATGCGACTGGTGTAAGGAAATGGAAAGATCGTCCGCCGCATGCGGACGTGAGGAGGCTTGGAAGAAATGACGGACGATTTGGCAGCCGATCCGGCGCAGGACGCGATCCTGGCGGACCCCCAGCACACGGAACCGGCGACCCACACCGTGTTGACCCGGCTGCGGGAAATGATCGTGACCGGCCAGATCCCGCCGGAGACGCGGCTGCGCGCCGAAGGGCTGGCGACGCAACTGGACGTCTCCCGCACCCCCATCCGCAGCGCGCTCGCCGTGCTGTCCGCCGAGGGGCTGGTCAACTACAGCGTCAACCGCGGCTACACCGTCCGCTCCGTCACCATCGGCGACGTGTTCGACAGCATCGAGGTGCGCGCGGCGCTGGAGGGCATGGCCGTGTGGACCGCGGTCGAGCGGGGATGGCAGCCGGCGGCGCTGGACCGGCTGGCGGAGATCGTGGCCCGGGGCCGGGCCATCGTCGACCAGGGGGAATGGTCGGAAGCCATCGAACACCAGTGGTACCAGCTGAACTGGCAGTTCCACCGTTCGATCATCGTGGCGTCGGGGAACAGCGTGCTGCGCAACGCGCTGCGCATGACGCTGATCTACCCCGTGTTCGGCGACGTGGCGCGGCTGTGTCCCAGCGTGGCCGGCAGCGTGCCCTCGCGCGCCCGGCAGATACCAGCCGTCCCACCGGACCACATCGTTGAATCCCAGGATGAGCATGAGCGGCTGCTGGCCGCCATCCGGCAAGGGGATGGTGCCGAAGCGCAGCGGATTCTGTCCGGCCATATCCTCGCCACCAAGCGGCGTTTGCACGCCATTGTCCTCCCTCGTTAAGCGTCATCCTGGGGGAGGAGGGCCTTCGGTCAACAATAACATCCAAACTTAATAAGAATTGCATCCAAAAGATTGACCCATGGCATCCATTCCGCCTAGGCTCCTGTCATCCCCGGACCCAACCGGGGAAATGAAGGAGTTTGGGAGGAGACATGGAGAAGATGGACCGCAAGGGATGGGCGCGGGCCGGTGGTGGCTGGGCGTACGGGGCGGCGGTGATCGCCTTGGCGACGGCGGGTACCGCCCTGGCGCAGGAGGCGCGCAGCCCGAACGCCGAGCCGGCCGGGTTGGAAGAGATCGTCGTCACCGCGCAGCGCCGCGCCGAGAAATTGCAGGACGTGCCGGTGACGGTGACGGCGTTCGGCGCGGAAGAGATCGAACAAGCGCGCATCCGCGAGGTTGACGACATCGCCAGCCGCACGCCGGGCCTGGACTTCGACGCCTTTCCGGCGTCGCAGCCGCGCATCACCGTTCGGGGCATCGGCTCATCCGACCGCGGGGCGGCGGGCGATCCCAGTTCGGCCGTGTTCCTGGATGAGATCTACCTGGGCCGTCCCGCCGCCGTGGCCTTCGACGCCTTCGACGTCGCCCGGATCGAGGTGCTGAAGGGCCCGCAGGGCACGCTGTTCGGCCGCAACGTCGTCGGCGGCGCCATCAACGTCGTCACCAACCGGCCCAAGCTGGATGTGGTCGATGCGGGGCTGGAGGCGACGGTCGGCAATTACGAACGGCTGGAGGGCGCCGGTTTCGTGAACGCGCCGGTGGTGGACGGCAAGCTGGCCGTGCGCGCCAGCGCCGCCTGGCGCGGCCATGACGGCTATGCCCAGAACACCTATACCGGCGACAGGGTGGATGACCAGGGCACCCGCAGCGGCCGCTTCCAGGTCTACGCCGAACCGCGTGAGACCCTGCGCGTGCTGCTGACCCTGGACGGCACCCGGGATCGCGCCACCGGCCCGGCCCAGCATGTGCTGGATCTGGACACCAGCGATCCCCTGTCCGCCTACTGGACCGTGGACCGGGACCGCAGCCACACCGCCGGTTCGACCGACGGCTACCAGAACAGGGACACCTGGGGCGTCCGCCTGCAGACGGATTGGGATTTGCCCTTCGCCACGCTGACCTACCTGGGGTCCTACCGCGACCTGGACTATCACACCGCCTATGATTTCGACGGCGGCAACCCGACCTTCAATGTCCTGGGCATCTCGGGTGGCAATGACGAGGCCAGCACCTTCTCCAGCAACGAGCTGCGGCTGTCGTCCCTGCCGGACAGCCGGGTGCAGTGGGTCACGGGCTTTTTCAACTACAATGCCGACACCGGACCGGCTGGACACCCTGAACCTGGACATGGGGCCCCGGCGGCGGACGGAGATCTATACCCAGAAGGCGTCGCTCACCAGCTATGCGGGCTTCGGTGACGTGACGGTGCCACTGTGGGACGAGGTCTCGCTCATCGGTGGCGTGCGCTATTCCCGGGACGAGAAGGACTACCGCGTCGGCAACACCGCCGGGAACGCCCTTGTCCGCGGCAACGGGCGCTTTGACGTCACGGTGTCCGGCACCTATGCCGCCACCACCTACCGGGGCGGGGTGGAATACCATGTGACGGATAACGACCTGCTGTACGCCATGGTCTCACGCGGGTTCAAAAGCGGTGGCTTCCAGGACACGCCGGCCACGGCGGCGGAGGCCGTGGCCGGCTTCAAGCCGGAGTTCGCCACGCAGTATGAGGTGGGCCAGAAAAGCAGTTTCCTGGGCGGTTCCCTCATCTGGAACAACACCTTCTATTGGTTGAATTACGTGGACCTCCAGACGCGCCGCACCTTGCCCGACCTGTCCATTGTGACTGACAACGCCGGCAAGGCGACCATCAAGGGCTATGAGACCTACCTCAGCTGGAAGGTCTTCACGCACGCGCGCCTGGTGGCCAGCTACGGCTACACCGACGCGCGCTTCGACACCTATGTGCCGGAGCCGGGCGTGGATTATTCGGGCAACCGTATCACCCGCACGCCCCGGCACAAGGTCGTGGTCTCCCCCTCCTACGACCTGCCGTTGGGTGAGGGCGGCGGCACCCTGCGCTTCGCCGTGGACTACCGCTATGAAAGCCACATCTTCGACGACAACTCCAACATCGGGCCGGAACAGCGGGATCCGACCAACTTCGTCGACGGCCGCATCGTCTACACCGACGCCACCGGCAAGTGGTCGGTTTCCCTCTGGGGCGAGAACCTGACCGACGAACTGACCCGCACCTATCAGGGCACCTTCCTGGGCGCCGATTTCGGCACCTACGCCCCGCCCCGGACCTATGGCCTGACCCTGAACTGGCAGCTGTGACGCTTAAAAAAAATGGGGCGGGAAAGAATGGGGGCTGGCGCAAACCGCCGCCCCCATCACCTTTACTGTCCCTTGGTCACCATGATCCCGGCGTTGGCCGCCAGGATGTAGGAGGTTGTGGTGGCCACCGTGGATTCGTTTTCGAACCACAGGAAGGGCCACGCCACCTTCTGCTCCGGGAAGTCCGGCTTCACGACCAGCACGCCGGGCACCATGGCGCCCGGCACGGTGGAGTAATCCGCGCGGTTGTGGGTGTAGGCGATCATCTTGGATTCCGTGCCCACGGTGGAGACCAGGGACAGGTTGGTCGCCGGGTGGCGGCCCAGCACGTAGTCCAGGGCGTCCAGGGTGTACTGGGTTCCGATGATGCCGGGGAAGGCCTTGTGCAGCAGGTACATGTTGGTGCCGAAGCCGGCCACCTGGCCTGAGCCGGCCCAGGTGCCCATGGCCACGGGCACGCCGAAGGGCGTTTTGGCGGCCTCGGCGTCGATGGCGGCCTTGGCCTCCGTCACCGCCTGGGTCAGCTGGGCGCGGTAGTCGGCGTCCATGTAGGGCAGGGCCAGCGTCGCCATGCCGCCCAGGAAGGCGAAGCGCTGCTTGATGGTGGGCAGCAGGGACTTCAGCTTGTTGGTGTACAGCGGATCGGCACCCTTGGTGGTGATCACCAAATCCACCGTGGCGGAGAAAGCGGCCATGTCGAGCAGGTCGGCGGGGTTCCAGTCACCCCGTTCCGGCCGGTCCATGCGGTCGCTGGGGTCCTGCTGGTTGGCCCACAACACCTTGGCGGCGGCCAGCGCCTGGGCGGCCAGGTCGGGATCGACCTCCCCCAGCACGCGCGAGGCGGCGGCCAGGGCGCCGGCCACATGGTAATCGTCCGCCGGCACGTCGGAGGTGAAGGCCCAGCGGTCGTCGGGCACCCCGGAATAGATGCCGTTCGACTCATTCGGGCCCAGTTTGGGGTCGTAGATCAGGCGGTCGGTCTGCGACCCGGCGTCGCCCAGGTGGGTATACTGCTTCAAGGTCGGCTCGATGATGCCGACGATGGCGTGGCCGAAGACCTTGTACTGGGCCAGCAGCTGCAGGGTGCCGTGGCGAATCTGCTGCAGCACGTCGGGAATGCCGTCGGGCTTGCGGATCTCGACCTGGCGCGCGGCCTCATCGATGGTGTCCTCGTCCCAGTCCAGGCCGAACAGTTCCCGCGCCCGCACCAGGTCGCGCACCACCCAGGCGTTGTCGGAGGTCTGGATGTCATAGTCGCCGGCATCCTGCCACCCGCCCACGTTCAGGCCGGGAATGTGCTCCCCCGGCTTGAAGGGGGAGTCCAGGTGCGGGCCCATCTTGTACCCGTCGAAATGGTGGATGTTGGGGGCGGCCTGCCGGGCGTCGTCGATATGGGAAAGGCCCTGCCAGGCGCGGTACTGCTCGCGTACCGCGATGTGGTCCATCTGCTCCGCCAGATAGGTGTCCAGCGACGGCTGCCAGATATGGTCGTAGGCATCGGGGGCGATGCGGAAGGGATTGAACAGGTGCCCGGCGTAGGAGATGGCGTAGATGCCGGGCGTGCGCACCGAGGAGAAGTCGAAGGTGGCGTAGTCGTAGCGCAGCCATTTGCCCCAGGGCTTGATGGTGCCCTTCAGCGCCACCGTCCGCGCGCCGTCGGCGCCGATGCGCACCAGCTGGATGTCCTTGGGCGCCTTCATGTGCGGGTCGAGTTCGATGGTCGCGACCTTGGCCCGGTCGGGCGTGTAGCCGGCCTGGTTGAAGGCGACCACGGGATCGCGCACCCAGTTCTTGATGACGTTGGGATGGACGTGCCAGACAATGGCGTCCGTGGTCTTGCCGGCCGGGATCAGGGCGCGCACCACGAACCAGCCGTTCTGCGCCCGGTTGCGGGCGTCATAGAGGGCCAGGGGTGCCGTGTCGGAGGTGATGGCCACCCGCGTCAGCGGATCTTCCGGCGCCAGCACGATGCTTGATCCGCCCGAGGCCAGGGGCAGCGGATCGCCCGAACCGTCCTTGGCCATGGGACCGGCGGGATTGCGGGGGAACAGGCCTGGGTTGTCGCCCAGCACATAGGTCTTGCCGAAATAGCTGGTGGGCAGGAAATCCAGGCTGAAGGCGGCCTTGCCGACATACTCCGCTGGCAGTGGCTGATCCATGTTCACCGCCACGCGGAAGCCCGTGCCCTCCGGCGTGATGACCAGGCGGTAGCTGAAGCCCTGTTCGGGGAAGTTGCTGTAGACCGTCAGCTGGTCGGGGCCGGGGCCGCGCTCGCGCTTCACGAAGGCGGGGACAGGGTCCCACTGTTCCGGCGTGGGGTTCAGGCGCACGGCGCCATCGGTGGCGATGCGCTCGCCGTGCAGCACGATCTGGATGCCGGCGTTCTTCTCATCGCGGAACACCGGATGGAAGTGCATCTGGTCGACGATGACGCTGAGGCCCTGCATCTCCAAAGTCTCGTTCGGGCTGACGCTCAACCCTGGTGAGACGGCGATGGCAGGTGGGGTGGCGGCGAAACACGATTGGATAAGCCATGGCTGAATAGCCAAGGCGGCGGCGAACCAGACTGCCCGCATGGATGTTCCCTCCCGTTAGCGTTAACATTTTTATGTTAACGGTACCATTTTGCCGACACTGTGCGGCAAAGCGGGCGCGGACACAACCCCCAAGCGACCACGACCATCGGCTGAGGGGGCTGGAACATCCGTCCCGGGCCAGACTTGCGTTACCAATCCGCCGGCCTCGGGCAGCCGGCGTCCGTATCGGGGACCGGCATGGCTGTCTACCTGCTTTTCATGGCGCTGGCGCTGGTGGCGGTCTGGACACCGTGGCACGCGCACGCGTTCGCCGCCTTCAGGTTGGGGGGTGAGGACGCGGGGCGGCGCGCCTTCTTCCGGAACTGGGTGGTGACCAGCCTGCTGCTGTTCGGTGGTGGCACGTTGGTGGCGCTGGCCCTGCTCGGCCGCTTGCGCCAGGTCTGGGAACCGCCGCCGGAATTCGCCCCGCTGGTGGTCCCGGCGCGGGCCCTGGGGGCGACCGTGCTGGTAGGCACCGCCGCGGTGGCCATCGCCGCCTGCGTGGTCGCGGTGGTCGCCGTCGCCAGTCGAAGGCGGGGCCGGCTTCTGCCGGCGGTGTTCGGTGATGTCGAGGTTCTGCTGCCCCGCGATGGCGCGGAGCGGATCTGGGCGGCGATCCTGTCCCTGAACGCCGGCCTGACGGAGGAGGCGGCGTTCCGCCTGCTGCTACCCTTGCTGATCACCCTGGCCGTGGGGGACGCGCCCCTGGGCATGGCCGCCTCCGCCCTGGTGTTCGGCCTGGCGCATCTTTACCTCGGATGGCGCGGCGTCGCGGCCACGACGGTGGCGGGCATGTTCTTGTCCCTGGTCTACTTGGCGGCGGGCAACCTGCTGGCCCCCATCGCCGCGCACGTGGCCACGGATTGGGTCGGCCTGCTGGTGCTGCCCCGGCTGGTCGGATGGCGGCGGCCCGCCGACTAGCGGGCACGGACCGTGATGGTGACGGTGTCGCTGAAGAAGCCGCCCTGGCGCACCGTCTGGCGCGGCAAGCTCAGCAGGATGCTGCCGGTGCGCAATTCCGTCTGCGGGTCCAGGCGGTTGATGACCTGCGGCTCGCTCAAGGTACGGCCGTCCACCTGGTCGTAGGAGATGGTGTAGGGGATTCTTGTTGCCCCGGGCATCGATCAGGGCGCCGCCGTTGTTGGACGACAGCACCACGGTATAGCCGGCGGACTCGTTGCAGCGCTCGCCCAGGTCGCCCAGCATGACGTTGCCGCCGTCCGTCGACAGGCTGGTGTCGCCGGTGGAGACGGACACGAAACAGTTGGACTCCACCACCCCCTTCACGGCGATGTTCAGCGCCATCGCCGGCTTCATCGCCGGCAACGCCAGAACCAAGGCCAGGAACGCAGGGCGGATGAAACCGCTGACCGCACGCATGGAACGCAGGCACCCTTTTCTCAAGGTCCTGGCGCGACACCCCCCGTGGGTACCGCTGTCAGGCATATCGCAACAAAGCAATATACATGCCGTTAATTTGGCGGCGGTTTGACGGCGCCGACTCGCGTATGGACTGATGCCTCTTGCTCAATGAAAGAGGCTTTTTGCATTGTGCAATGAATTTTGGAAATGTGACGGCGCGTGACGGCAGAAAGCCGCGGCGTCAGGGCGCCGGCTCCAGCGGCAGCCAACCGTCGCGGCCCAAGGCTTCCAGCGGCTGGAAGCGCCGCTTGTAGTCCATCTTGCGGCTGCCCTCGATCCAGTAGCCGAGATAGACATGGGGCAGGCCTTCGCGCCGGGCTTGGTCCACCAGGGTCAGGATCAGGTGGGTGCCCAGGCTGCGTTCCGGCATGTCGGGGTTGTAGAAGCTGTAGACGGCGGAGAAGCCGTCATCCAGCCGGTCCGTCAGGATGGCGCCCATCAGGGTGCCGCCGCCATCGCGCAGGGTATACAGCCGGCTGTCGACCTGGCCTTCCTCGATCATGGCGGCATAGTCGGTCATGCCCATGCGGCTCATGTCGCTGTCGCTGTGGCGCGCGGCCTGATAGCTGGCGAAGACCTGGAACTGTTCCGCCGTCGCGCTGGCCGGCTGCACGCCCGCGACCAGGTCGGCGTTGGCGCGCATGACCTTGCGCATGGTCTTGTTGGGCGTGAAGGCGGCGACCGGGATGCGCACGGGCACGCAGGCGGCGCAGCCGCCACAGACCGGGCGGTAGACGATGTCATGGCTGCGGCGGAAGCCCGCGCGCGACAGGGCGGAATTGACACTGCTGGCCTGCTGCCCCACCAGGCGGGTGAACAGCTTGCGCTCCATGCGCCCTGGCAGGTAGGGGCAGGGCATGGGGCCTGAGCGGTAGAACTGCTGCAACGGCCGGGAATGGGGGGGATGACGGACATCCGCGCCTTTCTTGAACGGTCAGGGCCCCAGGGGAAATGCCCGGGGCAAACGATCGAATACTGGGCCTACTCGAATACTGGGCCTACTCAAGAACCATGCCGGCCAAAACGATACCCGATGTCGGGGCCGGATAAACTTTACCGGGAGATGTAGGACCGTGCCAGAGGCATTCCCTTTCGGAGTAACCGTGTCCCTCAGTGTCCGCCGCCTTCCGGCCGGCTGGTGACCGAGGGGGGCGGGGGCGGCACGGGCTGGCCGGCCGGGGTGGTGGGGGCGCCCGCGGGCGTCGTGGCCGTCCCCGGCGGGGTGGCCGTTTCGGTCAGCGGATGCTCGCGCAGCACGGTGATGCTGATGCGCCGGTTGCGCGGCGACTTGGGGTCCTCGGGGAACAGCGGGTCGCGATCGGCCAGGCCGACGACGGAGGCGATACGGTCCTCCGCCACGCCGGCGGCCGCCAGGGCGCGGCGGCTGGCGTTGGCGCAGGTCCGACGACAGCTCCCAATTGCCGTAATTGCCGGCGCCGTTGGCGAACGGCGTGTTGTCGGTGTGGCCGGTGATGGACACCTTGTTGGGCAGCCTGGCCACCGCCTGCGCCACCAGGGACAGCAACTGGGCCGTCTGCGTGTTCATCTTGGCGCTGCCCGACGGGAACATGGAATAGCCGTCCTGGTCCACCAGGTTCAGGCGTTCGCCTTCCGGCGTGCGCTGCATGATGACGTTCTGCTGCAGGGCCTTCAGTTCCGGCACCTGCTGGATGGCCTGGCGGACCTCTTTCTCGATTTCCTTGAACTGCTGGTCCTCGTGCTGGGCCAGGGCCTGCTTCAGCTCCCGCTCATCCACCTTGCCGTCGCCGTTCTGGTCCATGTCCAGCCGCCCGTCGCCCGACCTGCTGCCGTCGCTGCGCCCGCCATTGTTGTCGGTGGTGCCGCTGGTCTTGTCATCCTTGCCATCGGGCTTGCCCTGGGCCTCATCCGTGGCGTCCTCCACCGACTGGAAGGCGTTGGACGCCTGGGGGCGCGAGGGCAGGGGCACCGCCACCGAGGTGGGGGAACTGTTGTTCATGGCCGCGCCGTTGACCGTGATGGTCTTGCCGCCCAGCACGCCGCCGGCGCCGCTCTCCTGCTTGGACGGGGTGGCGGGGCTGAAATAATCGGCCAGGCCCAGCTTCTGCTCCGCCGTGGTCACGCTCAGCAGCCACAGCAGCAGGAAGAAGGCCATCATGGCGGTGACGAAGTCGGCGTACGCCACCTTCCAGGCGCCGCCGTGGTGCCCATCGCCGCCCTTGTTCACCTTCTTGATGATGATGGGCGCTTTTTCGTCGCCACCCGCGCTGGCCAAGCCGATATCCCCTTAACACCCTGAAGCCGTCGACAAACAGTGTAGCCGGGGCCGGGGGCGGCGCGACAAATCCTAAATCGAGCGCCCGCGATCAATACCCGCCCGGAACAATTGGTCGCGGGCGGCATATGGTCATGGCGCCGATGCTGGCCAAGGGTGGGCTTTCCCCGGGCCGAGCCCCATGGTATCGCTTTAACCATGGCGATCATGACCGAACATACCCTTCGAGGGCTCTCCGCCCTGGGCTTCCACCGCCTGGCCTACACGCAGTGGAGTCCAGGGGGCGGCACCCCTGGGCGCACCATCGTTTGCTGCCACGGCCTGACCCGCAACGGCCGTGACTTCGACGTGCTGGCGGCGGATCTGGCGGACAGCCTGGGCGCCCGCGTGGTCTGCCCCGACGTGGTGGGCCGGGGCAAGAGCGGCACGTTGGCCAACCCCGACCTTTACGGCTATCCCCAATACCTGGCCGACATGGCGGCCCTGATCGCGCGCCTGGATGTGGAAGCCTTGGACTGGGTCGGCACCTCCATGGGCGGGCTGATCGGCATGATCCTGGCGGCCCAGGGCGACACGCCCATCACCCGCCTGGTGGTGAACGATGTCGGCCCGCTGGTGCCCAAGGCGGCCTTGGAGCGCATCGGCACCTATGTCGGCACCAACCCGGTGTTCCGCACGGTGGAGGAGGTGCAGCGCTACCTCAGCCTGGTCTACGCCCCCTTCGGCGACCTGACGGACGCGCACTGGCGCCACTTGGCCGACCATGGCTATTGGGCGCGTCCCGACGGCACCCTGGGCCTGGCCTATGACACCGGCATCGCCCGTGCCTTCCAGACCCAGCCCATCACCGACGTGGACCTGTGGCCGGTGTGGGGCATGATCCGCTGCCCGGTCCTGGCCATCCGGGGCCTGCAGTCCGACCTGCTGACGGCGGAGATCGCGCAGGCGATGACGGAGCGGGGGCCCAAGGCCACGCTGTTCGAGGTGGCGGACGCCGGGCATGCCCCCGCGCTGATGGATCCGGCGCAGCTGGCGGCCGTGCGCGACTTCCTGCGCTGACGTGCCCCCGCGAGTCCCATCAGGTCCACCGGCACCCCCGGGCTATCCGCCGTTCCACCCCCGCCTGCCCTGGTTGGGAGCGGATCTGCAGACCCTGCGCAACACCGTGCGCCGTCCCTGGCATGCCCTGCCGCCGGGGGAGTCCCTGGTCTTTCCCATGGGCGATGGCACCGGGGACAGCCTGGCCGGCACGCTGCACCATCCCGCCGCTCCGGCTGGCGGCCGGCCCCTGGTGGTGCTGATCCACGGCCTGGCGGGGTCGGAGGACAGCCCCTACATCCGCGCCGCCGCCGGCGCGGTGCTGGCGCGCGGCCATGCCGCCCTGCGCCTGAACCTGCGCGGCGCCGGCCCCTTCATCGGCCGCACGCGCCAGCGCTATCACGCCGGGCGCACCGGGGACGCCCGCGCCGTGCTGGCGCACCTCGCGGCCACCCGGCCGGAACTGACGGCGGCTGGCGTCGTGGTCGTGGGCTATTCCCTTGCCGGCAACATGGTGCTGAAGCTGATGGGGGAGGTGGCTTCGCTGCCGCCCCTGGTGCGCGGCGGCGTGGCGGTGTCGGCGCCCATCGACCTGTCCGCCACCTCCCGCCGTTTCCTGAAGGCGCGCAACCGCCCCTACCATCTCTGGCTGTTGCGCCAGATGAAGGCGGAAACGCTGGCGACACCCGCCGAGCCGGGCAGTGCGGAGGCTGAACGCCAGGCGACGGTGCGCCGCGCCCGCACCATCTACGACTTCGACGACGGCTATGTCGCGCCGGCCAACGGCTGGCGGGGCGCGGAGGACTATTACCGCGTCAACAGCGCGCTCCAGTTCCTGCCCGCCATCACCCGGCCCACCTTGGTCGTCCACGCCCTGGACGATCCCTGGATCGCGCCGGAGCCCTATCTGGCCTTCGACTGGGCGGCGCACCCGGCGCTGGTGCCCCTGATCGTGACCAAAGGGGGGCACGTCGGATTCCATGCCGCGCGTACGGGGCAAGGCGCTATTTTAGGTGGTGGATGGCTCGATCGATGCCTGGTGCGTTTCCTGGAAACGCTGGCATGATGGGCGTGCGACAATAAACATATGGGAGGGTCATTCCTGTGCTGGATCACATTGGCTTCTCGGTCGCCGACTTCGCGACGTCCACCGCCTTTTACGACCACGCCCTCGCGCCCTTGGGTATTACCCGTCTCGCGAACATCACCGAGGAGATGACGGGCGCCGGCGCCCACGCCGGCTATGGGAGCGACGACAAGTGCTACTTCTGGATCGGGACGGGGCGGCGGCTGCAGGGCGGCGCCCTGCACATCTGCTTCGCCGCGGCGAGCGCAAGACGGTCGACGCCTTCCACGCCGCCGCACTCGCCGCCGGCGGGCGGGATAACGGGGCGCCGGGCCTGCGCCCGCACTACCACCCCAATTACTACGGGGCCTTCGTCCTGGACCCGGACGGCCACAATATCGAGGCCGTCTGCCACGATCCCGAGTGACGGAGGCGCGGGCCGGATGCGCGTCCGGCCCGCGCCGCGCCCGGTCAGTATCCGGCCCGCAACAAGCGGGCGGCGTCGACGGCGCCATAGGTCAGGATGGCGTCGGCGCCGGCGCGCCGGAAGGCCAGCAGCGTTTCCAGCAGCGACTTCTCATAGTCCATCCAGCCGTTCCGGGCCGCCGCCTTCATCATGGCGAACTCCCCGCTGACCTGGTAGGCGAAGGTGGGCACGCCGAACTCCGCCTTCACCCGGTGGACGATGTCCAGGTAGGGCAGGCCGGGCTTCACCATGACCATGTCCGCCCCTTCCTCCAGGTCCAGCTGCACCTCGCGCAGGGCCTCGTTGGTGTTGGCGGAATCCATCTGGTAGGTGCGCTTGTCGCCCTTCAGCAGGCCGCCGGTCTTCACCGCGTCGCGGAAGGGGCCATAGAAGGCCGAGGCGTACTTGGCGGCATAGGCGCAGATGCGGGTCAGTTCATGCCCGCTTTCGTCCAGGGCGTCGCGAATGGCGCCGACGCGGCCGTCCATCATGTCGGACGGGGCGATGATGTCGCAGCCGGCCGCCGCCTGCACCAGCGACTGCTGCACAAGCACGGCCACCGTCTCATCGTTCAGGATGCGGCCGTCGGTGACGATGCCGTCGTGGCCGTGGCTGGTGTAGGGGTCCAGCGCCACGTCGCCCAGGGTGCCAATGTCCGGCACCTCGCGCTTGATGGCGCGGAGGGCGCGGCACATCAGGTTGTCGGGGTTGGTGGCCTCGCTGCCCAGGGGATCCTTCTGGTCCGCCGGCAGGCAGGGGAACAGGGCGACGCAGGGAATGCCCAGGTCGCGCGCCTCGGCCACGGCCGGCACCAGCAGGTCGACGCTCAGCCGCTCAACCCCCGGCATGGAGGCCACCGGCTCCCGGCAGTTCTCACCGTCCACCACGAAGACCGGCCAGATCAGGTCGTCGACCGACAGCCGGGTTTCCGCCACCAGCCGGCGCGTCCAGGCGTCGACGCGGTTGCGGCGCGGACGCTGGCGGGGATCGCCGCCGAAACGGCGGGGCAGGGAGGCATGATCAACCATGGAAGGTCTCCAAGTCCTTGGGACGTTTGGGAATGACGTTGGGTAAGGATCCGGTGCCGGGAATGCTACGCCTCGGCCACCGGCCCCTCAAGCGCCGGGCCGCCCGCTGCGCTCAGGGCAGCCCTGCCGCTGGACTGGCATTGGCTGATCGCGCCCCCTATGATCGCCGCAAAGGGCGGCCGCGCCAGCGGTCCCCGCGGACATGAATAAGGTCCCGAACTTCAGGGGATGAGGGAATGAACGAGAGTGTGGAGCAGCCCCACGTCATCTGCGCCGTGCGCGGCGCCATCGGCCATGTGCTGCTGAACCGGCCCAAGGCGCTGAACGCGCTGACCCTGGACATGATCCGCGTCATTGATCCGCAACTGGCCGCCTGGGCCCGGGATCCGGCCATCAAGGCGGTGGTGATCCAGGGGGCCGGCGACCGCGCCTTCTGCGCCGGCGGCGACGTGCGGGCTGTGTGGGACAGCGGCAAGGCCCTGCGAAGCGGACAGGGCGACGGTGCCGTCGCCCGCGACTTCTTCCGCGAGGAATACCGGCTGAACCGACGCATCAAGCGTTACCCCAAGCCTTACATCGCGCTGCTGGACGGCATCACCATGGGGGGCGGCGTGGGCCTGTCGGTGCACGGCAGCCACCGGGTGACGACGGAGAAGACCATGCTGGCCATGCCGGAGACGGGCATCGGCCTGTTCCCCGACGTGGGCGGCGGCTATTTCCTGTCCCGCCTGCCGGGGGAACTGGGCACCTACCTGGCGCTGACCGGCGCCCGCCTGGGCGCCGCCGACGCCGCCTATGCCGGAATCGCCACCCACCATGTCCCCTCCGCCCAGCTCGAGGCGCTGGTGGAGGATTTGGCCGCCACCAGCTATGGCACGCATCCCGAGGCCACGGTGAACGCCGTGCTGGCCCGCCACGCCGTCTTCCCCGGCGAGGCGCCGCTGGCCGCCCACACGCCTTCCATCGACCGCAGCTTCAACGCCGAAACGGTGGAGGAGATCCTGGCCTGCCTGTGCGACGAGACGCAGGGATTCGACGATACCTGGGCGGCCGCCACGGTTAAGACCCTGTCGCAGATGTCGCCCACCAGCCTGAAAGTGACCTTGAGCCAGCTGCGCCGAGGGGTGTCGCTGGAGATCGAGGACGTGCTGGTCATGGAATACCGCATGACCCAGGCGGTCATGGCCGGCCACGACTTCTACGAAGGCATCCGCGCCCAACTGGTGGACAAGGACCGTCAGCCAAAATGGCAGCCCGCCACGTTGGCCGAGGTATCCGAGTCTGAGGTGGAGCGGCACTTCCAGCCGACGCCGTCGGGCGATCTCACCTTCGCCGATTGACGTACGCCGAACCGGCAGGCGCGCCCGGCGGTGGCCGGGCTTATTCCTCCGGAAGAGATACCCCGGATAAACCGTTAGATGACCTATCCTTTAGGGATAGGGTGCGGCAACGGGGGCGGCAAATTCTGAGCTTTTCTTACATTATCGGGTCGATTACCCGGGGGCGATGCGTTAAAGTCTTGTCCGCGCAATGGAATCTGCGTATCCCCTGCGATTCCTGTTGGTTTATTTGCCGCCGAACACTCTATGTCGTCGGTTCAGTGTGAAGGAGAGGGCTTTGAAGCAACCTTACTACGACAGCATCCTGTTGATCGAAAGGCTGCATCGGCACTTTCTGGAAGTGCTGAAGGTCGAACTGGACCGGCAGGGCGTGCAGGACATCAATAACGTCCAGAGCCTGATTCTCTACAACATCGGCGAGGACGAGCTGACGGTGGGGGAACTGACCGCGCGGGGCTACTATCTGGGGTCGAACGTCTCCTACAACGTCAAGAAGATGCACGAGAACGGCTATCTGACGCAGGAGCGGTCGGCCCATGACCGCCGGTCCGTGCGCGTCCGCCTCTCGGAAAAGGGCATCATGTTGCGCGACAAGATCAACACCCTGTTCGAGCGCCAGGTGGGCGCCCTGGGTGAGGCCGGCCTGTCCGCGGATGAACTGAACAAGGCCAATGAGCTGATGCGCAAGCTGGAGCGGTTCTGGACTTCCGCGCTGGACTACACCAACTATCCTGCAAGCTCCGCCGCCTGAACGCCGGCGTTTATTTCAAGCAGGGTGCCGGATGATGGCCGGGAACGACGAAGTCTATGTCGAATACCATCGGATCGGTCAGATCGTGAAGGCGACGGCCATCGACGCCAGCACGGGGGTCGAGGTTTCCATCCAGGGACCGGCCAATTTGCCCCGGGAGCATTTGCGCCGCGTGGCGGTGGCCAAGCTGAGATATGTCTTAGCCAAAAGACGTAGCAAGCCGCGCGGCATCCTGGCCTGAGCCGACATCGAATCATTGAAGTCTTGATTTGAAACGCCAAAGAAAAACCGCCGCTCCTTACGGGCGGCGGTTTTTCTTTTTGGGCCGGCCCAGCCCCGGATGGGCTGGGCCGGCATATCGTGGATCAGGACGCGCGACGGCGCGGCTGGTCCGCCGGGGCCTTGCCCAGGCCGATCTTCTTCGCGAACTCGGACCAGCTGAGCGGCGTAGTTCGGGGCGACCATGGGATAGTCGGCCGGCAGACCCCACTTGGCGCGATATTCATCGGGGGTCATGTTGTAAGTGGAGCGCAGATGCCGCTTCAGCATCTTCAGCTTCTTACCGTCTTCCAGGCAGACGATGTACTCGGGCGTGACCGACTTGCGGACGGGCACGGCGGGGCGCTGCGGTTCCGGCTGAGCTTCCACCTGCGGCGTGTCGAGGCCGGCCAGAGAGCTGTAAACCGTGCTGATGATCTCGGGGATCTGCTGGGCCGGCAGGGCATTTTTGCCAACATAGGCAGAAACGATTTCCGACGTCATCCGGAGAAGTTGAGACGCGCGCAGATCGCCGTCCTGTTGTTCAATCATTTCAACTGCCTTGACACATTGGAACGAAGTGAGTGTACCCCTCGCACAGTCATAATGTTATGTCAATGTTAATTCGAGTTGTCCTGTCGATGTAGGCCTGGTCTTCGTGCCCTTCACCAAGTGTTCAGCCGTGTTGACTTGGAGGGGGGATAGTTAGGCCCAATCCCGTTGATTGTGACGTCCATCACATGTGGACAATTTTAGACGGATTGTGGGCTTCACCGTTGAGTTGCTGCATTGGCGGGCTATTACCGGCGCAGGTGGTTCTACTGGACGTTGTCAGAGGCCGCCACAACCGCCAGCGCGTAAAGGCTCGGCGCCTGAGCTGGGGCCGGGTTCAGATCGGCGTGCCAGGCATATCCTGGCTGCGCCGCCAGCGGATCCCGGAACTGGTGCCGGCGGGGCGCATCTGGTAGTGTCCACACGGTTTTTAGCCCCCACTTCTTGTGGCGCCGCACCATATCGCGGCGCTCCGGGGCACGGGGTGGCGCCAACGGGGCGGGCCAAGCGGGCGCGCCCCCGGTTCGCGCGTTCACGAAATGGGTTGGGCTTCATGACCGCCAAGACGTTCGCCATCGCTTCCGATCACGCCGGCACCGAGCTGAAGGCCGCGCTGAAGGCGCTGCTGGAAGAGCAGGGCGTGACCGTCCTGGACCTGGGCACGGATGGCCCCGCCAGCGTGGACTATCCCAATTTCGCGGACGCCGTGGCCGCCGCCCTGGCCGACGGCCGGGCCGGGGCCGGCGTGCTGATCTGCGGCACCGGCATCGGCATCAGCATCGCCGCCAACCGGCATCGCCACGTCCGCGCGGCCCTGTGCCACGACATCACCACCGCCCGTCTCTGCCGCCAGCACAACGACGCCAACGTCCTGGTGCTGGGCGCCCGCATCGTCGGGCTGGAGGTGGCGCGCGATTGCACCTTGGCTTTCCTGTCCACGCCGTATGAAGGGGGACGTCACGCCCGGCGCGTTGCCATGCTGGGCTGAGGCGCTTCCGGGACCGGCGCCCCGGCGCGGGTCCAGACGACGCGGATCCGCATCATAGAGGGTTGTCAGAATGGCTTTTACTCAAAGCGCCGGTTTCTTCAGCGACACGCTCGCGGCGGCCGATCCCGAACTCGCCCGCGTCATTGGTGACGAGTTGCGCCGCCAGCAGGACCAGATCGAGCTGATCGCGTCGGAGAACATCGTCTCCCGCGCCGTGCTGGAGGCCCAGGGCTCCGTCCTGACCAACAAGTACGCCGAAGGCTATCCCTCCAAGCGCTACTACGGCGGTTGCGAGTATGTCGACGTGGCCGAACAGCTGGCCATCGACCGCGCCAAGGCGCTGTTCAACTGCGCCTACGCCAACGTGCAGCCGCATTCCGGCGCCCAGGCCAACCAGGCGGTGTTCATGGCCCTGCTGAAGCCGGGCGACACCTTCATGGGCATGGACCTGACCCACGGCGGCCACCTGACCCACGGGTCCGCCGCCAACCAGTCCGGCAAGTGGTTCAACGTCGTCAGCTACGGCGTGCGCCCGGAAGACCACCGCATCGATTACGAGGCGATGGAGGCCAAGGCCCGCGAGCATAAGCCCAAGCTGATCATCGCCGGCGCGTCCGCCTACCCGCGGGAGATCGATTTCGCCCGCTTCCGCGCCATCGCGGATGAGATCGGCGCCTATCTGATGGTGGACATGGCCCACTATGCGGGCCTGGTCGCCGCCGGCGTCTATCCCAGCCCGCTGCCGCATGCCCACATTGTCACCACGACCACGCACAAGACCCTGCGCCGGTCCGCGCGGCGGCATGATCCTGTCCAACGACCTGGACCTGGGCAAGAAGATCAACTCGGCGGTGTTCCCCGGCCTGCAGGGCGGCCCGCTGATGCACGTCATCTCCGCCAAGGCCGTGGCCTTCGGCGAAGCGCTGAAGCCCGAGTTCAAGGAATACGCCGCCCAGGTGAAGGCCAATGCCCAGGTGCTGGCCGATGTCCTGATCAAGGGCGGCCTGGACATCGTGTCCGGCGGCACCGACAGCCACATCGTGCTGGTCGACCTGCGTCCCAAGAAGCTGACCGGCCGCGACGCCGAGGTCAGCCTGGAACACGCCGGCATGACCTGCAACAAGAACGGCGTGCCCTTCGATCCGGAGAAGCCGATGGTGACATCCGGCGTCCGCCTGGGCACCCCGGCCGCCACCACGCGCGGCTTCGGCACCGAGGAGTTCCGCCAGGTCGGCGAAATGATCATCGAGGTGCTGGACGCGCTGGCCAAGTCCAACGGCGACAACTCGGCCGCCGAGGCGCGGGTGCGGGAAAAGGTTCAGGCGCTCTGCCGCCGTTTCCCGATTTACTGAAACAGGGCCGGTTGAACGGCCGCACACGGAGGGGGAACAGGAGTAATGCGCTGCCCGTTTTGTGGTAACGACGACACCCAGGTGAAGGATTCTCGGCCCACCGAGGATAACTCCGCCATCCGCCGCCGCCGCTTCTGCCCCTCCTGCGGCGCGCGGTTCACGACGTTCGAGCGCGTGCAGCTGCGCGAGTTGACCGTGGTGAAGGCGACCGGGCAGCGCGAACCCTTCGATCGCGAGAAGGTCCTGCGGTCGATGCGGGTCGCCCTGCGCAAGCGGCCGGTGGATGCCGACCGCATCGACCGGGTGGTGAACTCCATCGTTCGCCAGCTGGAATCGTCCGGCGAGACGGAAATTCCGTCCAAGCAGATCGGCAGCATGGTGATGGATACGCTGGCCCAGTTGGACCAGATCGCCTACATCCGCTATGCCTCGGTCTACAAGGACTTCCGTGAAGTGGCCGATTTCAATGAGTTCGTCGGCCATCTTAAGACCGAACCGGAAGTCTGAGGACTTCATGGCCATATCAGGCGGGGCTTGAATCGGTCCCGCCTGACGGCCCATCCTAAGGGGCATAGGAAGGGCCGCATCCCATGTCCATGACCCACACTCAATTCACCGCCGACGACGTCGCGCACATGCGCGCGGCCCTGGCGCTCGCCGCGCGCGGGCTGGGGCGCTGCTGGCCCAACCCGGCGGTGGGCTGCGTCATCGTCAATGACGGTCGCGTGGTGGGCCGGGGCTGGACCCAGCCCGGCGGGCGACCGCATGCCGAGACCGTGGCCCTGGCCCAGGCGGGTGCCACCGCCGAGGGCGCCACGGCCTACGTCACCTTGGAACCCTGCAGCCACGTCGGCAAGACGCCGCCCTGCGCCGACGCGCTGGTGGCCGCCGGCATCAAGCGCGTCGTCGTCGCCATCGGCGATCCGGACCCCCGCGTTTCCGGCCGGGGCATCGCCCGCCTGCGCGACGCCGGTATCACCGTGGATGTCGGCTTGCTGGAGGAAGAGGCGCGGCTGGTGACGGAGGGCTTCCTGCGCCGCGTCACCGAGGGCCGCCCCATGGTGACCCTGAAACTGGCCACCACGCTGGACGGCCGTATCGCCACCAAGGCGCATGAGAGCCAGTGGATCACCGGCCCGGTCGCCCGCTCCTGGGGTCACGGCCTGCGGGCCATCCACGACGCCATTATGGTGGGCATCGGCACGGCCCTGGCGGACGATCCGGAACTGACCTGCCGCCTGCCGGGGCTGGAGGATCGCTCCCCCATCCGCGTCGTGGTGGACCGCCGCCTGCGCCTGCCGCTGACCAGCCGCCTGGTATGCGACGCCCGCCGCGTACCGGTGTGGGTGGCCACCCTGGCCGGCGGCGACGCCACCCGGCGCCGCGCGTATCAGGAGTGCGGGGTGGAGATCATCGAGATCCCGGCGGACGCCGACGGCGTCATGCCGTTGGCCGAGGTGCTGGCGGCGCTGGGAGGGCGCGGCCTGACCCGGGTGCTGGTGGAGGGCGGCGCGCAGCTGGCTGCCTCCCTCTTCAAGGAAGATCTGGTGGACCGCCTGGAATGGTACCGCGCGGCCAAGGTCATCGGCGGCGACGGCCTGGCGGCGGCCCAGGGCTTCGGTCTTGAGCAGCTGGACGCCGCGCCGCGCTTCAGTCTCGTGGACATGCGTCCGGCCGGCGATGACCAGGCCGAGAGCTATCGCCGCATCGGGTGACCGGTTTGCGGTTTCGCGCGGGAAACGCGGCAATTTTGTGCTCGCCAGCCGCACCGCCCCGGCCTAGTTTGTCGCCCATGTTTACCGGACTCATCACGGATGTCGGGCAGGTCACCGCTGTTGAACGGCGTGGCGATACCCGTTTCACCATCGCCACCGGGTTCGACCTGGAGACGGTCGCCATCGGCGCCTCCATCGCCTGCAACGGCGTGTGCCTCACGGTGGTCGAGAAAGGTCCCGGCTGGTTCAAGGTGGACGTGTCCGCCGAAACCCATTCCAAGACCACCACCGGCCGCTGGCAGGCCGGCACGCCCGTGAACCTGGAGCGCTCCTTGCGCCTGGGCGATGAGCTGGGCGGCCATCTGGTCTACGGCCATGTCGACGGCGTCATCGACATCGTCGACGTGCTGCCGGACGGCGACAGCCAGCGCTGGTGGTTCGACGCGCCACCACACTTGGCCCGCTTCATCGCCGCCAAGGGTTCCGTCGCGCTGGACGGCGTGTCGCTGACCGTGAATTCGGTCGAGGGTACACGCTTCGGCATCAACATCATCCCCCACACCCAGGAGAAGACCACCTTCCAGCACCTGAAGGCTGGCGGCGTGGTCAACCTGGAGGTCGACATGCTGGCGCGCTACGTCGCCCGTCTCGCGGAAACGAAATGATGAGCAACACCCCGGTCTCCGTGGCCCTGTCCACGCCTGAGGAACTGATCGAGGAGGCCCGCGCCGGCCGCATGTTCATCCTGGTGGATGACGAGGACCGCGAGAACGAGGGCGACCTGGTCATCCCGGCGGAATGCTGCGACGCGGCGGCCGTGAACTTCATGGCCCGGCACGGCCGCGGCCTGATCTGCCTCTCCATGGACCGGGCCCAGATCAATCGCCTGAACCTGCCGCTGATGTCGCGGGACAACGCGTCCCGCCACCAGACGGCCTTCACCGTGTCCATCGAGGCGCGGGAAGGGGTGACCACCGGCATTTCCGCCCCCGACCGCGCCCGTACCATCGCGGTCGCCATCGACCCCAACAGCGGCCCGCAGGACATCGCGTCCCCCGGCCACATCTTTCCGCTGGTGGCGCGTGACGGCGGCGTGCTGGTCCGCGCCGGCCACACCGAGGCGGCGGTGGACTTCGCCCGTCTGGCGGGCAAGCTGCCGGCCGGCGTGATCTGCGAGATCATGAAGGACGACGGCACCATGGCCCGCCTGCCGGACCTGCTGCCCTTCGCCGCCGAGCATGGCCTGAAGATCGGCACCATCGCCGACCTGATCGCCTATCGCCGCCGCACCGAGACGCTGGTGGAGCGCACCTACACCACCGCCATCGAAAGCCGCCATGGCGGCCACTTCACCGTGCACGTCTACAAGAACCGCATCACCGGGGCGGAGCATCTGGCCCTGGTCATGGGCGATGTCGCCGACGGCCGGCCGGTGCTGGCCCGCATGCACGCGCTGGAGGTGGTGCACGACCTGCTGGGCGACGTGCGGCGCCAGGGCGCCGGCGACCTGGACATCGCCATGTCCACCGTGGCGCGCGAGGGCCGGGGCGTCATCGTCGTCATCCGCGACGCGCAGCCCTTCTCGCTGCTGGACCGTCTGCGCACCCTGGACGGCGCCGGCTCGCCGGACGGCGGCCAGTTGCGCGACTATGGCGTGGGCGCGCAGATCCTGCTGGACCTGGGAGTCAAGGAACTGCACCTGCTGACCAACAACCCCAAGACGCTGGTGGGACTCGACGGCTACGGCCTGACCATCCTCAGCCAGCGCGCCATCCCCCCGCGCCCGCCGGTCGCCTGAGGAGCCGGTCCTTGGCCGAAGCCCCCCACATCATGATCGTCGAGGCCCGGTTCCACGAGGACATCGGCGAGGAACTGGTGCGCGGGGCCGTGGCCGAGATCACCCGGGCCGGCGCGACGTATGAGCATTTCCAGGTGCCGGGCGCGTTCGAGCTGCCGGCGGCCTTGCAGTATTCCGTGAAGTCCATGGACTTCTACTCCGGCCGCCGCCGCTTCGACGGCTATGTGGCGCTGGGCTGCCTCATCCGGGGCGAGACCACGCACTACGACACCGTCGCCGCCGAATGCGCCCGGGGGCTGAACGATCTGGTGTTGCGCCACACCCTGGCGCTGGGCTACGGCGTGCTGACGGTGGAGAATCGCGAGCAGGCCTGGGCCCGCGCGTCCGTGGCGCAGAAAAACCGAGGCGGGGAGGCGGCCCGCGCCTGCCTGGACATGATCGGGCTGAAGCGCCAGTTCAGGCTTAATACGCGTTAGTTCGTGCGCCCTCTGGCGGCGGGCGGCCCCGTCCGGGGCCTTGCCTCATCCTCGCTTTTCCAGTCCGCTGCGCTGCCCGGAAAGCTCCGGCGGCCGCGGTCGCGGCCTAAATGGGTGCAGCCTGCCGGTGGCGTCTGTTGCGTTTTGGCGGCCGCTTTACGGGCAGGCCGGCTATGCCGGATGATTTTTCGGTTGGCCGGCGGGCCCGGCTGCCTCATCTTTCCCTACTTTCCAAATCCCCCTTCCTTCCTGGCGAAAAGCGTTCCCGACATCATGGCTCCCCGCAAAAAGGTCACCATCCCCACGCCCACGCCGGAAGTGAAGCTTCCCACGCCCAAGCGCGCCGGTTCCGCGAAGGCGCGGCGCAGCGCCGCCCGCCTGAACGCCGTGCAGGCGCTGTACCAGATCGAGCTGACGGAAAGCTCGCCCGAGGTGATCATCACCGAGTACGCCAATTTCCGCCTGGGCCAGGAACTGGACGGCGACCGCTACGTCTCGGCGGATGGGGAACTGTTCGCCGCCATCGTGCGCGGCGCCACCTCGCGTCAGCATGAGATCGACCCGGTGCTGAGCCAGGCGTTGGACCGCCAGCACCTGGACCGGCTGGAACTGCTGCTGCGCGCCATCCTGCGCGCCGGCGCGTGGGAGCTGCTGGCCGGCGGCGACACGGCCGCCCGCATCGTCATCAACGATTACATCGACGTGGCCCACGGCTTCTTCGCCGGCCGGGAACCCGGCATGATCAACGGCGTTCTGGACAAGGTCGCCCGCATCGTCCGCCCGGATGAACTGGCGTCCCGCGCCGGCGGCAATGAGGGCGCCCAGGGCTGAGGCCCGCTTTCACCTGGAAAGGTTGACCCAGCGGATGGTGGATACGGGTTCCGATCCCTGCGCGCCGGCCCTTGTCGCCGCCATGAAGCCGGACAAGGCCGCCGACCAGCCGCTGGGGGAATTCGACCGCATAGCCCGGTATTTCCGTCCGCTGGCCCAGGGCTTCCCCGGCGCGCAGGGCCTGCGCGATGACGCCGCCTACGTCACCGTGCCCCTGGGCAAGGAAGTGGTGGTGACCACCGACGCCATGGTGGCCGGCGTCCACTTCTTCCCCGACGACGCGCCCGGCTTGGTGGCCGGTAAGCTGCTGCGCACCAACCTGTCCGACCTGGCGGCCAAGGGGGCCGATCCCTTGGCCTACAGCTTGGTCACCAGCCTGCCCCGCACCCTGGGCGAGGATTGGCTGGCCGGATTCGCCAGCGGCCTGGCCGCCGACCAGGCGGAATTCGGCATCCATCTGCTGGGCGGGGACAGCACCGTCACCGACGGCCCCATCACCCTGGCCATCAGCGCCCTGGGCCTGATCGACGCCGGCACGGCCATCCGCCGCGTCGGCGCCGGGCCCGGCGACCTGGTCTTCGTCACCGGCACCATTGGCGACGCCGCCCTGGGCCTGGCGCTGATCCGCCAGCGCAAGGGGCCGGTGCCGGAGGACGACCGGCAGTTCCTGCTGGACCGTTTCTATCGTCCGCGGCCACGCCTGGGCGTGGGCCCGGTGCTGCGCGCCGGCGCCACCGCGTCGGCGGACGTTTCCGACGGCCTGCTGGCCGACCTGGGTCACATCGTGCGCGAGAGCGGCTTGGTGGCGGTGGTGGAGGCCGAGCGCATCCCCCTGTCGCCATCCGCCCGCCGCATGGTGGCGGAGCATGCCTGCACCCTCGCCGACCTGGCCACGGGTGGTGAGGATTACGAGGTGGTGTTCACCGTTCCGCCGGCCAAGCGCGGCGCCGTCATGGCGGCGGCGGCCAAGGCCAAGCTGACCGTCACCGAGATCGGCAGCCTGCGCCCGCTGGCGGCCGGCGGCGGCTTCACCGACGGCACCGGGCCCGCCCGCCTGGTGGACGCCATGGGCCGGGACGTCACCCCCCGCGCCGCCGGCTGGCAGCACTTCTGATCCTGGTCTATTGTGCCAATTGAAGGAGCCCTTCGGGGAGCCTTGCCCTTGGCCGGGCACGGTTTTTTAACGCCCTGGCGTCAGGATGGGCGCCCAAGGGTGGGAACTCCGCCCCTTCGCGTTATTTCCCCTGGATGCTTGCCCCCTGGATGCTGGTCGATGAAGAAAATCCTTTTCCTGCTGGTGGCGCTGCTGGCCCTGATCGGTGCCGGCGTGGGCGGCTACATCTTCCTGGTCCACAAGGACGGCCAGCCCAAGGTGGAGGAGGAGAAAAAGAAGCCTGCGGGCCCACCGCAGTTCGTGGACATCGGCCCCTTCGTCCTGCCCGTCATGGGCGACAAGCAGATCGAGCAGAACCTGCTGTTGCAGGTGCAGATCCAGGTAGCCAGCGACGAGGCCAAGGATAAGGTCAAGGAACGGCGCTATATCCTGCAGAACGCCTATATTGAGACGCTGTACGGCAAGCTGGGCCAGCAGCAGATCAAGGCCGGCCAGGTCATCGACGTGGTGGCGGTGCGCCGCTGGCTGATCGAGGCCACGCCCAAGGTGATGGGCGAGGGCGTGGTCGACGACGTGCTGATCCAGGCCGTCAACCAGCACCCGGCTTATTGACGATGGCGGACGTGATCATCCGTCCCTATCGTCCCGGTGACGAGTTGGGCATCGCCGATCTCATCGTCCCCATCCAGCGGCAGGAGTTCGACATCCCCATCACCTATGCCGAACAGCCGGATCTGCGCGACATTCCAGGCTTTTACCAACAGGGCGCCGGGGAATTCTGGGTGGCGGTGGACGGGGATCGCGTCGTCGGCAGCATTTCGCTGAAGGACATCGGCCAGGGGGCGGGCGCCTTGCGCAAGATGTTCGTGGCGGCCAGCCACCGGGGCGCGCCGCATCGGCTGGCCACCGGCCTGCTGACGGTTTTGCTGGCACATGCCAGGGATCAGGGCCTTCAGGCCGTGTATTTGGGCACAACCGCTAAGTTCTTGGCGGCCCATCGCTTTTATGAAAAAAGCGGTTTTTCGCTGATTACCCCGGATGAGTTACCCCCATCCTTTCCCCGCATGGCGGTCGACACCCGGTTTTACTTTCTCTCCCTTTAGGCCGGCCCCTTCGGGCGATTGCTTAGGCCCTGTTTCCATGTCACTTTTTCAGGACTGAAACGGCGACCGACATCCAGCGTGCAGAATTGGGGCGGCGCCGGCCCTGGGAAACCAGTCTGGGAAAAGGAAACGACATGACAGGAGTGCTTCCCTTCGTGTGGGGGTGCGGCGCCTTGGCCGTGCTCTATGGTCTTTTCACCGCCAGGTCCGTTCTTTCCGCCAGCCCGGGCAACGCCCGCATGCTGGAAATCGCCGCGGCCATCCAAGAGGGGGCGGGGGCGTACCTCAACCGGCAATACCGCACCATCGCCGTGGTCGGCGTCGTCATCGCCATCCTGCTGTACGTCACCCTGAAATGGTACGTGGCCTTGGGCTTCGTCCTGGGCGCCGTGCTCTCGGCGGCGGCGGGCTACATCGGCATGAACGTTTCCGTCCGCGCCAACGTGCGTACGGCGGAGGCGTCGCGCCATGGCCTGGCGGCGGGCCTGTCCATCGCCTTCCGCTCCGGCGCCGTCACCGGCATGCTGGTCGCGGGCCTGGCGCTCCTGGGCGTCTCCGGCTATTTCGGACTGCTTTCCCAACTGGGGATCACGGGGCGGCCGCTGGTCGACGCCCTGGTGGCGCTGGGCTTCGGCGCCTCGCTCATCTCCATCTTCGCGCGCCTGGGCGGCGGCATCTTCACCAAGGGGGCGGATGTGGGCGCCGACCTGGTGGGCAAGGTCGAGGCCGGCATTCCCGAGGATGACCCCCGCAACCCCGCCGTCATCGCCGACAACGTGGGCGACAACGTGGGCGACTGCGCCGGCATGGCCGCCGACCTGTTCGAGACCTACGCCGTCACCACGGTGGCGACCATGGTGCTGGCCTCCATCTTCTTCGCCGGGACCGACCTGCTGGCGCCCCTGATGCTTTACCCGCTGGCCATCGGCGGCGTCTGCATCATCACCTCCATCATCGGCACCTACTTCGTGCGGCTGGGGCCCAGCGGCAACATCATGGGGGCGCTGTACAAGGGCCTGATCGCCACCGGCGTGCTGTCCCTGGCCGGCATCTGGGCCGTCACCTACTGGGTGCTGCCGGACCACCTGCAGACAGCCTTCTCCGTCAACGGCAAGGACTTCACCGGCCAGACGCTGTACTGCTGCGCCGTGGTGGGCTTGATTGTCACGGCGCTGATCGTCTGGATCACCGAATACTACACCGGCACCAACTACCGCCCGGTGAAGTCGGTGGCGCAAAGCTCCACCACCGGCCACGGCACCAACGTCATCCAGGGCCTGGCCATTTCCATGGAGTCGACGGCCCTGCCGGCCATCGTCATCTGCGCCGCCATCCTGGTGACGCACCTGATGGCGGGCCTGATGGGCATCGCCATCGCCGTCACCAGCATGCTGGCGCTGGCCGGCATGATCGTGGCGCTGGACGCCTATGGCCCCGTCACCGACAACGGCGGCGGCATCGCGGAGATGGCGGACCTGCCCGGCGACGTGCGGGTGACCACCGACGCGCTGGACGCCGTGGGCAACACCACCAAGGCGGTGACCAAGGGCTATGCCATCGGCTCCGCCGGCCTGGGCGCCCTGGTGCTGTTCGCCGCCTATAACGAAGACCTGCACTATTTCATGGCCAACCCGACCGACTACCCCTACTTCGCCGACCTGTCGGGGAAGCTGGACTTCGGCCTGGACAACCCCTTCGTCGTCGTGGGCCTGATCCTGGGCGGGCTGCTGCCCTTCCTGTTCGGCGCCATGGGCATGACGGCGGTGGGCCGCGCCGCCGGCTCGGTGGTGGAGGAGGTGCGCCGCCAGTTCCGCGAGAACACCGGCATCATGGCCGGCACGTCCAAGCCGGACTACGGCCAGGCGGTGGATCTGCTGACCCGCGCCGCCATCAAGGAGATGATCATCCCCTCGCTGCTGCCGGTGCTGGCGCCGGTGGTGCTGTACTTCGTCATCAACGCCATCGCCGGCAAGGGCGCGGCGTTCTCGGCGGTGGGCGCCATGCTGCTGGGCGTCATCGTCACCGGGCTGTTCGTCGCCATCTCCATGACGTCGGGCGGCGGCGCCTGGGACAACGCCAAGAAGTACATCGAGGAGGGCCACCACGGCGGCAAGGGCTCCGACGCGCACAAGGCGGCCGTGACCGGCGACACCGTGGGCGACCCCTACAAGGACACGGCCGGCCCCGCCGTGAACCCCATGATCAAGATCACCAACATCGTGGCGCTGCTGCTGCTGGCCATCCTGGCCCACGGCTGACGCGCGTTTCCCAAGTCCGCAACAAAAAACCCCGGCGTGACCATCACGTCGGGGTTTTCCTCATGCCGTGAAGGCCGAAGCGCGGGACGCCCTAGTCGCCGCCCTTCTTCTTCTTCTTGTCATCCTTCTTCTTCTCGCGGTTGAGGTTGCCCATCAACTGCTCCAGGAAGGTGACCTCATGGCCGGCCGTCGGGGTCTCGCGACCCTCGGGGCTGATGTCCTGCTGCTGGGCCAGATCCAGGTCGCCGACGGCGCTGACCACGCCCTGGTCGTTGAAGCTGACCTGCAGCACCCGCTGCTGCACGATGTCGGGATCGAAGAAGGCTTCGTTCTCGGTGATGGCGCCGATGTAGTACCAGACGTTGGCGTCCAGCGTGCTGGTGGTGCTGGGCGAACCCAGCGCCTTCTGCACGTCTTCCTTGGTGCTGGTCCCCGGATGGACGTCGGCCAGGCGGCGGTCTTCCACCAGATTGCCGCGGTTGTTCACCGTGGGGGTGCAGGCCGTCAGCCCGATCCCGAGCAGGCCCACGCCAATCAGGCCAGCGGGAGACAGCAACTTAAGGGTCTTGTTCGGCATGGTCTAAGACGTTAATCCCAAGAACGTTGATCGCGGGTCGGCCCCGTTCCACGATTGAGGCACCGCCCGTCCGTCGCGGGGGATGCGATAATCCGGAGATTGAGGACCAACCGGCCCGGGTTCCAGGCCATCCCCGTCCGGCGCGGCGTCCCTCGTCGCGCTTGACCGGTGGACGACCACCCCCCATCTGGCCGGTGACAATCGCACCAGCCGCTTTGTCCTGTCAACGAAAGCCGGGTTACGCGCCGTGATCGCCTTGCTGAAGTCCCTATTCAGCCGTAACCGCCACCAGGCGGCGGTGTTGCGCCTGTACGCCGGCATCGTCGACCAGGCGCGCCAGCCCGGCTTCTACGCGGCCGCTGCGGGCGAGGGGCGCGGCGTGCCCGATACGGTGGAAGGCCGCTTCGAGGTGGTGACCCTGCACGCCTGGCTGGTGATGCGCCGCCTGGCGGCCGAGGGGCCGGATCTGGCGTCCCTCAACCAGGCCCTGTTCGACCATATGTTCACCGATCTGGATTTCAGCCTGCGTGAACTGGGCGCCAGCGAGATGGTGGTGGGCAAGAAGGTCAAGGACCTGGGCACGCACTTCTACGGCCGGGCCGACGCCTACGAATCGGGCCTGAAGGCCGAGGCGGGGAAACTGGAGGCGGCGCTGGACCGTAACCTGTTCGGCTCCACCCTGCCGGACGGGCCGGAGGTGGCGGCCACGGCCGCCTATATCCGCGTCTGCGCCGACCGCCTGGGCGCCATGCCTGTGGATGACATCCTGACCCGTGGACCCGGCTTCGCCGCTCCCCCAATCCTTTGATCTTTATTCCAGTGTGTGGAGTTGCGCGTCATGGCTGACATGACCCCCGAATTTTCCCGTCCCGTCATGGCCGACAAGGTCTCCGCCCGCGAGAGCGTGGAGAAGATAACGGCGGGCCCGGCGGAGCGGGCCGCCCTGGCCCGACGCCTGGATCTCGTGTCGCTGGACAGCCTGACGGCCCTGGTGCGCCTGCGCCGTATCCGCGGCGGCCAAATGGTGCGCGTCACCGGCGAACTGGAGGCCGAGGTGGTGCAGAGCTGCGTGGTGACGTTGGAGCCGTTGCCGGCCCGCGTGCGCGACACCTTCCAGGCCCTGTTCGCCTCGGCCCACCTGGTGCCCAAGGACGAGGAGGATCTGGAGAACCTGGGCCTGGACGACGAGGCCGATCCGCCCGAGCCCATCGAGAACGGCCGTATCGACATCGGCGAGCTGGTGGCCCAGCACCTGTCGCTGGCCCTTGACCCCTATCCCCGCAAGGCCGATGCCGAGCGTTTCGTCCATGTCGAAGACTGGGAGGGCGAGGGCGAATTCCCCGACGCGCCCAACGAGCCGCCGCCGGATATGGCCGGGCCTGATTTCGAGGGCGGGGACGGGGCGGAGTCGCCGGCCGGGGGGGCGGATGCTTCCCGGGAACCCGCCGGTGAGGAGAAGCCGAATCCCTTTGCCGCCCTTGCGAAGCTGCGCCTCAAGCCCTAATTTGGTCTTTGGCGCTTGCCCTTGCCGGGGATTTCGAGTACTTAAGGCGCCCTGTTTGATCCGGTCCAGGATTGGGCCGGGTTCGTTGTCGTTTGGCCCCACATCGTTTTCCGCAGGCCCGTCCCCAGCAAATTGGGGGTGGGAAAAGGGTGACGGTTTCGCTAAAGCATGGGGCCTGACGATGGTTAGCAAGACGGCACGCGAGTGGTCGTCTTAATCGAGTAGAGAGTAGACGATCATGGCCGTTCCTAAGAAAAAGACCTCCCAGTCTCGCCGCAACATGCGCCGTTCGCACCACGCCATCAGCGCCGGTGCGCACCATGAGTGCAGCAACTGCGGTGAGCTGACCCGCCCGCACCATGTCTGTGGCTCCTGCGGCCACTACGACGGCCGTGAGGTCGTCGTCGACACTGCTGCCGCTGCCGCCTGATCCGGTTCGCCCCGGTGCTTGAGGAGGTCGCTGTCCGGTGAGCACACGCCTGCAAATCGCCCTGGACGCGATGGGCGGCGACCATGCCCCGGACATGGTGGTGGACGGCGCCGATATCGCGCGCGTACGCTGCCCCAATGTCGACTTCCTGTTCGTCGGTGACGAGCGGCGCATCAACGCGCTGCTCGACGCCCGGCCGGCACTGAAGGCGATTTCCCAGGTCCGCCATACAGCCGACGTTGTGGCCATGGACGCCAAGCCGTCCGTGGCCCTTCGTGCTGGGCGCGGGTCCAGCATGCGCCTGGCCATCGATGCCGTGGCGTCGGGGGAGGCGGCCAGCGTCGTCTCCGCCGGCAACACGGGCGCGCTGATGGCCATGGCCAAGTTCGTGCTGAAGACCCTGCCGGGGATCGACCGGCCGGCCATCGCGTCCATGCTGCCCACCATGCGGGGCGACTGCGTGATGCTGGATCTGGGCGCCAACCTGGAATGCGACGCCGACAACCTGGTGCAGTTCGCGGTGCTGGGCACCGTGTTCGCCCAGACGGTGCTGGGCCTGCTGGAGCCCACCATCGGCCTGCTGAACGTGGGTTCGGAAGAGCAGAAGGGCCATGAGGCCATCCGCGACGCCGCCGCCGCCCTTCGGGCCACGCCGCTGGCGCGCAACTTCCACGGTTTCGTGGAGGGCACCGACATCGCCGCCGGCACGGTGGACGTGGTGGTGACCGACGGCTTCACCGGCAACATCGCGCTGAAGACCGCCGAAGGCACCGGCAAGATGTTCGGTGAATACCTGCGCGGCACCTTCCAATCATCGCTGCTGGCCAAGTTGGGCTACCTGCTGGCCCGCGGCGCCTTCAGCAAGCTGCGCCAGCGCATGGATCCGCGTCGCTACAACGGCGGCATGTTCCTGGGCCTCCAGGGCGTGTGCGTGAAAAGCCACGGCGGCACCGATGGGCTGGGCTTCGCCAACGCCATCTGCGTGGCGGTGGATCTGGTCCAGCACGGTTTCAACGAGAAAATCCGCAAGGAGCTGGCCTTGCTGCAGGAAAGCCTGCAGGCGGCGGCCGCCGCTTCCGGTTCCGATCCCCAGGTCGTCGCCCAGTGACGGCCCCTCCCCAGACGGCTGGTTGAACGATGGTAATGCGCTCCGTGATCGTGGGCTGCGGGTCATACTTGCCGGCCCGCGTCGTGACCAACGACGACCTCGCCAAGATGGTCGACACCTCGGACGAGTGGATCACCCAGCGCACCGGCATCCGCAGCCGCCACATCGCGGCGGAGGGCGAGAAGACCTCCGACCTGGCCCTCGCCGCCGCCAAGGCGGCCCTGGCGCACGGCAACGTTTCGGTGGATGAGCTGGACTTGATCGTCCTGGCCACCGCCACGCCCGACCAGACCTTCCCCGCCACGGCCGCCAAGGTGCAGGCCGCCCTGGGCATGACCCGGGGCGCCGCCTTCGATGTGCAGGCCGTCTGCTCCGGCTTCATCTACGCCCTGTCGGTGGCCGACAATTTCATCAAGGCCGGCCAGGCCCGCACCGTGCTGGTGATCGGGGCCGAGACCTTCTCCCGCATCCTGGACTGGACCGACCGCACCACCTGCGTGCTGTTCGGCGATGGTGCCGGCGCGGTGGTGCTGCGCGCCGAGGAAGGCGAGGGCACGGCCGCCGACCGTGGCATCCTTTCCACCCACCTGCATTCGGACGGTCGCCACCACGACCTGCTGTATGTCGACGGCGGCCCATCCTCCACCCAGACCGTGGGCCACGTGCGCATGGCGGGGCAAGAGGTGTTCAAGCACGCCGTGGTGAACCTGGCCGAAGTGGTGGGGGAGGCGCTGGAGGCCAACGGCCTGGCGCCCGCCGACCTCAATTGGCTGGTGCCGCACCAGGCCAACCGCCGCATCATCGAAAACACCGGCCGCAAGCTGAAGATGGACCCCGCCCAGGTGGTGATGACCGTGGACCACCACGGCAACACCTCCGCCGCGTCCATTCCCCTGGCGCTGTGCGAGGCCGTGGCCGATGGTCGCATCAAGCGGGATGAACTGGTCCTGCTGGAGGCCATGGGCGGCGGCTTCACCTGGGGCGCGGCGCTGGTGCGCTTCTAAAGCAAATCCGCTTGCCGGCGTATTCGCCGCATACCAGTGTATTCAGGGGGGTCTTTCTCCGGGACGCTCCCTTGTCGTTGCGGCGACGGCCGCCCCGCTTTCGCGCCGCACCATTCTTAGGTGCTTTGCAGCAGCCGTTTCGTCCTGCCGGATGGTCTAGCCGAATCTGACAAGACTTTGGCAAACCTTTGGAATTGACGGCTTTCCCAGCTGGCATTACCGTTCCCGCAGTTGGCGAAGGGGCCACTGGTTGAGGGAGGGCACCCATGGGAGATCACACCGTCACGCGCGCTCAGTTGAGCGAAGCCGTCTACCAAGAGGTGGGGCTGTCGCGGAATGAGTCCGCCGATCTGGTGGAAAGCGTGCTGGATGAGATCGCCTCCGCCTTGGGGCGGGGGGAAATGGTCAAGATTTCCTCCTTCGGCAGCTTCTCCGTCCGGTCCAAGGGCGAGCGTATCGGCCGCAACCCCAAGACGGGTGAGGAAGTGCCGATCCTGCCCCGCCGCGTCCTGGTGTTCCGCGCCAGCCATGTGCTGAAGAACCGCATCAACGAAGTCCTGTCGGCCGACGGGCATTAAGCCATGTCCGGCACGCCCGCGCCCGAATCCCGGATCCCGGCTGAGGACCTGTCGGCTGACGGTCCCGAGATCGGTGACGATGTCGTCTCGCCCGAGATGACGGCCGCCGACGGGGACGAGACCGAGGGGTCGGGCGGCGCCCTGGAAGCCGATGAGTTGGAGGGCGAGGCGCCGGCGGCCGAACGGGGTCGCGCGGGCGCCAAGTCACCTACGGCCTTCCGCACCATCAGCGAGGTCTCGGCGGAACTGGACGTGCCGCAGCATGTGCTGCGCTTCTGGGAAACCAAGTTTCCGCACATCCGCCCCCTGAAGCGGGGCGGCGGGCGGCGCTACTATCGTCCGGACGACGTGGAACTGCTGCGCCGCATCCAGGTGCTGCTCTACAAGGAAGGCTACACCATCAAGGGCGTGCAGCGGCTGCTGCGCACCGGTGGCGGCCGTAGCCTGCCTGCCATCCCCGACCCCACCGGCGCCGATGAGGCCGCGGCCGAAGGGGTGGACGAAAGCTGGGTCGAGCCGGCGCCGCAGCCTCCGCCGGCACCGCGTGCGCAGCCGGAAGAGAAGCTGCGCATCATTGGCCTGTTCGACCACGATCCGGAGGCGGACCCGGAATGGTCGCGCACGCCGCCACCCGTGGCGGAACCTGTGGCCGCCCGTACCCATGAGCCCCGCCGCGTCCCCGCGGAAAAGGCGGAGAAGGGCCTGTCGGCACCCAAGCGCGAAGCCTTGGGTCAGGTGCTGGCCGATCTGGAAGAGATTCGCGACCTGCTGCGTCGCGTGTTGTGAGCGCCACGCCATCCCGAATGGCTCGTGCGGCACCCGCGTCGCCTGATGACGCCCACTACGGCCGGCTCGGCCTCCATGGGTCGGCCGGCGCGAACTGGTTGGCGAACAGCCTCGTCATACCGGCCCGGGAAAGGTGATCCGACGGGCCCATTGGACGCGTTCTGGTGGCCCGCCGCTTTGGATTGAGTTTGAATCGACGCCGTAATCCATTGATATAAAAACACTAAATAAGAAAATGCATTTTTTTGACGTTTGGACGTCCAACGCCGTTGCATCTGGTAAATCTCGTGGCTATAGTCCGCGCCCGAACCGCAGCCCACCGCGGTTCACTCGAGAGGTCGGAGCGTAGCGCAGCCTGGTAGCGCATCAGACTGGGGGTCTGGGGGTCGCAGGTTCGAATCCTGTCGCTCCGACCATCTCTCGAAACCATGAAGACGGCGCCGGTCCCGTGAAGGACCAGGCGCCGTTTCCATTTCAGGCCCCAGCTTCCGCCCTGGCCATTCCTTCGGTTCCCCTCTTCCGCGCCGGCGCCTTGCCGCACACAGCGCGGCCGGCGTCCGTCAGGCGGCAGACCAGCCAGTCCGGCTTCAGCGGATTGCTGAACCAGGGCGTGGCCCAGCCGGCGTCCAGGCAGGCCTTCACCGTGGCGGCGGTCACCTTGCCGCCGTCCGGCCAGAACAGGGGCAGCTTGCCACCCGCCTGGTCCAGGCCGCGCCGCAGCCAGCGTTTCTGCACGGGCGTGGGAAGGGGTGGGGAGTCCGGCGTGGATGTTTCAGGAACAGCTGCCTTGCCGCGCGCCATGTCCAGCCCCCGTCGTCAATCGGCCCGTTCACGGTCGCCACGCCGTTTGGGCGATGGCGTGGGGCCTCCCGGTATCTTACGCTGACGGTACCGGGCGTCAAACGGCCCCCCGCATCAGACGCTTAGGGCTGGGCTGGGTGGCGGCGTCCGGGCGGAATGACTTCTAACCGAGAGGTGGGTGATGGCGGCGTTCCTGGTCTATATGACGGCGGCCTCGAACGAGGAGGCGGAGACCATCGGCCGGGCGCTGGTGGAGGAGCGGCTGGCCGCCTGCGTCAATATCCTGGGCGCGACCCAATCCATCTACCGCTGGAGGGATGGGGTGGAGACGGCGGCGGAGGTCGCGTTCATCGCCAAGACCCGCGCCGACCGGTTCGAGGCCCTGACCAAGCGGGTCAAGGCCCTGCACAGCTACGACACGCCTTGCATCGTGGCGCTGCCGGTGGTGTCGGGCAATCCGGGCTTCCTGGAATGGATCGCCGCCTCGGCCGCGCCCGACGCCACCGACGACTAAGCTCAGTCGCGCGTCGGCAGGTTCCGGTTGGGCAGGCCACCGGGGAATAGGCGGGGCAGGTCGATCTTGGGGCAGCGATCCTGGATGACCGTGGCGCCCAGCGCCCGCGCCTGGGCGGCCGACTCCTCATGACGCACGCCCAGCGGCATCCAGATGTAAGGGATGCCGCGCTGTGCCGCCTCCACCACGAAGGGGGCGATGGCCGGGGCGGCGCGGAAGATCTCCACAAAGTCCACACCTTCCGGCAGGTCGGCCAGGGTGGCCACCACCGGTTCGCCCAGAATGGTGGTGCCCACGTGGGCGGGGTGCACCGGGATGATCTTGTAGCCGTATTCCCGCTGCATGAAGGCCGGCACGTAATGCGAGGGCTTGGCCGGATCGGGCGATATGCCGACGATGGCCACCGTCCTCGTTTTCAGGAAGATGTCGCGCAGCACGTCGTCGGTGATCTTCTCGCTCATGGCTCACGGATCCTTATGCGGTACGGCGCCCACGGGGGAGTGGGCAGGGCGGCGGGGGACGGGTATACCGGACACCATAAATGGGATGAGGGGAGGGGTTTTGGAATGATGGATGAGATGGACACGGGCCCCGACGCGGCGGCATCCGATGCCCCTGCGGACGACAAGCTGGCGGCCATGGGCAAGGCGCCCGTCTTCACGCCGCGGGATTTCGACCGCCTGCTGGAAAAGGGCCTGCCCCAGGCCCACCGCGCCGGCATCCGCACGCGTGAAATGGGGCACGGCACCGTCACCCTGACCATGCCGGTGTCGGAGGATTTCCTGAGGCCGGGCGGCACCGTCTCCGGTCCCACCATGTTCGCGCTGGCCGACGTGGCCCTCTATGGCGCGGTGCTCAGCATGGCGGGGCACATCGTGCTGGCCGTCACCAGCAACATGAACATCACCTTCCTGCGCCGGCCGCCGGCCAAGCCACTGCTGGCCCATGCCCGCATCGTGCGCATGGGCCGCACCCTGGCCTATGGCGAGGTCACCATCCATTCGGAGGGCGAGGACGATCCCGTGGCGCACGCGACGGGGACCTATGCGATTCCGCGGGGCTGAGAGGGGTGCGGAGCGGCGCGGCGGGACCGTTCGACCAACGCGCTGGATTCATTGGGAAAAAGAGGAACGGCCATCATCGGCCGCTTTTGAAAAACTCAACGAAATCAAAGGGTTTGAGATGGCGGTATCATAATACCCCATTGTTAAGCATTTGACGGACGGTGTCTTTTTCCCGTTGACACCCGACCGTCACCGACATAAAAACCGCCCACTTCGGTGCCGGTCCCAGGAGCGGTGCCCCTGGGGCCCATTTGGGCCCGGACCTCATTTTGAGTGAGTGCGCGGATGAAAACCTTGTCTCTCAAGCCGTCTGAGATCGAGAAGAAGTGGCTTCTCATCGACGCCGACGGCCTCGTGCTGGGCCGCCTGGCCAGCATCATCTCCATGCGCCTGCGCGGCAAGCACAAGCCGACCTACACCCCCCACATGGATTGCGGTGACAATGTCATCGTCATCAATGCGGAGAAGGTGAAGTTGACCGGCAACAAGCGCAGCGACGAAATCTTCTACTGGCACACCGGTTACGCCGGCGGCATCAAGCAGCGCAGCCTGGGCCAGATCCTGGACGGCAAGTACCCGGAGCGGGTCATCGAGAAGGCCGTCGAGCGCATGATCACCCGTGGTCCGCTGGGCCGTCGCCAGATGGGTAATCTGCGCGTTTACAAGGGTCCGACGCATCCCCACGAAGCGCAGAACCCCGAGGTGCTGGACGTCGGCGCCCTGAATCCCAAGAACAAGGGGGCCTAATCCATGGCTCAGACCATCAACAGCCTGGCCGACCTGAAGCAGGGCGCCGCCGTCGTGACGACCGAGGCCGCCGAGCCGGCCCAGCCGAAGATCGACGCCCAGGGCCGTTCCTACGCCACCGGCAAGCGCAAGGACGCGGTCGCCCGCGTCTGGATTAAGCCGGGCAAGGGCCAGGTCACGGTCAACGGCCGTGACATCACCGTCTACTTCGCCCGCCCCGTGCTGCGCATGATGATCAACCAGCCGTTCCAGATCGTCGGCCGTGTTGAGCAGTACGACGTGGTGTGCACCGTGTCCGGCGGCGGCCTGTCCGGCCAGGCCGGCGCCCTGCGCCACGGCATCTCCAAGGCCCTGACCTACTTCGAGCCGGCCCTGCGCCCGCCGCTGAAGGTCGCCGGCCTGCTGACCCGCGACCCGCGCGTGGTCGAGCGTAAGAAGTACGGTAAGGCCAAGGCCCGTCGTAGCTTCCAGTTCTCCAAGCGCTGATCCCTCAGCCCTTTGGACTGCCGACGGAAAGGCGTCTTCCCCCGGGGAAGGCGCCTTTTCCTTTTGGCATCCCGCATATCCGTGCGAGAAGGCTCTACAAAAACACCACCAAGTGGACCTTGCGCAGCGGATGGGCTCCGGCCCACCGTCGCAGGTCAAGGGGCCATTCCGGGCCCGAGGAAGGATCAACGGATGCCGGATCAGAAGCCGCGCGGCCGCGTGCGCCACGCCTTGGGCTGGCGGCCCAGTCCCCAGGCCCGCCTGTGGCTGCGCCGTCTGTTGACGCCCTTGGCGGTGGTCGCGGCCCTGGCCTACGTGCTGGTCGACGTCTGCTTCCTGCCGCTCGTGCGGCCGTTCGCCACGCGGATGGGACGATGGTCGCCCTTCCAGGCCCTGGGTCGCTTCGTCGACCGCCTGGGACCACGCACCACCCTGGTGCTGTTCCTGGTGCCGCTGGTGGTGCTGGAACCGGCGAAGCCCCTCGGCGCCCTGCTGATCGCCCAAGGCAAGACGCGGCTGGGCATCCTGCTGATCGTGGCGGCGGAGGTGCTGAAGCTGCTGACGGTGGAGCGCTTGTTTCAGCGTAGCCGGCACAAGCTGCTGACCATCCGCTGGTTCGCCCGGGTGCACGGCTGGATCGTGGGATGGATCGACCGGCTGAAGGCACAGCCCGCCTGGCGGGTGGTCGTGGCCTTGGCCCAAGGGATACGGGCGATCGTGGCGCCGGTGCTGTCGGCCGCCTGGCGCCAGGCCGCGCGGTCGATGGCCCTGGCGCGGGAACGCCGCCGGTATCGGCGTGGGAGCTGAGTATTGGAACGTTTCCAAACGGTGCGTATCCAAAAGGCCTAGGGCCAAGGCTCGACTATTTGGGGTCCGCCATAGGGCATAAGGTGGCCGCCGCCTGCGGGGTACTGGGTGGGCAAGATGGGGTTGGGTTGGATGACTGCGGATGTGACGAGGGGGGGCGCCGTGGGTGGTGTGGCGGCCCGGGGAATCGTGAATGAGCTGGCGGCCGTGCCGGCCTTCGCCGGCCTGGCGCCGGACGTGCTGTCCGCCTTGTCGGCGGCCTGCCGCGTCCAGGATCTGGGCCCGGGCGACGTGGCCGTGCGGCAGGGGATCACGCTCATCGACATCCATATCCTGCTGTCCGGTACCGTGATGCTGGTCGCCGGCAATGCCGAGGTTGGGCAGCGCCAGGGGCCGGAGACCACCTTCCTGCTGGCGGAGGCCCTGACCGGCGCCCCCGCCCCCGTCACCATCCGCGCGGTGGGGGAAACCCGCCTGCTGGCAATGCCCCTGGCGGCCCTGCGCGTGCGCTTGGGCGCCGGTGCCGACTTGGCCCTGTCGCTGATGGCGGGGCAGGCGGCCCGGGAGCGGGTGCTGGTGGAAACCGTGGCCGCCTTGCAGGACTTGTCGCTGCCTCAGCGCCTGGCCGCCCATCTACTGAAGGAACACAACGACCGCCGTGCCGGCGGCCGGCTGGATCTGGACATGGGCGCGGTCGCCGCCGCGCTGGCCGCCACGCCGGAGGATGTGGCCTGGACCTTCACCGACCTGCGCCGCCACGGTGTGGCGCTGGAGGGCACGACGGTCGTGCTCAAGGATTTCGAGGCTCTGCGGGCGCTCGCCACACCCGGCCCGGTGCGGCGCCGCCAGGCGGAGGAATGGCCCGTGGCCATGTGGGACGTGGACGCGCCCATCCCCTGATGATCGGGCCGGGGGATGATTGGGCCGGCGGCCCAGCCATACGGGGCCGCCGTTAGACAAGAGGGACGGGCCCGTTTAGGATCGCCTGCCTTGATCATCCCTGGTTCCCGTCCCATGCTTCCGCCGTCCCCACCGCCGCCGTTCCAGGGCCCGACCGTACTGGTCGCGCCGGGGATTCGCTTGGCCGAGACGGAACTGCAGGAAAGCTTCCTGCGGGCCGGCGGCCCCGGTGGGCAGAACGTGAACAAGGTGGAGACGGCGGTGCAGCTGCGCTTCGACGCGGCGGCGTCGCCCAACTTGCCGCAGTGGGTCAAGGACAAGTTGAAGACCCTGGCTGGCCGCCGCTGGACCGGCGATGGCGTCATCGTCATCACCGCCCAGCGCCACCGCACCCAGGAACGCAACCGCGAGGACGCGCGCCAGCGGCTGTTCGAGCTGATCCGCGAGGCGACGGTGCGCCAGGCCGTGCGCCGGGCCACCCGGCCCACGCTGGGCTCGCAGAAGCGGCGGCTGGAGGCCAAGGCCACCCGCAGCGGCGTGAAGCGCCTGCGCGGCTCCGTGGATATCGACTAAGAAGCCCGCATGACCGGATCCAGCAGCCCCGACGTCATCGTCATCGGCGCCGGCGCCGCCGGCCTGTTCACCGCCATCGCCGCCGGCAAGCGCGGCCGCCGGGTCGTGGTGGTCGACCATGCGCCGGAGGCTGGACGCAAAATCCTGATCTCCGGCGGCGGGCGCTGCAACTTCACCAATGTGGACGCGCAGCCGGCGCGCTATCTCTCATCCAACCCGCACTTCTGCATCTCGGCGCTGCGCCGCTACTCGCCGCGCGACTTCCTGGATTTGGTGGAGCGCCACGGCATCGCCTGGCATGAGAAGAAGCTGGGTCAGCTGTTTTGCGACAACTCCGCCCGGGACATCCTGGACATGTTGTTGCATGAAGCGGCCGATGCGGACGTCGAGTTGCGGCTGGATTGCGCCGTGAACGACGTTCAGTCAACCGATGGCGGCTTCGCGCTGGACACGGTCAGGGGCCAGATGATGGCACCCAAGCTGGTGGTGGCCACCGGCGGCCTGTCCATCCCCAAGATGGGGGCCACCGACTTCGCCTACCGCCTGGCACGCCAGTTCGGCCTGAACGTCGTGACCCCGCGGCCCGGCCTGGTCCCCTTCACCTTCACGCCCCAGGACCTGGCGCGGACCCAGGGCCTGTCCGGCGTGGCGCTGGATGCCACCGTTCAGGCGGGGAAAGCGCTGTTCCGCGAGGCGCTGCTGATCACCCATCGGGGCCTGTCAGGCCCCAGCATCCTGCAAGCGTCCAGTTACTGGCGGCCCGGCCAGCCCATCACCGTGGACCTGACGCCGGACCTGGACCTGGCCGGACACCTGAAGGCGGCCAAGCGCGCCCGGCCCAATGCCGAGCTGAAGACCATCCTGGGCGACGTGCTGCCCCGGCGCTTCGCCGAGCGGCTGTGCGGAGAGGGTGGTGCCGGTGAGGTGGAAAGCCGGCCCTTGCGCGACCTGTCGGACAAGGCCCTGGCGGCGGTGGGCGAGCAGCTGCGGCGCTGGAGCGTGGTGCCGGCGGGCACCGAGGGCTATCGCACGGCGGAGGTGACGGTGGGCGGCATCGACACCAACGACCTGTCCTCCAAGACCCTGGAAGCCAAGGCCGTGCCCGGCCTGCACTTCGTGGGCGAGGCCGTGGACGTCACCGGCTGGCTGGGCGGCTACAACTTCCAATGGGCCTGGTCCTCCGGCTGGGTCGCCGGCCAGGCTGTCTGAGCCAACCTAATACGGCACCCGCCAGGTGTTATCGACAAGGCCGAAACGGCGGCTTTAGTTAACATAGGAAATATATGAAATATCTTCCGCATCGACAACCATCGTGCAGGCACCGGTTCCCACGATGCTTACCGGCTGCTTAATATTGTAGGCCGTCGTAATGGCGGACAGCAGTGATTGACCCGATACCGTGCTTGCCTTTAGGGCAAAGCGTTGGCCTTTTAACGCGCAAGATACCGGTGACGTTATACCCGTACTCGTATATACGGTGACGACACCACCACCAGCTGTAACAAGACCGCCTATAAGGCCTGTAGCAGAGTATCGGCCATCGCGCTTGCGGAAACAGAACGCAGTGGGATTGCAAATATTATTTTCATGATGACTGAGATGCGCGCTCTATGCGAGCTCTCGGCGACACATGTCGCTTTATTCTACATAAGTAATGTATGCCACATCCTCAACGTCGTTTGTTATTGTGCAAGCGCCCGTACCATAGACACTAATCTTCTGATGGGCCATATTTGCCGACAATATTGATGACATAATTGACTGACCCGCCAAAGTGCTCACGTTTATCACATAGCGTCCGCTATTCGCACATGCCGGTTGCTGTTGTCTTGTTCCTGTAGAGTTGAAAAAGAATGTTCCATTGATATTTACGGCAATCCCGGTCACATAGCCAGGATCAGAGCTGCCGGCAACAGCCGATTGCAAGATTAGCGAATACAATATACCAACCGCCGCCAATATTTTCACAAGACGCATCAATTCCCTCTCCACATCCGCTCATGTTATAAGTATTTACTATTATGTACGTACCAGCATCACCGATATAGCTTCTGTACACAAGTATAGATTCTTAAATGGCCTAATCGGCGCTTGCGAAGAAGCGCTGAATCAATCCCCACCGGCTTCCGCCTGAGCTTCCATCGGCACCGGCTCCAGCATCGGCGCGGGGGTGCCATGGCGGCGGAAGGGAAAGGCCAACTGGCCCAGGAAGGTCAGGGGCACGGCGTCGGCGGTGCCGATGTCCACCGGCGGGCGGCGGTCCAGCGGCAGGTAGCGGGTGCGGAAGATCACGTCCCACAGCAGCAGGTTTTCGCCGTAGTTGGTATTGCCCTCGGCCGGGATGCGGCTGTGATGCCAGCGGTGCAGGTCCGGCGTGTTGAACAGCCAGTTCAGGCCGCGGCAGTCCATGTCCACGTTGCAGTGGGTCAGGAAGCCGATATAGGTGGTGATGACCAGCACCCAGACGATGACCTCCTTGGGGGCGCCCACCACCATGCCCAGGGCCAAGGCGAACAGGCTGCTGAGCAGGCTGTCGACAAAGTGGAAGCGGCCGGTGTTGACCACCCACAGGCGGGTGACGCTGTGGTGCACGGCGTGATAGGGCCACAGCCACGGCACCTCATGGCACAGGCGGTGCGCCCAATAGAGCCCGAACTCCGCCACCACCAGGCCCAGCACCACCTGGGCCGCCAGCGGCCAATGGGCGGGCCAGATGCCGCCAGCCGCCGCGGGCGCCACCTCGCTGGCGCCCAGCACGGCGGCGAGGCCGGCCAGGAACTGGCCGATGCCCTTGTTCAGCGCGGTATGGCTGATGTCCTGGCGCGCTTGGCCGTCACTCTTGGCCCACGCCGCCTCATAGGGCATCACGCGCTCCAGCAGCAGCAGGGCGCCGGCCATGCCGAAATAGGTGATGTTGTAGGCCAGGATGGGATGGCCCAGCGCGTTCCCGTAGGCATATCCGGCAATGCACAGGGCCAGCAGCCCCGGCCACGCGATCCAAGAGAACACCCGGCGCATTCGTCACCCATCGCAAGGCGCCCCGCTCTCAGGCAGGGCGCAAACAGCGGCGGGACCTGGCGAAAACCAGCCTCTGGCATGATCCAGATTACGACCGATCCCCCATGCGACCAGGCCCACCCCGCTATGGTTTTGCGCCCAGAGCGGCCTCCGGCGCAAGGGTCTGCGTCACAGTGAAATCAGCTAAACCGCTGATGTTTCGGGCGCCAAATAAATCCAGGTCAGCTCATGCTTGTTGTGTGACAGATGCAGCAGGCGCGAACCGGGGATGGCGGCGAAGGCGCGCGCGCTGACGTGGTCCGTCTCGCCCTGGAACTTCAGGGTGCAGATGAAGTTACGGGCATGGCCACCGTCCTTCCATTGGCGGACCAGCCGCAGCAATCGTTCCGGATAGCAAATGACGTCGCTGCATAGCCAGTCTATCGGGCGTTCACGCGGCCCGATGGCCGCTGGATCCAGCCCGAAGGCGCTCTCCCGCCGCACCGTGACCCGCGGCAGGCTGGCGATGCGCGGGTCCAGCGGCGCCTTGTCGATGGCCGTGACGTCCGCGCCCAGCGACTGCAGCACCCAGGTCCAGCCGCCGGGGCAGGCGCCCAGGTCCAGGCAGCGGTCGCCCGGGCCCGGCATGCGGCCGGCCAAGGTCAGGGACTCCCACAGCTTGAGGTAGGCGCGGTTGGGCGGCGTCGCCTTGTCCTCCACGAACGCCACCTCGCCATTGGCGAAGGCGCTGGTGCACGCTGGGCTGGCCAGGATGGTGCTCTCGTCCAGCAGGGTCCAGGCGCCCAGGGGGGCGGTGGGGGCGGGGGCGGGGAAGACCAGCGGCTTGGCCGAGACGTGCGGCAATTGCTCCTGGATCAGCTTGGCCCGGCGGTGGTGGCCATGCTCATAGACCGCCCAGTTGCGCTGGATGGCGCGCAGGGCCCGGGCGCCATCCTTGATGGAGGCTATGGCGATGCGGCGGGGCTGTAGCCAGGTGTTGATGGACCAGGCGGCCGGCCGGGGCGGCGCCTGGGTGATCACCAGGCGGCCATGCACCGTGGCCGTCGAATCGTCCAGTTCCTCCAGCAGGGGCTCCAGGAAGCCGTCGGCGGCCAGGTAGGCGGCGCCGCCGGGGGACGCATCCACGGGCAACTCGGCGGCGTCGAAAGACTGCGCCCCGGGAGCTGCGCTCGCCGGGGCGTTGGTTCCATCCGGATGACCGGTCATGTCGGTACTTCTGAAAGGTCGGAAGCGATGCCCAGCGTTTAGGTCAGAATGTCGGCCGACGCAATAACCGCCTGGGTGCGGTTGCGCACGCCCAACGAGCGCATGACGGCGGTCACGTGGATCTTCACGGTGCCTTCCGACAGGCCCAGTTCATAGGCGATCTGCTTGTTGGACTTGCCCTCGCGCAGGCAGCGCAGCACGTCGCGCTGGCGCTGGGTCAGGGTGGGGGTGTTGCCGCCGCCGCCGCCGCCGGAAACGGCGCCACCACCGCTGGCCGCGGCCGCGCCTTCACCGTGGATGGCCGCCGGGGGCACGTAGATGCCGCCGGAGAACACCAGGTTCAGGGCGCTCAGCATGATCTTCACGCTGGATGACTTCGGGATGTAGCCCGAGGCGCCGGCGTCCAGGGCCGCGCGCACGTCGGCCTGGCTTTCGGAGGCGGAGACGATGACCACGGGCGTCCCGGCCTGGATTTCGCAGATTTCCTGGATGCCGGAGAAGCCCGGCCAGTTGGGCATTTGCAGATCCAGAAGGATCAGGTCGAACTCCTGCTCGCCCTGCGCGAATTCCAGCGCCTCGTTAAACGTGCCGGCCTCGGTGAAGGTGGCATCGGCGCTGAGCTGGGTCAGCAGCCGGCAGAGGCCCTCGCGGAACAGCAGGTGGTCGTCACCGATCAGGATGTTCATGTCCGACTCTCGTTCAGAGGTAGTAGGGAACCAAGGTTGCCAGCGAACCCAGACGAATTAGGTGTTTACGCGCGGTAAGCGCGTTTCCGGCGGCTTTAGCTTTTTGCCTGCCGGCAGAAACCAGCCGCCGTTGGATGAACAGACCCGGTTCGGGAATCCGGTTCGGGAATATTGAGGCGCCAACTTTAAGCTAAACTACTACAAATTCCGCTCGGTCCTGTCACGCTGATTTGACTTAGGTTGGTTAATTTACGCAACGGATTTAGGCGCGATTGAGGCGAAAGTTATCGTTTGGGGAGGAGATTCATCCAACGAACGGGCGCGGTCCCCAACCATGGATATAGGCAACGGCATAGGCCATCATCCCCGGGAGGGCGATTTTTCTTGCCACGAAAGCGTCAGAAAGTCTCGTCAGCTTGATTGCGTGCCCACTTGTCGATGTGGCAGAAGGGCCAAAAGGATGGGCCGCCCGGAATCGAGCGCCTCACCCACCAATTCCAATAATCCCCGATAATCCGGGGCTTGAACTCCAGGGGTCGGTTATGGTCAAGCGCATTCGTAAAGCGGTGTTTCCCGTTGCGGGGCTGGGCACGCAATTCCTGCCCGCGACCAAGGCCATTCCGAAGGAAATGCTGCCGCTGGCCGACAAGCCGCTGATCCAGCACGCGGTGGACGAGGCGAAGGCCGCCGGCATCGAAATGTTCTGCTTCGTCACCAGCCGGGGCAAGACCCCGCTGGAGGATCATTTCGACCTGAACTACGAACTGAACCAGACGCTGAAGAACCGGGGCAAGCTCGACATCTTGAAGGTGGTCGAGGACATCCAGATCGACAGCGGCAAGATCGCCTACGTCCGCCAGTCCGAGCCGCTGGGCCTGGGCCACGCCGTGTGGTGCGCCCGCGAATTCATCGGCGACGAACCCTTCGCCGTGCTGCTGCCCGATGAGCAGGTGCTGGGCGACCGCCCCTGCCTGGCGCAGATGATGGACGCCTACAACCAGGTGGGCGGCAACCTGCTGTCGGTGTTCGAGGTCCCGCGCGAACAGACCAACAAGTACGGCATCCTGGACATCGGCAAGGACGACGGCCGCCTGGCCGAGGTGAAGGGATTGGTGGAAAAGCCGGATCCGGCCGCCGCGCCGTCCACGTTGTCCATCCAGGGACGCTACATCCTGCAGCCGGAAATCTTCCAGCATCTGGAGCGCTTCGAAAAGGGCGCCGGCGGCGAAATCCAGCTGACCGACGCCATGGCCAAGTTGATCGGCGCGCAGCCCTTCCACGGCTTCCGCTTCGAGGGCAAGCGCTTCGACTGCGGCGACAAGTTGGGCTTCGTCCTAGCCAACGTGGCCTACGCCCTGGCACGCCCCGACATGGCGGCCAAGGTGCGCAGCGCATTGAAGGAGATGCTCTGAGCGCGGTTGGCCCGGGCTCTCCACCCGGGCTGGCGAATCATGCGGCCCGCCAGAAGCTTAGGTCTTTCCCCGGGGCTTTAATTCAAATCGGAAAGACCCTAAAAGGTCACATGCGCGACACAGCCTTGTCGCCTTAAATAAGGGCGCGGTCCGGCCTAATCGCCGGTGCCGCCCCTGACCCCGATGCCCCATGCCTGTGGCGCGCCCACACGGTCTATACTGGGCGCGGGAAACGGGACTACGTGACTATAGGGGATCGGAATGCGCATTGCGGTGATCGGAACAGGCTATGTCGGCTTGGTCTCTGGCGCCTGTTTTTCCGAGTTCGGCGTGACCACGGTCTGCGTCGACAAGGACGCCGGCAAGATCGAGCGCCTGAACCGGGGCGAGATTCCGATCTTCGAGCCTGGGTTGGACGATCTGGTGGCCAAGAACGCCAAGGCGGGCCGCCTCAGCTTCACCACGGACCTGGCCAGCGCCGTCAAGGGCGTGGATGCGGTGTTCATCGCCGTGGGCACCCCGTCACGCCGCGGTGACGGCCACGCCGACCTGTCCTATGTCTATGCCGCCGCCCAGGAGGTGGCGCAGGCGCTGGATCCCGACCGCTACACGGTCATCGTGACCAAGTCGACGGTGCCGGTGGGCACCGGCCGCGAGGTGGCGCGCATCATCGGTGAAACGCGGGCCGGCCTGGACTTCGACGTCTGTTCCAACCCCGAATTCCTGCGGGAGGGGGCGGCCATCGCCGACTTCATGCGCCCCGACCGCGTGGTGATCGGCGCCGAATCGGACCGGGCCCGGGCGGTCATGAAGACCCTCTACCGGCCCCTCTACCTCATCGAGACGCCCATCGTCATGACCAGCCTGGAAACATCCGAGCTGATCAAGTACGCGGCCAACACCTTCCTCGCCACCAAGATCACCTTCATCAACGAGGTGGCGGATCTGTGCGAGAAGGTGGGCGCCAACGTCCACGACGTGGCCAAGGGCATCGGCCTGGACGGCCGCATCGGCCGCAAGTTCCTGCACGCCGGCGCCGGCTACGGCGGCTCGTGCTTCCCCAAGGACACGCTGGCCCTGGCCCGCACGGCGGCCGACGTGGGCTCGCCCCTGCGCATCGTCGAGACGGTCATCGACATCAACGACAAGCGCAAGAAATCCATGGCCGGCCGCATCGTGGCCGCCGCCAACGGCACCGTGGAGGGCAAGCGCATCGGCATCCTGGGCGTGACCTTCAAGCCGAACACCGACGACATGCGCGACGCCCCGTCGCTGGACATCATCCCGGAACTGCAACGCCTGGGCGCCACCGTCCAGGCCTACGACCCCGCCGGCATGCACGAGGCGGAACACCTGCTGCCGGGGGTGGTTTGGTGCGCCGACGCCTACGCCGCCATCCAGGACGCCGACGTCCTGGCCATCATCACCGAATGGAACGAATTCCGCGCGCTGGATCTGGACCGGGTTCGCCGGTCCATGAAGGCGCCGGTCCTGGTCGACCTACGCAACATCTACAATCCTGACGATATGAGCGCCGCCGGTTTCACCTACACGTCCATCGGCCGTCCGGCGCGTCGATAAGTCAAAGCAGCAAGGGAGCAGGTGCAAGTCATGACCGCTAATCATCGGTTCCACCCCACGGTGCTGCGCGAGTACGACATCCGCGGCGTCATCGGCAAGACCCTGGGCCCGGACGACGCCCGCGCCATCGGCCAGGGCTTCGGCACCTTGGTGGTGCGCGCCGGCGGCACCCGCGTGGCCATCGGCTATGACGGCCGCCTGTCCTCGCCGGAGCTGGAGCAGGCCTGCGTCGAGGGCCTGATGTCCACCGGCCTGGAGGTCATCCGCATCGGCCTGGGCCCCACGCCCATGCTGTACTTCACCGTCCGGCACCTGGAACTGGACGCCGGCGTGATGATCACCGGCTCGCACAACCCGCCGGACTACAACGGCTTCAAGATGATGCTGGGCAAGGGCCCGGTGTACGGCGAACAGATCCAGGAGATCGGCCGCCTGGTGCACGGCCAGGATCTGGCGACGGGCGCCGGCTCCTCCCGCAAGCTGGACGTCAGCGAGGATTACATCAACCGCCTGGTCAAGGATTATGACGGCACCCGCGACCTGACCATCGTCTGGGACGCCGGCAACGGCGCCGTGGGCCATGTCCTGCGCCGCCTGACCGACAAGCTGCCGGGCAAGCACATCCTGCTGTTCGAGGAGGTGGACGGCACCTTCCCCAACCACCACCCCGACCCGACGGTGCCGGAGAACCTGGAAGACCTGATCCACGCCGTCCACACCCACAAGGCGGACATCGGCATCGGCTTCGACGGCGACGGCGACCGCATCGGCGCCGTGGATGAGCATGGCGACATCATCTGGGGCGACCAACTGCTGGCCATCTATGCCGCAGACGTGCTGAAGAGCCACCCGGGCGCCACCATCATCGCCGACGTCAAGTCCAGCCAGACGCTGTACGACGACATCGCCAAGAATGGCGGCAAGCCCCTGATGTGGAAGACCGGCCACAGCCTGCTGAAGGCCAAGATGGCCGAGACGGGCTCCCCGCTGGCCGGTGAGATGAGCGGCCACATCTTCTTCGCCGACAAGTATTACGGCTTCGACGACGCGCCCTACTGCGGCGTGCGCCTGGCCGGCCTCGTGAGTCGTGAGGGCAGCCTGGCCAAGCTGAAATCCGTCCTGCCGCCCGTGTTCAACACCCCGGAAGTGCGCTTCCAGGTGGATGAGGAACGCAAGTTCAAGGCGGTGGAAGAGATCGTGGCCCGCGCCAAGGCCTTGGCGGGCAAGGGCGTGGAGGTCAACGACATCGACGGCGTCCGCGTGAAGACCGAGGACGGCTGGTGGCTGCTGCGCGCCTCCAACACCCAGGACGTGCTGGTGGCCCGCGCCGAGGCCTTCAGCGAAGCCGGCCTGGAGCGTCTGAAGGGCAGCATCCGCGATCAGCTGAGCCAGAGCGGCATCCAGGCGCCGGAAGGCTTCTGAGCCATCGCTTGAACGAGTGAAAGGGGCCGCACTCCAACCGGATTGCGGCCCCTTCTTATTGCGGGCCACGTTGTCTGCGCCGGAATTTGTATATACAATTCTGTATCTACAGGGGACCTGCTCTTGAACTGGGTATGGGATGCGCGAAAGGCCCGAGCCAACATTGCGAAACACAAGGTCAGTTTTGAGTTGGCGGAAAGGGTTTTTGGCGACCCCTTCGCGATAACGGTTCCAGACCCATATCCAGATGAAGCCAGGTGGCGAACCATAGGCCGCCCTTACGCTAATCTGCCGGGCGTGCTGTTCGTTGTTCACACCGACACTGCAAGCAGCGGCGGCATCGGCCATATCATCTCTGCGCGCCGCGCCACGCCGGCAGAAAGGAAAGCTTATGAAGAAGGGTAATGCCGAGCCACTGGATCCGAAGCTCCGGGCTGAGTTGGAGGCGCTATCCAGTGATGATAGCCCGGTGGATACCAGTGACATTCCGGAAGTCACCGATTGGTCTGCCGCCAAGCGGGGAATGTTCTACCGGCCTGTTAAAACGGCACTGTCCCTGAGACTGGATACCGATGTCGTAGATTGGTTCCGACGGCAGGGGGATGGATACCAGACCCGGATCAACGCAGCCCTGCGCGAGTATATTGAGACCCACGGCGGATCGTAAAGAAATCTCGGGCGACGCCTTTTCCTATACCCGACGCACCACCCAGCCGCGGCGCACGCCCAGGTACCAGTAGAGGCCGCCGATGACGGCCATGGTCAGCAGCACCTCGGCCACGTCTTCGACGCTGGCCGGCTTGTTCTCCGGCGCGCCCACGCCCAGCAGGGAAGGGAAGGGTGGGCCCAGCACGCCCATGACGTAGATGGCCATCAGGTTCTGGCCCAGGTGGATGCCGATGGCGGCCTCCAACCGGCCGGCGCGGGCCGTCACCGCCGACAGCAGCAGCGAGATTATGAAATAGAGCGCGCGCTGGTCCCACACGGCGTTGCCCCAGGACTGGGTGTGCAGGCCGGCGAACAGCAGGGCCACGGGCAGGGCGGTGATCCAGGCGCTGCCCGTCACGGCGTAGAGGCCCTGGCTGATGTAGCCGCGGAACAGCGCTTCTTCCGCCGTCACTTGCAGCACCACCATCCAGCCGGTGGCGGCGGCGAAGGCCAACACCTGGGGCCAGGGCTGGCCGCCGGGGGCGAACGGCTCCCCATGCCAGACGTCGACCAATCCGCTGACGACGATGGTCAGCAGCACCAGCCCGCCCCACAGCAGGGCGGAGCGCAAGGCCAGCCCCACATCCAGGCCGGGCAGCGGGGACAACAGGCTGCGCAATGGCCGGCCGTGCAGCCAACGCACCGCCAGGGCGAGGGGTAGCAGGGCGGCGGCGACGCTGCCCAGCATCATCAGCAGTTCGACGATGGCGCGCAGCCCTTCGCTGCGCTTCATCGCCGCCTCAAGGCGCAATCCCTGAGGCAGTTTCACCAGCAGCACGGCGATGAGGACGGCGCCCAGGGCCACGATGACCAGGCCGCCGAGGAAGGCCCACCATGGTTCCCGCCGCTGGCGGGCCAAGCCCAACAGGGACGGGGCCGAAGGATCATCCTCCGTCGCGGAAGTGACTAGCGACACGGAGGGGATCAGTTGGCGCCAGGCGCGATGGTGATGCAACCCTGGCCCTGACGGCGCAGCTGCGTGCAGGCGGCGCGGGCCGTCTTCTCACTCAGACCGGCCAGGCGGGCGCGGTACAGCGTGGACTTGGAGGCGGAGATCTCCACCACGTTGGGCACGGCGGCGTTCAGAAGGCCCTTGCTCTTCTGCGTGGCGCGCGCGATGGCGGCCTGGGTGGCGGCACGGTCGTTATAGGCGCCGACCTGGATGCTCCACCCCTCGGGAGTGATCTTGCCCTTGGCGCCGGTGGCCACGGCGGGGGCCGCCTCGGCCGGTGCTGCCAGCAGGGTGTGGTCGGCCACGCTTTCAGCCGCCCTGCCCACGGCCTTGGCCGCCTTGCCGGCGGCGCTGGCCAGCCGGACTCCGGCGGTCGCCTTCGCGGCCTTGGGCGCCGGAGCCTCGTCGGCCTCTTCCTCGTCCCCTTCGGAGGTGGCGCCGTCCTGGCTGTCCGCCGTGTCGGCGCTGGCCACCTGGACGGCGTCGCGGCCACGGGGGGAGCGGATGGGCGCCTCGGCCGTCAGCACCTCGCCCGGCTTGGTGGCGAAACCCTCATCCAAGAGGTCGGCCATGCGGTTGTCGCGCCACACGGCGCTGCTACCGCCCATGACCACGGCGATCAGGCGGCGACCGTCATGCACGGCGGAGCCCACCAGGTTGAAGCCCGAGGCGTTGATGAAGCCGGTCTTGATGCCATCCATGCCGGGATAGCGGGACATGAGATGGTTATGGTTGGCCATGGTCTCCCCCTGATAGGTGAAGCTGGCCGTCTTGAAATAGCTGTACTGCTTGGCGTGGTCGTGGATCAGCGCCTGGGCCAGGCGCGCCAGATCGCGCGCCGTGGTCACCTGGCCGGTGTTGGGCAGGCCTGACGCGTTGCGGAAGGTGGTGCGGCTCATGCCCAGGGCGTGGGCCTTGGCCGTCATCATCTGGGCGAAACGCGGCTCGCTGCCGCCCAGGTTCTCGCCCACCGTCACCGCGACGTCGTTGGCCGACTTGGTGACCAGGGCCAAGATGGCATCGCGCACGCGGATGGTGTCACCCGGCTCCAGGCCCAGCTTGCTGGGCGCCTGGGCGGCCGCGTGGGCGGAGACCTTGAAGGGCGTGTCCAAGGTGACGCGACCGGCGTCCAGCGCGTCGAACAGCAAATACAGCGTCATCATCTTGGTGAGCGACGCCGGATAATTCTGGGTGTCGGCGCCGGCGGCGTGCAGCACCTGGCCGGTCTCCGCGTCCACGACGATGGCGGCGTACTTGGCGAAAGCGCTCACCGGCGCCAGGGCCCAGCAGGCCAGCAAGGCCAGGGCGGCCCAGCGCATCCGCCGGACGACCGAACCCCGACGCGCGCCCAGAACCGAGTGTTTCCAATGGGTCACGGTGAACTGCCCCTTCCGCCGATGCCATGTCGTTGGTGACTACAAAAGTAAAGGCACGATGATTCGCTGTCCAGTATTGAAAATACGGTTAAGGGCCAAGGATGCGTGGTTTTTGATTGCCACCTTTACATGAACCGTCGCGACTCCGGACCGTCCCCTAACCCGGATGGGGGAGGGCGCGTTCATTCATATGATATATTGCGCCGCAACATGGCCACACCTTCCGGTGGAACGACGACTAGCCGGTTTGGCCTACGGAAGGCCATTTCGCGCCAGAACGCAGCGAATTACACCCGTATGTGGGGTGGAAATTCCCATGTGACGGAATTTTTGCGGTGCACAAAAACGGATTGACAAACTTCTTTCCAGGGTCCAGATAAGGGATCGTGCTGCGACGCAATATGACGGTGCCGCGAAATGGGCCGTTCGCCGCAGGCACGCCACCCGGCCGATGCCGGTTTGCCTGACCCGGGTACGGGCCGCATCGGGCGGCCGATGGATCATTAGCGATCATTGGAAGGAGCACTGACATGACCACCGCGAATACTACCACCCCCACCGCTACCGTTACGCGCGCCAAGAAGGTTGTCACCGACGCCGCGGTGGACACCGCCGCCGCCGCCAAGCAGGCCGCCGGGACCACCGTCACCGCCACGCAGGACGCCGTGACCAAGAATTACGAGCAGGCCGTCGCCCTCACGAAGGAGCAGGTCGAAAAAGCCAGCAAGAAGGCCTTCGAGGCGTATGAGGAGCTGACCGCCTTCAACAAGGAGACGGTCGACGCCCTGGTGCTGTCCTCCACCGTCCTGGCCAAGGGCCTGGAGAACCTGTCCAAGACCTTCGTCGCCTATGCCCAGTCATCGCTGGAGAGCAGCGTGTCGGCCACCAAGGCCCTGCTGGCCGTGAAGACCCTGCGCGAAGCCGTGGACCTGCAGTCCGAGTTCGCCAAGACCAGCTTCGACACCCTGATCAGCGAGGCCACCAAGACCTCCGAGCTGTCGGTGAAGCTGGCCAACGAGGCGATCGAGCCCATCTCCGCCCGCGTCAACGCGGTCGTGACCAAGTTCGGCAAGCCGCGCCTGGCGGCCTGATGAAGGCCCGGGCCGCCCCATGCGGCCCGGCGATGAAGCCGATGCTGACGAACCCGGTGGGCCCGCGCCCGCCGGGTTTTGTTTTGCCCGCTGTGACGGTCGCCGCTGCGCGGGACAGTGTTTCCTTGCGCCCGGGTGATTTACGTGCGGCAATCGCACGCCAGGCATGAATAAGGTTACCAGGGGTCTTCCAACGGCCCGCCGCGATCTCATATTATTCCTGGGATGACCACCCCGAGAGACACGTACCTGGAAGGCCATGACGGAGTTCGACAGTCAGGGAAATGAGGGCGGCAATGGCGGCGACGGCACCAACACCGGTGTCGTGGTCAAGGCCAAACCCAAGACCAAAAAGCCCTCCATGTACAAGGTCTTGATGTTGAATGACGACTACACCCCCATGGAGTTCGTCGTTCACATCCTGGAGCGTTTCTTCTCGAAGAACCGGGAGGAAGCGACGCGGATCATGCTGCATGTCCATCGCCGCGGCGTCGGCGTGTGCGGCGTGTTCACCTACGAGGTGGCGGAAACGAAAGTGACCCAGGTGATGGATTTCGCGCGCCAGAACCAGCATCCCCTGCAATGCACCTTGGAGAAGGATTAGTAGGCATGCTCTCGCGTAATCTCGAGCAGACGCTGCACCGGGCCCTAGCTTACGCCAATGAGCGTCGGCACGAGTACGCGACCCTGGAACACCTGCTGCTGGCCCTCACGGAGGATCAGGACGCCCTGGCCGTGCTGCGCGCCTGTGGCGTGACCGTGGAGAAGCTGCGCGTCGAACTGGGTGAGTACCTGGACAATGAGCTCAGCAACCTGATCTCCAGCCGGTCGGAGGACGCCAAGCCCACCGCCGGCTTCCAGCGGGTGCTGCAGCGCGCCGCCATCCACGTCCAAAGCTCCGGCCGGGAAGAGGTGACGGGCGCCAACGTGCTGGTCGCCCTGTTCTCCGAACGGGAAAGCCATGCCGTCTATTTCCTGCAGGAGCAGGAGATGACGCGCTTCGACGCCGTCAACTACATCTCCCACGGCATCGCCAAGTCCCCAGGCCGGTCGGAGACCAAGCGGGTCAGCGGCGCCGAGGAAGAGACGCCCGCCGGCGAGAAGGCGCCCAAGAAGGGCACGGAGGCGCTGGAGGCTTATTGCGTCAACCTCAACAAGAAGGCCCTCAGCGGCAAGATCGATCCCCTGATCGGCCGCGGGCAGGAGGTTGACCGCACCATCCAGATCCTCTGCCGCCGCTCCAAGAACAACCCGCTGTACGTGGGTGACCCGGGCGTGGGCAAGACCGCCATCGCCGAGGGTCTGGCCCGCCGCATCGTCCACGGCGAGGTGCCGGAGGTGCTGCAGAACGCCACCATCTTCGCGCTCGACATGGGCGCCCTGCTGGCCGGCACCCGCTATCGCGGCGACTTCGAGGAGCGGCTGAAGTCCGTGCTGTCGGAGCTGGAGGCGGTCGAGGGCTCCGTCCTGTTCATCGACGAGATCCACACGGTGATCGGCGCCGGCGCCACCTCGGGCGGCGCCATGGACGCCAGCAACCTGCTGAAGCCGGCCCTGGCCAGCGGCGCCCTGCGCTGCATCGGCTCCACCACCTACAAGGAATACCGCAGCTACTTCGAGAAGGACCGCGCCCTGGTCCGCCGCTTCCAGAAAATCGACGTCAACGAGCCCTCGCTGGACGACGCCGTGAAGATCCTGGAAGGGATCAAGAGCTACTACGAGAAGCACCACAACGTCCGCTACACCCGGGAGGCCATCCGCTCGGCGGTGGAGCTGTCGGCCAAGTACATCGGCGACCGCAAGCTGCCGGACAAGGCCATCGACATCATCGACGAGGTCGGTGCCGCCCAGATGCTGCTGCCCGTGGCCAAGCGCAAGAAGACCATCCAGGTGAAGGATGTGGAGGCGGTGGTCGCCAAGATCGCCCGTATCCCGCCGAAGAGCGTCAGCCGCGATGACCGCGAGGTGCTGCTGAACCTGGAACGCGACCTGAAGACCATGGTGTTCGGCCAGGACAAGGCCATCGACACCCTGGTCAGCGCCATCAAGCTGGCGCGGGCCGGTTTGCGCGATCCGGGAAAGCCCATCGGCAACTACCTGTTCTCCGGCCCCACCGGCGTGGGCAAGACCGAGGTGGCGCGCCAGCTGTCGCGCACCCTGGGCATCGAACTGACCCGCTTCGACATGTCGGAATACATGGAACGGCACACGGTCAGCCGCCTGATCGGCGCGCCCCCGGGCTACGTCGGCTTCGACCAGGGCGGCCTGCTGACCGACGCCATCGACCAGCACCCGCACTGCGTGCTGCTGCTGGATGAGATCGAGAAGGCGCACCCTGATCTCTACAACATCCTGTTGCAGGTGATGGACCATGGCAAGCTGACCGACCACAACGGCAAGACGGTCGACTTCCGCAACGTCATCCTGATCATGACCACCAACGCCGGCGCCGCCGACCTGGCCAAGCCCGCCTTCGGCTTCGGCCGGGAGCAGCGGCTGGGCGAGGATGAGGAGGCGATCAACCGCCTGTTCACGCCGGAGTTCCGCAACCGCCTGGACGCCATCATCCCGTTCTCGGGCCTGTCGCCGGAAATCATCGGCCGGGTGGTGGACAAGTTCGTCATGGAGCTGGAGGCGCAGCTGAGCGATCGCGGCGTCACCATCGAGCTGACGGACGAGGCCCGCGAGTGGCTGTCCAGGAAGGGCTATGATCCGCTGTACGGCGCGCGCCCCCTGGGCCGCACCATCCAGGAGTACATCAAGAAGCCCCTGGCCGAGGAACTGCTGTTCGGCAAGCTGGTCAAGGGCGGGGCCGTCCGCGTCACCGTCAAGGACGACGCCTTGTCCTTCGACTACGCCGCCGGTGGCGCCCGTCCGCCGCAGGCGGAAAAGCCGGAGGAGAAGGTGCCGGAGCTGGTCAACTGAGCCAGCGTCTCCATCGCGCTGGAAACGGGCGGGCCCCCGGGATGTTCCTGGGGGCCCGTGCCGTTTTGGAACGGTTGCATAGAGGACTGGTGACGGGAGACAGAGGCGGGTTGGAAATCGAGGCTGGGCGGCCAAGCCGGCGGCGCCCCAGCACTTGAAAAGGGGCCTCAGGACAAAGCCACCAGCCGCTTGATCAGGGCGTCCAGGTCGTTCCAGGCCAGGGGCTTGGCGACGTAGCCCGAGAACAGGCCGGTGGTCAGGTGGTCGATGACGTCGGTCTCGGCCGTCATCAACACCAAAGGCACGGGCCGGTCGCGACCGGCGGGGATGGGGCGGCCGCGCAGTTCCCGCGCGGCCTCGGCCCCGCCGACGCCGGGCATGTTGAGATCCAGCAGCACCAGGTCGAAGGGTGTTTCGGCGGCGTCGAACAGGGCGATGGCCTCCGCCCCGTCGGCGGCGCCCGTCACCTCGTACCCCAGGCGGCGCAGGACGGCCAGGATCAGCTCCCGATTCACCCGGTTGTCCTCCGCCACCAGGACGCGGAGGCCGGGGGCGGCGTCTCCGGCGCCGGTATTTTGGATACTCATTACGGTTGGCCCCTCGGCTCCTCGCAGTAGGCGCGCCCTGGGGCGCAAGCCCGTGTTGCCGCCACAATAGGCCTGTTCCCCACCATCGCACAGTCCCTTTGCCGCAGGACGCAGTGGAACCGGTATCGTTGATTTTGTGGCGCGGCGCCGCCTTTCCTATAAAATCCAGGATTGTTCGGGCCACCCGTATCGGTGACTCCGGCGATTGCCGTCACCCTGGTGGTTGTGCTGATGCGCGTAGTGTCATTGTTCGTTGTGGTATGGCTGGCCGCCTTGGGGGCCGCCTGCGTCCCGTGGGGCGCGGCGCGGGCGGAGCCTGGACCATGGCAGGCGCTGGGGCAGACGGCATTCGAGCATATCGACCGCAGCCGGGGTTTGCCCAGCGATACCATCTTCTCCCTGGCGCAGGACCAGCGCGGCTTCATCTGGATCGGCACCACCAACGGCCTGGCCCGCTTCGACGGCTATCACATGCGGGTGTTCCAGCCGGATCCGGACGTGCCGGGCTCGCTGCCGGACGGTGTCATCCGCGCCCTGCATGTCGACCCCGCCGGCCGGCTGTGGGTCGGGACCCATGTGGGCGGCCTCGCCCTCTACGACCCGGTGACCGAACGCTTCCGCACCGTCGCCCCAGGCCCCGCGGGCGTCAGCGCCGCCACCATCTACGATATCAGCGATGATGGCGCCGACGGCGTCTGGGTCGCCACCCGTGGCGGCCTGGACCATTTGTCCGGCGACGGCCGGGTGACGGAACGATTCCGCCACGCCGACAAGGACGCCAAGGACGGCGGCCCCAAGGACAGGGGCCCCGGCGACGACGCGCTGCCCCACAGCACGGTGTTCACGGTGCACCAGGACCGCGCCGGCGCCCTGTGGGTGGGCACGGCCAAGGGCCTGGTGACGCGGCCGGCTGATGGAGACCGTTTCGCGCCGCCGCCGGTGGCGACCCCGTCCCCTGCCGCCGGCGCCCTGCTGGCCGACAGCCTCTGGCAGATCGAGGAGGGGGCGGACGGGCGCCTATGGCTGGGCGGCGACCGCAGCGGCCTGGGCGTCTACGACCCGCGCGACCGGTCCCTGACCGTCATCCATCCGCAAGGCGACGGGGAGCCGCCGCTGTCCGCCGTCACCATGCGCGGCGCCGTGGAGGTGCGGCCAGGCGTGCTGTGGGTGGCGACCCTGGGCAACGGCATCGCCGAGGTGGACATCGCCAGGGGCACCTATCACGCCATCCGGCATGAGCCGGACATCCCCGCGACCCTGTCCAGCAACGCCCTGCGCGCCATCCTCAAGGACCGTTCCGGGTTGATCTGGACGGGCGGCGACTCCGGCCTGGACGTGCACAACCCCACCAACGCCGCCCTGGTGACGCTGTTCACCGGCAATGGCCGCCCGCCGCTGGGCGACCTGCCCACCATCAAGAGCGTGGCGGTCGCCCCCCAGGGCACGCTTTGGCTGGGCGGCGATGGCGCCGTGCTGGCGTTCGATCCCGCCACCCGCCAGGTGCGCCGTGTCCTGGCCGGCGGGCCGCATGCCGATCCGGAACACAGCCTGCCGCAACTGGACGTGCTGGCCATGGCCCGCCGCGCCGGCGCGGACGCCGGGGCGCCCGGCGTCATCTGGGCCGGCACGCCGCGCGGCCTCTACCGGGTGGCGGAGGCGACGGGGATGGTGGACCGGGAGGCGCTGCCCACCACCAATCCCTATCCCTACATCTCCCGCGCGGTCACGGCCGGCGGGGCCACGTGGGTCGGCACCTTCTCCGGCCTGGTGCGCATCGACGCCGACGGTGCCAAGACGCTGTACCGCCGCGACCCCGCCAACCCCGCCAGCCTGGTGGACGACCGCGTCATCGCCCTGGCGGTGGATCACACCGGCGCCGTTTGGGTGGGCACGGAGCATGGTCTGAACCGCCTGGATCCGGCCACCGGCGCCGTGGAGCGCCTGGCTCACGACAGGAACGACCCCGGTTCCCTGCCACACGACTATATCAACAGCCTGGCGGAGGATGGCCGGGGCCGGCTGTGGGTGGGAACGGCCCAGGGCGGCATCGCCATCCTGGAAGGGCGCGACAGCGCCGGCAAACCGCGCTTCCGTATCCTGAGCCGTGAAAATGGCCTGCCCAGCCTGCGCATCAACAACCTGACCTATGATGGTCACGACCATGTCTGGGCCACCACGGCCGATGAACTGGTCAGCATCGACGTGGGCAGCCTGGCGGTGCGTGTCCTGGGCCCGGCGGAGAACGCCCTGATCCGCCGCTACTGGGAAAACGCCTCGGCCGTGACGCCGGATGGCAGGCTGCTGTTCGCCGGCGACGGCGGCATGACCATCGTGTCGCCCGAGGACATCAGCGATTGGCGCTTCGCTCCGCCGCTAGCGGTGACCGACGTGCGGGTGGGGTCGCAAAGCGTACCGCCCGCCGCCGTCGACGGCGTGCCCCTGATCCTGCGTCCCGGCGACCGGAGCTTCGAGGTGGAGTTCACGGCGTTGGACTTCTCCGCCCCCGACCGCAACCGCTACGCCGTCATGCTGGAAGGCTTCGACGGTGGCTGGCTGGACAAGGACGCGCAGCGCCGCCGCGCCGTCTATACCAACCTGGCGCCCGGCCATTACCGCCTGCTGGTGCGGGGCAGCAACAAGGACGGGCAATGGAACCCGCAAACCCTGTCGCTGCCCGTGACGGTGCTGCCCGCCTGGTACCAGACCTGGTGGTTCCGCATCATGGCGGGGGCCGGCGTCATCGGCGCCGTGGCCCTGGCGGTCTGGGCCCGCCTGTCCTGGCATCACCGCCGCCAGCGCGAGCTGGAGGAACTGGTGGACGCCCGCACGGCCGACCTGGCGGCCTCCGCCGCCACCCTGCGCCGCGTGGGCGACGCCGGCCGCGACCTGTCCGCCTCGCTGGAGCGGGAGGCCATCTGTCGCGCCCTGCACGCCCATGTGGCCGAGCTGATGCCGGCCGCGGCCCTGCGCGTGGCCCTGTTCGCCGAGCCTGAGGCGTCCAGCCTTTCCCTGGTCTATGCCGCCGGCACGACGGATACGAACCTGGGGCCCCTGTCGCTGGAAGACCCGCTGTACCAGCGGGCGGCGGAAGGGGCTTCGACCAGCATCGGGCCCGACGACACCGCCTTGTACGCCCCCTTGCGCGTTGGCGGCCGCCGCCTGGGCGTGGTGGAGGTGCGCATCAGTCGGCCGGAGGCGGCACTGCCCCGCCATGCGGAGGCACTGCGCTCCATGGCCGCGTTCGCCGCCGTGGCCATCACCAACGCCGCGGCCTTCCGCGAGGTGGAACAGGCGCGGGAGGAGACGGCGCAGACCCTGGCCAACCTGGAAAACGCCCTGACCCGTCTGGTGCAGCAGGAAAAGCTGGCCTCGCTGGGCAACCTGGTGGCGGTGGTGGCGCATGAGATCAACACGCCGCTGGGCGTCTCCGTAACGCTCGGCTCGCAGTTGCAGGGTGAGGTCGAGGCCCTGGCCGGCGCCGTGGCGGAGAAGCGCCTGCGCCGGGGCGACCTGGACGAGTTCCTGTCCCAGGCCAGGGATGAGTGCGAGATCCTGAACCGCAACCTGCGTCGCGCCGCCGACCTGGTGCAGAGCTTCAAGCAGCTGTCGGTGGATCAGACCAGCGAGCGGGTGCGCGCCGTCCCGCTGACGGAGTACCTGCGCGAAACCCTGGTCAGCCTGGATCCGCTGCTGAAGGGCCACGGCGTGACGGCCACCGTGGACGGCCCCGCCGGCCTGATCGTGCCCACCCGCCCCGGCCAGCTGGCCCAGGTGTTGACCAACCTGGTGCAGAACGCCGTGGTTCACGCCTTCGACGGGGTGGACCAACCGGCCATCCATATCCAGGTGGCGGGCACGCCAGGCGGCCCAGCCACCGTCACCGTGTCCGATAACGGCCGGGGCATGACGGCCGACTTGGCGGCCCAGGCGTTCGAGCCCTTCTTCACCACCAAACAAGGGGCGGGCGGGTCCGGCCTGGGCCTGCACATCGTGCACAACCTGGTGACCGGCCCCCTGCGCGGGGAACTGAGCCTGGACAGCCTGCCGGGCGAAGGCACGCGCGTGCACATCGCGTTGGGCAGCTTCCAGCCCAGCGAAGCGCCGCCGGTGCTGGAACCCAGCCTTTGAACAGATGTCATGGCGACAACTGCGGCGTGGCGCTCAAGGGCCAGGCCGTGGCAGTTTCTTTTCCTGACGACGAGCCGGGACGGCGGCGGGGGCCGCGCCCGGAACGATGCGATGGATGGGAGACAAGGGCGTGTTGGCATTGAAGAACAGGAGCTTGGGCACGGGCGGCGCCTTGGGCGTGGTCCTGGGCGTGGCCCTGGGCGTGGCCCTGGGCGGGATTGTGGGCTTGCTGGCCACGGCGGCGTGGGCCGACGCCGGCCCGGCCACCATTCCGGCCTCGGCGCTCAGCAGCGTGAAGGAATTGCAGAAGCGGGCCCTGGCCGGCAGCGGCGCCTATGAGGTGGTGGAATCGCTGACCACCCAGGTGGGCCCGCGCCTGCCGGGCACCCCCAACGACGCGGCGGCCGTGGCCTGGGCTGTCAAGGCCATGAAGGACATGGGCCTGCAGGACGTGCACACCGAGGCCGTGCCCATGCCCGGCTGGCGCCGGGGCCTGGAACGGGCCAGCATCGTCGCCCCCATGCCGCAGCCGGTGGCCGTGGCGGCGCTGGGCGCCAGCGTGGGCACCGGCCCCGAGGGCATCGAGGCCGAGGTGGTGCGCTTCGCCAGCCTGGCGGATCTGAAGGCCGCGCCCGCCGGCGCGCTGACCGGCAAGATCGCCTACATCGCCCTGCCCATGGCCCGCACCCAAGACGGCAGCGGCTATGGCGAGGCCGTGGCCATGCGCCTCGCCGGCCCGGCGGCGGCGGCCAAGAAGGGCGCCGTGGCGGTCATCATCCGCTCCGTCGGCACCGACGCGCACCGCACGCCCCACACCGGCATGACCCGGTATGAGGAGGGCGTGGCCAAGATCCCGGCCGGCGCCATCTCCACCATCGACGCCGGACAGCTCGACCGCCTGCTTGAGCACGGCCCGGTGAAGATGAAACTGGTGCTGGACGTGGGTCCCCTGGACCCTATCACCACCTACAGCGTCGTGGGTGATCTGAAGGGCACGGAGAAGCCGGATGAGATCGTGGTGATGGGCGCGCACCTGGACAGCTGGGATCTGGGCACGGGTGCCATCGACGACGGCGCCGGCGTGGCCATCGCCCTGGCCTCCGCCAAGCTGATCAAGGGCCTGCCGGAAAAGCCCAAGCGCACCCTGCGCGTCGTGCTGTTCGCCGCGGAGGAGGAGGGCACTTACGGTGCCGCGGCCTACGGCAAGGCGCACGCGGCCGAGGCCGCCCACTATGTGCTGGGCACCGAGGCCGACCTGGGCATCGGCCCCGTCTGGCAGTTCAAGCTGAAGTCCAACGCCAACGCCGAGGGCGCCATCGCCGCCATGGCCGCCGCGCTGAAGCCGCTGCGCATCGTCCAGGGCGCGGATGGCGAGGGCGAAAGCTCCGACTTGGGGCCCATGGCCGAGGCCGGCATGCCGGTGGCGGAGCTGTCGCTGGACGCCACCACCTACTTCGACATCCACCACACCGCCGACGACACCCTGGACCGGATCGACCGCCCCACCATCGACCAGTCCACGGCCGCCTATGCCAGCGTGCTGTGGCTGGCCATGCAGGCCAGCGGCACCTTCCGGGCACCGGGCGGCGCCAAATAAGGGCCTGTGGCAGGGGGAGGGCGCCTTCGCCTTCCCCCAATTACCTTCAAATGACGATATTGCCGGAATGTCCGGTGCCCTGGGCCACGCCCTCTCCACTACGGTTGCCCCGACATCAGGGACATCCGGGAGGAACAGGGCATGGGTCAGGGGCATTTCTTGCGGCGCGCGGGCTTGGCGCTGCCCATCCTCTTGGCCCTGGGAACGGGGATGGCGCACGCCGCCGACAACCGCCTGGGATCCGCGCCCTATGTCGACCTCACCGATGATCCCGATCTCGCCGCATGGGCCCAGGCCACCGGCCAGAAGGCCCTGACCCTGGCCTTTTTCAACGCCCAGGGCGCCTGCCAGGGCGGCTGGCCCATTCCGGAGGCGCGGCTGCTGGACCGGGTGGCCGCCTTCCGCGCCGCTGGCGGTACCCTCATCCTGTCCAGCGGCGGCTGGAACGCCGATGACCTGGCGGAGCGTTGCCCCAGCGCCGACACCTTCGCCGACCAGTACGACGCGGCGCTGGCGCGCTTCGGCATCGATCATCTGGACATCGATGCCGAGGATGGGGACGTGCACGACAACCTGCGCCCGGCCATCGTGGCGGCGCGCACCCAGGGCTTGCGACGCCTGCAGGACCGTTGGGACGCTGCGGGCAAGATCCTGCACATCTCCTTCACCCTGGCGGTGCGCCCGGATCTGGGCATGCGGCCCATCGACCTGGCGGTGCTGCGGTCGGCGGTGGCCGCCGGCGTGCGCTTCGACGTCGTCAACCTCATGACCATGGACTACCGAGACGGCAAGTCCGCCGGCCGCATGGGGTCGCGTTCCCTGGAAGGCCTGGCCCATGTCCGCCGGCAACTGGAAACCCTGCTGCCCGGTCGCCCCGACGCCCGGTACTGGGCCATGATCGCCGCCACGCCCATGATCGGCCAGAACGACGCCGGCGACGAGGTTTTCACCCTGGCCGACGCCGCCCTGCTGCGTGCCTACGCCGACCAACATGGCCTGGGCGGCCTGTCCTTCTGGCAGATCGGCCGGGACAACGGCACATGCGCCGGCGACGGCAAGGCGCGCAACGACTGCAGCGGCCAGGCCCAGGCACTCCATGCCTACGCGCGGACGTTCGCGGGCTTCACCGGGAATCGTTAGGGCGTGATCCGATACGCGCAGCGCCGCGCGCCCTGGAGGATGTGTTCCGCCCGTTCCACCCGGCCACCCAGCAGGGCGTGGAAGGTTTCCAGTTCCGACCGGCAGAAGCCGGCGCAGGCGGTGGCGGCGGCGCAGATGGGGCAGTGGTTCTCCACCAGCAGCCAGCTGCCGTCATCCAGCATCCAGCTGTCGGCCATGTAGCCTTCCGCCGTGCGGATGGCGACCAGGCGGCGGACGCGGTCGGCCAAATCGGGCGCGTCCGCCAATTGGGCGCGATAGCGGGCCAAGGTCTCCGCCTCCCGCCCGGCGATGACGGCCTCCAGGGCGCCGGTGCCCAACTGCGCCACCAGCGTGGACAGGAGGGCGGTCGTCAGCGCGGCATGGCCGTCAGGGAACTGGGCATTGCCAGCCGCCGTCAGGTGCCACAGCTGGCGCGGGCGGCCCCGGCCGGCGGCCCCCTCGCTGACGCTCGTCACCAAGCCATCCTCCGCCATGCGCGACAGCTGCTGGCGCGCCGCCTCACCGGTGATGCCGAGCGCGGCGGCCAGCGCGGCGGTGGCCTGGGGGCCTTCCGTCTTGAGCAGCAGCAGGATGCGGTTCGTGGGCGATTGGCGCGTCATATTTCCAAGTTTGGCTTGCTTTAATCGAGGGCGAGCATATTTTCCAATTAATAACTTGGAAAAAATCATCCGGCAGGTCAAGGATAAGCCTTCGAGGAAAGCCACCCCATGTCCCTGAATCCCAAACCTGATCCCGCCGGGACGGTGAAGCCGCCGGCGGCGTCGGTGTTCCGGCTGTTTTCACCCGCCTTGTTGCCCGGCACCCTGATGCTGGGCGGCGGCGTCACCCTGTTCGCGGTGGAGACCTACGTCACCGCCACGGTGGCCCCTTCCATCGTCCGCGACATCGGTGGGTTGGAACTGTTCGCCTGGGTCACCACGCTCTATGTCGCGTCGGCCGTGCTGGGTTCCCAATTCGTGGCCTTGCGGCCCCGGGCGCTGGGGCTGCGCGGCGTCTATACCGTGGGCGCCCTGGTGTTCAGCGCCGGCAGCCTGGTCTGCGGGTTGGCGCCCGCGATGACGGTGGTGTTGCTGGGCCGCACGGTGCAGGGCCTGGGCGCCGGCATGCTGTCGGGCCTCGCCTACGCCTTCATCCGCCATGTGTATCCCGAGCCGTTGTGGCGCAAGGCCTCCACCCTCTACGCCGCCATCTGGGGTGTGGCCACCTTCTTGGGCCCCACGGCCGGCGGCCTGTTCGCCGATGGCTCCGACTGGCGTTACGGCTTCCACATCCTGCTGCCGCCGGCCTTGCTGATGGCGGCATTCGCCGGGCGCCTGCTGCCCCGCGTGGCGGACGAGCGCCAGGATGGGCGCACGCCGATGGCCCAGATCGGCTTGCTGCTGGGTGCCGTGCTGCTGGTCAGCACGGCGGGGACGGAAGGGCGGGGCGGCCTGAAGGCCATGCTGCTGGTCGCCTCCCTGGTGCTGTTCGCCGCCATGCTGGTGCTGGAACGCCGGGCCGCCACCCGCCTGCTGCCCCAGGGCGCCGTGCTGCTGAGCCAGCCCATCGCCCGGCTGTACCTCATCATGTTCGGCCTGATCGTCACCGTCTCCAGCGACGTCTACATCCCCTATTTCCTGCAGACCCTGCATGGGGTCGCGCCGCTGGCCTCAGGATACCTGGTGGCCCTCGTGGCGCTGGGCTGGACGTTGACCGCCTTCTTCACCGGCACGCTCAACGGCCGGCGGGCCGTGATGGCCATCAGCGTCGGCTGCGCGCTCGAGGCCGGCGCCACCCTGGCGTTGGCGCCCATCCTGGGTGGGGCCGATCCCTGGGAAGGGGCGTTGGACATGGCTCCCGCCATCCTGGCCATGCTGGCCATGGGGGGCGGCGTGGGCCTTTGCTGGGCCCACTTGGTGGCGGGAGTCCTGAAATGGGCGGGGGAGGCGGAGCAGGACAAGGCGTCGGCCGCCATCGCCACCATGCAATCCTTGGGCGGGGCCTTCGGCGCCGCCCTGTCCGGCGTCATCGCCAACAGCGCCGGCTTGGTCGATCCGGGCGGGATCGCCGGCAGCCAGGCGGCCGCCCACGGGCTGTTTCTGCTGATGGCGCTGCCGGGCGCCGTCGCCTGCCTGGTGTCGCTGGTGCCGAACCGGCGCTGAGCCCGGGAGCGTTATAAAAAGAACGGCGGCGGATCCCAACGATCCGCCGCCGTCTTCATTCAAGCGCCGCGTGTCCCGCCGGGATCAGTTGGCATCGTCCGGCAGATCCGGCGGGGGCGGCATGTCGCCGTCGTCATCGCCGTCCGGGTCGGGACGGCCGGGGCCGCCATGCATGCCCTGGTCACCGCCAAAGCCGGGACCGGGGCCACCGAACCGGCCGCCGCCAAAGCCGTGATGGCCGCCGAAGCCATGCGGGCCATGGTGCGGACCGATGGCGCGGGCCAACATGGTGTCGGCCTTTTCCTTCTGCTCCGGCGTGAAGCTGGCGTACAGCGGGGCCAGGACGGCCTTCATCTCGCCGATGTGCCTGGCGTGTTCGGCCGCCATCTTCTCGGCGCGGTCCAGGCGCTCGGTCAGCGAGAGCGGGGCGGGGCGCTCGACCGGCTGGCCGGCCTTCTTGGCGGCCTCGATCTTTTCCCAGCGCGCCTTATGCTCGGCCTCGAACTTCTCGGCTTTCTGTTTCATTTCCTCGGCGTCGGAACGGACCACGGCCTCGAACTTCTTCCACTGCCCTTCCTGGGCGGCAGTGATTTTCAGTTCGGCCTTCAAGAAGGCCAGCCGGCCATCCACATGTTCCCACGGGCCGCCGCGATGATGCTCATGCGCCATCGCCGGCGGTGCCGGATGGGACGTGTCCTGGGCGAAGGCGCCTGCCGCCACGCCGACGGCAAAGACACCGACCGCCAAGGTCGAAAGGAGTTGGGTACGGAAGCGGGACATGGATCTACAAGCCTCGTCAAATTCGTCTTCGCCGTTCTAGAACCGGCTAAGCGGATATACGCGCCAACTTGGAAAAGCTGTCGCCGATTGCTGATGAAACCTTAAGAGGAATGTCCCAATTGGGGTATCTGCGATAGTCTGACGCGATAAGCCGCGTCGTTATATAGGGGTGGCGGGCAGGGAAACAGCCGGCAGACAGGCGTGTTTTCCCAAGGAAGAGGGCTGATGCAGGATATGGACGAGGAGGCCATGTGGCGGGACGAGGATGACGGCGGGGCCAGCCCCCGGCGGATGGATGTCTTGCCACCCTGGAAGATCCTTGTCGTCGATGACGACGCCGAGGTCCACGCCCTGACCCGCATGGTCCTGAGCAGGCTGCGTTTCCGCGACCGGAAGGTGGAATTCCTGTCGGCCCATTCCGGGGTGGAGGGGTTCAGGATCCTGGCCCAGGTGCCGGACATCGCCGTCGTCCTGCTGGACGTGGTGATGGAAACCGACGATGCCGGCCTGGTCCTGGCCCGCCGTATCCGCCGCGAACTGGGCAATGAGGCGACACGCATCATCCTGCGCACGGGCCAGCCGGGCATGGCGCCGGAGGAACAGGTCATCGTCGACTACGATATCGACGACTACCGGCCCAAGGCGGACCTCAGCGCCGCGCGCCTCAACACCAGCATCATCACGGCCCTGCGGTCCTACGGCCACATCATCGCGCTGGAGGAGAACAAGCGCGGGCTGGAACGTATCATCGACAGCGCCGCGACCCTGTTCCAAATCCGCTCCATGCGCGACTTCGCCACCGGTGTCCTGACCCAGGTGGGCAGCTTCCTCAGCTGCGGGCCCCTGGGCGTGGTCTGCGTGCACGCGCTGGAGGGCCAGCCCCTGGGCGTGCTGGCGGCGAGCGGCGTCTACGCCCACCTCATGAACGGCCAGGCTAACGCGCCCATCCCCGGCGCCGACCTGATCGAGCGGGCGCTCAGCACCAAGCGATCCCTGTTCGTGGACGACCTCAGCGTGCTGCACATCTCCAGCCGCGAGGTGGGGCGCACGGTGGTCCTCATCAAGGCGCAGGACCCGCCGTCGGCCATGGACCAGCGGCTGCTGGAGCTGTTCGCCACCAAGATCCCCGCCGGCTTCGACAATGTCAGCTTGCTGGAGGGGCTGGAGGGTGACGTGGCCCGCCGCACGCGGGACCTGAAGGCCACCAACGCCATGCTGACAGAAAAGCAGGAACGGCTGGAACGCCAGGCCCATGACCTGGCGGTGCTGGCCCGCGACCTGGACCGCGCGCGCGTTCAAGCCCAGGCCGCCAGCCAGAGCAAGTCGGAATTCCTGGCCAATATGAGCCATGAGATCCGCACCCCCATGAACGGCGTCATGGGCATGGTGCAACTGCTGCTGGACACGCCGCTGAATGAGGAGCAGCGGGGCTTCACCCAGGCCATCCGCGAGAGCGCCGAGGCCCTGCTGGGCGTCATCGACGACATCCTGGACATCTCCAAGCTGGAGGCGGGCAAGGTCGACCTGGACATCGTCGACTTCTCCCTGGGCGGCCTGCTGGACGGCGTGGCGACCATCCTGGCGCCCCGGGCCCGGGAAAAAGGTTTGGCCTTCCGCACGGAACTGCTGGGCGGCGAGGACCAGGGGGACGTCAACCTGGGCGCCGGCGACCGGCTGGTGCTGGTGCGGGGCGACCCCACCCGCCTGCGCCAGGTGCTGGTCAACTTGGTGGGCAACGCCATCAAGTTCACGCTGCGGGGAGAGGTCAGCGTCAGCCTGGCGCTGACGCCCCAGGCCCGGGCCAACGGCCGCGCCGGCCTCAACCTGCGGGGAGAAGTGAGGGATACCGGCATTGGCGTCAATGCCGAGCAGGCGGCCCGCCTGTTCGAAAGCTTCAGCCAGGCCGACACCTCCATCACCCGGCGCTTCGGCGGCACCGGCCTGGGGCTGGCCATCTGCCGCCAGTTGGTGGAATTGATGGGCGGCACCATCGGCGTCTCCAGCGAGCCGGGGGCCGGCAGCACGTTCTGGTTCACCGTGCCGCTGGAACCGGCGGAACAGCCCTTCCAGGAAGGGTTCACGGCGCCGTTGCCCACCAGCCGGCCGTCACCGGCGGTCTGGGGCGGCAGCAGCGCGCCGCCCATGCCGTCGCAGGGCCGGGGGGTGGGGCGCTGCGTCCTGCTGGTGGAAGACAATCCCGTGAACCAGGAGGTGGCCAGCCTGATGCTGGCCAAGGAGGGGTTCGAGGCGGTGCTGGTGCAGGACGGCGTCGACGCGCTGGAGGCGGTGCGCTGCCGCCGCTTCGACCTGGTGCTGATGGATATCCAGATGCCGCGCATGGATGGCATCGAGGCCACACGGCGCATGCGCGCCATGGGCGCCCGCATGCCCATCATCGCCATCACCGCCAACGCCATGACCGGCATGCGCGAGGAATATCTGGCCGCCGGCATGGACGACTATGTCGCCAAGCCCTTCGACCGGGGCCACTTCATCGGCAAGGTGGTGCACTGGGCCTGCGGCCAGGCCGCGGAACCCGAGACTCCGCCGGAACCGGTAGCCAATGTGCCGCCCCTGTTCGGCATCCTGGCGGAGGACAGGCTGGGCGAGTTGGCCACCATGGCGGCGCGGCCGGACTTCATCCGCATCGTCACCGGCTTCCTCACCTTGGGCAAGCAGCGGGTGGAAACCCTGGCGGAGGCGGCGCGCAACCGCGACCTGAAGGCACTGCGCGCGGAGTCGCACGATCTTATGGCCACCGCCGGCACCTGCGGCCTGATCCGCCTGCAGGACCTGGCCATGGCCTTGCATGAAGCCTGCGTGGCGGCGGATCTGGACCGCGCCGTGGCCGTGGCCCAGTCGGCGGTGGAGTTCGGCCGCCAGGACTGGGAGCTTTTGCGCGAACGCTTCCTCTCCGATATCGGGGATCAGCCGCCGCCCACCTGAACGGGGGGTGGCGGCCGCGTAGACAGAAACGGCCTCCCCGGGGATCGGGGAGGCCGTTTTCATGAGGCCGGGATGCCTTGAGGGATGATGGCTTACTGGAACGTCGTGTCCAGGGCGCGCAGGGTCCACAGGGCCTGCTCACGCTCCTCGGGCTCGATGCGTTCCGCCCGGGCGCCGTCCAGGGTGACGCGGCGGGTGTTGCGCACCACGGCGGCCAGATAGGCCGGATGGGCGCGGTAGACGAACAGGAAGGACTCGGCGGTGGCGATCAGCTCGGCGTCGCCCAGGGCACGGGCCAGTTCCTTCTCCACCGTCAGGCTCAGCGGCACCGGATCCTCGGGGAAGGCCTCGGGGAAGCGGCGGCTAAGGTGCGTGTGCACGTTGGCCAGGTCTTCCGGCAGTTCCAGCGGCGTGCCGGCCACGCGCGGCAGGGAGATGGTGGCCCCGTCGAAATCGTTCACCACCACGCGCGGCGGCCACAGGACGTGCGGCCGGTCGCTGGCGTCATCCTCGCGGCCGCGGCCACCGCCATGGGCGGGGCGCCCACCGGGACGGCCGCGCTGCTCACCACCGTGGGGACGGCTGTCGCGGTTGTCCTGGTAGCGATTTTCCAGCGCTCGGTAGTTGGGACGGAAATCGCTGTCCGGACGCTCATAGTCATGGTGCGCCGGGCGATAGGGCGCGTCGCCGCGGGACTGGCGGCGCTCACCGAACTCCTGGTCCGGCTGGCGGTCGCCCCGGTCGAAACGACCGGTGTCGCGATCGGCGTGGCCGCCGCTGCGGCTGCGTACCGGCGTAGGGGCCCGTTCCAGGACGACGACGCGCTTTGTTGCGCCGCGGTCACCGACGGTACCGCGCTGCGCGGCATCGAGAGTCAGTTTAGTTTCAAAGCCCAGCGGCTTCTTGAGAGATAAGGTTGTCATGGCATCCATCCCGGCTCAAGGCAACGATACCAGCTTTTTGCTGCGGTGCCGCAACCAGAAAGTCAGTTCCAAGCCCTCGTTTGGTGCAGCCTTGATTTAACCAGCGTGCATGACCCGAGCCTTCGCGTGCCAAGGCCGTGCCAACCGGTCGAAGTCCGCCCCGCCGCGCGGGCGGTGGCGGACGGAAACGTTAATGAAACCGGAGGCGAAACGAGTAATGGCATGGAAGCGGCTGGTGGCGACCCCTGTTCGGTATCGTCGTGCCCCATGACCATCACTATCTGCCCCGCCGGTTAAGGAAAGTTTTACAAGGTTCACATGTAACGGCAAGGCCGCACAGTCTTTCTATTTTCTGCCTGCATGTCCGCTACGCACATGTTGCAGGGCAAACAATGAAGGCTGGCCTTGGCCAAACCCTTGCCCAGACCGGGTGAACACGGGGGTCGGGGGTGGCGATCCCAAACAAAAAGCCGGACGATGACGGCCCTGTCATCGTCCGGCTTTGTAAATCGATCCGCGCCGCGGATGGTTCCGGCCCATGCCGCAGCGCAAAACGGATAGGCTTAACGGCCTCCGAGGCCCGCCTTTGGCCTCAGCCGTTATGGTTGGCGAGAGACTTGGCCAAGGCCATGATGCTGTCGCGCACCGAGCTTTCGGTGATGCGGGAATAGGCCCGCACCAGTTCAAGCGTCTCGCGCCGCTCGCTGGGCGGGCGCCCGCCTTCCACCGCCGCCTCGATGGCCGGCGCCGGAATCTGGCCCTGCGGCCCCAGGCCGTCGAAGAAGAAGCTGATGGGAACGTCCAGGACCTGGGCGATCTTGTGCAGCATGGAAGCGGAAATGCGGTTGGCGCCGCGCTCGTACTTCTGCACCTGCTGGAAGGTCAGGCCGATGGCCTCGCCCAGCTTTTCCTGGCTCATCCCGATCAGGGTGCGGCGCAGGCGCACGCGCCCGCCGACATAACTGTCCACGCTGGTGCCGGTCTCTTCCTCGGCGGCCAGCATGGTGCGCTTGCGGGTCTTGCCCCGGCCGGTGTTCGGCTTGTCTGTCGTCATTTCCTAAATCCTATCGCTCGTGAGGGGGCGAGGCAGTCTCCCCAGGATCTCCACGGGAAATGTGGCTATCTTGGGACTTGGCCTCTCTGACCACCGCCATCAAGGGCCGACACTCGGCACCCCCAGCACGGGATCGTCGCCAATTCCGCCGCCCGGGCCGGCCGCCTGCCTTGGGAATCCGCGCTCAGCCGTCAGGGAAGGCGACGCCGCGAATAAAGGAAGGGCCCGAACCGGGTCAGTCCATAAGTGAGGACATCGTAAACAAGTTTACATACGGTAAATAAGGGAAATCCTTTATCCCTGGTAGACTACAAAGTAGGGGATAAGGGCGGGGCCGGCATCCCTGTCCTGCAGAGGTAGTTCTTTTCCGCGCCGCCTGCGGGTCCCGGGCTTCGGCCCCCGCCGAAAAGGTGCGGCGCGTCGCCACGCGTGCGCGGGCAAAGGGTATGGCCCCCCTGGAAGGGCCCAAACGACGATGGCGCGCGCCCATGGTCACGCCCCATCCCGACTCGCGGATGAAATGGGAACCGCCGACTGCGGCCCGGTCAGGCCGCGACGATGGCCGACAGGAAGTCCGACACGGCGCGCTGCAGCTCCTTGGCCTGCACCGACAGGTCGCTGCTGGCGGTGAACACCCGGTTGGTGGCCAGGCCCGTGTCGTTGGCGGCGCGGGCCACGGTGCCGATGTCGCCCCCCACGCGGGTGACGCCCTGCGCGGCGTCCGTCATGGTGACGGCGATGGCCTGGGTGGCGCGCGCCTGGTCGGTGATGGTGCGGGCGATGCCGTCATTCACCTGGTCGATGCGCTGGACCGCCGCCACGATGTCGCGGAAGGCCTGCACCGACTGGGCGATGGCGGCCTGCATGGCGGCGATTTCCTGCTGGATGTCCTGGGTGGCCTGGGCCGTCTGGCCGGCCAGGCCCTTGACCTCGCTGGCCACCACGGCGAAGCCGCGGCCGGCCTCGCCGGCGCGGGCCGCCTCGATGGTGGCGTTCAGGGCCAGCAGGTTGGTTTGCCCGGCGATGGTTTGGATCAGGGCCACGACGTCGGTGATGCGGCGCGACGCCACGGTCAGCCGCTCGATCAGCTCACCGGTGCCCTTGGTGCTGTCGGCGGTGGTGCGGGCCAGCTTGGCCGCCTCGGCCACGCTTTCCAGCACGTCGGCCGTCGTGGCGCGCAGCTGCTGGGCCGCGTCCACCGCCCCCTGAATGGTGCCGTTGGCGGACTGCGCGGCCGTCTCCGCGGCGCTGGCGGCGGTCGAGGCGCCGGCGGCGGTGCGCGACACGGCGCGCGCGGTCTCCACCAAGCCGTGGGCGGCCTCGGTGACCGAGCCCAAGATGCGACCGGCCTTGGTCTCGAAGGTGTGGGCGGTGTCCTCCAGGGCGCGGCGGCGCATTTCCTCGGCGCGCATGCGCTCCTGGTCGCGTTCCACGTTCAAGCGCTCAACGGCGCGGGCGTTGTCGCGGAAGACGGACAGGCTGTCCACCATCTCGCCGATCTCGTCCTTGCGGGCGGCGGGCAGGGCGACGTCCAGCCGCCCGTCGGCCAGGTCGCGGGTGGCGCCGGCCACGGCCAGCAGGGGCGAGAGCACGCCGCGCATCAGGAACAGCGCCGCCAGAGCGCACAGGACCAGCCCCAGCGCGGTACTGGCCTGGATACCATGGTTCAGGTCGTCGATGACGCCCAGGGCCGACTGGTTGCCAGCCCGCACCTGGGCCTGGTCGCCCTTGGCCACCAGCTTCATGGTCTCCGCCATGCGATCGAGATGGTCGTTCAGACCGTCGACCTGGGCCGAGAGTTTCAGCAATTGGTCCGCCGGGGCGGAGCTTTTGCCCGCCAACGGCTTCAGCGCCATGGCGGTTTCCTGCAGGGCGTCGAACTGGGTCTTGGCCATCTGCACCTTCGTGGCCACGTCACCCAGCGGGTTGTTCCCATTGCTGCCGCCCGCGCGCTCCCGCGCGGCGACGCGGCGCACCTCTTCCAGGCCGGCGGCGTAGGTGGTGGCGATGGCCCGCAGGGAATTGTTCAGCTCCGCCGGCTCCGCCACGGACAGGGTGCCCATCAGCGTCTGTGTCAGCAGGACCTGCACCTGCATGTTCTTCAGCGTGGCGGCCAGGCCCAGGTCGGCCATGGCGCCGTCGGTCTGGGCGGTGGTGCCCTCCAAGATGGCGCGGGACTGGCGCGCGATGCCGATGCCGATGGCGCTCTGCAGCAGGACCAGGAACAGCAGCGTGCCACCGACGGCCATGAATTTGGACCGCAGCCGCGTGGGACGCGGCACCAGACGGCCCAGCAGGCGCCCCAGACGCGCCAGGACGTGAGCCACGGCGCCACCGGCCCGGTTGTTCCGCAGGGACGCCAGGCGGATGGCGAGGGCGGTCTTGAGGGCGGTGAGACGAGCGGCGGCGGCGAGGCGGGCGGGAGACGTCTGGCGCATGGGAGGCGGCCATCCTGGCAGGGACGAGGGTGCCCAAGGGCCGGGGAAGGCCGGGGGCTCACCCACCTTACAAACCGCCCCGGCCACCGAATAATCACAGCTCTGTTAAATTTGGGTTTAAACTTTGCGACAAACCATCAAGGTTTTCAGAAAAGGCAATCCCATCTTCAGGATAGGTTATCCAATGATCATGCCTGGACCGGTTGTGTCTGGCTTTGCGCCTGCGCGTCACCCGTCTCAAGGGCGGTCGTGGACGGCGGCGCCAGGCGTTTGAGACCAAACCATGGCCGCAGGAAATTGGCGCGGCGGACAATCTCATAAGTCGCGAAGCAACCGGCGAAGGTGATGACCACCAGTATGGCCGCCTCCACACCTTGCGGCAGACCCAGCGGCGCCAAGTTGTGCCCCGCCACCACAATGATGGTCTGGTGGACGAGATAGAAGGGGAAGACCGCCTGCACCAGGTACCGCAGCACGGGACCGTCCCGGTTCAGATGGCGGGCGCCAAAGCCCAGCGCGGCGACGATGGCGCCCCACTGCTGGGCGGCATAGACGAGGCGCATGAGGGCGCGGACACCCAGCGGGGCCGGCGGGGCGCCGAAGGGGTAGGCCCAGGTGTAACAGGCCACCACGGCATAGGCGGGAACGGCCAAGGCCAGTCCCCACCAGCGCCAACGCACGAACCCGTCCCGCAAGGGGAGGGACTTGGCGATCAGGAATCCGAAGAGGAAGGCGGTGAAGGACAGGAAGTGGTTGTACCAGTCGTGCAACATCCAGTGGGTGATAGGGAAGCGCAACTGCAGCATGTCCAGCGCGCACAGCGCCATGAAGGGCAGGGCCAGCAGCCGCCAGCCGGTCAGCCACGCCTCCAGCCGGGGCCCCACCGCCCGCAGGCGGTCCCCCGCCACGCCCAGCAGGACGGACAGCCCCAGGCTATAAGCCAGCAGGTAGGACACGAACCACATATGGTTATAAGTGGGGGTGGTCAGGCAGTCGTTGATCCGGCACCAGTGGCCCGTGCCCGTGAGGTACTTCAAGTAAAACGCGGGGTAATAGGTCTCCACCGGCGTCACCGCCTGCTCGATCACCTGGTAATAGGTCTGCGGCGGCACGATGACCAGCACGGCGAACACCAGAGGTGGCACCAGGCGGGCCAGGCGCGCCTTGGTCAGGGCCGCCACCGTCATCTTGTCGGCCATGAAACGGGTGGCCGCACCCGACACCAGGAACAGCAGGCTGAGACGCCAGGGACTGGTCGCCATCAGCACCGGGGCCATGGCCGCAACCTCATGCGGGCTTTTCACATGCCATTCCCAGGGCCCGTAGAACATGCCCACGTGGAACACGATCAAGGTGAAGAACGCCAGAACCCGGATCCAGTCCAGGTCGGGACGGCGGGTGACGGCTGGCGCAGGACGGGAAGGCATCATGTTCTTTCGGCCCCTGGTCGTAAGACGTGTGGCGGCTGCCTGCGCCGCTGCCCTAGGCTGACCTTAAGGATGAGAGCCGGCCATTTCCCTGACGCAAGCGGCGGGTTTTCCGGGGTCGATGGGGACGAATGGTTGGGTTGTTGGGTCAAGCGGATGAAAAAATGGGACGGGCGGTGGATCGTTTCTCAGCCTTCTGGAATACGCCGAACCTGAAGGCCTGGGCCCTGGTGTGGCTGGGGTTCGCCTTCCTGCCCACCACCATCAACGCCTTCGCGCTGCTGACGGAATATGAGCGGACCAACCGGGACATCCCCGCATGGGAGCCCTTCCTGCGGGAGTATTCAAGCGGCGTCGCCCTGCTGCTGGTGCTGCCCCTGGTGCGCTGGTCCATCAACCACATGCCAGGTTGGGCCGAAGCGCCGCTGCGTTGCGTCGCCCAGTTCCTTGGCACGGCCCTGGCCTTCAGCATCCTGCACCTGGTGGCCATGACGCTGCTGCGCATGGCCGCCTACGGCGCGCTGGGGCAGAGCTATGCTTTCGACGATCTGCGGGATGATCTGCCTTACGAGTTCCGCAAGGACCTGCTGACCTATCTGCTGATCGTGCTGGTGGTGGTGGGCGTACGCCACCTGATCCGCCTGTCGCGATCGCTGGCCCTGGTGGAGGCGGCGGCGAACGCCACCGTTGACCAGGCCCAACCGGTGGCGCCGACACCGGAACCGGCGCGCGTGGAGCTGAAGGTGGGGTCGCGGCGGGTCTACCTGGCGCCGGCGGACATCCTGCTGGTGCGCTCCGCCGGCAATTACATCGAGGTCGTGACCGCCGGAGCCGTCCACCTGGTGCGGCGCACGCTGGCGGATTTCCAGGCGGAATTGCCCGCGCCGGACTTCGCGCGGGTCCACCGCTCCCACCTGGTGAACCGGGGCGCCATCGTCCGTATCGATAACCGGCCCTCCGGCGACATGGACCTGACGTTGAGCAACGGCGCCACGGTTCCAGCCAGCCGCCGCTATAAATCAGAGTTATTCTAGAATAGATGTATGCCCAAGCGATTATCTGCGGCGGCGCGGCGACCGCCGGAGGTATAGGTCTAAGGTCCGTTTGAAGTGCGACCGTGCATTGGGCCAGACTGGCATTGTCGACGGGGCCCCCACTTTTCTAGCGGGTTTCACACCTTCCTCTAAAGTGTCCACGGCGACGGGCGCCCGAAATCCGGCACAGCCAGTGTTGGTCGGCGTTAACCTTGTTTTTGGGTTGGTTGGAGGCACTACCGACCGATGGAAGCCTTGTCCCCGCACGCCATTCTGGCCGCGATCGTCAACTCGTCGGACGACGCCATCATCAGCAAGACGCTGGATGGCACCGTCACCAGCTGGAACGCGGCGGCGGAGCGTCTGTTCGGTTACACCGCCGATGAAATGATCGGCCGCAACATCACGGTGCTGGCCCCCCCTGGGCGCGAGGCGGAGATGCCCAGCATCCTCGCCCGCCTGAAGCAGGGGGAACGCATCAGTCATTTCGAGACCCTGCGCCGCCACAAGGACGGCCACACTGTGGAAATCTCGCTGACCGTCTCGCCCCTGCGCGACAATGAGGGCAACCTGATCGGCGCGTCCAAGATCGCCCGAGACATCTCGCTGCATCGCCGGTTCCGAACGCCAGATCTCCTTCTTGATGCAAGAGGTCGACCATCGCGCCAAGAACGCGCTGGCGGTGGTGCAATCCATCCTGCGCCTCACGCGGGCGGAGACGGTGGAGGATTTCGTCGCCCTGGTGGAGGGCCGCGTCTCCGCGCTGGCCGCCATCCACAGCCAAGTGGCCAGCCGCCAATGGGTGGGTACCGACATGGACAGCCTGGCCCACATCTCCTTCGATCCCTTCGACCCGGAGGGCGCACGCGTCACCCGCAGCGGGCCGCAGACGGTGCTGGGGCCCCAGGCCTCGCAGGCGCTGGGCCTGGCGCTGTACGAGCTGGCGGGCAACGCCGCCCGCTACGGCGCCCTCAACCACCCGGACGGCCATGTCGACCTGTCGTGGCAGAGCGACGACAGCGCCCTGTCGCTCAACTGGCGCGAATGGGGCCTGCATGACATCCGGCCGCCGATACGCAAGGGCTTCGGCCTGACCGTCTGCCAACTGTTGCTGGCGGGACAACTGGGCGGGCGCGTGGACTTCGACTGGCAGGAGGGCGGCTTGGCCCTCGGCATCACCCTGCCGCGCGCCAACCTGATGAATTGATCCCCAACGGCATGAGCTTCCGCGTAACGACGCGGACTGGAAAGCGAGGAAGCGCAAGCGACCGGATGGCCGCGCCCGGCCCATGAGTGGCATTTGAGCGGTTACGATCAAATGCCGCGCGTATAAGTTGATCAATTTAAGCTGGCTGCGCCTGCGGCTCCAGACGTGCCGCCGGACGGGGCTTCAGGCCGAACCAGGGCCGCAGCAGGTTGACCCGCCGCACCCCTTCATAGACCGCGAGGCAGGTGGCGAAGGTGCCCAGGATCAGCAGCGGCGCCTCCACCCCCTGAGGCAGGCCCGCCTTGGCCAAGTAGTGCCCCAGGACCACCGTCGCCGTCTGGTGCACCAGGTAGAAGGGGAAAACGGCCGGCACCAGATAGCGCAGGGCGGCGCTGTCATGGTTGAGGTAACGGGCGCCGAAGCCCAGCACGGCGGCGATGGCGGCCCATTGGTCGGCGGCATAGACGAAGCGCATGACGGCGCGCAGCGTCTCGGGCGGCACGGCGTCGTCGGCGCGATAGGCCCAGGCATAGCCGGCGAAGGCGGCATAGGCGGGCAGGGCGACCAGGAGGGCCGGCCAGCGCAGGCGGATGAGGCCCTGGCGCAGGGTTTCCGACTTCGCCGCCGCGAAGCCGAACAGGAAGGCGCTGAACGACAGCAGGTGGTTGTACCAGTCGTTGACGATCCAGTGCGTGACGGGGAAGCGGTTCACCAGGGCGAAGCGGATCACGCCCAGGAACAGGATGGGCAGCACCATCAGGCGCCAGCCGCCGAAGACCCGCTCCGCCCCCCGCTGCAGCCGCTGCGCCGCCCCTGCCGACACGGCCAGCAGGGCGCACAGCACCAGGGTGTAGGCCAGCAGATAGGCCACGAACCACATGTGATTGTAGGTGGGCGTCGCCAGACAGTCCGTGCCCCGGCACCAATGGCCGCTGCCGGTGACGTACTTCAGGTAAAAGGCGGCATAGGGCAGGGCCTGCTCCGGCGCCTTTTCCACGATCTCGAAAAAGCTCTGCGGCGGCACGATGACCAGAATGGCCAGCACCAGGGGCGGCAGCAGCCGGGCCATCCGGGCGCGGGTCAACGCCCCCACCGCCATCTTGTCGGCCATGAAACGGGTCGCCGCCCCCGAGACCAGGAACAGCAGGGTCAGCCGCCACGGGCTGGTCAGCATCATGATGGGTTCCAGCGCCGGCACCGTATGCGGGCTTTTCACGTGCCAGTCCCAAGGCACGTAAAACATGCCCACGTGGTACAGGATCAGCAGGACGAAGGCGATGACGCGGATCCAGTCCAGGTCATGGCGGCGTGTCGGGGCGGGAACGGAAACGGACATCGGCGTCGCATCCTCATGATGGGTCTGGCCCGGTGGCCAGCGATGGCGCTACGCTGGCATCCGGCCGCCGGCGCCCCCAAGCGGCGTGGGCGCGGGCGGCGGGATAAAGGGCGCGGATGGGGATTGAACGGCGATGTCCACGGCACCAACGGTGGAGACAACGGCGCAGGCGGTGATGCTGCCGGGATGGCGGCTGTCGGCGCGGGCCACCTGGACCCTGGTGTGGCTGGTCTTCTATTTCCTGCCCACCACCATCAATGTCCTGTCCGTCCTGTCGGAGCATGAGCGCGACGGCCGGCCCATCGCCGCGTGGAAGCCGATGTGCTGGGAATACTCCAGCGCCATCGGCGGGTTGGCGGCGCTGCCGCTGGTCTATCTGGGGATCAGGCGGGCGCCGGGCTGGGCCCGGGCGCCGCTGCGCACCCTGGGCCTGCACCTGCTGTTGATGGTCGCCTACGGCGTGGTGCACATCGGCCTGATGATGGGGCTCCGTGTCATCGTGTACGCCCTGGTGGGCGGCCACTACCATAGCGCCGGCAGTTGGGCCGACATCTTCCTCTATGAAGTCCGCAAGGACGCGCTGACTTATCTGATTGCCGCCGCCATCCTGACCATGGGCCGGCAACTGGTGCGCCTGTCGCGCGTGGTGGCGCTGGTGGAGGCGCAGCAGGCCGCAGCGGTTTCAGCGTCGGTCGCATCCCCGCCCCCCGAACCGCCGGCCCGCCTGGAACTGAAGGTCGGCACCCGCCGGGTGTTCGTGGCGCCGGAGGAGATCATCCAGGTCAGCGCCGCCGGCAAGTATGTGGAGGTCATGACGGCGGAACGGGTGCACCTGGTGCGCCGGTCCCTGGCCGACCTCCAGGCCGAATTGCCGCCCCGGCTGTTCGTGCGGGTCCACCGCTCCCGCCTGCTGAACCGTGCCACCATCCAGCGCGTGGACAGCCGCCCCTCCGGCGACCTGGACATCACCCTGACCACCGGCCTGACAGTGACCGCCAGCCGGCGCTACAAGGCGGAGCTGCTGGAGGTTTGATGGCCGGGGTCCTCAGCTGTCAGATGCGGTTTTCTTCCTCGGCAAAGGGCAATGGTCCAACGTATCGCGTGTCCAGCGCAGATACGCTGGACGCTCACCAGGTAGGGCCGGGCAGGCGATATAGCCGTGGCTCGCCGCCACCTTCTCCACGATGACGGTGGTGATGGGGGACGCCAGGAATGCCAACACGATCCCCAAAAACGCCACCCCCAGGCAAATCACCGGACCATTAATGTGGCTGGCTGGTTGCTTGGTTCGGCTCCGGTCGTGTCTGGCAGGACCAATCTCAGGGGCTCGGAACAGCGTCATCGCCGCGAAGGCGAAAAGCGTGACAGCCAATGGCAGACCAGTGGCATCTCGGGGCGCCAGGGTGATCAGAGGGGCGCCCGCACCAAGGTCGTGAGCGATGGGAAGCAGGCTGAATAATGCCAGACACAATAACCCGCCACCCACCGCGGCGAATCCCAGGAACACCGGAGCGGCCCTCAGCCGTTCGCGCAAAGCGGACATTTCCATCACCAATGCGCCAACTCCCACCGTACCCAGTCCGCTTGCCGCGCCAGCTTAGCGGCGATGTCGTGCGCGTCCTGGGATAGATCGTGGACCATTTTGCTGTTGGCCAGCTGATGGAAGCGCTGCTCCGCCTCCTGGCCCAGTTGCTGGAAAGTTTGGCTCAACTTTGCCAAGCCCCGGTCATAGGCTTCGCTCAGCCTGTCGGTCAGATGAAAATATTCATCCAGCCTGTAGAGGCCGTAACCGACTGCCACGCCAACCGCAAGCGCCACCAAGAATGGGCCGCAGGCGAAGCTGCCAATAACCGCCAAGCCCGCCACGGCGCTGCCGGCAACGTAGGTGCCCGCAGCAGCCCCGGCGATCGAAGCAATTACGACGGATGGAATATCGACGGTAAGGCTGCCCAACAACTGTCCTAGCGTCGCGTTGTCCCGGAGGATGTAGTCCGCCACGTCCACGGCGACGACCAGATAAACACCGAAGCGCGCAGATTCTTTGGCCGCCGCGCGGATACCGGGCTTGCCGATTTGAAGTTCGACAATCTTAGGATTATCAAGCCGGTAGCGGGTCCCGGTCAGAATGTTCCGTCCTGCCGGCCATCCTCTGATGGTCACGAGATCGCCTGTTTTTCCCTGTGTGAAATAAACTCGCCCCTCTCCAGGACTTCATATCCTTAGCCAACTTGTAAATCAGCTTGGCGCTGCCGAAGGTATCCTTGAAGAGCCCGGTCCACAATTTCCCTTGGGTCTCATACTCCCTCAGCATCTGATCGGCTTCCATCGAGGTCAGCTCATGGTTGGCGACCTTCTCTTCAAGCCAAAGACGCAACGTGTTCTTCTCGTCAAAGACGAAAAGGCGTTCGGATGAAACGACGGCTGTGGACATCCTCACCCTCCCTTTGAGCGTCGTGCCCGGAACAACAGTCTAAACACAGGGCAGGGATTACCGAGGGCCTGACTGCGTGAACGAGTTGGCGCCGCCGCAAGGACCGTCAAGGTCCGTAGCCTTCCTCCTGTCCTTCGGTAAATACGATCCACCCCTTTGGCTTAAATCACTGGCCGCCACCCGCTCCATTCCCCCGCACGAAGCGGACGATGGCGCTGGTGATTCCCGGGTTGATGGCCAGACCAGGGTCGGTGTAGGTGGCCAGGTTGCCGGCGCGGTCGTTCAGGGGGGCGTTCTTCATCATGTGGTTCACGCCGTCCAGCCGCTCCAGCCGCACACCCTGGCGGGCCTGGGACAGGCGGATGGCGTCCGACATGTCGATCTGGATGTCGTTGGTTCCCTGCAGCACCAGCACCGGCGGGGTGGTGCGGGCCAATTCCGCCGCCGGGTCCACGGTAAGTTCCGAGATCAGGTAGGGCTGTATGCTGGGGCGGAACAGGCTCATCAGCGGCGGTGGCACCTTGGTCACCGGCCGGCCCTGTTCCAGTTGCGTGATGGCCTCCAGCGCCGCCCGCTGCACGTCCAGGGCCAAGTCCGTACGCGGCAGTTGCTGGCGCATCATGTCGCCGTACGTACGGCCGGGCGTGGCCACCAGGATCAGGCCGGCCATGGGCGCCTGTTCCGCCAGCAGGATGGCGGTCAGGCCGCCCTCGCTGTGGCCCAGCAGGAAGACGGGACCGATGCCCGGCTGGGCGCGCAGGAAGGCCAGCCACTGGCCGGTGTCCTGCACATAGGTGTCGAGCCGCAGATCCTCCTCCCGCGTCAGGGCGGCCTTGCTGGCGCCCACGCCGCGCTTGTCGATGCGCAGGCTGGCAACGCCCTTCAGGGCCAGCGACTGCGCCAACTGGCGCAGGGCGTCGGTGCGCAGCGACGGGCCGTTGCCGTTGCGGTCCACCGGGCCGGACGCCGGCACCATCAGCACGGCCGGGATGGGACCAGGGGGCGCCGTGTCCGGTATCTGCAGCGTGCCGGCCAGCGGCTCGGGCCCGCCGTTGATGGTGACCTCCTGCTCAACCGCCCCGGCTCGGCCCGTGCCCAGCAAAGCGATCAACAGCAGAGCCTGTCCCCAACGCCGTGCGCCCATCACCCGCCCTCCGCCGCTCACAATCCGGCAGTCCGGCGCGGGACCGGCGCCGGCGCCACCAGGCCCAGATAGAGGTCGCGCATGCGCCGCCCCACCTCGGCCTCGCCGAACTCCGGATCCACCACGGCGCGGCTGGCCAGGCTTAAACGGCGGCGCAGGACGGCGTCCTGCGCCAGGCGGGCCAGCATGGACGCCAGGGCCGCCGGGTCGCGGGGCGGGGCCAGCAGGGCGTTGCGCCCCTCCACCGCCACCTCGCGGCTGCCCGGCACATCGGTCGCCACGATGGCGCGGCCACAGGCCGCCGCCTCCAGCAGGCTCTTGGGCACGCCTTCCCCCCGCGCGAGGCCAGCACGGCGATGTTGGCGCGGGCCCAGACGGCGCGCACGTCGCTGACGGCGCCCAGCCATTCGATGCCGGGCTCCGCCGCCCAGGCGGTCAAGGTCGCCACGGGGATGGCGGCCGGGCTGTCGGTGTCGGGCGCACCCGCCAGGATCAGGCGCAGATCGGTGCCTTGGGCGCGGACAAGACGCACGGCGGCCACCAGATCCTCGACGCCCTTCAGGGTCAGCATGCGCGACACCTGGGCGCAGGTGACGGGTCCCATGGGCTCCGCCAATTCCTCATAATGCGCGAGGTCGACACCCGATCCGCGGATCAGGCGCGATGCCGGTGGCCGGGGCCAGCCGCTGGCCAGCAGGGCGGCGTCGTCGCCGTTCTGCACCACCAGGGCCTGGCCCCGGCGCCAGCCGGCGGCATTCAGCGCCAGGCGCAGCAGGACGCGGCCCACGGTCGCCTTGGTTCCCGCACCCGACAGGCCCAGCCCCAGGCCCGCCAGGGTGGCGACCACGCGGGTGTCGCGCAAGCCCGCGAGGAACAGGGCGAAGCCGCCCAGCACTGTGGGCTTGACCGCGATATGGTGGATGATGGTGGGCCGTTCCCTGCGGTAGAGCCGCGCCAGGCGGCGGATGTCGCCCAGGGCGCGCAGGGGGCTGAAGCTGCCGCGCCGCCAGGGCAGGGGGATGACGCGGAACCCTTCCGCCGCGATGGCCGCCCCGTCCTTGGCCACCCGGCAGGCCACAGCCACGTCGAAGCCGGCGTCGCGCGCCGCCCGTGCCGTGGGCAGGCGATGGGAGCGGAAGTACCAGTCCTCCGTCACGACGAACAGCAAGGTGGGGCGGGGAGCGTCAGGCATGGTGACCAAGGTCGGGGATACCCAGGTAATGGCAGGGAACAGGGGACGAGTTCTACCGGTTTTCCGACCGCCTGTCGTATACGTCCTATCGGATAAGTAAACCCGTCCCTGGCAGGGCGCGATACCGAGGGGGCTGCGGATGCACCATCTGACCTTGTTCCGGGACGACCGCTACTACGCCTCCTTCCCCGCGGTGGCCACCCTGGCCGACGGCACGGTGGCCGTCCTGTTCCGCCGGGCCCGCGACCAGCGCTGGTTCGCCCGCGCCCTGGGCCTGACCGACCAGACGGGCCTCATGAGCGTGGACCATGTCGACAGCCGCTCGCAGCATGTGCTGCTGCGCCTGGACGGGCGCACGCTGGCGCCGTTGGCGGAGCCGGAGGTGCTGCCCCCGGACGGGGAAGCGGCGGACCAGGACGCCAACCTGCTGGCCCTGCCCGATGGCCGGCTGCTGCTGACCGGCTTTTCGTGGTATCCGCTGGCCCCGCGCCTGGCGGACGCCATCCACGCCGCTGGCGGCCCCCTGGTGGGCACGGCGGAGGACAGCGGGCTGTTCCTGTTCTGGGGCGGCTATGCCCGCCTGGGCGATGCCACGGCGCGATCCTGGACGCCGCATGGCTTCCTGCCGCCGCTGCCGGGCCAGCCCGACCTGCTGGCCGGCGTGCGTCCGCATCATGGCGGGGCCCTGCGCGGCCGGGCCGTGCTGCTGCCCGATGGCGGCGTGCTGCAGGCGGTCTATGCCGGCGGCGCCCACGGCAAGCGCGGCAGCCACCTGTATCGGGCCGATCCCGACGGCGCCGGCGGATACGCCTGGCGCGCCCTGGGGCCCATCGCCCACGACGCGGCGGGGCAGGGTTGCCTGGTGGAGCCGGCACTGTTGCGCACGCGGAACGGCCTGCTGCTGGCCTTCCACCGCACCGCCGGCATGGGCGACCAACTGGCGCTCGGCATTTCCCCCGATGAGGGCCTGACATGGCGGCCCTGGCGCCTGACCACCGTCGTCGGCCATCCTTTCGATCCGCTACCCCTGCCGGACGGGCGGGTGTTCCTGGTCTACGGCTACCGCCACGCCCCCTACGGCATCCGCGCCCGCGTCTTCGATCCGGACACCCAGCGGCCGGAGGACGGGACGGAACTGGTGCTGCGCGATGACGGGCCGGGGCCGGACCTCGGCTATCCTTGGGCCACGGCGCTGACGGACGGGCGGGTGCTGGTGGTGTATTATTTTGCGGGCGAGGACGGCATCCGCCGCATCGACGCCACGGTGGTGAATGCCTTGCCCTGAAGTGACGCCTCACCTGAAATCAATCATCCAATTGCCTGATATTGTTTATGAATTTATCACTCTTAAGAGAACGGATGAAAATGACGCAGCGCCCGCGTTTCCACTTGGCTTTCCCGGTCCATGACTTGGCCGCCGCCCGGGCCTTCTATGGCGAGCTGCTGGGCTGTCCCGAGGGGCGCAGCTCGCCCGAGTGGGTGGATTTCGATCTCTATGGCCACCAGATCGTGGCCCATCTGGTGCCGGGCAAGGTGGCGGTCCCCAGTGAGGATCACAATCCGGTGGATGGCCATGAGGTGCCGGTGCCGCATTTCGGCCTGATCCTGACCTGGGATGACTGGACCGCCCTGGCCGACCGTCTGCGAACCGGCGGCCAAACCTTCGTCATCGAGCCCTATGTCCGCTTCAAGGGACAGGTGGGGGAGCAGGGCACCATGTTCCTGTACGATCCCAGCGGCAACGCCCTGGAATTCAAGGCGTTCCGCGACGAATCCCTGATCTTCGCCAAGTAGGCGCCTGTAACGGGCCGCCGCCTTTGTTGCGGCGTCAGGGTAAATTGCTACGGCATTGCAACAGTTGCGTTTCTTGGGCTTCCGCATTCCAGCGCCCCATGTTGTCCTGCTCCCGCACGACCTTTCCTAAGGTGGGGAATGAAGATGAGACGGACGATGTGGGGTCTGCCGGTGATGGCGGCCGCCCTGGTCTTGTGCGGCGGCGCCCTGGCGGCGGAGCCCAAGGAGATCCGGGCGGCCCTGGACCAGGCGGTGCCTGGCCTGCTGGCTAGCGCCAAGGTGCCCAGCGTTTCCATCGCGGAGATCGAGGACGGCAAGGTGGTGCTGACCGCCGCCTATGGGGAGCAGAGCCCCGGCGTGCGCGCCACGCCGGCCACGCTGTACAACATCGCCTCGCTGACCAAGCCCATAACGGCGGAGGTGGTGCTGCGCCTGGCCGCGCGGAAGACGGTGTCGCTGGATGCGCCCATGGCGGATTATTGGACCGATCCCGACATCGCCACCGATGATCGTCGCCTGCTGCTGACCCCACGCCTGGCGCTCAGCCACCAGACGGGCTTCCCCAACTGGCGAGGGCCGGGCAAGCCGCTGGCCTTCCAGTTCACGCCCGGCACGTCCTATGGCTATTCGGGGGAGGGCTACCAGTACGTCGCCCGCTATGTGGAAAAGAAGACGGGGCAGGATTTCGAGAGCCTGGCCCAAGCCGTCCTGTTCAAGCCGGCGGGCATGAACGACACCGCCAGCGGGCGCAAGCCCTGGTTCGACGGCCGCGTCGCCGTGCCCACGGACGCATTGGGCAAGGCGCTGCAGCCGGGCTACGCCGCCACCTACAACGCCGCCGACCTGCTCTACACCACGGCCGGCGACTATGCCCGCTTCATCACCAGCGTCATGAAGGACCAGGACCTGAGCGCCAGCCTGGCCGCCGACCGCCGCCACATCCAGGTCAGCCAGATGACCGAGATGTGCGCCGGCGCCAAGGCCGCCACCTGCCCGGCCAGCGCCGGCTTCGGCCTGGGCTGGCAGGTGCTGGAGTTCAATGGTGAAACCGTGATGATGCACACCGGCCGGGACGAGGGGGTGTCCACCTTCGCCTGGTACAGCCCCACCACGCGCCGGGGCGCCGTGTTCCTGACCAACGGCGACAACGGCTTCCAACTCGTGCTGCCGGTGTTCGAGACCTTGGGCGCCAGCCCCACCTTCATGGCCTACCTGCGTGGGCAGGCTTGAGATCGGGATTACACCGAAGATTTTTCCAGCGGCGGTGTCGGATGCGGGCATACTCGACCGTCCTGGGGAAGAACCGGTTTCAAAACCGGCCGTCCCGCCGCTGGAGGATCACCCATGCTGTACGCCATCCTGTGCTATCACCGCGAAGACGTCGTCGGTTCCTGGACCAAGGAAGAGGATGACGCCGTCATGGCCAAGCTGGCGGTGGTGCATGAGAAGCTGGCGCGCGAAGGCCGGCTGGGCCCGGTGGCCCGGCTGCTGCCCACCACCGCGGCCACCACCCTGCGCAAGGACAGCGACCCGCCCCTGGTGATCGATGGCCCCTTCGCCGAGACCAAGGAACAGCTGCTGGGCTTCTACCTGGTGGAAGGGGAGACGCTGGAGCAGATCCTGGACACCGCCCGGGAACTGGGCCGCGCCAATCCCGGCGGCGCCTATGAGATCCGCCCCGTGGGCCTCTACCACCCGGCCCCCGCCCCCGTTTCAACCGGGGCCTGAGATCATGGCCGGGGCCGCCGACATGGCCTGGATCAACACCGCGCTGACGGCCGCCCGGCCGCAGGCGATGGGGGCCTTGCTACGCTATTTCCGCGACCTGGATACGGCGGAGGAGGCGTTCCAGGAGGCATCCCTGCGGGCCCTGAAGGCCTGGCCGCGCAACGGCCCGCCCCGCGATCCCGCCGCCTGGCTGATCTTCGTCGGGCGGAACGCCACCCTGGACACGGTGCGCCGGCTGGCGCGCCAGCAGCCCTTGCCGGAAGAGGACACGCTGGTTGACGGCGACGGCGGCGAGGGGGACGCGGAAGCCGTCCTGGCGGAACGGCTGGACGGCGCCGACTATCGCGACGACATCCTGCGTCTGCTGTTCATCTGCTGCCCGCCGGATTTGCCGGCCACGCAGCAGATCGCCGTGGCCCTGCGCATCGTCTCCGGCCTCAGCGTGGCGGAGATCGCGCGCGCCTTCCTGGTCAGCGACAGCGCCATGGAACAGCGCATCACCCGGGCCAAGGCGCGCATCACCCGCTCGGGCGTGCCCTTCGAGGCGCCAGGGGCGCCGGAACGGGCGGAACGGCTGGGCGCCGTCGCCGCCATGCTCTACCTGCTGTTCAACGAGGGCTATTCCGCCGGCGGCGACACGACGGAACGGCGGGCGCCCCTGGCGCATGAGGCCATCCGCCTGGCCCGCCTGCTACTGCGCCTGTTCCCGTCGGAGCCGGAGATCATGGGCCTGCTGGCGCTGATGCTGCTGCAGCAGGCCCGCGCCGCCGCCCGCTTCGACGCCGAGGGCAACGCCGTGCTGCTGGAGGACCAGGACCGCGGCCGCTGGAGCGCCCCCATGATCGCCGAAGGCCTGGCCCTGATCGACAAGGCCATGCGCCACGGCCGGCCCACGCCCTATCTCGTGCAGGCCGCCATTTCCGCCCTGCATGCCCGGGCGGCCACGGCGGCGGAGACGGATTGGACGCAGATCGACCTGCTGTACGCCACGCTGGAACACATCCAGCCCTCGCCGGTGGTGACGCTGAACCGCTCCGTCGCCACGGCCAAGGTGCGGGGGCCGGCGGCGGCCCTGGCCATGATCGAGCCCCTGGGCGAGCGGTTGTCCGGCTACTTCCATTTCTTCGGGGTGAAGGGCGCCTACCTGACCCAGCTGGGCCGCGCGGCGGAGGCGCGCGTGGCCTTCGACCGCGCCATCGCCCTGGCCCACACCCCGGCGGAGGCCGCCCATATCCGCCAGCATCTGGACCGCCTGGCGCGGGACGCCGCACCGTCCTGAGAAAAAAATCCGCGGGCCCCTGTCGGGACGGGACTGCGGCCGCCGTCCTTGGGGCAAGCCCGCGTCCCGCGTGGCCCATGCAGCTAAAAACGGGAGAGCACGACCATGTCCGATACCGTTCAGCCCATCCAGCAGGGCGTCATCCCCCATCTGGTGGTGACCGACGCCGACGCGGCGTTGAGCTTCTATGTCCAGGCCCTGGGCGCGCGCGAGGTGTTCCGCATGCCGGCCGAGGACAGCCCGCGCCTGCTGCACGCCGAGATCCATGTGAACGGCGCCCGGGTCTTCGTGCGCGACGACTTCCCCGAATACCGGGCGGAGCATGGCGGCACCAGCGCGGCGCCCGACGTGCTGAAGGGCACCAGCATGGTCCTGCATCTGGAGGTGCCCAACTGCGACGCCGCCATGGAGCGGGCAGTGGCCGCCGGCGCCACGGTCACCATGCCGGCCATGGACGCCTTCTGGGGCGCCCGTTACGGCCAAGTGGCCGATCCCTATGGCCATTTGTGGAGCTTCGCCCATCCGCTGGCCGCCCCTGGCCAGCCTTGCCCGCTGGCCGCCGGCCAGGCCGGCTGAACCCCGGCACGACAGAGAAGGACCCGGATCATGACCGAGACGCCCCAATTCCGCCTGTCCCGCCGCTTCGCCGCGACACCCTGCCTGCTGTGGTCCGCCTATACCGAACCGGAGCGGCTGCGCCTGTGGTGGGGCCCCAAGGGCTTCAGCTGGGTGCGGGGCGACCTGGATCTGCGGCCCGGCGGGTCCTTTTTCTATGGCATGAAGCCGCCGGCGGGGACCGGCGACTTCACCATGTGGGGCAAATGGACGTTTCGCGAGATCATCGCGCCCAAGCCGCCACAGTCACCCGGCACGCTGTCCTTCCTCGTCTCCTTCACCGACGCGGACGGCCAGCCGGTGCGCCATCCCATGAGCCCCACCTGGCCGCTGGAGGTGCTGAGCACCACCGCCTTCGTCGCCGATGGCGGCGCCACCCGCCTGGACTGCGCCGCCGTGCCGGTCAACGCCACGGCGGAGGAGGAGGCCACCTTCGCCGCCGGCATGGAGAGCATGCGCCAGGGCTGGGGCGGCACGCTGGACCAGCTGGACGGCTATCTGGCGCGGGCGCAGGCGACCGCCTGAGCGCCGACGCGGCGTCATAAGCCGACGCGGCGTCATAATAAGAACAGGGAAGCGATCATGAAAATCCTCCTCATCATCCTGGTGGCCATCCTGGTCATCCTGGGCATCATCCTGGCGGTGGCGTCCACGCGGCCGAACAGCTTCCGCATCCAGCGCACGGCCACCATCCAGGCCCCACCCGGCGCGATCTATCCTTTCCTGGCCGACTTCCACCGCTGGGCCGAGTGGTCGCCGTGGGAGAAGATGGATCCGGCCATGACCCGCACCTTCGGCGGGCCCGACAGCGGCGTGGGCGCCACCTATGCCTGGAAGGGCAACAAGAACGTGGGTGAGGGCGGCATGGAGATCACCGACGTCACCGAGCCCACCCGGGTGGTGATCAAGCTGGACTTCCTGAAGCCGTTCGAGGCGCACAACACGGCGGAGTTCACGTTGACCCCGCAGGGGGACGGCACCACCGTCACCTGGGTGATGGCCGGCCCCAGCCCGCTAATGGCCAAGGTGATGGGTCTGTTCATGAGCATGGACGCCATGGTGGGCAAGGACTTCGAGGCGGGCCTGGCCAACCTGAAGCAGGCGGCGGAGCGGCGGCCGGCGCCGGCCCGATAAGGGGAACCGGCGGGACGGGGCGGGCGTTGTTCGGGCGTCTTCCCGCCCAACCAGACGAAAGGAACGCCGGTCATGGCCGACATCCACGACGCCCGCATCCTGATCCTGGCCGCCAACGGCTTTGAGCAATCGGAACTGACCGTCCCCCGGGACGAACTGCGCAAGGCCGGCGCCAAGGTCGACGTCGCGACCCCGGACGGCCAGCCCATCCGTGGCTGGAACCATACCGACTGGGGCGAGACGGTGGAGGCGGACCTGCGCATCGCCGACACCAAGGTGGAGGATTATCAGGCCGTGGTTCTGCCCGGCGGCCAGATCAACCCCGATCTGCTGCGGGTGAACCCGGACGCCGTGCGCCGGGTCACGGACTTCCTCGACAGCGGCAAGGTGGTGGCCGCCATCTGCCATGGCCCCTGGCTGCTGGTGGAGGCAGACGCCCTGCGCGGCCGGCGCGCCACCTCCTACAAATCCATCCGCAAGGATGTGGAGAACGCCGGGGCCGATTGGGTGGATGAGGAAGTGGTGGTGGACAACGGCGTCATCACCAGCCGCTCCCCCGACGACCTGCCGGCCTTCGTCGCCAAGATCATCGAGGAAGTGGGTGAGGGGCGGCACGCGCGCTGATCCTCCCCGCTTGCCCGATATGAAAAAGGCCGGCCCCGAGGAGGGCCGGCCTTCCCGCATGCAGGGTGACGAATGGCTTAGTTCAGCAGGGCTGTCCCTTGCAGGCGGGCCAGAAGGGTATTGATTTCAGGGGGCAGGGGCTCGGCAACCGTGTCGCAGAACATCTCCCGGATCCGTTCGTCCACCGCGTCCTGGACGATGTCGTATGGGGTGGCATAGGCCACCGCCTTTGGATATCCCACCGCCACAACGGACGTCAGGACCGGAGTGGACTGAAACTCAATGCTTTTTTGCCGCTTGCTCATGACATCCTTCCCAAAAGCCCGGGCCTATGCCCTTCGCGCCATGACTAAAGCGCCCAGCAATGGCTTTGTTCCACGACGGCAACGGGATAACCGCCCCCTTCCCATGTAAGCCGGCCGGCCGGGGCCTGCGGCGGAGGACGTAGGGCAGGGGCCAACCGGTACCGCAAAATTTCCCTTCGCCTCCTTTGAACAGGCTATCCCGGGGTTCATCAGCCCCGCATGTCGCATAATCGGATGGTCATAGACCGTCCGTTAAATAGACCGAATAAATACAGCGATAAACCTAGCGTTTTTCCCAAAATATGGAGGGACGCTGGCAGCGGCGTTTGCTTATAGTGACCTTAGAAGACAGACGAATTCGGGGGGTACCGAACCCAATATCGCCCGCATCCACATGCGATTTCTTCAGGAACAATAAAATCGCAGCGGGCTTCACAAAAAGGTGTGACCCATGCCATCCGCTGAGACATCGCCCACCTTTCGTGACGAGCTGGTCAAGCTGATTCCCGCGATGCGGGCCTTCGCACGGTCGCTGACCAACAACGCCGCCGACACCGACGACCTGGTGCAGGACGCCATCGTCCGGGCCTGGTCCCATGCCGGGCAGTTCACGCCAGGCACCAATTTGCGCGCCTGGCTCTTCACCATCCTGCGCAACCGCTACTACTCCGTCGCCAAGCATCAGCAGCGCGAGGTGGGCGACCCCGATGGCATCCATACCGCACGGCTGACGATCAGCCCGGCGCAGGAGTGGGGCATCGCCGGCCGCGAACTGAAGGCGGCGCTGATGAAACTGCCCGTGGAACAGCGCGAGGCGCTGGTCCTGGTGGGTGGCGCCGGCGCCAGCTACGAGGAAGCGGCGGAGATTTGCGGCTGTGCCCTGGGCACCATCAAGAGCCGTGTGAACCGGGGCCGCGCCCGGCTGGCCGACATCATGGGTATGGATCCGGGCGACACAGGCTTGGGCGCGCCGACGGGCATGGCCACCTCCAGCGCCTGGGACGCCCGCCGCCCGGCCAGCAGCCACTGACCCCGACGAAGCGACATCAATCATTTGGCATAAGGACTTAGGTGAAGTGCCTGAAAGGAAACCTTGGTCACGGGACGCCAGCCAATGGACACGCATGTCCATGCAATGGCTGACGGCCCCGAGACACGCGCCCATCCGCCTGGAAGCGACCGACCTTCGCGCGCATGCCGAACAAGTCGGGGAGGATGGGCGCTCGCCCGCGCCGCGGTCGGCCCTTTCCTGCGAGGTGCTGGTCACCCATCCCGCCCCGGCAACCTCTATCGCCGCCTGACGGGCCTGCCCACCATGAGAAGGGCAAAACCGTCCGTCCTTAACGGAGGATCATCCCATGCTCGGCACCATCCTGCTTGTCGTCCTGGTCCTATTGCTGCTGGGCGCCATTCCCAGTTGGCCCTACAGCCGCGGCTGGGGCTACGGTCCCAGTGGCCTGTTGGGCATCGTGCTCATCGTGGTTCTGGTGCTGGTGCTGACCGGCAGGGTGTAGCCGGCTTTGAGCCATCCCAAGGCCGCATCATCAAGAGAGGACCATCCCATGGCCAACCGCAACGAAGGCGAGGGCAGCCGCACCGCGACCCGTGCCTATGACAAGCACACCCGCGATTTCGTGGCCACGGGTCATGTGCCGCGAAAGGCCCGCGAAGCGGCCGACGCCATCGATGGCCCGGAAGGCCGGGATCTGAGACGGGCCGAGGCGCACGGCAAAGCCCACGCCAAGGAAGAGGACCGCCTGCTGTCACCCCATGGCGCGCCTCCCCATGGCGCGCCTGAGGACGATGGCAAGCAACCTCACTGACCACGGTCGCCGCCACCATCCCGATACCGCTTCAGCAAGCGCCATACCTGCCGCTCGCTCAAGCCCAGAACAGCCGCGGCCGACGACGCCGTCAGACGGCCGCCAACCACATCCCCCAGAACCTCCACCCGCCGAACTTCCCGGTCGCTCATCACCACCCAGCCCATCACCAACCTCCCAACTGGCACCACCCAACCGGAAGACTGACACTTCTACTTTGCTCTGGACTGACAGTTTAACTTTGCGCCTACATTGCGCCTACATAGGAAAAACCGATAAGGAAGATTATGGAAAATAATACGTGGGCCGGTTTAGTCGGGGATGGCTTGCGGACGGCAGCATCGCCGCGCCTTGCATCGATTTGCACTCATTTATTCGACAGTGGCCGCCGATGGTGTCGACAATGCCCTGGGATCAAGCCGGGGATGAAACATGCTGACCGTCGTACCGGGGCCCGCCACCGCCGTTCACACGCGGCGCCGGGATGAGATTACCGCCCTGCTGCGCAGCGCGTTGGCCCTGCTGGACAATGACAGCGGCGCCGCGGCCGTCTGCCTGCAACGGGCGGCCGACATGCTGCGTGACCTGACGGCCGACGTGCCACCCGTCACCGGCGGCCTCGTGCCCTGGCAGGTGCGCCGGGTCCAGGGGTACATCCATGAACATCTGGCGGCGCCCATCCGCATCCGCGACGTGGCGGTGCTGGTCCGCCTCAGCTCCTCCTATTTCTCGCGAGCCTTCCGCATCACCTTCGGCGTCCCTTTCACCCAATACGTCATCCATCAGCGCATGGAACAGGCCAAGCAGCTGATGACCACCACGGCGGAGCCGCTGTCGCACATCGCGCTGACCTGCGGCCTGGCCGATCAAGCCCACCTCACACGGCTGTTCCGACAGACCATGGGAGTGACACCGGCAGCCTGGCGGCGGTGCGTGCGGCAGGAACGACCCGATCAGCGGATCGACGTGACAGCCACAGGTGAACCGCAGGCCGCCTGACCAGCCCCCATCCGACGCCGGCGAAATAATCACGGGGGTCCCGAGGCCCATGGTGCTATAGAGGCGCCAGCCCTCCCTTAGGACCAACGTCATGGATTCCGTCGAACAGCGCCTCATCGACCTGGAAATGCGTATCACCCATCATGAGCGCATGGCGGAAGAGCTGTCACAGGTGGTGGCGGACCAGGGCCAGATGATCGACATGCTGACCGCCCGCGTGCGCCGGCTGCTGGCCCGCCTGCAGGAGGCGGAGGCCGGCTGGCGCCCTTCCCCCCAGGATGAGAAACCGCCACCGCATTACTAAGGCCCCGCTCAGGCTCAGGGCCGCCTGGCCCGAGCCCGATGCGCCGCCGCCTTGGCCCGGTTGCCGCAGACCGCCATGCTGCACCACCGGCGGGCATGGGCCTTGGTCCGGTCAAGGAACATCAGGGTGCAGCTATGGGATTCGCAGGCTTTGACCAGACGGAAGTCCGCCTGGGTGACAAGGTCGGCCATGGCCAGGGCGATGGGCTGCAGCAGTTGCTCCGGCGTCGTCCAGCGGCGCACCCGCGTCAGCGTCAACCCGTTGGGAATGGCGCCGGGCGCCTGCACATGATGCGGGTGCGTTAGCGGGCCGCCCGCCGGCAAGACCTGCATCCGGCTGTCGTCCCGCGCCAGCAGTTGGTTCAGAGGCGCCAGGGCGGCGCCAGCGGCCTCCGCCGTCAATGCCCGGCCGGCATGGGTCTTCACCAATCCCCGGAACCATTCCCGCAACGCGCGCGCCTGGGCCGCCACGGCATCCAGTTCCGGCCCCGCCTGGGCCCGGAAGCGCTGCGCCACCGGTGCGTCCACCGCCCCCGCCCGCTCCAGCCACTCCACCAGGTCGCTTCCATTGCGCAACCATTCCACCGGGCTTTCCGGCAGGGCCACGCTGTTCAGGAAATCCATGGCCAGGTGGTCGCCGACGAACATCGGGGCGGGGTGACTGGCGGTCGCATCGATCCTCATCAAATCCACTCCTCACCGGACCAGAGCGCGGCCGGCATCGATCATGGCCGGAAGGTAACCTGAAAAATTGACGTTGACAAGTTACTCATGGCGCAATTAACCGTTTAATTGATATTTGAACGGTTATCAATCTTTCCACAGGAGACCCGCCATGACCCACTATCGTTCCGTCGCCGTCGGTGCCCATGAGGTGTTCTATCGCGAAGCCGGCGACCGGCCTCACCCGACGCTGCTGTTGCTGCACGGCTTCCCCAGCTCTTCCCACATGTTCCGCGACCTGATCCCGCTGCTGGCCGACAGCTTCCACATCGTGGCGCCGGACCTGCCCGGCTTCGGCTTCACCAAGTCGCCGGCGCGCGACCAGTTCGAGTACACCTTCGACAACCTCGCCAAGGTGATCGAGGGCTTCACCGACGCCCTGGCGTTGAAGCGTTACGCGATCTACGTCTTCGATTACGGCGCCCCCACCGGCTACCGCCTGGCCCTGAGCCGGCCGGAACGGGTGAGCGGCATCATCTCCCAGAACGGCAACGCCTATGAGGAAGGACTGAGTGAGGGCTGGAACCCCATCCAAGCCTATTGGCGGGAACCGACGCAGGCCAACCGCGACGCCATCCGCAGCCTGCTGACCTTGGAGGCCACCAAGTGGCAGTACACCCACGGCGTCCCGGATGAGAGCGTGGTGGCCCCGGAATCCTATGTGCTGGACCATGCCCTCCTGACCCGCCCGGGCAATGATGAAATCCAACTGGATCTATTCCTGGACTATGCCAGCAACGTCGCCCTCTATCCCGCCTTCCAGGCCTATTTCGCGGAGAAGCGGCCGCCGCTGCTGGCGGTGTGGGGCCGTCACGACCCCTTCTTCTTGCCGGCGGGGGCCGAGGCCTATCGCCGGGACAATCCCAACGCCGAGGTGCATCTGCTGGACACCGGCCACTTCGCGCTGGAAACCCATGTGGCGGAGATCGCGGGCCACATCCGCCGCGTCTTCGCACCATTGTCTTGAGGATATGCCACCGATTTCGCCGCCAGCGGCCGCGTCATCCATGGCAAGCTGACGGCGGAATCCATATTTGCTTGGGGACATGCCTGGAGCCCACATCCTGGGCATGTCCCCACCGACCGAGGGAGCGTGCCCCATGACCGCCTGGCCCGACCGCCGCATCCTGGACCTGTTCAGCATCGATCATCCCATCCTGCAGGCACCCATGGCCAACGCCAGCACGCCTGCTATGGCGGTGGCGGTCAGCGCGGCGGGCGGGCTGGGCGCCCTGCCCGGCGCCCAATACACCCTGGATGGCCTGAAGGCCGCGGTGGCCGAGGTACGGCACGGCACCAGCCGGCCCTTCAACCTCAACTTCTTCTGCCACACCCCGCCGGTGCCGGACCCGGCCCGCCTGATGGCATGGCGCGCCCGGCTGGCGCCCTATTATGTCGAGTTGGGCCTCGATCCCGCCGACACGCCTCCGGTCGGCGGCCGCACGCCCTTCGACGCCGATTTCTGCGCCCTGATCGAGGAGGTGAAGCCGGCGGTGGTCAGCTTCCATTTCGGCCTGCCCGGCAAGCTGCTGGTCGAGCGGGTGAAGGCCACCGGCGCCAAGGTCATCGCCTCGGCCACGACGGTGGCGGAGGCGCGCTGGCTGGAACATCACGGCGTCGACGCCGTCATCGCCATGGGGCTGGAGGCGGGCGGCCATCGCGGCAACTTCCTGTCCGACGACATGGCGACCCAGGTGGGGACCTTCGCCTTGGTGCCCCAGGTGGTTGACGCCGTATCCGTGCCCGTCATCGCCGCCGGCGGCATCGCCGACGCGCGCGGTATCGTGGCCGCCCTGGCGCTGGGCGCCGCCGCCGTGCAGATCGGCACCGCCTATCTCTACAGCCCCGAGGCAAAAATTCCCGAGGTGCACCGCCAGGCGCTGGACAGCGTCACCGACGACGGCACCACCCTGACCAACCTGTTCACCGGCCGCCCGGCGCGCGGGATCATCAACCGGCTGATGCGCGAAGTCGGCGCCCTGTCCGACGCGCCCACCGCCTTCCCCACCGCCGGCGGCGCCCTGGTCCCCTTGCGCGCCAAGGCGGAGGCGGAAGGATCCGGCGACTTCACCAACCAATGGGCGGGCCAGGCGGCGCGCCTGAGCCGGGCCCTGCCCGCCGCCGAGCTGACACGGGCACTGGCGGCGGAGGCGCTGGCCCGCCTGGGCGCGCACCAGATCAGCGGCCGGTAAGCCTCAGCGGCACGTCAGGACGTGGTCCTGGTTGATCTTGCAGGGGTGGAGCAGGCTGCCCAGGTAGCGCTGATCCAGCGTCGTGCCGGTGTTCATCTCCGGCAGGCGCAGGTATTTGTCCTCCTTATCCGCGCCCAGATACGTTTCCATGTGATTGAAACGCCAAGCCTCCGCCTCCTCCCGCAGGAACTGCTCCTGTTCCAAGGGATCAGGCAGGACGAAATGCGGCGCCTGGATGATGTATTCAGGCGTGGACGGGTCGGGCGGCCTTTCTGGGGGCGTCGAACCGGCCTTGGGCACCACGGGCGTCAGGGTGATTTGCGGCTGGGGCGCCACCGGCTGGGGTTGCGCCAGGGCCGGGCCCGCTACCGACAGCAGGAAGGCCCCCACGGGAGTCCACCACCGCGCACGCCACATGCCCCGCTCCATCCGCCGCCCATCCTTGACAGCCAGTGAACCATGCCGGCCACGGCCGCACAACCGGCGACGCTTGAACCGCAAAGAAAACGCGCGCCGAACGGGTGCCGGCGCGCGTCAGGGAGGTGGAGCGCAAATGAAGGTCTCATGAGGCTACGGGAGAGAACCGGGGCGTCGCCTCCCCCGCGCCCCGGCTTTTTCAAGAACGCTCAGTATTTGAAGGAGAAGCCGGCCTCATAGATGCGGCCGGTGCAGTTGTAGTAGTTCAGCCGGTTGACCGAGCCGACGTATTGGTCGTTGCACTCGTTCGTCAGGTTGATGGCGTTGAACATGAAGGTCAGGCGCTCGTTCACCGCGTAGGAGGACGCGAAGTCCACGTTCATGGTGGAGTTGGTGCCTTCCACGTCGTTGCCATTGCGGCCCGGCACCTGGGTCAGGTAGCCGCTGCGGTAGGCGGCGGAGATGCGGGCGCTGAACACCTTGTCGTCGTAATAGAGCGTGCCGTTGTAGGCGTTCTTCGACAGGCCTACCAGATCGGCCAGGGTGGTGGTGGTCGAGGTCGCCGCCAGCAGGTAATTGATGCGGCTTTGCACGTATGTGTAGTTCAGCAGGATGCCGAAATTGCTCCAGAAGTCCGGCAGGAAACTGAACGGCTGCTGGAAGTTCACCTCCAGGCCCTTCAGGTCGCCGCCCTTGGTGTTCACGGGCGTGCTGAAGGTGAACACCTCGCTGCCGGTCAGGCCGGTGCCGTTCAGCAGGCTGAGCGGCAATCCCGAGCTGTTGTAGACCTTGTTTTCACTCAAGGTCTGCACGTAACTGTTGATGTCCTTGTAGAACAGGCCCAGCGAAATCAGGGCGCCCGGCTGGTAGTAGTATTCGAAGGACACGTCGGCGGTGTTGGCGCGGATGGGCTTCAGATAGGGGTTGCCCGAGGTCACCGTGCGGTTGGTGCCGGCCACGTTGACGCTGCCGCCGGGGTTCAGGCCGCTGAGGTCGTTGCGCACCATCACCTTGGCCAGGCCCAGGCGCACCAGGAAGTCGTCCGTGACGTCGCCCACCAGGTTCATCGACGGCAACACATCGTGATAGTCGGTGCCCACGGTCACCCAGGTGGGCGTGCTGCCCACCGCCTGATAGCCGGACGAGTTCTGGTCGGTGGTGACAAAGCGCACGCCGATGTCGCCGCGGATGGGCAGGCCCAGGCGGTCGGTCTTGAAGTTGGCCTGGGCGTAGCCGCCATAGTCCTTTTCCTCCACCGCGTAATTGCTGCCCAGCGAGCCGGTGCCCGTCTGGCTGACGGAGAAGGTGCCGGTCTTGCTGTAGATGTTCAGCGCGTTGGCGAAGGCGTCGATGTCGGCTACCAGCCAGTTGGTGGGCGTACCCGCCGGAGCGAAGCCGCCCACGCCGCCGCCGATCTTGGTCAGGCTGGCCAGGCTCACGCCGGCCGGCAGGTTGGGAACGGCGATTTCCGACGCGCGGGTCTTGTTGTAGGTGGAGAAAGTGAAGTCCTTGAACTGGAAACCGGCCTTGATCGACAGTTCGTTGCTGATGTCGTACTCGAAATCCAGGTCGCCGTTGCCGTAGGTGTTCTGCGTGCCGTTGGGTCGCAGGCGGATGTTGGATAGGCCGTTCACCAGCTTCCAGTTCGCCGGGTCGGTGACGTCGAAGCCGTAGGACAGGACCGGCAGGCGGCTGTTGGCGCGGTAGTCGTAGGAATAGCCGTTGCTGCCCGTACGATCCAGGGTGATGGTCGTCTGCACCGGGTTGTTGAAGGCGGAGACGGAGTAGCCGCCCAGCGCGTTCATGCGGAAGCTGGGGGAGAAGCTGTGCTTGATGTTCAGCGTTTCCTGGCCGAACTGGGTGCTGAGCACGTCGTAGCGCGCCTCCGACCGGATGCCGACATTGTTGAAGGTGCCCGCGATCAGGTTGCCGTTGGCGTCCAGGGTGCCGGAGGCGATCTGCATGACCGGCTTGCCGGTGACGATGCTGCCCACCGTGGTGCGCGCCTGGCTGAAGCTGATGGCCTCCAGGTCGTTTTCCGAGCGCGTGCCCCACAGGTCGGAGAACACGCCGTCCAGGCTGATCTCGGTATCCTCGTCCGGCTTCCACTGCAGCGACGTCACAAGCCCGGCGCGGCTCTGGTTGTAGTCATAGACGCTGTAGCGCGGGATGCGCGGCATGAAGACGTTGGGACCGTTAACGGCGGACAGCGAGGACGGCGCCGTGACACCGCCGTTATAGCTGCCCGAGGCGTTGGAGGCGTTGGACGCCCAGCGCGTGGTCTCGGAGCTGAGCTGCTGCGTGTCGCGCCTGGAATAGGACAGGCCCACCAGGAAGCCCAGCTTGCCGTCGGCGAAGGTGTCGCTGACCAGCACGGCGCCGTTGGGTTCCTTGCTCTTGTTCTGATCGTTGTAGGTGGCCTTGCCGTTGATGGCCAGCTTGAAGCCGCCAAAGTCCAGCGGGTGGGGCGTGGACAGATCGACGCCGGCGCCCAGTGAGCCCTCCTCCTGGTCCGCCGACTGCGTCTTGTGGACGGTCAGGTTGCTGAACAGGTCGGAACCGAAGACGTTGAAGTCGAAGGCGCGGGAGCGGTTGTTGCCGCCCTGGGCGTCGGAGCTGCCGGTGGTGGCGATGGCGTCCATGCCGTTGATGCGCACGCGGGTGAAGGCCGGGCCCAGGCCGCGCACGGAAATCTGCCGCCCCTCGCCCGCGTCGCGGGTGATGGCGATGCCGGGGATGCGCTGCAGGGATTCAGCCAGGTTCTTGTCGGGGAACTTGGCGATGTCTTCCGCCACGATGCTGTCGACCACGCCGGAGCTTTCACGCTTGGCCTGCAGGGCCACGTTCAAGCTGCGGCGGAAACCGGAGACGATGATTTCCTCCAGCGCGTCGCCCCCGCCCGGAGCGGTCGTGGCGCTGGCCTGCGGCGCCGCTTGATCGACCGGCGCGCCCGCCTGGGGCGCGGCCTGGTCCGCCACCGGTGCCGCCGGTTGTTCCACCACCTGGTCGGCGGCATAAGCGGCGCCACTTCCCCCCGCTGCCAAAGCCAGCAGCAACGCCGCTCGGGACACGCAGGTGGACAGTGTTTGGCGCCGCGCCCGGCTCATGCTCTCGAGCATTTGACGTAATCCTCCGTTCAACCTTGTTGTTTTGCTTTGCCGGCCCCGTGTGCCCGGGGAAGCACCGGCCGGTTGTTCCCGGACCGGAGTGTTCCCAGAAAAACCAGACGTTGTCGCCTGGTCATGCCACCCACCGACTCCCCGTCCGTCCGGTCTATTATTGGGACCGGTGTCAATTTTAATGCGCCGTGATTTGCCTGTGAGGGGACAGGCCAAGGGCTGGCCGCCGACGCACGACGTCAGGCCGTGTCAGCGCCACGTCCGCAGCCGCGCGGTTCTCCGGTATATGGGCCGTGCCTTGAGAAAACTCGATCGGGCGTGGTAGCCGCCTGCGGCGCCCCAGCCCATGCCTCTGCGTGATGGCATCCCGCACCCTCCCATTATGTCGGCGTCTTTGGGGCCTATCTGGCCATTGCCGTTGCTCCTAAAATGACACCGGTTACCGACCGATGCAAGCACCAAGAGTTGTTCGGGGCGTCTCTTGTCCTTGAACAGCCATTCCTGGCGGAAATGCTGGAAAACGCGACGTTTCGCCGGGCGTTCAGGTGCCCTGCTGGGTGAAGGGCACCCGAGCGAAAAGGCGCCGTTCGGCGCCACGCGGGTCCTGCTCCAGCCGCGAGTCCAGGTCGAACACCATGGTCTCGCGCCCCGCCAGAGTATAAGGCGTCCAACGCGCGGCGCCGGTGACGTTGGGATCACCCGTGTGGGCGAAGGCGATGAAGGCGTTGCTCATCCGCTCCGCCATCCGCCGGGCCTCGGGGCTGTCGGTCGACAGCGCGTCGGGCACGCCGGTGTTGTCGAACACCAGGGGGATGTCCAGCGTGTGCGGCGCCCGCCACTTACCGCCATCCTTGGGCGAGCCCCAGTTCAGCTGGTAGGCGTAGGTGGCCGCCGCCCCTTTTCCCCCGCCCCTTGGCCTAACGCCTGTGCCTGGGCCGCCCGCGCCTCCGCCTCCATCACCGCCGCGCGCCAGGACCGGCCAGCCGTGGTGGCCGAGAAGAAGACGTCGCTGGGGCCGTAATCCGGGTACATTTCGCGGTATTCCGCCACCACCAGGTCGGGGTTGATGTCCACCCGCATGTGCTTGGCCAGCAGGAATGGTACCTGATCCCAGGTCAGGTTGAAGGTCGCCGGGTCGCCGCCGCCGATTAGCAAGCGCGTCTCATCATGCGTGTTGCCGATGATCATGGGGATGCCGGCCGACTGGGCGGGGGCGTCCGGATAGAAGGGATGGCGGGCCAGCACCTGGTCGTCCAGAACGGGGCCCCAGTACAGGCCGCCCATGCCCTGTCCCGCCACGCCATGGATGGGGTCGGCGGCGTTCAGGGCGGACAGCAGCCTTTCCACCGGCAGGGTGGCCGCCTCCCCCGCCCGTTCCGGCGTCAGGCCCAGCGCCTCCAGATAGGTCCGGGCGCGGGCGGTGGCGTTCAACGGGCCGGAAGCGGTGATCTGCTGGCCGCTCATGGTGGCGGCGCGGTGGAACAGGCCCTGGGCCACCGGCGTGCCCATCAGGGTGGCGATCTTGGCCCCGCCGCCGGACTGGCCGAACAGCATGACGCGGCCGGGATCGCCGCCGAACGCGGCGATGCTGTCGCGCACCCAGTGCAGGGCCAGCACCAGATCCAGGATGCCGGCGTTGCCGGACTGGGCGTAGGCCGGCCCGGCCAGGCGGCCCAGATACAAATGGCCGAAAGCGTTCAGGCGGTGATTCAAGGTCACCACCACCACGTCGCCCCGGTGAGCCAGGCGCGTGCCGTCATACAGCGCGTCGCTGCCGGAGCCGTGGGAATAGGCGCCACCGTGGATATAGACCATGACCGGCCGGTTGCCGCCGGCCTTGGCCTCCGGCGTCCAGACGTTCAGGAACAGGCAGTCCTCGGACTGCGGTTCATCGAACCGGGTCTGGGGACACGCGGCGCCATAGGCCAGGGCGTCCTTGACCTCACGCCAGGGGGCCGGCGGCTGCGGCGCCTGGAAACGACGGGGGCCGGTGTCGGCGCCGTAGCGGATGCCCTTGAACACCTGGACGCCGTCCTCACGCGTGCCGCGCACCCGGCCGTGGACGGTGGTCACCACCGGATCGGAAGCGGCCCAGGCCCGCCCCGGCAGGGTCAGTGCTGCGGCGGCGGCCATGCCCAATCCCAAGGCCTCGCGGCGATCGAACGATGACAAGGAGACGCGACTTTCCGCTTGGCGGAACGGTTGACCCGGATCCATGCTTCCTCCCACTTCCTTTTATGGCCGAAGATTAAGAGCAGAGAGGACCCCATGGATCGCACCCGTCCCAATCTCGGGCCGATATATGACACCGGTTTCCATGTGTTTGTGAAGAGGGCTTTTGCGGCCGGCGTCGTTTGGGCCGTCCTGGTGACCGTGCTTCCGGGTGTCGCCGTGGCCGATGATCTGCCCACCCCCTTCCCTATCTGGCCTGGCGGCGTGGGCCCGGGATCGGAAGGGGTGACGGTGCAGGAGACGGTGGTGGAGCGTAGCGCCGATCCCGCCGCGCGGCACGACCGCTACACCGTGGGCATCGCCCGGCCGCACCTGTCGCTGTACCGCCCGGCCCACCCCAACGGCACCGCCCTGCTGGTCATGCCGGGCGGCGGCTACCTCCGGGTGGTGGTGGACAAGGAGGGCGATGAGATCGGCCGGCGGCTGAGCGCCGCCGGGGTCACCGTCTTCGTCCTGACGTATCGCCTGCCGGGCGACGGCCACGTCCATGCCGCCGACGTGCCCCTGCAGGACGCGCAGCGCGCCATGCGCCTAATCCGCGCCCGCGCCGCCGAATGGGGTGTGGACCCGCACAAGGTGGGCGCCATGGGCCTGTCGGCCGGCGGCCACGTCGCGGGCAGCCTGGGCACACGCTATGATGCCCCGGTCTATACACCACAGGACGCGGCCGACCGGCTGAGCGCCCGGCCCGACTTCCTGGCCCTGGTGTACCCCGTGGTCAGCATGGATCCGGCCATCGCCCACCAGGGATCGCGCGCCCAGCTGCTGGGCGACAATCCCACTCCGGCGCAGGACGCGGCCTACTCCACGGACCTGGCGGTGACGGCGCAGACCCCGCCCACCTTCCTGTTGCATGCCGACGACGACCCGGCCGTGCCGGTGGAGAACAGCCTGCGCTTCTATGCCGCCCTACATTCCGCCAAGGTCCCGGCCGAACTGCACATTTTCCAAAAGGGCGGCCATGGTTTCGGTATCCGGGGCGCCATGGGCTTGCCGGCTGCGGCGTGGCCGGACCTTTACATCGCCTGGGTGCGTGGCCTAGGGATGATGCCGTGATGGCCGTTCCATGCGGGAAAGGCCGCCTTTAATGTCACCGGTGTCAATTGGTCATTGATCCGGTTCGGTCCCGCTGGCACAGTGCGTCGGGCAAGCCCGCGGCACAGACGGGCCCGGGAGAACGCGTGGGTTGGCATCGGTTGCCCCGCGGCAGCGACCAGGATGGATGACCAAGAGCAATGAACGGAATGGGTGGGCCTGTGATGCGCGGTCATGTCGTGGTGTTCGGGGAACTGCTCCTGCGCCTGGCCGCCCCCGGTCATGAGCTGCTGCTGCAAAGTCCCAGCCTGACGGCCCTGTTCGGCGGGGCGGAGGCCAATGTCGGTGTCGGCTTGGCCCACCTGGGCCATACCGTGCGCGCCGTCAGCACCCTGCCCGACAACGCCATCGGCCGCGCCTGCGCCGGTGAGCTGCGCCGCCATGGCGTCGGCACGGACGGTATCCGTTACGCCGACGGCCGCATGGGCCTGTACTTCCTGTCCGCTGGCGCCGTGACCCGCCCGTCCGACGTCATCTATGACCGCGCCCGTTCCGCCTTCGCTGAGACGGACCCGGCCGCCTATGACTGGCAGGCGCTGCTGGCCGGGGCCGACTGGCTGCACATTTGCGGCATCACCCCCGCCGTCAGCCCGCAGGCCGAGACGGCGGCCCGCGCCGCCTTGCAGGCGGCCCATGCCCTGGGCCTGAAGATCTCCTTCGACTGCAACTACCGGCAGAAGCTGTGGACGGCGCGCGGCGGCAACGCCCCGGCCATCCTGCGCGGCTTCATCGAGCAGTGCGACCTGCTGTTCGCCAATGAGCGCGACGCCGCCCTGCTGCTGGACCTGGATGTGGACAAGCTGGAGGCGGCGGCGCGCTTCCCCGCCGCGGCCCAGGCCCTGTTCGACGCCTGCCCCCGCCTGCAGACCATCGCCACCACGGTGCGCAGCCACCATGGCGTCGACCAGCAGGACTTCTACGGCAAACTCGCCACCCGGCACAGCCTGCACCAGAGCCGCACCCACGCGCTGGCCGGCATCGTCGATCGCATCGGCAGCGGCGACGCCTATGCCGCGGGCCTGCTGCATGGCCTGATCCGGGGGTGGGAGCCCGACCAGGCGCTATCCTTCGCCGTGGCCGCCGCCGCGCTGAAACATTCCATTCCCGGCGACGCCCTGCCCCTGCCCGAGGCCGACATCCTGGCGGCCCAGGACGCCGGTGGGTTGGACGTCCGCCGCTGACACCCGCCTTCCGGAGCCTGAGCCTGATGACCGCGTCCCTATCCAATGCCACTGTATCCACCCTGCCTGAAGCCGTGGCCCGGCCCGGCTATGACCGGGCGGTGTGCGGCATTGGCATCGTCCATTTCGGCCCGGGCGCCTTTCACCGCGCCCATCAGGCCGTCTACACGGATGATGCGCTGGCGTTGGCGGCCAATGATCCGGAAAATCGCGACTGGACCATCAGCGCGGTGTCGCTGAAAAGCCCGGGCGTGCGCGACGCGCTGGTGCCGCAGGACGGCCTGTACACGTTGGTGACCCTGGATCGCACCATCGGCCACCGGGTCATCGGATCGATCCGCGAAGTGCTGTGCGCGCCGGAGGCGCAGGACCAGGTTCTGAACCGCCTGGCGGCCCCTGCCACCCGCATCGTCACCATCACCGTGACGGAGAAGGGCTACTGCCTGACGGCGGCGGGGGAGCTGGATACCACGCACCCCGACATCGTCCATGACTTGGCCCACCCGGAAACGCCGGTCAGCGTCATCGGCTATGTCGTCGCCGGCCTGCGCCGCCGCCGCGCCATCGGCCTGCCGCCCTACACCGTCATCAGCTGCGACAACATGACGGACAACGGGCGCCGCCTGGGCCGTGCCACGGCGCAATACGCCGCCGCCCTGGACGCCGACCTGGGCGCCTGGGTGCGGGAGTATGTCGCCTTCCCCAGCACCATGGTGGACAGCATCACCCCGGCCACCGACGACGCCCTGCGCCAGCGGGTGCTGGATGTGACCGGCGTGGCCGACGCCTGGCCCATCCAGCGCGAGGCCTTCACCCAATGGGTGATCGAGGACCGCTTCTGCAATGGCCGCCCCGCCTGGGACAAGGCGGGCGTGATCCTGACCACCGACGTCGGTGCCTTCGGCCGGGCCAAGCTGCGCCTGCTGAACGGCCCGCACTCGGCCCTGGCCTACCTCGGCGGCCTGGCGGGCGTGGAAACCGTGGCCGACGCCATGACCACGCCGGAACTGGCGGGCTTCCTGGAGCGGCTGATGCTGCGGGATGTGCTGCCCACGGTGACGCCGCCGGCTGGTTACGACCTGACCGTGTACGCCGGGCAAATTCTGGAGCGCTTCCGCAACCCCGCCATCCGCCACCTGCTGGCCCAGATCGCCTGGGACGGGTCGCAGAAGCTGCCCTACCGCCTGTTCGGCGTGATCGAGGAACGGCTGGCCCAGGGCCTGTCGATATCCCGCCCCGCCCTGGTGGTCGCCGGCTGGATGCACTTCGTCCGCCGCCGCGCGACCGAGGGCGCCGGCCTGATCGACCCGCTGGCCCCCACCCTGCTGGACATCGGCGGCGGCTGCAATGGCACCGCCGCCGATGTGGATCGCTTCCTGGCGCTGGAGGTGGTGTTCGCGCCGGCGCTGGCCACCGACACCCGTTTCCGCGCCGCGCTGATCGACGCCTATGCCCGCCTGGGCGATGGCGGGCGCGACGCGGTGCTCGCCGCCGTCGCGGCGCTTTAGGCCTGCAATGACAACTTGAGGTCGGGTGGAAGCTCCCCGGCCTCAGAGTTGGCTTGTAAATGACACCGGTTTCCTTTAGACACGATGGACAAGAAATGACGGGATCCCAGGGAGGGTCGACCATGGCCCGGCATGCCGTGCCTGCCGCTGCGGCAGCCATCGTCCAAGGTAAGAACTGTATGCGCGGGGTGCGGTCATGACTGCCCCCTATTCGCCCACCGATGCCGCCACCGCCTTCGTCGCGGCCCGGTGGGCGGCCCGTTTCCTGCCAGATTATCCGGGCCCCACGCCCATAGACCTGGCCCAGGGCTATGCCGCGCAGGAAGTGGCCATCGGCCTGTGGCCTGACCGCATCGCCGGTTGGAAGATCGGCCGCATCCCCCCCGACTGGGAAGAGACTCTGGGCGAACCCCGCCTGGCCGGCCCCATCTTCGCCCGCAACGTCTGGCTGGCCGAGAGCGGCGTCGTGACGCCCTTTCCCACCTTCGTTGGCGGCTTCGCTGCCGTGGAGGCCGAATACGTTTTCCGCCTGGGCGCCGACGCGCCCGCCGGGAAGACGGTATGGACGGAGGATGAGGTGGCGGATCTGGTGGCAGCCTTGCACATTGGCATTGAGCCGGCGGGCAGCCCGCTTGCCACCATCAACGACCTGGGGCCGCCCGTGGTGGTGTCGGACTTCGGCAACAATGCCGGCCTGATTCTGGGGCCGGAAATCACCGGGTGGCGCGCGCGCGGCTGGGACAGCATGCGCTGCGAGACGGTCATCGACGGCGCCCGCGTGGGCGTGGGTGGCGCGCCGTCCATCCCCGGCGGGCCCTTGTCGGCCTTGCGCTTCCTCGCCAGCCATCTGGCGGCGCGCGGGCGCCCGCTGAAAAGCGGCGACCTGGTGTCCACCGGCGCGACCACCGGCATCCACGATATCATGGCCGGTCAAACGGCCAAGGTGGACTTCGGCCCCGATGGTGTCCTGCACTGCCGAGCAATACCGGCGACGCCCCTTGATGGCCCCCCCTGACGGCGCAACGACACCGCCAAGGTTACAAGAAATAAGCGAACGGGAGGATGGATTGATCAAGCGCCGACAACTGCTGGAGGGCATGGCCGCCGGTGCTGCCGTCGCGCTCGCCGGCGGCAAGGCCCGGGCCGGCGCCCCGCCGCCCGGCACCTTCACCGCGTCCGACGTGCACGTGAAGGACTATCCCACCGTCCAGGCCATCCAGTGGATCGGGGAGCAACTGGCCAAGGAGACGGGTGGGCGCCTGTCCATGCGCGTCTACCACTCCGGCCAGATCGGGCGGGAGAACGACACCATAGACCTGACCCGCTACGGCGCGCTGGACTTCACCCGCGTGAACTTCGCGGCGCTGACCAACATCTTCCCCGTCTCCGGCGTGCTGACGCTGCCCTACGTGTTCGACGATGTGGGGCACATGCGCCGGGCGCTGGACGGCACGGTGGGCAAGGATTTGCTGGCGGCCCTGAGCCAGCGCGGCCTGGTGGCCGCCTGCTTCTATGACAGCGGCACACGGTGCATCTACAACGGCCGCCGACCAGTGCATGAGCCGGGCGACCTGCATGGCATGAAGATCCGCGTCCCGCTCTCGGACATCTTCATGTCCATGGCGCAGGCCATGGGCGCCAACCCGACGCCACTGTCCTTCGGTGAGGTGTTCACCGCCCTGCAGACCCACCTGATCGACGGGGCCGAAAACAACTGGCCCAGCCTGGATTCCACCCGCCAGTTCGAGGTGGCCCATTACTGGGCGGAAACGCACCATTCCATGTCGCCGGAACTGCTGTTCATCTCCGAACGCAGCCTGCGCGCCCTGACCCCGGCCGACCGTGAGCTGGTGCTGGATCTGGCCGCCCGCTCCGTCCCCGTGATGCGGGAGCTGTGGGACCGGGACGAGGCCGCCGCCAGGGCCCACTGCGTCGCCAATGGCGTGCAGGTGACGGAAGTGGACAAGGATGCTTTCCGTCGCGCCACGGAACCGGTGCTCAAGACCTACCTGGCCGACCCCGACCGCAACCGGTTCTATCGCCGCATCCGCCAGGAGGCCTGACCCATGCACGCGAACTCAAGCCGTACCTGCCCCCACGGGCCTCGCCGGCACCCTTCTCACCGGCTTGTCCCATGCCGCCACCGTGCTGGCGGCCATCGGCATGGTGGGAATGAGCCTGGCCGAGGGCTGGCAGGTCTTCGCCCGCTATGTCCTGAACGACAGCCCCGGCTGGACCGAACCCCTGACCCTGCTGTTCATGACAACCACCGCGCTGATGGGGGCCGCCGTGGCCGTGCGGCGGGAAATGCACTTCCGCTTCATCGCCCTGGCCCAAGTGGCCCCGCCCCGGGTACAGGCGGCGCTCAACGCCTTCGCCCGCCTGGTGGTGCTGGCCATTGGCGCCGCCTTGGCCATCTGGGGTTGGGACCTGATGGCCGACAACTGGCCCATCGCCATGCCCGGCACGGAACTGCCGGAGGGGCTGAACTACCTGCCCCTGTCGCTGGGCGGGGTGCTGATCGCCCTGTTCGCGGTGGAACGGCTGGTGGTGCCGCTGCCCACCCCCGATCACATGGTTGTGGAGGATTGAGCCCATGGATATCGCCGTCCTCTTCGGCGCCTTCGCCATCCTCCTGCTGCTGGGCGTGCCCGTGGGCTTCTCGCTCGCCGCCGCCTCCGTCGCCGCCATCGCCACCCTGGGCCTACCGCCCATGGTGCTGGTGCAGCAGATGACCTCGGGCATCAGTTCCACCGCCATGATCGCCATCCCGCTGTTCATCTTCGCGGGTGAGCTGATGATGCGCGGCGGCATCTCCGAACGCCTGATCGGCCTGGCCGCCGCCCTGGTGGGGCACCTGCGCGGGGGATTGGGCCAGGTGAACGTGCTGGCCTCCGCCTTCTTCGGCGGCGTCTCAGGCTCCGCCATCGCCGACGCCTCGGCCATCGGCGGCACCATGATCCCGCAGATGGTGGCGCGCGGCTTCGACCGCGACTACGCCGTCAACGTCACCATCACCTCCGCCCTGGTGGCGCTGATGGTGCCGCCCTCGCACAACATGATCCTCTATTCCGCGGCGGGCGGCGGCGGCATCTCCATCGCCGACCTGTTCGCCGCCGGCATCCTGCCCGCCGTGGTGATGGCGATCGCCCTGATGGTCACGGCCTATCTCATCGCGGCCAAGCGCGGGTATGCGGTCGAGCCCTTTCCCGGCATGGCGGCGGTGGTGCGGCGCCTGATCTCCGCCAGCCCCGGCCTGCTACTGGTGGTGCTGGTGTTCGGCGGCGTGCGCGCCGGCATCTTCACGGCGGTGGAGAGTGCCGCCATCGCCGTGGTCTACGCCGTCATCATCACGGTCGCGGTCTACCGCCGCCTGGGCTGGGCCGACTTCAAGGAGTGCTGCGCCGGCTCGGCCCACACCACCGGCATCATCCTGTTCATGATCGGGGCGGCCAGCGCCTTCGGCTGGCTGATGTCCTACCTGCAGGTGCCGGCGGCGGCGGTGGAGGCACTGAAGGCCATGGCCGGCACCAAGGTGATGGTGCTGCTGATCATGAACGTGATCCTGCTGGCGCTCAGCACCTTCATGGACATGGGCCCCAAGATCATCATCTGCACCCCCATCTTCCTGCCGGTGGCCAAGGCCTTCGGCATCGACCCGGTGCAGTTCGGCGTCATCATGATGCTGAACGGCGGCATCGGCCTGATCACCCCGCCCATCGGCTCCGTCCTGTTCGTGGGCAGCGCCATCGGCAAGGTGCCGGTGGGCCAGCTCATGCGTTCCATCTGGCCGTTTTACTTGGCGGCGGGCGTGGTGCTGATGCTCGTCTCCTACATACCGTTCCTGTCGCTTTGGCTGCCCAATGCTATGAAATAACGTCACTAACGTTATGAAATAACAGAACAATCGAGGAACGCTGCGACAAAACGCCCGACTTGCCCAAACCTTCGTATGGGCGCATACCGCCCGCCGAAACGGTATAACAACCGCGCTTCCCATCGCAAATCCGTAACGGAACTTTGCCAAAGGAACGCGGTTGTTGAATTCATGCTCCGGCGGGCGAGTTATTTAAATGAAAATGCTTCTCACCATCACGCCTATCCTTGCCTTGACCTGTGGCGCGGCACTGGCCGCGGAGGCGGACATATCGGAAGCGGAAAGCTGGAGCCTGCACGGCCAGTTCACTTTGGTGGAGCAGTACCACCCCAGCTTCAGCTCCCCCTACCGGGGTGCCAACAGCCTGGATCCGGGCGCGCGCGGCAACGAGACGACGGACGCCACGCTCTATGCCGGCGTGCGCCTGTGGCCGGGCATGGAGTTCTACGCCAACCCGGAAATCGACCAGGGCTTCGGCCTCAGCAACACGCTGGGCGTGGCGGGCTTCCCCAGCGCCGAGGCCTACAAGGTGGGCGAGAGCGAGCCCTACATCCGCCTGGACCGTGCCTTCTTCCGCCAGACCTTCAATCTGGGTGGAGAGACGCAGCCGCTGGAGGCCGCCGCCAACCAGTTGGGCGGCAGCCGCACGGCCGACAACATCGTCATCACCGCCGGCAAATTTTCCGTCACCGATATCTTCGACGCCAACACCTATGCCCACGACCCGCGTAAGGACTTCTTGAACTGGACCGTGGTGGACAGCGGCGCCTTCGACTATGCCGCCGACGCCTGGGGCTACAGCTATGGTGCCGCGGTGGAGTGGACGCAGAGTTGGTGGACCCTGCGCGCCGGCCTGTTCGACCTGTCGCGCAAGCCCAATGACAAGGCCCTGGTGCGCGGCTTCGGCCAGTATGAGCTGGTGGTGGAGGCGGAGGAGCGGCACCAGCTGATGGGTCGCGACGGCAAGGTGAAGCTGCTGGTCTTCCAGAACCACGCCAACATGGGCAGCTATGCCGACGCCGTGCGCCAGGTCGCGCTGACCGGCGGGGTGCCCGACACGGGTGACGTCCGCCGCTACGCCACCCGCGCCGGTTTCGCCCTGAATGCGGAACAGCAAATGGGCGACGACTGGGGCCTGTTCCTGCGCGCCAGCGCCAATGACGGCAGCAAGGAGGCCTATGAGTTCACCGACGTGAACAAGTCGCTGTCCGTGGGCGCCTCCCTCACCGGCGCCTCCTGGGGCCGGGACAAGGACACCGCTGGCTTGGCCGGCGTGGTGAACATGCTGAACGCCGACGCCCGCGACTATCTGGCGGCCGGCGGCTTGGGCATCCTGGTGGGCGACGGCCGCCTCAGCTACAGCAGCGAGCGCATCATGGAGGCATACTACAGCGCAGCCTTGTGGACCGGCCTGAACCTGACCCTGGACTACCAGTTCATCGCCAATCCCGCCTACAACCGCGACCGGGGCCCGGCGAACGTGCTGGGCCTCCGGTTCCATGCGGAGATTTGAGTTCGAGGGTTACGCGGGCCGGAAGGTGATCCCCAGCAGGCGCTCGCTGAGGTCCCACAGCTGGTCGGCCGCTACCGGGTCGACGGCGTAGGGCAGCACCCCGGCCATGACGGCGCCGGGGCGGCGGGTGGTGGGGGTGCCCAGGGCGGCCTCCTCCCCTGGCTGCAGCAGCTGGGCAATGTCGCAGTTCTCGCAATAGGCGCCGCCGTGGCCCTCCAGCTGCGGGCTGGTGGCGCACCAGACGGTGGTGGCCGCCCCTTGCGCCGTGGTCTTGAGGTTGCGCGCCGGGTCGTGGATGGCCTTGCCCTCCGCATCCAGCACGCCGAAGGCCTTCAGCTCGTCCCGGGTCAGGTGGCGCTGCAGATCCGTATCCACGATGCTGCCGGGATGGACGGAAAAGGCGTGGACGCCGTGGGCGGCGGCGCGCGCCTCCAGCCCCAGGGCGAACAGGATGTTGGCCGTCTTGGACTGGCCATAGGCCGACCAGCGGTCATACTCCCGCCGCTCGAAATTGGGGTCGTCGGCCATGACCGGGGAAAAGCGGTGGCCCAGCGAGGAGAGCGAGACGACGCGGGCGCCACCTACCGCCCGCAGCGCCGGCCATAGCCGCGCCGTCAGCTGGAAATGCCCCAGGTGGTTGGTGGCGAACTGCGCCTCGAACCCACGCGCGTCGCGGGTCAGCGGGCAGGCCATGATGCCGGCGTTGTTGATCAGCAGATGCAGCGGCCGGCCGCCGGCCAGGAAGCCGGCGGCGAAGGCGTCGATGGAGGCGGGGTCCAGCAGGTCCAGCACCCCGATCTCCACGCCCTCAAGTCCGGCCAGTGCCGCTCGGGCCTTGGGCAGATCGCGGGCGGGGACGATGACGGTGGCGCCGGCGGAGCGCAGCGCCCGCACGGTCTCCAGCCCGATGCCGGCATAGCCGCCGGTGACGATGGCGACCTTCCCACCCAGGTCGATGCCCTGGATGACCTCGAGGGCGGTGGAGGCGGCGCCGAAGCCGGAAGGAAGGGGTTCCTGGCGGACAGGCATGACGAATACCTTTAAAGAAACTGAGGGATCCCAAAGATAGGTGTCTAGACCCGAACGATGAATGCTTGTCCGTTCGCATTACTTGCGTGAAAATCCGGGAATGAGCCAGGCGCCCCTCGACCCCTTCTCCGACCTGCTGAAATTCGCCGACGCCCGGACGGTGGTGTCGGGCGGCTTCACCGCCGGCGGCGCCTGGTGCATCCGCTTTCCGCCGCCGGGCAAGATCAAGTTCTTCGCCATCCTGCGGGGTGGCGGCTGGCTGGATATCGAGGGGGAGCCGACGCCGCACCGGCTGGAGGCGGGCGACGTGTTCCTCCTGCCGGCGCAACGGCCTTTCCGGCTGGGCAGCGATCTGGCGATGGCTCCCGTGGAGGCCAGGGCCGTCTTCGGAGCCAACACCGGCTGCGGCATCCGGCAGATAGGCGATGGTGACGATTTCTTCCTGCTGGGCGCCCATGTGGTGCTGGACCCGGCCTGCGGCTGGCTGCTGACCGACATCCTGCCGCCGGTGATCCTGGTGCGTCATACGGCGCCGGAGGCCGATGGCCTGCACTGGTTGCTGGACCAGTTGGTGCGGGAGCATGCCGCCGACCTGCCGGGCGCCGGCATCGCCGCAGCGCAGCTGGCCCACCTGCTGTTCATCCGCATCCTGCGCGCCCATCTGGCGGCGGGCGGGCCCCTGCCCGCCGGCTGGCTGCGCGCCGCCACCGACGCCCGCCTGGCACCGGCCCTGCGGCTGATGCACGGCGACCCCGGGCGTGCCTGGCAGCTGGGCGAACTGGCCAAGGCCGCCGCCATGTCGCGCACCACCTTCGCCACGCATTTCAAGGCGGTGGCCGGCATACCGCCCCTGGCCTACCTGACGGCCTGGCGCATGCGGCTGGCGGAGCGGGCCTTGAAGGAACAGGGCGCGCCCGTGTCCGAATTGGCCCACCGCCTGGGCTACGCCTCCGAAAGCGCCTTCAGCAACGCCTTCAAGCGGGTGACCGGCATGGGTCCGCGACGCTATCGCAGCGCTACGGGCTTGTAGGCCATATTGGCCATTTTCATGGACACCGCATGCGGTGTCAGGTTTCCCAGTTCCTCATCGCCCCAGCCAACCCCCATCCACGGCCAGCACGGTGCCGTGCACGTAGTCGGCGGCCGATGAGGCCAGGAACACCGCCGCCCCGCCCAGGTCCTCCGGACGCCCCCAGCGGCCGGCGGGGATGCGGGCCAGGATGTCGCGGTTGCGCGTCTCGTCGTTGCGCAGCGCTTCCGTGTTGTTGGTGGCGAAGTAACCGGGGGCGATGGCGTTGACGTTGATGCCCTTGGCCGCCCACTCGTTAGCCAGCAGCTTGGTCAACCCCGCGATGCCGCTCTTGCTGGCGGTGTAGGACGCCACGCGGATGCCGCCCTGGAAGGACAGCATCGAGGCGATGTTGATGATCTTGCCGCCCCCATGGCCCCCACCGCCCCGCGCCACCATGCGGCGCGCCACGGCCTGGGCCAGGAAGAAGGGCGTCTTCAGGTTCACATTCATCACCAGGTCCCAATCGTCCTCGGAGAATTCCAGGGCGTCGGCTCGGCGGATCGTGCCGGCGTTGTTGATCAGGATGTCGATGTGGCCCAAGGCGGCGACGGCTTGGTCCACCACCCCCTGCACCACCCCCACGCCGTCCAGATCGGCATGGACGAAGCGGAAGCGGGCGCCCGCCTCCTTGACCGCCGCCTCGGTCTCCGTGGGCGTGCTGCGGCCGGCGGCCACGATGTCGGCACCCGCCCGGGCCAGGGCCACGGCCAGGCCCTGCCCCAGGCCGGTGTTGGCGCCGGTGACCAGGGCGACGCGGCCGGTCAGGTCGAACGGGTTGTAAGCCATGGGATCGCCCTCCCTCAGCGCAGCTGGCAGATGTCCAGGACCTTCATGTCGGTGTAGTCGAGGTTCTCCCCGCCCATGGCCCAGATGAAGGAATAGTTGGCGGTGCCGGAGCCCATGTGGATGGACCAGGGCGGCGACACCACGGCCTCCTCGTTGGCGACCACGATGTGGCGGGCCAGTTCCGGCTCACCCATGAAATGAAAGACGCGCTGGTCGTCCTTGATATCGAAATAGAAATAGACCTCGGACCGGCGGTCGTGCAGGTGTGGCGGCATGGTGTTCCACACGCTGCCCGGCTTCAGCATGGTCAGGCCCAGCAGCAGCTGCGCCGACTGGCAAGTCTGGGGCACGATGTACTGGTAGATGGTGCGCTCGTTGCTGGTCTCCAGCGCGCCCCGCTCCAGCGGCACGGCCTGGTCGATGGAGATCTTCACCGTCTTGAAGCGGGCGTGGGCCGGCGTGCTGGCCAGGTAGAACTTGGCCGGATGGGCGGCGTCGGATGAGGCGAACACCACCGTCTCCGTCCCCATGGGCACATACAGGCCGTCGCGCGACGCCAGATCATAGGCGGTGCCGTCCACCGTCACCGTGCCGGGGCCGCCAACATTGACGATGCCCAGTTCCCGCCGCTCCAGGAAGGGCTTGCCGGCGGCCGAGGCCGGCTCCGTCTGCGGGGGCAGGCTGACGGAGGCGTCCACCGGGGCGGCACCGCCAATGACGAAGCGCTCGTTATGGGAGTAATTCAGGCTGACCTCACCGGCCACGAACAGGTCGGTGATCAGGTAGCGGTCGCGCAGCTGCTGGTTACGGGCGCCATCCATCATGTCGGGATGGGTCGCCTGGTACACCTTCTTGAACATGGCCCTTCTCCCCGTTTGTTGTGGTTTCCCCATCTGGGGGAAGAAGCGCGGCGCGGACGTCACCGCCCACGGCGCGCCTCTCATCAGTCCAGCTTGTAGGCACGCTTGGGCAGGCGGTAGGCCAGGTCGACGGCCACCTCCGCCGCGTCGTCCTCATCGATGCGGTGCTCCGCCACCAGGCGGGCCAGGAAGGCGCAGTCCACCCGGCGGGCCACGTCGTGGCGGGCGGGAATGGATAGGAAGGCGCGGGTGTCGTCGTTGAAGCCCACGGTGTTGTAGAAGCCCGCCGTTTCCGTGGTCTGCTCGCGGAAGCGCATCATGCCTTCCGGGCTGTCATGGAACCACCAGGCGGGGCCCAGCTTCAGCACCGGGTAATGGCCGGCTAGCGGCGCCAGCTCACGCGAATAGACCGTCTCATCCAGTGTGAACAGGATGACGGACAGGCGCGGATCGTTGCCGTAGCGGTCCAGCAGTGGCTTCAGCGCGTGGACGTATTCGGTGCGCAGCGGGATGTCGGCGCCCTTGTCGCGGCCATAGCGCTGGAAGATCTGGTGGTTGTGGTTGCGGAAGGAGCCGGGGTGGATCTGCATGACCAGCCCGTCCTCCAGGCTCATGCCCGCCATCTCGGTCAGCATCTGGGCGCGGAACAGCTCGGCATCCGCCGCCGTGAAGGTGCCCTTGACCACGCGGGCGAACAGGGCCTCGGCCTCGGCCGCTGACAGGTCGGCGGTGGCGGCGGTGACATGGCCATGGTCGCTGCTGGTGGCGCCCACGGCCTTGAAGTCGATGCGGCGCTTGGCGTGAGCGTTCAGATAACCCCGCCAGCTGTACACGTCCTCGCCCGTGATGGCGGCGAATTGTTCCATGGCCGGGCGGAAGTTCTCATGCTCCGGATCGATGACCGCGTCCGGGCGATAGGCGGTGATGACCTTGCCCTTCCAGCCGCTGTCGCGGATGGCCTCATGATGGGCCAGCGTGTCCACCGGGCTTTCCGTGGTGGCGATGACCTCGATATTGAAGCGCTCGAACAGGGCGCGCGGTCGGAATTCCTCCGTCGCCAGTTTGGCGGTGATGGTGTCGAAATAGAGGTCGGAGGTTTCGGCGCTGAGCTTCACATCCAAGCCGAAGACCTGGGTGAAGACATGGTTCAGCCAGGTAGAGGATGGCGTGCCGCGGAACAGGTGAAAATTCCTGGCCAGCAGCCGCCAGGCCTCGCGCGGGTCCACATCGGGGGCCGGCTGGCCGGCGGCCGGAATGCCCAGCTGTTCCAAGGTCACGCCCTGGCTGTAGAGCATGCGGTAAAGATAGTGGTCGGGCTGCAGCAGCAGGGCGGTGGCGTTGGGAAACGCCTCGTTGCCGGCGAACCACGACGGATCGGTATGGCCATGCGGGCTGATGATGGGCAGGCCCTTCACCGCCGCGTACAGGCGCCGGGCGATGGCGCGCACCGCGGGGTCGGCGGGGAACAGGCGATCTTCATGCAGGGTCAGGTGCTGGGCCATGCGGGCCTTCCTTCAATATCCACTGGCAATATCCACCGGGCAGTGTCCACCGGGCCCGCCCCCCGTCCGTCGTGGCGCGGACAAAGGAAATGCGGCAGCCCCTCGTTTATGGGACGGTTTCCGGCACGCCGGACCCTCATCCTCCCACCCCTGTCCTACCGAGGTTGGTAACCGGTGTCAATTTCGCATCGCGCATTTAGGCGCCGAAACACGCAAAAGGTCAGGATCAGCCCCGGGGCGGAACGGAGGACTCGCGTACCACCATGCGGCTGACAACGCCGGTGGCGGTGTGCCCTTCCTCCTCATCGCTGGAAATGCGGATGATCAGCTTTTCCGCCGCCAGCCGCCCCAGATCCTTGGCCGGCAGGCGCACGGTGGTCAGCGACGGCCACAGCCGGGTGGCGATGGGGCTGTCGTCGAAGCCCACGATGGTCAAATCCCGGGGGATGCTGATGCCCAGGCGCTGCGCCGTCTTGTAGACACCGGCCGCCATCTCGTCGTTGCTGGCGAAGATGGCGGTGGGGCGCGGCTCGCGCGTCAACAGGCGGGTGGCGCAGACCTCGCCGGATTCGAAGGTGTAGGCCCCCTCCTCCACCATCTCGGGGCGCAGGGTGATGCCGTGGTTCCTCAGCGCGCCGACGAAGCTTTCGCGGCGCTCGTGGGCGGAGCGGTGGCGCGATGGGCCGGCGATGAAGCCGATGTCGCGATGGCCCAGGCCGGCCAGATGCTCCGCCACCTCCGCCGCGCCCTGGCGGTCGTTGTAAACCACCATGTTGGCGGCCTCGTCCAGCGACACGGCCGACAGGCGGACGTAGCGGCAGCCCAGGTCGCGCAGCACCTCGACCAGTTGCGGGTTCTCCGACGCCGGTGGCACGACGATGACGCCATCCAGGTTCTGGCGCTGCACGAACTGCTTGGCGTCGTTCAGGAAATGCGGGCTTTTCTGGTCGCAGGGATGCACCACCAGCTCGAACCCCGCCAAACGGCAGGCGGCCAGGACGCCTTCCTGGATGTTCACGATGAACTGGGCGTTGGGGTTGTCATAGACCAGGCCCAGCAGGAAGGACCGTTGAAAGGCCAGCCCGCGCGCCTGGGGGCTGGGCATGTAGCCGATCTGCTCGATGATGGCGTTGATGATGGTGCGCGTCTCTTCATTCACGAAGGGCGACTGGTTGATGACGCGCGACACCGTCTTCTTGGAGACGTGCGCCAGGCGGGCCACGTCATTGATGGTGGGCGGCCGGTCCAGGGTCCAGGTCACGGCCTCCACGGCCACGGTCTGGATGGCGGCGGCACGTCCCCGCCGGGGGCGCCCCTTACGCGGCGCGGCATCCTGGGTCATAGCTCGTCTTCTTCTCGTTTTTCTTTTTCAGGACTTCTTTTTGAACTCCCGCTTCAAGTTTCTAACATGCCGCGTCCCGCGCGCCGCCGCAAAAGGGTTTTATTGTCGCGGGGCCAGTCCCGCTCCAGGACAGGCGTCATTCCGCCGCACCCCCGGAACTGAACTCTTGCCCCATTAGGAAACCGGTGTCATTTATTGATGCCGAGAGCGGGGTCCAGCATGCTTGACGCGCCGCGGCCCGCCATCGCCATAACAAACATCTGGGAGGATAGACCGTTGATCAGACGTATTCTGGCCACCACCGCCATGGCCACGCTGCTGGCCACCGGTGGCGTGGCTGTCAGCGGCGCCGGCGCCGCCGAGAAGGCGGACCAGCTGGCCTTCCCCGGCGCTGTGGGCTGGGCGGCGCACACGCCCGGCGGGCGCGGCGGCAAGATCATCAAGGTGACCAACCTGAACAATGAGGGGCCCGGCTCCTTCCGCGAGGCCATTGAGAGCAAGGGCCCGCGCATCATCGTGTTCGAGGTCGGCGGCGTCATCGACCTGAACCAGAAGACCCTCAAGCTGGACGAGTCCTTCGTCACCATCGCCGGGCAGACCGCCCCCTCCCCCGGCATCACCCTGATCCGTGGCGGCATGGATGTCAGCGCCCACGACGTGGTGATGCAGCACATCCGCATCCGCGTGGGCGACGCCGGCGCGCCCAAGAAAAGCGGCTGGGAGGAGGATGCCTTCAGCACGGTGAAGGCCGCCTACAACGTCATCGTCGACCATTGCAGCCTGACCTGGGCCACGGACGAGAACCTGTCCGCCTCCGGCCCCCGCTTCGTCGGCGACACCCCGGACGAATGGCGCCAGCACACCTCGCACCGCATCACCTATTCCAACAACATCATCGCCGAGGGCCTGGCCCGCGCCACCCACCTGAAGATCGAGCACTCCAAGGGCTCGCTCATCCACGACAACATCACCGACATCCTGATCGTCGGCAACCTGTACGCCCACAATGTGGAGCGCAGCCCCCTGTTCAAGGGCGGCGTCCACGGCGCCATCGTCAACAACCTGATCTACGATCCCGGCCAGCGGGCGGTGCACTACAACCTGCAGGCCGAGGAGTGGGGCGACCATCCCTACCAGGTCGGCCAGATGGTGGCCGTGGGCAACGTGCTGCGGGCCGGCCCCTCCACCCCCACGCCGCTGGCGTTCCTGGAAATCGGCGGCTATGGCGACCTGGAGTACTACGGCAAGGACAACATCGCCGTGGACCGGGCGGGCGAGCCGCTGCCCTTGATGGGCCGCTACACCACCTCGCCCGCCAAGGTGATCGAGATGGACAAGCCGCCGCTGTGGCCGGAAGGCCTGACGCCCCTGCCGGCGACCGAGGTCCAGAAATCCGTGCTGCACAACGCCGGCGCCCGCCCCTGGGACCGCGACTACGATGACGTGCGCCTGCTGGCCGACGTGGCCGAGGGCCGGGGCGAGATCATCAACAGCCAGGACGACATCCACGGCTATCCCAATGGGAAGCCCAGCACCCGGCCCTTCAACCCGGCCGACTGGAACCTGGACGACATGACCCCGCGCACCGCCACGGCGCTGGACGCCAAGTCCAAGGCCCGGGGCACCTGACACGGGGGCGCCCCCAAACGACAAAGGGCGGCGCCCCCTGGAGGACGCCGCCCTTTTTCTTTGATCCGCACCCGGCCTACTTCTTCGGCTGTTCCGCCGCCTTGGCGGCGTCAGCCGGCTTCGGGGCCGGCGGCGGGCCCAGGCTCTGCAGCGCGGGCGCCAGGCCGGCCAGCTGCACCGGCACGTCCATCGCCGTCTTGTCTGGCTTGGCGTAGCGCACCATCAGCACGGTGCCGGTGGTGAACTGCTTCAGCACATCCTGGTCCAGGTTGGCCGACGCGACGCAGCCGCCCTGCTGGCACAGGGTCAGCGGCAGGGCGATGGGCTTGGCGCCGTCCAGCGTCAGTTGCAGACCCGGCTGCACCGGCGTCCCCAGCGGCACGGTGATGACCAACACCGGCTTGCCGTCGGCCGACATGTAGCCGATCTGGACATGCAGCACGATGGTGTTGCCCGGGTTGGCGATGGCGAACTGCTCGACATAGCAGACGTCGCCGCCATTGGCGTCCTTGGCGCAATTCTTGGCCCAGGGCGGGCCGGCCGGCTTCTGCGCCTCGGCCGTGGCCGCGGCGGACTTGGCGGAACTGGCCTTGTGGTGCTGGTACAGCATGATGCCGCCCACGGTCAGCAGCCCCAGCAGCAGCAGCAGGCCGATCACGATGAGGGGCGTGCGCGAACCGCCGGTGGACGTGGTGGCGGGCGCGGGGTCCTCTTTATTGGTCATGGATATGCTTTTTTCTGTTTAGGACGCGAGGCCGTCCGGGTCCGGGTGCCCCAAACCCCCGGGGCGGCAACGATCAGGCGCGGAATTGTGGGGACATCGCGGTATCCGGTCAACCTTTCGCGCCACCCGCCCATCGGCCCGGGCCCATAAGCCGCATCATTCCGGCCCCACCCTGTTCGTAAGGATGGGGCCGGACGCGCGTACCATCACATATGGTCAGCAGCCGGCCCCCGCCGCCGTCATCTTGAAGATGCCTTGCGCATTGCCGCTATCGAATTGTAGGTCCAGCCGTCGGCCGGTTTCGGTGTCGATGGGGTCGCGCGATATGAATTCGTAGAACGATCCCGGCACGACGCGGCTGACCGTCGCGCCGCGGGCGTCGATGAACGGCCGCTCCACCATGGCGGCCCGCAGCGCCGTCTGGCGCACCGTGCCGTTGCGCGACACCTCCACCTTGGGCTTCATCTCATAGCCCCGGCCCTTCAGCTCCTCCGCCAGCGCCTCCACATTGGCCACCCGGTCGGTGGCGTGGTTGAAGCGATTGCCTTCGGTGGCGATCCAGGCCAGTTCCGCCGATTCCGCCAGCAGCGTCTCATACTGCGCCAGGGTGGGCACCGGGTGGTGGCGGTCGAACAGGCGCACCAGTTCGCCCACCAGGCCGGTGGCTTCATCCAGCGTCAGCGTGCCACCGGCGCTCAGCCGGTCCAACAAACCCTTGGCGTCGGTGGCCAGGGGATCGTCCTTCACCTGGAACACCGCCTGCGCCGCCGCTTGCACCTCGGGCGAGAACCGATCCGGGAAGATCTCGCTGACGAAGAACTGGGCGATGTCGTCGGGATAGTCGCGATGGGTGTAGGCGTAGCCCATCATGCGCAGCCGCTCCAGCGGGTAGGTACCGCTGATGTGATAGCCCAGCGGCTCCAGCACCCGGGCGAAGGCGGCATGGCCCGGCGGCAGGGCCCCCAGGCCGGGGGCGTTCACCGTGCGCAGGGCGCCATGGTCGAACACCATGCGCCCCCCCTGTTCCCGCACATAGCGGGCACCCTCCGGTACCTCGCGCAGCAGGCCTCGGAACAGCAGCATGGTCAGGGCCTGGGCCACCCCGGCGCGCGGGACGGCGTCACCATGGTCGGCCAGGAAATCGGCGTGCAGCGCCAGCATCTCCATCAGCCGGCCGGCCTCCTCATTGCCGACCAGGCTCTGGACGATCCTCTGTACGGTGGGCGTCTTCATGGAACCAGCCCTCCTCAACCGATGTCGAACTGGACGCCCTGGGCGAGCGGCAGGGCGCTGGAATAGTTGATGGTGTTGGTGGCCCGCCGCATATAGGCCTTCCAGCTGTCGGACCCGGCCTCGCGCCCGCCGCCGGTCTCCTTTTCGCCACCGAAGGCGCCGCCGATCTCGGCGCCCGAGGGGCCTAGGTTGACGTTGGCGATGCCGCAGTCGGAACCGGCCGGGCTCATGAAGGCCTCGGCCTCGCGCATGTCGGTGGTGAAGATGCTGGAGGCCAGCCCCTGCGGCACGCCGTTCTGTAGGGCGATGGCCCGGTCCAGGTCGCGGTAGCGCACGACATAGAGGATGGGGGCGAAGGTTTCTTCCAGCATGGGGCCGGTCTGGTCCGGCATGACCACCAGCGCCGGGCGCACGTAATAGGCGTCGCCCGAGCCCACATCCACCCGCTCCCCGCCGATGACGGTGCCGCCGGCGGCCTTGGCGGCGGCAAGGGCCTTGGCCATGCCTTCATAGGAGGCCTTGTCGATCAGCGGCCCCACCAGGGTGCCCGCCTCGCGCGGATCGCCCACCTTGACGCTGCGGTAGGCGGCGGCGAGCCGGTCCAGCAGGCGGTCGGCCACGGCCTCGTGCACGATCAGGCGGCGCAGGGTGGTGCAGCGCTGACCGGCCGTGCCCATGGCGGCGAAGGCGATGCCGCGCACCGCCAGTTCCAGGTCGGCCGAGGGCGCCACGATGGCGGCGTTGTTGCCGCCCAGTTCAAGGATGGCGCGGGCGAAGCGCGCCGCCAGGCGGGGCGCCACGGCCCGGCCCATGCGGGTGGACCCGGTGGCCGAGACCAGCGGCACCAGCGGATGGTCCACCAGCGCCTGGCCCACGTCGGCATGCCCCTGGGCCAGGATGGACAAACCATCCGGAGCGGAACCGAACTTGGCGGCGGCGCGGTCGAAGGCAGCCTGCACGGCGACGGCGGTCAGCGGCGTCTTTTCCGACGGCTTCCAGACGACGCTGTTGCCGCAAACCAGCGCCAGGGCCGCGTTCCACGACCACACCGCCACGGGGAAGTTGAAGGCGCTGATGACGCCGCAGACACCCAGCGGGTGCCAGGTTTCCATCAGGCGGTGGCCCGGCCGCTCCGTCGCGATGGTCAGGCCGTAGAGCTGGCGGGACAGGCCGACCGCGAAGTCGCAGATGTCGATCATCTCCTGCACCTCGCCCAGGCCCTCGGACAGGATCTTGCCAGCCTCCAGCGATACCAGACGGCCCAGGTCGGTACGGACGGCGCGCAGCTCCTCACCCAGCAGGCGGACCAGTTCACCCCGGCGGGGCGCCGGCACCACGCGCCACGCCAGGTATGCCGCGTGCGCCTTGCCCACCAGCGCGTCCACGTCGGCGGCGGACAGGGCCTTCACCCGGCCGGCTTCGGCGCCATCGATGGGGCTGCGCGCCACGATATCGCCGCCCGCCAGGACGGCCCGATCCACGCCCAGCCGGTCCAGCACCGCCAGAATGTCATCTTTGGTCTGATTCATCTTCCGTTCCCTCAGGCGCCGGGCGGCCGCATCCGCGACCTTGGCTTATCCTCGTTTTTCAGTCCGCTCCGCTCCCCAAAAAACTTCGGCGGCTGCGGTCGCAGCCTAGGAAACAGGACGGGGCGCAACACTGGATCAGGCGACGCGCGCCACCACCTGGTCCACCGGGTTCGCCCCCTGATAGGCGCGACCGAAGCGATTGGCCAGGAAATCATCCAGGGCGATGTCTTCCTGGCGGATGAAACCATGCGACGGCAGGCGCCCGTCGGCCAGCATGTCCAGGACGGCGCAGATGCCGGCGGCGGTGGTGGTCTGGATGGCGGTGCGCTGGCGGCCATGGGCGAAGTCACCGAACACGCGGCTGGAATAGCTTTCCTGGGTCAGCTGGCCATCCAGCATGCCGCTGACGGTGACGAAGATGACCACGACGTCCTGCATGGTGGCGGGCAAGGCCCCCTCCAGCACCGTCTTGAACAGGTCGCGCCGGTCACGCAGGCGCAGATCGTTCAGCAGGGTCTTCATCAGCTGGCAATGCCCGGGATAGCGGATGGTCTTGTAATTCAGGGTACGCACGCGGCCTTTCAGCACCTCCGCCAAGCTGCCCAGGCCGCCGGAGGTGTTGAACGCCTCGTACGGCACGCCGTCCAGCCAGAACTCCTCCCGCTCCTCCAGCGCCGGCACCTCGCGCAGCGTGCCTTCGACGATGGCCTCGCAGGGCTCGCAATACTCGTTGATGACGCCGTCGGTGCTCCAGGTCAGGTTATAGCCCAGGGAGTTGCTGGCGTAGCGCGGCAGGGCGCCCACGCGCAGGCGCACGGCCTCCAGCGTGTCGAACTTCTTGGCCAGGCTGCCGGCGACGATGGAGATGAAGCCCGGCGCCAGCCCGCACTGTGGGATGAAGGCGTTGGGCGCGTTGGCCGCCAGTTCCTTCACCCGGCGGGTGGTGGCCACATCCTCCGTCAGGTCCAGGTAATGGCAGCGGGCGATGGCGGCGGCCTCCGCCACCTTGATGGTCAGGTGATAGGGCGCGGCGCTCAGCACGGCGTAGGCGCCGGTCAGCGCCTCGGTCAGGGCGGCCACGTCGCTGATGTCGACCTCGCGCCGCTCAATGGGCAGGCGCCTGGAGATGCCATCCAGCGCCTTGGCCGAGCGGTCCAGGACCGTCACCAGGAAATCGCCCGATCCCGCCAGGTTCTCCGCGATGATGGACCCGATCTTGCCCGCCCCGACGACGACGATGCGACGCATGTGTGCTCTCCCGGTCAAAAGTTCCCTGTTGGAACGACTGTCGGGCAAACCCTTGACGGAATGAACAATCAATGCGTCCAATATGATGGAAATTGGTGCGCAAAATGAACAGCCAGATCGACATATTTCAACCTGACGACCTGGACATCGCCCTCTTGCGTCTGCTGGAGGCCGACAGCAGGCTGCCCACCGTGACCCTGGCCAAGCGCTTGGGCGTTTCCCGGACCACGGTGCAGGCGCGGTTGGAGCGCCTGGTGTCGCGCGGGGTCATCACCGCCTTCACCATCCGGCTGGATGAGGATTACCTGGCACGGCGCATCCAGGGCCATGTCGCCATCACCATCGCGCCCAAAGCGGCGCGCCAAGTGGAAACGCGGCTGAAGGCCATGCCCCAGGTGCGCCAGTTGTACGCCGTCAGCGGCCCGTTCGACATGATCGCCGTCGTCTCCACCGAATCCATCGCCGAGATGAACATCGTGATCGACGACATCGGCGCGGTGGAGGGGGTGGAGCGCACCAACTCCTCCATCATCCTGTCGCAGCGGCTGGCGCGCTGACCGCTCGTCCCGCAGCCGCCCGCGCGGCTCCCTGAGTCGCCCCACGGGCTCTCGCGGGCGGCCCCGCCCCCTTTTCCGAAGATTACCCGCAAGAGCCTAGACCATTCGAAAAGTGGCGCGAGTCGGTACCGCTTTTGTCTATTCCGTTCGATCTAGGCAGAACTGCCGGTAATTATGTTTCTGAATCATTTCAGGAATGCGCACGACTGTTACACGGCAGTTACACTTGACCATGAAACCGGTTCCCGAAATCGTCAATTTTGCGACGCAGCATTGACGGGAATAAATTATCCAAAATAGCCTTTCCCCGTTGACCCCAGTCACAAGGGGACATGATTTCAAAAGAGATTTGTCTGGTTGGGGCCAGCAATATCAACAATCTCCAGAACAGCGGGGAAATCCATGGGCATGCCAAAATTCGGGCGGCGCGCATTGCTGCTGTCCTCGACCATGCTTGTCGGCGCCTTGGCGGCGTCGGCGGATGTTGCGGCGCAACAGTCGGCCAACGCCAGCGACATGCAGGAAATCATCGTCACGGGCTCGCGCATCAAGCAGGCCGCGAACCTGACCAGCGACAGCCCGCTGACGACGGTCGACAGCGTCGAGATGAAGCTGCAGGGCACGACCAACGTCGAAACGATGCTGAACAACCTGCCCGGCATCACGGCGGCCCAGACCAACGCCCAGTCCAACGGCGCCACCGGCACCGCCACCATCAATCTGCGCAACCTGGGCGAGGCGCGCACCCTGGTCCTGATCGACGGCCGCCGCATGCCGCTGGGCGATCCGACATATCCCTACGCCGACGTCAACTTCATCCCCGGCGCGCTGGTGGAAAGCGTGGACGTGGTCACGGGCGGCGCCTCGGCCGTCTACGGCTCCGACGCCGTGGCCGGCGTCGTGAATTTCAAGATGAAACGCGATTTCGAAGGCGTGAAGGTCGACTACCAATTCTCCGCCGCCCAGCACAGCAACGAGAACGATGACGCCCAGAAGGTGCTGAAGAGTTCCAAATATCCGGTCACGGTCCCGGGCGACCGCTTCGACGGCTTCGTCCGCGACAGCTCCTTCGTGATGGGTGTCAATTCACCCAACAACAAGGGCAACGTGACCGCCTACGCGACCTACCGCTGGACCGAACCGGTGACGCAGGCGACCCGCGACTGGTCGGCCTGCACCATGGCCACCACCAGCAGCAACGAGGACGCCCTCGCGACCCAGGACAACCAGCGCTACTGCTCGGGCTCGTCCAACAGCGCCTATGCCCGACTGCGCACCAACGGCTCGGGCACCGGCTATTCGCTGAACCCCGACGGCTCCGCATCCTTCGTGAAATACAACAGCGCGCTGGCCTTCAACTACGGCCCCTACAACTACATCCAGCGCCAGGATGAGCGGTACACGGGCGGCGCCTTCGCGCACTATGAGATCAGCCCGGCGTTCGACGTCTACACCGACTTCATGTTCATGTCCGACCACACCAAGGCGCAGATCGCGCCGTCGGGCTTCTTCAGCGGCACCACCTATTCCATCAACTGCGACAACCCGCTGATGTCGGCATCCGAAGCGACGACCCTGTGCGGCGCCAACGCCGGCAGCGCCAGCGCCACCTGGAAAGGCTATGTCGCCTACCGCTTCACCGACAACAACGCGCCCCGCTACGATGACCTGCGGCACACCGACTACCGCTATGTCATCGGCACCAGGGGCGACCTGGGTGGCGGCTGGTCCTACGACGTTTACGCCCAGCATTCGGCGGTGATCTACAACGAGACCTACCAGAACGACGTTTCCATCGCCAAGCTGCAGAACGCGCTGCTGGCGAAGAACGTCAACGGCGTCGCCACCTGCGAATCCGTCATCAGCGGCACGGATACGGCCTGCGTGCCCATCAACATCTTCCAGCTGGGGAAGATCAGCAGCGCCGCCTACAACTACGTCTACACCACCAGCTTCAAGGAAGGCAGCACCACCCAGGACATCGTCAGCGGCACCGTCTCCGGCGACTTCGGCGCCTGGGGCGTGAAAAGCCCCTTCGCCAAGGATGCCGTGGCCGTCGCCTTGGGCAGCGAGTGGCGGCGCGATGCCATCGACCTGAAGTACAGCGAGAACGTGCTGTCCGGCGACCTGTCGGGCTCCGGCGCCGGCACCACCCAGCCGGCCGTGGGCGCCACCGAGGTGAAGGACATCTTCGGCGAACTGCGCCTGCCGCTGGTGTCGGACCAACCCTTCATCAAGGACCTGTCCATCGACGCCGGCTACCGCTGGTCGGACTACAACCTGGCGGGCAAGGCCAACACCTACAAGGCCAGCCTGAACTATGCCCCCATCAGCGACGTGGCCTTCCGCGGCGGCTACAACCACGCCGTCCGCGCGCCCAACATCATCGAACTGTTCCAGACCAGCACCTCGGGCATCGGCGGCGCGCTGGACCCCTGCTCCGGTTCCAGCCCGTCGGCCTCACTGGCCCAATGCGGCCGCACCGGCGTCACGGCCGCGCAGTACGGCAACATCTCCGAATGCACCTCCGTCGACGGCTGCAACACGCTGAGCGGCGGCAACAAGGCGCTGAAGCCGGAAACGGCGGACACCTATACCGCCGGCTTCGTCTTCACGCCGACCTTCATGCCCAACTTCGCGGCCACGGTCGACTACTACAACATCAAGATCCAGGACCTGATCGGCACGGTGCCGACCTCGCAGATCATGTCGCAATGCCTGAACACCGGTAATTCCTATTATTGCGACCTGATCCACCGCGGCGCCGCGGGCAGCCTGAACTCCAGTGACGGTTACTTCATCACCACCGACATCAACGCCGGCTACCGCCAGCAGGCGGGCATCGACATCTCCGGCACCTACCGCCAGGACCTGGAGGATCTGGGGATCAAGGACCTGGGTGGCGTGACCCTGAAGTTCATCGGCTCCTGGACGCAGTTCAACCGCTACCAGCCGCTGTTGCACGAGGCCAAGTATGACTGCGCCGGCCTCTATGGCAGCACCTGCGGCCAGCCAACGCCCCATTGGCGCCATCAGGTCCGCGTCACCTGGAACACGCCGTGGAACGCCGACCTGTCGGTCAACTGGCGCTACATCGGCGGCACCAGCCTGGACAACAACAGCACCGACCCCAGCCTGAACGCCGGTTCCGGCGTCTACAACAACATCGACGGCAAGATCGCCGCGTACAATTACTTCGACCTCGCCGGGACCATCAACCTGATAGACCACTACACGCTGCGGTTCGGCGTCAACAACCTGTTCGACAAGGACCCGCCCATCCAGTCCGCCAACGACGACTATGTCAGCGTGCTGGGCACCTATGGCAACGGCAACACCTACCCCGGCATCTACGACACCCTGGGGCGGACGTTCTTCCTAGGTATCACCGCCGATTTCTGATCGGCGAGGGGTATCACCGCCGATTTCTGATCGGCGAGGGGTATCACCACCGATTTCTAAACGCCGACTTCCGGGTCGGCTTATCGTATAATCCCGATGCGCGGCGGGTCCCTACCCCAGGGGCCCGCCGTTTCTCACTCCCGTTCACGACGCATCGGCGCACGCCTCATGACCAACGGCCAGTCTCCCTTCTCCATCCCCGTCACCCCGTCCGTTTCGGCGCCCCAGCGACAGCGCATCCAGGCGCTCATCCAGCAGGCCCTGGCCTTCCAGACGCGGGGCCAGTTGCATGAGGCGGAACAAATCCTGCTGCAGGTGCTGGCGGTGGACGCCTCGGAACCGGACGCGCTGCAGCTCATGGGCTTGATCGCCAAGCGCAATGGCAAGCTGGACCAGGCGGAACAGCTGCTGCGCCGTTCGCTGGCCGTGAACAGCCGCCAGCCGCATGTGAACTACAACCTGGGCAACCTGCTGAAGGACACCGGCCGCCCTGCCGAGGCGCTGCCCTTCTATGAAAAAGCCATCCTGTACAAGGCCGACTATGCCGAGGCCTACACCAACCGCGCCGAATGCCTGACGACGCTGGCGGGGACGGACGCGGCCAACGCCCGCTCCCTGCTGGAAACGGCCCTGCCCCTGTACCGCCGGGCCTTGCAGTTGCAGCCCGACTTCGTCGGCGCCCGCGTGGGCCTGGCCGAGGCCTACCTGCAACTGGATGAGCCGCAGCGGGCGGAGGAGGTGCTACGCGCCGGCCTGACCCGGCTGCCCAACGACTTCTACCTGAACAACAGCCTGGGCACCGCGTTGCGCCGCCAGCAGCGGTTCGAGGAGGCGGCCCCCCATCTGAAGCGCGCGGCGGAGCGGGCCCCGGACCGCTGGCAGATCTGGCTGAACCTGGGCAACACCTTCTTGGCGCTGGGCCAGATGGACGACGCCATCGTCTGCTTCAAGAAGGTGGTGGTGCTGGATCCGGCGAACTACGCCGCGCAAAGCGCCCTGAACCAGGCGTTGTGGGAAACCGGGCAGCACACCCAACTGCTGAACTCCTATGAATGGGCCAAGGAACGCAAGCCCAACGACCCCGAACTGCTGAAGATGGCGGCGGAGGCCTACATCCTGTTCGGCCGGCATGACGAGGCGGAGGCCAACATCGCCGCCGTCGCCGCCCTGCAGCCCGACGCCCCCGCCCTTCCCCGCCTGCGCACCACCCTGCTGCTGGCCCAGCAGCGGGTGGAGGAAGCGCTGGAGGCCGCCCGCCAAGGCCTGGCCGCCGCGCCGGACGACCAGTTGCTGCTGCATCGGGTGGCCGAGTCCGCCCTGCGCTTGAACCGGCCGGCCGAGGCGCTGGAGGCCGCCCAGCGCCTGGACGCCGTGGCGCGGGACAGCCAGTTCGCCGCCGCCTTCCAGGCAACGGCCTATCGCCTGCTGGGCCAGCCGGATCCGCGCGGCCTCTACGATTACGACCGCTTCATCCAAGCCACCGACCTGGCGCTGCCGGCAGGCTACGCCGACCTGGCGGCCTTCCACGCCGACCTGATGTCGGCGCTGGACGCCCAGCACGTGGCCACGCACGAACCCATCGAGCAGACGCTGCGCAACGGCACCCAGACGCGGGAGAATTTGTTCACGCGCGTGGGCGCGGCCCCCGCCATCCAGGCGCTGCGCGACAGCATCCTGGCCGCCACCCACCGCTATATCGCGGCCTTGCCGGACGATCCCGACCATCCCTTCCTGCGGCGCAAGGGCCAGTCCCTGGTCTGGGCAGGATCATGGTCCGCCCGCCTGCGCGACCAGGGCTATCACACCAACCACATCCATCCCGAGGGCTGGATCAGCGGCTGCTACTATGTGGACATGCCCGACGTGGTGAAGGATGCCGAGGGCAAGCAGGGCTGGATCACCTTCGGCGCCTTCGCCCAGGGGACCGGCGCCACCCTGCCGTGGGAACGGGCCATCCAGCCGCGCCCCGGCCTGCTGGTGCTGTTCCCCAGCTACATGTGGCACGGCACCATCCCCTTCCACAGCGAGCAAACACGCACGACCGTCGCGTTTGATATCGGCGGCCGGACCTAATCGGCGCGATTGGGCGGCGCATTGCCTATTTTTTGCGCTGCCCAAAAAACATGCTGCAATGCACTTTAACGCCTGCTGGCATTGATGGTACCGTGACCGGGTCAGGGCACCGGGGGCTATGGGTCGCCATCGCTTCCGTGAACAGGGGAAGTCATGAGCATCCACGTCGCCATCAATCACAAGACCAGCTACCACTACGACCGGCTGATCAATCTGGGGGCCCAACTGGTGCGCCTGCGGCCGGCGCCGCACTGCCGCACGCCCATCCTGTCGTATTCGCTGAAGGTCACGCCCAAGCAGCATTTCCTGAACTGGCAGCAGGACCCGCAGTCCAACTGGCTGGCACGCCTGGTCTTCCCCGAGAAGACGGAGGAATTCACGCTGGAGGTGGACCTGGTGGCCGACATGGCGGTCATCAACCCCTTCGACTTCTTCCTGGAGCCGGCGGCGGAGAAGTTCCCCTTCACCTATGAGCCGTGGCTGGCCAAGGACCTCAAACCTTTCCTGGAGGCTGACGAGCCTGGCCCCTTGGTCAAGGCGCTGCTGGCCGACGTCGACCGCACGCCCACCGGCACCGTCGCCTTCCTGGCCGACCTGAACCTGAAGCTGCAGCAGCGCATCGGCTATGTCATCCGCCTGGAACCGGGCGTGCAGACACCGGAGGAAACGCTGCAACTGGGCACCGGCTCCTGCCGCGACACCGCCTGGCTGCTGGTGCAGATCCTGCGCAACCTGGGCCTGGCCGCCCGCTTCGCCTCCGGCTATCTGGTACAGCTGGTGGCCGACCAGAAGCCGCTGGAGGGGCCGGACGGCCCTACCGCCGACTTCACCGATCTGCACGCCTGGACCGAGGTCTACCTGCCCGGCGCCGGCTGGATCGGCCTCGACCCCACCTCCGGCCTGTTCGCGGGCGAGGGGCACATCCCCCTGGCCTGCACGCCCGACCCCTTCTCCGCCGCCCCGGTCACGGGCAGCCTGGAGATGTGCGAGGTGACGTTCGAGCACGCGATGTCGGTCACCCGCATCCGGGAGCAGCCGCGCACCACCAAGCCCTACACCCCCGACCAGTGGGGCGCCATCGACCGGCTGGGCCAGCAGGTGGACCGCGAGATCGTGGACGGCGACATCCGCCTGACCATGGGGGGCGAGCCCACCTTCATCTCCATCGACGACATGGAGGGGTCGGAGTGGAACACGGCGGCCCTGGGTCCCACCAAGCGCCTGCTGTCCGGCGACCTGATCCGCCGCCTGCAGGCCCGCTACGCCCAGGGCGGCCTGCTGCATTTCGGCCAAGGCAAGTGGTACCCGGGCGAAAGCCTGCCGCGCTGGGCGCTGCAGCTGTATTGGCGCCGCGACGGCGACGCGCTGTGGACGCACGGCGAGTACCTGGCGGACGAACGGCGGCACTACGGCTATGGCTTGGCGCAGTCCGAGGCCTTCATTCGCCGCCTGGCGGAGCGGCTGGGCATCGACCCCGACTATGCCCGCGGCGCCTTCGAGGATCCCTGGCATTACATCCGCAAGGAACGCGAGCTGCCGGTGAACGTCGACCCGTTCGACAGCAAGCTGGAGAACGCGGAGGAGCGGGCGCGCCTGGCCAAGGTGTTCGACACCGGCCTGGGCACCGCCATCGGTCACGCCCTGCCCATCAGCCGCCGGCATGAGGCCAGCGGCCCCGTCTGGCTGTCCAGCGCCTGGCCGACGCGCAGCGACCGGCTGCTGCTGGCCCCGGGCGACAGCCCCATCGGCTATCGCCTGCCCCTGGGTTCCCTGCCCTGGGTCGACACCATCGACCGCGTCTATTCCTACGAACAGGATCCCTTCGACAGCCGGCCGGACTTGCCGTCGCGCGAGGATCTGGAACGACAGATGGTGCTGCGCAAAGGTCAGACGGAACCCTTGAGCCAGCGCGCCATGGCCGACGTGCGGGACCAGGTGCCGGAAAAGGGCGCCAGCGCCTGGTGGCTGGTGCGCACCGCCCTGTGCGTGCAGCCGCGCGACGGCCGCCTCTACATCTTCCTGCCGCCCACCAGCTACCTGGAGGACTGGATCGAGCTGGTCACCCAGATCGAGGCCACCTGTGTGGACCTGGACCTTGCCGTCATCCTGGAGGGTTATCCTCCGCCCCGCGACCCACGCCTGAACAGCATCGCCGTGACGCCGGATCCGGGCGTGATCGAGGTGAACGTCCACCCCGCCACCAACTGGCAGGATCTGGTCTACACCACCACCACCCTGTATGAGGACGCGCGCCAGACCCGCCTGGGCACGGAGAAGTTCGCGCTGGACGGCCGCCATGTCGGCACCGGTGGCGGCAACCACGTGGTGGTGGGCGGCCCCACACCGGCCGACAGCCCCTTCCTGCGCCGGCCGGACGTGCTGCGTTCCCTGCTGACCTATTTCCAGAACCACCCCAGCCTGTCCTACCTGTTCAGCACCATGTTCATCGGGCCGACCAGCCAGCATCCCCGGGTGGACGAGGCGCGGCATGAAAGCCTGTACGAGCTGGAGATCGCCTTCAAGGAGCTGGACCGCGCCGGACCCAACCCGCCGCCCTGGCTGGTCGACCGGGCGCTGCGCCACCTGCTGGTGGACGTGCAGGGGAACACCCACCGCTCCGAATTCTGCATCGACAAGCTGTACAGCCCCGACAGCTCCACCGGCCGGCTGGGCCTGGTGGAACTGCGCAGCTTCGAGATGCCGCCGCACGCGCAGATGAGCCTGGTGCAGCAGTTGCTGCTGCGCACCCTGATCGCCTGGTTCTGGCGGGAACCCTACCGCGCCGGCCTGGTGCGCTGGGGCACCAAGCTGCACGACCGCTTCCTGCTGCCGCAGTTCGTGACGCAGGACATCCAGGACGTGGTGGCGGAACTGCGTGAGGCGGGCTACGCCTTCGAGGAGGCGTGGTTCGCCCCACACCTGAACTTCCGCTTCCCCAAGATCGGCGCGGTCAACCAGCGCAGCCTGACCCTGGAACTGCGGACGGCGCTGGAGCCCTGGCATGTGCTGGGCGAGGAGCCGGGCGGCGGCGGCACCGTACGCTATGTCGACAGCAGCCTGGAGCGCATCCAGGTGCGGATGGCGGGCCTGGTGGGCGACCGCTACGCCGTCACCTGCAACGGCCGGCGCCTGCCCTTGCACCCCACGGGCACGGAGGGGGAGTATGTGGCGGCGGTCCGTTATCGCGCCTGGCAGCCGCCCGGATGCCTGCATCCGACTATCCCCGTGCATACGCCCTTGGTCTTCGATATTTTGGATCTGTGGACGGAACGGTCCATTGGCGGCTGCACCTATCACGTCGCCCATCCAGGAGGACGCAACTTCACCACCTTCCCGGTCAATGCCAACGAGGCCGAGGGGCGCCGGCTGGCGCGCTTCCATCCTTTCGGGCATACGCCGGGCCCTATGGCCATCCCGCCGGAAACACGGAACCCGGATTATCCCATGACCCTAGACCTGAGACTTGGCTGAATAGGATTTGGCGGAGCCCGTCCCCCAACTGCCGCCGGAACAGCCGTCGCTGTTCAGTGATGCCGGCGACCTCGGCTATGGAACCGGTCCCATCTTTGACGAGATGGTGACCGGCACGGGGCATCTGCGTCCGCATTGGCAGCAGTTCTTCGCCGCGCATGGGCCGTTCACCCCGGAACAGATGGCGGCGAAATGGGCGGCGGCGCGCCAGCGCCTGTTCCTGAACGGCGTCACCTTCAACTCCTACCGCGACCCGCAGGGGACGGAGCGGCCATGGCCCCTGGACCCGGTTCCCCTGCTGCTCTCGGCCCCGGAATGGCGGGCCATCGGCGCGGGGCTGGTGCAGCGGGCCACCCTGATCGAAAAAGTGCTGGAGGACTTCTACGGTCCGCAGACCCTGCTGGCCGACGGCACCATCCCGCCCGGGCTTTTGTATGCCGACCCGGGATATCTGCGTGCCTGCCAGGGCCTGAAGGTGCCCGGCGGGCGGCGCCTGGTTCTATTCGCCGCCGACCTGGTGCGCGACGGCGACGGCCAATGGCGGGTGCTGACCTGCCGGACGGAGGCGCCCACCGGCGTGGGCTACGCCCTGGAAAACCGCGCGGTGCTGAGCCAGACCCTGGCCGACCCCTTCCGCGCCTGCAATGTTGAGCGGCTGTCGCCCTTCTTCGAGGCCTTGCGCGCCGCCGTGGCCCGCGCCGCGCCGCAATGCTCCGGCGTGGACGGCCATCCCCGCGCCGTCCTGCTGACCCCCGGCCCCTTCAACGAGGCCTATTTCGAGCACGCCTACCTCGCCCGTCACCTGCGCATGACCCTGGCGGAAGGGGCGGACATGGTGGTGCGCGACCAGGCCGTGTACCTGAAGACGCTGGCGGGGCTGGAGCGGGTGGACGTCATCCTGCACCGGGTGGACGACGCCTTCTGCGATCCGCTGGAATTGCGCGTGGACAGCGCCCTGGGCGTTCCCGGCCTGTTGCAGGCGGTGCGCGCCGGATCCGTCGCCGTGGTCAACGCCCTGGGTTCCGGCATGGCGGAGAGCATGGCGTTGCTGGCCCATATGCCGGCGTTGAGCCGCCGCCTGCTGGGCGAGGAGCTGCTGCTGGCCGACGTGCCCACCTTCTGGGGCGGGGATGAGGGGCAGCGCGCGGCGCTGCTGGCGCAGTTGGACCGCATGGTGATGCGTCCCGCCTTTTCCAGCCTGCCCGGCCATGTCGCCAATGGGCCCGACCTGGGTGAGGACGCGCGCGAGGCCCTGGCCGCCCGCATCCGCGCCCGGCCGCAGGATTGGGCGGGCCAGCTGCCGGTGGCGCCGTCCACCGCGCCCCTGTGGCGGGACGGACGGGTGGAGCCGCGCCCCCTGGTGGTGCGCGCCTTCCTCTGCGCCAGCGGTGACGGCGGCTGGACCGTCATGCCGGGCGGCCTGGTGCGCATCAGCGCCGACGCTCGCCACGCCGCCGTCTCCCTTCAGGAGGGGGCGGGCTCCAAGGACCTTTGGGTCGTGGGGGCGGAGCCGCTGGGCACCGTCCGCCGCCTGATCAGCGCCCCACCCGATGGCGCGCGCGAACCCAGCCCGGTGCCCGGCAACCTGCCCAGCCGCGCCGCCGACCACCTGTTCTGGGTGGGCCGCTATGCCGAGCGCGCGGCGTCGGCCGTGCGCCTGCTGCGCGGCGCCACCCTGCGCCTGTCGGACGACAGCCGCCCGGCAGCACGAGAGGAGCTGTCACCCCTGCTGCGCCTCATGGGCCGCGCCACCCTGATCCCGCAGGAAATCGCCCAACTGCCGGACAGCGACGCCGCGCGCGGCATGCGCCAGGCGCTGGAGATCGCGGTCGACCCCGCCAACCCCGGCAGCCTGGTGGCCACCACGGGCCGCCTGCGCCGAGCCATGGGCAGTGTGCGTGACCGCCTGCCCCTGGACTCCCGCCAGGTCCTGGGCCGCCTGGACGTCCTGGGCGCCAGCCTGGCCAAGGCGGACCGCGCGGCGCTGGCGGTTTTGCTGGGTGATTTCAGTCAGGTGCTGGCCGCGCAAACGGGGCTGGAGCTGGACAGCATGCCGCGCGGCGCCGGCTGGCGTTTCCTGGTGCTGGGCCGCCGGCTGGAACGGGCCATCGACGCGGTGGAGCGCCTGCAGGCCAGCGGCATCGCCCATGAACGGCCGGACGCCGCCACGCAGGAAGTGCTGCTGGAACTGGCGGAAGCGGGTCCCGCCTATCGCGAGCGCTTCCCGGTGGGGGTGCAGCGCGAGGCGGCGCTGAGCCTGCTGCTGACCGATCCGGAACATCCGCACTCCCTGCTGTTCCAGCTGGAAACCATCCGCCGCCAGGTCTCCCGCCTGCCCTCCCTGCCCGCCTTCGGGGCCGCCGGCGGCGCCGATCCCCTGGTCCGCCTGGGAGACCTGGTGGCCCAGGCCAGCTATCGCGTGCAGGACCTGGCCCTGACCCGGGATATGGGACTGCTGAGCGCCACCCTGTTCCAGTTGGGCTGGGCACTGCCGGACGTGTCCAACCTGCTGTCACAAGCCTATTTCAGCCATGTCCACGCCCGTGCCGCCTGATCAGCCCCGCCTGCCGCCTGTCCGTTACCGCTGCCGCCATATCACGCGCTACAGCTACACGGTGCAGGTTGTCTCCTCGCAGCTGATCGCCCATCTGGGCCCGCGCGAGCTGCCCGGCCAGCGGGCGCGGGTGCTGGCGGTGACGGTGGAGCCCCCACCCGCCGTGGTGGCGGAGCGGCTGGACTGGCTGGGCAACCCCACCAGCTATGTCGCTATCGACACGCCGCACCTGGACCTGTCCATGACGGTGGAACTGGACGTCACCCTGACACCCCGGCCCGCCCCCGACCTGGCCGCGACACCGGCGTGGGAGGAAATAGCGGCCCAGGCGCCCCGGCATCTGGCGGTGGCGGAATTCATCGAGGCTTCCCCCCGTCTGCCCCAGCCCAGCCCTGCCCTGGCGGCCTTCGCGGCCGGCAGCTTCCCCCCGGGCGGCCCATCGGCGCCGGCGCCCGCGACCTGACCTGGCGCATCCATGACGGTTTCACCTTCGACGCCACCGCCACCAGCGTGACCACGCCCGTGCTGGAAGCGCTGGCCCTGAAGCGCGGCGTCTGCCAGGACTTCGCCCATGTCATGATCGGCGCCCTGCGTGCCCTGGGCCTGCCCGCCCGCTATGTCAGCGGCTATCTGCGCACCTTGCCGCCGCCGGGCCAGCCGCGCCTGCAGGGGGCGGACGCCAGCCACGCCTGGGTGCAGGTGTGGTGCGGGCCCGATGCCGGCTGGGTCGACATGGATCCGACCAACGACACCCTGATCGACCGCAACCACATCACCCTGGCCTACGGCCGCGACTATGACGACGTCTGTCCGCTGCGCGGCGTCATCCTGGGCGGCGACACCCATGCGCTCTATGTCAGCGTGGACGTCGAGGAGGTCGAGGAGGATCCGCCCGCCGTGCGGCAGGCTCAAATCCAGGATGGCCAGGGCCAAAGCCAGTCCCAGACGCTCTGATCCATACAATAAAGACAATTCGGTCGGGAGGACCGCCATGACCCATCCCAAGGTCGACGCCTATATGGAACGGGCCGGCAAATGGAGCGATGAACTCGCCAAGCTGCGGGCCATCGCGCTGGACTGCCCGGTGGTGGAGGACTTCAAATGGGGCAACCCCTGCTATACGTCCGACGGCGCCAACGTCGTCCTGATCCACGGCTTCAAGGACTATTGCGCCCTGCTGTTCTTCAAGGGCGCGCTCATGAAGGATCCCAACGGCATCCTGATCCAGCAGACGGAGAACGTGCAGGCCGGCCGCCAGATCCGCTTCACCAACAGCGGTGAGATCACCCAGCTGGCGCCCACGCTGAAGGCCTATATCCTGGAAGCCATCGCCGTGGAGAAGGCCGGCCTGAAGGTGGATTTCAAGCCGATCACGGAATTTCCGGTGGCTGGGGAATTCCAAACCCGGCTGGACGCGGATCCCGCCCTGAAGGCCGCGTTCGAAGCGCTGACGCCGGGCCGGCAGCGCGGCTACCTGCTGCACTTCTCATCCGCCAAGCAGCCCAAGACCCGGGCGGCCCGCGTCGAGAAATGCGCCTCCGACATCCTGGCCGGCAAGGGCCTGGACGATTAGGCGGCTCAATCCGCGACGATGCGGGCGCGCAGATCGGCGCGGGTGAAGCGCAGGGCGTTCTCCGGCACCTCGGACCAGGGACCGATGAAGTCGCCGGCCATGTAGTGGAAACCGGCGCCGTCGGCGTAGGAGGCCAGCAGGCTGGAGTCCACCCCCTCCACGCCCGCGCGCAAGCGCAGGCGCGCCGCCTCCTGGGCGAAGCGCGACAGTTCCGGCCCCCAGCGCTTGGGCGAGGCGCCCGGCGGCAGCAGCATGGTGGTGATGTAGACACCGGCCGCGGCCAAGGCCGGCAGATCCTGGCAACCGTTTTCCACGATGGCGATGACCACCCGGCTGAACTGCTTCAAGAAGTTCACGATCTCGGTGGCGCGGCTGATCGGCACGCCCTGGGGCAGGCCGACGATGTGGAACGCCAGAAACGACAGCAACTCCTTCGGAATGCCCTGAAGGACCGCCAGATATTCGCGCCGGCGGACATGGCTGGCGAGCGTCTCGAAATGCACCGGCACCGAGAGGAAGCAGCGGAACTGGTTGCGGTACAGTTCGCCGTAAATCTCCATGGTCTGACGCAGGACGTCCACGTCCAAACTCAGGATTTGCTGAAAATCCTCGCTATTGGCCACGCAGTCATATCCCACGGACGGCTGCCGACCCCGGCGGGGGCGTATGGGCCTGGCCTGGTAGATCGACAACACCTCCTTGCGCACGTCCCAGACGGGACGGAAGGACACCTCTACCGGCAATTCCTGTTGGGTGGCATATCCCCAGGGATTGCTATCGTCCCGCGTCGGCACCGCGGGGGCGGAGGCGGCAACGGAAGCATGGGCGGCCTCGTTCAGCATGCCATTCAGGTTCGTGCACTCGAACAGGATCTCGCCGGAAATCTCCTGCACGGCGGAATGGATCCAGACCGCGCTCGCGTCAGTATCTCCCAGCAGCATGCGCTGCAGTTGTTCCACGACCTTGGCGCAGACCAAGCCGGCCTCGTTCCGGCCCAAACGGGAAAAGACGACGACATAGTCGTCATCACCGTAGCGGAACCATGCGTCAGTGGGGCGCAATGTCTGGTCGAGCAGCCGGCCCGCCAAGGTGTGGACCCGATCCGCGACCTTGGGCCAGCGGGCTCCCAATCGTTCCCTCAGGGTATCCAGCCCCACCATGTGCAGGCTACCGACGCTGGCCTGGGCTTGCGCCTGGAAAATGGCGCGCAGCTTGGGGGCCGCAACCGTCAGCTGCTCCCCGGGAACATCTGTGCGGGACGCTCCACCGTCCATTTGCGATTCTCCCCTAACCATGGCGCAACAATGCCGAGAAAGTCCTTAAAAAAGAGTTGCGGCTTCACCTCAAGGCCACCAGCACCGCGCCCAGGGCAATGAAGGCCACGCCCAGCCAGTTGGGCAGGCTTAGCCTTTCGCCCAGGAACAGCACGCCGAACAGGGCCACCAGCACCACGCTCATCTTGTCGATGGGGGCCACCCGCGCCGCCTCCCCCAGCTTCAGCGCCCGGAAATAACAGAGCCATGAGCCGCCGGTGGCGAGGCCTGACAGCACCAGGAACAGATAGCTGCGGGCTGACACGCTGGCCGGTGGCTGCCACTGCCCGGTGATGGGCAGCAGGGCCGCGATGACCAGCAGGATCACCGCCGTGCGGACCAGGGTGGCGAAGTCGGAGTTCACCCCCTCCACCCCCACCTTGGCCAGGATGGCGGTCAGCGCCGCGAACAGGGCCGACAGCACGGCCCAGAATTGCCAGGTCAGTTGGGGGGAGTTCATGACGGGAGCACCTTCGCCGGGGTGGGGGCCACCATCCTGCCAGCACCTGTCACGCCCGGGATGCTAAATTCCCCGTTACCAGCCTAACGACAGGGCCCCTTATGGCGCACGATCCCAAGAAACTTCAGACCATCATGGCGACGGCGGTGCCGGATCTGGAACTGACCTACAAGCCCATGTTCGGCGGCATCCTGGCCTATGCCGGAGGCAAGCCGGTGGCGTCGCTCTCCGATGTCGGGCTGGCGCTGAAGCTGGCGGGGGCGGACCAGGCGGCGCTTCTGTCCTTGCCGGGCGCCAACCCGCTGCGGTACGGGCCGGACCAACCGGTCAGCAAGACCTACGTCGTGGTGCCCCACGGCTTGCTGGCCGATGCACCGGCCTTGCGGGACTGGGTGCACAAGGCGGCGGCGCAGGCGGCCAAGGCGCCCGCCAGGAAGAAAAAGGCCTGAGGCCTACTTGCGCCGCTTAACGTCGCCTTCGGCCACCGTCATGTAGCCGGGGGCGCCAGGCGGCGCCATTTCGAACTTCACATGCAGCGTGCCCCCATCCACCTTGGTGTAACCCAGGCGAAAGCCCGGTGTGGCGGGCGTGGCCTCGGCCAGGAAGATGACGCTTTCGCCCGGCACCACCTGGGCGCTGGTGTAGTGGATGGTGTGCTGGCCATCGAGGTAATCGGCACGCAGGGTGCCGTCCTGCGGGTAGATCAGCATGATCTGGTCGAAGCCGGCGCCCGGCACTGGCCTGCCGTCCTGGCCCATCAGGTCGGTGTGGTCCTGCCGCAGCAACCCGCCGCCGCCGGCGACCGCCTTGATGGTGGAGGTGCCGCGCGCCATGCCGCCGTCCGCCGTCTTTCCCCCGCCGGTCCAATCCCCCAGCAGGAAGCCCAGGGGGGCCAGCGTCGGCGCCACGGTGGGCGGATTGGGGCTGGGCGGGTTCTGCTGGGCCAGGGCGGCGGTGGAGGCCAGCATCAGGGCGGCGACCAGGGACACGCGCATGGGGTACCTCCGGACAGGATGCGGCGACTTCACCATACCCCTGCGAAAAACGGAAACACTCTCCAACATCTGCGTGGTTGACGGCGGGCCGCCGGCCTGCTGATAGTCGCCGAAATTCGACATGGCTGCCCGCGGCCGGCCTTGATCCTTAAAACAGTCCCTGGCCCGCGGCCCGGGGGCGGATGTAACGGCGTCCGCGTGCCACCCCTTACCCGCCAAGGCGGGGCGAACCGGCGCCTTCAGGGAACACCCATGTTCGATATCGCCAGTGTTGATTGCACCGAGTCCACGGCCCCGGCCGAGTTCGTGCGTTCCATGCACGAGACCGGCTTCGCCGTGCTGCGCAACCACCCCATCGATCCTGCGCTGATCGACCGCCTGTACAAGGAATGGGCGGCGTTCTTCGCGTCGGAGTCCAAGATGGACCACCTGTTCTCGCCCGAGACGCAGGACGGCTATTTTCCCTTTCGCTCGGAAAACGCCAAGGACAGCCCCATCAAGGACCTGAAGGAATTCTATCACGTCTACCCCAACCGGCCCCTGCCAGCGGGCGTGAAGGAAGCGACGGAGGCCATGTACGCCGCCCTGACCCAGCTGGGCGCCGACCTGTTGGGCTGGCTGCAGCGGCACACGCCCGATGGCGTGAAGGCCAAGTTCTCCGTCGCCCTGCCGGACATGATGGTGGGCAGCACGCAGAGCCTGTTCCGCGTGCTGCACTATCCGCCCTTGGCCGACGGGTTCGAGCCCGGTGCCGTGCGCGCCGCCGCGCATGAGGACATCAACCTCATCACCCTGCTGGTCACGGGCAGCGAGCCCGGCCTGCAGGCCAAGGACACGGCCGGCAACTGGCACGACGTGCCCTGCGACGCCGGCATGATCGCCGTCAACGGTGGCGACATGCTGAAGGAGGCGTCGGGCGGCTACTTCCCGGCGACCACCCACCGCGTGGTGAACCCGCCGCCGGAACACAACGTCTCGCGTTATTCCATGCCCATGTTCCTCCACCCCCGGCCGGACGTGCGTCTCAGCGACGCCTATACGGCGGGTGAGTACCTGGACCAGCGGCTGCGCGAGATCGGCCTGAAGAAGTGATGTCGCATGCCGCCGGGCCGGTGGCCTCGGGCGCATGGTTCGGTGTAGGAAGGGGGGCCATCCGGCTCCCCTTTCGCCTTTTCGGGACCAGCCCATGACCGACCGCCCGTCCGCGACCGCCCCCATCGACCGCCTGCTGGCCATCATGGCCAAGCTGCGCGATCCCGACGGCGGCTGCCCCTGGGATCTGGAACAGGACTTCCCCACCATCGCCCCGCACACCATCGAGGAGGCGTATGAGGTGGCCGACGCCATCGAGCAGGGCGACATGGCGGCGTTGAAGGAGGAATTGGGCGACCTGCTGTTCCAGGTGGTGTTCTACGCCCAGATGGCCAGCGAGCGGGGCCTGTGGGACTTCAACGACATCACCACGGCGCTGAGCGACAAGATGGTGCGCCGCCACCCCCATGTGTTCGGTGAAGAGGTCGGCGCCGTGGCCGACGCCACCGACCAGGTGAAGAATTGGGAAGCCCAGAAGGCGGGGGAGCGCGCGGCCAAGGCCGCCGCCAGCGGCGCCAAGGCCTCCGCCCTCGATGGCGTCATCGGCGGCCTGCCGGCCCTGACCCGGGCGGTGAAGCTGCAGAAGCGCGCCGCCCGCGTGGGCTTCGACTGGACCCAGGCCAAGGAGATCCTGGACAAGATCGAGGAAGAGATCGGCGAGCTGCGGGCGGAGATGGAGCATGCCGCCCCCGAACAGGCCCGCATGCAGGATGAGCTGGGCGACCTGGTGTTCGCGCTGGCCAACCTGGCCCGCCATATCGACGTCGATCCCGAAACCGCCCTGCGCGGCACCAACGCCAAGTTCGAGCGGCGCTTCCGCCAGATCGAGGCCTGGCTGGCCGAGGGTGGCCGCGGACCGTCGGACGCGACCTTGGAAGAGATGGAGTCCCTGTGGCAGCAGGCCAAGGGCCTGGAACGGTAAATCAAATAAGGAGGCAGTCCCATGAGTTACGCCCCGCCCCATATTCCCGGCATCGTCCTGATCTCCGGGGCCACCGGTGATTTCGGCAGCGCCTTCGCCCGCCGTTTCGCGGCCCTGGGCAGCCGTCTGGTGCTGGCCGGCCGCAGCACGGAGAAGCTGAAGACCCTGGCCGACAGCCTGGACGTGCCCACGCACACCCTGGCCTTCGACGTACGCGACCGCAAGGCCATGGAGGCGGCGGTGGCCAGCATTCCGGCCGACTTCGCCGAGATCGACCTGCTGATCAACAACGCCGGCCTGGCCCTGGGCATGGAACCTGCGCAAAAGGCCAACCTGGACGATTGGGAGATCATGGTCGACACCAACGACAAGGCGTTGGCGATCATGACCGGCCTGATCCTGCCGGGCATGGTGGAGCGGGGGCGCGGCCACATCATCAACCTCAGCTCCACCGCCGGCAGCTACCCCTACCCCGGCGGCCATGTCTATTGCGCCTCCAAGGCCTTCGTCACCCAGTTCAGCCTCAGCCTGCGGGCGGATCTGCTGGGCACCGGCGTGCGCGTCACCTCGGTGGAGCCGGGGATGGTGGAGACCAGCTTCAGCTTGGTGCGCTTCAAGGGCGATGCCGAGAAGGCCGCCAAGGTCTACGCCGACACCACGCCGCTGACGGCGGAGGATGTGGCGGAGTCGGTGACCTGGGCCGCCACCCTGCCCCCGCACTTCAACGTCAACCGCGTGGAAATCATGCCCACGGTCCAGGCGCCGGCCGGCCTGGCGGTGCACCGGTTTAAAAAGAATTGAGGCGTTCGGCGTCCAACTAACCGCGCATCAGGCCCGCCTTGGCATCCCATCGCCAGTCTGAGAGACTGGCGCCAGGGTCCGAGGCGGGCCGTTTTCATTCCAGGTCGGGGGGCCTGATGGCCGAGCTGCCGTTCTTTTCCGTCATCGTGCCCACGCACAAGCGGGCGCCGCTGCTGCGCCGGACGCTGGCGTCCATCAACGCCCAGCGCGAGGGCGTGGGCGGGGTGGAAATCCTGGTGGTCTCCGACGCCACCGACGGCGACACCGACGCCGTCTGCGCCGAGCTGCTGACCCCCGCCGACATGTATGTGCGCCGCAACGGGGCGCCTGGCCCCTCGGCCAGCCGCAACATGGGCCTGAGCCTGGCCAAGGGCAGCTACATCCTCTTCCTGGACGACGATGACGCCTGGTATGAGGGCTTCCTGCCCGCGCTGAAGGACCAGCCGGCCGTGCGGCAGGGCCTGCCCGTCTATTTCAACTGCGCCATCGTGAACGAGCGGCGGGGCGCGGACGCCGCCATCCTGTCGGAAGGGGGCGTCGACATGGCCGGCCGCCTGAGCGATGAGATTTATCTGAAGAACCAGATCCCGGTCTGCTGCTTCGCCTTCCCCCGCGCCCTGTTGGCCGGACTGAGGTTCGACGTGCACATGCGGGCCTATGAGGACTGGGAGTTCATGCTGGCGGTCTATGCCCGGCAGAAGGCCCAGCACGTGCCGGTCATCGGCGCCCGCATCTTCAAGGACAGCGGGGCTGAGTCCGAACGCCGCGGCGTCAGCCAGCAGTCCCACGACTACAACGCCGTGTTCGACTATCTCTACGTCTACCGCCGCCACACCGCGCCCAACGCCGACCTGGGCCAGCGGCGCACCGCCCTGCTGAACAGCTTCAATATCCCCGTCACGCCCGAGATGGTGTGACGATGGCTTTCGACTTGGACGCGCTGGAAAACCGCACCCTGTTCTGCCTGTGGACGGGGCATGAGGAGATGTCGGACGACCGCCTGCGGGCGCTGTGGACTATCTTCCGCACCACCGGCTGCGCCGTGGCTTTCCTAAATCGCGACACCCTGGACGGATGGGTGAAGCCGGACCATCCGCTGCATCCCGCCTGGCCCCACCTCAGCGCCACGCACAAGGCGGACTATCTGCGCTGCTACCTCATGCACCACTACGGTGGTGGCTACACCGACATCAAGACCACATCGAAGGCCTGGGGCCCCTTCTTCGACCAGTTGGCACAGTCGGACAAGCTGGCCCTGGGCTATCAGGAGCTGGCCAACGGCGTCGCCCCTGTCGAGGGACCGCTGGGCGACGAGTTGCGCCGGTCCTACACCGACCTCATCGGCCTCTGCGCCTTCATCTTCCGCCGGGGCACGCCCCTGACAGCCGCCTGGTTGCAGCGGACGGAGGCGTTGCTGGACCGGAAGCTGCCGGATCTGCGGCGCCATCCCGCCATCCACCCGCTGGACCGCCAGGGCATTTTGCTGCCGAACGGCACGCCCTCCCCCTATCCGCTGAAATGGACGGAGCTGCTGGGCGACATCTTCCACCCCCTGGTCTATGAGTTCCGAGAGCGGATCCTGCAGGCGCCCCTCCAGCCCAGCTTCATCCGTTACCGCTAGCCGTTACCGCTGGCTGGCGGCACGACCGCCGCCGTGCTGGTGCGGGCGTTCCAATCGGGCGCGTCGGCGCCGCCCAGCGCCTTCAGGAAAAATCCGTACTGCTTGCGCAAGGCATAGCGGATGGGCCCGGTGGAGCGCCCGGCGGAATGTCCCTCGCCCGGCACCACCAGCAAATCGAAGGTCTTGTCCGCCTTGATGAGGGCGTTCACCACCTGCATCGTGGACGACGGATCGACATTGTCGTCCAACTCGCCCACCACCAGGGCCACCTGGCCCGTCAGCCGGTGGGCGTTGTCAACGTTGGACGACTGGGCGTAGCTCTCATCCACCGGCCAGCCCATCCACTGCTCATTCCAGCTGATCTTATCCATGCGGTTGTCATGGCAGCCGGCGTAGCAGAAGGCGGCTTTGTAGAAATCGCCGAAGAACAGCAGGGCGGCCAGGGAACTCTGCCCGCCGGCGGAACCGCCGTAGATGCCCACGCGGGCAATGTCCAGTTGCGGGTATTGTGCGGCGGCGGCCTGCCACCATTTGATGCGGTCGGGGAAGCCGGAGTCCTTCAGGTTCTTCCAGCACACGTCGTGGAAGGCCTTGGACCGGTTCATGGTGCCCATGCCGTCGATTTGGGCCACGACGAAGCCCATCTCCGCTTGCGCCTGCATGCCGATGACCTTGTCGCCCCCGGAATGGAAGCCGAAGGGCCAGAAGGTCTTGGGCACGAAGCTGTCGTGCGGGCCCGCGTAGATGTTCTCGATGACCGGATAGCGCCGCGCGGGGTCGAAGCCCAGGGGACGGACGATGACGCCCCAGACGTCCGTCTTGCCGTCGCGGCCCTTGGCCTTGAACACCTCCGGCGGACGGAAACCGGCGGCCAGCAGGCGGCTGATGTCACCGCGTTCGACCTCCGCCACCAGCGACCGATCGGCGGTGCGGCGCAGCTCCATGACCGGGGCCATGTCGACGCGGGAATAGGTATCGACGTAGTAGGCCAGGTCATCGGACAGGCTGACGTCGTGATAGGCGTCGGCGGTGGTCAGCGGCACCAGGTTTCGGCCGTCGAAATCCACGCGGTAGAAATGCTGCAGGTAGGGATCTTCGCCCGGGCGCATGCCGCTGGCGGCGAAGTAGATCTGGCGGCGCTCGTCGTCCACCTTGGCCACATGGCGCACCACCCAGTCGCCCTTGGTGATCTGGGTCTTCACCTTCCCCGTGCGACCGTCGATGAGATAGAGGTGGCTCCAGCCATCCCGTTCCGACAGCCAGATGACCTCGGCGCCGCCCTTCTTCACGTCATGGCGGAAGCGGCGCTCGTTATTCACGAAGGTGGCGGCCGTTTCCGTCACCACGGCGCGGGGGGCGCCGGTGGCGGCGTCGATCTCGATCACCCGCACCATCTGGTGGCCCCGGCGGGTGTATTCGAACACCACGGTGGCGCTGTCGGCGCGCCACTCGAAATCCGTCATCAGGTAGGGATTGGGGAACAGGGCGGCGTCGACATCCAGCTTCCGGCCCGGCACGCCGGCGCGGGGCACATGGAACAACACCGGCTGCTCCTGATCCACGGCGTCACCCGGCTTGGGGTAGAGCTGGGTGTGCAGCTTGGGCTCGATCTGGTCCTTGGGCGAGGATTCCACCTTGTGCACGTCCCGCCGGAATCCAGGACGTACGCGGTAAATCGCCAGCTTCCGCGAATCCGGCGACCAGGCGATGGTCTCGCCATCATAGAATTCGCCCTCGCTGCCGTCGGTGCTCAGCGGCGTCACGGTACCGGTGGCGACCTCGCGCAGCGCCAGGTTCTGGTTCAGGATCAGCGCCTCCCACCGTCCGTCGGGCGAGGCCTTGGGGCCGTTGTCGCCCGGCTGGGTCAGGTCGCGAACGACGCCGAAGCCCCGGGGCCGGCGGCCGCCCTCCTCCGGCTCCCGCTTGCAGGCATAGTCCGACAATCGGCAGGACCATTCCGCCTCCTCCCACTCGAAGGTAAGGGTCTGGCCGTCCTCACTGAAGCGCGCGCGCTCGAACGGCAGATGCAGGCCGGTGAAGCTTCGCCCCGCCGCCTTGCCGAACTCGGCCGCCAACCGGTCATGGTCGAAGGCGGGCGTCTTCCGCAGCGTGGCGATATCGACGATGGTGAACTGGAAGCCGCCCGGCACCGTCTTGCGATACAGCAGGCGCCCGCTCTTGCCCACCCAGCGCGCGGGCCACGCCACGTTCTCCGTCAGGCCCATCCAGCGGTCGCGCAAGGACAGCGCGCGCTCGTAATCCGCCTCCGTCGGCACCGGCCCGGCGACGGCCGGCGCTTCGCTCGCCGGAAGCAGTGCCGCCGCCCCGGTCGTCTCCACAGCCGCGCGGGCGCCAAGGGCGTGGGCCGCCGCCGCGGCGGCAGGCAGGGCGGCGATGAACGAACGACGACGCATGGAACGGCTCCCCCGATATCGAAGGGCCATTTAAGAATGTATACAATATCCTATTCAAGGGATTTTTGAATGCGGCCGTCCACCATGAAAATAGCGGGCTCTAATTCACCGCCCACGATGTTCGGAAAATCGGTACAGGCGCTGACCGTCATATGATCCGTATGCGCCGGTGGCCGCGGCCACCGCGACATGAGTGTCCTCACGCCGCCATTCTTAGTCCGCGTCGAACAGAGTTGAATGCAGGGCTCGCCAGCTGCTGGCATCCGGCGCCATCAACAGGCCGCCGGTGCGGTCGGTGGGGCCATAGGGGCTGGCGTCCAGCTTGGCGGCGTGGCCACCAGCCTCGGCATACAGGAACGAGCCAGCCGCGTGATCCCAGGGCTTGATCATGTTGTTCAGGCTAAAATGCGCCTGGCCGGTCAGCAGGTCCAGATAGTCATGGGCGGAGCAGCGCTGCGTGTACGCTTCCGCCACTCGCTCCCGCCGCTGGGTTAGCTGGCGACGCATGTCGCTGTCGAAGAAGCGGATATTGGCGATGCCGCGCATCTGCGCCACCGCCACCGGCGGCAGGGCGACGCAGCGCGTGCCGGCGTCGGCGGCATCGTCCCCCACCAGCCAGGCGCCCTGCCCCAGCCGGCCGCGCACGGTGCGCCGGCCCACGGGGTCGTGGATCCAGCCGGCCACGGTGCGACCATGGGCGGACAGCGCCACGATGACGCCGAAGCGGGGCTTGCCGGCCACGAAGTTGGCGGTGCCGTCGATGGGGTCGACGATCCAGACGGGATCAGCTCCCAGCAGGCGATCCAGCACGGCGGGGTCAGCCGAAACGGCCTCTTCCCCCACCACGGTGCTGCCGGGCAAAAGCGCCGTCAGCCGGGTGGTCAGCGCCCGTTCCGAGGCCTCATCCGCCACGGTCACCAAGTCGCCCGGTCCCTTCTCCCGGATATCGCCGCCGTCCAGGTGCTGGAAGCGGGGCAGTATTTCCGTTTCGGCCACGGAACGAATGAGGGCGTCGACAACGGCCACATCAATGGCGGGGATGTCGGTCGCAGGCAGGGGCGCGGTCATGGGGGACATCTATGGTTGGCGGCGGCGGTCGTGCCCCCTAGGAATAGAATTGATAGGCCAAACCATAAAGCCCCAAAAAGAAAAGGGACCGTCCCCTGGGTGAACCAGGTGACGATCCCTTCTCCTCCATAAGGCCGGAAAGCCAAGCTTATGAGTGACACAAGGGCTTAGAAGCCCATGCCACCCATGCCGCCCATGCCACCCATACCGCCGCCCATGCCACCTTCCGGCAGGGCCGACTTGGGCTCGGGCTTCTCGGCGACCATCGCCTCGGTGGTGATCAGCAGGCCGGACACGGAGGCGGCATGCTGCAGGGCGGTACGGACCACCTTGGTCGGGTCGATGACGCCGAAGGCGAACATGTCGCCGAACTCACCGGTCTGGGCGTTGTAGCCGAAGGCCGCGTCGTCGTTGTCCAGCAGCTTGCCGACGACGATGGAACCGTCGGTGCCGGCGTTGAAGGCGATCTGACGGACCGGCGACTGCAGGGCCTTGCGGATGATGTCCACGCCCACGCGCTGGTCGTCGTTGATCGGCTTCAGGGCCGTCAGCGAACGGGTGGCGCGCAGCAGGGCGGTGCCGCCGCCGGCCACCACGCCCTCTTCCACCGCGGCGCGGGTGGCGTGCATGGCGTCGTCAACGCGGTCCTTGCGCTCCTTCACCTCGACCTCGGTGGCGCCGCCGACGCGGATGACGGCAACGCCGCCCGCCAGCTTCGCCAGACGCTCCTGCAGCTTCTCACGGTCGTAGTCCGAGGTGGTCTCCTCGATCTGCGCCTTGATCTGGCCGATGCGGGCTTCGATGTCGGCCTTGGCGCCAACGCCGTCCACGATCGTGGTCGCGTCCTTCGTGATCACCACCTTCTTGGCGGTGCCCAGCATGTCCAGCGACACGTTCTCGAGCTTGATGCCCAGATCTTCGGAGATGACCTGGCCGCCGGTCAGGATGGCCATATCCTCCAGCATCGCCTTGCGGCGGTCGCCGAAGCCCGGGGCCTTCACGGCGGCGATCTTCAGGCCGCCGCGCAGCTTGTTCACCACCAGGGTGGCCAGCGCCTCGCCTTCCACGTCTTCCGACACGATCAGCAGCGGGCGGCTGCTCTGCACGACGGCTTCCAGCACCGGCAGCAGGGGCTGAAGGCTGCCCAGCTTCTTCTCGTGCAGCAGGATGTACGGGCTTTCCAGTTCCGCCGTCATCTTGTCGGCGTTGGTCACGAAGTACGGCGACAGGTAGCCCCGGTCGAACTGCATGCCCTCGACGACTTCCAGCTCGGTGTCGAAGCTCTTGGCCTCTTCCACCGTGATCACGCCCTCGTTGCCGACCTTGTCCATGGCCTTGGCGATCATCTCGCCGATCTCGGCCTCGCCATTGGCGGAGATGGTGCCGACCTGGGCGATCTCACCGGAGGTGGAGACCTTCCGCGACTGGCCCTTCAGGTCGTCGACGATGGCGGTGACGGCCAGGTCGATGCCGCGCTTCACGTCCATCGGGTTCAGGCCGGCGGCCACGGCCTTCACGCCCTCGCGCACGATGGCCTGGGCCAGCACGGTGGCGGTGGTGGTGCCGTCACCGGCGACGTCGTTGGTCTTCGAGGCCACTTCGCGCACCATCTGGGCGCCCATGTTCTCGAACTTGTCGGCCAGCTCGATTTCCTTGGCGACGCTGACGCCGTCCTTGGTGATGCGCGGGGCGCCGTAGCTCTTGTCCAGGACCACGTTGCGGCCCTTGGGGCCCAGGGTCACCTTCACCGCGTCGGCCAGGATGTCCACGCCGCGCAGCATGCGATCGCGGGCATCCGTGTTGAACTTCACGTCCTTGGCAGCCATTTTTAGTTCCTTTATCGTTTTCCCTCAGGCGCCGGGCGCGGCCATCCGGCCGCTTGGCTTATCCTCGGTTTCCCGTCCGCTGACGCTTCCCGAAAACCTCCGGCGCCCGCAGTCGCGGGCTGCGGCATGGAGTTCCCCATGCCGCTGATTTTACTCGAGGATGCCGAGCAGGTCGGACTCGCGCATGATCAGCACGTCCTTGCCGTCGATCTTGGCCTCGGTGCCGGACCACTTGCCGTACAGCACCTTGTCGCCGGCCTTCACGGACAGGGCGACGATCTCGCCCTTCTCGTTGCGGGCGCCGCTGCCCACGGCCAGGACTTCACCCTGCTGGGGCTTTTCCTTGACGGTATCGGGGATGATGATGCCGCCGGCGGTCTTCTGATCCTGCTCGATGGGCCGGATCACCACACGGTCGTGCAGGGGCCTGAAACTCATTTGGAACCTCCAGGGATGGGCGCCGGCCCCTCCTCATGAGCGGACCGGCGTCGGGTGGGCGGCACCTTAGCCCAACCGCCGGAGCGGCCGGAAGCGTGGATGCGCGGCCCGTTACGGAATGCCGTAGATTTATGGGGTCAGGAAACCTGAACCTGCCTGTCCGGGGCAACCCGTTCGGCGAGAGGCGGGGTCTCCGCCACGGAACAACCGGGGAAACGGTCGCGGAAGCGGGCCACGTCCGCCGGCTCCAACGCCACCGTCAGGTGGGCGTTGTCGTCGTCGTCCCCGCGCTCCGTCACCTCGCCCTTGGCATAGAGCCAAGCCATGGCGGCGCCGTCGCTGACCGGCACGCTGACCTTGACCACGTCGCGGCCCGCCACCATGCGGCGGTCCAGGACGTTGAAAAGGCTTTCCAGCCCGTCGCCGGTCAGGGCCGACACGGCCACCAGACCGTCCGGCCGGCGGCTCTGGCGCACCAGGGTTTCGCGGTCCAGGGGCGGCAGCTTGTCGATCTTGTTCAGGACCTCCACCACGCGGGTGTCGGTCTCCGCCTCGATGCCCAGCTCCGCCAGCACCGTCTCCACGTCCCGCTTCTGCGCCTCGCTGTCCGGGTGGGCGGCGTCGCGCACATGCAGGATGATGTCGGCGGCCAGCACCTCCTCCAAGGTGGCGCGGAACGCCTCCACCAGATGGTGCGGCAGGTCGGAGATGAAGCCCACCGTGTCCGACAGGATGATCTTGCGACCCGACGGCAGCACGATGGACCGCATGGTCGGGTCCAGCGTGGCGAACAGCAGATCCTTGGCGAACACGTCGGCCCGCGCCATGCGATTGAACAGCGTGGACTTGCCGGCGTTGGTGTAGCCGACCAGCGCCACCACCGGATAGGGCACGCGCTCCCGCGCCTTGCGATGCAGCCCGCGGGTGCGCCGCACCTCCTCCAGCTCCGCCTTCAGCTTGATGATGCGGTCGCCGATGAGGCGACGGTCCATTTCCAGCTGGCTTTCGCCAGGACCGCCCAGGAAGCCGAAGCCGCCGCGCTGGCGTTCCAGATGGGTCCAGGACCGCACCAGGCGTGAGCGCTGATAGGTCAGCGCCGCCAGTTCCACCTGCAACTGGCCTTCGCGGGTGCGCGCACGCGCGCCGAAAATCTCCAGGATCAGGCCGGTGCGGTCGATGACCTTGGTCTTGAGGTCGCGTTCCAGGTTGCGCTGCTGCACCGGCGACAGCGCATGGTCGACGACGACCAGGCCGATGCCCAGCTCGGCGACGCGCCTGGCCGCCTCTTCCAGATAGCCGCCGCCCAGCAGGGTGGCCGGCTTGGGCCGCGTCACGCGCACACACTCGGCCGCCACCACGTCCAACTCGATCGCGGCGGTCAGGCCCACGGCCTCTTCCAGCCGCGACTCCGGCGGGCGTTTGTCGTCGAGTTCTTCGCGCAGGATGGGATGGATCACCAGGGCGCGCCGCGCGGATTTCTCCGCCGGCGCCGCCTCCGGCACATCAGGAAGGAGGGCGGGCTCATCCGCCGGACGATCCGTCACAGCGCCGCCGTCCTTCCCGTCAACCGGCTGGACCATCCCGATACGGGGGGCCGCCGACTGTTTACGCTCATCAATCGTGGTCGCCTTCCTTGGCCAATTCGAACAACTGGATGGGGTGGGCCGGCATCACGGTCGAAATCGCATGCTTGTAGACCAGCTGCGAATGGGCATCGCGGCGCAGCAGCACCGAGAAATTGTCGAACCAGGTGATGATGCCTTGCAGCTTCACGCCGTTGACGAGGAAGACCGTCACAGGGGTCTTGTTCTTCCGCACGTGGTTCAGAAACACGTCCTGAACGTTTTGCGACTTTTCGGACATTGCATGCCTCGCTCTTTATTGGGGCCCTCTGCGGAGCGCCCGGGATTGCCTTTTCGGCGGTTATGGAGCCGTGCGTGAAAGTGCCGGCGGCCCCAGGCACACCCCGGAGCGTCCGCCATCCTAGCACAGGAAGTGATATGGGGTGCTAGAGCCCATCCACCAAGGTGCAAAGTTCGTCACAGCCGGCAAAGCGACGATGCGGCGGATAAACGCTCAGCGCCCCCTCCCCATGCGGGGTCGCCCCCACCATCAGGGGTACGCATCCGGTGCGGTGGGCGCATTCCATGTCGACGTCGGCGTCCCCCACGAACCACACGTCCGGCCCCGGCGCCAGGCCTGCGGGCTCCAGCGCCAGGTGCACCGGCGCCGGATGGGGCTTGTCGGCCTCCGCGTCCCCCGCCCCCACCAGGGCGCCGCACCAGCGGTCCCAACCCAGGGCCCGGGCTTCGGTGCGCAGGAAACGGCCGGTCTTGTTGCTGACCACGCCGACATAGACGCCACGCGCCGACAAGGCCTCCAGCAACTGGCCCGCCCCGGCCAGCGGGTCGAGATATTGCAGGTGGTGGGTCTCGAAATGGGCGTAGAAGATGTCGCGCGCCCGCTCCCACCCATCCCCGAACAGCGCCGGGAAGGCGTCGCGCAGGCTCTGACGCACGCGGGTGTAGCTTTCCTCCAGCGTCCAGGTGGGCATGCCGAAGGCTTCCAGCGCCGCGTTGGTGGCGGCATGGACGCAGCGCCAGTTGGTGATCAGGGTGTTGTCCCAATCGAACAGCACCGCCCTTGGTAACGTCAGGGGCGGCAGGGCCAGGGAGGGGACTTCCAGGATGTCGCGCGCGGTCACGGTCACAGCTTGGTCACCACCGGTCCAGTAACGGGATCGGGCACACCAACATGTGCCAGATAGGCTTGGCGCAATCGCCGCCCCAAGGGGCCAGGCACCCCATCGCCCACCGGCTTGCCGTCGATGCGGGTGACAGGCACGCAGAAGGTGCTGGCGCTGGAGATCAGGGCCTCCCGCGCAGCGTACGCCTCTTCCACCGTGAACGCCCGCTCCTCGAACGGGATACCCGCGGCCGCGGCCTCGGCCAGCAGCGACAGGCGGGTGATGCCGTTCAGGATGCGGTTGCTGGCGGCACGGGTGATCAGCACGCCCTCCTGGGTGACGATCCAGGCATTGCTGGAGCAGCCCTCCGTCACCGTGCCGTCGGGATCGACCTGCCAGGCCTCGAAGGCGCCAGCCTCGGCCGCCCGCTGCTTGCCCAACACTTGGGGCAGCAGGGCCACGGACTTGATGTCGCGCCGGGCCCAGCGGATGTCGGGGATGGTGATGACCGAGACGCCCTTTTCCAGCTGCTGCGGCGCGCTGAACTTGGTGGAGCGGCAGGTGACCACCAGCGTCGGCACCGGATCCACCGGGAAGCGGAAATCGCGCGGGGCCGCGCCGCGGGTGATCTGGACGTAAACCAGGCCGTTGCGCACCCGGTTGCGGCGCGCCACCTCGCGCATCACGAAGCGCAGGCTCATGGGATGCATGGGCCAGGGCAGATCCAACTCGTTCAATGAGCGGGAGAGGCGGGCCAGGTGGCCGTCCTCATCGGCGAAGACGCCGTCGACCACCGACACCACCTCATAGACACCGTCGGCGAACTGGAAACCCCGGTCCTCGATATGGACATGGGCGTCGCCGTGGGCCACGTAGCGTCCGTTGACATAGGCTGTCCGCGGCATGGATAAACCTCACTTTAAATCTTAAGAAGCGACAAATATCACTGCGATATCAATCCGTTGTGGCTTATTCCTCGCCCTTCCCCTCACCCCGCTCGTTGCCGTGCACGCCCAGCGACTTCAGCTTGCGGTGCAGGGCCGAACGCTCCATGCCCACGAAGGACGCGGTGCGGGAAATGTTGCCGCCGAAGCGGGTGACCTGGGCCAGCAGGTATTCACGCTCGAACACCTCGCGGGCGTCGCGCAGCGGCAGGGACATGATCTCCCCGCCCTTTTCCCAGCGCAGCACGGTGGGCGTGATGGAGCCGATCTCCGGCGGCAGCATGTCGGCGCGGATGGGTTCGTCCGGGTCGCCCGGCACCATGATCAGCAGCCAGTCCATGACATTGCGCAACTGGCGCACGTTGCCCGGCCACTCATAGGCCTGCAGGGCGGCCATGGCGTCCTCGCCCAGGATGCGCTGCGGCAGACCCGACGCGGTGGCGGAGCGCTGCAGGAAATAGCGCGCCAGCAGGGGAATGTCCTCCCGCCGTTCCCGCAGCGACGGCACCTTCAGGGGCACCACCGCCAGGCGGTAGTACAGGTCCTGGCGGAACTGCCCGGCCTCGATTTCGGCGGCCAGATCGCGATTGGTGCTGGCGATGACGCGCACATCCACCTCCACCCGCGTGCTACCGCCCACGCGCTCGAAGGTCTGCTCCTGCAGCACGCGCACGATCTTGCCCTGGGTCTCCAGCGGCATGTCCGCCACCTCGTCCAGGAACAGGGTGCCGCCGTGCGCCTGCTCGAAGGTGCCGACCTTGCGGCCGGCGCCGTCGATGGGATGCTCGGTCCCGAACAGCTCCACCTCCAGCCGGTCGGGCCGCATGGTGGCGCAGTTCAGCGCCACGAAGGGGCCGTCGGCGCGCCGGGAGTGTTCATGGATGATACGGGCCACGATCTCCTTGCCGCTGCCCGGCGGGCCGCTGACCAGGACGCGGCTGCCGGTGGGCGCCACCTTGTCCAGCGACTGGCGCAGCTGGTTGATCATCAGCGACCGGCCGATCAGCTCCACCTCCCCGCCGGCGCGCAGACGCAGCTCGCGGTTCTCGCGGCGCAGGCGGGCGGCCTCGATGGCGCGCTCCACCAGCAACAGCAGGCGGTCGGACTTGAACGGCTTCTCGATGAAGTCGTAGGCGCCCTTCTTCAGGGCCGCCACCGCCGTCTCGATGGTGCCGTGGCCGCTGATCATGACCACCGGCACGTCGGGGTGGTCCCGCTTCATCTCATCCAGGATCTGCAGGCCGTCCAGGCGGCTGCCCTGCAGCCAGATGTCCAGGATGATCAGGCTGGGCCGGCGGGCGGCGACGGCGGCCAGCGCCTGGTCGGCGTCCGCCGCCTCGCGGGTCTTCATGCCTTCATCTTCCAGGATGCCGGCGATCAGCATCCGGATGTCGGCTTCGTCATCGACGATCAGAATATCATGCGCCATGGGGTCAACGCCTTTGGAGTCAAACGCCTTTGGAGGCACTGGTCCCGGCCACCAGGACCGGGCTGGCGACCGCTTCCGCGTCCTGCGGGGCGGCCGCCTGAACAAGCGGCAGGATCAGGGTGACGCGGGCGCCGCCGCCGGGGTTGTCGTCCAGCCCCAGGGTGCCGCCGTGGTCTTCCAGGATCTTCTTCACGATGGCCAGGCCCAGGCCGGTGCCCTTGGCCCGGGTGGTGACATAGGGTTCCGTCAGCCGGTCGCGGCCCTCATGCGGCAATCCCTTGCCGTTGTCGGCGACGGTCAGGACGACATGGTCGTCCATGGCCTCCACCTTCAGCGCGATGTGGCCGGGCGGGGAGTCGTGGCCGCCGGCCGCGTCCTCCTCCATTCGTCCCTCGATGGCCTCCACCGCGTTTTTCAGCAGGTTGGTCAAGGCCTGGGAGATCTGACGGCCGTCGCACTCCACCTCCACCCGCTCGGGCGGCAGGATGCTGTCGAACTTGATGCCGGACTGGGCGGTCGCCTGCAGGAACACGGCCTGGCGGCACAGCTCCTGGATGTTCTGCGGCTTCATCACCGGTGTCGGCATGCGGGCGAAGGCGGAGAACTCGTCCACCATGCGGCCGATGTCGTCCACATGGCGGACGATGGTGTCGGTCATGGCCTTGAAGGTCTCCGGATCGCTCTGGATTTCCTTCAGGTACTTGCGCCGCAGGCGCTCGGCCGACAGCTGGATGGGGGTCAGCGGGTTCTTGATCTCATGCGCGATCCGCCGGGCGACGTCGGCCCAGGCCGCCTTGCGTTGCGCCGACAACAGTTCCGACACGTCGTCGAAGGTGATGACGAAGCCGCGGATGCCGTTGCCGCTGGTGTCCGCCGCCACCCGCACCAGCAGGGTGCGCTGGGTGTTGCCGCGGCGGATCTGCACCTGCCCTTCCACCAGGCGCGACGGGCGCCGGCGGATGGCGGACATCAGCTCCTCCAGCTCCGGCACCACGGCCAGGATGTCGCGCCCCATCATCTCGTGCACGTCGGGGATGTCCAGCAGCTGGGCCGCCGACTGGTTGGGCAGGTTGATGAAGCCCTGCTCATCCAGGCCGATGACGCCGGCCGACACGCCGGCCAGCACCGCCTCGGTGAAGCGGCGGCGCAGATCCAGCTGGCGGTTGGCCTCCACCAGGTCGCTACGCTGGGAGGACAGCTGGCTGGTCATGCGGTTGAAGGCGCGACTGAGCGAGGTCAGCTCATCCTCCGGTCCCGGCAGGGTCTCCGGCACGCGCGCCGTCAGGTCGCCGGTGCGGATGCGCTCCGCCGCGATGATCAGCGCGCTGATGGGCGTGATGAGGGTGTTGGCGAAGTTCAGGCCGGCCCAGATGGCCACCAGCAGCAGCAGCAGCGAGACGATGATGAAGATCAGCGTCATCTTGGTCTGCAGGCCGAAGCGCTGGCCCTCCAGCTCGGTATATTCGCGCACCGCCGTCTGGGCCGCGTTCAGGTGCTCCATCACCTTGGCTTCCACCGGGCGGCCCAGCAGCAGGAAGATGTCGAAGTCCGGATCCAGGCGGATCAGCGCGGTGACGCGCTTCTCCTTCTCATTGAACTCGAAGTCCACCTCGCCCTTGCGCGCCCGCTCCAGCCGCTCCTTGGGCATGACGTCGGGCTGGAAGACGGAGCCCAGGGTGTAGCTGCCGTACTGCCGCCCCTGCCCGTCGAAGATCACCGCCTCGGTGAAGGACCGCTGGAAGGACTCGTTGCGCAGGAAGGCGTAGATGAACAGCGGGTCCAGCGTGACCAGCGGTCCCTGGCGCGCGGCCAGCAGGTCATTCGCGACCCAGGAGGCGTCGTTGCGGATGGCGATCTGGTGTTCGTCCAGATAGGCCTGGGCCACCACCAGGCTTTCGTTCACCGCCGTGCGCACGCGGTCGCTGAACCAGGACTGCAGGCCCAGGTAAAAGAAGAAGGCGGAGAAGGCCGCCATGACGATGGCGGGCAGCACGGCCAGCAGGCTGAACACCGCCACCAGGCGCACATGCAGCCGCGACCCGGCCAGGCCCCGGCGCCGCTCGATCCACAGGCCGACGATGCGCCGCGCCATGAGCGCCAACAGCATCAGCAGCAACGCGCCGTCCAGGGTCAGCAGCAGGCTGACGGTGTTGGGGCTGTTGCCGAAGGGCGGCTGCTGCGTCAGCGCCGCGTAGGTGGCGAATCCCGACAGCACGGCGGCGAAGGCCAGGGCCACCGCCAGCTTGTTGCCCAGCCCCAGGCGGGCCGACCAGACGGACAGTCGGCGCCACCAGCTGTCACTCTTGGGTGCCTGGGGGGAACCTGCGGGGCAACCGGGGGACTGGGTGGCGTGATCAACGCCGGAGGTGCCTCGGTCATGGCCGCACCGCTATGGGCGCGATGATCAAGGCCGGCGCCCACGTCGGCGTCGCTGCGATGGAATGTGAAAGCGCGTAAAAGGCGAAACGTAGCACGGTTCCTGCCAGGCGGGTGGTTTGCACGGCGCAAACGCCACCCCTGACGCGAGGAGTGGTGCGGGCAACATCCACCGGGCGACGCCGGTTCGGCCGAGGCCGAAAGGGCACCGCCCGGTAGCGATTGCTGTTGCCCGGGCGCCCACCTCTGTTACCAGAATGCCACGCGTGTTTCCAGCCGTCCGTCTTACGCCCGTTGGTAGAATTGACGCATGTTACTTCAGGCCCCGGACCACCTGGATATCCAGATCGCGGATCTTTTTGCGCAGGGTGTTGCGGTTCAGGCCCAGCATGTGCGCGGCCTTGATCTGGTTGCCCCGGGTGGCGATCAGCGACAGGGACAACAGCGGCCGCTCCACCTCGCGCAGCACGCGGTCGTACAGGCCGGCGGCCGGAACGCCGTCCTTGTGGGCGGCGAAATAGTCCTTCAGGTGCCGCTCCACCGCCGCCCCCAGACCCTCGTTCTGCGGTTCCTCCGCCGGGGCCGCGGCGGGCGCGAAGTCCGCCAGTTCCTGCTCGATGACATCGATGGTGATGACTTCCTGAGTGTACAGCGCGGCAAGGCGCCGCACCATGTTCTCCAGCTCACGCACATTGCCGGGCCAGCGGTGGCGGCGTAGGCGGTCCAGGGCGGCGTTGTCCATGCTCTTCAGCGGCAGGCCCTGCTGGTTCACCAGACCGAAGAAGTGGCGGACCAGCGCCGGGATGTCCTCCGTCCGCTCGCGCAGCGGTGGCAGGCGGATGGGCACCACGTTCAGGCGATAGAACAGATCCTCGCGAAACTGCCCCTGGCGGATCAGGGTGCGCAGATCGCGATGGGTGGCGGCGACGATGCGCACGTCGGTCTTGATGGGGGTGCGGCCGCCGACCGTCGTGTACTCCCCCTCCTGCAGCACGCGCAGCAGGCGGGTCTGGGCGTCCAGCGGCATGTCGCCGATCTCGTCCAGGAACAGGGTGCCGCCCTGCGCCTGCTCGAACCGGCCGGTGGAGCGCACCGTGGCGCCGGTGAAGGCCCCCTTCTCGTGGCCGAACAGCTCGGACTCGATCAGTTCGCGCGGTATGGCGGCCATGTTGACCGCCAGGAAGGGGCCGTTGCGCCGCTTGCCGTAGTCGTGCAGGGCGCGGGCCACCAGCTCCTTGCCGGTGCCCGACTCGCCGGTGATCATGACCGTCAGGTCGGTGCCCATCAGGCGGGCCAGGACGCGGTAGATCTCCTGCATGGCCGCCGACCGGCCGATCAGGGGCAGCGCCTCCTCCTCGGCCTGCGCGGCCGCGGCCCCGGCCGCCGCCGGCGGGGCCGGCTGGGGCGTGGACAGGGCGCGTTCCACCATGCCCATCAGATCCTTCAGGTCGAAGGGCTTGGGCAAATAGTCGAAGGCACCCCGCTCGGCCGCCTTGACGGCGGTCAGCAGGGTGTTCTGCGCGCTCATGACGATGACGCGCAGGTCGGGACGCAGCTTCTTGATACGCGGCAGCAGGTCCAGGCCGTTCTCATCCGGCATCACCACGTCGGTGATGACCAGGTCCCCTTCCCCATCCTGGACCCAGCGCCACAAGGTCGCGGCATTGCCGGTGACCCGCACGTCATGGCCCAGGCGCAGCAGGGCCTGGTTCAGGACGGTGCGGATGGCCCTGTCGTCGTCAGCGACAAGGATGGTGGATGGACCCATGGATTAAACGCCCCCCTCTGACGCCGTCCGCCCAGGGGCGACCGGCAGCGAAACCTTGAAGATCGTGCGACGCGGCACGCTGTCGAAATCGATGACCCCGCCATGGTCGCCAATGATCTTGGCCACCAGGGCCAAGCCCAGGCCCGTCCCGTTCATCTTCGTGGTCACGAAGGGGTCGAACAGGTTGGCCCGCAGGTCCTCGGGGATGCCGTCGCCATTGTCCTGCACGCTGATCAGCAGCGGCAGGTGCACCCGGCTGTCGGACCCCGGCACCGCCAGGCGCACCCCATGCTGGTAGGCGGTGGACAGGACGATTTCCCCACCCTTCTCCGGGCAGGCCTCGGCCGCGTTCTTCACCAGGTTCAGGAAGACCTGGATCAGCTGGTCACGATTGCCCAGCACCGGCGGCAGCGACGGGTCGTAGCGCTCGACGAAGCGGATGGCGCGGCCGAAACCGCTCTGCGCCACGCGGCGCACATGCTCCAGCACGCCATGGATGTTGACCGCCGTCTTCTCCAGCGGCCGGCCGTCGGTGAAGACCTCCATACGGTCCACCAGGGCGACGATGCGGTCGGCCTCATCACAGATGAGGCGGGTCAGCATGCGGTCCCCCTCGGACGCGTTCTCTTCCAGCAGCTGGGCCGCCCCCCGGATGCCGGACAGCGGATTCTTCACCTCATGCGCCAGCATGGCCGCCATGGCGACGACGGAGCGGGCGGCCCCCCGGTGGGTCAGTTGGTTGTCGATCTTGCGGGCGATGGAGCGTTCATGCAGCGACAGCACCACCAGGTCCGGCGGGTCGGACAGGGGGGCGGCCTTGGCCGTCAGGAAGTGCAGGCCGATGCGCGGCGTCTCCAGCATGATGCTGTAATCCGACACGCTGCCGCCCGTCACCCTAGCCTGATCGATCAGGGAATGGACGGGGCTGTCGCCCGGGATCAGGGCGTCGAGCAGGCTGCCCACCAGCAGGGTGGCGCTGGCGTCGAAGAATTCCTCCGCCTGCAGGTTGGCGAAATGGACGCGGCGCTGCCGGTCGATGACCAGGATGGGTTCCGGCAGGGCGGATAGGATGGCCGTGGGATCGACCACGCCATTCGCCGGGGCCGGCAGGGCCGCCGTCCGCGCCATCAGGCCGCCGCCTTTCCAGGATTGGCGTCATCGTTCTCGGCATCGCAGCCGGGCTCGGCCGTCAGCCCCCGGCCGGACAGGTCGCGCCCGGCAATGCCCCGGTCCAGCAGATCCTGGTACCAGCCGCGCACGAAGTCCTGCACCAGCCCGGCCTTCTCGATGGTGTTCACCTTGGCGCGATACTCGGCGGAACCCGGCAGGCCCTTGGAATACCAGGCGATGTGCTTACGCCCGATCTTCAGCCCGGCGTCGGCGCCGTAATGCTCCAGGATGGCGTCATAATGCTCCAGCACCAGGTCGCGCTGTTCCACCAGCGTGGGCTCGGCCGGGGGCGTCCCGGTGCGCAGCATCTGGATGACCTGGTTGATGAACCAGGGGCGGCCATAGGTGCCGCGGCCGATCATGACGCCGTCGGCGCCGCTCTCTTCCAGGCAGCGGGTGACGTCGGGGAAGTCCACGATGTCGCCGTTGGCGATGACCGGCAGCGACACGGCGTCCTTGACCTGGCGGATGAAAGCCCAGTCGGCGACGCCGTTGTACATCTGGCTGCGGGTGCGGCCGTGCACGGTGATCATGCGGATGCCGCACTCCTCCGCGATCCTGGCCAGGCGGGGCGCGTTCAGGTTCCGCTCATCCCAGCCCTTGCGCATTTTCAGGGTCACGGGCACGGGCACGGCCTTGACCACGGCGTCCAGGATGCGGCCGGCCAGCGGCTCATCCTTCATCAGGGCGGAGCCGGCGTAGCCGTTCACCACCTTCTTCACCGGGCAGCCGAAATTGATGTCGATGATGGAGGCGCCGCGGTCCACGCACAGCTTCGCCGCCTCCGCCATCACCTCGGGCTCGCAGCCCGCCAGCTGGACGGACAGCACGCCTTCCTGGGCGTTGGGATCGATCTTCTTCTCGGACTCGCGGGTGGCGCGGATCATCGCCTGGCTGGCGATCATCTCGGAAACGACCAGGCCGGCACCGGCGCGCTTCACCAAGCGGCGAAAAGGCGTGTCGGTCACGCCCGACATGGGCGCCAGGACCACCGGATCCTCGATGGTGACGGGACCGACCTGGATCGGCGCTAACTTACTGCCCATTTCCTAGGCGCTTTCCATGACTGCTACAAAATTAGGCGTTCAAGCTATCATGAGCCCCCGCCAAAGGGAAGCGACGCCGCCGAAGACGGCGGATGCGACTATGGTATGGCGCGGTGGCATGGCAGATCGTGCACGCCGGCGAACAAACAAGCCTAGCGGCAAGGTCTTAAGGGGAGATATCTCTCATCGGGAAATAGGGATAACTGTCACCGTCCGACGCCTGCCCCCCGTATTTCTGGTATCCTGGAACGACCATGCCGTCCTGCCTCGCCCTGATCGTCGCCGCCGGCAGCGGTTCCCGCTTCGGCGGGGACATGCCCAAGCAATATCTGTCCCTGGCCGGCCGCCCCGTCCTGGCCCGCACCGTGGCCGCCTTCCAGTCCCATCCGGAAGTGACGGCCGTGCGGGTGGTGATCAACCCCGCCCACCGCGACTTGTATGACGAGGCCGTGGCCGGCCTGGACCTGCCCCCGCCCGTGGCCGGGGGTGCCGCCCGCCAGGACAGCGTGCGCAACGGGCTGGAGGCCGCGGCGGCGGACGGCGGCTACGACCTGGTGCTGATCCACGATGCCGCCCGGCCCCTGGTGGACGCCGCCAGCATCTCCGCCGTCATCAAGGCGCTGGCCGAGGTGCCGGCCGCCCTGGCGGCGGCCAGCGTCAGCGACACGCTGAAGCGGGCGGACCGGGATGGCGCCGTGGCCGCCACGGTGGACCGCACGGCCCTGTGGCGGGCGCTGACGCCGCAAGGCTTCCGCTTCCCCGACATCCTGAAGGCGCACCGCGACCTGGCGGGCCAGGAACTGACCGACGACGCCGCCTTGGCGGAAAAGGCCGGCCTGCCCGTCCGCCTGGTGCCCACCAACCCCGACAACCTGAAAGTGACCCACGCCGAGGATCTGGCGCGGGCGGAGAAGATCATCATGAACGAGTTGGGCGACGTCCGCGTGGGCCACGGCTATGACGTGCACAAGTTCACGGAAGGCGACCACATCATCCTCTGCGGCCTCAAGGTGCCGCACACCCACAAGCTGGAAGGCCATTCCGACGCCGACGTGGGCCTGCACGCCCTGACCGACGCCATCCTGGGCGCCATCGGCGCCGGCGACATCGGCAGCCACTTCCCGCCGACGGATGAGCGCTGGCGCGGCGCCGACAGCGGCAAATTCCTGCAACACGCCGCCAGCTTGGTGAAGGCCAAGGGCGGCGCCATCGCCCATTGCGACATCACCGTCATCTGCGAGCGCCCCAAGGTGGGCCCCCACCGCGAGGCCATGGTGGCCCGCGTGGCCGACCTGCTGGAGATCGCGCCCGACCGTGTCTCCGTGAAGGCCACCACCACCGAAGGCCTGGGCTTCACCGGCCGACGCGAGGGCATCGCCGCCATGGCGACCTGCACGGCTCGCCTCCCCTGGGCGCCTGCCGGAGCATAAGCCGATGTTCCCGGCGGAGATCACGCGCGCGGCCGAACGCTTGCTGGCCGCCTGTCAGGCCAACGGCCTGTGGCTGGCCACGGCCGAATCCTGCACCGGCGGCCTGATCTCCGCCAGCCTGACGGCCATCGCCGGCTCCTCCTCCGTGGTGGACCGGGGGGTGGTCACCTACAGCAACCAGGCCAAGGTCGACCTGCTGGGCGTGCCTGACGGCCTGATCGCCCTGCACGGCGCCGTCAGCCGCGAGGTGGCGCACGCCATGGCGGAGGGGCTGCTGGCCCGCTCCCGCGCCGACATCGCCCTGTCGGTCACCGGCATCGCCGGCCCCGGCGGGGGCAGCCTGGAAAAGCCGGTGGGCCTGGTCTACCTGGGCTGCGCCCGCCGCGACCACCCGGCGGTGGTGGAACGCCACGTCTTTCCCGGCGACCGCGAGGCGGTGCGCCTGGCCGCCGTGGCGCGAGCCCTGGCGATGGGCCTGGCCGCCACGGCGCACGAGGAATAGGCCGCCCCTCAGGACCGCCCCAGCCACCAGTCGAACGCCCCGTCCACCACCTCCGGCGGCATGGCGTGCCCGCCGTCGAACACCAGGAACTCCACCTGGAAATCCCGTCGCCTCAGCGCCGGCACGGTGGTGCGCGCCGTCTCCTCCAACGGCAGCACGCGGTCGGCCTTGCCGTGGCTGATGAAGACCCGGGCCTGACCGTCACCCGTATCCGCGCGACCATGCGGCGGCGCGATGCGGCCGGGGGAAAACGCGATCAGGGTGTGAAACAGACCCAGGTTTTCCGGTCCCAGCGACAGCGCGTAGGTCGCCCCATCGGAGAATCCGGCCAGGGCAACCCGGGCCGGATCCACGGCGTAGCGGACGAAGACCAAGGCCAGGAAGGCATCGATGCGCGCCGGATCATTGCCGTAGCGGGGCCCCCAGCGCTCGTCGGTCTCCCGTTTGCGCGCGGCCAGCATGTCCCAGGTGTAGTCCCCGGAGTCCGGCGCCGCGATCAACACGCCGCGCGCCTCCGCCACCTGCGCCAGGCGCAGCACCATGTCGGCGCCTCGCTGGCTGGCGCCGTGCAGCATCACCAGCAGCGGCAGGGGTTGGCCCGGCTGATAGGACTTGGGGGCGTAGACCACGCCGTCGCCCAGCCGCAGGGGGCCGAGCCGCACCGCCACCGTCGCGGGCGAGACCGGCGGGCGCGCCGTCAGATGCACCAGATCGTCCGCCGGCGCGGGCCGCGGCATGAGCAACAGCAGACAGGCCACCATTCCCACGACACGTCCCTGCATCCGCGCCACCGCCCTTGGCTTCCCCGGAGGTCAAGCTTGGGCTGTCCATGGTGGGTCGTCAATCGCCACGGCCAGCGCGAGGACGCGCAGGGCGGCGGTGGAGAAAGCGGCATAAAGGTTTTCCCTCAGTTGCATAAGCCGAAGGCCGGGGCAATAGTCTGGGCCGGCGGTGGCGTCCGCCGCCGGCCTCACCTGCCTTCTGGAGCCCGCTCCCCATGTCCTTGCGTTCCCTCGGCTTGGCCCTGGCCTTGGCCGCCGTCCCGCTGTCGCCATCCCTGTCCCCGGTGGCCCAGGCCGCCGCCCCGCAGGTGAAGACCCAGGCGCCGGGCTATTATCGCCTGATGCTGGGCGATTTCGAGATCACGGCGCTGAACGACACGGTGGCCACGCTGCCCATCGACACGCTGATGACCAACACCACGCCGGAGACGGTGCGGGCCGCCCTGGCGCGCAACCACCAGCCCAGCCCGACCCCGACCTCGGTCAACGCCTTCCTGATCAACACCGGCGCGCAGCTGATCCTGGTCGACACCGGCGCCAATGGCCTGCTGGGTCCACAGGCGCCCAGCCACCTGGTGGCCAATCTGAAGGCCGCGGGCTACACGCCCGACCAGGTGGACGCCATCCTGATCACCCACATGCACGGCGACCACATCGGCGGCCTGACCACCGACGGCCACATAAACTTCCCCAACGCCACCGTCTATGTCGACGCGGCGGAGAAGGGCCATTGGCTGAACGCGGAGGCCGAGGCCAAGGCGCCGGCCGACAAGCGGGGTGGCTTCGCCGCCGCCCACAGGCTGCTGGACGTCTACGCCGCCGCCGGCAAGCTGAAGGCTTTCGATGGCGTGACATCGCTGTTCCCCGGCATCACCGCCATCCCCGCCCACGGCCATACCCCCGGCCACACCGTCTATGCCGCCGAGAGCAAGGGCCAGAAGATCCTGTTCTGGGGCGACCTGATGCATGTGGCGGCGGTGCAGTTCGACACCCCGGCCACCACCGTCCAGTTCGATAGCGACAGCCCCGCCGCGTACAAGGCACGGGCTAAAATCTTCGCCGAGGCCGCCAAGGACGGCTATTGGGTGGCCGCCGCCCACATCTCCTTCCCCGGCATCGGCCACATCCGTCCCAAGGACGCCACCGACGGCAAAGCCGATCCCAAGAGCTATGTCTGGGAACCGGCGCAGTACAGCCTGGGGGAATGAGACCATGACGCGCACCAGGATCGCCGCCGCCTTCGCCCTGTTCCTGACATCAGGCACGGCCCTGGCCGATGACCAGGCCAACATTGCCCGGCTGTTCGCCGATCCCGGGGTGCGGCAGATGACCCTGGCCGCGGCCCAGCAATCGGCCGTGGTCATGAACGAGCCCTGCCCCAGCGCCCAGGCCACGGTGTCGACCGACGTGGCGGTGTTCCAGCCGCTGGTGTTCGATGCCGCCGGCCAGCTGCAGACCGGCATCTGGCGCCAGCAGGTGACGCTGGCCGGCTGCGGCGGCACCCGCACCCTGAACGTCATCGGCTGGAAGCAGGCGGGCCAGGCCATCGGCATGGGCGCCCTGCTGCCCGGCGGCACGCATACCGACGTGCTGCTGCAGCGCGACGCCATCCAGCAGGTGGATCAGCTGGTGAAGATCACCCCCGGCGCCACCGAGGAAGGCTGCGCCCGCGAGTATGTGGCCGACACCCGCTTCGTGGATCGCGAGGCCACCCCCGCCCCCGGCGGCAAATCCCCGCCCTGGCGCGAGGTGTGGACCCTGCGCACCTGCACCAAGCAGATCGAGGTGCCCATCCGCTTCATCCCCGACGCCACCGGCACCACCATCACCGCCGGCCCACAGAAGGCGGTCAAGGTGACGACGGTGGGCAAGTAGGCGCCCCGGCTGGGGCTTACGCCACCGTTACCAGATGCGTGCCGTCCTCCCGGGCCTGGAATTGGATATCCCGATCCAAGAAATGGCGGATGATGGCGGCACCGGTCAGGCTGTGCTGCGTCGGCCGCACGGTGGTGAAACAGCCGCCGCCGGCTAGCGCCAGGGGCAACAGCAGCTGATCCGCCAGGTAGGGCCCGGCGAAGGCGCCCGAGGCGATGTAGCCCTTCAGGCGGTTGGCCGTCTGGCGACCGATATCCTCCGCCCGCAAGCCGACGCGGCCCACAGCGCTGATCACCTCCGTCACCTGGTCGAAACAGGCCGACAGCATCAGGATGTTGCCGGGGCCACGCCCCTCCGCCACCGTTTCCACGCTCCAAGCCTCCTCCGGCCAGTCCAGCACCTGGCGGGCGGCAGCCACCTCGCGTTCCGCGATGTTGGCTGGCAAGTTGGACAGCAGCGCCCGGCCGCGCACACCCCGCAGGACGCCGCGCTCCACGAACTCCTGGGGCTGCAAGGGGGCCGGGGTCACCGACACCTCCACGCGGCCGCCCCCCACCGGGTAGAACCCCGGACGCACCAGCGTGGCCGTCACCGCCGGCCCCATGCGGGACAACAACGGCAACAAGGCCTGCACAGTGAAGTCAAAGGGCGGTGCCGCATAGGCGTGCGTCCCGCCCTCCAGCACCAGGCGCGACGGCCCATCGGCCAGTAGCAAGGGCGGCAGCAGCGCCTGAAGCACCAGTCCCGTGCTGCCGGCCGTGCCCACGGCGAAGGTGTAGTCGCCCGCTTTCACCCGGCCCGGCGTGAAGGTCAGGCCGGCGGCGCCGATGGCCGCCCCGTCGGCGGTGGCGCCGCTGATGGCACAGATGGCCTCCACCGCCGTCAGATGCTGACGCATCAGGCCCGGCTTGTCCCGCTTGGCGCGGATGTTGTCGATGCGGAAGGCCTGGCCCGTCACCAGCGCCAGGGACAGGGCGGTGCGCAACACCTGCCCACCGCCCTCACCTTCCGATCCATCAATGATGATCACATTCACCCCCATCGGTGCTGTGCGGACGCCTCAGCCTTTCACACACAGGACCTGTTTCAATGTATGGACGATTTCCACCAAGTCGGACTGCGCCGCCATGACGGCCTCGATGGGCTTGTAGGCAGCCGGCGTCTCATCGATGACGTCGGCGTCCTTGCGGCACTCCACCCCCTCGGTCGCGTGGGCGTGGTCCTCCAGCGTGAAGCGCCGCTTGGCCTCATGCCGGGACATCAGGCGCCCGGCCCCGTGGGAGCAGCTGTTGAACGCCTCCGCGTTCCCCTTGCCGCGCACGATAAAGGACTTGGCGCCCATGGATCCTGGGATGATGCCCATCACCCCACTGCCTGCGTTCACTGCCCCCTTGCGGGTGACCAGGACGTTGCGGTCGAAATGACGTTCCCGCTGGACGTAGTTGTGGTGGCAGTTGATGGCCTCCATCGCCGCGTCGAACGGCTTGGTGATGACGGTCCGCATCGCGGCGATGACGTTGGTCATCATCATGCGTCGGTTCAGCGCCGCGAAATCCTGGGCCCAGCCTACCGCCTCGACATAGTCGGTGAAGTGGTCGGTGCCCTCGGGGAAGTAGGCCAAATCCTCATCCGGCAAATTGATGAACCAGCGGCGCATGTCCTTCTTCGCCAGCTCGATGAAGAAGGTGCCGATGGCGTTACCGATCCCGCGCGATCCGGAATGCAGCATCACCCACACCTGTCCCACTTCATCCAGGCACAGCTCGATGAAGTGGTTGCCGGTGCCCAGCGTCCCCAGATGCGCCAGCGTGTTGGCGCTGGCCAGCTTGGGATATTTGGCGGTGATGCGGGTGAAGCGCTCCGCCAGGGTGCTCCAGGCCGCCACGATGTCGGCGGGGGGATCGCCCCAGGAGCCGCTGTCGCGCCGGCCCCGCCCCACATCCCGGCCATGGGGCACCGCGCGCTCAATGGCCGTACGCAGGCCTGCCAGGATGTCCGGCAGGTCGGCCGCCGCCAGCGAGGTGCGGGCCGCCATCATGCCACAGCCGATGTCCACCCCCACCGCCGCCGGGATGATGGCGCCCAGTGTGGGGATGACGGAACCGACGGTGGCGCCGATGCCGACATGGACGTCGGGCATGGCCGCTACGTGCTTGAACACGAAGGGCATGCGCGCCACCCGCGACAGCTGGGCCCGGGCCTGGTCGTCCACGGCCACGCCCTTGGTCCACATCTTGATGGGCACGGCGCCGTCGGCCACCGTCACCTCGAAGCCATGTTCACTCATGGTCATTCCCTTTTTGTCCTTTCATTAGGTTTAGCAGCTTGGGCGGGATGGCGACGAGGGAGTACGGGAAACATCGCCACGTGCTCTGCCAACTGAGCTACGATCTTTCCGCGCGGGAAGGACCGGCCGGATTCGAACCGGCGGACCCCGTGGTCCTGTAGTTCCCCGCGGCATTCGCCCGGGATCGCCACAAGCTTTGGAATTCAAAAAAACGGCGACGAGTAGAGTACGGGAAACGGCACATGCTCTACCCACTGAGCTACAAGCCATCGAAGGCTTGGCCGGACTCGAACCGGCGACCCTGTAGTTCCCCACGGCATTCGCCCGGAAGACTGATCTGAAAAACGACACTGGCGACCAGGGATGGCCGGACGTTTGTTACTGAGCTATCCGATTTGCCCGAGGGCGCACCGGAGGCGGGTTTGAACCGCCGACCTCCCGCCTTGCGGCGGGCGCTCTACCTGTAGTCCGGCCAGCATTCGCCAGCGCCGCTCGCGTTGGAAAGCACGACGGCCGAACCGCCGGTGACGAGGATCATTGGGGAGACCGCGGAGTCGAACCGCAGGCCTTTCGGCCCTTCCTTACATGTACTCCCCACCGCATTCACCGGCGGTGACCGAAGACGGACGGGCTGGGTCGTGGCGACCAGGGGGGACGGAACCGCCCTTTGAGCTATCTTGTCAAAGGCGGGCTCGAACCGCACCTCCCGGCCCTTACGGACCGGGCGCTCTACCACGGGCATCATGACAGGATGTAGTCCCATCCAGCATTCGCCACGTCCCAACGCATCATCCCCGGTCAGACGACCGTCGCGCTCACCTCCGCAACCCAATCCCGATCAGCTCCGCCCCCTGCCTGATAACCGGCGGCGAAACGGGCCAGGGTTTCGAACACGGCGTCGGAGAAGCCGCCGACGTTCATCACGTCGGGGCGCTCCACCGCCTGGGTGGTGCCATAGGGCTGCAAGTCGATGCAGACCAGCTTGGCCCGGGGGCAGCGCCGCTTCAGGCGTTCCCACTCCTGCATCGTCGCCGTGGCGCCGTGGCGCCGGGCGTCGACCCAGGACTGGTTGTCCGAAACAATCACCACCAGGTCCGCCACCGCCCGCTGCGCGTTCAGCAAGGCCAGGGGGGCGGAAACAGTGGTGCCGCCGCCGCCGATGGCGGCCAGCTTGGTGGCGTTCGCCGACACCGGGGCCCGGGGGTCCAGATCCAGCGGCACCACCTTGGTCTCGAACGGCAGCACCAGGGTGCCGGGGTTGCGCCGCATCACCGCCGCCGCCACCAGGGCCGCGACATCGATGCAGCGCACCGCCGTCGTCGCCCCCTTGCGATGACCGGTGATGGGACTGGTCATGGACCCCGACACGTCGGGGCACACCACCACCCGGCCGGGCAGAACCGGCACCGACGCCAGCGACAGTTCCAGCGCCGTTTCCAGCGCCGCGACCACCACCGGTGGCACGTCCCTGGACACCATTCCCCGCGCCGCCATCAGCTGATAGGGCAGGACACGGGCCTTGGCGATGGCTTCGGCATCCGCCAGCCGGGCGGCGACACGCTCCGCCAGTCCCTCCACCGCGAATGCGCCGTGGCGCGCCAGGGTATTCAGGTTCATGCGCAGCGCCTGCCAACCCATGCGGTCCGCCACCTCCGCCCATTGCGTGGGCGCCAGCGGCTCGGCCGTCAGCCATTCGAAGGGCACCAGCGGCAGGGGCAGCGTGCGATCCCGTTTCCAGGCCTCGAACGCTGCGACTTCCGCCGGCAACGCCGCCACGTCATACGGCTTGCCGATCAGCCAGCCATAGAAGGCGCGGGCGGTCGCGTCGACCGGTTTGGGGTGCACCATCTTGACGATGTCGGCCAGCGACGGGTCATTGCCCGTCGCCGCCCGCATCAGCTGGGGCATGGAGGCCTGCTCCAGCCACTGGGTCACCAGACGCTTGGGCCGGGTCCCCAGGGAGGTGCGGCCCACCACGCCCGACCGCATGATCTGCACGAAGGTGCGCAGCATGCGGCCGTTGTCGATGACGCGGCGGAACACGGCCACCGACAGGTCGGGATCGGCCACGGTCAGCCAGGCGGTCAGCAGCGCCGGCATATCCTTCATCACCCCCTTGGTACGGGCGTAGACGGCGGCCTGGGCCACGAAGCGCGGGTCAACGGTCTTCGCCACGGCCAGCACCTCGGCCAACTGGGCCTCGGCCGTGCCGTAGAAGCCGTCATTCAGCGTGCCGGTGGCGGCCAGCTGGGCCAGCGTGTGCTCCGGACCATAGCTGTAGGCCGGCGCGCCCTCGCGGTTCCGCGTATCCGGCATCAGTTTCGCGATCATCGACGCGAACAGCTGCTTGTTGGCCATGGTCCTCGCTCCTCTCTCCTGGGGGCTGTCGCCCCAGGGGCCGCCGGCACATTCCGGCGGCCCCGATCCGATGCAGGGATATAGAGCAACGGCCGTGCCAGAGAGCGGCGATAGGATGAAGAAATTTTACATCATATTGATAATCAACGATTATTCATCGATCATTCAAAATCAGCTTCCGTAAAGCCTCTTTTGGTGATCAAGAAAATCGGATATTAAACGATACGACTTTATAAAAACGGATAAGTCCTGTGTCCCGCCCCCTCACCGTCATCGGTTTCCTGGGCTCCACCCTGGACGCCGCCAAGTTCGGGCCCAGCCGCTGGCAGAAATGGCGGCCCAGCGTGGGTATCTGCATGCATGAGGATTTGCGGGTGGACCGCTTCGTGCTGCTGCATGGGGAGCGGCACGGTCGCTTGGCCGAGCAGGTGGTGGAGGACATCCGCACCGTCTCCCCCGAGACGACGGTGGAACAGCGCACCCTGGGCTTCACCAACCCGTGGGACTTCGAGGAGGTCTACGGCAAGCTGCTGGACTTCGCCCGCGCCTTCCCCTTCGAGCCGGAGCAGGAGGACTATCTGGTCCACATCACCACCGGCACCCATGTCATCCAGATCTGCCTGTTCCTGCTGACGGAGGCGCGTTTCCTGCCCGGCCGCCTGCTGCAGACCCAACCCTCCCGGGGCGAGGGCCTCAACCCGGCGGGGGAGTGGAGCGCCATCGACCTGGACCTGTCGCGCTATGACAGCATCGCCACCCGGTTCGCGGCGGCGGCGGCGGAGGGCTCCTCCTTCCTGAAGTCCGGCATCGAGACGCGCAACGCCGCCTTCAACCGCATGGTGGATGAGATTGAGCGGGTGGCCCTGCGCAGCAAGGCGCCCCTGCTGCTGATGGGTCCCACCGGCGCCGGCAAGAGCCACCTGGCCCGCCGCGTCTATGAGCTGAAACGCCTGAAGCATCAGGTGGCGGGCCCGTTCGTGGAGGTCAACTGCGCCACTCTTCGCGGCGAGGGTGCCATGTCCGCCCTGTTCGGCCACCGCAAGGGCGCCTTCACCGGCGCCGTCAGCGACCGGCCCGGCCTGCTGCGCGCCGCCGACACCGGCATGCTGTTCCTGGATGAGATCGGGGAACTGGGCCTGGACGAGCAGGCCATGATCCTGCGCGCCATCGAGGACAAGCGCTTCCTGCCCGTGGGCTCGGACAAAGAGGTGGCGTCGGACTTCCAGCTGATCGCCGGCACCAACCGCGACTTAGGCTCCAGCGTGGCCAAAGGCGCCTTTCGCGACGACCTCTACGCCCGCCTGAACCTGTGGACCTTCACCCTGCCCGGCCTGGCCCAGCGGCGGGAGGATATCGAGCCCAACCTGGACTATGAACTGGACCGCCATGCCCAGCGCGACGGCCAGCGCGTGACCTTCAACAAGGAGGCGCGGGCGCGCTACCTGGCCTTCGCCACCGGTCCCGACGCGCCCTGGCCAGGCAACTTCCGCGATCTCGCCGCCAGCGTCACCCGCATGGCCACCTTGGCCCCCTCGGCCCGCATCGACCAGGACATGGTGGAGCAAGAGATCGCCCGTCTACGCCGCCTGTGGGGGCCCGCCGCGCCGGATGACGGCTTGGCCACCCTACTGGCCGCCGACATCCTAGCCACCCTCGACCCCTTCGACCGGGTGCAACTGGCCGAGGTTATCCGCGTCTGCCGCAACTGCCGCAGCCTATCGGAAGCCGGCCGCACCCTGTTCAGCGCGTCGCGCACCCGCCGCGCCTCATCGAACGACGCCGACCGGCTGCGGAAGTATCTGCAGCGGTTCGGGTTGGAGTGGGCGGCCCTGGGGGCGGACTGAGTCCGTCACCACGGCAGTTCCCGCCCGTCGTACGCCCAGAAGCGGCCGGTGTCGTCCGTGGTCAGGCGGTCCAGCATGTCCAGGATCTGCGATGCCGCCCGGTCCGGCTTGCGCACCTCCAGGCCGGTCTTGGCGAAGGGGGCCGACAGGGGCGTGTCCACGGTGCCGGGGTGGACGGCGACGCAGAGCGACAGGGGACGGGTGCGGGCCAACTCGATGGCCGCGGTGCGGACGATCTGGTTCAGCGCGGCCTTGCTGGCGCGATAGGCGTACCAGCCGCCGGCGCTGTTGTCGGCGATGGAGCCGACCTTGGCGGACAGGGCGGCGAAAACGCAGCGCCGGCTGGCCGGGAACAGGGGCAGCAGGTGCTTGGCCAGCAGCGCCGGGCCGATGGTGTTGACGGCGAAGGCGTGCGCCATGTGGGCGGGGTCCAGCTGGCGCCAGGTCTTCTCCGGGGCGAAGGGCTGATACGGCTCCGGCCCCGGCCCGTGCAGGAAACCCGTCGCGACGATGACGGTGCGCAGGGACAGGCCCGTGTCCCACACCCGCCGGGCCAGGGCGGCCACCGCGCATTCGTCGGTGATGTCGCAGGGCGGGTCCTCCCGCCTGCCGGTCAGGATCACATGGGCATGGGCGCCACGTTCCTCCAACGCGACGGCCAGGGCCCGGCCCAGCCCTCCTGCCCCGACCACTACAGCGCATCCGTCCGGCGCCGAACCGTTGTAGCCCATCATCCCGTCACCCTCACGCATCCCGACCACGCCACTAGGCCGCTGGCCCGGGTGGACCAGAGGTCGTGAGCGGTACGCGTAAGACGGCGAAAAGGATCAGTCCCTAGCCTTAAGGTGAGGTCGCCTGCGCCACCTGCGGGGCCAGCCCCCCGCCGACAACGGCCTAGCCGCCCTGCCGACGCCGACACGCTTGACGCCCTCGCCCTCTTCGACCGCATGCGGCTGGCCGAAGTCATCCGCGTTTGCCGCAGCCTGTCAGAAGGCCGGTCGCGCCCTGTTCAGCGCCTCGCACATCCGCCGCGCATCGTCGAATGACGCGGATCAGTTGCGGAAGTACCTGCAGCAATTTAGGCTGGAGTGGGCGGGTATCACGAGTTAAACGATCTTCAACAGGGCAAAGCAGTCATTTGAGCCTTCACGGCCCTGGGCTTGGTCTAATCCTCAGGGAGGCCGTCATACTCTCCTGTACCAAAGGGCTTTTCGTAGCGGCGGCAATAGCCTTGGTCACGCTGAGCAGCCCGGCATATTCCCAATCACCCGCGCCCTTTGTGCTTCCGGGATCTTCCCAGCAGGGAGCCATGGATTTCGCCTTCCGACCCCTGACCAGCGCTGCGGCCCTGATCCACGGTGATGGACACCTCATCCTGTCCATAAACAATAGCGTCCCCACCCCCTTGCGGGAGCGTCTTCACACTGTCGGCCACATGCCGGAACAGGTGGACACCATTCTTCTGAACTTCGCCCACCGGAATAATATCGATGGGCTGGTGCAAGATGGCGCCCGGGCCTTCCCTAATGCCATCATTTACGTGGATGCTTTTTGGCTTTCCGCTGGCGCTAACGACGGCCTCGTCGACGATACTGGACCGTGCCTATGTCCGCCGTGTGCTGGCTCCCTACCTGAACGTCGGCAAGGTGAACGCCTTCGATAAGGACATACTTATTCTTCCCCATATCACCGCCCATGCACGCCATGTCGCCAGCGAATTCACTGCTGGCAGCAGCAGCTTCCAAATGAACTTCCCCAAGCTTGGCATCGTCGGTAGCGACTTGTTCCTGGACGATTGAAAAAGGACCGATCCCACCGGACAGGCCCCTTCCCCGATCACTCCTTCAAATACTTGGCCAGCCAGTCCCCCACCTCCTGGTAGAAGTGCCGGCTGTCCTCGGGCTTGGTGATCCAGTGCCAGGCGTCGGGCCAGACCAGCAGCCGGCTGGGCACGTGCTGGTGCTGCAGCACCGCCCAGGCCTCCAGCGTGTTGCCCAGGGGCACGCGGTAGTCGCGCTCGCCGATGCTCATCAGCATGGGCGTCTTCCAGTTGGCGGCGTAGGTGATGGGGCTCTGCTCGCGCCAGATGGCGTTGCCTTCCCAGGGCGGGCCGCCGTTGTTGACCTCGCGGTTGTAAATGCCGTCGCTCTCGCCCCACTGGGTCAGCAAATCGACCTCACCGGCGTGGCTGACCAGGCAGCGGTAACGGGTGGTGGTCGCCTCCAGCCAGTTGGTCAGGTGGCCGCCATAGCTGGCGCCGCCGGCGCACTGGCGACTGGCGTCGATGAAGGGGAAGCGCCTGATGGCCTCGTCCGCCGCCTGGTTGATCTCATCGGCCGGGGTCTTCAGCGGGTCCAGCTTGATGGCCTGGGCGAAGGCCTCGCCGAAGCCGGTGGAACCGGTGTAGTCCGTCATCAGGACGACGGTGCCGCCCGCGCTGGCCGCCAGCAGGTGATAGTTCCAGCGCAGGCCGATCTGGTCCGGGTTGTTGCTGGCCGCCCCGCCGTGGATGAAGACGAACAGCGGGTACTTCTTGTTGGGATCGAAATGGGGCGGCAGCACGATCATGCTGTGGATGGTCCGCCCCTTGGCCGAGGTGACGGTGAAGTGCTGCGGCGGCTGCCAATCGATACCGGCGGCGACAGCGGTGTCGATGGTGGTCAGGTTGGTATGGCCCCCCTTCTCGCCTTCCATCCCGCTGGCCTTCCCATTGGGATCGATCTTCACGATCTCCGCCGGGTTCACCGAGCTGCCGTACTGGGCGATCAACTGGAGCTTGCCCGACTTGGGCAGGGACAGCGCGGTATAGCCGCCGACCTTGGGCTGGGCCACCAGGGCGGGTTTACCGCCCTCGGCCGGCACGCTGTACAGGTTCTCCGACGCGCCGTCGGGCGCCAGCAGATAGACGGTGCGGCTGTCGGGCGACAGGGCGTACTGCGTCGGTTGGCGGTCGAAGTCGCGCGCCACCAGGGTGGCGGCACCACCGGCCGGCCAGGCCACCCGGGAGAGGCGCGGCAGGTTGTACACCTCATCGTTCTGCGGCATGTGGGTGAAGTAGAGATTCTTGCCGTCCGGGCTGAAGGCCGCGTGGCCATAGCCGCCGGGCGCCGCCGTGATCTCTCGCGGCTCCGCCCCGCCCGCCGCCGGGATGCGGTAGAGATGATAGGGCACATGGGCGAAGGCGGCGTTCCAGCGCGCCTGCGTCGCCTCGAAGATGATCTCGCCGCCGTCCGGGCTCCAGATGGGGGACAGCGACACACTGCTCTCCCCCTGCATGCCGCTGAAGCCGTCGGTGTGGGCGAAAGCCGTGGGCGACAGGACGTCCCGGGCCACGGCACCCGGCTCCAGCCCCTGCACCATCACCGTCGGCTGCCGGTCGTCCAGCCATTCGTTCCAATAGCGCACCGGGAAATGCTCATAGGTGCGGACGTTGTATTTCCGCGCCTTGCGCTCCGCCGCGATCTTCTTGTTGGCCTCATCGTCCGTGGCGCCGGGAAAGACGCGGCTCTCGAACAGGATGGCCTTGCCGTCGGGGCGCCATTGGGGATGGCTGGCACCGGTGGAAACGGTGGTGACGCGCCGCGCCTCCCCGCCCTGGGCCAGGTCCAGCACGTAGATCTGCTCGACCTCATCGCCCTCCCGCTTGGCGGCGAAGGCCATGCTGCCGCTGTCGGGCGACCAGACGGGGTCGTTCTCGCCGCCCTTGGTGTTGGTCAGGCGCCGGGGGGCGGCGCTGCCGTCAGTCGGCACCAGCCACAGGTCGGTAACCGACTTGTCCTGCTCGTACGAGGGCTCGACCACGGAGAACAGCACCCACTTGCCGTTGGGACTGGTGATGGGCGCGCCCACGCGCTTCATCATCCACAAGGTCTCATGCGTGATCGGCTTCTTTTCAACCGTCTGCGCCGAGGCGCCCAAAGCGGTGAAGGCGCAACCAGCCAACAGCGCGCCCGCCAGCACGCGCGTCACAGAATGCCTCATTCCCATCCCTGCCTGTTTATGGTTCCCACGTTGGGGGTAACCATACCAGGGAGGTGAGGCTGTATCAAAATTTAAGCCTGGGTTAAGTCGTCGCGTCCAGACCACCTACTCGGTCCGATGCACGATGGCTTCGCGGTTCGCCTTCAACAACGCAATGAATTTGAGACGGATCGTGTCCATCAAGCTGTAAGGCAACAGCCCGTAGACAACGCTGGCTGCGTCGCCGGGACGTAGTGGCCGCAGATCGGGCCCCGGCCAGACAAAGCGGTTGGCTTCGGTAAGGACCACCCATGACCGCTCGCCATCCAAGCCCAATCGGTGCTTCGTGGCGGGTGGAATTTCAACTGCGTGATCGGGGTTGGAAGGGAATGAATGCGTGACCGGGAGAACCGTCACCACTTCATCGCCGTCCTGCGTGGTCGTCACAAGAATGACAGCACACGGCCGATCTTTGCTGCCTTCATCCTGGCCGCGCAAATACTCCCGTCGCCACAAATAACTGTAGCGCAGCACCAGCCCCTGCGTCGGTTTTGGAAAAGCCACAGATCAATGAGGATTTTCAGCGTCGAATGTCGCGGCCCGTGGGTCGGGACGCGAGCGCTCCAACGCCTCAATGTCGGCATCCGTGAAGTCACTCAGCGCGAGTACTTGCCGATCGCGTCGTTTGAGACGTGCATATTCCTCAGTGGAAATCAGAATGGTCGGCTCCCGGCCGTCACGGATGACCGCCACCGGTTCACGCTGGGCGATGTCCTGATAGCGCCCAATATCGCGCTGAAAGTCAGTCGCCGATACCTTTAGCATTTCCACCGCTCCCACCGCGTCGATCTGAGCAGTTTATGCAATTTGCCCATAACGAGCAAATGGGTGGGACGCCCTGAACAGTCAATCAGTCCGAAAGTCCGCCCCGCCTTAGACGGCGTTCACCGGCCGGCCGCCGGGCGCGCCGTACAGCTGGTGCGCCCGGGCCTCGAAGGCGGCGACCATGCGGCGCACGGCTTCGCCGAACAGGGCACCGATGATCTTCTGCAGGATGAGGTTGCGGAACTCGAAATCCACGTAGAAGTCCAGCAGGCAGCCGTCGGCGTGCGGCTCGAAGATCCAGTGGTTGTTCAGGTAGTGGAACGGACCCTCGGTATAGGCCACGTCGATGCGCCGGCCGGGCTCGCTCAGCACCACCTTGGAGGTGAAGCGCTCCCGCACCATCTTGAAGCCGATCACCAGGTCGGCCCAGAAGGTGTTGCCCTCGCGGCGACGGATGCGGGCCGCCACCGCCCAGGGCAGGAACTCCGGATACTTCTCCACGTCCGCCACCAGCTGGAACAGCTGTTCCGGCGTGTAGGGCAGGACGCGCTTCTCGGCATGCGTGGGCATGAGGCTTACTCGGCGGCGGCTTCGGCGGCAGCTACAGGCAGCGGACGGCCGGCCAGCTTGGCCTCGCGGGCTTCGCGCAGCTTGACGAAATCGTCGCCGGCGTGATGGCTGCTGCGGGTCAGCGGGGAGCTGGACACCATCAGGAAACCCTTGCCCCGGGCCATGGTTGCATAGCTGGCGAACTCATCCGGGGTAACGAAACGGTCCACCGGCGCATGCTTGGGCGTGGGCGCCAGGTACTGGCCGATGGTGATGAAATCCACATCCGCCGCGCGCAGGTCGTCCATGACCTGGCCCACCTCTTCCTTGGTCTCGCCCAGGCCGACCATGATACCGGACTTGGTGAAGATGCTGGGGTCCAGCTCGCGCACCCGCGACAGCAGCGACAGCGAGGTGAAATAGCGGGCGCCGGGGCGGATGCCCGGGTACAGGCGCGGCACCGTCTCCAGGTTATGGTTGAAGACGTCGGGGCGGGCCTCCACCACCGTCTCGATGGCGCCCTGCTTCTTCATGAAGTCGGGCGTCAGCACCTCGATGGTGGCCTCTGGCGCCTCGCGGCGGATGGCGCGGATGGTGCGGGCGAAATGCTCGGCACCGCCGTCGGGCAGGTCGTCGCGGTCGACGGAGGTGACCACGACGTGCTGCAGCTTCAGCCGCGCCACGGCCTCCGCCACGTTGTCGGGCTCATGCGGGTCCAGCAGGTCCGGGCGGCCGGTGGCCACGTTGCAGAAGGCGCAGGCGCGGGTGCAGACGGCGCCCAGGATCATGAAGGTGGCGTGGCGCTGCTTCCAGCATTCCCCAATGTTGGGGCACGCCGCCTCCTCACACACCGTGTTCAGCTTCAGGCCGCGCATCAGGTTGCGCGTCTCGTTGAACACGCCGCCGGCCGGGGCCTTCACCCGCAACCATTCCGGCTTGCGCTGAATGGGGTTGTCCGGGCGGTTCTGCTTTTCCGGATGGCGGATCTTGTCGGCGGTCATGGGCATGCAGCCTTTGAAACGAATGTTTCCTGAAACATAAGGGGGCCGGAGCGGAAGGCCAAGTGCGCCGGGCGAACCCCACGCATGCACCACCCGCCCCGGCCCCCAATATCAGAACCCCCAAGCCCCAGGCCTCACACCAACGGCATGAGGCGGAACCTCATGCCGTTGTAGGATGCGACTGCATCCGCCGGAAGTTTTCGGGGAACGCAGTGGACTGAAAACTGAGGAAGCCAAGCCCGCGGATGCGGGCGCCCGGCATCTGAGGGAATGCTTAATAATGAATCGCGCGGCCGTAGGCGGCCAGCACCAACTCATGCATCATTTCCGACAGGGTCGGGTGGGCGAAGATGGTGTGCATCAGCTCGGCCTCGGTGGTCTCCAGGGTCTTGCCGACGACGTAGCCCTGGATCAGCTCCGTCACCTCGGCCCCCACCATGTGGGCGCCCAGCAGCTCGCCGGTCTTGGCGTCGAACACCGTCTTCACCAGGCCCTCGGCCTCGCCCAGGGCGATGGCCTTGCCGTTGCCGATGAAGGGGAAGCGGCCGACCTTGATCTCATAGCCGGCGGCCTTGGCCTTGGCTTCGGTCAAGCCGACGCTGGCCACCTGCGGGTTGCAGTAGGTGCAGCCCGGGATGTTCAGCTTGTCCATCGGGTGGACGTCCTTCACGCCGGCGATCTTCTCCACGCAGATCACGCCTTCATGGCTGGCCTTGTGCGCCAGCCAGGGGGCGCCGGCCACGTCGCCGATGGCGTAGACGCCCGGCTCGTCCGTGCGCAGGTAGCCGTCGGTCACGATGTGACCGCGGTCCAGCTTCACCTTGGTGTTTTCCAGGCCGATGTTCTCGGTGTTGGCCTGGATGCCGACGGCGGTGATGACACGCTCCACCGTCAGGGTCTCCACCTTGCCGCCCACCTCGACATGGGCGGTGACCGTGGTGGCGCCCTTGTCCAGCTTGGTCACCTTGCCGCCGGTGATGATCTTCATGCCCTGCTTTTCGAACTGCTTGCGGGCGAAGGCGGAGATTTCCTCATCCTCCACCGGCAGGACGCGGTCCATGACCTCCACCACCGTCACCTCAGCACCCAGGGTGCGGAAGAAGCTGGCGAATTCGATGCCGATGGCGCCGGATCCCACGACCAGCAGCGACTTCGGCATGGTGTCGGGGACCAGCGCCTCCTTGTACGACCAGACGAACTTGCCGTCCGGCTCCAGGCCCGGCAGGGAACGGGCGCGGGCGCCCGTCGCGATGATGATGTGCTTGGCCGCCAGGGTCTGGCTGGCACCGTCCTTGGCGGTCACGGTGACCTTGCCGCCGCCGGCCAGCTTGCCGGTGCCGTCGAACACCGGCACCTTGTTCTTCTTCAGCAGGCCCTTGACGCCGGCCGACAGCTGGTTCGCCACCTGGCGGGAGCGCTTCACCACCTTGGGCAGGTCGAAGCCCACGCCGCTGACGGTCAAGCCGTAGGCGTCGGCGTGCTTCATGTAGCCGTAGATCTCGGCGGAGCGCAGCAGGGCCTTGGTCGGAATGCAGCCCCAGTTCAGGCAGATGCCACCCAGGTGTTCACGTTCCACCACCGCGGCCTTCAGCCCCAGCTGGGCGGCGCGGATGGCGGCGACATAACCGCCGGGGCCGGCGCCCAGGACCAGCACGTCGAATTCGGTATCGGCCATTTCGGTCTGTTCCCTTCAAAAGGCGCCGGGACCGCCCAACCCGTGGGGCGCTCGCCCTGCGCTTTTGGTCAACGACAGGAGAAGTCCCCGGAAGCGGCGGGCGCTTCCGGGGATGCGGCATCACAGCATCAGCGTGATGGGGTCCTCGATCAGCTTCTTCAGGACTTGCAGGTACTTCGCACCCACGGCCCCATCGACCGAGCGGTGGTCCACCGTCAGCGTCAGGCTCATGACCGTGGCCACGGCCAGGGCGTCGCCCTTCACCACCGGCCGCTTCTCACCGGCACCCACGGACAGGATGCAGCTCTGCGGCGGGTTGATGATGGAGGTGAAGCTCTTGATCCCGAACATGCCCAGGTTGGACACGCTGAAGGTGCCGCCCTGGAACTCCTCGGGCTTCAGCTTGCCTTCCTTGGCCTTGGCGGCCAGGGACTTCACCTCGGCGGAGATGGTGGCCAGGCCCTTCTGGTCGGCGTTCTTCACGATGGGGGTGATCAGGCCGCCGTCGGTGGCCACGGCCACGGAGACGTCCACGCCCTCGTACTGCAGGATGCCATCCTCATGCCAGGAGACGTTGGCCTCCGGCACCTTGCGCAGGGCGACGGCCACGGCCTTCACGACGAAGTCGTTGACCGACACCTTCTCGCCCGACTTCTCGTTCAGCTGGGCGCGCAGCGCCAGCAGGGCGTCGATCTCGCAATCGACCTGCAGGCCGAAGTGGGGGATGGTCTGCCAGGCCTCGGTCAGGCGCTTGGCGATGGTCTTGCGCATGCCGCTGTTGGGCAGGACCTTGTACTTCATGCCCAGCTTGTCGGCCAAAGCCTTGGCGTCGATGCCCTTCGGAGCAGCGGCCGGAGCCGGCGCGGCGGCGGCCGGAGCGGTGGGGGCAGCGGCGGCGACCGGGGCGGCCTTGGCGGCCCCACCCTTCAAGGCGGCTTCCACGTCGGCCTTCACGATGCGGCCGGACGGGCCGGTGCCGGAGACCTTGGCCAGGTCCAGGCCGGACTGGGCGGCCATGCGGCGGGCCAGCGGGCTCGCGAACACGCGCTTGCCGTCATGCGCCGGAGCGGCGGCCGGAGCCGGAGCGGCGGCGGACGGGGCGGCCTCGCTCTTGGCCGGGGCCGGGGCGGCGGCTTCGGTCTTGGCCGCCGTGGGGGCAGGCGCCGGCGTAGCGGCGGCCTTGGGCGCGGCGTTCAGGGCGTCGGCGCTCTCGCCTTCCTCCAGCAGAACGGCGATCTTGGCGTTCACCGCCACGCCCTCAGTGCCCTCGGGCACCAGGATTTTGCCCAGCGTGCCCTCGTCCACGGCCTCCACTTCCATGGTGGCCTTGTCGGTCTCGATCTCGGCGATGACGTCACCGGCCTTGATCGTGTCGCCTTCCTTCTTCACCCACTTGGCCAGCTTGCCCTCGGTCATCGTGGGCGACAGGGCCGGCATCAGGATATCGATCGGCATGGGTTTGATCTCCCCCAGGGGGCCGTGGCGTCAGGCCAGGCGCCCCAAATCTCTGACGGATGCGGCAGAAGGCGCCCCTTCCCATGACAGGGTCGGGGCGCCTTCCCGGCCGGTTCAGCGGTACAGCACGGCCTTGGCGGCGGTGACGACGTCATCCACCTGCGGCAGGGCCAGCTTTTCCAGGTTGGCGGCGTAGGGCATGGGCACGTCCTTGCCGTGCACGCGCACCACGGGCGCATCCAGGTAGTCGAAGGCGTGTTCCATCATCACCGCAGACATTTCCGCGCCGATGCCGGCGAAGGGCCAGCCCTCTTCCACCGAGACCAGGCGGTTGGTCTTCTTCACGCTTTCCACGATGGTGTGGACGTCCAGGGGACGGATGCTGCGCAGGTTGATGACCTCGGCGCTGATCCCCTGCTCCGCCAGCTTGTCGGCGGCGGCCAGGGCCATGCCCACCTGCAGCGAGAAGGCGGTGATGGTCACGTCCGTGCCGGCGCGCTCGATCTTGGCGCGGCCGATCGGGATGATGAAGTCCGGATCGGTCGGCACCTCGAAGCTGTGGCCGTACAGGATTTCGTTTTCCAGGAAGACCACGGGGTTCGGGTCCCGGATGGCGGCCTTCAGCAGGCCCTTGGCGTCGGCGGCGCTATAGGGCGACACCACCTTCAGGCCCGGAATGTGCGCGTACCAGCTGCTGTATTCCTGGCTGTGCTGCGCGGCCACGCGGGCGGCGGCGCCGTTGGGGCCACGGAACACGATGGGGCAGCCCATCTGGCCGCCGGACATGTACAGCGTCTTGGCGGCGGAGTTGATGATGTGGTCGATGGCCTGCATCGAGAAGTTGAAGGTCATGAACTCCACGACCGGGCGCAGGCCGCCGAACGCCGCACCCACCGCCAGGCCGGCGAAGCCGTGCTCGGTGATGGGGGTGTCGATCACGCGGTCGGGGCCGAACTCCTGCAGCAGGCCCTGGGTCACCTTGTAGGCGCCCTGGTACTCGGCCACTTCCTCGCCCATGACGAAGACGCTGCCGTCCTTGCGCATCTCCTCGGCCATGGCGTCGCGCAGGGCCTCGCGCACCGTCATGGTCTGGGTATTCTTGAAGAAGCGGTCCTCGTCCGACGGTGGCGGGGCCACCGGGGCCTTCACCGCCGGGGCGGCGGGGGCTGCCTTGGACGCCTCCTCCTTCGGGGTGACGGCGGCCTCGCCCTGGGCGGGCTCGGTCTTGGGCGCGGACGGTGTGTTGGAGGCGCCCTTGGCGGCGCTCACGTCGCTGGCGCTCTCGCCTTCACCGGCCAGCAGGGCGATGGCGGTGTTCACGGCCACGTTCTCGGTGCCTTCCGGCACCAGGATCTTGGCCAGGGTGCCTTCGTCGACCGCTTCCACTTCCATGGTGGCCTTGTCGGTCTCGATCTCGGCGATGACGTCACCGGCCTTGATCGTGTCGCCTTCCTTCTTCACCCACTTGGCCAGCTTGCCTTCGGTCATGGTGGGGGACAGGGCCGGCATCAGGATATCGATGGGCATTTTCTTATTCTCCGGCCAGCGATCAGGCTTCGACGAGGATATCGGTCCACAGCTCCGACGCGTCGGGCTCGGGGCTGCTGGTCGCGAAGTCGGCGGCCTCGGTGACGACGGCCTTCACATCGCGGTCGATGACCTTCAGGCTTTCCTCGTCGGCGTAGCCCTTGGTGAACAGCAGCGACTTCAGGTGGTCGATGCAGTCATATTCCGACCGCATCTTGTTGACCTCTTCCTTCGTGCGGTATTTGGCCGGGTCGGACATGGAGTGGCCGCGGTAGCGGTAGGTCTTCATCTCCAGGATCATGGGGCCGTTGCCGCCACGGACGTAAGCCACGGCCTCGTCGGCGGCCTTCTTGATCTCCAGCACGTCCATGCCGTTGACCTGCTTGCCCGGGATGCCGTAGGCGCTGCCGCGCAGGTACAGCTCACCCGCCGAGGCGCGCTGCTGCGAGGTGCCCATGGCGTACTTGTTGTTCTCGATGACGTAGATCACCGGAAGCTTCCACAGGGCGGCCATGTTGAAGGACTCATAGACCTGGCCCTGGTTGACGGCGCCGTCACCCAGGTAGCAGACGTCGATGCAGCCGTCCTTCTTGTACTTGTGGGCGAAGGCCAGACCCGTGCCGATGGGGGTCTGGGCGCCGACGATGCCGTGGCCGCCGTAGAAGTTCTTCTCGCGCGAGAACATGTGCATCGAGCCGCCCTTCCCCTTGGAATAGCCGCCCGCGCGCCCGGTCAGTTCCGCCATCACGCCCTTGGCGTCCATGCCGCAGGCCAGCATGTGGCCATGGTCACGGTAGCTGGTGATGACGCTGTCGCCCGGCAGCTGCGCCGCCTGCATGCCCACCACCACGGCCTCCTGGCCGATGTAGAGGTGGCAGAAGCCGCCGATGAGGCCCATGCCGTACAGCTGACCGGCCTTCTCCTCGAAGCGGCGGATCAGCAACATCTCCTTGTAGTAGTGGAGGAGCTCCTCCTGGGTCGGCTCCGGCGCTGCGTTCTCAGCGGGCTTGGCACGGCGTCTGGTGGTCGTGGCCACTGGCGTCTCCCTTCTCAAGCGTGGGCGTTTAGCGTCGCAATTCCCTTGGGGGGCAGCCCCGGGGCATTCCGGGCCGGGTCGGCCGGCACGGCATCACTGCTAACCGCAAGTGCAGCGCAACGCAAGGAGTGTGCACTGCAATACATTGCTGCAAAAGGATTATTTACGATTAACCGGATTTAAGCTAATCGGTGGATTATCAGCGGTTTACGGCGTTTTGGCCGGCGCGTCCTTATCTTCATGCGGGGCAGGCTTGCCCGGAAGAAGGATCACGAGGTCATCCGGACGGGAGAAATCCAGCACCTTGCGGGACTCCTCCTCCAGCATGTCGGGGTCCAGATTGTCGGGGTGCAGCAGGCGCGCGCGCCGCTCCATGGCCTCGCGTTCCGCGCGAACCTGGTCCAGCTGGGCCTTGGCCTGTGTCACCTGGGTCTGCAACTGGGTCAGCGCCATCAGCCCGCGTTCGCCCTGCACCGTGTGGTAGGCGAAATATGCGACAACGGACGCCCCCACCACCGGTGCGACCACCTGGCGTAGGGCGCGGTTCAATGCGGTACGGAAAGAACGGGCGCCAATCATGGGGGCCATGGTTCCACAAGGGTTCCGCAACCGTCAAATGGAAAGCGGCGTCTAGTCTGTATGCCGTATTTAATTCACGTGAATACCAACCGCCGGTCGACGTTAAATCACGACTTCACAAAGAAAAAGGGGTGGAAGCCACGCCTCCACCCCCACTTTCCGCCTATTCCGGACGATACCGGAACGATGCCCGGTTTCAGCCGCGCTTCAGGGCGCCACGGCCCGGGAACACGGCCGCCAGGTCCAGCGCCTCTTCGATACGAATCAGCTGGTTGTACTTGGCGATCCGGTCGGAACGCGACAGCGAGCCGGTCTTGATCTGGCCGCAGTTGGTGGCGACGGCCAGGTCGGCGATGGTGGCGTCCTCGGTCTCGCCCGAGCGGTGCGACATCACGGCGGTGTAGCCGTTGCTCTGGGCGATGCGCACGGCCTCCAGCGTCTCGGTCAGGCTGCCGATCTGGTTGACCTTCACCAGGATGGAGTTGGCGACCCCCTTCTTGATGCCATCGGTCAGGCGGGCCGGGTTGGTGACGAACAGGTCATCGCCCACCAGCTGCACCTTGGACCCGATGGCGTCGGTCAGGGCCTTCCAGCCGGCCCAGTCGTCCTCGGCCATGCCGTCCTCGATGCTGACGATGGGATAGCGGCCCACCAGGTCGGTCCAGTAGCGGACCATGGCGTCCGGATCGAGGGTCTTGTTCTCGCCGGCCAGCACGTACTTGCCGTCTTTGAAGAACTCGGTGGAGGCGGCGTCCAGGGCCAGCACCACGTCGTCGCCGGGCTTGTAGCCGGCGGCCTCGACGGCCTTCATGATGAAGGACAGGGCTTCGTCGGTGGAGGCGAGGTTGGGGGCGAAGCCACCCTCGTCACCCACGGCGGTGTTGTGGCCGGCGTCCTTCAGCTTCTTCTTCAGGGCGTGGAAGATCTCGGCGCCGATGCGGATGGCGTCGGCGCAGCTCTCCGCGCCCACCGGCATCACCATGAATTCCTGGATGTCGATGGGGTTGTCGGCGTGGGCGCCGCCGTTGATGATGTTCATCATCGGCACCGGCAGGATGCGGGCGTTGGTGCCGCCGACATAGCGGTAGAGCGGCAGGTCCAGCTCGGCCGCCGACGCCTTGGCCACGGCCAGCGACACGCCCAGGATGGCGTTGGCGCCCAGGCGGGCCTTGTTGGGGGTGCCGTCCAGCTCGATCATGGCGGTGTCGATGGCCACTTGGTCGGTGGACTCCAGGCCGCCGATGGTGTCGAAGATCTCGCTGTTGATCAATTCGACCGCCTTCAGCACGCCCTTGCCCAGGTACTTGCTCTTGTCGCCATCGCGCAGCTCAACGGCCTCATGGGCACCGGTCGAGGCGCCGGAGGGCACGGCGGCGCGGCCGAAGGCGCCGGACTCCAGCCGAACGTCAACCTCCACGGTCGGGTTGCCCCGGCTGTCGAGAATCTGGCGGCCCTGAATATCGATGATCGCGGACATGGGTTCTTCCCTTTATGCGTCGTGACGGCGAATGCGTCGTGGCGGGACGGTGCCCGTCATAGCCTTTAGGGCCGGCCCCAGGCAAGACCGGCAGGCGCGGTATCGCCTATGACGATTTGAAGGCTGCGGTTGTGAGGCGGACGCGCATCGGCGGCTGTGAAGCGGCAGGCGCCCATCCAGCCATTAAAGACAAGCACAGCAACAGCGCCATCTTCTCAACCTATACAGACGCCGCAGCCCTTTGCCTGCTGAAAGCGAGCGCCAGTCCGGAGGGACACGACTTCAATGGCCGAACATTGGCAAACGTCGCGACAGAATTTCACATGAGCGGCACTCTCCGTCGGCTCAAGGTTCATCGAAAAGTCCCGCCCACTAGCCCGAAATGAAACACCGGCGGCAGGTGGCCCCGCCGCCGGTGTCCGGTATTCATACGCACGCGCCTGAAGCCGCCGATCAGAAGATCGGGTTGGCCTTGGCGATGCGGTCGATGGCGACCATGGTTTCCAGCAGGGCCGGCAGGTCCTTCAGCTTGACCATGTTGGGGCCGTCGCTGGGGGCGCAATCGGGGTTCTCATGGGTTTCCATGAAGACGGCGGCGACACCCACGGCCAGGGCGGCGCGGGCCAGCACTGGCACGAACTCACGCTGGCCGCCGCTGGTGGTGCCCTGCCCGCCCGGCTGCTGCACGGAATGGGTGGCGTCCATCACCACCGGATAGCCCGTCTGCGCCATGATGGGCAGGCTGCGCATGTCGCTGACCAGGGTGTTGTAGCCGAAGCTGGCGCCACGCTCGCACAGCAGGATGTTCTCGTTGCCGGTGGAGGCGATCTTGGCCGCCACGTTCTTCATGTCCCACGGCGCCAGGAACTGCCCCTTCTTCACGTTGATGACCTTGCCGGTTTCGCCGGCGGCCAGCAGCAGGTCGGTCTGACGGCAGAGGAAGGCCGGGATCTGCAGCACGTCCACCACCTCGGCCACGGGGGCGCACTGTTCCGCCGTGTGCACATCGGTCAAGACCGGGCAGCCGAACTTCTCCCGCACCTCGGCCAGGATGGGCAGGCTCTTTTCCATGCCCAGGCCGCGCGCGGTGCTGACCGACGTGCGGTTGGCCTTGTCGAAGCTGGTCTTGTAGACGAGGCCGATGCCCAGCTTGGCGGTGATCTCCACCAGGGCGTGGCTCATCTCCAGCGCGTGCTCGCGGCTTTCCAGCTGGCAGGGGCCGGCGATCAGCATGAAGGGCTTGTCGTTGGCCACGTCCAGGGCGCCGATGCGGACGGTGCGGATGTCGGTCATCTCGATAATGCTCCCTAAACCAAAAGGGCCGCCGCTGACGATGCGGCGGCCCCTGGGGACTGATACGGGCGTTGCCGCTTAAACCAGCCGGCTCTGCGCGATGGCGGCGCTGATGAAGCTGGTGAACAGCGGGTGCGGCTCGAACGGCTTGGACTTCAGTTCCGGGTGGAACTGCACGCCGATGAACCAGGGATGCGACGGGATCTCGACGATCTCCGGCAGCTCGCCGTCGGGCGACAGGCCGGAGAACTTCAGACCCACCTTCTCCAGCTGGTCCTTGTAGGTGATGTTCACCTCATACCGGTGGCGGTGACGCTCCTCGATATGGTTGGCGCCATAGACCTCCGCGACCTTGGTACCCGGCAGCAGCTGGCAGGGATAGGCGCCCAGCCGCATGGTGCCACCCAGGTCGCCCTCGGCGCCGCGCTTCTCCATCTCGTTGCCGCGCACCCATTCGGTCATCAGGCCGACCACGGGATGCTTGTACTTGTGGCCGAACTCGGAGGAACCGGCGTCCTCCAGGCCCGCCAGGTGGCGGCTGGCCTCGATGACCGCCATCTGCATGCCGAAGCAGATGCCGAAATAGGGCACGTTACGCTCACGCGCGAATTGGGCCGCGCGGATCTTGCCTTCGGACCCGCGCTCGCCGAAGCCGCCGGGAACCAGGATGCCGTGCACCCCTTCCAGCCGCTGCACGGCGCCGCCGCCCTCGAAGATTTCGCTATCGATCCAATCCAGCTTGACCTTGACGTTGTTGGCGATGCCGCCGTGCGTCAGAGCCTCGGCCAGCGACTTGTAGCTGTCCAGCAGGCTGGTGTACTTGCCGACCACGGCGATGGTGACCTCACCCTCCGGCTGGCGGACGCGGGCGGCGATCTCCTTCCAGCGGGAGAGATCCGGCGCCTCATCGGCCGGCAGGCCGAAGTAGCGCAGCACCTGCTCGTCGAAGCCCTGCTCGTGATAGCTGACCGGCACGTGGTAGATGGTGTCCACGTCCAGGGCGGCGATCACGCGCTCCTGCCGGATGTTGCAGAACAGGGCGATCTTGCGGCGCTCATTCTCCGGGATGGGACGGTCGGAACGGCACAGCAGGATGGACGGCTGGATGCCGACCGACAGCAGCTCTTTCACCGAGTGCTGGGTGGGCTTGGTCTTCAGCTCACCCGCCGACGGGATGTAGGGCAGCAGGGTCAGGTGGATGAACAGCGCCCGCTCTGGCCCCAAATCGTTGCCCAGCTGGCGGATGGCCTCCAGGAACGGGGTGCTCTCGATGTCGCCGACGGTGCCGCCGATCTCGCACAGGATGAAGTCCTCATCCTTCACGTCGCCCAGGATGAACTCCTTGATGGCGTCGGTGACGTGGGGGATCACCTGCACGGTGGCGCCCAGGTAGTCGCCGCGGCGCTCCTTGGCGATCACGTTGGAATAGATGCGACCGGTGGTGATGTTGTCCGTCTGCCGGGCCGAGACGCCGGTGAAGCGCTCGTAATGGCCCAGATCCAGGTCGGTCTCGGCACCATCGTCGGTCACGAACACCTCACCGTGCTGGTAGGGGCTCATGGTGCCGGGGTCGACGTTCAGGTAGGGGTCGAGCTTGCGCAGGCGGACCTTGTAGCCACGGGCCTGGAGCAAAGCACCCAGAGCGGCCGACGCCAGTCCCTTACCCAAGGAAGAGACCACGCCGCCGGTGATGAAAATGAAGCGCGTCATGGAAGCCTAGTTTAGCTAAAGGCCGCATGTCGGGCCAACGCGAATGCGCCGGCCCCCCGAATTGAAAGAGGCGGCTTTCGCCGCCTCCGTTAGTGTCGCCCGCCTTTACTGGCCGGTCGGAACTTTGGGCTCGCCAGAGGCGGGAGCCGGGGAGGTGGTCGCCGGCGCCGGCTGCTGCGCCGCCGGAGCGCCCGAGGGAGCCGCCGGCTGGTCACCGGAGGGGACCGCGCCAGGCGTGGCGGCCGGAGCGGGCGTGGCCGGAGCGGGTGCCGCGGCGGCCGGCAGCTTGTCGAACACCGAATCGTGGTGCGTGGCCGCGCGGTTCAGCAGGGCCAGCACCAGGCTGGTCACCAGGAAGGCGCCGAAGAGGATGGAGGTGGTGCGGGTCAGCAGGTTGGCGCTGCCCCGGGCCGTCATGAAGCCGCCCATGGTGCCGCCGCCCATGCCCAGCCCGCCACCTTCAGAGCGCTGGACCAGGACGACACCGACCAGCGCGATGCCGATCAGAATGTGCAAAACCAGGACGACGGTGGACATCGAAGCAGCAATCCTATCCAGCAGGCCAAACAATGGTTATGGCAAAACATGAAATAGCCGGCCGCCCCGTCCGGGGGCGGCCGACCTGCTCGCGCATCTCTTTACCCAGTCCGAACCCGGGGCGCTAGCGGCAAGTTTCCGCGATGGCCCAGAATTCGTCCGCCTTCAAGCTGGCGCCGCCAACCAGGGCTCCGTCCACATCATCGATGTGCAACAGGCTGGCCGCGTTGTCCGGCTTAACGGAACCGCCATATAAGATGCGCACCGCGTCCGGCTGATCAACCAGCGTTGCGAGACGGCGCCTGATCATGGAATGCATGGCTGCCACGTCCTTGGGCGTGGGCGTGCGCCCCGTGCCAATAGCCCAGACGGGCTCATAGGCCACCACAGTGTTAGCCGCCGTGGCGCCTTCGGGCATGGAATTGTCCACCATGCGGGCAATGACGTCCATGGCGCGGCCGGCGTCGCGCTCCGCCTCCGTCTCACCCACGCAGACGATGGCGACCAGGCCGGCGCGGTGGGCGGCGGCGGCCTTGGCCCTCACCTCCACGCTCTGCTCGCCATGGCCCTGCCGTCGCTCGGAATGGCCGACGATGACGTACCGGCAGCCGGCGTCGGCCAGCATGGGGGCCCCGATGTCCCCGGTGTGGGCCCCCGAATCCTTGCCATGGCAATCCTGGCCGCCGACGCTGACCGGCGCGTCGGACACGGCTTGGACCACGGTGTGGATCAGGGTGGCGGGCGGGCACAACAGCATGTCGAAAGCGACGTCACCCGCCCCCAGCATGCGGCCGGCGAGGTCGGAGGCCAATGCCGTCCCCCCTTCCCTCAGGCCATGCATCTTCCAATTACCGACAATGAATTTGCGGCGCATTTCCTTTGTTCTCCCCGAGTTTAACGCACTCAAAAGGGAAGCATCCGCGCGGGGGCCTTTTAGGTTTGGGTGGCCCGCCTTGTCACGGTCGTCCCTGTCGTCATGCTGTAACAGTCATGGGCCGCCATTTCCATGATTCAGGCCGTGACAAGACCGTGAGTCGGCAGGGTCCGGCCCATGCGCGTCGCCCGCCCAACCATCTATTGCCGCCCCCGCCCCCTGCTTCTATGATGCCGCGCCCTGATGGGAGGGTGGGATATCCAGGGCCCAGGCCCCGTTCCCACTGACAAGCAATTCGCAAGACGCAGCAGGCACATGCTTCAGTTCATCCGCAAATTCTCGGGCTCGTGGTTCTCCAAGATCCTGTTCGTGTTCCTGATCATCAGTTTCGGGATCTGGGGCGTGGGCCGGGTGGGCACCACCGTCAGTGACCAAGCTGTGGCCCGGGTCGGCAGCACCGAGATCACTCCCCAGGATGTGGACCGCGCCTTCCGCCAGCAGGTGAGCCGGCTGCGCCAGACCATGGGGCCGGAGCTGACGGCCGAGCAGGCCAAGCAGATGGGCCTGATGCGCGCGGCGCTGCAGGACGAGATCCAGCGCGCCCTGATCAAGCAGGCGACGCACGACTTCGGCCTGCGCGTCTCGGAACAGGCGGCGGCGCAGAAGATCGCCGAGATGCCGGTGTTCAAGGACAAGTCCGGCCAGTTCGATCCCCTGCTGATGCGGGCCCTGCTGCGCCAGAACCAGCTGACCGAGGAAGAGATCGTCGGCGAGGTGCGCGAGGACATGGCCCGCACCGAGGTGACGGAGGCCCTGGCCGCCGGCATCCGCGTGCCCCAGACCCTGGCCCGCCACCTGGTGCGCTATCGCGGCGAGCAGCGCGGGGCGGAGACGCTGTTCGTGGCCGACAAGGCCATGCCGGACCCGGGCACGCCCGACCAGGCGGCGCTGGAGGCCTTCCACAAGGCCCAGGCCGTCCGCTACACCGCCCCGGAATACCGGGCCCTGACCGTGGTCACCCTGTCCACCGACGCCATCGCCAAGACCGAGGAGGTCAGCGATGAGGACCTGAAGAAGGCCTATGACGCCCGGTCCAAGGAATTCGTGAAGCCGGAACGCCGCGACCTGGACCAGGTGCTGGTCGACACCAAGGAACAGGCGGACAAGGTGGCGCAGGCCGCCGCCGGCGGAAAGTCGCTGGCCGACGCCGCCAAGGCCGCCGGCGTGTCCATGCTGCCGCTGGCCAACATCACCAAGGCGGACCTTCCGGCCGAGTTGCAGGACATCGCCTTCTCCCTGCCCCAGGGCAAGGTGTCGGCCCCGGTGAAGAGCGGCTTCGGCTGGCACGTCGTCGCCGTCACCAAGATCGTCCCCGGCAGCACCCAGACCCTGGACCAGGTGAAGGCCCAATTGGTGGAGCAGGTGAAGGCCGAACGCGCCACCGACCAGCTGTACGACCTGTCGAACAAGCTGGACGACGCCATCTCCGGCGGCGCCTCGCTGGAAGAGGCCGCCAAGAAGGTGGACGCGGCGGTGACCAAGATCGCCGCCGTGGACCGCGAGGGCAAGGATCCCGCCGGCAAGCCGGTGGCCGGCCTGGCCGCCCCCATCGCCAAGGTGGTGCAGACCGCCTTCGGCCTGGCCTCGGGCGACAACAGCAGCACCACGGAAGGCGAGCGCAACAAGAGCTACTTCGCCGTGCGCGTGGACAGCGTGCAGGCCCCGGCGCTGAAGCCGCTGGACCAGGTGAAGGACCAGGTGATCGCCGACTGGAAATCGTCCAAACGCGACGAGGCCGCCAAGGCCAAGGCCAAGGACATCGTGGAGAAGCTGAAGGCCGGCGCCACGCCGGAGCAGGTGGCCAAGGAGACGGGGGCCGTCTACACCCGCCAGCCGCCCGTGGGCCGCACCCCGCCCAAGGATAGCCCCCTAACGCCGGAACTGGTGGACGCCCTGTTCACCCTGAAGCCGGGCGAGGTCACCACCGGCGCCGCCGCCGACGGCCAGATGGTGGTGCGCCTGGCGGCATTGGTGCCCATGCCGGAACCGCTGCTGGCCGACCGCGCCACGGTGGCCGCCAAGCAGCTGCGCGACGGCGTGGCCGGCGACCTCTACGTCCAGTTCCTGGACGCCCTGCGCCAGCGCTATCGCATCACCGAGAACCGGACGCTGCTGCAGCGCCTTGAACACCAGGAGTAAGGCGTCGTGACCCCCTTCCCCGATGAGACGGCCTTCGGCACGGCATACGCCGCGGGCCAGGCGCAGGTCGTCTGGACGCGGCTGGTCAGCGACCTGGAGACGCCCGTCGCCGCCATGCTGAAGCTGGCGCAAGGGCGCCCGTTTTCTTTCCTGCTGGAATCGGTCACCGGCGGCTCCGTCCGCGGCCGCTATTCCCTGATCGGGCTGAAGCCCGACCTGATCTGGAAGAGCAAGGGGACCCAGGCCTGGATCAACCGCCGCGCCGCCACCGACCTTGCGTCGTTCGAGCCGCTGTCCGCCGCCCCGCTGGACGCCCTGGCCGACGTGCTGGAGGAGAGCCGCATCGACCTGCCGGCGCACCTCCCGCCCATGTCGGCCGGCCTGTTCGGCTATCTCGGCTACGACATGGTCCGGCTGATGGAAAAGCTGCCGGAGAAGAACCGGGACGCACTGGGGGTGGAGGACGCCGTCCTCATCCGCCCCACCATCATGGCCATCTTCGACAGCATTGAGAACGTGGTCACCCTGGTGACCCCGGTGCGGCCGCAGGCGGGGGTTTCGGCGGAGGCGGCCTACCTCGCCGCCAAGGAGCGCCTGGCCGACGCCATGGCGGATCTGGACCGGCCCTTGCCGGTGGGGCATGACGCGGGCAGTGAGATCGAGGCCCTGCCCGACCCATCCTCCAACATCAGCCGCGCCGACTACCACGCTATGGTGGAGAAGGCGAAGGAGTACATCCGCGCCGGCGACATCTTCCAGGTGGTGCCCAGCCAGCGCTTCTCCGTCCCCTTCGCCCTGCCGCCCTTCGCGCTGTACCGCGCGCTGCGCCGCATCAACCCCTCGCCCTTCCTGTTCTTCCTGGATTTCGGCGACCTGTCGGTCGTGGGCTCCAGCCCGGAGATTCTGGTGCGGTTGCGCGACGACACCGTCACCATCCGCCCCATCGCCGGCACCCGCCGGCGCGGCAAGACCCCGGCGGAAGACAAGGAGTTGGAGGCCGATCTGCTGGCCGATCCCAAGGAGCTGTCAGAGCACCTGATGCTGCTGGATTTGGGCCGCAACGACGTGGGCCGGGTGGCCGAGGTGGGCACGGTCACGGTAACCGAGCGCTTCACCATCGAGCACTATTCCCACGTGATGCACATCGTCTCCAACGTTGAGGGCAAGCTGGACAAGTCCCGCTTCAATGCCATCAACGCCCTGGTGGGCGGCTTCCCCGCCGGCACGGTCTCCGGCGCGCCCAAGGTGCGCGCCATGGAGATCATCGAGGAGTTGGAAGGCACCCGCCGCGGCATCTACGGCGGCTGCATCGGCTATTTCGCCGCCAACGGCACCATGGACACCTGCATCGCGCTCCGGACCGCCGTCATCAAGGACGGCGTCATGCACGTCCAGGCGGGCGGTGGTGTGGTGGCGGACAGCGATCCGGAAGCCGAATACCAGGAGACCGTGAACAAGGCCAAGGCCCTGTTCAAGGCCGCCGAGGAAGCCGTGCGCTACGCCCAGGAAAAGCGCTCGACGCGGAACATCTGAGGCTTAGGTTCAGTGTTTTTGGAAAGGGCGGTCCCAACGGGCCGCCCTTTCTCGTTCAAGTCGCCGCCAACGCCGCCAGCGCGCCCTTCAACGGCCCAGCCAGGACCGGATCGGCGGCGATGGCCGGGGCATCGAGGGTGGTGTTGAGCAAGGGCAAAGCGACACAGGCCGCCTCCACCAGGTCGGCCGACATGGTCACGAGGATTTCACGGAGCGCATCCTGGGCATGGTGCGCGCGCGGGCTGGCGTTGATCAGGGCCACGCGCTTGCCGGGGAACTCCACGCCGCTGACCAGCCAATCCAGCGCATTCTTCAGCACGCCAGGCACACCGTGGGCGTATTCCGGGCAGGCGATCAGCAGGGCATCGGCCGCCTGCACGGAAGCGCGCAGGTCCTGGGCGATGGGCGGCACGCGAGCGGCATCCACGGTGTCGTCCAGGTCGGGATTGTAGTGCGGCAGGTTGGCCATGCCGTCGTAGAGGCGGACCTCCACCCCTGCCGGAGCCAGCAGGGCCGCCGCCTTGAGCACGGCGGTGTTGGACGAGGCCGCCCGCAAGCTGCCGGACAGGGCCAGGATACGCATGGTGCCGCTCAAGCGAACTGTCAGGCAGGGCCGATGAAGTCGAAGCCGGCGTCCTCGACGGCATCCTTCACCTGGTCGCCGTCGGCGGGACCGGTGACGGTCACCACGCCCGCCTCCACATCCACGGCGACCTCGGCCGACGGCGCCACGGCCTGGATGGCCTTGGTCACCGAGCGGGCGCATCCCTGGCAGGTCATGCCGTCGATTCGATAAGAGGCGCTCATCTCATTCTCCAACTGCCGGAAGTCCGTCGCATCTCGTTGGCTTAACTAAGGACTTCACGGTGCGCGGCTTATTTATGACTTCGTTTTTAGGTGCCGCCGGGCGTGGCCGCTATGACGGCCGTCAATGGCACCAGGGTGAACCCCTTGGCCGCCAAGGTGGGCAACCAATGCTCCAGGGCGGTCAGGGTCACGTCATGCGGGTGGCCGATGGCGACGGCGGTGCCGTGGCGGCGCGCCACCTCCTCCACTTTGGCCAGCATGGCCTGCACCGCCTTGGGCGACTGGTCGTCGTCCAGGAAGACGTCGCGGCTGACCAGGGGCAGGCGGTAGCGCGCGGCCAGTTCGGGCCCCTTGGTGTCCGGGGTGGTGCGGCTGTCCAGGAACATCAGGCCCCGGCGGGACAGTTCCGCCAGCACAATGGACAGCTTGCCCTCATTGGCCGTGAAGCGGCTGCCCATGTGGTTGTTGATGCCGACATAGCCGTCGAACGACGCGAGGTCGGCCTCCAGCCGCCGCTGCACCTCTTCGTCACTCAGGTTCACGGTCAAGGCGCCCGGGCCGGGATCGGCCTTGCCCACCGGCTCCATGGGCACATGCACGATCAGTTCATGCCCCGCCGCCTTGGCGGCCCGGGTCTGGTCGGCCAGGTCGTGGGCATAGGGCAGCCAGGCGGTGGTGACCGGACCCGGTAACGCCACGGCGCGGGTGGAGCGCGGCCGGTCCACCCCCAGGTCGTCGATCACCAGCACGATGCGGGCATGCGCCGCCCCCGGCGCCGGAGCCGCCATCTGGGGCGACGGCACGGCGTTGCGCCGCCAAGCAGCCCCGGCCTTACCCGGCTCCGCCTTCGGCGGTTCGGTCTTGGGAGGAGAAGCCGGCGGCACCGGCGCCTCGGCATGCTGTTCCGGCGGCGGCACGGTTGGAACCGGCGGCGCGCTGGGCAAACGGGGGCTGGTCTTACCCGTCCCCGATGGCGGCGGTGCCGTCGCTACCGTGGGCTTGTGTGGGTGGCGGTTGCCCAGCACATAGGCGCCCAGCAGGGCCACGATGGCCGTCAGGCCGACGATACCGGCCAGCTGCGCCCGGGTCAGGCTGATCCTGGCGCCCTTGCGCCGCCGGGCGAGCGGGCGCTTGGGGGTCTTTTGTCCCGGCCGTCCCAAAGGCGGCGGCGGGGTGACGCGGCGAGGCATCAGCGAGACCGTCTGTTATGAAGAACGGATACGGTGGAAACGGTCATGACTGTCCCCTTCGCGCGGATGGCCGGTTGTGGTTGAGGGCCGGCCACCAGTACTGCTACAGCCCCGCTGATGCTGGCAATCTCCTAGGTGGGGTATGCCGCCTAACACACCCACATGTCGGCATATGCCGCTTATCGGACCCGCGCCCAATCCGGTTGCCCTGCGCGCGGCCTCGGGACTAGTGTAGGCCACCTTTGGCCACGTCCAATTCCCCCTAAACGGGTTCCCAGATCATGCTGCTGCTCATCGATAATTACGATAGCTTCACGTACAATCTCGTCCATTACATCGGCGAGCTGGGCGCCGACGTGGCCGTTTGGCGTAACAACGCGCTGAGCGTGGACGACGCGCTGGCCCTGAAGCCGGAGGCCATCGTCCTCTCCCCCGGCCCTTGTGATCCCGACAAGGCCGGCATCTGCCTGCCCCTGATCACCGCCGCCGCGGAACGGCGCATCCCCCTGTTCGGCGTCTGCCTGGGCCACCAGGCCATCGGCCAGGCCTTCGGCGGCCGCGTCATCCGCGCGCCGGTGCCCATGCATGGCAAGGTCAGCCAGGTCACTCACCAGGGCGAAGGCGTCATGAAGACCCTGCCCACGCCCTTCGCCGCCACCCGCTACCACTCCCTGATCGTGGAGCGGGAGACCCTGCCGGCGGAGCTGGAATCGGTCGCCTGGATCGCCGGTGGCCCCGAGGATCAGATGATCATGGCGCTGCGCCACCGCACTTTGCCCATCCATGGCGTGCAGTTCCATCCCGAGAGCATCGCCTCCGACCACGGCCACCAGATCCTGGCGAACTTCCTCGATTTCGCCGGCGTGGCACGCAAGGCCGTCAAGAAGACCGGCCTGGCGGCATGAGCGGTGACATCGGGGACATGAAGGCGCTGCTCGGCCGCGTGGCCGAGGGCAAGCGCCTGTCGGAGGATCAGGCCCTGGCCGCCTTCGACATCATCATGTCCGGCAACGCAACCCCATCGCAGATGGGGGGCTTTCTCATGGCGCTGCGCGTGCGCGGCGAAACGGTGGATGAGATCACGGGCGCGGTGCGGGCCTTGCGCGGTCGCGCCGCCCGCATCGACTGCCCGCCGGGCACCATCGACACCTGCGGCACCGGCGGCGACGCCAGCGGCACCTACAACATCTCCACCACCGTCGCCTTCGTCCTGGCCGCCTGTGGCGTGCCGGTGGCCAAGCACGGCAACCGCGCCCTGTCCTCCAAGTCCGGCGCCGCCGACGTGCTGGGCCAGCTGGGCGTGAACGTGGAGGCGGAGCTGGAGGCCGTGCGCGCCGCCCTGTGGCAGGACGGTATCACCTTCCTGATGGCCACCCGCCACCACGGCGCCATGCGCAACGTGGGTCCGACGCGGGTGGAGCTGGGCACCCGCACCATCTTCAACCTGACCGGCCCCCTATCCAACCCGGCGGGCGCCAAGCGCCAGCTGATGGGCGTGTTCGCCGAGCGCTGGGTGGAACCGCTGGCCCAGGTGCTGAACCGCCTGGGCACGGAGGTCGCCTGGGTGGTCAGCGGCGAGGACGGGCTGGATGAGATCACCACCACCGGCGCCACCCACGTGGCGGAGCTGCGCCACGGCGCCATCCGCCGCTTCCAGGTGACGCCGGACGACGCCGGCCTGCTCCGCGCCCGGCCCCAGGACATCCGGGGCGGCGACGCGGTGGAGAACGCCCGTGCCCTGCGCGCCGTGCTGGCGGGGGAAAAGGGCGCCTATCGTGACATTGTGCTGATCAACGCGGCCGCCGCCTTGATCGTCGCCGACAAGGCCACCACCTTGCCTGATGGCGTGGCTCAGGCGGCCCAGGCCCTGGACGACGGCCGCGCCGCCGCCAAGCTGGCGGCCCTGGCCCATCATTGCCCCCTGCCGCCCCCCGTGGCGGAAGAGCCCCTTGCCGCCCCCGGCGGCGGAAGAGATTGAAGGAGCGCGCGCATGAGCGACGCAGCAGACGTCCTGGCCCGGATTTGCGCCGACAAGCGTGAGCATATCGCCGCCCGCAAAGCCGCCCGCCCCCTGGCCGAGGTGGAACAGGCGGCGCGCGACGCCGGCCCCACCCGGGGCTTCGCCCGGGCCTTGCAGGCCAAGGTCGACGCCGGCCTCTACGCCCTCATCGCCGAAATCAAGAAGGCCAGCCCCAGCAAGGGCCTGATCCGGGAGGATTTCGATCCCCCCGCCCTGGCCCGGGCCTATCAGGAAGGCGGGGCCGCCTGCCTGTCGGTGTTGACCGACGTGCCCTATTTCCAGGGGGCGGACGAGTACCTGGTGGCGGCGCGCGCCGCCTGCGACCTGCCGGTGCTGCGCAAGGACTTCATGCTGGACACCTATCAGGTGGCCGAGGCCCGCGCCCTGGGGGCCGACTGCATCCTGCTGATCATGGCGGCGCTGGACGACGCCCAGGCGCTGGAGCTGTATGGCGCCGCCACCGGATGGGGCATGGACGTGCTGGTCGAGGTGCACGACATCGAGGAGATGCGCCGCGCCCTGGCCCTGCCCGGCGGTCTGCTGGGCGTGAACAACCGTAATCTCAAGACCCTGTCCATCGATCTCGCCACCACCGAGATGCTGGCCGGCATGGTTCCCCCCGGCCGCCACCTGGTGGCGGAAAGCGGCCTTTATCATCCCCAGGACCTGCTGCGCATGGAAATCGTGGGCGCCCGCCGCTTCCTGGTGGGTGAGTCGCTGATGCGCCAGGCCGACGTGGCGGCCGCCACCCGCGCCCTGCTGGGCCTGGACCAGGCGGTGGCCTGAGATGGCCGAGACCAGCGGCCTCACCCATTTCGACGCCGCCGGCCGGGCGGTGATGGTCGACGTTTCCGACAAGGCGGAGACGGAGCGCCTGGCGACCGCCCGCGGCCGCGTGACCATGAAGGCGGAGACCCTGGCCCTGATCCAGGCGGGCCAGATGGGCAAGGGCGATGTCTTGGGCGTGGCGCGGCTGGCCGGCATCATGGCGGCCAAGCGCACCCCCGACCTGATCCCCCTCTGCCACCCGCTGGCCCTGACCAAGGTGACGGTGGACCTGACCTGCCTGCCTGAGGACAACGCCGTGGAGATCGAGGCCACGGCCAAGCTGAAGGGCCGCACCGGCGTGGAGATGGAGGCGCTGACCGCCGTCAGCGTCGCCGCCCTGACGCTGTACGACATGTGCAAGGCGGTGGATAAAGGCATGGTCATCGCCGATATCCGCCTGATCGCCAAGGACGGTGGCAAGAGCGGCCCCTACCGTGCGGAAAACTCCTGACCTGCAGGCCATCCATGATCCCCGTTGATGAAGCGCTGGCCCGCATCCTCTCGCAGTTCCAGCCCCTGGGCGGCGAACTGGTGGGGGTGGGCGAGGCGCTGGGCCGCGTGCTGGCGGCCGATGTCGTGGCCCGGGTGACGCAGCCGCCGGCCGCCGTCTCCGCCATGGACGGCTGGGCGGTGCGGGGGCCGGACCTGGGCACTCTGCCCGTCACCCTCGCCCGGATCGGCGAGGCGCCGGCCGGTCGGCCGTTCGCCGGCGCGGTGGGCCCGGGCCAGGCCGTGCGCCTGTTCACCGGCAGCGTCATGCCCGAGGGCGCCGACACCGTGGCGCTGCAGGAGGACTGCGACGACCTGGGCGACAGCGTGCGGGTGCGCGAAGGCAGGCCCGGCCGCTGGGTGCGCGCCGCCGGCCTGGACTTCACCGCCGGAACCGTGGGCCTGAAGGCCGGCCGCCGCCTGACCGTGCGCGACCTGGCCCTGGCCGCCGCCATGAACCACCCCTTCCTCACCGTGCACCGCCGCCCCCGCGTCGCCATCCTGGCCACGGGCGACGAGGTGGTGATGCCGGGGGAGCCGCTAGGCCCCGGCCAGATCGTCAGCAGCAATGGCCTGGCCCTGGCCGCCCTGGTGCGGCGCCATGGCGGCATCCCGGTCAACCTGGGCATCGCCCCCGATGACGCCGACGCCCTGGCCACCCTGGCGCGGGGGGCCACCGGCTGCGATCTGCTGGTCACCACCGGCGGCGCCTCCGTCGGCGAATACGATCTGGTGCGCGGCGCGCTGGGCGGCGAGGGGCTTGAACTCGACTTCTGGAAGATCGCCATGCGGCCGGGCAAGCCGCTGATGTTCGGCCGCCTGGGCGGCACACCCCTGCTGGGCTTGCCGGGCAACCCCGTCTCCAGCCTGGTGTGCGCCATCCTGTTCCTGGTGCCGGCGCTGCGCCGGATGCGAGGGCTGGCCCCGGCCGAGTTGCCCAGGGCGCGGGCCGTGCTGGCCACCCCCCTGCCCGCCAACGACCGCCGGCAGGATTATCTGCGTGCCGCCCTGGTGCCCGGCGATGGCGCGTTGCCCGGCGTGGCGACCTTCAGCCAGCAGGACAGCTCCATGCTGAGTCGCCTAGCGGCGGCGGATTGCCTGATCGTCCGCCCGCCCCATGCCCCCGCCGCCGAGGCCGGCACGGTGGTGGATATCGTCCCACTGGACGAGATTTAAGGTCCCGAGCCCCGAACCCGCCCTAAATCTGTCATCGTCTGATGGTTTTTCATCGCTGACCCTTGACGTGGGCCGTGAACCAAAATAGAACATGGCCAGTACGTTTCGGGTTTGTTCCATATCTAGCGGCTCGACACAGCGAAGGGGGCGATATGCTGACGCGGAAGCAACAGGAGCTGCTGCTGTACATCCACCAGCATCTGGGTGAAGGCGGCGTCTCCCCCTCATTCGATGAGATGAAGGATGCCTTGGGCCTCAAGTCCAAGTCCGGCATCCATCGGCTGATCACCGGACTGGAGGAGCGTGGCTTCATCCGCCGCCTGCCCCACCGCGCCCGGGCGCTGGAGGTGCTGCGCCTGCCGGAGACGACGCCGGCACCCAAGAAGGCCGCCGCCGCGGCGCCGGCGGACGTGGAACCCCGCTTCAAGCCCAATGTCATCAAGGCGGACTTCCAGGCGGGCCTGCCCGGCCGGGATGCCGGCGATGCCATCGGCGCCGTCAGCCTGCCGCTGTACGGCCGCATCGCCGCCGGCCTGCCCATCGAAGCGCTGCGTGACAGTGGCAGCACCATCGACATCCCCGTCTCCATGCTGGGCATCGGCGAGCACTACGCCCTGGAAGTGGCGGGCGACAGCATGGTGGAGGCTGGCATTCATGACGGTGACACCGTCATCATCCAACGCTGCGAAACGGCGGAGAACGGCGCCATCGTCGTCGCCTTGGTCGACGCAGCCGAGGTGACGCTGAAGCGCCTGCGCCGCAAGAACAACTCCATCGCGCTGGAGCCCGCCAACCCCACCTATGAAACGCGGGTGTTCGGTGCCGACCGGGTGCGGGTTCAGGGCCGCCTGGTCGGCCTGTTCCGCCGCTATTGACCAGACATCCTGGACTAGACAGCGGCCCTGGCCACCTCAGTCCCAGGGCCGTTTGCTTTGCGGGTCGTGTACCGTCTCGATGCGTACACCGCCGCGTTCGAAGTACAGGGCATGGGCGCCGCAGGCGGCCAGCACGTCAGGGCCGATGACGCGGGGGGCGTCGCAGCCGGCCGCCGGCACGCGGGAGATCACCAGGTCGGCGTTGTCGCAATCCTCCGCCAGGGCGTCGCGGGTCCAGGCGATGGCCACCAACCGGCCTTCGGGCGCCGCCGGATCGCGCCGGTCCAGGACGATAGAGATCGGGGTGGTAGAGGCATCCCAGGCTGTCGCAGCGCAGGCTGCCGTCATCCGTGCCCACGGTGGGCCAGGCGGGCGGGCGCCCCTCCCCGCCATCGCGCTTGCCCCAGGTCTCCACCTCGAAGCCGCCACCGCGCGAGGACGACAGCCACAGCTTGCCGCCGCCGTCACGCACCGCCACCATGGTGCCGCCGCCCGACACCACCATGTCCGGCCGGGGCGTCAACGGCGCCAGCACGCAGCCGAGCGCGATGGGCGCCAAGCCGATCAGGCGCCAGCGGCGGCGCCACAGCATGAGCCACAGGCCGCCGCCCACCATCAGGCCGAAGGCCAGGTCGGACAGGGCGGCGCCGTGCAGCGCGGCCCCCGGCAAGGCGGCGGTGACGCGCGCGGTCCACAGGATGCCCTCGCAGCCCCAGCCGATCATGTCGATGATCCAGCCCTCCAGATGGAAGGGCATGGCGACATAGGCCAGCAGGCACAGCGGCATGATCCACAGCTCGGTGATGGGAATGCCGATCAGGTTGGCCAGCACGCCGTAATTGGCCACCTGCTGGAAGTGGTAGAGGCAGAACGGCATGGTGGCGATGGTGGAGATGATGGAGGTCAGGCACAGCCCGCCCACGAACAGCAGGGCGCGCCGTGGCCAGCCGCCCTCCTTGCGCCAGCGGTTCATCGGCTCGCGCAGCACCTCGTAGGCGCTGATCAGCGCCAGCACGGCGCCGAAGCTCATCTGGAAACTGGGGCCGGGCAACTGCTCCGGCTGGTACAGCAGGCAGAGGATGCCGGCAACGGCGATGGCCCGGGGGCTCAGGACCGAACGGTCGGCCAGGATGGCCACCATGGCCAGCGCCGTCATGAGGACGGAGCGCAAGGTGGGCACCTGCGCCCCGACCAGCATCATGTAGGCGAGCGTCGCCAGGATGGCGAAGGCGGCGGCGTACTTCTTGATGGGATGGCGCAACGCCACGCCCTCCCACAGCGCCAGGGCCGCGCGGGCGAAGAAATAGAACAGCGCCGCCACCAGGCTGATGTGCAGTCCGGAGATGGACAGGATGTGCTGCAGGCCCGAGACGCGCATGGCCTGCAGGTCATCCGGGGGAATGCCCGTCTGCTCCCCATTCAGCAGCGCGATGGCGATCATGGCGGGCGCGCCCGTCAGGCGCTCGGCCACGCGGCTGGCGATCAGCTCGCGCAAGGCCACCACCCGGTCGTTGACCCAACCGATCCAACCCACCGGCGCCGGCGCCACCACCTCCGGCGTCTTGAAGGCGAAACCCACCGCCCCGATGCCCTGGTAGAAGGCGGAGCGGCGGAAATCGTAGGCGCCCGGCTCCGGGCTGTCGGGCGGTGGGCGCAGGGCCGCCAGGATGCGCACCCGCGTGCCCGCCGGTGGCGCAGCATCGGTGGGGCGCAGGCGGATGCGTACGGCGGGCGGAGTCAAATCCGGCGCCTGGCGGGGGATGCGCGGGTCGGCCAGGGTGACGCGTACACCCTTGTCCAGACGCTCCACATTGGCGACGCGGCCTTCCACCGGCACGGGGCCCAGGGGTCGCTGCAGGATGGGGGTCCTCAGCCAGGTGGTGCGCGCCTCCACCGCCGTGAACCCCATCCCCAAGGCCAGCAGCGCGCCCAGCGTCAGACGCAGGGGCAGCCGGTCGCCGGCCAGCAGGTACAGGCCGAAGACGCCCAGGGTGAACAGCAGACCCGACCAGGGCGGCGGCTCTCCCGGCATGGCGAAGTAAAGGGCGATGCCGGCGCCCAGGAAAACAGGAACCCAAAGGACCCAACGTTCCCGCTCTTCCACCAAATTGACATACGCTGATGTGACAATGCTGGCTAACGCGGCGAGCGCACGATGTGTGATCCGCATCACATCTGAAGGGGGTGGGTCGGCGCCAAATTCGCTCCGCCCAGTAGCTAAATAGGACCCATTCGACAAGTCCGGGGCCTCACCGTCCCAGTCCTCTCCAGCGGGGTCTGCCTCAGGGTGCATCTTCGTTCCGGGTGTGCTATCTCAGCGGCTTCCGCATCCTGGTGATGCGCCCTTGGCGGCTATCCTGCCGCCGGATCTGATCACCAGCTATCTCGATATTCGCGTCGCGCCGTCAACCTTTGGATGAGGCCCTTCCAAGGCGCCCGTTCCAGACACCCCGACGGGGCGCCGCCCGCCGCATGCCGGAGAGTGCGTTTCCCATGAGTGTCGTCACCCGTTTCGCCCCGTCCCCCACCGGCTACCTGCACATCGGCGGCGCCCGTACCGCCCTGTTCAACTGGCTGTACGCCCGCCATCACAGCGGCACCTTCCTGCTGCGCATCGAGGACACGGACCGGGCACGGTCCACGCAAGCGGCGGTGGACGCCATCATCGACGGCCTCAGCTGGCTGGGCCTGACCTGGGATGGCGACGCCGTCAGCCAGTTCGAGCGGCGGGAGCGCCATGCCGAGGTGGCGCGCACCATGCTGGCCCAGGGACATGCCTATCATTGCTACTGCTCCCCGGAAGAGCTGGAGACGATGCGGGAGCAGCAAAAGGCCGCCGGCCTGCCCGTGCGCTACGACGGCCGCTGGCGCGACCGCGACCCGTCGGAGGCGCCGGCCGGGATCGCCCCCGTCATCCGACTGAAGGCCCCGCGTGAGGGGGAGACGGTCCTGCAGGACAAGGTGCAGGGCGAGGTGCGGGTGCAGAACAGCCAGCTGGACGACATGGTCCTGCTGCGGGCCGATGGCACGCCCACCTACATGCTGTCGGTGGTGGTGGACGACCAGGACATGGGCGTGACCCAGGTGATCCGCGGCGACGACCACCTGACCAACACCTTCCGCCAGCTGCAGATCTACCAGGCCATGGGCTGGACGCCGCCGGACTTCGCCCACATCCCGCTGATCCACGGGCCGGATGGCGCCAAGCTCAGCAAGCGCCACGGCGCCTTGGGCGCCGAAGCCTACCGCGACCTGGGCTACCTGCCGGAGGCGCTGCGCAACTACCTGCTGCGCCTGGGCTGGAGCCACGGCGATGACGAGATCATCAGCACCGAGGACGCCGTCGCCTGGTTCAACCTGGAAGGCATCGGCCGTTCCCCGTCGCGCATGGACTACGCGAAGCTGGACAATCTGAACGGCCATTACATCCGCCAGGCGGACGATGCCCGCCTGGTGGATCTGATCAGCCCCCGATTGGTCACGGCGCTGGGGCGAGAGCTGGGCGACAATGACCGCGACCTGTTGCGCCGCGCCATGCCCGGTCTGAAGGCGCGTGCCAAGACCCTGGTGGAACTTGCCGCCGGCGCGCAGTTTTATATCACGGCCCGCCCCCTTCCGCTGGACGAGAAGGCTACCCAACTCTTGTCCGACGAGGCCCGGGCCCAGCTGGCGACCATGGCCGGCCGCTTCAAGGACGCGTCCGACTGGACCGCGGCGACCCTGGAAGGGATCGTGCGCGCCTACGCCGAGGAAACGGGCCTGAAGCTGGGCAAACTGGCCCAGCCATTGCGCGCCGCACTCTCCGGCTCCACCGTCTCGCCGCCGATCTTCGAAGTGGCGGAAGTGCTGGGCCAGGCTGAAACCCTGGCCCGTATCAGTGATGTCGCAGGGGGTGCCTGAGCCCTCCTGGCGTCATTGCCTTCGGCGGTGCGGAACACTACACTCCGCACCGCGTCATAAAGACCAATAAGGGGCAGAGGGCCCCACTCCGTATAAACAAGGACGTGCCGAAATGAGCGATACGACGACACCGGCGGCCGGAAAGAAAACGGTCACCCTCACCGACAACCAAACCGGTAAGTCTTACGAATTCCCCGTCATGCACGGCACGACCGGCCCTGACGTGATCGATATCCGCAAGCTCTACGGCGACACCGGGTACTTCACGTACGACCCGGGCTTCACCTCGACCGGCAGCTGCGAGTCCAAGATCACCTTCATCGACGGCGACAAGGGTGTTTTGCTGCACCGCGGCTACCCCATCGAGCAGCTGGCCGAGAAAAGCGACTTCATGGAAGTCTGCTATCTGATGCTGCACGGCGAGTTGCCGAACGCCAAGGAAAAGAGCGAGTTCGAGCGCTCCATCACCTACCACACCATGGTGCATGAGCAGCTGTCGCAGTTCTTCCGCGGCTTCCGTCGCGACGCCCACCCGATGGCCGTCATGTGCGGCGTGGTCGGCGCCCTGTCCGCCTTCTACCACGACAGCACCGACATCGAGGATCCGCGCCAGCGCATGGTGGCCTCGCACCGCCTCATCGCGAAGATGCCGACCCTGGCCGCCATGGCCTACAAGTACTCGATCGGCCAGCCCTTCGTGTATCCGCGCAACGACCTGGGCTATGCTGAGAACTTCCTCAACATGACCTTCGGCGTCCCGTGCGAGCCGTACAAGATCAACCCGGTCATCGCCAAGGCGATGGACAAGATCTTCATCCTGCACGCCGACCACGAGCAGAACGCCTCCACCTCCACGGTGCGCCTGTCCGGTTCCTCTGGCGCCAATCCCTTCGCCTGCATCGCCGCCGGCATCGCCTGTCTGTGGGGCCCCGCCCACGGCGGCGCCAACGAGGCCGTGCTGAAGATGCTGGGTGAGATCGGCCACAAGGACCGGATCCCCGAGTTCATCGCCCGCGCCAAGGACAAGAACGACAGCTTCCGCCTGATGGGCTTCGGTCACCGGGTCTACAAGAACTACGACCCGCGCGCCAAGGTCATGCAGCAGACCTGCAAGGAAGTTCTCGCCGAACTGGGCATCAAGGACGACCCCTTGCTGGACATCGCGGTGGAGCTGGAGCGCATCGCGCTGGAAGACCCGTACTTCGTCGAGAAGAAGCTGTACCCGAACGTCGACTTCTACTCGGGCATCATCCTCAAGGCCATCGGCTTCCCCACCAGCATGTTCACCGTGCTGTTCGCCCTGGCCCGCACCGTGGGCTGGATCGCCCAGTGGCAGGAAATGATCGCCGACACCTCGCAGAAGATCGGCCGTCCGCGTCAGCTGTACACCGGCGCCACGACGCGCGACTATGTCCCGGTCGAGCAGCGCTAAGGCATAGGCGGACAGGACCATGGCGGAGCGGGTTCATCCCAGCGATGGCGATAACGGGACGGGCGGCGGCCGGTCCCACCCCCGCGCCCGCATCCTGCCCGCCCGTTCCTTGGAAGGCCACCTGCCGGCCAATGACAACCCCGTGCCCCCCGGCCGGCGGTTGAAGCGGCTGGCGTGGGTGACCTTCGCCACCCTGGGCGTGGGCCTGGGCATCGCGGCCACCGTGGTGTCCCTGCTTCACTGAGGACGATGGCGAAGATCTTCCGCTGATCTTGGAAAGGGCCGTCCGGCAACCGGGCGGCCTTTCCCTTTGCCGGGTTTCCGGATCCCGCGCGGCCATTCCAGCAATGCCAGCATCGCCAGCAACGCCATCGCCCCTTCTGTCCCGAACCATGGAACCACGCCAGGTTAGTCATGACCCAGACCGTCCATAGCGAATGGGGCCCGGCGGGGGTGGAGGCGCTGAAGCACCAAGTGACGGTGCTGGTCATCGTCGACGTGCTGTCCTTTTCCACCGCCGTCGACGTGGCCGTGGGGCGGGGTGCCGTCATCCTGCCCTTCCCCTATGGCGACGCAGCGGCCGCCCGGGCTGCCGCCGATGATGCAGGCGCCCAGCTGGCGTCCCCGCGCGACGCCGGCAGCCAGCTCAGCCTTTCCCCCGCTCGCTGGCCACCATCCCCGCCGGCACGCGGCTGATGCTGCCCTCCCCCAACGGCTCCCGCCTCTCCTTGGCGGGCGGCACCACGGCCGTGCTGGCCGGCTGCCTGCGCAACGCGACGGCTGTCGCCCGCCGCGCCCGACTGCTCGCCGATGGCGGCGACATCGCCATCATCCCTGCGGGAGAGCGTTGGCCGGACGGTACCCTGCGTCCGGCGGTGGAGGACTTGCTGGGGGCTGGCGCCATCATCGAGGCCTTGGACTTGGCGCCGTCACCCGAAGCGCGCGTGGCGCGCGACGCTTACCGGGCCACAGGCCCCGACCTGGCCGGGATCATCCGGAGTGGCAGATCCGGCCAGGAACTGATCGGCTGGGGCTATGCCGATGACGTGGAACTTGCCGTTGAACTGGACGCCAGCACCACGGCACCGACCTTGCGCGACGGGGCCTATCGGGCATCGTAGGCCCCCTCCATCGCCCGGGACAGCACCTCGAAGATGCGCGGGTTGTCGCACTGGGCGACGTTGAAGCGCAGGAAGCCGTCGGCGGTATTGGTCAGGCTGAAGACGTCGCCGGGCGCCAGCACCACGCCCTGGTCCAATGCCGTGCGGGCGAGCGCCACGGACGAAAGGCCCGGCGGCAGGGCCGCCCACAGGAACATGCCGCCTCGCGGTTCCGCCCAGGGCTTGAGGCCGCTGGCCTCCAACCGGCGCAGCGTACGCCCCATGGCACCGGCCAGGCGCGCGCGTACGCCCTCCATATGCCGGCGATAGCTGCCGTCGGTCAGCAGCTGGTGGACGATGCGGGGGTTGGTCGTGGCGTTGCCGAAGGCGGTCGCCAGCTTCACGTCGGCGATGCCCTGGATCCAGTCCCCCCGCGCCACGACATAGCCGCAGCGTACCGCCGCCGACAGCGTCTTGGAAAAGCTGCCGATGTGGATCACCCGCTCCAGCCCATCAAAGGCGGCCAGCCGGGGCGACGGCTCCGCCTCGAAATCGCTGAAGATGTCGTCCTCGACGATCAGGATGTCATGGGCCGCCGCCAGGGTCAGCAGCTTGTGCGCCACCGGCGCGGTCAGGCTGGTCCCGGTGGGATTGTGCAGGGCGGCGTTGGTGATGTAGAGGCGCGGCCGATGGGTCGCCGCCGCCTGGGCGAAGACCGCCAGATCCGGTCCCGTGGGAGTGTAGGGCACGGGCACGGCGCGGGCACGGTGGGCCGCCACCACGGTCTTGAAGTTGTAGTAGCAAGGGTCGTCCAGCAGCACGACGTCCCCCGGCTCCAGCAGGTAGCGGCAGACCAGGTCGATGGCCTGGCTGCCGCTGTCGGTCAGCAGGATCTGGTCGGCCGCAGCCGCGATGCCGCGGGCGGTGAAACGGTCGGCCAAGTGGCGCCGCAGGGCCGGATAGCCCAGGGGGTTGTCGTAGTCCAAGAGGGCTGCCGACGGCGCCCGCGCCAAGGCGCGGAAGGCGCGACGAATGGCCGGTTCCGGCATCCAGTCGGCGGGCAACCAGCCGCACCCGGGTTTCAGCACGCCCTCACCCGGCTCCAGCGCCTGGCGCATCAGCCACAGCGGGTCCACCGCCCGGTCCGGTGGCGGCTCCGCCCCGGCCAGCGCCGTGCCCATGAGCGCCAAGGGGGCGGCCCGCTTGGCGACGTAGAAGCCGGAGCCTGGCCGCGCCACCAGCACGCCCTCCGCCACCAGGCGATCGTATGCCTCCACCACTGTGGATTTGGAGACACCCAACCGCTCCGCCAGCGCGCGGATGGAGGGAGCGCGGGCCCCGGCCGCCAGCAGCCGGCCGTCCACCCGGGCGTGGATATCGGCCATGACCGTTCCCACTAGGGTCAGGCCAGCGGATGTCTCTGTCGACTGTATCGCCATTTGAACCAGTACAGTTTAGTCAAACCGTACTGCACCATACCTTGTGACCGTTCCCGGCGGAAGGCAGCATCGGCATCGTCACGAAACCAGGATGCCCCGCCATGACGGACACCACCGTCCCCACCGCCCTCACGACGGCCCCGGCGCGCCAGCCGGCCGCCGGCTTCATCTACGGCCTGATCGGCGTCGTCATCTTCAGCGGCAGCCTGCCGGTGACCAAGATCGGCCTGGCGGGGCTGGACGCCAATTTCCTCAGCCTGGCGCGGGCGGCTCTGGCCGGCATCATCGCCGTGGGTCTGCTGGCCCTGTTGCGCCCCCGTCGGCCCATGGTGCGCGACCTTCCCGGTCTGGCCGTCGTCGCCGGCGGCGCCGTGGTGGGTTTCCCCCTGCTGTCAGCCCTGGCCCTGCACCGGATGCCCAGCACGCACGCCATCGTCTTCAGCGGCTTGCTGCCCATCTCCACCGCCGTCTTCGGCGCGCTGCGCGGCGGCGATCGGCCCCGGGCGTCCTTTTGGCTGTTCTCCTGCGCCGGCGCGGCGGCCATCGCCGCCTACGCCCTGGCGCCCGCCCTGCTGCAGGGCGGCTTCCACCTGGCCCCCGGCGATGGCCTCATGATCCTGGCTGTGGCCGTCTGCGGCCTGGCCTATGCGGAGGGGGCGCGGCTATCGCGTCACCTGGGCGGCTGGCCCGTCATCTGCTGGGCGCTGGTCTTGTCCCTGCCCCTGATGGCGCCGCTGGCCTGGGCCACCTTTCCCGCCGATTGGCAAGCGGTACCGTCAAGCGCCTGGCTGGCGCTGGGCTATGTCACCCTGTTCAGCATGCTGATCGGCTTCTTCTTCTGGTACCACGGCCTGGGCCTGGGAGGCACGGCGGCGGTGGGTCAGATCCAGCTGCTGCAACCCTTCTGCAGCTTCGGCCTTGCGGCCCTGCTGCTGGGCGAGCCGGTGGGGCCGGCCGTCCTGGGCACGGCCCTGGTGGTGGTGCTGTGCGTGGCCGGCGCCCGGCGCGCGGTTTAGGGCGCCCTCAAGCGGCGGGCCGATCGCTCAGACCAAGCCCGCCTGCTCCGCCTCGCGGGCGCGGGCGTGGATGACGCGCATGACCACCTCGGCCGCGCGGCGGCTGGGTGGGGTGTCGCCCTGCCCCAGCCAGGCGGCCACCTCGGCCACGCCCTCGATCTGTTCCTGGCGGGCGGCGGGATCGTCCAGCAGACGGCCCAGGGCCTCCGCCAGGCGGGACGGCCGGCACTCCTCCTGCAACAGTTCCGGCACCAGCATGCGGTTCAGCATGATGTTGACCAGATTGACGAAACGCACCTTGATCAGGCCGCGATAGAGACGATAGGTCAGCGGGTGGATGCGATAGGCGACAACGGCCGGCAGCCGGGCCAGCGCCAGTTCCAGCGCCACCGTGCCGGAGGCGGCCAAGGCCGCCTCGCTGGCGGCGAAAGCGTCGTACTTGTCCTGGTCGCCCTCCACCACCACGGCGGGCAGCGGCCAGTTCTTCACCGCCTCCTCCACCAGGGCCTTGGTGGCGGGGACCGTGGGCACGGCCGCCACCACGCGCGGCAGGCGCGGCGCCAGGATGTCCAGCGCGCCTCTGAAATCAGGCAGCAACTTGGTCACCTCGCTGCGGCGGCTGCCCGGCAGGATGGTGACGATCCGGGTGTCGGATTCCAGGTTGTGCTTGGCGCGGAAGCGGTCGGCGTCGCCGGCGTCGGCGCCGCTTTCCACGATGGGATGGCCCACGAAGCTGCAGTCCAGGCCCACCTTCTCGAAATAGGGGGGCTCGAACGGCAGCAGCGCCAGCAGATGGTCCAGGAACTTGGCGATCTTGGCGGCGCGGCCGGGACGCCAAGCCCAGACGGTGGGCGCCACGTAATGGATCAGGGGAATGTCCGGGTCGGCCTTCTTGACCCGGCGCGCCACGCGGAAGCAGAAGTCCGGCGCGTCGATGGTCACCACCGCCGCCGGCTTCATGTCCAGGATGGCCTGTTCCGTCTGCTTCATACGCCGCAGCAGGCTGGGCAGCTTGGGCAGCAGTTCCGCCAGGCCGAACAGGGCCAATTCCTCCATGGGGAACAGGCTTTTCAGGCCCTGCGCCTTCATGCGCTCCCCACCGATGCCGGCGAAGCGGATGGCGCCAAACGTTTCCTGCTTCAGGGCCAGCATCAGCCGGCCGCCCAGCACGTCGCCCGACGGTTCCCCCGCGACGAGGAAGACCAAAGGCACATCCTCGTTCATACCGCCTCCGTAACGATACCGGTGACGAACAGGCCGGCGGCATCCGCCGCCTGGGCCACCTGTTCGGCGCCCAAGGTCAGGGTGCCGCCCGCCTCCACCGCGATGCCGCGGAAGCCATGGGCCGCCGCCTTCCGCACCGTTGTAACGCCGATGGTGGGCAGATCCAGGCGGATGTCCTGCTGGGGTTTACGCATTTTGACCAGGATGGGCCCCGGCCCTTCACGGCGCAGGCCGCCGCAGCGCTCGATCAGGGCGTCGGTGCCCTCGATGGCTTCCACGCCCAGCACCAACCCCTGCTGCACCACCACCGCCTGCCCCACGTCCAGCAGGCCCAGGGTGCGCGCCACGGCCACGCCATGATGGATGTCGGCCTCGGCCGCGGCGTCGGGAACCAGGGCGCCCATGGGGCCGGCGCGGCTCAGCAGCCCTTGCACCAGGGCCTGCACGGCCACGACGGTGAACCCCTCTTCCTCCAGCGTCGCCACCAAGGCGCGCAGGATGCCGTCGTCACCCAGGGCCTTCGCGCCGATGCGGGCGAAGAACTTGGCCGCGAACCAGTCGGGGCGCATTTCGGCCAGGCTGGGCCGGCGCACCCGGCCGGCCAGCACGATCTCGCCCACGCCTTCGGCGCGCAGCCGATCCAGGATGGCGCCGGCGGCGCCGATGCGAAAAGCCGCCTGGGGCACATCCGCCGGCACGATCGCGTCCTGGCCTTCCAGCGTCACGACGAAGACCGGGCGCCCCAGCGCGCGGCAGGTGTCGACCAACCGGCCGGGCAGGTCCCCCCACCCGCCAGTATCCCCAGTTTTACAGGGGTGTCCGGCATCAGCGCGGCTGGCACAAGGCGCGGCCGCCACGGCCGCGGATAAAGTCCAGCACCTCCCCCACCACGGGGGCCGGGTCGGCGCTTTCCACCGCCGCCATGCGGTCCGCCAAGGTGCCGTCGTGGCTGAAGATGTTGTCGAAGGCGGTGCGCAAGGCGTTCACATCCTCCTTGGAGAATCCGCGGCGTGTCAGGCCGACCAGGTTCAACCCGGCCAGGAAGGCGCGGTCGCCCTTCACCAGGCCGTAAGGGATGACGTCGCTTTCCACGCCCGACATGCCGCCGATCATGGCGTGGGCGCCGATGCGCACCCACTGATGCACCGCCGACAGCCCGCCCAGGATGGCGTTGTTCCCCACCTCGACATGGCCACCCAGGGTGGCGTTGTTGGCCAGGATGACGTTGTCGCCCACGATGCAGTCGTGCGCCACATGGGACGAGGCCATGAACAGGCAGCCGTCGCCCACACGGGTCACCATGCCGCCGCCTTCCGTGCCGATGTGCATGGTCACATGCTCACGGATGCGGTTGTTGCGGCCCACGATCAGTTCCGCCGGCTCCCCCTTGAACTTCAGGTCCTGGGGCGCATGGCCGATGGAGGCGAAGGGGAAGATGACGGTGTTGGCGCCCACCTGGGTGCGGCCTTCCACCACCACATGGCTTTTCAGCTCCACCCCATCACCCAGGGCGACATGGGGACCGACCACGCAGAAGGGGCCGATCTTGACCCCGGCGCCGATCTGGGCGCCGGGATCGACCACGGCGGTCGGGTGGATCACGGTCTCGCTCATCACGGATAAGGCCTAGCTGTCCATCACGATCATGGCGGCGTAGGTGGCCTCGGCGCACAGCTGGCCGTCCACCCAGGCCTCACCCTTGAACTTCCACACGTTGCGGCGGTTCTGGATCTTCTGGACCTTGATCTCGACGCGGTCGCCCGGCACCACTGGGCGGCGGAACTTCGCCTCCTCGATGGACATGAAGTAGACCAGCTTGCCTTCCGCCGATTCACCCAGCGTGTGCATGACCAGCACGGCCGAGGTCTGGGCCATCGCCTCCACGATCATGACGCCCGGCATGACGGGCTTCTGCGGGAAGTGGCCGGTGAAGAACGGCTCGTTGATCGTGACGTTCTTGATGCCCGTGCAGCTCTCACCCGTGATGATGTCGACGATCTTGTCGATCAACAGCATGGGATAGCGATGCGGGATCATCTGCATGATCCGCAGGATGTCCAGGTCGGGCACCTTGCCAGGAACCTTCTGCTCTTCAGTCGTCACGTCCATCACCTTCATTCCTACCCCGCACCAGGCGGCCCAGCGCGGCTACCTGGCGCAACCATTGCCGCATGGGCACGGCCGGCGATCCGCCGACCTTTTCCCCCGGCCCCACATCCCGCATGACACCGCTTTGCGCCGCGATCTGCGCGCCGGCCCCAATCTTCAAATGCCCCGTCACGCCGGCCTGTGCCGCCAGCACGACATGATGATCCAGCTTGGTGCTGCCCGATATCCCCGCCTGGGCCACGATGACGCAGCCGGCACCGAGGTGCACGTTGTGCCCGATTTGCACCAAATTATCAATCATACAGCCCCGGCCGATCACGGTATCGGGCCCCGCCCCCCGGTCCACCGTGGCGTTGGCGCCGATTTCCACGTCGTCCTCGATCAGCACGCGCCCCATCTGCGGCACGCGCACATGCCCCGCCAGATCCATGGCGAAGCCGAAGCCGTCCTGGCCGATGCGGGCGCCGGGATAAATGGTCACCCGCGATCCCAGGACGCAGTGGGTCAGCGAGGCGTTGGCGCCGATGACGGTGTCGTCCCCCAGCCGCACGTTCACGCCGATGGTGGCGTTGGGCCCGATACGGCAGCGTGCGCCGATGACGGCCCCCGCCTCGACCACGGCGCCCGCAGCGATGTCCGTCCCCTCGCCCACCTCGGCGGTCGGGTCGACATGCGCGCCGGGACTGACCTTCCCGGACGGCGCGGCCGCCGGATAAAAGGCCTGCGCGCACAGGGCGTAGGCCTTGTAGGGGTTGCGCGACAGCAGGAGCGCCACATCCGCCGGCGCCTTGGAGGCGAGCGCCGGGTGAACCACCACCGCGCCGGCCCGGGTGGCGCTGAAGGCGGCCACGTACTTCTTGTTGTCCAGGAAGCTCAGTTGGCCCGGCTCCGCCGCGTCCAGGGCCGCGACATCGCTCAGGACCAGGTCCGGATCGCAGCCCGGCGCCACCTCGGCGCCGGAGCGGCGCGCCAGCTCGGCAAGGGTATAGGGCCCGGCCCGGTTGAAGAAACGGGGATCGGCCATGGGAACGGCACCTTTCAACGGCAGCGACCGCGCCCGGACGCGTCATCCCCCGATGGAGGCGCCCGGGAACCGGTCAGTTCGGAACGTTGACCGTGATCTGCGGCAACGTGGCGTTCAAACGTGACAACACGGTGTTGGTTATGTCCAACGCGTCGTCCGCCATGTAGATGATGTTGGACCGCGGAATGACCAGCGTGAAGCCATTCTCGCGCGCCACCTCGCCCACCACGCGCACCATGTTGTCGCGCAGCTGGGCGCTGGCGGCGGCGAAGGCATTGTCCAACTGGCGCTTGCGTTCCTGCAGGCGCCGCTGCACCTCCGCCACCTGCTGTTCGAAGTCCTTGCGCTTGGCGTCGAAATCTTCCTGGCCCAGCTTGGTCCGCTGGCTGGCCAATTCCTTTTCCGCCTGCCGCAGGAACTGTTCCTGCTGCGACTGTTCCGCCTGGAACTTCTGCGTCTGCTCGCTGTCCTGGCGCTTCATGCTCTGCATGGCGGAGCACTTTTCCAGCAGGAACTGCACGTCGACCACGGCGATGGACGTGACCGGCTTCTGCGGGCTGTCGCTGGCCACGGGCTTGGCCGGCGCCTTGGCCGGGACCGCCGCCAGGGCGGCATCCACGGGCTGCGTGCCCCCGAAACCAAGAACGAGGGCCGCCAAGGCGGCCCTCGCATGGGAAAGGCAAACGGTCGGGGGTGTGGTGCGGCGTGCGAACGCCATCATGTCCCGTCCCTTCGTTCTTAGAACTGCGAACCGAAGCTGAAGCGGAACTGCTGGACGCGGTCGTAGCTCTTCTTCATCCACGGATAGGCCAAGTCGATGCGGATGGGGCCGAAGGGCGACTTCCACGACACGCCCACGCCCGAAGAGGCGCGGAACGCGAACTCATCATGGAAATCGTCACCAGGCAACGGCGACTTACCGCTCTGGTCCAGGGCACCGATATCGGTGAAGACGTGGAAGTCCACGCCCAGTTCCTCCGGCAGGCCCAGCGGGAAGGTGACTTCCGACGTGCCACGCACCAGCCGCTTGCCGCCCAGGGCGTCGTTGCCACCGTTGCTGCTGAACGCGCGGGGACCGACGCCGGCCACCTGGAAGCCGCGCAGGGTATCGCCACCCAGGAAGAAGCGGTCCTGAATGCGCACGAATTCGCCGCCCAAGCCCAGGATATAGCCGACCTCGCCCTCGATCTTCAGCACCACGTTGCTGAACAGCGGGAAGTAGATGCCGGAGGTCAGGCGGTTGCGCAGGAAGTGCACGCTGCCGCCCAGGCCCGCCACCTGGTTGGTGACGGTGAAGTAGTAGCCGGAGGTGGGCTTCAGGCGGCTGTCGCGGGCGTCGAACGTCAGGGCCGACTGGATGGACGAGGTGGTCGTCGCACCCACCTGTTCCTGCACGAAGCGCGTGGTTTCATACGTGATGTCGCTGATCCGGGTATGGGACAGCGTGTAAGTCACCAGTTCGCGCAAGCGGTCGGAGATGGGGAAGCCGGCACGGATGTCGAAGCCCGTGCTGGACATGTCGTAGCTGTAGGACTCTTCCGTCGTGTTGGCGTTGCGGTTAGGTGCGGAACAGGTCGGTACCCACGGCCAGATCCCGGTTCATGAAATAGGGATCGGTGTAGGAGATGGTGAATTCCTTGGAGTAGTAGGACCACATCGTCGAGAAACGGATGTCTTGGCCCGTACCCAGGAAGTTGCGCTGGCGGATCGAGAAGTCGATCAGCGCGCCTTCGGTGGTGGAGTAGCCCAGGCCCACCTGGATTTCGCCGGTGGACTGCTCGCTGAGGTCGACCGTCAGGACCGCCTGGTCGGGCGTGCTGCCCTCGCTCGGCTTGATCTTGACCTCGTCGAAGAAGCCCAGGTCCTTCACGCGCTGCTCGGAGCGCTTGACCTTGGAGGCGTTGAAGGGGTCGCCTTCGGCCAGCAGCAGCTCGCGCCGCACCACCTTGTCCAGGGTGATGAGGTTGCCGTTGATGTCGATGCGCTCCACGAACACGCGCGGGCTGGGATTGATCTCGAAGTGCAGGTCGACGGTCTGCGTGTCGGCGTGGCGTTCCTCATTGGGGTCCACCTGCACGAACGCGTACTGCTGGTCGCCCAGCTTGTCCTGCAGCTTGTTGATCGTGCTTTCGATCTTGTCGGCGTTGAACCAGTCGCCTTCCTTGGTCTCGATCACCTCCCGCAGGGGGGCCAGATCGATGTCCTTGATGGCGCTGGTCAGTTCGATCTTGCCGAACTTGTATCGCTTGCCTTCGTCCAGGGCCATGGTGATGAAGAACTTGTCACGATCCGGCGTCAGTTCCGCGACCGACGACATCACGCGGAAGTCGGGATAGCCGTTGCGGAAGTAGAAGCGGCGGATCTGTTCCTTGTCGTAGGCCAGACGATCGGGATCGTAGGTGTCGTCGCTGGACAGGAAACGCCACCAGCGCAATTCCTTGGTCACCATGACGTCGCGCAGCTCGCTGTCGTCATAAATGTTGTTGTTGATGAAGCTGATCAGCTGCACGCCGGTCAGCGGGCCTTCGTCGATCTCGAACACCAAGTCGACGCGGTTCTGTTCCAGCTGGACGATCTTGGGTTCGATGCGGGCGGCGAAGCGGCCGTTGCGGCGATAAACGTCCAGCATGCGCTGCACGTCCTGCTGCACGCGGGACCGGGTGAACACCAGGCGCGAACGCAGCTGTACCTCGGACTGCAGATCCTCGGTCTTGACGCGCTTATTCCCTTCGAAGACCACGCGGTTGATGATCGGGTTCTCGACCACGGCCACCACCAGGGTGTCGCCGTCGCGACGCAGGGTCACGTCGGCGAACAGGCCGGTGGCGAACAGGGCCTTCAGCGACTCATCGATCTTGTCCGGATTGAAGGCATCGCCCTGGGACACCACCAGATAAGAGCGGACCGTGGCCTGCTCGATACGCTGGGTGCCTTCGACGCGGATGTCCTTGATGACGCCACCGGACAGGATCTCCTGAGCCCAGGCACCGGACGAAAGAGCGACAGCTGACGTTGCGGTGGTGCCGGCGATAGCCAGGCACAGCGCCGCTACTCTCGAAACCGAACCCAATTATTTCCCCCGGTCAAACTTTGGAAATCAGAGACTTAACGAAACTGCCCACACCAAAGTGGATCAGATCGTTCCAAGTGGCGAAAATCATGAGACTAAGTACCAAAGCCAGGCCGATCCGGAAACCATATTCCTGAGCGCGCTCGCCCAGGGGACGGCCCCGCAAAGCTTCCAGGCCATAGTACATAAGATGCCCGCCGTCCAGCATGGGGACGGGGAAGAGGTTGATCAGGCCCAGGTTCACCGACAGCACGGTCATGAACCAGATGACCTGGACCAGGCCCAACTGGGCCATCTGGCCGGACATCTGCACGATGCGCAACGGCCCACCCAGATCCTCGGTGCCATGGCTGCCTGCGATCATTTGGCCCACCGCGTCCAGCGTGCCGGTGATCAGGGCCCAGGTGGCCTTGCCCGCCGCCCATACGGCGTTCAGCGGATCGCGGCGGTGGTATTCGTCCTGGCCGCGGATGACGCCCAGGCGGCCGATGCGGCTCTTGTTGCCGAAGCGGTCTTCCAACTCCACGGCGCGCGGCGTGACCCGCAGGTCCATCTGCGCGTCGCCGCGCTGCACCTTCACGTCCAGGGTCACGTCCGGATTGATGGCGATGATCTGCTGCAGATCCTCGAACCGTTCGATCTTGTGGCCGCCCAGTTCCAGCACACGGTCGCCCGCCTGCAGGCCGGCCACGGCGGCGGCGCTGTCGGGCTCCACCTGTTGCAGCACGGCGGGCGTGTAGGGCTGGCCGTAGAACATGAACAGCAGCGACAGGGCCACGATGGCGAAGAGGAAATTCGCCATGGGGCCCGCCACCACGATGGCGGCGCGCTGGCCCACCCGCTTGTAGTGGAAGGACACGGCGCGCTCTTCCGGCGTCATGGAGCGGGTCTCGGCGCCGGGCCGGCTGGCGGCGTCGGCGTCACCAAACATCTTCACATAGCCGCCCAGGGGGATCAGGCTGAACTTCCAGCGCGTGCCGGCGCGGTCGTTGAAACCCCAGATTTCCGGGCCGAAGCCGATGGAGAACACATCCACCCGCACGCCGTTGCGGCGCGCGATGTAGTAATGGCCGAACTCGTGCACGAACACGAGGACGGTCAAGACCACCAGGAAGGTGCCCCCATAGGTGCTGGCGTAGTTCACGATCTGATGCATCGTCCCAAACTCCAATAACACCCCCTCCTTCAGGGCTCCCCCGCCTTACCCCGCCTTCCGGCGCGGAAACTGGGACACGCATATGAAGAGGGCCTGTTTGCCTGACCGCGATGGTGCGCCCCGCTGGTGAACAAAACATCACCGTCAGCGGCTCCGCGATCCGGCCGGCAGGCCCCGGTCATCCTTGAACGGCCGGGACCCCCATTTCCTATCGCGCCTGAATCGCTTCAGCCGCAACCCGCCGCGCAACGGTATCGACTTCGCGCACATCGTCCAGTGAATTAAGGCGGGAGTGCGGCACCGTCGTCATCGTGTGTTCGACGATACGCTCAATATCGAGGAAGCCGACGCGGCCGTCCAGGAAGGCGGCCACGGCCACCTCGTTGGCGGCGTTCATGACGCAGGCGGCGCAACCACCGGCGCGCATGGCCTCGCGCGCCAGACGCAGGGCCGGGAACTTCTCCGGATCGGGCGCATGGAACTCCAGGTGGCCTGCGGTCACCAGGTTCAAGCGGTCGCCCGGGGTGGCGATGCGGCACGGCCAGCCCAGCGCCACGGCGATGGGCGTCCGCATGTCGGGCGTGCCCAGCTGCGCCAGGACGGAGCCGTCGACGTATTCCACCAGGCTGTGCACCACCGACTGGGGGTGGACCAGCACGTCGATCTTGTCCTCGGGCATGCCGAACAAATGGTGGGCCTCGATGACCTCCAGCCCCTTGTTCATCATGGTGGCGCTGTCGACCGAGATCTTGGCGCCCATGTCCCAGGTGGGGTGGGCCACCGCCTCCTTCACCGTGGCGCGGGCCATGTCCTCGCGCGTCTTGTTGCGGAAGGGGCCACCCGAGGCCGTCAGGATCAGGCGGCTGACGCCCTCCACCCGTTCGGAGTCGAAGACCTGGAAGATGGCGCTGTGCTCGCTGTCCACCGGCAGCAGGGTGGCGCCGTGGCGCTTCACCTCGGCCATCATCAGCGAGCCGGCACAGACCAGCACTTCCTTGTTGGCGAAGGCCACGGTGGCGCCGCGGCGGGCGGCGGCCAGCGTCGGCTCCATGCCGGCGGCGCCGACGATGGCGGCCATGACCCAATCCGCGGGCCGCGCGGCGGCGTCCACCACCGCCTGGGACCCCGCGGCGACCTCGATGCCCGTGCCGGACAGCGCGTCCTTCAGGGCGGCATAGTGGCCCTCGTCCGCCACCACGGCGGCCTTGGCGCGCAGCTCCTTGGCCTGCCGGGCCAGCAAATCCACGTTCTTGCGGGCCACCAGCGCCTCGACCTGGTACTTCTCCGGATCGGCCGCGACCAGTTCCACCGTGTTGCAGCCCACCGAGCCGGTGGAGCCCAGGATGGTCACCGTGCGCGCGGCGGGCACGGCGGCGGCCGCCTCGGATGACGCCGCTTGGGGCGCCACAACGGCCTGCAGGGAACTCACCACCATGACCCATTCTCCCCAATCAGGGCGTGGAACAGCGCGAACACCGGCGCCGCCATGACCAGCCCATCAATACGATCCAGCAATCCGCCGTGCCCGGGGATCAGCGAGCCGCTGTCCTTCACGTCGCACCGGCGCTTCATATATGATTCGAACAGGTCGCCCGCCTGTCCCACCACCGCGATGACGGCCGCCACCAGGGCGCCGGCGCCGGGCGAGGAAACGGTCGCCAGCGGCGACAGGGCCAAGCCTACCAAAGCCGCGGCCGCCATGCCGCCCAAAAGGCCAGCCCAGGTCTTCTTGGGGCTGATGCGCGGCGCCAGCTTGGGTCCGCCGATGGCCCGGCCGGCGGCGTAGGCGCCGATGTCGGTGGCCCAGATGGCCAGCAGCAGGAACAGGAACAGCCAGGGGGCGTCGGGCCCCGCCCGGTTGCGGATCCAGTCCAGCGCCAGGCAGCCGCCGCCGACATAGGGCACGATCAGCGCGAACAGGATGGGTGCCGGCAGCCGGCCCCCCTGCTTCCCACCTTCCGTTTCTGGCGCGCGGGGATAACCACCGGCGGCGGCCCACCACAGCAGCGCCGTCTGCGCCGCCAGCAGGACCAAGCCGTAGAACGGCCCAGCCACGAACTCGCCGCTGAGGGTGACCAGGATGGTCATGAGCCCCATGGCCGTGGCCCAAGGCTGACGTCCCGGCACCACCAGGCGCAGCCATTCCAGGCCGGCGATGACGGCGACCGCCACCAGTACCGCCTGGAAAACAATTCCGCCCAGCCATACGGCCACCAGGACCGGGGGGCCCAGGAGCAAGGCGGAGAAGATACGGGTCTTCAGATCACCCGGCAGCTTGGCCAACAGCCCTTCAGCGCGTTCCAACCGTTGCCCCATACCGGCGGTCGCGCCGATGGAATTCCTGGATGGCGTCATCCAATTCCTGGCGACCGAAGTCCGGCCACAGCGTTTCCACGAACACCAGCTCCGCATAGGCCATCTGCCACAGCAGGAAATTGCTGATGCGCTTTTCCCCGCTGGTGCGGATCACCAGATCCGGATCGGGGATGTCCCGGGTATAGAGCGAGGCGCCCAGGCTTTCCACCGTCACCTGGTCGGGTGTCAGACGCCCGGCCCCCACCTCTTCCGCCAAGTGGCGGGCGGCGTTGGCGATTTCCTGGCGCGATCCATAGCTGAGCGCCATCACCAAGGTCAGGCCGGTGTTGTTCGCCGTCAGGGTCTCCGCGTTCCGGATCAGCGTGACGATGTCGGGCGCCAGGCGCGACCGGTCGCCAATGATGCGCAGCCGCACCCCGTTCTTGTGCAGGGTGGCGATCTCCCCCCGCAGGTAGAACCGCAGCAGGTGCATCAGCTCGCTGACCTCACCCTCGGGCCGGCTCCAGTTCTCCGACGAGAAGCTGAACAGCGTCAGGTAGGACACGCCCAGTTCCCGCGCCGCCTCCAGCACCCGTCGCACCGCCTCCACCCCCTTCTTGTGACCCGCGGTGCGGGGCAGCCCCCGGCGCGTCGCCCAGCGCCCATTGCCATCCATGATGATGGCGATATGGGCGGGTGGGCGGACGTTCAGGGGCACTGCGGCACCGGACATGGGACTCTCGGGGAAACAGGAACCGGGACGGTCAAAATGAAAGCGAACCTGGGACGCCACCTCAAATTTGGGTGATGTCCTTTTCCTTGGCCGCGAACGCCTCATCGATCTTCTTGATGTGGGCGTCGGTCAGGGCCTGCACCTTGTCCGACCACGTCTTGTGCTCGTCCTCGGACAGGTCGCCATCCTTCTGGGCGCGCTTCAGCATGTCCATGCCGTCGCGGCGCACGTTGCGCACGGCCACGCGGGCCTGCTCGGCGTACTTGTTGGCCACCTTCACCAGCTCCTGGCGGCGCTCCTGGTTCAGGTCCGGGATGGGCACGCGGATGGTGTTGCCGTCGGTCTGCGGGTTCAGGCCCAGGCCGGCCTCGCGGATGGCCTTCTCGGTGGCCTTCACCATGCCGCGATCCCACACCTGCACGGTGATCAGCCGGGGCTCCGGCACGCTGACGGTCGCGACCTGGTTCAGGGGCATGCTGGAGCCATAGGCTTCCACCATCACCGGTTCCAGCAGGCTGGCCGACGCCCGGCCAGTGCGCAAGCCCGCGAATTCCTTGCGCAAGCTCTCGACGGCGCCATCCATGCGCCGGGTGATGTCATCCATTGAGGGAGCGGCCACGTTCAAGCCTCTTCTTCCGTAATGATCGTGAAATGACCCCGCCCGTCCATGACTTCGGCGAAACCGCCTTCCTGATGGATGGAAAAGACGAGGATAGGAATGTTGTTCTCACGCGCCAGCGAAATCGCCGTCGCGTCCATGACCTGCAGGTCGTGGGACAGCACGTGCAGATAGCTCAAGGAACTCAGGCGCTCGGCCGTCGGATCCTTCTTCGGATCGGCGGTGTAGACGCCATCCACCTTGGTACCCTTCAGCAGGGCCTCGCAGCCCATTTCCGAGGCGCGCAAGGCCGCGGCCGTGTCGGTGGTGAAGAAGGGGTTGCCGGTGCCGGCGGCGAAAATCACCACCCGGCCCTTTTCCATGTGGCGCACGGCGCGGCGGCGGATAAAGGGCTCGCACACGCTGGCCATGGGGATGGCCGACTGCACGCGGGTGGGCACGTCGATGCGTTCCAGGGCGCTCTGCATGGCCAGCGCGTTCATCACGGTGGCCAGCATGCCCATGTTGTCAGCCGTGGCGCGTTCCATGCCCGACGCGGCGCCGGAGACGCCGCGGAAGATGTTGCCGCCGCCGATGACCAGGCAAACCTCGACCCCCATCTGGACGACGGTCTTCACCTCGTTGGCGACACGGTTGACGACCTTCTGGTCGAGACCGAATTCACGGTCCCCCATCAGCGCCTCGCCCGAGATTTTCAACAGTACGCGTTTGTATCGGGCAGCCACGGGGTCAGGTCCTCTCGCCAGTTGGTGGGCCCGGCGGCAAGCCGGGTTGGGAAGCCACGAGTGTCCGGGGTCAGATCCGGGTTAGCTCTACTGCAAACTTGCCCCCGCCGCCAAGTCTGGCGTTGCAGGGAAGGCGCGCAAGGGAACCCGGAAATTGAGCCGAAATCGGGGCGCACGAAAAAGGCGGCGCCGGATCGGGCACCGGTGGCCACTCTACTCATTCGAAAATATCGGGAAAATCGCCATCCGGCCCTGACACAGAAAAGGTGCCGGGGATGGCCGGAGCGCCCGGACGATGGGGCACCCAAGAAACCGGCGCGTCCATCGCTGGACGCGCCGGCCTTACTCAACTCAACGAGGCTGACGGATCAGCGCGCCATCGAGGCCACTTCGGCCGCGAAATCGCTCTCTTCCTTCTCGATGCCGTCGCCCAGCACGAAGCGCACGAAGCCGGTCAGCTTCACCGGGGCGCCCACGTCCTTGGCGGCGTTCTCGACGACCTTGCGGATCTTGGTCTCCTGGTCGATCACGTAGACCTGCTCCAGCAGCACCACTTCCTCGTAGTACTTGCGCAGGCGGCCTTCCACCATCTTGGCGATGATGTCCTCGGCCTTGCCCGAGGCGCGGGCCTGGTCGGCCAGCACGTTGCGCTCACGGTCCAGGGCGGCGGTGTCGACGTCGGCGATGTCCAAGGCTTCCGGACGGGCGGCGGCGATGTGCATGGCGATCTGGCGGCCCAGCTCCTGCAGCTTGGCCTTGTCGCCGGTCGACTCCAGGGCCACCAGCACGCCGATCTTGCCCAGGCCGCCGGTCAGGGCGTTGTGGACGTAGGTGGCGACGACGCCGTCGGTGACCGACAGGCGGGCGGCGCGGCGCAGGTTCATGTTCTCGCCGATGGTGGCGACCAGATGGGTCAGCTCTTCAGCGACGGTGCGGCCGTTGCCGAAAGCCTGACCCTTCAGGGACTCGACGTCGGCATCGGCCAGGGCCAGCTTGGTCACGCCGGACACCAGGGCCTGGAACAGGTCGTTGCGGGCGACGAAGTCGGTCTCGGCGTTGATCTCGACGGCGGCGCCGACGGTGCCCTGGGAGGCGACACCGACCAGGCCCTCGGCGGCGACGCGGCCGGCCTTCTTGGCGGCGGCGGCCAGGCCCTTCTTGCGCAGCCAGTCGACGGCGCCCTCGATGTCGCCAGCGACCTCGTTCAGGGCCTTCTTGCAGTCCATCATGCCGGCGCCGGTCTTCTCGCGCAGCTCCTTAACGAGCGCAGCCGTAATCTCAGCCATCTTCGCCTCTCTCATCGCGTCAGGGCGGACGGACGTCCGCAGGGATTTTGGTCAAGGGAAACGGAGGGACGTCGCCGTCCGCATCCGGAAATTCGTGGGGTCGCCACCCCAGCGGGCGCCACCCATATGACAGCCGCCCCGAAGCGGGGCGGCGGTCGGGCGGGGATGGGGTGCTTTCAGGCCGTCCAGGAGCACCGGACAGCCCAGAGCCCCCCTGCCCCCGGACAGCAACGCGGCCGAACCGGCACCTCCTTCACGGAAGTCCCGGCCCGGCCGTTCGCTTAAGCCTTAGGCCTCGGCCGCGACTTCGGCTTCCTCGGCGGGGATCTCTTCCACCGGTGCCTCTTCCGAAGCGCCGACGTCGATGCCCGAGGCGGCCATCTCAGCGTGCAGGCCGTCCAGCACGGCGCCGGAGATCAGCTCGCAGTACAGCTCGATGGCGCGCAGGGCGTCGTCGTTGCCGGGGATGGGGAAGGTCACGCCGTCGGGGTTGCTGTTGCTGTCCAGCACGGCCACCACGGGGATGCCCAGCTTGTTGGCTTCCTGAACGGCCAGCGACTCCTTGTTGGTGTCGATGATGACCAGGATGTCCGGCAGGCCGCCCATCTCCTTGATGCCGCCCAGCGCCCGCTCCAGCTTGTCGCGGTCACGGGTGCGGTTCAGCAGTTCCTTCTTGGTCAGGCCGGCGATCTGGCCGCCCAACAGCTCATCCATCTCGCGCAGGCGCTTAATGGACTGGGAGATGGTCTTCCAGTTGGTCAGCATGCCGCCGAGCCAACGGTGGTTGACGTAGTACTGGCCGCAACGACCAGCAGCCTCGGCCACCTTCTCCTGGGCCTGGCGCTTGGTGCCGACGAACAGGACGCGGCCGCCGCCGGCAACCACGTCACGCACGGCCTGCATGGCGCGGTGCAGCATGGGCACCGACTGCTCCAGGTCGATGATGTGCACGCCGTTGCGCACGCCGAAGAGGTACGGGGCCATCTTCGGGTTCCAGCGACGGGTGTGGTGACCGAAATGCACGCCGGCTTCCAGCAGCTGGCGCATGGTGAAGGTAGGCATAGCCATGAAACGGAACCTTTCTCCGGTTTGGCCTCCGTGGGCAATGCCCCTTGGCCACCTGGCCTCAGGACACCGGAAGCGGACCGCCCAGATAATAAGGACGCCCCGCAAGCCCACGTGTGGGATTGACGATGGCCGGTGTGATACTCCGCCGCCCCGGCGATTTCAACCCCGAAGCGCGGGCGTCGGCTCTGCTTGAACGAAAAGGGTCCCCCGCGCCGCGCGCTTGGCAGCCGGCGGGGCCCGCGCCTATGGTGCGCCCCATGTTCGCCCCCACCGAAACGCCTTTGGCCGAGACCGTCAGCGCCCTGGCGCTGAGCTACGCCGACCTGGGCCTGGCGCCGCCCTCCTTCACCCCCATCGCCGCCGACGCCCTGCCCGACCGGGTGCGCCCGCGCCTGGACCATGTCGACGGCATGACGGCGGCCCTCGCCCGCCACGCGGGATGCGCGGTCAGCGTCAACGTCCAGGCCCGCACCCGGGACCAGGCCCCGGGCCTGGACCGTCTGCGCCGCCGGGTCATCCTGGCGGCCCAAGCCGACGGCAGGCCCTTGGCCCTGGGCCTGCTGAGTGTCGACCTGTTGGCCCTGCCCCCGTCCGTGGCGGCGGAGGCGCTGGCGGAGAAGACGCCCTTCGGCACGCTGCTGGCCAATGCCGGCCTGCCCTTCCTCAGCCGCCCCCAGCTGTTCTTCCAGTTGGCCGCCGACGCCACGCTGGCCCGTTTCCTGGGTGGGACGGAGGGGGCGCCGCTCTACGGCCGCCTGGCCCACCTGGCCCTCACCCTGCCCGGCGTCGAACGCCCCGCTGAACGCCCTGCGGCCCGGGTGGTGGAGATCCTGCGGCCCTGATTACAGCAAGGCCGGCAGTTCCCGCCGCAGCAACCCCAGGACCACCCTTACCCTGGCCCCGCCTCCAGCTGGCGCCGGGCTATTACGACTGACGCAAAAAACCGGCGATCAGGCCGGCGATGGCCGCCGGCGCGTCCTCCAGGCAGTAATGGCCGACGCCGGGCAGGCGGTGGATGGGCGCGCTGGGAAACAACTCGCTGAACAGCGGCAGGAAATGGTCGGCCTGAAGTGTGCCGTCGCCTCTCCCCAGATGGCCAGCGCCGGCCGGGCGCGGATGGCGCGGACGGCCGCCGCGTCCGGCACCTCGAAACGGTGCATGCCGGTGGCGAAGCCTTTGGCCCAGCCGATGGCGCCCAGGCAATCCGCCGGCCTGGCAAAGGGCGCGCCATAGGCCGCCAGCCAGGCATCGGTGATGATGCTGTGGTCCTCGAAGCCGTTGAGTTTCAGCGTGCTGAGGATGGTGTAGCCCAACTGGCCCAGCACCGTTTCCAGACTGCCGTCCGCCTGCGCCTTGAGTATCCACTGGAACCAGGGCGCCGTCGCGGCATTGGCCAGCAGCCGGTCAACCTGGTCGGCCTGGCCGAAGGACACGGGGCCGTTGGTCGAGATCACCCGCTTGATGCGATCCGGATGGCGGGCGGCCAGTCCCATGCCCATCGGCCCGCCGAAGTCATGCAGCACCAGGGTGATGTCGCGCAGATCCAGTGCCAGGACGAAGCGCTCCAGGTTGTCGATATGGTCCTGCAGCCAATAGCTGCGATCCGGCGGCGTGGCGCTTTTGCCGAAGCCCATATGGTCGGGCACCACCACGCGATACGTGGGGCTCAATGCCCTGATCAGGTGGCGGAACAGGTAGCCCCAGGTGGGTTCCCCATGCAGGCACAGCACCACCTCGCCCTTCCCCTCATCCACATAGTGCATGGGAAAGCCGGGGGCGTCGGTGACATGGGGGGTGAAGGGAAAGGTGCCGTCGAAGGTGGCGTCGGCGGGGATCATCGTGGTCTCCAAATTGGTTTCAAATTAAAACCAATCGAGACGTACCGCTTGAGGTTTTAATTTGCAACCGTTATATCCAGGCCGTCATCGGCATGAGGGGGAGACCGCCATGGTCAAGCGCACCAGCCACCAGGACTCGCTGTGCGGCGTCGCCCGGCCGCTGGACGCCATCGGCGACGGCTGGTCGCTGCTGATCATCCGCGACGCCTTCGACGGCCTGCGCCGCTTCGGGGAATTCCAGAAGAATTTGGGCTTGGCCAAGAACATCCTGGCCGCCCGCCTGCGCACCCTGCTAGCCCACGGCATCCTGCAGGCGGTGCCCGCATCCGATGGCGGTGCCCACCAGGACTATGTGCTGACGGCCAAGGGGCGCGGCCTCTTCCCCGTGCTGGTAGCCCTGCGCCAATGGGGCGAGGACCATTTCTTCAGGGCCGATGAGCCGCATGTGCGCCTGCTGGACAAGCGCACCGGACTACCCTTGCGCCGCATGGCCCCACTGGCCCAGGACGGCACCCCGCTGGCACCGGAAGACACCGTGGTGCGCTTTCCGGTGGAAAATCCTTAAACCCTGCATCGCTTCTGCAAAAAAGCCCGCTTAAGCTGGCGGCAACGATGAGGCGATGGGGTGGTTATGGCGACGGACGGCACAATGGCGGCGAGCGCACAGGCGGCGAGCGCGTCCCAAACGTTTTCCTCACCCGCCTGATGGTGGCCCTAATCCAGGCGGTGGGGCTTTACCTGCTGGCGGAGGCGGCGACCAAACCGGCGACCTGGCCCGCGACCGTGCCCGACCTGTTCACGCCCCTGGTCATGGTCGTGTCCCTGGTCCCCCTGCTGATCCTGCTGGGGGTGGGCCAGATCGCCCGGCGGCCGCTGGCGCTTTGGATCCTGGTCGCGACCGTGATCGTCGCCGGCCTCGGCTATCATGCCGCGGCGCGCTTGCAAAGTTCCCTGCCCGCGACAGGTATGTCCCAACTGCTCGGAAGCCACTTCGATTTGATGTACGTGGCCGGCGGTCTGTTTATCGCCCATACCTTGGTGGTGGACGCCATCATCGAGCGGCGTTGGCGCCCCAGCTATCCGCGCCATTTTGACACCGCCTGGAAGCAAGGGGTGCAGGCCGCCCTGACCGTGGTGTTCGTGGCTGTGTTCTGGGGAGTGCTTTATCTCGGCGCCGGCCTGTTCAATCTGCTGAAGATCACCTTCTTCGAGCGGCTGATCCAACACGACTGGTTCGCCATCCCCGCCACCACCCTGGCCATCGCCGGCGCCGTGCACATCACCGATGTGCAGCCCGCCCTGATCCGGGGTGCGCGCGCCCTGGCGCTCACCCTATTCTCCTGGTTGCTGCCGCTGCTGGTGATCATCGTCGTGGGTTTCCTTGGCAGCCTGCCCTTCCTGTCCCTGCAACCGTTATGGCAGACCCATTTCGCCACCCGTCTGCTCATCATGGCGGCGATACTGCTGATCTTCCTGATCAACTGCTGCTACCAGGATGGTGCGATGGAGCGCACCACCATCGCCGCCAAGCGCTGGGCCGGCACCGTGGGAGCGCTCGCGCTGCTGCCCCTGGTGGCGCTGGCCGCCTGGGGGCTGGGCTTGCGGGTCGGACAATACGGCTGGAGCGTGCAGCGCGTGGTGGCGGCGGCCTTCATCCTGGTCCTGGCCGTCTACACCGCCGGCTACGTCCTCGCCGTGGTGCGCGCGCCCAATCCACGCGGAGCCCAGTGGCTGCGTTTGCTGGAGATCACCAACCATGTCTCCGCCCATTTGGTATTGATCCTGCTGCTGGCCCTGCTGACGCCTGTCGCCGATCCCGCCCGGCTGATGGTGGCCGACCAGATGGCCCGCCTGCGGGCAGGCATCCTGCCCCCTGAGAAACTGGATCTGGTCGCCTTACGCTACGATGGTGCCCGTTGGGGCCAGGCGGCGGTGGAATCCTTGCGCACCGCGACCGACAGCCGCTGGAGCGCGGACCAACAGGCGACCTTGCATGCCAACGCTACCACCGTGCTGAGCAAGCAAAACCGCTACCAAACGCAGGCACCCCTACAGCAACCACGATCACCGGCCGACCTGATACGCACCCTGAAGGTCTATCCAGCGGGACGGCCCCTGCCCCCGGGATTCGTGGATGCTTACTTGGCAAGCGATCGCGCACGAAATGGCAATGGATGCACCCCCGCCGATAAAGAGCCCTGCAACGCTTTCCTGATCACGCTGCGGCCGGATCTGCCGGAAGCGATCATCATGCAGGACAGCAACTTCAGCGGCGTGCTGTATCAGCAGGATGAAGCCGGCGCTTGGCATCTCACCGGCCATCTCGACCTCGGCTCTTGGCCCGGCTGCGCGGCCGTGCGCGACGCCCTGCAGAAAGGCCAGATTACCACGACGCCGCACGCCTGGCCGGACCTCATCGCCGGCGGCGTCCGGCTGACCATCATGCCACCGAACGACCATTGCCCGGGGGAGCGGCCATAAAGGCCGAGCCCCTGGCCCCCCCGTCGCCGGCCCGCTTTTTGAATAAGGGACGGAAACCGAGGAGGCAACGCTGCGCAATATCGACTTCAGCTCCTGGCAGAACGTCATCGTCACCCTGCCGGGCCTGGCGCTGGTCACCCTGATCGGCGTGGGCATCCGGCTGGTGGGTTCGAATCCCACCCCATCCGCAACCTTCCATTTCCACGCCTCTCTATCCAGCCACCGTCGCGGAACATGCGGTGGCTCTCCAGGCCGTGGGCATTATATATCGGCGAGTTGCCCCTCATAACGCAGCGACCAATCCCGCAGCGCCGCGAACGTGGGCATGAGATCGACGCCGGCCTGGGACAGTTCATACTCCACGCGCGGCGGGACTTCGGCATGAGCATGGCGGATCACGATGCCATTTCGCTCAAGGTCGCGTAGCTGCTCGGTCAGCATGTGCTGCGTGATGCCCGGCAGCATGCGACGCAGTTCGCCAAACCGGCGTGGACCGATGATGAGACTGCACACGATCTCGATTTTCCACTTGCCGGTGATCGCCCGGATCGCGCGCTGGAAGCGCATGACGTCGATCGGCTCCGGCCCTGTGCATCCATCGCAGTCGTCCCCGTAGCTGCGTGGTCCAATAGTCTGTTTTTCCATACTAAGTCCTGAAATCCATCCTACTTGCCCTCCTGATGTTAGCACTCGAAATTCGTGTTCAGCGAAGCATCGGAAGGCAAGGCTAATAATATGGGCGTTGTATTGGTGACAGGTGGATCAGGATTTGTGGCAAGCCATGTGATTCTGAAACTCCTGAGCGATGGTCATGAGGTTCGTACGACGGTGCGCAGCGGCAGCCGGGAGCGGCTGGTGCGGGAGATGCTCCGAAACGGTGGGCAAGAGCCCGATGATCAGCTCCGGTTTTTCGAGGCTGATCTCACGCGGGACGAAGGATGGGCCACGGCGGTAGCCGATTGCGACTATGTGCTCCATGTCGCATCCCCTTTCCCGAGCGGAGTGCCAAAGGACGAAAACGAGCTGATCGTTCCCGCCCGGGACGGCACCTTGCGCGTCCTCCGCGCCGCACGCGACGCCGGTGTGCGCCGGGTCGTGATGACCTCGTCTTTCGCTGCGGTCGGCTACGGCAGACAGCATCGGGCGGGCGCATACACTGAAGAGGACTGGACCGAACCCGACGCGCCGAACCCACCCTACATCAAGTCCAAGGCCATTGCCGAACGCACCGCCTGGGACTTTATGGACCGTGAAGGCGGTGCGCTGGAACTCAGCGTCATCAATCCGGTCGGCATCTTCGGCCCGGCCCTCGGCCGCGACTATTCCTCGTCGATTGCGCTGATCAAAGCGATGCTGGATGGCGCTATGCCGGGTTTGCCCGACGTGTATTTCGGCGTGGTCGATGTGCGCGACGTGGCCGATCTGCACCTGCGCGCCATGACCCACCCGCAAGCCGCCGGGCAGCGCTTCATCGGCGTCGCCGGGCCATCGCTGGCGCTGGCGGATGTGGCCGATATCCTACGTGCGCGCCTTGGACCGGCGGCAAGCCGGGTGCCGACCCGAAAGCTCCCGAGTTGGAAGGTGCGATTACTCGCACCATTCAGCAAACAGGCGCGCGCGACGGTGCCCAACCTGGGCAAGCAGCGCCAGTCCAGCAATGCCAAGGCACGGCAGATGCTGGGTTGGTCGCCGCGCTCAAGCGAGGAAGCGATACTGGCTTCCGCACGGAGCCTGATCGATCTGCAGGAGGCGTCAAAATGAGCGACGCGATGCTTGCCCCGCTCGCGGAGAGTCCCGATGAACCTCGCTGGCACCGTGCCTAAGCGGGGATGCGGACGGCATCCCGATAGGCCTTGGGCGAGTTGCCCGTCACGCGCTTGAAGGCGGTGCTGAACGCGCTCTCGGAGGTGTAGCCCAGTGATTGGCCGATGACCGCCACGGGGGTGGCGCCCTCCCGCAAGGCCCGTTCGGCGAGACGCATGCGCCATTCCGTCAGGTAGGTCAGCGGCGCCACGCCCGCGACTGCCTTGAAATGGAAGGCGAACGTCGTTCGCGACATGGCGCACGCCTTGGCGAGATCATCCAGATGCCAGGCGCGGCAGGGATCGTCATGCATCAGCCGCAGGGCCGGCGCGATGCGCGGGTCGCCCAGCGCCCGCAGCCACCCGGCCGGCATCGAACCGGCCGTCTGGAGATGGGCCCGCAGGATCTGGATGAACAGCAACTGGGCCAGTTGCGCCGACACCAGCTGCGTGCCCGGCAAATCGGCGGCCCGCCGCTCTTCAACCAGCTGGTCCAGCAGCCAGCGGAAAGCCGTCGCCTGCGGTGACGCCGCCGGCACGTGGATCCACGGCGGCAGGACATCCGCCAGCAACCGGCCACTGGCCGGGTCAAGCAGGACGTGGCCACCGATATGGGCGAAATCGCCGCCGTCGCCCAATACCCACATCGGCCCGCCGGCGCCGGAAAACAGGCGCATGGCGTCGACAGGCGCAAGGTCCGGGTCGCTGGCCAGCACGAAGGACCGCTTCGCCGACAGGAGGCCCACGTCCCCGGTTTCAAAATGAATCGGCGCCGCCTCGCCCTCAATGCGGACCCAGCACCGGCCCTTCACGATAGCGAAGAATTTAACCTTGTCGGGTGCCGGAAAGCGGATGGCCCATGAGCCACCCGCCGTGAACCCCCCGGTCACCAGCAATTCCGCCTTCGTGAATTTCAGGATGTCGGAGAAGGGGTCGGCACTCATTTCCGTACTATCGCGAAAGCAATGCGGACTTTCAAGCATTCACAGTCCGGGAACCCCACCTTACTTTCAGGACACTTCATCAAATGGCCTGCACTCGGGGAATCGATATGAACGATCAATTGGTCCTTGTGACCGGCGGAACGGGTTTCATCGCGCAGCATTGCATCCTGGCGCTGCTGAATGCCGGATATCGCGTGCGAACCACCGTCCGGTCGCTGTCACGGGAAGCCGAGGTGCGCGCCAACCTCAAAACCGGGGGGGCTGAGCCGGGGGACCGCCTCTCCTTCGTCACCGCCGATCTCACCGCCGACCAGGGCTGGGCGCAGGCCGCCGCCGGCTGCACCTACGTCCTGCATGGCGCCTCACCGACACCGACGGGTGAGCAGGTCAGCGAGCAGGATTGGATCAAGCCGGCGGTCGAGGGCAATCTGCGGGTCCTGCGCGCCGCGCGGGACGCCGGGGTCAGGCGGGTGGTGCTGACCTCCGCCTTTGGCGCGATCTGCGCCGGTCATCCACGGATGACCAGGCCGTTCAACGAGACGGACTGGAGCGACCTGACGGGTACCGTCTGGCCGTACCAGAAATCGAAGACCCTGGCCGAACGGGCGGCCTGGGATTTCATCGCGCGGGAGGGGGGCGGCCTGGAACTGTCTGCCGTGAATCCGACCGCCGTCCTCGGCCCCGTGCTGGGCGCCGATTATTCCCACTCCATCGGCCTGATCCGGAACATGATGAACGGGCAGCCCGGATGCCCGAAGCTCAATTGCGGGGTCGTCGACGTGCGGGATGTGGCGGACCTGCACCTGCGCGCCATGACCCATGCCGCCGCCAACGGCGAGCGCTTCCTGGCGATATCCGGTGAAAGCCTGTGGATGATCGATATCGCCAGGGTGCTGCGGCGGCGCCTGGGGACCGCCGCCGTCAAGGTGCCGACACGGGTGCTGCCCAACTGGCTGGTCCGCCTGATCAGCCTGAAAAATCCGGTCATGAAGGGCGCGGTCACCCTGCTGGGCGTCAACCTGAACGCCACCAGTGAAAAGGCGATACGATTGTTGGGCTGGACGCCCCGCCCCGCTGAGGAAGCCATCGTCGCGACCGCCGAAAGCCTGATCCGGCTGGGCCTGCTTCCCGGATCGAAACAGGCGGCGTAGGGGTGGAAGCGGGCCGCCCCACCCCCGCGCCCTACCCGCGTCAGTGACCGGACAGTTCCAGCCGCTCCAGGTCGCTGGTCAGGCTGGGCCCGGCGGGGCGCCAGCCCAGCACCTCGCGCGTCCAGGCGCTGGAGGCCGGCATGTCGAGGCCGGCGAACATGGCCAGCCAGCCGAAATGGGCTGGCGCCTCCTCCCCGGGGATGGATTTGACGGGCAGGCCCAGCCGGCGGCCGATGGCCGACACGATGTCGCGTATCGCCACGCCCTCCTCCGCCACCGCGTGGTACTTCGCGTTGGGCTCGGCCCGCTCCACCACCAGCCGGTACAACCGCGCGACGTCCAGCACATGGGCGGACGGCCAACGGTTCAGGCCCTCACCGACATACACGCATTCCCCCTTCTGCCGGAACATGCCGATCAAGGGGGTGATCAGACCTTGGGTGACCGGGTCGTGCACCTGTGGCAGGCGCACCACCGACACGTTGATCCCCTCCGCCGCCAGGGCGGCGGCCGCTTCCTCCGACGCGGCGCGGGGGTGGACGTTCGAGCCGACGATGGCGTTGCCCTCCTTCGCCGGCTCGCCCGGCACGGTGTTGGCGATGGGGGTGCCGGAGGTGATGACCAGGGGATGGTCGGTGCCGGCCAGGGCCGAGCCCAGGGCCCGGATCACCCGGCGGTCATCCTCGCAGTTGGCCACGAAGCGGGAGAAGTCGTGGTTGAAGGCCAGATGGATGACGCCGTCGCATTGGGCGGCCCCCCGGATGAGACTGTCCTCATCCTCCAGTGATCCCCGATGGACCTCGGCGCCGGCCGCAGCCAGGGCGGCGGCCTTCTCCTCCGAACGGCAAAGGCCCAGCACCTGATGGCCGGCCGCGATCAAGTCCTTCACCACGGCCGAACCGATGTTGCCGGTAGCACCCGTCACGAAAACACGCATGATCTGATATCCCTGTTTCAAGCGGCGAAGTACGCCGGGTGGTCGAGGTCGGCCAGCAGGCCGGGCTGTGTCGGGGCCCAGCCCAGCAGCGCCCGGGTCGCGGTGCTGGAAGCGGGGCAATCGACGGCGGCGAAGCGGGCGAACCAGCCGAAATGCTCCGCCGCCGCCGCCTCCGTGTGCGAGACGACGGGCACGCCCAGGCGCCGGCCGATGATTTCGGCGATCGCCTTGAACGCCACCCCTTCATCCGCCACGGCGTGGAAGGGGCCGCCCTCGGCCCCCCGCTCCAGCGCCAGGCGGAAGACGCGGGCCGCATCGACGCGATGCACGGCCGGCCAACGGTTCAGGCCCTCGCCCACGTAGGGGGAGACGCCCTTTTCGCGCGCCAGCTGGATCAGGCGCGGAACGAAGCCATGATCGCCGTGGCCGTGGACCGAAGGGGCCAGCCGTACGGCCGTCACCCGCACGCCGCTGGCCCTCAGCGCCGCCGCGGCCGCCTCCGGATTGCGGGGGAAGGCCTCGGACTCCGGCCGGGTTGGGGTCTGCTCCGTGGCCAGGGTCCCCGGCGCCAGCAGGGCGACACCCGAGGTGACGACCAGTGGCCGGTCGCTGCCCACCAGCACCTCGCCGATGGCGGCGATGGCGCGCCGCTCATCCGCGCCATTCTGCGCGAAGTTGGTGAAGTCGTGGTTGAAGGCCAGGTGGATGACGCCGTCGGCCTGTTCGGCGCCGCGCTTCAGGCTTTCCAGGTCTTGCAGGCTGCCATGATGAACTTCGGCGCCGGCCGCGGCCAAGGCGGCCTCCTTGTCGGGCGCGCGGCATAGGCCCAGCACCTGGTGCCCCGCCGCAATCAGGTCGGCCACCACGGCGGCGCCGACCCATCCCGTGGCACCTGTCACGAATACACGCATCTGCGTCGTCTCCAAGTTTCGCTGAAGACAACTCTCGACGCCCGCTCTATCCTGGTAAAGTAGTGACCTTATCATAGTAAAATGGCTAACAGGATGAGCGAGCCACTGACCGCCGACAGTCCGGGTGACAACAAGCTGGGTGACTACCTGCGCGACCGGCGCACCAAGCTGGACCCCGCCGCCCTGGGCTTCCCGGCAGAGCGACGGCGCACCGCCGGCCTGCGGCGGGAGGAAGTGGCCCAGCGCGCCAACATCAGCCCCACCTGGTATACTTGGCTCGAGCAAGGCCGGGGCGGCGCCCCTTCCGCCGATGTGCTGGACCGCATCGCCCGCGCCCTGATGCTGACGGAGGCGGAGCGGGAGCATCTGTTCCTGCTGGGCCTGGGCCGCCCGCCCGAGGTGCGTTATCGCCGAAACGACAGCGTAACGCCCCGCCTGCAACGCGTGCTGAACGCGCTGGACCCCAGCCCCGCCCTGATCCGCACGGCCACCTGGGATGTGGTGGCCTGGAACCGGGCGGCCACCGTCATGCTGACGGATTACGGCGCGCTGCCGCCGGAGCGGCGCAACATCCTGCGCATCCTTTTCCTGGACCCGCGCGCCCGCGCCGTGCAGTACGACTGGGAAAGCGTGGCGCGTTTCGTCCTGGGCGCCTTCCGTATCGACGCCGCACGGGCGGGCGCCGCCGCCGAGGTGGAGCCGCTGGTGGAGGAACTGTGCCGCCTCAGCCCCGAGTTCGCCACCCTGTGGCGCGAGAATGGGGTTGTCAGCGCGCCGCATGAGGCGGTGAAGCACATCCGCCATCCCGTCATCGGCCCCCTCGCCTTCGAATACACGGCCTTTGCGGTGGATGGCCGGACGGACCTCACCATGACGGTCTACAACCCCGCCACGGCGGAGGACGCCCAGCGCATCCAATCGCTGATGCGGTCGTGATCACGCCGTCTCGGCCGTCCGCGCCCCGCGGAGGTTGAACGATAGGACGACCCCCACGCCCGCCGCGGCCGCCCCCACCAGGAAAACGCCGCCATAGCCAGCCCGGTCCGCCAAGAACCCGACCAGGGGGCCCGTCAGCCCGTAGGCCAGATCCTGGAAGGCGGTGAAGCCGCCCAGGGCCGTGCCGCGCAGGTGGGGCGGCACCAGGTGCGCCACCTCCCGCCCCATCGAGGGGAAGATCATGGAGCAACCCAGGCCGGTCATGAAAGCGCCGGCCAGGGCCAGGGCGGGGCCGTGCGCCCCCCACACCAGGATCTGGCCCGCCGCCTCGACGGCCAGCGAGCCGGTGGCCACCAGCAGGCCGCCGACGCGGTCGGGCAGATGGCCGAACAGCACGCGCATCAGGACGAAACCGCCACCGAAGGCCGTGAGGCCCAGGCCGGCATGGTCCCACATCCGGCTTAGGAAATAGAGGGCGAAGAAGGCGCCGATGGCGGCGAAGCCGATGCCCTGCAGGCAGACGATCAGCCCGTGCGGCCAGATGCGGCCCATGACGCTGAGGAAGGACGGCCGGACGGCGTGCGGATGCGGGGCGACGCCGGCCATGGGCTGGATCGCCACCAGCCCCAGACAGGGCAATGCAGCGCTGACCGCCATGGCGCCGGCGAAACCGGCACGGTCCAGCAGCGCCAGGCCGACAGGCCCACCCACGGCCAGCGCACCGTAGATGGCAGCACCGACAAGGGACAGGACCTTGCCCGTGCGCTGGGGACCGGCGATGCCGATCCCCCAGGCGACGACGCCAACCCCGGCGAAACTTTCCCCCAGGCCCAGCAGCACACGGCCGGCCAACAGGATCAGGAAGGCCGCCACCGGCCTGTGCTGCAGCAGGCCCGCGCCCAGGGACACCAGGCCGCCAGCCGCATAAAGGAGCAGGCCGCGCGCCACGGCCGCCTTGGCGCCCCGCCGGTCGGACAGGCCGCCCGCCGGCCCCCGGCTGAGGATGGCGGTGAGGAAGGTCATGCCGGTGCCGAGGCCGGCCCAGACATTGTCCAGGCCCAACGGCCCGGTGACATAGACGGGCACGGCCGGCAAGGGAATGGCGACACAGAGGTAGGAGAGGAATAGGACAGCGATCAGCAGCAGCAAGCGGCCCTGCGACGGGTCACGCGATGAAATGGATACCATGGGAATGCTCCGGGCTTTTGCCCCGGCCGGCGGCGCGTGCAAGGCAACGCACGCGCCCGCCCGGTCGGGGCGGTCGGTGCGTTGGTTGACGTTGAACGCTTACGGCCGCCTTGGGAGCGGCATCGGAATGGGCACGTCGCCGTGCCGTGGAGAAAATACGACGACTTCGTCACATTCCCTAGTCGCATTGGCGGCGCGCCCTAAACCTCCCCAGACAACCTGTTGTTTCCACTATTGAAAATGCTTCCACCGCACGGCTTCCCGATGCCCTGCCACACCTGTTACGCGGCTGGTGTTCAGCTTTTCGGAACGGACCCCTGAGCTTCTGCCTCAGGGGAGGCCCTACCCAAGCATCATCACGACGGTCCCTCATCAAAAATATCAAAAAATCTTCATATGTCATTATTATACAACGATATTTTTCATTCTTCTCATTCAATTCCTGAAGCACCCAAGGCCACCCGTCGACTGATGCCGATGGCTTCCAGGAAAGCGGGATCGTGGCTGACAACCAGCAGGGCGCCGTCATAGGCGCGCAAGCCCGCCTCCACCACCTCGATGGCGTCGATGTCCAGGTGGTTGGTGGGCTCGTCCAGAATCAACAAGGGTGGCGGCACCTCGCCCCCGAGCACGCAGGCGAGACCGGCACGCATCAACTCGCCGCCACTAAGGCTGGCCACCCCTTGCAAGGCGGCGTCAGCCCGGAAACGGAACCGAGCCAGGGCGGCACGGCAGATGTTCTCGGTGGCGCCGGGGTTCAGGCGGCGGAAGTTTTCCAGGATGGACGTGGCCGGATCCAGCACGCTGACCCGCTGATCCAGCAGGGCCAGGTCGGTATGGAGGCGCACGCCGCCGGACCACGGCGCCAGACGGCCGGTCAGCACCGCCAGCAGGGTGCTCTTGCCCGAGCCGTTAGGGCCCTCGACGGCCACCCGCTCCGGTCCCGTCACCGACAGGGACAAGCCATCCAGGACGGGGCGCCCCTCCGCATAGCCCGCCGTCACCTCCTCCAACGCCAGCACCACCTTCTGGGCCGGCAAGCGGGTGGAAGCCAGGGTGATGGACAGGGGCTGCAGCACCTCGATGCGGGCGCGGGCGGCGGCCGCGGCGTTCGCCGCCTGCCCGCCCCGGGCATCGGCCAGGCGGGCGCCGGCCCCGGCGCTGCGCTCGGCGTTGTCCTGCCGTTGCCCCAGCAAGATGCGCGGCATGTCGCCCTTGTCCGCCTTGCGCCGGCCGGCGCCATCGCGCCGCGCCTGGCGCTCCACCGCCTCCTGCGCCCGCCGGGCGGCATCGGCCACGCGCTTTTCCGCCTCGTCCAGGTCGTGCCGCGCCGCCGCCAGTTCCTGGGCCTTCAAGGCGCGATAGCGGCTCCAGCCCCCGCCGTAGCTTGTGGCGCCCAGGGAGGTCAGCTCGACGATAACGTCCATGCCCTCCAGCAGGGCGCGGTCATGGCTGACGACGATGGCGCCGGCCCTCCACCCGGCCAGCAACGCCGCCACGACGGCGCGGCCCTCGGCATCCAGGTTGTTGGTGGGCTCATCCAGCAGCAGGAAGTCCGGTTCGGCGAAGACCAGGGCGGCCAGCGCCACCCGCGTCCGCTGGCCGCCCGACAAGGTCGCCAGCGGCGTCTCGGGCGTCACGTCCAGGGCCAGGCGGGCCAACGCCGCCGCCAGCCGGGTCTCCAGGGTCCAGTCGGCCTCCGCCAACTCCTCCACGGTCGCGATACCCTGCTCCGCCCGCCGCAGCAGCGCCAGGCCGTCGGCCACGCCGAACAGGTCGGCCACCGCCTCATCGGCGCGCAGGTGCGCGCCTTGCCGCAACAGACCCAGCGTGCCCGACACGGTGACGGTACCACCCTGCGGCGGTGCCGCCCCGGCGATCAGCGCCAGTAATGTGGATTTGCCCACGCCATTACGCCCGACAATGCCGGTGCGCTGCGGCCCGAAACTGAGGGAAAGGCGGGAAAAAGCGGGCGCCCGTCAGGCGTGGCCCAGTTGAGATCGGCAAGCGTGATGGTGGCAGGCATGATGGATATCCCCGAAGACGGAACAAAGGCTCGTCGTGTTCGGGCGGAAATCCATGAAGCACCATCCAGCTGGTTTGCACTGGCCGCGAGTATGGGGATGTTGACGCGCCCATACAAGGTGCCAGGCCGTGCGATGCCACACCGGGCCTTGTGATATCCCCGAGATGGGATTATACGTCCCGCTCCAGGCCCTTTCGCCTGTCCGATCAGGAGTAAATGGATTGCTGGCCCACATGCCCTTCACAGGCGCGGCCGGCGGCATCCGCTCCCTTCCGTAAGGTCGCCTCGCATCTGAGGCGGCGATGCGGTGGGGCCTTGGATGCGCCGCCCGCAGCCCGAACCAAACGGATGGACCGTGACGCGCGTGTCGCCTTTGCGCCGACGCGCGCAGATCGCACGAGCGGACTTTGATGAACGAATGGACGATGGTCCGGAGCATGGCGCTCCGGATCGGCGTGGTGGGCGATGAACGCCTTCGCCGCGCCCTGGACGGTTGGGCTGATGCCCATGCCGAATGGCTCAACCTGGGTGACATGCGCGACTGGGCTTCAGCCCTGGCGGCGCTGGACGGCGCGCGGGACCCTGAATCCCAATCGCATGCCTTGGCCATCGTGGGCGTGCTGGCGTCAACCCTGGCGCTGGACACTTTCGATACCGCCCTGCTGCGCCTGCTGGTGGCGGTGGATCGCCTATCGCACGCCGCCGCTTTGGCCGAGGTGTGGAGCGAGCATGGCCGCGACTTGCCCGCCCTGCTGGGCGAAGCGGCTGGCGCGGCCTCCGCTGATGCCGACCGCGCCGTGCGCCGCAGCGCCGCGCTACGGCTGGGCCTCGCCAGCTTTCGCGCCAATCGCCGGGGCGTGATCGAGGTCCAACTGCGCTGGTCTCTGGAAAAGCTGCTGGATCGCGCCACCGCCGATCGCGCCTCCGTGATCGCGACCCTGATCGGCCCGCATCAGGAGGCGCGGCTGGCGCTGGCCGATTTCGCCCACGTCGCCGATACCGCCTTCCTGGTGCGCTTGCTGATGGGGGCCTGCCGTGACCGGGCGGCGGGCGTCAACATTCTGATCCATGGGCCGCCTGGTACCGGCAAAAGCGAACTGGCGCGTACCCTCGCCCAGGCGGCGGGCGTGGCCCTGTATGGCGTGGGCGAAGCCGACGACGACGGCGATGAGCCCAACCGTTGGGAACGCGTCTGCGCGCTGCAATTGGCACAGCGCATCATCGCCCCGGCGGGCGCCGTCGCGCTGTTGTTTGACGAGATGGAGGATCTGATCGGCGACGCCAGGCCATCGGACGGGGATTGGATGGCGGGGCGCCAGGGCAGCAAGGTCTTCATCAATCGCCTGCTGGAAACCAACGAAGTACCAGTGATCTGGACGACCAACGCGCTGGGCAACGTCGACGCGGCGATCTTGCGACGCATGAGCTTCGTCCTCAAACTCGACCTGCCCACCCCCAATGCGGCACGGCGAATGCTGAAGCGGATCGCCATGGAGGAAGGGGTCACCGCATCCTCAAGGCTGGAAGCCCTGTTGGACATGGCGCCCGAGACCGCCACCATTCTGCGCGTGGCGGCACGGGCGACGCGGTTGGCCGGCGAGGTCGAAGACGCCATTCGCCCCGCCACCGCGTTGGTGCGCGCCTTGCGGGGCGGCGAGGTGCCGGCGGCGGATGCGGAGCAGGTGGATCTCGATCTGTTCGAAAGCACCGTGCCGCTCTCGCCACTATTGGCGCGGCTGGGGGAAAATGCGGGCAACGGGGGTGAGGATCTGGATGTGTCGCTGCTGCTGACAGGGCCGCCGGGCACGGGCAAGACCGCGTTGGCGCATCATTTGGCCCGCGCGCTCGACCGCCCCTTGGTGGTCAAGCGCGCCTCCGATCTGCTGTCGCGCTGGGTGGGCGGTACCGAAGCGGCCATCGCCAGAGCCTTCGGCGAAGCGCGCGAGCGTGGCCATGTGCTGCTGTTCGATGAGGTGGATTCGCTGCTGTTCGATCGCGGCAGCGCGACCAATAGCTGGGAGGCGGGCCAGGTCAATGAAATGCTGACCTGGCTGGACCGTCATCCCCTGCCGGTGATCGCCGCCACCAACCACGCCCATCGGCTGGACACCGCCGCGCTGCGCCGCTTCGTGTTTAAGATCGACCTGGCGCCGCTGGGGCCGTCGCGCGCGGCCATGGCCTTCCAACGTTTCTTCGGCATGCCGTCCCCCGCCGGCATCGCGGAGCTGGGGCATCTCACGCCGGGTGATTTCGCGGCGGTGAGGCGGCAACTCCGCCACCACCCCGCCCGCGACGCCGACGACCTGCTTCAACGCCTGTCGAGCGAGGGCGCCTGGCGCCCCGCGCGGGCGAAAATGGGGTTTTGAAGGGACGTTGGCGGATGGGGTGGGATTCGAACCCACGGTGAGTTGCCCCACGGCGGTTTTCAAGACCGCTGCCTTAAACCACTCGGCCACCCATCCGTCTTCTTCGCCAATGGCTTATCGGACATCCCCCAGCCGAAGCGAGAGATTTTCCCATCCGATTCCCACCGGCGGCCCGGGGCCTGGGGGCACCGGAAGGCCCATCGTCTAGCATTCCCTCGCGGCCCGCGTCCACACGGTTGCGCGGCGTATCGGCATTATTCCTCGCCGGTGGTCCGCCATACCCGCACCAGGTTGCAGCACTCCTGCGCCAGCTGGGCGCGCCGCATTGGTTCGGCTGACAGCGCCGATGGGAACAGGTGCGCCACGGCCGGCGTGACATCCACGTCCAGAGCCAGGACCACCCGCTGCCCCGGCGTGGGGTTCTCGACCTGGTGGGGTAGGGAGAAGTCGCCCGCCCAGCCTTGCCCGGGGGGATAGGCCACCGCCTCGTGCCCGATCCAGGTGACGGCGGCCGGCGGCACGGCGATGGGAATGAGGATGCGCGCCTCCTCCAGGTGGAGGGCCTGGCCATCGTAATGCCATTTTAGAATCTCCCCCGGTCCCTGCCGCAGCAGGTGGCAGGCCCGCACCCGCCAGTCCACGCGCGCCAGCAGCGCGGCGACGGACGGCATCATGGCCAATCCGGGCATCACCACCGGCGCGGCATCCAGGCACCGGTCCAGCAGCGGCACGGACGTCCAACCGTTGGTGCCGCCGAAACTGCCGCGCGCCTCGGCCGGCAAATCCCGGTCCAAGGTGGCGAAGTCCGCCTGAAGCGCGGCCACGTCCATCGCCATGTTCAATGGACCGTGCAGTGCCAGCCCGCTGTCGCGCGTCAATTCCTGCCAAGGATGCAAGCCCGCCCCCGTCCCTTACGCCCGTGCGCCACGTTCCTGTTTAGCGGGTAAGCCGCCCGCCCGCCATGAGACAGGTCATCCGCCGGCACACCCCCGCGCCAGGCGATTTCCCCCTCGCGCCCCACACCGGGGCCGGGTACAAGCGGATCAGGCAGTTGCATACAATATCGGGAGCGAGACATGTCGGATATCAGCCGCCGCGCGTTGCTGGCGGGCGCCTCGGCCGTGGCCACCAGCCTGGCCCTGCCCTTCCCCGTCTGGGCCGCGGAGGCCACCCCTGCACCGGGCGACCCGGCGGCGGAAAAGCTGCTGGCCGGCATCGCCGAGCGGCTGCTGGCGGAATATCCGGAAAACGCCACGGCCCTCGGCATCGACAAGGACGCGCGCGCGGCGCTGCACGGCCGCTTGACCGACCGCTCCGCCGCTGCCGACCGCGCCCGCGCCGCCTGGGCGGGCGAGACGCTGAAGACCTTGCGGGCGGTCGACCGCGCCACCCTGTCCGCCCCCCAGGCCCTGAACGTGGACGTGACCGAGGAGGCCTTCCGCACCGCCATCGAGGGCTGGCGCTTCCCCTTCGGCGATGTGGGCACGCTGTCCGGCCAGAACAGCTTCCGCAACACCCCCTACTCGGTGACGCCCCTGGGCGGCGCCTATGTCGACATCCCCACCTTCCTCGACACCCAGCACGCGGTGGAGACCGCCGCCGACGCCGACGCCTATCTGGCCCGGGTGGAGGCCTATGCCGGCGAGTTGGCGGCCGAGGCCGAGCGCCTGGACCATGACCGCGGCGTGGGCATGGTGGCGCCGGACTTCGTGCTGGACATCATGCTGGGCCAGATGGTGCCGGCGCGGGCCGAACCCGTCGCCCAATGGGGCTTGGTGGAGTCGCTGCGCCAGCGCGCCGCCAAGGCCAGGCTGCCGGAACGCTACGCCAAGGAGGTGGAGGCGCTGTGCGCCGCCAAGGTGGCGCCGGCCCTGGACAAGCAGATCGCCGCGTTGAAGGCCCAGCGCGCCATGGCGGTGGCGGAGCCCGGGGTGTGGCAGCGGCCGCAGGGGGAGGAGTACTACGCCTGGGCGCTGAAGGCCGGCACCACCACCACCCGCACGGCGGAGGAGATGCACGCCCAGGGGCGGGAGCAGATCGCCCAGATCCAGGCGGAGATGGACACCCTGCTGAAGGCCCAGGGCCTGAGCCAAGGCACGGTGGGGGAGCGCATGACCGCGCTGAGCAAACGCCCGGACCTGCTGTTCGCCAACGACGATTCCGGCCGGGCCAAGCTGCTGGAATACCTGAACGGCCGCATCGCCGACATCCGCACCCGCCTGCCCCGCGCCTTCGCCACCCTGGTGCAGGGCAAGCTGGTCATCCGCCGCGTGCCGCCCGCCATCCAGGACGGTGCCCCCAACGGCTACGCCTCGGCCGGCAGCATCGACGGCAGCGTGCCCGGCTATTACTACATCAACCTCAAGGACACGGGCATCTGGCCACGCTATTCCCTGCCCACGCTGTGCTATCACGAGGGTATTCCCGGTCACATCTGGCAGGGCGAGTACGCCAACCAACTGCCCCTGATCCGCACCCACCTGGCCTTCAACGCCTATTCCGAGGGCTGGGCGCTATACGCCGAGCAGCTGGGCAACGAACTGGGCGCCTATGACGGCGACCCGCTGGGCAAGTTGGGCTTCCTGCAGTCCATCGGCTTCCGTGCCTGCCGCCTGGTGGTGGACACCGGCATCCACGCCAAGCGCTGGGGCTTCCAGCAGGCGCTGGACTGGTTCCACGCCAACACCGGCATGCCGGTGGCCCAGTTGCGCAGCGAGCTGAACCGCTACTGCGCCATGCCGGGCCAGGCCTGCGGCTACAAGATGGGCCACAACCAGATCAACATGCTGCGCAAGAAGGCCGAGGGCGCCCTGGGCCAGCGCTTCGACCTCAAGCGTTTCGACGACGCCCTGGTGCTGTCGGGCAACGTGCCCCTGACCCTGCTGGAACGCATCATCGACCAGCACATCGCGGCGATGAAAGGCTGAGGCTGGACGGGCGGCGGCTGGAGAAACCTGGCCGCCGTCCCAGCTAGGCACGCCATTGGCTCAAGTCACACGCACATGACCAAAGAACGAGCCGTGGGTGATTGAAAAAGTGATCCGAATAAGGGCTTCCTAGTCAGATTTATTGACGTCACGCACAAGATACAGATCCATGCAAATCTGAAAATAGTATCCAAGTATGGCCATGCGCGATCTGGCCGCCGTCTCATAATCCCCCGCTATTTCGACGTCATCCATCTCCATGACATGAGAGAGCATATCGTTCATGCTCATTTCCCTTGGATCGCACGTCCCTAGCGCACCTAACGCCCTCAACAGATCCTGATTGGCCCGACGATAGTCTTGGTGCCCGAACGACATTCTAGCCCAACTCCAGTACTGCATGATCCGCTTAAACTGGGCCGGATCTATCGTGGGAATGGTGGGATCATCTCCCCGATGTGCGTCCCCGTCAGCGCTGCAGCTTGGCCCACCGCCACCTGCCGACGCGCCGCCCGTTGGCTGGCAGATAAGGGGCAGGGCCATGATAGCAGACCACAAGGCTGCTTTAGCGGACTTCCGGATAGATGCGGCGCAAGACGCCATGATCACCCTCATAATAAGCAAGACCATAGTTTTTGGCAGCCTCAACATTCGCTATCCTATTGGCTGTATCACTAGGATATCCAAGCTCATTCATCAAATATTTTACTCTGTCATCTTGATATTTTATCACATTTTCATAACTATCAGATCGGCGCGTCTGTTTTGTTTTTAGGAACATGAACTGTTTGTCGCCACTTTGAACAAGGGAGAAATTGATCGGGTTGTCGAGAAGAACCTGCGTATCGCCGCCGCTGAATGATACCCCCACCCTTCCATCGTCATACGGGTGGGTATGGGTTGTTCCGAGAAGGCTGTAATGTGTCGGGTCCTTGACCTGAAGGTCTGGCCTGAAATCCCGACAAGTGACACCCTTCCCGTCCTTGTTCTGAAATTCCAGTGCTCCATCTTGCCGGGCCACCACAGTGGCGCCGTGCTCCCTGACCTTTTCGCCTGTTTCTAAACACCGCGGCGCATTTGGCTGTGACAGAGGCGCCAAGCTTTCCTGCCAAAGCGAATTGTTCGCCTGCTCAATGTCATCGGCGAATCTGAACACCGGCGGGGCGTGATACGGGTTCGCTGGAATGGCGAAATCGGACGCGGTCGAAACAGGCGGAAGCGCCTGTGCTTTGGGAATGTCCGCGTCCCTCTTCTTCGGCTTGGTTGCCGCTTCCCGCCCGCTCGACGCGGCTGGCTTTGCCTCGACCGGCCCACCCGCCTCCCGCTCCCCACCCTCGCCGTCCGCCCAGCGCCCATGCCAGTCGCGGGGTTGGTCGGGGCTGTACTTCGCCAGATTGTCATTGGCCCGGGCAAGGCGAACGGCGGCATCCCAGTCCAGTTCCGGCAGGCGCAAGTGCACCGCACGGATCATGGCCTGAACCAGGTCGCCCCGGTTCAGCGCGTCGGCGATCTTAACCAAACTGGGCAGCACGGCGGCGTGCGGCCCGATGCCGGCATAGGCACGCTTCAGGAGAACCGACACCTCCGCCACCGGGCGGGCCTGGAAGCCGCCGGCGCCCTTGGCCAGCAGGGGCACACCGGCCAGGGCGAGACCTTCCGCCGTGCAACTGACGCCCAGGCCACCCGGGCCGTTGCTCAGGCGGTACCGACGTTGCCAACCATCCATGCTCGCTCTCCCGGTTGATGGAAAAGCATCGTATGTTCCTATTTTGTTCATGTCAACCAGTGCGCGAGCGGACCGGAGAAAAACCGCCCGTCACGCCGCCGGTGGCAGCGCCATCTCCGCAGCCGCTTTGGCACGGATGGCATCGGACATCTCGGTCAGGAAGCGGCGGTCGCGCGCCTTCCTTTCCAGGATGACGAACTCCAGGGCGCCCAGGGACGGCAGGCGGGGATCGGGCGCACAGGCCTGCACGCCGGCCGGCAGCAAGCGGCTGGAATGGGCCATCATGCCCACCCCCATGGACGTGGCCGCCGCCAGGCCGTTCAGGTCGCCGCTGGTGCAGGCGATGCGCCAGGGCACGGCCGCCCGCTCCAGCGCCGTCAGGGCCATGAAACGGGTGATGCTGGGCGGTGGGTACAGCACCAGTTGCGCCTCGTCATGGCGAAACACCGGCTCCGCCGTGGCCGAGGCCCACACCACCTGGTCGCGGAACACCAGTTCCCCCGGTCGCCGTCCGGCCAGCGCTTGCACAGCACCATGTCCAGGGCGCCGTCGTCGAACATCTCCGTCAGCGTGCGGCTGAGGGCGATGGTGAAGTCCAAATCCACCTCGGGATGGCCGGCCATGAAGCAGCGGATGATGTCGCGCACCCAGCCCATGGCCAGATCCTCGCAGGCGCCGAAACGGAACAGCTGGCGCTTGGTCGACTGGGTGAAATGGCGCTTCGCCCGCTCGTTCACCTCCAGGATGGAACGGGCGAATTCCAGCATGGCGCGGCCATGCTCGGTCAGGGCGTTGGAATGGGTGTCGCGCTGGAACAGGCGCTGGCCGGCGAACTGCTCCAACCGCTTCACATGCTCACTGACGCTGGATTGCGACAGGCCCAGCTGGCGCCCCGCCTCCGAAAAGCTCTTCACCTCGGTGATTGCGACAAATGTACGCAGGTGAAGGGGGTCCAGCATGGCGCCTCATCGGGATTTTCGATCACCGTTATCTAATCATCAGAATTCCGATTTACCGCTCCCAAGTCAATAGTGAGGTCGCGAATACAAATCATCGCCTGGCGAATACCGGGCGTATGGTAACGGGAGGATATTGATGTCTACGAACCGGCGCGGTTTTCTGGGCGCCGCGGCCTTGGGCGCCAGCGGCATGGTGACGTTCCGCAGCGTGGCGGAGGCGGCGGACAAGTTCATGGCCAAACCCGGCGACGGCGGCTTCGGCCGCAACGCCGTGCCCCTGCCCCCGGGCGACACCGTGGCCTACCACGACCCGCAGGACGTGGGCGCCATGCCCGACTTCAAGTTCTCGCTGGACGGCAACAAGCCCAAGGTGACGACGGGCGGCTGGGCCAAAGAGGCCACCGTCCACCAGTTCCCCATATCCAAGGGCATCGCCGGCGTGCACATGTTCCTGCAGCCCGGCGCCTCGCGCGAGTTGCACTGGCACGCCATCGCGGCGGAATGGGCCTTTGTCATCGAGGGCCGCTGCCAGACGGTGGTGATCGATCCCTCCGGCGCCAGCGAGATCAACAATTTCGAGCCGGGCGACCTGTGGTACTTCGCCAAGGGTCACGGCCATTCCATCCAGTGCATCGGCGATAAGCCCTGCCACTTCATTCTGTCCTTCGACAACGGCGCCTTTTCCGAGCACGGCACCTTTTCCATCACCGACTGGGTGGACGTGACGCCCAAGGAAATGCTGGCCCTGAATTTCGGTCTGCCCAAGGACGTGTTCGACGCCTTCCCCAAGGGCGAGACCTACATCCAGTCCGGCCCCATCGTGCACGCGGCCGATGCGTTGGAGGCCCCCTGGCCCAAGGAATCCACCCACAAGTTCCGCCTGCTGAAGGACCCCAAGGCGGCGCGCGACTTCGACGGCGGCACCTTCCGCCTGGCTACGGTGGATGAGTTCCCCGCCTCCCACACCATGTCGGGCGGCTACATGACCCTGAAGCCCGGCGGCATCCGCAAGCTGCACTGGAACGTCAACGCCAACGAATGGCACTACTACCTGCGCGGCCGGGCCCAGGTGGCCCTGTTCGGCTCCGGCGGGCGCGGCAAGGTGGCGGAGTTCGGCCCCGGCGACGTCGCCTACATCCCCATGGGCTTCGGCCACGCCATCCAGAACGTGGGCACCGAGGACGTGGAGATGATCCAGACCTGGGACAACGGCAAGTTCGAGGAGATCGACCTGGACAAATGGGTCCAGTCCAGCCCGCGCTACCTGCTGTCCAACAACTTCACCGGCGTGCCGGACAAGACGCTGGGCCGCATGAAGCAGACCTGAGGATCGCGAGCGTTACGGGACCATGTAAGGCGGTGCGGTTCCGATGGAGCCGCACCTTCTTCTTTGGAATAGATGGCAACAAACAAAAATCCCGCGTCTCAAGCGCATCCGACTTCCTCGGAGAATACAAACCAGCGGCCGAACGCTTTTATTGTCCAAGAATGCCCACTACAATTCCATGATCCAACGCTAATTATTGCGACATTCCACATAGGCATAATGACAAAATTCGCAAAAATAAGAGGATATGGCGAACATTTTCTTGGGTTATCTAGAAATTCCACAGCACACTGCACATATCCATTTTCTTTCATTTCACTATATCTGTGGATGATCAATTTTGGATAGTGCTTCTTGAAGTATTCATTCACCTGATCATTGGCATCCGTTTCATTTATTTCCAGGTAAAAATCACCTTCTCCGACGCCGTCGCCATCACCAAGATAACTCCAAAGGGCGCTCAAAGATGAGCGCTCAAGATCAATGGGATACACCATTGGGGAGAACCGCCACATAATAAACAAGCAGAGGAGCAGAGATAGAGACAGACCTGCCACGATCCTGCACACGGGTATGCGTCTCATTACGTCAACGGCCCGCATTGCCACCCCCCATATGCTTGAGGGCATAGCTGTCCGCGCAGCACTCATTGTTCTTACATTGTCCGCCCTGTTGTTGATGCCCCCATTCGTGCAAAATGGTGAATCTCATTGTCTGTTCAGGTGTGGTTTTCCCGAGTCCAGGAATGTAAGTAGGCGCGGCCGCCGTTCGGAAAATTTGGCTGTAATTGCCCTTGGTGTATCCGCCAACGATTTTTCCATTATGCTCATCCGCGTCTTTTTTCGCTTCCTTCAGGGTGGAAAAAGGCAAGGCGCGATCCTCTGGCCGCAGAGAGCCAAACTGTGGAACTAATTCAAAATTGGGAAGTATTTTGTCCTCGAGGAATCCCTGCGTCGGCAAAAGCCCTTCATCCTGTAATTTCTTATATTCCTGGTTGAAAATCTCCTTCGCCTTACCCGGTGAGAGCAGATCTTTCTCTTGCACACTCAAAACGCCGCAAGCATGCGTCGCCGCTTGTGTCTGAGTGTTGGTCCGCAACGCGAAACCCGCTTGAGGCTTCGCCGCTCCCCCGCTGTCGGTCCAACACCCGTCACAGTCACGGGGCTGGTCGGGGCTGTACTTCGCCAGATTATCGTTGGCCCGCGCCAGACGAACAGCGGCGTCCCAGTCCAACTCCGGCAGGCGCAGGTGTACGGCGCGGATCATGGCCTGGGCCAGGTCGCCCCGGTTCAGGGCGCAAGCAATCTTGGTGAGGCCGGGCAAGACGGCGGTCCCCGGCTCCGCGCCGGCATAGGCGCGCTTCAGCAAGGTTTCCACGTCCGCCGCCGGGCGGACGTGGAAACCGCCGGCGCCCTTGGCCATTAAGGGGACACCGGCCAGGGCCAGGCCCTCGGCCGTGCAACTGACACCCAGGCCGCCCGGGCCGCCCGGGCCGTTGCTCAGGCGATACCGACGCTGCCAACCATCCATGCTCGCTCTCCCTGTTGCTGGAAGAGCAGCCTACGTTCTGTTTTTGTTCTTGTCAATCTAAAGGAGAAGGAGGCGGCTGTTCTCGCGTGTCGCCCCCTCTCCTCCTCCCGACGTTCCCCGCCCTGGAGCCGGGCTTATTTGCCCGCCGCGAACAGGTTCAGACCCAGCGCCTCGGCGATGGATTGCGCCGCCAGCTGGCCGCGCACGCTGTTGCCGGCGGCGTCCAGGCGGGAGGAATAGATTCCAATGGCCAGCTTGCCGGGCGCCACTGCCAGGATGCCGCCGCCCACGCCACTCTTGCCCGGCATGCCCACCTTGAACAGCCACTCGCCCGAGGTGTTGTAGAGGCCGGCGGTGGCCATGACGGCTAGCACGCGGGCGCTGGTGGCCGGGTCCACCACCGCCTTATGGCTCACCGGATTGGTGCCGCCGTTGGCCAGCGTGGCGCCCATGGTGGCCAGGTCCACGGCGCTGACGTTGTAGGAGCATTCGCGGGTGTAGAGGTCCACCGTCGCCGCCGGATCGGCGTACAGGTGGTCATAGCTTTGCAGCAGCAGGGCGATGGCCTGGTTGTGCTGGTTGCCCGCCATTTCCGACTGGTAGACGTCCTGGTTCAGGGCCAGCGACCGCCCGGCGAAGGCGGAGGCCGTGTCCAGCACCGTCTTCCAGCGGGCGGTCAGATCGGCGCCGGGCACCAGGCTGGCGGCGGCGATGGCGCCGGCGTTGACCAGGGGATTGCCGGCCGGCGGGCTGCCCGTCAGCTTGTCGTTGTTCAGCTCGATGGCCAGGACGGAGTTGAAGGGCTGGCCCGTGGCGTTCACGCCGATCTTGGCCATCACCGCGTCCGGTCCCTGGTCCTTCAGCACGCGGGCCAGCGTGAAGACCTTGGCGATCGATTCCACGGGGAACTCCTGGCCCGCGTCGCCGGCCTTGAACACCCGGCCGTCCGCCGTGACCACGGCGATACCGAACAGCTTGGGATCGGCCTTGGCGAGATAGGGGATGTAGCTGGCGTTCTCCCCCTCCATCACGCCTTTGAACTTGGCGTAGGCTTGGTCCACCGCCTGCTGGATGGCCTTGTCGCCGGGCGGCGCCTCGCGCGCCGGCGCGGCGCCGGTGCCAAGCAAGGTCAGCGACAGCGCGACGGCGGCGCCCCAGGCGCGCGCCCGCTGGGTCAAACCGGACTTCATCAAATGATCCCCCTCGTTCAGGCTGGCCGGCGTGCCGGCGCCGGTGTTTGGCGTCACTGTAGCGGGGGCGCCCGTCCGCCAAGAAGCCTTAATCGTGGGCGCATGAATCTTGGCCACATGATCTTGGCCGCATACTGGCATCCGCCCTTCCCCCTGGCCGTCCCGGCGGCTAGAACGGTGGCGGAATGATGCGTACTTCCGGGTGGCGCGGGGCGGTTGGTGTATCAGGAGGGTCGTTGGGTTGATCGTCGGCATCGATTTGGGCACCACCAATTCCGCGGTGGCCGTCTGGCGGGACGGCAAGGCGGAACTGATCCCCAACAGCCTGGGCCACCGGCTGACCCCCTCGGCCGTCAGCCTGGATGACCAGGGCACGGTGCTGGTGGGCCTGCCGGCGCGCGAACGCCAGGCCACCCACCCAACCCTGACCGCCACCGCGTTCAAGCGCCTGATGGGCTCGCAGCGCGTCACCCGCCTGGGGAAGCGCGATTTCCTGCCGGAGGAGCTGTCGGCCCTGGTGCTGAAGGCCCTGAAGGCCGACGCGGAGGCCTGGCTGGGCCAACCGGTGACCGAGGCCGTCATCACCGTGCCCGCCTATTTCAACGACAAGCAGCGCAAGGCCACGCGCCGGGCGGGCGAGCTGGCCGGCCTGAAGGTGGAACGGCTGCTGAACGAGCCCACGGCGGCGGCGCTGGCCTACGGCATCCACCAGCTGGAAGCGGAGACGCAGTTCCTGGTGTTCGACCTGGGCGGCGGCACCTTCGACGTGTCCATCCTGGAGATCTTCGAGGGCGTGATCGAGGTGCGGGCCACCAGCGGCGACAATCGCCTGGGCGGCGAGGACTTCAACGAGCTGATCGTGGACGACCTGCGCCAGCGTTTCGCCGCCGACTGGGGCCGCGACACGCGTGACAGCGATGCCCTGTACCAGCGCCTGCGCGCCGCCGCCGAACGCGCCCGCCGCGCCTTGAGCGAGCAGGCCGCCACGCCGGTGCGCGTGGTGTGGAAGGACAAGACCTATGAGTACGAGCTGACGGCGGAGGCCTTCGAGGCCAAGGCCGAAGGCCTGTTGAACCGCCTGCGCGAGCCGGTGCTGCGCGCGCTGCGCGACGGCCAACTGGAGGCGCGGTCGCTGCGCGAGATCGTGCTGGTGGGCGGGGCCACGCGCATGCCGGCGGTGCGCCGCGCCGTCACCCGCATGTTTGGCCGCTTCCCCGCCCATTCCGTGCACCCGGACGAGGCGGTGGCGCTGGGCGCCGCCGTCCAGGCCGGCCTGAAGGGCCGCGACGCCGCCCTGAACGAAGTGGTCATCACCGACGTCTGCCCCTATTCCCTGGGCGTGGACGTGGCGGAGCGCAACCCCGACGGCAGCCTGCGCACCGGCATCTTCTCCCCCATCCTGGAGCGCAACACCGTCATCCCCGCCAGCCGGGTCAGCAGCTTCCACACCCTGCAGGCCAACCAGAAGGCGGTGACCTTCACCATCTACCAGGGGGAGTCGCGCGACGTTCAGGACAACGTCGCCCTGGGTCAGGTCAGCATCCCCGTGCCGCCCCGCCCGGCCGGGGCCGTCAAGGTGGACTGCCGCTTCACCTACGACATCAATGGCCTGCTGGAGGTGGACGTCCACGTCCCGGAGACGGGGGAGCAGCGCAATCTGGTCATCACCGACGAGGAGGCCGCCAAGCCGGATGACCTGGAGGCCCGGCGCCAGGCGCTGGCGGCCCTGAAGGTCCACCCGCGCGACACCGAGGCCAACCGCGCCGTCCTGGCCCGCGCCAACCGCTGTTACGAGGACTTCCTGGGCGACAAGCGCGCCTATGTCGCCCACCTGCTGGCCCAGTTCGAAGGCATCCTGGAAGGCCAGGAGCCCCGCGCAATCGAGGCCGCCCGCCAATCCCTGAGCGAGGCGCTGGACCAGCTGGAAGGCGAGACCTACCTGTGAGCCCTTGGGACATCCTGGCGCTGGAGCCCACCGGCGACCAACTGGCCATCCGCCGCGCCTATGCCCGGCGCCTGAAGGTCACCAACCCGGAAGATGATCCGGACGGCTTCCAGGCGCTGCGCCAGGCCTATGAGCAGGCCCTGCTGCACGCCCGCCGGCAGGTGCCGGACGAAAGCCTGGCGCCGGTGGGGGGACGCCGGTGGAGGAGACGGCGGAGGCGCCGGCCCCCGCCGAGGTGACCGCTGAACCACCTCCGGCGGACGAGCCCCCCGCGGAACCCTCGGTGGATGAGGACGTCATCCGCCATGTGGCGCTGTGCAACCACCTGGGCAACCTCCTGTCCGCTCCGGCGCCCGCCGACCGGGCCGCGCTCAAGGACGCCCTGGCGGCCGTGCTGGCTTCCCCCGCCCTCACCCATATCGATGTGCAGAACGGGACGGAGGACTGGCTGGCCCGGCTGCTGCTGTCCACCGCACCCCGGTCCGACGCGCTGGTCCCCGTCGCCAGCGCCCATTTCCGCTGGGATGCGGCCAAGGCCGGCACGCAGACGCCGCTGCTGGCCGCCGTGCAGAAGCGGGGGCGCGACCTGGCCTTCCTGGCCAGGCTGCAGGGCCGGGACCACGCCTATGCCACGGCCTACCGCTTGCTGCAGGCGCCACCCAACCGGTACAGCCCGCGCCTGCGCCTGACCCTGCCGGACCTAGCCAAGGACGTGCGTGGCCTGATCACCCTGATCCGCAACGACTACCCCTCGCTGCGGGCCAATTTCGACCCAGAGGTGCTGGCGGCGTGGGAGGCCTATCTGGCGGCCGAGCCGGTCGGCGCCGGCCTGGCGTGGCTGCTGCTGGCCACGCCCCTGTTCCTGGCGGCATACGTGTCTCTGCAGGCCGGCCTGTCGCCGGAGGAGTTGGCGGCCTGGCCTGTGGGATTCCTGCTGATACCGCCCCTGCTGGCCGCCGCCGGCCTGGCCTACCGGCTGGGCGTGCGCATGCCGGCGCAATGGCTGCGGCGGCGCTGGGCCCGGGACGCCGGCCCGGCGGCCCGCCTGGGCTGGGCCCCGCTCAGCCTGGCGCTGATCCCCCTGTCATTGGTCCTGCCGCCGTCCGTCGGCATCCCCGTCGCAGCGGCGGCGGCCACCCTGGCCCTGTGGTGGGCCGGCCTGTTCCAGATGGTTTACGCCAACGACAACAGCCGCCAGGCGGTGCGCATCCTGCTGGCCAACAGCATCCCGCTGGTGTTCTGGCTGTTCTGGATCGGTTCCTTGCTGCCCCCGGCGCTGGTGCCGGCCTTCGCCGTTGCCGTCGCGGGCGCGCTGCTGGCCACCAGCATCGGCGCCGGCCTGCTGACCCGCTGGTGGTATGCCGAGGTCGGGCAGCCCCGGCGGCGCCGGGGCCTGATGGGCCTGGCGCTGGCCGGTGCCGTCACCATGGGCCTGCTGTTCGCCGCCGACACGACACCCGGCCTGTTGCCTTGGGCCGTTGCCGCCGTGACCCTGGTGCAGATCCTGGAGCGGGTGCCCGCCCTGGCCCTGTCGGGCGAGGCCGCCAAACGGCGTTACTACGCCATCTGGGGCACGGGCGTGGTGTTGCGGGTCGCCCACTCCATGGCCGGCGCGGTGACCACCCATGACGTCTTCCTGATCGGTGGCCTGGTGCTGATGGCCAGCGTGCTGGGCATGATCGCCTACCAGCTGAAACGCCCCCAGGCCGCCTGATCCGCTCGGCTGTTTCAGTCCTTCAGCGAGGCGCCCAGCCGGTCCATCAGGAAGCCGGTGCCGTGCTCGCGGGAGCCGTTGTCCTCATAGCCGTCCAGGAAGGCCCCCTGCTCGGTGATCTTCAGGGTGGTGCGGCCCTCGCCCGCCGGCGTCAGTTCCATGGTCGCCAGCGAGACGGAGATCTTCCGCGCGTCCAGATGCATGACATAGCTGTAGACGATGCGCTCGTTGGGGATGATGTCCAGGTAGTGGGCGTCGAAGGTGGAGGTGACGCCCCCCTGCCAGCGGCCCTTGGCCCGTTCCGTGCCGCCCACGCGGAAGTCCATGGTGCGCTCCAGCAATTCCCACTGGCCGGGATCGCCGCCGAACCACTTGGACTTGGCCTCCATATCCGACAGGGCGCGCCACACCCGGGCCGCCGGCGCGTCGTAGGTGCGCTGCAGGCTGAAGATGGCATGGACGGCGGAGCGCTGGGTGGGCTGCTCCCCCGTGCGGCCATCCATATGGGCGGTGTGCCTCGCCAGCTTGTCCAGGGTCTGGGACCAGCCCTCCGGCGCGCCGCCGATGGCGGCCAGCATCGCGGGATCGTAGACGGTGTAGGTCTGCACGATGTCCAACCGGGTGCCGCCCAGGGCGTCGGCGAAAGTCACCTCCGTCCAGGCGGTGAACAGCGCCTTGCCATTGCCGTCATCCACGCGCAGATCCAGCACCAGCCGGTCGGTGGGCGTGACCTCGGCGAAGCTGCCGCGCGTCCAGTGCCGCATGCCATCCGGGGCCTGCATGCACACCTCGAACGCACCCCCCACCCGCATCTCGACGGTGGCGTGGGGCACGATGAAATGCTCCGGCGCGAACCAATGTTTCACATGCTCCGCCGTGCTCCACGCCTTGAACACCGTCTCGCGCAGCGCCGGAATGGTGCGGGAGATGCACACCGGCTCGGGCCGCAGCACGTCGGCCGTCTCAACTTGGGTCATGATTCCTCTCCGTCTTCGTCTTTTAGCGTTTCGAGATACTGGCCCAGCCGATCCAGGCGACTGACCCATTCCATGCGCCGCTGATTGATCCATTGCTCCGCCAGGCTCAGCTGGGCGGCATCTATCCGGCAGGTCCGCACCCGCCCCACCTTTTCCGAGCGCACCAGGCCGGAACTCTCCAGCACGGCCAGATGCTGCATGACCGCCGGCAGGGACATTTGCAGCGGCTGCGCCAGCTCACTGACCGACGCCGGCCCGCGCACCAGCCGCTCCACCAAGGCGCGGCGGGTGGGGTCGGCAAGCGCCTGGAAGGTGAGGTCGAGGGGGGACGGTTGGTTAAGCATATGCTTTAGTAACGCGACGCAGATACTTAAGCAAGGGGTTTAGTGTCTAGGTGGCGAATTGAGGTGGGAAGCTTCCGAGATAGGAGCACTCAACCATTGAAGGCGGCGCATCACGGCGAGACATATCTAAAGCTCACCGCCATTTCCCATTTACGTCGCGACAAAAATGATCCATATTTATGTCGCGACGTAAATTGAGGTGTATCATGAATGGCTGGAAACGGTATCAGATGGGCCTGCATGGCGTTGGCCCGAATTGGGTGAGATTCTTTGGCGATGGTCTGAGCGGAACCGCATTCGAGGACTCGAATGCCGAAGGGCGCTTTGCTTGGTATGTAGCCGATAGTACTCGGCAGGGGATGAAGACGTTTAGGCATGGGCTCGCCCATAGCGTCGATGAGGCAAAGCTCGCAGCCGACGCCGCCGTCCTGGATAGGAAGCGTGGCCGGGCAGCCGCTGTGGAAGGCGAACAGACAAGCAGCACTGACCGGAACCGGCGGCGAGTTGACCGGCTATTGGCCTCGGAAACCTTGGCCCGCGGCCTAGTTGATGATCTCACCAATTTTCACAAAGAACTCGTGACAGCTGGCGATCTCAAAACGGCGGATCGAGTTGCAGCCTCGATACGGCGTGCAGCACTGGGCGCCCTGGCAGACTACATGCGGCGCACTGCGGCGTTTCGAGTTCGGTCAGGCGCCAACATGGCGTCGCCTGAAAGCATGAAAGCCGAGGAGGAGTTTGTTTTGGATATCGCGGACCAGCTCGATCAGATGGCAGACGATCCCCAAGCTACCGAACAGCTTTTCGAAGCGCTCACGGACAAGCTCCGCCAGTTGGGCGTGTTTCCTGATGGTGATCTGAATTCGGCCGTAGTGAACGGATTCTTCCTGGAGAGCCTTACAAAATCATCCGAATAGGCCTGGGACCATTTGACCGGCACTCCGACTATCTGACAGTCGCTGGTCGATAAACATAAACCCCGGCGGTGGCCCGCGCATGAAAAAGGGCCGGCGGCATGCGCCCCCGGCCCCTATCGTGTCCAGCCAACCCCAGCGGGGGAGCTTACTTGCCTTCCGGCGCCAGGCCTCGGTTCTGCAGCATGGGCCCGATGTCCGGGTCCTTGCCGTAGAAGGCGCGGAACATGGGGCCATAGTCCTCGGTGTGGCCCTTGGACAGGATCATCTGGCGGAAGCGCTCACCGTTCTCGCGCGTCAGGCCGCCATGGTCCTTGAACCAGGCGTAGCTGTCGTCATCCAGCATCTCCGTCCACAGGTAGGCGTAGTAGCCGGCGGCGTAGCCGTTGCCCCAGATGTGCAGGAAATAGCTGGAGCGGTAGCGCGGCGGCACATCGTCCACATCCAGGCCGGTCTTGGCCAGGGCGTCCTTCTCGAAGGCGTCCACGTCCTGCTTGGGCGCGTCGGCCGGCAGGCTGTGCCATTCCAGGTCCAGCAGGGCGGCGGCGACAAGCTCGCCCAGGGCGTAGCCCTGGTTGAAGGTGGCGGCCTTCTTGATCTTCTCCACCAGTTCGGCCGGCATGGCCTCGCCCGTCTGGTAATTCTTGGCGTAGTGGGCCAGGACCTTGGGGTCCAGCGCCCAGTGCTCGTTGAACTGCGACGGGAACTCGACGAAGTCGCGCGCCACGTTGGTGCCCGACAGCGTCTCATAGGTCTGGTTGGCGAACAGGCCGTGCAGGGCATGGCCGAATTCGTGGAACATGGTGGTGACGTCGCTGAAGCTGATCAGCGCCGGCTGGCCCGGGGCGGGTTTGGTGAAGTTGCAGACGTTGTAGACCACGGGCTTGGTGCCCAGCAGCTTGGACTGCTGGACGAAGTTGGACATCCAGGCCCCGCCCGACTTGTTGTCGCGCTTGAAGTAGTCGAAATACATCAGGCCCAATGCCGAGCCATCCTTGTCGATCACGTCGTAGACCAGCACGTCGGGCTGGTAGACGGGGATGTCGGTGCGGCGCTTGAAGGTCAGGCCGTACAGCTGGTTGGCGGCGTAGAACACGCCCTCCTCCAGCACGGTGTGGAGTTCGAAATAGGGCTTCAGCGCGCCCTCGTCCAGGTCGTACTTGGCCTTGCGCACCTGCTCGGCGTACTTGTCCCAGTCCCAGGGCTTCAGGGCGAAATCCTGGCCGTCCTTCTTGATCTGGTCCTGGATCTCCGCCGCCTCACGCTTCTGTTCCGCCGCCAGCGCCGGCACCATGCCCTTCATGAAGCCTTCCGCCGCCTCCGGCGTCACCGCCATCTGGTCGGCCAGGACGTAAGCCGCGTAGTTGGGGAAGCCCAGCAGCTTGGCCTTCCGCGCCCGCAGGTTGGCGATGTCGGAGATGGTGGCGCGGGTGTCGTTGGCGTCGCCCTTCTCGGCGCGGGTCCAGCCGCGCTCGAACAGGGCCTGGCGCGTGGCCCGGTCGTCGAGGGAGGACAGCGCCGGCTGCTGCGTGGTGTTCTGCAGCGGCACCAGGTACTTGCCCTCCAGCTTGCGGCCCTTGGCGGCCTCGGCGGCGGCGGCGATGGCGCCATCGCCCATGCCGGCCAGCTTGGCCTTGTCATCCACCACCAGGCCGCCGGCCTTGGCCGCCGCCACCAGCTTCTGCTGGAAGGCGGTCTCCAGCGACGACAGCTTGGTGTTGAGCGCGCGCAGCTTGACCTTGTCGGCGTCGCTCAGCTTGGCGCCGGCACGGATGAACTGCTGGTAATAGACCTTCAGCAGCTGGGCCTGCTCCGGGTTCAGGCCCAGGCGGTCACGCGCGTCGTACAGCGTCTTGACCCGCTGGAACAGCTTCGCGTTCAGGTAGATGGCGTCATTGTGCTGCGCCAGCAGGGGCGACACCGTGGTCTGCACCTTGTCCAGCGCGTCGTTGGTGTTGGCCTGCACCACGCCGAAGAAGACCTGGCTGACCCGGTCCAGCATGCGGCCGGATTTCTCCATCTCCACCAGGGTGTTGTCGAAGGTGGGGGCCGCCGGGTTGTCGGCGATCTTCTTGATCTCGGCCAGCTGGATCTTCATGCCCTGCTTGAAGGCGGGCAGGTAGTCGCTGTCCTTGATGAGGTCGAAGCGGGGCGCTTCGAGCGGCAGGGTGCTGGCGGTGGCGAAGGGATTGGCGCCGGGCGTGGCCGGCTTCGCCGCCAGCGCCGGGGCGGCGGCGAGCGTCGCGAGCGCCAGCGCGCCCACGGTTCCAAGCAGAACGGTACGTGTCATCGGGATCCCCTGACAGTCTCTTGTTTCGTTTCCCCGCCCATCGACGTCCGCCGATCGACGGGGTGGCCAGGCGGATCCCCCCGCAGGGTCCCGCCGAAGGGGGAGGTTGTATCACGTCTGGTGAAGGATCGTTGCCCCTTCCGTACCGGCACGGGGCCGGAACGTGCGGCATTTTCCGCGTCTGGACGGCCCCACGCCCCATCACGGGTGCATGCGGGCGCCCTTGGTGACCTTGTCCACCAGCTTCTTGTCGGCACGGATGCCGATGCCCACCACCCGCGCGTCCTCCGGCCCGAAGTCGGCGAAGACGGCGCGGTTGGCGGCGTCGTGGCCGGTGCTGAACATCTCCTCGATATACAGCGAGGCGCGCAGGCCCCGCTCCAGGGTGCGGCGGTGGATGGCGGCCATCGTCCCCGCGTCCGCCGCCAGCACGATGACCGGCTGCACCGACAGCGGATTGTAGACGGTGCCGGAACGGTCACGGTAGGCTTCGCCGATGATCTCCGGACATTGGGCGACGATGCCGCTGGTCAGGAAGGCGGTGACGTTCAGCGCCTGCCAGGCGGCCAGGTCTTCGCGCAGGACGAGGGCGATTTTGGTGTCGAACATCAAGACAGGATCCTTGTGGCCGGAGAAGGCCCCGACTGTGGCGGGCGCCCCCGGCCCCGGTCTTGGACGTTCGTGCGGGCCGACCGGCGGCGGTGTGGCTGACGGCATCACCGCCGCGCCCGCCTTCCCGGGCATCGAGCGCATCGAAGCGCGCTTTCATGGGGACGCCTTCAGTCCCCATCGCCATGACACCTATGGCCTGGGCGTCACCCTGCACGGCGTCCAGACCTTCCACTACCGGGGCCAGCGGCGCTACAGCCAGCCCGGCAACGTCATCATCCTGCACCCGGATGAGGAGCATGACGGCGGCGCCGGCACCGACGAGACGCTGCGCTACCGCATGCTGTACCTGGAGCCGTCGTTGTTGCGCCGCTGCCTGGACGCCGACGGCCAGTCGGGTGACGCCCTGCCCTTCGTCGGACAACCGGTACTGGCGGATGCCGAGTTGCGCCAGATTCTGCTGCCGGCGCTCAGTTCCCTGGATGAGGGGCTGGAGGATTTGGCGGTGAACGACCTGCTGGTCCGTCTGGCCGGCGCCCTGGCGCGCCACGCCGGCGCCAAGGCCAGGCGCCTGGGCCTGCTGGCCCAGCGCCAGGCCCATCAGGCGCGCGATTATCTCGAGGCCAACGCCCTCAACGCCGTCCGTTCGGAGGATTTGGAGGCGGTGACCGGCCTGGACCGCTATGCCCTGGCCCGCCACTTCCGCGCCCTGTTCGCCACCAGCCCGCACCGCTTCCTGGTGATGCGCCGGCTGCAGCACGCCCGCCGCATGATCACGGAGGGGGAGCCCTTGGCCGATGTGGCGGCCGCCACCGGCTTCGCCGACCAGAGCCACCTGAACCGCCATTTCAAGAAGGCCTACGGCATGACGCCGGGGCGCTGGGCCATCCTGGTCGGGCCAACGGAGCCAGGCCCGCGGATGCGGGCGCCCGGGAACTGAGGGCTCAGCCAACGGACAGCAGCGGCGCGGCGGGGCCCCAAACCGGCGTATCCTTGTCCTTCAACCGCCGCCCCTGATCCAGCAGGCGCTGGACGGCCGGCGTCATGATCAGGTCGAACCGGGACCGCGGGTGTAGCGGGTGGCCGACAGGGTGGCGGACACAGCGCTGATCTTCGTGTCCATGAAGCCGGTTGCCCGCATCCAGGCGCGCACCGGGGCCTCGCCGAAGGTGGTCTTGGGGCCCTTGCCGTGGATGATCCACAGGGCGTCCCCGGCCGGCAGGCTGGCGTGCGCCGCCACCGCCCGCTCCAGATCGGCCGCGTTTTCCACCATCGCCAGCGCCAGGCGGGCCTCCGCCGGGGTGGCGGCAACCGCCCCCTCCAACGCCTCCACCAAGGCGGGGTCGTCCACCCTGCCGATGACCAGGACGGGCGCCGCCGGGCCCACGCCCAGCTTCTGCGCCAGACTGGGCGGCGGGGTGGTCAGTTTCTTGGCCCAGCGGGCGGCGGCGACACCCAGGGTCAGGATCAGCCGGCCATCCGGCGTGGCCAGAACCAGATCATCGCCCTCGACCGCCACGGCGGTAATCGCAGCCAGCGGCAAGGTGCGCCGCACTTCACCGCGCAGGATCAGTTCCCGGCTTTCCAGCAGGGCCTTCACCTCACCGGCGCCACCGTTCCAGGTGGCGTGACAGACAGCCTCAAGTCCCATGACAAGCCCCCGTTTGGTCGGCGGCGGAACGGCTCAGCGCTGGGCCGTCGCCAGTTTGATCGCCAGCCCGACGAAGACCAGGCCGGCGACGCGGTTCAGGATGGTTTGCGCGTTGCTGGACCGGGCCAGCCAGCGGTTCAAGCCGCCCGCCAGAACGGCGATGGTGGAGAAGCACACCAGCGCCACGGCGGCGAACACGGCCCCCAGCAGGAAGATTTGCGCGGTGACGCCGCCCCGCTCGGGCGACGCGAACTGCGGCAGGAAGGCAAGGAAGAAGATGGCCACCTTGGGGTTGGTCACGTTCATGACGATGCCCCGGCCATAAAGGGCAAGGGGGCGTTGCGCCCCGCCTTGGCGCCGCCCAGCGCCTCCGGCGACGCGCGGAAGGACTTGTAGGCCAGGTACAGCAGGTAGGCGGCACCGGCGGCCTTCAGCAGGGTGAAGGCCAACTGCGACTGCTGGAAGATGACGGCCACGCCCAGCGCCACGGCGGTCGTGTGCACCACCAGGCCGGTGCACAGGCCCAGCGTCACCATCACCCCGGCCCGCCAGCCCCGCGCCGCCGACAGGGTCAGCACGAACAGATTATCCGGCCCCGGCACGAAGGCCAGGATGGCGGCGGCCGTGATGAAGGTGAGCAGGATTTCCAAGGGCAGCATGGGCGCGATCTCAAGGTCTTGGCGGAAAAAGTGTTCAATCACCGATCCTTCCAGACTTTTACCGTCCCGGCCACTGTCCTTATCGCGTCCGGCCGGTATACTGCCCGGACCTTACCCGCATCGAGAGCCGCCTTGCCCGCTCCTCCCCACCTGACGGTCTGGTACAACACCAAATGCCCCGTCTGTAACGCGGGCATCGACTGGCAGACCAACCGCCTGGTACGGGCCGCCCGCGCCGGTGTCATCGCCTTCCGCGACATCAATCTTGAGCCGGAGGCGCTGGCCCGCTTCGGCGCGGATGTGGAGGCCGTGCGCCGCCGCCTGCACGGGACCGACGCCGACGGCCGCCTGCTGGTGGGTGCGGACTGCGCCATCGCCATCTGGCGCCACACGCCGGGCGACGCCTGGCTGGCCACCCTGCTGGGCAACCGCGTGATCCGCCCCCTCACCCGCCTCGCCTACGACCGCTTCGCCGATGTGCTGTACGCCTGGAACCGGCGCAAGGGGCACTGGTGACCGGTTCGGGTCATCCTTCGACGCTGTTGTCGGCCACCCACTGGCGAAACGCGCTTTCCGACAAGTCGCCAGCAGCGACGGACTGAATCATATCGGTGGCTTCCCGCTCGCTCACGTCCAAGAAAAGTCCATTCAGGATCAAGGTGGTTCCCAACGCGACGAAGCCGGCGCGTTTGTTGCCATCGACGAAGGGGTGGTTGCGCAGAATACTGACGCATACCGCCGCCGCCAGATCGAACACCGTGACCGGGTTCTCGGCATACGCGACGATTTGATGGGCGCGGGCCAGTGACGCCTCCAGCGCCCCACGATCCCGCAGGCCCGGCGCGCCGCCGTGTTCCGCCAGCAGTTCCGTGTGCAGGTCAATGATCGCTTCGATAGGCGGGAAAACAAGTCCCGTCACTTGGCCAGCACCGCCATGGCGCGGCGGTACCGGGTGGAAAATGCCCGGCCAGCCTCCATGGCTTTGCTGTAATCGTCGCTGGACTTGGCGATCTCAATGCGCCCGTCGCGCACTGACAGCGTGACCTCATCACCCCGATCCAGGCGCGCCTCCGTCAGCACATCGCGGGGGATGGTGATGCCCGTTGAGTTTCCAACCTTGGTCAACTTGGTGGTGTGCATGGGCGCGCTCCTTACATCGCCGCACACTATGTAATAACAAATGTTCCTACGTCAATGTCCCCATTACTTGGCTACTCCGCCGCCTGCACCGCCGGCAGCGGCGCCGGTTCCAGCGTCACGGCCACACCGCTCAGCACAGCGTTGCCGGACAGCGGGTCGCGCAGGATCTCGTCCAGCAGGGCGTTCAGGTTGGCGCCCGGGCGCTGGCTGGCCAGGCCCAGGCGGGCGCCGTCGGCGTCGTGGCCCCAGCCGTGGGGCAGGCTGACGACGCCGGGCATCATGTCGGCGCTGACGGCAACCTGCACCTCAATGGCCCGGCCGGCGCGGGACAGGCGAGCCCTGCCGCCGTGCACCACGCCGTGGCGGCGGGCGTCGTCCGGGTGCACCAGCACCGTGCAGCGGAACGGTCCCTTGGCCAGGATGGGCAGGTTGTGCATCCAGCTGTTGTTGGAGCGCAGGTCGCGTCGTCCGATGATGACCAGATCCGGTGCCGGCTGGTCCAGCGCCGCCACGGCGCGGGCCAGGTCCGCCACCAGGATGGCGGGCGCCAGCTCGATGCGGCCGCTGGGGGTGCGCAGCACCTCCGGAATGCGGGGCTGCAGGGCGCCCAGGTCGATGCCGCCGACGCTGTCCGATACGGCGGCCAAGGTCAGGCCACTCGGCTTGCGGCCGAAGCCGTCGCCATAGGGGCCCGCGCGCAGCGCCAGGTCCAGCAGGCGCTCTGGCCCCGTCCAGCGCGAGACGGCGGCCAGGACGGCAGCGGCATGGTCGCCCGCCCAGCGCGCCACCTCCGCCGCCACCATGGCATCATCCAGGGCCGCCGGGTCGGCATCGGCCCCCTTGCCTTCCGCGATGGCCGCCAGCTTCAGCAGCACCTGCCATTCCGCCAAAACGCCCTCGCCCCGGGGAAGCAGAGCCGGGCTGTAGCGGGCGTGGTTGCGGTAGGACAGCTGGGGGAAGGCGACGTCGTAGTGGCTGTCCTGGAAGGGCGACACGCCGGGCAGGACGACGTCGGCATGCCGCGTCGTCTCGTTCAGGTAGATGTCGACACTGACCATCAGGTCCAGCTGGTCCAGCGCCCGGGCCAGGCGGTCGCCGTTGGGGGATGACAGCACGGGATTGCCGGCCACTGTGAACAGGGCCCGTACCTGGCCCTCGCCCGGCGTCTCGATCTCCTCCGCCAGGCAGCCCACGGGCAGCTCGCCATACACCTCCGGCGCGTTCGACACACGGGAGCGGCGGCGGCCCAGCGGCACGCCGCGCCCCGTGCCGCCCTTCCCCACCGTGTTGGCGGCGAAGGCGGCTGCCTTGGGGAACAGGGCGCCGCCCGGCGCGTCCAAATTGCCGGTCAGGACGTTGACGGCGTCCACCAGCCAGCTGGCCAGGGTGCCGAAAGCCTGGGTGCAGGTGCCGATGCGGCCGTACAGCACCGCCGGCACCGAGCCCGCCAGGTCCCGCGCCAGGCCGCGGATGGTGTCGGCGGGGATGGCGGTGTGGGCGGCGGCCCGTTCCGGGGTGAATGGGGCGATGGCGGCGCGCAGTTCCTCAACACCCGTCACGTGGTCCGCCAGGCGGTCCAGCCGCACCAGCTTCTCCTCGAACAGGATGTGGACCAGGGCCGCCAGCAGGAAGACGTCGCTACCCGGGCGGATGAAGTGATGCTCATCGGCCAGGGCCGCCGTCTCCGTCCGCCGTGGGTCTATCACCACCAGCCGGCCGCCCCGCGCCTTAAGGTCCAGCGCCTTGCCCCGGAAGTCGGGCACCGTCCACAGGCTGCCGTTGGACGCCATGGGGTTGCCGCCCAGGATGACCATCAGCTTGGTGCGCTCGATATCCGGCACGGGAATGCTCAGCCAATGGCCGAACATCAGGCCGCTGGACAACTGCTTGGGCATCTGGTCCAGGGTGGAGGCGGAATAGATGTTGCGCGTCCCCAGCGCCCGCGCCAGCACCGGCGTGTACAGCAGCAGGCCCATCTTGTGGGCGGCGGGGTTACCGATGTAGGTCGCCGCCGCATCGCGGCCGTGGGTTTCCAGCAGGGGCGTCAGCCGCCGCTCGATCTCGGCGAAGGCTTCCTCATACGTCGCCTCGACGAAGCGGCCGTCGCGCTTGATCAGCGGCGTGCGCAGCCGGTCGGGATCCTCGTGCAAATCCTTGAGCGCGACACCCTTGGGGCAGATGTAGCCGTGGCTGAAAACATCGGCGTCATGCCCCCGGATGCGGGTGACGGCGCCGTCCACCAGCGTGACCTCCAGGCCGCAGCACGCCTCGCACAGCGGGCAGATGCGGTGGGCGATGGTTTCAGTACCAGTCACGGGCGGGCCTCCCAAGTTTATTGTGGCCCAACTATCGCGGGTGCAAGGGGCGGCTGTCCAGTATGGACGCTAGCGGTCGCTAGCCCGTCCCTCAGCCGTCCATCCATTCCGGCGCGTACTGCACCATGCCCTCCACGCCGCTCAGGCCATCCGGCGTCAGCGCCAGGACCATGCAGTTCCGCGCCGGCACCGTGAAGGGCACGGCGATGGCATGGTCCGCCATGGGCCGGTAGCCGAAGCGGGGATAATACTCCGGGATGCCGACCAGGACGACGGAGCCATAGCCCAAATCCCACGCCCGCTGGTGCGCCGCCCTCACCAGGCGACCACCCACGCCCCGCCCCTGCCATTCCGGCACGACCGACAGGGGCGCCAGGGCCAAGGTCGGAGTGGAGCCTCGGGCCCCGCATATGGCAGCCCGGGTCAGCAAGATGTGCCCCACCACCCGGCCGTCCTCCTCCGCCAGCAGCGACAGCGCCGGTATCCAGGCGGCGCTGCCGCGCAGGCGGGCGATCATCAGATGCTCACGATGATCGCTGTGGGGCACGTCGGCGTAGGCCCGCCGCACCGCCGCCGCGATGGCGGCGGCGTCATCCGGGCCCTCCTGCCTGACGGTCAGCGCCATGCCCCGCGCCAGCCTTACGGCGCCAACGAGGCCGTGGCGCTGATCTCCACCAGCAGGTCGGGGGAGATCAGGGGCCCCACCTGCACGATGGTGGTGGCGGGCTTGGCCCCGCCGAAGACGGCGCCGTGGGCGCGACCCACATCCTGCCAGGTGGCCATGTCGGTCAGGTAGATGCGGGTCTCCACCACATGCTCGGGCCCGGCGCCCAGCTCGGCCAGGGCGGCCACGATGCGCTCCAGGATCACCTTGGCCTGGCCGCCGGCATCGCCGGGGTGGAAGGCCTTGCCGTCCGGGCCGCCGCTGGCGGTGGTGCCGGACACGAAAATCAGGTCGCCGGCCTTGACCGCCCGCGAATAGCCGATGGCCTCGCCCCACGCGGACGCCACCTCAACCTTCTGCCTACCCATGCTCTCAGTCCCCCATCATTCGCCGGACTTGTGCCCGCGCAGTTTAATTACGCCGACACCATAGCGGCTGTTGGTTTGTTATCCAGAGACGGGAAAGCAGGGCTGGTCCGCTTCAGGGATCCAACGGATCGCCGGCGTCCAGCGCCAGGGCCGACAGGGTGGGCAGATAGGCCACGTCGAAGGGCGACACCCGCTCCAGCCCGATGAAGGGGACATAGCCCAGGTCCTCCTGGTTGCGGGTGGCGAAGCGGTCCTCGGTGATGTAGCCGCTCTGCCCCAGGTCAGTAACCACCAGGGCCTTGCGGTCCATGGGCATGCCATAGCGATAGATCAGGCGGTCGGCGTTGCGCAGGTTGGTGGTGGTGTGGCGGGCGTGCGGCTCCACCAGGATGGCGTCGGCCGGTATGTCATAGTCCTGGACCAGGGCCTTCTTCATTTCCAGCGCCTCATTATATGGGGTCTGGTTGGGGTGGACGTTGCCGCCGCTGACGATGATGACCGGCGCCTTCCCGTCATGCCAGCGCTTGGCCGCCAGTTGCACCCGCAGCAGGCCGGGGGCGGACAGGGGCACGCCCGCCGTCTCCGGCCCATAGCCCGGCACCACCAGTGCCGTGTAGGGATACTTGGCCCAGTTGACGGTCTTCAGGTGCGCCACCGCCGCCTTGTTCTCCCCCGCTTCCATGGGTTCGAACCGGCCGGCCTCGTCCCGCCGGTTGATCTGCAGCAGCAGCAGGGCGAAGGCCTCCGTCGGCTCGAAGAATGGGTTGTCGTCGGCCAGGCCGTCCGCCAGGACGGAAGCCGCGCTCTTCACCAGCGTGCCATAGGCGGGGGCGGCCACGTCATAGGCGGGGCCGTCGATGGCGGGACCGCGCGGCTTCTCTCCGCCGCCATAGACCGCCAGGATGCGGTGGGCGGTGGCGGCGGCCTGGGTCCAAGTGCGGACCACCACGTCGGGATCCTGGCCCGGCGCGGCCGGATAGAGGCCGCTGGCGTCCAGCGCGGCCGTCAGCCGCCGGGCGGCGTCGGGGCGGGCCTTCAGGGCGGCGGTCAACGCTTGGCCGGCCGCAGCCACCTCCGCGTCCGACCAGTCGAAGCCGCGCACGTAGCAGCCGGTGTCGCCGCCGCAGTCCTCCACCGCCCTCCGCGCCCGGGCGCGACGCTCCGCCGCCAGGCGGCTCAGCTCCGGCGCGGTCGCCACGGCGGCCAGCGCCTGCGGATCACGGGACAGCAGGCTCAAGCCGTAGAAAAGCTTGTCGCGCAACGGCTGCTTATAGACCAAGGGCTTGGGCACCGGAACCGGGGGCTCCGCCGCGCGCGCCGCTCCCGTCACCCCGATACCGGTCATCACCACAATCGCCGCCACCCGCGCCCAGCACCGCATATTCCCGCGCCCTCGGTCCGTTAAAGGGACGACACCCTACACGGGAACGGCGCCGCTTGCATGACGATGCGCGCCCGCCGCCCCCCGTGTCCAAAGTCCTAGCCGCATCGGGTCGTTGCGTGCGGTGGAACCTCACCGTCATAGTGCGCGACACTTGACTATCGCCCGACCAGGAACCCCGACCGCCTTGCCCGCCCCGCCCCGCCTCACGGTCCTGCTCCTGGCCCTGGTCCTCGCGGCCCTGCTACCGCCCCTGGCGGGCGCCTGGGCGGCGAAGCCCAAGCCCGCCAAGGCGCGGGCCGATACGGAGGAGACGGTACCCACCGTCCGCCTGCCGGACACGGCCCGCCCCCTGCGCTATCGCCTGAACCTCGCCATCGACCCGGACCAGAGCGAATATTCCGGACAGGTTGAGATCAGGATCGCGCTGACCAAGGCGGTGGACCATATCTGGCTGAACGGCCGCGATCTGGACATGGCCTCGGCCGAGGTGGTGACGGCGGCGGGGGAACACCTGCCCGCCACCTGGGACCAGGTGACGCCGGACGGGGTGGCCCGCATGGGTTTCCCCCGCCCGCTGCCGCCGCAGACCCTGACCCTGCGATTCGCCTACACCGCCTCCTTCGACCCCTCGCTGGACGGTCTCTACCGTGTCAGTGAGAAAGGGCTGAACTACGCCTTCAGTCAGTTCGAGGCCATCAGCGCCCGCCAGGCCTGGCCCTGCTTCGACGAACCGCGCTTCAAGACGCCCTACGACATCAGCCTGACGGTGAAGGCGGGGGACGAGGCGGTGACGAACACCCTGCCCGTGCGCGAAGAGGCGCTGCCCGGCGGCAGCCGGCGCCTGACCTTCGCGCCCACCCGGCCCCTGCCCACTTACCTGCTGGCCTTCGCCGTGGGGCCGCTGGACATCGTGAAGGGCCCGACCATTCCGCCCAGCGGCGCCCGGCGCAAGCCCATCCCCCTGCGCGGCGTGGCCCTCCACGGCAAGGGCCCGCGCCTGGCCTATGCCCTGTCGGTCACGCCGGGCCTGTTCCTGACGATGGAACGCTACTTCGGCATCCCCTACGCCTACGGGAAGCTGGACCTGATCGCGGCTCCCGACTTCGACGCCGTGGGCATGGAGAACGCTGGCACCATCCTCTACAGCGAGCAGCGCCTGCTCGTGCCGGCGGACGACACGGTGGACGCCCGCCGCCGATTCCTGGTGCTGCACGCCCATGAGATCGCCCACCAATGGTTCGGCGACCTGGTGACGCCGGCGGGCTGGGACGACATCTGGCTGAACGAGGCGTTCGCGAGTTGGCTGGCGCCCAAGGCGGTGGACGCCTGGCAGCCCCGCATGCTGACCGCCCGCGTGGTGGAGCAGGAGGCGCTGGAGGCCATGGATCTGGACTCCCTGGGTTCCACCCGCACCATCCACCAGCCCATCACCACCACCAGCGACATCGAAACCGCCTTCGACAACATCACCTACCGCAAGGGGGCTGGCGTGCTGTCCATGGTGGAGGGCTATATCGGCCCCGCCGCCTTCCGCAAGGCGGTGACCACCCATCTGCGGCGCCACATCGATGGCGTCGCCACGGCCCAGGATTTCTTCGGCGCCTTGGCGGACACGGTGCGCGACCCCGTTCTGGTCGATTCCCTGCGTTCCTATATCAACATTCCGGGCGTACCCCGCCTGTCGCTGGGCTGGACCTGCCCGCGCACCGGGCTGCAGGTCTTGACGGCCCAGCGCCGATACCGGCCCTTGGGCTCCGACGCCGCCACGGCGGCGCACTGGACCCTGCCCCTGTGCGTGCGGCCGGGCGCGGCCGGCCCCTCCACCTGCATGATGGTGACGGCGGCGCGCCAGGCCTTCCCCCTTAGCCAGTCCGCCTGCCCGGCGGCGCTGATCCCCAACGCCACCGGCAGCGGCTATTTCCGCCTGTCGCTGACGACCGAGCATTGGCGCCGGCTGCTGGCCGTGCTGCCGCGCCTCCCGGCGGCGGAGCAGCTGGCCCTGCTGGAAAGCCTATGGGGGGAGGTCGCGGCCGGCCACCAGCCCCAGTCGCTGTACCTCACGGCCGCCGTCAGCCTGGCCACCGTGCCGGCGTGGGACGTGGCCTCCGCCCCCTTTCCCCGGCTGAAGCAGTTGCTGGAACAGGCGCCGACCGACAGCGATCGGGCCGCCCTCCGCCTGTTCCTGCTGCAGGCCTGGCGGCCGGTGCTGGCCCGCGTGGGCCTGACGCCGGGCAAGCTGGACCGGGTGGCGCCGGAAAACACGGCCCTGCTGCGCGACCGGCTGGTGGCGTTCCTGGCGCTGGAGCTGCGCGACGAGGATGTGCGGGCTCGCCTGCTGGCCCTGATGCGGGCGCCCGACGCCCAGCCGCCGGCGGAGACGGGACCCCAGGCGCCGGCGGAGGTGCGGGCGACGGGCATGGCGGTCATGGCCCAGGAGCTGGGCCGTCCCTACGTCAGCGGTCTGGTCGACCAACTGCGATCCTCCACCGACGCGGAGGGTCGGGAAATGGCGCTGGACGCCCTGAACCGCGTGACCGACCCCACCCTGGCGGCGGAGGTGCGCGACATGGTGTTCGTGCCCTGGCTGAAGCTGAACGAGGTCAACATGCTGATTCGCGGCCAGGGGCGGGAATCCAGCCATGTGCCCGCCTATTGGGCCTGGGTGCAGGCCAACATGGCCCACCTGCGCGCCCGCGGCTCCTCCGCCACCCTGGGCGCGCTGACCCTGCCGCTGGAAGGGCTGTGCAGCGCCACGGCGGCGGATCAGGTGGAGGCCTTTTTTCGCCCCATGGCCAGCGAGCTGGAGGGCGGCGGGCGCACCGTGGACCAGGCGGTGGAGCGCATCCGCCTGTGCGCCGCCCAACGGGCGGGCCCCCCGCCGTCGTCGGAAACGCAAACACCGACGCAAAGGCAATAACCCCTAAAGTTTAGTCCCGAAAGTTTCGGTCATCTGGCTGAATTGTTTAGGCCCATGGCTTGCTGTACCTACTGAAGGAACAGTGCTGAAATGGGCTCCGCTGGCCCTTGGCATTCGAGGGCACGCGTGGGGCGCACGCCGGGGGGCGGCTTCCACGAGGCATCGCGTTAGGGATGACCAATCAGGGGAAGCATGAGTCAGGTAGAAATCAGCCGGGACGCCGACAACGGCGATGACGCCGCGGTCCGTTTGATGATTGTCGAAGACGACGCCCTGGTGGCCTTGGGCATCCGCCTGACGGTCGAGGATTTGGGCTATTACGTCTGCGGCATCGCCGCGTCCGAACCCGAGGCCATCGCGCTGGCCGCCAGCAGCCATCCCGACTTGGCGCTGATGGACATCCGCCTGAAAGGCACGGTCGACGGAATCGACACCGCCCGACAACTCAGGAACGAATTCAGCCTGCGATCGGTCTTCCTATCGGCCTACACGGACGAGCAGACCATGGCCCGGGCCAGCCTGACCTATCCATTGGGCTTCGTGCAAAAGCCATATTCCGCAGGACAGTTGAAGTCGGCCCTGGACTTGGCGTTGCGGCGGCTTGCCGCACCCAAGGACTAGACGGAAATCCCCGTTGAGTGGCGCCCGCCCCCGGGTCAAAAAGGCTTAGGACGAATTCCTGCTTGGAATGACGTCCGGACTGGCGTGTTATCAAGGCGGTAGCGTTCCGTCGTGGTTAACGCGCTGGCAGGGTTTCACGCATTGGCCGGCCGCATTGCCTTAATTCCGCCGGAAGATGCTGCAAAATCATTGTCGTGGTCCGGGAGCCTCGGGCCACGACGTCAAGACGTGCGGAACCAATCCGCGCGTAAAGACGCATAGAAGGAGAGGAATATGCGCTTTAAAGCCCTGATGCTCGCCCCGGTTCTGTTGGTTGGCCTGGCTGCCTGCGACAAGCACGACGCCCCGGCCCCTGCCAAGACCGAAGCCCCGGCTGCCGCCCCCGCGGCGCCCGCCGCCGAACCCCCGGCCACCCCCGCCCCGGCTGACAACTCCGCCACCCCGGCGCCGGCCCCGTCCGACGCCACCCCGGCCCCCGCCACGCCGGAGCCCTCCACGACCGAACCCCCGAAGGGCAACTAACCACTTCGTCGGGGCTTTGGCCTAGCGTTTGCGGGCCCGTTCCTCATCGGAGCGGGCCCGTTTTCGTTTGCCTCAGGCGCCGCCGGGGCATCCGCCCCTTGGCGATCCTCGCTGCGCCCTGCGGTACTCGCTGCGGCGGCCCCAGTCGGGGCCTTGGGTGCTTTTGCTGGGGGGCTTTTGCTGGGAGTGCTTTTGCTGCCCGGGAGTTAAATCACTCCACATCAACCGGGCGGGGACGGCCGTCCTCGCCGATGGCGACGTAGGTGAAGACGCCCTCCGTCACCTGCACCGCCTCGCCCGTGGCGCCCCGGCGCACCCAGGTGTCGATGCGCACGCGGATGGAGGTGCGCCCCACCGCCAGGATCTCGGTATAGCAGTTCAGTTCATCGCCCACCGCCACCGGGCGGTAGAACTTCATGGCCTCGATCCCCACCGTCGCCACTTTGCCCCGCGCCCGGCGCACGGCCTTGGCGGCGCCCGCCAAGTCCATCTGCGACAGCACCCAGCCGCCGAAGATGTCGCCGTTGGCGTTGGTGTCCGCCGGCATGGCGAAGGTGCGCAGCGCCGGCGCCGTGGAGAAATCGGGGGCGGGGGGCTGATCGTTCATGGGTCCGTGCTCCAGGCCGGACACCCCTGATTTGGGAGGGTGCCGCGTCCATCCTTACAAAATGTGGTGGTTATCGGGGCTGTTCCGCCGCCCCGGTCCTTGAACTGCGGCGACGCCCACTCCTATAATGGGGTATGAGCGACCTGTTTCAGAATACCGCCCGCAAGCAAGACAGCTATTCCGCCCAGGACATCGAGGTCCTGGAGGGGCTGGAGCCTGTCCGCCGCCGCCCTGGCATGTACATCGGCGGCACGGACGAACGCGCCCTGCACCATCTGGTGGCCGAGGTGCTGGACAACGCCATGGACGAGGCGGTGGCCGGCCACGCCACCCGCATCGACCTGGAACTGGCGGCCGACGGCACCGTGTCCGTCCGCGACAACGGCCGCGGCATCCCGGTGGACGACCATCCGAAATATCCGGGCAAGTCGGCGCTGGAGGTCATCCTCACCACCCTGCATTCCGGCGGCAAGTTCAGCGGCAAGGTCTACGCCACCTCCGGCGGCCTGCACGGCGTGGGCCTGTCCGTCGTCACCGCGCTGACCGACCAGCTGACGGTGGAGGTGGCGCGCGACCGCACGCTCTACACGCAAAGCTACAGCCGGGGCGTGCCCCTGACGCCGCTGGTGAACGCCGGCCCGGTCAACAACCGGCGCGGCACCCTGGTGCGCTTCCACCCCGACGCCCAGATCTTCGGCGAGGGCGCGCACTTCAAGGCGGAGCGGCTGTACCGCATGGCGCGGTCCAAGGCCTATCTGTTCCGGGGCGTGGAAATCCGGTGGAGCTGCGATCCCTCGCTGCTGGCCGACGACAGCCCCATCCCGGCGGCCGAAACCCTGCACTTCCCCAACGGGCTGCTGGACTATCTGGTCTCGGCCCTGAAGGACCGGCGCACGGTGACCCCCACCGCCTTCGCCGGCCAGGCCGATTTCCCCAACCAGGCCGGCCGCGTGGAGTGGGCCGTGGCCTGGCCCGAGGATGACGAGGGCTTCAGCCACACCTACTGCAACACCATCCCCACCCCCCAGGGCGGCACCCATGACCAGGGCCTGCGCCAGGCGCTGACGCGCGGCCTGAAGGGCTATGGCGAGCTGGTGGGCAACCGCAAGGGCCCGTCCCTGACGGCCGAGGATGTGGTGGACGGCGCCACCATTCTGCTGTCCGTCTTCATCCGCGACCCGCAATTCCAGGGCCAGACCAAGGAAAAGCTGGTGAGCGCCGAGGCCGTGCGCCTGACCGAGGCGGCCATCAAGGACCATTTCGACCACTGGCTGTCGGCCGCCCCCGACGCCGCCAAGGTGCTGTTGGACCGTCTGGTGGAAAAGGCGGAGGAGCGGGCGCGGCGCCGCGCCGCCAAGGACATGGCGCGCAAGGCCCCCACCCGCCGCCTGCGCCTGCCCGGCAAGCTGGCCGACTGCTCGCGCCAGAGTTCCGAAGGCACCGAGATCTTCATCGTCGAGGGTGACAGCGCCGGCGGCAGCGCCAAGCAGGCGCGCAACCGCGAGACCCAGGCCATCCTGCCCCTGCGCGGCAAGATCCTGAACGTGGCCTCCGCCAGCACCGACAAGCTGCGCGGCAACCAGGAACTGAGCGACCTGGTGCAGGCCCTGGGCTGCGGTGCCGGCAAGGAGTTCTCGGCCGATCGGCTGCGCTATGAGCGCATCGTCATCATGACGGACGCGGACGTCGACGGCGCCCACATCGCCTCGCTGCTGATGACCTTCTTCTACCGTGAGATGCCGTCGCTGATCGAGAACGGCAACCTGTTCCTCGCCCTGCCGCCCCTGTACCGCCTGTCCCAGGGCAGCAATGTCCGCTACGCCCGCGACGACGCCCACAAGGACGAGCTGCTGGCCAGCGTGTTCAAGGCCAACCAGAAGGTGGAGATCAGCCGCTTCAAGGGCCTGGGCGAGATGCAGCCCAGCCAGCTGAAGGAAACCACCATGGACCCGGCCCGCCGCACCCTGCTGCGCGTGACCGTGCCGGACGTCCGCGACCCGGAGCAGAAGGACGACGCGGAGAACACGGCCAGCCTGGTGGAAAGCCTGATGGGCCGCAAGCCGGAGCTGCGCTTCAAATTCATCCAGGAAAACGCCAAGTTCGCGCAGGATCTCGACGTTTAAGCGCCGGCTGAAAGCTTAGGCGGACGCTCGGACGGAAGTCGCCGTCCGGGCGTTTTGGTTTTCAGCCTGTGGAGGATTGGCGGCCCTCAGACATCGCGGGGAGCCGCCCAACCGTCAGGACTTCCAGGAGCTGAGCAGCACGCTGTCGCTGGCCCCGGTGTGAGAGGTGCTGAACAAATTGGTGATGCTTGCGCTGGATAGCGTGACGCCGTCGCTGGCCTTGATCGTGGCGACCTGATGATCATAGGTCCCACCAGGACTCTGAAGGAACCAGTCCTTCAATGTCACGTCCTGGGTTCCATTAACTTGATCAATAATCAGGTCATTGCCCGACTGCTGCAGCCAGACTTGATCATGGGTCACAAACAGATCCAGTTCACCGCTGGGGCCGACGCCGTTGGTGGAAAGGGCAACGGAGGTGTTGGCGCCTACGGTGGAGATGACCTCATTCTTACCACTTACCGTCGCGCCAACGCCCGCGTAGAGCGTGATGGTATTGTTATCCCCGTTGACCGCCGTCTGTGAGCCGCCCACAAAGACAGAGCCATTGCTGATATTGGCGGTGTTGTTGGCACCACTGATCCAGAGTCCGTCACCAGAACCCGTAGCCGCCAGAACGTTATTGCCGCCATCCACACCGAAATTGTCATTGCTCCCCAACGTCACATGGTTGCTGGACCCATTCAGTCCGACCCGTGAATGATCCTCCATGATCAACATGCCGTTGGACAAGGTAACGGCATTGGCATCCGCATACTCCCCCTCACCAGTGACGTGTAGCGTATTGCCGGACACCATGCTGACGCTGTTGCCACTGCCATTCAGCGTGGTGACAGAGCTGCTAGCGGACACCGTGACAGCAAGGTTATTGCTGTTAATTTGGGTTTTGGCGCTATCGCTTGCGACAATGACCGTGTCATTAGTGCCGGTGATCCAAAATCCATTGCCGGAGCCCGTGGCAGTCAAAGTGTTGTTGTCACCCGACACACCGATATTGTTATTGGTCTGCAACTCCACATGGTTACCGGAGCCCGTGAAATTGACACGCGCGTCCGCAATCAAAACGAGGCTGCCGCTACCGCTGATAAAGGATACGGCATTGGCCGTATTGGCTTTGCCGCCCCCAGTGACCTTCAGCGTGCTGCCGGACGCCATGCTGACGCTGTTGCCATTGCCATTGAGCGTCAGACTTGCGCTGGTGGAGGACAGCGTAATGGTCGCGCTGTTGCCCGTAATCTGCGTCCCGGTTCCAGTGATCCAAAATCCATTGCCGGAGCCCGTGGCGGTCAGCGCGTTGTTGTCACCTGCCACACCGATATTGTTATTGGTCTGCAACTCCACGTGGTTGCCGGAGCCCGTGAAATTGACACGCGCGTCCGCAATCAAAACGAGGCTGCCGCTACCGCTGACAAATGATACGTCATTGGCCGTATTGGCTTTGCCGCCCCCAATGACCTTCAACGTGCTATCGGACGCCATGCTGACGCTGTTGCCATTGCCATTGAGCGTCAGACTTGCACTGGTGGAGGACAGCGTAATGGTCGCGCTGTTGCCCGTAATCTGCGTCCCGGTTCCAGTGATCCAAATCCCATCGCCGGTCCCGGTGGCAATCAGGGTGTTGTTATTCCCCCCTATGCCTATATTGTCACTGGCGCCCAACGTCACATGGTTGCCGTCACCCGCCAGACTGACCCGGGCATCCACGGCCAAGGTAACGGTACCGCTGACAAGGTTCACCATATTGGCGGCTTTGCCTTTGCCGCCACCGTTAATTGTCACTGCACTGCCGGATGTCATACTGACGGTGTTACCGCTACCGGTGATCCAAAATCCATCGCCGCTGCCCGTGGCGATCAGCGTGTTGTTGTCACCTGTCACACCGAGGTTGTCATTGCTGCCCGAGGTCACATGGTTGCCGGAGCCCGTAAGATTGGCCCGCGCATCCACAGTCAGAACGACGCTGCCGCTGGAAAGCGTCACCTCATTGGCCGTGTTCTGATAGCCACCCCCGGCAATCGTAATGTTGGCGCCATTTGCCGCGCTGACTGAGTTGCCACTACCAGAGAGGGTAGCCGACTGGCCGGCGCCCAGAGTAATGGTGTCGGTGCCACCATTTACGATCACACTGCTGATGCCGATGAGGCTATCTGACAGGGACGAACCCGAGGCTGTCGCATAGCCGCTGGCCAAATTGATGTTCATATTGCTAGCGGTGTAGCTAGCCACCGCCGTCCCGCCCGCGGCCCATAGCGTGCTGCCGGTCCCAGTGCCCACCAGGGTGGCGCTGCCACCGGTGCTCTTCAGCGTCGCGCTGCCGTTGGTCGCGATCAGCGTGTTATTGGTGCCGCTGGAGATCGCGACATCCGCGCTGCTGTTCAGGGTCACGCTGTCATTCGATCCCGTCACGGTAATCGTGGTGTGATCGGCCCGAACATTGACCGCGCTATTGCTGATGCTAATGGTTTCCGTGATGCTGGTCGCTGAAATCGACGATGAGACCACCACGGACGCGCTGCTGTTATTCGTGCTTTTAACCGTGTCGCCACTGGCGCCCAGGATGATAGTATCGCCCGTGGCCTGAACGTCGATGACGCAGCTGGCAGTGTTGATCGTTTCCATGCTGCTGATGGCGGTGACGACGACCGACGCGCTGTTGCCGGTCGTGCTCTTCACCGTGTTGCCGCCACCGCTCAAGATCACCGTGGCGCCCGACGTCTGGACGTCCACCACGCTGTTGGTGATGTTGATTGTTTGGCTGCTATTGATGGTCGTGATAGCAATCGACGCGGCGTTGCCCGTGGTGCTCTTCACCGTGTCGCCGCTGGCACCCAGGATGATGGTATCGCCCGTGGCCTGAACGTCGATGACGCTGCTGGCGGTGTTGATCGTCTCGGTGCTGCTGGCCGCCGTGATGACAACCGACGCGCTCTTCCCGGTCGTGCTTTTCACGGTGCTGCCGGCACCGCCCACGATAATGGTATCGCCCATGGCCTGAACGTCGATGACGCTACTGGCGGTGTTGATCGTTTCGGTGCTGCTGATGGCGGTGACGATGACCGACGCGCTGTTGCCGCTCGTGCTCTTCACCGTGTTGCCGGTGCCGCCCAAGGTCACCGTGGCGCCTGACGCCTGAACGTCCACCGTGCTGTTGGTGATGTTGATCGTCTGGCTGCTGTTGATGGTCGTGACAGCAATCGACGCGGCATTCCCCGTGGTGCTCTTCACCGTGTCGCCGCTGGCACCCAGGATGATGGTATCGCCCGTGGCCTGAACGTCGATGACGCTGCTGGAGGTGTTGATCGTCTCGGTGCTGCTGGCCGCCGTGATGACAACCGACGCGCTCTTCCCGGTCGTGCTTTTCACGGTGCTGCCGGCGCCACCCATGACGATGGTATCGCCCGCGACCTGAACGTCGATGACACTGCTGGCGGTATTAATCGTCTCCGTGCTGCTGGCAGCCGTGACGACAACCGAAGCGCTGTTGCTGGTCGTGCTCTTCACCGTGTTGCCAGCGCCACTCAAGGTCACCGTGGCGCCCGATGTCTGGACGTCCACCGCACTGTTGGTGATGTTGATCGTCTGGCTGCTGTTGATGGTCGTGATAGCGATCGACGCGGCGTTGCCTGTCGTGCTTTTCACCGTATCTCCGGCGGCACCCAGAATGATCGTGTCCCCGCTGGCGCGCACGTCAATCATGCTGCTGGCGGTATTGATCGTTTCGGTGCTGCTGATGGCCGTAATCGTAATGGTCGCGCTATTGCCAGTGCTGCTGCTTATTGTACTCCCCCCACCACCCAAGGTGATGGTATCCCCGCTGGTGCGCACGTCGATCGTGCTGCTGGCGGCGTTGATCGTCTGGGTGCTGTTGACCGCCGTGACCGAGACACTCGCACTGCCGGTGCCGCTGATGATGTTGCCGGAACCGGTCAGGGTTATGACGTCGCCGCTTCCGGCGATGGACAGCGAGGCGCTACCGCCGGCCACGATGATATCGTTGTTGCCCAAGGCCTGAAGGCTGCTGATGCCCACCAAGGTATCGTAGATGGAGGCCCCAGCCAGGGTCGCCTTGCCCGTCGTCAGATCGATCGACGCGCCATCGCCGGTGTAACGGACGGAGGTGCCGGCCGTTCCGGTCAAACTAGCTCCGCCGCCGCTGCCCACCAGGACGGAGGTGCCCGCCGAGGCGATCAGGGTGGCGTTGCCGTTGGCGGTCACCGTGTTGCCAGTGCCGGAAATCGTGGCTTTGGCACCCGCGCTCACGCCGACCGTGGCGCTGGTGCCGACAATGGCGACGTTGCCCGTGGTCACGGCCAGCGTCTCACTGGTGGCCTTGAAGGCGCCTGAGCCGCCAACATTGACCTGGGTGCTCCCATAGCCACTCAGGGTGGCATTGGCCCCATTACCCAAAAGGACGGTGCCGGCATCATTGACAACCAGAGTCCCTCCGCTGTTCACGATGGTGGCGCCGCCGCTGACCGAGGTTCCTGAAGTGGCATAGCCGACGCGGATGGTGTCCGCCGTGGAGCCGCTGCTGGCGATGGTGACGGTGCTGGTGGCGCCCCCGTCCCCCGTCGTCACATAGATGGCGTCGCCGCTGGCGAAAACCTGTTGGTTGGCGCCACTGACGAAGAGGGTGCTGGCCGCCGTGACGTAAATGCTGCTGCCGCTGCCACCCACGGCCTCAATGAGGCTGCTGGTACCGCCGTATGTCACGGTGGCATTGGCTGCGGTGATTTTGTTGGGCCCACCGCTGGTGGTCAGGTAAGAACCCGCATTCACAACAATGTTGTTGCCCGAGCCACTGACCGTCGCCTCAGCCCGTACAGCACCGGAGGCCGCCGCCAGCGTGATCCCGTTGGCGTTGCCGGTCAATGTGTTGCCGGAAGTTCCGGCAGCCAATGTCACAAAATCCCCAGATCCCGTCAGGGTGTCGTTATTGCCCGTTACATAATTACTATTGCTTCCATCCAAAGCGACAATAGCATTACTCTGCGTAATATTATTCGTCATGACAAACACCATCTTTTATGGTAGAAATTCAAGATCTTATTGGAAGAAGCGCCCCAACCCGGAGGCCTGACCTTACATCTCCAGGATCCGTGTCCGCAGGGTCAGCTCCAGCGAGGCGCGGTCGAAGACGTGGTCCCAGTCGCCCTCGGCGCGGGGACGGAACAGGCGCATGGTCGGGTACCAGGGGCAGTCCGTGCGATCCAGCAACCACAGCCAGTGGGCGACGTCGCCCAGCAGGACCCACACCTCCTTGCCCAGGGCGCCGGTCAGGTGGGCGACGGCGCTGTCGGTCATGATGACCAGGTCCATCTGTTCCACGAAGGCGGCGGTGTCGGCGAAATCGCCCAGGTGGGGGGCCAGGTCGATGATGGGTCCGCCCCGGGGCAACTCGCCCAGCGCCTTCTCCGGCGTCCCCTTCTGCAGGCTGTAGAGCTGGACACCCGGCAGGGCGAAGGCCTGGAAGAAGCGCATCAGGGGCTGGGCCCGTTCATGGTTGCGCTTGAAGCTGGTGTTGCCCGACCATACGACGCCAACCCGGAGGCGGCCATCGCGTGGCCCCAGTATCTGGGCAGCCTTGCCCCGGCGGTCCGCCGGCGCCCGCAGATAGGGCTGCGCCGGGATGGTGGCCAGGTCCTGGGTGAACAGGCCGGGCAGGCTGCACCAATGGGCATGGAGATCGGCCTCGGGCAGCGGCTCGCCCCAGGGGATCAGGCGATCCGCGATCCCCAGATCCGCCAGCAGGGGAATGAGCTCCCGCTGGCACTCAACGGTTAGTTCACCGCCCAACGCCTTCACACGGGACAGGTAACGCGCCGCCCATAGCGTGTCGCCGAACCCTTGTTCACAGAGCAGCAGCAAGCGCCGGCCGGCGTAGGGCCGCCCATCCCACTTGGTGCTGGCCAGGTCACGGCCGGGGACCTGGCCACTGATCAGCCGCACCTCATAATCAGGCCAGGCTTGGCGATAGTTGGCGAGATAGAGATAGCTGCGCCCCCGGTCCCAGCGCGCCTTGTGGAATTCCGGATTGAGTTCCAGCGCGCGACTGAAGGCCATGACAGCCTCGCCATGATTGCCAGCCTCAGCCAGCGAGGTCCCTAAATTGTGATGGAGAAGCACGTCGTTCGGCGCCAGCTCGATGGCCCTGCGGTGGGCGTTCACCGCGCTCTCCAGGTATTTCAGCTTGGTCAAGGCATTGCCCAGATTGGTCCAGATACCCGACCCGCGCGGGTTGGCCGCCACGGCGTCGCGATAGCACCACAGTGCGTCCAGGTGACGCTCCATCTGGGCGAACATGACGCCCCGGGCGTTCAACAGGTCGGCGTTGCCGGGGTCGCGGCGCAGGGCGCCCTGGAGAAGTTCCTCCGCCTCGGCGTACTTCGCCTGCTCATGCAGGACGGTCGACCGGCGCAGGACCTCGGCACTTGTGGGAGACAAGGTGACTAGACCGGTTGCCGACACGGGAATCTCTCCACCACTGAGGGACCAACTCGTCGCGCAGCCGCAGAAAGCGTGTTGGATACACGGACCTCACCCAGTGGGCGCGGAATCACAGCACGTCCTAGTGCCCCGCATACTCGAGAGCCGCCTCATCTAAGAAGGTTCCGCACCGGCCCGCAAATTATTTTTGCGAGTATTTTTCCAACAATCACATAACTTTTCTTGCACTTATATAATGAACACTGATATGGGCCGCCCAGGCGCGGCATGGGCTTTCATCCGCCATGCTTGGCGCATCCAACAAAAAAGGCCGCATCGCTGCGGCCTTTTTCGGGCGGACCAGGGTGAGCGACCACGCTGCTAGCCCAGCGCCGCCCGGTACCCCGGAAATCGGAGAGGGAATGGCTTAGTGGCCGTGGCCGCCGTGACCGTGGTCGTCATGGCCGTGGCCGCCGTGCCCATGGTGGGCATTCGCTTCGGCCGGCTTCACGGCGGCGATGGACAACGCGGCGAGCAGGCTGAGGCCGAGGAAAGCAGCGATGCCGATGGTGACCATGATGTCGTCCTTTAAAGCAAGGTGGCCAAATCGAATGGCGCTAGGTCATGGGACGGTTGCGCCGACAACGGAAGCCTAGACCAGTTTTCTCAAGATGCGCAACCGGCCAGGTGACAAAGCGGTGTCATCTCCTGAGATGATGGGGCGTCCGGCGGCTAAAACAAGGGTCGTTGGGGCCACAGCAAACGTCCCGGCGGTGCGTCACGCCGTCCGCAGCCATTCCCGCAAGAGGCTTGTCGTCTCTCCCGGCCGTTCCATGGGCGGCAGGTGGCCGCACCGATCCAGCACCGCCAGGCGGGCGCCGGGAATGATCCCGGCCATCTCCTCGGCGCACTCCAGGGGCGTCACCTGGTCCTCCCGCCCCACCGCCACCAGGGTGGGGCAGTGGATGGAGGCCAGGTCGCCCCGGCTGTCGGGCCTGCCCAGGATGGCGGTCTGCTGCCGGATGAAGGCGTCGCGGCCCACCCGGTCGGCCATGGCCATGACCTCGCCGGCGATGGCGGGATCGGCCTGGTGGTCGGGATGCAGCAGTTGCGGCAGCAGGCGCGGCGTCACCCCCTGGAACCTGCCCGTCCTGGCCAGCGCCAGCAGCCCCTGGCGCCGGCGGCGCTGCTCCGGGCCGTCCGGCCGGGCGGAGGTGTCGATCAGGGCCAGACGCTCCACCCGGTGACCGGCTTGCCGCATGATCTCCAGCGCCACGTAACCACCCATGGACAAGGCCGCCAGGCTGAAACGCGCGGGCGCGTCGGTCAGCACGCCGGCGGCCAGTTCCACCATCGACTCGGCCCCCGTCAGATCGGGCACCCTCACCTCGACCTGGCCGGCCAGGTCGCGCATCTGGTGGCGCCACAGGGCCGCGTCGCACAGCAAACCGGGCAACAGGATCAGAACCGGCTTCCCTCCCACCCCGGAAAGGGGCCCGGAAGGTGACACAACAGTTGACATTAAAGGAAATCCTTGCCCTTGCGGGCTGGAATTGATATCGAACGCGCGACCCTAGACCATGCCGCGACTTCCGCCAAGTCGCGCATGGTTCCGGTATGGGCGGCGCCGGGCCGCCGTGTGCAGGCCCGGACGCGGTCCCGATCCCGTTGACGACGGGTTTGGCGCGGGATGGCGGCCCCGCCGGCCTGACGCCTGGTTCAAGGGGGGCGCGGCAGTCCTGCCGGGTCCCGTCCTTTTAACGACGCACACCATACAGATACAAGGTCGCATGCTTTTCTCGGAAATTGGGCTAGGCCCGGAAGTCCTTCGCGCGGTTGAAGACGCGGGCTATAGCCAGCCGACCCCGATTCAGGAAAAGGCGATCCCCTGGGTGCTGCAGGGTCGCGACGTGCTGGGCTGCGCCCAGACCGGCACCGGCAAGACGGCGTCGTTCACCCTGCCCATGATCGACATCCTGGCATCGGGCCGTGCCCGCGCCCGCATGCCGCGCTCGCTGATCCTGGAGCCGACGCGCGAGCTGGCGGCCCAGGTGGCCGAGAACTTCGAGGTCTACGGCAAGTACCATAAGCTGAACATGGCGCTGCTGATCGGCGGCGAATCCTTCGGCGACCAGATCAAGAAGCTGGAGCGTGGCGTTGACGTCCTGATCGCCACCCCCGGCCGCATGATGGACCTGTTCGACCGCGGCAACATCCTGCTGTCGGACATCAAGATCCTGGTGATCGACGAAGCCGACCGCATGCTGGACATGGGCTTCATCCCGGACATCGAGCGCATCGTCGGCCTGCTGCCCAAGATGCGCCAGACGTTGTTCTTCTCGGCCACCATGCCACCGGAGATCCGCCGCCTCGCCGACGCCTTCCTGATGAACCCGCGCGAGATCACGGTGGCCCCGCCGGCCTCCCCCGCCGCCACGGTCACCCAGGCGGTGGCGATGGTGCGGGGCGAGGACAAGCGCGAGGCCCTGCGCCACCTGCTGCGGACGGAGGACGTGAAGAACGCCTTCATCTTCTGCAACCGCAAGCGTGACGTCGCCCTCCTGCACCAATCGCTGACCAAGCACGGCTTCAACGCCGGCGCGCTGCATGGGGACATGGTGCAGTCCAAGCGCACCGAGACGCTGGAGCAGTTCCGCCAGGGTGAAATCTCGCTGCTGTGCTGCAGCGACGTGGCCGCCCGCGGTATCGACATCGCCGGCGTCAGCCATGTGTTCAATTTCGACGTGCCCCACCACGCCGACGACTACGTCCACCGCATCGGCCGCACCGGCCGCGCCGGCAAGACCGGCCGCGCCTTCATGCTGGCGACGCCCGACGACAGCCGCACGCTGGGCGCCATCGAAAAGCTGATCGGCCGGGAAATCCCGCGCATCATGATCGATGGCCTGGAGACCCCGGACATGTCCGAGGGCGAGAGCGACGGCGGACGCCGCCGTCGCGGCGGCCGAAGCGATGGCGCCGCCAAGGGTGGCAGCCGTCGCCGTGGTGGCAGCCGGACGGACGCCGCCCCCGAAGCCGCGCGCGAGGCTCAGGCCGATGCCACGCCCGTGGCGGAGGAGACGGTGGAGGCTCGCCGGCCGGAGCGCCAGGAGCGGCCCGAGCGTCAGGACCGTCCGGATCGTGGCGGTCGTGATCGCGACCGCAACCGGAACCGTGATAACCGGAGCGAGGCCCCCCGCGAAGGCAATCGGGGGGACAGCGGCCGCAACGACACGCGTCCCCCGCGCCAGGACGACCGGGGCGAGCCGCGCCGCCGCTGGCGTGACGAGGATGACGGCCCGACGGTGGTCGGCTTCGGCGACGACGTGCCGGCGTTCATGCTGCGCGTGGCCCGTCCCGTGGCCCGCGCCGTCCCGCCGGAAACTTTTGACGGTTCCGACACGCCCGAGGCGTGACGGAGCGAACGCCGGAGGCTTGGAAGCACCCCATGCAGACCATCTTCGTGCAGATCAAGTGCGAGCTGGGCAAGGCGTACGACGTGGCCAATTCGGCCGTCGAGACCTTGGAAGAGGTTTCCGAGGTCCATTCCATCTCCGGTCAGTACGACCTGATGATGAAGTGCTATCTGGGTGACGAGGCCGACATCGGCCATTTCGTCACCCAGCGCCTGCAGACCCTCCCCGGCGTCAAGGACACCTTCACCATCATCACCTTCAAGGCCTTCACCTGACCCCTCCGCCAGCCCCTTCGCGGGGCTGGTGCCTCAGCGGCCTTTCCCAGGGTGGCGTTTCTGGGCCAGGCGCCGACGATATCGGGGGATGAACCCGTGGAACGGGCCAGCCGTGTTGACTTGGCCCACGGCATGGGCAAGAAGGTGATCCATGAAGCGGAGCAAGGACATCGGCCACATGGCCCGGAACGGCGGCATCTCCACCCTCGCCCAATGCGAGCACCTGGGCGAGTTGATGGGGAGTGCGGCCCGTTGATCCCCCGTCCCCTGACTCAAGGGCGCCCCACGGCCGCCACGCGCCGGCATGCCGCCATCACCGCCGCCCTGATGGTGGGGCTGATGTCCAGCACGGCCCTGGCGCAACAGCAGCCCGCCCCTTCTTCCGCCACGCCCCCCGCCGGGCCCCAGGCGGCTCCGGCCGCCACGCCTCCCGCCCCGCCGGCGGCGCCGAAGAAGGACCAGCCGCCCGTCCTGCTGGAGGCGGACCAGGTCGACACCGACAACGAGCTGGGCATCACCACCGCGACCGGCAACGTGCAGCTGTCGCAGGGCGGCCACGTCGTGCTGGCCGACACCATCAGCTATAGCGAGCGCTCCAACGTCATCACCGCCAGCGGTCACGTCGTCATGATCCAGCCGGACGGCGAGGTGATGTTCGGCGACTATGCGGAATTGACCGAAGACCAGAAGCAGGCCTTCGTCGACCAATCGCGCATGCTGTTGCAGGACAACAGTCGCCTGGCGGGTTACCAGGCGGAGCGCATCGACGGCCGCTACACCCGCGTCACCCGTGGCACCTACAGCCCCTGCAAGCTGTGCGAGGACGATCCGACGCGGCCCCCCACCTGGCAGATCCGCGCCAAGCAGGTGACGCACGACAACGCGTCGCACGACATCTACTTTCGTGACGCCACCATCGAGGTGGCGGGCGTGCCCATCACCTACATGCCCGCCTTTTCCATGCCCGACCCCACGGTGGACCGGCGCAGCGGCTTCCTGACGCCCACCATCGGCTACAACAGCAATTTGGGCACGTTCGCCCGGGTGAAGTATTATTACGACATCTCGCCGGACAAGGATCTGCTGTTCGACCTGACGCCCAGCGCCAATGACGGCCTGCTGATCGGTACCAAGTACCGCGAGCGCTTCACCAACGGCTATCTCGAGCTGCAGGGCGCCGCGACCTACGCGGAGAACACCCAGAACTCCAGCAACGGCATCATCAGCCCCAAGGAATTGCGCGGCTGGGTGCAGGGCGTCGGGCGGTTCGACATCGATGACTCCTGGCGCTGGGGCTTCGACCTGAACCGCGTCACGGACGACAATTTCCTGCTGCGCTACAGCTACAGCTCCGAACAGCTGCTGACCAGCCGCCTCTACACCGAGCATTTCGCCGGCCGCGACTATTTCAACGCCGGCATCTACGGCTTCCAGGATCTGCGCCCGTCCAACACGCTGGAAGAGCCGGTGGCCCTGCCGCTGGTCACCTACAGCGCCCTGGGCGAGCCGGGCGAGACGCTGGGCGGTCGCTGGTCCTACGACGCGCAGTACCTGGACCTGTGGCGTGAACAGGGCGTGCGCTCGCGCCGGGCCTCGCAGGTGGCGGGCTGGCAGGGCGATTACACCAACAGCCTGGGCATGGTCACCACCGTGAACGCCCTGTTACGCACCGACGCCTACGCCATCGGGAACCTGAAGGACGCCGCCAACGGCGGCCCCAGGGATGATTTCACCCGCGTCCGCATCTTCCCCCAGGGCCAGATCATGACCCGCCTGCCCTTCGTGCGCGAGGACGGCACGGTGTCGGAGATGATCGAGCCCATCGTGGCCTTCACCGCGGCCCCTAATTATCATAACAGCCGCGACCTGCCGAACGAGGACAGCGAGGACATCGAGTTCGATTCCACCAACCTGTTCCGGCTCAGCCGCTATCCCGGCGTCGACCTTCTGGATGGCGGCCAGCGCGTGACCTACGGTGTCCGCGCCGGCGTCTACGGCAATGGCGGCGGCAGCAGCACCCTGTTCTTCGGCCAGAGCTACCGCCTGCAGCACAACACCGACTTCGCCGTCAATTCGGGCCTGTACAGCCGCCAGTCCGACTATGTCGGTCGCCTGGAGATGACCCCCAGCCCGTGGATGGACCTCAGCTACGGCTTCCGCCTGGATCCGACCACCGGCGCCCAGCGCATGCACGACTTCACCGGGTCGTTCGGTCCGTCCATCTTCCGTGTGTCGGGCAGCTACCTCTACATCAACAAGCTCGAACTGCAGAACGGCACCACCGCCGACACCACCGCCAACCTGCAGGAAGTCAGCGGCGGCGTGACCTCGTCCTTCCTGAAGTACTATACGGTGGGCATTTCCACCCGGTACAACCTGGCCGAAGGCGGCGGCCCTGTGTCCACCAGCCTGACCACCACCTACCAGGATGACTGCTACACCTTCTCGCTGATCATGGAGCGCGATTACGCCCAGCGCGTCGGCCTGGCGTCAGGCAACCGCATTTACTTCCGCATGATCTTCAACAAGCTGGGCATGTTCGTCAGCCCCGCCTTCACCGGCACCTCACATTAGTTTTGCAGGTAACTCGGTTACGGGGCCTATACTCCCCCATCGCGACCAGGCGGCGCCCCAGGCAGAAGGGGCCCGCCGCCGATACCCGAGGAAGAACCCCATGCCCGCTTCCCTGCTGAACCGCCGCGCCCTGTGCCGGGGCCTTGCCATCGCCGCCGTGGCCGTCGCGGGCCTCGCGACGACCCGTCCCGTCGATGCCGCCGGCGCCCCCTCCACGTCGAGCTTGCCTAGTTCCGCCGCGGGCTCGGCCTACGATTACAAGTTCACCTCCATCGACGGTGATCCGCTGCCACTCAGCCAGTTCAGAGGCAAGGCCATCCTGGTGGTGAACACCGCCTCGCTCTGCGGCTTCACCCCGCAGTACAAGGGCCTGGAAGCCCTCTACACCGCCTACAAGGACAAGGGCCTGGTGGTGCTGGGCGTGCCCGCCAACGACTTCCACGACCAGGAGCCGGGCAGCAACCAGGAGATCAAGCATTTCTGCGACGCCAATTTCGCCGTCGACTTCCCCATGACGGAGAAGGAAACGGTGACCGGCGACAAGGCCCACCCCTTCTACAAGTGGGTCAGCGCCGCCAAGGGCGCGCCGAAGTGGAACTTCCACAAGTACCTGATCAGCCCGGAAGGCGCGCTGATCGCCGCCTTCCCCAGCAAGGTGGAACCGGAATCGCCGGAATTGAAGGCCGCCGTCGACGCGGCCCTTCCCCACAGCAGCTAAAGGGGCGCCACCGGGCCGGCCACCGCCCCGGCCATCGGCCCGCCCACGAGCCCGGATTGCGTATAGGCCGACAGCCGCTTGAGTTTGGGAAGCGGCCCCGCTAGGGTCAGGCCCGGGAGACGTCGTTTCCCGGGCTTACTAATTCCTTGTTCTCCCTGACCTATCTGCTGGGTGTTGGCGCCACCATGAGTTATGGCCTCTATGATCACAGCCGCCGGGCCCGCCGCCGCTTCTGGGGGCGTCTGGGCAAGTTCCTGCTGCTGGCCGGTGTCGTCGGCGTGGCCTGCGCCTTCAGTTACGAGGTGGGCCAGGAACAGCTGATCCGGCGGGAACAGAGCTTGCAGACGCAATTGAGCCAGGCTCAGTCCGCCAAGGAGGAGACGGAGCGCAAGGTCGCCCAGCTGCAGGCGGCGCTGCAGACCGCCGAGGTGCGCGTCAGCGAGCTGCAGGTGCGCTATGACCGCGACGTGCCCACGGGCGACCTGGGCCGGCTGAAGGACCTGCTGGCCAAGAAGATGGTGGAGGGCGTGGACGCCGGCCGCCTGGCCTTGATCATCGAGCAGACGGGCACACCCCGGTCCTGCGGTAAGGCGGAAACCAAGCGCTTCGTCCTATCGACCTCGCTGTACAAGGGTCCCAACACCTCGGCCGGCTTCGCCGATGGCGCCATCACCGTCTCTGGCGAAGGCGCCACCTCGCGCAGCCCGGACGGCGCGCCGCAGTCCTGGTTCGATCCGGCCAAGCCGGTGACCCTGAAGTTCACCGACAAGAACGGCAAGGAAACCCAGACCACGGGCATGCTGCCGCTGCAGCATTCGGTGATCATCGACGACACCGAATACCGCTTCAAGATCAGCCCCGGCTCACGCTCCTTCGTGGATGTGGTGGGCGACCATTGCCCGTTTCCCTGAATGAGCGGGCAAAGCCCACATCGCTGACTTGGGTTTTGCCTCTTCACGGGCGCCTTTCCGGCGCGCCGGTGGCCGACAGGTCGCCGGCGTCCAGTTCCAGGTCCAGGTCGACCGGATAACCGCCGTAGAATCCCGATTCACGCCGCGCAGCAGCAGGCGGGCGCGGGGATCGGTCAGGATGGGTCCCTTGGGCTCCAGCGTCAGCGCCTGATAGTCGTAATCGGCCAGCGCCCGGGTCACCAGCGCCACCTTGCCGTTGCGGTCGGGGTTCAGCACCACCGGCACGCCGGCGCCGGTGGGGTCGCCCCCATAGGCGTCAGGATAGCCGATGTGGCCGGGCGCCTCCGCCTGCAGACCGCCATAGGCCAGCACCGGCGCCATGCCGTCGAAGCGTCCCAGCAGGCGACCGCTCAACTTCCCCTGCAGACGATATCCCGCCGCCGTCCACGCCGGCAGCGCCTGGGCCAGGTCCACCTCCGCCACCGTGGCGCTGAAGCCACCGCCCTCATCCGGGGCCAAGTGCACATGGCCTCCGGCCCAAGCCAAGTCGCCGCCCTGCAGCAGGACCCGGCCATCCGCCAGCTGGAAATCCATTCCCACATCCGCCACCGCGAGGGCGGCCCGCACGGCCTTGGCCTCGATATGCTGTGACGGCGGGCTGTGCAGCGGGACCAGCCCGTCCAACACCACCGCTCCCTTGAGGCCGTCGATGGCCAGTGTCGGACCGACAAGGTTGACGGATTCCGCCCGCACCTCCCCCGACCCGGTCAGACGCCCCTGGTCCCAGGATAGGCGGGCCCGGCCCGCCACCGTGCCCAGTCCCTGGATTGGTCCCGCCAAGCCGGCACCGGGCAGCAAGCGGGTGAGGTCTGGCACGTTGGACAGGGTCAACGGTTCCAGCACCGCCGCCGCCTCCCCCCGTTTTTCCGCCCCGATCCAATGGCCGCTGAGCCCCAGGATCAGGGGAGTGCCCAGTCCCCGAGCCTGGCCGGCCAGGGTCATGGTGGCGGCCGGGTCGCCGGACAGTGTGACGGCCAGCGCCAGGGGCGGCAGCACCGTGCCCTGCACACGGCCGCCATCCAGGGTGATCTGCCAGGGATTGGCACGGTTGGCGTGATCGAAGCCGGCGGACAGATGGGCGCCTTCCAGCGTGCCGCCCAGCAGCACCGGCGCCTCCACCGACGCGGCGGAAGCCTCCAGGGCGCCCAGCCCTCCGGCATCCCAGTCGGCGGTGACGTGCAGGCCGGTGGTGCCCCCGGCGATCAACGGGGTGGCTGCCGGGCCCAGGCGCCCCACCAGGGCGCCCTGCGCCTCGGCATGCCCCCGGCGTTCCTTGCCCCAGCCGCCGCGCCAGGTCACGGCGAAGCGGCCATCGGCGCCAGGGTCCCAGCCCAGGCTGACCGGCGTTCCCCGCCCGTCCCGCAAACGCCCGCCCAGCTGCGCCGGGCGGGTCAGGTCCAGATGCCAGGCGCCGTCGCCCTCCGACTTCAGGGTTCCGCCGCCATTGAGGAAAGCCGCCATCAGCGGCAGCTCCGGCGCCGTCAGGTCCTCCGCCGTCACGGTCACGGCCAGGGTGCCGGCATCGGCGGCGCCGGCCACGGTCAACAGGCCTTCTCCGGTCCAGTCCCCGGCCCCCCGGACCCGCAGGGTCACCCCCCAGGGGGCGGTCGTCATGGCGGCCTGCGTGCCGGTCCAGGGCTCGGCGCCCTCCAAGGCCAGGTGCGCGTTGGGCGTCTCGGCGGTGGCGCTCACGCTCCAGCTTCCCCCGTCCCCTTGCGCGGCCATATGGGCCGAAAGGGGGCCGGGCCAATCGCGCACGCGCAAGTCCTTCACCGTCACTTCCGCCTTGGCCGTGCCCTTGGCCCCAGCCACCAGGGTGGCTGACACCATGGGGGTGGCGCCTGGGGCCGCGTCCAATCGCAGCGCGGGGCCCGCCGCCGTCTTGGCCAGGTTGATGGTGACGGCCAGCGACGGCCAGCCGGCCGCCGGTTCCATCACCGCCTGCCCCTGCCAGGCGCCGACTTCCGCCGCGTCTTCCGTCTTGTGGTCCAGTGTGGCATGCAGGGCCAAGGGCAGCGACCAGTCGCGGTGGATCAGCTGGACCGAACCGATATCCACATGATCGATGGGCAGGTCGATCAGTCGGGTCAGTGCTGGGCCGTTCAGATGGCCCATGTCCAGGCTGATGCCGGTCAAGGCCAGACGCGCGGGCTCCCCCCAAGGCAGCAGGCCGGCGAAGGTCACCAGCGCCGTGTCGGCCTCCAGCCCGGGTTGCAGGCGCACGCCCGCCTCCAGCCAGCCCCAGCCGGCATGCCGCACCGTCACCTGGGCGTCGGGAAAACCGGCCCCGGCCAGGGCCGCTTTCAAGCGCTGTTCCGCCGTGCCTGGCAAAATCAGCCGCCCGGCCAGGATCATCCCCGTGATGGCAAGGATCACCGGCACCAAGCCCCATAGCCAGCGCATCCCCAGCGGCGGCAACCGTCCAGGAAACGGGACCGGCACGCGCCACAGGCGAAGCGGCCTGGCGCGCTTGGCCTTGGGACCCCGCAGGTCGGGAGGCCGCATTCCGGGCGGCGGCCGTAACGGCGGCATGGACATGGGGTGTACAGATCCCTTCCCGGCCCCGGCGGCACCCGGAACCGTGGTGGAGAGTGGCAAGACCGGCGGCGGACCACAAGCGGCACCACAGCCCCCTGTGTGCGGCAGGAAGGTCCGGCCCCCGACGCTTCACCGCCCCCTCATGCAAACGGCTTGCCGGTTTTGATCATCCCTCCCACGAATTTTGCCGCAGGCGGGGGGCGGCTGCGCCACAAGGGCGGTTCAAATCGGCCGGCGGGGGCGCTATGGTCCGCCGACCGGCAAAGCCGGATACGGACGCGCCCACCACAAGAACGAGCTTCCCAAAATGGATCTTGAGAACACCCTGTATCTCGACCTGCCGGCCGGCCGCGTCGTCATCGCGCTCCGCCCTGACCTCGCCCCCAACCACGTCGCCCGCATCAAGGAACTGGCCCGCGACGGCTTCTACGACGGCCTGAACTTCCACCGCGTCATCGAGGGCTTCATGGCCCAGGGCGGCTGCCCCCTCGGCGACGGCACCGGCGGTTCGGGCAAGAAGCTGAAGGCGGAATTCTCGGCCGAGCCGCACGTGCGCGGCGTCTGCTCCATGGCCCGCGCCATGAACCCGGACAGCGCCGACAGCCAGTTCTTCATCTGCTTCGATGACGCCACCTTCCTGGACCGCCAGTACACCGTCTGGGGCAAGGTCACCGAGGGCATGGAATTCGTCGACGCCCTGAAGAAGGGCAGCCGCCGCGACAACGGCAGCGTCACCGACCCCGACAAGATCGTGAAGATGCAGGTCGCGGCCGACGCCGCCTGACCCTGACATCCCGCGTTCCGGTTCAAGTTCGACCGCCCGCCCCCTAGGGGGCGGGCGGTCGCTTTTCGGGCTGGGGCAAGGTCAGGGGGTAAAAACGGCCACCCGGGACGGGTTTGGCCCCCCTGGTCCGGCAGAAACTGCCGCGAGGGGAACCCCCTGCCACCCTTGCCTACCCCCTTCCGAGCTAAGCGATTGATTTTAATCGATCTCGAATGTTGGCACGCCCCCTGCATATAGGGAGGCGACTAACAAGCGGCCGGCATCGACCGGTAGCGACGTTCGAGGCGAAAATGGAAAACCCGATTTACGTGGCGCTGTCCCGTCAGGAGGCGCTGTCCCGGCAGCTGGATGTGGTGGCGAACAACATCGCCAACATGAACACGACGGGCTACAAGCAGCAGCGCATGCTGTTCCAGGAATACCTGGAGAAGCCGGCCCGCGGCGAACGGGTCTCCTTCGTCCAGGACTATGGCCTGATGCGTGACACCCGCGCCGGCGCCCTGCAGGTGACCAACAACACCCTGGACCTGGCGCTGAAGGGCGATGGGTACTTCACGGTGGAGACGTTGTCCGGCCCGCGCTACACCCGCGCCGGCAATTTCCAGCTGAACGACCGCCGTGAGATCGTGGACCAGAACGGCCTGCCCGTGCTGGACACCAACGACAACCGCATCACCGTCCCCGACGGCACCACCGACCTGAAGATCCAGGGCGACGGTACTGTGATGGCCGACCGCGCCCAGCTGGGCAAGCTGAAGATCGTCAGCTTCGACGACCAACAGCAGATGCAGACCCTGGGCGGCGGCCTGATGACCACCACCCAGACGCCACGCCCATCGGCCAACCCGCAGCTGACGCAGGGCGCGGTCGAAGCCTCCAACGTGCAGGCCATCGTCGAATCCACCGTGATGATCGACGTGCTGCGCCAATACCAGATGACCCAGAAGCTGGTGGACGAGGAACACGATCGCATCCGCAACGCGATCACCCACCTCGCCAAAGCCCAATAACGCCCCCGTGACGCCGAAGAAGTAGGAGAAACAGATCATGCGCAGCCTCTCCATCGCCGCCACGGGCATGCAGGCCCAGCAGACCAACGTCGAAGTCATCTCGAACAACATCGCGAACATGACGACGACCGGATTCAAGCGGCAGCGCGCCGAATTCCAGGACCTGCTCTACCAGAACATGCGGCGCGTCGGTTCCAACTCGTCAGACGCCGGCACCATCGTCCCCACCGGCATCCAGATCGGCGCCGGCGTGAAGACGGCGGCCGTGTACCGCATCAACGAGCAGGGCAACATCACCACCACCGGCAACAGCCTGGACCTGGCCATCAACGGCAACGGCTTCTTCCAGGTGACGCTGCCCAGCGGCCAGATCGCCTACACCCGCGCCGGTTCCTTCTCGCTGAACGCCAACAGCCAGGTCGTCACCTCCGACGGCTATCTGCTGAACCCCGGCTTCACCCTTCCCCAGAACGCGGTGGACATCTCGGTGGACGCCTCGGGCCAGGTGCAGGCCAAGATCGACGGCCAGGTGAACCCGGCCATCGTCGGCCAGCTGACCCTGGCGAACTTTCCCAACGCGGCCGGCCTGGAAGCCATCGGTGACAACCTGCTGCTGGAAACCCCGGCCTCGGGCCAACCGGTCACCGCCGTCCCCGGCTCCACCGGCTTCGGCCGCATCACCCAGAACGCGCTGGAAACCTCCAACGTCAACGTCGTGACCGAGATCACCAACCTGATCCAGGCGCAGCGCGCCTACGAGATGAACTCGCGCGTCGTGACCACGACGGACCAGATGCTGCAGTCCATCACGAACATGAAGTGACGGCGGCGGGAAGCGGAGAACAGTCATGAAAGCCTTGGCCACCATCCTGCTGGGCACCAGCATCCTGTTCAGCGCCGGCGCCGCCGTGGCCGCCGACCTGCACGGCGACGTGGACGTCAACGCCGACACCATCCACCTGGGCGACCTGTTCGACGCGCTGGGCCCCAACCAGGCCACCATCGTCATCGGCCAGGCCCCGGCGCCCGGCCACCGCATCACCTACGACGCCTCGGTGCTGGACCGCATCGCCGCCGCGAATGGTGTGAATTGGAAGTCCACCGGCAATGAACGGGTGATCGTCAGCCGCCCGTCGGTGGATGTCACCGCCGACCAGATCCAGGCCGCCTTCACCAAGGCTCTGGCCGACGCCGGCGCGCCGGCCGGCATGGAAGTGCAGCTGGACAACCCCGGCACCGTCCTGCGCCTGCCGGCCAACAGCGACAGCAGCATCGGCTTCGCCAACGTGAACTACGACGCGGCCCGCGGCCGCGCCACCGGCGACCTGGTGATCCCCGCCAAGGGCGAGCCCGTCATCCGCCAGAGCTTCGGCGCCCGTGTGGCCGTCATGGTCACCCTGCCGGTGCTGAACCGCCGCGTCGCCCCGGGCGAGACCATCGCCGCCAGCGACGTGGAATGGAGCAAGGTGCCGCGCACCCGCATCAGCGGCGACGTGGTGACCGAGGCCCGCGACCTGATCGGCCTGACCGTGCGCCACGGCGCCAGCCCCTACCAGCCGGTGCGCATCGATGAGGTGCGGGCGCCGGTGGTGGTCACCCGCGGCGCCCTGGTCACCATGATGCTGCAGTCGGGCAACATGACCCTGACGGTCCAGGGCCGCGCCCAGACCGAAGGCGGCATCAACGAGATCATCCGCGTCACCAACACCGCCAGCAACCGGACCATCGACGCCCGCGTCGCCGGTCCCGATCTTGTCATGGTGCAGCCCACGGCCCAGGCCCCCCAGGCGCAGTTCAACACCGCCGCCCGCGCCACCCGCACCGCCCTGAATTGAGGAGAGACATCATGCCTGTGCCTTCCACCATCCGTGCTCTCCTCATCGCCACCGTCGCCACCGTGGCGCTCAGCGGCTGCGGCGCCGTCGACCGCATCAACAACATCGGCAAGGCGCCGGACATGAGCACCCTGTCCGATCCCACGGCGCAGAAGGGCTATCAGCCGGTGCGCATGCCCATGCCCACCCCGCCGGTGCTGGAGCGTCAGGCCAACTCGCTGTGGCGCCCGGGTGCCCGCGCCTTCTTCAAGGACCAGCGCGCCAGCCAGACCGGCGACATCCTGACCATCGCCATCTCCATCAACGACAGCGCCGACGTCTCCAACGAGACCAAGCGGTCCCGCGCCAATTCCGACAGCATGGGCATCCCCAACTTCTTCGGCCTGGAGGCGCAGATCCCCAAGGTGCTGAATTCCGCCACCTCGGCCTCCAGCCTGGTGTCCACCACCAGCGCCAAGGCCTCGGACGGCAAGGGCACGGTCGCCCGGTCCGAAAAGATCGACCTGAAGATCGCCGCCCTGATCACCCAGGTCCTGCCCAACGGCAACCTGGTCATCCAGGGCAAGCAGGAAGTGCGCGTGAACTACGAACTGCGCGAGCTGACCATCCAGGGCATCATCCGGCCCGAGGACATCGACAACACCAACGCCATCTCGTACGAGAAGATCGCCGAAGCCCGCATCTCCTACGGCGGCCGAGGCCAGATCACCGACGTGCAGCAGGAACGCTACGGCCAGCAGTTGCTGGATGTCCTCCTACCCTTCTGATGACCCTCTGACCATCATCCCCGACAAGCGGCCTGGCGGTGCCCCCGCCGCCGGGCTTCCCTCCACCCGGCCGGCGCGGCCGACACGAAATCGTCCGAGTTCCATTTTCACCTGTTAGTCCCCCCCGTGTCCACGGGGCCTCTGTGGACCTTTGTTGACCTCGAACAAACTAAAAAGGGCCGGTGTCGCGTGCACCGGCCCTTCTTTTATCCAGGGACTGGCTGGTCGATCAGGATCAACGGGCCAGGACGCGCGCGGCCTCCTTGGTCCGTCCCACCGCCTGGCCCACCTGCTGATTGGCGGCCGATATGCTGGACAGGCTGCGGGTCACCGTTTCGACGGCACCGGCCGTCCTCTGCATGTTCGACGACATGTCACGGGTGACGGCGCTTTGCTCCTCCACGGCGCTGGCGGTCGACGTCACGAACTCCCGCACCGCGCTTATGGAGTGGCGGATGGCATCCAGGGAAGCGACCACGTCGCTGGACACGGCCTGCATGCCCTCGATCTCCTCCGAGATCTTTTGAGTGGCCTTGGCGGACTGGTCGGCCAGATTCTTGACCTCCGTCGCCACCACGGCGAATCCCTTGCCGGCGTCCCCCGCCCGCGCGGCCTCGATGGTGGCGTTCAACGCCAGCAAATTGATCTGGCCGGCAATGGTGCGGATGACGTCCACCACCCCCTCCATGGATTTGGCGACCGCCGCCAGACGTTGGGTCGCCGTGTCGGCACGCACCGCCAGCTCGGCGGTATTTTCAGTCGCCGACCGGGACTGGGTCATGCTCTGCGCGATTTCCCGGATGGAGGCGGCCAACTCCTCCGCGCTCGATGCCATCGTCTGCACCACACCGGACGTTTCGCCTGCGGCTTGGGCGGCGTCCTCCGACTGCCGCGTCGACTGCGTCACGGCCTGATCGATCTCACCGAAGTTTCGGTCGATGAGGATCTTCAGGTCAGCCATCGTCTGGATCTGCGAAGTGATGTCGGTCGCATACTTCACCACTTTGAATGGCTTGCCGTTAAGGTCGAGAATGGGATTGTAGGACGCTTCGATCCAGATCTCCTTCCCGCCTTTGCCGAGACGTTTGAATTGCGCCGCACGGAATTCACCGCGCCGCAAATCCCGCCAGAAGGCTTGGTAGGCGCCACTGTCCCGCATCTCCGGTTCAACGAATAAACTGTGGTGGCACCCCCGTATTTCATCGAGGGAATACCCCATGGTCCGAAGGAAATTCCCATTCGCGGTCAGGATGGTGCCATCCATCGCGAACTCGATGACCGCCAATGATTTGTTGATCGCCTCGACCTGACCACGCATGTCCACGTATTCCATCTTCCGCGCCGTCACATCGGTAGCGAATTTGACCACCTTGAAAGGACGTCCCCTCCGGTCGCAGATCGGGTTGTAGCTCGCCTCGATCCAGACTTCCTTTCCACCCTTGCCAATGCGCTTGAATTGCGCCGCCTGGAATTCGCCCCTTCGCAGGGCATCCCAAAACTGCGCGTACTCGGCGCTTTCCTTGATCAAGGGCTCCACGAACAGGCTGTGATGCCGGCCTTTGATCTCGCCCCAGGCATAGCCCATGACTGTCAGGAAATTGGCGTTGGCCGCCAGGATCGTGCCATCGAGGGCGAACTCAATGATGGCCTGGGACTTGTCCAAGGCCGCCAACTTCCCGGCCATTTCACGGGTGCGACGCGTTTCGAACATCGGGCCTCTCCACATATTTATGGCTGATCTGGCGGCTTCAGAGGCGTATAGCCGTCGTGAATATTTTATAGCCGCGCTCACGGGCAAAAATTTGAAGCAAAATTCGTTAATGATCCGTTGATCTTATTTAATAAATGACGATAAAAAGGTTATATATCGGCCCGACCGCGCCTATGTTACAATGTTTTATATTTCTATTTCGGTTTATACAAATTTGGCAATGCGGCATTTTATTCTATATTATTTCGGGTATTTTGCTTGTTTATACCTGACATGATTTGGCAAACAGCGCCATATCTTTAGCTCATCAGGTTAGGTTGACCACCGCTGAGTGGCTTGATCGACGTGCCGATGATATGAGTTGGTCCTGGTTGCATGCACCACCAGCCACCTGGATGCGAGGACGTTAGGACGTTGGCCACCGACCACGCGGATACCGAAACGGCGTCCCTACCGCTGTCCAATCATCTGTCCCTCAACACGTCGAAGGCTGACGAGGCTGTGGCGTTCGTTGAAAGCCGCCTTTCCGTGACGGCCCTGCGGGGCCCCTCGTCCACCGCGGCGGGCCACACCCGGATCAGTCATTGTCATCTGCCTGGAAGCGACCTTTGGTATTGCGCCTACGGCTTCCCGGTCACCCTGGGCTTCCCCGAAGGGGCGTATTTGAGGCTGCAAATACCTTGGACAGGACGTGGTTTGACCAGCACAAACGGTAGCGATGTCGCGCTTGCCCCCACCATGGCCTGCGTCTCCTCCGCCGACGCCAAGATCGACTTCCATCAAGGTTTCCAGCAATTCGCCTGGCGCGTGCCCATCGCCGGCCTGACACGCAAGCTGGCGAGCCTTACTGGCGAGGCAATTAGCGGCCCCCTGCGTTTTGAGGCCGCGCTGGACCTCAGGGCGCCGAAGGGGCGCGCTTTGAAAGAGATCTTTTCCAGTTTGGCCAGCGCCGCGAACAATTTACCGGGGCCAGGCGGTCGCCTGGTCCTGACCGAGCTGGAACAGGCGTTGACAACCGCGTTGCTGGTCACCGGCGTCCATAGCCACCGCCACATCCTGGAAGGTCCCGTCCAAGGGATCGCTCCCTGGCAAGTGCGGCGCGCGGAAGACTTTATCCAAGCCCACGCCGAAGAGCCGCTGACAATCGAGGACATCGTCGCGGTGACGGGGGCAAGCGCGCGTAGCGTCTTTCGCGCCTTCGCCCAATGCCGCGGCTATTCACCCATGGAGTTTGTGAAGCGCACCCGGCTTCAGAAGGCGCGGCGCTTGGCCGAGAGCGGGCAACCGGCACTGACGGTAACCGACATCGCCCTCTCATGCGGCTACGGCGACCTGAGCCGCTTCAGCAAGGACTTCCTGAACGCCTTTGGCGAGCCCCCCTCCACCGTCTTGCGCCGCCATCGCGGGCCGGCTGGAAGATGACGCGGCCACCTCTGAACGGCCGCGCCTCGTTGGAGCTTCGACCACCCGCGCCCCCGTGCGGGTGGTCGAATAGATCGGCCTGAACGCCAGTGGCGGGAATGCGCGGCGGCTTCAAAGGCCTGCTGTAAACTGCGTCAATCGTCGCGCTGCGTGCGCTCCATCCGCTCATGCCGCTCCTGGGCCTCCACCGACAGGGTGGCGATGGGGCGGGCCTCCAGGCGGCGGACGCCGATGGGCTCCCCCGTCTCTTCGCAATAACCGTACTCGCCGAGTTCGATTCGTTCGATGGCCTCGTCGATCTTGCTGATCAGCTTGCGCTCACGGTCCCGCGTGCGCAGTTCCAGGGAACGGTCGGTTTCCGCCGAGGCGCGGTCGGCGATGTCCGGTTCCTGAATGCCGCCATCCTGCAGATTGACCAGGGTTTCGGTGGACTCTTTCAAAAGCTCCGCGCGCCATTGCAGCAGCTTCTGACGGAAATACTCCGTCATCACGGGGCTCATGTACGGCTCATCCTCGGACGGGCGGTAATCCGGGGGAAGTATCGGAGACGACATATGTTTTAGTCCGAATCCAGTGTGATCGAGACGGCGCGGAGTATAGGGAGACGGAACGCAACCCGCAATACTGTGCGCAGCACCGGCACACGTTGTTTAAGTCACTGAAACGGATGGTAATTGTGCATCCTCTCACCCAAAGCGAGAGGGCGACCCGCCATTCGGGTTAAGGGCATAAGCATATAAGAATAGGAGGGGCGCCCAGGCCGGGGCGCGGGCTTCAGCGCGAGGCCGATTCGAACTTGGCCAGTTCCACCTGCGCCCGCAGGTCGATCTCATCGAGCACTTCCTGCAGGCGGGGATCGCCCACGGTCTCACGCCGGCTCTGCACCATACGCACCAGGTCCTGCAGCCGTTCGCGCGGAAAGGTGCCGGCCAGCAGGCCCAACCGCAACTCGTCCAGCTTGTCCAGCAAGGTCTCCGCCCGCTGGCGGGCCTTGCGCTTGGAGTTCAGCGCGTCGTCGACTTCCTGCAGGGCCAGCAGCGGCGTGATGGCCATGGCGGTCTGCGCGCCGGTCACGGACTTCGCGCCCTCATCACCCTCGCCTTCCGACACCTGGGTGCGGAAGCTGTCGCCGCCGGCCCGTTGCGTTTTGCGCGTCTGGCTGGAGGGAAGGGAGGAACCGGGACCTTGGATCTTCATATCGTGCCGCCACCGCAATCTGGGCCAGCCGCCCGGAACACCCGGACCATGTCACCCGTCCCCGCCCGGACAAGAACCGGAAAAGGGGGCGATTCCGCCGGTTTGGCGGGCCTGCGGCCTGTCTTATTGTTACCATCCGCAGGGAAGACGCGCATAGGGCAATTTTTGCCGGGGATATTCGGCCGCCCATGGCCTTAACCGCGGGCCGACGGCCCTTGTTCCGGCGGCGGCACCTGGGAAACCGGCGGATTTGGGCGCATGCTGCGGTTGGCACGAAGTTCGCTAGAGGACCGGCATCTGTTGCAGGGAGTATCCCCCCGTGTTCACGAACGCCCACCTCCGTTCCGCCACCGCCCTGGGCCGCGTCCTCAAGCGCGCCACTGTCGTGATGGCCGCCGTCCTGGCCCTGGGCGCCGCCCAGCCGGCCGGCGCCCAGTCGCGCCTGAAGGACATCGTGGATGTGGAAGGCGTGCGCGATAACGTGCTGGTGGGCTACGGCCTGGTCGTCGGCTTGAACGGCACGGGCGACACCATCAACAACGCGCCGTTCACGCAGCAGAGCCTGTACGGCATGCTGGAGCGCCTGGGCGTGAACATCCGCGGCACCACGCTGACCACCAAGAACGTGGCGGCGGTGATGGTGACCGCCACCCTGCCCCCCTTCGCGGCGCAGGGCACCCGCATCGACGTCCAGGTCGGCACACTGGGCGACGCCAAGAGTTTGCAGGGCGGCATCCTGGTGGGCACGCCCCTGCTGGCGCCCGACGGTGACGTCTACGCCGTGGCACAGGGTCCCGTGGCCATTTCCGGCTTCACCGCGCAAGGTGCCGCCGCCAGCGTCACGCGTGGCGTCCCCACCGCCGGCCGCATCGCCGCCGGCGCCCTGGTGGAACGCACGGTCGACTTCCGGATGTCCGACATGCAGGCCCTGCACCTGGCCCTGCACAACCCCGACTTCACCACCGCCAAGCGCATCGCCGACGCCATCAACGCCGCCATCGGCATGGGTACCGCCATGGCCATGGACCCATCCAACGTGACGGTCAACGTACCGGCCGGCCGCAAGACCGATCTGGTGGGCTTCATGCGCGACATCGAGCAACTGAAGGTGGCCCCCGACAACCCCGCCACCGTGGTCATCGACGAGGCGTCGGGCGTGATCGTGATGGGCGAGAACGTCCGCATCAACACCGTCGCCATCGCCCAGGGCAACCTGACCATCAAGATCACCGAGACGCCGCAGGTGTCCCAGCCCGGCCCTTTGAGCAACGGCACCACCACCACCGTGCCCCGGACCAACATCCAGGTGGACGATGGACAAGGCAAGAAGCTGGCCATCCTGCCCTCCGGCGTGTCCCTGCAGGATCTGGTGCAGAGCCTGAACGCCCTGGGCGTCAGCCCCCGCGACATGATCTCCATCCTGCAGTCGATCAAGGCCGCCGGCGCCCTGCAGGCCGAACTGAAGGTGATGTGATGAGCGACGACGTGAAGCTGTCGCCCCCCGGCTACGATGCCAAGGCGCTCATGGACGCAAAGGGGACGCCCAAGCCGCAGGCCGGCCCCGGAAGCGGCATGAAGGACGACGCGGCCATCGAGAAGGCGGCCAAGGAGTTTGAATCCGTCTTCATCAGCCAGATGCTGCAGCACATGTGGGAAGGCGTCAAAGTCGACGAGAACTTCGGCGGCGGCCACGCGGAGGAGATGTTCCGCGGCATGATGATCGAAGAGCAGGCCAAAGCCATCACCAAGGGCGGCGGCCTGGGCATCGCCGACGAGATCAAGAAGGAAATGATGCGCATGCAGGAGAAGGCCGCCGGCGCCGACCCGCTGCATCGTTCCCAGAACGCCGCCGCACCGAAGAACGCCTACGCCCAGGCGCAGGCCTCGCTGGCCCAGCACATGCCGCTGGACGCCGCCAGCGCCCCCGACGCCGCATCGGATGACACGCCATGACCCCCGCCATGCCCTCCAGCGACGCCCCGTCCCCGCCGTCTCCCGTCCTGGCCAGCCCCGCCGAAGCCCGCGCCCTGTCGCTGATCGCCGCCATGGAGCGGCTGATGGCGCTGTACCAGGAAGAGACGGCGCTTCTGAAGAAGCGCGACATCAAGGCCATGCTGGCCCTGGTGGAGCGCAAGCACCTGCTGACCAAAAGCTACGAGGACGCCGTGCGCGTCATCAGCCTGGATATGGCGGGATTGCGCGCCCTTGATCCGGATCTGAAGGCGCGCATGAAAAGCCTGGCCGAACTGTTCCACAAGGAATCCATGGAGAACGCGACCACGCTGCGCGCCGCGGCGGCCGTGGCACAATCCGTGGTGAACATCATGGTCAACACCATCAACAAGCAGCGCAACCAGGAACAGGGCTACGTCGCCAAGCACGGCGCCGCGCGGCCGGCCGGCTATCGCCGGGCCGGCATCCCGCCCCTGGCCGTGAACCAGTGCCTCTGATCCCACACCTTTAGCATTCATCTCCGCCCATCGCCGGGCCTCAGCCCCCCGCCCTGGCTCCCGCGCCGGTGGCGGGCGCCGGCGCGTGGGCGCCACCCCTTCGGGCGGCAGATTCTGCCCCCTGCGGCAAGAAGCTCCCACCCCCGGCGGCCTTCTTCCCCACCGACCAGTCGCCCCCGACGGAAACCCTTGGAAAAGCTGGGCCCCGAGTAATCCAGGTCCTGGCACGTCGATTGCTTTCCCAGGCGATGGGCACCTTTGCCCGACATCGTCCCCGCCGTCCGGCGTAGGCCCGAGGAAGCGACACATGACCGGTTTCCAGTCCGTTCAGAGCCTGTTCCCTACCCAGGGGAATTCCGCGTCCGGGATTCTGGGCAACGGAGCGGGCGCGAACGGTGGCGGTGCGACGGACCTGTTCACCCAGCTGCTGAGCGGCATGGTCGACACCAACACGGCCACCAGCCAATCCGTGGGCCAGAACAGCGCCTTCCTCAGCGGTGGTCAGAGCGCGGACGCGGTCTCCCCCTTCGCGACCTCCACGCTGCCCTTTGCCTCCACCAAGGGTGCGGCGACCGCCAAGAGCGGCCTGGTTCCGGCCAGCGCCACCACCGGCACCGCCGTGACGGCGCTGATGACCGGCATCACCGCCAACTCGCCGTCAGCCCTGCAGCCCGCAACCGGCTGGACGCAGACCCATTGGTCGGCCAAGGCCACCGTGGCCGACATGGCCGACAGCGCCACCGACGACCGGGGGGCCATCGCCCCCCGACGCAGGATGGCGCGGCCGCCGACACCGCGCTGGCGACGCTGGCCGCCGCCATGGGCGCGCAGCAACAGCCCACCCCGCCCGCCCCGGCCGCGCCCGCCGCCGGCCAGGCCCAGCCCGATACGGCCAAGGCCACGGACGCGACGGCCACCGTGGCGCCGGGCGCGACCCTGTCGGCCGCCGGCCAGACAGCGGCTGCCCGGATCGCCGCCACCCAGGCCGATACCAGCCAGGCCTCTGCCACCCAGGTCTCTGCCGCTCCGGCCGGCGCGACGCGAGCCGGCCCGACTCAGACCGACATCCCTCAAGCCAACGCCGCCCAGACGGGGATGGCCCTGGCCGGCATGACCCCGGTCAATGAGCCCACCGCCGCCGACACGGCGCTGGCGGCCCAGGCCCTGGCCGCGCAAGCGGCCATCCAGGCGACCCCGGCCGCTCCCACCAAGGGCAGCGCCGCCGCCGCCGCGGCCACCAGCCTGGCCGTCGCCGACCAGAAGGCCGCCGCGCTGGCCGCAGGCGCGCCGTCGCCCTCCCCCCGGACACCCGCGCCCACCCCGGCGACCGATGTCGCGGCCCAGGCCGCCATGGTCCAGTCCGGCCAGGGCGGCAAGACCCAGGCCGGCACCGCCGCCGATGCCACCGCGCTGGCCGCCACGGCGGCCGTCACCGTCGCGGCGGATGGCGCCGCCAAGGCGGGCAAGACCGATGGCGTCGCTGCCTCCGGCTCCGGTCTCAAGACCGGCACGCCCAAAGGGGGCGCCAAGGGCGACGTGGCGAAGCAGCAGGGCGCCACCGTGACCGCCACAACCACGTCCGACCAGAAGTCCGGGACCGCCACGGCCGACCAGGCGCGCCGGCAGGCGGGCGACAGCGCCACCGACGACAATGGCAGCAACGGCATCCTGGCCGCGCCGGCCAACGACGGCATGATCTACGCCGACGCCCATGCCGCCGCCGCGGCCCCCCTGGCCAAGGTGGGCGATGCCGCCACGCCGGCGACCACGGCGCCCATGGCGGCCTTGGCCAACGCCGCCACCAGCGCCGTATCCGGCAGCCCCGCGACCTCGGCCCAGGCCACCCTGCAGGCCCTGCTGCAACAGCAGCAGGCCGGCCGGACCAACACCGCCAGCAACGGCCTGCTGACCACGACGGAGAATGGCCTGCTGCCGGCCGCGGCGGACACGGGCGGCGGCGCGGCCTCGGCCAGCGACGCGGCGTTGAACGCCAGCGGCTTCATGGGCCTGGTCGACGGCCAGCACACCTTCCCCACCGGCTTCGCCGCCCAGATGGCCGGCACCGGCCAGGCGGCCCGCCCGGCGCAGTACCCGCCGGTGCTGCAGCAGGTGACCATGGGCTTCCAGAAGGCCGCCAGCAACGGCATGGACAGCGTCACCATCCAGCTGACCCCGGACGACATGGGCAGCATCGACGTGAAGCTGGACTTCCACAAGGACGGCAAGGTGCGGGCCAGCGTGACGGCGGACAACGCCAAGACACTGGATCTGCTGCAGCGCAATTCCGACGACCTGAAGACCGCCCTTCAGGACGCCGGGCTGCAGACCGACAACGACAGCCTGTCCTTCAACCTGAAGGACGACAGCCAGGCCCAGCAGCAGCAGGAACGCCGCGGCGGGCAGAACGGCACCCAATTCTCCATGGACGACACGGCCGCCCCTGAGGAGGCCGCGTCAGAAGACACCATCATCCCGTCGCTCGGCCGCGTCGACGTGCGGATCTGACGATAGATTTGAGGGAGTAGCGATCATGACCGATGCCGTCAGCGGTTCCAGCAACAACACCACGCCCACCTCGTCCGGCACCAAGACCAGCAACCCGCTGAGCGACCTGACGAACAACTACACGACGTTCCTGACGCTGCTGACCACGCAGTTGAAGAACCAGGACCCGACGTCGCCCATGGACACCAACCAGATGACCTCGCAGCTGGTGCAGATGAGCTCGGTCGAGCAGCAGATCGAAGCCAACAACCAGCTGAAGTCCATCCAGTCGACGCTGGCCGGGGGCCAGTCCAGCCAGGCGCTCAACTACCTGGGCAAGTATGTGGAGATGGAAGGCGACAAGTTCCCGCTGCAGAACAGCACCGCCAACGTCTCCGTCACCTATGGCGGCACCGCCGCCACCGCCACCATGTCGGTCTATGACAGCAGCGGCGCGCTGGTCAGCACCACCAACGTGGCGGGCGCCGCCGGCACCCACAACTATTCCTGGGACGGCAAGGACAGCTCCGGCAAGGTTCTGCCGGACGGCACCTACAGCGTGAAGGTCAGCGCCTTCGACAGTAGCGGCAAGGCCGTGAACACCACCGTGAAGGTGGCTGGCAAGGTGACCGGCGTTGACATGTCCGGCACCACCCCCACCCTGCAGATGGGTGACATGACCGTGAACATGAGCGATGTCACCACCGTGCTGGCGGGTGCGTAGGCGCGAAATGAGCTGCCCGAAAGTGATAGGGCTGTTCAGTTCTTCTTAACGCCCCCGCCCTTATGGTGCTGCAGGCCCTGGTGGACTCCAGGGTCCTCAGGCACCGTATGAGGTAAGGCATGTCGGCACACGAAGCCGGACGCGGCCCCCGCGCGCTGTTGAACGGGGGGATGGGTCGCAACACGGCCAAGGCCGCCGGGCAGGGCAGAGCCTTGACCCTGGACGACCTTCCGCCACCCGATACCAAGCGGTGGGTGATGCGGCGCAAGGCGCAGGTGGTGGACGGGGTACGCGGCGGCCTGCTGACCATGCAGGAGGCCTGCGCGCGCTACACCCTATCGGAGGAGGAGTTCCTGTCCTGGCAGCGGCTGATCGACGCGCACGGGCCCCGGGCCCTGCGCACCACCCGCCTACAGGACTACCGCCGTGGCATGAGCCACGACGACGACCAGGACCCCCTGGCCGCCGTGGGCTGAGCCGCCTTCCCGGGGCGCCCTTTCCAGTCGCCCCTTCCGCCCATTCCGACGCTTTCGTCAGTCTGGCTTGAGGCTGTCGGCGATCATGTGCAGGCCCTCGCCGCGCAGGGTCTGCTGGCGCTGGATCAGCCGGCGCGCCGCCAGGGCCTGTTCCACGACCTCCCCCCCGACGATGGCGCCATTGGCCGTCAGCGCCACGGCGACCCGGGTGAGTTCGCCGCCCTCGCTCTTGGGATCATGGCGGTTCAGCGGATGATCGCTGGCCAACTCGGTGCTCAGCCATTCCAGCAGCACTTCCCGCCCCTCGGGCAACCGGTCGTCGGCCAGCAGCCGCGCCAACAGCCCCATGGGCGTGGGCACCTTGCTTTCCGCCTCGGCCTTCGCCGCCATGGCGGACGGGTCGCGCAACAGGTCGATCAGCGCGATCAGGAAATCGGACAGGCAGCGCTGGTTGCCGAACAGGTCCTGGATGACATCGGAGAAACGCAGAAGGTCGGCGGCGATGCCACCCAGCATCTCCTGCAATCGCCACGGCGTTTCCGGCGTCGCCAGCCGCATCACCTCCTCCAGCTTGCCACCCAGGGTGCGGATGCCCGCCAGGCGCACGGTCAGCAGGCTGTAGAAGGCGTGGTCGTGGCCTTCCGGCCCCACCAGCCGTTCCACCGCGGCACTGAGCTCCGCCGCGCCGCCGTTCAGGGGCACGGACCATTTGCGGCTGTTCGCCTGGAAGTCGCGGGCCCTCTGGGCGACGACGTCGACATAGCGGTCCAGGTCGGCGATACGGGCACGGGTATTCTGGCCCGTCACCTTGGACTGTACCGTGGCCGCCTTGTGCAGGGCCGCCTGCAGCATGGCGCCGGTGTCCTGCAACCGACGGAGGTGGGTGGCACCATGCAACAACTCTGTCGGGCTGATCTGCTGGCGCGTCAGGTAATCCCGCAGGATCAGCGCGATGGCGCGGCGCGACTGGCGGCCGTACAGATCCTCCGGCGCTGAGCAGAGTGGCGTGCCATCCGGCGCCTCGCGCAGCACGGCGGGCTTCACCACCTCGGGCGCGGTCTTCTCGAACACCAGGGTGCCGGTGGGAAAGGCGTTCATGACCGTGCGTACGGCCATGACGCGCACAGCCTTCAGCTTGCCCTGGGCTAGCCGGCGATTGGCCTCGGTCACCGCTATTTCCTCGGTATCGCCAATGAAAAGGATGGTCCAGCGGCCCTCTTCCAGGCCCATCAGCTCAAACTTGCAGCTGCGGAATTTCAATCCCATGTCCCAACCCTGCGTCCCCAGCCTCGCGACCCGGTGGCCCGGAATCGGCTCCCAACCACACTATAGGCGATCCCCCCATCGCCAGAAGGAAATAGAAAGCCGGCTTCCCAGCCTTTATCCCAACAAAAAAGGGAAGCGGATGACCGCTCCCCTCCTTGCGACAGGCAATCAATGCGAAGAACTTGGCGCGATCCCGTCAGTCGAACGGGTTGTCGCTGCCCTTGCGCAACAGAAAGCGCAGGGGAACCGCTGGCAGCTTGAACGTCTCGCGCAGGCCGTTGATCAGATACCGCGTGTAGTGCTCCGGAATTTCCACCGGTCGGCTGCTGAACAGGGCGAAGGTCGGCGGTCGCGCCTTCACCTGGGTCATGTAGCGGATCTTCAGGCGGCGGCCATCCACCAGAGGCGGCGGGTGGGATTCCAGCATGCCCTGCAGCCAGCGGTTCAGCTGGGCCGTCGGGATACGGCGGTTCCATAGGCGGTAAACCTCGAACGCCGCGTCCAGCAGGACGTCCAGCTTCTGCTGCTTCAGGGCTGAAATGGTGATGGTGGGGATGCCCCGCACCTGCGGCAGCGAGGTTTCCAGCCGGTCGCTCAGCTGCTGCAGGGCCTCGGCGCGGTTGGCCACCGCGTCCCACTTGTTGACGGCGATGACCAGGCCGCGGCCTTCCTCGATCACCTGGCGGGCAATGGTCAGATCCTGCTTGTCCAGGATGGCGTCGGCATCCAGCACCAACACCACCACGTGGGCCATGCGCACGACCCGCAGGGTGTCGGCCACCGCCAGCTTTTCCAGCTTGTCTTCCACGCGGGCGCGGCGGCGCAGTCCGGCGGTGTCGACCAGCTTCACCGGGCGGTCACGCCAGGTCCACTCCGCGGCGATGGCGTCGCGGGTCATGCCGGCCTCGGGGCCGGTCAGCACGCGCTCCTCCCCCAGCAGGCTGTTCAGCAGGGTGGACTTACCCACGTTGGGCCGGCCGACGATGGCCAGTTGCAGGGGCTTGGCGTTGTCCCGGGCCTCGGCCGCCTCGTCGTCCAGGGGGCCCTCGGCCTCCTCCTGCTCTTCCTCCGGCTCGTCGGGGGGCAGGTAGGGGGTCAGGGCCTCCACCAGATCGGCCATGCCCTCGCCATGCTCGGCGGACAGCGGCACGGGATCGCCCAGGCCCAGCTCATAGCACTCCATGAGCCCGGGCTTGCCCGCGTTGCCCTCGCACTTGTTGGCGACCAGGATGATGGGCGTCTTGCCCTTGCGCAGCCAGGCGGCGAAATGCCGGTCCATCGGCGTGATGCCGGCCCGGGCGTCCACGATGAAGAGGCCGACGTCGGCCCGCTCGATCGCGCGTTCCGTCTGGCGGCGCATGCGCGCCTCCAGGCTGTCGTCGAACGCCTCTTCCAGGCCGGCGGTGTCCACCACCGTCAGCTCGATGCCGGCCAGATGGCCATCGGCGGATCGCCAGTCCCGGGTGACGCCCGGGGTATCGTCGACAATGGCCAGCTTCTTACCGGCAAGTCGATTGAACAGAGTCGACTTGCCGACATTGGGCCGGCCGATGATAGCGACCGTCAAGCGGCGGGGACTCGCCATAACCAAAACGCCTTATCGATACGCGAAGAGATCGCCGTCGTCCGTCAGCACAAACAGGGTGTTGTTGACCACAATGGGGGCCACGCTGATGGGGTCGTCGAACTCAATCTTGTTGAGGATGTCGCCGTTGGTGGGCGACGCTTCCACAACCTGCCCCAGGCTGTTGGCCATAATCAAGCGTCCACCGGCCGCGATAGGGCCAACCCAGTTAATCGGATCCTTGCGCTTCTCCGGGTTTTCCCAGCGTTCCAGCTGCTTGATCCAGCGGACGCGGCCCGTGTCGCGGGTCAAGGCCACCAGCTGGGCCTCGTTGTTCAGGACGAAGACCCAGTCGCCGACGACGGCGGGCTGGTTCTGGCCGCCCACGTCCTGTTCCCAGACGTGCTGGCCGGTGCGCTGGTCGATGGCGACCATGCGGCCGGAATAGCTGACGGCATAGACTTGGCCGCGATCCACCACCGGCAGGCCCTTGATGTCCGCCAGGTTGGCCAGGTTGGCGCCGCGGCGCGAGGACGCCAGGTTGTCGCTCCACGCCGGATGGCCGTTGTCGACGCGCAGCGCGTACAGCTCGCCCGAGGAATAGGGGATGATGGTGACGTCGTTCTCGACCGCCGCGCTGGCGCCACCCAGCAGGGCCGCGGGCTCGGGGAAACCGGCGTGCGTCCACTGCAGCACGCGGTTGTTGGAGGCCAGGACGATGCACTGGTTGTCGATGGTCACGACGAACACGCGGCCGCCGGCCACGGTGGGGCCGGAACGGATGGGGGCGGCGATGCGCTGGCGCCACGCGACCTTGCCGTCCTTGGGATCGACCTTGATGGCCTCGCCGTAGCCGGTGGTGACGAACACGGCGCCATCCCCCACGGCGACGCCGCCGCCCATGGCCGACCCTTCCTGGTCTGGCCGCTTCATCTCGCTTTCCCAAACCTTCTTGCCGGTGGCCTCATCGAAGGCGTGCAGCACGAAGTCCGTATCCAGCAGATACACCTTGCCATCGGCGACCACAGGCCCGTCCAGCAGGCGGTTGTCGCTGGAGGACCCCTCGATGCTGACCTTCCAGGCCTCTTTCAGGGTCTTGGGCAGCGTGACGTGGCCCGGATTATGGGCCGCGTTGCCGCCGGGCTGGGCCCAGTCGGCGTTGGTCACCGCGTCCGGCAGCGTCACCTGCTTGGACTGGGCCTGGCTGTCCGGCTCGATCTGCTGGTCCAACTGCAGCACCGAGATGCGGTTGCCGGCCAGCTTTTCCTTCGGCTTGTTGTCATCGCCGAAACCCAGCCAGTCGAACATGCCGCAGCCGGTCAGCAGCATGCAGGCCACCAGCGCGGTGCTGAGGCCGACGGCGCGGCGGACGCGCATGGGGCGGCCGCCGGTGAGGCGCACGGGCGCGATCCGGGCGGCGGGGGCGCGGACGGCAACCTCGGCGGAGGGCAGGCCGGTGACGGCGGTCTTGTTGGTCATTTCTGCTCGGCGTAGAGGGCGACGAGATCGGCGGCGCGGGCGCGGACGCCCTGGGGTGCGGCCGGATCGGCGGACAGGGACTGGAAAATCTCCCTGGCCTTGGCCAGGTCGTTGGCACGCAGATACAGCAAGCCCGACAGCTCCTGCGCGGTGTAACGCCAGGGACCCTTGGTCAGGCCCGAGATGCGGGACTGCAACTGCGCCGGATTGCCGGTGTCCACCTGCTGCATCACGGCCAGGATCTGGGCCAGGTCGCGGAACAGGGGGTCGTTGTCGGCGCTGCCGGCGATCTGGTCATAGATGGCGATGGCGCCGGCGGCATCGCCGCTGGCGGCCTTCAGCCCGGCTTCCTGCAGGCGGGCCAGGGTGGCCGGCGCGCCGCCCAGCTTGGGCGTCACCGCCGCCAGGGCGGCCAGCGCGTCCTTGGCGTTGCCGCTCTCGATCGCGGGGGACACCTTTTCCGTGGCGGAGATCAGGGCGCTGGTGCGCTCGACCGCCTGGCGGGTGCGGTACTGGTCCCAGGCCACGTAGGCGGCCGTACCGGCCAGGATGGCCACAGCCCCCGCCAGCAGGTAAGGCCCCACCTGGCGCCACAGTTTTTCCAGTCGTTCACGGCGAAGGTCGTCATCGACCTCGCGAAAAATATCGCTCATCAGCTCACTCTTCGACACCGAGGCCGGCACCATAACAGCAATCCGCGCCGATACCAGAGGGGCGCGTGACGGTCAAGGAAAGTCCGGATCGAATGTAGCCCATTCCCCCTGGCGTCCCCCGCCCGCCGTACCCTGAAGGCAAGCGTCGTTGCCCCACCGATTGCGGCCGGGCGGGCAGCATAGATTAAATCAACCGCCCTTGGCACGGCCGGAGAGGCCGTTTCCTATCGGTCGGATGTTTTTGCCGCGCGAAATATTCGCCCCCTGTGGATAAGTCTGTGGAGCGACACACGGAAAAACGTCCCTCCCCTGTCCGAAAGAGCAAGACACGGCGGGGCGGCGCCCTAGGAATAGTGCCCAAGCCCAATGGACAGCCAGGGGTGGTGGCTGGACGAGCAGCCCGATTCTCCTGCCCGAAAGGTGGATAATCCCCCTCCCAAGGGAATAGGCGCAGCAAAGACTGGCGATCCCCGCCGCGTCGCGGTAATGAGCCTGGGCCTCCACCGGGGGCGACCGTCCTTGCCACCACGCCTGATCCATAGCCGCCATGACCGATACCGCGCGCCGCATCGTCGGCCTTATCGCCACCGAACTTTCCGCCCGCCCCGAACAGGTGGCGGCGGCGGTCGCCCTGTTGGACGAAGGCTCGACCGTGCCCTTCATCGCCCGCTACCGCAAGGAGGCGACCGGCGGCCTGGATGATACGCAACTGCGCACCCTGGATGAACGCCTGCGCTACCTGCGTGAGATGGAGGAGCGGCGCGCCACCATCCTCAAGTCCATCGAGGAGCAGGGCAAGCTGACGCCCGAGCTGCAGACCCAGATCGCCACCGCCGACACCAAGACGCGGCTGGAGGATCTGTACCTGCCCTACAAGCCCAAGCGCCGGACCAAGGCCATGATCGCGCGGGAAGCGGGGCTGGAACCGCTGGCCGACCTGCTGCTGAACGACCCGTCGCACGACCCGGAGGCCGGCGCCGCCGCCTTCGTGGATGCCGAGAAGGGTGTGGCCGACACCAAGGCGGCCCTGGACGGCGCCCGCGCCATCCTGGTGGAGCGCATGGGCGAGAACGCGGAACTGCTGGGCTTCCTGCGCGGCTATTGCCAGGAACACGGCCGCGTCGTCTCCACCGTCGTGGAGGGCAAGGCCGAGGAAGGCGCCAAGTTCTCCGACTATTTCGACAAGGCGGAGCCGCTGGCCGGCCTGCCCTCGCATCGCGCGCTGGCCCTGTTCCGCGGCCGCGCCGGCGGCATCCTGGACCTGGCCATGAAGGTGGGCGAGGATCCGGCACCGGGCCAGCAGCACCCCTGCGAGGCGGCCATCGCCAACCAATTCGGCATCCAGGATCAGGGCCGACCTGCCGACCGCTGGCTGCTGGACACCTGCCGCTGGGCCTGGCGCACCAAGATCGCCCTGCACCTGGAACTGGATCTTATGGGCACGGTGCGCGACCGGGCGGAAGATGAGGCCATCGCCGTCTTCGGCCGCAATCTAAAGGGCCTGCTGCTGGCCCCGCCCGCCGGCCAGCGCGCCACCCTGGGGCTGGACCCGGGCATCCGCACCGGTGTGAAGGTCGCCGTGGTGGACGCCACCGGCAAGCTGCTGGAGACCACCACCATCTATCCGCACGAGCCGCGCCGCGACTGGGCGGGCTCGGTCGCCACGCTGGCGGCCCTGGCCGGCCGGCACAATGTCGGCCTGATCGCCATCGGCAACGGCACGGCGTCGCGCGAGACGGACAAGCTGGCCGCGGACGTCATGGCCCAGTTCCCGCAGCTGAAGCTGACCAAGATCATGGTGTCGGAGGCCGGCGCCTCTGTCTATTCCGCCTCGGAAGTGGCGGCCAAGGAGTTCCCCAACCTGGACGTCAGCCTGCGGGGCGCCGTCTCCATCGCGCGCCGCCTGCAGGACCCGCTGGCGGAACTGGTGAAGATCGACCCCAAGTCCATCGGGGTCGGCCAGTACCAGCACGATGTCAGCCCCACCAAGCTGGCCCGCACCCTGGACGCCGTGGTCGAGGACTGCGTGAACGGCGTGGGCGTGGACCTCAACACCGCGTCGGTGCCCCTGCTGGCCCGCGTGTCGGGCCTGAGCGACAGCATCGCCCGCAACATCGTCGACTACCGCGACACGCACGGCGCCTTCCGCAACCGCCGCCAGCTGCTGGACGTGTCGCGCCTGGGCCCCAAGGCCTTCGAACAGGCGGCGGGCTTCCTGCGCATCCGCGACGGCGACACCGCCCTGGACGGCTCGGCCGTGCACCCGGAATCCTACGCCGTGGTGGAGCGCATCCTGGCCAAGACAGGCCGCACCCTGGCCACCTTGATCGGCGACGTCCCCTTCCTGCGCAGCCTAGACCCGGCGGACTATGCCGACGATCGTTTCGGTATCCCAACAGTCGAGGATATCCTCAAAGAACTGGAGAAGCCCGGTCGCGACCCGCGCCCCGAATTCAAGACGGCCGCCTTCAAGGAGGGCGTTGAGGAACTGAAGGACCTCCAGCCCGGCATGGTGCTGGAGGGCGTGGTCACCAACGTCACCGCCTTCGGCGCCTTCGTCGACGTGGGCGTGCACCAGGACGGCCTGGTCCACATCAGCCAGTTGGCCGGCAAGTTCGTGAAGGACCCGCACGCCGTCGTCACCGCCGGCGACATCGTCAAGGTCAAGGTGCTGGAAGTGGACCTGAAGCGCCGCCGGGTGGCCCTGACCATGCGGCTGGAGGAGCAGGCGGCGCGCCCTGCCGGCAATGGCCCCCGCCAGGACGACGCCCGCCCCGGGAACCGCAACGACAACCGCGCCCCGGGCGGCAACCGTGCCCAGAACAGCCCCCAAAGCGGCCCCAAGGGCGGTGACCGCGACCGCAAGCCCGGCGGCGCCCCCCGACCCAACCAAGGTGGTGGTGGCAAGGCCCAGGAGTTGCGCGGCGGCAGCTTCGGCAATGCTTTCGGCGGCGCCCTGGCCGACGCCTTCGCCCGCGCCCGCAAGGACAAGTAAGCAAGAGACCGGCCAGGCATAAAGCAGCCGCATGGGGCCAATCCTCATGCGGCTGTAGCCCGCGATCACGGCCGCCGGACCTTTTCGGGCAGCGCCAGCGGCCTGAAGCAAAGGACAGGGCACGGGCGCGGATGCGCCCGCGCGGCGCTTGAGGGCCCCTTCAACGCTTATAAATCAGCTTGGCGCGGGCCAGGGCCAGGGACTTGGTCAGGGCCTGGCCCAGCTCACCGCCATCGCCCTTGATGTCGTCGCGCACCACCACATGCATGGCATCGATGTGCAGGCCCACCACGGTCAGCAGCGCGTCCGTGGGGTTTTCCAGATCCACCAGGAAGTGGTTCATGGAATTGGCGAAGTCGGACAGCAGATTGTAACCGAAGGTCCGGCCCAGGGTCATGATGCCGTCGGAAATCTTATAAACCTTGCGCAGGTGCTGGACCCGATGGTCCGCGTCGCGCTTGGCCTGTTCGAAGGCGGCCTGCAGCGTGGTCAGGTCGATGCGGGTCTGGGCCTGATGCGCCTCGGCCATGCGGGCGACGTGGCGGCCGGCGCGCTCGATGGCGGCCGGGTCGATCTGCCCGGGCTTGCCCGCCGCCCCGCCAACCTTGGCGCGCAACTTGTTCGGCAACTCGATGATCTCGACCACCCGGGTGCCCTTCCCGGGCAGGCCTTTATCGGACTTGTCCGTCATTCCCGTCCCTCCTGTAAGGGATCACAACTTTCCAAGGACCGGTCGGCATATCCCACCATTGGTGTTAATCCACAGTTTCCGATGAGGCGGGCGCTGCTTCCGCTCCGACGGCGCCATCGGTCCCGGCGTCCAACCCGTCCCGGGGGGCGCCTCCCCGGCCGCGACCTGGGGCACGGCCTGGCCGACAGGTGGAAGCGCCTCTTCCTCAAGGGGCGCCTGGGGCCCGTCAAGGGTCACGCGATGGCCGGCCATGACACGGCGGTCCTCCCCATCATAAGGCAAGGTCTGCCGCCGCCGGTCGGGCCCGATATAGCCGGGCGCCCGAATGAAGGGCCGGGGCTTGTCAACGATGGCCACCAGACGCGAGGCGACGTTAGCCACCGACATGGGCTTGGCCAGGTATTCGGTGACGCCGCCATCGCGCGCCATGCGCACGGCGTTCTCGTCCGCCTCGCCGCTCATCATGATGTAGGGGATGAACTTCAGCTTATCGTGGTCGTGCTCGCGCACCCACTTCAGCAGCTCCAATCCGTCCACCGGGGCCATGAGGTGATCGGCGAAGACGATGTCGATGTCGCTGGCCCCCTGGATCTGGGTGGACACATCCAGGATGGCGGTGGCCTCCTCGCCACTCTCCGCCTGAAGCACACGGCCGACGCCCAGGCCACGCAGCACCGTGACCAGGATGGTACGCACAAAGCGGTTGTCGTCGGCCACCAGGACGCTCAACCCGTCCAGGCGGTAGTATTTTCCGGACTTTGCTGATGCCATATCGCTGATGCCAGCCGGCCCCTGTTGGGCCGTCAGTGTAGCCCCTTCCGTCGCCCCGCGCGCGGGTTAATGCGGCAGGCACCATACCGCGCGCCACGCCGGATCTTAACCCTATCCCCTTGCACAGTCCGGCGTGCGCGCCGTTCGCGCGCAGTTAACGGTTTGGTGACGAGCCGCGTCCTATGGTTCCCACATCCCCGGATGGCCCCGCCGCACGCGGTCCCCACACCGGGCAGGTGTTGATAAGGAGCGCCAGTCCCATGTCCCGGCCTATCCCCCAGAACAATCTCATCGAACGCACGTCCGTCCTGACCTACACGTTGATGGAACAGCTGCACGACGTGCTGAACACTCCCAGCGCTCCGGACGATGTGACCCTGGGCATGCTGATGGGCCTATCCATGTTCCTGGATGATCAGATCGGCCCTTTCCGCATGACTCAGCTGCTGCAGGCGGCGCCGGACATCATCCTGCGCACCGACGCCCACGTCACCCGCGACCAGATCGACCGGTTCCTGCCGGTTCTGCGCGCCTTCGGCGACAAGCTGGCGGCCCTCACCCCGGAAACCGTGGCCGAGCCCACGACCAGCCTGTCCTGACCGCCAGCCGCATACGCGGCCTTTTCACCAGACGGTGCCACGCTTATTTGTAGAAGAGGTCACCGCCCCCCTTCGACCGCCGCCCTGAAGCGCGGCAGCCATGGTTGAACGCAGATGCTTTCGCAGTTGGATAACGCCCACCCCGCCCTGTTCCTGGTCTTCGCCTGCGTGGCCGTGCTGGCCGCCGCCGGCATGACCGTCGGCTATGTCTGGCGCCGCCTGGGCCGGCTGGCCGTGCGCCAGTCCAACCTGGCCCGCACCGCCTCGGATCACCTGACCCGGCTGCAGCGCGACCTGACGGACTTGGCCGGCCAGGTCGAGCGGCTGGGCGAATTCAACCAGCGCCTGACGGAAGAGGTGGACATGCTGCGCCATCGCCTGGCCGACGGCGGGTATGAACCGCAGGACCAGTATCCCCGGGTTCTGCATTGAGCGGCGGCGGCCCCACGGCCGCCCCCTTCGATCCCGTCCGCGAACGGGAAATCCGCCGCTGGCATGACAGCGGCCAGGCCTGGGACCGCTGGGCCGACAGCATGGCCGATCCGGCCGACCGGCTGAACCGGCCGCTGCTGGCCGCGCTCGCCCTTCAGCCCCACCACGTCCTTCTCGATCTCGCCAGCGGTGCCGGTGAACCGGCGATCACCGCCGCCAAGAGCATGGGGCCGGCCCAGGGTTCCGAAGGCGGCCGCGTGCTGGCCAGCGACCTGGTCCCGGCCATGCTGGCTGGCGCCCGCCGGCGCGGCGCCGGTATCGACGCCCTGTCCTTCTTGGCGGCCGACATGACCGCCCTGCCCCTGGGGTCCGCCAGCGTGGACCGGATCAGCTGCCGCTTCGGATTGATGTTCGTGCCGGACGCCCTGGGTGCGGCGGCGGAGATGCGCCGGGTCCTGCGCCCCGGTGGCATCGCGGCCCTGCTGTGCTGGGGCCCGCAGGCCGACAACACCCTGTTCCGTCTGTTGGATGACGTGCTGGGCGGCGTGCCGGAGCTGGCGGCGCTGTTCCGCTTCGCCGAGGAAGGCACCCTGGGCCGCTTGTTCCTGGATGCCGGCTTCAGCGGCGTGTCGGAAACCTCGCTGGAGCAATCGGTCCTGGCCGACGCCGCCAAGCCCTTCTGGCGCCCCACCCTGGACATGGCCTTCACGCCGGCCCTGGCCCGGCTGCCGGCGCAAGACCGCGCGACCTTGGAGGATCGCATCACCGCCGCCGTGGCGCATGAGACAGGAGCGGACGGGAAAATGCCCGTCCATCTCCACGCCCGGCTGCTGGTAGCCCACAAATAGGGCGGTCAGGACCGCGGCGACGCCCCGTCCTGGGGCTGCACAGACGGTTCTACCGCCGGCTCCTCCCCCGCCCCTTCCGGCGCCCCCTCGGGCGCCGCAACACCCTCCGTCTCCTCCGGCCCGGCGCCCACCAGCAATTCCGCCTGCGCCATCAGGCGCTGGTACTGGCGCACGCTGAAGGGCAGCGTTACGAGGTAACCGACGCCCAGGATCAGCAATGTGGTCCAGGGCGCGCTGACCACGCCGGCCGCCAGCAGCACCAAGCCCAGGAAGATGAAGACGACGTAGCGCGGGTGGATGCGCAGGCCCTTCAGCGAGAAGGTGGGGATGGCGCTGATCATCAGCGCCGCCATGCCCACGGTCCACACCACGACGAAGGCCGGGTGGCCCACGACCGCGCGCCCCATCTCGAAACTGGCGACGATGGGGATCAGGGCCAGGCCGGCGCCGGCCGGGGCCGGCACACCGGTGAAGTAATTGTAGGCCCATACCGGCTTCTGCGCGGCCGAGCCCAGGGCGGTGTTGAACCGGGCCAGGCGCAGCGCGGCGCAGGCCCCGAACAGCAGGCAGGCGATCCAGCCGAAGCTGCGCGCCTCGTTCAAGCCCCACATGTACAGGATCATGGCGGGAGCCACGCCGAAGCTGACCACGTCGGACAGGCTGTCCAATTCCGCCCCGAACTTGCTCTGCGCGTTCAGCAGCCGGGCGATGCGGCCGTCCAGCGCGTCCAGCACGGCCGCCACCACGATGGCGACGACCGCGTGTTCCCAGCGCTGTTCGGTGGCGAAGCGGATGCCCGTCATGCCGGCCGACAGGGCCAGCACCGTCAGCATGTTGGGCAGCAGCTTGTTGATGGTGAGGCCGCCCAGGCGCGGCGGCCGGATGGCCCGCCGCCGCCGTCCCAGCGCGCCCCCGCCCACCCTGGGGGACGCTGCGCCATCAGCGCACCACGCCCTGGCGCTGCGGCTCCGCACTGGTCAGGTCGGCCAGGATGGTCTCGCCCCCCAGGGCCTTCTGGCCCACGACCACCAGGGGCTGCACGCCGTCCGGCAGGTAGACGTCGGTGCGGCTGCCGAAGCGGATCAGGCCGTAGCGTTCCCCGGTCGACACGCTCTGCCCCGGCTTCAGGGTGCAGATGATGCGCCGGGCCACCAGGCCCGCGATCTGCACGAAGGCGATCTCACGGCCGTCGGGCATGGCCAGGCGGATGCTCATGCGTTCGTTCAGGTCGCTGGCCTTGTCCAGGGCGGCGTTCAGGAACTTGCCCGGATGGTATTCGGCGCGGGTCACCGTGCCCTCGATGGGCGTGCGGTTGATGTGCACGTTGAACACGTTCAGGAAAATGCTGATGCGGGTCAGCGGCTCGGGCCCCATGCCCAGCTCGGGCGGGGGCACCGCCTTGGTGATCATCTGCACCAAGCCGTCGGCCGGGCTGACCATCAGGCCGGGACGGGTGGGGACCACACGGTCGGGATCGCGGAAGAAGTAGGCGCACCAGGCCGTCAGGATCACGCCGATCCAGCCCAGGAAGGTAGAGAGCCAGAACAGGATGAGGGTGACCACGGCGAAGCCCAGGATGAAGGGCCAACCGGCGCGGTTGATCGGCACGATGACGGTGCTGAGAGCGGACATTTGCACTTTCCAAAAGGCAGGGCCCCAGACAGGCCCCGAACGGCGGGCCCCAGGGACATAGGTGGATGGGCGCAGTGTAGACAGGGCCGTCCCGGATTTTAAGTGCCATTGCATGTCCTTCGGGTTAAGGCCGGTCGTGTCTTGGCTGTTCAAGGCCTTTTTTGGCAGTACCTCCAGTTCCATGGCTGCTCACACCGCTCCACCCTGTGAACTATGACAGGTTGCCTACCGGTCTCTTCCTCAAGGGCGGATACCCTTTCACGTCGGTTTGCGGAAAAATGTAGCCAATCTGGGTCAGCCTCCGGCGACGGCGCGTCCTGGTGACTTTCGTGACGTTGAAGGTTGTTGTCCCGTGCGTGCCGAACAGACAATCGATCGGGAATTGACCCAGCGGTCCTCCACGGCCCGCCATCCCCGGTATCGCATTGTGGTCGTCGAGGATGAGGCGCTGATCGCCCTTGGCCTTCAGCAGATCCTGCTGCAGCAGGGCCATGAGGTCTGCGCCCTGGCCGCATCGGTGGATGAGGCGGTGGAAGCGGTGGACAACCACCGTCCCGACCTGGTGCTGATGGACGTCATGCTGCGCGGCGGCGATGACGGGGTGGAAGCGGCGGAGCGCATCTGGAAGCGCTTCGGCATCCGGAGCCTGTTCACCAGCGCCGTCGACGCCAACACCCTGCGCAGCCGCGTGCCCTCGGTTTCGCTGGGCTTCATCACCAAGCCCTACCGGCCGGAAGACTTCCAGCGCAGCCTGGAAGCCTTAAGTTTGGCCTGAAGCCCGCCCCTCACGCGTCAGCGAGCCCCCATGGTGGGCGGCGTCCTCCAAGTGGGGGTCATTCCCGCCCCACGACATGCAACGGACTGAAGCAGCCGTAGATCAGCCGCTTGGCGTCGAACGGCATGTCACCCGGAATATCAAAGCGCGGGTCGTCGTGCATCTTGGCCTCGACGGCGTCCAGGGTTTCCTTGTCCGGCCACACCTGCCAGGAAAAGACGATCTTCTCCCCCGGCTGGGCCGCGACCGCCCGGCGCATGTCGGTCTGTTTGCCGTCGGGAACGTTGTCCTCCCACGACTCCACGACCTCCAGGCAGCCATATTCCTTGAATAGCGCCGCGCTGTTCTCCGACCAGGCGCGGTAGGCGTCCTTTTTGTCCCCAGGCACGGGTATCACGATGCCGACGATGTACATGGTCCAGCCCTTCCCTTCGGATGAGACGCGGACCCGCATCATAGCAAAGCGTCGCTAGGGGTGGCAGCGGGCACGGCCGCGCGCTATGACGGCACCATGCCGCCCATCGACCAGACCGCCCTTCCCATCGATGCCGTGCTGCCGGACCTGCTGCGGGTCCTGGCCGGCACGCCCAACGCCGTGCTGCAGGCCGCCCCCGGCGCCGGCAAGACCACGCGCGTGCCCCTGGCCCTGCTGGACCAGCCCTGGCTGGCCGGCCGGAAGATCATCATGCTGGAACCCCGGCGCCTGGCCGCCCGCGCCGCCGCCAAGCGCATGGCCGACACCCTGGGTGAGACGGTGGGCGGGACGGTGGGCTACCGCGTCCGCCTGGATACCCGCGTCGGCCCCGCCACCCGCATCGAGGTGGTGACGGAAGGCCTCTTCCTGCGCCGGTTGCAGGGCGACCCGTCGCTGGACGGCGTGGGCGCCGTGCTGTTCGACGAGTTCCATGAGCGCAGCCTGGACGCCGACCTGGCCCTGGCCTTCTGCCTGCAGGCCCAGGGCCTGCTGCGTGAGGATTTGCGCCTGCTGGTCATGTCCGCCACCCTGGACGGTGCCGCCGTGGCCAGGCTGTTGGCCAAGGGGGAAGAGGACGCCGCGCCCATGGTGACCAGCGAGGGCCGCGCGTTCCCGGTGGAGACCCGCTGGGTGGAGCCCGCCGCCACCGACCGGCTGGAGACGGCCGTGGCCCGCGTGGTCAAGCGCGCGTTGATGGAGGAAGCGGGCAGCGCCCTGGTCTTCCTGCCCGGCACCGGTGAAATCCGCCGCACGGAAAAGGCCCTGGCCGACCTGGGCCTGCCGCGCGACGCCGTGATCGCCCCCCTCTACGGCGACCTGGCGCTGGACCAGCAGGAGGCCGCCATCCGCCCGGCGCCGGCCGGCCAGCGCAAGGTGGTGCTGGCCACCGCCATCGCCGAAACCAGCCTGACCATCGACGGCATCCGCATCGTGGTCGACGCCGGCCAGGCCCGCCTGGGCCGCTTCGATCCCGGCAGCGGCATGAACCGGCTGGAGACCACCCGCGTTTCCCGCGCGTCCGCCGACCAGCGCCGGGGCCGCGCCGGCCGCTTGCAGCCGGGCATCTGCTATCGGCTATGGAGCGAGCAGGCCGACCGGGCGCTGGTCCCCTATGCCCCGCCGGAAATCCTGCGCGCCGACTTGGCGCCCCTGGCGCTGGAGCTGGCGGCCTGGGGCGTGGACGACGTGAGCGTCCTGCCCTGGCTGGACCTGCCGCCGCCGGCTCCCCTGGCCCAGGCCCGCACCCTGCTGGGCCAGTTGGGTGCCCTGGACGACGCGGCCAGGATCACTTCCCACGGCCGGCGCATGGCCACGCTGGGCATGCATCCCCGCCTGGCCCACATGGTGCTGGTGGGCATGGATCTGGGCTTGGGCGCCGCGGCCGCCCATCTGGCGGCCCTGCTGGAGGAGCGGGATCCCCTGCGTGGCATTTCCCGGGACGCCGACCTGCGCCGCCGGCTGGATTTGCTGTCCGGCCAGGACGATGGGGCCGCCGATCGCAATGCCTTGCGCCAGATCCGGGAAAGCGCCCGCCAGACCATGCGCCAGTTGCGCATCACCGACCGGTCGTTCACGGGTGAGGATGCCGGCCGCCTGCTGGCGCTGGCCTACCCCGACCGCCTGGCGCAGAAACGCCCCGGCGGCCAGGGCCAGTACCGCCTGGCCAACGGCAAGGGCGCTGCGCTGGACAGCGCCGACGCCCTGTCGCGCCAGGACTGGCTGGCGGTGGGCGACTTGGACGGCGACGCGCGCGAGGCCCGCATCTACCTGGCCGCCCCCATCACACGGGAGGAGATCGAGGAGGTTTACGCCGACCGCGTCGTGACGGAGGAACTGGTGAGCTGGGATGGTCGGGAACAGGCCGTGCTGGCCCGCCGCCGCCGCCGCCTGTTCGGCCTAGTGCTGAAGGATGAGGCGCTGAGCCAGCCTTCGGGCGAGGCCATGGCCGCCGCCATGATGGCCGGCATTCGCGAGATGGGCCTGGCGGTCCTGCCCTGGACCAAGGCGTTGGAGGCGTGGCGGGAGCGCGTGCGCTTCCTGCACCGCTCCGGCGCCGCGGGCGCCTGGCCCGACCTGTCGGACGAGGCGCTGCTGGCCGACATGGAGACTTGGCTCGCCCCCTACCTGCCCGGCATCAGCCGCGTGGGCCACCTGCCGCGCCTGGACCTGCACGGCGCGCTGACCGGCATGCTGGACTGGGCCCAGGGCCAGGAGTTGGAGCGCCAGGCGCCCACCCACATCGACGTGCCCAGCGGATCGCGCCTGCCCATCGACTACTCCGGCGAAATCCCCACCTTGGCGGTGCGCCTGCAGGAGCTGTTCGGCCTGCCGCAGACGCCGACGGTGGCGGGCGTGCCGGTGCTGCTGCACCTGCTGTCGCCCGCCCATCGCCCCATCCAGGTCACCCGCGACCTGGCCTCCTTCTGGGCCAACACCTACCGGGACGTGAAGAAGGATCTGGCGGGCCGCTACCCCCGCCACTACTGGCCCGACAACCCGCTGGAAGCGGAGCCGACGGCGCGGGCGAAGCGGCGGGGAACCTGAGGTCCCGCCATTAGTCGGGAGTCCAGGAGTCCACCACGGCCCGGGCCACATCGGCGATGAAGGCGTCCGCCTTCTCACGGGGGCCCTGCACGCTGGCGACATAGACCGCCACGGCATAACGGCCGCCATCCGGCGCGGTCATCAGGCCCACGTCGTTGTTGGCCAGGGTCACGCCTTCGACAGAAGGTCCCGCCCCCGGCTTGTGCGCCACCGTCCAGCCGGCGCCCAGGCCGGCCTTCAGGCGGTGGGGCTGGGTGGTGGTATGGTCCAGGACGTCCAGCAGGCGGCGGGTGCCGGCGGGGCTCAGCAGCTCGCCCTTGTCCAGCCGGTCCAGCAGCAAGGCCATGGCGGCCGGCTTGGCCGTGTCACGGGGATCGTTCAGGTAGGCCTCGCGCTTGGCGAGACGGGTGGCGGCCGGTACGGAATCGGCCGCGGCCTGGAACGCCGCCGGCTCGACATAGGCGTCCTTCCAGGTCAGGCCCAGGATGTCGCTTTGCAGATGGCGCTCATCCCGGTCCACCCGGATGCCATCCAGGCCCCGGGCCGTCAGGGCCGCCTGCACCACCGCCGGCCCGCCGATCAGGCGCAGCATCGTGTCGGCGGCGATGTTGTCGCTGTCAGCCACCATGCGGGCCATCAGGTCGTCCAGGGTGGTGGTCCAGCCGGCGGGCGTAATGTTCTTGGCCAGCGGCTGCCAGTAGACGGAACGGTCCTTGGGGTAGAGCGTGACCTTTTGCGTCAGGTCCATGCGTCCGTGATCCACCAGGTCCAGCAGGGCGATGGCCACGGTCAGCTTGAACACGCTCTGCTCCGGAAAGCGCTCCTGCGCCCTCACCCCCACCTCGGCGCCGGTGGCGCCATCGCGCACGGCGACGCCGGCGCGGCCGGGGAAGTCGTGGGTCAGCCGGTCCAGGCGCGCCTGAAGCGCCGGCATATCCAGGGAACCGGCGCCGGCGGGCGCCGTGCAGGCAAGGCTAAGCACAGCGGCGGCGCAGGCCGCGCGCAGCATGGCAATCAGCATCCAGGTGGTCCCCATCCGATGTTGGCCGCCAAGGACTGGCGGCCACGGAGCGATGCCCGCAAACCGTGGTCGAGGCGTGGCCCGTCAGACCTTCGTGGTCAGGTCGGTCAGCTTGCTCAGCAGATAATCCAGGTCGTCGCTGGCCATTTCCTCGAACTGGGTGAGGATGCGTTCCAGCATCTTGCGGCGATGGCGCTCCACGTCATGCTCGCCGCCATCGAATTCCGTCTCGCTGGCGACGTCCAGCGCCACCTTGATGGCCGGGTAGATCGACTGGGGCATGCCCGTGCGATCGAACAGCGCCTTCATGCCCAGCTTGCCGGCGTCATGGATCAGCATGCGGGCGTTGGGCGTGGGAATGCGGGCCAGCTGGGCCAGCGCCACCTCGAAGAAGGCCACGTCGCCCATGCACAGCGACCGCAGCAGCAGCGACGGCGACAAGCGGCCGTTGCGATAGAGCTGCTCCACCAGCGTTTCCAGCTGGGCGTCGGTCGCGACGCCCACCAGCTCGTACGTCGCCTTCTCGCGGCCCTGCAGGACGATGTCGCTGGCGACGTCGGCCGGCAGCTCGTGCCGTTCCACCAGCCGCTCGCGCAGCTGTTCCGACACCATGGTCACCAGCCGCTCGGCGATGGTGACCGGCAGACTGCCTCGCTCGATCAGGGGGGCGTGGACGGCGTCGCTCTTGGGGAAGCGGTTCAGCACGCGGGTCAGCGCCACTTCCGTCACCTTGGCGGCCTCATTGGCCATCAGGGTGGCGACGGCGGTCTCGGCGCCATTGTCCACCAGCGCGTCGGCCACGCCCTCCGACACGTCGGGACGCTTGGCCACGGCCGATTGTTTGGCTTCCGAACCGGTCTTGATCAGCTCGATCAGGTCGGCGTCGGTCAACACCGACGACAGTTCGATGAAGGGCAGCGATACCTCTTCCACATCGCGCGCCAATTGCAGGGCGACGTCGCGGGGTATCGCGGGATAGGTCTTCAGGCTCTCCGACAGGGCGGAACGGACGCGCACGGCGGCGTCGCGGGCCATCAAGCGCACGATGTCCTCGGCCAGGGCCCGTTCCGAGGGGGAGAGCTGATCGGCGCCGAACTGGGCGGCAACCTTGGTGGCCATTTCGGCCCGGGTCGTGGCGGACGGATCGGCCAGAAGCCGTTGCACGTCCTCATGCGTCAAGGTCTCGGACATTGGCAGGGCAACCCGCTCCCTTCGATACCGACCGGTCACCTGGCTTGTCATCCCCACCCAGGGCCGTCACACGCCGCCGGACCGGGGGTACCAGGTTTCACCACCATTAAGATCCCCGACGCACGTCGGGTGACCATTGCCCATTAATAATACAGCCTTCCCCGTCTTGGCCAACGCCATTTGGGTGATATTCCCTGCCGGCCGCCCAAGGCTGCTACGCGGGATCCGCCATGGGGGATTGCTGACGGTTGCGCCGGCGCAACGCCCGCTCCAGTTCCTGGATGCGGCCCTCCACGTCGACCATCCGTTCCGACGTCACCTCCAGCGCGCGGTCGTCATAGACGTAACTACCGGGGTGCTCCGCCTGCCAGTGGCCGACAACCGCATCCCTCTCTTGCAAAAGTTCAACGATTTCATCGCGATACAGGCTGACCAGGGCGGTGATCCAACAATTCAGCGGCCAGGACGGCCGGGCGTGGTCGACCTGGAAACCGTCCAGCATGCGCACGACGTCGGCCGCGGCGTACCAGGTTTCGCCCGTCACCCAGCGGTTGGTGGTGAACAGCCGCGTCACCCGGCCCATGCCGTTGACGGAAATCCCCACCAGATGGCTAAGCGCCGCGTTGCCGTCGGGGTCGGGCCGGAGATCGGGCAAGGGCGCCGGCGCCACGCCCTCCGGCATGCCCAGGGGCCGCATAAACGTGTGAAAGTGCCCCACCTCCTCCCCAACCAGTTCCAACTCCGGGTGGGCATGGAAGTAGAATTGGGCGTGGTATTCGCTGTCGTAAACGTCGCCCGGCGGGTGGTGGTGCCAGGCCTCCAGCGGCGGGGTGGCGTCGCGCAGGACCTCGCTCAGCACCGTGTCGCCCGTCTTGGCCAAGGCCCGCGTGCACAAGCTGACCTCGCGCGCGGCGTCGACCAGCCGGACCAGCGTCTCATACGGCAGGCCATCGACAACGGAACTGCCGCGCGCGGGGCCCCGGAGGAAGGGCATGGCCGTCCCCTTCCCTTAAACGCCGCCGCCCGCGCGCCGCCCAGGCTGCAGGGCCCATTCGGCGACCTGCCGGGCCAGCGTGTGGAAAGCCTCGTCATAGGCCGCCAGCACGGCGGGGAAACCCGTGGACTTGGCCGGCATCCGGATTTCGAAGCCCTGGCTTTCCTGGATGGTGCGGCGTGGCAGCGTCACCATCTTGCACTGGACACGGACATGCACGGTGGGCACGTCCTCCACCGTCGCGTGGGGATACTCCGCCTGGAAATCACGGACGTCGGTCAGCAGGACATAGTCGGCGCGCAGGCCGGAGCCTTCTCGTCCCACGCCCGAGACACGGCCGGAATACTCGAAGGACTCGATCAACAGGCCCTGCACCATCTCCGGCATCGGGTCCTGCCACTCGGCATCGAAATAACCGAAGTCCCCCTCCAGGCGGCTCAACGCGATCCGCGTGGTGTTCAGCACCGACGTGGTGGTGGGCACCCCCACCAGCAGTTGCCAGCCCACCGGCGGCGCCGGCGAGAACTCGCGCGCGGCCGTCAGCCGCACCACGTGCGGCGGGCTGTCGAACACGGAACAGGCGGGCAGCGACCCCAGCGCCAGGCCGCCACCCATCACCCCCATCCCGCGCGCCAGCAGGCGGCGGCGGCTCATCGCACCCTTGTGGGTCCCCCTCATTTCACCTCCACCCCACGCTGCCGGCCACCGAACAGGAAGCCGGACGGATCGTTCTCGATGCGGTTGGTCACCCGCGACAGGTTGTTGCTGAGCGTGCGCAGGTCACCGATCAGCTGGGTCAGGTCGTAAAGGCCGCTGGAGGTGAAGTCGCGAATGGGGCCGCAATTCTCCTCCACCATGCCGCGCAGCTGTTCCACCGTCTGGTTCAGGTTGCGGGTCAGGACCTTCACGTCCTCCGCCGACTGGTTCAGGTTGCCGCTGATACGCTTGGCGTCGCTGCCCACCGTGGTCACGGTGGTGCGGGTGTCGACCAGCAGCGCCTCGGTCTGCTTGCTGATCTCGCGCACGCTGCCGCGCAGCTCGTTCACCAGGTGGCCGGCATCCTGCACCGTGCCGTTGGCCGCGCCGGCGGTGGAGGCCAGGTTGGCCAGCATGGAGGCGAAGGCCTTCTGGTTGTCGGGCGTCATGAAGCCCGCCAAGCTATCCGACAGCTTGATCAGGTTTTCCAGCAGGTGCGGCGCCTCCTGCAACAGCGAGGCGATGTTGCTGGGGCGCGACGGGATGACGGGCACGTCCACGTCGTTCTGCGTCTCACGCAGCAGCGGCGCCTCCTGGCTGCCGCCGGCGATCTCGACATAGACGCCGCCGGTCACGCCCACCGGTTCCAGCGAGGCCACGGCGTCGGACTTGATGGGGGTGTCCTTCGGCACCTCCACCTTCACCTCGATGCGTTCCACGTTGCCGGGATCGATGCGGATGTCGGTGACCCGGCCCACGGCCACGCCGCGATAGCGCACGGGGCTGCCCGCCACCAGGCCGGTGACGGAGCCGGAGAAATAGATGCGGTAAGGGGTCGACGCCTTGTCGAACTGGACCTTGGCCAGCCAGACGATGGCGATGAACAGGGCCGCCGTCAGTGCCAGGATGAACCCGCCGACGAGCGCGTAGCTGGCGCGCGTTTCCATGTGAATTCAGCCCCTAACTGCTCAGCTCTTCACGGCCGCGCGGCCGCGCGGTCCATGGAAGTAGTCATGGATCCAGGGATGCGTGTCCGCCAGCAACATGTCAATGGTTCCCACCCTCATCTTACGGTCGACCAGCACCGCGATGCGATCGCAAATGGCATAAAGGCTGTCCAAATCATGGGTAACCATGACGACGGTCAGGCCCAAGCTGCGCTGTAATGTCCCGATCAGCTCATCGAAGGCGGCGGCGCCGATGGGGTCCAGGCCGGCCGTTGGCTCATCCAGGAACAGGATTTCCGGATCCAGCGCCAGGGCGCGGGCCAGGCCGGCGCGCTTGCGCATGCCGCCCGAAAGCTGGGACGGGTATTTGGAGCAGCTGTCCGGCGGCAGGCCCACCATGGAAATCTTGATGCGGGCCAGTTCCTGGATCAGGCAGTCCTCAAGATCCGTGTGTTCCTTCAACGCCACCATGACGTTCTCCGCCACGGTCATGGAGCTGAACAGGGCGCCGTCCTGGAACAGCACGCCCCAGCGGCTCTGGATAGTGCGACGGGCGGCGCTGTCGGCCGTCCACATGTTGGTGCCCAGCACCTCCACCCGGCCGGCGGTGGGGCGCAACAGGCCGATGATCTCCTTGAGCAGCACCGACTTGCCGGTGCCCGAGCCGCCGACCACGCCCATGACCTCGCCCCGGCGCACGTCCAGGTCCACGCCGTCGTGCACCGTCTGGCGGCCGAAGCGCGTGACCAGGCCCCGCACCTGGATGACCGGCGCGACGTTGTCTCCCACCGGGTCTCCCACCGGGCCGCCCCCCTCTGAGTTGCCAAGGCTCATCGGCGCCTCTCAGATCTTGAGATAGGAGAAGAGGATGGAGAACAGCGCGTCGAGCACGATCACCAGGAAGATGGATTCGACCACCGAGCGGGTGGTCAGCTTGCCCACGCTTTCGGCGCTGCCGGTCACGTTCAGGCCCTCGAAACAGCCGACCAGCGAGATGACCATGGCGAAGACCGGCGCCTTGATCAGGCCCACCAGCATGGTGGTCGGGCTGACGGCCACCTGCAACTGCCGCAGGAACTGGCCCAGCGTGATGTCCAGGGTGCCGTAGGACATGACGGCGCCGCCGAACAGCCCCACCACATCAGCGTAGAAGCTGACCAGCGGCAGGGCCACGAACAGGGCCGCCAGGCGGGGCAGCACCAGCATCTCGATGGGATCCAGCCCCAGCACCTGCATGGCGTCCACCTCCTGGTTCACCTTCATGGTGCCGATTTGCGCGGTGAAGGCGGAACCGGAGCGGCCGGCGACGATGATGGAGGTGATCAGCACCCCCAGTTCGCGCAGGATGCCGATGCCCAACAGGTTGACGACGAAGATTTCAGCACCGAATCGGCGCAGCTGGTCGGCGCTCTGATAGGCCAGCACGACGCCGATCAGGAAGGTCAGCAGGCCGATGATGGGCAGGGCGTTCAGGCCCACCTGCTCCAGATGAAAGAAGAAGGCTGTCCAGCGGAAACGGCGCGGATCGCGGGCCACGCGGGCGATGGTGATGAACACCAGCCCGAAGAAGCTCAGCAACTGGAACGCGTCCTGGGCCAGGCTGAAGGCGCCCTTGCCCACCCGTTCCAGCAAATCATGGAAAGGCCGATGCGGCGTGGTGACCTCGGGATGGCGCACCACGGCGCGGCGCACGTCGCGCAGCAGGGTGCACTGGGCCATCGTCGCACCGACCACGGCCACCGTCTCCCCCTCCGCGCGCAGGCGTTCGATCAGGCGATCCAGCACCAGGGCGCCGGCGGTGTCCATGCCCGACAGGCCGGAGAGGTCCAGCAGCACCTGGCCCGGCTTGCGCTCCGGCTTCAGGCGCGTCAGCGCCATGTCCAGGCGCTCCGCCCCCGCCAGGTCCCAACGGCCAAGGGCGGCCAGCAACCAATGGTCGCCGTCCCATGCCGTCTTGATCACGCCGCCGCCTGCCGCCGCCATCTCGCCCCTTCGCCGGCCCGCCCCTTTACTGGGCCGGCCCCTGCCGGCCCCCGCCCCCATCCTGACAGGGGCGCCGGGCGGCCTTGCTCGTCCTTCACTTGACAGAAAGGCCCGCTGCGGGTCAACAGCAGCGGCCGCGAGATGCCCATCCGGACCATCCGGACGGGGCGGCGCGGCTTGGCGCTGGCATGCCGGACCAGCCTCCCCTATGATTTCGCGCCCCGGCACCGGGGCGCATCCGTTTTCCCCGAGGCCTTCCCCCATGGACCTGAAAAGCCACATCCGCGGCGTCCCGGACTATCCCAAGCCCGGTATCCTGTTCTACGACATCTCGCCGCTGCTGGCCCATTCCGATGCCTGGGCGGTCGCCATGGGCCGCATGGCGCGGTTGATCCAGGAGACGGGCGTCGACTTCCTGGTGGGCATCGAGTCCCGCGGCTTCCTGATGGCCGCCCCCCTGGCGCTGAAGCTGGGCTTGGGCTTCGCCATGGTGCGCAAGAAGGGCAAGCTGCCGGGCGACGTGGTCCGCCACTCCTACGATCTGGAGTACGGCAGCGACACGGTGGAAATCCAGGCCGACCTGGTGAAGCCCGGTCAGCGCGTGGTGGTGGTGGACGACCTGCTGGCCACCGGCGGCACCATGAGCGCCGCCATCAAGCTGCTGCGTGACGTGGGCGCCGACGTGCGCGCCGCCGGCTTCCTGATCGAGCTGGACTTCCTGGAAGGCCGCAAAAAGCTGGATGTGCCTGTTTTGTCGCTGCTGAACTACGACAAATAGTTGGTTTAGTTCGCCCTCGTCGGGCGCGGCCATCCGGCCGCTTCGCTTCCTCGCTGCGCCCCCCTTTACACTAACTGGGCGGTGCTCGGCATCCGGCGGACGCGGTCGCGTCCTACAACGGCATGAGTTAAAGCTCATGCCGTTGACTGGGACTCATCGGTTTGCGGCCTCGCTGTCGTGCCAGCGCCGGAGCGCCAGGCGCTGCATCAGCGACAGCAGGGCGAAGATCGCGATGCCCAGCAGGGACAAGAGCGCCAGGGCCGCGAACATGCGCGGGGTGTTCAAACGGTTGCTGGCATCCACGATGCGCCAGGCCAGGCCGCTGCCCGTCCCCGAGCCCGCCACGAATTCCGCCACCACCGCGCCGATGAGCGCCAGCCCGCCCGAGATCTTCATGCCGGCCAGCAGGTAAGGCAAGGCCGAGGGCAGCTCCAGCCGCCACAGCACCTGCCATTTGCTGGCGCCATAGAGGCGGAACAGGTCGCGCAGGCCCGTGTCGGCGGAGCGCAGGCCCAGGGTGGTGTTGCCCAGGATGGGAAAGAAGGCGACGATCCACGCCAGGATCAGCTGCGCCAGATCCACCCGCTCATACCCCACCCAGACCAGCAGCAGGGGCGCTATGGCCATTACCGGCGTCACCTGCAGAATGACGGCGTAGGGATAGAGGGCGGAGGCCAGCAGCGGCGACCGGGTGAACAGGATGGCCAGCGCCACCCCGCCCGTCACCGCCAGGGCGAAGGCCTGCAAGGTCACGGTCAGCGTGAACCACAGCGACAGGCCCAGCGTCTCAGGATCAGCCAGCAGAGCCGCCACCACGGCGCTGGGGGGCGGCAGGACGAAGGCAGGCACGGCCAGCAGGCGCACCAACCCCTCCCACCCCGCCAGGACGATCACACCCAGGATGACCGGCGCCAAGCGGCGCAGCGCGCTCATGCCGCCCCCCGCATGGCGTCGGCCAGAGCCAGGGATACCGTGCGGCACGCGGCGGCGTATCGGGCGTTGGTGCGCAGGGACTCGTCCCGGGGATAGGGCAGATCCAGCGGGATGTCGGCATGGATGCGTCCCGGCCGGGGGGCCATGACGATGGCGCGGTTGGCCAGGTACACGCCTTCATAGACGCTGTGGGTCACGAACATGGCGGTGAAGCGCTGCTCCCGCCACAGGGCCAGCAGGTCGTCGTTCAGCTTCTGACGGGTGATCTCATCCAGCGCCGCGAACGGCTCATCCATCAGCAGCAGGCGCGGACGGGTGACCAAGGCGCGGGCGATGGCGGCGCGCATCTTCATGCCGCCCGACAGTTCGCGGGGATAGGCCTGGGCGAAATCGGCCAGCCCCACCTGGGCCAGCAGGGCGCTGACGCGGGCGTCGGCCACGGCGCGCGGCACCTTGGCCAGATCCAGCGGCAGGCGGACATTGTCCTGGATGCGGGCCCAAGGCATGAGTGTCGGCTCTTGAAAGACCATGCCAATACCACCGGCGGCGGGTGGCTGGGACCAGGTGATGCGGCCGGCCGTGGGCGCCACCAGGCCGGCCACATGGCGCAGGATGGTGCTCTTGCCGCAGCCGCTGGCCCCGACGATGGCCAGGAATTCCCCGTCACCCACGGCCAGCGAGATGTCGGTCAGCGCCAACGTCCCGTTGGGATAGCGCTTGGTCACGCCCTGCAGTTCCAGGAAGGGTGCCGGCCCCTGCCCCATCATGTGATCCCGTCTCCAGCCGATGCGGCTTTAACCTTTACCCATGCCGAGAGCGGCGCGCCACCCTTGCTAGACCGGCCGGGGTAGCCGATCATGGTAAAAGCCTTCTGTCACGGGCGGGTTGAATGGGGCGGCGAATCCCGCTACCTGATAAGGGTGGGTGGATGGGCCGCCGGTCTGGCCCCCGCCTTGTTCGTTCCCAAGGAGATCCTGGTGACCCTGCCGATCCGCTTCGACGACGAAGAACCCGACGCCCCCGAGTCCGCTCCGGAAGGCGGCAAGGAGGAGAAGTCCAAAGGCGCGCCCTTCTCCCCCGTGGCCCAAAGCCTGTTCAAGAGCCGCACCATCCTGCTTTTCGGTGAGATCAACCAGAAGATCGCCGAGAGCACGGTCGCCCAGCTGCTCGCCATGGCGGCCGAGAGCGACGACCCCATCCGCCTGGTGATCAACTCCCAAGGCGGCCATGTCGAAAGCGGCGACAGCATCCACGACGTGCTGCAGTTCATCCGCCCGCGCGTCCTGGTCCTGGGCACCGGCTGGGTGGCCAGCGCCGGCGCGCACATCTTCCTGGGTGCGGCCAAGGAAAACCGCTACTGCCTGCCCAACACCCGCTTCCTGATCCATCAGCCGATGGGCGGCACCGGCGGCCAGGCCACCGACATCGCCATCGAGGCGCGCGAGATCGTGAAGATGCGCAAGCGTCTGAACAGCATCATCGCCCGCGAGACCGGCCAGCCGCTCGAGAAGATCGAGCAGGACACGGATCGTAACTTCTGGATGTCGGCGGAAGAGGCCAAGGACTATGGCATCGTCACCCACATCATCAGCAAGGCCGACGATCTGAAGTAAACCCTTGAGCTTCAGAGGCCCGATGCCTTGAGACGTCGATAAAAGCCGCCTTCGCCCCCCGGCGCCGGCGGCTTTTTCTTGGCCCCGATTTCCGGGTCTGGAGTTCCGCGCATGTCCGACACCGCCGCCTTCCCCCTATTTTATCCCACCTACCAGCCCTTCACGGGGGAACGGTGGGAGCTGCGGCTGGCGGCATTGGTCATCTGCCCCGGCTATTGGTCGGGACCGCGCATGGTGGAAAACATGGCGGCGCTGATCCGCCACGACAGCGGCAATACCCGCGCCTGGATGTCGATGACGCCCATGGAAACGGAAAGCCAGGAAATCGGCTGCCAGCTGGCCAGTGGTCGTACGGTGGTGATGGGCATGGGCATGGGCTGGGCCGCCGCCAACGCCGCCCTGAACCCCGCCGTCACCGCCGTCACGGTGGTCGAGTTCGACGCGGAAGTGCTGACGGCGGTGGAACAGTCCGGCATCTTCCGCCAACTGCCGCCCGAGGCCGCCGCCAAGATCACCATCCACCAGGGCGACGCCCACACCTGGACGCCGGTGGACGGCCGGCCCTTCGACACCCTGCTGGCCGACATCTGGCTGCCGCTGCATGGCCTGGACCGTGAGGCCCAGGTGCGGACCATGGCCGCCAACACCGGCGCCACCCGGATCTATTTCTGGGGCCAGGAGATGAACATGGCCTGGCGTCTGAAGGAGCTGGGCCTGCTGGTGGACGCCGCCGGCATCGCCCGCGTGGTGGCGGAATGGGGCCTGCCTCTGCTGGGCCCCGACCAGCCCAACTATGCGGAACGGGCGGCGGCGGCGGCCGAACGCTGGCTGCGCGCGCCCGAATAAACCTAAAGCGAAAGGTCATCCCGTGGCGTCATGGCTCCTGCTGCAACGCAGCATGACAGCGCTTACCTATTTTCGGCGATGCTAGGGGCATCCAGACAGCGCCCGCCGATCCGGAGTGGTTCCAGTGCCCTTGCCCCTGCTCGCCCTCGCCATCGCCTCCTTCGGTATCGGCACGACCGAGTTCGTGATCATGGGCATGCTGCCGGACTTGGCGCAGGACCTGCGCGTCACCATCCCGCAGGCCGGCATGCTGGTCACCGCCTATGCCTTGAGCGTGGTGGTGGGCGCCCCCATCCTGGCGGTATCGACCGCGCGGCTGCCGCGCAAGAGCGCGCTGATCGGCCTGATGGGCATCTTCATCTTCGGCAACTTCTGCTGCGCCGTGGCGCCCACGTACGGACTGCTGATGACAGCGCGCATCATCACCGCCCTGTCGCACGGCACCTTCTTCGGCATTGGCGCCGTGGTGGCGGCCGGCCTGGTGCCGCGACACAAGCGGGGCCAGGCCATATCCCTGATGTTTTCCGGCCTGACGCTGGCCAACGTGCTGGGCGTGCCCCTGGGTACGGCGCTGGGCCATGAGCTGGGCTGGCGCGCCACCTTCTGGGCCGTGGTCGCCATCGGCGTCATCGCCGCCGCCGCCCTGACCCTGTGGCTGCCGCGCGGCCTGCCCGGCAGCAGCGGCGGCAGCCTGCTGGGCGAGTTCCGCGTGCTGGGCCGCCCCCAGGTCGCCATGGCCATGATGATCAGCGTCATCTCCTCCGCCAGTCTGTTCAGCGTGCTGACCTACATCACCCCGCTGCTGGAGCGTGTCACGGGCTTCACCCCCGACCAGGTCACCTATGTCCTGCTGCTGTTCGGCGTGGGCCTGACGGTGGGCAACCTGGTGGGCGGACGCCTGGCCGACTGGAAGATGATGCCCGTGGTCATGACCACCTTCGGCATCATCACCCTGATCCTGGTGGCCTTGGTGTGGACCAGCGCCACGCCCCTGGGCGTGGTGCCCACCCTGGTGCTGTGGGGCATCGCCGCCTTTTCCGTCGGCTCCCCCTTGCAGATGCGGGTGGTGGATCAGGCGCGCGGCGCGCCCAACCTGGCGTCCACCCTGAACCAAGGCGCCTTCAACATGGGCAACGCGCTCGGCGCCTGGTTCGGCGGCATCGCCATCGACCATGGCGTCGCCTACGGCCATCTACCCTGGCTGGGCGCCGGCCTGGCCGTCTGTGCCCTCAGCCTGACCGCCATCGCCGCCGCCACGGACAAGGGCGGCACGCGTGCGGATGGCGTGCAGGACGACGACGCCTGCCCCGGCTTCGCGCATTGACGTCGCTTCGGTAAAAAATTTTAGCCCCGCCTGGAATAATCCACCGGCGGCGGCGTCAATGGGGGGTGCGGCCCCCTTGGGGGCCCGTTTCCATGGCCGAAAGGGACCCCGCCCATGCCTGGCTACCGAGTTCAGGACATCCTCAGCCGCCGCAGCCTGGTGTCGCTGCTGGCCATCGCCGCCGTCGCGGGCGGGGCCACCGCCGCCTTCGCCTATGCTGGCGGTTGGCTCGACCCTGGCCGGCTGCAGCCCGCCAAGATCGTGAACGCGCTGGAGGGCCATGACGGCAAACACGAGGGCTTCCGCCGCGCCCATGCCAAAGGCCTGTGCGTGGTCGGCCATTTCGAGGGCAACGGCCAGGGCCTGACGCTCAGCAAGGCCAGCCTGTTCCGCCAAGCCACCACCCCGGTCATCGGCCGCTTCTCGCTGGCCGGCGGCGTGCCCAACGCCGGTGACGGCCGCGTCACCTTCCATAGCCTGGCGCTGAAGTTCGACCTGCCGCGGGGCGAGCAGTGGCGCATGGCGCTGAACCATGTGCCCGTCTTCCCCGTAGCCACGCCGCAGGCCTTCCTGGACTTCCAGCTGGCGACCACGCCCGACCCCGCCACCGGCAAGCCCGACCCGGCCAAGGTGCAGGCCTATATGGCCCAGCATCCGGAGACCAAGGCCTTCGCCGACTATATGGCCAAGGCGCCCCTGCCCTCCAGCCTCGCCAATGCCAACTACAACAGCGTCAACGCCTTCCGCTTCACCAACGACCAGGGCCAGACCCGGCTGGCGCGCTGGATCTTCACGCCCGAGGCCGCGTTCGAGGAGCTGGACAAGACCACGCTGGCCGATCGGCCGCGCGACTTCCTGTTCGACGAGGTGGCCGGCCGCCTGGCCCAAGGCCCGCTGGTCTGGCACCTGTCCATCATCCTGCCCAATGCCGGCGACCCCACCGACGACGCCACCAAACCCTGGCCGGACGACCGCCAGCGGGTGGAGGTGGGCACCCTGACCATCGACCGGGCGGTGACCGAGGAGGACGGCCCCTGCCGCGACGTGAACTTCGACCCCACCATCCTGCCGGCGGGCGTGGCGCCCTCCGACGATCCGCTGCTGGCCACACGCTCCTCCGTCTACGCCGTGGGCTACACCCGCCGCACGGGTGAGCCGGCGGCGGCCAGCGCGCTTGCCGCCGACAAGGCTTTCCCCGCCCCTGCTTCCAGCCAGCCCGCCGCGAAGGAGTCCGCGCAATGAAGTCGACCACGTTCAGCGCCGCCGCCCGGCTGTTGCACTGGCTGATGGCCGTCCTGATCATCGCCATGCTGTTCATCGGCGTGGGCATGGTCTCCACCGTCGGGGTTAGCCACAACTGGCTGGTGCCGCTGCACAAGTCGGTGGGCGCCACCCTGCTGCTGCTGGTGCTGATCCGCCTGGTCGTGCGCGCCACGAAGGGCACGCCCCCCCTGCCGGTCGACATGCCGGCGCCGCAGAAGGCCATCGCCCACCTGTCGCACCTGGTGCTGTATGCCCTGATGATCGCCCTGCCGCTGGTGGGCTGGTCCATGCTGTCGGCCGGCGGCTATCCCATCACCGTCTGGGGTGCTGTGCACCTGCCGCCGCTGCTGTCGCCGGACAGGGGACTGTACGCGTCCTTGCGCCACCTGCACACCTACCTGGCGTACGCCTTGTTCCTCACCGTGATCGCCCACTTGTCCGCCGCCTTGATGCATGCCTTCATTTTCAAGGATGGCGTGTTCCAGAGCATGGCGGCTTGGCGCACCCGTCGCTGACGGCGGAACCCGGGAACCAAGGGGCGCGGGCCATGAAGGACATGATGCTGCTGATCGAGCCGCAGATCCCGCCGCTGCGGCGCTACGCCCGGGCGCTGGTGAAGGATCACGCCACGGCCGACGACCTGGTGCAGGACTGTCTGGAACGGGCCATCACCCGCTGGCACCAGCGGCGGGAGGATGGTGACGCCCGCACCTGGCTGTTCACCATCCTGCACAACCTGGCCGTCAGCCACATGCGTCAGAACCGGAGGCGCGGCGGCCATGTCACCCTGGACGACGGGGTGGACGAGGCCATGATCGCCCGACCGGCCACACAGGAGGACGCGCTGCACCACGCGGACGTGATGCAGGCCCTGCAAACCCTGCCCGAGGAGCAGCGCAGCGTGCTGCTGCTGGTGTCGGTGGAAGACCTGACCTATGCCGAGGCGGCGCGGGTGCTGGACATTCCCATCGGCACCGTCATGTCCCGCCTGGCCCGGGCGCGGGAGAAGCTGTTGCAGAAGATGGAAGGGACATCGGCCCCGGCACCCCCGAAAGGCGCCACCATCCATCGGCCCGTTTTTGGCGCTGGAATTTTCAGGAGAGTGAAATGAAGGCCGGCCGCCCCATCACCGAGGAAGACTTTCAGGCCTATGTCGACCACGCCTTGGACGAACAGCGCCGGGCGGAGGTGGAGGAGTACCTGTCCACCCGCCCCGACGCCGCCCGGCGCGTGGCCGCCTATACCGCCCAGGGCGAGGCCTTGCGCGCGGCCCTGGCCCCCACCGCGGAGGAGCCGGTGCCTGACCGGTTGAACCTGGCCCGCCTGATAGAGGCGCGACAGCGCCGGCAGGCGCGCTCCTGGCAGTCGGGCCCCTGGCGCAATATCGCCGCCGCCGTGGCGCTGGTGCTGGTGGGCGGGGCCGGCGGCTGGTCCATGCATGGCATGACCGTCGGCAAGGCGTCGATGAACCCGGAAAACATGCTGACGCAGGAGGCCATGGACAACTACCGCGTCTATGCCGCCGACGCGGTGCGGCCGGTGGAGATGCACGCCGGCGAGCAGGAACAACTGCTGCGCTGGGTGTCGCAGCGGCTGGACCGCAAGGTGGCCGTGCCCGACCTGTCGGCCTCCGGCTATCGCTTCATGGGCGGCCGCCTGGTTGCCACCGCCCATGGGCCGGGCGCCATGTTCTTCTACGACGACAGCAGCGGCAACCGCATCGCCATGCTGGTGCGGCCCATGAAGCACGATGGCGACGCCCCCATGACGGAGCACCAGAAGGACGAGGTGGGGGGCGTCACCTGGTGCAACCGCGGCATGGGCTACAGCCTGGTGGCCGACGCCTCCGCCCAGGCGCTGCACCCCCTGGCGGATGAGGCGCGACGGCAGCTGCGCACCAAGATTTGAGCTTTCGCGGGAATGGTGGCGAACCAAACGCCACCTTCGTGCTTGTACAGATCGGTTAGTGGACCGCAACGGCAACCATACGGTTGCTGTTTCCGTCTCGGCAGGCTATAAAACAGCAACCAGGAGGTTGCGCAAATGTCCGATCATATTCGCAAGCATATCGAGCTGAAGGCCCCCATCGAACGGGTGTGGCGGGCCCTGACGGATCATGAGGAGTTCGGCACCTGGTTCCGGGTGAAGCTGGACGGGCCCTTCGTCCCGGGGCGGGAGGCGACGGGCCTGATCACCCACCCCGGCTATGAGCATGTGAAGTGGCGGGCCACCGTGGTGCGGATGGAGAAACCGCACCTGTTCTCCTACACTTGGCATCCCTATGCCGTGGATCCGGAGAAGGACTACTCGGGCGAAACACCGACCCTGGTGGAATTCAAGCTGGAGGAACGCCTTGGGGACGACGGGACGGACGGCACCTTGCTGACCATCACCGAAAGCGGCTTCGACACCCTGCCCGACAACCGCCGGGTGGAGGCGCTGCGCATGAACGAGGGCGGCTGGACGGCCCAGGCCCACAACATCCGCGCCCACATCGAGGGGCCGCTGAATGACTGAGGCCGTCGCGGCGGCCAATCCCGCCGCCGTCTTCGCCGCCTTGGGCGATCCCACCCGCCTGTCCCTGCTGTCCCGGCTCAGCGATGGGCACGCGCGGTCCATCGCCGCCCTGTCGGCCGATACCACCCTGACCCGCCAGGCGGTGACCAAGCATCTGCATGTGCTGCAGGATGCCGGCCTGGTGGCCAGCGTGCGGGTGGGCCGGGAAAGCCGCTTCGCCTTCCGTCCGGAACCGGTGGCGGCGGCGCGCGGTTATCTCGACACCGTGTCGGCGCAATGGGACGACGCCCTGTCCCGCCTGCGCGCCTTCGTGGAAGGCTGACCTACAGCGCCGCCCAGAAGGCCTCGGCGGTAGCGGAGCGGTGGCGTGTGGGGCGGAACAGGCGGATCTCCACCTCGATGGCGAACGCGTCGGCACCGGCGTCCACCAGGCGGCCCGCCGCCAGGTCGTCCACCACCAGGGAAGCCGGCAGCCAGGCCAAGCCCTGGCCTTGCCGCGCCATGGTCTGCAAGGTGGCCGCCAAGGGCGCCGCGAACACCGGCGCCAGCGCCAACAGATCTCCATGCGTCGCCGTCAAGATGCGGGCTAGGCCAGAGGCCTCGCTGTAGGCCAGCAAAGGCACCGCCGCTTCACCCGGCAACGTCCAGCGGGGCGTGCCCGTGGCGTCGGGCGCGCAGACGGGCACCAGCCGGTCGGTCCCCACCACCCGGCTGTCGAAGGCGCCGGGCGTCAGGCCTGTGGGAACGCCCGGCCGGGTGTGGCACAGCAGGAAATCGGCGTCACCCGCCAGCAGGATGCGCTCGCAGGCCGCCATGGTGTCAGACATCAAACTCAAGGTGCCCAGGCTTCCCAGGTCCGCCATCGACCGGATCCAGCCGGGGAAAAAGGTGAAGGACAGGGCATGGGTGGCGGCGATGGCCAGGGCCGTCCCCTCCCGCCCCGCGGCCTTCAGGGCGTCGCGCCGCATCTGGTGCAGGTCGCGCGTCAGGCCGGCCGCCTGGGCGTGCACCACCTCCCCCGCCGCGGTCAGGGACAGGCCCTGGGGTGCGCGCACCACCAGGGGGACGCCCACCCACTGCTCCAGCGCCTGGATGCGGCGGCTGAAGGCCGGCTGGGTGACGTTGCGGGCCATCGCCGCGCGGGAGAAATTGCGCCGCTCCGCCAGGGCCAGCAAATCCTCCAGCCAGGTGAGTTCCATGGATGATGCCGATCCTGCATGGGGAGAACCACTCTTGGCATTGGCCAAGCGACTCCATCAGAGCTTATCTCATCGAAGGATTTCAGCAAAATCGAGCACCGTCAGGATCAGGGGAGTGATGCTGAATGCGCATCGTTGACGTTCGTGAGATCACCCAGCCGATCGCGTCGCCCATCCGCAACGCCTACATCGACTTCAGCAAGATGACGACCAGCCTGGTGGCGGTGGTCACCGACGTGGTGCGCGACGGCCGGCCAGTGATCGGCTATGGCTTCAACTCCAATGGCCGCTACGGCCAGGGCGGCCTGATCCGGGAGCGGTTCCGCGACCGCATCCTGCAGGCCGACCCCGCCAGCCTGCGGGATGACACCCGCGACAACATCGACCCGGCCAAGGTCTGGGCCGCGATGATGACCAATGAAAAGCCGGGCGGGCACGGCGAGCGCTCCGTCGCCGTGGGCACGGTGGACATGGCGGTGTGGGACGCCGTGGCCAAGATCGAGGGCAAGCCCCTGTTCCGGCTGCTGGCCGAGCGGCACGGGCGCGTGGCCGCCCCCCGCGTCTTCGTCTACGCCGCCGGCGGTTATTATTATCCCGGCAAGGACACCACCGCGCTGCGCGCCGAGATGCGCGGCTATGTCGACCGTGGCTACACCGTCGTGAAGATGAAGATCGGCGGCGCCTCCATCGCGGAGGACCGCGCGCGCATCGAGGCGGTGCTGGCGGAGATCGGGTCGCAGGCCCAGTTGGCCGTGGACGCCAACGGCCGCTTCGACCTGGAGACCGCCATCGCCTACGCCAAGATGCTGCGGGACTATCCGCTGTTCTGGTACGAAGAGGCGGGCGACCCGCTGGACTACAGCCTGCAAGCAGCATTGTCGGAGTTCTACCCCGGCGCCATGGCGACGGGGGAGAACCTGTTCTCCCACCAGGATGCGCGCAACCTGCTGCGCCACGGCGGCATGCGGCCTGATCGCGACTGGTTGCAGTTCGACTGCGCCCTATCCTACGGCTTGGTGGAATACCTGCGCACGCTGGACGTTCTGGCGCAGTTCGGCTGGTCGCCGTCGCGCTGCATCCCCCACGGCGGGCACCAAATGTCGCTGATGATCGCGGCCGGCCTGGGCCTGGGCGGCAATGAAAGCTACCCCGACCTGTTCCAGCCCTATGGCGGCTTCCCCGATGGCGTGCGGGTGGAGGATGGGCATGTGGTGCTGCCTGAACTCCCGGGCATCGGCTTCGAGGGCAAGTCCGACCTGATCACGGTGATGCGCGGGCTGGCGGCCTGACCCCAGCATCCCGGAGGAAGGCCGGCCAGGGCGGCGAAAGCCCTGGCCGGCCCCCCTTTTTCGGGCGCCCTCAAAAAAAGTTCAAAAAATGTTGGGGGGCCGGGAATAAAGCCCGTCGGCCGGCGTCTTATTGGCATCCCCAGCGCGGGAAAGACCAAACTCCCTCAACGCGATGCCAAATTAAAGGAGCTTAGGCCATGAACACCCGGACTCTGTCTGCGTCGATCAAGACCACCGTCGCCGCCGCCCTGATGGGCGCCGCCGCCTGCGCCGCCCCCGCCTTCGCCACGCCGGCGGCCGCCCCGCAAGCCGCCACCATCCAGCACACCTGCGAACAGACCCTAGGCCTGACCGTCAACGACAGCGGCTACGCCGCCTGCGTCGCCGCCTTGACCCAGGCGAGCGCCGCCAGCACCCAGCCCCAGACCCCCGCCAACATCGCCTGCGCCGACGTGGGCCTGGCCCCGGGCGGCGCCGACTACGGCCGTTGCGTCGCCAACCTGGATGGTGCCCTGACCCAAGCCCAGCTGTCCGCCAACTGAGCTTCCGCCGGCGCCTGAGGCCGGCGACCTTTTAAAAATCCGCCCTTGAAACCCGACCCTTTCAACATGGAGTAAAGGCCATGAACACCTGGACTTTGCCGATGTTTATTAAAACCGGCGTTGTCGCCGCCCTGATGGGTGCGGTCGCCGTCACCGCCCCGGCCTTCGCCGCTGCCCCGCTGACGGTCACCGTCACGGCCGTCAACGCCGCCACCGTCCAGCACGCCTGTCAGACGACCCTGGGCTTGACCGTCAACAACACCGATTACACCGCCTGCGTCGCCACGCTGACCCAAGCCGTGGCCGCCACCCTGCCCCAGGCCCAGCACCCCTCGCCCACCGGCAGCGCCTGCGCCGAAGTGGGCCTCGCGCCCGGCACCAACGACTTCGAGCGTTGTGTCGCCAACCTGGACGGCGTCCTGAACCAGGTCCTGCTGGCCCCGAACTGACCGCCTCCTTCGGCCCGGCGCCCATCGCAGGGGCGCGGGCCGCCGGCCCTCACATCAGCACGTGGCCCTTGGGCCGCGGCAGGGGCGGCAGATCCGTCTCGCCCAGCGCTTCCCGCAGGTTGATCTCCATGGTGTCGGCCAGCGCCTCGATGGGCAGGGCGTTGGGCCGGGCTCCGAACGGTTCCTCCAGCTCATCCCCCAGGGCGTCCAGGCCGAAGAAGGTGTAGGCGACCAGCCCGGTGATGAAGGGCGTGCCCCAATGCAGCACGTCGGCGAAACCGAAAGGCAGCAGGAAGCAGAACAGATAGGCCGTGCGATGCAGCAGCAGGGTATAGCCAAAGGGCACCGGCGTGTTGCGGATGCGCTCACACGCCGCCAACACCGCCGACAGGCGGCCCAGCGTCCCTTCCAGTACCGTGTACTGGATGTCGGTGACATGGCCGCCGGCCAGCAGCTCCGCCAGCGCCTGCCCCATCTGGCGCAGCAGGAAATCAGGCCGGTTGCGGCTGGCCTCGAAGCCCGCCAACTGTCCGGCCGACAGGAAGCGGCGGGGCTTGGTCGCGTCGCCGCCCGGCCGCAGATGGCAGACGAGGGCGTGGCCGAAGGCCATGGCCAGGCGCAGCAGCTGGCGCCGCGCGGCCCCCGGCTCGCCGCCCCGATCCAGCATCAGCGTCTGCCGGCCCAGGTCGCGCACGGCATAAAGCAGCTGCCCCCAATCCTTGCGCGCTTCCCACCAGCGGTCGTAGCAGGCGTTGTTGCGGAAGCCCAGAAACACCGACAGGGCGATGCCCAGCAGGGCGAAGGGCGCACCGTTGAACGCGGGCGCCCAGCCAGGATGGGCGATGCGCGCCCACACCACGCCCACCGACAGCACGAAGATGACCAACACCTGCGGCAGGATGCGCAGGACGATGGAGCCACGCAGGATGAAGAACAGCCGCAGCAGGCCGGGCCGGTCCCGGACGATCATGATGAAAGCTTCCGTCTGACAAAGACCGCCGGCCTCGTGAGGTTAAGGAGACCGGCGGCGTTCCGGACGATGCGCCCGCCGCCGCCCCAAATCCAAACGCAAAATCAGGCGGCTGCCATCCGCTTGAAGACCTCGGCCTTCACGTCCGGCGCCGTTGTGGCGCAAAAGTAAAAATACGGCCGAATTCTACAAGTATTCACAAAAATAACATCGTCGATTGTTCTATAAACAACTGATTTATTCAATCCAGAAAAGCCCCATACCCCTACAAAAGATACACACGCCGTTGGTGCGTCAAACACTCACGTCCCCAGCCTTGAAGGAGATCATGCTATGTTGAAGTCTTCCGTCGCCATCGTGGCCGCCCTATTCGCCTTGGCCGCCCAGCCGGTCCTGGCCGCCGACGCCATGCCGACCGTCACCGTGCATCCGTCCATAGACCGCGCCTGCCAGGACGCCCTGCACGTCAGCCCCGCCGACACCCAGTACGCCGCCTGCGTCGCCAGCCTGACGCAGACCCTGTCGATGACCAAGAAGATGCATGAGCAGCGCAGCCAGACCGCCTGCGGGGAAGCCGGCCTGACCGCCGGCACGGAAGCCTACGACCGTTGCGTCACCAACCTGAGTGGGGCGCTGCAGCAGGCCCAGACGACCGTCAATTGATGAGCGACCGCACCCACGCCGCAGCCGCCACCCTCAGGGGCGCGGCTGCTGCTGGGTGATGCAATGGATGCCGCCGCCGCCGCGCACGATGTCCAGCGCCGGGACCTGCACGATCTGGCGATCGGGATAGAGGCGGCTGAACAGCTTGGCGGCCTCCGCATCCATGGGGTCTTCGAAGGCGGGCAGGACCACGCCGCCGTTGGCCAGGTAGAAGTTGGTGTAGGATAGGGTCAGGCGCACGCCCGCCTGTTCCTGGCGCGCCGGCGTGCGCAGGGTGACGATGTCCAACTCCCGTCCCTGGGCGTCGGTCGCCATGGACAGCCGCTCGATATTGTCCTGGAAGGTGTCGAAGTTGGGATCGTCGGGATCGTCCGTGGTCATGGCCAGCACCAGGCCCGGACGGATGAAGCAGGCGATCTCGTCGATGTGGCCGTCGGTCTCGTCCTGCTCATACCCCCGGCCCAGCCAGATGACCTGGCGAATCCCCAAAAAGTCGCGCAAGTGCCCCTCGATCTCCCCCCGCGTCAGGCCGGGGTTGCGGTTGGGGTTCAGCAGGCATTCCTCGGTGGTGAGCAGCGTGCCCTCGCCATCCACATGGAAGGAACCGCCCTCCATGATCAGCGGCGCCTTGAAGCGGGGAAGTCCCAAGCCCTTCAGGATTTCCGCCGCCACCTGGGTATCGGCCTCGAAATCATCGTAGTTGCGGCCCCAGGCGTTGAAATCCCAGTCCACCCCGCCGATGCTGTCCTTGCCGTCGATGACGAAACTGGGGCCGTTGTCGCGGATCCAGCTGTCGGACAGCGGCACCGGGATGACGCTGACCGGCGCGCCCGAGCACAGGATGGAGGCGTCGGCCACCTCCCCCGGCGGGGCCACGATGGTCACCGGTTCGAACTGCGCGATGGCCTTGGCCACGGCGGCATAGGCCCGGCGGGCGGCGTCCAGCCCGTTGGGGAAGGTCTCCGCCCGGTTGGGCCAGGCCATCCAGCAGCGGTCGTGCGGATGCCACTCACCGGGCATGACGAAGCCCGCCGCAGCGGGGGAACCGGGGGTGTAGGTCATGGCGTCCGATCCTCCACCGCCCCGGATCGGGGCGGTTGCAAAGAATAGTATTCCGCCTGGGCTACAGGCTGGCAATCAGCGCTTTGGATGAGAGGGTTAGACCCGTCCCGCCTGGCTTTCCTCACGCTCGCGGATGCGGGCGCGGCGGGCCTCAAGGAAACCCGCCAGGCCGATGCCGGTGGCGACCACCGCCACCACGATGGTGGCCAGCGCGTTGATCTCCGGCTTCAGGCCCAGACGGATGGAGGAGAAGACGATCATCGGCAGGGTGGTGGAACCCGGGCCGGAGACGAAGCTGGTGATGACCAGATCGTCCAGCGACAGGGTGAAGGCCAGCAGCCAGCCCGAGACGATGGCGGGCGCGATGATGGGCAGGGTGATGACGAAGAACACCTTGGCCGGCCGCGCGCCCAGATCCATCGCCGCCTCTTCCAGCGAGGCGTCCATGCTGACCAGGCGCGACTGGATGACCACGGCCACGAAGGACATGGTGAAGGTGATGTGCGCCAGGATGATGGTCAGCACGCCGCGTCCCGCCGGCCAGCCGATCAGCTGCTCCGCGCTGACGAACAGCAGCAGCAGCGCCAGGCCCATGATGACCTCGGGCATGACCAGGGGGGCGGAGATCATGCCGGCGAACAGGGCACGGCCGCGGAAGGCGCCGAAGCGGGCCAGCATCAGCCCCGCCAGCGTGCCCAGCACCACGGCGCCGCAGGCGGTGGCGAAGGCGATGCGCAAGGACAGCCACGCCGCCTCCAGCATCTGCCCGTCCTGGATAAGCTCGTGGTACCAGCGCAGAGAGGCACCGGTCCACACCGTCAACGAGCGGTTGTCGTTGAAGGAATAGACCACGAGAAGGACGATGGGCAGGTACAGGAAGGCCAGGCCCACGCCCAGCAGCACCATCGGCAGGCGGGACTTTTTCATCGGGCGGCTCCCTTGTCCTGCTCGCGGCCCTGGAAGTGCTGGAAGATCATGATGGGGCCCACCAGGAAGGCCAGCAGGGCGATGGCGACCGCCGAGGCCGAGGGCCAGTCACGGCTGTTGAAGAACAGGTTCCACAGCTCACGCCCGATCATGAGCGTATCGGACCCGCCCAGCAGCGAGGGGATGACGAACTCACCCACCGCCGGGATGAACACCAGCAGCGAGCCCGCCACGATGCCCGGCAGCGACAGCGGCAGGGTGATGGTCAGGAACGCCTTCCAGGGCTTGGCACCCAGGTCGGCCGCCGCCTCCAGCAGCGTGTGGTCCATCTTCTCCAGCGTCGCGTACAGCGGCAGGATCATGAACGGCAGGTAGGAATAGGTGATGCCGATATAGACCGCGAGGTCCGTGTACAGGATCTTCAGAGGTTCATGGATGATGCCAAGGCTGAGCAGCAGGTTGTTCAGCAGCCCCTCATCCTTCAAGATGCTCATCCACGCGTAGACGCGGATGAGGAAGCTGGTCCAGAACGGCAGGATGATCAGCATCAGCAGCGGCCCGCGCCGCTTCTCGGGCGCCGTGGCGATGGCGTAGGCCATGGGGTAGCCGATGAAGAGGCAGCACAGCGTCGAGACGAAGGCGATCTTCAGCGAGTTCAGATAGGCCAGCACGTACAGGTCGTCGTCGAACAGCGCCTGGAAGCCGCTGAAGCGGATGTGCACGTCCAGCCCGCCGTCCACCCACTCGATCAGCTTGGTGAAGGGCGGAATGCCCACCGCCGGTTCCGCCACGCTGATCTTGAGCACGATCAGGAAGGGGATGAAGAAGAACAGGACCAGCCAGGCGTAGGGGCCCAGGATCACGCCACCCCGGCCGGTGAGGCCCAGGCGTCGGGTGGCGCGCAGCACGCGGTCCTTAAGGGTGCGCGGCGCCACGGACGGCGGGACGGCGGACGGCTGCGGTGCGGCGGAAGGCGGAGGTACGGCCAAGGCGGGTCCCCTCCCCTCAGTCCGTCAAGACGACGCCGGCGAACGGGCGCCAGCTCAGCCAGACCTCATCGTCCCAGGTGATGGGCAGCTCGGTGCGGCGGGTCACGTTGGGCGCCGTCGCCCGCACGCGCTTACCGGAGGCCAAGTCGATCTGGTAGATGGAGATGTCGCCCAGATAGGCGATCTCGCGCACCACGCCGCGCGTGACGTTGCGGCCGCCGTCGGCCTCCGCCGGCTTTTCCTTGGTGATGCTGACCTTCTCCGGCCGGATGGCGACCCAGCAGTGGCTGCCCGCGGCCAGATGGGCGGTGTGGGTGACATAGAGGTCGCAGCCAGCCTCCGCCGAGCGGATGAGGGAGTGGTCAGGCTCCGACTCCACGATGTTGCCCTCGAACATGTTCACCGACCCGATGAACTCCGCCGTGAAGCGGCTGTTGGGGTATTCGTAGATCTCGGTGGGCGTGCCCACCTGGGCGATGGCGCCATGGTCCATGACCGCGATGCGGGTGGACATGGTCATGGCCTCCTCCTGGTCGTGGGTCACAACCACGAAGGTGACGCCCAGCTTTTCCTGGATGTTCACCAGCTCGAACTGGGTCTGCTCGCGCAGGCGTTTGTCCAGGGCGCCCAACGGCTCATCCAGCAGCAGCAGCTTGGGCTTCTTGACCAGGGAGCGGGCCAGCGCCACGCGCTGCCGCTGGCCGCCGGACAGTTGGTGCGGCTTGCGCTTGGCGAAGGGGGTGAGCTTCACCAGTTCCAGCATCTCCGCCACGCGGGTGCGGATTTCATCCTTGGGCACACCGTCCTGGCGCAGGCCGAAGGCCACGTTGTTCTCCACCGTCATGTGGGGGAACAGGGCGTAGGACTGGAACATCATGTTGACCGGTCGGTCGTAGGGCGGGATGCCCGCCATGTCGACGCCGTCGATGAAGATGCGGCCCTCGGTCGGCTGCTCGAACCCCGCCAGCATGCGCAGCAGCGTCGTCTTGCCCGACCCCGACCCACCCAGCAGCGAGAAGAACTCCCCCCGGTAGATCGACAGGCTGACATTGTCCACGGCCGTGAAGTCGCCGAAGCGCTTCGTCACCTTCTCGATCCGGATGTACGGCTTGGCGGCCGGATCATGCCAGGGCTCGAACTTGAGGGCCGGGCTTTTGCCGGCGGGGCCGGCGGCGGCCGGCCGGGGGCGAGGGTCGGGGGCGTCGGACATGAGGCGGCGGATCACGATGCTGGAAGTGGGCCCGATGGCGGACGTCCGATAGGCGCTTCCTGAATGAGGGAACCGCCTGCCCGGAATAGCGTTCCGAACCTGCTGAATGCCAGGGCGCGCCCCCGCTGTCCATAGGAACTATGGGGTCCGCGGCCCTGGGCCGCGCGTTTTTTCGCAGGTGCGATTTCGCGCAAAAATGCCAAGGATGCGAGAGCGCCGAAGGCTCAAGAGAAAGGGGCGCCCCGACGGGCGGCGCCCCTGTTCCCTTGGCCCCCGGAAACCGGCTCAGCGGCCGGTCTTGACGCGGGTCCAGGTGCGGTTGCGCTCCTGCTCCGCCCGCTGGGCCAACTGCTTGATGGTGAACAGCTTGTCCATCACGTCCTTGGGCGGGTAGATGCGGGGGTTGTCCTTGATCTCCGGCTTCAGCAGGGGCAGCGAGGCCGGCACGGCGTTGGCGTAGGAGACGGCGTTGCTGATGCCCGCCATCACCTTGGGGTCCAGCATGTAGTTGATGTAGGCGTAGGCCTCGGCGACGTTCGGCGCCCCGGCCGGAATGGCCAGGGTGTCGAACCACAGCTGGGCGCCTTCCTTGGGGATGGCGTAGTCGATCCTGACCTTGCCGCCGGAGCGGGCCTGGGCCTGCAGCACGTCGCCGGAATAGCCGATGGCGACACAGGCGTCGCCGCTGGCCAGCGGGTCGATGACGGAGGGGACGAAGGTCTTGATGTACGGGCGGATGCTGGACATCAGCTCGCCCGCCTTCTTCACGTCGTCCGACTTCTCGCTGCTGGGCGGCAGGCCGAGATAGTTCAGGACGGAGGGCAGGATGTCGGCCGGGCTGTCCAGCACGACGATGCCGCAGCTGGCCAGCTTCTTGGCGCTTTCCGGATCGAACACCTGCTTCCAACTGTCGATGGTGGCGGTGCCCAAGGCGGCCTTCACCTTGTCCGGGTTGTAGCCGATGCCGACGGTCCCCCACTGGTAGATGGCGGCGTACTCGTTGCCCGGGTCCACCTCCGCCAGGCGGGCCATCAGGACGGGGTCCAGGTTCTTCAGGTTGGGGATCTTGGACTTGTCCAGCTTCTGCACCGCCTGCGCCTGGATGAACTTGCGCAGGGTGGGCTGGGCCGTGGGGACAATGACGTCGTAGCCGGAATTGCCCGTCAGCAGCTTGGCTTCCAGCGTCTCCAGGTCGGTGTAGACGTCGTACTTGGTCTGGATGCCGGTGGCCTTGGTGAAATCGGCCAGCGTGGTTTCGCCGATATAGTCGGTCCAGTTATAGACGTGGACCGTCTTGCTCTGTGCCCAGGCGGCACCGGTCACCGCCACCACCAATCCCGCCAGCAGCGGCACCAGCTTCTTTTTCATCCACGTCCCCGTTCTTGGAAATCGGCCGGGCCCCATCGGACATCCCGTTGCAGGCCCTGGTCGGCGGCATTTGCACCCCATGCGACAGGCCCTGTCAAGCAGCGGGGACGGCCTGTCGCCTATTTGTACTACACCCTGTGAGCAGGCTAGTGCCCCATGGGACAAGCTGCGGAAAATACTGGCCCCTTTGGGGATCTCGGCGGCGATCAGGTCGGCGTGCCCCGCGCCGCGATCTCCCGCGTTTCAGGCGTGAGCGGCCGCGCCTCCTTGCCGGCCTGGAACAGGGGCATGGGCTTGGGCTCCTTGGGCCGGAACTGGTTGAAGCCGGTCAGTTTGCCGCTGGCCTGTTCCAAGGCCACACGCTCCTGATCACGCCGCCGCACCTCATCCGCCGTCTCGCGCGCTTCTTCCTCGGACAACCCCAGGAACTCCAGCGCGCCCTGGCCGAAGGCTAGCGCCAATTCCAGGGTTTCGCGCACCTGCAGGTCCACGCCTGCCGCGATCAGGTGCAGGGTGTGGCGGCGGTCGTAGGCGCGCACCAGCAGGCCGGCGTGGGGGAAGCTCGACTTCACCAGGTCCACGATCTTGTTGGCGGTGTCCTTGCCGTCCACGCACACCGCCACCGCCCGGGCCCGCCCGGCGCCGGACGCGTGCAGCACGTCCAGGTTGGTGCCGTCGCCGTAATAGATCTGGAAGCCGAAGCTGGCGGCCGCCTGGATCATCTCCACATCCGTGTCGATGATGGTGACATCCAGTCCGCGCGCCAGCAGCGTCTGGCTGACCACCTGGCCGAAACGGCCGAAGCCGATGATCAGCACCGCGCCGTCGAGGCCATCCGGCCGCGCCAGGCCGGCGGTGTCCGGCGCCGGTTCGGGCAGCAGGCTCCACACCAGGCGCACGGTCATGGGCGTCAGCACCATGGACAGGATGACCGTGGCGGTCATGACGGCATTGACCTGCCCGTCCAGCACGCCGACGCCCATGCCAGCGCCGTAGAGCACGAAGGCGAACTCACCCCCTTGCGCGAACAGGGTGGTGCGCTGGATGGACTCCCGGCCATCGGCGCCGGAGATGCGGGCCACGGCATAGATGCCGGCCGCCTTGGTGACGACGCAGCCCGCCAGCACCAGCAGCACCATGCGCCACTCCGCCGCCACCACGGAGAGATCCAGCGACATGCCCACCGCCATGAAGAACAGGCCCAGCAGCAGGCCGCGGAAGGGCTCGATATCCGCCTCCAGCTGATGGCGGAAGCCGGAGCCGGACAGCAGCACCCCGGCCAGGAAGGCGCCCATGGCCATGGACAGGCCGCTGCTTTCCATCAGCAGGGCCGCCCCCAGCACCACGGCCAGCGCCGCCGCCGTCATCGCCTCACGCACCCGGGACCCGGCCAGCAGGCCGAACAGCGGGTTCAGCACCCAGCGCCCGGCGACGATGACCACGGCCACGGCGGCGGCGGCCACCGCCACGCCCACCCAGCTGCCGCGCAGATCGTGGCTGGCCTCCGGCGCCAGGAGCGCCACGACGGCCAGCAGCGGCACCACCGACAAATCCTCCAGCAGCAGGATGGACATGGCGCGCTGGCCGAAGGGGGTCGACATCTCCCCCTTCTCCTCCAGCGTCTGGATGATGGCGGCGGTGGAGGATTGGGCGAAGCCCATGGCGGCGACGAAGGCCACCGCGGGCGGAAAGCCGGCCAGCACGCCGGCGATGGTCATGAGCGCGCCGCAGACGGCCGCCTGCGCCACGCCCAGGCCGAAGATCTGGCGCCGCAGGGTCCACAGCTTGGCCGGCCGCATCTCCAGCCCGATGAGGAACAGGAACATGACGACGCCCAGCTCGGCGAAGTGCAGCACCGCCGCCGGATCGGCCAGGATGCGGAAGCCGAAGGGGCCGATGGCCAGGCCGGCGGCCAGATACCCCAGGATGGAGCCGAAGCCCAGCCGCTTGAACAACGGCGCGGCCACCACGCCGGCGCCCAGCACGGCCACGATCTGCATCAGGTCGACGCCGGACGACGTGTCGGTCACGCGGGATACCCCCAAGCTTGCCCCAAAAAGGTCCCCGCCCGAATGGTTCGGGGCCCGATGGCTGGACCCTAACAAGGATGCGACGCACCCAGCAAGGAAAGGGGCAGCAGGGATGGGCGGGGCCACCACCCCGCCCGCCCCTTCCTAGCGGAAGTAATGCGGCAGGAAGCGTGAGGCGCCGGTGATGATGGGGCCCGCACCCTCGCGGACGCACAGGCCGGCGGCCTCGTCCCCTACCATCCAGGCGCCCAGCACGACATGCCGCCCGCCGTCGCGGGCGAGATCCACCGCGCGCTGGTACACCACTGGCCCCTGGCCGTAGGCGCCGGCGGTGCGCACCACCACCCGTCCGTCGCGCACCAGGCGGATGTTGGCGCCCTCTCGCGCCTGCATGGGCTTGGCGATCCAATCGGGCCCCACGGCCTCGGCGGAAAAACCGGCCGGCAGCAGATTGGGGTGGCCAGGGAACAGATCCCACAGCACGGTCAGGATGGCCTTGTGCGACAGCAGCATCTTCCACGGCGGCTCCACCACCATCAGGTTGGCGGTCGGGAGGTGGGCGCCGAAGCGTTCCGCCGCCAGCCATTCCCAGGGGTAGAGCTTGAACCACAGCGCCAGCGGTCGGCGCGCCTCGTCGACGAAGCGCGCCGTGTCCCGGTCCCAGCCCATCTGGGTGATGGGCAGGTGGGCGGAGTCCAGACCCGCCTGGCGCGCCGTGTCCACCAGATACTCCACCGTCCGCAATTCCTCCTCATAGTCGGCGTAGGACGACAGGTGGACGGACGCGCCCGGCGGCAGACGCCCACCGATGTCCCGCCAGCGCGCGATCAGTCGTTCATGGATGGAATTGAACTGGTCGGCGTCAGGCAGGACGTCGCGCAGCCAGAACCATTGCACCACCGCGGATTCGATCAGGGTGGTGGGTGTGTCGGCGTTGTATTCCAGCATCTTGGGCTCAGCCAGTTCTTCCCGGTCCGGGTTGAAAGCCAGGTCGAAGCGGCCATAGAGGGCAGGATCGCCCCGCCGCCAACTGTCGATGACATAGGCGCGGTAGGCCGAGCTGAGGCCGAAGCGGTCCATCAGGCGCGGGGTCGCCACCACCGCCGCCACCGCCCGCAGGCACAGCTGGTGCAGCGTGTTGGTCGCAGCCTCCAGCCTATCAATTTCCCCTACGGTGAAGGCGTAGGCGGCGGACTCGTCCCACCACAGGCCGTCAGCCTCGCTGCCAGGTAGCAGGCCCAATGAATGATAGGTCAGGCCCTGGGATTCGATGCGGGCGATCCAGTCGGGCCGGGGGGTGAAGCGGACGCGTTCCACGGCTATGACCCCCTTATTCGCCACCCCCGCCGCCGTGACCGCCGCCCTCACCGCCACCGCCATGGGCGGCGGCGCTTTCGCCGAAGCCGCCGGTTTCAACGCCGCCGGACTTGGAACCGGCGACATAGCTCGCGCCCCCACCATGGCCACCGCCGCCACCGGAGCGGCAGTCCGCCTGCTGGTTCGCCTGGCAATCCTGATCGTGCTTTGAATCACACCCGCTCAACGACAGCGTCGTCGCGGCGGCCAGGGCCGCCAACGTGATGTGGTGACTGCGTTTCATGGATTTGGTTCCCAAAGGGTTGGCACCGGGGGTGCACCCGATCAGTCGGCTCCACTCTGAAAGCCCCTACTCCACGGGGGCATCCCCGCGCAGCGAAGGGTGCGCCGGCGCCGGTCCCGGCACCAATGGCGCCGCAACATGTCAGGCCATGCATAATTGTGCGAGACAGCGGTTTGGACGCGCGTGCCGGGTGGCGCGCGCACCGCCCCTTGACGCTGCGGCGCCCATGACGCACATGGCATTCCCATTCCTGTCCCACCCGGTGCCCATCCCATGCCCTGGCGTCCCATGACGGTGGCCGACCTGCCCCCCGTCTTTACCCTGGCCTGCGCCATCCATGTCGACTTCTTCGAAGCGCTGGAGGTCATGGCCGACAAGCTGGCGGCCTATCCCGCCGGCTGCCTGACGCTGGAAACGGCCAATGGGGACATCTCCGGCTATGCGGTCAGCCACCCTTATGCGCGGGGGCGGGTGCCCACGCTGAACCATCCACTGGGCGGCCTGCCGGCGGACGCTGACATCTATTACATCCACGACATCGCCATCGACACCGCCGCCCGCGGCCAGCGTCATGCCGAGGCGGTGGTGGAACTGCTGGCGGCGCGTGCACGCGCTGCCGGCTTCCGCGAAATGCGGCTGCTGTCCGTCAATAATTCGGGGACCTTCTGGTCGCGGCGTGGGTTTGGTCGCGTGCACGATGAACTAGTTGACGTGTCATCTTACGGGCAGGACGCCACTTATATGCGACGGTTTCTTTAAATAATTCGCCCACTGCGCGATGGCAACGATGTCAATATAGCAACGGTGCCTTGCCTAAGGTCCGGGTATAGCCAGCTGTTAGAGCGGCGGCATTAAGCCGCACCCCTTTCCTGGTTGGTGGTAACCGATGTCATTCCTGAAATCGCTGCGCGGCATCAGCGGCCGCATCCTGCTCATCCCCCTGCTGGCCGTCATCGCGCTGGCGGCGCTGGGTGCCGTCACTGTCGTCACCTCCAGCCGGACCCTGATGGAGGAGCGGCAGGCCCGCGCCCGCGTGGCGGTGGAGGCCGCGATATCGCAAATCCAGACCTTGGAAGCCAAGGCCAAGGGCGGGGAATTGCCTGAGGACAAGGCCAAGGAACTGGCCTTGGACCTGGCCCGCGCGTTCCGCTACGACGGCGACCACTACCTGATCATCCACGATGACACGGGCCTGACGCTGGCCAGCGGGCAAAGCCGCGCGCTGGAAGGCAAGCGCAACATGGACAGCGTCGACGCCAACGGGGTCCACTACGCCCAGGACCAGCTGCAGCGCGCCAAGGAGGGCGGCGGGTTCAGCTATTACGTCTGGCCGCCCAAGACGGGCGCGCCGCCGGCGCCCAAGGCCACCTACAACAAGCTGACCAGCGGCTGGGGCTGGGTCGTATCCTCCGGCATCTACATCGACGACGTGGACGCGGCCGCCCGGGCCAGTGGTTATCGCACCGCCGGCACGGTGGGGCTGCTGGCGCTGGCGACCTTCGGCCTGGCCCTGTGGCTCAGCCGGGGCATCACCGGCCCCCTGCTGCGCCTGACCAACACCACCAACCGCCTTGCCGACGGCGATCTCAGCGTCACCGTGCCGGGCACCAGCCGCACGGATGAGATCGGCACCCTTGCCCAAGCGGTCAACGTGCTGCGCGACCGTTCGGCCGAGGCCGTGCACCTGCGCGAGCGCCAGGAAGGAATGAAGGAAGAGGCGGAGCGGGAGCGCAAGGCCGCCCTGGCCCGCCTGGCCGACGAGTTCGAGGGCAGCGTGAAGACGGTGGTGGACGGCATCGCCGCCGCCACGACCGAGATGGCGGCCAGCGCAGACGCGGCCACAACGGCCGCCGCCCGAGCGGAAGACCAGACCACCTCGGCCGCCGCCGCCGCGGAGCAGACCAGCGCCAATGTCGCCACCGTGGCCGCCGCGACGGATGAGTTGAGTGCCTCCATCCATGAGATCGCCCGCCAGATCACCCAGTCGTCGGAGATCGCGGCCGGCGCCGTGGCCGAAGTCGGCCGCACCAGCACCGCCATGGGCGACCTGGCGGCCTCGGCCGCGCGGGTGGGCGATATCGTGGCGCTGATCACCGGCATCGCCGGGCAGACCAACCTGCTGGCGCTGAACGCCACCATCGAGGCGGCGCGGGCGGGTGAGGCTGGCAAGGGCTTCGCCGTGGTGGCGTCGGAGGTGAAGAACCTCGCGACCCAGACCGCCAAGGCGACGGAGGAAATCCAGGCCAAGGTGGCGGAAATCCAGGGCATGACGGACGCCGCCGTGGACGCCATCGCCGGCATCGGCCAGACCGTGAACCGCATGAACGAGATCACCGCCGCCGTGGCTGCGGCCGTGGAGGAACAGGGTGCCGCCACGGCGGAGATCGCCGGCAACGTCCAGCAGGCTGCCACCGGCACACAGCAGGTCTCCGGCAACGTGACCGCCGCCCGCCAGGCGGTGACCGAAACCGGCCAAGTCGCCCACACCGTGCGCACCGCCGCCGGCGAACTGTCGGTGGAAGCCGAGCGCCTGCGCGGCCAAGTGCACGGATTCCTGGCCAATATCCGCTAAGTCACCCGGGACAAATCCAGGGGCACCTGCCCCTGGTGGCCCGCGACTGCGGGCGCCGGAGATTTCCGGGGAGCGTCAGCGGACCGGAAGTCGAGGATGGCAAGCCGGCGGATGCCGGCGCCCGCAGGGCATCAAACATTGAGCAATAAATTCTCCCGCTCCCAGCTGGAGATCACCTGCTGGTAGGCGGCGTCCTCGGCTTGTTTCACCGCCGTGACGCAGGCGACGAAGCGCTCGCCGAAAATCTCCCGCAAGGGACGGCTGGCGTTCAGCTTGGCCAGGGCGTCGCCCTGGTGGCGGGGCAAGGTGAAGGCCAGGCGATGGGCGGTGCCCTTCACCGGCTCCGTGGGTTCCAGTTCCTGCACCATACCCAGATAGCCGCAGGCCAGACTGGCGGCGATGGCGAGGTAGGGGTTGGCGTCGGCGCCGGCCACGCGGTTTTCCACCCGGCGGGCCTCCGGCTGGCTCAAGGGCACGCGGAAACCGGTGGTGCGGTTGTCCCGCCCCCAATGGACGTTGATGGGCGCGTCCGACCCCTGCACCAGCCGGCGATAGCTGTTCACGTTGGGCGCCAGCAGGGGCATGGCGCTGGGCAGGTATTTCTGCAGGCCGGCGATGTGGCTCATGAACAGGGGCGTGTCGCCGCCGTCCGGATGGCCGAACAGGTTGCGGCCCGTTTCCGCGTCCACCAGCGACTGATGGATGTGCATGGCGCTGCCCGGCTCGTTCTGCATGGGCTTGGCCATGAAGGTGGCGTAGATGCCGTGGCGGATGGCCGCCTCGCGCACCGTGCGTTTGAACAGGAAAACCTGGTCGGCCAGACTCAGCGCGTCGCCGTGGTTGAAGTTGATCTCGATCTGGGCGGCGCCGGCCTCATGGCTCATGGTGTCGACGTCGATGTCCTGCTGCTCGCAGTAATCGTAGACCGCCTCGAAAATCGGATCGAACTCGTTGACCGCGTCGATGCCGAAGGCCTGGCGCCCGCTCTCCTGCCGGCCGGAGCGGCCGACGGGCGGGATCAGGGGATAGTCCGGGTCCTTGTTCACCGCCACCAGGAAGAATTCCAGCTCCGGCGCCACCAGCGGCTTCCAGCCGCGTTCCGCATATAGCTCCAGCACGCGCTTCAGCACCCAGCGCGGGCTGATGTCCACGCTGGCGCCGTCGGCATAGACGCAATCGCAGATGACGGCGGCGGTGGGCGCCTCATACCAGGGAACGAAGCGCACGCTGCCGGGGTCGGGCAGCATGTAGACGTCGGAGTTCTCCGGGTTGGTGACGCTGTTGGGCGGCGTGTCGCCCGTCACGGTCTGGATGAACACGCTTTCGGGCAGGCGCAAGCCGCGATCCCGCAGGATGCGCAGGAACTTTTCCGCCGGGACGATCTTGCCCCGGGCGATGCCCGACAGGTCGGGCACCAGGCACTCCACCTCGGTGATGCGGTTGCTGCGGATGAATTCTTCCAGGACGGCCATGGGGTCGTACACCTCGATATCGGGGATGGGAACGCCGCTCTCGGGGCGATCCGAACCGGACAAAATCGACAGGGACCGTCCCATCATATCGGGGCGGGAATGCGGCATGGCAGCGGCCAAAGCTGGCGGGGACCCTAGCGCTTGCGGCCTAGGCCGGGTGCCCCGGAAGGACAGGGCCGGCGTGCCGGCGGGGTGACACCGCCCCCGCCCGGTGGTATGTGCGGACAAGACCCCTTCCCCACGGACCGCCTGCCGCGATGACCCTTCCTACCACTCCACGGGCGTTGACCTTCCTGACACTGGCCGGCCTTGCGGCCCTGCTGGTCCATCTGGTGCTCGACCCCACCCTGGACCTGACCATCGCCGGCTGGTTCTGGTCGGCGCAGGGCGGCTTCGTCTGGCGGACGGACCCGGTGGCCAATGTGCTGCACGAGGCGGTGCAGGTGGGCGCCCGGGTGATGGCCGGCGCGCTGGTGCTGGGAACGGCCTGGACCGCCTGGCGCCGCCGGCCGCTGCTGGGGGCGGATGCGCGCGCCTGGGGCTTCCTGCTGCTGTCGCTGGCCATCGGGCCCGGCCTCCTCGGCAATGCCGTGCTGAAGGACCATTGGCACCGCGCCCGCCCCGTCCAGGTGGTGGAGTTTGGCGGGACCGCCCCCTTCACCCCGCCCGTGCTGCCGGCGCCCAAAGCCAATTGCGGCCGTAATTGCTCCTTCGTGTCAGGGGACGCCGTGCTGGCCTTCTTCCTGCACAGCTTCGCCTATACCGCGCGGCGGCGGCAGCGCCTGTGGCTCTATGGCGGGCTGGGCGTCGGGGCCGGCGCCGGCCTGCTGCGCATCGGCATGGGCGGCCACTTCTTCAGCGACGTGATGTATGCCGGCCTGCTGACCGTCTTGACCAGCGCCCTGCTGTATGCCGCCGTCAACGGCCGCAAGGCCACGCTGGCGCTGTGGTGCCGCTGGCTGCCCGGCTGAGATGAGCACCTCATGGCCCGAAAGCTGGTACGTCCATTCCGCCCCGCCCGGCCCGGCGGCCCCGGCCCTGGCCGGCGACACGGATTGCGACGCCTGCGTCGTCGGCGCCGGCTATACCGGCCTGTCCGCCGCGCTGACCCTGGCGGAGCGCGGCTACGACGTGGTGGTGGTGGAGGCGGAACGGGCGGGCTGGGGCGCCTCCGGCCGCAACGGCGGCCAGTTGATCAGCGGCTACAACAAGCCCGTCAGCGGCATCGCGCGGCTGAGCGGCACCGCTGACGCCCGGCGCCTGTGGGACCTGGCGGAGGAGGCCAAGGCCCTGCTGGTCCGCCGGGTGGAACGGCATGGCATCGACTGCGCCCTGCGCTGGGGCTACATCAACGCCGCCGCCAAGCCCCACCACCGCGCTGATTTGCTGACCCAGCTGCGCGACGCCGAAGCCGTGGGATACGACCGCCTGCGCCTGGTGGAGGGCGCGGCGTTGCGCGCCCTGCTGGCCAGCCCGTGCTACGGGGCGGGGCTGGAGGATGCGGGCAGCGGCCACCTGCATCCGCTGGCCTACGCCCAGGGCCTGGCCCGCGCCGCGCGGGAGGCCGGGGCGCGCCTCTACGAAAACACGCCTGCGCTGGCCATCACCACCGGCGCCCCCGCGGTGGTGACGACGCCGCATGGCCGCGTGCGGTCCCGCTTCCTGGTGCTGGCCGGCAACGCCTACCTGGGCGACCTGGCGCCGACGCTGACGCGCACCCTGGTGCCCATCCTCACCTACATGCTGGCGACGGCCCCCCTCGGCGCGGAGCGGGCGGCGGCCCTGCTGCCGGGCGATCACGCGGTATCGGACACCAACGTCGGCCTGCACTATTTCCGCCGCAGCGCCGATCACCGCCTGCTGTTCGGCGGCGGGGTCAACTTCGCCAACCGGGCGGCGCCGGACGCAAAGGCCAAGCTGACGCGCCGCCTGCATCACTGCTTTCCGCAGTTGGCGGGCGTGGACATCGACCACTTCTGGCACGGGAGCGTGGGCATGACCGTCAGCCGCCTGCCCCAGCTGGGCCGCCTGTCGCCCACCACGTATTACGCCCATGGCTACAGCGGCCACGGCGTCGCCCTGACCGGCATCTGCGGCCACTTGCTGGCGGAGGCCATCATGGGCCAGGCCGAACGCTACGACGTGTTCGCCCGCCTGCCCCAGCAAACCTTCGTGGGCCCGCCCTGGCGCGTCCCGCTGCTGAGGCTGGCCGGCCTCTGGTACCGACTGCGGGACTTGCTCTGACGTTCAGGGAACAGGGTGGCCAGACCTGCCGGCGTTTGAGACATCAGAAAAACGGCAGCTCGGCCTCCTCGGGCTCCTGCAGCGGTGCCTTGGGCATTTCCGACAAGGGGATGTCGAAGGTGACGACGTCGGCCGGGATGCCGATCAGCAGCAGCGGGCATGGGTTGCCCACGCCCCGGTGCACCCGGTCCTCCAGCTTACGCCAATGGGTGGTGGCCGCCCCATACTTGTCCTGGCAGAAGGAAGCCGCCCAGGCCTCGGCGAAGGACGGGGCGCCGCCGGACATGCGACGGGCCACGTCCTCCTGCTGGCGGGTGGTTGGGCGCAGTCCCAGGGCCAGCACGTCGGCGTCGCAGGTCAGGCTGCGGCTTTGGGCGAAGCGGCGCACCACGGGCACCATCTCATCCTGCAGGCTGCGGCCGCGGGTCACGATGACGCCCACCGAGATGACACCCTCCGCATGCAGGCGCTTGAAGTTCTCCAGGTCCCGGTCGAAGAACGGATCCTTGTTGTTCCATTCGATCTCCAGCGCGACGACGCCCACCCCGGGCACGTCGCGGACATGGTCGACCTCGTGGCTGATGGACTCGCGGCGCTTGCCGTTCACTCGCTTCTCGATGGTGAAGTGCGCCTTCTCCCAGCCATGCTCGGCCAGGGAGCGGCGCAGGCGCTGGGTGATCTTGGCCTCCCCGCCGCCGGAACCGACGATTTCGGTGACGGGGATGGAGAGGGCGCCAATGACGGCGTCCAGCTCGGCCATGGCGTCGGGGAAGTCCACGCCCAGGATGGCCCGGGCGTGGGAATGGAACTCAACCTGGAAGCCGCGCTGAAGCAGGGTTGGAAACATCTGGCAGGAACGTCCGCTGGCGAAAACCGAGGCCGGGACCCTACCCGATCCAGGGGCGCTGTCGATACCGGATCGAACACGTCCCTTTCCCGTGTCCAAGCGCCCTCCCACAATGCCGGCCCGCAATCCCGGCGGCAATCGGCGCCGTGGATACGTCGGTAGGCATCTATCTCCATTGGCCATACCGCTTCCGGCCCCGGACTGTCCAGGAGATGCGTAGTGCCGCGCGGTGGGCGTCGTCTAAGGTCTGCCGCGCGAACAGGGCCGTGCGGGCAACTCGGGAACACGACCCGCCGAGCGCGAGGCCCCTTCCCTGGTCGCTGAGGTGAAGGTGACGCCAGGATGATCATGCCTGATCCGTTCAACCAGGAAATGACCTGAGAGGCGATTGTGAGCGCGCAGCAAGATTTCACAACAACTCTGCAATTGAACTCCGCCGGTGACATGGACAAGGCCGAAGACTGGATCCGGGCCAATATTCGAGGTCGCTGGGCGGTTGAATTCCTCGGCATGGAAGAGAAACTGGATCCGGGCCTGAACCGCCGCTCCCAAGTCTTGCATGTTTCCTTCCGTTTCGGCCTGCGGGAGGATCTGGACCGGTTCAAGCGCGACTATGCTGGTATTAAGACGCCGGGCGCGTCGGCCGGCGCCAAGCGCCCCGCCGGGAAAACCGCCGCGGTGGCAAAGCCCAAGAACAAAGGGCTTTTCGCGTGGCTGCGTTCGTGACCACGCACCCCTGACCCATCCGATTATCGCTTCCTTTCTAATCGGAAAGACCTATTTTCCCAGCGCTGCGGGTCTCTAAATTCCCAAGGGATTCATGCTTCTGATCACTTCCCTCCCGACCCCTTCGGGAGTAGCGCTAAGGGACGTTGATGACTGGCCATCCACTTGTCGGCCGATGGCTGATTCAGCGGCCAGTGCGGGATTAGGAAAAACTGCCTGCCTAATGGAGTAGGCATATACCCCGCCAATCCTTTTTCGCACTTGCAGCAGAGTATCGGATGATGTCAGGATCGCGTCAGATGTTTAGAAATACACACCCGCATCTGCAATTCCAGTGTCTCCGTCACGCGCTGTTAATCGCCCATAAACAATCAACCGCAGGCTGGAGCCATGCGTAAATTAAAAGAAACTTTCAGGCTGCCGCTTGTTTTTGATCGGCGCTTCCTTGCATACTTTCATGACATTTTGGTTGCCGGGGTTTCGTTTATTGTCTCGCTATACCTGCGGGTTGGGGATGGTATCACCCATTATACCCAAGCCCTGGTTCCCGGCGTCGCCCTCTTCACTGTAATCGCCGCGGCCGCCTACCGCCTGTTCGGCATGAACTCAGGCGTCTGGCGCTACGCTTCGTTGCGCGATCTGATGGCCATCGCCAGGGCCGTCACCACCACCATCCTGGTTTTCCTGCTGTTGATGTTCCTGGTGACCCGGCTGGACGCCTTGCCGCGTTCCGTCCCCCTCATCAACTGGTTCGTGCTGGTGGTGCTGCTGGGGGGACCGCGCCTGCTGTACCGCCTGGCCAAGGACCGCCGCTTGGCCGGCATCCTGGAGAGCAACGCCCGCGACCGCATCCCCGTGCTGCTGGTCGGCGCCGGCGACGAGGCCGAGATTTTCATCCGTGCCATGGCCACCGACCGTGACGCCGCCTACCGCGTCGTCGGCATCCTGGACGACAAGGGTGGCCGCATCGGCCGAGAGATTCACGGCGTGAAGGTGCTGGGCCGCCTAGCTGAGCTGTCGTCCGTGGTCGGTGACCTGGCCGCTGGTGGCCAGTGCCCCCGCCGCCTGATCCTGACCCGTCCCCGCGCCCGACTGTCGGGCACCAGGCTGGGCGCGCTGGTGGAAAAGTGCGAGGCGCTGAACCTGGTGCTGGCCCGCCTGCCCGACCTCACCGACTTCCGCGACGCCGTGAACGAGGGGCCCATGACGGTGCGCCCCATCGTCATCGAGGACTTGCTGGGTCGCCCCCAGGTCGCCCTGGACAAGGGCGCCATCGACGGCCTGGTGGCCGGCCGCACCGTGCTGGTCACGGGTGCCGGCGGCACCATCGGGTCGGAACTGACCCGCCAGATCGCGCAGCTGAAGCCGCGCCGCCTGATCCTGCTGGATCATGGCGAGTTCAATCTCTACTCCATCGAGATGGAGATGCGGGAGAATTGCCCGGACCTGGACTGCCGCGCGGTGCTGGCCAACGTCCGCGACCGCAACCGCCTCATGGACGTCTTCCATGAGGAGAAGCCGGAACTGGTGTTCCACGCCGCCGCCCTGAAGCACGTGCCGATGGTGGAGCTGAACCCGGTCGAAGGCGTGCTGACCAACGTCATGGGCACCCGCAACGTCGCCGACGCCGCCATCGCCGCGGGCGCGGCCGCCATGGTGCTGATCTCCACCGACAAGGCGGTGCGCTCCACCAACGTCATGGGTGCCACCAAGCGCATCGCCGAATGCTATTGCCAGGCCCTGGACATCGTCGCGTCCAGCGGCGCCGGCAAGGGCTGGCAGACCCGTTTCATGACCGTGCGTTTCGGCAATGTGCTGGGCTCCACCGGCTCGGTGGTGCCGCTGTTCAGCCGCCAGCTGCGTGCCGGCGGCCCGCTGACCGTGACCCATCCCGAGGTCTGCCGCTACTTCATGACGGTGCGCGAGGCGGTGGAACTCGTGCTGCAGGCCTCCGCCTACGGCATGAACGCCGGCCGGGATGATCGTGGCCGCATCTTCGTGCTGGACATGGGCCAACCGGTGAAGATCGTCGACTTGGCTCGCCAGATGATCCGCTTGGCGGGACTGCGGCCGGATAAGGACATCAAGATCACCTTCACCGGCCTGCGTCCCGGCGAAAAGCTGTACGAAGAGATGTTCGCCGCCGCCGAACCGCCGGAGCAGACCTCGGCCGAGGGCGTGCTGGTGGCGTCTCCCCGCGCGGTGGACCTGGCCATCCTGCGCCGCTCGCTGGATGAGTTGGACGCGGCCTGCGCCACCGCCGACGCCGTCCGCCTGCAAGCCCTGCTGCACCATATCGTGCCCGACTACAGCCAGTTGGACCCGGTCCCCCTGCCGTCGGAAACCGTGCTGCCGCACCAAGCGTAATGCACGGCGGTTTGGAAGAAGCGAAGGCCCGGAAACGCCAAGTTCCGGGCCTTTTGCCTTTTCCAGGCGCCCAGCGGTCGCAAAGCCACAGTGGCCCCGACCGGAGGCCGCCGGGCGCCCGAGGAAAACGGCGTCAGGGCACCCGGGCGAAGCGCACCGGCGCGTCCGACCAGTCCACCAGGACGATGGCGTAAGGACTGGTCAGGCTGCCCGTGGCGGTGTTGCGTGAGGATTGGTCGAACTCGTGATATTCAACCACCAGGCGGTCGCGCATGCCCTCCCGGTGCTCCACCCGGGTGTTGACCACCTCCACCCCGGCGCCCGAGGAGTTGCGGGACCCGAGGAAGACCCCCAGCGCCATCAGCCGTTCCGGCAGGGTGCCGGGGATGCGCATGCCCACCAAGTCCCACAGCGACTGCCATTCGGCGGCGTTGCGGGCAACCAGATACGTTGTGCTCTGCGCCCGGCTGAGCGCGCCGTGCCATTCGCCCCGGCCCACGAGGCTGGGGGAGACGGCGGGCGGCAGCGCGTTATCGTCAGGCGGCGGCTCGCCACCCAGCCACGCCATGCTGCTGGAACACCCGGTCAAGACGGCACTCATGCCCAGGGCCAAGCCCAGGGCGGCCCAGCGGCGCGCCGGCGCCGCATGGCGACGACGGTGCGCATCCCCCGCCCGGCCGTCACGGCGGGCGGAAACCTCGATCCGGGAACCCTCCCGGTGGATGGGCCGGGGCCGGATCATGCCACCCGGGGTAGAACGGCTTCCACCAGCGTCGCCCAGTAGCTGGCGCCCAGCGGCAGAACATCGTCGTTGAAATCATAGCGCGGATTGTGCAGGGAGCAGCCCAGCGCGCTGCCGCCCTGCCCCAGCCACACGTAAGAACCGGGGCGGGCGTTCAGCATGTAGGCGAAATCCTCCGCCCCCATGCTGGGGCCCATGTCGCCCAGCACGTTCTCCGCCCCCGCCACCTTGGCGGCCACGGCGGCGGCGATGACCGAGGGCTCGGCGTGGTTGATGGTGGGTGGGTAGCCCAGGTGGTAGACCAGCTCGCCCGTGGCGCCGAACACCGGCGGCAGGGTCTGCACCAGGTTGCGCAGGCCGTCTTCCAGCTGCTGGCGGATTTCCGGCGTCAGCGCGCGGACGGTCCCGGCCAGCCTCACCTCGTTGGGGATGATGTTGAAGGCCGTGCCGGCGTGGATGCGGGTGATGCTGACCACGCCGCATTCGACGGGCGAGAGGGTGCGGCTGACCAGGGTCTGCGCCGCGACCACCAGCTGGGCCGCCACCACCACCGGGTCCACCCCCAGGTGCGGCTGGGCGGCGTGGCCGCCGCGCCCGTGGATGGTGATCTCGAACCGGTCGGCGCCGGCCATGACCGGGCCGGGGCGCACGCCCATCTTGCCCGGCGGCAGTTCGGGCCAATTATGCATGCCGAAGACCATGTCGCAGGGGAACCGGTCGAACAGCCCCTCCTCCACCATGCGCTTGCCACCGCCGGCCCCTTCCTCGGCCGGCTGGAAGATGAAGTTCACGGTGCCGGAGAAGTTGCGGGTTTCCGCCAGGTAGCGGGCGGCGCCCAGCAGCATGGTGGTGTGGCCGTCGTGGCCGCAGGCATGCATCTTCCCCGCCACCTTGGAGGCGTGGGCGAAGGTGTTCTCCTCCTGCATGGGAAGGGCGTCCATGTCGGCGCGCAGGCCGATGGTCTTGCCGGTATCACGGCCCTCGCCCTGCAGCACACCCACCAGACCGGTGCCCGCCAGGCCCCGATGCACCTCGATCCCGAATTCGCTCAGCTTCTCGGCCACGAAGGCGGAGGTCCGCGTCTCTTCGAACGCCACCTCGGGGTTTTCGTGGATGTGATGCCGCCAGGCCGTCATGTCGGCGTGGAAATCGGCGATGCGGTTCTGAATGGCCATAACGGGGTCTCGGAGGCACGCGAAGGCGAAGCGCACAACGGAAAATGAAACGCGAAAGGCCCCGCCCCAACGGGACGGTGCCAACCGCGCGGGCTTGATTAACGCATCATAGCCATGCCTGGGGGGTGGCCGCCAGGGCTTTGCCCGTCTCTTGACGCGCCCTCGGCCCCATGGGACGTCCGACAGCCCCGGGCGTCCCGCGGCGAAGGCATTGGCCCCGCCTGCCAGCCTGTGCTGTTTTACCGCGCCCGCTTCCAGCGGGGCCATTCTACCGTGCCGCTTCCAGCGGCAGGTGCAGGATGACCCTCAAGCCACCCTCCGCCCGGTTCTCAAGCCGGATTTCGCCACCGTGGGCGCGGACCACGTCGTTGGCGACGGACAGGCCCAGGCCCGTGCCGCCGGTGTCGCGGGACCGTGACGCCTCCAGCCGGTAGAAGGGACGGAAGACGTTGTCCCATTCCGCCTCCGGGATGCCGGGCCCCTGGTCGGTGACGGAGACGGCCACCGTCTCCCCCATCACCGCCACGGCCACATCGGCGCTGGCGCCATATTTCAAGGCGTTTTCCACCACGTTGGTGAAAGCGCGCTTCAGCGCCGTGCGGCGGCCGACCACGCGCACCGGGCCCGGCGCCGGACTGAAGCCCACGGGCTTGCCGGCGTCACGATAATCCTCGGCCGCGCGGGATAGCAGCAGGTTGAGGTCCAGGGGCTCCAGCGTCTCCTGCGCCGCCTCGTCCCGGGCGAAGGCCAGCGTGGCGCCGATCATCGACTCCATCTCGCCCAGATCCTCCAGCATCTTCTCGCGCACGCCGTCGTCGTCCACGAACTCGGCGCGCAGGCGCATGCGGGTCAGCGGCGTCCGCAGGTCGTGCGACACGGCGGCCAGCATGCGCGTGCGGTCCTCCACGAAGGCGCGCAGGCGGCGCTGCATCTTGTTGAAGGCGGCGGCGGCCAGCCGCACCTCACGCGGGCCGGTCTCATCCAGCGAGGGGGCGTTCATGTCCACGCCCAGCCGGTCGGCGGCGGCCGCGAAGCGGCGCAACGGCCGGGTGGTGAAGCCCAGCACCCAGGCGGACAGCAGGATGGCCACGGCGGCGCTGCCGGCCAGCGAGGCCAGGAAGCCCGGTTCCGACAGGGCATCAGCCCCGGCCATGGGGATGTGCACGTTCAGCCAGCTGCCATCGGCCAGCTGGTGGCTGGCCATGACGTACTTAGGTTCCGGCGGGGGGGTGGTGATCGTGCCGAAGGGCGGCAGGGCGATCATGTCCGTGTGACGGGGCCCGGGTGGATTCACCTTGGGCTTCTCATACACGTCCAGCGACACGTCCTGGGTGGTGCCGGCGACGTTGACCTTGAAATTGCCGTCGCGCAGACCCGCCAGCATCTTGTCACGGATGTCGGCCGGCTGATGGTCCACCACGCCGGCGATGCTGGCCAGGCAGCCGGCCAACTGCCCGCTCTGCGCCGCGGCCACGGCCTCGGCCCGGTCGGTGCGGTAAAGCCCCAGCGCGATGGCCTGGCTCAGCAGGATGCCGCCGACCAGCACGGCGAAGATGGAATATGACATGCGGTCGGTGACGGCCCTCATGGCGTGCCGACCTCGGCGGAGAAGATGTAGCCGCCGGACCGCACCGTCTTGATGATGGCGGGGTCGGCGGGATCGGTCTCGATCTTGCGGCGCAGGCGGCTGATCTGCACGTCGATGGACCGGTCGAAGGGGCCGGCGGCGCGGCCGCGGGTGATTTCCAGCAGGTCGTCGCGCGACAGCACGCGGCGCGGCCGCTGCACCAGGGCCAGCAGCAGCTCATACTCCCCGGCGGTCAGCGCGATCTCCTCCCCCGAGGCGGCGCTCAGGCGGCGCTGGGCGGGATCCAGCATATAGCCGGCGAAGCTGAAGGCCCCCGCCGCCGGGCTGCCCCCCACGTTGGCCGCCTGTGACCGGCGCAGCACCGCCTTGATGCGCGCCACCAGCTCACGGGGGTTGAAGGGTTTGGGCAGATAGTCGTCGGCCCCGATCTCCAGGCCCAGGATGCGGTCGGCATCCTCGCCCATGGCGGACAGCATGACCACCGGCGGGCCGGATTCCGCGCGGATGGCGCGGCAGAGGGCCAAGCCGTCCTCGCCGGGCAGCATCAGGTCCAGGACGATCAGGTCGATGTTCCGGTCGGCCAGGAATTTGCGCATCTCCTGCCCGTCGCGGGCGGCGGTGACGCGGTAGCCGTGACGCGTCAGGTAGCGGGTCAGCAGGTCGCGGATTTCCCGGTCGTCATCGACCACCAGCAGATGAATGTTCTCAGACATCTCTCGTCCCATATGCGGGCCCGAACCCAACCGATGGGCAATGCCTCCAAGAGGCGCTTCCCAAAGGGCGTATCCGGGCATGGACAACTGTACCGGCAATCCCCGCCGCGTCCGACGGTGATGTTGTAACGACACTGTAAATGCCCGCAAGGCCGGTTACGCATTGTTTCATTCGACCCGCCTGGCGGAAATCTCGGCGAAACAGGGCCATGGTCAGATGGGACCGTCAACGAAAACAGGAAAGCCTGAGGCCCCCGGGGAAGCCGAACTTCGCCAAACCCCACCCCGGTGGCCCCGCTAAAAGCCCCAACCGAGGAGAACCACCATGAACCGCTTCGCCGCCCTGATGACCGCCACCGCCCTGCTGGTGGGCGCCGCCGCCCCAGCCTTCGCCGACGACGCCATGGTCAGCAGCTCTGATGCCCGCAAGGCCGTCCAGGCCTATCTGCAGGCCCATGACAAGGCCAACCTGCGTGTCGGCAGCGCCACCCGCAAGGACGAGTACTACAACGTCCCCGTCGTCACCGCCGAAGGCATCCCCGTGAAGTCCTTCCGCGTCGACGCCGCCAGCGGCAAGGTCCTGGACCGCTAACCGTCCCCCCTTTTGCGAGAGGGCCGCCGCCGGCCCTCCGCGCCGATGCGAGGCCGGTGGTGGTGGCGCCCCTTCCCCACCGCCGGTTCGAAACGGGATGGCCTGATGGTCGTGTGGCCATCCCTGATCGCACCCGGCGGACGGCGAACGCGTAGCGCCGTCCGCCGGTTTCCCCTCCGGCCAACGGTTCCCGCTTTCCCCCTGCCTCCCAATTCGGAGACGCCCCCCATGAAAAGCCGACGCGGGCCCCTGCTCACGCTGACGGACGGCGGCGAAGGCGGCTCCCTGCAACAACGCCTGTTCGACCGCCTGCGGCACGCCATCGCCACCGGCGTCGTGGCGCCCGGCGAGCGCCTGCCCTCCACCCGCACCCTGGCCCGCGACATGGGGCTGTCACGCAACACCGCCGTGGCCGCCATCGAGCGCCTGACGGCCGAGGGTTATCTAGAATCCCGGGTGGGTTCCGGCACCTTCGTGGTAGAGAACCTGCCCCCCGATTACGCTCCCACCGAGGTTCGGGCCCCCGCCCCGCGCGCCCAAGGCTCGGCGCCGGCGGACGCGGCCCTGCCATCGCCCACCCTGCCCTTCCGCCCCGGCATCGCCGCCGGTGACCAACTGGACATCGAAGCCTGGCGCCGGGTGCTCAGCCGTTCCTGGCGCAGCCTGTCGACCCGCGCGCTGGAGCGGGACAGCGCGCCCGGCTGGCGCCCTCTGCGCGTGGCGCTGGCCAGCTTCCTGGAGGCCAGTCGCGGCCTGCGCTGCCATCCCGACCAGGTCCTGATCCTGCCCGGCCGCGCCGCCGCCTTGGACCTGGCCGTCGGCCTGGCCGCCAGCCCGGGCGACCGGGTGTGGACCGAGGACCCCGGCTGCCCCCTGACGCAAGCGCTGGTGCGCCGCCTGGGCATGAGGCCCGTGCCCGTGCCGGCCGATGCCGACGGGCTGGACCCGGCCAAGGGCGAGGCGCTGGCGCCGGACGCCCGGCTGGCCGTGGTCACCGCCAACTGCCAGATGCCGCTGGGCACGGTCATGAGCCTGGAACGCCGCCAGGCCCTGCTGGACTGGGCCGCGCGCGCCGACGCCCACATCATCGAGGATGACGGCGACGGCGGCTTCACCTTCGAGACCCGCCCGCCGGCCACCCTCATGAGCCTGGACCGCACCGCCCAACGGAACGGCCGGGTCCTGCATGTCGGCGGTTTCGAGCGCATCCTCTACCCGGGCCTGCGCATCGCCTATCTGGTGGTGCCGGACAACCTGCTGGATCGGGCGCTGGAGATGCGCGCCCTGTTCGAACTGCACGCCCCCGTGGTGGAGCAGAGCGCCCTGGCCGAATTCATCGATGAAGGCCATCTGGCCTCACACCTGCGCCGCGCCCGGCTGACCTACCAGGAACGTCGGGAGACGCTGATCGACGCCGCCCGGCGCCTGTGGGCCGGCGCCCTGACCCTGACGCCCGCGGCCGCCGGCCTGCAGATGGCGGCCAGGTTGACCGACGGGCTGACGCTGAAGACGATGCCCGGCCTGTCCCCTCATCTGGCGCCCGATATGGCCCTGCGCCAGGCCGCCCGCGCCCGATCCATCGACGTGACGCCGCTCAGCAGCTTCCATGCCGACCGTGGCGGCACCCAGGGCCTGGTCCTGGGCTACGCCGCCTTCCCCCCGCCCCTGATCCTGAAGGCGGCGCAGCGGTTGGCGGAGACGCTGGAGGCGCATGCCAGCGGCACCGCCTGCGCCTATTGATTACCCATCATCCCGCTCCATGGAAAATATCGTTGCGGCCGCCTGGCTGGGCGATGTCCGACCAAAGACGGATTGCTTGGGCAATTTGTCCAGCGCATCCGGGCTTTTCACCCCGGGATTTCGGGGTTAAGGTCCATTTGCCCGCCGAATTGATCAACATCAAAGCTGATGGCTCCAGTCCACTGGCATGGTACATCTGCTCGGTCGCGGCCTGCCGGCACTTGCCAGCGGTGATTTCGCTGCCCACTATGTGAGGACAGCGAACCCATGGTCGGTGTGGTTGACGTGTCGACCGGTAGCTTGCCGCCGGTCTTCTAGGATTAGAGGACCGCTCCACGAAGGAGCCATCGGACAGATGGATTACGAAGCCTTTTTCCGCTCCCAGATCGATGGCCTTCGCCGCGAGGGCCGCTATCGCGTGTTCGCTGATCTGGAACGCCGCGTGGGTGAGTTTCCGATCGCCTCCTACTACCCATCCCCGGATGAGCCGCCGCGCGACGTGACCGTGTGGTGCAGCAACGACTATCTGGGCCAGGGCCAGAACCCGGTGGTGCTGGCGGCCATGCGCGAGGCGCTGGCCAAGTCCGGCGCCGGCGCCGGCGGCACCCGCAACATCTCCGGCACCAATCACTACCATGTGTTGCTGGAGCGGGAGCTGGCGGACCTGCACCGCAAGGAAGCCGCGCTGCTGTTCACCTCGGGCTACATCTCCAACGAGGCGTCGCTGTCGACGCTGCCCAAGCTGCTGCCCAACTGCGTCGTCTTCTCCGACGCGCTGAACCACGCCTCGATGATCGAGGGCATCCGGCACAGCGGCGCCGAGAAGCACATCTTCCGCCATAACGACCCCGAACATCTGGACCAGTTGCTGAGCCGCTATCCGGCCGACCGCCCCAAGCTGGTGGCGTTCGAGAGCGTCTATTCCATGGACGGCGACATCGCCCCCATCGCCGAAATCTGCGACGTGGCCGACAAGCACGGCGCCATGACCTATCTGGATGAGGTCCACGCCGTGGGCATGTACGGCCCCCGGGGCGCCGGCGTGGCCGAGCGGGACGGCGTGCTGGACCGCCTGACGGTCATCGAGGGCACGCTGGGCAAGGCCTTCGGCCTGATGGGCGGCTATATCACCGGTTCGGCCGCCCTGGTCGACTGCGTGCGCAGCTTCGCCTCCAGCTTCATCTTCACCACCTCCATCGCGCCGGTCATCGCCGCCGGCGCCGCCGCCTCCGTCCGCTACCTGAAGGAGCATGACGAGCTGCGCGTGCTGCACCAGGAACGGGCGGCCACGCTGAAGCGTCTGCTGACGGAGGCCGGGCTGCCGGTCATGCCGTCGGTCAGCCATATCGTGCCGGTGCTGGTGGGCGACCCGCGCCTGTGCAAGCAGGCCAGCGACGATTTGCTGACCAGGCACGACATCTACGTCCAGCCCATCAACTACCCCACCGTGCCCCGTGGCACGGAGCGGCTGCGCATAACGCCCACGCCTTTCCACGACGACCATCACATGGCCCGCCTGGTGGACGCCTTGCTGGACGTGTGGAGCCGGCTGGAACTGCGCAAGGCGGCATGAGGCCAGCCTGCCGAATGAAAGGCCGCCCACCCGGGCGGCCTTTTTCATTGAAACTCATGAACCGATACCAATGCACTGGAGCGCCGCGACGGTCCGCGTCTTGCGCTCCAACGTGCCCGCGGGCTAAATCCACGGGATATGTTTGAGGGGCGCCATGGTTGAGCAGACCGATTTCGACGATCTTGTTGAACAGCTCAAGGTCGAGTTCCGCGACGACGTCCATGATCGCCTGGGCGCGCTGTATGAGACGCTGAAGGCCGTTTCGCTGGGCCGTATCCCCACCGCCGACGGGCTGCTGGCCATCCGCCGTGACGCCCACAGCCTGCGCGGCTCCGGCACCTCCTTCGGCTTCCCCCTGGTCAGCCTGATCGCCCAGCGCCTGGAGGCCTATCTGACAGGTCTGAAGGATCTGACGGAAAATCAGATCGTCGACCTGCACACTTTCGCCGACCGCATCGCCGAGGCGGCGGACCGTGACGACACGCCGGACCTGGCGGCCACCAACGCCGTCATCCGCGCCCTGCCCTCGCGCTATGAGTTCGACATCGCCGACGTGGAAGTCCACGACGTCGACATCATGCTGGTCAGCCCCAACAAGATCGTGGCCCGCCGGGTGGCGGCGGAACTGGCGGCCTGCGGCTTCAAGGTCAACACCCTGGCCGACCCCATCGAGGCGCTGGCCGTGGCCGTGCGTGTGCCGCCGGACATGATCATCGCGTCCGCCGTCATGGACGGGCTGGGCGGGGTGGACCTGATCCGCGCGCTGAAGGCCATCTCCCTCACCGAGGGGGTGCCCATGGCCTTGCTGACCAGCCTGGACGCCGCCAGCCTGAAGGGCGTGCCCGGCGAGGTGGCGACGGTGCGGCTGGGCCCCAGCTTCGGCGACGACATCGCCGCCGCCATCACCCATTTCAACCTGGGCTGAGGCGGTCCACCCCCAGACGCGCCGCGCCGGTGGAAGAGGCCTTGCCGCCAATGGCCTCTTCACACCGGCCAAAGCCGGGCATGCTTCATCCGCCCGGGAAGGATGCCGTCAAGACCTGATGAATGAGAGCAGATCGGGGTTGAGGACATCCGCATGTGTGGTCAGCATGCCATGGGGGTAGCCCGGATAGGTCTTCAGCGACCCGTTCTTGAGCAGATCGACCGCGCGCGGCACGGAACTCGCGAAGGGGACGACCTGATCGGCCTCGCCATGCATCACCAGCACCGGCACGGTGATCTTCTTGAGGTCTTCGGTATAATCCTCCAGCCAAGTGTCGACAGTCGCGTAGTGGGCCAGCGCACCGCCGGCCATGCCCTGGCGCCACCAGTTCGCGATGATCGCCTCCGAGGGCTCGGCCCCGTCAAGGTTGTAACCGTAGAACGGATTCTCAGGAACGAACCGGTAGAACTGCGACCGGTTGCCCAGCACGCCCGCGCGGATCGCTTCGAACCACTCCGGCGGCTGACCGGATGGGTTGTCCTCGCTCCGGTACATGTTCGGCGTCAGGGAAGCGACCAGTACCGCCTTCGCGACGCGCTGCGGGTGGCGGGCGACATAGCGAGCCACCTCACCGCCGCCTGTGGAGTGGCCAATGTGGATCGCGTCGCGCAGGTTGAGGTGCTCGGTCAGGGCCGCGAGGTCGGCGACCCAGTGGTCCATGTCGTTGCCGGTGCTCGGCTGGTCGGACCGGCCGTGGCCACGCCGGTCGTGGGCGATCACCCGATAGCCGTGGCGAAGGAAGAAGGTCATCTGGGCGTCCCAATCGTCCGCCGTAAGCGGCCAGCCGTGGCTGAAAACGATCGGCTGGCCTGAGCCCCAATCCTTGTAGAAGATGGTTACGTCGTCCGTGGTGGTAATGGTCGGCATCAAAGTCTCTCCCTCTGCGTTGTTAAACATTACCTTGAAGATTCGAGCCATCAGCCAGATGCCGTGGCGGAACACTTGGTGGGTTTGGGTGTCGTCGCCATTTTTCCTTCTCCGTCTCAATCACAGTGTGAGTTCTGACTTCGGGGCGAGCGTAAATGGCCCTTCCGCCGGCGACAAAGACCTTGTACGTTCAAGCTATGCCTCGAAAGCATAGCGGGGGATTCGATGGAACTGCGGCATCTCCGGTATTTCGTCGCCGTTGCGGAGGAAGGCGGCCTGCTGACCGCCGCCCAGCGGCGGCTGAACACCTCGCAGCCGTCCCTGAGCCGGCAAATTCGCGACCTGGAAGCGGAGGTCGGCGTGACGCTGCTGGAGCGGCAGGCGCGCGGCGTGACACTGACCCCCGCAGGGCGCGTTTTTCTCGATCATGCGCGGCTGGCGCTTCTGCAGGTCGAGGCTGCGACCGACGCCGCCCGCCGGATAGCCCAGCCTCAGAGGCCGGCGCTTGCCATGGGATTCATGGTCGGGCTGGAGGTCACATGGCTGCCCCACCTGCTACGCATCATCCGCGAGGAAGCGCCGGAGACCGAGGTCACCCTGTGCAGCCTGTCCTCCCCCGAACTCGCCCTCGCCCTGATGCGCGGGAAGCTGGATATGGCCTTCCTTCGCCCAGAGAAACAACGCCTGGGCCTGTCCTTCAAATTATTGGCGAAGGAACCTCTGATCGTCGTGCTGCCGGCAGGTCATCATCTGGCGTCGCGGAAAAAGATTCGGCCGCAAGAGCTTGCCCGTGAGATTTACGTCAGCTCGTCGAGAACGTCTCCGGTATTGCAGTCCGTGATTGAGGATTACGCGGCAGGGGTCGGAATCACCCTCAAGCCGAAGTATGAGGGCGAAAACATTTCGTCGGCGATGTCGCTCGTCGCGTCCACGGGTGGGGTCACCCTGGTCCCGCTTTACGCGCAGAACATCCTGAGTCCGAATGTTGTCGCCAGAGCGCTCGAGGGGGAACCGCCGACCGTCGATCTCACCTTGGGATACAACGAGGCGAATTCATCGCCCTTGCTCCGTCGACTGCTGTCCCGCACGGATGAATTGGTCGAAGGTGTCCGGAATCAGAGCATAATCCGGTACGTTGAAACCCCTTCGTAAACCCCATGCGAGGACTTGGGTGACCCGGTCCCGACCTCGGGGTCAGACGCCACCGTCCATCATGGCGGGACCGGCGCCGCGCAGCCAGGCCAGCGCCTTGCCCCGGTCGCCGAACACAGCCTCCGCCAGGGCCAGCACGCCAGCGGTGCGGAAGGCTTGCTCGCTGGCCTCCATCGCTGACAGGCCAGGCGGCCGGCGCGGCCTGGGCATCAGCCGGCCCTGGTGGGCGGCGGTGGCATGATAACGACGGACGGCATGATCGGTTCGCGGTGACGGCTTGGTCATGGAGAATCCTCCGCCAGGTCACGGTGTTTATGCGCGGGGGACGCCCAGACGGCTTATCGATGCCGCGTCCCCACGCGAAATGGTCAACGCGCCTCCCATTATGCTACGCGCGACCCGGCTGACCATGACTTAAATCAGTCCGTCCGGCAACCCGTCCCGGCTCACCCTATCTCGTCGAGGTACTGCCGGGAGAGACGGACATAGTGCGGGACGGTCAGGGGCAACGTGGCCTTGTCCTGCTCCGTCAGGGGGCGCAGCAGGCGCGCCGGGCTGCCGCCCCACAATTCCCCCGCCTTGACCCGCTTGCCCGGCGTGACCAGGGCGCCGGCGGCCACCATGGCGCCGCTTTCCACCACAGCGCCGTCCATGACGCAGGCTTTCATGCCGATGAAGGCGCCATCCTCAATGACGCAGCCGTGCAGCAGGGCCATGTGGCCCACCGTCACGTCATCGCCGAGGACGGTGGCGAAGCGCTGGTGGGTGCAGTGGACGGTGGTGCCGTCCTGGATGTTGGTGCGCTTGCCGATGCGGATCTGGTTCACGTCGCCGCGCACGACCACGTTGTACCACAGGCTGGCCTCCTCCCCGATCTCCACGTCGCCGATGACGACGGCGTTGGCCAGGAAGGCGCTGGCGTGGATGCGGGGCAGCACGCCCTTGTAGGGCAGCACCGTGGGCCGCACGGTGGTCAAAGCTTGGCTAACGTCAGTCATCGTAAGCTCCCGCACACAAGACAGGAAAAGGCCCGGACAACGCGCCCGGGCCCTTCATACATAAGGCCGTTCCCCGATCACGGGAAGCCGATCACGGGAACAGGGGCGCCTGTTCCAGGCCGCGATCCTCGGGATAGCCCATCATCAGGTTCATGTTCTGGATGGCTTGGCCCGAGGCGCCCTTCACCAGGTTGTCGATGACCGACAGCAGGATGGCGCGGCCGGGGACGCGGTCGGGGAAGACGCCGATCAGGCAGTGGTTGCTGCCCTTCACGTGGCGGGTCTGCGGCGCCACGCCGGCGGGCAGCACGCGCACGAAGGTCTCACCCTTGTAGGCCGCCACCAGGGCGGCGCGCAGATCGTCCGCCGTCTTACCCGGCGCCAGCTTCACATAGATGCTGGAATGGATGCCACGGCTCATGGGCATCAGGTGGGGCGTGAAGTTCAGCACCACCGGCTTGCCGGCGGCCTCGCTGACACCCTGCTCGATCTCCGGCGCGTGGCGGTGGCCGGCGACGCCGTAGGCGTGCACGCCCTCCGCCACCTCACCGTACAGGTTGGCCTGTTTGGCGTCACGGCCGGCGCCGGACACGCCCGACTTGGCGTCGATGATGATGTCGTCGGCCAGGATCAGGCCCTGGCGCAGCAGCGGCAGCAGCGGCAGCTGCGACGCCGTCGGGTAGCAGCCGGGGTTGGCCACCAGGCGCGCGGCCTTCACCGCCGCGCGGTTGGCCTCCACCAGGCCGTACACCGCCTCGGCTTGCAGCTCCGGCGCCTTGTGGGCGTGGCCATACCAGGTGGCGTAGGTCTCGACGTCGTGCAGGCGGAAGTCGGCGGACAGGTCCACCACCTTCAGGCGCGACGGCAGGCTGGCGATGACCTCCTGCGTCGTGCCGTGCGGCAGGGCGCAGAACACGAAGTCGACGCCGTCCCAGTCCACCTGGTCGATCTTCACCAGGTCCGGCAGATCATATCCGCCCAGGTGCGGGAAGACCTCGGTCAAGGGCTTGCCGGCCTGTCGCTCCGCCGTCAGGGCCACCAGGCGGACGTCGGGATGACGGACCAGCAGGCGGACCAGTTCGGCGCCGGTGTAACCGGAAGCACCGAGGATGGCGACGCGCAGGGCGGTGGACATGGGATGTGCTCTCCTGAAAGCGGACGGGTGGGACGGTGGCTGTAAGGCCACATAATCAATCGCACCCGATACTGCAACCAAGGGCACCACATGGCCAAGGACACCTCGTCCCCTCAGCCATGCGTTATTGTCCGCCTCCCCTGATCAAAGCGTCGTCAAAGCGTCACGCCGGCCTTTTTCAGGGCCTGCTGCATCATGTTCATGCTGTCCTCGTTCATGCGGAACTGGATGCGCACGACGCCATCCACGATGCTGGCCACACGGCCGGGGATGGCGTGGTCGCCCAGGCCGCCCACCAGCAGGTCGTCGCCGGGCTTGTTGGCCATCTGGCCGATGCGGGCGGACAAGCCGGCGGCCGACAGGTCGATGGTGCGGCCCGGATAGGTGGGGCCCGGCTTGCCCGTGGCCATGCACTGCACGCTGATGGGCAGGTCGGCGGGAATGCGTTCGAACTGGCGGCGGTCTCCCGCCCGCTCCATGGCGCCCAGGAACTCCTCCACCTCCATCTGCAGCTGTTCCGCCTGGTTGGACAGCTCACCCGCCGCGGCGTGCAGCTGGCTGGAGGCGCTGAGGGTGAACTGGGCGCTTTCCTCCACCGTGTTCATGTTGCCCGCCACCTCCGCCGTGCGGGCCGCCGCCTCCTGCACGTTGCGGCTGATCTCCGTCGTCGCCGCCCCCTGCTCGGTGACGGCCGAGGCGATGGTGGCGGAGTTGCCGCCCATCTGCTCGATGACGTCGGTGATGTAGGTGATGATGGACACGGCGTCGGCCGCGGCCGTCTGCACCGCCATGGCGCGGCTGGCGATGTCCTCCGTCGCCTTGGCCGTCTGCCCGGCCAGCGACTTGACCTCATGCGCCACGACGGCGAAGCCCTTGCCGGCCTCACCCGCCCGCGCCGCCTCGATGGTGGCGTTCAAGGCCAGCAGGTTGGTCTGGCCGGCGATGTCGTTGATCAGTTGCACCACCGTCTGCACGCCGGCCGCCACCTCCGACAGCTCCGCCATCACGGTGCTGGCCTTGCGCGCCTCTTCCACCGCGCGGGCGGTGGTGGCGGCGGTGAATTCCACCTGGCGGCCGATTTCCGAACTGGAAACCGTCAGCTCCTCCGTCGCGGCGGCCACGGTCTGGGCGTTCTGGTTGGCGGCGGTGGCGCCGGTGGCCACGGTCACCGCCAGGCCGCTGGTGATCTCCGCCTGTTCGCGCAGACCGCCGGAGGTCGCCTCCAGCTCCGTCGCGGCGGCGGCGACCGAGCGCAGCTTGCCCGCCACCATGGCCTTGAAGTCGCGCACCAGCACCTCCAGCGCGTCATGCCGGCGCTGCTGCGCCTCACGCGCCGCCGCCTGCTCCTCTTCCAGCCGGCGGTTGGCCAGGGCGTTGTCGCGGAACACCTGCAGCGCGCGGGCCATCTCGCCCAGCTCGTTGGGCGCCTCCGTGCCGGTGATGGTGACGGTCAGGTCGCCCTGGGCCAGCCGGCGCATGTCGCCCGTCAGTTCCCCCAGGCTGCGCGACAGGCTGCGGGCGATGAGGAAGGACAGCGATCCCACCAGCAGCAGGGCGATGACACCCTCCACCACGCCGCCCGCGACCAGCGCGCGGCCTTGCGCCTGCACGTCGTCCAGATAGACGCCGGAGCCCAGGACCCAGCCCCAAGCCGGCACCAGGGTGACGTAGGACAGCTTGTCCACCGGCTCCGTCTGGCCCGGGCGCGGCCATTTGTAGGGCACGAAACCCTGGCCCTGCGGCCCCGTCGCCATGGCGACGAAGTCGCGGAACATGTAGGTCCCGGCGGGGTCCTTGAAGTCGGTCATGTCCTTGCCCTCCAGATCCGGACGGCTCGGATTCATGACCAGGACACCCTTGGTGTCGTTCACGAAGACGTATTCGCCGGCGAAGCGCACGGCCCTGAGGGCCGCCAGCGCCGCCGCCTGGGCGTCGGCCTTGGGCAGGGCGCCCTGCTTTTCCTTCTGGATGTAGGCTTCGACGATGGTCTGCGCGGCCCCCACCGCGTCCCGCGCCATGTCGCGGCGATCTTCGTAGAGCTGCATGCGCTGCTGCGCCACGCCGATGCCGATGTAGACCAGGGCCGCCAGCACGGCGACGCCCACCAGGACCCAAAGCCGCTGATTGATCGTCCGGTCATTGAACCAGCGCATCTATCAGACCCCCTTCAATAGATGTACATCCATACGATGCTTATTCTTGATGGAATATCTGAGGCGCCGCCGTTCTTCAACCGTCGGCCGGTTACGCTTTCGCTGGGGCGTCAGACGAGTGGACGCGCAGGCCGAGGCCTGGAAAATCAACCATCAATCAACGACCGGGTATTACACCGCCGCCTCAAAAGCCGAGACATATTAACCGGCCGTGAATCCGCCCCCCGCCCCGGAGGCCGGCCAGCACAGGCAAATGGCGGCTGTTCCTGTTCTTATGGAATGTCTATGAAACTAGCCTTGAGGTTAGCTTTTATCCAAATTAAAGTGGTTCGGTATATCCAGGTTGGATAAGGCGGCGTCGGATCAATACTCGCGCACCCCCGGGTGCAGGCGGCCCTAGAACGGGGCGCCATCCCCAGGGTCAAAGTACTTCCGTTGTTTCCATAAAGGGCGCGGCGGGGGGTTGAAGACCCACGTGGCTGTGGGTGCGCCCAGAAGGGGCGTGGTGGTGCCGAGTGTGAAGCATCTCAAAGAGATGTGATCGGAGAGGGTGATGGTTTCGTCTATCGGTACTGTACCGCCATCGCAGATCGCGGCCTATTCGACGGCGGCTATTCAGGCCCTGACCACGCAAGACGTTGCGGCCCTTACCACTGCCCAGATCGCTGTTCTTTCCAGCACGCAGGTCACGGCCTTCACGGCCAGCCAGATGGTGTTCAGCGCCCAGCAGCTGCAGGCGTTCAGCGATGAGGACATCGCCGCCTTCAGCCCCGCCGATCTCGAGGCGCTGAAGTCCAACCAGATCCAGGCCCTGACCTCCAGCCAGGTGGAGGCCATCACCGTCAGCCAGCTGGCCGGCCTGTCCACCGCCGCCATCCGCGATTTCAGCCGCGCCCAGGTGGGCTACCTGACCACCGGCCAGCTGAACGCCTTGTCCACCAGCCAGATCCAGGCCATCAGCACGGCGCAGGTGCCTGGGTTGACGGCCGACCAGATTTCGGGCCTCAGCACGGCCAACCTGTCGGCGCTCAGCAGCAGCCAGGTGGCGCTGCTGACCACCGCCGAGGTCCGGGCGCTGACCACCGATCAGCTGAACGCCCTGACCACCGCGGACATGCGGGAATTCTCCGGCATACAGTTGGCGGCACTCAGCACCGACCAGGTGGCGGCGCTCAGCACCCGCAACCTCGCGGCCCTGACCGCCACCCAGATCTTGAACCTGACGGCAGCCCAGGTTAACGTCTTCACCACCGGCCAGATGGCGGGCCTGACCACCCAGCAGGTGTCGACGCTGACCGCCAATCAGCTACGCGTCCTGGACAGCGGCCAGCTGAACGCGCTGAACACCGCCGACATCCGCGCCCTGACCACGGCGCAGATTTCCGTCCTGACCACGGACCAGGTGGCCGGCCTCAGCATCAGCAACCTGTCGGCGCTCAACAGCGCCCAGGTGACCAGGCTGACCAGCGCCCAGCTGCGGGCGCTGACCACCACCCAGCTGAACGGCCTGACCTCCGCCGACGTGCGGGAACTGTCCCCGTCGCAGATCCAGCAGCTGACCACCGACCAGGTCAGCGGGCTGAGCACGGCGGGCCTCTCGGCGCTGACGACCAGCCAGGCCCAGCAGCTGTCGGCGGCACAGCTGCGCGCGCTCAGCACCGATCAATTGAACGCCCTCGGCACCGCGGACGTGCGCCTGTTCACCGGGCTGCAGCTGACGGCCCTGACCACCGACCAGATGGCCGGCCTGTCCACCGCCAACCTGGCGGCGCTGAACGCCAGCCAGGTGGTGCAGTTGTCGACGGCGCAGGTCGGCGCCCTGACCTCCAGCCAGGTGCAGGCCCTGTCCACGGCGCAACTGGCGGCCCTGAGCACGGGGCAGATCCGGGCGCTGGACACCGACAACGTGGCCGCCCTGACCACGGCCCAGGTCTCGTATCTGACGTCCACCCAAATCCGCGCGCTCAGCACGGACCAGGTGAACGCCCTGCCCACGGCCGATTTCCAGGCATTGACCTCCAGCCAGCTGGCGGCGCTGACCACGGCGCAACTGGCCAACCTGGAAACCGACAGCCTGGCCGCGCTGTCCACCACCCAGGTGACGCAGTTGGCCGTCACCCAGGTCAAGGGCTTGACCAGTGATCAGCTGAACGCGCTGGGCACCGCCGACATCCGCGCCCTGACCACGGCGCAGATCGCCAACCTGACGACCGACCAGGTCAGCAACCTGACCACGCCCAACGTGGCGGCACTGTCCTCCACCCAAGTGGCGCAACTGACGTCGGCGCAGATCAAGGTGCTGACCACCGACCAGCTGGGCGCCCTGCCCTCCGCCGACGTCCGCGCCCTGACCTCAGGCCAGCTGCGGGCGCTGACCACCGACCAGCTGTCGGCGCTGAGCGGCAGCGCCATATCGGGCTTCACCACCACGCAGCTGAACGGTTTCACCTCCGACCAGCTGTCGGCCCTGACCACCGACCAGATGGCGGGCCTGACCACCCAGCAGGTGGCGGGCTTCGGCTCCGCCCAGGTCCGGGGCCTGACCAGCGACCAGTTGAACGCCTTCACCACCGCCGACATCGCGGCGCTGACCACGGCGCAGCTGTCGGCGCTGAGCACCGGCCAGCTGTCCAACCTGACCACTGTGAACGTGGCGGCCCTGACCAGCGTCCAGGTCTCGCGCCTGACCAGCACGCAGCTGAAGTCGCTGACCACCGACCAGATCAACGCCTTCGGCACGGCCGACGCCCGGGCGTTGACCTCCACCCAGCTGAAGGCGCTGACCACCGACCAGGTCGCGGGCCTCAGCACCGCCAACCTGGCCGCCCTGACCTCCGCCCAGATCGCGAGCCTGACAATCGACCAAGTGGGCGCGCTCAGCACCAGCCAAGTGGCGAACCTGGCCACCAACCAGGTGACGGGCCTGTCCAGCCTGCAGCTGAAGGCGCTCAACAGCGATCAGATCAACGCGCTCAGCACCGGCGACGTGCGCGTCCTGGCCACCGCCCTGACCGCAGCGCTGACCACCGACCAGGTGGCGGGCCTGAACACCGACAGCCTGGCGGCGCTCAGCACCGCGCAGGTGGCCGCGCTGTCCAGCGGCCAAGTCCGGGCCCTGGACAGCGACCAGCTGAACGCCCTGTCCACGGCCGACATCCGCGCCTTGACCACCGCCCAGATCGGGGTGCTGACCACCGACCAGCTGTCCACCCTCAGTACCGCCACCCTATCCGCCCTCAGCAGCACGCAGATCAACCGCCTGTCGGCCGCTCAGGTGCGATCGCTGGGCAGCGACCAGCTGAACGCGCTGAACAGCGCCGATCTGCGGGAATTCACTTCCACCCAGATCGGACAGCTGACCACCGACCAGCTGTCGGGCCTGACCACGGCCAGCCTATCCAGCCTTTCCAGCACGCAAATGCTGGGCCTGACCACGACCCAGGTGACGGCGCTCACCACCGACCAGGTGGCGGGCCTGTCCACCAGCCAGGTTGCGGGCCTGACCACCGTCCAGGTGCAGGCGCTGAACAGCGACCAGCTGAACGCGCTGCCCACCGCCGATATCCGCGCCCTGTCCACCGCCCAGATCGGGGTGCTCAGCACCCTCCAGATCACCAACCTGGGCACCGACGCCCTGACCGCCCTGTCCACGACCCAGGTCGCGCGCCTTACCAGCGCGCAGTTGCGGACGCTGAACAGCGACCAGCTGGGCGCCCTGTCCACCGCCGACGTACGGGCGCTCAGCAGTACGCAACTGGCGGCCCTGACCACGGACCAACTGTCGACCCTCAGCACCGCCAACCTGTCGGCGCTCAGCAGCGCCCAAGTCGTGGGCCTGTCCAGTGCCCAACTGCGGGCGCTGACCAGCGACCAGTTGAACGCGCTGTCCACCGCCGATGTCCGGGAATTCACCTCGGCCCAGATCGGGCAGCTGACGACCGACCAGATTTCCACACTGTCCTCGGACACGCTGTCGGCGCTCGGCACCAACCAGGTGGCCGGCCTGTCCAGCACGCAGCTGCGCGCATTCACCAGCGACCAGCTGAATTCCCTGGGCACCGCCGACATACGGGAGTTCAGCTCGGCCCAGCTGGCCACCCTGACGACCGACCAGATCTCCGCCCTCGGCACCGGCGCCGTGGCGGCGCTGTCGACCACCCAGCTGGCCGGCCTGGGCACGGCCCAGGTGGGGTCGCTGACCACCGACCAGGTGGGCGCGCTCACCACCCTGCAGGTGTCCAAGCTCAGCACCGCTCAGTTCCGGGCGCTCAGCAGCGACCAGCTGAACGCGCTGAACAGCGCCGACGTGCGCATCCTGACCACGGCGCAGGTGGGCGCGCTGACCAGCGACCAGCTGTTGTCCTTCAGCAGCGACACGATGGCCGCCCTCAGCACCGCCCAGGTGGCCAGCTTGTCGGCCGGCATTCTGAACGCGCTGACCAGCGACCAGTTGAACGCGCTGAACACGGCCGACATCCGCGCCCTGACCACCGCCCAGGTGGCGGCCCTGAGCACCGGCCAACTCGCCACGCTCAGCACCGACAACACCGCGGCCCTCACCACCGCCCAGGTGGCCAAGCTCTCGACCGCCCAGGTGGGTGCGCTGACCAGCGACCAGCTGAACGCGCTGTCCACCACCGACGTGCGGACGCTCAGCAGCGCGCAGCTGCGGGCGCTGAGCACGGACCAGATCGCCGCGCTGAACTCCACCAACCTGTCAGCCCTCGGCAGCGCCCAGGTCACTAGCCTGTCCAGTACCCAGGTCCGGGCGCTGACCAGCGACCAGCTGAACACCCTGACCACCGCCGACATCCGCGAGTTCTCATCGGCCCAGGTGGCGCAGCTGACCACGGACCAGGTATCGGCCCTGGCCACCGCCAACCTGTCGGCGCTGACGACCCAGCAGCTGGCAGGGCTCGGCACCGATCAGCTGGCGACGCTGACCAGTGACCAGGTCACGGGCCTGACGACCCAGCAGGTGGCGGGTCTCAGCACCAGCCAAGTGCGGTCGCTGACCACCGACCAGCTGAGCGCCTTCTCCACCGCCGACGTGCGCGCGCTGACCACGGCCCAGCTGGCGGTGCTGTCGTCCGACCAGTTGGCGGCCCTCGGCACCACCGCCACCAGCGTGCTGACCACCGCCCAGGTGGCGCAGCTGACCACGGCGCAGGTCCGCGCCCTGACCAGCGATCAGCTGAACGCCCTGTCCACGGCGGACATCCGCGCGCTGACGACCGCACAGGTCGCGATTTTGACCACCGACCAGCTGTCGACCTTGAGCTCCACCAACCTGTCGGCGCTCAGCAGCACGCAGGTGGGCAAGCTGTCCAGCGCCCAGGTGCAGGCGCTGACCACCGATCAGCTGAACACCCTGACCACCGCCGACCTGCGGGAATTCACGTCGGCCCAGCTGGGGGTGCTGACTAGCGACCAGGTGTCCAACCTCAGCTCCACCAACCTGTCGGCCCTGACCAGCAACCAGGTGGTGGGTTTCACCAGCGCCCAGGTGCAGGCGCTGACCACCGATCAGCTGAACGCGCTGTCGACCGCCGACATTCGGGAGTTCACCTCGTCCCAGGTGGGCACCCTGACCACCGATCAGCTGGCGGGCCTTTCCACCGGCGTGGTGACGGCCCTCAGCACCACCCAGCTGGCCGGCCTGACCACCGCGCAGCTCGGGGCCGTCACCAGCGACCAGGTGGCGGTGCTGTCCACGCTGCAGGTGGCGAACCTGGCCACCGCCCAGGTGCGGGCGCTGAACAGCGACCAGCTGGGCGCGCTGAACAGCGCCGACGTGCGCGCCCTGACCTCCGGCCAGCTGGCGGCCCTCTCGACCGACCAGATCATCACCCTCGGCACCGGCACGGTCGCGGCACTCAGCACCCTGCAGGTGACACGCCTGTCCACAGCGCAGGTGCAGGCGCTGAACAGCGATCAGCTGAACGCCCTGACCACCGCCGACATCCGCGCGCTGACCTCCACCCAGGTTGCGGCGCTGACGACGGAGCAGCTGTCCACCCTAGGTTCGGATAACCTGTCGGCGCTGGGCAGCGCCCAGATCAACAGACTGTCCAGCATCCAAATCCAGGCGCTGAACAGCGACCAGTTGAACGCCCTGACCACCGCCGACATGCGGGAATTCACGTCGGCCCAGCTGTCGGCCCTGACCACCAACCAGCTGTCCAACCTCAGCTCCGACAACCTGTCGGCCCTGGCCAGCGCCCAGGTGGTGGGCCTGACCAGCGCCCAGGTGCGTATTCTGACCACCGACCAGCTGGGCGCCTTGACCTCCGCCGATATGCGCGAGTTCACCTCCACCCAGGTGCAGGCCCTGACGACGGAGCAGATCGCGGGCCTCAGCACGGCGGCGGTCTCCGCCCTGACGACGACGGAACTGGGCGGCCTGACCTCGGGGCAGCTGACGGCGCTGACCACCGACCAGGTGGCCGCCCTCAACACCCTGCAGGTGTCCAAGCTTTCCACCGACCAGATCCAGGCGCTGAACAGCGACCAGCTGAACGCGTTGAACAGCGCCGACGTGCGCGCCCTGACCACAGCGCAGCTGCTGGCGCTGACCACCAGCCAGGTGTCCACGTTGGGCAGCGACACGGTGGCGGCCCTCAGCACCCTGCAGGTGGGCAAGCTCTCCACCGACCAGGTGCGGGCGCTGACCAGCGACCAGCTGAACGCGCTGACCACGGCCGATGTGCGGGCCCTGACCTCCACCCAGGTGGCGGTGCTGACGACGGACCAGCTGTCCACCCTCAGCTCCACCAACTTGTCGGCGCTCGGCAGCGCCCAGATCAACAAGCTGTCCAGCACCCAGGTGCAGGCCCTGACCAGCGACCAGCTGGACGCGCTGACCACGGCCGACATGCGGGAGTTCACCTCCACCCAGCTGTCCGCCCTGACGACGGACCAGCTGTCCAACCTGACCTCCACCAACCTGAACGCCCTGGCCAGCAACCAGATCGTGGGCCTGACCAGCAGCCAGGTGCGGGCCATCGGCAGTGACCAGCTGAACACGCTGACGACATCCGACATCCGCGAGTTCACCTCGGCTCAGCTGTCGGCGCTGAACACGGACCAGCTGTCCAACCTCACCACCGGCAACTTCTCGGCCCTCACCACCACGCAGCTGGCGGGCCTGACGGGCGCGCAGATATCGGCCCTGACCACCGATCAGACCCGCGCCCTCAGCACCTTGCAGGTGGCCAAGCTCAGCACGATGCAGACCCAGGCGCTGACCAGCGACCAGCTGAACACCCTGGGCAGCGCGGACGTGCGGGCGCTGACCACGGCGCAGCTGGCGACCCTCACCACCGACCAGCTGTCCAAACTGGGCACGAACCCGGTGTCGGCCCTCAGCAGCGCCCAAGTCGCCACGTTGTCGACCGACCAAATTCAAATCCTGAACAGCGACCAGCTGAACGCGCTGACCACGGCCGATGTACGCAACCTGACCACCGCCCAGGTCGCGGCTCTGTCCACCGCCCAGCTGGCCGCCCTGGGCTCGGATAATCTCTCCGCACTCGGCAGTATGCAGATCGCCCGGCTGTCCAGCGACCAGCTGCGGGCGCTGACCAGCGACCAGCTGAACGCCCTGACCACCGCCGACATGCGGGAGTTCACGTCGGCCCAGCTGGCGACGCTGACCACCAGCCAGTTGACGGCCCTCACCACCGACAACTTCACGGCGCTGACCACCGCCCAGCTGGGTGGACTCGGCAGCGCCCAGGTGGCGGCGCTGACGACGGACCAGACCGGGGCCCTCAGCACGCTGCAGGTGGCGAAACTGACCACCACGCAGGTGCAGGCGCTGACCAGCGACCAGCTGAACACGCTGAACAGCGCCGACGTGCGCGCGCTGACCACCGCGCAGTTGGGCGCGCTCAGCACCGGCCAGCTGTCCAGCTTGGGCAGCGACACCGTGGCCGCCCTCACCACCCAGCAGGTGGCGAAGCTGACCACCGATCAGGTGCGGGTGCTGAACACCGACCAGCTGAACGCGCTCAACACCGCCGATATCCGCGCGCTCACGACAGCGCAGCTGCAGGCGCTCAGCACCGGCCAGCTGTCCAGCCTGAACACCGACAGCACGGCGGCGCTGACCAGCGCCCAGGTGTCCAGGCTGACCAGCGACCAGATCGCGGCGCTGACCACCGACCAGCTGAACGCGCTCGACACGGCCGACATCCGCGCCCTGAACACGGCCCAGGTCACCGCCCTGACCACGGCGCAGCTGGCGGCGCTGAGCACCGACAACGCCGGCGCGCTGACCAGCGCCCAGGTCTCCAAGCTCGGCACCGACCAGGTCCGGGCACTGACCAGCGACCAGTTGAACGCCCTCACCACCATCGACATCCGCACCCTGGCCACGGCACAGGTGGCGGCCCTGACCACCGACCAGCTGTCGGCGCTGGGCACCGCCAACCTGGCGGCGCTGAGCACCGCCCAGCTGGGCGTGCTGACCACCGATGAGGTGCAGGTCCTGACCACCGACCAGCTGCCGGGACTGACCACCCAGCAGGTGGCGGGCCTGAGCACCGCGCAGCTGCGGGCGCTGGGCAGCCACCAGCTGAACGCGCTCACCACCGCCGAGGTTCGGGCGCTGAACAGCCAGCAGGTGGCGGCCCTGACCACCGACCAGGTGTCGACGCTCAGCACGGACAATGTGGCGGCGCTCACCAGCGCCCAAGTGATCCGCCTGACCACCGACCAGGTACGGGCGCTGACCACCGATCAGCTGAACGCGCTGACCACCCTGGACGTTCGGTCACTGACCACGGCCCAGATCACGGTGTTGGGCACGGCCCAGCTGTCGGCGTTGAACAGCGGCAGCGTGGCGGCCCTGACCACCGCCCAGGTGGCGAAGCTCACCACCGACCAAGTGGGGGCGTTGACCACCGACCAGCTGAACGCGCTGACCACCGCGGACGTACGGGCCCTGTCAACGGCGCAGCTCAACAGCCTATCGACCGACCAGGTGGTGGCGCTGAACACCGGCAGCGTGGCGGCGCTGTCCAGCACACAGGTATCCCAGCTGGGCACCGGACAGATCCATGTGCTGACCAGCGATCAGCTGGTGGCCCTGCCCACCGCCGACATCCGCAGCCTGACCTCGGCCCAGATCGGAGCGCTGACCACCGATCAGCTGGCCAACCTGGGCACGGCCAACCTGGCCGCCTTCACCACCGGCCAGCTGGTGGGCCTGACCAGCGACCAGTTGAACGCGCTGACCACCGACCAGCTGGGAGCACTGACCACGGCCCAGGTGACGGGCCTGAGCACCTCCCAGATCCAGACCCTGACGACGGCCCAGCTGAACGCCCTGGCGACGGCCGACGTGCGGGTGCTGAACACCGCCCAGGTGGCTGCCCTGACGACGGACCAGCTGTCGGCGCTGAACAGCGACAGCGTGGCGGCGCTGACCAGCAGCCAAGTGTCCAGGCTGACTACCGACCAGGTGCGGGCGCTGAACAGCGATCAGCTGAATGCCTTGCCCTCCGCCGACCTGCGCGCCTTGACCACGGCCCAGATCCGGGTGCTGGGCACGGCGCAGCTGGATGGTCTGACCACGGACGCGGTGCAGCAACTGACCACCACCCAGGTCGCGGCGCTGGCGACCAGCCAGCTGGCGGGCCTGACAACCGGGAACCTGTCGGCCCTGACCTCCGCCCAGGTGCAGCGGCTGTCCAGCGCCCAGGTCCAGGCGCTGACCACGGCCCAAGTGCACGCGCTGACCACCGACGACGTGCGGGAGTTCAGCACCAGCCAGGTCGCGGCCCTGACCACCGCCCAGGCGCGGGCGCTGACCACCGATCAGCTGTCCACCATGGGCCAGAGGCTGGCCCTGGCCGTCACCGGCGCTCAGGTCGCCGCCTTCTCCAGTGACCAGGTGAACGCCTGGATGAACAGCATCCTGGGCACCTCCGGCTAAGCCGCGTGCCAGGTAAAGGGGGCATCATTCCGCCAGCGGTATGATGCCCGCCCCTCTTTTCCCATGACATTTGGATAGTCGCGCGCCGCCGTGGGATACCCTCGTCGCGCCCGTCTTTTGATGACGCGAAAAGAAACGGCCGCCCCGGGTGGGGCGGCCGCTCTTGCACTCTCTGCCTTTGAAATCAGGCTCAGGCGGCCTTGCCGCTCTTCGCGATGATTTCGTCGGCCACGTTCTTCGGCACCGGGTCGTAGTGCGAGAACTCCATGGTGTAGGAGCCGCGACCCGAGGTCATGCCGCGCAGCTGACCGATGTAACCGAACATTTCGGACAGCGGCACGTGGGATTCGACGGCGATGTTGTGGCCACGCTCCAGCTGGCCCAGCACCGTGCCGCGACGACGGTTGATGTCGCCGATCACGTCGCCCAGGTAGTCGTCCGGAACCACCACTTCGACCTTCATCACCGGCTCCAGCAGGATCGGACCAGCGGTCCGGATGCCTTCGCGGAAGCAGGCCTTGGCGGCGATTTCGAACGTCAGGGCGTTCGAGTTCACTTCGTGGTACTTACCGTCCAGCAGGGTGGCTTCGAAGTCCACGGTCGGGTAGCCGGCGAGGACGCCGTCTTCCTTCTGGACTTCCAGGCCCTTGCCCACCGACGGGATGTATTCGCGCGGCACGGTGCCGCCGACGACCTTGTCGACGAAGCTGAAGCCGGCGCCGCGTTCCTTCGGCTCGAAGCGGACCTTCACTTCGGCGAACTGGCCCGAACCACCGGTCTGCTTCTTGTGGGTGTAGGTGTACTCGACGGTCTTGGTGATCGTCTCGCGGTAGGCCACCTGCGGACGGCCCATCACACCTTCCACGCCGAACTCGGTACGCATGCGGTCGAGCGTCACTTCCAGGTGCAGCTCACCCATGCCGCGCAGCAGGGTCTGGCCGGTGTCGCGGTCCGTTTCCAGGCGCAGGGACGGATCGGCGCGGACCATCTTGCCGATGGCGGCGCCGAACTTGTCCTGGTCGGCACGATTCTTCGGCTCCACCGACACACTGATGACGGGGTCGGGGAAGCGCATGCGCTCCAGCACCACCGGGGCGGTGGCATCGCACAGGGTGTCACCGGTATCCGTCTCGGCCAGCGAGACGAAGGCCACGATGTCGCCCGCGCGGGCTTCTTCCAGGTCGTTCGCCTCCTTGGCGAACATTTCCACGATACGGCCGATGCGCTCACGCTTGCCGCGGGTGGTGTTCAGCAGGGAAGTGCCCTTGGAAACGACGCCCGAGTAGACGCGCACGAAGGTCAGCGAACCGTACTTGTCGTTGATGACCTTGAAGGCCAGGCCGGCGAAGGGCTCGTCGTCCGACGACTTGCGCTCGCCGTTCGGGTTGCCGTCCGGGTCCACGGTCTTGATGGCCTCGACGTCCGTCGGCGACGGCAGGAAGGCGACGACCGCGTCCAGCAGCTGCTGCACGCCCTTGTTCTTGTACGAGGAACCGCACAGAACCGGGGTGAAGTCGCCCTTCAGGGTGCCGAGACGCAGGCATTCCTTCAGCACGGCGGGGGACGGCTCTTCACCGGACTCCAGGTACTGCTCCATGGCCGCGTCGTCCTGCATCAGGCAGGTGTCGATCAGCTCGGCGCGGTACTCGCCAACCTTGCTCAGCAGCTCACGGTCGTAGGCATTGGTGATCTTCAGCTTGTCGGCCAGGTCGTCGGTGACGTCCCAGATCTCCCACTGGCTGTCCTTTTCCTCGGAGAACCAGACGTAAGCCTTCATCTCGACGAGGTCGATCATGCCCTGGAAGTTGTCTTCCGAGCCCAGCGGCAGCTGGATGACAGCCGGGGTGGCGCCCAAGCGCTTGCGGATCATGTCCACGCAGCGGCTGAAGCTGGCGCCGGAACGGTCCATCTTGTTGACGTAGCACATACGCGGAACGTTGTAGTTGTCCGCCAGGCGCCAGTTGGTCTCGGTCTGGGGCTCCACACCGGCCACACCGTCGAACACCACCACGGCGCCGTCGAGCACGCGCAGGGAACGGTTCACCTCGATGGTGAAGTCCACGTGGCCTGGGGTGTCGATCAGGTTGATCTTCTTGTCCTTCCAGAAGCAGGACACGGCAGCGGACTGAATGGTGATGCCGCGCTTCTGTTCCTGTTCCAGATAGTCGGTCGTGGTCGACGACTTCAGGTCCTTGGTGTCATGAATGTCGACGATCGTGTGCTTGCGACCCGTGTAGTACAGGATGCGCTCAGTGGTCGTCGTCTTGCCGGCATCGACGTGGGCGATGATGCCGATGTTGCGAATGTCGTCCAGCGGTGTGCTGCGGGGCATTAGAGGGCTCCGTCGTCCAACGTCCGGTGCAAAAGAATGAAGCCGGCGCGGGGGATGTTCAAAAACGAGCGCGGGCCCTGAAAGGACCCGCATGAAAAAAGGCCGGGGGGTCGACGGCACGCCGCAATACCTCCCGGGCGGGCGGATATCTAGCGCGTTCCGCCACCTTTTCCAAGGGCTCATGCGGCATGTCACCCCTGAGCAGCAGAGATTCAGGCGCATGGCGGGGGCCCTTTTCCCGCGTCCCGCCCAATTCCCCGCGGCGCCCCGGCGGATCAGGCCGGGATACGGTCCCGATCCGGCAAGGCATAGGGCCAAAGTACCCCCCGGCGCGCGAAATCCTGACCGAATGCCCCCTTGGTGATCGCGCGCGAACGGCGTGGAATTGATCTTCGGCATTGGGCGGCCCCACCCCCGTGGGCCACCACCCCGACTATCCGCAATGGGTGCCTCCATAGAGGCAATATATTAACGATTGGGCGGCAAGCCTGTCTGTCAGCCGCACCCATGACCCGGGTGCCCCCGGACGGCAAGACGAAAGCGGATGATCCTGGACCTCAACGCCCCCGCCGACAGAACCGCTCACGGCGGCGCCGGCAGAACCTATCCGCAGGAAACCGCCCGGCCCGCCCCGGACGCGACCATCACCGACGCGCACGCCGTCGGTGCCGACATCCCCATACCACCTGACGACACCCGCGCCAGCCCCTTGCACGGCCTGTCCATTCCCCGCCGCCTGTTCCTGGCCTTCACGCTGCTGTTCGTCCTGGCGGCTGCTTTCAGCCTGTGGGGCATGCGCAAGATCGACGTCATCGTCGCCACCACGCGCGACAGCCAACAGGCCTTGGCCGTCATCCAGGCGGTGGAGACGGTGCGCACCGCCATGCTGGACCAGGAGACGGGCCTGCGCGGCTACATCGTGGCGGGCGACCCCACCTTCTTGGAACCGGCCCGCCAGGCCATGCAGTCGCAGGAAAGCCGCCTGGCCCGGCTGGAAGCGCTGACCCAAGGCCAGACCGAGCAGCAGCGGCGGGTGGACGCCCTGCGCGCCGAGGTGCGCGATTGGCAGAACGGTTATGCCAACCCCACCCTGGCCATGGCGGGGGACCCGGCCACCCGGGCGCTGAGCCGCGACCAGGCCCGCGCCTTGGGCGGCAAGCGTGCCATGGACGCGGTGCGCACCACGCTGGACGCCATCGCGACGGCGGAGCGCGAAATGCTGGACCAGGATCTGGTGCGCCAACGGAACGCGCAATCGGAAGGCTTGCGAGGCATCCTGGTGGGCAGCCTGCTGATCGTCGCCACCGCCATCGGCATCTGGGTGTTGCTGTCGCGCAGCCTGGTGCTGCCCATCGTGGCCCTGACCACGGCGTTGCGCGGCATCGCCCGGGGCGACCTCACGGTAGCCATCAGCGGTGCGGGCCGCGGTGACGAGTTGGGCACCATGGCCCGTGCCCTGCAATCACTGAAAGAGCAGAAGCAGGCGCGCGAACGCCAGCGGGCGGAACGCCAGGCCCTGGAGCGCCGCATGCTGGCCACCGTCCAGGAAAGCCGTGAGCGGCTGGACAGCATCCTGAACAGTCTGGGGGACGGCGTCCTGACCATCAACGAGACGGGCGTCATCCTGTCCGCCAACCGCGCCGCCTCCGCCATGCTGGGCCGCGACGTGCGCCAGCTGCTGGGCCTTCAGGTGGACGATTTCCTGACCCTGCCCAGCCTCGTGGGCGCCAGCGCCGCCGCCAGCGCCGTGCTGGAAAAGGCGGCCGGCACCCTGTGGCTACCCTTGGCGCTGGAGGGCAACAGCCCCCGGGAGGTGGAGGTGCGGGGCGGGGAACGCCGCTTCCCGGCGGAATTGACCGTCACCACCACACAGCTGGAGGACCATCCGCTTTACACCCTGGTGCTGCGCGACATCACGCACCGCAAGGAGGTGGAGCGCATGAAGGACGCCTTCATCTCCACCGTCAGCCACGAGTTGCGCACGCCGCTGACCTCCATCCACGGATCCATCCGCCTGGCCCTGGGTATGCCCGATGCCCTGTCCGTCCAGGCGCAGAACCTGCTGCGCATCGCCGGCCGCAACAGCGAGCGGCTGATCGCCATCGTCAACGACCTGCTGGATATCGAGCGCATCGAATCCGGCACCCTGGACCTGAAGGCCGATAGGCTGGATCTGTCGGAACTGGCGGCCGAGACGGTGGCGACGTTGCGCCCCATGGCGGAGGAGCACACGGTCACCCTGCGCTATACCACCAGCGGCCCCCTGCCGGTGGTGGGCGACCCGCGGCGCCTGCGCCAGGTGCTGGCCAACCTGATCTCCAACGCCATCAAATATTCCAACCCGGGCGGCGCCGTCACCGTGCTGGGCGGGGCGGAGGAAGGCCGCGTCCGCCTGTCCGTGCACGACAACGGCCCCGGCGTGCCCGACTGGTTCAAGCCCCGCCTGTTTCAGAAGTTCGCCCAGGCGGACTCATCGGACAGCCGGCAAAAGGGCGGCAACGGCCTGGGCCTGTCCATCGTCAAGGCCATCGTGGAGCGTCATGGAGGCCATGTGACCTTGAACAGCCACCCGGGCGACACGGAATTCGTGCTGACGCTGCCGTCCGGGCGCCCCGGCGCCCGGTCCGACGCTCCCACCGCCGCCCCCTCTGTCGCCCCCTCTGCCGCCCCATCGGCCGCTGGCATCCGCCTGCCCTCTTGAGCGGCCCCTTTGGCGGTTGGAAACCGAACTCCATTTGCGCCCGCCCGCCCTGGCGGCTACCCTGGTGTGGATCGTAGCGCCCCCGGGTTATCCACCGCCCCAAGACCATCGCACCCAAGTCCATCGCACAAGATCCACGCGAGGCAGCATGGCCGAGTCACTGAACCGCATCCTCTACGTCGATGACGAGCCCGATATCCGGGCCATCGTCGAACTCAGCCTGCGCCATGTCGGCGGCTTTGATGTGCGGATGGCGGAATCCGGCGCCCGCGCCCTGGAAATCCTGGACGGCTGGGCGCCGCAGCTGATCCTGCTGGATGCCATGATGCCGGGCATGGACGGCCCCGCCACGCTGGCCGCCATCCGCCAACGCCCGGCCCTGGCCGCCGTGCCCATCGCCTTCATGACGGCCAAGGTGCAGCCGTCGGAGGTCGAGCGGTTCAAGGAACTGGGCGCCGTTGGCGTCATCGCCAAGCCCTTCGACCCCATAGGCCTGCCCAACACCGTGCGTGAACTATGGGGCGGCGCCGGTCCGACATGACCCGGGACACTCCGCCCACCATGCCCACCCTGCCGGCGGAGCTGCTGGCGCGGGTGCAGAAAATCCGTCAGGACTTCATGGCGGGCCTGCCGAACCGCCTGGCGCAAATCCGCCACGCGGCCGAGACGTTGGAAGGCCTGGATGGCGATGACGCCGCCACCGCCCGCGCCGATCTGGCGCGCCATGCCCATTCCCTGGCCGGCTCCGGCGCGACCTTCGGCTTGCCGGACCTGAGCGTCGCCGCCCGCGCGCTGGAGGGCGTGGTCAACCAGACGGGCGCCATCGCCCCACCGGCGCTGCGGGCCGCCATCGACGAACTGGAACAGGCCGTCCCGTCCACCATCCCTGCGGCATCGGCCGCAGTCCTGCCCATAGTCCCCACCCCGTCCACCGAGGCGCCCTGCCGCGCCGTCTACTTGTTGCAGGCCGATGGCGCCGGGGCGGAGGATTTGGCTGACATCCTGGCCGCCTACGGCTACGAGCTGAGCGTCTTCCCCGACGCGCCGGCCCTGGCCGCCGCCGTGGCCAAGGCGGTGCCGGAGGCGGTCATCCTGGACGTAAATCCGCACGACATGGTGCCCGGTGCCGCCCAGGTGACGGACGCCAAGGGGCGCAAGATACCAGCCGTGGCCCTGTCCTCCGCCACCGGCTTCGCCGCGCGGCTGGCGGCGGCGCGGGCCGGCTGCGACGCTTATGTGGTGAAGCCGCCGGACGCCAACGCCCTGGTCGACCATCTCGACCGCCTGACGGAACGCGATCCCGACCAGCCGCTGCGCATCCTCATCGTGGACGACGACGCCACGCTGGGCGCCTATTACGAGATGGCGCTGCAGTCCACCGGCATGCACACGCGGCTGGTGACCGACCCGCTGCAGGCGGTTGAAGCGCTGTATGACCATAACGCCGACCTGATGGTCACCGACCTCATCATGCCCCAATGCACGGGCTTCGAGCTGGCGTCGGTGCTGCGCCAGTACGACGGCCTGCTGGCCCTGCCCATCGTCTTCCTGACGGCGGACCTGGATGCGGAGACGTACCGTTCCGCCGTGCGCACGGGCGTCGACGCCTATCTGACCAAGCCCGTCGACCTGGGCGACCTGTCGGAAACCGTGCGCGCACGCGCGCGCCGCGCGCGCCAACTGAAGGCGCTGATGGTGCGTGACGGCCTGACCGGCGCCTACAACCATCCCATGATCCAGGATTTGCTGGTGACCGAGGTGGCGCGCGCCCAGCGCGACGGGACGGAGCTGTCCTTCGCCATGCTGGACATCGACCATTTCAAGAAGGTCAACGACCGTTACGGCCACGGTGCCGGCGACCGCGTCATCAAGGGCCTGTCCCGCCTGTTGCAGCAACGGCTGCGGCGCAGCGACATGATCGGGCGCTACGGCGGTGAGGAGTTCGCCGTGCTGATGCCCCGGACATCACCCAAGGACGCGGCGGACCGGCTGAACGTGCTGCGCCAGCAGTTCAGCGAAATCCCCTATGTGCACGGCGACACCCAGTTCCAGGTGACCTTCTCCGGCGGCGTGGTGGGGCTGAAGCCTGGGCTGGACGCCAAGGCCCTGAACCTGGCGGCCGACGCCGCGCTGTATCGCGCGAAGAACGCTGGCCGCGACAGGATCGAACTGGGGTAAACCCAGAGGTATGAGCATTTCACTCATGCCTTTTAGGATGCGACCGCGTCCGCCGGATGCCGAGCCCTGCAGGGCGCAGCGAGGATAGTCAAGCCAGCGGATGCTGGCGCCGGCGCTTGGGGAATACTTAACGGACAGGCGCGGTGACGACCTTGGCCGTCGTGCTGACCGCCGTGCCGGCCACATCGGCCGCCGTGCCCACGGCCGTGCCGGCGGCATCGACCACGACGCAGCCGCTGAGGGCGCCCAGCGCCAAGCCCAGCACCAGCACGCTTCTGCCCACCCGGTAAATCTTTCCCTGGAAGAACGACACGCCCGACATGGCGGAACCCCTTGGCTAATCTGGTTCCCCGCCTCACGGGGGAAACCGGGGGGCCGGCCGCCGGCCCCCTTCGCTTTATACGGAAGCAAAGGGCGGGCCAGGGTGGTCTCTCTTAGGCTATGCCGTCTGGGGCGGTCATGTCGAAGCCCAGCGGCGTGACCGACACCAGGCCATGCTTCAAGGCGCCGGCATCGGTGTCCGGGCCCAGGATGGGCATGTGACGGCGAAAGGCCATCCAGTAATAGGTGCCGCCGCGCATGTCGGCGCGCGGTTCGACGTCGATGCGGTCCAGGGTGCCCCGGCTCTGCCGCGTCAGCACCACGTCGCCCACGTCGGCCGCGTCCACGTCGGGAAAATTCACGTTCAGCACGGCGTTGGCGGCGACACGCAGGCCCAGCGCATGGTCCAGGGACCGGGCGAAGACGGCCCGCGCCGTGTCCCAGCGCACCGGCGTCCCCCTGGCGAAGGCCTGGCTGAAGGCGATGGCCGGAACGCCAAGCAGGCGCGCCGTCAGGGCCGCCGCCACGGTGCCGGAATACGGCACCTCATCCCCCACATTGGCGCCCCGGTTGATGCCCGACAGCACGATGTCCGGCGGATTGTCCTTCAGCAGATGGCGCAGGCCGAAGATGGCGCAGTCGCTGGGCGTGCCCGTCAGGGCGTAGCGGCGTTCCCCCCGCTCCTCCACCCGCAGGGGCGTGGTCAGGGTGACGGCACGGGACATGCCGCTCTGATCCTTCTCCGGCGCCACCACCCAGACCTCCTCCGCCGCCTCCGCCACCAGCTCGGCCAGCAGGGCCAGACCCGGCGCGTTGATGCCGTCGTCGTTGGTGAGCAGGACGCGGCCCAGGCGGCGGGCGGGTGGAACGGTCGTCATGAATCTGGCCTCTGGAGCGGTGGAACCCTATAGATACGGGCGCACCTTTCCGGGCGGCGGCGCGGATGGCAAGCCGCAATGTGGCGCCCCCGTCCCCTTCGGCCGCTTTTCCCATTCAATTCTTCAGGAACCTGGGACCATGTCCGACGACCGGCTGTCCACCGCCCTCTGGGTCCAGTTGCACCTGCGCCGTTGCGCCGCCGACAGCATCCCCGTCTACGTCCTGCGCAAGGGCGAGGCGGAGAGCGGGCTGATCCTGCTGAAGGTCGTCATCCCCTTCCAGGGCGCCAAGGTCTACACCCAGAGCCGCGACATCGACGGTAGGCTGGGCTGGTTCCCGGGGCTGAATGGCGCCCAGGTGCCGGAATCGGAGGCCGACGCCTTCATCGAACGCGCCACCCGCCGCGACCCCGACCTGTGGGTGATCGAGGTGGAAAGCCGCGACGGGTCCCACCCGTTCGAGGGCAAGGTCATCTGAGTTACAGCAGGCAGGCGCCCGGCCACTGGGGCCTCAGGGTCCAGCTGTACTCGACCATAGGCGCCCCGGCGGTGGGAAAACTGAACAGCCGCGGCCTGCCCTCGCGCTCCACCACGATATTCACGGTCGGCCCTACGATCACGTTGGCTGCACTATGAGCCACGCGCGGGGTGACGCCGGTGAAAGAAACGATGGCGTCGCCCTCCTTCAAGCCGGCACGAGCGGCGGCGGAGTCCGGCGCCAGGCCGGTCACCGTATAGGGCGCCACCAGGAAGCTGTCTTCGGACATGCCCAACTCTGGCCGGGGATGCGTGGCGGCATGCCGGGTGAAGCAGGCGCCAAACGCACCCTCGGGTGGCACGATCAACTCCCCCCGCAGCATGCGGTCGAAATCCCCCTCACCGGCGGCACCCAGCTCCTTCCGCAACAAGGCACGCCACGCGCCCTGATCATAGGACAGTCCTGGACCGGCGGCGTTCCAGCATCGCCAGCACCAGGTTGTCCAGCGACCGGCGGCCGCCCGACTTGGCACGGATCTGGGCGTCCAGGTTGGTGAAGTACAGAAAGCCGCGGTTATACGGCACCACCTGGGCCTCACCCCCGGCCCAGCGCTGCCTGCCCACCTCGGCATAGGGCGTGGTCACCAGGGGGCTGGAATAATAGGCGTTGGTCATGACACCGATTTCGCGCGCGACCTCCACGATGTGTACCAGGCCCTCACGCAGCGGCAGGCGCACCTTGTAGAACTCCGCCAGTCCCTCGCCGTACCAGGCGTTGGCGCTGCTGTCGCCCTCCAGCATGCCCACGAAGTGATGGACCATCTCGTGGGTGAACATGATGCGACGGGCCGCATCGTCCAGGGCGCCAACACCGTATTCCAGCATGAAGCCACCCCGGGCGGCACCGCCGCCGTCACGGGGCCGCAGATAGGGCCGCATCAGCAGGGTGTAGGGCTTCGCCTCCGCGTCCTGGAAGAAACGCTGCAGGACGGTGAAGGATTTGCGCGACCAGTCGACCATGGTGTCGGCCCTGAACGGTGGCGTGCCGATCCAATAAGCCTGGAACGGCGAATCCGGGGTGGTCAACCCATGGACCCGGCCCACCAGGAAGAAGGTGGAATAGACCTCCATGGGCGCCACCCGGGCGGTGTAGTCGCCGCCGCCAGCGGTCGAAACGACGGCCCCGCCCGGCACGCCGGTCATGTCCCAAGCCAGATGGACGTCCACCTGCGGCGCCTGCAAGGGCATGAGCAAGAAGGAAAAATAGGCGCCGCCGACACCGCCGTCGATCCCGCGCAAGTCATAGGACGGGCCGAGCTTGCGCGGGGTCAGCGCGGGCGTGACCTTCGCCACATAGGTGACGGTAACGGGCCCGGTGATGGCGCGCAGCGGCGTAAAGCTGCGCATCTGCAAGGGCATACCCGGCGGCGGCTGATCCACACCCATGCGGATGGGCAGCAGGCCGGCGGCATCAGCGAACACCACCTCCTCGGCGGTATAGGCCTGGCCCGGGGTCAGGGCGATGCGCGCCGGAACGGAGACCAGGGGCCGGTCCGGCCCGCCTTCCAGCCCCGTCAGCGTTTCGGTCACCCGCACGGTGGTGACGCTGCCGTCGGACACGACGGGAATGAGCTTCACGTCCACCTGGGGCAAAGACTGCGCCGGGGCGGGCACCGCTCCGCACATGAGACTGCCCACCGCGATAAGCGCCCTACCCGTCCGCCGCATCATGCCCTCCGTTTGAGTTGCAATCAGCCTAGGGCAATCTCCCCGGATTCATTTTGCGACTTGGCCGGGTTTCCAAACGGGCACGCATTGTTTATGCGCCCACCCTACTCCGCCGCGTTGGCCCGGCCGTCGGTGTTGGCGGGGACCAGGCGGCGGGCGGCGCGGCGGGCCTTACCGCGATGCAGCTGCCGGTCGATCCAGCGGCTGAAATCCTCCATGTAGAGGTACAGCACCGGGGTGATGTAGAGCGTCAGCATCTGCGACACCACCAGGCCGCCGACCACGGCCACACCCAGGGGCTGGCGCAGCTCGGCGCTGGCGCCGGAGGCGAGCGCTATGGGCAGCGTGCCCATGAGGGCAGCCATGGTGGTCATCATGATGGGGCGGAAGCGCAGCAGGCAGGCGCGGTAGATGGCGTCCTGCGGCGCAGCACCCTCGCGCCGGGCCTCCAGCGCGAAGTCGATCATCATGATCGCGTTCTTCTTCACGATGCCGATCAGCATCAGCACGCCGATGATGGCGATGACGCTGAGGTCGAAGCCGAACAGCATGAGCGAGCCCACCGCCCCCACCGCCGCCGATGGCAGGCCGGACAGGATGGTCAGCGGGTGGATGAAGCTTTCATACAGCACGCCCAGAACGACGTAGATGACCAGCACCGCCGTCAGCAGCAGCAGGCCCTGGTTGGCCAGCGCCTGCTGGAACACCTGGGCCGTACCCTGGAAACTGCCGGAAATGCTGTCCGGCATGCCGATGTCGCGCTGCACGCCCTCGATGGCCGTCACGGCGGCCCCCAGCGAGACGCCAGGCGTCAGGTTGAACGACAGGGTGACGGCCGGCAGCTGCCCCTGGTGGTTCACGCTGATGGGGCCGGAGGTGCGGTCGATGCGGGCCACGGCGCCCAGGGGGATCAGCTTGCCGCTGTCGGAACGGATGTAGATGCGGTTCAGCACATCCGCCGACTTCTGCGCCTCCGGCGACAGCTCCAGGATCACCTCGTAATCGTTGGTCGGCGTATAGATGGTGGAGATCTGGCGCGTGCCGAAGGCGCTGTAGAGGCTGGAACGCAGGTTTTCCGCCGTCAGGCCCAACATATAGGCCTTGTCCAGGTCGATATGGATGGAGGCGTTCTGGCCGGACAGCTGCAGGTCGCTGGTCACGTCCTGCAACTGCGGCATCTGCGCCATCTTCTGCATCAGCCGGTCCGACCATTGGTACAGCTGCGGCTGGTCCAGGCCCTGCAGCGTGTACTGGTACAGGCTCTTGGACTGGCGGCCGGAGACGTTCAGGTTCTGCACCGGCTGGAAGAAGACGTTGATGCCGGGGATGTCGGCCACGTCCCGGCGTAAACTCTGCAGCACCGCCTCCATCTTGGGGCGGTGGGCGCGGTCCTTCAGCGACATGAAGACACGGCCGGCGTTGGTGACGTTGCCGCCGCCGCCAACGGAGGAGATGAAGGTCTCGACATAGGGGTTCTTGGCCACCGCCGCCGCCACCTGCTGCTGCAGGGCGATCATGGCGTCGAAGGAGATGTCCTGGCGGGCTTCCGTCTGGGCGAAGATCTGACCGTTGTCCTCGGTGGGGAAGAAGCCCTTCTGCACCTGCTGGAACAGCACCACGGTGCCTACCAGGGTGGCGAAGAACACGGCCACCACCACGCGGCGGTGGGCCAGGCACCAGGTCAGGGTGCGGTCATAGCCCCTGAGCCACGCTTGAAACCCCGCCTCCGTCACCCGCTCGAACCGGTTGGGCTTGGCATGGTGGTCATGGTTGATGAAGCGGCTGCACAGCATGGGCGTCAGCGTCAGCGACGTGATGGCCGAGGCCGCGATGGCCAGGGTCACGGTCACGGCGAACTCATGGAACAGCCGGCCCACCACGCCGCCCATCATGAAGATGGGGATGAACACCGCCACCAGCGACAGGGTGATGGACACGATGGTGAAGCCGATTTCCCGGCTGCCCTTCACCGCCGCCTCGAACGGGCTCATGCCCTCCTCGATGTAGCGGACGATGTTCTCCAGCATGACGATGGCGTCGTCCACCACCAGCCCCACCGACAGGGTCAGCGCCAGGAGCGAGATGTTGTCGATGGAAAAGCCGAAGGCCTTCATGGCGCCGGCGGCGCCGATGAGGGAAATGGGCACGGCGATGCCGGGGATCAGCGTGGCGCTGACCTTGCGCAGGAACAGGAAGATGACCATGACCACCAGCCCGATGGTCAGGATCAGCGTGAACTGCACATCCTCCACCGCCGCGCGGATGGACAAGGATCGGTCAATCAGCACGCTGATGTTGATGGACGGCGGCAGGCTGGCCTTGAAGGTGGGGATGACCCGCTTCACGGCGTCCACCACCTCCACCGTGTTGGCGTCCGGCTGGCGCTGGATGGCCAGGACGATGGTGCGGGTGCCGTTGAACCAGCTGGCGGTCCGGTCGTTCTCCACCCCGTCGATGACGCTGGCAACGTCGCCCAGGCGCACCGGGGCGCCGTTGCGGGTGGCGATGACCAGGTGGGAGAAGCTCTGGGCGTCGAACAGCTGGGTGTTGGTCTCCAGGATCAACTGCTGGGCCGAGCCGGAGACGACACCGACGGGAGAGCTGGAATTGGCGGCGACGATGGCGTTCTGCACCTCGTCCACGCCGATGCCGCGGGCGGTCAGCGCCTCCGGGTTCAGGCGGATGCGCACCGCGAACTTCTGCGCCCCCCAGACCTGCACCTGCGCCACGCCGCTGAGGGTGGACAGGGCGGGGCTCAGCAGGGTTTCGGCATATTCGTCCACCTGGCTCAGCGGCAGGGTGGCGCTGCTGAGCGCGAGCAGCAGCACCGGCTGGTCGGCTGGGTTCACCTTGCGGTAGCTGGGCGGGGTCGTCATTTCGATGGGCAGGCGCCGCTGCACCCGCGACAGGGCCGCCTGCACGTCCAGGGCGGCACTGTCGATGTCGCGGTCGAGATTGAACTGGATGTTGACGTTGGTGCTGCCCTGGACGCTGCTGGAGGTGATGCTTTCGATGCCGGCGATGGTGGAGAACTCACGCTCCAGCTGGATGGCGACGGAGGACGCCATGGTGTCCGGGCTGGCGCCCGGCAGGCTGGCCGACACGCTGATGACGGGGAAGTCCACGCGCGGCAGGGCCGCAACAGGCAGGTATTTATAGGCCAGCACACCGCTGAGGATCAGGGCCGCCGTCAGCAGGACGGTCATCACTGGCCGGCGGATGCAAAGCTCAGAAATGTTCACGTGCGCGCCTTTCCGCTGGCCTGCGCGGCGCCTGCGCTGGGATTGGCGCTGTCTGCCTCGACCCCGCCCCCTTGGGTGGCCGGGCGTTCCACGATCTTGGCACCAGGCACCAGGCGCAGCTGGCCTTCGACCACCACCCGCTCACCCGCCTCGACACCGCTGGCGATGACGGCGCCCTGCTCGGCAAAGCGCCCCACCGTCACCGGGCGCATGTCCACCGTGTCGTCGGCCTTGACCACGAACACGTAAGGGCCGGCCTGACCGCGCTGTACCGCCACCGCCGGCACGGACAGCACGTCGGCCTCCATGCCCAGGTGCAGGGTGACGTCCACGAACTGGCCCGGCCACAGGGCACGGTCCTTGTTGTCGTACAGGCCCTTCAGCTGAATGGTGCCGGACTGGGCGTCCACGCTGTTGTCGATGAAGACCAGGCGGCCCGTGGCGGCGACCAGGCCGTCGGCGGTCTTGGCCGAGACCAGGGGCGGCCGGCCGGACCGCAGGGCCTGGCGCACCGCCGTCACATGCTTCTCCGGCACGGTGAAGGCGACGTTGATGGGCGCCACCTGCACCAGGGTGGTGAGGGTGGAGCCGCTGTCGCTGCCCTTCACCAGGTTGCCGGGGCGCAGCTGGATGCTGCCCACCACCCCGTCGATGGGGGAGCGGATTTCGGTGAAGGCCACGGTCAGGCGCGCCTGATCCACCGCCGCCTGGTCGGCCAGCACCGTGGCCTCCTGCGCCTTGGCGGTGGCCGACGCCTGCTCGTTCTGCTGCAGGGAGACGGCACCCCGCGCGAACAGGTCGGCGTTGCGCTTGGCGTCGGACCTGCGCCTGGCCCAGGTTGGCCTGGTCACGGGCCAGGTTGGCCTCCGCCTGCATCAGGGCGGCCTTGGCCGGGCGCTGGTCCAGCAGGAACAGCAGGTCACCGGACTTGACCTCCTGCCCCTCCTCCACCTTCGCTGCCATCAGCTGGCTGTCGATGCGGGCGCGCACCTGCACGGTGGAGATGGGCTGCACCGTGCCCACGGCGGCCACATCGATGGGCATGGCGCCGCGCCGTACGCGCGCCGTCACCACCGGCACCGGATCACTGTTGTTAGTGCCAGGACCACGCTTGCCCGGCGCGGCCGAGGCCTCCGCCCCAATCCCGGATGCCCCCGCCCCGGGCGCCCCGGACTTGGCGGCCCACACGCGGTAACCGCCGTAGCCGGCGACCAGGACCAGGGCCAGCGCGGCGGCGGCCGTGCGACGATTCATCGGGACTTCTCCGGGAGCGAACGGGTACAGGCGACATCGGGACCGGTGGCATCATGGGGCAAAACGGTGACAGTTGCCTTAACGCGGCTGAAAACTGCCTTAACGCGGCTGAAAACCACGCCAGCCGCCGCCCGTCGGACGGCGGGCATCACGCCCAACCCTATCAGCCCACCCGTCGGCATCTGCGACCCAACCCCACGCCTCGTCCGCACAACCGCCAGCCCCCGGGCCCCATACCCAAGCAGGCAAAACGTCGCGGATCCCGGTTTTGCAGTCTTATAGGATATACATCGGCCCCAGGCATTATCCTTAAAGTCTGAGGCCCACCCCAGGGCGTGAAGCGGCCTGCACAGGCGACGGGACAAGGGGTGCCCGGCGCCGTCCCCTTTGGCGGGACATACCGCCCATCTCCGGCCACGGCGCGTTCATGCCTTCGCAGCCTGCGACGGATAGGGTACACCGGCGCCGTTTTCCCACATTTCCGCATTCAAAGACCTGAGGAGGCTTCTGAAACGATGCGCCGTCTGCTGCTGCTGTCCACCATCCTGGCGGGTTCGCCCGTCCTCTCGGCTTCGGCCGCCCTGGCCGCAGACGTTTCGTCCTCCTATACCGCCGACCATACCACCGGCCGACATACCGACGACCCCCATACCACCGGCGGGCAGACACCCGCCTCCGTGGCCCCCGCCGCTGACAGCGATTCCCCGCTGGACCAGATCATCGTCACCGCCACCCGCCGGGCCGAGGCCCTGCGCGACGTGCCCGCCAGCGTGTCCACCGTGTCGCGCGACGAGTTCGAACAGAAGGGCGTGCTGTTCATCGGCGACGAACTGACGGACCTGCCGGGCGTGCTGGTGTCCAAGAACGACATGGGCACCTACACCTCGATCACCCTGCGCGGCGTGCCCAGCAAGGTGCACAACGACACGCTGGTGGTGATGATGGACGGCATCCCCTACGTCACCGGGGATGACGAGGTCGACCTGGAACAGCTGCCCTACGCCGCGGTGGGCCGGGTGGACGTGGTGCGCGGCCCCATGTCGGCCCTGTACGGCCGGGGCGCCATCAGCGGCACCATCAACTACCTGACCCGCGAAGTCACCGACGAGACCAAGGGCGAGGTCACCCTGCAGGCCGGCAGCGACGGCTGGCTGCACGGCGACGCCCTGCTGCAGACGCCCACCGTGAAGGGCGGCGCCCTGCTGCTGGATGTGGGGCATGAGCGGGGCGACGGCTGGCGCGACCGCACCGGCCGCAACGAGACCAACCTGTTCCTGAAGCACCAGCTGGACATGGGTGACGCCGGCCGCCTGACCGTCACCGCCACCTGGGTGGACACCCGCCAACAGCTGGCTGGCGAGCTGCCGGTGGACAGCCGGGGTGAGCTGGTCGCCCTGCCGGGCGGCCGCGAGGCCAACTGGAACGAGGACAACGCCGGTTTCTACAAGCGCATGGCCACGGCCACGGCGACGTACGAGCGTGACCTGGCCGAGGGCCTGGTGGCCACCACCAAGCTGCACGTCCGCCAGGCCCTGACCTCCGCCCTGCAGGGCTTCGCCAACGAGTACGATCCCAACGCCGGCTCGGTCACCTTCACCGGCTTCCGTGTGGACGGCAACACCATCACCGGCTACGGCGAGCAGCAGCTGTCCTGGACCCACGGGCCCTGGCAGGTGCTGGGCGGCGTCAGCGCGGAGCAGGTGCGCGCCCATCATACCGAGCATTGGACCGGCCAGCTGGACGACACCTACTACTACGGTGAACAGCGCAGCATCCTGACCGGCCAAAACATCGACACGGATGAGTGGGTGACGGACACCCAGCTGAACGCCTATGGCCGCGAGCGCGCCTACGCCGCCTATCTGCAGGTGGACCGGACCTTCGGGCCCGTCACCCTGGACGTTGGCGGCCGCTATGACTACTTCGAGCGCCATGTCGTCTATGGCGACACCACCAGCGGCGGGCCCAACGGCACCATCACGCCGGGCGGCAACGCCTATGACGACAACGCCCACTTCAGCCCCAAGGCGTCGGTCACCTGGAAGGTGACGCCGGAGGTCAGCGCCTATGTCGCCTACGGCCAGGGCTTCTCCGCCGCCTTCGGGCCGCTGTGGTCCTTCCGCACCCGCCAGACCGGCCTGAACCCGGAACTGGCGGACAATGTGGAGGCCGGCGTGAAGGGCGACGCCTTCGGCGGCCTGCTGTCGGGCGGCGTCACCGTCTATCGCTTGCAGCGCCATGACCTGCTGCAGGTGGTGGAGGTCAATGGCGTGCCGCAGACCTTCAACACCGGGGAACAGTTGTCCCAAGGCGTGGAACTGGCGGGCAGCGCCAAGCTGGACGCCCTGGTGCCCCACCTGTCGGCCGACGTCACCTACGGCTATACCGAGGCCTACTGGCTGGACGACCGCTTCGTGGAAAGCGACACGCTGATCCAGCGCGACTTCACCGGCAAGCGGGTGCAGGGCGTGCCCCGGCATACGGGCAGCATCGCCCTGAACCAGGGCATCCCGGCCTGGGGCCTATCGGGCAAGCTGTGGGTGGAGATGTTCGGCGACTACGCCTACGACAGCCAGAACAGCCGCATCAGCGGCGGTTACGCCCTGTGGAACACCACCTGGACGTGGACGCCGCCGCATCAGGACACCGTGGATTTGAGCCTGACGGTGCGCAACCTGTTCGACCGCAAAGTGAACCTGATCGAGGCCGACGACAACGGCCCGCTGGGCGCCTTCCCCCAGCCGCCGCGCCAAGTCCTGGGCACGGTCAAGGTGCGGTTCTAGGCAGCCAAGTCCTACACAACATTCAAAGACCGGCGCGCGGGACCCTTCTCGCGCGCCGTTCCTTTATGGCCATCGGCCTAACCGTGTGATCAGGCTTCCCGTCATCCTGAAAAGCCGTAGCCTGTGCATGACGCTTCCCGACGCGACGGATGGCCATGACAAGCAGCATCGCCCTGTACTTCCCCATGCTGGTCCTGTTCCTGTTCACCCTGCTGGTGGGCCTGCGGCTGTTCATCATGCGGGTGCGGGCGGTGAGGCGGGGGAATGTTCGGCTGTCCTACTTCCGCAATTTCACGGCGGGCACCCAGACGGACGGCTGCGCCACAGCCCAGCGCGCCTTCAACAACCTGCTGGAGGTGCCGCCGCTGTTCTACGTCATCTGCGTGGTGCTGATGGTGCTGCGCCAGGGCGACCATCTCTATGAGGCGCTGGCCTGGATCTTCGTGGCGCTGCGGATCATCCAGAGCGCCATCCACCTGACCTACAACAACGTGCTGCACCGGGCGGCGGTGTTCATCGTATCCATGGCCGTGCTGGCGGCGATGTGGGTGCGGTTGGGCCTGACGCTGCTGACCTTTCCCGCCTGACGCTCAGCGATTGGGCCGGACGCGCCAGTAGAGGTAGGAGCGGACCCACGCGATGGCGGCGACGGTCATGACCACGCTGAAGGTCAGGCTGGGGCCGCGCAGGACGCCGGGCGGCAGGAACACGGCCAACACCATCAACACCAGGCCGCCGATAACGGACAGCCAGCCGCCGAAGCGATGGGTCCTGTCCCAAACCCATTCGTCGGCCCGCGTCCAGGGCGTGCGGATGCCGAGCAGATGATTGGGGCGCACCTTGCCCAGGACGTTGCCCACAACCGCCATGGACATGCCCAGGGCGAAGGCGTGCAGGCGCCGCATGTCCACCGAATGGCCCAGGGCGGTCGCGATCAGGCCGAGGTGGGTCACCATAAGCACGCCCAGCACGGACAGGCGCGCGGTGTGCCAGGCGGTGGCCGACCGCTCCAGATTCTCCGTCAGCGGCATGATGCGCGCCAGCAGGGGCAGCGCCACCGACAGGGCCACGGCCATCAGCGGCCCGATGCCGAGCGCCCAGGGAGCGTGGGCGTAGTGGTTGGGCTGGCCCGATGCGTCGAAGTGGATGGGCAGCATGACCTCCCCACCCACCCGCCACAGCGTGTAGAGGCTTGCCGCCACCATGACGGCGATCCCCTGGACAGTGATGATCCAACAAGCGCGCGCGGACATGGATTTACTTTCCCCGCTGGCCCAGGCCACCCGCGGGATGGGCGCGGCTATCGGCCCGGGACTCCCCCTGCCCTATCCCCATGCTGTCCATGAGGCCCGACAGCGCCTCTTCCAGCACCGACAGGTTCAGGCGGTAGTAGATGGTGGTGCCCTGGCGGTCCTGGTCCACCAGGTCGGCCTCGCGCAGCACGGCGAAATGGCCGGACAGGGTGGGCTTGGCCAGGTCGAAATGACGGGCGATGTCGCCGGCCGACAAGGGGCCTTCGCGCAGCAATTGAAGGATGCGGCGGCGGCTGGGATCGGCCAGGGCTTTAAAGACGCGATTCATGATGTCGCTATTTAGCTAATTACCAAATTAAAGTCAAGGCCATCCCCTGAGGGCCCGTTGAACTGTTGCATTTTGCAGTTTTTGCCCCTGAAGGGGCTCTTGTTGAATGCAACACTTTGCGAACTAGCAAAATGCGTGACGCAAATGACACACTTTGCGGTGTGTAGGAAATTTTTGCCGACCACCCCCTATTTCAGCCCCTGAACATTCCCAGAATCCTGGCAAACGCGGAGTCGACGCTATAGACTCCCTTGTGATTTTTCGGTGACCGCCGGCCCGGGAGCGGACCTTGGAAAACCTGTTGCAGACCCTGCGTAATCTGGGGCCGGTGCGGCTGGGCGCCATCGGTGGCGTCGCGCTGCTGATCCTGGCCCTGTTCGGCTTCCTGCTGTTCAACGGCTCCTCGCCAAACATGGCCCTGCTGTACAGCGACCTGTCGCCCAGCGACGGCGGCGCCATCGTGCAGCAGCTGGACCAGATGCAGCCCAAGGTGCCCTACCAGGTCAGTCAGGACAGCACCCGCATCGAGGTGCCGGCCGACCAGGTGGGCCGCGTCCGCATGCTGATGGCCCAGCAGGGCCTGCCCACCGGCGGCAACGTCGGCTACGAAATCTTCAACCAGGCGGAAAGCCTGGGCACCACCAGCTTCATGCAGTCCGTCCAGCAGCTGCGCGCGCTGGAGGGGGAGCTGTCGCGCACGGTGAACACCCTGGCCCCGGTGCAGCAGTCGCGCATCCACCTGGTGCTGCCCAAGCGTGAGCTTTTCAGCCGTGAGACGCAGAAGGCCACGGCCAGCGTCGTCCTGCGCCTGCGCCCCGGCCAGCAGTTGAAGAAGGAACAGGTCGCCAGCATCCAGCACCTGATCGCGGCCTCGGTGCCGGGATTGCAGCCCGACATGGTGTCGGTGGTGGATGACAAGGGCAACTTGCTGGCCCGGGGCATGGGCTCCGACAGCAAGGAAGCCATGATGGCGACGGCGGAGGAAAAGCGCCTCGCCTACCAGCAGCGCCTGACCGACAAGGTCGAGGAGATCGTGGGCCGCACCGTGGGCATGGGCAAGGTGCGCGCCGAGGTGACGGTCGACATGGATTTCGACCGCATCACGACGAACAGCGAGATCTTCGACCCCGACAGCCAGGTCGTGCGCTCCACCGAGACCAACAACGAGAACTCGGAAGACATCAACAAGGAGGGGCAGGACCCGGTGACGGTGGCGAACAACCTGCCCTCCGCCAACGCCGAGAACACCACCAACGGCTCCTCCAGCTCCAAGACCACCAAGACCAACGAGCGCATCAATTACGAGATCAGCAAGACCGTGAAGGTCCATGAGCGCGAGGCCGGCCAGGTGCGCCGCCTGTCGGTCGCCGTGCTGGTCGACGGCAATTACCTGCCGGATGACAAGGGTGTCGCCCAGTACCAGCCGCGCTCGGATGACGAACTGCAGAAACTGGGGTCCCTGGTCAAATCATCCATCGGCTTCGACGGGTCGCGCGGCGACACGGTGGACGTGATCAGCATGAAGTTCGCCACCCCCGAGGGCGAGCTGGAGGCCAAGGAAGAGACGCTGTTCGGCCTGCCCAAGCAGGACGTGTTCCGCATCGCCGAGACCATCGTGCTGGCCATTGTCGCCATCCTGGTCATCCTGCTGGTCATCCGGCCGCTGGTGGCCCGCGCCCTGGACCGCACGCCGCAGCTGGATGAGGAGCCGGACCTGCTGTCCGACAGCGGCGGCGTGCCCCAGCTGGCCGGCCCCGGCGGCGGCGCCCTGGCCCGCGAACTGGCGCTGGAGGCGGCGCAGGCCAACGAGGAACTGGAACAGATGATCGACATCAACCGGGTCGACGGCCGCGTGCGCGCGTCCTCGCTGCGCAAGGTGGGCGAAATCGTCGAGAAGCACCCGGAAGAGGCCGTGTCCATCATCCGGAACTGGCTGTACCAGGAAAATTGAGCGCGGACGTAGCCGATGACCAACATCCGCAGGTTCCTGTTCGACAATTCCTTCGATCCCGAAGGCCGCCGCGTCGAGGTGCCGGAGGAACAGCTTCCGCCCGTGCCGGAGCCGGCGCCGGAACCGCCGCCCCCGCCACCGCCACCGCCGGAACCGACCTTCAGCCTGGCCGATCTGCAGCAGCAGGTGCGCATGGCGCGCGAGGCCGCCTACGCGCAAGGCCACGCCGAAGGCATGGCCGCCGGGGCCGACCAGTCGGCCCTGGCGCTGGCCAACGTGCTGGCCCAGTTGCAGGGCAGCGTCGGGCAGCTGATCCAGGCGGAGGCGCAGGGCCGGGCGCAACGGTCGCAGAACGCCATCCGCATGGCGCTGGCCATCGTGCGCAAGCTGTTCCCCGCCATGGTCAAGCGCCACGGTCTGGTGGAGGTGGAGGCCTCGGTCAACGCCTTCCTGGCGGAACTTTCGGACGAGCCGCGGCTGCTGGTCCGTGTGCATGAGAACTGGCTGGCCCCCATCAAGGAGAAGATCGAGGACATGGCCGCGCGCCAGGGCTTCGCCGGCTCCGTCGCCGTGGTGGCCGACCCGCGGGCCGGGGAGCTGGACTGCAAGGCCGACTGGGGCGACGGCGGCGCCGAGCGCGACGTGGCGGCCCTGTGGGCCGAGATCGACCGCATCGCCGGCAACCTGGGCCGCCCCCTGGAAGATGGCCGCGAGGCGGCGGAATGAGCGTATAGGCCGTGATAGGCCACCATGGTATGGGCCAGTGTTGTTAGGATGCGTGACCGGGCGGCGCCCCGGCGGTGAGAAACGAGGGAAACGATGAGCCTGGACGATTTCGACGGCCAAGCAGGCATGGACGCGGATGGCGCCCCTATCGTGAAGGACCTGGAGGCCGTCTACGACATCCCGGTTCAGATTTCCGCCGTGCTGGGCAAATGCACCATGCAGGTGAGCCAGCTGCTGAAGCTGGGTCGCGGCGCGGTGGTGGAACTGGACCGCAAGGTGGGCGAGGCCATCGACATCTACGTCAACAACCGCTTGGTGGCGCGCGGCGAGGTGGTGGTGGTGGAAGACCGCCTGGGCGTGACCATGACGGAAATCATCAAGTCCGAACGCACCTGATCCCTATAGTCGAGAAACGAGACACCGTTGAACAGCCGCCCCCCCTCCCCGACCTTGCGCGCCGCCGGCACCGCTGCCGGCCGGACGGCTGCGGCCGCCCCGGCGCCGGAGGCGGCGAACGAGGCCAAGGGGCCGGCCCATCCCATGGGCCCCCAGGCGCCGACGCCGGCCCCCCTGCCGGAGCCGGTGCGGGTGCGCCACGGGCTGGATCTGACCACGGTGCTGGGCCTGGCGGCCGGCTTCGCGCTGGTGTTCTCGGCCTTGGCCTTTGGCGGGCATGCGCGGGCCTTCATCAACGTGCCCTCGCTCATGATCGTGGTGGGCGGCACCATCGCCGTCACCATCGTGTCCTTCGCGCGGGAGGATTTGGCGGCCTGCCGGCGACAGCTGACGCGGGCCCTGATGCGGCCGGTGGCCGACATCGCCGACGTCTCCGGCTATGTCCTGCAGATGGCGGAGGCGGCGCGGCGCAACGGTCCCCTGACCCTGCAGCCGTTGATGAAGGACAAGGGGGTCGAGCCCCTGCAGGCCCGCGCCATCGAGCTGGTGGTGGACGGCATCGCGGCGGAGGATGTGGAGCGCATCCTGCGCACAGAGATCGAGGCGCAACAGGCCCGATCCCGCCATGGCGCCGCCGTGCTGCGCCGCGCCTCGGAAGTGGCGCCGGCCATGGGCCTGATCGGTACCCTGGTGGGCTTGGTGCAGATGTTGGGCAACCTGCAGGACCCGGCGGCCATCGGCCCGGCCATGGCCATCGCCCTGCTGACGACCTTCTACGGCGCGCTGGTGGGCAACATGGCCCTGGCGCCGCTGGCCGGAAAGCTGGAACGCAACACCGACGCCCAGGCCATCGTGGACACGCTGTTCATGCTGGGCGCCATCTCCATCGCCCGGCAGGAAAATCCGCGCCGGCTGGAGATGATGATGAACACGGTTCTGCCGCCGGAGCTGCGGCTGAACCATTACGATTGATGCTTGGACGACGGCCGCGCCCCGGGTGGGGCGGCCTGGTTTGAAAGGGTTGTGAGCGATGCGGTTGCTGATCGTAGGAACGCTGGAAGGCTACATCACGGCGGCGGGCAAGATCGCGCTCCAGAAGGGCGCGAAGGTCGCCCACACCGACAGCATAGGCGGCGCGCTCAACGCCCTGCGCGGCGGCCAGGGCGCCGACCTGGTGATGATCGACGTCAAGCTGGACGTCGCCATGCTGATCGAGGCGCTGAAGGCCGAACGCATCACCGTGCCGGTGGTGGCCTGCGGTGTCGCGACCGACGCGCAGGCGGCGGTGAAGGCCATCCGCGCCGGCGCCAAGGAATACATCCCCCTGCCCCCGGACGCGCAGCTGATCGCCGCGGTGCTGGAGGCGGTGGCGGAGGAGAGCCACGCCATCGTCAGCCGCGATCCCTCCATGGGTGGCGTGCTGCGCCTGGCCGACCAGATCGCCCCCAGCGACGCCAGCGTGCTGATCACCGGCGAGTCCGGCACCGGCAAGGAACTGATGGCCCGCTACATCCACCGCAAGAGCCGCCGGGCCAACGCGGTGTTCGTGTCCGTCAACTGCGCCGCCATCCCGGAAAACCTGCTGGAATCGGAACTGTTCGGCCATGAGAAGGGCGCCTTCACCGGCGCCGTGGCGCGCCGCGTGGGCAAGTTCGAGGAAGCCAACGGCGGCACGCTGCTGCTGGACGAAATCTCGGAGATGGACATCCGCCTTCAGGCCAAGCTGCTGCGCGCCATCCAGGAACGGGAGATCGACCGGGTGGGTGGGACCCAGCCGGTGAAGGTGGACATCCGCGTGCTGGCCACCAGCAACCGCTTCCTGGAGGAGGAGGTGCGGGCCGGCCGTTTCCGCGAGGACTTGTTCTTCCGCCTGAACGTGGTGAACCTGGCCCTGCCGCCCCTGCGCGAACGCCCGGCGGACATCGCCATCCTGTCCCAGCACTTCGCCACCAAATATTCCGAGGCCAACGGCCTGCCGGAACGCAGGGTAAGCCCGGAGGCGCTGGCCATGCTGCAGGCCCATCGCTTCCGCGGCAACGTGCGTGAGCTGGAGAACACCATGCACCGCGCCGTGCTGCTGTCGCGCGGGACGGAGATCGGCACCGACGCCATCCTGCTGACCGGCGCGGAACCGGCGGCGCCGGCGCAAGGCTACAGCGCGGTGGCCCCGGTGGCCGCCCGCGCCACCGCCGTCGCCCAACCCCCGACCGCCCCGGCTGGCGAGCCCGGCGCCTCGGGCACCGCCGGCCTGGTGGGGCGCAGCGTGGCGGACGTGGAGCGCGACCTGATCATCGACACGCTCAGCCATTGCCTGGGCAACCGGACGCATGCCGCCAACATCCTGGGCATCTCCATCCGCACCCTGCGCAACAAGCTGAAGCAGTACAGCGACGAGGGCGTGGCCGTGCCGCCGCCGGCGGGTGGCGAGCTGGACCGGGCGGCGATGTAAGGCGAGGGAACGGACACCTGACAGGCACCGGGAAGAGAGACCATGGCTGACCAGACCGCGGCCTCCGGCGGCAACATGCTGCAGTCCCTGTTCGGCAACGCGCGGACGGCCGGTCCGGCACTGCTGAAGCGGACGGAGATTCTGTTCGCGCTGGGCATCGTGACCATCCTGGTCATGCTGGTCATCCCGCTGCCCACCTTCCTGCTGGATTTCGGCCTCGCCGTCTCCTTCACCTTCTCCGTCCTCATCCTGATGACGGTGCTCAGCATCCAGAAGCCGCTGGAGATGAGCTCCTTCCCCACCATCCTGCTGGTGTCCACCATGTTGCGCCTGGCGCTGAACATGGCGTCCACCCGCCTGATCCTGGGCCACGGACATGAAGGCACCCAGGCCGCCGGCCACGTCATCCAGGCGTTCGGCGGCTTCATCATGGGCGGCAATTTCATCATCGGCGTGACGGTGTTCGCCATCCTGGTGATGGTGAACTTCACCGTCATCACCAAGGGTTCCGGCCGTATCGCCGAAGTGGCGGCGCGCTTCACCCTGGACGGCATGCCCGGCAAGCAGATGGCCATCGACGCCGACCTGTCGGCCGGCCTGATCGACGAGGGCGAGGCCAAGAAGCGCCGGCGCGAACTGGAAGAGGAAAGCCAGTTCTTCGGCGCCATGGACGGCGCGTCCAAGTTCGTGCGCGGCGACGCCGTGGCCGGCATGGTCATCACCTTCATCAACGTCGTCGTCGGCATGATCATCGGCGTCGGCCAGAAGAACATGTCGTTCCTGAAGGCGGGCGCCACCTACACCCAGCTGACCATCGGCGACGGCCTGGTCAGCCAGATCCCGGCGCTGATCGTCTCGCTGGCCGCCGGTCTCATGGTGTCGAAGTCGGGCCAGACGGGCTCGGCCGACAAGGCGCTGTTCGGGCAGCTGAGCTTCTACCCCTCGGCCATGGGCCTCAGCGCCTTCCTGCTGTGCGCCCTGGCCTTGCTGCCGGGCCTGCCCTTCCTGCCCTTCGTCTCGCTGGCCATCGCCCTGTTCGCCGGCGCCTATTACCTGCCGCGCCTGCGGAAAGCACGGACGGACCAGATGGTGGGGGCGGAGGCGGGCGGCGCGCCCGGTGGCCCGGCCGGTCCCGGCGGCGCGCCCCTGCCGGCACCGGAGGAGCCCATCTCCTCCGCCCTGGCTATCGACCTCATCCGCCTGGAACTGGGGTACGGCCTGCTGTCGCTGATCAACACCGACGCCGGCCACCGCCTGACCGACCAGATCAAAGGCCTGCGCCGCCAGCTGGCCAGCGAGATCGGCATCATCATGCCGGCCGTGCGCATCCAGGACAATCTGCAGCTACCACCCAACAGCTACGTCATCCGCATCAAGGAGATCGAGGCCGGCCGCGGCGACGTGCGCCCCAACATGCTGCTCTGCATGGACCCGCGTGGCGAGCCCATCCAGCTGCCGGGCGAGGTGACGACGGAGCCGACCTTCGGCCTGCCCGCCATGTGGATCGAGCCGGCCTATCGCGAAGAGGCGCTGTTCAAGGGCTTCACCGTGGTGGACCCGCCCACCGTGCTGACCACCCACCTGACCGAGGTGGTGCGCGACAACATGGCGGATCTGCTGTCCTACGCCGAAACCCAGAAGCTGCTGGATGAGCTGAACAAGGAACAGCAGAAGCTGGTGGCCGACGTCATCCCCGGCCAGATCGGCGTGGGCGCGCTGCAGCGCGTCCTGCAAAGCCTGCTGGCCGAGCGCATCTCCATCCGCGACCTGCCGGCCATCCTGGAGGGCGTGTCGGAGGCGACGGGCTACACCCGCAACATCACCCAGATCACGGAGCATGTGCGCGCCCGCCTGTCGCGCCAAATCTCCGACAGCCATACCAACGACCAGGGCTACATCCCCCTCATCACCCTGTCACCGGAGTGGGAGCAGGCCTTCGCCGAATCCGTCGTGGGCGAAGGCGACGAGCGCAACCTGGCCATGGCGCCGTCGCGCCTGCAGCAATTCATCACCGCCGTGCGCCAGACCTACGACCGCCACGCCATGATGGGGGAATTGCCGGTGCTGCTGACCAGCCCGGGCATACGGCCCTTCGTCCGTTCCATCATCGAGCGGTTCCGGCCGGCCACCGCCGTCATGTCGCAGAACGAAATCCATCCCAAGGCCAAGATCAAGACCTTGGGACAAGTGTAAGAGCCGCAGGGGCGGCCGGGGGTATAGAAATAGCGGGGCGGCGGCAGGACGAAGCGGTCTTCCGCCCGGATGATGTGGGGCGTCACCGAACATGGCTAACGCAAAATTAAGCAAGCGCGGTGTAAATGACACGGCGGGCCGGAAGCTGCGCCCGCACGCCCTTATCGCTGATGCAACGGTCCGAATAAGATGCCATCCTTGGGTCCTTGACGTATTTGTCCTTTTGACGGCAGACAAGCCGGGTTAATGCCCGCATACGCGCAAATGACCTGGCGCAGCGCCCATCATGGGGTGCCGCGCCAGGATGGCCGAACCGGGAAGCGTTCGGCCGCTTCGGCGCAGGGTTGAGGTTGGGGTTTCAGATGCCGTGGGCGGCGGGTGCAGCCGCGGCGGTTCCGGTGGCAGGGTCCCGCGGGGGTGGGTCCCTGTGGGGAGGTGGAGTGGATATGGCCCCTAGGGCAGGACAATCATGCGGCTGAAGTCCTTTCATGCCCCAACCATGGGCGAGGCGATGCGCCTTGTCCGGGAGGTGCTGGGGGATGACGCCATCATCGTCGCCACCCGCGAGGAAGAGGGCGTCGGCGTCCGGGTGACGGCGGCGGTGGAGGAGTCCATCCCCGTTCCGGGCATGCCCGCCATCAACGACCGCTATCCCGACCCGCTGGCCCCCGACCCCGCCGACCAGGTGACGGACATCCTGTTCCGCCACGGCCTGCCGGCCGACCTGAACCAGCGGCTGATGGATAGCATCGCCGATTTCGACGCCAAGGACGCCCAGACCTTGCTGGCCGCCGCCCTGGAGTCCGTCTTCACCTTCCAGCCCCTGCCCGAGGGCCGCTTCCCCAAGCCCCTGATGCTGGTGGGCCCGCCCGGCGCGGGCAAGACGCTGACGGTGGCCAAGCTGTGCGCCCGCGCGGCCCTGAAGGGGCGGCCGGTGGGTGTCATCTCCACCGACACGGTGCGTGCCGGCGGCATCGACCAGCTGGCCGCCTTCACCCGCGTGTTGAAGCTGCGGCTGATGACGGTGGAGGATCCGTTGGCCCTGGCCGACGCGCTGGATGTGCAGCGGGGGGCGGAGCAGGTGCTGGTCGACAGCGCCGGCCGCAATCCCTACAGCCAGGCCGACCTGAACGACCTGCGCGATTTCCTGGTGGCCGCCGACATCGAGCCGGTGCTGGTGCTGCCCGCCGGCTTGGACCCGGTGGAGGCGTCGGAGATGGCCCGCGCCTTCCGCGCCCTGGGGGCCCGCCGCCTGCTGACCACCCGCCTGGACATGGCCCGGCGGCTGGGCAGCATGCTGACCGCCGCGCACGAGGCCGGCCTGGCCCTGTGCGACGCCAGCACCAGTCCGCGCGCGGCCGAAGGCCTGACACCCCTCTCACCCACATCGCTCGCCCGCCTGATGATGCCCGGCTCTGAAACCAGCGAACGCCGCGCCAAGCAAACGGGGACCCACGCATGAACGACCTTCTTTCCCCGACCGGCGCTCCGGCGGCCCTCGCCACCGCTGACAACGTCATGCCCCTGCGGCGCCAGAACATCCTGGCCGTGGCCAGCGGCAAGGGCGGCGTGGGCAAGACCTTCTTCTCCGTCACGCTGGCCCACGCGCTGGCGCGCAGCGGCAAGCGTATCCTGCTGTTCGACGGCGACCTGGGCCTGGCCAACGTGGACATCCAGCTGGGCCTGATGCCCAAGCGCGACCTGGGCCAGGTGATCGACGGCATGGTGACCCTGCAGGGGGCGGCCCAGCGCTTCCCTGAAGGCGGGTTCGACATCATCGCCGGCCGCAGCGGCTCCGGCAGCCTGGCCAACCTGCCACCGGCGCGGCTGACGCAGTTGCGCACCGAACTGGCGGACGTGGCCAAGAGCTATGACTGGGTGGTGATCGACCTGGGTGCGGGCGTGGACCGTATGGTGCGCACCTTCTCCGGCCCGGCCGGCACCACCCTGGTGGTGACGACGGACGAGCCCACCTCCATCACCGACGCCTATGCCTTCCTGAAGCTCAGCTACCAGGCCAACCCCATGGCCGACCTGCGGGTGGTCATCAACATGGCCGACAGCAAGGCGCTGGGCGAGAAGACGTACGAGAAGCTGCTGACCGTCTGTCAGCGCTATCTGAAGATGTCGCCCAAGCTGGGCGGCATCGTGCGGCGTGACGCCAAGGTGCGTGAGGCCATCCGCAACCAGTCGCCCCTGTTCATGCGCTTCCCCACCTCCGATGCCGCCCATGACATCGAGATGGTGGCCAACCGCCTGAACCAAGGGGGCTGATCCGGCGTGGCCCCCGGCTGGACGGCGCTGATCGGACTGGGGCCGCCCCCTGAGGAGCGGAGTGAGGGACGGAGCCTTCGGCCATGAGCGGCGTCCAGACCCCGTCCATCATCACCCAGACGGCCGGTGCCGGGGCCGGCGCGGCCCCCACGGTCCTGGGCCAGGTGACGGTGACCCAACTGCCGGACAAGCTGACCGGCCTGGCCCGGGCCCTGGCCATCAGCGGCATGGTCACGGAGCAGCAGGGCGACCAGGCCACCCTGCGCACCGCCGCCGGCGACGTGCAGGTCCGCACCGAAACATCCCTGCCCACCGACCGCCCCGTCACCCTGCAAATCCCGGCGCAGACCACAGGCGCCGCCCTGACCGCCACCGTGGTGGCGCAGGCGGCGACGCAAGCCGCGGCCCAGGCCGGCGGCGGTGGCCAAGCCGCTTCGGCGACGCAGACCCCGCCGGCGCTCCTCCCCCAGGTCCTCAACCCCGCCGCCAGCCTGCCGGCCCTGCAGGTGGGCACCACCCTGGCCGCCGTCCTGCTGAACCCCGCGCCCGCCGCCAATACCGGTACGCCCGGGCCTGACACCCCGGCGCCGGTGTCCGACATCAACCAGGGCCAGGGGCTGGGCCTGATCGTCGGCGCCCGGGGCGACACCGGCGACCAGCCCGACCTGACGGACGATTCCCCGCAGCAACCGCCCAGCCAGCCGGCGCTCACCCCATCATCCTCCACTTCCGCCACCGCCCCGGCCAGCGGCGGCACCGCCCCACCGCAGGCGCCTCCCTCGGACACCGGTGCCGGTGACGCGACCACAACCGGCACCGGTCAGCCGTCATCCGCCCCCCCACCCTGGACGCGCCCGCCACCAGCGACGGCAAAGCCCCCTCGGTGCCCACGGGCGCGCCCACTCCCGCGCCGGCCACCGGCTCGCTGGCGGAACCGCCGTTCGCGCAGACATCGATCGGCACGCCGGGCGCCGGCGCCTATCCGCCCTCGCTGGCCGACTTGTTGCCCGACATCGCACCACCGCCTTCCTCGGCACCCCAGGCACCGCCACTCGCCGGCGCCGGCGCCGGCGCCGGCGCACCAGCCCCGACACCTGATGCCCGGCCGTCACCAGGCCCATCCTCAGCCCAGCCCGCCCTGACGACGGCCACCGCGCCGGCAACGGCGGACACCGCCGCGCCAAGCGGCAACCCACCCCCCACGCCGGCCGCCGGGGCGCCCCCCTTCCCACACCGTCGCCACAGCCCGCCACGCCGGTGGCCGCCCAACCGGCGGCGTCTCCGCCGCTCAGCCGTGCCGCCACCCTGCTGGCGACCTTGAGCGTGCCGGAATTCCTGCCCGACCTGGGGACGTCCAAGGCATCGCCCACCCAATCCGGTGGTCCGGCACCGCGATCCGGCACCGCTCCATCCCCCAGCGCCGTGCCCCCGGTGGCGGACGAGGCGCCCTTCGTCAGCGGCGGCCTGTTCCTGAGCGCGACGCGGCCTGGTTTCGTGCGCACCGGCTTGCCCTCCGGCACCGCCGGCCCCTTTTCGCCCCTGCCCGCCGGCATGCTGACGCAAGGTCAGCCAGCCACGACACCAGCGGAGGCGCCCACCCCAAGCACCCCCGCACTCCAAACCACGGTCACCCAGACCGTGGCCCCCCAAGCCGCCCCCGTCGCGGCGGCCCCCCTCGCCAGCCTCCTGGCCCAAACCACGACGGCACCCACTGGGCAACCGCAGGCGCCACGGCCGCCGGCCGGCGCCCCAGCCCCGGTCCTGGCCGTACCGGCCGGCCAGGCCGGACCGTCGGCGGCCATGGGCGGGGGCGTCCCGGCCTCGCCCTTGGGCGCGCCATCGCAGCCCATAGGCATGGCGCCCGCCGCGCCCCTGTTGCCCGGCGCCCTGACGCCGCAGGCCGCGGCGGCGCCCGGCACCCCGGCGGCGGCCGGCGCCTACGCGTCGCCCCTGCACACCCCCGCCGGCCCCAGCCCGGGGCAGACGCTCAGCTTCACCCTGCTGTCCGTGCAGCGGCCGGGCATGGCCGTGGAAACCGCCGCCGACGCCGAGCCTGGCATCCTGCCGCCCGAGGACCCGGCGGCCCCCTCGCCTTCCGCCAGCCCGACGCGGCCCGGCGCCCTGCCGCCCCTCACCGGCACGGTGGTCGGGCTGACCCGTGCCGGCCAGCCGGTGGTGGAGACGCCCCGCGGCACCTTCCTGCTGCAGGCCCGCACCGATCTGCCCGTGGGCACCAAGGTACACCTGGCCCCCGCCGCCGCCCCGGCGCCGGAACTGGACACCGCGCCGCCACCCATCGACCCGGCGCGGGGCCGCGACTGGCCGGCCCTGCGCGAGGCGCTGTCGGTCATCGCCGCCAGCGACCCGGCCCTGGCGCACCAGTTGATCAACAGCGTCCTGCCCCGCCCCACGCCACAGCTGACCAAGACCCTGGTGATCTTCCTGGCGGCCCTGCGCGGCGGCGACGCCAGCGGCTGGCTGGGGTCGGAGGCCATGTCGACGCTGAGCAAGGCGGGGCGCGGCCGCCTGTCCGCCCGCCTGTCGGATGATTTCAACAGCATCGCCACCCAGGCGGCGGAACCCAACAAGGACGGCTGGCGCACCTACGCCGTGCCCTTCGGCGATGAGGTCGGCCGCCTCCAGGTGCACGTCCGCGCCATCAACGAGGAAGAGGGCGAGGAGGAGGGAGGCCCCGCCCGCGCGGCCCGTAACCGCCCGCTGCGCCGCTTCCTGATCGACCTGCAGCTGTCGCAGCTGGGCCCCATGCAGCTGGATGGCCTGATCTGGACGGGCCGCTTCGATCTGGTGATCCGCACCCGCCAACTGCTGCCCGGCAGCCTTACGCGGGAACTGCACGGCATCTACAGCAACAGCCTGGCGGCCGTGGGCTACAGCGGCGGGCTAGCCTTCCAGACCGGCGCCCATGGCTGGATCGATCACGCCGCCAACACGGCCGGTGGCGGCGTGGTCTCCGCCACGCGTATTTAGCGCCCCCTTGTTTCAATCTCCCCGCCGTCCCACCTTGGTTAACGCCCTCGGACGTGAACAAGCGGGACCTGCCCCATGGACAACCAGCCCACCCTCACCCTGAACGACGGCCGCGCCATGCCCCAGCTGGGCCTGGGCGTCTGGCAGACCCCGGACAGCCAAGCCGCCCCCGTGGTGGGTGCCGCGCTGGAGGCCGGGTACCGGCTGGTGGACACCGCCGCCATCTACGGCAATGAGGCCGGCGTGGGCCGGGGCCTGCGCGGCACCGGCATCACCGCCCGCAGCCTATTCGTGACCACCAAGCTATGGAACGACAGCCACGGCACGGAGGCGCCGGTGGCGGCGCTGGACCAAAGCCTGTCGCGGCTGGGCCTGCCCGCCGTGGACCTCTATCTCATCCACTGGCCGACGCCGGCCCGCGCCCGCTATCTGGAAACGTGGCGGGCGCTGATCGCCCTGCGGGAAATGGGCAAGGCCCGCTCCATCGGCGTATCCAACTTCACCGCCCCGCAGCTGGCCCAGTTGATCGAGGAAACGGGCGTGATGCCGGCCGTGAACCAGGTCGAACTGCATCCCCGGTTCCAGCAGCGTGAGCTGCGCGCCTTCCATGAGGAACACGGCATCGTCACCCAGTCGTGGAGCCCGTTGGGCCAGGGCAAGCTGCTGGATCACCCGGTGCTGGTGGAGATGGCGCGCAAGCATGAACGGACGGTGGCGCAGATCATCATCCGCTGGCACCTGGACCTGGGCCTGGGTGTCATCCCCAAGTCCGCCACCCCCCACCGCATCCGCGAGAACATCGCCGTCTTCGACTTCCGCCTGGATGAGGCGGACAAGGCCCGCATCGCCGGCCTGGACGACCCGCGCGGCCGCCTGGGCCCGCACCCCGATGATTTCAACTGAAAGCTATTCGGCGAAGGGCAGCTCCGGCCCCGACAGGTAGGTCGAGACGGTGTCGGAGACCTTGACCTGCCCCCGGCCGGAGCGGTCCAGGTCCCAGGTGTAGGTCTTGCCGTCCGCCGTGGTCAGCGTGCCCTTGGCGAAGCACTGGGTCCAATCCAGCTCCTCCCGCCAGGCATGCTCCGTCACCTCCTTGGCCTTGGCGAACCAGCGCGTGGCCGCCTTGTCGCTCAGATGGAAACGGGCGCACCTCTCCCTGGTCTCGTCGCCGTCCAGCTTTTCCTGCCAGATGCCGGCCTGCTCGACATGCACCCGCGTGATGATGAAGGAGGTGGGCTTGGCCTGGGCCGAGGCCTGCGCGACCAGCAGCGCGAACAAGACGGCAAACGCCCGCCGCATCATTCCTCCCCCATCCCGCCCTCTTCCTGCTGGCGCAAGTGGCGCTGGGCGGCGACCTCATCCAGCATCATGGCCTCCTTGCGGGCCAGTTCCGCCTTCTCCTTGCGGATGCGCTCCTCCTCCGCCAGTTCGAAGCGCTTCAGCTCCTGGAAGGCCTGGGCCAGGTCATCCTCCGCCCGCCGCATGGCGATCATCAACTGCTGGCGCGCCGTCTCCATGGCGTTGCGGCGCAGCTTGATCTGGGGAAGGTAGCTGGCGAACGCCATCGCCATGTCGACGGAGGTGCCGGACAGCTGGCGCTCCATCTCCACCTGCGCCTCGAACTGCTGACGTTCCAGGGTCAGCCGATCCTCCTGGTCACGCAGTTGGGTCAGGTAGCGCCGCTTGTCGTCCACTTGGTTCTTGTGCAGCCGGATCAGGGCCTTCAGGCTTTTCATGGGTTAGGGTGATCCCGGTTCGGCTCAGACGGGCCAGCTGGCGCCGTTCAGGATGGCCTGCAGCTGCGCGTAACCGGTGGCGAGGTCGCTGCGTTCATGCCGGCCCTGGCGCAGGAATCCCTCGATATGGGGGTTCAGCTCGATGGCGCGATCCACCTGCGGGTCGCTGCCCCGGCGATAGGCGCCCAGGCGGATCATCTCCTCCATGTCGCTGTAGGAGGACATCAGCCGGCGGGCGGCGATGACCAGCGCGTTCTCCTCATCCGTGTTGCAGTCCGGCATGGTGCGCGAGACGCTGCGCAGGATGTTGATGGCGGGATAGCGCCCGCGCTCGCCGATGCGGCGTTCCATGACGATGTGGCCGTCCAGGATGCCGCGCACGGCGTCGGCGATGGGCTCGTTATGGTCGTCGCCGTCCACCAGCACGGTGAACAGGCCGGTGATGGTGCCGTCGCCCGCCCCCGGCCCCGCCCGTTCCAGCAGGCGCGGCAGCTCGGCGAACACCGTGGGCGGATAGCCCTTGGTGGTGGGCGGCTCGCCGGCGGACAGGCCGATCTCGCGCTGGGCCATGGCGAAGCGGGTGACGCTGTCCATCATGCACAGCACGTCCTGGCCCTGATCGCGGAAATGCTCCGCCACCGCGAAGGTCATGTAGGCGGCCTGGCGGCGCATCAGCGGCGGCTCGTCGCTGGTGGCCACCACCACCACGCTGCGCGACAGGCCTTCCTCGCCCAGGTCGTCCTCGATGAACTCCTGCACCTCGCGGCCGCGTTCGCCGATCAGACCGATGACGGTGACGGAGGCGGCTGTGTAGCGCGCCAGCATGGACATCAGCACCGACTTGCCCACGCCGGAACCGGCGAAGATGCCCATGCGCTGTCCGCGGCAGCAGGACAGGAAGGTGTTGATGGAGCGCACGCCCAGGTCGATCTTCTCCCCCACCCGCTTGCGGGTGCTGGCTTGGGGCGGGGCCGCCTTGATGGGGTTGCCCACAGGGCCCAGAGGCAGGGGCCCCTTGCCGTCCAGCGGTTCGCCCAGGGCGTTGATCACCCGCCCCAGCCAAGCCGGCGTGGGGTGGATCTCGGGCTGGCCCTCGCTCACCTCGGCACGGCAGCCCAGGCCGATGTCCTCCAGCGTGCCATAGGGCAGCAGCAGGGCCTTGCCGTTGCGGAAGCCCACCACCTCGCACGGCACGGGCCGTCCCCCGCGCGAGATGACGCGGCACCGTCCGCCGATGGACAGGCGGCGTTCCACGCCGCCCACCTCCACCAGCATGCCCAGCACCGACGTGACCCGTCCGAAGATCTTGAAGGGGGCGAGCGCCTCGATCTCGGGGATCAGGATGTTGGGGTCGTACATCATCGCCTGCCTCTCACGCCCAAAAACCGCTGTTATCAAGCCACTACGCCCCGAACCGCTCCGGCCGGCGAGCCTGTTCCGGAGGGGTGCCCACAACGGGTGGGATAGCTAAAGGATAGCCTTACCCGCGTAGCATAATGCCGCGGCATCTGTTAACCTAGTCGGCAGTTAACCTCCCCGCTCCCTTGAGACTACACCCCTTTCAAGGAAGACGCCCATGAGAGTACTGGTCGTAGAAGACGATCCGTCGATGGCCAAGAGCATTCAATTGATGCTCAAATCCGAAGGGTTCATCGTTGACATAACCGATCTTGGCGAAGACGGCCTGGAGATCGGCAAGCTGTATGACTACGACATCATCATCCTGGATCTGATGCTGCCCGACATCGACGGGTACGAGGTGCTGCGGCGCCTGCGCTCGGCCCGGGTGACCACGCCCATCCTGATCCTCTCCGGCCTGACGGAGCTGGACGCCAAGCTGAAGGGCCTGGGCTTCGGTGCCGACGACTACTTGACCAAGCCCTTCGACAAGCGCGAACTGTTGGCCCGCATGCAGGCCATCGTCCGCCGCAGCAAGGGTCATTCGGAAAGCGTCATCCGCACCGGCGCGCTGACCGTGAACCTCGACACCCGCTCGGTCGAGGTGGCGGGCCAGCCCCTGCACCTGACGGGCAAGGAATACGGCATCCTGGAGCTGCTGTCCCTGCGCAAGGGCACCACCCTGACCAAGGAGATGTTCCTGAACCATCTCTATGGCGGCATGGATGAGCCGGAACTGAAGATCATCGACGTCTTCGTCTGCAAGCTGCGCAAGAAGCTGGCGCAGGCGACGGATGGCGGCAACTACATCGAAACCGTCTGGGGCCGCGGCTACGTCCTGCGCGATCCCAACGAAGCCCGGCAGCAGGCCGCCGCCAGTTAGCCCGCTAACGGTTCCAAATTCCAAAAGGCCGCGTGCCGCCTGACCAGGCCACGCGGCCTTGTTTTTTGATCGGCCGCATGAGCTTTAGCTTATGCCGTAGACCGCGACCGCGGTCGCCGGAACTTTCCGGAAAGCGTAGCGGACTGGAAAGTGAGGATAGCCAAGGCCACGGACATGGCCGCCCGGCGCTTGAGGGCGCACTAAACACTCGGCAGCTTGTGAAAGCCCGTCGCGCCCGGATCGGTGCCGGGCGACGCGTCCACATTGGTCACCCGAGCATGGGTCGGGCCCCGGCGGCATCGGGTCACCATGTCGGCCACGGCGGTGGACGCGCCGGCGAACAGGGCTTCCACCGTGCCGTCGTTCCGGTTCCGCACCCACCCGTCCAAGCCCAGTTCCAGCGCCTGCTCCACCGTCCAGTTGCGGTAGAAGACGCCCTGGACCCGGCCGCGCAGGATGACATGGATGGCTATGCGGTCAGCAGGCTCGACCATCACCGGCTCCATCGGCGAAGTATCAAAGTGGTCAAGGATATAGCGCCACCGGCCGTCCGGTGCCAACGGTCGGGGCGATGTCCGGTTCCGATACGGCAACGGCGGGATGGACAAGGCTGGTCGGCCTTCGGCATCATCGCCGGCGACGGCCTGACGGGCCTGCAACCAAGTGGGGAAGGAAGCGATGCGGCGCGCGGTACTGGAATGGGGTCGCTTCATCCTGATTTGGGGCGTCTGCGTCCTGTCGTTCCGGGCCTTCGCCTTCGGCAGCTATTACGTCCCGTCGGAAAGCATGCTGCCGACCCTGGCGGTGGGCGATCATTTCATCGCCGCCAAATACGCCTACGGCTACAGCCGCCATTCGCCGGACATCACCCTGCCGGAAGGCTTCATTCCCACCGCCGATGGCCGCCTGCTGGCTCACCTGCCCCAGCGGGGCGACATCGTCGTGCTGAAGCCGGAAGGGGCGCCGGAGGCCCTGGTGAAGCGGGTCATCGGCCTGCCGGGCGACACGGTGCAGATCGCCCATGGGCGGCTGGTGCTGAACGGCCAGGTGATCAGCCGGCATGAGACGGGCGCCTACGATTATCGCGACGATCACGGCCGTACCGTGCATGTGACGGAATATGTGGAGGACCTGCCGGCCACCGACGGCAGCCTGGCCCGCCACGCCGTCCTGCAGCGCAGCGATGAAGGTCCGGCCGACAACACCGGCGTCTACACCGTGCCCGCCGGCCATGTCTTCCTGATGGGTGACAATCGCGACAACAGTCAGGACAGCCGCTTTCCCTATCCCGACCTGGGGTTCGTGCCGCTGGACCGGGTGATCGCCCGAGCGCAGTTCACCGCCTACACCAACCACTTCTGCAAGGCCGAGGGCGACCTGACCTGCCCCGGCGGCGACTGGACCAGCCGCTTCGGCCGTGGCCTGAAGCCCTGACCCCTCCCCCCTTTTTCAGGAACCGCCTGCCCCCATGGCCAAGCCTCCCAAGCCGCCAGCCGGCCCCACCATCCCCGCCGAGGAACTGTTCGCCCAGGGGGTGGAGCACCAGAACCAGGGCCGCTGGGCGGAAGCGGAGGCCGTGTACCGCGAGGTCGCCCGCATGCTGCCGCGGGCCTCGGCCGTGCACTGGAACCTGGGCACCGTGCGCAAGCACCTGGGCCAGTGGAAAGAGGCGCTGGACGCCTTCCGCAAAGCCGTCAGCCTGGACCCGACCTGGCGCGGCCGTGATTTCAACATCGGCCTCTGCCATCAGAAGCTGGGCCACACCAACGAGGCGGCGGAGAGCTTCGCCCGCGCCGTGGCGGCGGAACCGGACGATCCCATCAACCGCTTCAACCTGGCGGCGGCCTTGCGCGACCTGGGCCGCCTGGCCGAGGCGGTGGTGCACACCGAGACGGCGCTGGAGCTGAAGCCGGACTTCATCGAGGCGGAACTGCAACTGGCCAAGCTGCGCACCGCCCTGACGCCGCGCTGGCATGTGCCGATGATGAACGACGTCGAGCGCAACGCGGCCTATGAGGCGGCCCTCACCGCCGCCGTGCGCCCCGGCGACATCGTGTTGGAGATCGGCACCGGCTCCGGCCTCTTGGCCATGATGGCCGCCCGCGCCGGCGCCGCCCACGTCTATACCTGCGAGGCCGATCCCACCATCGCCGAAACGGCGCGCGCCATCATCGCCGCCAACGGCTATGCCGATCGCGTCACCGTCATCGCCAAACCGTCGGGCACGGTGACGGTGGGCAAGGATCTGCCGCGCCCGGCCGACCTGCTGGTCTCCGAGATCCTGTCCAGCGACCTGCTGTCGGAGCGGGTGCTGCCGGCGGTGCGCGACGCCAAGGACCGGCTGCTGACGCCCGAGGCGCGAATCATCCCCCAGGCCGGCGGCGTGCGCGCCCTGCTGGCCGAAAGCCGGGTGATGGAGCGCAGCTTCTTCGTGGAGGAGGCCTGCGGCTTCAACCTCGGCGACTTCAACCGCCTGGCCCCCCGTGCCGTCCGCCTGGACCGCATCGTGCCCTTCAAGCCGCTGTCCGCCCCCGTGCAGGCCCTGACCGTGGACCTGGCCGATCCCCGGCCGGGACAAAGCTGGCGCAGCAGCCAAGCCGTGCCGGTGACCGCCGATGGCCGCTGCGTCGGCCTGCTGCAATGGATATGGCTGAGGCTGTGGGACGGCGTGGAGTTCGAGAACAGCCCCCTCACGCCCGCCGAGGCGTCGGGCTGGCAACCCGGCCTCTACCTGCCTCGCCACCCACTGGACCTGATGGCGGGCGAGATGGTGGAGATCAACGCCTTCCACGACGGCCATAACGTCTGGCTCAGCCTCAAGCGCTGACGGGAGTCAAATCACCAGGTGTCCGCGCCGGTTGGCGATGCCGATGGTGGCGTGGGTGCCAGACACGGGAAAGTCTTTCTTGTCACGATGCCCCAAATGGTGGAAGAAATCCCCAGAACAACGCGATTAAGGGGAGCGATTTACGATGGGAGCATTCGAGACGGCGACGGCGCGGCGGTCCTTGCTAAAAGGGCTGGGCGCCCTGGCGGTGGGAGCCAGTCTGCCAGCCAAGGCGCAGCAGTTGCTGGCAGACCCCGGCATAGAACTGCATCCTCTGCCCCGTGTGGTCAGCAAGGGGGCCTGGTCCGACCTGGCGCGGGCCATGAAGGGCGACTTGGTCTTGCCCAATGACGCTTATTTCAGCAACTACTCCCAGGTTAACAACCTGTCCTATTCCCAGCGTCCGGCGGCCATCGCCCGCTGCGAGACCGACGCGGACGTGAGTGCCTGCCTGAAATGGGCACAGAACACCAACACGCCCTTCGCCGTGCGGTCCGGTGGTCACAACTACGCCGGCTTCTCCACCACCTCCGGTCTGCTGGTCGACATGTCGCCCATGGCCAAGATCAAGGCGGACGGCGACCGCGTCATCATCGGCGGCGGCGCCATCAACGTGGCGGTCTACCGGGCGCTCGAGCGCATGGGCCGCACTATCACCCACGGCCGGTGTGAAGGCGTGGGCGCCGCCGGTTTCCTGCTGGGCGGCGGCATCGGCTTCAACATGCGACTTTACGGCATCGGGTCGGATCTGCTGCGCTCCACCGACCTGATACTGGCCAATGGCGAGAAGGTGACGGCCAGCGCCACCGAGCACGCCAAGCTGTTGTGGGCCTGCCAAGGCGGCGGCGGCGGCAATTTCGGCGTTAACACCAGCTTCACCCTCCAGACCTTCCCGGTCAGCACCGTCACGGTGTTCATCCTGAACTGGAGCAAAAACCAGGAACGGGTGTTGTATGACCTGCTGCACCGCCTGCAAGAGGCGCCCCCCGGCTTTGGCTGCAAAATCTCCGTCACCCCCCCGACGCCGGAGCAGCGGGCCCAGGGCGACGACATCGTCATCTCCGTCATGGGACAGGCTCACCGGGGCACTCCCCCCTTGAAGGAGTTGTTCGGCACCCTGCTGGAACAGGCGGATCCGAAGCGCAAGATTGAAATCGACGTGCCCTATTGGGAGGCGCAGGACATTTTGGCGGAAGAGGCCTTCCCCTATTTTTACCGGGAGCAGTCCGTCTTCCTGAAGACGGAGAACCTGACAGAAAAGGCGGTGGCCGATATGATCGCCACGGCCCGGGCCATGCCCGGCACCAGCCTGCCGTCTTCCTTCAAGTTCTTCCAGGTGGGCGGGGAAGTGAATAAGCTGAAGCCCACCGACACGGCCTTTGTCCACCGCGGTTTCGACTGGCTGTTCTCCAGCGAGGTCAACTGGTGGGAACTGCGCGATCCGCCCAGCCTGGTGTCGGACAACCTAGTCTGGCAGCAGCAGTTCTATGACAAGGTGCGCCGGCTCACCCCCTTGGGGGGCGCGTACCAGAACTTCCCGGACCCGGCGCTGAGGGATTGGCAAGGCGCCTATTACGCGGAGAACTACCGGGACCTGCAGAAGGTGAAGGCGGAAGTCGACCCGGGTTCGCTGTTCACCTTCGCCCAGGCGATCAAGCCGGCCTGATCCAGGGCAAAGCATCCCGGACACGGCGCCAGGGGAACGGAGTGCCCATACCCCTGGCGCCGCCCGAAGGCGGAACTACTCAATCATCCAGCATGCCGGCCAACTTCAGGGCCACGCCCATGTCGCCCTGGACCTTCAGCTTGCCGAAGGTGAAGGCCAGGGTGGGGCTGAGCTTGCCTTCGCTGAGCTTCACGAAGTCGGCCAGCGAGATCTTCAGGGTGGTGTTCACATCCACCGGGTCGCGCGACACGGTGGGCACCTTGGTCGCGTCCAGGAACAGCGCCCCGTCGGTGCCGAAGTCGAACTTCACCTTGGCGCCCAAGCCGGTGAACTGGGAAAGCGAGGCGCGCATCTTGGCTTCAAGCTGATCGAAGGTCATGGGGGAACGGGTCCTTGATATGCGGGGCCGAGCGGTTGTTGCACTGCATATAAGGGGGCGCCGCGCGCCCAGTTCCAATGTTTTCTGCCGCCCCCCGGCTCAGGCCTTCAGGAATCCCAGGTAACGCAAACTGGCAGCCAGATCGGCCTTCAGCGATGCGCGCCGGTCCTTGGCCTCATCATCCTCGCCCCACTGCTCGATTTGGAACGACTCGTCGAGTTCGGCCAGCTCGAAGGCCTGGTCGGCGTCGATACGGCCTTCAAACAGGGCCAGGCCCAGCACCAGCGACCCGGTCAGGGCCACGGCGTTCTGCACACCGGTCAACTGCCAGTCGTCCAGTTCCTCCAGCGCGCGCTTCAGCGCGTTCAGCGCCGACGGATCCTGGGCGCGGTGCATGATGCCGGTGGTGGTCTGCAGCAGGGCGTCGTAGCGCAACGCCGCCCAGTCCAACAGCGGCTGCCAGGCGCGGGACTGCCGCTCCGCCAGCTTGGCGGGCTCCGCCGCGCGATAGCACAACAGGTCGGTGCCGCCATAGGCGGCCGCCCCGTCCAGGATGGTGGCGCGCTGCGGCCCCACCCGGTCGACGCAAGTGGAGGCCAGCTGCATCATGGGCATGGCATCCGGCACGACGGTGTCGCCCTGGGCGTCCCACTCCGCCGCCACCGCCCGGGCCAGCGCTTCGGTCGGCAGCACCAGGTCGGCCTTCGCCGGCGACTTCAGGATGCGCGCGTCCAGCCGCACCTGCCAGCCACCATGCGTGCCGGGCACCACGGCCACCGTCTTGTAAATCCGCTTCATCAGATCGTTCCTAGCTCAGGCCGACACCAGGGCGGCCACCGCCGCCGGCACCTCGGCATAGTCGTGACAGACGCGGGCGGCGCCGGCCGCCAGCAAGCTCTTCGGCGCGTGATAGCCCCAGGCCACGCCCAGCGCGGCGGCCCCGGCGTTGCGCGCCATTTGCATGTCATAGCTGGTGTCGCCGATGACCACGGTGGTCGCCGGGTCGGCGCCGGCCTCCGCCATCGCCCGCAGGGCCATGTCCGGCGAGGGCTTGCCCTGGGCGCGGTCCGCCGTCTGCAAGGTGACAAAGCGACCGTTCAGGCCGTGATGCTCCAGCGTGGCGACCAGGCCCCGGTGCGACTTGCCGGTGGCGATGCCCAGCAGAAAGCCCGCCGCCTCCAGCGCGTCCAAGGCCGCCACCAGGCCGGGATAGAGCGGCTCTTGCGCGATGCCCTTGGCCCGGTTCGCAAAGAACGCGTCCTTATAGGCGGCGACGATGCCGGCCACGGCGCCCGCCCCCACCCCTTCGGGCAGCAGGCCCAGCACGGCAACCTCCAGCGACAGCCCCACCTGCCGCCGCACCGCCTCATCGGGCGGCGGTGTCAGCCCCTGACTGGCGAAGCCCGCGGCCATGGCGGCGATGATGGCGTGCTGGCTGTCCACCAGCGTCCCGTCGCAGTCGAACAGGGCCAGGCGGTTGAAGCCCGACATGATCACGCCCCCAGGATCACGCGTAACTGGCGAACGGGTCGCCATCATTCATGTCGAAACCGAAATAGTCCCAGGTCTTGGCCATGTGCGGCGGCAGGTTGGCCGTCACGTCGATGGGCTTGCCGCCGCGCGGATTGGGAATGATGATGCGGCGGGCGTGCAGGTGCAGCTGACGCGGCAGCTCGGCGCCGCCGGCCAGGAAGGCCTCCTGCCCCGCGTACTTGCCATCCCCCAGGATGGGCGTGCCGATGGCCACCATGTGGGCGCGCAGTTGGTGGGTGCGGCCGGTCAGCGGCCATAGGGCCACGAAGGCGGCGTGCCGGTGCGCGTTCTCGATCACCTGATACAGGGTGACGGCGCGCGCGCCCTCATCCTCGTCCACCGCCATGCGCTCGCCGCGCGTGCCGGCTTCCTTGGCCAGGGCGGCGTCGATCTTGCCCTGGTGCTGCTTGGGCACGCCGACAGTGACGGCCCAGTAGTATTTGCGCGCCTCCTTGCCCCGGAAATATCCAGCCAAGCGCGTGGCGGCGAAACTGGTGCGGGCCAGCACGAGGCAGCCGCTGGTATCCTTGTCCAGGCGGTGGACCAGCTTGGGCCGCTCCTTCCCGTCGAAGGTCAGCACGTCCAGCATGGCGTCCAAATGCTTGTTCTGGCCGGTACCGCCCTGCACCGCCAGGCCGGCGGGCTTGTTCAGCACGATGACGTCGCCGTCGCGATACAGCACCGCGTCGCGCAGGGCCTTCACTTCCTTGTCCGACAAGACCGGCCGTTCCTTGCGCGTCACGGCGCCCGGCGCCAGGGGCGCCAGGTCGGGCATGGGGGGAATGCGCACGGACTGCCCAGCCTCCAGGCGCGTGGCGCCCTTGACGCGGCCGCCGTCCACCCGCACCTGGCCGGTGCGCAGCAGCTTTTCCAGCTGGATATGGCTCAGCGCCGGGAAATGCCGCTTGAACCAGCGGTCCAGACGCATCTCCGCCTCATCGGCGGTCACGGTCCGCGTCTCGACCTTACGGCCACCCTCATCACTCATGACATCACCGCACGTACCAGGGCCATGCCCACAAAAAGACCGCCGACGCCGACCACCAGCGTCGCCATGAAATACAGCATCGTCACCGGCCAATCCCCTCGCGACACCAGCGTGCCGATGTCCAGCGAGAAGGAGGAGAAGGTGGTGAACCCGCCCAATACGCCCACCGCCAGGAAGGCGCGCAGCTCCGGCGAGGGATGCCACACCCGGCCCGCAGCCTCCGCCAGCACACCCATGAGCACGGAGCCCGCAACGTTCACGAACAGCGTGCCCCAGGGGAAATCCAGCCCCAGCCAGCGCCCCAGCCACACCTGCGACAGATAGCGCAGCACCGAGCCCAAGGCGCCGCCCACGGCGACGACGATAACCTGGTTCATCCCCGACCCCCGAAGGCGGCGGCCCCGCCAATGGCGATGTCGCCACCCGACATATCGCCGGTGACGCCAAAAATCCATCCTTCGCGCCGCGCCGTGCCGGTGTCCAGCCCCTTGGGCGTCCAGACATCGTCGAAGGACGCCCAACGCATCATGCCGGCGGCGGCGATCATGGCATCCCCGGCGTGGTCGTCAAAGGCCGCCGGCACCCCCACCCCCGCATGGCAGCCAACCTTGGCCAGCGCCGCCGCCATGTCGGCCCAATCGCAAATCTTGGCCAGGCCGTGCGCACGGCGCCGGAACAGGGTGGGATAGATCTCCGTGACCGCCGACCGGGCGGCGCCATCCGGCCCGGTCAGCGCTTCCGACGGCCACACCGCCAGCGCGTCGCCCAGGCTCCCCTTCAGGTGGCGCAGCGAGCGCATGCCGGCCAGCGAGGCCTTGCCCACCTGCTTGGACGCCGCCGCCAGGTTGAAGACGGAAACGGGGGTGCCCACGCCGGTGCGGGCGGCCACCAGCTCCACCCGGCGGCGCTTGCCCCCACCCTCCGCGTCCGTCCAGTGCGCCGGCCGCCGCCCCGCCAGCCAGAAACTGGGGCCCAGGCGCGGGTCGGCCAGCGCCGGGGTGCCGCAGAAGTCATCGGCGCCAGGGCCGTCCCCAGCGGCCTCGTCCACCACGTCCCATAGGCCCATCATGTCGTCCACATCACCGGCGCGGCCGTCGAGGTATCCCATGCCCGGCACATAGGGCAGGGAAAAGCCGCAGTCGATGCCCACCAGGGCGCGGGCGCCGGCGCGGTGATGGTCCGCCAGGCGCCCAGCCACCCAATCCATGGCCTGGCGGCGGGTCCAATGCCGCCCGGGCGGCGGCACCAGGTGGACCGCCGCCTCATCCGGCCGGACACGGGCGATGGCGATACCCCGGGCGGGCAAGGCGCCGGTCCAATCGATACCGATATACTCATCAAAGACCGGCACCAGCGTCTCCTAATCCCTTGGGCGGCCAGGCCCTAGGCCTCTCGCGGTACCGCGAGGCGGCGGGCGGACGCTTTTCAACCACCCTACCCTTGCCCTGTCTGCAACGGACGCGCGCATGGCGGTCAGGCAGGCAACAGTTGGCAGGGCGGTCCCACGTGGTAAGCTATATGACCGTCGCTGCGGAGTTTTTCCCGTGTTCGCCCGTAATTGGCTTTCTTCCGCCCGTTCGCTGCCCCCACTGCTGGGCACGGCGGCGCTCGCCCTGACGGTTCTCGCCGCCCCCGCCCTGGCCCAGACGACCCAGCAGCCCGCCGCCGCGTCAGCGCCGCAGGCCGACGCGCCCAAGGCCGGCCTGGACAAGAACGGCCTGCCCACCTCGGTGGTCAAGGTGGCGGCGCCGCCCAAGGACCCGGACGCGGTGGAGCCGCCGCGCACCGACGGCCCCATCGACGACATCATCATCACCGCCCCCCAGTTCGGCAACCGGGAGGAGGTCGAGGCCTTCCACAAGGCGGAGTTCGAGCGCCTGGACAAGATTTATGGCAAGCACGAGGAAAAGCGCAGCCGAGGCGACACCCTGACCAAGGCGCCGGAAGCCAACACCGGAACCACCCGCGACGGGCCGATCACCTTAGACCGTTAACGGACGCATCCGCGCCCGTTCTCCTCGATTTCCAGTCCGCTACACTCCCCGGAATCTCCGGCGGTCGCGGTCGCGGCCTACGGCGGCGCAAAGTGCGCCGCCACGTTTGTGTGGACTACACCAGCACGATGTCGCTGATGTCGCGGCCCTGCACATGGGCCAGGGCGGCCATGGCCAGGGTGTGGTCCTCGCGCTGGGGCAGGCCGGAGACGGTCAACGCGCCGATGCAGCCCGCCCCCTTCACCACCAGCGGCACCGCGCCGCCATGGGTGGCATAGTCCCGATGCGGCAGCCCACTCTTGATCTCCAGCGTCGTGCCTTGCTGCGCGAGGGAGATGCCGATGGCGTAGGAGCTGCGGGCGAAGTGCAGGGCCGTGGCGCGCTTGCGCCGCACCCAGTCGTCATGGTCCGGCGTGGCCGGCCCCACCGCCAGGCGCAGCATCTGCTGCCGGTGCAGCGACACATCCACCACCAGCGCCCCGCCCCGCTCCAGCCCCGCCTGCCGCAGCCATAGGCCCAACGCCCAAGCCTCGTCCTGCCCGAATTGCTCGAACACCAGCCGCTGCTCCTGCAAAGCGATGCGGCGCAGGTCTTCTTCGTGGAACATGGGACGGACCTTTCGTGAGCGGTCGGCGGCGACGTCGCAAGGTAACCACCCTTCGTCCGACGCGCAGCCCCCTCATTGCTCGACCACGATGGTGACCCGGCGATTGGCCGCCCGGTCGCGCACATCCAACGGCTTGGTATTGGCATAGCCCACGGCCCGCAGGCGGGCGGGGTCGACGCCGTTGGCGATCAGTTCCCGCACCACGGCGCTGGCGCGGGCGGACGACAGCTCCCAATTGGTGGGGAAGCGGGCGGTGGATATGGCCACGTCGTCGGTGTGACCTTCGACCGTGATGATCCCCGTCAGCGTCCCCAGACCCCGGGCCACCGTTGCCAGCAGCCGCCGGCCCGACGGCGCCAGATCAGCCCTGCCCGAGGCGAACAGGATGCGGTCCTTGATGGCGATGGTCAGCTTCCGATCCGCGAGGATGACATCGAGATTGGCCCCTTGGCCAGCCGCTTCCAGTTGGGTCAACAGCGCCTGGGCGGCCGGCGTCAGGATGACACCGCCGCCGTGCGCGGCATCGGCCGGGCCGGTCCCCGGCGCTTCATCGCCCACGGCGCTTTCCTGAAGCGCCAAGGCGGGTACAACCACCGGGGTGGCGCTTTCGCGGGTGACCGTCGGGGATCCGTCGCCCTCCGGCTTGGCGGACAGCCGCCCCTTCATGCCCAGGATCGCCACCATCCCCAGGAAGACGACCATCAGCAGCGTGACCATGTCCATGTAGCTGATGACCCATTCCTCCGACTCCTCCGCCGGAGGCGGCAGGGTGGCGAACTTGGTGGGGTTTGGCCGCCGGGTTGGGCCAGAGGGCGTGACTCCGGGCTTGCCGGCTTCACGCCCTGATCGTTCGAGGCGCCAGAGGTCCGTCATCATGTCCATTGCAGGCTGGAATTCGGGGATTGGCGTCGGCGCGTCCCGGCCGGCCCCGCCCCACGCGGAGTGCTGATGTCGAGGTTGAAATCAATCCTCTGAAAATCATGACTGCCAGTGTAGCGTGACCCAAAAAAACATAATTGATTCAGATCATCCCAGAGATTTTGAACGATAATGTACAATAACAATCGCGCAAGACTGAAGGATGCGCAGGCACGTCAGACACGGGAAAGGCCTATCATGGCCACGAATACGTCAAATATACTGGCGGAGATTGCCAGTATTACACAGAATAAGCAGCAGGGTTGCGCCGCCTTGCTCGATCTGTCGGGGATCGTGGACGCCTACGAACCAATCATTCACAGAATTGTTGATGCGGAACTAAAGGCGGTCATAGCCCCTTTGGGTCAGGCCGTTCGTATTAGTACTTACGTAGTAGGTTCGTACGGCTGGCTTCTTGTTGGCGATGCGGCGAGTGATGAGACGTTGCTGGCCGCGACCAACCGCGTCTGTCAGGTGTTCGCCACCGCGCAGCAGGGAAAGGTTGACGTGCACTGGTTCGACCTGCCCCGCGAAACGAAGCCGCTGGTCGCCTGCCTGCGCATCCTGATGGGGGACAGGTCCCTGGTCTCGCCCTCTCCCGCCACGGACGAGGTGATCGCCCTGCTGCGTGTCGAACGCGGCCTCCACAGCGCCGACCTGTCGTCCCTGATCCGTCGGCAGGCCGTCTACAGGATTGACGAGGACGGCACCTCGCTGGAACCCGTCATGCTGGAACAGACGGTGGATCTGTCGGCGCTGGAGCGCCTGTTCGGCGTGACCATCGTCGGCTCTCCATGGATGCACGCCCGCGTGACCGAAATTTTGGACCGCCGGATGCTGCATCACCTGCTGCGGGACGACACCTTCCCCCGGCTTCCCATCGCCATCAAGTTCCATGCCGGCAGTGTGCGTCAGGGAGATTTCGCCGTTCTGCTGGATGAACTGCCCGCCCACTGGCATGCCCGGCTTGCCATTGAACTGCCGTACGCGGAGTGGCTTGTGGCGCCAGACGCGGTGGAGGAGGCCCTGCAGGTCGGCCGGCGCCGTCAGTGCATGATGGTGCTGGATCATGTCCCGGTCGAGCGTGCCGCCGAGGTCCCCCTGCCGCCGGACGTCCTGCTGCGGCTGATGCCGGGGGCGGGACCGGCGACAGCGGACGCGGCGGCCCTTCGTCCGCATGCGCTGCCGACCACCGCCACGCTGCGCCAGCTGATCCGCACCCTGGGCGCCGACCGCTGCATCCTGACCCATTGCGACAGCCTGGCCCTGGTCCACCACGCGCTGGATGCGGGCTTCCGCATGCTGCAGGGCCAAGCCGTCGCGGACTTCGCGGAGATGCGGCAACAGGTGCCGCCATCGCCGGCGACAACAGCCGGCACGGCGGCGATGGAAGGTGAAGCGGAACCGGAGGCGGCCCAAGATCAAGCTGTTCCGGCAAAGGGACCATGGTCCCGCCTTCTGCGGTGGTTGCGCCCGACCGATGGGGCAACCGCGGAGGAAGGGCCGGCCGAACCGGATGTAACCAAAGAGATGTGACCGGCACCGCTAGCATGCCTGCGCCCTTGGAGATATCACTAGGGTATGGCACCCGAGGCACCCAGGACCCGGAGTATGCGCACCGTCGGGGAGGTCCTGGCGGTGGCGCTGGAGCATCACCGGGCCGGCCGCCTGGCGGAAGCCAGCGCGCTCTATTCCTCGCTGCTGGCGCAGGAGCCGGAGCAGCCGGACGCCCTGCATCTGCTGGGGGTCGCCACCGCCCAAACGGGACAGGCGGCGGAGGCCGAATCCCTCATCGCGCGGGCCATCGCGCTGCGTCCCGGCATCGCCGATTTCCACGCCAACCACGCCCAGGTGCTGGACACGCTGGGCCGCACGGATGCGGCGCTGACCGCCTACACTCAGGCCCTGCGCCTGAACCCCAGCCATGCCGACGCCCTGCGCAACATGGCCCGCCTGCTGGCCCGGCTGGAACAGCTGTCGGCGGCCGCCGACGCCCTGCGCGCCTGCGTGGAACGCGCGCCCGACGATCTGCCCACGGTGACGGAACTGGCGCGCCTGTGCGAACGGCTGGGCCGGGGAGGCGAGGCGGAAACCTGGTACCGCCATGTCCTGGCGCGCGATCCCTTCAACATCCTGGCCCTGAACAACCTGGGGGAGCTGAAACGCCGGGCCGGTGACGCGGCCGAGGCCGTCAGCCTGCTGTCCCGCGCCGTCAGCGCCGCCCCCGACGCCCCCCTGCCCCGCTGCGCCCTGGCCAACACCCTGACCAGCCTGTTCCGCTTCGAAGAGGCGGAAGCCCACCTGGCGGAGGCGACGCGCCGCCGACCGGATGCCCCGCTGCCCCACCGCGACCTGGGCGTCCTGCTGCGCCTGCTGGGCCGGTCGGAGGAGGCGCTGGCCGCCTTCCAGGTGGCCGCCACCCTGGCGCCCCAGGATCCGGTGGCCAATTTCGGCGTGGCCCTGTGCCTGCTGCGCCTGGGACGTTATCGCGAGGGCTTCGAGCACTACCGCTGGCGCTGGCCCTCCGCTGCCAAGCCGCCCCGGCACCAGGGCCTGCCGGCCTGGTCAACCGGCGCATCCATGGGTACCCCGGCCGGCCTGCGCCTGCTGGTGTGGCATGAGCAAGGGGTGGGCGACACGCTGATGTGCCTGCGCTTCCTGCCCCAGTTGACCGCGGCCGGCGCCCGCCTGACCATCGAGGTGCCGGCCGGCCTAGCCCCACTGGTGGCGGCTCAGGGCTATGGCGCCGTGGTGGTGGACGCGCAGACGCCAGCGCCGGGTGCGGCCTCTACGGCACCCCTGCCCTGGGATGCACAGGTGCCCATGATGGACCTGCCCGGCCGCTTCTGCCCCGAACCCGCCGCCGTACCCTGGACCGGCCCCTATCTGAAGGCCGACCCCGGCCGCAAGCTGCGCTGGGCGCAGATGCTGGGTCCCAAGCGGGGCCTGCGCGTCGGCCTGTTCTGGCAGGGCAATCCGGACTTCCCCGACGACCACTGGCGCTCGCCCGGCCTCGCCCCCTTGCTGCCGCTGCTGGACGTGCCGGGCGTGGAGTTCATCAGCCTGCAGATGGGCCCGGCCAAGGCCGCCCTGACCGCCCCGGCCGTTCCCCCGGGCCGCATCCGCGACGCCGCCGCCTCCATCCGCGACTGGGCCGACACCGCCGCCCTGGTGGCCGGGCTGGACATGGTCATCGGCTCCGACAGCGCCTGCATCCACCTGGCGGGCGCCCTGGAGGTGCCGGCCTTCCTGCTGCTGTCCCCCACCACCGACTGGCGCTGGCACGACAGGGGCGACACCAGCCCCTGGTACCCATCCCTGCGCCTGTTCCGGCAGACGCGCCTGGGCGATTGGACGGCGCCGGTGGCCGCGGTGAAGGCGGCGCTGGAAGAACGGCTGGCGGCCCACTGACCGGCTGGCTTAGGGGCCACCCCGTGGCACCTTCAGCTGCTTCGGCGCCTCATCATCGGCCGGGGATTCGCCATTGTCCTCATCCAAGATCTTGGTCACCAGCACATGGACATCCCAGCGGTGGATGATCCACCATTTGCCAAAAACCTTGATCAGGATGCGTTCGCCCGATCCGTTGTGGAAGGTGTAACGAACCTGGGCGAGGTGCCAGAGGGGTATTTCGAACCGGGTCACATCGACAAGCGGCTGCGGCCCTTCACCATCGAAGGCATCCCGGTAGCCCTCGGCACACCTCCGGTCGCGCTTTGATGTCGGGGGACAGGATAGGATGGAGAAGCCGGGCTGCCGCGCCCGCACCTCCCGCAACAGGTCGTCAGGAAAAATACGCCCATCCAGGGAAACATAGACGGGCTGGCGGGCGCCGAAGCCGGTCAAGGCGTCCGCCAGCCCGTCCACCATCGCGACGAAGATGGGTAACTTTTCGTCCTCTGTCGTCTGCTGATCCAGCTCTGCCGCCTTCCACAGCAGCACTAGCAGGACGACAGCAGTCGCCACCGACAGGCATAGCCACAACGCGATCCGTAATAGCCAGCGCAGCACTCATATCTCCCGCAACCCTTGCGCGATCATCGCACGGGCCGCGCCCACCCGGGAAGCGCCAGCTTCCCCGCCAGCAATGCCGCATTGCACACACCAATGCTGCATCTGCGAACGAGTTTGAGGTACCGTTGCCCTGGCCACCCGTTCGCCTACTTGAGTTTCCATGTCCCACGCCCACACGGTGCCCACCGACCGCTCCTCCCCGCTCGCCCGGCTCGCGCGCTGGCTGCAGGCGCGGTCGTTCGCGCTGACGCCGGAGCAGATTGGCATCACTGAGGGTCTGCGCGCCGCCACGGCGGTGGCGCTGATGGTCACGCTGGCGCTGTACCTGGACCAGCCCATCCTGTCGTGGGCGGCCTTTGCCGCCTTCTGGGCTTGCCTGGCTGACCCCGGCGGGCCTTTCGGCGTACGGCTGCGGGCTATGGGCGGATTCGCCCTGATCGGCACGGCCATGGCGGGGGCCGTCAGCGCGGTGGCAGCGCTGGGGCACGGCTGGGCGGCGGCGGCCCTGTTCGTCGCCCTGTTCATCTGCTGCCTCAGCCGCGTCTACGGCCCGGCCGCCACCCAGGTGGGCGTGCTGGCCTGCTGCGTCGCCGTGGTGGCGGTGGGCTATCCCATGGCGCCGCTGGACGCCCTGCGTCTGTCCGGCGTCTTCCTGGCCGGCAGCGGCTGGGCCGTGGCTCTATGCCTGGTGTTGTGGCGCATCCACCCCTACGCCCCCGCGCGCCGCGCCGTCGCCGCCATCTATTCCGAACTGGGTGACATGACGGCCGAACTGCTGGCTCTGCACGCCAGCGGCGCCACCCAGGACGCGCGCTGGAAGGCGCATGCCGCCGAGCATCGCCGCGCGGTGCGCGACACGATAGAGCGGGCGCGCGCCGCCGTGGGCCGCTTCTCCGCCGGGCGCGGCAACGGGCGCGACATCCGCCGCGCCCTGCTGGCCGCCATCGAGGTGGGGGAGCGTATCTTCGCCGGCCTGATCGCCCTGGGCTATGACCTGGAACCACACGCCGCCGGCACGCCCACCGACGCCGATACCCTGCCCCTGCGCCAGCTGCGTGCCGCGCTCAACCGCACCAGCCGCCAGGTGATGCGGTCGGAGCCCGACGGCGCCCTGGTGGCCTATGAGGCGGAGGTGCTGGACCGCGTCGCCCGGCCGGCGCACGACCTGGTGGGCCGCGTGGCCCAGGTCTGCGCCCAGGCCCTGGCCGACCTGACGCGCGCCTGGGCGCCGCCGGTGGACGACGGCGCGCTGGCCACCGTGCCCGAAAATGACGAGACGCCGCGCCGGCGCCTGACCCCGGCCCGCGCCCTGCGCCTGGCCCTGGCGCCCTCCTCCCCATCGCGCGGCATGCCCTGCGCGTCGCCCTGGTGGTGACGGCCACCTACGCCGTCACGGCCTATCTCGACGTCGCCTACGCCTACTGGGCCACCATGGCGGCGGTGGTGGTGATGCAGCCGCAGGCGGCCACCACCTGGCCGCGTACCCTGGAGCGCGTGGTGGGCAGCGTCATCGGCGGGGCGGCGGCCGCCTTCCTGGCCGTGGCCTTGCCCACGCCCCTCGCGCTGCTGGCCGCCATCTTCCCCCTGGCCGCCGCCACCATCGCGCTGCGCTCCGTCAGCTACAGCCTGTTCGTCACTTTCCTGACGCCGCTGTTCGTCCTGGTCGCCGACCTACTGCACCCCGGCCTGAACGCCCACGGCGAGGGCATCGCCCTGGCCCGCGCCTTCAACAACACGCTGGGCAGCGTTATCGGCTTGGCCGGCTGCCTCGTCCTGTGGCCGGAGCGGGAGCCCAAGGGCTTCCCCCACCGCCTGGCGGCGGCGGTGGAGGCCAACATGCGCTACGCCACCCTGGTGGTGCGGGCGGGCCACACGCCCTATGCCGAGATCGACGCCGCCCGCCGGGCCGCCGGCCTGGCCAGCACGGCGGCCGAGGTGACGCGCCAGCGCATGGTGCTGGAGGGCCGCCGCCGCAAGGCGCATCTGGATGAGGCCGCCGCCCTGCTGGAAACCCTGCGCCGCCTCGCGGGGGCTGCCACCGTCGCCTGGCTGGACGAGCGCACCATCCCCGGCCCGCCCGACGCCCGGCGCATCGGCTACTGCGAGGCGGCCACGATGCGCCTGGGCGCCCTGGTGCGCGGCGTGCCGACGGATGATAGCGCCTTGGCGCGCGAGGGCGAACCGCCGGACGACATCGCCCGCGCCGTCACCCACGTCGTGCAGGCGGCCAAGGACTACGCCCGCGCCATGGCGCCGGACAGGGCATAGCCCGGTCCTATAGCTATACTTACACGCTCTTCAGGAACGGGATCAGGTTCTTGAAGTAGAACTCCTGGTCGTCCCACATGCACAGGTGGCTGCCCTGCGGGCAGATGACGGAGCGGGCGTTGGGCATCAGCGTCGCCATGCGCTTCATGTCTTCCGGATCCATCTCGTCATGGGTGGCGCCGATGGTCAGGGTCTTCACCTTGATTTGGGATAGCTGATCCCAACGCTCCCAATCCTTCAGGTTGCCCGTCACCTCCAGCTCACTCTTTCCCTGCATCTGGTTGTAGATGGTGAGGTTGGCGTGGCGGAAGGCGCGGGTGACAGGCTCCGGCCAGGGGTCAAGACGGCAGATCATCTGGGGATACATCTCCTCCATCATGATCTTCTCGTACGCTGGGTCGTCATAGGCCTGCTTCGCCTCCAGCTCCCGGATCAGCTTCTGGGAATCGGGCTTCATCAGGCTGCGCAGGGCGTTGACGCGCTTTAGGTAGGCCTGGATGCCGGCCGCCATGTTGGAAATGACCAGACCCTTCAGGTGTCGCTGATATTTCAGGGCGTAGTCGATGGCCAGGATGCCACCCCAGGAATGGCCGTACAGCACGAATTGGTCCAGGCCCAATCCCTGGCGTACCTCCTCCACCTCCTCCACGAAGCGCGGCAGGGTCCACAGGCTGGTATCGTCCGGCTGGTCGGAATTGTTCGAGCCCAGCTGGTCGTAATAGTACATCTCGATCCCGGCCTCGGGCAGGAAGGACTCCATCGCCTCAAGGTATTCGTGGGAAAAGCCGGGGCCGCCGTGCAGCAGCAGCACCTTCACGGCGCCGCTGCCGATCTTCTTGGTCCAGACCTTGTACTTGCCCCCCGCCACCGGGATCATGCGGATGCCGGCCACGCGAATGCCGGGCGGGTTGAGGGGAGCGGCGGGGGCGGCCTCGGCCAGGGAAGGCGTCATCGGGGCGGTCGCGGCGGCCAGAACGGCGGCGGCCGACAGGAACTGTCTGCGGTCCATGAAATCCTCAATAGGAAGGGGCGCTCGGCATGCCGGCGCGCGTTCCGCGATAGAGGTGCCCGAAGGCCACCTGTCCCCGCAAATGATTTCAAGGGCATAGCCCATCAGGGCAGGCCTCAGCCCTCCCTGCCGCCCTCGGCCGCCCGTTGGCGCAGCTTGGCCCAGTAGTCCTGGCGCTTCTTGATCTCGCGTTCGAAGCCGCGCTCCACCGGCTGATAGAACTCCCGCCGCGCCATGCCATCGGGGAAATAATTCTGGCCGGAAAAACCATCGGCCGTGTCGTGGTCGTAGTTGTAGCCCTTGCCGTAGCCCAGGTCCTTCATCAGGCGGGTGGGCGCGTTCAGGATGTGCATGGGCGGCATCAGGCTGCCGGTCTCCTTGGCCGCCCGCTGGGCCTGCTTGATGGCCATGTAGGCGGCGTTGGATTTGGGGGCGGTGCCCAGGTAGATGACGCACTGGGCGATGGCCAATTCCCCCTCCGGGCTGCCCAGGCGCTCATAGGCGTCCCAGGCGGCAAGGGCGATGGTCAGGGCCTGGGGATCGGCCATGCCGATATCCTCGCTGGCGAAGCGCACCAGGCGACGGGCGATGTAGCGCGGATCCTCGCCCCCCGCCAGCATGCGGGAATACCAGTAGAGGGCGGCGTCGGTATCCGAGCCGCGCAACGACTTGTGCAGGGCGCTGATGAGGTTGTAGTGCCCCTCCTGCGCCTTGTCGTAGAGGGGCATGCGCCGCTGCACCGCCACGGTCAGGGCGTTGGTGTCCAGCGGGTCCTCCCCCGGACGCACCACGGCGTAAATCTCCTCCACCAAATTCAGGAAATAGCGGCCGTCGCCATCGGCCATGGCCTTCAGCGCCGCCCGCGCATCCTCGGTCAGCGGCAGGGCGCGCTCCTCCTCCGCCTCCGCCCGGCCGATCAGCTTCTCCAGCGCCTCCTCCCCCAGCCGGTTCAGGACAAAGACCTGGGCGCGGGACAGCAAGGCGGCGTTCAGCTCGAACGACGGGTTCTCCGTCGTGGCGCCCACCAGCGTGACGGTGCCATCCTCGACATAGGGCAGGAAGCCGTCCTGCTGGGAGCGGTTGAAGCGGTGGATCTCATCAATGAACAACAGGGTGCCCTGGCCCGCCTGGCGGCGCTGCTTGGCCGCCTCGAACACCTTGCGCAGGTCGGCCACGCCGGAGAACACGGCGGACAAGGGTTCGAACGCCAGGGTGGTGGCCTGGGCCAGCAGGCGGGCGATAGTGGTCTTGCCGCAGCCCGGCGGGCCCCACAGCACCATGGAGCTGAGACGGTGGGCCGCCACCATGCGGCCGATGGGCCCCTTGGGGCCCAGCAGATGCTCCTGCCCCACCACCTGGTCCAGCGCGGTCGGCCGCAGCCGATCGGCCAGCGGGCGCGGCGCCTCCGCCTCGAACAGGGAACCCGATCCGCTCTTCACCATGACGTCCATACACCCCGGATACAAACCCGGAACACCATGCCAGAGCGGGGGGCGGCTTGGCATCGTCCTTTTGACCGGGGCGGGACCTGTATGCCGACGTTTCCATGAATGACGCGGCGGGAAACCGCGTCAGCCGCCAAAGCCCTCAGCCCCCGACGCTCAGCGTCAGCACCTGGTCGCCGCGCCGCACGGCCAAGTCCCAGCGGCGCTGGGGCTGGTTCACCATGCGCTTCAGATCGGCCACGCGGGTGATGGGCTGGCCGTTCACCTTCACCACCACGTCACCCGGCTGGAAGCCGAGGGCTTGCGCGGTGGTGCCCGGCTGCACCTTCAGCACGATGACGCCGTCGGAATTGCCGGCGTAGCCGACCTCTTCCGCGAGCGCCGGGTTGATGTTGGCGACGGTGGTGCCGGCGAAGGGCTGGCGGCCGTCCAGCGCCGTCTCATCCCGGGGCGGGTCTTCCGGCGGGCCGATCAGTTTCACCGGCAGCTTCGTTTCCGCACCCTTGCGGATCACGGTCAGGGTCGCGTTCCCACCCACGGGCAGCAGCGCGATGCGGTAACGCAGGCTTTCGGGATCATCGACCAGATGGCCATTCACCGCCGTCACGACGTCGCCCACCTTCACGCCCGCCTGCTCCAGCGGACCCTTCGGGTTCAATTGGTTGATCAGCACCCCCTGGGGCCGGGGCAGGCCCAGGTTGGTGGCCAGTTCCTGCGTCACCGGCTGGCCGCTGGCGCCCATCCACGGCCGGACCAGCTTGCCCCCACCCTCCACCGCCGTGACGACGGAGCGCACCATGTCCGCCGGGATGGCGAAGCCGATGCCGACCGAGCCGCCGCTGCGCGAATAGATCGCCGAATTGATGCCGGCCAGCTTGCCGTCCATGGTGATCAGCGCGCCGCCGGAATTGCCCGGGTTGATGGCGGCATCGGTCTGGATGAAGAAGTTGAAGTCCGACACCCCCACGCCCGTGCGGGCCAGTGCCGAGACGATGCCGCTGGTGACCGTCTGGCCCACGCCGAAGGGATTGCCGATGGCCAGCACCAGGTCGCCGACCTGGATGCTGTCGCTGTCGCCCAACTCCAGGGTGGGCAGCTTCTCGCCCTTGGTGTCGATGCGCAGGACGGCCAAATCCACCTTCTCGTCCGCGCTCATGACCTTAGCGGGAAACTCTCGCCGGTCGGCCAGCACCACGGTGATCTGGTCGGCGTCCTTGATGACATGGTCGTTGGTGACGATCAGGCCGTCGGGCCGGATGATGACGCCGGAGCCCAGCGAGGACTCCACCCGCTCCCGCGGGACGCCGCGGAAGGCGTCACCGAAGAACTGGCGGAAAAATGGATCCTCCATGAAGGGGGACACGCGCTGCTTGATGACACGGCGGCTGTAGATGTTGACCACGGCCGGCGCCGCCCGCTTCACCAGCGGGGCGTAGCTGAGCGTGATCTGCTCCCGGCTCTGCGGCGCCTGCTGGGCCAGGGCCGGCGGCGTCAAGGCCAGGCCGGCGGCGACAGCCACCAGGGCGCAACGGGAGACCATGCGGCGGAACGGCGTTTCAAGCGTCACGGGGAAAAACTCTCACGGCTGATCGAAACGAGGGGACTGGGGTGAAATAGGGTTCAGCCCGGGTCGCCGCAACGGTTCAGACAGGATTTCAGGTCGCGCTGGCACATGCCGTTGTTCAGCTCGGGCGTATGATCGCTCTGCCCGGCCTTGGTGTCGCCGCACACCTGGCTGTCGCGGTTGCAGCGGGCCACGCAGGCCGCGTGGGTGTCCAGCTTGCCCTCGCGCTGTGACGGCAGCGCCATGCAGCCGGTCAGCCCCGCCAACAGCAGGCCGGCCACAGCCGCCTTGATCCCCCAAATACGCACCGGTTCATCCTCCTGTCCGCGCGGGTGGCGCGCCTGTCGCGCCGGCGATGGACGGGCCGCAGGATGCGCGATTTGCTGCCCGCCCGTCGAGAGTGGAAAACGCCATCATCCCCGCCCAGCCCTGCCTTACACGACAGGCCCCCAACCAGCCCGCCGGTGGGGTAATGAAAAAGGGCGGACCCTCGCGGATCCGCCCCTTCCCTTACCATTCCGGAAGTGGAACAGCCTAAACTCAGGCCGCTTCTTCCTCGGTCTCCGTCACCTGGACCGAACCGCTGTCCTGGCCCTTGGCGGAGACGTCGCGGTCCACCAGCTCGATGACGGCCATGGCGGCCATGTCACCGTAGCGGAAGCCGGCCTTCAGGACGCGGGTGTAGCCACCCTGACGGTCCTTGTAGCGCTCGGCGATGGTGGTGAACAGCTTGTCGACCATGGCGTTGTCGCGCAGTTCCGCGAACGCCAGGCGACGGTTGGCGAGGCCGCCCTTCTTGCCCAGCGTGATCAGCTTCTCGACGATCGGCCGCAGGTCCTTGGCCTTCGGCAGGGTCGTCTTGATCTGCTCGTGCTTAATCAGGGCATTGGCCATGTTGGAGAACATGGCCAGACGGTGGGTAGAGGTCTTGCTGAACTTACGCCCGGAAACGCCGTGACGCATGGTGCTTCTCCTTTCATGTCCGGGTGTCGGATGCCGACACCTATGACGATCCCCGAAACGCCCGCCTGTGCCCGTAAGGGGCGCTGGCCGGTACGGCGGGGGTGGGCCCTATGCCCTGTACTCCGCACCCGGCCGTAACCGGATGCGGAGAACCTCACATCAAGCTCAGTACGGCTCTTCCAGACGCTTGGCCAGGTCCTCGATGTTCTCGGGCGGCCAGTTCGGGATTTCCATGCCGAGGTGCAGGCCCATCTGGGACAGCACTTCCTTGATCTCGTTCAGCGACTTGCGGCCGAAGTTCGGGGTGCGGAGCATTTCCGCCTCCGTCTTCTGCACCAGGTCGCCGATGTAGACGATGTTGTCGTTCTTCAGGCAGTTGGCCGAACGGACCGACAGTTCCAGCTCGTCCACCTTGCGCAGCAGGTTCTTGTTGAACGGCACCTCGTCGGACTTCTCCGACGCGGTGACGGCCTGCGGCTCCTCGAAGTTGATGAACAGCTGCAGCTGGTCCTGCAGGATGCGGGCGGCGATGGCCACGGCATCCTCGGGCGTCACCGCGCCGTTGGTCTCGATCGACAGCGACAGCTTGTCATAGTCGGTGCGCTGGCCCAGGCGGGTGTTCTCCACCTTGTACGCCACCTTGCGGATGGGGCTGTACAGGGCGTCGATCGGGATCAGGCCGATGGGGGCGTCTTCCGGACGGTTCTGGCTGGCGGGGACGTAGCCCTTGCCCTTCTCGACCGTCAGTTCCATGTTCAGGCGGGCGCCGGCGTCCAGGGTGCAGATCACCAGGTCGGGGTCCATCACCTCGATGTCGCCCGTCACCTCGATCATGCCGGCGGTGACTTCCTTGGGGCCTTCGGCGCGCAGGCGCAGCCGCTTCGGGCCCTCGCCCTCCATCTTCAGACCCATGTTCTTGATGTTCAGAACGATGTCGGTCACGTCCTCGCGGACGCCGGGGATGGAGGAGAATTCGTGCAGGACGCCATCAATGTGGATGGCGGTGACCGCCGCCCCCTGAAGGGACGACAGCAGGACGCGGCGCAGGGCGTTGCCCAGGGTCAGGCCAAAGCCACGCTCCAGCGGGCCGGCGACGATCGTGGCCTCACGGCGCGGATCGGCACCGACGTTCACGTCGAGCTTGCTGGGCTTTTCCAGGGTCTGCCAGTTCTTCTGAATCACGGGTAGTTGCCTCTAATGCCATCGGGAGGACACGACACCCGGTTTCACCGCTGTCGGGTGCGGATCAGGGCGCCGGTCCTGCGACTGGCGCCCTGTCCTGAACCTGACCACCTCCCCCATGCATGGGCGATCGCGATGGCATGCGAACGCCGGTCCCGGGGCGGCGGGGAAACGCGGAAGCGTTTGGACCGGAAGCGGCCGCGAGGGCCGCCTCCGTAATCGGCAGAACGATCAGACGCGGCGCTTCTTCGGCGGGCGAACGCCGTTGTGCGGAATTGGCGTCACGTCGCGGATGGACGTGATCTGGAAACCGACCGACTGCAGGGCGCGCAGGGCGGACTCACGGCCCGAACCCGGCCCCTTCACTTCCACTTCCAGGGTACGCATGCCGTGTTCCTGGGCCTTACGGCCCGCGTCCTCGGCAGCCATCTGGGCGGCGTAGGGGGTGGATTTGCGCGAACCCTTGAAGCCCATCATGCCCGACGAGGACCAGGCGATGGTGTTGCCCTGGGCGTCGGTGATGGTGATCATGGTGTTGTTGAACGAGGCGTTCACATGCGCCACGCCCGAGGTGATGTTCTTGCGCTCGCGGCGACGAAGCCGGGCGGCAGAAGCGTTGGGCTTTGCCATTTCTTATCAGTCCTTCAGCTTACTTCTTCTTACCGGCGATCGGCTTGGCCGGGCCCTTGCGGGTGCGCGCGTTGGTGTGCGTGCGCTGACCGCGGACCGGCAGACCCTTGCGGTGACGCAGGCCGCGGTAGCAGGCCATGTCCATGAGCCGCTTGATGTTCATGGCGACAGAGCGACGCAGGTCGCCTTCGACCGAGTAGTCGCTGTCGATGACTTCGCGGATACGCAGGACTTCGTCGTCGGTCAGCTGATGCACGCGGCGCTCCAGGGGAATGCCGACCTTGCCGCAGATCTCCTTCGCCATGAAGGGACCGATGCCGTGAATGTACTGAAGGGCGATTTCCACCCGCTTCGCGGTGGGAATATTAACGCCAGCGATACGCGCCACGCGCTTTCTCCATCGTTCATGCCCGCCCCGGCGCTCACGCCCGGGCGATGCGATCTTCGTCCACACCCCGCCTGGTCACCGGTTCCCGTGGCGGGGACATCCGACGACCTTCGGGGCATCTCATCCGAAGAAAACCTGGAAACCCAGGATCTCCAAATGCACATACGAACCAACCCCGTCCCGCCACCCCAAGAGGGTGCCAGGGCCGAGAGCCGGTTTCATCCGAACCCATCCGGACCAGGGCCCAAGACGGATCGGATGCGGGAGTATACGCAGGCGCGACCGGATGTCAACCGCGCCCACGCGGGGCTTCACCGCCCAGCCATGCGGCCTGGGACTGGCGGTAAACGGAAAGGGCCACCTCCCCGTCGGAGAAGCGGCCCTTCCCTATCCTGGCATCGGCGCCAGCCTAAGGGCTCAGGCGCCGATGATGGTTTCCAGCTGGCGAGTGACCTCGTCGATCTCCGCCATGCCGTCCACCTGTTTCAGCACGCCCTTGCCCTGGTAATAGGGCAGGATGGGCGCGGTCAGCGCGTGGTATTCGGCCAGACGCTTGGTGAAGGTCTCGGCGTTGTCGTCGGCCCGGCGCTTGAACTCGGTCGAGCCGCAGATGTCGCACACGCCCGCCACCTTGGGCTGGTGGAACTTGTCGTGGTAGCCGGCACCGCATTTGGCGCAGGTGTAGCGCCCGGTCACACGCTCCACCAGGGCCGCGTCGTCCACCACCATCTCGATGATGTGGTCAAGCCTCAGGTGCTTGTCCGCCAGCATGCGGTCCAGGGCTTCGGCCTGCGGGACCGTGCGCGGGAAACCGTCAAGGATGAAGCCCTTGGCGCAATCGGGCTGGGTGATGCGGTCGGCGATCATCTGGACCATGAGCGCGTCCGGCATCAGCTTGCCCGCCCCCATGATCTCCTTGGCCTGCAACCCCAGCGGGCTGCCGCCGGCGACCAGCGCCCGCAACATGTCGCCCGTCGACAACTGCACCAACCCGAACTTCCGTTCAAGCCGCTGCGCCTGCGTTCCCTTGCCGGCGCCCGGCGGCCCCAGAAGAATCAGGTTCATCCACGCCTCCCCCTCAGCTTTGCCTTCTTGATGAGGCCTTCATATTGATGCGCCAGCAGATGCGAATGGATCTGGGCGACGGTGTCCATAGTCACCGTTACCACAATTAGCAAGCTGGTGCCGCCAAAATAAAAAGGAATAGCGTTCTTGGCCATCAACAGTTCGGGCAATAGACAAACCACCACCAGGTAGCCGGCACCCAACACCGTCAAACGGGTGAGAACAAAGTCCAGATAGTCAGCCGTGTTCTTACCCGGACGGATACCGGGGATGAAACCGCCATACTTCTTCAGATTTTCCGCCGTCTCGGTCGGGTTGAACACGACCGCGGTATAGAAGAAGCTGAAGAACACGATCAGCGCCATGTACAGCACGATGTACAGCGGCTGGCCATGGGTCACGTAGCGGGCGACGGTCTGCAGGATCTCCGGACCGGTGCCACCGGAGAAACCGGTGACGGTGGCCGGCAGCAGCAGCAGCGAGCTGGCGAAGATCGGCGGAATGACGCCCGAGGTGTTCAGCTTCAAGGGGAGGTGCGAGGCTTCGCCACCGTAGACCTTGTTGCCGACCTGGCGCTTCGGGTACTGCACGATCAGTCGGCGCTGGGCGCGTTCCATGAAGACGATGAAGAAGATCACGCCCACGGCGATGGCCAGCAGCAGGGCCAGGATGCCGAAGCCGATGGCGCCGGTGCGACCCAGTTCCAACAGCTGCATCAGCGCCTTGGGCAGTGCCGCCACGATGCCGGTGAAGATGATCAGCGAGGTGCCGTTGCCCACGCCGCGGGCGGTGATCTGCTCACCCAGCCACATCAGGAACATGGTGCCACCCACCATGGTGACCACGGTGCTGATGATGAAGAAGGGGCCGGGGTCGATCACGGTGCCGCCCTTGGCGCCCTGCAGCGCCACGGCCAGGCCGTAAGACTGGAAGATGGCCAGGATCACCGTGCCGTAGCGGGTGTACTGGTTGATCTTCTTGCGGCCCGCCTCGCCTTCCTTCTTCATGGCTTCGAGGCTGGGGATCACGGCCGTCAGCAGCTGCACGATGATGCTGGCGGAGATGTAGGGCATGATGTTGAGCGCGAAAATGCTCATGCGCTCGATGGCGCCACCCGCGAACATGTTGAACATGCCCAGGATGCCGCCCTTGGCCTGGTTGAAAACGTCGGCGAAGGCCTGGACGTTGATGCCCGGCAGGGGAATGTAGGTGCCCAGGCGGAAAACGATGAGCGCTCCCAGGGTGAACCAGAGCCGCTTCTTCAGTTCCGTGGCCTTGGCGAAGGAGCCGAAATTAAGATTAGCGGCGAGCTGCTCGGCGGCTGAAGCCATGGAATCCGTTCCTATCGAGGCGCCTCTATGGGGCGCGGCACAGACGGTATCAAAAGGACAAAAGAAAAGGGACCGTCGCCGGTCCCCCTAACGGGTCCCACCCCAGATGGGGAGACCTGCGGCAGAAAGAAAGACGGCCGGCGCCCGCTTTTAACACGAACGCCGGCCGCGCTTCCTTAATTACTCGGCGACCGCTTCGACCGCGGGCACCTTGACCGAGCCACCAGCGGCTTCCACGGCGGCGACGGCCGCGGCGGAGGCGCCGGCGACGTCGAACGCCACCTTCGTGCTGATGCTGCCCTTGGCCAGCAGGCGCACGCCGTCGCGGGACGGACGCACCAAGCCGGCGGCGACCAGCACTTCGGCGGTGATCACGTCAGCGGCGTTCAGGCGACCTTCCTCGATGGCCTTCTGCACGGTGCCGACGTTCACCACCGAATAGTCGGTGCCGAACAGGTTGTTGAAACCGCGCTTCGGCAGGCGGCGATGCAGGGGCATCTGACCGCCTTCGAAGCCGTTGATCGACACGCCGGAACGCGAGGTCTGACCCTTCACGCCACGGCCGCCGGTCTTGCCCTTGCCGGAGCCGATGCCCCGACCAACCCGGGTGGGCGCCTTGCGGGCGCCCGGGTTGTCGCGAATATCCGTAAGCTTCATGACTTTATCCCTTCAAGCCGTATCGGGAAGGCCTCAGGAGGCCTTCTCGACGCGCACGAGGTGCTGCACCTTGGCGATCATACCGCGGACGGAAGGGGTATCCTCCAGCTCGCTGGTACGGTGCAGCTTGTTGAGACCAAGACCCACCAGCGTCGCCCGCTGGTCCTTCTGGCGGCCGATCGGGCTGCCGATCTGGGTCACGATGACGGTGTTCTTCTCGCTCATCACGCGCTCTCCTTCGCCTCGGCACCAGCCTCGCGGCGGCCCAGGATATCGCTGACGCGACGGCCACGGCGGGCGGCGACGGCGCGGGGGCTGACGCACTGGGACAGGGCGTCGAAGGTCGCCTTGATCATGTTGTGCGGGTTCGACGTGCCGACCGACTTGGTCACGACGTCCTGGACGCCGAGAGCCTCGAAGATCGCGCGCATCGGACCACCGGCGATGATGCCGGTACCGGCGTCGGCGGTGCGCAGCACCACCTTGCCGGCGCCGAAGTGGCCGTGCACGTCATGATGCAGCGTCCGGCCCTCGCGGAGCGGCACGCGGATCATGGAACGCTTGGCCTGATCGGTGGCCTTGCGGATGGCTTCCGGCACTTCGCGGGCCTTACCCGAACCAACACCGACGCGACCCTTGGCGTCACCCACCACGACCAGGGCGGCGAAGCCGAAGCGACGGCCACCCTTCACCACCTTGGCGACGCGGTTAATACCAACGAGCTTTTCTACCAGCTCGCTTTCCTCACGGTCCCGGGGCGTACGATCCCGGTCCCCGCCACGCTCGCGACCGCCGCTGTTGCCGCCGTCCCTCTCGTTACGTGCCATAATCGCTACCCCTTAGAACTGCAGGCCGGCTTCGCGCGCGGCGTCGGCCAGGGCCTTGACCCGGCCATGGAACAGGTACGAACCGCGATCGAACACCACTTCCGTGATGCCGGCTTCCTTGGCCCGCTCGGCGATCAGCTTGCCGACGGCCTTGGCCGCTTCGATGTCGGCGCCAGTCTTTAGCTCCGCACGCAGGGTCTTGTCGATGGACGAGGCCGCGGCCTTGGTCTGGCCCGCCACGTCGTCGATGACCTGGGCGTAGATGTGCTGGCTGGACCGGAACACGGACAGGCGCGGACGCCCCTGCCCCAGCTTCCGGACCCGCGTGCGCACCCGCTGCTTGCGGCGCGCGCTCAGAACTTTTGCATTGCTCATGATCGTGCGCCTTACTTCTTCTTGCCTTCTTTGCGGATGATCACCTCATCCGCGTACCGGATGCCCTTGCCCTTGTAGGGCTCGGGCGGACGGTACGCGCGGATCTCAGCCGCAACCTGGCCAATCTTCTGCTTGTCGAAGCCGGTGATCGAGATGGAAGTGGGCTTGTCGCACTTCATCGTGATGCCGGCCGGGATCGGGAAGCGCACGTCATGGCTGAAGCCCAGGTTCAGGAGCAGTTCCTGACCCTGGACGGCGGCCTTGTAACCCACGCCCGTGATCTCGAGGTTCTTGGTGAAGCCGGTGTCGACACCCTTGACCATGTTGGCCAGCAGCGTGCGGGAGGTGGCCCAGTTCACGCGAGCCTTGCGGCTGTCGTTCGCGGGCTTCACCACCACAGCGCCGTTTTCCAGCGTGGCGGAGATGTCGTCAACCAGGGTCAGACTGAGCTGGCCCAGCTTGCCTTTCACGGTGACGTCCTGGCCGGTGACCTGAACGGTCACGCCGGCCGGAACGGGCACCGGATGCTTGCCGATACGAGACATGTGGCCAGCTCCTTAGAACACTTTGCAGAGGACCTCGCCGCCAACATTGGCGGCACGGGCCTCGCTGTCCGACATGACGCCACGGGGCGTCGACAGGATCGAGATGCCGAGGCCATTAAAGACCCGCGGCAGATCGGCGATCTTGGAGTAAATGCGGCGGCCGGGCTTCGACACGCGCTGCACCTGCTTAATGACAGGCTCGCCTTCGTGATACTTCAGCTCGATACGCACGCTATGGACGCCCGGACGAACCGTGTCCAGGGAGTAGCCACGGATGTAACCCTCGCGCTTCAGCACCTCCAGAACGTTGGTGCGCAGCTTCGAGGCCGGGCTGGTGACAGACTGCATGCGGGCCCGCTGTCCATTACGGATGCGGGTCAGCATATCGCCCAAGGGATCGCTCAACGCCATTTCCCGAACCTCCGATTACCAGCTGGACTTCGTCATGCCCGGGATCTGGCCGGTCGAGGCCAGGTCGCGCAGGGCAATACGAGACAGCTTAAACTTGCGGTAAAAAGCACGCGGACGACCGCTCAGCTCGCAGCGATTCCGAATACGGGTCGGGCTGGAGTTGCGCGGCAGCTCGGCGAGCTTGAGGCGGGCGGCGAACCGCTCCTCGGGCGGCAGGGTGCGATCGGACGCGATGGCCTTCAGAGCATTACGCTTGCCGGCGTACTGCTTCGCGAGGCGCTCGCGGCGCTTGTTCTTCTGAACAGAACTGGTCTTGGCCATGGGAAGCTCCTGCCGCTCAGTTCGCGAACGGCATCTGGAAGCCCTTCAGGAGGGCCTTGGCCTCCTTGTCGGTCTTCGCCGTGGTGACGATGATGATGTCCATCCCCCGGATCTCGTCCACGCGGTCGTAGTCGATTTCCGGGAAAATGATCTGCTCCTTGAGACCCATGGCGTAGTTGCCACGACCGTCGAAGCTCGTGCCCGACACGCCGCGGAAGTCGCGGACGCGCGGCAGGGCGATCGTGATCAGACGGTCCAGGAACTCGTACATGCGGTCACGGCGCAGGGTCACCTTGCAACCAATGGCCATGCCCTCGCGCAGCTTGAACTGCGCGATGGACTTGCGGGCGCGGGTCACCACCGGCTTCTGACCGGACAGGGCGGTCAGATCGGTGACGGCGGCGTTGATCTTCTTACCATCGGACGTGGCTTCGCCGACGCCCATGTTAATGATGATCTTCTCGATCCGCGGCACTTCCAGGTCGTTGGCGTAGTTGAACTCGCTCTTCAGCGAGGCGCGAACGACGGAATCGTAATGTTCTTTAAGCCTGGCAGCCATAACGCGCCTCACAGGTCGATGACTTCACCGGAAACCTTGGCAAAACGGACCTTGCGGCCGTCTTCCAGGATCCGGTAGCCGACGCGGGTCGGCTTGTTGGTCTTGGGGTCGACATGGGCGACGTTGGAGACGTCGATGAACGCCTCGAGCTCAACGATGCCACCCTGCTGGGTCGGAGTCGGACGCTGGTGCTTCTTGACCAGGTTCACGCCGCGCACCTTGACGCGGTTCTCCTTCGGCAGAACGGCGATCACCTCGCCCTGCTTGCCCTTGTCCTTGCCGGCGATGATGACGACCTTGTCGGCCTTCTTAATCTTCGACATTTACAGGACCTCCGGCGCCAGGGAGATGATCTTCATGAACTTCTTGGCGCGCAGCTCACGCGTGACCGGCCCGAAGATACGGGTCCCGATCGGCTCACCCTGCTTGTTGATGAGCACGGCCGCGTTGCGGTCGAAGCGGATGGCGGAACCGTCGGTGCGACGGATTTCCTTGGCGGTGCGAACGATGACGGCGCGGTGCACGTCACCCTTCTTCACGCGGCCCCGCGGAATGGCCTCCTTGACCGAGACGACGATGACGTCGCCAACGGCCGCGACCTTCCGCATGGAGCCGCCCAGCACCTTGATGCACTGCACCCGGCGCGCGCCGCTGTTGTCAGCGACCTCCAGGTTGGTTTGCATCTGGATCATGGTTTGGCTTCCTTAAGCAAAACAGTTAGACGGCGGCGCCCGACGGGGCGGCGCTTTCCACGACGACGGCCCACCGCTTCCGCTTGGAAATCGGACGGCACTCTTCGATCGTCACCGTGTCGCCAGCCTTATAAGCATTCTGCTCGTCATGAGCAGCATACTTCTTCGACTGCTTAATAAACTTCTTGTACACGGGGTGCATAACACGACGCTCGACCAGCACGATGACGGTCTTGTCGCCCTTGTCGCTCACAACCGTGCCCTGCAAAACACGCCGGGGCATAACGCTTCCCCCTGTCAGGACACGGGCGCAGCGGTTTCCCGCTGGCCCAGGATGGTCTTGATCCGAGCGATGTCGCGCCGAACCTGGCCGACACGCGCGGTATTCTCCAGCTGCCCGGAGGCGCGCTGGAAGCGCAAATTGAACTGCTCTTTCTTCAGCTGCAAGAGCTGGTCCTGCAACTCATCCACGCTTTTGGTGCGCAGGTCGACGGCTTTGGTCATGCCTCAGCTCCCTCACCCAGGCGGGTGATGAATCGGGTCTTAATCGGCAGCTTGGCAGCGGCCAGCTCGAAGGCGCGCTTGGCGAGGTCCGCCGGCACACCATCCAGCTCGAACATGATGCGGCCGGGGGCCACGCGGGCCGCCCAGAACTCGGGCGACCCCTTACCGGAGCCCATGCGGACTTCGGCGGGCTTGCTCGACACCGGCACGTCCGGGAAAATCCGGATCCAGACCCGGCCCTGACGCTTCATGTGACGGGTGATCGCGCGGCGGGCCGCCTCGATCTGGCGCGCGGTGATGCGCGCCGGTTCGACCGCCTTCAGGCCAAAGGCGCCGAAGTTCAGCTGGCTGCCGCCCTTGGTGGCGCCGTGGATGCGCCCCTTGTGCTGCTTGCGGTACTTAGTACGTTTCGGACTCAGCATGGCAATTGCCCTCTAGTATCCGTTCACCCTCAGCGCGCCGCGACGGGCTGCTGATCGGCGCGCTTGTCCTGGGCGAACGGATCGTGCGCCAGAATTTCGCCCTTAAACACCCACACCTTGACACCGCAGGTGCCGTAGGTGGTCTTAGCCGTGGCCGTGCCGTAATCGATCTCGGCGCGCAGCGTGTGCAGCGGCACGCGACCTTCGCGGTACCACTCCATACGAGCGATCTCAGCACCACCCAGACGGCCGCCGCAGTTGATGCGGATGCCCTGGGCGCCGAGGCGCATGGCCGACTGCACGGCGCGCTTCATGGCGCGACGGAAGGCGACGCGGCGCTCCAGCTGGCTGGCGATGTTCTCGGCGATCAGCCGGGCGTCGAGTTCCGGCTTGCGGATCTCAACGATGTTCAGGCTGACCTCGGAGCCGGTCATGCGGCCCAGATCGGTGCGCAGCTTCTCGATGTCGGCGCCCTTCTTGCCGATCACCACACCCGGACGGGCCGTGTGGATGGTGACGCGGGCCTTCTTGGCCGGCCGCTCGATGATGATGCGCGAGGCGCCGGCCGCGGCCAGCTTGCCCTGCAGGTGCTTGCGCAGGCGCAGGTCCTGGTGCAGCAGCGTGGCGTAGTCGCGGCTGGCGAACCAGCGGCTGTCCCAGGTCCGGTTGATACCGACGCGGAGCCCGATGGGGTTGACTTTCTGACCCATGTTACGCGGTCTCCCCCGTGGCTTCCTCGGCGCGCTCGCGCACCACCACGGTCAAGTTGCTGTAAGACTTCTCGACACGGGCGCCGCGACCGCGGGCCCGGGCATGGAAGCGCTTCATCACCAGGGCGCGGCCCACGGTGGCGTAAGCGACCACCAGACGGTCAACGTCCAGCTGGTGGTTGTTCTCGGCGTTGGCGATGGCCGACTGCAGGACTTTCTTCACTTCGCCGGCGATGCGGCGCTTGGAGAAGGTCAGCATGGCCAGCGCGGTGCCGGCTTCCTTGCCGCGGATCATCTGGGCGACGAGGTTCAGCTTGCGGGCACTGGACTTGATCATCCGGCCGTGCGCCGCAGCCTCGTTGTCGGCGAAAGGCCGTTCAGATTGAGGCTTGCTCATTTTACTTCCTCTTCGCCTTCTTGTCGGCCGCGTGGCCGTAGAAAGTCCGCGTCGGGGAGAACTCACCGAACTTGTGTCCGATCATGTTCTCGGTCACGAGCACCGGCAGGAACTTATGGCCGTTGTAAACGCCAAAGGTCAGACCGACGAACTGGGGCAGGATCGTGGAACGGCGCGACCAGATCTTGATGATCTCGTTGCGGCCGGACGCGCGCGCCTTCTCTGCCTTCTTCAAAAGGTAGCCGTCAATGAACGGCCCCTTCCAGACGGAACGGGTCACGGGTCCTACTCCTTACTTAGAGCGACGACGACGGATAATCAGGCCGTCCGTCTTCTTGTTGCTACGCGTCTTCTTGCCCTTGGTCGGCTTGCCCCACGGCGTGACCGGATGACGGCCACCGGAGGTACGGCCTTCACCACCACCGTGCGGGTGGTCGATCGGGTTCATGGCGACGCCACGGACGGACGGACGACGGCCCAGCCAACGGTTGCGACCGGCCTTGCCGATCACGGTGTTGGACTGGTCGGGGTTGGACACGGCGCCGATGGTGGCCATGCACTCGCCCCGGACCATGCGCAGCTCGCCCGAGGGCAGCTTCAGCTGGGCGTAACCCTGGTCGCGGCCCACCAGCTGCAGGAACGTACCGGCGGAACGGGCGATCTGCCCGCCCTTGCCCGCACGCAGCTCCACATTGTGGACGATGGTGCCGACCGGGATGTTCTTCAGCGGCATGGCGTTGCCGGGCTTCACGTCGACCTTCTCACCAGCGACGACGACGTCGCCGGCCTTCAGGCGCTGCGGAGCCAGGATGTAGGCCAGGTCGCCGTCCTGATAGCGGATCAGAGCGATGAAGGCCGTCCGGTTCGGATCGTACTCCAGACGCTCGACCGTCGCGGGGACGTCGAACTTGTTGCGCTTGAAGTCGACCAGACGGTAACGGCGCTTGTGGCCGCCGCCCATGCGACGCGCGGTGATGCGACCGGTGTTGTTACGACCGCCGGTGCCGCTCAGGCCCTCCGTCAGACGCTTGACCGGCTTGCCCTTGTACAGCTCCGAGCGGTCGACCAGCACCAGCTGACGCAGGCTCGGGGTAATGGGACGGTAAGTCTTAAGTGCCATCGTTAATGCCCTCACACGCCGGTGGTGACGTCGATCGTGTGCCCTTCGGCGAGGGTCACGATGGCCTTCTTGAAGTCGGACCGGCGAGCCACGATGCCCCGGAAGCGCTTGGTCTTGCCCTTCGAGACGATGGTGTTCACGGCCGTCACCTTGACCTTGAACAGGCCTTCGACGGCCTGCTTGATCTCGGGCTTCGTGGCATCCAGGGGCACCCGGAAGGTGACCTGGTTATGCTCGGAGCCCAGGGTGGACTTTTCGGTGATGACGGGCGCGACGATCAGGTCGTACATGCGCTCGGCGCTCACAAACGGCTTCGCGTTCTTGCTCATTTCAGGCGAGCCTCCAACTGCTCGACCGCGTTGCGGGTCAACACCAGGGTGTCGCGCCGCAGGATGTCGTACACGTTGGCGCCCTGCTCCGGCAGCACATCCACGTGGGGAATGTTGCCGGCGGCCCGGACGAAATTCTCATCCAGGTTGGCGCCGTCGATGATCAGAACCGAGCTCAGGCCCAGGGCGCCGAACTGCTCGACCAGCGCCTTCGTCTTGTGGGTCTCGGCGCGGGCGTCGTCCAGGATGACCAGCTTGCCCTCGGCGGCCTTGACCGACAGGGCGGTCTTCAGGGCCAGCTTGCGGACCTTCTTCGTCAGGTCGTGCTCATGGCTGCGCACCACCGGACCGAAGATCACCGCGCCGCCGCGGAACTGCGGCGAGCGCAGGGAGCCCTGACGGGCACGGCCGGTGCCCTTCTGCTTCCACGGCTTCTTGGTCGTGCCGGAGATCTCGGAGATCCCCTTGGTCTTGTGCGTGCCCTGACGGCGCTTGGCCAGCTGCCAGTTCACCATGCGGGCCAGCAGATCGGCGCGAGCCGGCAGGCCGAACACGGCGTCGTCCAGCTCGATCTCGCCGACTTGCTCGTTCTTCAGGTTCTTAACGGTCGTCTTCATGATGCTCAGCCCTCCTGCGCGGCAGGAGCGTCCTGCGTCGGCGCACGGAAGGCGGCCGGGAAGGGAACGCCCTCCGGCAGCTTCTTCTTCACGGCGTCCTTGACCAGGATATAACCGCCTTCGGAGCCGGGGACGGCGCCGCGGACGAGGATCAGGCCGCGCTCGACATCGACCGAGACGACCTTCAGGTTCTGGGTGGTGACCTGCTCAACGCCCAGGTGACCCGCCATCTTCTTGTTCTTGAAGGTGCGGCCGGGATCCTGGCGCTGACCGGTCGAACCGTGCGAACGGTGCGACACGGACACACCGTGCGTGGCGCGAAGGCCGCCGAAGTTCCAGCGCTTCATGCCACCGGCGAAGCCCTTACCGATGGTCGTCCCGGTGACGTCCACGAACTGGCCAGCGACGAAGTGGTCGACGGTGATCTCCGCACCGACCTCGACCAGGGCGTCCGGGGTCACCCGGAACTCCACGGTCTTCTTCTTCGGCTCCACCTTCGCCTTGGCGAAGTGGCCGCGCTCAGCCTTCGTGACGTTCTTCACCTTGGCCTTGCCCACGCCGATTTCCAGGGCGGTGTACCCGTCCCGGTCTTCGGTCTTGTGGGAGACGACCTGGCAATTGTCGACTTTCAGCACAGTCACCGGCACGTGCTCACCCTCATCCGTGAAGATGCGGGTCATGCCGAGCTTCTGCGCGATCAAACCGGATCGCATTTTAGTCTCTTCTCCTAACAGGGGACATCCTCAGGGGGAGAGGTCCCACAACTCAAACTTACAGCTTAATCTCGACGTCGACGCCGGCGGCCAGGTCGAGCTTCATCAGCGCGTCCACGGTCTGCGGGGTCGGATCGACGATGTCCAGCAGGCGCTTGTGGGTACGGATCTCGAACTGCTCACGCGACTTCTTGTCGATGTGCGGGCTGCGGTTCACCGTGAACTTCTCGACCTGGGTCGGAAGGGGGATCGAACCGCGCACCCGGGCACCGGTCCGCTTGGCCGTATTCACGATCTCGCTGGTCGACTGGTCGAGCACGCGATGATCGAACGCCTTCAGGCGGATCCGGATATTCTGGCTTTCCATCGTCCTAAACCTTGGTTGGAAGCGGTGCCGAATAGCATCGGCACCGCACACCGTCAATCAAATCAGTTGGTACTTATCAGGCGATGATCTTCGCGACCACGCCGGCGCCGACGGTGCGGCCGCCTTCGCGGATGGCGAAGCGCAGGCCTTCGTCCATGGCGATCGGGGCGATCAGCTCCACGGTGACCTGCACGTTGTCGCCCGGCATCACCATCTCGGTGCCTTCCGGCAGCGAGACCATGCCCGTCACGTCCGTGGTGCGGAAGTAGAACTGGGGACGGTAGTTGGTGAAGAACGGGGTGTGACGGCCGCCTTCTTCCTTCGTCAGGATGTAGGCCTCGGCCACGAACTTGGTGTGCGGCGTGATCGAGCCGGGCTTGGCCAGGACCTGGCCGCGCTCGACGTCCTCACGCTTCGTGCCGCGCAGCAGCGCGCCGATGTTGTCGCCAGCCTGGCCCTGGTCCAGCAGCTTGCGGAACATCTCAACGCCGGTCACGGTCGTCTTGACCGTCGCCTTCAGGCCGACGATCTCGATTTCCTCGCCCACCTTCACGATGCCGCGCTCGACACGGCCGGTCACCACGGTGCCGCGGCCCGAGATCGAGAACACGTCTTCGATCGGCATCAGGAAGGGCTTGTCAACCGGACGCTCCGGCTGCGGAATGTAGGCGTCAACCTGCTTCATCAGCTCCAGGATGGCTTCCTTGCCGATCTCGGGGCTGCGGTCTTCCAGGGCGCACAGGGCCGAGCCCTTCACGATCGGAATGTCGTCGCCAGGGAAGTCGTAGCTGCTCAGCAGCTCGCGCACTTCCAGCTCCACCAGCTCCAGCAGCTCGGGGTCGTCGACCATGTCGACCTTGTTCATGAACACCACCAGCGCCGGCACGCCGACCTGGCGCGCCAGCAGGATGTGCTCACGGGTCTGCGGCATCGGGCCGTCGGCGGCGGACACCACCAGGATCGCGCCGTCCATCTGCGCCGCGCCCGTGATCATGTTCTTCACATAGTCGGCGTGGCCGGGGCAGTCGACGTGGGCGTAGTGACGGTTCGACGTCTCGTACTCGACGTGCGCGGTCGAGATCGTGATGCCGCGCGCCTTCTCTTCCGGCGCCTTGTCAATCTGGTCGTACGCGGTGAACGTCGCGCCACCGGTCTCAGCCAGCACCTTCGTGATCGCAGCCGTCAGCGACGTCTTGCCATGGTCAACGTGACCGATCGTGCCGATGTTGCAGTGCGGCTTGGTGCGCTCGAATTTCGCCTTCGCCATGGTTACTCTTCCTTCTCTTGACTTCTGCCAGATCAGGCCATCTTGGCGCGAACGACATCCGCGATGGCAGCCGGCACCGGCTCATAGTGGTCAAATTGCATCGAGTACTGCGCCCGGCCCTGGCTCATCGAGCGCAGGTTGTTCACATACCCAAACATGTTGGCCAGCGGGACCCTGGCAATGATGACGCGCGCATTGCCCCGCTGATCCATTCCTGTCACCTGTCCCCGGCGGCTGTTCAGGTCGCCGATGACATCACCCATGTAGTCGTCGGGGGTGACCACCTCGACCGCCATCACCGGCTCCAGGAGAACGGGCTTGGCTTTCGCCATCCCTTCCTTGAACGCGGCGCGAGCGGCCTGCTCGAACACCTCGACGGAGCTGTCGACGTCGTGGAAGCCACCGTCGACCAGCTCTACCTTCAGATCGATCACCGGGAACCCGGCGATCACCCCACTGTCCTTGGCGGCATTGACGCCGCTCTGGACCCCGTGGGCGAATTCCTTGGGCAGATGGCTGCCCGCCTTGTTCTCGAACCGGAACCCGCTGCCGGGCTCGGACGGCTCGAAGGACAGCGTCACCTGGGCGTACTGCCCCATGGCGCCGACCTGCCGCTTCAGCGTGTGGGCCGCCTCCGCCTTCTGGGCGATGGTCTCCCGGTACGCCACCTGCGGCGCGCCGACGTCGGCTTCCACCCGGTATTCCCGGCGCATGCGATCGACGATGATCTCCAGGTGCAGCTCGCCCATGCCGCCGATGACGGTCTGTCCCGTCTCGGAGTCACGACCGACGCGGAAGGACGGATCCTCCGACGCCAGGCGCTGCAACGCCGTCGCCATCCGGTCGTGGTCCGCCTGGGTCTTAGGCTCGACCACCACCTCGATCACCGGCTCCGGGAACTCCATGCGTTCCAGCACCAGGGGCGCTTCCGGATCGCACAGGGTCTCACCCGTCGTCGTGTTCCGCAGACCCGCCAGGGCGACGATGTCGCCCGCGCAGGCCGCCTCGATCTCTTCCCGGGTGTTGGCGTGCATCAGCAACATCTTGCCGACGCTCTCCTTCTCACCCTTGCTCGCGTTCAGCACGCGATCGCCGACCGCCATTCGCCCCGAATAAATCCGGACGAAGGTGAGCGCGCCGACGAAAGGATCGTTCATCACCTTGAACGCCAAGCCGGCGAAGGGCGCCGCGTCGTCCGTCCGCCGGCTGACCGGTTCCCCGTCCAGCGTCACGCCGGCGACATCCGCGATGTCGAGCGGCGAGGGCAGAAAGTCGACAACGGCGTCCAGCATCGGCTGAACGCCCTTGTTCTTGAAGGCTGAACCGCACAGCACCGGCACCAGCCGCAGCGCGATCGTCCCCTTCCGGATCAGCGCCTTGAGCGCCGCGTCGTCGGGTTCCTCACCCTCGAGGTAGCGCTCCGTGGCGGCCTCATCCATCTCCACCGCCTGCTCGACCAGGCGCGCGCGGTATTCGCTCGCCTGCTCGGCCAGGGCGGCCGGAATTTCCGTCTCGAAGAACTCGGCACCCAGCGTCTCTTCCTTCCAGACGATGGCCTTGTTCTTCACCAGGTCGACGACGCCGGAGAAACCGGCTTCCGTCTTGATGGGAAGCTGCAGGACCGCCGCATTGGCGCCCAGCCGCTCCCGTATCATCTGGACGGTGCCGAAGAAGTCGGCGCCGACCCGGTCCATCTTGTTCACGAAACACATGCGCGGCACGCGGTACTTGTCCGCCTGCCGCCACACGGTTTCCGACTGGGGCTCGACCCCGGCCACAGCGTCGAACAGCGCCACCGCACCATCCAGCACCCGCAAGGACCGCTCGACCTCAATGGTGAAGTCGACATGCCCGGGGGTGTCGATGATGTTCACCCGGTGGTCACGCCAAAAGCAGGTCGTGGCCGCCGAAGTGATGGTGATGCCGCGCTCCTGCTCCTGCTCCATCCAGTCCATCGCGGCGGTGCCCTCGTGGACCTCGCCCATGCGATAGGATTTGCCGGTGTAGTACAGGATCCGCTCGGTCGTCGTCGTCTTGCCGGCATCAATGTGGGCACAGATGCCGATGTTCCGGTAACGATCGAGAGGATGGGAGCGCGCCATGATTCCTTAAGGCCTAAGCTGGTCCCAACCTTACCACCGGTAGTGCGAGAAGGCCTTGTTGGCCTCCGCCATACGGTGGGTGTCTTCACGCTTCTTCACGGCAACGCCGCGCTGGTTGGCCGCGTCCAGCAGCTCACCCGACAGGCGCTCGGTCATGGTGTTCTCCGACCGGCCGCGGGCGGCGGCGATCAGCCAACGGATGGCCAGGGCCTGGGCGCGGTCCTGACGGACCTCAACCGGCACCTGGTAGGTCGCACCGCCGACGCGGCGGGAACGCACTTCCAGGTAAGGACGGACGTTGTTCAGGGCATCGTGGAACAGCTGAATGGGATCAGCCTTCACCTTGCCCTCGATACGCTCCAAAGCGCCGTACACGATCTGCTCGGCGACGGACTTCTTACCGTCGTACATCAGGCAGTTCATGAACTTCGTCAGCACGATATCGCCATACTTGGCGTCCGGCAGGACTTCACGCTTCTCGGCGCGACGACGACGGGACATGAGATAACTCCTTACTTCGGACGCTTGGCGCCGTACTTGGACCGACGCTGGCGACGGTCCTTCACGCCCTGGGTATCCAACGAACCGCGGATGATGTGATAGCGCACGCCGGGAAGGTCCTTCACACGGCCGCCGCGGATCATCACCACGGAGTGTTCCTGCAGGTTGTGACCCTCGCCGGGGATGTAGCTGATGACCTCGTGGCCGTTGGTCAGCCGCACGCGGGCGACCTTACGCAGCGCCGAGTTCGGCTTCTTCGGGGTGGTCGTGTAGACGCGCGTGCAGACACCGCGCTTCTGGGGGCATTCCTGCAACGCCGGGACCTTGTCCCGCTCCGGCACGCCCTCACGGGACTTGCGGATCAACTGGTTGATCGTCGGCATCTACCGCTCTCGGTTCACAGTTCCAACAACAAGGCACCCAAACGCATGCCCAGAACGACGAAAGTCCCGTCACGAAGCACTGACTGGCTCCGCGCGGGCCTTGCAAACGCCGTCCGAACAAGGACTTGGGTGCGGCTATACAGATTTTCGAGGGGGTCTTTTTGAGAGACAGCGTCTAGCCCGCAAGGGCGGCCTACAGCCTGCCCCTCGAAAAATGTGGGCGGACTATATGGAGGTCGGCCCCGCCCGTCAAGCGCTCTGGACTCAAAAATCCAGGGTAAGCCGTGCGTCCAGGACAGGGGGCGGCCCCACAATTGCGGGCCCCTCCCCTGCGCGCCTGGCACGCGCTCCGGACAGCGCGGGGATGGGCAAACGGCCCCGGTGCCGCTATATACCCGGACCAGACGGGCGGCGGCACCACCAAGGTCGGACGCTCACCTTATAGTATAGTGTAAGCGCGCTTTCGAGGGGACCTCCGCCGACCGCAGGCGGCATGGGGTTGGCCTTGTTGGCGCCCTTTTGGATTCCCGAGCGCCGCCCATGAGCAAGCCCACCCTCATCACCTCCACCACGTCCCCCGCTGGCGCCCCCAAGGTCGGCATCGTCAGCCTGGGCTGCCCCAAGGCCCTGGTCGACAGCGAGCGCATCCTGACCAAGCTGCGCTCGGAAGGATATGAGGTGTCACCCAGCTACGACGACGCCGACGTGGTGCTGGTCAACACCTGCGGCTTCCTGGACAGCGCCAAGCAGGAAAGCCTGGACGCCATCGGCGAGGCCATGCGCGAGAACGGCCGTGTCATCGTCACCGGCTGCATGGGCGTGGAAGAGGGCCGCATCCGCGAGATGTACCCCAACGTGCTGGCCGTCACCGGCCCCCACCAGTATGAGCAGGTGGTGTCGGCGGTGCACGACCACCTGCCCCCGGTGCACAACCCCTACACCGACCTGGTGCCGCCCGAGGGCCTGCGCCTGACGCCCCGCCACTACGCCTATCTGAAGATTTCCGAAGGCTGCAACCACCGCTGCAGCTTCTGCATCATCCCCTCGCTGCGCGGCGACCTGGCCAGCCGGCCGGCCGGCAACGTGCTGCGCGAGGCGGAGCGCCTGGTGAACGCCGGCGTGCGCGAACTGATGGTCATCTCGCAGGACACCAGCGCCTACGGCCTGGACCTGCGCCATGCCGAGAGCGAGTTCAGGGGCCGCAAGGTCCGCGCCCACATGACCGACCTGGCCCGTGAATTGGGCGGGCTGGGCGCCTGGGTGCGCCTGCACTACGTCTACCCCTACCCGCATGTGGACGAGGTCATCCCCCTGATGGCGGAAGGCCTGGTGTTACCCTATCTGGACATCCCCTTTCAGCACGCCAGCCCCAGTGTGCTGAAGGCCATGAAGCGGCCGGCCAACCAGGAGAAGGTGCTGGACCGGATTCGCGGCTGGCGCGACGTCTGTCCCGACCTGACCATTCGCTCCACCTTCATCGTCGGTTTCCCCGGGGAAACGGAGCAGGACTTCCAGTTCCTGTTGGACTGGCTGTCGGAGGCCAAGATCGACCGGCTGGGCTGCTTCAAGTATGAGGCGGTGGAGGGCGCCCCCGCCAACGCCATCGAGGGCGCCGTGCCGGAAGAGGTGAAGGAAGAGCGCTGGAATCGCCTGATGGCGCACCAGCAGGCCATCAGCGAGGAGCGCATGCAGGCCAAGGTGGGCCGCACCATCGACGTCATCATCGACGTCATCATCGACGAGGTGGACGAGGAAGGCGCCATCGGCCGCTCCGCGGCGGATGCGCCGGAAATCGACGGCAGCGTCTTCCTGAACGGCGACACCAGCGTCGCGGTGGGCGACATCGTCCAGGTGACGGTGGAGCACGCCGAGGAATACGACCTGTGGGGCACCCGCGTGGACGCCTAAGTCCCCGCCCTTTCCCCTGTCCCACCAGTCCTTATCGAAGCGACGGGGCCGGCCAGGGATGGCCGGCCTTTTCCGTACGGGCGTGGCGACTGGGTGATTGTCCCGCTATATCCAATATCCAACTTTCGTCAGCAGGCCCGCCCAGGGTCTTGGATTCCCGGCCGGTACCCCCGTATGCTCTCGCCCCAAGCGGCGCTATCGCGGGGTAACCGCCGGCGACACGACCAAGACAATGGGGATTTGCACTTATGGGAGCCAGACTACGCACAGGGGCCACGGCGCTCTTCGCCGCGGCCCTCGCGCTCGATGTCGGGGCCACGGCAATGGGGCAGGCCAAGGACGCCGCCCCGGTGACGCCCGAGGCCTTGTCGGCCCACGTCAAAATCCTCGCCTCCGACGATTTCCAGGGCCGCAAACCGGGAACCGTGGGCGAGGAGAAGACCATCGCCTACATCCAGGACCAGTTCAAAAAGATCGGACTGAAGCCCGCAGCCGGTGCGAAGGGCTACCTTCAGGACGTGCCCATGACCGAGGTCACCAGCAAGGCCGACGGCCCCATGGTGTTCACGGCCACGGGCAAGGACGGCCAGGCCAAGAGCCTGTCGTACGAATACTTCAGCCAGATGATCGTCTGGAACCGGCAGCGCACCACCCATGCCGAGGTGAAGGACAGCGACCTGGTCTTCGTCGGCTACGGCATCACGGCGCCGGAGTTCGGCTGGGACGACTATGCCGGCGTGGACGTGAAGGGCAAGACGGTCGTCATCCTGGTGAACGACCCCGGCTTCGCCACCGGCGACCCCGCCCTGTTCGGCGGCGGCGCCATGACCTGGTATGGCCGCTGGCCCTACAAGTATGAGGAAGCGGCCCGCCATGGTGCGGCCGCAGCCATCATCGTCCACGAAACCCGCGCCGCCGGTTACCCCTGGGGCGTGGTCGCCAACAGCAACAGCGTGCCCAAGCTGACCCTGATGCCCGCCGACGGCGGGCTGCAGAGCCGGTCGGCCGTGGAAGGCTGGGTGCAGCTGGACGTGGCCAAGGAGCTGTTCGCGGCGGCTGGCCTGGACTATTCCACCCTCAAGGACAGCGCCGCCCGGCACGGCTTCAAGGCCGTGCCGATGAACGCCAGGATGTCGGTGGGCATCACCCCCGTGGTGCGCGACGTCGTCTCGCACAACGTGGTCGGCATCGTCCCCGGCGCCAAGCGGCCGGACGAGGTGGTGCTGGTCGGTGCGCACTGGGACCACCTGGGTGTGGGGCCGGCGGTCAACGGCGACACCATCTATAACGGTGCGCTGGACAACGCCACGGGCGTCGCCGGCCTGATCGAGATGGCCAAGCGCTACACCCACAGCCCCAGGCCGGACCGCACCCTGATGTTCATCGCCTACACGGCCGAGGAACAAGGCCTGCTGGGCTCGGAATACTATGCCCAGCACCCGTTGTACCCGGCGGGCAAGACAGTGGCCGGCTTCAACATGGATGGCCTGGGCGTGCTGGGTCCCGTGCATGACGTGGTCCTGGTCGGCGGCAAAAAGTCCGATCTGGAGGAACGGCTGAAGGCCTGGACCGATGCCCACGGCATGGTCGTGAATCCGGAGCCCTTCCCCGAGCGCGGCTATTACTACCGCTCCGACCACTTCAACCTGGCCAAGGTCGGCATCCCCGTCATCGACGCCGGCATGGGCATCGACAGCGTGGAGCACGGCGCGGAGTGGGGCAAGGCGAAGGAGGAGGAGTACACCCGCCTCCACTACCACCAGCCGTCCGACGAATGGTCGCCGGCCATGGACCTGCGCGGCGGCGCCGCCCAGGTCAACATGTGGTACGACATCAGCCGCGACCTGGCGTCCAGCGACGCGTGGCCCAAATGGTACGACAAGGCCGAGTTCAAGGCCGCCCGGGACAAGTCCCAAGGCAAATGAGCGTGAGGGCCGCCGGCGCCCCGGCAGAGGGTACGGCGGCCTTTTTTCAGTCGGGTTGCGACCGCCGGGCCGCAACCCCCACGCCCCCGATCCCAGGCAGGGGAATCCCAGACAGGGGACAGGAGCGATTTGAGGGGCGTCAATGGACGCGCCCCGAGCAACGACAAGGAACGCAAACACCCATGCGAACCCACAACAGACGCGCGGGCCTGCTGAAAGGCGCGGCGGCGCTGGCCCTGACGGGCGTTTTGGCGGCGGCCATGGCCGCGCCGGCGCTGGCGGCCGACACGGTCACCAAGGACGTGGCCCCGGTGACGGCCCAGGCCCTGTCCGAGCACATCCGCATCCTGGCATCCGATGAATTCCAGGGGCGCAAGCCCGGCACGGCGGGCGAGGACAAGGCCATCGCCTACATCCAGGACCAGTTCAAGAAGATCGGCCTGAAGCCCGCCGTGGACGGCAGCTATCTGCAGAACGTCCCCCTGACGGAGATTGTCAGCAAGGCCGACGGCCCCATGGTCATCACCGGCCCCAAGGCCGCGCCGCTGTCGCTGGAGTATTTCAGCGACATGATCGTCTGGACCCGCCAGCGCACCCCCCATGTCCAGGTCAAGGACAACGACATGGTGTTCGTGGGCTACGGCATCACGGCGCCGGAATTCGGCTGGGACGACTATGCCGGCGTCGATGTGCGCGGCAAGACGGTGGTCATCCTGGTCAACGACCCCGGCTATGCCACCGGCGACCCCGCCCTGTTCGGCGGCGGCGCCATGACCTGGTACGGCCGCTGGGTCTACAAGTTCGAGGAGGCGGCCCGCCACGGCGCCACCGCCGCCATCATCGTCCATGAGACGCGCGCCGCCGGCTATCCCTGGGGCGTCGTCGCCAACGGCGGCAGCATCCCCAAGCTGAGCCTGATGCCGGCCGACGGCGGGCTGAAGACCCGCTCCGCCGTGGAAGGCTGGATGCAGCTGGACCAGGCCAAGGCCGTTTTCCAGGCCGCCGGGCTGGACTTCAACACCCTGAAGGACAGCGCCGCCCGCCGAGGCTTCAAGGCCGTGCCCCTGCCCCTGAAGATGTCGGTCGGCATCACGCCGACGGAGCGCGACGTCATCTCCCACAACGTCATCGGCACCATCCCGGGCGCCAAGCACCCGGACGAGATGGTCCTGGTGGGCGCGCACTGGGATCACCTGGGCATCGGTCCGGCCATCAACGGCGACACCATCTATCACGGCGCCATGGACAACGCGTCCGGCGTCGCCGGCCTGATCGAGCTCGCCAAGCGCTATACCAAGGGCCCCAAGCCCGACCGCACCCTGCTGTTCATCGCCTACACGGCGGAAGAGCAGGGCCTGCTGGGCTCCGAGTACTATGCCCAGCATCCCCTGTTCGCGCCCAACAAGACGGTCGCGGGCTTCAACATGGACATGCTGAGCAGCGTGGGCCTGACCCGCGACATCGTGCTGGTGGGCGGGCGCAAGTCCGACCTGGAGGACAGGCTGAAGGCCTGGACCGACGCCCACATGATGGCGCTGAACCAGGAGCCCTTTCCCGAGCGCGGGTACTACTACCGCTCCGACCACTTCAACCTGGCCAAGATCGGCATCCCCGTGATCTACGCCCACAGCGGCATCGACAGCGTGGCCAACGGCGCCGAGTGGGGCAAGACCAAGGAGGACGAGTTCACCCGCCTCCACTACCACCAGCCCTCCGACAAATGGTCGCCGGACCTGGACCTCAGCGGCGGCGCCATGGAGGTCAACATGATCTATGACCTCAGCCGCCCGCTGGCCTTCGGCACCGACTGGCCGAAGTGGTACGACAAGGCGGAGTTCAAGGCCGCTCGCGACAAGTCCATGGGCAAGTAAGACAAAAAGGCCGCCCCTCGCCGGGCGGCCTTTTCCACTTATCCTCAACAACCGGGACCCCTTGCCCCCGGGAAGCAACAGTTAGGTGCCGTCCGTCGTAATGATATCTACGGTTTCCGTATCCCCCCAATTCGAACAGGCGCCCGTTCCGACCACCACGATCTTGATCTTGGATGAGAAAACAGTCAGGAGCGCAGATAATTTAGCCTGGCCAGCCGGCGATGTGGCGTCAAACGCGAAACGATAAGGAACATCCGATGACTGGCAGCCAGGAACCGAGGTTCGCGAACCACTGATATTGAAAAGGGCGGTACCGTTTTGAGTCACCCAGAAAGCACTAACAGTTCCTACTGCTTGAGAAGCGCAACAATCAGAACTGATGAGACAGCAAATGGCGATAGCAAGTTTATAGTATGTTCTCATTCTGACCCCCCATTACAACTGCTACCAACAATGTAACAGGACCGCTTCCAGCCGACATTTAAAACTAGATTTCTCTTATAGGTCGATGGGGTTAAAGCACATAATCAACTCAACCGGCGCGCGGCGCCAGCCCGGCAACCTGGGCCGTGATCTCGAACGACCGCCGCCGGGCAGTATGGTCATGGATGGCGGCGGTCACCATGATCTCATCGGCGCCGGTCTGCTGCAGGATGGCGCCCAGGCCATGGCGCACCGTCTCCGGCCCACCCACGACGGAGTAGCGCAGCGCCCGGTCGGCCCAGGCGCGCTCCTCCGGGCTCCACTCCACACCCGGCTGCGGCGGGCGCAAGGGGCCGGGGTTGCCGCGGGCCAAAGCCACGAACCGATCCTGCAGGGAGGTGAACAGCACCTCCGCCTCCTTATCCGTGTCGGCGGCGAAAACGTTGACGCCCACCATGGCGTGGGGCTTGGGATTGGCGGCGGTGGGCTTGTAGTACTGGCGGTAGACGTGCAGCGCCTCCAGCAGTTGGTCGGGCGCGAAGTGGGAGGCGAAGGCGTAGGGCAACCCCAGCTCCGCCGCCAACCGGGCGCCAAAGGTGCTGGAGCCCAGGATCCAGATCGGCACGTCCAAACCGGCGCCGGGCACGGCCCGCACCGCCTGCCCCGGCTGGGCCGGGCGGAAATAGGCCTGCAGTTCCTGCACATCGCGGGGGAAGTTGTCGCCATTGTCCGAGCGGTCGCGCCGCAGCGCCCAGGCGGTGCGCTGGTCGCTGCCCGGCGCACGGCCCAGGCCCAGGTCGATGCGGCCGGGGTAGAGGGATTCCAGTGTGCCGAACTGCTCCGCAATCACCAGCGGGGCATGGTTGGGCAGCATGATGCCGCCGGCGCCCACGCGGATGCTCTTGGTGCCGCCGGCGATGTAGCCGATGACCACCGCGGTGGCGGCGCTGGCGATGCCCGTCATGTTGTGATGCTCCGCCACCCAGAAGCGGCGGTAGCCCAGGGCCTCGGCATGACGGGCGAGATCCAGCGTGTTGCGCAGGGCCTGGGCTGCGGTGCCGCCCTCGACGATGGGGGAAAGGTCCAGAACGGACAAGGGAATGGGAAGCGACACGGGGGGACCGGCCTTTCTTCGAACCGCGACGGAACTGCCAAGGGTTACCTAAGCACGCCCGCGCGGTTTTTCGAGGTGAGGCCGGTCACAGGGGTCCGGTTCCCGTTCAAGGCCGCTGCACCGCATCCACCGCCACCTTGAACGCCGCCAGTTCCAGGGCGTCCAGGTCGCCGTCCCACAGCGACTGGTGCAGGCGCCCGCCGTCGTTGACCAGACGGTCGGACCCCACGACCACGCTGGCCGCCTTCAGGCCCGTCAGGGTGGCCAGGGTGAAGAACGGCCCCTCCTCCATCTCCACGAAGGTGGGCTTGTCCGAACCCTTGATGGCCAGCAGGTCGCGCAGGATGCTGCCTGGCTGGAAATAGTAGATGGGCATGGTGTAGCCGATGCCCCGGGCGCTGGGCAGGCCGGAGCGGGCGGCGGCGGCGCGCACCCGGGCGGTGAACTCCTGATCCGGCCGCGCCACCTGCTGCTTGGCGTCGGGCGCCAGCAGGAAGGCGCCGCCATCACGGTAGGAGCCATCCGATACGATGATCTGGCCATAGGGCACGTCCGGCGACAGCAGGCCCGCCGTGCCGACATGGATGACCCGGCGCGCCCCCAGGGCCTGCAACTCCGCCACCTGGGTGGTGATGCCGCCGGCCCCGGGCAGGCCACGCGCCACGACGAAGGGGGCCGTGCCGGCCTTGCGCACCACCCACAGGTCGGTGGGGTCGGTGAAGCCGTAGGACAAATGGGTGTAGCTGCCCTGGAAGCCCGCCTGGTCCAGGTAGCTCTCCACATCCACCCGGTGCAGCACGATGGCGTCGGCCGGGAAATCGTCCAGCTCGCCATGCACGAAGCGGTTCTTGCGCAGCCAGTCGACCTCATCGGCCGGGGTGTTCAGCCGTTCCTGATGGCCGTGGCGGGCATAGCCGTCCAGCACCCGGTAGGGGGCATCGGCCGTGCCGGCCAGCGCCAAACCCGCCCCGGCCATCACCAGGCCCGCAAGCAACGCCGCGATCCCCTTCGCCATGCCCCGTCCCCCTTCTTGGTCTTGATGGCTAAAGGGTCCGCAAAAACAAAGGGCTGCGCAATGGCCAAAACGGCCCTGGCGCAGCCCTGGTCATGAGAACTCTTTTTACTTCGGCTTGCGGAACTTGAAGACGAACTGGTCGGTGTGGCCGCGCAGCGCGGGGTCGAAGACCTTGAGCGTGTGGTTGTCCGCCGTGTTGTGCAGGGCGTCGTCCTGGCCCTCCAGCACGAAGCCTGCGGCCTCCACTTCCTTTTTCACCGTTTCGGGATCGATACGATGAAGGGTGTTGGTGTCGCGCACGCCGGAGCCGGCCTCAGCCGCATGGTCCAGCACGATGTAGACGCCGCCGGGCTTCAGCGCGTTGAAGATGGCCTTGTTCACGGCCGCCGCCGCCTCCGCGCCCATGAAGGCGTGGACGTCGTGGTAATTCTGCGAGGTCCAGACCACGTCCACCTTCTCAGGGAAGGTCAGCGCGTTCACGGGCTCGACCAGCGGCACGATGTTGCCATAGGCCTTGTCCCCGGCCAGCGCCTTCTGCCCGTCCACCGCCTTTTGCGAGCGGGTGGCGATCTCATTGGGCAGCAGGGAATAGACCCTGCCCTTGGGGCCGACCGCCTTGGCGAACAGGCGGGTGAAGTAGCCGGCGCCCGGCATGAAATCCACCACCTTGTCGCCCGCCTTCACGCCGGCGAAGGCCAGCATCTCGGCCGGCTTGCGGTCGGCGTCGCGGTCCTTGTCGGCCTGGGGCCGGTTGCTGTCGGCGACGGCGGCGGTGATCGCGGGCGATGGCACGGTGGCGGCGCTGGCGGTGAGCGCCAGGCTGGACACGGCCAGCCCGAGGGCCAGCGCGATGACGGAGACGCGAGACATTGTTCCCTTCCCTCCCTGGATGTCAGCCTTTGGCCAAGGATGGGCCCCCGATCAGGTCCCCCCCGATCAGGTCCATTGCGGCCGGCTGCCGCTAGAAAGTGCGGAGCCGGCGCCATAAATCAATCCCGCGCCTCTGAAAAAACGACGGAATTGCAACCGCCGGGTCATCGCGCCGCAGGGCAGGCGGCCGGAGGTTGGACAGTCCTGGTGGCGCTTGCCACGGCGGCCCGCCGCCGGGTGGCGGCCAGCAGCCCCAGGCCCGCGGCCATGAAACCGGCCGAGACCAGCGGCAGGGTGCCCACGCCGGCCAGGGGCTCTACCGCGCCGGCGGTGAAGGAGCCGGCGGCCATGCCGACATAGAGGGCCGACGAATTCAGGGCCAGCACCAGGCCGCGCACCTCCGGCGCCAGTTCCACCATGCGCCGCTGCTGCGAGGGCATGAACAGGTCGTTGGCCAGCGCCCACAGCACCAGCAGTGCCAGGGCCGCCCACAGCCGCGCCGGAGCGCCGGCCATGGTCAGGAACATGATGGTCAGGCCACCCAGGCTGACGGCCACCAGCCGGTCGGCGGACCACAGGTCGGCCAGCCAGCGGGCGAGATAATTGCCGGCCAGGCCCGACAGCCCCAGCACCATGAGGGCCAGCGACGTCTGCGCCGTGTCGGCGCCGAAGCGATCGCGCAGTAGCGGGTTGATCAGGGTGATGGTGGTGAACAGGCCGGCCATCTGGCAGACCATGAGGGCGACGCCCCCCGCCACCCCCGGGCGCCGCAGGACGGCCGCCAGCTGCCCCAGGCCCAGGGCATGACCCCGCCCCCGGTCCTTGACGCCCAGCGCGATGGCCAGCGCCACGCCCCAGGTCCACACGCCCAGCCCGACGAACATGGGGCGCCAGCCGATCTGTTCCCCCAGCCAGGCGGACAGCGGCAGGCCGACGACCGACGCCATGGTCATGCCGCTGAAGACGATGGCCAGGGCCCGGCCCTGCCGCTGGGGCGGCACCAGGGTGCTGCCCAGGGCCGACACCACCGGCCCGACGCAGGCGGCCCCCACGCCCGAGAGGATGCGCAAGCTCAACAGCAGGGGATAGCTGCCCACCCCGGCCGACAGCAGGGTGCTGGCGCCCAGGATGCCCAAGCCGGCCAGCAACAAGGTGCGGCGCGGCAGGTGCCCCGCCACCATCTGCACCACCGGGGCGGCGACTGCGAAGGTGGCGGCGAAGGCGGACACCATCAGCGCCACCGCACTGGGTGGCAAAGACAGCGAGGCGGCGATAGGGGGCAACGCCCCGACCACCGCCAGGGTGCCGGTGCCCATGGTGAAGTAGGCCAGCGCCAGCAGGCGCAGGGGCCAGGCGGGCCAGGGGGCGGAATCCAGATGGGCAGGGTGGGACATGGGGCAGGCCTCCTTGAGCTGCGGCGTTGCCCTGGTGAGATAATCCCGCCCGAGATATAACTGAAATCGATCATCAATATTGGACCCATAACTATGATCGATCTCAGGGGTGTGGACCTGAACCTGCTGGTCTCGCTGGACGCGCTGCTGGACCAGGCCAACGTCACCCGGGCGGCCGCGCGCCTGGGCATCAGCCAGCCGGCCCTGTCGGCGCAGCTGGCCCGCCTGCGCGACCTGTTCCACGACCCCTTGTTCGTGCCCTCGGAAACCGGCCGGGGCATGGTGGCGACCCAACGCGCCCTGGAACTGCAGGCCCCGCTGCGCGCCGCCTTGCAGGAATTGGAAACGGTGGTTCGCCGGCCGCCGGCCTTCGACCCCATGACCGCCACACGCGATTTCGCCGTCGCCGCCAGCGACAACAGCACGGTGGCGGTGGGCCTGGGCTTGATGGAACGCCTGCGCACCGTGGCGGGCTCGGGCATCCGCCTCTCCTTCCGCACCCCCAACCCGGAACGCATCCTGGGCCAGATGCAGCGGGGTGAGGTCGACCTGCTGATCGGCTCGCAGGGCACGGTGCAGGCCGGCATGATGGTGCGCCGTCTCACCGGCGAGCGTTACCTGGTGGCCCAGCGCAAGGGCCATCCGCGCGGCGCCGGGCCCCTGGACCTGGACGGTTATTGCGCCCAGGAACACATCCTGGTCTCAACCACCGGCGGCGGCTTTGTCGGCTTCGTGGATGAGGATCTGGAACGGCTGGGCCGGCAGCGGCGGGTGGCCCTGTCCATCCATCAGTTCATGCTGGCCGTGCCCATCCTGCTGGCCACGGACTATCTCTGCGTCCTGCCCAGCCGTCTGGCCCGCCGCTATGCCGAGAAGCTCGACCTGTTCGACCTGCCCCTGCCCAACCGGCGCAGTTATGACTTCCTGGCCGCCTGGCACCCCCGCCACCAGGCCGACCCCGGCCACGTCTGGCTGCGCCAGCAGGTGGCCGGGGTGGCGGAGGGGATGGGCTGCTAGAGCCGGCAGCGTGAAAGCAGACGCAGCCGGCTCTCGCTGAGTTTGTCCGCGAGCAGCTTCACGCCCAAAGATGATTCCGCCTTTGGGCAATCCGCTCTAGCCGAACGCCGGCGGCGGGAACAGGCTGGCGATGATGCGCACCGACTGTTCCGCCAGCGGGCGGTCGGGCTCGATGGTGTCGTCGTTGTAGCCGTAGTAGTCGTCCGCCCCCACCGCCTGGAAGACGAAGCCGTCGCGCCGGGGCACGAAGGACACGCCGTTGTGGAACAGGCCGTAGTGCACGTCCTCCTGCGGGATCATGCGCGCCAGCTGGCCTCGCACCGGGATGATGGAGCTGTCACTCATCAGGGCGCGGGCGCCATAGCCGGTGCAGTTCACCAGCACCTTCTGGGCCACGCCGGCGAAATCCGCCGGGGTGTGGAACTCCCGCACCTCGATGCGGCCGCCATTGGCGTGGAACTCATCCAGCAGCAGGCGGGCGTAGCTGGAGATGTTGAACACCATGTTGGTGTTGCGGCGGACAAAGCGCGCGCCGAAGGGATGCAGCCCGGCCGGCACCTCGACGGAATGCGGCGTCAGGTCGGGCAGCAGCTCATGCTGCAAGCTGTCGGCGAAGGGGGGCCGGCCGTCGGTCACCGCCTCGTGCCGCTCCCGGTTGGCCTGGTCCGAGACATTGTAGTTGTCCACCCACTCGATGGGGGTGCCGGGCAGGCCCAGCAGGCTCTGATAGGCCTGGAACGAGGTCAGGCACATGCGTGCCCACAGCGCCTTGAACTCCGGCGTGGCGTATTGTTCCAGGCAGATGCGCGAATCCGGTGACCAGACGCCGGTGGCGAAGCTGGACCGGGTGTCGGGCGGCAGGTCCTTGGCATAGATGGTGACCTTGGCGCCGGCGCGTTGCAGCTGCAGCGCCGTGGTCAGGCCGATGGCGCCACAACCGATGACGGCGATGTCGCGCTCGCCCAGGGCCATGGCCTTCTCCGTGGCGACCAGGCCCGTCCCCCAGGACAGGGACCAGCCGCTGCCGCCGTGGCCATAATGGTGGACCACCAGCTTCTGGCCGATGCGCTCCACCTCCAGCCGGGGGCCTTGCGCGCGAAAGGGACGCGTGCAGACGGTGATGCGGGTGATGCGGTCGGGCGTGGCCCGGATGGGCGTCAGCGTCAGGGGCGAGCGCGCCGCCTCCGCCTTCGTCCCGCGCCGGTCAGCCTCCACATTCACGGCGCAGCCGGCCAGCACCAGGGCGGCGCCCGCCCCCGCCAGCAGGTTGCGCCGGCCCATCCCGCTGGCCAGACCGTCCCTACGCTCAACCACCATCCCATCCCCCTGCTGATTGCGGGGCGCCGTCGCGGGCGCCGCCGCCGGAAAACGATAAGGTAAAAGATTATCCTGAGAAACCAGGACTTTGTCCGCCACGCCCGAAAACGTGGGCGCACGGCTGGCCTGGGCGCCGCCCCCATCGGCGGCGCCTTGCCATGACACGGATTGGTGGCGTTTCGAGGGCACCGGCCCGAGCGCGGAGCGCCGGCGCCGCGCGAACGCGGGGATGAGGATGCGTCCGCGCGAGGCGGCACACCTCCATAAACCCGAAAGCGGAAACGTGGTGGGCCCGGCAGGATTCGAACCTGCAACCAGACCGTTATGAGCGGCCGGCTCTAACCGTTGAGCTACAGGCCCACGCGGGCGGCACTTTGCCGGGTGCGACGGCGCCTTGCAACACCCTTCATAAATTTTTTACGACGGCGTCCAAACCGTTGGAAACGCGGCGCTATCCTTTTGATTTGATGGGTGTTGCCAGGTGAATGCCATGTTGCCGGCTCAGGACTGAGGTGCTACCTTTGCAAGGCTTGGGACGGTACCGGCATCCTTTGTCCAGGCGGCAAATGGCCGCGTTGGCCCCTGGGGTAGCGGTAACACCTGGCGAACGCGGGCTCCGACAGGGCGACCCGCACGAGGCTCCGGCCAACGGGGCCCGCAAAGCGGTTGAGTGTCGGGCCCGGGCTGGACGCCCAGGGCCGGGGGGACATATACGCGAAGGGGGGCCAGCGGCAGCAATCCGATTGAGACGTCCGACCGGACGCCCGTTACCAGGCCCCGCGGGGCCGCCAGCGGCACGGCGCCGCCACCTATCCGGCACCAACCCGGGCCAGGGGCGTGAGCGCCCGCACCGCCCCCCCCGCCGCAGTCAATACCAGAACATCCATGGGAGGAAGTCACGATGGCGAACATCGCCAGCAGCAGTACCAGTGGGGCCTCGACCGGCATGACGAGGGAGGAGCGCAAGGTCATCTTCGCCTCGTCCCTCGGCACCGTGTTCGAGTGGTATGATTTCTATCTGTACGGCGCATTGGCCACCATCATCAGCGCCCGTTTCTTCTCGGGCCTGCCGACGCAGGGCGCCAAGGACGTGTTCACGCTGCTGGGCTTCGCGGCCGGCTTCTTCGTCCGCCCCTTCGGCGCGCTGGTCTTCGGCCGGCTGGGCGACCTGGTGGGGCGCAAGTACACCTTCCTCGTCACCATCGTCATCATGGGCCTGTCGACGGCCGTCATCGGCTTCCTGCCCAGCTATGACTCGGTGGGCGTGCTATCACCCATCCTGCTGATCTCCCTGCGCCTGTTGCAGGGCCTGGCCCTGGGCGGCGAATACGGCGGTGCCGCCACCTACGTGGCGGAGCACGCCCCCCATGGCAAGCGCGGGTCCTACACCGCCTGGATCCAGATCACCGCCACCGGCGGCCTGTTCCTGTCGCTGCTGGTCATCCTGGCCTGCCGCACCAGCCTGGAAAAGGCCGACTTCGAGGCCTGGGGCTGGCGCATCCCCTTCCTGGTGTCGCTGCTGCTGCTGGCCGTGTCCCTGTGGATCCGCCTGCAGCTGGACGAGTCGCCGCTGTTCAAGAAGATGAAGGCCGAGGGCAAGACCTCGTCCTCCCCCATCCTGGAGAGCTTCGGCAACCTCTATAACCTGAAGTTCGTGCTGCTGGCCCTGTTCGGCGTCGTCGCCGGCCAGGCCGTCGTCTGGTACTGCGGCCAGTTCTACGCCCAGATCTTCCTGAAGAACACTCTGAAGATCGACCCCAACACCGCCGATACCCTGGCGGCCATCGCCCTGCTGTTCGCCACCCCCTTCTTCGTGGTGTTCGGCGCCTTGTCGGATCGGATCGGCCGCAAGAAGGTCATCCTGGCCGGCCTGGCCCTGGCCATCCTGACCTACTTCCCCATCTTCCGCGGCATCACCCACTTCGGCAACCCGGCGCTGGAGGCCGCCATGGCCGCCAGCCCGGCCACGGTGACCGCCGACCCGGCGGAATGCACCTGGCAGCTGAACGTGGCCGGGACGTCCAAGTTCACGTCCAGCTGCGACGTGGCCAAGGCCGCCCTGGTGGGCAAGAGCGTGCCCTACAGCTCGATCGACGGCGGCGCCGGTTCCGTGGCGCAGATCAAGATCGGCGACACGGTCATCGACAGCTACGACGCCAAGGCGCCGGACGCGAAGGAGAAGAAGGCCGCCTTCGACAAGGCGGTGGCCGACGCCGTGAAGGCCGCCGGCTACCCGGCCAAGGCGGATGACGCCGCCATCAACAAGCCGGCGCTGACCTTCCTGCTGTGGGTCCTGGTCATCTACGTGACCCTGGTCTACGGCCCCATCGCCGCCATGCTGGTGGAGATGTTCCCGTCGCGCATCCGCTACACCTCCATGTCCCTGCCCTACCACATCGGCAACGGCTGGTTCGGCGGCTTCCTGCCCGCCATCTCGCTGGCCATCGTGGTCACCACCGGCCAGATGTACGCCGGCCTGTGGTACCCGATCATCGTGGCGGCCATCACCTTCGTGATCGGCCTGCTGTTCGTGCGGGAAACCAAGGACACGGAAATCAGCCACGATAAGTAAGCGCCGGTTTCAGGCGCTGAATGGCGAAGGGCCCGGACATCCCCGTCCGGGCCCTTTCTTCATGGAACGGCTGAAGTGATCACGCCCGCCCGTCACACCCGCTGGCGCAAATGGCGGGAGAAGCGCAGGGGTGAGGGCACCAAGCCGCCCCAGTTTTTCAGCGATGACAGCTTGGGCGGCGACAGGGTGGCCAGGCCCTTGCCGATGGCCATCACGTTCTCGATACGCCGGTCCAGGAAGGCCCAGCTGTCGGCATGGTCCGGCGAGCGGTCGCTCAACCAATACAGTACCGTGGCGGTCTGCACCCCGGCCAGCAGGGCGCGCTTGGTGTAATGGTTGAAGTCGGTCGACTGGTCGCCGGCGGCGTACCAGACAGCGTCCACCGTGCGGTACAGCAGGCGGGCGGCCAGGCCGGCATGGGTGGGCAACGCCAGGAAGGAGCTGGCGCGCTGCACCGCCTCCGTCCACGGCGCCAACAGCTCCAGACGCACGCGCACCGCCAGGGTCACACGCGCCCGCACCTTCATCGTGGCCAGGTCCCGGCCCGCCAGTTGCGCCAGCATGGCGCGGTCGGCCCAGTCGCTGAACTGCGCCACCGCGTCGGCGACGCCGCCGGGGAACAAGGCGGCCAACTGGGCGGCCCCCATGTCGGCGTCCGCCGCCCCCTGGCGCAGCGCCGCCTCCGACCAGCCGTCGAAGGCCACATGCGGCAGCACGGCCAGCATCAGCCGGTCACGCAGGACCAGCCGCTCATCCAGGGGAGAGGTGCCGGCGGCGGTGTCGGTGTCAATGTCGGGGGCGGCCATGGGAACTATCCCTTGCAACGGGGGCGGCCGGCAGGCGGCCGCGGGGTCGGCGCCAGTATAGGTCCGCATCCCCGCCGCCTCCACCCCCTCAAAGGGACGCGCCAATCCAGGTCAACCGGGCAGCTTGGGCACCGAATCGGCGCCGAAATACTTCATCTCCTCGGTGAAGCTGAGGAAGCGCAAATCGTTCATGCGGTCCAGGTACAGCACGCCGTCCAGATGATCGCACTCATGCTGCACGACGCGGGCGTGGAAACCCCGCGCCTCGCGTTCCACCACCGATCCGTCCAGGGCCAGGCCGCGATAGCGGATATGGTTGTAACGCGGCACGGCGCCGCGCAGGCCGGGGATGGACAGGCATCCTTCCCAGCCGAACTGCGTTTCCTCCGACAGGGGCTCCACCACCGGGTTGACCAGCACCTGGACATCGAGATTTTCCCCGCCCGCCCGTTCCGCCGGAACGCGGAAGACGATGACCCGCCAGCCGACATGAACCTGGGGAGCGGCCAGGCCCACGCCGGACGAATCGACCATGGTTTCGATCATGTCCTGTGCCAATTGGCGCACCACCGCGGGTATCGGCTCTTCCACCGGCGCGGCCGGACGGCGCAGCACCGGATGTCCCATGCGGGCGATCTTCAGGATGGCCAACGTTCCCCCTTCCCCAGATCTTCCATGACTGGCGCCAGGCCCCGCGCCGGCGCGCGCCTCATGCGATATAGGTGGTACCCTTTTAGTTTCCACGGGTTTGTGGGCCCTGTCACCCCGGACCCCACCGCCTGTCCTTTAGAGGAAGCGGCGCCAAGTGATTTCAGCCCACCCCGTGCCCCATCCCCTGGGCGCATGGGGGCCCCGCGCAGGCAAGGCGGGATTCACTTCACAGGGCGGGGGGCCTGTGTTATACCACCGGCCTCCGATCGGGCTGCCTGCGCGACCGTGCGTCTTGGCTATTACCCGTTAACCCTTTACTCTGTTTGGAGTGGTGACGTCCCGTGCAAGTGCTGGTTCGTGACAACAACGTCGATCAGGCCCTCCGCGCTCTCAAGAAGAAGATGCAGCGCGAAGGCATTTTCCGCGAGATGAAGCTGCGTCGCAACTACGAGAAGCCCTCGGAGAAGCGCGCCCGTGAGAAGGCCGAGGCCATTCGCCGCGCCCGCAAGCTGCTGCGCAAGCGTCTGGAGCGCGAGGGCTACTAAGCCTCTCACGCGCTGTTAGACGCACGGACGGAGCCGCCCCTGAAGCTCAGTGGGCGGCTTTTGTCATGCCTGCGTTTTGTGTTCGCGCGGATGATTCCGCAGCGTAATTAGGACGCGGCTGCGTCCGCCGGAGCTTTCCGGGGGAGCGAAGCGGACCGGAAAGCGGGGAAGCCCAGCGGCGGATGTCCGCGCCCGGCGCCTGGGGGGCACGCAAACATCAGCGCCGTCGTGGTTCCGTCCGGGTCACGAACTCTGGCGGCTTGTTGGCCACCCAGCGAATGAAGGCGGCGATGGCGGGGTGGGCGCGCAGGGCGTCCACCGTGGCGTAAGCCCCGGCCAGGTCCCGCTCACTCAATTCGGCATGGATTTTCCGGTGACAGACCCGGTGCAGCGGCACCGTCTCCCGGCCGCCCGCACTGCGCGGCACCAGATGATGCTGTTCCACCGAGGGGCCGGGCACCAGGGGCCGACCGCAGAGGACGCAGAGGCCCGGCCGGGAATCGGGGGCCGGCCCTGTTGGCGCTTGATCGCTTCTTGCGAACTTCCGGCCCATGTCCCCACCCTGCCCGGCCCTTATCTTGAGGGCCGGGGGGAGTATAGCGCCTTAATGGCGGCGCGCGCCGTCCTCACCGAACACCACGACCGGATAGCCGTTGTAGTTCTCCGGCGCGCCATGGTCCGGCGCCGTCACGCGCAGATAGATCAGGCCCTCACCGATACCCACGCCCACCACGGGGCGGCCGGCATCCGTCAATTCCTTGAACAGGGCGCGCCCGGCCGCGGCCAGCGCATGGGAATCGGTCATCACGAATTCTCTCGTCCACATGGGCGTCACCCGCATCCTGTAAAGGCCGTTGCTGTCTGATGACGGTTCAACGCCGGACGGGGGAACACCGGGCGCAGTTTAACGGCGCGTTTTGGACCAGACCACCCCAATGTCCCGCATAGGTCTTTTTCGCCCCTGGCCTCGCAGCCCGTCCTCCCCCACCCTATCTCCCCTTGAGGCACCCACTTCGGTGACCTTCTCGGCGCCCTCGCATGGCGGTTCCTTATGGTAACCGGTGGACAATTCCACTTTCGCCTGTACACCCTGGCAATGGAGAGGGGGAGGAACGATTGGCATTAATCACTTTTGCTGCGGAGCATTGCGCGCATCGTGATGGTTCCATGCGCGTCCCCCTCCGCTTCTTCACAAAGATTACCGGATAGGTCATGGTGGCCCAGCGTCATCACCCTTCCGCGATAGAGATCTTTTTCGCGACTGAATTGAATCAAGCCGGCCCCAACCCAGCGTCATGGGGCCCAGCGATCATGGGGAGCGTAACCAATGAAAATCGGCGTACTTAAAGAACGTCGACCGGGGGAGTCGCGCGTCGCCGCCTCGCCCGAGACGGTACGGAAATTCGTCGGGCTTGGCTTCGACGTCACCATCGAGGCGGGCGCCGGCTTGGGCGCCGCCATCACCGATGACGCGTTCGCCGCCGCCGGCGCCACCATCGCACCCGACGCCGCCAGCGCCCTGGCCGACGCCGACGTGGTGCTGAAGGTGCAGCGGCCGGAACCGGAAGAGCTGGCGCTGATCAAGCGCGGCGCCAAGCTGGCCGCCATTCTCAGCCCCTACGGCGACGCCGAGCGGGTGAAGAGCTACGCCGACGCCGGCGTCGACGCCTTCGCCATGGAGTTCATTCCCCGCATCACCCGCGCGCAGAGCATGGACGTGCTGTCCAGCCAGGCCAACCTGGCTGGGTACCGTGCCGTGCTGGACGCGGCGTACGAGTTCGGCCGCGCCTTCCCCATGATGATGACGGCCGCCGGCACCGTGCCGCCGGCCCGCGCCTTCATCATGGGCGTGGGCGTGGCGGGCCTGCAGGCCATCGCCACCGCCCGCCGCCTGGGCGCCATCGTATCGGCCACCGACGTGCGTCCGGCCACCAAGGAACAGGTGCAGTCGCTGGGCGCCACCTTCGTCGCGGTGGAGGATGAGGAGTTCCAGCAGGCACAGACCGCCGGCGGCTACGCCAAGGAGATGAGCGCCGAATACCGGGCCAAGCAGGCGGCCCTGGTGGCGGAGACCATCAAGAAGCAGGACATCGTCATCACCACCGCGCTGATCCCCGGCCGCAAGGCCCCGGTTCTGGTGACCGACGCCATGCTGCGGACCATGAAGCCCGGCGCCGTGGTCGTGGACCTGGCGGTGGAACAGGGCGGCAACGTCGAGGGCAGCGAGCCCGGCAAGATCGTCGAGAAGTACGGCGTGAAGATCGTGGGCCACACCAACGTGCCCAGCCGCATCGCCGTGGACAGCAGCGCGCTCTACGCCAAGAACCTGCTGAACTTCCTCACCCCCCTGGTCGACAAGGAAGCCAAGGCGCTGAAGATCGACTGGAACGACGACATCATCAAGGGCACCGCCCTGACGCGTGACGGCGCCGTGGTCCACCCGACCTTCGCCCCGGCGGCTCCGCCGCCCGCCCCCACCCCGGCCGCCGAACCGGCCGCCGCGCCCGAGAAAGCGGAGTAAGCCCCCATGGACGCGCAAAACTACGCCAAGAACGCGGCCGATCTCGCCACCAACGCGCAGAAGCTGGCCGAGCAGGCCGCCAACGTCGCCAACCAGGCAACCCAGATCGCCACCGACCAGGCCCAGCAGGGTATGCCCTTCATCGTCACCGGCCTGACGGTCTTCGTCCTGGCCGTGTTCGTCGGCTACTACGTGGTCTGGCGGGTGACGCCGGCCCTGCACAGCCCGCTGATGAGCGTCACCAACGCCGTGTCGTCGGTCATCATCGTCGGCGCGCTGATCGCCACGGGCGCGCACCACTTCGGCTTCTCCATGGTGATGGGCTTCCTGGCCGTCATCCTGGCGTCGGTGAACATCTTCGGGGGCTTCATGGTCACCCAGCGCATGCTGGCCATGTACAAGAAAAAGGCCCCTGCCCAGGGCGCCAAGAAGTAAGGGGGCCGGACCATCATGCTGATCGCGACTTCGCTCGCCTATCTCGCGGCCGCCGTGTGCTTCATCATGGCGCTACGCGGGCTGTCCAGCCCTGAAACGGCCCGCACCGGCAACGCCTATGGCATCGCCGGCATGGCCATCGCCATCATCACCAGCCTGTTCGTGCTGCCGCAGTTCTCCGTCCTGGCGGCCGTGCTGATCATCGTCGGCATCGCCATCGGCGGTGCGACGGGCGCGCACATCGCCCGCACCATCAAGATGACCTCGCTGCCCCAGCTGGTGGCGGCCTTCCACAGCCTGGTGGGCCTGGCCGCCGTGTTCATCGCGGCCGCCGCCTTCTACGCGCCCGAGGAATACCGCATCGGCACGGACGGCGACATCCATGTCGGCTCCCTCATCGAGATGAGCCTGGGCATCGCCATCGGCGCCATCACCTTCACCGGCTCGCTGGTCGCCTTCCTGAAGCTGGACGGCCGCATGAGCGGCAAGCCCCTGGTCTTCCCCATGCAGCACCCGCTGAACGCGGCGCTGGCGGCGGGCCTGGTGCTGCTGATCCTGCTGCTGTGCACGACGCAGAGCGCCTTCTTCTTCTGGCTGATCATCCTGGTGTCGCTGGGCCTGGGCTTCCTGCTGATCCTGCCCATCGGCGGCGCCGACATGCCGGTCGTCGTGTCCATGCTGAACAGCTATTCCGGCTGGGCGGCCTGCGGCATCGGCTTCACCCTGCAGAACCCGCTGCTGATCATCACCGGCGCGCTGGTCGGCTCCTCCGGCGCCATCCTCAGCTACATCATGTGCAAGGGGATGAACCGGTCCATCTTCAACGTCATCCTGGGCGGCTTCGGCGGTGACGCCGCCGCGGGCGCCGCCGCCGGCCCGGCGGGTGACCGCAGCTTCAAGTCCGGCTCGGCCGACGACGCCGCCTTCATCATGAAGAACGCGTCCAGCGTCATCGTCGTGCCCGGCTACGGCATGGCCGTGGCCCAGGCCCAGCACGCCGTCCGCGAAATGGCGGACATCCTGAAGAAGGAAGGCGTGGACGTGAAGTACGCCATCCATCCGGTGGCGGGCCGCATGCCCGGGCACATGAACGTGCTGCTGGCCGAAGCCAACGTGCCCTATGACGAGGTGTTCGAGCTGGAGGAGATCAACCGCGATTTCGGCCAGGCGGATGTCGCCTACGTCATCGGCGCCAACGACGTCACCAATCCCGCCGCCAAGACCGACCCCAGCAGCCCCATCTACGGCATGCCCATCCTGGACGTGGAAAAGGCCAAGACCGTGCTGTTCATCAAGCGGTCCATGGGCGCCGGCTACGCCGGCGTGGAGAACGAACTGTTCTTCCGCCCCAACACCATGATGCTGTTCGGCGATGCCAAGAAGGTGACCGAGGAGATCGTGAAGGCCATGTCCGGAGGACATTGAGCCCTTTCCGGCCCAGCGCGTAAGACAAGGCCCGGCGGATCGCTCCGCCGGGCCTTTTCGTCAGCCCCTCAATCCCCAAGGCGTCAGTGCGCCTCAGCATCCGGCCAGAAGCCTCCACTCATGACCAGATCGAAAGCCCATGGGCAAGTATTGGGAAAGGTGTTCTCTGGCAGGTTGGTTTCAGCGGCGGCGGAGATCACCGCGCGCTCATAAGCGGCGGCCACGGCATCGGCAAGCTGGGCTTTTAGGCTGGGGTTGTCGGCCAGATGGTCGCGCACTTCCAGGCGCTGGGTGCGGATCGTGGCCTCCCACGACCGGCTCTGACGTTCGGGCTGATATTGCCATTTAAGAAGGTGGGCAAGCAGCACTGAGAGCCGGCTGATAAGCTCCCGCTTTTCCGTCTTGCCCATGCTCTCGATTTCCTCGGCAATGTGCACGATGTCAGCCGCCGCCAGCTTGCCGGCACGAAGCAGGGCCGCCTGCTCGTTGGCCCATGCGTAAAAATCACGCTCGTAAAGTGAGGGGGTGGAATCAGGCATTGTGCGGCCTCCAGAGGCATCACGACGGTGCTTGATGATACTATCCGGTGTCCTCTTCCACCATAGCCGCCGCTTAAGCAGCAACCCCGCTCTCCAGCACCGCCAGGGTGCGGCCCGTGGCGTCCAGGTGGGCCTGGACGCCCAGCGGCAGGGTCAGGGTCTCGTCGGTGTGGCCCAGGGCCAATCCTGAGAAGACGGGGATGCCCAGGTCGCCCAGCACCAGGTCGAACACCTCGTTCAGTCCGTAGGGCGAGGCGTCGGAGGGCTTGTCGCAGCCGGCGCAGGCGCCGACGACGATGCCGGACGCGGCCTGGAGCTTGCCGGCGTGCCGCAGGGTCCACAGCATGCGGGCGATGGCGTAAGGCGCCTCGTCCACATCCTCGACCATGAGGATGGCGCCGCGGGTGTCGATCTCCCACGGCGTGCCCATGGCGGCCATGATCATGGACAGGTTGCCACCCACCAGCCGGCCGGCGGCCTGGCCGGGCGCAACGGTGCGCAGCGGGTAATTGGGGCGGAGCGGATTACCCTCCTCCGGATTGGAGAGGGTGCCCAGGGGGTCCGGCGCGCAGACGGCGCGGCGCAGCGCCTCCAGCGAGAAGGGCGTGAACTTGGCCAGGCCCGGCATGCGGCCGTGGAAGGTGACCAACCCCGCCTTGCGCGCGATGGCCAGGTGCAGCAGCGTCGGATCGCTGAAGCCCAGGAACACCTTCGGGTTGCGGCGGATGAGGTCGTAGTCCACCCGCTCCACGATCTCACTGATGCCATAGCCGCCGCGCGCGCAGAAGACACCGCGGATGGCGGGGTCGTTGATGAAGCCGTGCAGGTCGGACAGCCGTTCCTGGACGGAAGCCTTGAAGGCCCGCGAGCGGTCGAAAAGATGCGGCGACAGCACCGGCACTAGGCCCAGGGCTTGGACGACGGCCGCCACCCGGTCGGCGACGGCGGGGTCATAGACGGCGGTGCTGAGATCCAGCACGCCCACCTTGTCACCGGGGCGCAGCATGGGCGGCTTGATCAGAGACGGTGACGGCGCCGCCTGGGCACCATCGGCCGAAGACGCGATGACGGCGGCGGTGCCCGCCGTGGCCAGAAATGAGCGCCGGTCCAAAGCCATCCCCCTGGTGATCAGGGGGTCAGCTTACCGGCTGGCAAACCAACGGCAAAGGGATGCCGGCGGCAGGGCTCCGCCGCCGGCCTCACCCTCTCAGATCGGCGCGGTGGCCTTGGCCAGCCAGGCGGCGGCATCGACCTCCAGCTGCGGGCCGATCTTCGCCGCCACGCGGGCGTGATAGGCGTTCAGCCAGGCCTTCTCCGCGTCGGTCAGCAGCGACGGCTCGATCAGGGTGCGGTCGATGGGCGCCAGGGTCAGGGACTCGAACGCCATCATGGGATGATCGCCACCGGGGATATCGGTGGCGGGCTGCACCAGCACCAGGTTCTCGATGCGGATGCCGTACTGGCCCGTCCGGTAGTAACCGGGCTCGTTCGACAGGATCATGCCCGGCACCAGGGCCACCGCGTTGGGGGCCTTGGCGATGCGGGCCAATTCCTCGTGCACCGACAGGAAGCTGCCCACGCCGTGGCCGGTGCCGTGGTCATAGTCCAGGCCCTGGGCCCACAGGAACTGACGGGCCAGGATATCGATCTGCGAGCCGGTGGTGCCCTTGGGGAAGCGCAGGGTGGCCAGCGCGATGTGCCCCTTCAGCACCAGGGTGAAGTGGCGCTTGGCCTCGGCCGGGGGCGTGCCGATGGCCACCGTGCGGGTGATGTCGGTGGTGCCGTCCAGGTATTGCCCGCCGCTGTCGATCAGGTAGACGCTGTCCTTCTCCAGCACGCGGTTGGTCTCGGGCGCCGCGCGATAGTGGACGATGGCGCCGTTGGGCCCGGCGCCGGAAATGCTGTCGAAGCTGGTGCCCCGGAACAGCGGCTGTTCCTTGCGGAACTCGAACAGCCGGTCCGACGCCTCGATCTCCGTCAGGGTGCCGGCGGCGGCGGCCTTGCTCAGCCAGTGCAGGAAACGGGTGACGGCCACACCGTCGCGGGCGTGGGCGGCACGGGTCCCAGCGATCTCGACCGTGTTCTTGGCGGCCTTGCGGAAAACGGTGGGATCGCGTTCCTTCACGACCTTGGCGCCCGCCTCGGTCAGGCGGTCGAACACCCAGGACGCGGTCCAGACGGGGTCGACCCGCACCTTGCCGCCGGTGGCGCCGATGGCCTCCAAGGCGCCGCGCAGCTCCTCCGGCTTGCGCACAGAGACCTGGTTGCCCAGGTGGACCTCCAACCCCGGCACCAGCTTGCGGCTGTCGATGAACAGGTCGACGTCGCCATCGTTGGTCAACAGGGCGTAGGATAGCGGCAGGGGCGTGTTGGGCACGTCGCCGCCGCGGATGTTCAGCAGCCAGGCGATGCCGTCCGGCTGGGTCAGCACGGCCGCCAGTTCCCCATTGCGCTTCAGCTCGGCCGCGATCTCCGCCCGCTTGTCGGCGGAGGACTGGCCGGCCTGGGCCAGGGCGTGGGCCACCACCGGCCCCAGCGGGGCGGAGGGGCGGTCATGCCAGATGGCGTCCAGCGGGTTGGTGTCGACCGCCACCAGGTCCGCCCCGACGCGGCCCAGGGCCGCCTTCATGCGATCGATCCACCCCACGGTGTGCAGCCACGGGTCATAGCCGACGCGACCGCCCTTCTTCAGCGCGCCGGCGATCCAGTCGCCATGGAAGGTCTCGGTCAGATGATGGCGCTCATAGAGGCTGGCCGACACCTGGGCCTCGGCCTGCAGGGTGTAGCGGCCGTCGACGAACACGGCGGCGCGGTCGCGCAGCACCACGGCGATGCCGGCCGAGCCGGTGAAGCCCGTGATCCAGGCCAGGCGCTCGGCGCGGGCGGGCACGTACTCGCCCTGGAACTCGTCGGCGCGGGGGATGACGAAGCCGTCCAGGTCCCGGCGCGCCAGCTCGGCGCGCAAGGCCGCCACGCGGCCGGCGATGTCGCCCGCCTGCGGCGAGGGCGGCGCCTCGATCAGGGCCTTGAGCGCCCCCAGCTGGGTCGCCAGCTCATCCGGCAGGTCGCTGCCGAACAGGGACAGGAAATGGCGGGGATCCACGTCCTCCGGCGCCGCCCGCACCCCGCGCAGCAACTCCCGCACCCCGGCCACGTCACGGTCGATGCCGGCGGCCTTCAACAGGCGGGCCAGCTCGGCATCGCCCCGGTAGGGCTCAACAACGGGATGCGGGGTATGATGGGTGCTATCCACGGGTAAGACGCCTCTCTCAAGGCCGCGAGGATCGGCGGCCGATTGATTTGGGGGACGAAGCTAGGACGCGGCAGGCCCGCGCGCAAGGACGTGTGCCCGATGGGATCCCTGACGGTACGGGCCATGCGCGAGGCCGCCCCTAAGCCCCCTTTCCGCCAGTGTAGGCGAGGCTTTTGACAGCATCAAATTTTTTGGTGGGGAAGCAGGAAAGCGTCGCGGCGGGGACCAACGCGGGGAGAAGACCCCCGCCGCGACTTACCGGCGCCGGTCGCCCGATGCCGTATCCGTCGGGCCGGCCGCCCAAGGGGGACGGCGGTGCCCAAGGCCTTTGTGATACGCTTGGCACCCCGCCCCTGTCTGCCCCGTTTACCGTCGCGTTACATGAATTTACAGGAACGAAAACGCGCGCCCATGGACGCCCGAAAAAGACGAACGCCGGCCCCTTTCGAAGCCGGCGTTCAACACCCTGAAAGAATTCACCCCGGCGTCGCCGTTCGTGACCCGGGGCGTCAGCCCTTCATCACCAGCGTGTTCCACTCGCCAATCTGGTAACGGCGCACCAGCTTCAGGCCCTGGCGACGGTGGGCGGCGATGACCAGCTTCTCCTGCCGGGCCAACAGGCCGGACAGCACGGCGACACCGCCCGGGCGCAGATTCCGGCGCAGTTGCGGCGCCATGCGGGCCAGGGGCCGCGCCAGGATGTTGGCGACGATCAGGTCATAGGGGCCCTTCTGCCGCACGATAGGGGTGCGGTAGCCATCGCCGCCGCGGCAGGTCACCAGCTTGTCCACCTTGTTCAGGCGGGCGTTTTCGGCGGCGATCATGATGGACAGGGCGTCGATATCCACCGCCGCCACCGGGGCGTGCCACAGCTTGGCGATGGCGAAGGCCAGGATGCCGGAGCCGCAGCCCATGTCCAGCGCCCGGGTGACGGGCATGGACTTGTTGAGGTCGCTCAGCGCCCGCAGGCAGCCCTGGGTGGTGGCGTGCTCACCGGAACCGAAGGCCATGGCGGCCTCGATCAGCAAGCCGATGGCGCCGGCGGGCACCGGCTTCTTGTGGTGGCTGCCATGGACGAAGAAGCGGCCGGCGCGAATGGGCGGGAAGCTGAGATAGGTCTGGGTCACCCAGTCGATGGGGGCCAGCGGCTCCACTTCGATCCGCGGCTGCGGCACGCCCAGGGCCATGGCCAGCACGGTGACGCGAGCCACCAGGCGGGACTGGTCGGGCTCGCCATGGCTGGTGCCCTCGATCAGCCAGTTGCCGCCCTCTTCCAGCTCGAAGGTGGAAACGGCGTCGACATGGCTCTCCAGCACCTGGGCGAAGTTCTGCACCACATCCTCATGCACCGTCAGTGCGACCCGCCACATGCCCGACATCACCCACACTCCCCCACAGCGCTCATGACAAAAGGTTCCGGCGGTTGCCCGCCGGAACCTGCTGTTCCTCTATAGACGCGCCGGATCCGCTTGTGAAGCGTCTCTGCTGCCGGGCTAAAGCTGACTGCTTAGTTGGGCGTCACATGGACCGCGACGATCTTTGATACACCCGCGACGCAGCCATTCACAGTAACCTGCACGCCTCGGTTCGCCAAATAGGCCGACAGTAATAAGGACTGCATGAGCTTATTGCTCGCATCGTTGGGATCGGTTGCAAACATATCGTTTCCACCACCGCAGCCCCCATTAAAGGTCGCGCCCGAAAGCTTGATCCCAACAGAGTCAGCGCCGGTTAGATTCCAAAGGTCTGAAATACGCTGGGATTGGGGATTGACCAGCGTATCCGCAGATGCGGTGGACATGCTCATCATGGCAATCACAGTCGCAATAACAACCCTTATGTTCATTTTTCCCCCAGTGCAATCCCACAAGACATCCAGCGAAGCCACCGCATACGCAAGATGCGTCAGTCCTTCTGATCCAGCAACCGTTCCATCTCGGTGATAACGGCGTCCATGCGGCGCACCAGCGCCTGGTAGGGGGCCGGCGAGGCCATGTCCAGGCCGGCCTTCCTCAGCACGTTGACCGGATAGTCCGACCCGCCGGCCTTCAGCGCCGCCAGGTAGGTGTCGCGCGCCGCCGGCCCACCGTCGCGGATCTTCTCCGTGAAATAGGCGGAGGCGGAAATGGAGGTGGCGTACTGGTAGACGTAGAAGGGCCGGTAGAAGTGGGGAATGAAGGCCCATTCCGCCGCGTACACCGGATCGATCTGCATCACACCCTGGTCGGCGCCGTGGTACTTGCGCAGCAGGCCCAGATAGATTTCCGTCATGCGCTTGCCCGACATGGGCTCGCCCTTCTCCACCGCGTCGTGCACCTGCAGTTCGAACTCGGCGAACATGGTCTGGCGGAAGAAGGTGCCGCGGATGGTCTCCAGCTCATTGCCCAGGTACAGCAGCTTCTCTTGGCGCGTCTTGGCGTTGGCCAGCATGTAGTCGGACAGCAGGAATTCGTTCGCCGTGGACGCGATCTCCGCCATGAACAGGGAATAGCCCGCCAGCTCATAGGGCTGGGTGCGGTTGGCGAAGGTGGTGTGCATGGCGTGGCCCCATTCATGGGCCAGCGTGGAGACGGAGTTGTAGTTGTCCTGATAGTTCAGGAAGACAACGGGATGCAGCCCGTAGACGCCCGTCTGGTAGGCGCCGGACTGCTTGCCCTCCTGCGGGTAAGCATGCATCCAGCGATGGGCGAAGCCGTCCGCCAGCGCCTTCTGGTAGTCGTCCCCCAGCGGCTTCACCGCCGCCAGCACCAGCTTCTCGCCCTCTTCGACGGGAAACTTGGCGTCGGACGACACCAGGGGCGGATAGATGTCGTAATAGTGCAGGTCGGGCAGGTTCAGCATGCGCTGCCGCAGCTTGAAATACCGGTGCAGCGTGGGCAGGCCCTTGTTGGCCTCCGCCACCAGGGTGCGGTAGACGCCCTCGGGAATGTCGTTGTTGGACAGCGAGGCCGCCACCGCCGACGGGTAGTGGCGCAGCTTGGACTGGATGACGTCGCCCTGCACCGTGTTGCCCAGGGTGGAGCCCATGGTGTTGGCGTATTGGCCGAACTTGGTCCAAAAGGCGTCGAACACCGCCTTGCGCACGGCGCGGTCCGGATCCTCGCGATACTTCTGGTAATTGGCCTGGGTCAGCTTCACCGACTGCCCGTTGGGAAGGGTGATGGTGGGCCAGTCGATGTCGGCGTTGGACAGCAGGTTGTAGGTGGTGCTGCTGCCGCCCAGCGCCGGCCCCAGCGCCGCCAGCACACCCTCGGCCTCGGCCCCCAGGGTATGGGGCTTCAGGCGCAGCGCGTCATGCAGGGCGAAGCCGAACTTGGCCAGCTTGGGCTCAGCCTTCAGGTAGGCGTCCACCTTGGCGGCCCCCAGCGCCTGGATCTCCGGTGACAGCCAGGCGGTGGCGGCCGAGACCTCACCCGACAGATCCTGGGCCAGGCCGTCCCGCTCCTGCGCCGGCGCGTCGCGCGTGTCGGTGCTGGCGATGGTGCTGGCGTAGGTGCCCACCTGCTCCAGCTCATGATAGACGCCGTAGATGGCCTCCAGCGCCGCCAGCGTGGCGGCGGGGCCCTTGGCCAGCGTGCCTTTGTACTTGGCCAGGCCCGGCAATTCGGCCTTGATCTTGGCCCGCGCCGCGTCCCAGTCCGCCGGCGACTTGTAGTAGTCGCTCAGGTCCCAGATGTATTTGGGATCGACCTTGGGATCGTCGGCGGCGCGCGCCGGCAGGGTCAGCGTCAGCAGGGAAACGGTGGACGCCGCCGCCAGGACGGCGCGGCGCAGGTTGGCGTGGCGTGCAGTGGTTTTGCCCGACATCAAGCGGAGCCCCCGATGTTCATTGCCCGAGTTGATGGGCGGGGCCCCCCAAAAAAGCGCCCCGCTGGTTGCGGCTTTATATCAGGCACTTGCCGTCAAGGCGCGCGGCGGTTTGTAACCCGCGCGTAACCGCACGGCCCCGTCTCCTTGAACACCCCCTGGTACCTGTCCATGCGCCTGTACCGCCAGTCGGCGCCAGGCGACTGGCCCGCCGTGAGAGTGCCGCTGGACACGCCTTAGTCTGTGGGCCCCATTCAGTCGCCGGGTGGGGTATCGGCCTGGGCCGCCCACTCCCGGTACTCGCGCTGCTGCCTCTCCCCCGCCTCATCGAACAGGAAGGGCAGATAGGCGTAGCGGCGGCCCTGGGTGACGGGCAGGGCCTCATGCAGCAGGCTGCAGGAAAAGACCACGGCACCGCCGGTGGGGGCGCGGTAGGTGCGGGGACCGAATTCGGGGAAGCGCAATTCCCCGCCTTCATAGTCTTCCGTGTTCAGGTTCAGGGTGACGGCGAAGCGGCGGTGGGCCGTACCGGCGGAGGTGTTGTCACGATGCGGCCGGAAGTAGCCGCCCTCCTCCGCGTCATAACAGGCCACGACATGGCGCTCCATGCGCGTGGCCTCGAAGGCGAAGGCCTGGCGCACCTGGGGCAGCAGGCGGCGCGCGATACGCTGGGTCGCGGCCTGGCACAGCGCCTCCTCCTTCATGAAATAGTCGCGGCGGCGCTTGCGCGTATAGTCGTAAACCCCCACCAGCCGGCCGTCGACCTCATTCATCACCCCGGAATCCAGGCCGCCGTGATGCTGATGCAGGGCGATCAGCAGGCGGCAGAAGTCCGGCTCGAACACCCGGGGCACCACCAGCACGGGCGCCTGCACCTCCATGCCGCTGTGCAGGGCCGGAGGCGGCAGGGCCACCACCGCCGCCATCACCCGTTCCGCCTCGGCCGCGGGTGCCGCCATCAACACCCGCAAGGTGGGATCCAGCAGCAGCCAGAAGCCGGTATGGCCGCCCCCCGCGTCGACGGCGCCATAGCCCCGGCTGAGGCTGGCGTCATAGTCCAGGAAATAGCGGATGCCGGGCAGTTGCGGCGTGACGCGGCCGGCGGCATCGTCACCGGCGTCGGTGGTGACACCGAAGAAGCACACCCGGTCGTCATCGAACAGGGCGCGGTTCGCGGCCACGGCGCGCAACATGTCCGCCCCCGCCCCTTCCCCAGCCGACGCGAAGAAGCCCAGCAGCACATGGCGGCCAGCCACGGTGTCCAGCGCGAAGCGCGGGTGGGTATGGGTGGGGCCGTTGAACCACGGCACGGGCTCGCCACAAGCGAACCGCTCCCAAGGACCTGTTGCCGACATCGCTGACCTGACTTCTAACCGCGCCTCGTGATGGCCACCATAGTAGCAACCCGCCCCCTGGCCGCCAGGGGGCGTTATGGCCCCCCAAATCAGCCTGCCGTCACCGCCACCGCCAGATAGGCCCCCAGCACCAGGCGCATCTCCGCGATCAAGGCTGCCGCCTCCCCCTCCTGCGCCAATTCCGGGATGGCCTTCATCAGATGCAGCAGCATGACGGACACGATGGCGGCCCGGTCGGCCGACAGCGACGGGGCGTGGGCCGACAGCACGCCGGCGAGGCGGCCGCGGATGACCCCGCGCAGATATTGCCGCCGGTTGTCGCCGTCCACCCGGGCGTCCATCAGCACCTTCAGCGCCGTGCGCTCGCTTTTCAGCGCCATCATGAGGTCCAGCAACGCGTCGGCCAGTTCGCCCGCCGTCAGGTCCCGCGCCTGGGCGGCGATGGCGTCCAGCCCCGCCCCCGCCCGCTCGCCATAGCGGCGCAGCAGCGCCTCGGCCAGCGCCTCCTTGGATGGGAAGAAACGGTAGAGGGAGCCGATGGCCGTGTTGGACCGCGATGCGATTTCCGTCATCGTGGCGGCATCGTAGCCCTTTTCCGCGAATACCAGGGTGGCCGCGTCCAGCAAGGCGGCCACGCGCTGCCGTCCGCGCGCCCGTTTGGGCGCCCGCCCCGTGCCGGAATCCGAATTGGCCGCGAGATCGGTCGCTGTTGACTTTTGCGAGGCCATCCTCAACTATCCATTATGCGAGACCATCCTCGCATAACACGGGCCGCCGCCGCCGTCACCTCCTCACCTGGGCGCCACGCCGAGCCCACCACCCTGAAACGGGAGGAACCGCATGAGGACCACCCTGGACAGCGGCCTGCCACCTTTTCCCCTGGAACGCGGCCTCGGCGCCCAGCCGGCCTCCCCCAGAGGCCACTGGCTGGGCCGTCTGTTGCGCGGCCTGCGCGCCGGCGACGTCCGCCTGGTCATCAATCATCCGCTGGTCAAGGACGCGCCGGCCAGCCTGCGTCTGGGCAGCCCTGCCTTCGCCGACGGCGGCGCCATCCCACGCCACCATGCCGGCAGCGGCGTGGGCGACAACCTGTCGCCGGCGCTCACCTGGATGGGCGTGCCCGCCGGCACGGCGGCCCTGGCCCTGGTGATGCAGGACCCGGACGCGCCCTTGCCACGGCCGGCGACCCACCTGCTGGCCACCGCCATCGCGCCCCGGCGCAAAAGTTTCGAGGAGGGGGAGCTGTGCCCCCAGGTGGGCAACGGCGTCACCCTGGGCCGGGGTCTGTTCGGGCGCGTCGGCTACGCCGGCCCGCGCCCGGTGCGGGGTCACGGCCCGCACCGCTACGTTTTCCAACTGCTGGCCCTGGAACACCCGCTGGCCCTGCCGGATCTGCCCAGCCTGGCCGACCTGCTGGCGGCCCTGACACCCCAGACCGTGCTGGCCTGGGGCGCCCTGACAGGCGTCTACGAACGGATGTAGTCCCCGGGTCGCCGGAACCGCTTGGGGCATCAGCGCTTGGTCAGGTCCATGGTCCAGCCGGGCGACGCCTCAGGGAATTTGATCGTCGTGCCTGGGGGCGCCGCTTCGAAATCCCGCACCGCTTGCCGGTAGGCCTCGTGCACGTCTTGTTTGGGTTGGTAGAGCCAGTCACGGCAAACACCGATCAAGCACAGGGGAAGCAGAAGCAGCGCGACCCAACGCAACCACGTGCCCCCCTGGGCAGCCAACACCACCAGCCCGGTGAACCACACCATCATCGGCAAGAAGAAATAACGGCCGTAAATACCGGGCAGGTCCATCATTCCCCACTGCTCGACGCCCGAAGGCCCCACCGGCGCGACCAAGCCTGCCGCCAGCGTGAGCACGCCGAACGCCAGGAACTGGCGGAACACGGCCGGTCCCCGCCGGAAAGCCATCGCGAGCATCGCCAGGGCCAGCGGCACGACCACCCAGGCCACCACGGATTGCCGCCAGAGCGGCAGGTCCCGCAAATCCCAAATGGTCCGGGCGCCCAAGATCCCAGCGAGGAAAAGCTGATCGGCCAGCATCCGCGCCAAGCGGGTGAAGCCGACGCCCAAGGGCAAGGTCTCCCGCGCGACGGTCAGCAGGCCCCACACGACGTAAACCACCTGGACCAGGGCCACCGCGCACACCAACGCGGCCTTCAGCCGTTCTTCCCGGCGCCGATCCGCCGGCGGGCGCAAACCCCGCCATAGGGCCACCGGCGCCAGGAAGATGGAAAACGGCCCGGTCAACGCTGAAACCATCAATCCGGTATAATGGGCCGCCCGGCCCAGCCATCCAGCCGGCGGGGTCAACACCAGCAGCAGGAACAGCACCAGAGACAGATGCCATTGCGTATTGGTGAGGTTGAGGTGGATCTCCTGCGAATTCGGTATCCCGACATAAAACAGGATCAGCGCCGCCCGTGCCCAAGGTGAGGGGACGATCTCCGCCCCGCGATGGAGAAGCACGGCCACCGGCAGCATCTGCGCGATCGCGCCCCCCACCAGGAACCAACCGGGCAGCCATGCCAGCGGCAGGGCCAGCCCCAGCATGGCGATCAGGTGCTGGTAGAGGTTCTGGTAGCCGGCATGGGGCATGAACAGGGCCGCGAGGCCATGATCATAGACGTCCTTGAACCACACCATCCCATCTTCCGCCCACAAGGCGGGATGGACCACCCAGGACCGGTCGCGTGTCAGCATCGCCGCGGTCAACACCAGCAGCACCAGCGCGTCCCGCAACCAGGACCGGTCGGCGGCCGGCGTCCCGTCGGCCCGAATGCTCTGAACGATGGTCATCGCCCCACCTGAAACGTGAGGCGCCAAACTAGAGCAGATCGCGTGAGGACGGAATCACCTTGGAGCGTGACTCCCCTCGCCCCAAACCGAACTTCCAATTCGGCGCAGTCCGCTCCCGTGAAACGCCCCCGCGGCGAAAGCCTGGCGCCGCCGCCTTACCCCGCCTGGTCCGCCGGCACGACGAAGCTGTCCATGACCTTCTTCGTGCCGGAATGCTCGAAGTAGATCTCCAGCTTGTCGTTCTCCACCGCCTTGACCACGCCATAGCCGAACTTCTGGTGGAAGACGCGGGCCCCGGGGCGGAAGGGGGCGTCGGGGCGGGCGCGCGGGGTGACGTCCAACGCCGTGCCCTCGATCAGGCGGCTGGTGCGGTTGCCGGCGGGCGCCTGGCGTCCCATGCGGTTGAAGCTGTCGCTGAAACTGTCGCTGCGGGCCCCCCAGGACGACCCGCCCCGGCCATAGCCGCCATCGCCACCAGCCATCCCTTGCCCCCAATGGCCTGAGGTCAGGCCGGGATCGTTCTCCACCGCGATGTGCTCATCGGGCAGTTCCCCGATGAAGCGTGACGGCAGGCTGGTGGACCAAGTGCCGTGGATGCGGCGGTTGGCGGCATGGCTGATGTAGACGCGCTTGCGGCCCCGGGTGATGCCGACATAGGCCAGGCGCCGTTCCTCCTCCAACCCCGCGATGCCGTTCTCATCCAGGGTGCGTTGGCTGGGGAACACGCCCTCCTCCCAGCCGGGCAGGAAGACCACGTCGAACTCCAGGCCCTTGGCGCCATGTAGGGTCATGAGCGAGACCTGGGCTGAATCCACCGTCTCGGCGTTCTCCGTCACCAGGCTGACGTGCTCCAGGAAGCCCAGCAGGTTTTCGAACTCGCCCATGGCGTTGACGAGTTCCTTCAGGTTTTCCAGGCGACCCGGCGCCTCGGGCGTCTTGTCCTCCTGCCACATGCGGGTGTAGCCGCTTTCGTCCAGGATGGACTGGGCCAGGTCGGTGTGGCGCACCGTCTCGATCTGGGACCGCCAGCGGGCGAAATCCTCCACCAGGCCGCGCAGGGTGGACCGCACCTTGGGCTTCAGCTCATCCGTCCCGGTCAGGCGCCAGGTGGCCTCCAGCAGCGGCACGCCCAGCACCCGGCTGGTCTGGTACAGCTGCTGGATGGTGGCGGGGCCGATGCCGCGCTTGGGCGTGTTGATGATGCGCTCGAACGCCAGATCGTCCGCTGGCTGGGCCACCACGCGCAGGTAGGCCATGGCGTCGCGGATTTCCAGGCGCTCGTAGAAGCGCTGGCCGCCCACCACGCGGTAGGGCAGCCCCAGGGTGATGAAGCGCTCCTCGAACTCGCGGGTCTGGAAGCCGGCGCGCACCAGCACGGCCATCTGGTCCAGGCCCATGCCCTTGCGCTGCAGGTTCTCCACCTCGTCGCCCACCCAGCGGGCCTCGCTGTCGGCGTCCCACAGGCCGCGCAGGCGCACCTTCTCCCCGCCCTCGGCCTCGGTCCACAGGGTCTTGCCCAAGCGGCCCTGGTTGTGCGCGATGACGCCGGCGGCGGCGCCCAGGATATGGCCGGTGGAGCGGTAGTTCTGTTCCAGGCGGATGACCTTGGCGCCGGGGAAGTCCTGCTCGAACCGCAGGATGTTGCCCACCTCCGCCCCGCGCCAGCCGTAGATGGACTGGTCGTCGTCGCCGACGCAGCAGATGTTGTGATGCCCCTGGGCCAGCAGGCGCAGCCACAGGTACTGCGCCACGTTGGTGTCCTGGTACTCGTCCACCAGGATGTAGCGGAAGCGGCGGTGATAATCCGCCAGCACGTCCGAATGGGCCTGGAACAGGGTGATGTTGTGCATCAGGAGGTCGCCGAAGTCGCAGGCGTTCAGCGTGCGCAGGCGTTCCTGGTACTGGCGGTAGAGCGTCAGCACCTTGCCGCCGGCGGCCTCGCCCGCGTCCTCCGGACGCAGGCGGTCGGGCGGCAGGGCACGGTCCTTCCACCGCTCGATGACCGACAGCAGCAGGCGGGCGGGCCATTTTTTGCTGTCCACCCCCTCCGCCTCCATCAGCTGCTTCAGCAGGCGCAGCTGGTCGTCGGTGTCCAGGATGGTGAAGCTGGAGGTCAGGCCCACCAGCTCGGCATGGCGACGCAGGATGCGCGCGGCCAGGGCGTGGAAGGTGCCCATCCACCAGCCCTCGGTATCCGTACCCATCAGGGCGCCCACGCGCTCCCGCATTTCGCGCGCCGCCTTGTTGGTGAAGGTGACGGCCAGGATGTTCCAGGGGCTGACGCGCCGGGTCATCAGCAGATGGGCCAGGCGGGTGGTCAGGGCCCGGGTTTTCCCCGTGCCGGCGCCGGCCAGCACCAGGACGGGACCATCCAGCGATTCCACCGCCTCACGCTGCGCCGGGTTGAGCGCGTCGAGATAGGCCGGCGACCATCCTGCGGGCCCCGTGGGCGGCATGGGGGGCGGCGGAGCCGGCGCGGGACGCGGCGCCATCATGGGCGCGGCGGCAGGCGGCACCGGCTCCGCCTTCTGCGGTTCGGCGGGCTTGGGGGCGGGCGGGTCCAGACGGGAAAACAGATCGGTCATGATGGGAACATATATAGCACAAGGCCCCTTTCGTCTGCCCCCGCGATGGCCTTTTACCCGCCCTCCCCGTTCCGCCTCCCCTTTCGCCAGAGGCGCCCCTCCCCTAAAGGCCGGGCACCTATCCCGTTGCACAAGAGGTTCATATGGTGGAAAGATAATGATCAACGTGATGAAGCCGTTCGCATGGTTCCACGCCCCTCTGGGCGGCGGCCGGCGAAGCGGGGAGTGAACCGATGAACCTGCGCTTGAACGACACCAAGACGCTGCAAGCGATTGGCATCCTGGCTGATGTCCTGGATGACCTGTCCGGACCGGAGCGGCTGGAATGCCTGATGGCGGCCAACGCCCTGCGCCAGGTTCTGGAAACCCGGTCGGAGAACGCGCTGGTCTTCGCCCGCGAGGCATTTGAGTCGCTGGAGCCGGACGTGCGGCACCAGATCCACACCGACGCCACCGAGGCCGCCATCAAGGTGGTGGCCGCCGCCCGCGCCCAGGGCACCCTGCGCGCCAGCCGCGACCGCAAGTCCACCGGCAGCCCCTTCCTGGACGCCATCAACGCCGGCGGCATGAAGACCGAGCGCAAGTGGTGAGGCGCTGAAGGCATCTTCACCCTCCCCATTGGCTTGTAAAAACTAGGTCGCGACTGCGGCGGCCGCAGATTTCCGGGAAGCGTCAGCGGACTGGAAATCGAGGATGAGGCAAGCGGGCGGATGCCCGCGCCCGCCGTTTGGGGGACTCAAACAAAAGCCGCTTCGGTTTCCACATGGGCGCGAACCTGGTTGCGACCTTCGTGCTTAGCCACATACAGCGCCTCGTCCGCCCGCTGGACGAAACGGCCTAGCAACTCGCCGGGCTCATATAGCGCCACCCCCACCGACAGGGTGATGTTGCCGATGGCGGCGCCCGAGGTGCGCTTGACGATGCGGCGGTTGGCGATGGTGGCCCGCGTCTTCTCGGCGAAAGCCAGCGCCTCGTCCAACGAGCTTTCCGGCATGATGATGGCGAATTCCTCACCGCCGAAACGGGCGGCGGTATCGCGGCCGCGCACCGAGTCCTTCAGGGTGCGTCCCACCAGCTTCAGGACCTGGTCGCCCACGACATGGCCGTGGTTGTCATTGAATTTCTTAAAGAAATCGATGTCGATCATCAGCAGGCACAAAGGCCGGCCATCTTCCATCGCGGTGGCGGCGGCCTCACGCAGGGCCTGATCGAACTGCTTGCGGTTGGCCAAGTCGGTCAGCGCGTCCGTCATGGCCTCGCGCCGCACCGTGTCCAGATCGCGACGCATGGTTTCCAGCTGCTGCGCGCTGTCGCTCAACTGGGTCTGCAGGAACTGGTTGCGCACGGCCACGCGCTGGGCCTGTTCCGTCATGGCTCGGATGACGCCGCGCAACTGGTCCAGGGTATCCGACAGGTCGACCTGACCCTGGAACACCTTGAGCGCCGCACCGAAATTGCCCACGTCGTTGCCGGCCGAGGCCACGGCGCCAGTGACGCCGGCCAGGGCCTCCGTCAACTTGACGCCGATCTCCTGGATGGCCTGAATCTCGTCATCGGCGGCGAAGAACTTGTGATAGAGGTCGGCGCAGCGCGCCTCGGAAAACGGCAGGCCGTTGCTGGCGATGATGTCCACCGCCCGGGTCAGGTCGGGATAGCGGCCGCTGTAATAGGCGTACCAGACGGTGAAGTTGTGCGGATGCGGCGCCACCGCCTCGGCGCGCATGCGCTCCATCGCCCGTTGGGCAAGGTGGCCGGCAGCCTGGGATCCTTCCGCGAACAGCACGTGCTCTCCCTACGCCATCTGGTCCGGGGCGGGTTCCACGGCCCGGTCTTGCGCATTGAGCGGCATTCGGCTCCCTACCCTTATGGGTGGGCTTTTCCAGGCGACCGCCCGCCGCCCCTACCCCGTAAGAATAAGTCACAAAACGGCGAAGATGGAAACGAGGGAAAATCGGAAAGAGTTCCCTTATCCGAAATTGTTCGTTGTCCTCATAGCTGTCCCCAAAAAGGGGCACGCTCGAAAAAGCGTGTGTCGGGGCACAAAGAAACAGGCCCGCGCCTGAGGTGCCTCCCCCGCGCGGGCCACGAATACAGAGGCGACTCTTGAAGAGGCGCCCGCCAACCTTATCAGGCGGAGGTGATCGCCCGCTCGACCAGTTGGCCCAAGTGCTGGGTGCGCTTGGTCAGGCTCTGCAGCACGGCGGAGATTTCCGCGGTGGCGGCGGCGGTCTGGCCCGACAGGTTCTTCACTTCGCCGGCGACGACCGCGAAGCCCTTGCCGGCCTCGCCCGCGCGGGCGGCTTCAATGGTGGCGTTCAGGGCCAGCAGGTTGGTCTGCTTGGCGATGGCGTCAATCTGCTGGGCGACGGTGCCCACCTTTTCGATCTCGGCGCGCAGGCCTTCCAGTTCCCGGCTGATTTCCTGGAGGGCGGAGGACAACTCGGTCTTCGACAGACTGGTGGGCGTGGAGCTCATCGATGGCACCTGAGGTTGATTGGGTGTCGCTGGATGGTGGGCCGGAATGGTGGCCGGGTGTCCCCTGCCGGGACGGCCAACCCGGTGCTTTCTAATACCACAGAAGAACAGGGGTCGTGACGCACAAAATCGGCTCTTGCGTATATGGCTGGATTTATTTGGTTCGTTTTCGAAATGATATCGGCGCGCAGCGGTGAAGCATTAGAAAAGCCGCCCCAGGCTGGTCCCGGGGCGGCTTCGCTCACCACGAAAATGTAACGTCAGGTTCAGAAGCGCAGGGCTTTGGCGCGAACCACGCTGGGCAGGCCCTGGATACGTTCCAACAGCCCGTCCTTCACCTCCTGGTCGACCGACACCAGGGCGATGGCGTTGGCCCCCGCCTCGGTGCGGCCCAGGTGGAAGGTGGCGATGTTCACGCCGGCATCGCCCAGGGTGGTGCCCAGCTTGCCGATGAAGCCGGGCTTGTCCTCGTTGCGGATGAACAGCATGTGCTCGCTCAGCTCCGCCTCGATCGGCACCTCCTCGATCTGCACGATGCGGGGCTTCTCGCCGCCGAACAGGGTGCCGGCCACGGTGCGGGTGGCCCGCTCGGTCTGCACCACCACGCGGATCAGGGTCTGGTAGTCGGCGGCGTCATCGCGCTTGGTCTCCGCCACCTTGATATCCCGCTCGCGGGCGATGACGGGGGCGTTGACCATGTTGACCGAGGCCAGCAGGGGCGACAGCAGGCCCATGAGGACGATGGCGGTCAGCGGACGGGTGTTCAGGTCCGCGACCTGGCCCTCATACTCCACCGTCACCGACTTCAGGCCGGTCTCGGTGATCTGGCCGGCGAAGCCGCCCAGCTGCTCGGCCAGCTTCATGTAGGGCTTCAGCTTGGGCGCGTCCTCGGCCGAGACCGAGGGCATGTTCAGCGCGTTGACCACGGCGCCGGTGACCAGGAAGTCGGACATCTGCTCGGCCACCTGCAGGGCGACGTTCTCCTGCGCCTCTGTGGTGGAGGCGCCCAGGTGCGGCGTGCAGATGATCTTCTCATTGCCGAACAGGATGCTTTCCTTGGCCGGCTCTTCCGCGAACACGTCCAGCGCGGCACCGGCGACATGGCCGCTGTCCAGCGCCGCCTTCAGGTCGGCCTCGACGATCAGGCCGCCGCGGGCGCAGTTGATGATGCGCACGCCCGGCTTGGTCTTGGCCAGGGCCTTGGCGTCCAGGACGTTGCGGGTGGCGTCGGTCAGCGGCGTGTGCAGGGTGATGAAGTCGGCGCGGCGCAGCAGCTCGTCCAGTTCCACCTTCTCCACGCCCAGATCCTGGGCGCGCTCGGCCGACAGGAAGGGGTCGAAGGCGACGACGCGCATCTTCAGCCCCACGGCCCGGTCGGCGACGATGGAGCCGATGTTGCCGCAGCCGATGACGCCCAGGGTCTTGCCGTACAGCTCGACGCCCATGAAGCGGTTCTTTTCCCACTTGCCGGCATGGGTGGAAGTGTTGGCGGCCGGGATCTCACGGGCCAGCGCGAACATCATGGCGATGGCGTGTTCGGCCGTGGTGATGGAATTGCCGAACGGGGTGTTCATGACCACCACGCCGCTGGCGGTCGCGGCGGGCACGTCCACATTGTCGACACCGATGCCGGCGCGGCCGACCACCTTCAGGTTGGTGGCGACGGCCAGGACTTCCTTGGTGACCTTGGTCGACGAGCGGATGGCCAGGCCATCATACTTGCCGATGATGGCCTTCAGCTCATCCGGCTTCAGGCCGGTGATGACGTCGACCTCGACGCCGCGCTCCTTGAAAATCTCGACGGCGCGGGGGCTCAGGCTGTCCGAAATGAGAACCTTGGGCATGGCTCTGCGATCCTTCTAGAGGATGGGCCGGCGCCGCCGCTGGAAAAAGTCCAGCTGTGGGGCGGCGCCTGGCCGTATGTCAGGAATAGGCGTGTAAGACGCTGAGGCGGCTCAGGCGATCAGCTCGGCCGCGACCGTGGCGTAGGCCCAGTCGATCCAGGGCAGCAGGGCCTGGATGTCCGACCGCTCCACCGTGGCGCCGCCCCAAATGCGCAGGCCCGGGGGGCGTCGCGGTAGGCGCCGGCGTCCAGCGCCACGCCTTCCTTTTCCAGCAGGGCGGCGACCTTCTTCGCCACCTCGGCCTGCACTTCCGCCGTCTGGGTCGCCAGTTTCGGGTCGGCGAACTTCAGGCAGATGGAGGTGCAGGAGCGGGTGGCGGGCACCTCGGCCAGGAAGGCCGCGGTGGTGCCGGCGGCGACCCAGTCGGCCACGGCCGCCAGGTTGCTTTCGGACCGTTCGATCAAGCCCTTCAGGCCACCCACGGACTCGGCCCAGCGCAGGCCGTCCAGGGCATCTTCCACCGCCAGCATGGATGGGGTGTTGATGGTCTCGCCCTTGAAGATGCCTTCGACGATCTTGCCGTCCTTGGTCATGCGGAAGATTTTGGGCAGCGGCCAGGCCGGCTTGTAGCTTTCCAGGCGGGCGACGGCGCGGGGGCTCAGCACCAGCATGCCGTGCGCGGCCTCGCCACCCAGCACCTTCTGCCAGGACCAGGTGACCACATCCAGCTTGTCCCAGGGCAGGTCCATGGCGAACGCGGCGGAGGTCGCGTCGCAGATGGCCAGGCCTTCGCGGTCGGCGGCGATCCACTCACCGTCCGGCACGCGCACGCCGGAAGTGGTGCCGTTCCAGGTGAAGACCACGTCGTTCTTGAAATCGACCTGCGCCAGGTCGGGCAGCTTGCCGTAGCCGGCGGTGAAGGTGCGCGCGTCGGCCAGCTTTAGCTGCTTCACGACGTCGGTCACCCAATCCTTGCCGAAGCTTTCCCAGGCGACCATGTCGACGCCACGGGCGCCCAGCAGGGACCACAGGGCCATTTCCACGGCGCCGGTGTCGGAGGCCGGGACGATACCGATGCGGTAGTCGGCCGGGATGTTCAGCAGGGCGCGGCTGCGGTCAATGACCTCCTGCAGCTTGGCCTTGCCGGGCTTGGACCGGTGCGAGCGCCCCACCAGGGCGCCCTTCAAGGCTTCCAGCGTCCAACCCGGACGCTTGGCGCAAGGACCAGAGGAGAAATTCGGATTCGACGGCCGGCTCTCGGGCTTCGGCGGTACGGTCATGATGCTATTCCTTGCAGAATAGTTGCGCCTCGTTGGGGAGGCGTGTCCCGCCGCGGACCTTATGGGCGCCGGGCAAGAACGTCAATCATGACGACATGGCGGCGACACATTGCTGCCATGCCAGAACGCGTCACGAAACATCCTTTCGGACAGTGCGCCGATCCATCACCGGCATGAGCTGCGCTCAGGCCGCCGTGGGACGCGATGGCGACCACCGGAGATTGAGGGATAAGAAATCAGGCCGCCGCGTGGGGGATCAGGGCCGGGGGAACCAAACGGCTCGCGGCCAAATTCTCACACAGCTTGAAATAGTTGTCCCGCCGCTCCGTCGCGCTCTCGAATCGCTCCAGGTAGTTCAGGATGAACTCCGGACGGCGCAAGGCCGTGGTCAGCGTCTCGCTGGCGAAGGTGCGGGCCCTGCCCTCGGGCAGCCCGCCGCAGGTGTTGATCAGGGCCAGCATGCGGTCGGCGAAGCCCATGGCCTGGTTGCCGACGATCTCCGTCCGCACCGTCTCGAACAGGGCGCTGTCCAGGATGTCCAGCATCTCACGCTTGGGACCGTCGGGCAGGCCGGCGTTCTGGATGCGGTCGAACAGCTCGCTCAGCGGCTGGATGATGTCCATGCGCCGATTCTGGCAGCCCATGTCCCAGACGATGTCGTCCGGCACGATGAGGGAGCGCAGATAGGGCGCCAACTTGGCCTTGGCCTGGCGGCCCGGCGCCATGTTCACCAGGCTCAGGATCAGGTTGATCTTGGAATAAGTGCCGCGGGCCAGGGCCATCACGTCCGACATGCCTTCCGGCTGGATCAGCTTGTCGGCGCGCAGCGCGATGGCTTCCTGGATTTCCTCGTCATTCACCAGGTTGGGCGCCGTGACCTTCAGGTGGTCCTGGATGCGCACCAGGGCGCGCAGCTCATCCTGGATGTTGCGCTCGCCATGGAAGGGCAGGCGGGCATGCAGGTGGCGCAGCAGGCCCAGGCGCAGTTCCGCCAGCGTGCGGGGCAGGACGCCCTGGGCCAGCAGTTCCGACAGGGTGATGACACCCGGCAAATGGCTGCCGGCGTCGTCCATCTGCACCTTGCCCAGCTTGCCGACGTAGAGGTTGATGGCGTTCAGCACTAGCTCGATGCGGTCGGCCTCCTTCCCCACCAGCTCACGCAGGGCCAGGGAGGAACCCATGATCTCGGCGGCGATGCTGTCGATGATGCGCATCTCGCGCACCGTCAGCTCGGGGCTGAACAGGCGGAACAGCCGGTCCAGCTTTTCCATCCAGGTCTTGCAGCCGGCCAGGTAGGCGGCGGTGGCGCGGTAGAGGCCGGGGATGGGGTCGGCCCCGCCGGCGGCCAGCTTGTCCGACAACGCCTTCAGGCCGCCTGGCGCCAGCGGCGGCACGGGATTGCCCTTGGCCTTGGCTTGCAGACGGCTGAGGCCGTCGTCCACCATGGCCATCAGTTCCTTCATGCGCGACACGGCGCTCTGCTGGCTGCCACGCACCTGCTGGCTGGCCAGGCGCTGCAGCGCGCCCTGGACCAGGGTGCCGGCGTTGTCCAGCGCCCGGGCCGCCGCCTCGTAATACAGCACCTCCAGCGGTGTCACCCGGACATCATCCAGATAGCGGGCGAACAGGCCGCGGATGACCTGGCGCTGGACGTCGCCGGTGAAATCCTCAGCCTTGTCGCACCAGGAGGCGTCACGGCCGGGGTTGGCGATCTGCAGCGGATCGGTTTCGGACACCCCCGGGCGCAGGCGCTTGCGCACGGTGATGTGGCTCTTGAAATCGTGGTCCAGATAATCGCGGCGGCGAACGATGCGCACGCCATCGACCTCCTTGCGGTCGACCAGCAGGGCGGCCGCCGGCTCGATCTGCCGCAGGTCAGGCCCTTCCTTGACCAGAAGCCACTGGTCATTGTGCAGGCTGTGCAGCTCGAACGCGGTTTTCACCGCTCCGACCAGTTGCTGTTGCCTCTCCACCGGGACCCTGGCTCCAACGAATAGCTCGGCGCGGCCGTATGATTAATACAGCTTAAACGCCTGAGTTTATGAATGCGTCGCGTATCATCCCGCATCCACGGGGCCGGGTAAACGGCTATGTCCGCAACCACCCCTTCCGTAACTGGCATGCCAGCGAAAACGGCGGCATTTCGCACCCCGTGGTCGGGCTTACCTGGAGCGGAAGGGTCAAACCGCTGGTTGGGGGCAGACCAACCATCGCCATACCCCTTCCGACTCCAAAGCGTTCGGCATCCTCCTCAAAAGGGAGGTGCGTGATCAATCGGCTGAACGGCATAGACCGGTGGCGCGCCAAGTGGGAAACGGCGTGCGGGGAACAGCGCCGCAGTCGTCAGACGTGGATGTGCCCTTCCAGGAACAGCACCGCGTCGCCGCCGATGCGCACGCGCTCGCCCTCCAGCCGGCAGGTCAGTTCCCCGCCCCGCCGCGACACCTGACGGGCCGACAGCCGGTCGGTGCCCAAGTGCCGCGCCCAATAGGGGATGAGGGTGCAGTGGGCGGAACCCGTCACCGGATCCTCCGGCACCCCCTTCGCCGGCGCGAAGAAGCGGGAAACGAAGTCCACACCCGGCTCATCCCCGGGCGCGGTGACGATCACGGCGAAGCGGTCGATGCCCATCAGGCCCGCCATGTCCGGCGTCAGGGCCCGAACGGCGGCGGCATCGTCGTAGACGACCAGATAGTCGCGGGCCGCCAGGATGGTGGTCGGGGCCGGGCCGCCCAGAGCCGCCGCCAGTCCCCCGTGCACCCGTTCCGGCTCTTGCGGCGGGCGGGCGGGAAAATCCAGGGTCAGCTTCCCCTCCTCCCGCGCCACGGTCAGCAGGCCGGCCCTCTGGGTGCGGAACGCCACCCGCTCCGTCCCAGGATACAGGATGTTCATCATCAAATGGGCGGTGGCCAGCGTGGCATGGCCGCACAAGTCCACCTCCACCGCCGGGGTGAACCAGCGCAGGCCCCAGGCGCCCTTATCTTCCGGGCCGGGCGGCACGAAGAAGGCGGTTTCCGACAGATTGTTCTCCATGGCGATGGCCTGCAGCACCGTGTCCGGCAGCCAGGCGTCCAGCGGCACCACGGCGGCGGGGTTGCCGCCGAACACGGCGCTGGTGAAGGCATCGATCTGATAGATGGGCAGGCGCATGGCGGGAACCTTCTCCGGCAGGTGGCAATGACATTGTCGCCGCATGAAGGCGGATGACAATGGGGACAATTCCGGAATAAAACAGGGACATGCCTCCTTCAATGCCGATATTGTCGCCATGACAATGACCGAAAAACAGCCGCACTGGCTGCCCGACATCACCCAGCGCCCGGGCCCCCGCTACCGCGCCATCGCGGCCGCCCTGCAGGACGACATCGGCAGCGGCGCCCTGCCCATCGGCGCCAAGCTGCCCACCCACCGCGATCTCGCCTGGCGCCTGGGCGTCACCGTTGGCACCGTCACCCGCGCCTATGCGGAAGCCGAGCGCAGCGGCCTGATCGGGGGGAGGTCGGACGCGGCACCTTCGTGCGCGACCCCCGGCCGGCGGAGGCGCCGGTGGACAACACCGGCATCATCGACCTGTCGGTCAACGCCCTGGCCCAGCACACCAATGAGGAACGGCTGCGCCAGGCCCTGCTGGGCTTGGCGGCACGTAACGACTTGTCGGGCCTGATGCGCTATCCGCCCGTGAACGGCAGCGCGCGCCACCGCCAGGCGGGGGCCGCGTGGATCGCCCAGACCACCCGCCTGGCCGTCGATCCGGCCCTGGTCCTGCCCACGGCCGGCGGGCAGAACGCCATGCACCTGGCGTTGGCCGCCGTGACCCGGCCCGGCGGCAGCCTGTTGGTGGAGCAGTTGTCCTACCCGGCGGTGAAGCCGCTGGCGGGGCTGCTGGACCTGCGGCTGGTGCCGGTGGCCATGGATGGCGAGGGCCTGGTGCCCGACGCGCTGGAGCAGGCGGCGCGCGCCCATGGCGCCCATGCCCTGTACTGCATGCCCCGGCTGCACAACCCCACGACGGTGACGCAGGGGCTCGAGCGCCGCCAGGCGGTCATGGCGGCCTGCCGACGGGCGGGTATCCTGGTGGTGGAGGACGATGTCTATGGTTTCCTGGCGGACGATCCAGGCCCCCCGCCCCTGGCGGCGCTGGAACCGGAGCGGGTGCTGTTCCTGACCAGCCTGTCGAAGAACCTGATGCCGGGCCTGCGCACCGGCTTCCTGCTGTGCCCACCGCCGCTGATGGACCGGGTGCGCACCCTGCTGCGCGCCACGCTGCTGGGTGTCAACCCTTTGGGTGCCGAACTGGCGGCGGAGTTCATCCTGTCCGGCGCGGCCCTGGAGAGCGCCAGCCAGCGCCGCGCCCTGGTGGCGGAGCGCCAGGCCCAGGCCCGCCGCCTGCTGCCCGGTGCCGCCTCCGACCCCGCCTGCCCGCATCTGTGGCTGCCCCTGCCCGAACCCTGGCGGCGCGAGGATTTCGCCCGCGCGCTGCTGAGCCGGGGTGTGCGCGTCACGCCGGCCGACGCCTTCGCCGTGGCCCGGGGGACACGCCCCACGCCGTGCGCGTCTGCATCGGCGGGGTGGAGCGGGTGGATGTGCTGGAACAGGGGCTGCGCACCCTGGCGGGCCTGCTCGCCGAACCCGCCGCCATGGGGGAGAGTTTTGTCTAGGGAAACGGCCTGACCGTATGCGTGTGGTTCAGCGGGCCGTGGCCCCTGCCGAAGCCGGGGGCGGTGCGGATGGCCTCCTGCACATAGGCGTGCGCCCGGGCCACCGCGCCGGGTGCATCCAGGCCCTGGGCCAGACCGCAGGCGATGGCCGACGCCAGGGTGCAGCCGGTGCCATGGGTGTGCACGCTATCGACACGGGGAGCGCTGTAGCTGTGTTCCCCGCCCCGGGTCACGAGCAGATCGGTCACCACCGGGCCGGCGCGATGCCCGCCCTTGACCAGCACGGCGCGGGCGCCGAAATCCAACAGGCGGTCGGCCGCGCGGCGCATGCCGTCCAGGCTGTCCCCCTCGAAACTTTCAAGAGGCAGGCCCGTCAGGGCGGCGGCCTCCACCGTGTTGGGGGTCAGCAGCGTGGTGATGGGCAGCAGATGCTCGATGGCCACCGACAGGGCGCGATCCTCCAGCAGGCGCTGACCGCCCTTGGCCGCCATGACCGGGTCGACCACCAGGGCGGGCACGCCCACCTCGCTCAGCACCTCGGCCACCGTCTCGATCACCTCGGCGGAGGCCAGCATGCCGGTCTTGACCGCGTCGACGCCGATGTCGGCCAGGCACAAGCGCATCTGCAGGGCGATGAAGTCCGGCGGGACGGACATGACCGCCTGGACGCCATGGGTGTCTTGCGCCGTCAGGGCCGTCACCGCCGTCATGGCGTAGCCGTCCAGCGCCGTCACCGCCTTGATGTCCGCCTGGATGCCGGCGCCGCCACCGCTGTCGGATCCGGCGACGATCAGGACGCGGCCGCGCATGGGCTTATTCCGCGACCTTGGAGGCCGGCGCAGGGGCGACGTCCCTGATGGCGGCGACGATGTCGTCCACCACCGCGGTCACCAGGCCCTGGTCATCGCCCTCAGCCATGACACGAATCAGCGGCTCGGTGCCCGACTTGCGGATCAGCACCCGACCGGTGGCGCCCAGCCGTGCCTCGCCCGCGCGGATCGCATCCTGCACCCTGGATGCGGCCAGGGGCGTGGACCCGCCCGCCGGTTCGAAGCGCACGTTCTTCAGCACCTGGGGCAGCGCCTGGAAGACCCGCAGCACGTCCGACGCCGGCTTGCCCGACTGCTGGATGACGGCCAGCACCTGCAAGGCCGCCACCAGGCCATCGCCCGTGGTGCCGTGGTCGGACAGGACGATATGGCCGGATTGTTCGCCACCGATATTGAAGCCATGCTCGCGCATGTGCTCCACGACGTAGCGGTCCCCCACCGGCGTACGGGCCAAGCTCAGGCCCCGGCCCTTCAGGTGCAGTTCCAGGCCCAGGTTGGACATGACGGTGGCCACCACGCCGCCGCCGCGCAGGGTGCCGGCATCGGCGCTGGCGCAGCCGATCAGGGCCATGACCTGGTCGCCGTCGATCTGCGCGCCCGTCTCATCCGCCAGGATCAGGCGGTCGGCGTCGCCATCCAAGGCGATGCCCAGATGGGCGCCATGGGCCACCACGGCGTCGCGCATGGCCTTGGGCGCCGTGGCGCCGCAGTCCTTGTTGATGTTGAAGCCGTCCGGCGCCACGGCCACCGGGATGACCTCGGCCCCCAGTTCCCACAGCACCTTGGGCGCCACCTTGTAGGCGGCGCCGTTGGCGCAATCGACCACGATCTTCAGTCCGTCCAGGCGCAGGCCGCGCGGAAAAGTGGCCTTCGCCTGCTCGATATAGCGGCCGATGGCGTCGTCCAGGCGCTGGGCGCGACCCAGGTCCTTGGCACCGGCCAGATCCCCGGCGAAGCCTTCCACCATACGCGCCTCGATGGCGGCCTCCACCTCGTCGGACAGCTTGTAGCCATCCGGGCCGAACAGCTTGATGCCGTTGTCGTAATAAGGATTGTGGGAGGCGGAGATCATGACGCCCATGTCGGCGCGCAGCGACCGCGTCAGCATGGCCACCGCCGGCGTGGGCATGGGGCCCACCAGCGTCACGTCCATGCCCATGGAGACGAAGCCGGCCACCAGCGCCGGTTCCAGCATATAGCCCGACAGGCGAGTGTCCTTGCCGATGACCACCAGGTGGCGGTGGTTGCCGCGGCGGAACTGCAGGGCGGCCGCCATGGCCACCTTCAGGGCCGTCTCCGCCGTCATGGGCTCGGTGTTGGCCGTGCCCCGGATGCCGTCGGTACCAAAGAGTTTACGCGCCATCGTCTTTCACGCCGCCGTCAAAAGTCTAAACATTGTGGCCATGCAGCGCCTGCCACAGGGCCCGCGCCTGCACCGTCTCCGCCACATCGTGCACCCGCAGGATATGCGCGCCCCGGTCCAGGCAGGCAAGACCGCCGGCCAGCGATCCGGCCATCCGGTCCTTCGGCGCTTCCCCCCGCGACAGGGCGGCCAGGAATTGCTTGCGCGAGAGGCCCACCAGCAGGGCGCAGCCGGTGCCATGATACAGCGCCGTGTGGCGCAGAATGTCCAGATTATGCTCCGCCGTCTTGCCGAAGCCGATGCCGGGATCGACGGCGATGCGGTCGCGCGGGATGCCGGCCGCGACACACGCCTCCACCCGCGCCAGCAGGTAATCCATCACATCCAGGGCGGCATCGGCGTAGCGCGGCGCCAGCTGCATGGTGCGGGGGTCGCCCCGCATGTGCATCAGCACCACGGGACAGCCGCGCGCCGCCACCAGGGCCAGGCTGTCGGGATCACCCTCCAGCGCGCTGATGTCATTGATGATGCGGGCGCCGGCATCCAGCGCCGCCGCCATGACCCGGGCATGGCGGGTATCGACGGAGATGACCGCCCCCCCGCCGCCAGCGCCTGGATGACGGGCACGACGCGCGCGACCTCTTCCTCCGGCGAGACCGGAGTCGCCCCCGGGCGGGTGCTCTCCCCCCGATGTCCAAGATGTCAGCGCCCGCTTCCATCAGGGCCCGGCCATGGGCGATGGCGGCATCGGCGGCGACGAAATCGCCGCCGTCGGAGAAGCTGTCGGGCGTGACGTTGACGATGCCCATGACCAGCGGGCGGGCAAGCTCAAGGCCCGCGAAGGCCGGGCGGGGTGCGGACAAGGTGGCCAGGCGCCGCTGCACCTCCGCCACCAGCCCCATACCTTCCGCCCAAGCCAGAAGACCGGGCCCATCCAGGATACCGCGTACCACCTGCCCCTCCCGCCGCACCGCCACCTCCACCCCGGTATAGGCCAGGGCCGTCCCTGCCAGCGGACGGCCGGCGGCGGCATGGGGACCGGACAGCAGGCTCACGGGCGTCAGGTACAGATCGCGCGAAGCGATGGGACCGGTGGGCAAATGGGAAGGATGGGAGTGCATGGGGCAATCGCGTGCGGTCTCGCGGAAATGAGCGATCCTAGTCCCCTGCTCGCGTCCCCGTCACCCACCCTGGCGGCAGCCCTGCCCCACGGCGGGTCGCCTCCGGAAAGCAAAACCCCCGGCGCCTGGGGGCGACCGGGGGTCTGGCGAAGGATTCAGGCCTGGATCAGGTTCCGGGCTGCGGCTCCGGCGAGAAAGGACCGGGCTCCGCGCTGGTGGCGCCACCAGTGGTCGGCACCGATGTACGGCGGCCAACGCCGCGCGGCGGCACCTTGGGCGGCTCCGTCGATTCGGGACGCACGATGCTCTCGCCCCGGAGCAGGGCCCGGACCTCGTCACCCGACAGCGTCTCGTATTCCAGCAGGGCGTTGGAAACGTTGTGCAGGTCGTCCATGTGCTCCGTCAGGATGCGACGGGCATGGCCCTCGGCCTCCTCGATGATGCGGCGGATTTCCTCATCGATCAGCTGGGAGGTGGCCTCGGAGATGTTCTGCTGCTGGGTCACGGAATGGCCCAGGAACACTTCCTGCTCATTGGCGTTGTAGCGCACCCGGCCCAGCCGCGCGCTCATGCCGAACTCCGTCACCATGCGGCGGGCCATGTTGGTGGCCTGCTGGATGTCGTTGCCGGCGCCGGTCGTCACCTGCTCCGCCCCGAAGATCAGCTCTTCCGCCACGCGGCCGCCGAACATCATGGCCAGCTTGGATTCCAGCTCGATCTTGGAATAGGCGTACTTGTCCCGCTCAGGCAGGCTCATGGTCACGCCCAGGGCGCGGCCGCGCGGCACGATGGTGACCTTATGCAGCGGGTCGCTTTCCGGCATGAACAGGCCCACCAGGGCGTGACCGGCCTCGTGATAGGCGGTCAGCTTCTTTTCCCGGTCGGTCATGACCATGGACCGGCGCTCCGCGCCCATCATGACCTTGTCCTTGGCGGCCTCGAACTCACCCATGCCCACCACGCGGCGGCCGGCGCGCGCGGCCAGCAGGGCCGCCTCGTTCACCAGGTTGGACAGGTCGGCGCCGGAGAAGCCGGGGGTGCCACGGGCGATGGTACGGGCGTCCACGTCGGGGGCCAGCGGCACCTTGCGCATGTGGACCTTCAGGATCTTCTCACGGCCCTGCACGTCGGGGTTGGGCACCACCACCTGGCGGTCGAAGCGGCCGGGGCGTAGCAGGGCCGGGTCCAGCACGTCGGGGCGGTTGGTGGCGGCGATGAGGATGACGCCCTCGTTCGCCTCGAAGCCATCCATCTCGACCAGTAGTTGGTTCAGGGTTTGCTCACGCTCGTCGTTGCCGCCGCCCAGGCCGGCGCCACGGTGGCGGCCGACGGCGTCGATCTCGTCGATGAAGATGATGCAGGGGGCGTTCTTCTTGCCCTGTTCGAACATGTCGCGCACACGGGACGCGCCCACGCCGACGAACATTTCCACGAAGTCGGAGCCGGAGATGGTGAAGAAGGGCACGTTGGCCTCACCCGCGACGGCGCGGGCCGTCAGCGTCTTGCCGGTGCCCGGCGGGCCCACCAGCAGCACGCCCTTCGGAATCTTGCCGCCCAGCCGCTGGAACTTCTGCGGGTCCTTCAGGAACTCCACGATCTCTTCCAGTTCCTGCTTGGCCTCGTCGATGCCGGCCACGTCGTCGAAGGTGACGCGGCCCACCTTCTCGGTCAGCAGACGGGCGCGGCTCTTGCCGAAGCCCATGGCCTTGCCGCCGCCGGACTGCATCTGGCGCATGAAGAAGATCCACACGCCGATCAAGACCAGCATGGGCAGCCAGGAGATGATGATGCTGAACAGCGTCGGGTTGCCGCTGTCGTCCGGCACCGCGGTGATCTTCACGTTCTTGTCGGCCAGACGGGTCACCAGGTTGCTTTCCGGGGGCACGTAGGTCGAGAAGGTACGGTTGTCGCGGTAATGGCCGGTGACCTGCGGCCCCTTGATCGTCACGTCGGCGACGGTGCCGCGATCAACCTCTTCCAGCAGTTCGCTGAAGGGGATGCTGGCCTGCGTCGTCCGGTTGGTGGAAGTCTGGAAAAGGTTGAACAGAACGAACAGCAGGACGCCGATAAAAGCCCACAGCGCCAAATTTTTACCGAAGTTGTTCACGTCTCTCAGCCTTTCCTCGACCAACCGCGCCCTGCCACCCGGCCCGCATGGCCGGTTTCAATGGCGGGGGTCGCAGCCCACCCGGCGGATTTCGCACATCTCACACGGAGATCCACCGGGACCGTTTCCATTAGATAATGACGCGGGCGTCAGAGACAACTGCCATCACGTCTAGACCACCTTCCGTAGGCGGCAAAAACGGGGGAGGCGCCAGGGGCGACAGCGGGTGGAACGCCAGACGGGGCAAGGCGCCCACCCCCGCCGTGGTGTTCCCAGATGCCGAAAGCGGCCCCACGCCCCAGCCGAGATGTGGCACCGCCAGCAAGGTCGCGCCCCGCCACAGGGCCGGCAGGGTGGGCCACACCGCCTTGGGAATCCGGGTGAGCGCCGGCAGTTCCAGGGTCGCCAGCCGGCGGGCGTCGGTGACCCCCAGGGCGCCCATGGTCAGGTCATCTGCGGCATGGGCGCCCGCCTGGAAACGTCCGTCCCAGCGCCCCCCCGCCGGGGTCAGCGGCACCGGTGGCGCCATGCGTCCCGCCTGACGCAACAACAACAGGCGGCGGCCGTCCCCCGCACCCGCCAGCCGCCGCGCCTGGGCGCCGGCCAGGGTCAGCGCCAAGGCGCCAGCCTCGGGTGCCCACAAGCCGGGCAAAGCCGCCAGCAGACGCTCCGCCCCCTGCGTCGGCGGCAGATAGGGCTGCCCGCCCACGGCCGCCGCCAGGCCGGCCAGCAGGCGCAAGGCCACGGGCCTGGGCAGCGTCCACAGGGCGTCCGCATCCACGACGGCATAGCCTTCGGGCGCCAGCAGCACATGGCGGGCCACGGCATCGGCCAGGCCGAACTCCAGCGCCGCTCGCGCGCGGCCGGCCTGCGCCGCCTGGGCCAGCAGATCGCCCAACGGCACGCCCTGGCGCCGCAGCCGGCCCCGGGCATAGCGCTCCATGAGGTTGGAAGGGTCGTCGATCCAGGGCTGGCCGAAAGCCCGGCAGGTCGCGCCAAGGTCGGCGCGGCTGACGGTCAGCAGGGGGCGCAGCAGGCGCACATCGGCCAGGGCGCGGGCGGCGGCCATCCCGGCCAGGCCCTCCACCCCGCTGCCACCGGCCTGGCGCAGGGCCACGGTCTCGGCCTGGTCTTCCCGGTGGTGGGCCAGGCACAGGTGCAGGATGCCGCGTGCCCGGCAGGCGGCGGTCAGCAGGTCGTAGCGCGCCTGGCGCGCCGCCGCCTGCAGGCCGGTCGCGGGCTTGGCGCCCCCCCAGGTGAGGATGGTGTGGAAAATGCCGCGATCGGCCAGCCAGCGGCCGACCCGCGCCGCCTCCGCCGCCGACTCCGGCCGCAGGGCGTGATCGACGGTCAGGGCCTCGACCCGGCCGCCACGGGCGCGCGCCCAGCGGTCGGCCAGCAGGGTCAGCGCCAAACTGTCGCGGCCGCCGGAGACGCCGACGGCCAGGGTGGGGGCGGTCTCAAACGGGCCCAGCGGCGCCAAAAGGCGGGCAAACCGGGCGTCGTCGATCGCCATACCTCGCGACTCGCCTGGCTCCATGAATGGTGTGGGGGACGCCCGGCCGTCGCCCATGGCGCCCCCCATCCCGCTACTTGCAGCCCAGGCGGTTCTTCTGGTCCTCGCCCCGGCGCTTCAGCGTGGGGGCGGCGTCCTTGTCGGCATCCAGCTGCTTCAGCACCACACAGGCGCTGGCCTTGTCGCCCAGGCCGTCCAGGGACAGGGCCAGCTTCAGCAGATAGTCCGCGCCCTTGTTGCTCTTCGGGTACTTCTTGTAGCCGTCACCGAAGGCCACCGCGGCGGACTTGTAGTTGCCCCGCATGTAGAAGGTCTCCCCCAGCCAGTACTGGGCGTTGGAGGCCAGCGGGCTATCGGGGTTCTGCTTCAGGAACTGGGTGAAGGCCTTTTCCGCATTGGGCGCGTCGCCCTGGCGCAGCAGGTTGAAGGCGTAATCGTACTGCTCTTGCGCCGGGCCGGCCGGCAGGGTGCCGGCGGAGTCGGCCGGGGCCGGGGCCGGGGCCGGGGCGCCGCCCTTGTTCCCGCCCGGCGGTGGCACCGGGCCGGAATCGGTGCCCGGAAGCGGCGGCTTGCCCCCGCCCCGCACATCGGGCGGCGGGGCGCCGGCATCGCCGCCGCCGCTGGCCGCGGCGCCCAGGCCGATGCCGGCCTTGTCCTCCAGCTTCTGCAGGCGCAGGTCGATGTCGGCCGACAGCTTGTCCAACCGGTCCTTGATCTGGCTGACTTGGTAGGCCAACTCCTCATACTTGCCGGTCTGCTGCTGCGTCTGGGTCTCCATCTGCAGCTTGAGCACCTCGATCTCGCCGGCCGCGGCCGAGCCGCCGCCGGGCGTGCCGGTCATGGGGCCCGAAGGCTTCACGCCGTTGCGGTAGACGTCGCGCGACAAGGTCTGCACGTCCGTCTCCAGCCGGGACAGGCGGTTCAACAGGTCCTGCATATCGCGGCTTTGCGCCCGGGCCGGACCTGAGGTCAGCAGCGGGGCGGCGACCAGGGCGGCGAAGCCCAGCACGGCGGTGCGGCGCAGCGCGATCCGCCACCAGCGGCTGCCGCGGATTTGCGGACGGGGGGAAATCGGGGACGACAGCGACGGCGTCATGGATCGGTTCCGGGGAAGGATCAGCGGGGAACGGGCGACAAGCTTGGCAAGGGCTAGGCGGCCCGCCAAGCGCGACCTTAGCGCGGGCCCCGCCCGCCCGGAAGAGGCGTCCGGGGGCCGCGCTACCTCAAAAGCAGTATTGCTCTGCCCAAAGGTAATATTCGCCAAATAAAAAGGCGCCGTCCGACCTCGCGGGTCGAACGGCGCCCTTTAACTGGCTACCCGTGCGGGGCAGATCAGTTGATGACCGTCACGCCGCGACGGTTCTGCGCCCAGGCGGCCTCGTTGGAACCGAGGACGGCGGGACGCTCCTTGCCGTAGCTGATCACCTGCACGCGGGCCAGGTCAACGCCGGTGGCGGTCAGGTAGTTCTTCACGGCGTTGGCGCGGCGCTCACCCAGGGCGAGGTTGTACTCGCGGGTGCCGCGCTCGTCAGCGTGGCCTTCGATCGTGATGGTGACCGAACCCCACTTCTTCAGCCAGGCGGCCTGCTTATCCAGGGTCGCGGTGGCTTCCGGGGTCAGGTCGAACTTGTCGTAACCGAAGAACACGCGGTCACCAACGTTGACCACGAAGTCTTCCTTGGAACCCGGGACCGGGCCGGTCGGCTTGGCGGCCGGCGGCGTGGTGGTGGTGGTGGCGGTACCGCCGGTGGCGACTTCGGCCTTCTTCTCCGGGGTGGAGGAGCAAGCGGCCACCAGGGCCAGAGCAGCACACAGGCTCAGATATTTCATGCGCATAGTTTGAGACCCCCTACGGACAACTTTAAAGTGGGATTGCTATTATCGCGACCGCGATCTCGATTGAAGTGAGGTGGCGGCGGCAGCTGTCAAGCCGCCACCGCCACTTATTCCCGTCTCTGTAGACCGACAAGTCTTACGTCGCTCTTGCGCTGCGAAAGTACTGTGGCCCTATCACGGAATCAAGGGCGACCAAGCGGGGTCCGAGGCATCCGTAGGCGTTAGCATCTGCCGTTCGTTGCGTCCCGTGAGATCGATGGAGTAGAGGCGGACCTGGCGCTGACGGCCGCCCTCACCCGTCGGCTTTTCCTTAAAATACATGAGGACACGGCCGTTGGGCGCCCACGTCGGGCCCTCAACCAGGTAGCCGGTGCTCAATTCGCGCTCACCGGAACCGTCGGGACGGATCACGCCGATCGAGAACCGGCCACCGTTGATCCGTGTGAAGGCGATGAGGTCACCACGGGGCGACCATACCGGGGTGCCATACTTTCCGGCACCGAAAGTAATGCGTTGAACATTCGTGCCGTCAGCATTCATCGTATAGATCTGTTGACTTCCGCCTCTGTCGGACTCGAAAGTAATTTTACTTCCGTCAGGCGAGAAGGACGGCGCGGTATCAATGGCCGGATTGTCGGTCAGGCGGGTCTGGCGACGGGTGCGCAGGTCCAGCAGGTAGATGTCGGTGTTGCCGTTCTGGGCCAAGCTCATGATGACCTTGTTGCCGTCGGGCGAGAAACGCGGGGCGAAGGTCATGCCCGGAAAGTCACCCAAAACTTCCTGCCGGCCGGTGTCCACGTTGAAGATGTACACCCTAGGCCTGTTGTTGAAGTAACTCAGGTATGTAATTTCCTGAGCCGTGGGCGAGAAACGCGGCGTTAACACCAGCACCCGGCCATCGGTCAGATACAGGTTATTCTCGCCATCCTGGTCCATGATGGCCAGGCGCTTCTGCCGCGCCGTCGCCGGACCTGATTCGGCGATGTAGACGATGCGGGTGTCGAAGTAGCCGTCCTCGCCCGTGATGCGCTTATAGATGGCGTCGGCGATGATGTGGGCGATGCGGCGCCAGCCATCAGGTTGGGTGAAGTAGGCCAGGCCGGTCAGCTGCTGCTGCGCCAGCACGTCGAACAGGCGGAACTCCACCTTCAGCCGGCCATCGGGCTGCACGCTGGCGGTGCCACTGACCAGGGCCTGGGCGTTGATGACCTTCCAGTCGCCGTAGCGCGGCAGGCCATTGGCCAGCTGGTCCGGCGTCTGGATGAAGGCGCGGTGGTCCAGGGGACGGAACAGGCCGGAGCGTTCCAGGTCGGCCTCGACCACGTTGGCGATCTGCGCGCCCACCGCCTCGCCATAGAATTGGGTGACGGCGATGGGCAGCGGTTGGACATTGCCCACAGTGATATCGAGATGCAGCTCGGCCTTGGCCTGAACCGCGACCGCCATGATCATCACGGCAGCCAGGGCGATGGCGCGCCGTAGGGCGGTTAGCGTCTGTCGCGTGGTCATCAGAACATGTCCTTCGGGCTGAACGTGAACACGATGGACCCGGCCCCGCCGTACTTTTCCTTGGGCAGGCGCAAGGTCGAACACTGATCCTTCTGCAGCGCGCGGAGGGTGCTCTCCACGAAGCTGCGGTACGTGGGGTTGGACAGCGAGCCGTTGCCGGACACGTAGTCCACCTTGGTGACGCGCATGGAACTGTCGAAGGTGACGCGGATGTCGGCGCTCATCTTGTCCACATCCTTGCCACCAGCCGGCACGGCCCAGCATCCCGCCAATTGCGAGCGCAGGGCGTCCTGTTCTGACGCCGAAAGATGGTCGGATTGAGGCTGAGCCACCGAGGTCTGCTGTGTCTTCGGTGTGTCTTTCGCCGGCGTGTCCTTCGCCGTCTCCTTGGGCTTGTCTTCCTTCAGCTTGTCCACGTTCTTCAGGATGCTGTCCAGGGACGGCGTATCCTTCTTCGGCGGCTCAGGCTTCTTGGGTTCGGGCTTGGGGGGTTCCGGCTTCGGCACTGGCTTGGGCTGTTCCAGCTCCACCGTCTTCTGCTCTTCCACCTTGGGCACCTCCATCTTCTTGATGGGCAGGGCCTCGGGCTCCGGCGGGGGCGGCGGCGCGGGGGTGGGCTTAGGCGGCTCCGGCTTCGGCGGTTCGGGCGGGGTCGGCTTTTCCGGCACCGTTTCCGGTGGCGGCGGAGTCGGCTCGGCCTCGGCCTGCTGCTGCGGCGGGGTGGGTGGGGTCGGGTCGGGCTGCGGCTCGGGCGCCCTGGGCGCCGGCGGCTGCGGCGTCTCCGGCGGCTTGACCGACGTGTTGGTCAGCTCGCTGATGTCCATCTCCACCGCCACAGGCTCCGACATGACCAGCGGTTCGCTTTTCAGCAAAGGCAGGCCAAGGATCGCCAGCAGCAGCAGCGCGACATGCAGGACGACTGAAAAGATGATGGCCGGACGCATGGGATCGGTCTGGCTTCCTGCTAATGACGGGCCGGGGTGTCAGGCAGTTGCGCGATCAGCGACACCTTCTTGTAGCCGGCGCTGCTGATCGCCCCCATGACCTCGACGATGCGGCCATAGGCCAGGGACTTGTCGCCCCGCACGAAGATGCGGGCGTCGGCGTTGTTCTGGCTGATGGCCTCCAGACGCGGCACCAGGTCGGTCAGGTCCGTCTTGGTCTCGTTCAGGTAGACGTCGCCATTGTCGCGGATGGACACGACCAGCGGCTCGTCCTGGCCCGGGATGGCCTTGGCGTTTGTCTTGGGCAGGTCGACCGGCACGCCCACGGTCAGCAAGGGCGCCGTCACCATGAAGATGATGAGCAGCACCAGCATCACGTCCACCATGGGCGTGACGTTGATGTCGGCCATGGGGCGCGCGCGGCGGCGCCCCCGGCCCGTGGACTGCTTTCCCGACAGCGACGCGCCCATGTCAGCCCCGCTCTTCCAGGTGGCGCTGCAGGATGGCGCTGAATTCTGTCACGAATGAGTCCAGCCGGTCGCCGAAGCGGGCGATGTCGGAGGAGAACTTGTTGTAGGCGATGCTGGCCGGGATGGCCGCCACCAGGCCCAGGGCCGTGGCGAACAGCGCCTCGGCGATGGAGGGGGCCACGACCGCCAAGCTGGTGTTGCCGGCCGCCGCGATGCTGGTGAAGCTGTGCATGATGCCCCACACCGTGCCCAGCAGGCCGACGAAGGGGGCATTGGACCCGACGGTGGCCAGCACGGTGATGTAGCGTTCCGTCTGCGCCATCTCGCGGCTGACGGTCACGGACATCACGCGCTCGATGCGCTGGGCCAGGTTGGCGCGCATGGCGCCGGAGGAGGTCAGCCCGCGCTCGTTGGCGTGGCGCCATTCGCGCATGCCGGCGGCGAAGGTGGCGGACAGCGGGTCGCTGGGGGCCTTGCCCACCTCCTCATACAACTGGTCCAGCGAGCCGCCGGACCAGAACTGCTCCTCGAAATCGGCGGCGGCGGCCTTCATGCGGCGCAGCTTGACCGACTTGTCGAAGATGATGGCCCACACCCAGACCGAGGCCGCCAGCAGCCCCAGCATGATGGCCTTGACCAGCCAGTTGGCCGTCATGAACAGGCTGAGGGCCGACAGGTCCGCCGTCGGATTGGCGCCCAGGGCCACGAAATTCATGATCAGATGCTGCATCGCCACTCTCACTCTTCGGACGGGGCGTCCGCCGACGCGCCGTCACCCTTCGAATTGATCTTTTCGCCGTTGCCCCGACCTACCCCCAAACGGGCGAAGGCCTGCGCCACCGGCGTTGGGACCCGCACCGCCCGGCCTTGGGCGTTGATGCAGGCCAGTTTCAGGCTCAGCCGGACCAGGGTCTGGTCCTCCCCCGTCACCGTATCCGGGGTCGCCGCGCCGGGCGGCACAATGCCACCACTTTGTGGCCGGTATATGGTCTGTTCCGCTAAAACCGTTGCACCGGTGACACTGGTGATGCGGCTGCGCACCAGAAGTGTGTCCTCCAGCCGCGCCGGGGCCAGAAAGTCCATGGTGCAGCGGCGCACGGCGAAAGCGACGCCGGTCGCCGCCACCTGTTCCGCATGCGGCACCCCCAGCACGCGCAGCATCTCCGTCCGCGCCCGCTCGGCATAGCGCAGGTAGTTGGCGTGGTAGACGATGCCGCCGGCATCCGTGTCCTCGTAATAGACACGGACGGGGAAGTGGTGGACGTCGCCCACCATATGGCCGGAGAGATGGCCCCCAAGCAGGTCAAGGGCCTCAGACATCCAGCCCCTCCTCCGCGTCCGGCCCTTCCACGTCCATGGGCCCCAGCAGGTCCAGCTGGCGCGCCGGGGTGGCCACGGGGGCGGGCAGGCCCAGATAGCGATAGCCCATGTCGGTCAGCAGGCGGCCACGCGGCGTGCGCTGCAGCAGGCCCTGCTGGATCAGATAGGGCTCGATCACCTCTTCCAGCACGTCGCGCTGTTCCGACAAGGCGGCCGCCAGCGTCTCCACCCCCACCGGGCCGCCACCGTAATTGTTGGCGATGCAATTGAGATAGCGCCGGTCCATGGCGTCGAAGCCCAGGCGATCGACCTCCAGCCGGGTCAGGGCGATGTCGGCCGCGCGGGCGTCGATCTCGGTGGCGCCGGCCACGGCGGCGAAGTCGCGCACCCGTCGCAGCAGGCGTCCGGCCACGCGCGGCGTGCCGCGTGAGCGGCGCGCGATCTCCAGCGCCCCTTCCGGCAGCAGCGTCATGTCCAGCAGGCGGGCGGCACGGCCGACGATCAGCTGCAGCTCCTCCGGCTCATAGAACTGCATGCGCAGGGGAATGCCGAATCGCTCCCGCAAGGGGCGGGTGATGAGGCCGGATCGGGTGGTGGCGCCCACCAGGGTGAAGGGCGGCAGGTCGATGCGGACGGAACGCGCGGCCGGCCCCTCGCCAATGATGAGGTCCAGGTGGAAATCCTCCATGGCCGGGTAGAGGATTTCCTCCACCGCCGGAGACAGGCGGTGGATCTCGTCGATGAACAGCACGTCATGCGGCTGCAGGTTGGTCAGCAGGGCCGCCAGATCGCCGGCCTTGGCGATGACCGGGCCGGAAGTGGCGCGGAACCCGGCCCCCATCTCCTTCGCCACGATCTGGGCCAGCGTGGTCTTGCCCAGGCCGGGCGGGCCGAACAGCAGCACATGGTCCAGCGACTCGCCCCGTGAGCGGGCGGCCTGGATGAAGATGGACAGGTTCTCGCGCACTTGGCGTTGGCCGGTGAAATCGGCCAGGGACAATGGACGCAGCGACACGTCCTGCCCATCCCCCGCGGCCCGTTCGCGGCTCACCAAACGGTCCGACTCCGGGCCGCTCATGCGCTCAGTTCCTTGAGGCCGGCACGAATCAGTTCGGAAACACCGGCCTCAGGCCCCAGACGGGTGGCGCAAGTGGTGACGGCGGCGAAGGCCTCCAGCCGCTTGTAGCCCAGGTTGACCAGGGCGGAAACGGCGTCGGCCACGGCGCCGTTGGCGGCGGGGGCCGCCGCCGCATCCGTCTTGCCGGCCGGCGTGCCAGCCAAGGTGGGGGTCAGCGCCAGGGCCGGCACCTTGTCCTTCAGCTCGCTGATCATGCGGGTGGCCAGCTTCGGCCCCACGCCGTCGGCCTGTGTCAGCGCTGTCTTGTCCTGGGCCATCAGGGCCTGGGCGATCTGCTCCGGCGACAGCACGGACAGCACGGCCAGGGCGACGCGGGCGCCCACCCCCTGCACCGTGGTCAGCAGGCGGAACCAGTCCCGCTCCGCCACGTCGGCGAAGGCGAACAGCTGCATCTTGTCTTCCGACACCCACATCTCGGTCAGGACCGAGACGGCCTCCCCCACCCCGCCCAGGCGGCGCAAGGTGCGGGAGGAGGCGGAGACGAGATAGCCCACCCCACCCACGTCGATGATGGCCCAGTCCAGGCCGGTGCTGTCCAAAAGACCTTTTAGTTTCGCGATCATCGCGCCGCCCCCGCCATGATGCCGCCTATCAGGCGCCGGGTCTGGCTGTGGTGGGCGTGGCAGATGGCGACGGCCAAGGCGTCGGCCGCGTCCGCCTTGGACAGCTGGAAGCCCGGCAGCAGCATGCGCACCATGGCCTGCACCTGCGTCTTGTCGGCATGCCCCGCGCCCACCACCGACTTCTTCACCAGGTTGGGCGGGTATTCCGACACGGACAGCCCCTCCCGCGCCGGGGCCAGCAGGGCGATGCCCCGCGCCTGCCCCAGCTTCAGGGTGGAGACGGGGTTCTTGTTCACGAAGGTCTCTTCCACCGCCGCCTCGTCCGGCGTCCAAGTCCGGATGACGTCCTGCAGGCCTTCGTACAGGGTGACGAGACGGCGGGCCAAGTCGTCCCGGTCGTCGGAGTGCACGACCCCGTCGGCGACATGCGTCAACCGGTTGCCCGAGACGTCGATGACGCCCCAGCCCATGTTGCGCAAGCCCGGATCAAGGCCCAGCACGCGGATCGACCGATCCCCCATGGCCGCCGTCCCCCTTCCCGTCCGGCTTAGCCCAGCTTCTCCAGAAGCTCCGGCGACAGCTCGAAGTTGCCGATGACGTTCTGCACATCGTCGCTGTCGTCCAGCACGTCCAGCAGCTTCAGCAGGCTCTGCGCCGCGTCTTCCGACGGGGCCACCGTGTTCAGCGGCTGCCAGGTCAGCTTGGCGCCTTCGGGCGCGCCGAACTTGGCTTCCAGCGCGTCGCGCACCTCGCCCAGGCTATCGACACCGGTGATGATGGAGTGGCTCTCCCCATCGCTGCTGACATCGTCGGCGCCCGCCTCGATGGCGGCTTCCAGCACGGTGTCGGCATCCGCCACGCTGGCCGGATAGGTGACCAGGCCGATGCGGTTGAACATGAAGCTGACCGAGTTGGTCTCGCCCAACGTGCCGCCGTGCTTGGAGAAGGCGGAGCGCACTTCCGAGGCGGTGCGGTTGCGGTTGTCGGTCAGCGCCTCGACGATCAGGGCGACGCCTCCGGGGCCGTAGCCCTCGTACCGCACCTCATCATAATTGGTGTCGTCGCCGGCGCCGGGCGTGCCCTGCTTGATGGCGCGGTCGATGCGGTCGCGCGGCATGTTCTGCACGCGGGCGGCCTGGATGGCGGCGCGCAGGCGCGGGTTGTGCCCCGGGTCGGGCAGGCCCGCCTTGGCGGCCACGGTGATTTCACGCGCAAGCTTGTTGAACAGCTTGGACCGCTTGACGTCCTGGGCGCCCTTGCGGTGCATGATGTTCTTGAACTGTGAATGTCCAGCCATGGGACCCTGAACTCTATATGGGGTTGAGCGGGGGTATATCCGGGCAGCTTGTACCACATGTTGTGGCATCAGGCACGCCCAGGGACAGGCCTGGGGGCGAAGCTTGCCACAGGCTTGTCACAGGACCGTGCTTTCCGTCCGAGTTACGGCCGCTTTATGGCGGAATTCCGGCGACGCCGCCAAGGAGGTTTCTGCAATGCTAACCGGAAAGGCGGCGGGCGACGGGGCGAAAGTGCGGCCGACTCAGGCCAGCTTGGGGGCCAGCTTAGGCATGGCCTGCGACAGGCGGCCGCCCACGCGCACCGCCTCGGCCCGCACGGCCAGGCCGGTGCGATCGTCCGTTTCCACGAAGACACCGCAGACGCTGACGGTGGCGTCGTTCTCCGCCGGGGTCAGGCGGTCGGTCGGCAGCTTGCGCGTCAGGCGCAGCACCGCCGCCTCCTTCTTCATGCCGATGACGCTGTCATAGTCGCCGCACATGCCGGCGTCGGTCTGGTAGGCGGTGCGGCCGTTCAGGATCTGGGTGTCGGCCGTGGGCGTGTGGGTGTGGGTGCCCACCACCAGAGTGACGCGGCCGTCGCAGAAATGGCCCATGGCCATCTTTTCCGACGAGGCCTCGCCATGCACGTCGATGACGATGGCGTCGGCGGCGTTCGGGCCCAGGCGGTAGGTGCGCAGCACCTTCTCCACCGCGGCGAAGGGATCGTCCAGGGCATCCATGAACAGGCGGGCCATGACGTTGACCACCAGCACCTTGCGCCGGCCGTCACGGGTGGGCAGCAGCGAGGCGCCGCGACCGGGCGTGCCCTCGGGGTAGTTCAGGGGGCGCAACACGTTGGGCAGGCGGTCGATCTGGCCCACCAGTTCCTTCTGGTCCCAGACATGGTTGCCGGTGGTCAGGCAGTCGACCCCGGCGACGAAGAATTCCTGCGCGATCTTCTCGGTGATGCCGAAGCCGCCGGCCGCGTTTTCACCGTTCACGATGACGAAGTCCAGGGACAGCGCCTTGCGCAAGTCCGGCAAGTGCCGCAACACGCCGTCACGGCCGCTGCGGCCCACCACGTCACCCAGGAACAACAGACGCATGACCCAACCCCAGATGAAAACCAATGCTAGCGCTTGCGCCGCTGCCCGGCCCGAACGGCGTAGCGCTCGGTGACGATCCAATCCAAGCCCTGGTCATGCGCGTCGCAGGGCACCTTGTCCAGTTCCTGATCGGCGAAGGCGATGCCCACCGCCTGGATGGCATGCTCGCGCCGCAGCAGAGCCAGGGTGCGGTCGTAGAAGCCGGCGCCATAGCCCAGGCGCCGCCCCCGGCGGTCGAAGGCCAGCAGCGGCACCAGCACCACGTCGGGCACCACGCCGCCGCCACCGGGTGCCGCCTCTTCCATCGGCGCCGGCACGCCCATCTTGTCGGGCGACAGCAGCGTGCCGGGCAGCCAACGGCGGAACAGCAAGGGTTGGCCCTTGGCCTGGCAGACGGGCAACGCCGCCTTCACCCCGGCGGCGACCACGCGGTGCATCAGCGGTCGCGGGTCGATCTCATCCCCCACGGGCCAATAGAAGGCGATGGTGAGGCCCACCGGGGCCAGGCCGTCGGTGATCTGGGGCAGCGCGCCCAGGAAATTGTCGGCCAGCGCCTTGGAGGCCGCGGCGCGGTCCAGCTCCAGCTCCGCGCGCGCCCGGCGGGCCGAGACCCGCACCGCCTTCTTGGCGGCGCGTGCCGCCTCCTCCGTCAGCAGGGCCGCCGGGCCTGTGGCCGGCGCCGCGGCACCAGGGGCTGGGGAAGCGTCATGGGTACGGGAGGCGGTGGCGGTCACGGGCGGATAAGGCCCTCGTAAGGACAGGCCCGGCATCAAGCGGGGCGGGAGGGGAAAGAGGGTCTGGAAGGAGCCGCGACGGCCGATGGACAAGCGTATCCTCCACGGCCTGCCAAGGCAGGTGGGAGCCATATGTCCGACACCACGGCGTCGGCAGGGACAGCCCCCTAGAGGATTGGGTATCGGCCCTGGGGATAATGCGTCCTGTCGAGCCGCGCAGCCCCCTTCCAGACGATTAATTTAGGAGCGATCGAGCCGCGCCGCAATGTCTTCGATGCGCTTGGCCAGGCTGTCGACGGCCGCGATGACGCTATCGTCCTCTGCGCGGGGCGCAGGGGTCGCTTCCTGCACCGGGGCCGGCACGGGCCGGCGCGGGCCGCCCAGCTCGGCGCGCAGGTCGAAAATCTCGTCCGCCAGCATGAGGGCCGTCAGCACCAGCAGCTGCGTCTCGCTGCCGCCGGAAGCGTCGTGCGCCACCTCGCGCAGGCGGGCGTCAACATAAGAGCCAAGCTCGCGCAGGCGCTGCTCCTGGCCATCGTCGCAGGCCAGGCCATAAGGGCGTCCATTCAGGATGATGTCCACGCGGGCCATCTTCTAATCAGTCCTCCAGCACCGCACGCAACTGGCCGATGGTCCGGTCCAGCCGCTCCGACAAGGCCGCGGTCGCTGCCTTGGCCCCCTGCTCCCGCCCTTCCGCCGCCGCCAGCGCCCGTTCCAGCTGGGCGATGCGGGCCTTGGCCGCCCCATCGACATCACTGGAAACGACCGCGGGCTGCGCCAGGCGTCGTTCCAGCGCCCCGTCCAGCACAAGGACGGCGGCATCCAGACGTTCCAGCGCGGTCTTCAGGCGTTCCATGGGACGAGACGGGTCCGATAGCCAATGGAAGGGAGGTCGGGTGCAAATAAGATGGATAAGCTCTGGCGTCGAATAAAGAAAGAAAGCGGTCGAGACCAGCGAAAAAAACCGCGCGGACAGATGATTAGGCCCCGGCGCACGGGCGACCGGATCTCGAATGGGAAAGCCCGGCGGGAAAGGCCCGCTGGATACAGGCGTTAACGCTGGCCGCGCTTGCAGTTTTCGGAGGGCCCCGGACCTTGACGCGGCAGGCGGTGGCGGTCATGGTGCCGCCCGCCCCTCGCGCCTGGACTGTGCGCGCACGACGCCCTTAAAGAAGGCGGTGCGGCGGCGCAACTCATCGGGAGCATCGGGCCCTGGATCGTCTCCCGGGAATGCCCTTCCCGTGGCGGTCGTCCCGGTTGAATCCGCCGGAGCAGGCGCCCTGTCGGCTGCCCTTCCGGCCTTCTGAGCACAGCGCATCCGCTTGATGAAAGGCCCTCTGCCCATGTCGTCCCAGCCCGCAACCGGAGATGCCGTCGGGGCCGTTCCCCACAAGGATCTCGCCACCGCCATCCGCGTCCTGGCCATGGACGCCGTGGAAGCGGCCAAGTCGGGCCACCCCGGCATGCCCATGGGCATGGCCGATGTCGCCACCGTGCTGTTCACCCAGTTCCTGAAGTTCGATCCCAAGCGCCCCGACTGGGCCGACCGCGACCGCTTCGTGCTGTCGGCCGGCCACGGCTCCATGCTGATCTACGCGCTGCTCTACCTCACGGGGTATGAGGACATCGACCTTGAGCAGATCAAGAAGTTCCGCCAGCTGGGCGCCCGCACCGCCGGCCACCCGGAATACGGCATGGCCCGCGGGATCGAGATGACCACGGGCCCGCTGGGCCAGGGCATCGCCACCGCCGTGGGTATGGCCCTGGCGGAGCGTCACCTGAACGCCCGCTTCGGCGACGTCCTGGTCGACCACCACACCTATGTCATCGCCGGCGACGGCTGCCTACAGGAAGGCGTCAGCCATGAGGCCGCGTCGCTGGCCGGCCACCTGGGCCTGGACCGCCTGATCGTCCTGTGGGACGACAACAGCATCTCCATCGACGGCCCCACCAACCTGTCCTTGTCCGAGGACGTGAAGGCCCGCTTCGTCGCCTATGGCTGGGACGTGCAGGCCGTGGACGGCCATGACCCGGTGGCGGTCGCGGCAGCCATCGCCCAGGCCAAAACCACCAGCACCCCGTCGCTGATCGCCTGCCGCACCACCATCGGCCTGGGCGCCCCGACCAAGGCCGGCAAGAACTCCAGCCACGGCTCGCCCCTGGGGGCGGCCGAGATCGCCGGCGCCCGCGCCGCCTACGGCTGGGAGCATGGCCCCTTCGAAATCCCGGCCCCCATCCTGAACGCCTGGCGCCAATACGGCGCCCGGGGTGCCGCCGCCGCCGGCGCTTGGGACCAGCGCCTGGCCGCCGCCGACAACAGCCTGGGCGCCGCCTTCAAGGCCGCCCAGTCGGGTGACGCGCCGGCCGAGCTGGACGCCGTCATCGCCGCCTTCAAGCGCGCCACCAGCGAGGCCCGCCCCAGCGTGGCCACCCGCCAGGCCTCGGGCAACGTGCTGGACGCCATCTTCGACGTGGTGCCGGAACTGATCAGCGGCTCCGCCGACCTGACCGGGTCCAACAACACCCGCACCAAGGGTGTCGTCAGCCTGCAGCGCGACAAGTACGAGGGCCGCTACATCCACTATGGCGTGCGTGAGCACGCCATGGCCGCCGCCATGAACGGCATGGCCCTGCACGGCGGCCTGATCCCGCTGAGCGGCACCTTCCTATGCTTCGCCGACTACAGCCGCCCGGCCATCCGCCTGGGCGCCCTGATGAAGCAGCGCGTGGTGCATGTCATGACCCACGACAGCATCGGCCTGGGCGAGGACGGCCCCACCCACCAGCCGGTGGAGCATATGGCGGCCCTGCGCGCCATCCCCAACCTGCTGGTCTTCCGCCCCGCCGACCAGGTGGAGACGGCGGAGTGCTGGCAGCTGGCGCTGCGGTCCAAGACCCGCCCGTCGGTCCTGGCGCTGACCCGCCAGAACCTGGCCACCCTGCGCACCGAGCACACCGACGAGAACCTGACCGCCAAGGGCGCCTACGTCCTGCGCGAGGCTGAAGGCGGGGTGGCCAAGGTGGTGCTGCTGGCCACCGGCTCGGAAGTGGAGATCGCCGTGCAGGCACGCGATGTGCTGCAGGCCGAGGGCGTGCCCACGCGCGTCGTCTCCATGCCCAGCTGGGAGCTGTTCGTGGAACAAGGCGAGGCCTACCGAGCCCGGGTGCTGGGCGGTGACGACGTGGTCCGCGTCGGCGTCGAAGCCATGGTGCGCATGGGCTGGGACCGCTGGATCGGCCCCAAGGGCGGTTTCGTCGGCATGCCCGGCTTCGGCGAGTCGGGGCCGTACAAGGAGCTGTACCACCACTTCGGCATCACCGTCGACGGCGTGGTCGCGGCCGCCAAGGCCCGTCTCTGAGGTGAGTACCCAAGGCGGGGCTCCGACAACCAAACCGGGGCCCCCGCTTTGACACGAGCGTCCGGATGAGACGTCCCACTATGGTAGGCCTGCCATGCAAGCCCCATAGCGCCTAAAACGACGGCGTGACGTTTACCATCTTCAAGGTTTCAGCATAGCCGGCCCGATCCCTGGGGCGGTTCAACGATGTCGGAGGAAGACACATGGCTGTTCGTGTTGCCATCAACGGGTTCGGGCGCATCGGCCGTCTGGTGCTGCGCGCCATTTACGAAAGCGGCCGCAAGGACGTCGAGGTGGTCGCCATCAACGACCTGGCCGACGCCAAGACCAACGCCCACCTGCTGAAGTACGACAGCGTGCACGGCCGCTTCCCCGGCACGGTCGAGGTGGTGGACGGCAACCTGGTGGTCAACGGCCACACGATCAAGGTCGTGCAGGAACGCGATCCGACCAAGCTGCCCTGGGGCGACCTGGACATCGACGTGGCCATGGAATGCTCGGGCATCTTCACCTCGCGGGAAGGCGCCTCCAAGCACCTGGCCGCCGGCGCCAAGAAGGTGCTGATCTCCGCCCCCGGCACGGATGAGGACATCACCGTCGTCTATGGCGTGAACCACGACAAGCTGACGGCGGAACACAAGATCGTCTCCAACGCCAGCTGCACCACCAACTGCCTGGCTCCGGTGGCCTACGTGCTGAACAATGCCATCGGCATCGAGCACGGCTTCATGACCACCATCCACAGCTACACCGGCGACCAGAACACGGTCGACACGATGCACAAGGACCTGCATCGCGCCCGCGCCGCGGCCCTGAACATCATCCCGACCTCCACCGGCGCCGCCAAGGCCGTGGGCAAGGTGCTGCCGGAGCTGAAGGGCAAGCTGGACGGCACCTCGCTGCGCGTCCCCACCCCCAACGTCTCGGTCGTGGACTTCAAGTTCGTGGCCAAGAAGGCCACCACGGTCGAGGAAGTCTCGGCCGCCATCAAGGCCGCCGCTTCCGAGGGCCCGCTGAAGGGCATCCTGGGCGTCTATGCCGAACCGCTGGTGTCCACCGACTTCAACCACGACCCGCACTCGTCCATCTTCGCGCTGAACGAGACCAAGGTCATCGACGGCACCTTCGTGCGCATCATGACCTGGTACGATAACGAGTGGGGCTTCTCCAACCGCATGAGCGACACCGCCGTCGCCCTGCACAAGGTTGGCTGATCCCAATCGGGATCGAGTAGGATGAAGGGCGCTGCGGCCATGCCGCGGCGCCCTTTTCCTTTCAGGATTTGCACCGCCGTGAGCCCCCCCATCCGCGTCCTGCGCCTGGACGACGCCCGCGCCGCCTTGGCGGCGGCCGCCGGCGCGCCCGTCCGCCTGGTCAGCGCGCCGGACGCGGGCGGCGCGCTGGGCGCCGGCGGCTGGCGCGCCCTGCTGGACGTCCTCGCGGCCGAGTTCCCAGGGGCGCCCTTGGTGGCCGTGCTGGATTGCGGCGCCGCCGCCGGCCATGCGCTGGCCGCCATGGCGCTGGGCATCCCCGACATCGCCTTTTCCGGCGACCCGGCCGCCGCCGCGCGCCTAGCCGACATCGCCAGCGGACAGGGCGCACGGCTGCACCCGCCGGAACCGGTTGAAGCCCTGGACCTTCGCGGCCTGCGCGACCCGGTGGCGGCCTGCCGCGCCTGGCTGGCACAGCCCTAACCTTCACCCTTCAGGATTAGGCAACCATTATTGTAATTCACCAATATTGAGCAAATTCACTTTCTGTTAAGTGTCGATCTATTAAATATGGCGCTGATACCAGCCCATGTTCCCCAGGACATGCTTAGTCATAAGCCTGGCGATCCATCATCAATCGACCTGTCCAGAAAGCTTGATCGCGTGTACATCTAGCAATCTGGCGGATGATTTGGGGTTTCCGGGAACCGTTGTGCGGCAATTACGACAAATCCTGACTATATTCTTGGTCGCGCCGCTGATGGTCGGCGGTGGCGCCGCCAGGGCGGCGGCCACAGGGTGGGAGCGGCTGCACGCCACCCTTTTCAGCAACGTCGGCCGCGAGTCCGGCCTGCCGCATCCCATCGCCATGGCCCTGGCGCAGGACAGCGACGGCTTCGTCTGGGTGGGCACCCAGGGCGGCCTGTCCCGCTATGACGGCTACCGCTTCCGCACCTTCCTGCACCAGGACGGCGTGCCAGGCAGCCTTCCCGGCAATGTCATCACCGCCCTGGTTCCCGCCACCGCCGGCCGGCTGTGGGTATCCACCGCCACCGGCAATGTCGCGCGCTACGACCCCGCCACCGGCCAGTTCCAGGATCTTCCCGAGCCGGCGGGCCAGCCGGCGCGCGGCGGCGTGCTGAGCATGGTCGGCGACGGTGACGACGGCATCTGGGTCGGCACCAACGCGGGGCTGGAGCATGTGGACGCCGCTGGCGCGGTGACGCGGGAGGCGCATCGCGACGGGGACCCCACCTCCGCCCCCAGTGACCGCATCCGCGCCCTGCTGCGCACCCGTGACGGCACCCTGTGGATCAGCACCGTCACCGGCCTGATGCGCCGGGCGACCGGGGCCAGCGCCTTCACGCCCGTTCCCCTGACGGACGCCCATGGCCAAGGAGTGACGGACGAGGTCGTCGCCCTGACCCAGGACAGTGCCGGACGGGTGTGGTTCGCCACCGTGCGCTCCGGCCTGGGCCGCGTCCTGCCCGGCCCCTCGGACGTCTCCATCGACCCACCCGCCGCTGGTGCATGGGGCCCCGCCCGACTGGTGCCGGAGGCCAGCCCCCAGGCGCTGGGTGGCCCGCTGGTGTTCTGCCTGACCGAGGGCCGGCCGGGCGAGGTCTGGGTGGGGCGGGTGGCCGGCGGCATCACGATCATCGACGCCGCCACCGGCGCGTTACGCACCCTGCGCCACAATCCGTTGGCGCCCACCAGCATCGCCGACGACAGCGTCCACGCCCTGATGCGCGATCGCACGGGCATGCTATGGGCCGCCACCAACCTCGGCGTCAGCCGCACCGACCTGCGCATCGACGCCGTCGACACCCTGTTGCCGGACCCCAGCGCCGGCGGCCTGCCGGACGCCAACGTCCTGGGCATCACCACCACGCCGGATGGCCGGGCCTGGATGGGGTTCAAGGACCATGGGGCCGCCCTGCTGGACCCAGCCGCCGGCACGGTCACGCCGCTGCCGAACGTCGCCTCCCTGCCCCCGGGCGGCGTGGTCAGCATCACCGGCGCCCTGGACGGCGGCGTCTGGCTGGGGGCTGGCGCGGGGCGGGCCCTATTCCGCCACGATCCCAGCACCGGCGCCCTGGAGCAGCACCCCTTCCCCGGCCAGGTCGTCAGCCCCATGATCTACGGCCTGGCGGAGGGCGACGCCCTGTGGTTCGGCGCCGGCCCCCTGGTGCGTTACGCGCCCACGACGGGAAAGGCCACGGTGTTCCGGCACGCCGCCGACGACCCGGCTTCGCTGGTCGATGACAGCGTCAACGTCATGCTGCCGGACGGCGCCGGCGGCCTGTGGGTGGGCACCCGACACGGCCTGGACCGCATGGAGGGGACCACCGGCGCCTTCGGCCATTATCTGCACGACCCGGCCGCCCCCCACTCCCTGCCGGCGGATCTGATCACCACGCTGCTGATGGATCGCCATGGCCGATTGTGGCTGGGGACGCTGGGGGGTGGCATCGGCGTGCTGGAACAGCCAGCGGGGCCCGATCACCCCCGGGGCGTCTTCCGGCGCCTGACCATGGCCGACGGCCTGCCCAACGACAATATCGGCACCCTGCTGATGGACGGCAGCGGCCGGGTGTGGGCCAGCACGGCCGACGGCCTGGCCGTCATCGACCCCGAAACCTGGGCCGCGCGGGCGCTGGGCCGGGCCGACGGCGTCGCCATCCCCGCTTATTGGATTCATTCCGGCGCCGCCCTGCCCGACGGCAGCCTGATCTTCGGCGGCGGCGGCGGCGCGACGGTGGTGCATCCGGATCGCTACAAGCCAAAAACCGAGCGGCCCCCCGTAGTGATCACCGCCGTGCGCGTCGCCGGCCGGCCGGTGCCCGTCGGAACCATGGCGGCGCCTGTACCCCTCCGCCTCGCCCCCGGCGACCGTAGCGTGGAGATCTCCTTCGCCGCCCTGGACTACTCCGCACCGGAGGACATCCGCTATGCCTACACGCTGAGCGGCTTCGACGAGAGTTGGACGGATGCCGACACCACCCAGCGCGTGGCGGCCTATACCAACCTGCCGCCGGGTCGTTACAGCCTGCTGATCAAGGCGGGCAACCGGGCGGGCGACTGGTCCGCGCCCGTGACGCTGTCCATCGAGGTGCTGCCGGCCTGGTGGCAGACGCTGTGGGCCAAGCTGGCCGCCGTCGCGCTGGCGCTGGGCGGCGTCGTGGCCCTGGTGCAGGCCCGTACCACCTATTTGCGCCGCCGCCGCGCCGTGCTGGAGGCGCAGGTGGCCCGCCAGACCCGGGATCTGCTGGCCGCGAACGAGCGCCTGAAGGATCTGGCCAACCGCGACCCGCTGACGGAAATCCACAACCGCCGCCACTTCATGGAACTGGCGGAGGCGGCGCTGGTCCTGGCCCGGCCGACCGGGACGCCCGCCGCCCTGCTGATGATGGACATCGACCACTTCAAGCAGGTCAACGACACCCTGGGCCACAGCGCGGGCGATGAGGTGCTGTTGGCCGTGGTGGCCCGCATCCGCGCCCTGCTGCGCAAGACCGACGTCTTCGCCCGCCTGGGCGGTGAGGAATTGGCCCTGTTCATGCCCGACGCGGACGAGGATGCGGCGCTGGCGGTGGCCGAGCGGCTGCGCCGGGCCGTGGGCGACACGCCCTATGACATCGAGGGAGCCGGCGTCATCGCCGTGACGGTCAGCATCGGCGTGGCGGCAGGCGTCCCCACCCTGCCGTTGAAGGAACTGCTGGACCGGGCGGACCACGGCCTGTACGCCGCCAAACGGGCTGGCCGCGACCGGGTGGCGGCTTATGTCGATGGCAACCGGCAATAACGCGGCGCGCGGCCCCAGCAAAATCACTAGTCGCCCGTCGCTTTTGGCGGAAATCTGCCATGATCTCGCCCCGACCTTGGGGCAGATTGCCAAGCACCCGATGCTGGGATATCAACCCGGCATCACGCGTACAATAAACACAAACATTTCAAAACAAACTCGGGGATACCGTAACCATGAAGCTGACCCGCCGCGTTAAGGAAATCCTTTCCTGGTACGAGAGCGACAATCCCGGCACCAAGGCCAACCTGGCCCGTATCCTGATGGAAGGCCGCCTGGGCGGCACCGGCAAGATGGTCATCCTGCCCGTCGACCAGGGCTTTGAGCATGGCCCCGCCCGCAGCTTCGCGCCCAACCCGCCGGCCTACGACCCGCACTATCATTTCCAGCTGGCCATCGACGCCGGCCTGAACGCCTACGCCGCCCCCCTGGGCATGCTGGAGCAGGGCGCCGCCACCTTCGCGGGCGCCATCCCCACCATCCTGAAGATGAACAGCTCCAACAGCCTGTCGCGCGGCGGCGACGCACCGGACCAGGCGGTGACCGCCACCGTGGCCGACGCCCTGCGCCTGGGCTGCTCCGCCATCGGCTTCACCATCTACCCCGGCTCCGACGCCATGTTCGACCAGTTCGAGGAGTTCCGCGAACTGTCGGCCGAGGCCAAGGCCTGCGGCCTGGCCACCGTGCTGTGGTCCTACCCGCGTGGCGGCGACCTTGACAAGGACGCGGAGTTGGCGATCGACATCAGCACCTACGCCGCCCACATGGCGGCGCTGCTGGGCGCCCACATCATCAAGGTGAAGCTGGCCACCGACCACCTGGGCAACAAGGAGTCCAAGAAGGTCTACGAGGCCAAGGGCATCGCCCGGTCGACCCAGGCCGAGCGCGTGGCCGACGTCATGCGCTCCGCCTTCAACGGCAAGCGCCTGGTGGTCTTCTCCGGCGGTGCGGCCAAGGGTGAGGACGCGGTGTTCGACGACGCCCGCGCCATTCGCGACGGCGGCGGCAATGGCTCCATCATCGGCCGCAACAGCTTCCAGCGCAGCCGTGAGGACGCGCTGGCCCTGCTGGACCGGATCGTTCGCATCTACCAGGGCAAGGAATAAGTTTTTGAAGGCTGATTGCCGTCTGTACCTGGTGACGCCGCCGGCCCTGGAGCCGGCGGCGTTCGCCGTAGACCTGGCCGCGGCCCTGGACGCGGGCGACGTCGCCTGCGTCCAGCTGCGCCTGAAGGATGTGGACGACGACACCGTGCGTCGCGCCATCGACGTGCTGCGCCCAATCGCGCAAAGCCGCGAGGTGGCCTTCATCCTGAACGACCACCCCCGCCTGGCCCGCGAGACGGGCTGCGACGGCGTACACGTCGGCCAGGCCGACACGCCCTACCGCGAGGCGCGCAAGATCATGGGCGCCGACGCCATCGTCGGCGTCACCTGCCACGACAGCCGGCACCTGGCCATGGTGGCGGGCGAGGACGGGGCGGATTACGTCGCCTTCGGCGCCTTCTTCCCCACCGGCACCAAGGAGACGGAGCATCGGGCCACGCCCGACCTGCTGACCTGGTGGCAGGAGATGATGGAAATCCCCTGCGTCGCCATCGGCGGCATCACGCCGGAGAATTGCGGCGACCTGGTGCGCGCCGGCGCCGACTTCCTGGCCGTGGTCTCCTCCGTCTGGCGTCACCCGGAGGGGCCGGGTGCTGCGGTGCGGGCCTTCAACAAGGCCATCGCGGAAGCGTGACGTGACGCATACCCGGCGCCTACAGCGCCGGGATCACATCGGTCTTGGAAAAGTCATCGCCAACGAAAAGCAGCGGCAGGTTGCGTTCCCACGCCAGGGCATAGGCGTAACAATCGCCCATGTTCAGCCCCGCCGGGTGGACGCCCTTCCCCCAGCGATCATAGGCATCGGCGACACGGCGCGCCTCATTCGCGGTGATCGGAACCACGGTCATTGCCTGACGGCCAGCCAGGAGTTCCAACAGATCTCCAAGCCCTTTACGCCGCGCAACGATCAACGCCTCCGCCAGAGTTCCCGCGCTGATGAACATTTGATCGGCACGCTCCAGGCAAGCTTCGCATTCATCCGCCCGAGGACCATCCCGGATGATTTCGATCAACGCTGAACTATCCACCACGATGGATATCATCCGGGCAGGCCATCCTCATCGTAGAGAAAATCCTGACTCCTGGCGGCATCGAATGCTTCTCCGCTTGAACGGCGCCGGGCTTCTTTCAATATTTCGCGCAGGAAGGCGTTACGCCGTTCCTTTTCCACCTGCCATTCCGCTTCTGACAATTGCGCAGTGACATCAGCTTCCTCTCGCGTGACGTAGTCGGCGATCGCGTCCGCAGCTAAAGCCGACTGCCCCCGCCGGGTCACAGTCGCGAGTTGGCTCAAGCGCGCCGTAACATCGGAAGGAAGCTCGACCACCAGTGTCGCATTACGTGCCATACCCCACTCCCGCCACTATCGTTGCCCATGGAGCAACTCCACTATACGCCAGCCCCGCCCCCGAGTCGAATCACCTCACGGCAGCACCACCGGCGCCCACAGCACGTCGTCGATGCCGGCGGCGTTGGTGGCCAGCATGACCAGGCGGTCGAAGCCCAGCGCGATGCCGGCGCAGTCGGGCAGGCCGAACTCCAGGGCCGCCAGGAAATCGGCGTCGATGGGATAGCGCTCGCCATACAGTGCCTGCTTCAAATCCATATCGGCCTCGAAACGAGCCTTTTGAAGGGCGGCGTCCGTCAGCTCCCCGAAGGCGTTGGCCAGTTCCACGCCACAGGCGTACAGCTCGAACCGCTCGGCCACGCGGCCATCTTCCGGCTTGGGACGCGACAGCGCGGCCATGGAGACGGGATAGTCGGTCAGGAAGGTCGGCCGGCCCATGCCCAGGTGTGGCTCGATGCGGTCCAGGCTGATGCGGAAGAACAAATCCTCCCAACTGTCGCCGTCATGGGCGTGGATGCCCACGGCCTCGGCCGCCTGGGCCAGCAGGGTCACGTCGGGCCGGGCGGGGTCTGGCGCCGTCGCCAGCAGATCAATGCCGACATGGCGCTGGAACGCCTCCTGCACCGTCAGCACCTCCCACGCCGCGGCCGGGTCGCAGGTGAGGTCGCCCCGGCGCAGGGTGTCGACGCCGGCGGCGGCGCACAGCGCCCGGGTCAGGCCGATGCAGTCGTCCATCAGGTCGCGGTAGCCGGCCCCCACCCGGTACCACTCCAGCATGGTGAATTCCGGGCTGTGTGTGGGGGAGCGCTCGCCGTTCCTGTAGACATGCGCCAGCTGGAAGATGCGCGGCAGGCCCGCCACCAGCAGCTTCTTCATGGTGAATTCCGGACTGGTGTGCAGGCGCAGGGTCAGCCGGTCGTCCGGGTGACCGCCCACCAATTCGGTGGCGAAGGCCATCAGGTGCGGCTCCAACCCCGGGGACACCTGCAGGGCGGGCGTCTCCACCTCCTCAAAGCCCTCATCCTCGAACCAGCGGCGCAGGGCGCGGGTCATGGCGCCGCGCGCCTTGAGATTGGCGGCCCGCCGGGCCATGCGGTCGGGATGCCACCAGGGCCGGGTGGGGGTCTTCATGGCTGGTGGTCCTTCCACGACAAGCGATATGCTGGGCGGCATACCGTTCCAACCCGCCGCTGTCGAGTCCCCCTTGGTGAAGCCTGCCCCCTCCCCCCGCTGAAAGCCAGGCCCCCAACATCACCTTGCGCTGGGAGGGGGCCCGCATCAGCGAATGGAACGCCCTGCTGAAACGGGTGCCGCGCAGCAGCCTGACCCAATGCTTCGGCTACGCCACCGCCATGATGACGGTGGAGGGCTGGAAGCCGCGCCTGGGCATCTTCGAGCGGGACGGCCAGCCCATCGGCTTGGTGCTGGTGTTGGAGAAGCGGCTGGCCCGAGCCGTCCGCGTCGCCAAGATCCACCGGGGTCCCCTGCTGGTGCCGGAGGCACAGGACTGGGGCATCGTGGGCGTGGCCTACCGGCTGCTGCGCCAGGCCTACCCCACCGCCCTGCTGCATTGGCCCAGCGTCATCGCCGAGCTGCCGGCCGGCCCCCTGGCCGCCACAGCGCTGACCTGGGCCGGCTGGCGCCATCAGCCGGGCCCGGGCTATCGCACCATCTGGCTGAACCTGACGCCGGACGAAGCGAGCTTGCGCGCCGGGCTGGACCCCAAATGGCGCAACAAGCTGCGCCAGGGCGAGAAGTCGGGCCTGGTGGTGGAGGTGGACCGCGACGGCGCCACCCTGCCCTGGCTATTGGAAAAGCATGAGGCGAGCCGTAAGGAGCGCAAATACCGCGCCGCCGGCAGTAAGCTGCTGACCCGCCTACGCACCGCCATGCACAAGGACGGCGACGTGCTGGTCCTGCGCGCCCTGTTGGACGGCGAGCCGGTGGCGGGCGTGCTGATCTTCGGCCACGGCGTGGCCGGGACCTACCAAGTGGGATGGAGCGGCCCGGAAGGCCGCCGCACCCGTGCCCACCACCTGCTGCTGTGGCGGGCCTGCCTGGAACTGAAGGCCCAAGGCCGCGTCGCCTTCGACCTGGGCGGCCTGACGCCCGACGTGGAGGGCATCAACACCTTTAAGCGCGGCCTGGGCGGGGAAGAGGTGGAGTTGGCGGGCGTGTGGAACTGAGCCGGCTGCCCGCCGTCACATTGTCAGCACGATGCGGAACTTCGCCTCATTGCGCATCATGCGGTCATAGGCCGGGCGGGCGTCCCGCCCTCCACCGTCATCGCGTCGGTGTGGCAGATGCCGCAGGCCTCCACCCGGATACGGACTTGGCCGGGGCCGGGATACCTGCACCGCCCTGTACGTCTTCGTCGTCATGGAAGGAATCCTGCTTACAGCGTGAACCGGGTGGCGATACCCCGTTCCAGGGGCGTCAGGCGGCCGGCGACGCCCAAGGTGGAAAAGGTGGCGGCCAGCTGGGCGGCGCTTTCCTTGAAATGCACCCAGCCCTCGTTATGGACGGCGACCAGGGCGGACTCGGGGAAGGCCCGCGCCGCCTCCAACGCGTCGTTGCTGTCCATGGTCATGTGGAAACGGCCACGCGGCTCGGCGGCACCGGTGAACAGCATCACCACCTTGGGCGTGAACCGATGCGCGACCTCAGCCGTGCCCTCATACCAAACGGTGTCGCCCGTGACGTAGAGGGCGTCACCCGGCCGTTCCACCCCCAGTAGAAAGCCGGCCACATCGCCGGAAATGGGCTCGATTCCCACGGGACCGTGCCGCGCCGGCGTGGCGGTGATGAACAGGCGCCGGCCATCGTCACCCCACAGTTCGCGGGTCTCGAACGGCGCCAATCCCACCGCGTTGCCATCCAACCGATGGGCGCCGGCCGGGGTGGTGTAAGTGATGGGCACGGTGGGCAGCAGGGCGCGACCGCTGTTGTCCAGATTGTCGAAATGCTGATCGTGGCTGAGCAGCACGGCATCCAGTGGACCGATCTCGGCCGGCGACAGGGCCGGACCCGACGTCTTCTCGAAGCGCACCGGCGTTTCGCGATACAGGCCCGGCGGATCGAACGTGGGGTCGGTCAGCAAGCGGAAGCCGCCGACCTCGATCAGGGTGGTGGGGCCCCCGATCAAGGTCAGCATCAAGCCGGAAGGGGTCATCGCGGGGTCTCCTCTGTAATCGCGCGGCACGAGGCAGAGGTAGGCGGTCGCGGCCTGCGAGAAAATTCGCTAGTTTCTCACAATGGCTGATCAAATTCGCACAGCGCCCGATTGGGAAGACGTCCGCGTCTTCATCGCCCTTGCCCGCCACGGCAGCCTGTCGGCGGCGGCGCGCGCCCTGTCCGTCAATCACGCCACGGTGGCGCGCCGCGTCGCGGCCCTGGAACAGGCGCTGGGCGAGCGGTTGGTGGAACGGCGGCCGGATGGCTATGCGCTGAGCCAGGCTGGCCAGCGGGCCCTGATCGCCGCCACCGATATGGAAACGGCCGCGGCCACCCTGGGCCGGGGCGATGCCGAGGCGGGCCCCCGGGGGCTGGTGCGCATCAACACCACGCCGGGCTTGGCCCAAGGCTTCCTGGTGGACCGTCTCGCCAGCCTGCCGGCGCGATATACCAGCCTGGATGTCGAGGTGGCCGCCAATATTCGTGCTGTGAGCCTGGAGCGGCGGGAGACCGACATCGCCCTGCGCCTGGCGCGCCCGCAGGATGGCGACGTCATCGCCCGGCCCATGGTGGCCGTGGCCTTCGGCTTTTATGCCACGGAAGATTGGTGCCGGCGGCTGGCTGAGGGAGCGCCCCCCACCTTCGTCGGCTTCGACGAGACCAACCGCCATCTGCCGGAGGCGCTCTGGCTGGCGCGGCACTTTCCGCGCGCCCGCGTCGCCGTGCGCGTCGGCAACCAGTTCGCGCAGGCCGCCGCCGCCCGTGCCGGCGCCGGTATCGCGCTGCTGCCGCATGTCAACGGCCGCATGGCACCCGGCCTGGTGCTCTGCCCTTTGGGCCCGCCGCCGCCGGCGCGCACCCTATGGCTGGTCACGCGCCGTCAGGACGACAGGGAACCGGCCATCCGCACGGTGACCGATTTCCTCATCAACCTGTTCAAAGAGGAACAGGCGCTGTTTGAAGATTAGCGCTAGCGCTGGTCCAGCTTCAGCTCGATGCGGCGGTTGCGGGCACGGACGTCGGGGGTGTCGCCCGGTTCCAGCGGCTGGAACTCGCCGAAGCCGGTGGAGGCCAGGCGCTCCGGCGCGACACCCTGCTGGATCAGGAACTTCACCACCGCCGTGGCGCGGGCTGACGACAGTTCCCAGTTGCTGGCGAAGGCGGGGGTGTGGATGGGCACGGCATCGGTATGGCCGTCCACGCGCAGGATCCAGTTCAGATCCTTGGGAAATTTCTTGGAGATGTCCAGCAGCGTCTTGGCCAGGCTGGCCAGCTGCTTGCGGCCCCGGTCGCCCAGCTCAGCACTGCCGCTGTCGAACAGCACCTCGGACTGGAAGACGAAGCGGTCGCCGACGATGCGGATGTCCGGCCGGTCGCCCAGCACCTCGCGCAGCTTGCCGAAGAATTCGGAGCGGTAGCGGGCCAGTTCCGCCACCTTGCCGGCCAGGGCGGCGTTCAGCCGTTTGCCCAGGTCAACGATCTGGACCTGTTGCTCCTTGTCCTTCTGCTCAGACGCCGCCAGCGCGGCGTTCAGCTGCGCCAGTTGCTGGCGGAGCGCCGCCAGCTGCTGGTTCAGCAGGTCGACCTGCGCCTTGGCCTGGGCGCTGACGTTCTTCTCGTTGTCCAGTTCCGCCTGCTTGGCGCCGGCGGCATCGGTCAGGGCCTGCACCTGGGTGGCCAGGTCGTCCTTGGCCTTGCCGGCCGCGTCGAGGTCCGCCTGCAACTGGGTGTTCTTGGTCAGCGACGCCTGCAGCTGCTCCGTCAGGGTCGCCATCTCGGCGGCCAGCTTGGCCTTGTCCGCCTGTTCCATGGCCAATTGGTCGGCCAGCAGCGCGATGCGGCTGGTCAGCTGGGCCAGCGCCTCATCCTTGCCGTGCAGGAGGGAGGTGAGCGCGAACTGTGACAGCACGAACACCATCAGCAGGAAGACGATGACCATGACCAGGGAGGACAGGGCGTCCACCCAACCGGGCCAGATGTCGAGATGGCGGCGCGAGGCCCGCCGGCCGATGCCCGCCATGGCTTAGCGCTCCGCCCCTTCGCCCAGCGCCGCGATGGTGCGGGTCAGGATCTTGATCTCGGTACGGATTTCCTGGGTGGACTGGACACGGCCGGTGGCCACCTCCTCCACCAGGCGGGCGAGGTAGAGGTCCAGGTTGCGCAAGTGGGCGCGGCTGGCATCGTCCAGACCGCCGCCCAAAGACCCCGCTTGTCCCAACTGGTCCGCCAGGCGCTGCAGCACGGGCCGCATCTCCATCTGGCCTTCCGCCAGGCGCACCATCAGCTGCTGTTCCGCCTTCATCTGGTCCGACAGGGTGGCCAGCCGTTCCGTCAGCGCCACCAGGTGGTTGTTGGCGTTGCGCCGGTTGTCCTCCCCCTGCGCCATGGTGTACTGCAGCTTCTCGATATTCTCGGCGGTGGTCTCCAGCAGGGCCTGGATGTAGGCCGGCACCGGCTGGTCGCCCACCTCCACCAGGCCGCCGCCGCCGATGCGGGTGGATCCGGCCAGCCAATCCTCCAGATCCATATAGAAGCGGTTCTGCGCCTGCCCGGCCTGCAATTCCAGGAAGCCCAGCACCAGGGAGCCGGCCAGGCCGAACAGGCTGGCGCTGAAGGCCGTGCCCATGCCGGCCAGGGGGGCGGCCAGGCCCTGCTGCAGTTCCGAGAAGATGGCGACCGCGTCACCATTGCCCATCTTCAGGCCGGAGATCACGCCGCCGATGGTGGAGACGGTCTGCAGCAGGCCCCAGAAGGTGCCCAGCAACCCTAAGAAGATCATGAGGCCGATGAGATAGCGGCTGATCTCCCGGCTTTCGTCCAGGCGGGCGCTGACGCCGTCCAGCAGGGACCGGGTGGCGATGGCCGACAGGGTCAGCCGGCTGCCGCCCATCCCCGCCGTGCCGCCCCGGCCGCGATCCCCCAGCATGTGGGCCATGGGGGCGAGCAGACGCGGCTGGGTGGAGGAGGCGCCGCCGCCGCGGAAGGTCTCCAACCATTCCACCTCCGGCCGCAGCAGCAGCGCCTGGCGGAAGATGTAGATGATGCCGATGGCCAGCGCCCCCAGGATCAGGCCGTTCAGGGCGGGATTGGCCATGAAGAACCGCTCCACCTGCGGGTAGAGCACCCCCATCACCGCGGCGATGGCCGCCAGGAACACACACATGCGGAAAAGATAGGGGGTGGGGCGCGACACGTTTTTTCCTTTATCGCTATCGCGGCTTGTCCCGGGACCGGCTGCCACCGTCCCGGACCGCTTGGAGCAGGCTCAGTGGATGAAGTTCAGCTCCACCCGGTCGAACGCTTCGGCGGGCAGGTCCGACCCCTTCCCGGCGCCGCGCACGGCGTCCTTGTCGTCCTGGTCGCCGTTGACGGAGCCCATGGCGTAGATCACCAGGCGCTCCTTGGCCACGCCCAGGGCCATCAGACGATCCCGCACGGCCATGGCCCGGAACAAGGACAGGCGCCTGGCCGCGGCCTCCCGGTCCAGGGCCGGCAGGGGCGCGAAACCCCGTATCTCCAGCCGGCGGTTGGGGTCCTGCCCCAGGCGGCCGGCGATGGCCACCAGCGCCGCTTCCTGCTTCTTGTCCAAGGCGGAGGAGCCGGCGGCGAAGGGCACGGTCTGGTGATCGGCTTGGGTGGCCGGCGTGCCCTTGTCCACCTTGGTCGTGCCGCGCGGCCGGATGGCGGTGGTGGGCGCGGGGGCGGCCCCATCCGGTTCCGCGGCGTGGCCGGGCACGGGCGTCGCCTCCGGCTTGGTCAAGGCCTTGGGCATGTCCGGCACCGGCACCACCTTGGGCGTGGGGGCCGCCGGGGCCCGGCCGACGGTCGGCACCCCCAAATCGCCGGAGCCCGGCGGAGTGATGGCCTTGCCGGACTGGCTGTCCGTGGCTTGCCCCGGGATGGCGGGCGCCGGCGGCGGCTTGGGCGCCTTTTGCTTGGGCGGTTTCGGCTTGGCCGCCGCCGGCGGCGCGTCCTGCTGCGGATCCGCCTGGCGGGCCGCCGGAGGGGTGTCCGTCTGCGTCTGGGCGTGAACCGGCGTCGCCAATAATGCAGCGGCCAGAGCAACCATGGCGGGTGTGGAATACATCTTGAAACGACGCATGCGAGTGACGACTTTCAGCAGGCTGACTAGACCTTGGAAATGTGGCCGATCCATGTTCGGCGCAACCTTTTTATCACCGCCTGGTCCCGCGCGCGCTGTTTCGCAACCCTGCTCATACCCGCCATTCGCGCCCCTCGGTGAGGCTTGACGGATGCCCAAGATTTAGAATAGTTCTAATTTATCGATTAACGCTGACGCCTATCCTGAAGGCCAGGCCCAAATCAGACCCCCGGCCAGGAGCCCACCCCATGTTGCCCCAGTCGCAAACCGCCGCCGCCGCTTCCGCCCACGCCTTCTCCTTCCAGCGCCTGGGTGGCAAGGGCGCCGTCCCGCTGGCCGCCTATGCCGGACAGCCGGTGCTGGTCGTCAACACCGCCAGCAACTGCCGCTTCACCAACCAGTATGAGGATCTGCAGGCGCTGCACGCCAAGTACGGCCCGCGCGGCCTGGTGGTGCTGGGCGTGCCATCCAACGATTTCGGCAAGCAGGAACCGGGATCGGCCTCGGAGATCGGCGCCTTCTGCCAGCGCAATTACGGCGTGGAGTTCACCATGGCCGACAAGGAAGTGGTGATCGGCGCCGAAGCGCACCCCTTCTTCAGCTGGCTGGTCGACGTGGCGGGCGAGGACGCCGCCCCGCGCTGGAACTTCCACAAGTACCTGCTGGGCAAGGACGGCCGCCTGGTGCGCTATTGGTCCTCGGTCTTCCGCCCGTCCAACGAAGCCATCATCCAGGCGGTGGAACTGGCGCTGGCTTGATCGCTTGCCCCCCAGGCGCCAGCGCAGTCGCGGCTATTGAAAAAGAAGGAACGTTCGGTTTGAGAACGCCCCCGGTGCCAGCGGCCCGGGGGCGTTTGGCTGTCAGAAGCGGTAACCCACCGCTGCGAACGCGCGGGCGCTGGTGGCGGCATAGGTCACCGGGCTATCGGTCGCATCGCCCAGCAGGCGCTTCACCGTGACGTCACCGGTCACGAACCAATGGTCGGTGACGCGATACCGGGCCAGGGCGCCGGCGCTGACGTCCTTGAAGCCCGACCCGGCGCTGTAGGCGGCGAAGCCGCTGGCGGCGGCCTGGGCCGGGGTGACGCCGAAATAGGCTTGCATATAGCTGTCGCTGGCCCAGCTCACGCCGACATGGGGCGTCAGGGTCAGGCGCTCGGCCAGCTTGAGCGGCAGGCCGACGCCACCGGTCAACACCACGCCGTCATTCTGGTCCCCGGTATACTTCACGGCGGACAGGTCAAGGCTGAGCCGTCCCAACTGATAGGCGCCGAAGACCTTGAAGCCCAGGGACTTGTCCACGTCGCCCATGCCCTTCAACCGGTCGTCCCCGTAGTTGAAGAGGCCGTTGCCCTTGCTGTCGTTGCGGCCGGGGTCGAAGGTCAGGCCGGCGCCAATGCGGAAATCGCCGTGATGCCAGTAGGCGCTGAGCCCCTCCGGCCCCATGGTGAGCATGTCGTTATAGCGGACGCTGACCAGCGGCATGGGCACCGCCTGGTAGCGGTCGCTGCCTTCGTATGTCGGGCGCACGGCCACGCCGCCGCCGACGGTGATGTCCCACACCGGCGGCTGTTGCCGCGACTGGGTGGAGGGCTGGTCGTCCGCCAGGGCGGGGGCGGCAAGCAAGGTGAAAGCGGACGTCAGGAGGGCGGAGGCGGCAAAAGGGATTTGGCGAGGAAACATGGGCGCTTGGCCTCTCACAGGGAAAACGGCGTCCAGCGGCGGCCCCCAACTGCGCCGACCGCCGGGACGCGCGGATCGTGCCTTCCCAATCTTGGTGGTTGATGTCGTGTTTGCTGCGGCGGCGGCACATTGTGTCCGGCCTGAAACAATCAGCCGGGACGACGGACACAGGGCGCGGGGGAGGCGCGTGCTAGCATGCGGCCATGATCCTGACGCCGCCCCCATCCCCCACCCTGCTGATCGTCGACGACGATGAGGACATCCTGTCCCTGCTGACGCTGTTCTTCCGCAAGCATGGCTACACCGTTCTGGTGGCGGAAAACGGGGCGGCCATGGCCCAGGCATTGGCGGGCGGCATGGTGGATCTGGTGATCCTGGACATCATGCTGCCCGGGGAGGACGGCTTCAGCCTCTGCCGTAGCTTGCGCGCCACCTCGCGCGTGCCCGTCATCATGCTGACCGCCATGGCGGACCATACCGACCGGGTGGTGGGGTTGGAGATCGGCGCCGACGATTATCTGACCAAACCGTTCGATGCCCGGGAGCTATTGGCGCGGGTCAAGGCGGTGCTGCGGCGGACAGGCGAGGCCAGTGGCCGGATGCCGGCGGACGCCCGACCCTACCTCAGCTTCGCCGGATGGCGGCTGGATGTGGCGCGGCGGGAGCTGCGTTCCGCCGACGGCACGCTGGTCCTGCTGTCGGGCGGGGAATTCGACCTGCTGCTGGCCTTTGTCGAACACCCTCAGCGCGTGCTGACGCGCGACCAGCTGCTGGACCTGGCGCGCGGCCTGTCGCACGCCGCCTATGACCGCAGCATCGACGTCCAGGTCAGCCGCCTGCGCCACAAGCTGGAGGACGACCCCAAGAACCCGGCTCTGATCCGGACGGTGCGCAACGGCGGTTATGTCTTCACCCCCGTGGTGAAGCACCAATGAGATGGGCGGCCCGATTCCTGCCCTACCGGCCGCAGGACACCATCGCCCGGCGCTTCGCGCTGACCATCATGGCGGCGGTGACCAGCGCGGCGGTGCTGAGTGGCATGGTCGTCAGTTTCGCCGGCGCCTGGCTGCAGCCGCCCGCCAATGACGCCGGGCTGGCGCAGGCGGCCATCAGCATCACCCACGCCATAGATGTCGCCCCACCGGCGCTGCGGCCCGCCCTGGCCGCCGCCACGACCACACGAATTTACCGTGTCGAATGGCACGCGGTGGACGATCCCCTGGCTGCAATGCTGCGCCAGAGGGCCGGCCTGAATGATCTTCAGGAGCCGTTGGCGTGGCTGGCGGACCTGAACCCCCGGTCCCTCATGTTCGCGGCGACGGCGGACAGCCCGGCGGCGGCGCACCTGCATCACGACTTCTTGTCCGACCCCCATCCCAGGTTCCTGGCGATACGGCTAAAGGACGACAGCTGGCTCATCTACGCGCACACCCACCGTGGCCGCGACACCATCGTCCGCGCCCTGCGTGTCGGCATCGTCCTGACCTTCCTGCTGCTGTCGGCGGCCCTGGTGTCGCTGGTCGCGGCCCGGCAACTGTCACGGCCCATCGAGCGTATCGCCGAGGCCGCCCGGCAGTTCGGCACCAACCCGCAGGCCCCGCCGATTGAGGAAACGGGCCCACGGGAGTTGCGCGGTGTCATCCGCGCCTTCAACGCCATGCAGGGGCAGATCCAGAAGTTCGTCGGTTATCGCACCGCCATGCTGGCCGCCATCTCGCACGATTTGCGCACGCCGTTGACCCGCATGCGGCTGCGTGGCGAGTTCGTGGAGGATGTGGAGCAGCAGGCGCGGCTGTTCCGTGACGTGGATGAGATGCAGGCCATGGTGGACGGCGCCCTGGCCTTTTTCCGCGACGACGCGAATGAGGAGGCGGTGACCGCCTTCGACCTGGGCGGGCTGCTGACCATCATCGCCGACGAATATGCCGACCAGGGTGTGGCGGTCGCCTACGCGGGCCCCAGCCACGCCGTCTATCGCGGCCGCCCCTTCGCGCTGAAACGGGCCATCACCAACCTGGTCGAGAACGCGGTGAGGCACGCCACCCCGCCGTCGGTGACGCTGGAAGACCCGCCCGGATCGATGGCCATCATCGTGCGGGACGACGGCCCCGGCATCCCCGAGGACGCGCTGGAGCAGGTGTTCAGCCCCTTCTTCCGCCTGGACCGCTCCCGCAACCGGGTGACGGGCGGCGTGGGACTGGGCCTGACGGCGGCCCTGGCCATCGTGCGCGGCCACGGCGGCGACATCACCCTGACCAACCGGCCCGAGGGCGGGTTGGAGGCGCGGGTGACGTTACCGGTCACCTGACCCGTCCGCCTGAAACGACAATCGGCCCGGACGCTGACGCCCGGGCCGATCGCGAAAACCGGACAAAACCGACGATGCTCAGCTGGCGGCCTTCTTCTTGCCGGCGTTGCGCAGCAGGGTGCCCAGCGGCAGGTGCAGGTGCGAATTGGCGGCCAGCACGCTGGCGCCGCTCTGCGGCAGCTTGCCGCCGCCGATTTCGGTGGCGAAGCCGCCGGCCTCGGTCACCATCAGCAGGCCGGCGGCCACGTCCCAGGGCTTCAGGCTGGTCTCGAAGAAGCCGTCGAAGCGGCCGGCGGCGACATAGGCCAGGTCCAGGGCGGCGGCACCCAGGCGACGGACGCCGGCCACCTCGCCCATCACGGCCTGCAGCTGCGGCAGGTAGGCGGCATGGTCGCCATGGCCCTTGAAGGGAATGCCGGTGGCGATCAGGGCATCGGGCAGGTTGCGGCGGGCGGAAACGCGCAGGCGGGTGTGGTTGAGGAAGGCGCCGGCGCCCTTTTCCGCCCAGAACATCTCGTCATGCACCGGCTCGTACACCACGCCGGCGACGATCTCGCCCTCCTTCTCCAACGCGATGGTGATGGCCCAGTGCGGCAGGCCGTGCAGGAAGTTGGTGGTGCCGTCCAGCGGGTCGACGATCCAGCGGTGTGACGGGTCGCTGCCGGCGACGGCGCCCGTCTCCTCCAGCAGGAAGCCGAAGCTGGGACGGGCCTTGGCCAGTTCCTCGCGGATGATGTTTTCCGACTTGCGGTCGGCGGCGGACACGAAGTCCGCCGGGCCCTTGCGGGAAACCTGCAGCTGCTCCACCTCGCCGAAGTCGCGCACCAGGGCGCGGCCCGCCTTCTCGGCGGCTTTGGTCATGACGTTGAGGATAGCGGAACGGGCGGCCATGGGGTGTCCCTTTTGATCTCATCACAAGGCGGGTCCCCGGGGGACCGCCCTACCATAAAAGCCGAGAGCGAATTCCACCGGAAGGCGGAATTCGCTCTGGCAACGAACCAGCCACCCGAAGGCGGCAGCGGGAAGGAGGCTTAGTCCTTCGCGCGTTCCATGTATTCGCCCTCGGCGGTGCTGACCACCACGCGGGTGCCGGCCTCGATATGCGGCGGAACCAGGATGCGCACGCCGTTCTCCAGCAGCGCCGGCTTGTACGAGGAAGAGGCCGTCTGGCCCTTCACCACCGGGTCGGCCTCGGTGATCATCAGGGTCACGGTCTGCGGCAGCTCGACCGACAGGGGCGCGCCCTCGAAGGTCTGCACCGTCACTTCCATGCCGTCGGTCAGGAAGACCTTACCGTCGCCGACGACATCGCCGGGGATGGAGACCTGCTCGAAGGTTTCCTTGTCCATGAAGGTGTAGCTGTCGCCCTCTTCGGCGAACAGGAAGGTCATCTCATGTTCGTCCAGGCGAGCACGCTCCACGCTTTCCTGGGTGCGGAAGCGCTCGATCGTCTTGGTGCCCGTGCGCACGTCCTTCATCTCGATCTGGATGAAAGCGCCGCCCTTGCCGGGCTGCACGATCTGCGTCTTCACGACCACCCACAGCTTGCCGTTATTCTCCATAACGTGGCCGGGGCGCATGGTGTTGGCGTTAACCTTCATGGTGCTTCAACTTTAACCTGGGTGTTTGCGAGCGGCGGGGACCCTAGCAGCTTGTTGCCAGCCGGACAAGATCAGCCGGAATTCCCAAGGCGCATGGCCCTTCGGCGTTATCCCAGCGAAACCCCTGTGGAATGCCCGCCCCCGCCGGCCGGACATGGAAAGAGGCCCGGCGGGTCGAAACCGGCCGGGCCTGGAAGGGTACGGGATGGGAAACAGGGGATGAGGGGAACCACAGGGACCAAGAAACGACTGAGACCAGCCTTACGGCTTGATCAAGGCGCCGACGGCGGCACCGCCGGCGGCACCGATGGCGGCACCCGCCAGGACGGGCCCGCCGACGATGGCGGTCAGGGCGGCACCGCCCGCGGCGCCGATGGCGCCACCGGACAGCGCGCGCTGCTGGCGGGCGTTCAGGCCGGAACAGCCGGCCAGCAGGGACCCGGCGACAACGACGATGACGGCTTTCTTCAACATGATGGCCTCACTGCTTCCAAAGCCGGGGCGGAACCAGGCAGGGCTCCGCCCCGGGGCCGGGCTTGATGCCGGCTAGATCATTGGCGTCAAGGGGTTGGGGTTAGGGGATTAGCGGATGGGAATGACCACGTTCAGGCCAGCCGACGGATAGTAGACCGGGGGCGGGGGCGGCGGGGCGTAGTACACCGGGGGCGGGACGTACACCGGGCGGGGCGGGCCATAGTAGTACGGCGGCGCCACGTAGACCCGCGGACGGTAATAGTCGTGGTAGCGGTAGTAGTCGCGGTGGTGATGGCCCCAATACTCGTCGGCGTTCGCCTTGGTCGCGGTCAGGCCGGATGATGCGGCGACCCCGACCACGACCAGTGCGGCAACCGCGGCAAAGCGCTTCACCTTCGCCAGACGCAGGAAATCGCTCGTCATGATCTTACCTCCAAAAAGGGGGATGCTCGCTTGTCGGCTCAGGCCGTCGTCGGCTTCCCATGGCTCGTATCCTGGAGGCGGATGTTGACGATTTAAGGGCGATGTTTGCCTTAATGCGACCGTAATTGTAAATCGGCCGGGAACTTTAAGCGCTCAGCCAATTCATAAATGAAAACAGCGGTTTGTGGTCAGTGCACCACCTGACCCGCGCCGCGGCCGCGCGGATCGGACGCGGTTTCCAGATCCGTGCCAATCACGCGCACGGCCTCCACATCGCCCATGTTCCAACCCTGGTTCACCAGCGTGTAGCCCATGGCCTTCAGCTTGTCGGCCTCCGGGCCCGTCAGCGGGGCGTAGGGGTCGTAATAGATGGTGTCCTTGGGCAGCAGCTGGTGGTGCACCCGCTGGGCCGCCACCGCCGCCTGCAAGGGCATGTGGAAGTCATAGACGTCGCTCATCACCTGGAAGACGCCGGTGAAGATGCGGGAACCGCCGGGCGTGCCCAGCACCAGGCTGACCTTGCCGTCACGGGTCACGATGGTGGGGGTCATCGAGGACAGCATGCGCTTGCCCGGCTGGATGGCGTTGGCGTCCTTGCCCACCACGCCGAAGCCGTTGGGCACGCCCGGCTTGGCGCTGAAGTCGTCCATCTCGTCATTCATCAGGAAGCCGGCACCCTCCACCACCTCGCCGTTCCCGAACTCGAAATTCAGGGTGTAGGTGTTGGCGACGGCGTTGCCCCACTTGTCGACGACGGAGAAGTGCGTGGTCTCGTTGGGCTCCAGCCCCGGCTTCACGTCGGGCGTGGGGGAAATGGCGCTCGGGTTGATCTCCCCGGCCCGCCTGGCCAGGTAGTCGTCGCTGATCAGCTTGTCCACCGGCACCTTGTAGAAGTCCGGATCGCCCAGGTATTCGGCGCGATCCGCGAACACCCGCTTCTCGATCTCCGCCAGCAGGTGGATGTACTTGGCGGAATTCAGCGGCACGTCCTTGAAGTCCGCGGCGCGCAGCTCCTTCATCTTCAAGAGCTGCGCCAGCGCCTCCCCGCCCGAGCTGGGCGGCGGGGCGGTGTAGACGACGTTGCCCTGCCAGGTGAACTGGATGGGTTCGCGCCACTTGGCCTTGTAGTCCGCCAGGTCCTGCGCCGTGATCAGGCCACCGTCCTTCTTCATCTGCGCGACCAGCAGCTGCGCCGTCTTGCCGGTGTAGAACTCCTTGGGCCCGTCCTTGGCGATGCGCTTCAGCGTCTCGGCCAGTTCCGGCTGGGTGAAGATCTTGCCCGGCTCCATCTTCCCGAAGTACTGGGCGAAGTTGGTGCCCGCGAACTGCGCCATCATGTCGGTGCGGTAGGCGATGATCTTGTCGGACGGCAGGAAGCCCTTCTCCGCCAGGGTGATGGCCGGTTGGATGACCCGGGCCCAGGGCAGCGTGCCGAAGCGGTGGTGCGCCTCCCACAGGCCCATGACGGTGCCGGGCACGCCGGCGGCCTTGGCGCCCACCAGGCTGAGCTTGGGGATCACATTGCCCTGGGCATCCAGGTACATGGTACGGGTGGCCGCCTTGGGCGCCACCTCGCGGTAGTCGACGAAGTAGGGCTTGCCGTCGACGAACAGGGTCATGAAGCCGCCGCCGCCGATGTTGCCGGCCTCGGGGTAGGTCACGGCCAGGGCGAAAGCGGTGGCCACGGCCGCGTCCACGGCGTTGCCGCCGGCCTTGAGGATCTCCGCTCCGGCGCCCGTGCCGAAGGTGTCGGCCGAGGCCACGGCACCGCCCGACAGCAGGGCGGCCGGCGCGGTCGCCGTCTCCTTGGCCTGAACCTGCGGCAGGACGGCGAACACCGCAAACGCGGCCAGCGCCCCGCTTATGGAATTAAGCACCCCACGACGCGTGATGCCCTTCGCCAACCGCCCCTTGCCACCCTGCCAGGACCCCATCGGTCACCCCTCTGTTTCCATCGTTGTCCGCCTGTGGAAGCGGAAGCGATCAGCATGCCCAGGTCGCCCGCGAAAGATAAGATGATTTTGCGCTGCGGTAGGATGAGCGGAGCTTGACGATTTTCCCAGATATGGGAAATATTCCCGATATGGAACAGACACCCGACCTTTTCGACCAGCGTCTGGCCGACCGCCTCGCCAGCCTGCGCCTGGAACGCGGCTGGACCCTGGAGGCGTTGGCGGAACGCAGCGGCATCAGCCGCGCCACCCTGTCCCGACTGGAGCGAGGGGAAACCAGCCCCACCGCCGCTTTGCTGGGGCGGCTGTGCACCGCCTACGAACGGCCCATGTCCCGCCTGCTGGCGGAGGTGGAGGCCGATCCGCAGCAGTTCATACCCCGCGAGTCCCAGCCCGTCTGGACCGATCCGGAGACGGGCTTCCGGCGCCAGGGCATCTCCCCGCCCGCCAGCGGCTACATGACCGAAATGGTGGAGGGCACGCTGCCGCCCGGTGCCGTCATCGCCTATCAGGCGCCGCCGGTGGCGGGGCTGGAGCATCATCTTTGGATGCTGGAAGGCCGGCTGGAGCTGACGCTCGACGGCATCCCCCATGCGCTGTCGGCCGGGGACGCGCTGCGCTATCGCCTGACGGGCGGCAGCCGCTTCCACTGCCCAGGCCCTCAAGCCGCGCGCTACGTCATCGCCATCACCCGCCCCTGAGAAACCCCCGAGCCACCATGACCCCCCTGGCCATCCGCGAAATCCCCACCGCCGAGCTGGACGTCCTGACCCCGGCGCTGGCCGGCATCCTGCACGCCTGCGTCCTGGCCGGGGCCAGCGTCGGCTTCATCCTGCCCTTCGCCGAGGAAGAGGCCGCCGCCTTCTGGCAAGGCTTGAGGCCAGGCCTGGAAACGGGCGGGCGGCGCCTGCTGGGCGCCTGGTCGGGGGGCAGGCTGGTGGGCACGGTACAACTGTTGCTGGCCGGCCCGCCCAACGGCCGCCACCGGGCGGAGGTGGCCAAGATGCTGGTCCATCCCGACGCCCGCCAACGCGGCATCGGCCGGGCGTTGATGACCGCCGTGGAGGCGCTGGCGCGGGCGGAGGGCCGCACCCTGCTGCTGCTGGACACCGGCAGTGACGAGGGCCGGGCGCTGTACCGTTCCGTCGGGTTCCGGACCGTGGGCGACATCCCGGGCTATGCCATCCATGTCGACGGCTCGGCCCTGGCCACGACCATCCTCTACAAGCATTTAACAGTATCACCATCGGAGAATTACGGCGCCTGACCGGCGCCCCTCCCGCCAATTATCCGCCGCCGCCAGTAAAAAATGTTGCGCCCACAGCATTTTCACCCCCGCGCCCCCCGCCCCCGCCTTGCCGCCCCTGCGCACTGGGGTTAAGGTCGCAGCCGGTCCCGGCAGGGCGGACCCGCGCCAAAGCCGGCGCGGGAACCGGCCCGAAGCACGCCGGGCAGCCATGGATAGGGGCGGTTAAGGCGGCAATGGGTTTCACGCTGGCAGTCGGCACATTCCTACAGCATTTGATCAACGGCCTGACCCTGGGCGCCATCTATGGACTGATCGCCATCGGCTACACCATGGTGTACGGCATCATCCGCATGATCAATTTCGCCCATGGCGAGATTTACATGATCGGCGCCTTCATCGCCGTCACCACCTTCACCCTGCTGCTGGGGGCGGGCGTGACCTCGGTGCCACTGGCCCTGGTCATCGTGCTGGCCATCTCCTGCACCTTCACCGCCGCCTATGGCTGGACCATCGAGCGCGTGGCCTATCGCCCGCTGCGCACGGCGCCCAAGCTGGCGCCCTTCATCTCCGCCATCGGCATGTCCATCCTGCTGCAGAACTTCGTCATGCTGACCCAGGGGGCGCGATCGAAGTCGCTGCCCCCGGTCATGACGGGCGGCGTCACCCTGTGGCACGACGGCGACTTCAGCCTGGGCCTGACCAACATCCAGATGTTCATCATCCTGCTGACCGTGGCGCTGATGGCCGGGTTCACCCTGGTCATCAACCGCACCGCCCTGGGCCGCGCCCAGCGGGCGTGTGAACAGGACCGGACCATGGCGGCCTTGCTGGGCATCAACGTCGACCGCACCATCTCCCTCACCTTCGTGCTGGGGGCCGGGCTGGCGGCGGTGGCCGGCGTCATGGTCACGCTCTATTATGGCGTCATCGACTTCTACATCGGCTTCCTGGCCGGCATGAAGGCCTTCACCGCCGCCGTGCTGGGCGGCATCGGCAGCCTGCCGGGCGCCATGCTGGGCGGTTTGCTGATCGGCCTGATCGAGGCCTTCTTCTCCGGCTACGTCTCCAGCGCCTACAAGGACGTGGCGGCGTTCTCCATCCTGATCCTGGTGCTGGTGGTCCGCCCCTCGGGCCTGCTGGGCCGTCCTGACATCGAGAAGGTGTGAGGCCATGGCCGCACCCGCGAGCACCCCGATTCCCTTCGTGCACCGTCTGCGTGAGGCCGTCATCGCCGGCCTGGTCGCCATGGCGCTGGCCGTGCCCTTCCTGGGCCTGCGCACCGTCAACCTGGACCAGGGCCTGGTGGTGCAGGCCAACCTGGCCTATGTGCCCCTGGCCGGTGCCATCGTCTTCCTGGGCCGGCTGATCCTCGGCCTGCTGGCGGCACCGCTGGCCAAGTCCGCGGCCCCCCTGGTGGCGTGGCGCCTGCCGGCGGCCGCCCAGCGCCTGCGCCCTTGGGGCGGGCCGCTGCTGATCCTGGCCGCCGTCGCCCTGCCCTTCCTGCCCTTCGCCAACCGCTATGTCATCGACCTGGGCACAACGGCGCTGATCTACATCCTGCTGGCGACGGGCCTGAACATCACGGTCGGCCTGGCCGGCTTGCTGGACCTGGGCTTCGCCGCCTTCTACGCCATCGGCGCCTATACCTGCGCCCTGACCACCACGCAGCTGCACTGGGGCTTCTGGCCGGCGCTGGCGGCGGGCGGCCTGGCGTCCAGCCTGTTCGCCGTGGTCCTGTCCCTGCCCATCCTGCGGCTGCGCGGCGATTACCTCGCCATCGTCACCCTGGGCTTTGGTGAGATCACCCGTATCGTCATCCTGAACTGGCAGGGCCTGACCGGCGGACCTAACGGCGTCTCCGGCATCGCCCGCCCCACCCTGTTCGGCCTGACCTTCGACCGGCGCGCGCCGGCCGGCGGCCACACCTTCAGCGAGGTGACGGGCATTGCCTACGCCCCGGAACATCGGCTGATCTTCCTCTACCTGGTCATTCTGGCGCTGACCGCGCTGGCGGCCTACACCGTGGCCCGACTGCGCCGCCTGCCCATCGGCCGCGCCTGGGAAGCGTTGCGCGAGGATGAGATCGCCTGCCGCTCCCTGGGCATCAACCCCACCATGGTGAAGGTTTCCGCCTATGCCACCGGCGCCCTGATGGGTGGCCTGGCCGGCTGTTTCTTCGCCGCCCGCCAGGGCTTCGTCAGCCCGGAAAGCTTCGGCTTCATGGAGTCGGCCACCATCCTGGCCATCGTCGTGCTGGGCGGCATGGGCAGCCAGGCGGGCGTGATCATCGCCGCCTTGTTCATCGTCGTGCTGCCGGAATTGGCGCGCGGTTTCGCCGACTACCGCATGCTGGCCTTCGGCCTGGCCATGATCCTGATCATGATCTGGAAGCCCGGCGGCCTGCTGTCCGGCCGGCTGCCGACCATCCGGCTGTCCACCGCCAAGCCCAAGCCCGTGGCGGAGGCCGCCTGAAATGACCGAACCCCTTTTTGGTGCGCCCCTTCTTGATGTTCAGGGCCTCACCATGCAATTCGGCGGCCTGCTGGCTGTGGACGGCGTGGACCTGACGGCGGAAAGCAACCGCATCACCGCCTTGATCGGACCCAACGGCGCGGGCAAGACCACCATCTTCAACTGCCTGACCGGCTTCTACAAACCCACAGCCGGCCGGCTGCTGCTGCGCCACCCGACCCGGGGGCCCATCGAGTTGCAAAAGCTGAAGGGCTATGGCGTCGCTCGCACCGGCGTCGTCCGCACCTTCCAGAACATCCGCCTGTTCCCCAGCATGACGGTGCTGGAAAACCTGCTGGTGGCCCAGCACCAGGCGCTGATGCCCAGGTCCGTCTTCTCCCTGGCCGGCCTGCTGAACCTGAAGGGCTGGCGCGCCGCGGAAGAGGCGGCGGTGGACACCGCCCGCGACTGGCTGCGCCGGCTGGACCTGCTGGCCGTGGCGGATGAGGCGGCGGGCAACCTGTCCTACGGCATGCAGCGCCGGGTGGAGATCGCCCGCGCCATGAGCACCAACCCGCTGCTGCTGTGCCTGGACGAACCGGCCGCCGGCCTGAACCCGCGCGAAACCCGCGCGTTGGCTGAGCTGCTGGCCGGCATCCGCGCCGAACACGGCATCGGCATCCTGCTGATCGAACATGACATGGGCCTGGTCATGGATATCTCCGACCACATCTTCGTCGTCGACCATGGCGCCCGCATCGCCGCCGGCACGCCCGCCGAAATCCGCAATGACGAGCGGGTGATCAAGGCCTATCTGGGCGAGCCCGACGCCGATGACGTCGCGACCGCCGGCGGGGGCGCGCACTGATGGCCGGCCCGCTGCTGCAACTGTCCGACGTCCACGCCAGCTACGGTCCCGTGCACGCCCTGCGCGGCGTCAATGTCACGGTGAACGAGGGGGAGATCGTCACCCTGATCGGCGCCAATGGTGCCGGCAAGTCCACCCTGCTGATGACCATTTGCGGCAACCCGAAGCCGACGCAGGGGCGGATCCTGTTCCAGGACAGAAGCCTGGTGGGCATCCCCCCGCACCTGATCGCGACCCAAGGCATCGCCCAGGTGCCGGAGGGGCGGCGCATCTTCCCGCGCATGACGGTGCTGGAGAACCTGCAGCTGGGCGCCACCCTGGCCGATCCCGCCCATTTCGCCGAGGACCTGGCCACCTGCTACGGCCTGTTCCCCATCCTGGAGAAGCGCCAGGCCCAGCGCGCCGGCACCCTGTCGGGCGGGGAGCAGCAGATGCTGGCCATCTCCCGCGCGCTGATGAGCCGCCCGCGCATGCTGCTGCTGGACGAGCCCTCGCTGGGCCTCGCCCCCCTCATCATCCGCCAGATCTTCCAGGTCATCGAACAGCTGAACCGGGAGCGCGGCATGACCATCCTGCTGGTGGAGCAGAACGCCTATCACGCCCTGAAGCTGGCTCACCGCGCCTATGTCCTGGCCTCGGGCGAGGTGGTGCTGACGGGCTCAGGGCGCGAACTGCTGGCCAACGAACAGGTACGCGCGGCTTATCTGGAGGGCGGGGCGCACTGAATAGGAAGGGAAGCGCCATGAGCATCACTAGGCCATTCTTGAAGGTCGTTCTTTCTGTCGTCGCCATTCTTGCGCTCACAACAAGCCACAGGAACGCCCGTGCTGAGACTTGGAGCAAGGATGGTCTTACAGTCACCCTGCCCAGCGGCTATTCCCGGGGCACAAGCCGGATGATGGATTCATTTAAAGGCGATGACGGCACCTTAATTACTCTGAATGTCATAGACGATGCGGCGGAAAAGGGTGAGCCGCCGGAGGTCGCCGTGAAGAACCTTCACGACGGGGCATACCTCATGACAATCCCCATGCTCATTCACGGCAAGAATATCGTTTCTCCGATCGCGGAGGAAACACTCCCTGACAAGTCCTTTGTCATCTCCGTTGGCACTGAGCAGCAACTCGGTGGCCGCCAACTCTTTGACTTATTTTTTCTTATCATTAGCCCTGACGGCAGGGGGGACTGGTCATGGTCTACGGACCTGGTTCCGCTTCAGAGCAAATGGAAAAATTCAGGCAGATGGTTGTTAGTGTCCAGTGGACTAACTAATAACTTTAGTCACTCCGCCGCGTCGCCGATTCCCTTGGCCGCGTCGAACTGCAAGGCCGCGAGGCGGGCGTAGAGACCGCCCTGGCGGATCAGGTCCTCATGCCGGCCGCTGGCGACGATCCTGCCCTTGTCCAGGACGATGATGCGGTCGGCGTTCAGCACGGTGGCCAGGCGGTGGGCGATGATGAGGGTGGTGCGGTCCTTCATCAGGGTTTCCAGCGCCAGTTGCACCCCGCGTTCGCTCTCCGCGTCCAGGGCCGACGTGGCCTCGTCCAGCAGCAGGATCTTCGGATTGCGCAGGATGGCGCGGGCGATGGCGATGCGCTGGCGCTGGCCGCCGGACAGGCGCACGCCCTTCTCACCCAGATAGGTTCCCAGGCCCTCGGGCAGCGCCTCCAGGAAGTCCAGCGCATGGGCGGCGCGGGCGGCGGCGCGCACCTCCTCATCGGTCGCCTCGGGCCGGCCATAGCGGATGTTCTCCCACGCGTTGGTGGAGAAGATCACCGCCTCCTGCGGGACGATGCCTAAGCGGGCGCGCACATCGGCCGGGGTGGCGGTGCGCACGTCCACGCCGTCCACCAGCACACGGCCGTCCTGGGGGTCGTAGAAGCGCAGCAGCAGCTGGAACAGGGTGGTCTTGCCCGCCCCGCTGGGGCCGACGATGGCCACGGTCTCGCCCGGCGCCACCGTCAGGTCCAAGCCCTCCAGCGCGGCATAGTCGGAGCGGGAGGGATAGTGGAAGCGCACGCCCTCGAACGCCACGGTGCCGATGGCGGGCGTGGGCAGCGCCACCGGGTTGGGTGGGGCCACGATGTCCGGCTTGGTCTCCAGCAAATCCACCAGCCGCTCCATGGCGCCGGCGGCGCGCTGCAGTTCGCCCGTAACCTCGGAGATGGCGCCAACGGCGCCGGCCACCAGCACGGAATAGAAGATGAAGGCGGAGAGCTGGCCGGCGGAGATGCGGCCCGCCAGCACGTCGTGCCCGCCAATCCACAGGATGACGCCGATGGCCCCCATGACCAGGGAGATGATGATCATGGCCATCAGCGCCCGCACACGGATGCGGCGCACGGCGGTGGTGAAGGCGTCCTCAACCCGGGCGCCGAACCGCGCCGTTTCGATGGCCTCATGCCCGAAGGCCTGGACGATGCGGATGCCGCCCAGCGTCTCATCCACCTGGGCACCCACGTCGGCCACGCGGTCCTGGCTGGCCTTGCTGAGCTTGCGCAGGGACCGGCCCAGGATGACGATGGGCAGCACCACCAGGGGCACGACGATCAGCACCAGGGCCGTCAGCTTGGCGCTGGTGATGGCCAGCATGATCAGGCCGCCCATCAGCATCAGCGCGTTGCGCAGCGCGATGGAAACGGTGGACCCCACGACGGTCTGCAGCAGGGTGGTGTCCGTGGTCAGGCGCGACAGCACCTCACCCGTGCGGGTCGATTCGAAGAATCCGGGCGACAGGGTCACCAGATGGTCGAAAACCGCCCGGCGGATGTCGGCCACCACGCGTTCCCCCACCCAGGAAACCAGGGAGAACCGGACATAGGTGGACCCGGCCAGCACCAGGATGACGCCCAGCATGACCAGCAGCGCGTGGTCCAGCAGCTGCGGATTGCTGGTGACGAAGCCTTGGTCCACCACCGCCTGAAGCCCGCGGCCCATGCCGATGGTGGTGGCCGCCGCCAGCAGCAGGGCGATGCCCGCCCCCACCGAATGCCACACGTAGGGCCGCACGAAGGGCAGCAGGAAGGCCAAGGGCCGCAGGGACTTACGGCCCGGGGCGGGTGTCGTGGCGGCGTCGGTCACCGGCGATGTTCCCAATCTGTCTGAACGGGGCGCACGGTTCCCATTATTCAAGCCACCCCGAACAATCAGCTTGGTCCCGTGCGCGTGATGGCTTAGGTAATGCGTCGGCGGCCGTGGGGCAACCATCGCCAACCCTTTCCTTCACCGCCGCGTGGCGTCAGCCATGCGCGGTTGTGGTGTCCGCGCGCATGAGAAGCGCACGATCGGGTGTTGATCCCGAGGGTGGTTTTGGCTATAAGCCCGGCTTCGCATTTCGAGATTTTGTTTTGGGACTTGGGCGATCATGAAAGCTGACATTCACCCGGACTACCATGAGATCACCGTCGTCATGACCGACGGCACCTCGTTCAAGACCCGGAGCACCATGGGCAAGGCCGGCGACACGCTGCGCCTGGACATCGACCCGAAGTCGCACCCGGCGTGGACGGGCGTGCAGAAGCTGGTCGACACCGGCGGCCAGATCGCCAAGTTCAACCGCCGCTTCTCGGGCCTGGGCCTGAAGTAAGCCGCGGGCGGCCCACGCCGCACGCCGCTCACGCTTTCAAGAAAGGGCGTCCCATCCGGGGCGCTCTTTTTTGCTGCTCACGCGCCGCCCCTGCCTTAAGCCGGAAGTGCCCCCAGGCCTGCGACCGCAGGCCCCGGAGTGAGCAACCGCAGGGCGGAACAAGGATAGCGAAAGGCCCGATGGGCCTGCCGGCGCCTGAGGAACCAGCGTCAGGCCACGCTGCGCCGGTATTGGTCTTCCAGGCGCTCGGCGCGCATATAGAGGCTGTGGCTGCGTTGCAGCAGGGAGCGCAGGCCAGGCGGCAATTCAGCATTGTCGGGGCCCGACGGGTCGCTGCAGATGGCGCCGCCGGACAGGGCGAACTGTTCCCCCAGCACCTGGTCGGCCGTCAGCTCATGGGCATGCAGGGCTTTAAGCGCCAGCAGCCAGGCCATGACCTGGGTCAGGCGGCTGGTGACGCGCAACAATTCGTAGCTGATCTGCAATCGGACCTGGGGCGGCAGTCCCCGCTGGTCCTTGGCTTCCTGGAAGGCCACGTAGTTGCGTGCCTCAACCAGGAGGGCCATCGTCTCCTCGTACGTCCGGTCGAAAAAGGCATTGGACTCGAGCAACGAGGAACCTTTCTCCGGGCTGGTCCTGGATGCCGAATGGGGTGATCCCATGGGCGTAACCCGGGCACGGACGACAACTGTAGGGTCGAAACGCCCACGCCCGCAATACGCGGCGGGCCGGGGTCACCTTCTGGTCACAGACGGTGACGCTTCAGGGTGCCGCGAAAGGCTTAAATCTTCGGAAATAAGGCGCGGGATTTCCAAGGCGCGTCACCTCGAGTTTTCCAGGGCCGGCCCCCTATTGAAATCCAGGAAGGGCGTTCACAGATGAAACTGCGTCGGCGGGAATGCCCTGGAGGGGTTCCTGGAGCCGGCATGAAGCCCCACCCGCAGGGACGGCCAGGATGGCGCCCAGGGGCCGGGGTGATCGCTCTACCGGAGGATTATCATGCGCAGTTACGACCTGTCCCCGCTGTTCCGCTCCACCGTCGGCTTCGACCGCCTGACCCGCCTGATGGAGTTGGCGCTGAAGACCGAGGACCAGGGCAACGCCTACCCGCCCTACAACATCGAAAAGCGCGGGGACGACGACTATCGCATCACCATGGCGGTCGCCGGCTTCAGCCAGGAAGAGATCGACATCGTGACGCAGGAGAACGCGCTGACGGTGATCGGCAAGTCCCGCAAGGATGAGACGCCGGCCCAGCAGACCCAGTACCTGCACCGGGGCATCGCCGCCCGCGCCTTTGAGCGGCGCTTCCAGTTGGCGGAGCACATCCGGGTGACGGGTGCGGCGTTGGAGAACGGCCTGCTGCACATCGACCTGGTGCGCGAGGTGCCGGAGACGGCCAAGCCCCGCCATATCCCCATCGCCAACCTGGGCCAGGCCTCGACCGCCTTGCCTACCGGGCAGGCGGCCAACTAAGGCTCCGCAAGAGTTGGGCCTGGATGGGCGACCGTCCAGGCCCGCCTTCCAAGTATCGCATCTTCTCAGGTGCCGCGTTTTCAAAGTGTAAAAATGGAAAGGGCCGCAGCTATTGCGCTGCGGCCCTTTCACATTCCCAGCGGCGCCGGTTTTCCGGCTGCCTGATTTTGCCCGCCCGTTCAACCCGTACCAAACTTCGAAACGGACGGTATGCAGGGCACGCGGGCCAGTCAACCCACTTCGGCAATGAAGACCGCAGATCAGTCAACGCACCGTCACAATTTTGCCACATGGGAGGTACCCCAATACGGCAGGTGCGGGTCGACACCTTATTGATTCCAAACAGATTTGCGTCCGAACCCAGCGGCGGCGAGGGCCGCCCCGATCTCCTCCAGAATAGCCGGATCGTCAATGGTGGCGGGCATGGCCCAGGCCTCCTGGTCGGCGATCTTCTGCATGGTCGCCCGCAGGATTTTTCCTGACCTGGTCTTGGGCAGCCGGTCCACCACCAAGGCCTGGCGGAAGGCCGCCACGGGGCCGATGATCTCACGCACCCGCTGGACCACCTCGGCCACGATGGTCCCGTGCGGCCGGGTCACCCCGGCCTTCAGCACGAGGAAGCCCAGGGGCAGCTGACCCTTCAACGCGTCATGCACGCCGATGACGGCGCACTCCGCCACGTCGGGATGGCCGGCCAGCACCTCTTCCATGGCGCCGGTGGACAGGCGGTGACCCGCCACGTTGATGATGTCATCGGTGCGAGCCATGATGAACAGGTAGCCGTCCTCGTCGACATAGCCGGCGTCCGAGGTGTGGTAGAAGCCCGGATATTCGGAGAGGTAGCCGCGGATGAAGCGCTCCTCCGCGTTCCACAGGGTGGGCAGGGCGCCAGGCGGCAACGGCAGACGCATGGTGACGGCCCCCAGTGTGCCCGGCGGCACCTCATGCCCCTGCCCGTCCAGCACCCGCACGTCCCAGCCCGGCAACGGCCGGGCGACGGAGCCGTGCTTCACCGGCATCAGCCCTAGGCCCACCGGGTTGCCCGCGACGGGCCAGCCGGTTTCCGTCTGCCACCAATTGTCGATGACCGGCACCTTCAGGTGGGTTTCGGCCCAACGCAGGGTATCGCTGTCCGACCGCTCGCCCGCCAGGTAGAGCTGACGGAAGTGGCTGAGGTCGAAATTCCTGAGCAGCAGCCCCTCCGGATCCTCGCGCTTGATGGCGCGGAAGGCGGTCGGGGCGGTGAACAGCATGCTCACCTTGTGCTGGCTGATCACCCGCCAGTAAGCGCTGGCATCCGGCGTGCCCACGGGCTTGCCCTCGTACAGCACGGTGGTGGCGCCGTGCAGCAGGGGGCCATAGACGATATAGCTGTGCCCGACCACCCAGCCCACATCGCTGGCGGCCCAGAACACCTCCCCCGGTTTCAGGCCGTAGAAGTTTTCCATGGTCCACTTCAGGGCCACGGCATGGCCGCCATTGTCGCGCACCACGCCCTTGGGCTGGCCCGTGGTGCCGGAGGTGTAGAGGATGTACAGCGGGTCGGTGGCGGCCACCGGCACGCAATCGTGCGGTTCAGCGCCCTCGATCTCCGTCCAGTCGATGTCGCGACCCGGTGTCAGGGGCGCCACCTCCTGCGGCCGCTGCAGGATGATGCAGCGGGCCGGCTTGTGGGCGGCCTGGTCGATGGCGCTGTCCAGCAGGGGCTTGTAGGGGATGACGCGCGCGCCCTCGATGCCGCAGGAGGCGGAGACCACCACCTTGGGCTTGGCATCGTCCAGACGGGTGGCCAGTTCGCGTGCGGCGAAGCCGCCGAAGACGACGGAATGGATGGCGCCCAGCCGGGCGCAGGCCAGCATGGCGATGACAGCCTCGGCCACCATGGGCATGTAGAGGATAACCCGATCGCCCTTCCCCACCCCTTGCGCCGCCAGCAGGCCGGCGAAGCGCGCCGTCAGGTCCAGCAGCTCGCCGTAGGTGTATGCAGCCACGGTGTTGGTGACGGGCCGGTCATGGATCAGCGCCACCTGGTCGCCCCGCCCCGCCGCCACATGCCGGTCCAGCGCGTTCCAGCAGGTGTTCAGCTGCCCGCCGGAGAACCAGCGGAACAGGGGCGCGCGGCTGTCGTCCAGCACATGATCCCACGGACGGATCCAGTCGATGGCCCGCGCGGCCTCACCCCAGAAACCCTCGGGATCATCCAGGGACCGGTTGTACACTTCCGCATAGCGTCCGCTCATCCGTTTACCCCCCCTTTTGGGACCGTTGGTCCCCTTTTATCGCTTCGGCGCCACGATCCTCCCAGGTCGCGACAGGGGCGACCATGAGGCAGATCAACGGCATGCCCTCATCCTACCGGGTCGGACGGCGGGGCCAAGCCTCAACCGTCCCAACCACCCGAAAGGACAGGGCGGGCGGGGTGCAGGCGGCATAACGCCGCCGGGCATTCGAGATAGGGTAGTGGCGCTGATGGGTTTGAAAGCGGGGGAGATTTGGCTGGACGGTGTAGCCGGCCCCGCCACCCCCGTCGTCGGAGCGCGAAAACCAGGCCTGCGGCGTAGGGTGGTGCCCCGATCGGGAGAGGCCTCAGATGAACGCCCGCTCCGCCGCGAAGCTGCTTTCGCGGCCCACCCGGTCGTAGCAGCGGGTGAGCCAATCCTCCGCCGCCGCCCGGCCCATGTCCCGCAGCTCGGTCAGGAAGCCCCAGTCGGCGTTCAGCTTGCTGGAGACGCCCAGGTCGGCCATGGCGGCCCCCGGCTCCACCAGGTGCAGGTAGACGGGACGCACACCAGCCTCCGCCGGGTCGATGCCGTGGTCCGCGCACAGGCGGTTCACCAGCTCCAGCGACTTCAGTTCACGCAGCAGGGTGGCGTTGAAGCCGATCTCGCTCATGCGGTCGACGATGGCGCTGGGCGCCGTGGGAACGGTGGGGCGCTGCAGCGGGGTCACCTGCACCACCAGGATGTCGGTGGCCTGGCAGTGGTGCAGCAAGGGATGGAGTGTGGGATTGCCCATGTAGCCGCCGTCCCAGTACGGCTCCCCCTCGACCTCCACCGCCTGGAACAGGATGGGCACGCAGGCCGAGGCCAGCAGCGCCTCAATGGACAGGTCCTGGCCCTTGAACACCCGCAACTGGCCACGATTGACGTTGGTGGCGCTGACGAACAGGCGCACCGTGTCGGATCGACGCAGCACATCGAAGTCGATCAGGCCGTCCAGCACATCGCGCATGGGATTGAGCCCCAGCGGGTTGAACTGATAGGGCGACATCATGCGCACCATCATGTCCAGTCCGGCGTAGATCGGCGAATGGTCCAGGTTGCGCCGCCCCGCCCCGCCCGTCATCCAATCCAGCCACGTGGGCTGCAGCGGGCCGGCGGCGGAGCTTTTGGCCATGCGCCGCCACAGCCGGTGCAGCAGGGCGCGCGCCTCCTCCGCCCCGCCGGTCAGCAGGCCATAGGCCAGCAGGGCGCCGTTGACGGCGCCGGCGCTGGTGCCGCTGATGCCCTCGACGTCCAGCCGGCCATCTTCCAGCAAGCGGTCCAGCACGCCCCAGGTGAAGGCCCCGTGGGAGCCGCCCCCCTGCAGCGCCAGATTGACGGAGCGCCGCGCCGGCGCCGCGCTGGCGGGACGTTCCGCCGGTGCGGGGGACACCGGTGTCGCCCGCCGCCGCCGCTTGGCCACATCGCCCGCAAAACCGTCCATACCGCCCTGACCCTCGAAGAAAATCGGCCCGGCGTCCAAGGCGAAGCACAGAATTCGCCGGCCCCGGGTCCAACATGGTTAACAACTGCCTGGGCTTGTCGATAAAATGCCGCCCAATTCGTGAGGCAATTCATACCTCGATACGGGTGGCGGAACAAACCCATCTTGAACAATGCTGAACCTGGGTTAAGGTTAGGTTAGTGACTTGGGACGCAAGGATCATCCGGGCCTACCCGGCGAGGGCCATCCTCGACGATCAGGCGTTCCCGAGCGTCATGACGAAGGAAAGACGGCCGTGGGCGACGTAGTCAACCTGAACCGGTTCCGCAAGCAGAAGGCCAAGGAAGAACGGGCGGCCAAGGCGGCCGAGAACCGCGTCGTCCATGGCCGCACCAAGGCCGAGCGCACGGTCGACCAGCAGCGCCAGGACCGCCAGGAAGCGGATATGGCGGGGAAGAAGCTGGGACCCGCGGACGGCGAGGACTAGGGCGGGAAACGCTAGCCGGCCCCATGCGTTCCCGGTCCACGACAAGCCGGACATTGGCGCGCTGTGACCGCCAGTTCAGGTGTTGGTGGCAGAGGGTCTGAAGAAATTGATCGTGTTGCCGTCGGGGTCGCGGAACAGCATGGAGCGGTTGCCCCAAGGCATGTCCTTGGGCTGCTGTAGCCAGTCCGTCACCAGGACGTCGATACGGTCGCGTTCCCGATCGACATCATCGACCTGAAATTCCAGGATCGCCGATTGGTTGGAACCGGTGACCCAATCCCCGCCATGCATGAATTCGCAAGCCCTCCGGCTGACCAGCGCAAGGATCGCGCCCCCCGGGCGGAACTCCACATAATCGCCATTACCGGCCGACGGCGTCGCCAGCAGCTTCTCGTAGAACCCCGCGAGTTTGGGAACGTCTTCGGTGACAAGGCGCGTGTAGGCGAACTTCATGGGGGCATCCTTTCCACTTGCGGCGCCATACCGGGGTGTCGATAGTGAACGTCATCGTTCTTATGCTACGCTACGGTAGCGTACTGTTACCTGTCAAGGGAGGAAGGAGTCCCATGTCGGGACCAACGCAGATCACGGATAAACGGGTTGAACGCTCCAAAGCGAAAGTGCTGGCTGAAACCTACCGGCAGCTGGTGCAGAGCGGCATCGCCGGCGTGAGTATTGACGAAATTTCCCGCATCTCGGGGATTTCAAAGACGACCATTTATCGCCACTGGCCATCACGGTCGGCCTTGCTGATCGATGCCTGTTCCCGTCTGGGGGGCGCTCCCGTCGCGCCTGATACCGGCGGCCTGCGAAGCGATGCGCGGGCCCTGCTCTCCCATCTCGCCCATCAGCTGCGGACGGCAAACTGGAGTTCCGTTTATCCGTCGATCATCGATGCCGCGGAGCGCGATGCCGAGATTTGCGCCATGCAGGCGGCGCTACACAAGGCCTTCATGGCGCCGTTCGAGGCCGTCATAGAACGCGCCAAGGCCAAAGGAGAGATCCCTCGGGATCGCGTCACAAGCGATATCGTCGCCCTGCTGGCAGGGCCCTTCTTCTTCCGCCGCTGGTTCGCGAAGGAGGAGATGGACGACCATTTCATCGACGCCGTCATCGATGCCGCGATCCGATAACAGCGGCCGACAGCGCCGGCCGCGTCACCGCGGCCGGTTCACGTGCCCCATCTTGCGGCCGGGGCGGGCCTCCGCCTTGCCGTAAAGGTGCAGGCGGGCGCCGGGTTCGGCCAGCAGCTCATGCCACTGGTCGGCGTCGTCGCCGATCAGGTTCTTCATCATGCAGGGCGCCATGATGTCGGTCGCGCCCAGCGGCAGGCCGCAGACGGCGCGCACCAGCTGTTCGAACTGGCTGGTGGCGCAGAAATCCATGGTCCAGTGACCGGAGTTATGCGGCCGGGGCGCCACCTCGTTCACCAGCACCTGACCGTCCGGCGTCACGAACATCTCCACCGCCAACAGGCCGACGACGCCCAGCGCCTCCGTCAGCGTCCGGGCGATGCGCGCGGCCTCAGCCGCGACCGCCGGGGTCACGGCCGCCGGCACCAGCGTCTCATCCAGGATGCCCTTGGCGTGGCGGTTCTCCACCACCGGGAAGGCGGCCATGACGCCATCGGCACGGCGCGCGACGATGACCGAAACCTCACAGGCGAAGGTGACGAAACCCTCCAGCACGGCGCTGTCGGTGCGCAACGCCTCCCAGGCGGCGGCCAGGTCGCTGTCGGGCCCCAGGCGCACCTGGCCCTTGCCGTCATAACCCATGCGGGCGGACTTGAGGATGGACGGCGTGCCCAGGTCGGCCACGGCGGCACGCAGGGAATCGACGCCGGTCACCGACCGGAAGGGCGCGGTGCCGATGCCAAGCGTGTTGGCGAAGGTCTTTTCTTCCAGCCGGTCCTGGGCGACGGCCAGGACATGGGCGCCGGGGAAGGTCGGCACGCGGGCGGCCAGGAAATCGATGGTGGCCGTGGGGATGTTCTCCCACTCCAGCGTCACCACGTCGACGGCCTGGGCGAAAGCCTCCAGTGCCGCCCAGTCATCGAAGGCCGCCAGGGTTTCCACCGACACCACCTGGGCGCAGGGGCTGTCCCGATCCGGCCCGAAGGCGTGGGTGCGGTAGCCCAGGTTGGCGGCGGCCAGCGCCGTCATGCGGCCCAGCTGTCCGTTGCCCAGCATGCCGATGGTCGAACCGGGCGGGACGACCCTCAAACCTTCAGTGCTCATGCCTCGTCCCGGGGTTCCAGGGCCACGCGTTCGGTCTGGGCGGCGCGCCAGGCGTCCAGGGCGTCGGCCAGGCGCTGGTCGCTCAGCGCCAGCACGGCGGCGGCCAGCAAGGCGGCGTTGATGGCGCCGGCCTTGCCGATGGCCAGGGTGCCCACCGGGATGCCGCCGGGCATCTGCGCGATGGACAGCAGGCTGTCCATGCCCTTCAGCGCGTGGCTTTCCACCGGCACGCCGAACACGGGCAGCGGCGTCATGGCGGCCGCCATGCCCGGCAGGTGCGCGGCACCACCGGCGCCGGCGACGATGACCTTCAGGCCGCGGCCACGGGCCGTGGTGGCGTAGTCGACCAGGCGATGGGGGGTACGATGGGCGGAGACGATGCGCGTCTCGAACGGGACGCCCAATTCCTCAAGCACGGCGGCGCCGTGGCGCATGGTGGCCCAGTCGGACTGGCTGCCCATGATGATGCCGACCAGCGGCGCGCTTTCAGGCTTCTGGCTCACCGGTGTTGCTCCCCCCGGGCTAAAAGGAAGCGCCGGATTATAGGAGCGGAAAGCGGCCACGCAAGTGCCGGCACCGCATGCCGGCCACGCCCGGACGGGGCCTGTCCAGGATGGGAAATGACATCAAGCGATGATGTCGGGCAGCAGTTCGCTCTCCAGGCGCGCGATCAAGTCCTTGAGCAGCAGCTTGCGCTTCTTCAGTCGCTGAATCTGAAGCTGATCCACCGGGTACTGGCCCGTCAGGCGGGTGATGATGTCGTCGAGGTCACGATGCTCCACCCGAAGCGTCGCCAGCTTCTCCTTCAGGGTGTGTTGTTCAGTCATCCGTGCCTTTTAGCGTTCGCCAATCTCGATCACCGGGCGATCTATACCAGAAATCCGGCGGTAGGGGTGCTGCCTTTCGGCATGCCTCTCGGCGATTGCGGACAGATCCGGTTTTCCTCAAACTCAAGTCTCGATCATCATTTCGATTAAGGGGATGGACACGGCCATGAGCAGCGGCAAGCGCATCGGCATCCTGACCAGCGGCGGTGATTGCGCCGGCCTGAACGCCGTCATCCGCGCCGTGGTCCACCGCGCCGTCACGACCTACAGCTGGCAGGTGCTGGGTATCGAGGAAGGCACCCACGGCCTGCTGGACAGGCCGGTGCGCCACCGCGTGCTGCTGCCCTCCCAGGTGGACGGCACCATCCTGCGCCAGGGCGGCACCGTGCTGGGCACCACCAATAAGGGCGACCCCTTCGCCTATCCCATGCTTGACGGGACGAAGAAGGACCGGTCGCAGGAAATCATCAGCGGCTGCAAGGAACTGGGCCTGGACGCGCTGATCGGCATCGGCGGCGACGGCAGCCTGGCCATCCTGCGCCGTCTGGCGCAAGAGGGCGGCCTGAACCTGGTGGGCATCCCCAAGACCATCGACAACGATCTGGGCCTGACCGAAGTCTCGGTCGGCTACGACACCGCCGTGGCCGTGGCGACGGAGGCGTTGGACCGCCTGCAGCCCACCGCCGCCAGCCATGCCCGCGTCATGGTGCTGGAGGTCATGGGACGCGATGCCGGCCACATCGCCCTGGCGGCCGGCATCGCCGGCGGCGCGGACGTCATCCTGCTGCCGGAAATCCCCTGGACGGTGGACGGCGTGGCCAACCGCATCCGCCAGATTCGCGCCCAGGGCCGCAACTTCGCCCTGGTGGTGGTGTCCGAAGCGGCCAACCTGCCCGGCGGCGGCAAGGCCCGCCAGGAGTTCACCGACGGCCAGAAGCGTTACGGCGGCATCGGCAGCTACATCGGCCACCTGATCGCGGAGGCGACGGGGGCGGAGACGCGCGTCACCGTGCTGGGCCATGTGCAGCGCGGCGGGTCGCCCAACCCCCGCGACCGGCTGATCGCGTCGGCCTTCGGCGTGCATGCCGTGGATTTGATCGCGCACGGGAAATACGACCGCATGGTGGCCTGGTCCAACCGCAAAGTCATCGACGTGCCCATCGCCGACGCCATCAAGGCCTATGCGGCGGTGGAAGTGGACGGCACCCTGGTGCGCACCGCCCGGGGCCTGGGCATCTATGTGGGCGAACCCCTTGCCTGATTTCTGGCCTTACGCCCTGGACGCCTACGCCCGGCCCGGCGTGGCCGACATCTGCCTGGAGGCGCAGGACGCTCACGGCGCCGACGTGCCCCTGCTGCTGTGGGGCGCCTGGGCCGCGGCCCGGGGCCGCGCCCTGAGCCACGGTGACGTGGCCGCGGCGCGGGTCGCCACCGCCCATTGGCGCGCGCCCATCATCGAGCCCCTGCGCCAGGCCCGCCGCGCGCTGAAAGCCCTGGCGGCCGGCGCCTGCGAGAACGAGGCCCTGCGCCAGGCGGTCAAGAAGGCGGAGCTGGAGGCCGAGCGGCTGTACATGGCGGCGTTGGAACAGGTGGCCGCCGGCTGGCCGGCGCCCGCGCCGCCCTGCTCCCAAGCCTTGCGCGACAATCTGGCGCGTCTGCTGCCGCCCGGAGCCGCCCCGGTTACAGAGCGGTTACATAAGGCGCTCTCCTGACCGCGCGACGCCTATGGTACTGTCGCCCCCATCAAATCATTTCGCCCGGCATCAAATTTTCGGGCGTCCTTGATTTTGACCCCTTCGGGGTCCCTGGCCTGGTCGCCGTGGGCAGCGGCACCGGCCGGAAAGGGGACACCGCGGGGCCCAACGACAACAACAGACGATGGATCACATGTCCGGGGTACGCAGCCTTTCCACATCGGCCGCACTGGCCGCCCTGATCGCCGCCGCCGGCTTGGCCGGCTGCCAATCCACCGACACCAAGGCGCCGGCACCGCCGGCCTCCGCCGCCCAGCCGGCGCCGCCCACCCAGGGGGCCAGCACCCCGGCCGCCCCCGGCCTGCCGGTGGTGGATAACGACGTCAGCCCCTGCGAGAACTTCTTCCTGCACGCCTGCAGCGTGTGGAACAAGCGCAACCCCATCCCGGCCGACCAGCCGCGCTGGGGCACCTTCAACAAGCTGGCCGACGACAATTTGGCCCTGCTGCACGACGAGTTGGAGAAGCTGGCGGCCCATCCGACGCCCGAAAGCCAACGGGTCGCCGACTTCTACGCCGCCTGCATGGACGAGAAGGGTATCGAGGCGCGGGGCTTGGCGCCGCTGCAGCCGCTGCTGGGCCGCATCAACGGGCTGAAGGGCAAGAAGGGACTGACCGGCCTGCTGATCGACCTGCACATCGCGGGCGTCAACGCCTTCCACCGCGTGGGCCAGCAGCAGGACTACAAGGACGCGACCCAGGTCATCGCCGGCGTCTACCAGGGCGGCCTGGGCCTGCCGGACAAGCCGTATTATTTCCGCGACGACGAGAAGTCCAAGCAGCAGCGCGCCGCTTATGTCGCCCACATCCAGAAGATGATGGAGCTGGCGGGCCTACCCGACGCGGCCGCCAAGGCCCAGACGGTCATGGGCATCGAGACGCGCCTGGCCGACGCCTCGCTGGACCGCGTCGCCATGCGCGAGCCGGAGAACCGGTATCACATCAAGACCTTCGCCGCGTTGCGGACGCTGGACCCGGCCATCGACTGGACGGCCTACATCCACGGCGCCGGCGTGAAGCCGCCGGCCACGCTGAACGTCAGCAATCCCGACTACATGAAGCGGGAAAACGAGCTGATCCACAGCCTGAGCCTGGCCGACATCAAGACCTACCTGACGTGGCGCACCCTCAGCGCCTATGCCAACTGGCTGCCCGACGCCTTCGTGCAGGAGAACTTCAATTTCTATGAGCGCACCATGCGCGGCGCCAAGGAGATGAAGCCCCGGTGGAAGCGCTGCGTCAGCGCCACCGACACCGCCCTGGGCGAGGATTTGGGCAAGTACTTCGTCGCCCGCGCCTTCGGGCCGGAGAAGAAGGCCCGCATGCTGCAGATGGTGGCGGACATCCGCAAGTCGCTGGATGAGACCTTCCCCACCCTGACTTGGATGAGCAAGGAGACCCAAGCCAAGGCGCACGCCAAGCTGGACGCCTTCACCGCCAAGATCGGCTACCCCGACAAGTGGCGGGACTACAGCGCCCTGACGGTCAGCCGGGGCGACGCCCTGGGCAACGCCCTGCGGGCCGAGTTGTTCGAGTTCCACTACGACATGGCCAAGATCGGCAAGCCGGTGGACAAGGGTGAGTGGGGCATGACCCCGCCCACCGTCAACGCCTACTATTCCTCCACCCACAACGACATCAACTTCCCGGCCGGCATCCTGCAGCCGCCCTTCTTCGACAGCGCGGCCGACGATGCCGTGAACTACGGCGCCATCGGCGTGGTCATCGGCCATGAGATCAGCCACGGCTTCGACGACCAGGGCCGCAAGTTCGACGGCGACGGCAACCTTAAGGACTGGTGGACGGCCGACGACGCGGAGAAGTTCAAGACCCGCGCCCAGTGCCTGGTTGACCAGTACGGCGGTTATGTCGCCGACGGCGACGTGAAGGAGAACGGCAAGCTGAAGCTGGGTGAGAACACCGCCGACAACGGCGGCATCCGTGTCGCCTACCGCGCCCTGATGGAACGGCTGGGGACGAAGAAGGATGAGAAGATCGGCGGCCTGACGGCGGCCCAGCGCTTCTTCTACGGCTTCGCCCAGGTCTGGTGCGGCGAGGCGCGTCCGGAGTACCGGCGCCTTCAGGCCCAGACCGACCCGCATTCCCTGGGGGAATACCGGGTGAACGGCACCCTCTCGAACATGAAGGAGTTCGCGGAGGCGTTCAACTGCAAGCCCACCGACAAGATGGTGGCGGGCGAAAAGGCCTGCCGCGTCTGGTGACGGGCGTCTGACAGGGGCGCCGGTGCCACCCACCGGCGCCCCCTTTCATTTCAAAAAACATAACGAAGGTGGAGCATCCACATGAGCAAGCCTATCGCGGGGATTCTGAACCGGGCGGCCCCCATCGCCTTGGCGACCGCCCTGGTGGCGCTGCCTCTCGCGGCCCGGGCCGCCGACGCGCCCAAGAAGGCGTCCGCCACCGAGGCGGCCCTGCCCCAGGTCGACGACTTGGTCGATCCCTGCCAGAACTTCTATCAGTACGCCTGCGGCCCGTGGATCAAGGCCAACCCCATCCCCAGCGACCAGTCGCGGTGGGGCAGCTTCAACGCCCTGCATGAGCGCAACCAGCAGATCCTGAAGACCGCGCTGGAAGACGTCGTCGCCCATCCCAACGCCGACAACCAGCGCGTGGGTGACTTCTATGCCGCCTGCATGGACCAGGCCGGGGCGGACGCCAAGGGCGCCGCTCCCATCCAGCCGCTGCTGGACAAGATCAAGGCCCTGCCGGGCAAGGAGCAGCTGCCGGCCCTGGTGGCCGCCCTGCACGACGTGGGCGTGGATGTGCTTTTCAGCTTCGGCTCGCAGGCGGACTTCCAGGACGCCCGCCAGGACATCGCCGTGATCGACCAGGGCGGCCTGGGCCTGCCCAACCGCGACTATTACGTGCGTGAAGGCGCCAAGTTCGACGGCATCCGCCAGGCCTATGTCGAGCATGTGTCGCGCACCTTCCAGCTGCTGGGCGACGCCCCGGCGGCGGCCGACGCCAAGGCCCAGGTGGTGATGCGCATCGAGACGGATCTGGCCAAGGCCTCACTGAGCCTGGCCGACCGCAACGACCCGCAGAAGGTGAACCACAAGGAGCCGGTGGCCACCCTGTCCACCCTGGCCCCCGGCTTCGGCTGGGCCGACTATTTCAAGGCCAGCGGCGCGCCGGCGTTCCAAACCCTGAACGTGACGGAACCCGACTTCTTCAAGGCGCTGCAGACCGTGCTGGCCGGCGCATCGGCCGACGACGTGAAGACCTACCTGTCCTGGCATGTGGCCCATGCCTTCTCCAGCCGCCTGTCCCAGGCCTTCGTGGATGAGCGGTTCAGCTTCTATTCCAAGAAGCTACGGGGCGTGGAGCAGAACCTGCCCCGCTGGAAGCGCTGCGTCATGGAGACGGACAACGCGCTGGGTGAGGATCTGGGCAAGTATTATGTGAAGACGGCGTTCGGCGCCGGCCAGAAGGCCAAGATGCTGACCATGGTGAAGAACCTGAAGGCGGCATATTCGGTGGACATCGACCAGCTGGACTGGATGAGCGCCGAAACCAAGAAGCGCGCGCACGAGAAGCTGGACGCCATCGTCGACAAGATCGGCTACCCCGACAAGTGGCGCGACTATTCCTCGGTCGTGGCCAAGAAGGACGATCTGGTGGGCAACGTGGAACGCGCCACGGAATTCGAGACCAGGCGCCAGCTGGCCAAGATCGGCAAGCCGCACGACCGGGCGGAATGGCTGATGAGCCCGCCGACCGTGAACGCCTATTACGACCCGACCGAGAACGACATCAACTTCCCGGCCGGCATCCTGCAGCCGCCCTTCTACTTCGCGGGCGCCGATGACGCCATCAACTACGGCGCCATCGGCGCGGTCATCGGCCATGAGATGACCCACGGCTTCGACGACCAGGGCCGCCAGTACGACAAGGACGGCAACCTGAAGGACTGGTGGACGGCCGACGACGCCAAGAAGTTCGAGGCCCGCGCCCAGTGCGTGGTGGATGAGTACGACGGCTTCGTCGCCATCGACGACGTGCACCTGAACGGCAAGGCCACGCTGGGTGAGAACCTGGCCGACAATGGCGGCCACGCCATCGCGCTGAAGGCCCTGATGGCCACCCTGAAGGGCAAGGCCGCCAAGAAGGAAGGCCAATTCACCACCGAGCAGAAGTTCTTCCTGGGCTATGCCCAGGTGTGGTGCAGCAACCAGCGCGACGACGCCAAGCGCGACCAGGCCATCACCGACGTCCATTCCCTGTCGGAGTACCGGGTGAACGGCGTCGTCTCCAACAATCCCGAGTTCGCCAAGGCGTTCAACTGCAAGGCCGACGCCCCCATGAACCGCGGCGCCAAGGCCTGCAAGGTCTGGTAAGCGGCCGGGGTCCCCGTGGCTTCCCCGGAAGCCACGGGCCGAGTCTCAAAGGAAGAGCCCCGCCGGCCTGCGCTGGCGGGGCTTCTTCATGGCTGGGTGGCGGTCACGGCCGAATCGCGCTCAAGTCGCAAGAAATCCCAAAACCGCAAAACAAAAACCGCGCCTTCATTCAGGCGCGGTTTTTGGTTCCGATGGCCGGCGAACCGGCCACGGGGCAGAAACGCTTTATTAGCCCTGGCGGGCCTTGAAGCGCGGGTTCTGCTTGTTGATGACGTACACGCGACCCTTGCGGCGGATGACGCGGCAAGCCTTGTGGCGGGTCTTCATCGACTTGAGGGAGTTCACGATCTTCATGATTTGGACTCGGGCACTTGGATTGGATCACGGTTCGAGGCCGGGAAAATAGTAAGGGCCGGCCCCGCTGTCAACCTGAGTCATATCGTAAAATCGATCAGCTGATATCCGCCGGCTTCAACACATAGAAGCGGTAGAGGCGGATGCCGGCGTCCAGCACCGCCACGCGGCGGGCCCACAGTTCCACCTCCTCCACCACCGCGATCTTGGTCTCGTGATCCATGCTGTGCTGTTCCAGGTGCGCCACCAGCCCCTGGATGGCGGTCAGGATCAAGCTGCGGTGCAGGTCGGACAGATCCTCGGTGATGCGGATGTCCAGGTTGCGCTGCTGCAGGCCCTGGGCGTACTGGTCCACCGTCCAGGGATGCGGCTCCACCGGCTCATGGTCCAGCCATCCCTTGAAGATGGGGCCGCTGGCCTTGGCCTTGTCCAGGACGTAGTCGGTGAACAGGAAATGGCCGCGCGGCTTCAGCGCCGCCTCCACCGCGTCCAGCAGGCCGTCCTTGTTGCGGACGGTATAGAAGCCTTCCTTGGCGAACACCGCGTCCACGCGCTTGGGCCAGGAGAAGGTTTCCGGGTCGAAGGGCTGGATGGGCGCCTGGCGGGCCATGCCGGCCTTGTGCGAGCGGAACATACCGGCCTCGGCCAGCACGGGGTTGGATTCCAGGCCCGTCACCCAGGCGCCGAATTGCGAGGCCATGCTGCGCGTGGACCCGCCCAGGCCCGCGGCGAGGTCGAGCACGCTCATGGCCGGGTTCAGGCCCAGGGGCTTCACCAGGGTGGGAATGTGTTCGTTGCCGCCGGGGGTGGCGTAGCCGTCGCCCCAAATCTTTTCCGCCACCTGCACGCGGGTGGCCGTCCACAGGGGCTTGCCGGAGCGGTTCAGGGTGCGCCGATCGGTGGCGGACTGCGGCGACTGCCTGGCCGAACCGCCCAGGGCGCCACCGGCCGACTGTTCCTCATCGGCACGCGGACGGCGGCTGAGCAGCGCAGCCAGGTCGTAGCCTTCCCACCAAGCGACGAAGCGATCCTTCAGGGTCGCTTGCGGCAAGGTCGCCGGTGGCGGCGCCGCACCCTTGGAGCCCTGCTGGGCAGACATGCGTGGAACCAGCCCCGTGGAACATTAACGCGGAAACATATTGTACAGGCATTGCGTGACGGTTGAAATGGCCATGCTGAAACGCGCGCGCGACCTGTTGACACCTGGACCAGGGCGGGAATTGGCCCCCCCATGCCGGCCATACGTCGTCCGCGCCGCGAATACGCTACGCTATCAGTATCTTGCGTCGCATACTTGTCCTTCGCCCCCGTATCCCACCCGCCACACCAGATAGGACCATGACCGAGTCGGATCTCAACCGGGTGCTGCTCGTCGAGGACACCGCCCCCCTGGCCCGGGTCTACACCGAATACCTGCACAGCGAGGGGTACGAGGTGGAACACCAGGAGACGGGGACCCAGGCGCTGGAAAGCCTGCGCCTGCGTCCGCCGGGCGCCCTGGTGCTGGACCTGAAGCTGCCGGACATCGACGGGCTGGAGGTGCTGCGCGCCGCGCGGGAAAGCCACCCCGACCTGCCGGTCATCGTGGTGACGGCGCACGGCTCCATCAGCGTGGCGGTGGAGGCCATGCGCGACGGCGCCTTCGATTTCCTGGTGAAGCCCTTCACCGCCGCCCGCCTGATCGTCACCGTGCGCAACGCGCTGGAACGCCGGCGGCTGACCCGCATCGTCGCCCACTACCGGCGGGAACTGGACCGGGGCAGCTTCCATTCCTTCGTTGGCGCCTCCACCCCGATGCAGACGGTCTACCGCTTGATCGAAAGCGTGGCGCCCAGCCGGGCCAGCGTCTTCCTGACGGGGGAGAGCGGCACCGGGAAGGAGCTGGCGGCCGACGCCATCCACCGCTGCAGCCCCCGTCGCGACCGTCCCTTCATCGCCATCAACTGCGCCGCCATTCCCAAGGACCTGCTGGAAAGCGAGATCTTCGGCCATGTGAAGGGCGCCTTCACCGGGGCGGTCGGCGACCGCGCCGGGGCGGCCCGCCAGGCCGACGGCGGCACCCTGTTCCTGGACGAGGTGTGCGAGATGCCGATGGAGCTGCAGGCCAAGATCCTGCGCTTCGTCCAGACCGGCACCTTCCAGCCGGTGGGCGGCACGCAGGTGGAGAAGGTGGACGTCCGCTTCATCTCCGCCACCAACCGCGCCCCCCTGGCCGAGGTGGCGGCCGGCCGCTTTCGCGAGGACCTCTACTACCGCCTTCACGTGGTGCCCATCCATCTGCCCCCCTTGCGCGAACGGGAAGGGGACGTCTGCCTGATCGCCCGTCACTTCCTGGCCGACATGGCGAAGGAGGAGGGCAAGGCCTTCGAGCGGCTGGATGAAGAGGCCGAGTCGGCACTGATGGCCTATGATTTTCCCGGCAACGTGCGGCAGTTGCAAAACATCCTGCGCAACGTCGTCGTCCTGAACGATGGCACGGCCGTCACCCGCGCCATGCTTCCGGAACCGCTGCGCAGCGCCACCGCCAACGCGGCGTCCAACCGCCGGACCCCGCAGAATTCCTCCGCCCCGCCGGCCCCGGACCCGGCGCCGGCCACCCCCGCGCCCGGCCCGCCGGCCCCCGATCCCATGGCCACCGCGACCGAGATCGTGCCCCTGTGGCAACTGGAGAAGCAGGCAATTCAACGTGCGCTTGCGCTGACGGGCGACGACGTGCCCCGAGCCGCGGCGCTGTTGGAAATCAGTCCGTCGACCATTTATCGCAAGCTTCAGCAGTGGAAAATTAAGATCACGGGCTGATCAAAGGAAGACCCCTACATCTGGGGGCTGGAGGCCAACATCGCCACCCGTTATTGCGACCTATTCAGGTTGATGCCGCAATTGCGCCCGGCGGCGGCCAGCTACCCCCTAAATGACTTGGACGTATGGCATCGCATGGCTGGTGCAGTCCCGTTTTTTTCGGTATAAGCTCGCACACAGGAGAGAATCCTGCGCAGCCAGATCCGGCTTGGGAGGGGCGCGTGTTAGGGCCTTTCCTTGCGACCGGTGCCCCCGGCCAAGCACTTTATCGACTACATTCGAGTTCAAATCACATGTATGAGCGCCGTTCTCCGCAGAGCCCGCAGATCACCCGCCGGGGCGTCAACGCCACCGTCAAATGGTACAACCCCACGAAAGGTTTTGGTTTCGTGACCCTGTCCGACGGGTCGCCGGACGCCTTCTTGCACGCTTCCGTCGTGCAGGCCTTCGGCCATGACAGCCTGGCGGACGGCACCACCATCAATTGCGACCTGTCCCAGGGCCAGAAGGGCCCGCAGGTCGCCGCCATCCACAGCGTGGATGAGTTCGACCGCCACCCCCGGTGGCGGCGGCGGCATGGGCGGCGGCATGGGCGGCGGTCGCCGCGACAGCTTCGGTGGTGGCGCTCCGCGCCGCGCCGGTGGCTGGGAAGCCAGCGGCCCGACCGAGACCGTTGAAGGCACTGTGAAGTTCTACAGCGCCGACAAGGGCTTCGGCTTCGTGACCCCCGATGGCGGCGGAAAGGACGTGTTCGTCCACATCACCGCGCTGGAGCGTTCGGGCGTGCGCGCCCTGGCGCCGGAGCAGCGGGTGCGCCTGACGACCAGCATGGGTCAGAAGGGTCCGCAGGCCAATCGCGTGGAAGTCCTCTGATCCATCCGATCTGGTAGAACGGGATTGACGGCGCCGGGAAACCCCGGCGCCGAATTTCCTGTTCCCTGACAGACGGATTCGTCCTCGACCCGCTGGCACCCGTTGGTGACGCCCTTTTGGGGAATAGCCGGGCGCTAGCGTTGGGGAGCTTAATTCGCGGGCCGGAGACACGGAACGCGCCGTCCAGCAGGGCGGCGCGTTTTGTTTTGGCGGCATGGTAGCGGTAGCAAGGCGCGACGCCATGACGCCCCCGCCCCTGACCGCCTGTCCCCTGTTCCCTGGCCGGCGACGCCATGCCATTGTTGCGGCATGCATAAAAAGCCCTGGCAGCCCGCCCCCGCCCCTATCCGCCGTCCGTTGACCGCCATCCTCCTGGCCGGCGTGCTGGCCCTCGTGCCCTTGGCGACTGGTGGCCCGGCCCATGCGCAAGGCGGCGATCCGGAACTGGCCTCCCCCTTCACGCCTCGGCCGATGGTGCGGAGCAAGTCCGACATGGTGGTGGCCGCCAACCCGCTGGCGGTGGAGGCCGGCCACGCCATGCTGCGCCAGGGCGGAAGCGCCGTTGACGCGGCGATCGCCGTGCAGCTGGTGCTGGGCCTGGTGGAGCCGCAATCCTCCGGCCTGGGCGGCGGCGGTTACATGCTGATCTGGGACCCCAAGGCCAAGAAGCTGGTCTCGCTGGACGGGCGGGAGACGGCGCCTGCGGGATCGACCGCCGATCGCTTCGTCGGTCCCGATGGCCGGCCCATGCCCCTGCTGCGCGCCTTCGATGGCGGCCGCGCCGTCGGCACGCCCGGCATCCCGGCCCTGCTGGCCGAGGCGCACAAGCGCTATGGCAAGCTGCCCTGGGCCACCTTGTTCCAGCCGGCCATCCAGCTGGCGCGCGACGGCTTCGTCGTCAGCCCGCGGCTGGCCCTGTTGCTGAAGGGCCTGACGCCGCAACTGAAGGACCGGCCCGACATGCTGGCCCTGTTCTTCCACCCCGGCGCGGACGGCGCCTTGACACCCCTGCAGGCGGGGGAGACCTTCCGCAACCCGGCCATGGCCCACACGCTGGAGGTGTTGGCCGCCCAGGGGCCCGACGCCTACTACCATGGCGTCCTGGGACAGGACCTGGCCAAGCATCTGGCCGACAGCGCCCTTCCGTCTAACACGCCCGGGGGGGCTCCGGCCCTGGTCACCGCCCAGGACCTGGCCGCTTACAAGGTGGAGGAACGCGCCCCCCTCTGCACACCCTACCGCCAATGGAAGGTGTGCAGCATGGGGCCCAGCAGCTCCGGCGGCATCGCCATCGTGGAGATGCTGGGCCTGCTGGAACATTTCGACATGAAGGGCCTGGGCAAGGACTCCCCCACCGCCTGGCACCTGATGGTGGAGGCCAGCCGCCTGGCCTATGCCGATCGCGACCTCTATGTCGGCGACCCGGCCTTCATCACCGTGCCTAGCGGCTTGCTGGACAAGGGCTACTTGGCCGAGCGTGCCCGGCTGATCGACCCGGCGCACGCGGCCCAGGGCCCGGTGGCCGCCGGTGTGCCGCCGCAGCGTCAGGGCGCGCTCTACGGCCCCGGCTGGCAAGCGGACATCCCGTCGACCTCGCACATGTCCTTGATGGACGGCAGCGGCATGGCCGTGTCCTTCACCACCTCGGTCGAATTCGCCTTCGGCTCCGGCATGGCCGTGGACGGCTATGTGCTGAACAACCAGCTGACCGACTTCTCCTTCATCCCCACCAGCCCCGGCACCGGCCTGCCCGTGGCCAACGCCGTGGCGGCGGGCAAGCGTCCCCGCTCCTCCATGGCACCCACCATCGTCTTCGACCAGGCGGGCAAGCCCGTGCTGCTGGTGGGCTCACCCGGGGGGCCGGCCATCATCGGCTATGTCGCGGAAACCATCATCGCGGCGTTGGACTGGGGCTTGGATGCGCAGGAGGCCGTCAGCCTGCCGCGCATCGTGAACCGCAACGGCACCACCGCCTTGGAAAACGGCCCGTGGGCGCCCCCCCTGAAGGCCGGCCTGGAAGCCCTGGGCCAGACGGTGGAGCTGAAGTCCATGCCCAGCGGCCTGCATGTCATCAAGCGCACCGCCGCCGGCCTGGAAGGTGGCGTCGATCCCCGCCGCGAGGGTCTCGCGGCGGGGGACTGAAGCGCCGCCGCCATTTTCACTTTCTGACTAGGCCGTGACTGCGGCCGCCGGAGCGAACACCGAAGGGCGCAGCGAGGACAAGGCAAGCGGGCGCGTGCCCGCGCCCGCCGCCTGAGGGAACCGGTATTGAATCTCAAGCCGCCGTGCGGGCGGCCTGGGCCATGATGTCGTTGGCGGTGGGCACCCGGCCCATGCCGGACTTCGCGCGCTTGGCCGCCATGGGCAGGATGGGGGCGGCGATGCCGCTGCCGCCCTCAGCCGCGCGGCGCACGCTACGTGCCACCTTGCTGTAGGCGCCGGTCTCGATCTGGCGGATGCGTTCCTTGCTGACGCCATAGTGCTGCGCCAGCCGTTCCAGCGTCACCGGTTCGTCCGCCAGGTTGCGGGAGATGAAGATGTGACGTTCCCGGTCGCCCAGGGACTTCAAGGCGTCCAGCATCAGACCCTTGCGCTGGCGCAGCTCGCTGCCCTCGGCCAGGCGGCTTTCCACCAATTCGGCGTCGTCGGCCAGCAGATCCATGGCCTCCTGCTCGTTATCCTCCCCCATGGACACGTTCAGGGAGGCGACGGGGGTGGCGAAGCGGTGCTCCATCTCGCGCACCTCCTCCACCGTGGCGTCCATCTCAACCGCGATGCGCTCGGCCTCCTCGTCCGTCATCATGCGGTCGTGGACGCCCAGGCGGCGCTGGGCCTGGCGCAGGTTGAAGAACAGGCGCTTCAGGGCCGCGGTGTTGCCGCCCTTCAGCATGGACCAGTTGTGCAGGACGTAGGACTGCACCTCCGCCCGGATCCACCACAGGGCGTAGGTGGCCAGACGGAAGCCGCGCGACGGGTCGAAGCGCTGCACCGCCTTCACCAGGCCGATGTTGGCCTCCGACACCAGGTCGCCCACGGGCAGGCCGGAGCGGGCGTAGCGGGAGGCGATCTTGATGGCCAGGCGCATATGGCTGTGCACCAGTTCATCGGCGGCGCGCTGGTCCTGCTTGGCGGTCCAGCGCTGGGCAAGCTCAAGCTCACGCTCGGGCGACAGCATGGGATAGCGGTTGGCCTGGGCCGTGTAGGCCCGCAGCAGGTCGACCAACTCAGAAGAGAATGAACCCATCGCCCGTCCCCTTTCAGTACCGTCCTGGCCGCATATCGGCGCCGGACTTGGCCCAGAGTGAGGTGGTGGACGGCAGCAAATCCGACGCGCCCCGTTCACCACGCTGTCATCTTTTGCCGGGACATCTAAAGATTGGGTTAACAGCCTTGAACAAGCACGCGGCGTGCCCAACGCCTTTTCCAACCGCCGCCGCGAACGGATGGTTCCGCGGTCCAACGGGCCTTGCCCGGGGGGCCGCCCTGCGGCAGCATCCCGGGATAAGCAATTACTAACCCCGGGGCCGGAAGCCGTGAGGTGCCGCCGCCGGGGACACCTTGGGAGATGAGACGATGAGTCAAGCCGCGGTCCTGGTGGAGGATGGGAACGGGGTGCGCACCCTGGTGCTGAACCGGCCGGAGAAGCGCAACGCCCTGACCGGCGCCATGTATTCGGCCTTGGCCGAGGCGCTGACCGGCGCCGCCACGGACGATGCCCTGGGGGCCGTGCTGATCCAGGGGTCGGGCGGCAGCTTCACCGCCGGCAACGATCTGGCGGACTTCCTGGCCGGCCCCGCGCTGTCAGCCGACACCCCGGTGATGCGCTTCCTGCGCGCGCTGGCCACCTTCCCCAAGCCCGTGGTGGCGGCGGTGGAAGGTCACGCGGTGGGCGTGGGCACCACCATGCTGATGCATTGCGACCTGGTCTATGCCGCGCCCACCGCCCATTTCGCCATGCCCTTCGTCAGCCTGGGTCTGGTACCGGAGGCGGGGTCGAGCGTGCTGGCCGCCCGCCTGCTGGGCCATCCCCGCGCCGCCGCCATGCTGATGGCGGGCGAGGCGCTGACGCCCGACGCGGCGGAAGCGGCGGGCCTGATCAACGCCGTCATCCCCACCGAGACGCTGTACGAACATGCGGCCGCCAAGGCGGCGGCGTTGGCGGCCAAGCCGCGCACCGCCATGGCCAACACCAAGGCCCTGATGCGCCACGACACGCCCCAGGTGCTGGAGGCCATGGCGCGCGAGGCCACCCTGTTCGCGCAGGCGCTGACCAGCCCCGAGGCCAAGGCCGCCTTCCAGGCCTTCCTGTCCAAGGGCAGATGACAGGGCGGGCCCCGCCCGTGCCTCTTTGGAGACACGGGCGGCAAAACCGGAGCCACGGCCCGGCGCCAGAAACACAAAAGCCGCGCCCGGCTGCCCGTCGCGGCTTCAACGTACTGATTTCACTGTGGAAGGATGGTGGGCGCGACAGGGATTGAACCTGTGACCCCTACCATGTCAAGGTAGTGCTCTCCCGCTGAGCTACGCGCCCATCCTTCGAAATCCGCCGATTTTCGCGGGGCCCCGTTGCCGGGGTCATCGGCGTGGGCGGCTGTGTAGCATCGCCCGAACCGGCTGGCAACCCTTCTGTTTCATCAAAACGAAAATTTCTTCCGCGCACCCTGGGAGGGCCCAGGCGGCAACTCCCGCATGGGAACGCGGGCCGGTCGGGTGAGGCGCCCCGGTCCACATGAGAGGGGATTCGATAGGAGTGACCGGCTCACGGCATCGCGTCCCGGGAGCAGGAAAGCGATTGACATTAATGTAGGCGCCTACATTATTGACACATGAAACGTCGAGACATACTGGCCAGCGCTACCCTGATATCCGGCCTCGTGTCCGTTCGTAGCAGCGGCCAACCGATCGGCGGCTCGGCTATCATGCAGCCTGACACCAACTCCCAGTTCGCACCGGGAAAGGAAGGCTATTTACTCCTGGCGCGTTGCATCGAGCGCATCGTTCGGGCCGCGGCTAAGCGCGAGCATCCGGTGTTTCCATGGGCGTGACGCGCCATCGCGCGGGCTTCCGCCTGCTGGCTCTGCCGCTGCTGGGTTTGATGCTTACCGCCTCCTCGCCGGCCATCCCGCCATGGGGGTTCGATCTCGGCGGGATGGACCGGTCGATAAAGCCGGGCGACGACTTCGATCGATACTCCAGCGGGGCCTGGAAGCAGGCGACGCCGATCCCGCCTGACCGAAGTGCCTGGGGGCCGTTCGCGATGCTCCGCGCCAAGGCGGAGAATGACGTCAAGGCGATCGTCGATGACATTGCCGGGCGACCGCAACCAGCCGGTTCGATCGAACGCAAGATCGCCGACACCTACAGCGCCTATCTCGACACCAAGGCGATCGAGGCGGCGGGATTGGCGCCCGCCAGAGCGGACCTCGCGCTGATCGCCACGGCCCGCTCGCATAAGGATGTCGCGCGGCTGATGGGGCATCCCGAACTTGGGCTCGGCGGCCCGGTGTCGCTCACCCCTTGGCCGGATGCCGCGAACCCCGACCGCTACGCGATCAACATCGTCCAGTCGGGGCTCAGTCTTCCCGACCGCGACTTTTATCTGAAAACGGACACGCGATCTGTCGAAGTGCGTGCCAAGTTCCAATCCCACGTCGCGCGGATGCTGGCGCTCTGTCATTATCCGAACCCGGAGGCTGCGGCCGACGCCGTGCTGGCGCTCGAGACCGCGATCGCGCAGGCGCAGTGGACACGCGGGAAACGCGCCGATCGCGACCTGACCTATCACCCCAAGTCGCGCGCCGCGCTCAAGGCCTTCGCGCCGGATTATCCGTGGGATGCGACACTCGCCGCGCTCGGGATACCCCGCCAGGACTTTTACGTCCTCAAGGAGGATACCGCGATCCGCGACCTGGCCAGGCTTTTCCGCCGAACGCCAGTCGCCACGTGGCGCGCCTACATGACGTTTCATTATCTGAACGGCATGGCCGACGTGCTTCCCGCGGCGTTCGACGACCTGTCGTTCGACTTCAACGGGCGGGTGCTTTCCGGCCTGCCCCAGAAGCGGGAGCGCTGGAAGCGCGCCACGGTCGCGCTCAACGCGGCCCTCGGCGAGGCTGTCGGCCAACTCTATGTCCAGCACCATTTCACGCCCGATGCCAAGGCGCAGATCATGGCGCTCGTCGAAAATCTGCGGACCGCGTTCCGCGTGCGGGTCGAGCGGCTCGACTGGATGTCCGCCGGCACGAAGCGGGCCGCGCTGGCGAAGCTTGCGGCGATTCGTGTGAAAGTGGGATACCCCGACAGCTGGCGCGACTATGCGACGCTGGAGGTTCGCGCGGGCGATCCTCTCGGCAACCGGAAGCGTGCGCTGCTCTGGGACTGGAAGCGACGGACTGCACGCCTGGGGCAGCCGACCGATCGCGACGAATGGGGAATGACTCCACAGAACGTCAACGCCTACTCCAACAGCTTCTTCAACGAGATCGTCTTTCCCGCCGCTATCCTGCAGCCGCCCTATTTCGACTCCGCCGCCGACCCCGCAGTGAACTACGGCGGCATCGGCGGCGTGATCGGTCACGAGATGAGCCATGCGTTCGACGATCAGGGCGCGAAGACCGACGCAAAAGGCGCCCAGCGCGACTGGTGGGACAATGCCGACGCCACTCGGTTCAAGACGCTGACCTCCCGCCTTGCCGAGCAATATTCGCGTTATGAGCCCATCCCGGGCATTCACCTGAATGGCCAGACGACGCTGAGCGAGAATATCGGCGACCTTGGCGGCCTCAACGTCGCGCTGGAAGCCTATCATATCGCGCTCAAAGGAAAGCCCCCGCCGATCCTCGACGGCACCACCGGCGATCAGCGCGTCTTCCTGTCGTGGGCGCAGACCTACCGGGAGAACATCCGCGATGAGGCGCTCAGGGCCGCTCTCGCATCAGATCCCCATAGCCCCTCAATGTTCAGGGTAAATGGCATCGTCCGGAACATCGATGCCTGGTACGACGCGTTCGGCGTTAAACCTGGAGATCGTCTCTACCTTGATGCCGCAGACCGTGTGCATATCTGGTAGCGGCGTAGCCGTGGTCACGTTCCAACGGCACCCATAGGCGTCCGCCGATTATCGCACACTGCCGGCTGTCAGTTCTGGCGGCGGCCAACCACGTCAAGTTAGCGCGTATGGGTGACCAGCCCCCCTTCCCAGCCGCACCGGCGGTGGCGAGTGAGCGGCCATGGCGCGGCATACCCGGCCGTATCGCCAGCCAAGCGCGAAACAGTCCGCGTCACCTGGAATGCAAGAAACGATTCATCGAGGTTCCACCCACCGGGGCCCCGGAAGGGATGTCGGCCCCGGAAATAAAGAAGGGCCGCGCCTATCGGCACGGCCCTGAGTTTAGGGAGGAAACGCCCAAGAAGTGCGTTACGACAGAACCACAATCGCGGCCATGTCGCACTGCACAATATGCCGATCGAGGCCCGGTTGATCAAGCGGAAAATGCATCGTCGCCGAAGAATCTTGATTATTCAGTCCATTGTCTACGCCCGATGAAAGTCGGCTTACCTCGACCGTTGTGCGACGCAACACATTGATTCAGGAGAAGATCATGTAATTGCGTTACATCGGGAGGAGTGCTCCCGCCCCAATTTTCTTACACCAACGATATTGACAGCGCTGTCTCCGCCACGCTCTAAGTCGGGAGCGAAAAACGCGCGCGGGTGGGCTGTCCGCCCGGGCGCGCTCCCTATCTGTATAATGGGGTAGCGAAACCCCCACGGCCGCGCACAAGGCGATGGGATGATTGAACCGGGAAGGAAACGGAAAAGGAAGGCGTCACCAATGCAGGGCCTCTCGCTCTTGGCGGACATCGGCGGCACCAACGCCCGGTTTGCCCTCTCCGAGTCCTCGGAATCGGCGCCGCATGACGCCCACGCCGCCAGCATCTCCGGCGTGCGCATCCTGCCCTGCGCCGACTACCCCTCGCTGGAGGCGGCGGCGGAGGCCTATCTGGCCCTGGAGGCGCCGGGCGCCCGGCCCAAGCAGGCCGCCATCGCCCTGGCGGGCCCTGTGACCGGCGATCGCATCCGCATGACCAACCTGCCGTGGGAATTCTCGATCGACGGCGTGCGCCGCTCGCTCTCGCTGGACCGGCTGGAGGTCGTCAACGACTTCACCGCCGTCGCCCTGTCCATTCCCGCCCTGAGCCCCGACGACCGGGCGCAGGTGGGGGACGGCGCGCCCGTAGCGGACGCGCCCATCGCCGTCCTGGGCCCGGGCAGCGGCCTGGGCGTCTCCTCCCTGATCCCGCGCAAGCGCAGCAACGGCCAGCCGGGCTGGACCGCGCTGGCGACCGAGGGCGGCCATGTCACCATGGCGCCCGTGAACGACCGCGAATCGGCCATCCTGGCCGTGCTGCGCAAGCAGTTCGACCACGTCTCGGCGGAGCGGGTGCTGTCCGGCCCGGGCCTGGTGAACCTGTATGAAGCCGTGTGCCTGGCTGACGGCAAGGAACCGGCGCGCCTGACCGCCGCCCAGGTCACGGCGGCGGCCACCACCCACGCGGGCGACCCGGCCTGCGTGGAGGCGCTGGAGACCTTCTGCGGCATGCTCGGCACTGTGGCCGGCAACCTGGCCCTGTCCATCGGCGCGCGCGGCGGCGTCTACATCGCCGGCGGCATCGCGCCCCGCATCCTGTCCTTCTTCACCCATAGCCGCTTCCGCAAGCGTTTCGTGGAAAAGGGCCGCATGCGCGACTACCTGGGCCCCATCCCGACATACGTGGTGACCCACCCGCTGCCGGCCTTCCTGGGCCTGACGGCAAAGCTGGACGGTTAAAAAGAAAAGAGCGCCACGGACCCCACGGCGCTCTTTTCTTTTAGGCTCCGGAAGCCCCTTCACCCGATCTCGGTGTCCTCGGGCGGCGCCTCGCCCCAGCGGCGCAGGCGGCCGCCGTCGATGTCGAACAGGTCCAGGATGCGGCCGACGGCGTGGTCCACCAGTTCATCCACGCTGTCCGGCCGGATGTACATCGCCGGGACCGGCGGGGCGATGATGGCGCCCATCTCGGCCAGGGCCGTCAGGCTGCGCAGGTGTCCCAGGTGCAGGGGCGTTTCCCGCACCATCAGCACCAGGCGCCGCCGTTCCTTCAACACGACGTCCGCCGCCCGCGTCAGCAGGCTGGACGTCACGCCGGTGGCGATCTCGCTCATGGTGCGGATGGAACAGGGGACGACGACCATGCCCAGGGTACGGAAGCTGCCGCTGGAGATGGCGGCGCCCACGTCGGCGATGGCATGGTTGACGTCCGCCAGCGCCCGCACGTCGGCGGGCTTCAGATCCGTTTCATGCGCCAGCGTCATCTCCGCCGACCGGCTCATCACCAGGTGGGTCTCGATGGGCAGGGGCCGCAGCGTTTCCAGCAGGCGCACGCCATAACGCACGCCGGAGGCGCCGCTGATGCCGACGATGAGGCGGGAGGGGGCGTTGGTCATGATGCTGGGATGTAGCGCCGGCCCGGCGCCGCCGTCCACCGGAATTGTTTTGGATAAATCGACGGCGCTCGGGACGAACCCGCCATTATTTCCCGATCGCGAAGGGTCATGTCACGACGGCGGGCTAAAAGCGGCGCCCTTGCGGACCTATGTTCATGGCGTGCCGGTTAACCATCGGCCGCGGCCTCTCCCCCCATAGTCCCCTCCCAAGCCATCAAGGCATCCCCTGAAGGAACGGGTTCAATCATGACCACAACTCCCGATCTTTTCGCGCCCGCCCATATCGGCGCCATTCCCGTCGCCAACCGCATCGCCATGGCGCCCCTGACGCGGGCCCGCGCCGGCATGGACGGGGTGCACACGCCGCTGGCCGTGGACTATTACCGCCAGCGCGCCACCGCCGGCCTGATCATCACCGAGGCCACCAACATCTCGCGCCAGGGGCGCGGTTACGCCTACACGCCCGGCATCTACACGCCCGAACACGTGACGGCGTGGAAAGCGGTGACGGACGCCGTGCACCAGGCCGGCGGCCATATCGTGCTGCAACTGTGGCATGTGGGCCGCATCTCCCACGCCAGCCTGCAGGAGGGCGGGGCCGCCCCGGTGGCGCCCAGCGCCCTGCAGGCGGGCGGCGAGACCTATATCGAGGGCGGTTTCGCCCAGCCCTCCCCGCCCCGCGCCCTGGAAACGGCGGAGATCGCCGGCATCATCGACGACTACCGCAACGCCGCCCGCAACGCCAAGGCCGCCGGCTTCGACGGGGTCGAGGTGCACTCGGCCAACAACTACCTGCTGGAGCAGTTCATTCGCGACAGCACCAACCACCGCACCGACCGCTATGGTGGCAGCGTGGAGAACCGTACCCGCCTGACGGTGGAGGTGGCCCAGGCCGTGGCCGAGATCTGGGGGCCGAACCGCGTGGGCGTGCGCCTGTCGCCCATCACCCAGGCGGCGGGCAACACCCCGCTGGACAGCGACCCCAATGGCACCTACGGCTTCCTGGCGGAGCGGCTGGGTGAATTGAACCTGGCCTACCTGCACTGTGTGGAAGGCCAGACGCGCGGCCCCAATGGCGCCCAGAACTTCGACTTCCAGTCCCTGCGCAAGAAGTTCGGGGGTGGCTACATCGCTAACAACGGCTATGACCGCGACCTCGCGGCCCGCACCATCGCCGAGGGGCGGGCCGACATGGTCGCCTTCGGCCGGCCCTTCATCGCCAACCCCGACCTGGTGCATCGCCTGAAAACCGGCGCGCCCCTGGCCCAGGCCCCGCAGGAAGCCTTCTACGGCGGCGGCGCCAAGGGCTACACGGACTGGCCGAGTGCTGCTTGATGCCGTTTGCCTCAAACCGGCATGACATCCTCATGCCGGTGGGGTGGGCGCGAAAGGAAAAAGGGCGGCCTCGCTTGGGGCCGCCCTTTTCATTCACTTGAAGAAAGGGATCAGAGGATCAATCCTCGATCTCCTCGTGTTCCTCATCCTCCAGGGCCGCCTGCTCAGCAGCCAAGGCGCGGTCCTCGGCGGTTTCCAGCAGGGTGGTGGTCTCCAGCTCCGGCTCCGGCAGGCCACGGCGGGCGCGCGACAGCGCCGCCTCCAGCTCACGCTGGCTGCACAGGCCCAGCAGCACGGGGCTGCGCGGCTTGATGTTGCTGGTGTTCCAGTGGGTCTTGTCGCGCACCGCGGCGATGGTCGGCTTGGTGGTGCCGATCAGGCGGGAAATGGCGGCGTCCGACAGTTCCGGATGGTTCTTCAGCAGCCAGGCGATGCCGTCGGGCTTGTCGCCGCGCTTGGTCACCGGGGTGTAGCGCGGGCCCTTGGCGCGCGCGATCGGCTGCGGCAGGTCGTGGATGCGAATCTGCAGCTTCAGGTCCGGGTTCTTCTCGCAGCGCTCGATCTCATCCTTGGTCAACTCGCCGTTGCCCACCGGATCGCGCCCGACCATGCCGATCGCCACCTCGCCATCGGCGATGGCCTGCACTTCAAGCGAGTGCATGCCGCAGAATTCGGCGATCTGCTCAAAGGACAGCGCGGTGTTCTCAACCAACCAGACCGCGGTCGCCTTCGGCATCAAGGGCAGTGCCATGCTTCCTCCTAACCCGTGGCGGAACGTCCCGCCAACACGCATCAAAACCCGTGAACAAGGTCGCGAAAAGCAATATCCGCCCGTCGCGCGGGCTGAAGGCCCCACGCAGCCGGACGGAAAACTGTGACGCGTACATGAGCTATATAGAGGCACGCGACGGGCGAGGCCACGCCTTTTTATGGTCCCCGCCCCACTTGTCGCGGGCTGGTCGCGGCCTTAAACCGTCAGAATGATTTTGCCGACATGGGCGCTGCTTTCCATCAGCGCGTGCGCGGCCGCCGCGTCGTCCAGGGCGAAGGTTTTGTAAATGACCGGGCGGACCCGCCCTTGCGCCAGCAGCGGCCACACCTTTTCCCGCAGGCTGGCGGCGATGCCGGCCTTCTCCTCCACCGTGCGCGGCCGCAGGGTGGACCCGGTTAGGACCAAGCGCTTGGTCATCACCGGGGTCATGTTCAGCGTCACCTTGGCCCCGCGCAGGAAGGCGATGGTGACGTGGCGGCCCTGGTCGGCCAGGGCGTCGATGTTGCGTGGCACATAGTCGCCGCCCACCATGTCCAGGATGACGTCCACGCCCCGCCCGCCGGTGGCCTCCCTGACCACGGCGACGAAATCCTCCGCCTTGTAGTCGATGCCGCGGTCGGCGCCGATCTCCTCACAAGCCTTGGCCTTGTCCGGGCCACCGGCGGTGGCGAAGACACGGGCGCCGAAGGCCTTGGCCAACTGGATGGCCGTGGTGCCGATGCCGCTGGTGCCGCCATGGACCAGGAAGCTTTCCCCCGCCGCCAGCCGGCCTCGGTCGAAGACGTTGGTCCAGACGGTGAAGAAGGTTTCCGGCAGGGCTGCCGCCTCCACCATACTGTAGCCCACCGGCACGGGCAGGCACTGGCCGGCCGGCGCCACGGCGTGGTCGGCATAGCCGCCACCGTTGACCAAGGCGCAGACCGCGTCGCCCACGGTCCAGCCCGCCACTCCTTCGCCCAGTCCTGCCACGGTGCCCGCCACTTCCAGGCCCGGCAGGTCGGACGCGCCGGGCGGCGGCGGGTAGTGGCCGGCGCGCTGCAGGCAGTCCGGCCGGTTGACGCCGGCGGCGGCCACCCGGATCAGGATCTGACCCGGGCCCGGCCGCGGCGTCGGCCGCTCGATGGGCTTCAGGACCTCGGGACCGCCGGGTTGGGTGATGGCGATGGCGCGCATGGCTTCCAGGATCTCCGCTTCTTACATCCGGCGGGGGATGGCTCCTCGCCGCTTGGGGTCTTGCACCATGTAGGCCCCCGGCGGCACAGTGACAACCGACACGCTGGAGGGCCAGCCCTCCACAGGATAAGGCAGCCGCCCCATGGACACCGACGACATCGCCCCGCCGCCGAGCCGCCCCAGCAGCTTCCTGGACATCGCCCGCCTGTCGGTGGGGGAACTGCGCGAATACCGCAACAGCCTGGAGGCTGAGATCGCGCGGGTGGACGACGCCATCAAAGCCAAGCAAGCCTCGCTGAACGCCGCCGCCGCGTTCTTCAAAAGCTAGACGGGAACGGCCTCGAACGTGGCCGTGTCCAGGGTGAAGGTGCCGTCGGCCTCGATGGCGAAATGGCGCGTCACGGTGTCGGCCATGCGCCCCTGCAAGGAGCGGATGGCCGCGACATGACTGTCCGGCGGGTCCATGCGCGCGATCCAGCTGGTGAACTCCAGGCGCAGGCGCCGCTGCGTCACGCGGCCCACCTCGAACCGCGCGCCAGCCAGCGCCGCCCGCCATTCCGCCACCGAGTAATTGCGCACGTGCGATGGGTCGCGCAGCAGCTCGGTCGACTGCAGGAAGGTGTCCAGCAGCGGGTGGCCGGGCGTCACCACGTCCATGAAGACGGCGATGCCGCCCGGCTTCATCCCCCGCCGCGCCTCCCTTAAGCCCGCCGCCAGGTCCGGCCAGTGGTGGGCGCTGTAGCGGCTGAAGACGGCGCAGAACTGGGCATCACCTGCCGGCACGGCGTCGGCACGGCCCACCCGCGTCTCGACATTGGTCAGGCCGCGCCGCCCGGCCTCCGCCGCCACGGCGGCCAGCATGTCGGGCGACAGGTCGCAGGCAACCACTTGGCCCACGTACGGCGCCACGGTGAAGGCGACATGCCCGCCGCCACATCCCAGGTCCAGCGCCGTCTTATAGCCCTTGCCCGCCACCAGGTCGGCCAGTTGGCGCAAATCCTCACCTTGGGCGTGGACGGCGCTGGCGACATAGGCGGCGGCCTGCGGCCCGAATTGGCCAGCCACCAGCGATTCCTGGTCGCGGCCCACGGATGTGTCGCGGCCCACGGATGTTTGGCCAAGCGTTTGAGGCGCGTGCTGGGTGGTCATTCCCTACTCCGTTTCTTGGTCAAAGCTGCCCCGATTCGGCGGGGTGGAGCGCCAGGGTGACAGAACTTTAAACTGGTACCAGATCCAGGTTTGTACTGGTATAAATCGCTACCACCTTACCTTAAAGGCCCGCGCCCATGGACATCCTGGACACCTCGAAACGGCGCGAGCTGGGGGAGTTCGTGCGGGCGCAACGCGAACGGCTGGCACCGGCGGCCCTGGGCCTGGCGCCCGGGCCCCGCCGCCGCACGCCCGGCCTGCGGCGAGAGGAGCTGGCGCAGCTGAGCGGCGTCAGCGTCACCTGGTACACTTGGATCGAGCAGGGCCGCGACGTCTCCATCTCCCCCGGCGCCCTGGCACGCCTGGCGGTGGCCCTGCGCCTGTCGGCGGCGGAGCGCGCCTATCTGTTCGACCTGGCAGGCAAGCGCGACCCGGACGGGGCCGCCGCCGGGGATGACGTGCCGGTGCCGGCAGCGCTGGACGCCCTGGTCCGGGGCATCCCACACCCGGCCTATCTGCTGGACCGGCAATGGAACGCCCTGGCCTGGAACGCGGCGGCGGCCCGCCTGTTCATCGGCTGGCTGGATCACGGCGAGGATCGCAATCAACTGCGCTACCTGTTCCTGGCCCCCGCCGCCCAGGCCCTGATCCCAGACTGGGCGGAACGGGCGCGGCGCGTGGTGGCGGAGTTCCGCGTGGACTACAGCCACCACCTGAATGACCCCGGCATGCGGGCCCTGGTGGTGGACCTCAGCCAGCGCAGCCCCCTGTTCACCGACCTCTGGCACACCCACGCCGTCACCGCCCGCGCCGGTGGCGAGCGCGCCTTCCACCACCCCACCGACGGCCCCCTGCGCTATGAGCAGCTGACCTTCACCTTGGCGGGGCAGACGGATGTGAAGCTGGTGACGCTGGTGCCAGTCGGGTGATCAGGCGGGGATTCGCCCCTTCACCCACAGCAGCGCCGCGACGCGCAGCGCGCTGGACAGGTTGCCGTCGCGGTTGCCGTCGATCTCCTCCACCAGGGCGTTGATCGACAGGCTGCGGGCCACGGCCATGTCCTTCAGCGTTTCCCAGAACGGTTCCTCCAGCGTGACACTGGTGGGGTGGCCGGCGATCAGGACGGAACGCTTGCGCAGGGTCATGCGGTGGCTCGCTGATGCTCGGTCACGGCGTCGACCACGGCCCGGGTCAGGAAGGCCAAGTCGTCGGCGTCCATGGTGTAGGACGGGGTGAGGTAGACGACGCGGCCGAAGGGCCGCACCCAGACGCCCCGGTCGATCAGGCGCCGCTTCAGGCCGTTCATGTCGGCGATGCGCTCCAGCTCCACCACGCCGATGGCGCCCAGGGTGCGCACGTCCGTCACGCCGGGCAGGTCACGGCACGGCTCCAGGCCCGCCGCCAGACCCTGGGAGATCGCGGTCACCTGATCCAGCCTGGGTTCGCTCTCGAACAGGTCGAGGGAGGCGTTGGCGGCGGCGCAGGCCAGGGGGTTGGCCATATAGGTGGGGCCGTGCATCAGGGCCGCCTGTGCGTTGTCCGACCAGAATGCCTGAAACACCCGGTCGCTGGCCACGGTGGCGGCCAGGGCCATGGTGCCGCCGGTCAGGGCCTTGGACAAGGTGAGGATGTCCGGCACCACGCCGGCGGCCTCACACGCGACCATCGTGCCGGTACGGCCGAAGCCGGTAAAGATCTCATCGAAGATCAGCAGCAGGCCGTGGCGGTCAGCGGCGGCACGCAGGGTGCGCAGCACCTGAGCGTCATGGAACAGCATGCCGCCCGCCCCCTGGACCAGCGGTTCCACCAGGATGGCGGACAGGGTGTGGGCGTGGGCGGCCAAGTCGCGCTCGAACCGCGCCGTGCTCTCCTCATCCACCGGCAGGTCCAGGATGAGATGTTCGGGCAGCAGGCCTGAGAACAGGCTGTGCATGCCCTCTTCCGGGTCGCACACCGCCATGGTGGCGATGGTGTCGCCGTGATAGCCGCCGCGGAACGCCGCCAGTTTGGTGCGGCCGGGCACGCCCCGGTTCAGCCAGTACTGCGTCGCCATCTTCATGGCGATCTCGACGGAGACGGAGCCGCTGTCGCAGAAGAAGACGCGGTTGAGGTCGCCCGGCAGCATGGCAGCCAGGCGGGCGGCCAGGGTATAGGCCGGTTCATGCGCCAGGCCGCCGAACATGACGTGCGGCATGCGCGCCATCTGTTCGGCCACCTTTTCGCGGATGTGGGGGGGATTGTAACCGTGGCAGGCCGTCCACCAGCTGGCCACCCCGTCCACCAACCGCCGGCCATCGGCCAAGGTCAGGCGCACCCCCTCCGTCGCCACCACGGGCAGGGGCGGCAAGGCCGTCTTCATCTGGGTGTAGGGCAGCCAGATGTGCTGGCCGCCCCGCTGAAACCAATCGTTCCGGTCAGGAAACGATCCATGTGTGCCCATGATCAGTGGCCACACGCCCCGGAGCAGGCATCCGCGGCGTGGTGGGCGTGATCCTCATCGGCGCTGCCCTCTTCCACCGCATCCATGGTGGTCATGCCCAGGCGTGCCAGCAGCTGCTTGTCATGGTCGGCCACCGGGTTGGCGGTGGTCAGCAACTTCGGCCCATAGAAGATGGAGTTGGCGCCGGCCAGGAAGCACAGGGCCTGGGTCTCGTCGCTCATGCCCTCGCGGCCAGCCGACAGACGCACCATGGAGGCCGGCATGGTGATGCGGGCCACGGCGATGGTGCGCACGAAATCGATGGCGTCCAGCGCGTCCTTGCCGCCCAGGGGCGTGCCATCCACCTTCATCAGCATGTTGATCGGCACGCTTTCGGGATGCTGCGGCAAGGTGGCCAGCGTGTGGATCATGCCCACGCGGTCCGGTCAGATCCTCACCCATGCCGACGATGCCGCCGCAGCAGACGTTGATGCCGGCCTCACGCACGTTGGCCAGGGTGTCCAGCCGGTCCTGGTAGGTGCGGGTGGTGATGACGTTGCCGTAGTACTCGGGCGAGGTGTCGATGTTGTGGTTGTAGTAGTCCAGGCCCGCCTGCTTCAGGCGCAGGGCCTGGCCGGCGTTCAGCATGCCCAGCGTGACGCAGGATTCCATGCCCAGCGCCTTCACGCCCTCGACCATGGCGCAGACCAATTCCAGGTCTTGGTCCTTGGGCGACCGCCAGGCGGCCCCCATGCAGAAGCGGCTGGCCCCGGCATCCTTGGCGGCCTTGGCCTCCGCCAGCACCTTCTGCACCTCCATGAGCTTGGACGCCTTCAGGCCCGTCTCATGGTGCGCGCTCTGCGAGCAGTAGCCGCAATCCTCCGGGCAACCGCCCGTCTTGATGGACAGCAAGGTCGAGATTTGGACCTGGGTGGGGTCGAAGCGGCGGCGGTGGACGGCGGCGGCCTGGAACACCAGCTCGGTGAAGGGCATGTCGAACAGCGCCTGGATCTCGGCGCGCGTCCAATCGGTGCGCACGTCGTCGCTCTCCAGGGCCGGGGTGCCCCTATTGTCTGTAAAGGCGGCGGCGGGGCGGCTGATGTCGATGGCGGTCACGGGTGCGTTTCCTTGGGAATACCGGGGGCGATACCGGGGCCGGGCCGAAGCTCAAGGCCAGCCCGCACCTAACGGCAGCGGCGGAGACCGGTCAAGAAAAACCGGGGCGGCGCCTGCTGCCGGGGGATCTCGGGGAAACTTGGTGAGAGCCGACATGCCGTGCGCGACAGATGATTGCGCGACAGCGCTAGACCAGCGCCTTGAACACCGTTTCAAGAATTGAGATCACGATCTGGCCGACGATCTCGAACAGCCAGGACCAATCGTTCAGGCGTTCCGCCAAACGGGGCTCTTCCTCAGCCAAAGGTGACCCCTCTTCACGCCCGCGCATCAAAACAGGGTGAGCAACAGCCCAAGCGCATCCGTAGGCTGAGATGGGCACGGAATTTGACGCCCGCAACCCAGGCGCCGCACTTTCGCACGCGTATCGCGGACTCTTGCGGCTAAGCTCCGGCCGACTTCTTCAATGAATGGCGCGCCCATGCAGTCCCTGACCGAATTCGCCGAGGCCAAGCTGGCCGAGATGGACGCCGCCTCGCTGCGCCGCCGGCTGGTGGACAGCGACCGCGATGGCGAGGGCGGTCTGTGGATCACCTGCGGCGGCCGGCGCCTGCTGTCCTTCTCCTGCAACGACTACCTGAACCTGGCCCACGACCCCCGGGTGAAGGCGGCCGCCGTGGCGGCGGTGGAACGGTACGGCGTGGGGGCCGCCGCCTCGCGCCTGGTCACCGGCAACCACCCGCTCTACACCGTGCTGGAGCAGAAGCTGGCGTCCTTGAAGGGGACGGAGGCGGCCTGCGTCTTCGGCTCCGGCTATCTGGCCAACGCCGGCATCATCCCCACCTTTGTGGGGCCAAAAGATCTGGTGGTGGTGGATGAACTGGCGCACGCCTGCATCTGGGCCGGCGCCAAGCTGTCAGGCGCCACCCTGCGCATCTTCCGTCATAACGATGTGGACCATGCCGCCCAGGTGCTGGCCACCTACCGGCCGCGCCATGGCCGCGCCCTGCTGGTGACGGACGGCGTCTTTTCCATGGACGGGGATCTCGCCCCCCTGCCCGCCCTGGCCAGCCTGTGCGCGCAGCACGACACCTGGCTGATGACCGACGACGCCCACGGCATCGGCGTGTTGGCGCAGGGCCGGGGCTCCAGCTTCGCCTTCGGCGACAAGCCGCAGGTACCCCTGCAGATGGGCACCTTGAGCAAGGCGGTGGGCGGCTATGGCGGCTATCTCTGCGGCGACAGGGCCGTCATCGACCTGGTGAAGACCCGCGCCCGCACCCTGATCTATTCCACCGGCCTGCCGCCCGCCACGGTGGCCGGCGCCATCGCCTCCCTGGACATCATCCAGGGTGATCCCGATCTGTGCGCCCTGCCCCTGGCCAAGGCCCGGCGTTTCACCGCCCTGTTGAACCTGCCCGCCGCCGAAAGCCCCATCGTGCCCATCGTGCTGGGCGCCGCCGAGGTCACCTTGCAGGCCCAGCGCCTGCTGGAGGAGGAGGGCCTGCTGGTCGCCGCCATTCGCCCACCCACCGTGCCGGCCGGCACCGCCCGCCTGCGCGTCACCTTCACCGCCCGCACACCGGACGCGGAGATCGAGCGCCTGGCTGGCCTGATCCGCGATCGCGTGCTGCCGCTCAAGAGTGTCGAGAACCCCGAATGACCGTCCCCGCCTTCTTCGTCACCGCCACCGGCACCGACATCGGCAAGACCTTCGTCACCGCTGGCCTGGTACGCTGCCTGCGCGCCAGGGGCATCGCCGCCACCGCCCTGAAACCCGTGGTCAGCGGGATCGATCTGGAGGATGCCGCCAGCCTGGCAGCCAGCGACCCCGCCCAGCTGCTGGCCGCCATGGGCCGGCCGGTGACCCCGGCCGAGGTGGCGCGCATCAGCCCGCACCGCTACGCCGCGCCGCTCTCGCCCGACATGGCGGCCGCGCGCGAGGGCCGACCGCTGGACGTGGACGGCATGATCGAATGGTGCCGGGAAAAGGCGGCCTTCGCCGCCGCTCCGCTGTTCGTGGAGGGCGTGGGCGGCGCCATGGTGCCGCTGGACGACAGCCGCACGGTGCTGGACTGGATGGTGGCGCTGGACCTGCCCCTGCTGCTGGTCACCGGCAGCTATCTCGGCACCCTCAGCCACACCCTGACCGCCCTGGACGTGCTGGCTCGTCGGGGCCTGACCGTCGCCGCCGTCGTCGTCAGCGCCACCCCCGGCGCCACCGTGCCCATGACCGAGACACTTGCCACCCTCGCCCGCTTCGCCCCCGGCATCCCCTTGACGGCGGTGCCAAGGGTGGAACGGGTGGAAGAGGTGGACACGGCATTCGATGCGCTGCTGGCGGCGCTAGGACTGTAAAGCCTTGCGGCTTACGAGACTCCTCACAGGTATTGATGGCACTATCGGCGGCATGTCAGCTGACGATGAAAAAGTCACCACCCCATCCCAAACGCGCCTGGACCGTGAAGCGATTGCAGCAGTGGTAATGCGTGTGCAGCAGTTGGCCAAGCAATACGGGACACCTGACCGCAGCTTGGCCGATGAATTGATCGCCGAGCGTCGGGTGGACGCTGAGCAAGGATGAGCCTCAGCTCAGCGCCGTCTCCGCCCTGATCTCACGGATCAGGTTTTCCATGCGGCGCAGCAGGGCTTCGGCCACCTTCAACGGCACGACCACCACGTCGTCCTCGGCATCGAAACCGCCCTGGCGGCGGATGACGATCTCATCGCGGGGGTTGGCGTAGACCGCCACGGCGGTGGCCATGTCGGCCACGATGCTGGTCTGATCCAGATGCCCCCATTGAAACGCGCCGGCCATATCGTCCTCCATCGCTGAGTCCGCGAAAGAACAAATTAAGAACAATCAAGGCATAAATCAGGAACCGTAGCAAGAGGAATTTAGCTCTCCTTGCCCGATCCCGGATCTCAGCTGGGATGGATCATGTCCTCAGGCTTCACCCAGGCGTCGAACTCCGCCTCGGTCAGGAAGCCCAAGGCCAGGCCGGCGGCCTTCAGGGTGGTGCCTTCGGCGTGGGCCTTCTTGGCGATCTTGGCGGCCTTGTCATAGCCGATGTGCGGGTTCAGGGCCGTCACCAGCATCAGGCTTTCGTGCAGCGACTTGGCGATGCGGTCCTCGTTCGCCGTGATGCCCACCACGCAGTTGTCGGTGAAGCTGACGGCGGCGTCGGCCAGCAGGCGGATCGACTGGGCCACGTTGTAGATGATGACGGGCTTGAAGACGTTCAGCTCGAAATGGCCGGTGGCGCCGGCGATGGTCACCGTGGTGTGGTTGCCCATCACCTGGGCGCACACCATGGTCATGGCCTCCGACTGCGTGGGGTTGACCTTGCCGGGCATGATGGAACTGCCGGGCTCGTTCTCCGGCAGGCTCAGCTCCCCGATGCCGCAGCGGGGGCCGGAGCCCAGCAGGCGGATGTCGTTCGCCACCTTCATGAGCGAGGCCGCCAGGGTGTTGAGCACGCCCGACACCTCCACCAGGCTGTCATGCGTCGCCAGCGCCTCGAACTTGTTGGGGGCGGTGACGAAGGGCAGGCCGGTCAGGTCCGCCACCTCGGCCGCGAAGGCGGCATCAAAGCCCTTCTTGGCGTTCAGGCCCGTGCCCACCGCCGTGCCGCCCTGGGCCAGGCGCAGCAGCGCCGGCAGCGCCCCCTTCACCCGCTCCACCCCATAGGCCAGCTGCTGGGCGTAGCCGGAGAATTCCTGGCCCAGGGTCAGGGGTGTGGCGTCCTGCAGATGGGTGCGGCCGATCTTGACGATGCCCTTGAACGCGTCAGCCTTGGCGGCCAGGGCGTCGCGCAGATGCTCCAGCGCCGGCACCAGGGTGCGGTGCAGTTCCACCGCCGCCGCGATGTGCATGGCGGTGGGGAAGCTGTCGTTGGACGACTGGCCCCGGTTCACATGGTCGTTGGGGTGCACCGGCTTCTTGGACCCCATCTCCCCGCCCAGCAATTCGATGGCACGGTTGGAGATGACCTCGTTGGCGTTCATGTTGGTCTGGGTACCGGAACCGGTCTGCCACACCACCAGGGGGAAGTGGTCGTCCAGCTTGCCGGCCGCCACCTCCGCCGCCGCCTGGATGATGGCGCGGCCCAGCGCCTCGTCCAGTTCGCCCAGCTTCACATTGGCCTGGGCCGCCGCCTGCTTCTGGATGCCCAGGGCGTGGACCAGGGCCGGCGGCATGCGCTCCCCCCGATCTTGAAGTTGCCCAGGGACCGCTGGGTCTGGGCGCCCCAGTAGCGGTCGGACGGCACCTCCAACGGGCCGAAGCTGTCGGTCTCGGTGCGGGTGCCCTGTTTGGCTTCAAGGGTCATTTCGATGCTCTCCAGGCTGGTGAGGGGCGGAGTTTACCCAAATCCCCTCGGACCCCGCCATGTCAGCGCTTGTCGAGGATGTTGCCTATGGCGCCAAACACACCCCCCTCTTCCCGGGTTCCCACCAGGGAGGAGGCCAGCATGCGGCCGGCCAGGCGGGAGAAGGGCAGGCTTTGCAGCCACACCTTGCCGGGGCCGCGCAGGCGGGCGAAGAACAGGCCCTCGCCACCGAACAGCATGGACTTGATGCCGCCCACCTGCTCGACATCGAAATCGATGTCGGCGGTCATGGCGGCCAGGCAGCCCGTGTCCACGTGGATGACCTCCCCCGGCTGCAACGTGCGTTCCACCAGCGTGCCGCCCATGTGGATGAAGACGATCCCGTCGCCTTCCAGCTTCTGCATGATGAAACCGTCGCCGCCGAACAGGCCGGTCAGGATGCGGCGCTGGAAGTAGATGCCGATGGCGACACCGCGCGCCGCCGCCAGGAAGCTGTCCTTGTGGCAGATCAGGCGCCCGCCGTAGTCCGACAGCTTCAGGGCCGAGATGGTGCCGGGATAGGGGGCGGAGAAGGCCACCGTGCCCGGACCGCTGCCACGCTGGGTGAAGACGGTGGTGAAGAGGGTGGAGCCGGAGAGCACCCGCTTGCCCGCCCCCCACAGCTGGTCCAGCACGCTGCCGCCGTCGCGGCTGGAACCGTCACCGAAGATGGTGTTCATGTCCACGCTGGCGTCCTTGTACAGCAGGGCGCCTGCCTCGGCGATGGCGCTGTCGCCGGGTGCCAGGCTCACCGACACATACTGCATCTCATGGCCGTGGATGGTGTAGTCCAGGGCGCTGGCCGGGCCGGGCGGCGGCGGGGTGAAGGGATTGCCGCCACCGGCGAAGGCGCCCCAGATGCCGCCACCACCCGGCGGGGGCGGGGGCGGCGGGGATGAGGCGGTGCCGCCATACAGCTCCGCCACCTGGCCCACGGGCAGCCAGTCGGTGAAACCCTCCCGCCAGCAATGGGCGCCCGGATTGGCGCGGGCGAAGTTGCGCGCCGCCGCGTCATCCAGGGGCCCCGCCTGCTGCTGGCCGTTGTGGAAGAACCATTCCGTCATGGCACCGCACCCCTTTTCTATTCAACCAGGCCGTTCGTGTCCCCCGCGAGCCGGCCCTTGGTATCGCCCCCTTTTACCAAGATGGTGCCACCCTCACCAGCGCTGGCCCCATTCCCGCCCGGCCATCTGGCCCCCTTTGCCGCAGGTTCGCGGCGTGACGGCGCCTTTGGGAATATTCCACCGGCCTGGGCGTCTTTCCAATAGGGCCGGCCCCGCACCGGTCCTTCCCTGCTTGAAGGACGCGCACATCATGATCACGGTCGGTTCGGGGCATTGGCGGGAATGGATGGGGCAGCTATGGTGCGGCCCGGCCCCCCGCTTCCGGTGGGGCCGGCTGTGGCCGAGGCTGAAAGCGATGAGCATCTGGGGCAAGGTGGTGGGGGGTGTCGCGGGCTTTGCCATTGGCGGCCCGCTGGGCGCGTTGCTGGGCGTGGCCGCCGGCCATGCCGCCGATGCCTGGGCGTCGCAGCCGTCAGCACCCCCGGGTGCGGACGGCCAGCCGGACCAAACCCGCAGCATGGCCTTCACCATCGGCGTCATCGTGCTGGGCGCCAAGATGGCCAAGGCAGACGGCGTCGTGCACCGGGCGGAAATCGACGCCTTCAAGCGCGTGTTCCAGATCCCGGCGGAGGAGGCGCGGAACGTCGGCCGCATCTTCGACCTGGCCAAGCGCGACAGCGCCGGGTTCGAGCCCTATGCCCGGCAGCTGGCCGGCATGTTCCGTGACCGGCCGACCGTGCTGGAGGATTTGCTGGGCTGTCTGTTCCACATCGCGTCGGCCGACGGCAGCCTGCACCCGGCGGAGCTGACCTTCCTGGCCGACGTCGCCCGCATCTTCGGCATTTCCGAGGCGACGTTCGAAGGCATCCGCCGCATCCACGGCGGTGCCGCCTGCGGGTATGAGGACCCGATGGACGACCCCTACGCCGTCCTGGGCGTCGCCCGTACCGCCAGCGATGCGGAAATCAAGCTGGCCTGGCGCCAGGCCTTGCGCGACAACCATCCCGACACCGTCATGGCCCAGGGCCTGCCGGCGGAGTTCGTGGACGTCGCCACGAGCAAGACGGCCGCGCTGAACGCCGCCTACGACAAGATCCAGAGCCAGCGGGCCGGTGCGCCCGCCGGCCCGCACCAGTAACCCCGCATCCCCCCAGTAACCCGTACCCTAGAGCTTATCGCTTCCATGGCCCCCACCCCGCCCATCGTCGCCCTGAAGAACGCCCACATCACCCTGGGCGCCACCATTCTGTTCGAGGGCGTGGACGTCGCCATCGGCCGTGGGGATAAGATCGCCCTGGTCGGCCGCAACGGCAGCGGCAAGTCCACCCTGCTGAAGGCCCTGGCCGGCGTCGTCGACCTGGACAAGGGCGAACGCTACATCCAGCCGGGTGCCCGCATCGGCTACCTGCATCAGGAACCGGACTTCAGCGGCCACGCCACGGTGGCGGACTTCGTCAGCGCCGGCCTGGTGGAGGACGCGCCCTACCGCGTGCAGGCGGTGCTGGATGAGCTGAACCTGCCCGGCGACCGCGCGGCCGCCACCCTGTCGGGTGGTGAGGCGCGCCGCGCCGCCATCGCCCAGGCCCTGGTCAGCGACCCCGACGTGCTGCTGATGGACGAACCGACCAACCACCTGGACCTGCCCACCATCGAATATCTGGAAAAAGCGCTGCAGGCCTTCCGCGGCGGGCTGCTGCTGATCAGCCACGACCGCGCCTTCCTGAATACCCTGGCGCGCAAGACCATGTGGCTGGACCGGGGCACCATGCGTGAGACGGAACGCCCCTTCGCCGAGTTTGAAGCCTGGCGGGACGAGGTGTTCGCGGCCGAGGATTTGGCCTACGCCAAGCTGGACCGCAAGATCGCGGTGGAGATGAAATGGCTGCGCGAGGGCATCAGCGCCCGGCGCACCCGCAACATGGGCCGCGTTCGGGCCTTGCAGGGCCTGCGCAAGGAGCGGGCGGACCGCAACCGCCAGGGTCAAGTGAAGCTGGCGGTGTCGGACGCCGAGAACTCAGGCCGGCTGGTGATCGAGGCGACCAACGTCGCCAAGAGCTTCCAGGATGCGGAAGGCAACACCCGCGTCATCGCCCGCGACTTCTCCACCCGCATCCTGCGCGGCGACCGGGTGGGCCTGATCGGCCCCAACGGTGCGGGCAAGACCACCATCCTGAAGATGCTGATGGGCGAACTGGCGCCGGACAGCGGCACCATCCGCCGGGGCACCAACCTGGAAACGGTGGTGTTCGACCAGCGCCGCGCCCAGTTGGACCCCAACCAGACCATCCGCCAGGTGCTGCTGCCCTTCGGCGGCGACAGCGTGGTGGTGGGCGGCACGCCCCGCCATGTCGCCTCCTACATGCGGGACTTCCTGTTCGACGGCGGCATGCTGGAACAGCCGACCCGGGCGCTTTCCGGTGGGGAGCGCAACCGCCTACTGCTGGCCAAGCTGTTCGCCCAGCCCAGCAACCTGATGGTGCTGGACGAACCGACCAACGACCTGGACATGGACACGCTGGACCTGCTGGAAGAGGTGCTGAGCGACTATCCCGGCACGCTGCTGCTGGTCAGCCACGACCGTGACTTCCTGGACCGGCTGGTCACCTCCACCATCGCGGTGGAGGGCAATGGCGTGGTGGCGGAATATGCCGGCGGCTACAGCGACTATCTGGTGCAGCGCCCGGCCCGCACCCCGGCCACCGGTGCCGCGGCCAAGACGGCAGAAACACCCAAGGCGGCGGAGGCCCCGAAGGCCAAGCGCAAGCTGGGCTACAAGGAACAGCGCGAGCTGGACCAGCTGCCGCCCCTGATGGACAAGCTGGGCGACCAGGTGAAGAAGCTGGAGGCCAAGCTGGCCGACGCCACCCTCTACACCCGAGACCCCGCCGCCTTCCAGAAGGCCTCGTCCGACCTGGACAAGGCCCACCAGGACCTGGCCACGGCCGAGGAACGCTGGCTGGAACTGGAAGCGCTGAAGGAGGAACTGGAGAGCGGCGCGTGAGGCCGCTGGACGTCCTGCGCGCGCTGGCCGTCGTGGCCATCTGGGGTATCAACTTCTCCGTTTCCAAGTTCGCGTTGCGCCAGTTCCATCCCATCACCGCCATGGCCATCCGCTTCACCCTGGTGGCCCTGGTGCTGGTGCCCTGGCGGCGGTTGCCTTGGGCCCAGGCGCGGCCCGTGCTGGCCTATTCCTTCGTGCTGGGGGGCCTGCACTTCCCCCTGGTGTTCAGCGGGCTGATGGGATGCAGCGCCGCCGCCGCCTCCGTCGCCATCCAGCTGCAGGTGCCCTTCGCCTCGCTCATGGCGGCGGTGTTCTTCAAGGACAGGCTGGGTTGGCGGCGCGCGGCCGGGATGGTGGCGGCCATCGCCGGCGTCGGCATCATCGCCTATCATCCCGGCGGTACGGATGATCCCGCCCATCTGGGCCTGGTGGTGCTGGCCGCCGCGGCCTTCGCCTTTTCCAGCATCCAGCTGAAATGGATGCCGGCCATGGATCCCTATACGCTGAACGGCTACATGGCCCTGTTCGCCATGCCTCAACTGGTGCTGATGTCCGCCCTGCTCGAGGACGGGCAATGGGCGGCCATCCAGACGGCGCCGCCGGCTGCCTGGGCCTCCATCCTGTTCATGGGACTGGTCTCCACCATCCTGGCCTATGTGCTGTGGTTCCCGCTGATGCAGCGCTACGCTGTGAACCAGACCATGCCCTTCATGCTGCTGGTGCCGGTGTTCGGCGTGGCCGGCGGCGTCATCCTGCTGGGTGAGCCCTTGTCCTGGCACCTGGCGGCGGGCACGCTGGTGACCATCGCCGGCGTGGGCGTGGTGCTGCTGCGCCGCCCCCGCCTGGTGACGGCCCGAACGGCGAGTTGAGGACCATGGCCTTCCGTGACCGCCCCTCCCCCAACCACAGCCACCGGCCGGAGGGAGCCAGCGTCGACATCCTGGTGCTGCACTACACCGGCATGGTGTCGGCCGAGGCCGCCCTGGACCGCTTGTGCGACCCGGCGGCGGAGGTCAGCGCCCACTATGTGGTGGAGGAGGACGGCACCGTCTGGCGGCTGGTGGATGAGAACCGCCGCGCCTGGCACGCCGGTCGGGGCGCCTGGGGCGACGTCCAGGACGTCAACAGCCGCTCCATCGGGGTGGAGATCGTCAACCCGGGGCACGAGTACGGCTACCGTCCCTTCCCCGCCGCCCAGATGCGGGCCGTGGCCGACCTGTGCCGAGGCGTCCTAGCCCGTCACCCCATACCGCCGGGCAACGTCATCGCCCATTCCGACATGGCGCCCGCCCGCAAGCAGGACCCTGGCGAGCTGTTCGGCTGGCAGGGCTTGGCCGATGCCGGCATCGGGCTGTGGCCGGAGAGGGGGCCCCATGGGACGGCATGGGACGGAAGCGATGACCAGGTGGCCACCTTGCTGGCGCGCCTGGGCTACGACCTCACGATCGCATCCTTCGCCGAGACGCTGACCGCCTTCCAGCGCCATTGGCATGTGGAGGCGCTGGGCCGACCGGCGGACGCCGAGACCGTGCGCCGGCTGCATAGCCTGATCGCTCAAGCCGGTCGCTGATCGGCGCTTGCATCCCCAAGGCGATGCGCCTAGGGTCGCCGCCTGCCAGACGGCCGGATGGCCGCCTTCCGGCAATGGCGAAAGCCGTCGGGGGGAGGAAAGTCCGGGCTCCACGGAAGAACGGTGCCAGGTAACGCCTGGCGGGGGCGACCCTAGGGAAAGTGCCACAGAAAGCAAACCGCCCGCCGCCATCCCTTCGGGGATCGGGGGCCGGCAAGGGTGAAAGGGTGCGGTAAGAGCGCACCGCGCCCCTGGCAACAGGGGCGGCACGGTAAACCCCACCGGGAGCAAGATCGAATAGGGGCGGCACGGCCGGGCAACCGGCCAAAGCATCTTCCGAGCCGCCGCCCGGGTAGGTCGCGCGAGGCGCCTGGCGACAGGCGTCCCAGATGAATGGCCATCCCACGGCCGCCGCCCCTTCACGGGGGGACGGGCCGGAGGACAGAACCCGGCTTACAGGCCGTCTGGCAGACTTCCTGATTTTCCAGCTATGAGACGCCGTCGTCCTTCACCGCCCAGCGACCCCTGGGCGAAACCCATACCTTGGTGTGATGCCGCACCGGCCCCCGGCGGATTATAGTTAATGCGCCCTTGGGAGAGCGGGTGGCCATGGCGGACACGGCAAGCGACCTGGCGATGGTCCACATCATCGACGACGACGAGTCGTTGCGGTGCGCCCTGGAACGCATGTTCCGCTCCGTCAGCCTGGAGGCGCGCGCCTACCCCACGGCCCGCGCCTTTCTCGACGCCCCCCTGCCCGACCTGCCCGGTTGCCTCATCCTCGACGTCCGCTTGCCAGGTATCAACGGCCTGGACCTGCAGAGCCAGCTGGCCGAGATGGGTATCCAGCTGCCGGTGGTGCTGATCACCGGCCATGGCGACATCCCCATGTCGGTGCGCGCCATGAAGGCGGGAGCGGTGGATTTCCTGCCCAAGCCCTTCCGCGACCAGGACATGCTGGACGCCGTCGCCGCCGCCATAGACCGCGACCGCAAGCGGCGGGCGGCGGCGGGCGACACCGTCCGGGTACGGGATCGATTTGCCACCCTGTCGCCGCGTGAACGGCAGGTGATGATGCTGGTGACCACCGGCAAGCTGAACAAGCAGGTCGCCGCCGACCTCTGCCTCAGCGAGGTCACGGTGAAAATCCACCGCGGTGCCGCCATGCGCAAGATGGGCGCCCGCAGCTATGCCGACCTGGTGCGCATGGCCGACCTCCTGCGGGCCAGCCTCACTCCGCAGCCTTCACTAACACCAGAGTATTATTCAGGGCCGAGCGGGATCATGCGATAGTTATTCATCGAAACTATACTGTCTGCTTGGCTAATGACTGAAATGATGAAAGATGACCCCAAGTCAGCCAAGGCATTGATCTCCATCGTTGAAGATGATCCGTCCCTACAGACCGCACTTGTCCGCCTTGTTCGATCGCTGGGTTATAATGCTCGTGGCTTTTTGTCGGCGGAAGACTTTCTGGCGGCGGATGTGATGGCAGATTGTTCTTGCGTCATCACGGATGTTCAGATGCCGGGCATGAACGGAATTGACCTGGCCGGCGTGATCACCAGGCACAACAACGCCGTCCCGGTCATCGTCATCACCGCGCGGCCCGATAACGATCTGGAGCAAGCGGCCCGCGCCCAAGGCGCCGCCTGCTTCCTCAAGAAGCCGGTCGACACCCAGCAGTTGGTCCGGTGTCTCGAGCGCGCCCTGGCGGAATGAGGCCTGGCCCCACTGTGCCAAGACCACCTGCGCAACACCCTTTACTTGCGGACCATGGCGCCTTTGCCCAAAAGGCGATAATAATGGTATGCGCCCGCACCGAACAGCCTTTATAGTCGTGCTGGGGCCGCCGCACGCACTTTTCAGGCACATCGTTTCCGGTGAAGGGTGAGCATGACCACGACCATTGGCCGTGAGTAAGGAATGGCGCTTTCCGATACGGCGCCGCGCGGCCTTCCCTTGATCATCACTCGGCTGGATGAGCTGACGCAGTTTCAGCGATTGGCCGTTCTCTGGGGCTTCGGCGGCGCCATTCTGGGTGTCGTGACCTGGGGATCGTTCTTGCTGGATCTGAATTTCACGACGGTGGCCTCCCTTTTCTTGGTGATCATCGTCCTGCTGTCGCTGCTGGACAGCTTCGCCTCTTCCGCCTTCTTCTCCATCCTTTCCATCCTGTGCCTGAATTATTTCTTCGTTCAGCCGCTCTACACGCTGAACGTCACCGACGCGCAGGACATCGCCGCCCTGTTCGCCTTCCTGGCCAGTTCCCTCGCCGTCACCAGCCTGGTGCGGCGGCTGCGCCACCTGGCGGAAGTGCAGCGCGGGCAGGCCCAGCTGCTGGAACTGACGACCGACGCCATCATCGTGCGCGGACTGGATGGCGCCATCCTCTATTGGAACAAAGGCGCCCAGAACCTGTACGGCTGGCGCCGCGAGGATGCCCTGGGCAAGACCGTCGACACGCTGCTGCGCACGGCCTTGCCTGCCCGGGCCACGGACATCGACGGGATCCTGCTGGGCACCGGGCATTGGGAAGGGGAACTGGTCCACACCACCCGGGAGGGGGAGCAGGTCATCGTCTCTTCGCGCTGGTCGGTGCAGCGGGACCGGCGCGGCGCTCCCATGGGGGTGCTGGAAAGCCATACCGACGTCACCGCGCGCAAGCGGGCGGACGACGCGCTGCGCCGCAGCGAGGCCGCCTATCTGGCTGAGGCGCAGAAGCTGAGCCACACCGGCAGCTTCGGCTGGAACGTCACCACCGGCGACCTGCACTGGTCGGACGAGACCTTCCGCATCTTCGGCTATGATCGAGAGACACCGGTGTCGATGGACAGGGTGATGCAACGGGTGCACCCCGACGACATCGCCATGGTCGGCGCCATCCTGGCCGGAGCGGCGGACGGCCGGGGCTTTGACATCGAACACCGGCTGCTGCTGCCCGGTGGCACAGTCAAGCACGTGCGCGCCGTGGCCCACAAGGCGCCCAACGGGCAGGACGCCCTGCATTACATCGGCGCCATCTCCGACGTCACCGCCACCAAGGAGGCGTACATGGCGCGGGTGACGGCGCAGGAGAAGCTGAACAGCGTGCAGGCGGATTTCGCCCACGCCTCGCGCGTGTCGGTGCTGGGTGAGCTGACGGCCTCCATCGCCCATGAGATCAACCAACCCCTGGCCGCCATCGCCGCCAATGGCGACGTGGGCCTGCGCTGGCTGGGCCGTCCTGAGCCGGACATGGCTGAGCTGCGCGAGCTGATGGAGGCCATCGTCTTCGACGCGCGGCGCGCCGCCGCCATCATCGCCCGCGTCCGGGCCATGGCCGCCCGTAAGGCGCCGGAGCATACCCTGCTGGCGCTGAACGACGTGGTGGCCGAGGCGCTGCTGTTCCTGCGCCATGAGGTGCTGACGCGCACCGTGACCGTGGTCCAGCATCTGGCGGACGACATGCCCCGAGTGCTGGGCGACCGCACGCAACTGCAGCAGGTCATCGTCAATCTGGCCGTCAACGCCATGCAAGCCATGGTCCAGGCCGAAAGCCCGGAGCGGCGCATCACCATCACCACCACGGCGCCCGACCCGCTGACCGTGCGCTGCACGGTCGAGGACAGCGGTCCCGGCATCCAGCCGGAGCATGTGGTCCGCCTGTTCGAGAGCTTCTTCACCACCAAGCAGGGCGGCATGGGCATGGGCCTGCCCATCTGCCGGTCCATCATCGAGGCCCACGGCGGGCGTATCACCATCGACACGGCGACGGCGGAGGGCGGGGAGCAAGCGGGCGCCCGCTTCGCCTTCACCTTGCCCGCCGCCACGCCGCCCGCCTCCTAGGCGCCGGGGTTGATGGCCTGCGCCGGGATGCCATGGGGGTGCCGGCCCCCGCCGCACCACCTCGGCGATTAATTCCGGCGCATGCTTGGCGGAGACGTAGGGTCCGCCAGTGGGCCCGGGTGAAGAGCCCACCCAGGGAGGAGGTGAAGACCGCCTTGCCCTTCTTGTCCTGGGATACCCACTTCCGGACGGCGCCCTGGGGCAGGATCAACGGCAGGAAGACGTTGGACGCTACCGCCATGCACCCGACCGGCGCCGTCGCCCGGTTCCGGTGGTTATCGCGATCTTGCGGCTTTCGCGGCGGGGCGGGTGGGCCGGCATGGGAAAACGCCCCACAAATCCCGTGACTCCGGCCGCCCATGGGTCGGCATGGGATTTTCGGCCCGATTGCGGCGACGGATGGGAATTCATGGGAAAGGGTCGTGGAATGGCTTTTGCCAGCTATATATGGCGACCTATGACCTTTTCCTTACCATATTTGGTGGCCACCCTTGACTGACGAGTACTTGGGCTCAAAGCCGGCCCCCGAATAACCAAGGTGGCTCATCCAAAAGATTTCGCCGCCTTTCCACTAACAGTCTCCCTGCCCACACCCTTATCCACAGGATAGGTACCCCCTATCCGATGGCTATTAAATTCGGCGGGAATCCACGAATATATGGCGATGGGACCTACCCGTTCGATTTAGAGGCGGGGGAAAGAAGAACGTTTTCCACAACTATGGAAAAACGCCATGTGCACAAGCATTGAGCCTAGTCATCCCATTGACGCCCATAACTTCCCATGCTACCCCATATGGACCCAAAAACAGGGCGCGCAGGCCTATCCGGTTTTACCCGGACGGGCGACGCATTCTGCGACTGGGACTGGTGCCGGATCGGGTGGGGCGCGGAGGCGCTGGAGACGCGGGGATCGATGGGCTTGTTCCTGTCCACATATGTGAACAAGGTCGACAAGAAGGGTCGGGTTTCAGTCCCGTCTTCCTTCCGCGGCGTCCTTGGTGGACAGACGGAGCTGATCGTCTTCCGGTCCCTGCAGGCCAACGCCATCGATGCCTGCAGCGTCGACTATATGGATCGCCTGTCCGAGGCGCTGGACAATCCCAACATGCCCGACGACATGCGCGACCTGATCGAGACCACGGTGTTCGGCGGGTCCGTCCGCCTGGCCCTGGACCCTGAGGGCCGCATCGTCCTGCCGGAAAACTTCCTGGCCTTCGCCGGCATCACCGAAGGTGCCGCCTTCGTCGGCCGCCGCCACACCTTCCAGATTTGGGATCCTGACGCCCTGTCCGCCCATGAGGCCGCCAGCCGCGACCGCAGCCGCGCCCAGAACATCTCGCTGTCCACCATCCTGGCCCGCACCAACTCGGTCCTGGCGGCCGGATCCAACGGTGGGGGTGCGCAGTGAGCGGGACCGTCACCCAGAGCGAGGGCGCACAGGTCCACATCTCCGTCCTGCTGGCCGAGGTGCTGGCGGCCCTGGCCGTGCGCGACGGCGGCGTTTATGTCGACGGTACCTTTGGCGCCGGCGGCTACACCCGCGCCATCCTGGAAGCGGCGGATTGCCAAGTCATCGGCATCGACCGCGACCCCGCCGCCATCAAGCGAGCGGAGCCCCTGCTGGCCCGTTTCCCCGGCCGTCTGCGCATCATCGGGGGCCGGTTTGGCGACATGGCCGAGCTGCTGGCCGCCCACGGCATCGGCCCGGTGGACGGCGTGGCGCTGGACATCGGCGTCTCCTCTCCCCAGATCGACGATCCGGCGCGGGGATTCTCCTTCCGCTTCGACGGCCCGCTGGACATGCGCATGAGCTTGAGCGGCCCCACCGCCGCCGACGTGGTCAACGACTACGCCGAAGCCGACATCGCCAACATCCTGTGGCGGCTGGGCGAGGAGCGCCTGTCCCGCCGCGTGGCCCGGGCCATCGTGGCCGCCCGCGCCACATCCCGAATCGAGACCACGGCGCAGCTGGCGGACATCATCCGCGGCGTGGTTCCCCGGTCCAAGAAGGACGGCATCGACCCCGCCACCCGCAGCTTCCAGGCCCTGCGCCTGCACGTGAATGATGAGCTGGGGGAGCTGGACCGTGGCCTGGCCGGGGCCGAACGGGTGCTGGCGCCCGGCGGCCACCTGGCGGTCGTCTCCTTCCATTCCCTGGAAGACCGGCGGGTGAAGGACTTCCTGCGCCAGCGCAGCGGGTCGGAGGGCGCGCCGTCGCGCCACATGCCGGCCGCCCACAGCGGCCCCGCCCCCACCTTCCGTCTTCTGGGGCGCAGCGGGGTTACCCCGAGCGAACCTGAACTTCGCCACAATCCGCGCGCCCGATCCGCTCGGTTGCGCGCCGCCGAACGCACCGACGCCCCCGCCTGGCCCATGGGAGAAGCAGCATGATAGGCAAGTCCACGCTCGTCTGGCTGTGCCTCGCCACCGTCGCCAGCGGCATCCTCTATCACACCAGCTACCGCGTGCAGGAGGAGCAGGAGCACCTGGCCTCCCTCAACCGGCAGATCGCGCAGGAGCAGCAGTCCATCCAGGTGCTGCGCGCCGAATGGGCCTACCTGAACGATCCCACCCGGCTGGAGCGCCTGGCGACCGAGCATTCCACCCTGCGCCCCACCAAGGCGGAGCAGATGGTGGCCCTGGCCGCCGTGCCGGTGAAGCCGGAGGCGCCCGCCCCGGTCCCCGGCGCGCCGACGGACCAGGCGAAGCCCGTCCCGGCGCCGGAGTCCACCTACGTCGCCAGCGCGGCGCCGGCCGCCTCCGCCGTGCAGGTCGCCGTCGCCCAGGCCGCCCCGGCGCCCGCACCCAAGGCCCAGGTCGTGGCGCTGAAGGCGCCGGACGTGCAGGCGTCCGCCCCGGTGAAGACCACCGGCGGCAAGCCGGCCCCCACCGTGAAGGCGGCGAGGCAGCCGGAGCGGGTGGATAGCATCGGCGCCCTGATGGCCAGCCTGGACGCCGCCGACAAGGCTGGCGGCAAGGTCACCCTCGCCTCCGCCTCCGGCAGCGCCGCCAAGCCCAAGACCAAGCCCATCCTGATGGCGGAGCAGACCTTGAGCGCCAAGCTGGGGGCCGCCCGATGAGTGATGCGCCCTTTTCCTTGACCGGGTTCGACATCGCGGGCATGGAGCGCATCCAGGCCCCCAGGTCGGAAGGCAGGGTCCGCCTGAACAACCCCACCAGCCACGCCTTGGAACAGGGCCGGTCGCGCCTTCTGGTGACGGCCGCCCTGTTCGCGTTGGTGCTGGGCGCCATCGGCGTGCGCCTGGCCGATACCATGGTGTTCAGCCGCGAGGCGGAACCACCGGTGGCGGAGAACACCACCGCCCGCCCCCTGCCCGTCACCCGGGCGGAGATCACCGACCGCAACGGCGTGTTGCTGGCGACCTCGCTGGCCACCGCGTCCGCCTACGCCGACCCCAAGCTGGTGATCGACGCGGAGGAGGCCGCCCGCAAGCTGGTGGCCACCCTGCCGGACCTCGACTACCGCCAGGTGCTGAAGGACCTGAAGGGCGACAAGCGCTTCGTCTGGATCAAGCGCAACCTGACGCCCCGCCAGGAATTCGAGGTCAACAAGCTGGGCATCCCCGGCGTGTTCTTCCAGCAGGAGGAGCACCGCATCTACCCGCAGGGCAGCCTGACCGCCCACCTGATCGGCCTGACCGGCATCGACAACAACGGCCTGATGGGCATCGAGCAGTCGTTCGACAAGCGCCTGCGCGAACAGGCGGAGCCGCTGCGCCTGTCGGTCGACGTGCGCCTGCAGCACATCGTGCGCAAGGAAATCACCCAGGCCATCCAGGACTTCAACGCCATTGGCGGCGCCGGCCTGATCATGGACATCAAGACGGGCGAAATCCTGTCCATGGTCAGCCTGCCCGACTTCGATCCCCAGAACCCGGGAGAGATGCACGAGGAGTTGAAGTTCAACCGCGCCACCCTGGGCGTCTATGAGATGGGGTCGGTGTTCAAGATCCTGAACACCGCCATCGCCTTGGAAACGGGCACGGTGAAGCTGCACGAGACCTTCGACACCAGCCATCCGCTGAAGATCGGCCGCTTCACCATCCATGATGACGAGCCGGTCAATTACTGGATGGACGTGGTCGACATCTTCCGCAAGTCGTCCAACATCGGCTCCGCCAAGATGGCGGAGAAGTTCGGCATCGACGTGCAGCGGGAATACATGGGCCGTTTCGGCATGCTGAAGGCCCCGTCACTGGAGATTCCCGAGGTCGGCGGCCCCCTGGTGCCCAACCCCTGGCGCCCCACCACCCTGCTGACGGTCGCCTTCGGCCACGGCATCTCCGTCAGCCCCATCCAGATGTCCTCGGCCGTGGCCGCCGTGGTCGACGGCGGCATCATGCGCCCCGCCACCCTGCTGAAGCGCGACCCCAGCGCCGAGATCCCCGAAACCCGGGTGATCTCGCCCCAGACCTCGGCCATCCTGCGCAAGCTGATGCGCCTGGTGGTGACCGAGGGCACGGGCAAGACCGCCTTCGGCACCGGTGACCTGAAGGCGGCGGACACGCTGGACTATCTGGTGGGCGGCAAGACCGGCACCGCCGAGAAGGTCAGCGGCAAGGGCTACGCCCACAAGTCGCTGCGCACCTCCTTCGCCGGCGCCTTCCCCATGAACGATCCGCGTTATGTGGTGTTCGTCATGGTGGACGAGCCGCACGGCAACAAGAAGAGCTTCGGTTTCGCCACCGCCGGCTGGGTCGCGGCCCCCGCGGTCCAGCGCATCGTCTGGCAGGCCGCACCCCTGCTGGGGGTGAAGCCGGTGGTCCGCAACGATCCCGAGATTCTGCAGGCCATGGCCATCAATTAACCAGCCCCCCCTGAAACCCACACGACAGGGCACCGTAAGGTGGGGGTCGACCGATGCCGGGCAGCGCGCTATCAACCCGCCCCGGCATCACGTGTGAGAGGGACCCTTGCGTCTGACCGATCTGATGGCATCGCGCACCGAAATCGCCGTATCGGCGCTGGCCCTGGAACGGGACCCCGAGATCACCGGCCTGACCGCCGACAGCCGCGCGGTCAAGCCGGGCATGCTCTTCGCCGCCATGCCGGGCAGCGCCCGCGACGGGCGGGACTTCATTCCCCAGGCGGTGGCCGCCGGCGCCGTGGCCGTGCTGGCGCCCAAGGGCACCAAGCTGCCTGAAAACCTGCCTCATCCCGTCAGCCTGATCGAGGACGCCAATCCCCGCCGGCGCTTCGCCCTGCTGGCGGCGGCCTTCTACAAGCGCCAGCCCGCCACCATCGCCGCCGTCACCGGCACCAACGGCAAGACCTCCACCGCGCAGTTCACCCGCCAGCTGTGGTCGCTGCAGGGGCACCAGGCCGGCGCCATGGGCACCCTGGGCCTGATCGCCCCTGGCTTCCCGCGCGAAGACAGCCTGACCACGCCCGACCCGGTGGCCCTGCATAGCACCCTGTCGCGCCTGGCCGAGGGCGGCATCACCCACCTGGCGATGGAGGCCAGCAGCCACGGCCTGGACCAGTTCCGCCTGGACGGCGTGCTGGTCACCGTGGGCGGCTTCACCAACCTGACCCGCGACCACCTGGATTACCACGGCACCATGGAGGCCTACTTCAAGGCCAAGGCCATGCTGTTCGACCGGGTGATGCCGCGCGGCGCCACCGCCGTGGTGAACGCCGACATCCCGGAGTTCCAGGCCCTGGCCGACCTGGTGCGCACCCGCAAGCAGACCTTGATCGGCTTTGGCGAGCGAGGCCGTGAGCTGGCGGTGACGGCCCTGCGCGCCCTGCCCCAGGGCCAGGCCCTGACCCTGGAGGTCATGGGCACCCGCCACGACATCGTCTTGCCGCTGGTGGGCCGCTTCCAGGTATGGAACGCCCTGTGCGCGCTGGGCATGGTCATCGGCAGCGGTGCGGAGCCGCAGGCCACCGCAGGCCTGCTGTCGCAGCTGGATGGCGTGCGCGGCCGGCTGGAACTGGTGGCGACGCTGGACAATGGCGCCGCCGTTTATGTCGACTACGCCCACACGCCCGACGGGCTGGAGACGGTGCTGAACAGCCTCCGGCCCCATGCCGAGGGCCGCCTGTCCGTCGTCTTCGGCTGCGGCGGCGATCGTGACCGGGGCAAGCGCCCCATGATGGGCGCCATCGCCGCCCGCCTGGCCGACCGCGTCATCGTCACCGACGACAACCCCCGCACCGAGATTCCCGGCGCCATCCGGGCCGAGGTTCTGGCCGGCTGCCCCGGCGCCACCGAGGTGGACGACCGCGCCGCCGCCATCGCGCTGGCCATCGGCGAGTTGAAGGCCGGTGACGTGCTGGTCATCGCCGGCAAGGGGCATGAGCAGGGCCAGATCGTGGGCAAGGAGGTGCGTCCCTTCGACGACGCCGCGGTCGCCCGCAGCGTTCTGGGCCTGTCTGGGGGTACGGCATGACCGCTGCCACGCCGACCAAGACCGTGCTGTGGACGGCGGCCGATGCCGCCGCCGCAGCGAACGGCCGCGCCCAGGGGGCCGACTGGGCCGCCACCGGCGTGTCCATCAACACCCGCACCCTGGCCCCCGGCGACCTGTTCGTGGCGCTGAAGGGCCCCAACTTCGACGGCCACGCCTTCGTCGACGTGGCCTTGCGGCGTGGCGCCGCCGCCTGCCTGGTGAGCCATGTGCCGGACGGCCTTGCGGCCGACGCCCCCCTGCTGGTGGTCGAGGACACGCTGGCGGCATTGGAGGACCTGGGCCGGGTGGCGCGGCTGAACACCGCAGCCAAGATCATTGCCGTCACCGGCTCGGTGGGCAAGACCAGCACCAAGGAATTCCTGCGCGCCGCCCTCGGCGCGCTGGGCCCCACCTTCGCCACCGAAGGCAACCTGAACAACCATTTGGGCCTGCCCCTGTCGCTGGCCAGCCTGCCGGCCGACGTGCGCTATGGCGTGTTCGAGCTGGGCATGAACCACGCGGGTGAGATCGGCCCCCTGTCGCGCATGGCGCGGCCGGACATCGCCATCATCACCACGGTGGAAGCGGTGCACCTGGAATTCTTCGCCTCCGTCGAAGCCATCGCCGACGCCAAGGCCGAGATTTTCGAGGGCATGTCCCGCCAGGGCACGGCCATCCTGAACCGCGACAACCCCCAGTACGCCCGCCTGCTGGCCGCCGCCCGCACCCAGGGCATCGGCCAGGTGCTGAGCTTCGGCGCCACCGCCGGGGCGGACGCCCGCCTGATCGACCTGGACCTGGGCCCCACCGGCAGCGACGTCACGGCCGAGGTCCAAGGTCAGGTGGTGCGCTACACCCTGGCCGTGCCCGGCCGCCACCAGGCGCTGAACAGCCTGGCCGTCCTGCTGGCCGTGTCGGCCGCCGGCGGCGACGTCGCCACTGCCGCCCGGGCGCTGGCCACCTTGCCCCCAGTCAAGGGCCGGGGCGTGCGCCAGGCCATTCCCCTGCCGGGGGGCGGCAGCCTGACCCTGGTGGACGAAAGTTACAACGCCAGCCCCGTGTCGGTGGCGGCCTCGGCATCCGTGCTGGGCCACACCCAGCCGGGTCCCGGCGGCCGCCGCCTGGCGGTGCTGGGCGACATGCTGGAACTGGGCGCTGAATTGCCCAAGCTGCACGCGGGCCTGGCCGACGCCCTGGTGGCCGCCGACGTGCACCTGGTCTTCACCTGCGGCCCCAACATGCGCCACCTGTTCGACCGCCTGCCGGCCGAGCGCCGGGGCGCCCACGCCGAGGACAGCGCCGCGTTGGCGCCCCTGGTGGGGGCCGCCGTGCGCGCCAATGACGTCGTCATGGTCAAGGGGTCCGCCGGCAGCCGCATGGCGCTGGTGGTCGACGCCCTGAAAGCCCTTGACTATCCACCCCCTCCTCCTTCCTCCGCCGTCTCCGGGAGCTAAGACCCGTCCCATGTTGTTCAACCTGCTGTTCCCGCTGGCCGACGACTTCCAGCTTTTCAACCTATTCCGGTACATCACGTTCCGGACGGGCGGGGCCATGCTGACGGCGCTGATCATCAGTTTCCTCATCGGCCCGGGCGTCATCCGCTGGCTGAAATCCATGCAGGGATCGGGGCAGCCCATCCGCACCGATGGGCCGGAAACGCACCTGAAGAAGAAGGGCACGCCCACCATGGGCGGCCTGATGATCATGATCTCGGTCCTGATCTCCACCGTGCTGTGGGTGGACGTGACCAACGCCTACACCTGGATCGTGCTGCTGGTGACGGTGGGCTTCGGCCTGGTCGGCTTCGGCGACGACTTCCTGAAGCTGACCAAGCGCAACACCAAGGGCCTGTCCGGTCGGGGCAAGATGGTGGCCATGATCGCGGTCTCCGGTGTGGCCACCGCCTGGTACCTGCATGTGGCGCAGAGCCCGCTGGACACCAGCCTGGCCGTGCCCTTCCTCAAGGACGTGCTGATCCCCCTGGGTTTCCTGTTCGGCCCCTGGGCGGTGTTCGTCATCGTCGGCTCCAGCCACTCCGTCAACCTGACGGACGGCCTGGACGGCCTGGCGATCGTGCCCATCATGATCGCCGCCGCCAGCTTCGGCCTGATCGCCTACCTGTCGGGCAACGCCGTCTTCGCCAACTACCTGCAGATCCATCACGTGCCCGGCACGGGTGAATTGGCGGTGTTCTGCGGCGCCCTGGTGGGCGCCGGCCTGGGCTTCCTGTGGTTCAACGCCCCGCCGGCCATGGTGTTCATGGGCGACACGGGCTCGCTGGCCATGGGCGGCGCGCTCGGCACCGTCGCCGTCATCACCAAGCATGAGCTGGTGCTGGCCATCATCGGCGGCCTGTTCGTGCTGGAGACCGTGTCGGTCATCGTGCAGGTCGCCAGCTTCAAGATGACGGGCAAGCGGGTGTTCCGCATGGCGCCGCTGCACCACCACTTCGAGAAGAAGGGCTGGTCGGAACCCACCGTCGTCATCCGCTTCTGGATCATCGCCGTCATCCTGGCCCTGGCCGGCCTGTCCACCCTGAAGCTGCGTTAAGCCCCGCCCATGTCCCAGCCCATCCTCCTCCCCCCTTCAAAGGCCGCCGCGTGGCGGTGATGGGCTTGGCGCGTTCCGGCCTGGCGGCGGCGCGCGTGCTGTCCGCCAGCGGGGCGGAGGTGCTGGCCTGGGACGATGGCGCCGGGGGTCAGAAGGCGGCGGATGCCGCCGGCATCCCCCTGACCAACCTGCATGAGGCGGACCTTACGGGTGTCGCCGCCCTGGTGCTGTCGCCCGGCATCCCCCACACCTTCCCGGCGCCGCACCCGGTGGCAGCCCGCGCCAAGGCCGCCGGGGTGCCCATCATCGGCGACGTGGAGCTGCTGCGCCTGGCCCAGCCGGACGCGGCCTACGTCGGCATCACCGGCACCAACGGCAAGTCCACCACCACCGCCCTGACCGGCCACATCCTGGCCCATGCCGGCCGCACCCTGGCCGTGGGCGGCAACCTGGGCATTCCCGTCCTGACCTTCCCGGCACTGGGTGAGGGCGACGTCTATGTGCTGGAGATGTCCAGCTATCAGCTGGAACTGACGCCCTCCCTGGGCTTCGACGCCGCGGTGCTGCTGAACATCACGCCCGACCATTTGGACCGCCACGGCGGCATGGACGGCTACATCGCCGCCAAGCGCCTGATCTTTCAGCCGGGTGCCCGCGACCCGTCCAAGCCCCTGCCCGTCGCCATCCTGGGCGTCGATGAGCCCAACACCGCCGCCATGGCCGACAGCCTGGAGATGGAAGGCGGCCGCAAGGTCGTGCGCATCTCATCGGAACGCGTGGTCCCGGGCGGCGTGCACGCGGCGGACGGCGTGCTGGTGGACGATACCGAGGGCCAGGCCCAAGCCGTGGTCGACCTGCGCCAGTGCCCAGCCCTGCCCGGCCGCCACAACTGGCAGAACGCCTGCGCCGCCTACGCCGCCACCCGCGCCGTGGGCGTGGCGCCCGAGGTGATCGCCGAGGCGATGCGCACCTTCCCCGGCCTGGTGCATCGCCAGCAGACCATCGCCACCCTCGATGGCATCCGCTTCGTCAACGACAGCAAGGCCACCAACGCCGACGCGGCGTCCAAGGCCCTGGGCTGCTACGAGGACATGTACTGGATCGTGGGCGGCAAGGCCAAGGAGGGCGGCCTTTCCGGCCTGGAACCCTTCATGGGCCGGGTGCGGCACGCCTTCCTGATCGGCGAGGCGACCGAGGAATTCGCCCCCTGGCTGGAGGGCAAGGTCAGCTATGGCCGCTACGGCACGCTGGACCAGGCGGTGCCCGCCGCCTACGCCATGGCCAGGGAAGCCGGTAGCGGCACGGTGCTGCTGTCGCCCGCCTGCGCCAGCTTTGACCAGTATCCCAATTTCGAGGTGCGGGGCGACGCCTTCGTCCGCATCGTGCGCCAGTTGGAAGCAGGGGAGGACGGGACGCCATGATCACGTTGTCGCGTACCGACCAATCCGTCATCGGCCGCTGGTGGTGGACCGTCGACCGCTGGACCCTGGCCACCGTCTTCCTCATCGCCACCATCGGCGTGGTGCTGATCCAGGCCGCCAGCCCGCCGGTGGCGGAGCGCATCGGCCTGGATAACTTCCACTTCATCCAGCATCACGTGATGATGCTGATCCCCACCCTGATCGTCATGGTGGGCGTGTCGCTGCTGTCGCCCAAGGGTGTGCGGCGCATGGCCATGATCATGTTCCTGCTGTCGCTGGTGGGGGTGGCCCTGACCCTGGTGTCGGGGGTGCAGATCAAGGGCGCCACGCGCTGGATCCACCTGCCCGGCCTGTCCGTCCAGCCCTCGGAATTCATCAAGCCCGCCTTCGCCGTGGTCGCCGCCTGGCTGTTCGCCCAGGCCCGGCACACCAACAACGTGGTCTATTTCGGCGTCTGCATCCTCTTCTACCTGATGATCGTGGCCCTGCTGCTGATGCAGCCCGACCTGGGCATGACCTTCGTGGTCAGCGCCGTGTGGTTCGGCCAGTTCTTCATCGCCGGCCTGCCCATCCTGCTGGTGGCGGTGCTGGTGGTGTGCGGCCTGTCCGGCCTGGTGGGCGCCTACTTCCTGTTCCCGCATGTGCAGAGCCGCGTGAACCGCTTCCTGGATCCCGCCGCCGGCGACAACTACCAGGTCCAGCGCGCGCTGGACGCCTTCCAGCACGGCGGCCTGTGGGGCACCGGCCCCGGCCAGGGCACCGTCAAGATGACCATTCCCGACGCCCACGCCGACTTCATCTTCGCCGTGGCGGGGGAGGAACTGGGCATGCTGTGGTGCCTGTTCATCGTGCTGCTGTTCGGCGTGGTGGTGATGCGCAGCTTCGCCCGCGCCTATGGCGAACAGAGCCTGTTCGTCATGCTGGGCTCGGCGGGGCTGGCCATGCAGTTCGGCCTGCAGGCCTGCATCAACATGGCCTCCAGCCTGCACATGATGCCGACCAAGGGCATGACCCTGCCCTTCATCAGCTATGGCGGCTCATCCCTGATCGCGCTGGGCATCGGCGTCGGCATGCTGCTGGCCCTGACCCGCAAGCGCTTCGGCCAGGGGGACCTGCCGTGACGCAGCAGCAGCCCCCCATTGGCCCGATCGTCCTCGCGGCCGGCGGCACCGGCGGCCACCTGTTCCCGGCGGAGGCGCTGGCGCGTAGCCTGCGCGCCCGGGGCCTGCCCGTCGTGCTGGTGACCGACACGCGCGGCCATGCCTTCGGCGAGGGCCTGGCCGACATCCCCGTGCACCGGGTCAGCGCCGGCACGCCCGGCCGGGGACTGGTGTCCAAGGCGCGCACGGCCCTGTCCCTGTTGGCGGGCACGGTGCAGGCCCGCCGCATTCTGAAGGATTTGAAGCCCGCCGCCGTGGTGGGCTTCGGCGGCTACCCCTCCGTCCCCACGGTGTTCGCGGCCCAGCGCCTGGGCCTGCCGGTCGTGCTGCATGAACAGAACGCCGTGATGGGCCGGGCCAACAAGATGCTGGCCGGCGGCGCGCGTCTGATCGCGACGTCCTTCCCCCAGGTCAGCGGCCTGCCCCGCCACGTCGCCAGCGTGCGCACCGGCAACCCGGTGCGCCCGGCCATCCTGGACCTGGCCAACCGGCCCTACACGGCACCCACTGGCACCCTGTCCATCCTGGTGACAGGCGGCAGCCAGGGCGCCTCCGTCTTCAGCGCCATCCTGCCCGCCGCCGTCGCCCGCCTGTCCCAGGAACACCGCCTGCGCCTGCGCATTGTGCAGCAGGCCCGGCCGGAGACGATGGAGCAGGCGCGGGAGGGGTACGCCGGCCTGGGCGTGGACGTGGAACTGGCCCCCTTCTTTCGGGATATGGCCGGCCGGCTGGACGCCTGCCACCTGGCCATCTGTCGTTCCGGTGCCGGAACGGTGGCGGAATTGGCGGTCGCGGGCCGCCCCGCCATCCTGGTCCCCTACCCCCAAGCCATGGACGACCACCAGACCGCCAACGCCAAGGCCCTGGTCGAGGCCGGCGGCGCCTGGCTGATGCCGCACGCCCAGTTCACGGCCGAGGCCCTGGCCGAGCGCCTGGGCGCCTTCCTCGACGATCCGGCCCCGCTGGTCCTGGCGGCCGCCGGCTCCCGTTCCTTCGCCATTCCGGACGCGGCGGATCGCCTGGCCGACGCGGTGCTGCATGTCGCCAACGGCGGGAGGGACGCATGACCACTCCCCGGAAGACGGGCTTCCATCCGACGTCGCCCTTCGCCTATGGTCCCGCCGCCCCGGGCAGGACCCGGACGCATTCCCCCTATCGCAGCGGAGACGGCCAATGAGGGCGATGCCCCTGTCCATCGGCACCATTCATTTCGTGGGCATCGGCGGCATCGGCATGTCCGGCATCGCCGAGGTGCTGCACAACCTCGGCTATTCCGTCCAGGGCAGCGACCTGACCGACAACTACAACGTCAAGCGCCTGCGCGACCTGGGCATTCCCGTGTCCATCGGCCAGCGGGCGGAGAATTTGGGCGACGCCGCCGTCGTCTGCATCTCCTCCGCCGTGAAGCGCGACAACCCCGAGGTCACGGCCGCCCGCGCCGCCTTGATCCCCGTGGTGCGGCGCGCCGAGATGCTGGCGGAGCTGATGCGACTGAAATGGTCGGTGGCCATCGCCGGCACCCACGGCAAGACCACCACCACCTCGCTGGTGTCGGCCTTGCTGGACGGCGCCGGCTTCGACCCCACCATCATCAACGGCGGCATCATCAACGCGCTCGGCACCAACGCCAAGCTGGGCTCCGGCGACTGGATGGTGGTCGAGGCGGACGAAAGCGACGGCACCTTCACCAAGCTGCCGTCCACCATCGCCGTCGTCACCAACATCGATCCCGAGCACCTGGATTTCTACGGCACCTTCGACAAGGCGCGCGAGGCCTTCGACCAGTTCGTGCAGAACATCCCGTTCTACGGTTTCGCGGCGCTGTGCATCGACCATCCCGAGGTGCAGGCCCTGATCAGCCGGGTGGACCGCCGCATCGTCACCTATGGCTTCAATCCCCAGGCCGACCTACGCGCCGCCAACCTGCAGACCACGGTGCAGGGCGCCTTCTACGACGTCGTCGTCTCCGACCGCGTGGCGGGGGAGGAGCGGACCATCACCGGCCTGCATCTGCCCATGTACGGCCTGCACAACGTCCAGAACTCCCTGGCCGCCATCGCCGTCGCCCTGAACATGGGGATCAACGACGACAGCATCCGCCAGAGCCTGGCCAAGTTCAGCGGCGTGAAGCGCCGTTTCACCAAGACCGGCGAGAGCAACGGCGTCGTCGTCATCGATGATTACGGCCACCACCCGGTGGAAATCGCCGCCGTGCTGAGTGCCGCCCGCACCGCCGGCAACGGCCGCACCATCGCCGTGGTCCAGCCCCACCGCTACACCCGGCTGCAGAGCCTGTTCGAGGAATTCTGCACCTGTTTCAACGACGCCGACGCCGTGATCGTCGCCGACGTCTATGCCGCCGGCGAGACGCCCATCCCCGGCGTCACCAAGGAGGCGCTGGTCGACGGCCTGCGCACCCACGGCCACCGCCACGCCCTGCCCCTGCCCTCGCCCGAGGCGCTGCCGTCCATGATCCGCGACATGGCGCGGCCGGGCGATCTGGTGGTCTGCCTGGGCGCCGGCAGCATCACAACCTGGGCCAACGCCCTGCCGGCGGAGTTGGACCGCCTGTTCGGCACCGCAATTCCCGGTTCGCGCAACGGGGGGAGCCACGGCTGATGATGGCGGGGCGGCGCGTCACGGATGAGATGGAGAGCCGGGGCACGGTCCTGCTGCACCGCCTGCCGTCCGTGCGCGGCCGCCTGACGCCCGACGCCCCGCTGGGTCCCCTGACCTGGTTCCGCGTGGGCGGCCCGGCCGACGTGCTGTTCCGCCCGGCGGACGAGGACGACCTGGCCCAATTCCTGGCCGGCTGCCCGGCCGACGTGCCGGTCACCGTCATCGGTGTCGCCAGCAACCTGCTGGTCCGTGACGGCGGCGTGCGCGGCGTGGTCATCCGCCTGGGCGGCAGCTTCGCCCAGGTCTCCGTCGAGGATAATCTGGTCCACGCCGGCGCCGGTGCCCTGGACCTGACCGTGGCGCAGACGGCGCAAGCGACCGGCCTGTCGGGGCTGGAGTTCCTGTCCGGCATCCCGGGCACCATCGGCGGCGCCATCCGCATGAACGGCGGCGCCTATGGCGGGGAGACGGTGGACGTGATCGAGACGGCCGTGGGCATCGACCGCCAGGGCCGCCGCCGTGTTTACAGCCGGGATGACCTGCACCTGACCTATCGCCACTGCGGCGTGCCCGAGGACGTCATCTTCACCGCCGCCACCCTGCGCGGGACAGCCGGGGACAAGGCCGCCATCCAGGCCCGCATGGAGGAGATCGCGGCGGCCCGCGCCGCCAGCCAGCCCGTGCGGGCCCGCACGGGCGGCTCCACCTTCGCCAATCCGCCGGGCGAGAAGGCCTGGGCCCTGGTGGACAAGGCCGGTTGCCGCGGCCTGGTGGTCGGCGGCGCCCAGATGTCGGAAAAGCACGCCAATTTCATGCTGAACCTGGGCGACGCCACCGCGGCCGATATCGAGGCCCTGGGCGAGGAAGTGCGGCGCCGCGTTCTGGAGACTTCGGGCATCACCCTGCGCTGGGAAATACGCCGCATCGGGGTGCCTTTGGACAAGGGTTGAGCCGCCCGCGAATCAGTCCTGAGCGGGTGCCGCAATCGCTAAAGGCCGAGTCGATTTTCGACCCGTCCGGAGGACATAGGGAAGGACTACGGGTAGTTATACCCCGGTTGCACCGGCCTGGACATTTCAACGCTATAGCTAGCGGTTTTCAAAAAGAGGCGCCAAGAAACTCACAAAATGTTGCGTTTCCCAGCGGTTCTGCAAAGGTGGGCTATCCTCTAGGGATTGTGTCGCCTGGCTGAACCGCCTCAGCCGATAGGGAGCCGTTTGATGAGTGGTCACCAGCCTAAGCATGTCACCGTCCTGATGGGCGGGTGGTCTGCCGAGCGCGAGGTATCGCTTGTCAGCGGCGCGTCCATCGTCACGGCCCTGGAATCCAAGGGCTACGTCGTACGCGCGGTGGATGTGCAGCGCGACCTGGCCGGCCTGCTGGCGGCGCTGACGCCCAAGCCCGACGTCATCTTCAACGCCCTGCACGGCCGGGGCGGCGAGGACGGCATGATCCAGGGTGTGCTGGAATATCTGGGCGTGCCCTACACCCATTCCGGCGTCATGGCCTCCGCCGTCGCCATGGACAAGGCCATGACCAAGCGCGTGCTGGGCACCGTGGGCATGCCCATCGCCGAAGACGTCATCGCCACCCGCGAGGCAGTGCTGGCCGGCCACGTCATGGAACCGCCCTACGTCATCAAGCCGGTGGACGAGGGCTCCAGCGTCGGCGTGCGCATCGTGCGCGCCGGCCACAACGGCCCCGCCATCGAGGCGGAGCACTGGGTCTATGGCGACACCGTCATGGTGGAGAAGTTCATCCCCGGCCGCGAGCTGACCGTGGGCGTGGTGGGCGACCGCGCCTTGACCGTGACCGAGATCGTGGCCAGCACCGAGTTCTTCGACTACACGGCCAAATACACCGAGGGCCACGCCGTCCACGTCTGCCCGGCCCAGATTCCGGCAGAGGTGGCGGAGGAAGCCAAGCGCCTGGCCCTGCTGGCCCACCAGACCCTGGGCTGCAGCGGCGTCAGCCGCAGCGACTTCCGCTGGGACGACGGCAAGCCCGGCGTCACCGGCCTCTGCTTCCTGGAGACCAACACCCAGCCGGGCTTCACGCCCCTGTCGCTGCTGCCGGAACAGGCGGCCTACGTTGGCCTCAGCTACGCCGACCTGTGCGGCTGGATTGTGGAGCACGCGGCATGCCACGGGTGACCCATCCCTCCAGCCCCGGGTTGTTCCCCGAGGGCGACAGCCCGCGCAGCCGCATCGCATATGAGACGCGGCGGACGACGCAGAAGGCCGCCCAGGCCGCCAACCGCCGCCGCGCCGTGCCGCGCTGGCAGCAGTTCCTGGGCCGCCGGGCCACCGTCATCGTGCCGCTGGCCCTGGTCGGCGGCCTTGTGCTTTGGGGCTGGGCCAGTGGCAAGCTGGCCGCGGCCGGCAACGCGGTGGACGCCGCCTTCCTGGACATCACCGCGCGCGGCGGCCTGCAGGTACAGGAGGTGCTGGTCAAGGGCCGCAAGGAAACCGACGGCGCCCAGGTGCTGGCAGCCCTCGGGGTGGAGCGCGGGTCGCCCATCCTGGGCTTCGACCCGCACGCCGCGCGCAAGCAGCTGGAGCAGATCCCCTGGATCGCCAGCGCCCGCATCGAGCGGCGCCTGCCCGACACCCTGTTCGTCGTGCTGACGGAACGCCAGCCCATGGCCATCTGGCAGCACGAGCAGAAGCTGGCCCTGGTGGATGCCGAGGGCACGGTGCTGACCGACCATAACCTGGACCACTTTCCTAACCTGCCCATCCTGGTGGGTGAGGGTGCCCCCAAGCAGGGTCGCGCCCTGCTGGCGGCGCTGGCGTCCGAGCCCACCATCCAGTCGCGCGTCGACGCCGCCGTGCTGGTGGGCGCCCGCCGCTGGGATTTGCACCTGAAGGGCGGCCTGGAAGTGCGTCTGCCGGAAGTGAACTACGAGGCGGCCGTGCACCAGCTGGCCGCGCTTGAGGCGTCGGACAAGATTTTGGAGCGCGACGTGGTCGCCATCGACCTGCGGGTGCCGGACCGGCTTGTTGTCCAATCCTCGCCCGCCGCGATCGCGGCCAAGGCGGCGGCGAAGGCCGCGGACAAGAAGCGCCAGGCGGCGGCGAAAAAGAACTGAGGCGGACCAGACCATGGCATTCACCGTAACCGGCCGGTCCAAGCCCAAGCGCGTGGCGCGCGGGGGCACCATCGCCGCCCTCGACGTGGGCAGCAGCAAGGTCGTGTGCTTCATCGCCCGGGTGGAGGAGCCCGGTTCCATCCGCGTGGTCGGCATCGGCCACCAGGTGTCACGCGGCGTGCGCGCCGGCGCCATCGTGGACATGGAGGCGGCGGAGACCGCCATCGGCACAGCCGTGCACGCGGCCGAGACCATGGCCGGTGAGCAGATCCGCGAGGTGCTGGTGGGCCTGTCCGGCGGGCAGCCGGAAAGCCAGACCCTGACGGTGGAGACGGGCATCTCCGGTTCCGAGATCACCGACCACGACCTGCGCCGCGCCCTGGCCCATGCCCGCAACCTGAACGTCTCGGCGGATGCGGAGCTGATCCATTCCATCCCCGTGGGCTATACGGTGGACGGGTCCAGCGGCATCCGCGACCCGCGCGGCATGGTGGGCGAGCGGCTGGGCGTGCGCCTGCACGTGGTGACGGCCGCCGCCGGCCCCGTGCGCAACCTGAATTCCTGCGTCGGCCGTTGCCACCTGGGCGTGGAAGGCTTCGTCATGTCCCCCTTCGCCGCAGGCCTGTCCTGCCTGGTCGAGGATGAGATGGACCTGGGCGTCACCCTGATCGACATGGGCGGCGGCACGACCAGCATCTCCGTCTTCTTCGACGGCAAGATGGTGTGGACGGACAGCGTGCCCATCGGTGGCAGCCACGTCACCAGCGACATCGCCCGCGGCCTGACCACGCCGCTGGCCCATGCCGAGCGGTTGAAGACCCTGTACGGCAGCGCCCTGCCCGCCCCGTCGGACGAGCGCGAGATCATCGATGTGCCGCAGATCGGGGAGGAGGACCGGGCCCAGGCCCACCACGTTCCCAAATCCCTGCTGGTCGGCATCATCCAGCCCCGGCTGGAGGAAGTGTTCGAGTTCGTGCGCGGCCGCCTGGATGCCTCCGGCTTCGCCAAGCTGGCCGGCCGCCGCGTGGTGTTGACCGGCGGCGCCAGCCAGCTGCCCGGCATGCGTGAGCTGGCCCAGCAGGTGCTGGACAAGCAGGTGCGCCTCGGCCGCCCCTTGCGTATTGGCGGCTTGGCGGAATCCGTGGGCGGTCCCGCTTTCTCCGCCGCCGCCGGCCTGCTGGCCTACGCCGTGCAGCAACATGCCGAGGCCCCGGCCCTGGCCCCCTTGATGGAGCCCAGCGGCGGCGGCTGGCTGGGTCGCATGGGCAATTGGCTGAGAGACAACCTATGACCTTGGCGATGACCCCGGCCATCTCGTTGCAGAAATTCAGGCCGCCGCCATCGCGTCAGCGATGTACCGGCCGAAGACCAAGCTCGATCCAAGACCTAACCGCACCGTATTCCGGACGCTCCGCAGAGGGGACAACGCCATGACCATCAAAGTCACCATTCCGCCGGTGGAAGTGCTGACCCGCCCGCGCATCACCGTGTTCGGTGTCGGCGGCGCCGGCGGCAACGCCGTCAACAACATGATCCGCTCCAACCTGGAAGGGGTGGAGTTCGTGGTCGCCAACACCGACGCGCAGGCGCTGACCGGCAGCGAGGCCACCAAGCGCCTGCAGCTGGGCAGCACCATCACCCGCGGTCTGGGCGCCGGTTCGCGCCCCGACGTGGGCCGCGCCGCCGCCGAGGAGCAGTTGGAGGAGATCCTCTCCTACCTGGAGGGCACCAACATGTGCTTCATCACCGCCGGCATGGGCGGTGGCACGGGCACGGGTGCCGCCCCGGTGATCGCGCGCGCCGCGCGGGAACAGGGCATCCTGACCGTGGGCGTGGTGACCAAGCCCTTCCATTTCGAAGGCGCGCACCGCATGCGCATCGCCGAGCAGGGTATCAACGAGCTGGCCGGCTATGTCGATACGCTGATCATCATTCCCAACCAGAACCTGTTCCGGGTGGCGAATGAGAAGACCACGTTCGCCGACGCCTTCAAGATGGCCGACGACGTGCTGCACTCCGGTGTGCGCGGCGTGACCGACCTGATGGTCATGCCTGGCCTGATCAACCTGGACTTCGCCGATATCCGCACCGTGATGACGGAGATGGGCAAGGCCATGATGGGCACGGGCGAGGCCACCGGGGAGCGCCGGGCCGTGGAGGCCGCCGAGGCCGCCATCAGCAACCCGCTGCTGGACGACGTGTCGATGAAGGGCGCCCGCGGCGTCCTGATCAACATCACCGGCGGCTACGACATGACCCTGTTCGAGGTGGACGAGGCGGCCAATCGCATCCGCGACGAGGTCGATCCCGACGCCAACATCATCTTCGGCTCCACCTTCGACGCCCAGCTGGACGGCAAGATGCGCGTCTCCGTGGTGGCGACGGGCATCGAGACCCTGGCCGGCCAGCAGCCGCGCCAGCAGGCGGCCGCCCCGCAGCTGTCGGTGGTCAGCACCAACGCCGTGCGCCGTGCGCCCGCCCCGGCGGCCACGCCCTCGGTCAGCACGCCCGTCCGCCCGGCCGGCGCCAGCTACCACGCCGCCCTGACCCCCGCGCCGGTGGCGCCGACGGCCGCCGCCCCGGCGGTTCCGGCCCCCGTGGCCGCCCCGCAGGTGCCGCAGCCTGCACCCCAGATGGCCGTGCCCGCCCCGGCGCCCTTCGCCCCGGCGGTCGAGCCGGCCCCCGCCCCCGTGGCGGCGGCCCCGGCCGTCGAGGTGGCGCCGGAACCGGCGGCCGAGCAGCCCGCCCCCCGGACGGAGGTGCCGATGCGCGCCCCCGCCCCGGGACCCCTGCGCGGCGAGCGCAGCGGTGGCGGCTTCATCCCGCCACGCCCGGCCGACGCCGGCCCGCGCCTGGGCGCGCCCAACCCCGAGCGCTACACCCCGCCACAGGCGGAGCCGCGCAAGAAGGGCATTTTCCAGCGCATGTTCGGCTTCGGTGGTGACGAACAGGCCCCGGCCCCGCAGGTCCAGCACCCGCAGCCGGCGCCGCGCCAGCCCGCCCCCGCCGCGCATTACGCCCCACAGCAGCACGCGCCTCAGGTTCACCAGCAGCCGGTACCGCAGCATGCCCCGGCCCCGCAGGCGGCCCCCCGCCAGCAGCCGGCCGTGCATCAGGAGCCCGGGCTGGGCCGCGCCCCGGGCGAGGACAGCTCGCTGGACATCCCGGCGTTCCTGCGTCGCCAAGCGAACTGATGCTGGTGAATTGCGGGCAGGCGTGTGACTGACGTCACTGCATCGCATCATGTGAAGGGCCGCTTCCCACGGGAAAGCGGCCCTTTTCATTTGCGGCGGAAAAAAGGCGAATTTGCATTTGTGCTCAAGTAGATACGCATGGCTTCACGTAACATTCGGTAACAAAGAGTGATTTGAAGCCTGGCGCCTCCATTGTTACTTAGGCAGCGTGACGTTCGGCTTTGGATGCACCGCAACACGCGGTTAAACACCGGGGCCAGCGTCACAGCCCAAGGCGGCAAGGCGGCTGGGTCGATCATTCGACCGCAAGCCGGACCGGTCGCCGGACGTGGATGGCAGGCCCGCACATCGCGATTGAGGTGGTCACGGTTGGACCGCCCCGCCCGCCTCCCCCCGTCCGAACGCAAAGTCCCCGGTGGATATAACCCTGGGGCGCACGTGATGCAGGAAAGGCCTTGGCCCATCCGTATCACGGCCGAATAAGGAAGTTGGAACCGTGTACGCCGATCGTGAACCCACCACCGCCGCCCGCCAGCAGACGCTGAAGGCCCCCATCAACTGCACCGGTGTCGGTCTGCATTCCGGCCTACCCGTTGCCATGACGATGCGCCCGGCGCCGGTGAACACCGGCATCGTCTTCCGTCGGGTGGATCTGTTGCGCGGTGGTGCCACCGACGCCCAGGCGGCCGTGCCGGCCCGTTGGGACGCGGTGGTCGACACCCGCCTGTGCACGGTCGTCGCCAACGCCACCGGCGCCACGGTGGGCACGGTTGAGCATGTCATGTCCGCTCTGCGCGGCTGTGGCATCGACAACCTGTTCATCGACCTGGACGGGGCCGAGGTTCCCATCATGGACGGCAGCGCCGCCCCCTTCGTCTTTCTGATCGAGTGCGCCGGCATCATCCAGCAGGAGGCGGCCCGCCGCGTCATCCGCGTGCTGCGCCCCGTGTCGGTGGTGGAGGGCGAGAAGGTCGCCACCCTGACCCCGGCCTCGGGCTCCAGCTTCGCGTTCGAGATCGACTTCGCCAGCGCCGCCGTCCGCCGTCAGGAAGGGTTCGTCCGCCTGGAAGCCGACAGCTTCAAGGATGAGGTGGCCGAGGCCCGCACCTTCGGCTTCCTGCAGGAAGTGGACATGCTGCGCCGCGCCGGCCTGGCCCGGGGCGGTTCCATGGACAACGCCATCGTCATCGACGGTGACCGCGTCCTGAACGAGGGCGGCCTGCGCTTCGATGACGAATTCGTGCGCCACAAGATCCTGGACGCCGTGGGCGACCTGTACATGGCGGGCCACGCCATCGTCGGCCACTACTCCGGCATCCGGTCCGGCCACGCGCTGAACAACAAGCTGCTGCACGCCCTGTTCGCCGACGCCTCCGCCTACGAGATTGTCGAGGAAATGGACGCCGCCTTCGTCCCGGCTTGGGAGCAGCCGCTGCTGGCCACCGCCTGATACTTGAATACCTGATACTCGAATGGACGAATCACGCCGCCGTCCGTCCGGCCAACAAGCACCAAAAACCAAACAAACACCAATCACTGAGCCTCAAACGAAAAGGCCTTCTTCCCCATCCGGGAAGAAGGCCTTTTCCGTTTCCGGCCGGGAATCCCGGCCGTCGGGTCTGGACAGTATTGGCGCCTCACAGCATGGCGTTGATGCACAGGGCCATGACGGCGGCGACGGACAGCATGCCGGCGGCCTCGACGAAGGCGGACAGGCGGGCGGCAAAACCGGTGGTGACGGCGGTCTCGGTGGCGGTGACGGTGGTCATGATCTTAATCCCCTTCTGAATGATGATCGCTGGTCGGGCGATGGTCGGTTGGCAGGAAACGTGGGTGGGCCGGGTGGGTTTACAGCATGGCGTTGATGCTGGCGGCGATCAGCAGGGCCACGGCCATCATGGCCACGCCCTCGACGGCGGCGGTGTCGGGCAACACCTTGAAAAAGCGGAAGGAAGCGGTGCGGCTGGAAGCGGCGAAGGCGGTCATTTCTTTCTCCATCAGGATCGTTGGTCGGTGATGTCCCTATAAGAGCAAGGGCCGTGCCAACTCATCAAAATGGCGGAAATCCTGGGGTGCGGGCCTTCACGCACCACCGCCTCGCCATCACACCGCCAGAATTTGGCCGCAATGACGATTTAGTGTTGAAATGAGTCATTCTATACTGTGCGACGGTGAACACTGTCCGTTTGCGTACATCATCCCCCTGTCCGCTGACGTACGGTTTAAGGCGGGGGCGCCGAGCGCTGTCACGGGTAAGCTGTCTGATCCGAAGGCCGCGCGGGAACCGCCGTGATGAATACCAAGCGCTCCATGATCAAGCTCACCATTCCCACCGACCCGACCGACTGGCACGGCGTCGCCATGGAGCATGTCTGGGCCACGCCTTTGGTGGCGATCTCTACGTCCTGGAGAACTCCCCGGGCAGCGCCTATGGCCTGAGCTATCAGGACATCGTCGTCGCTCAGCCAGAGGATGGCCTGCTGCTATTCCGGCGCGTCCATGCCCGCCAGGGCCATTCCACCTATCGCATTCGCCTGGCCCAGAAGACGACGATTTAGGACTTCCTGCGTCATTGGCAAGCCATCCAGGCGCTGGGCTGCACCTTTGAAGGCGAGGTCGGTGGGCGGGGATACATCGTCGATATTCCCCCAGCCACAGATGCGCATGCCGCCTACGCCCTGATGATGGAGGGCGAGGACCGGGGCATCTGGATTTTTGAAGAGGCTCACTACGGCGGCCCTGAAGCGTAGTGTCCCAAAAGCGAAAGGCCCTCTTACCCATTCGGGAAGAAGGCCTTTTCGGTTGTGCCGGAACCCCGGCCGGCGCGCCCCATTCACGGCAGGGCGCGCGGATCGATCAGCTTGGCGTCACAGCATGGCGTTGATGCACAGGGCCATGACGGCGGCGACGGACAGCATGCCGGCGGTCTCGACGAAGGTGGACAGGCGGGCGGCGAAACCGGTGGTGACGGCGGCCTCGGTGGCGGTGACGGTGGTCATGATCTTAAATCCCCTTCTGAATGATGATCGCTGGTCGGGCGATGGTCGGTTGGCAGGAACGTGGGTGGGCCGGGTCGGCTTACAGCATGGCGTTGATGCTGGCGGCGATCAGCAGGGCCACGGCCATCATGGCCACGCCCTCGACGACGGCGGTGTCGGGCAACACCTTGAAAAAGCGGAAGGAAGTGGTGCGGCTGGAAGCGGCGAAGGCGGTCATTTCTCTCTCCATCAGGATCGTTGGTCGGTGATGTTCCTATAAGAGCAAGGGGCGTGCCAACTCGTCGAAATGGCGGAAATCCTGGAGTTTGGGTCTTCACGCGCCACCGCCGCGCCATCGCGCCACCAGAATTTGGTCGCAATGGCGACTTAGTGTTGGAATGAGCGATTATGTTCCGCACGGTGGCGAACACTGTCCGTTTACGGACACGCGCCGCTGTACGCTGGCGCACGGCCACGCCAGAACGCCACGCCTCCCTTGAGTGGAGGTCGCCACCTTGGATGCGCCACCAAGGACCGTCGCGACGAACACCAAGGGCTCCATGGTCAAGCTCAGCCCCCACCGAGCCGGCCGGCCGGCACGGCGTCGCCATGGAGCATGTCTGGGCCACTTCCTTGCAGGGCGATCTTCACGTACTCGAGATCTCTTCGGGCGGCGCCTACGGCCTGCCCCCCGACATGGAACGCCCCGAAAAGCGAAAGGCCCTCTTCCCCGCGAGGGAAGAAGGCCTTTTCGGTTGTGCCGGCGATCCGGCCAGCGCCGCTCCCCTTATGACGCACAGGAGCGGCGCGCGTATCCCTGGGGACGTTCACAGCATGGCGTTGATGCACAGCGCGATGACGGCGGCGACGGCCAGCATGCCAGCGGTTTCGACCACGGCGGCAGCCCGGGGCAGGACGGCGCTCAGGCGGTCGGCGAAGCTGGTGGCGTTGCTGTTCGGGGCGCTGACGGTCCGGGTGGTCATGATTGCGTATCCCTATCTTCGTTCAATGTGTCTGGATCAAAGCATCGTGTTCACGCTGACGCTGATCACCAGCGCCACGGCCAGCATGGCGACGGTCTCGACCATCTCGGTGCTGGGCAGATACTTGAAGAAGCGGAAGGAAGCGGTACGGGGCGCGGCATTGAAGGACGACATCTTGATCTCCATCGGAGGGTGGTGGGCTGATGCCTCCTCTATCAGCAAGGGGTGTGCCAACCGCCGAAAGCCGCGGAATTCCGTCGTTCTTGGTTAAGGGTTTATAGGTCGTTGACCAGACGGCGCCACTAATTGGCCGCATTCGCCACATTTGGCGAATATGACCACCATCTCAGCGTCCGGAATTGCCCACTGTCCGTTTGCGGACAGGCGGAACCGTTCATCGCCGGACAGCGAGCCGCTGTCGACAGTCGCCGTCAGCCGCCGAACCACACCTTGGTGTCGAGATAGCGCGACGCCAGGAAACGATAGAGACGGCCGATCTCCAGCATCGCCTCATCCTTCGCGGGGTCCAGGGCCTTCCAGCGCTGGGGAAGGTCTTCCCAGGCCAGGGTTTCGAAGTGCAGGTTGTCCCGATGCCGGCGCAGCATGGCGACCGTGCCCTCGAACTGCTTCAGCGCCGCCACGGCCTCGCCCGTGCCGGCCTCCACCTCATCGAACCAGGCACGGTACTTCTCCACCGGCACCTTCAGCAGCGACTGGATGCGACGCAGCTGGTGGTCCAGCTCACGGTCGCCACGGGCCAGCTTCTGCATCTCGCGCAGCTTGCGGCCGATATCGAACACCGGCTTGAAATACTCCCGCAGCGCCTCCAGGAAAGCCAGCTCGTTGGCCAGCACCTCCACCCTGTCCACCACCTCCTGCTTGCGCTCCACGGCCACACCGACCAGGGCGGCGATCTCGGCCGCCTGTTCGCGCATGCGGCGCTTGGCCTCCTCGCTCTCATCCAGGGTGGCGGTCGCGTCGGCGCGGGCGCCGGCGATGGCCTTCAGCAGCGACCCGCCGATCTTGATGAAGGCCAGATCGCGGTGGCGGGACTCGATGGTCCAGGACGCCGTGCCATCCACGATTTCCGACGGGATGCGGTCACCATTCTGGATGATGCGCACGAAGCGCAGGCTCTGCGCGACCATGCCCAGGAGCTGACCGTCGCCGCTTTCCGGGGAGATGGAGAACATCTGCGCCACTTGGCGCAGGGGGATGGCGCCCCGGGCGTCGCCCAGGTCGACCTGCAGCACCGGCTCGCCGTGACTGAGCGCGAAAAAGGAATTGGGCAGGCACAACGCCGGATGCGCGAAGTTGAATTCCGTGACGCTGGGCTTGGCCGTCTTGTCGGGCATGGCGGTGAATAGAGTGTCCTGGAAAGGCGACTTAATAAAGTATCTAGCGGTTGACCTGCCGTACATCCACCCCCGAACGCGGCCGGGTGTCGATGCAAAAATGCCCCGCCGACCCCATCCTATCCACCCGTGTAGGATAGGCGCGCTGGGGACTGGGGTTCCCGCAGGGACGATTTTTAGGAAATTTCGCCGTTTGGTCGACAATGTGCCGCTTGGCGACGGGCGGCTGACCCGTGCTATAACACGCCGTCGCGCATCCCGCCGCCTATTCCGCTCCGAGAAGATGCCCTTGTCCTCCCTTCGCATTGCCTTGTCGCCCCGCCACCTCCGCCTTCTGGCCCCGCTCGCCCTCCTGGCCGTCGCGGCGTGCTCCAGCGAGGAGAAGGAAGCGCCCTACATCGAACGCCCGGTGGAGCAGATCTACTCCGAGGCCGGCAACGCCATCGATCGCGGCGAATACCAGAAGGCGGCCCTGCTGTTCGGCGCCGTGGAACAGCAGCACCCCTATTCCACCTGGGCCATGCGCGCCGAGCTGATGGCGGCCTACGCCTATTACCAGGCCAACAAGTATGATGAGGCCGTCGGCTCGCTGGACCGCTTCATCAGCCTGCACCCCGGCAACCCCAACGTCGCCTATGCCTATTATCTGAAGGGCCTCTGCTATTACGAGCAGATCTCCGACGTGCGGCGCGACCAGACACCGACCGTGCAGTCGCTGAAGGCCTTGGAAGAGGTCATCCGCCGCTTCCCCTCAAGCCCCTACGCCCGCGACGCCAAGCTGAAGATCGACCTGACCCGCGACCACCTGGCGGGCAAGGAGATGGACGTCGGCCGCTATTACCAGAGCGTGAGCCTGAACCTGGCCGCCATGAAGCGCTTCCGCCAGGTGGTGGACCAGTACCAGAGCACCAGCCACGTCCCGGAGGCCCTGCACCGCCTGGTGGAGGTCTACCTGTCGCTGGGCATGCTGGACGAGGCGCGCAAGGCCGCCGCCGTGCTGGGCTACAACTACCCGGGCAGCGACTGGTACCAGAATACCTACGACCTGGTGAAGGATCTGCCCAAGCCGCGCGTCATCCCCGTCAACCTGGCGGCCAAGGCCCCGGCCGACGGGCCCACGGCCACCCCGGCCGCCGGCCCCCGCGTCGATGCGCCCGTCGCGGCCCCCGAGGGCCAGACGGCGCCGGCGGCGGACAAGCCCGACGCCAAGCCGGCCGACCTGAAGCCCGCCGACCAGAAGGCGGACGACAAGGGCGAGAAGCCCCGCCAGGAAAGCAAGGACCGTGGCTTCTTGGGTTGGCTTTTCGGCGATTAAGCCCTAGAAAAATCATATCCCGACAGCGGGGCTCCGGATCGGCCGCAGACCTGTCCGGGGCCCTTGTCGTCTGGAGTGTATCGTCCCGAGGCTCGCAAAACCGGGTGAGTGCCATGCTGGCGTCCCTCTCGATCCGTGACGTGGTCCTGATCGAACGGCTGAACCTGTCGTTCGGCCAAGGCTTGTGCGTGCTGACCGGTGAGACCGGCGCCGGCAAGTCCATCCTGCTGGACGCCTTGGGCCTTGCCTTGGGCGGCCGTGGTGACAGCGGGCTGGTGCGCCATGGCGCCGAGCAGGCCACGGTGGTGGCCGAGTTTGATCTGGGCGCGCGGCGCGACGATCACCCCGCCCTGGCCCTGCTGCGCGAACAGGACCTGGATGCCGACACCACCCTGGTCCTGCGGCGCACCGTCACCACCGACGGCCGGTCCCGCGCCTTCATCAACGACCAGCCGGTGGGTGTGGCCCTGCTGCGCCGCGTGGGCGAGACGCTGGTGGAGGTGCACGGCCAGTTCGACACCCACGGCCTGCTGAATCCCCTGACCCACCGGGACCTGCTGGACGATTATGCCGGCTTGGGGTCCAAGCGCGCCCAGTTGTCGGGCCTTTACCGCGCCTGGCAGGCGGCTGAGACGGCCCGGGCCGATGCCGACCGCGAGGCCGCCCGCGCACGCGAGGAAGAGGAATACGTCCGCCACGCGCTGTCGGAGCTGGACGCGCTGGACCCCAAGGACAACGAGGAAGAGGCGCTGGCCGAAAGGCGCGCCGTCATGATGCACCGGGAAAAGCTGGTAGAGGCGCTGACGGGCGCCGCCGGCGAGATCTCCGGCGAGCGGGGGGCCCAACGCGCCATCGCCAACGCCTTGCGCCATCTGACCCGCGTGGCCGACAAGGCCGCCGGCCAGCTGGACCCGCTGATCGCCGTCCTGGACCAGGCCGCCGCCGAGATCGGGGAGGCGGCCCGCAGCCTGCAGGTCATGGCCGGCGACATGGACCATGACGGCGCCAGCCTGGAAAAGCTGGAGGAGCGGCTGTTCGCCCTGCGCGCCTGCGCCCGCAAGCACGGCATCGCCGTCACCGGCCTGGCGACGTTGCGCGCCGACTTCGCCCGCCGCCTGTCGTTGATCGAGGACCAGGGCGACCTGCTGACCCGCCTGGCCAAGGAAGCGGCGGAGGCCAAACAGGCCTACGCCGCCGCCGCCTCATCCCTGACGGAGGAGCGGCGCCGTGTCGCCGGCAAGCTGGACAGGGCCGTCATGGCCGAACTGGCGCCCCTGAAGCTGGAGAAGGCCCGCTTCGTCACCGCCGTGGAGGCGGTGGGCGAGGCCGATTGGGGCCCCGGCGGGAGCGATCGCGTGGCCTTCACCGTCGCCACCAATCCCGGCGCCCCGCCGGGCCCCCTGGCCAAGATCGCGTCCGGCGGCGAACTCGCCCGCTTCATGCTGGCGCTGAAGGTCATTCTGGCCCAGGTCGGCACCGTGCCCACCCTGGTGTTCGACGAGGTCGACACCGGCATCGGCGGCGCCGTGGCCGATGCGGTCGGTGAACGCCTGGCCCGTCTGGGCCGTGGCTTGCAGGTGCTGGTGGTGACCCACAGCCCGCAGGTGGCGGCGCGCGGCCAGCAGCACCTGAACGTGCGCAAGCGCGTGGCGGGTGGCAAGACCACGACCGACGTGGTCATCCTGTCGTCCGAGGAACGGCGGGAGGAGATCGCCCGCATGCTGTCGGGCGCCGAGATCACCGCCGCCGCGCGCGCCGCCGCGTCCGAACTGATGGCCGCCGGCTGAGCCCGTCGTCTTCCCCCCTCCGCTTTCGCCTGAGTACATGCCATGGCCGCCAAGCAAGCCGTCGACGCCTTGACCCTAGAGGATGCCCGGGCGGAACACGCCCGGCTGGTGGCCGAAATCGGCCATCACCGCGCCCTCTATTACCAGAAGGACGCGCCGGAAATATCCGACGCCGACTACGATGCGCTGGAGAGGCGCCTGACGGCCATCGAGGCCCGTTTCCCCGAACTGGCCGGCGCCGACAGCCCCACGGTCACGGTGGGGGCGGCCCCCGCCGCCGGCTTCGGCAAGGTGAGGCACACGGTGCCCATGCTGTCGCTGGGCAACGCCTTCGAGGACGAGGACGTCACCGACTTCGTGGCCAGCATCCGCCGCTTCCTGGTGCTGGACGAGGGAGCACCCTTGGACTTCGTGGCCGAGCCCAAGATCGACGGCCTGTCCCTGTCCATCCGCTATGAGGACGGGCAGCTGGTGCAAGCCGCCACGCGCGGCGACGGCGCGGAGGGCGAGGACGTCACCGCCAACGTGCGCACCATCGACGACATCCCCAACACGCTCAAAGGCAAGGCGCCGGCGGTGCTGGAGGTGCGCGGCGAGGTCTATATGCGGCGCGAGGATTTCCTGGCGCTGAACAAGGCGCAGGCGGAGAAGGGCGAGAAGGTCTTCGCCAACCCGCGCAACGCCGCCGCCGGCAGCCTTCGCCAGCTGGACGCCGGCATCACGGCGGATCGGCCCCTGCGCTTCTTCGCCTATACCTGGGGTGAGCTGTCGGAGCCGCTGGGCGCCACCCAGTCGGAAAGCCGCCGGCGTCTGGCCGAGCTGGGTTTCACCATCAGCGAGCCATCCAGGCTGTGCCGCGCGGCCGATGAGTTGCTGGCGTACTACCGCGACATCGGCGCCCAGCGCGCCACGCTGCCCTTCGACATCGACGGCGTGGTTTACAAGGTGGATCGGCTGGATCTGCAGGAACGCCTGGGCTTCCGCACCCGCACGCCGCGCTGGGCCACCGCCCACAAGTATCCGGCTGAAAAGGCGCAGACCCTGCTGAAGGCCATCAGCATCCAAGTGGGCCGCACCGGTGCCCTGACGCCGGTGGCGGAGCTGGAACCCATCACCGTGGGGGGCGTGGTCGTCTCGCGCGCCACCCTGCATAACGAGGACGAGATCCGCCGCAAGGACGTGCGCGTGGGCGACACGGTCATCGTCCAGCGCGCCGGCGACGTCATTCCGCAGATCGTCGGCGTCGTCCCCACCCTGCGCCCCGCCGACAGCCAGCCCTTCGAATTTCCCACCCACTGCCCCGCCTGCGGCAGCCTGGCCGTGCGCTCCACCGCCGAGAAGGCCGACGTGGCGGCGGAAACGGCCGCGGTGGAAAGCGGCACGCCGGAAGATGGCGCCACGCCCGATGGCACAGAGGCGCCCACCCCGGAAGAAGCGGTGGCCGAGCCCGATGGCGTGGTACGCCGCTGCACCGGCGGCCTGATCTGCCCCGCCCAGGCGGTGGAGCGCCTGATCCATTTCACCAGCCGCCTGGCCTTCGACATCGAAGGCCTGGGCATCGAGCGCATGCGCCTGTTCTTCAACCAGGACCGCATCCGCGAGCCGGCCGACATCTTCACCTTGGAGAAGCGCGAGAGCGAACGGCTGGACCGCATCGTCACCATGACCGGCTTCGGCAAGAAGTCAGTGGAGAAGCTGTTCGCCGCCATCGAGGCCCGCCGCACCATCGGCCTTGACCGCCTGATCTACGCCCTGGGCATCCGCCAGGTCGGCGAGGCCACGGCCAAGCTGCTGGCCCGCCACTACCTGACGGTGGAACACTGGCGGGATGCCATGATCAAGGCGGCGGAGGAGCGGGCTGACCAACCGACCGAGCGCAAGCCCGAGCTGGTGGGCGAGGCCTATGCCGAGCTGTGCGCCATCGAGCAGATCGGCGTGGGTGTGGCCGACGACATGATGGCCTTCTTCCGGGAAGAGCATAACCGCGCCCTGCTGGACCGCCTGCTGGCCCAGATCACCGTTGAGACCTACCAGCGCCCCACCACCACCGGGTCGCCCGTCGTGGGCAAGACCGTGGTCTTCACCGGCACGCTGGAAACCATGGGCCGCAGCGAGGCCAAGGCCAAGGCCGAGAGCCTGGGCGCCAAGGTCGCGGGCTCGGTCAGCGCCAAGACCGACTATGTCGTCGTCGGCGCCGACGCCGGGTCCAAGGCCACCAAGGCCCGCGAGTTGGGCCTGACCCTCCTGACGGAACAGGAATGGGTGGACCTGATCAGCGGCAAGGCGGCCGCGCCGGAATAATGGCGAAATCCACCACCCGCCTGGCGTGAATGGCGATTAAATCGCCATTCACATTGGACAATCCCCGGCATGGTCCAGGAATCCTGCGGGTTCCGGGACTGGCACACCCCTTGCGTTAAAGGCCGTAACCGGTCCGGTACGATGGGCCGGACCGATCCGGAAGCCCCGCCCGCCGCTGGCGCTTCCCGCCTTTTCGTCAGGGAGACCCCGCTTATGTTCCGCATGCCCCACCGCCTGGCCACCCTGTCCCTGGCACCGCTGGCCGCCGCCCCCCTGACCGCCGCGATCATCGCCTTTACTGCGGCCCCGGCCTACGCCGGCACCATCGGCCCGCAGACCCTGCATGGCCGCACGCTGGAGCTGGAAGGCCTGGTGGCCAATGTCGAGATCACAGTGTCGTCCTCCGCCAAGGAGATCACCGTCACCGCCACCGGCGACGACGACCAGGTGAACCGCCTATCCTTCCACAGCGAGGGCGACAAGGCCAAGGTGGAGCAGGAGCACCGCCACCACGAGCATTACAGCGACCGCGACTTCATGAAGGTCAGCGTCACCCTGCCCGCTGGCACCAGCCTGGCGATCGAGGATTTCGTCGGTGACCTGACCGCGGGCGACCTGAACGCCGACCTGGCGATCGAGGATCTGCATTCCGGTTCCGTCACGGTCGGGCGGGTGCAGTCCGCCGCCCTGGACGTGACCGGCAGCGGCAACATCAGCGTGGGCGACATCGCCAAGGCCGTCTCGGTGGAGATCAAGGGCTCCGGCAAGGTGCGCACCGGCAAGACCAATGGCGAGGTGTCGCTGGAAATCAGCGGCTCCGGCAATGTCGACATGGCCTCGGTCAACGGCGCCGTCTCGGCGGAAATCCACGGCAGCGGCAACGTCACCATCCATGCCGGCAAGGCCGATCCGCTGTCGGTGGACATCGCCGGCTCGGGCGACTTCACCATGGACGGCGTCGCCGCCAACCAGTCCATCAGCCAGCACGGCTCCGGCCAGGTGCGCATCCGCAACGCCGGGCACTGAGCCTCGTCCCATCCCCGGGGTGGCGCTGCGCGGGGCAGCCCCACCCCATCAGGAAGCCCGCCGGGAAACCGGCGGGCTTTCGTCTTTGGCGCCAAGGGCCTAAGGTCGGCTTCCGCATACATGGCCACCCGGGAACCCCGCCGATGAAATACCTGCACACCATGGTCCGCGTCACCGACCTGGACGCCTCGCTGGACTTCTACGTCAACAAGCTGGGGCTGGAACTGGTGCGCCGCCGCGACTACGAGAAGGGCCGTTTCACCCTGGTCTACCTGGCGGCCCCGGGCTCACCGGAGTCGGAGGTGGAGCTGACCTGGAACTGGGATCCGGAGGTCTATACCGGCGGCCGCAACTTCGGCCACCTGGCCTTCGCCGTGGACGACATCTACGCCACCTGCCAGCGGCTGATGGACGCGGGCGTCACCATCAACCGCCCGCCGCGTGACGGCCACATGGCCTTCGTCCGCTCCCCCGACCAGATCTCCATCGAACTGCTGCAAGCCGGCGACGCCCTGCCCCCGCAGGAACCCTGGGCCTCCATGCCCAACACCGGCAGTTGGTAAGTCAAGCCCCCGGGCCGGCCCGCAGCGCATGGTTGCGGGGCCGGCCGGTTCATTCTATCCCTAACCCCATGCTGCTGCTGATCGTCCTGGCTGTGATGGGGGTGGGCCTGGCCCTGGCGCTTATCGCCTGGCTGGCCACGCGCGGCCCATCCGAAGCCGAGATCTTCCGCCGCTTCGACGCGCTGGAAGGCTTCACCATCACCGAACGCCACGCCCATGAGGGCACCGGCATCGCCGCCGACGAGGCGCGCGGCCGCGTGGCCGTCATCGGTAAGGGCCTGGACAAGCGGCCGCCCGTGCTGCTGGCCGCCAAGGACCTGGCGGCCTGGCGCTACCAGGCCAAGGACCAGCATTTCGAGATGACGCTGAAGACGCGGCGCTTCCCTCAGCCGCTGGTCGTCAGCTTCCGCAAGCGCGCCACCGCCGACGAATGGTTGAAGATTTTCCGCAACATCGTCGAGGAACGCTGACCTGTCCCACGGCATCGCCCGTACGGAAGTGCGAGACTCCGGCACCCCATACGTCTTAAGGTCATCTTCAGGCGGTTGTACCGCCCGCAGTCCTGAACGCCCCGCGACCTAAAGGTTGGCATGACGCCCCCACCGTCCTCCGAGGCACCGTCGTCGTCCCGCACCCTGGCACAGTTCGGGAACGCATCGCCCGTCACCGGCGGCGCATCGCGGGATGGGGGACCCCAGGCATCGGATGCGGGGCCGGGCACCCCGGCGGAGGGCAGGCCCACGCCGCGCAAGAAGGTGCGCCTGCCGCTGCGCAAGCGCCTGTCCTACAAGCAGGCGCGCAACACCGCCCTGCTGACCCTGGCGCTGGGCATCATCCTCAATACCGCCCAGATCACCTACGACCTGTTCAACGTCGAGCAGCAAACCGACCAGCTGGTGCAGCAGGTGCTGAGCACCGCGCGCCAGCCGGCGGCGGAGGCGGCCTACGCCTTCGACCAAGCGCTGGCGGAACGGGTGCTGACGGGCCTGTTCGAATACCGCCCCCTGTACCACGCCGTGATCTATGAGGATTTCGGCAACCAGCTGGCCGCCAAGGACCGGCCGGAAACCGAAGGCGGCCTGAAGTGGCTGGCGGAGATCCTGCTGCCGCAGGAAAAGACCTTCTCCATCCAGCTGGTCATCGAGCGCCACCACCAGAACGTGGGCGTGCTGAAGGTCAGCGTCGACCGCTACCTGATCGCCCTGGATTTCTTCCGCCGCTCCGCCATCGTGCTGGGCGTGGGTCTGGTGTGGACGGTGGCGCTGGCCCTGATCCTGGTGGTGGTCTTCTACATCTCGCTGTCCAAGCCCTTCCTGCGGCTGACGCGTGGCATCGCCGCCGTGGACGCCCGCCGTCCGGCGGACCTGCTGCTGACCGTGCCGCCGCAGCACGCGGATGACGAGCTGGGCCTGCTGGCCAGCACCACCAACGAGCTGCTGCTGGAATTCGACCGGGCGCTGGTGGAGCGCGAGCGGGTGGAGGCCCGCCTGCGCGAGCGTGAGACCCATCTGTCCGGCATCATGGACAACGTGGCCGACGGCATCATCACCCTGGATGAGGATTTGCGGGTCGCCACCATGAACCGCGCCGCCCACCAGCTGTTCGGGTACGAGCCGGGCCAGGCCGCGGGCCAGCCCTTCGTCAGCTTCATCGCCGATGAGGACTGGCCGCGCGTGTCGACGGAGCTGATGACCAGCCTGCGCCGCCAGGGCGGCAGCCACGGCGGGGAACAGCGGTCGGAGGTGCAGGGCCGTCGGCGCGACGGCACCGTCTTCGCCATGGCCTTCGGCGTCAGCCAGATGCGCGTGGGCGCCCGCCGCACCGCCATTTGCGTCATCCAGGACATCACCCAGCGCAAGCGGTCGGAGCGGGCCGTGCGCGAGAGCGAGGAGCGGCTGAAGCAGGCCGTCAGCGCCACCCGATCCGGCGTGTTCGACGCCGACTTCGCCACTGGCCTGACGTGGTGGAGCCCCGAGTTCCTGGAAATGCTGGGCTATCCCGGCGGCGCCAGCCCCTGGCATGACAAGCCGCTGGAGGCCCTGCTGCATCCCGATGACGCGCCCGCCACCATGGGCACCATCGAGCGCTACCTGTCGGGCGAGAGCGGCGATTACCTGAGCGTCTTCCGCCTGCGCAAGAACGACGGCGGCTGGCTGTGGATCGAGGCGCGCGGCCTGGCCATCCGGGATGAGCGGGGACGCCCCCTGCGCTTCACCGGCACCATGACCGACGTGACCGACCGCAAGCGCTTCGAGGAACAGCTGCTGTACGTCAGCACCCACGATCCGCTGACGGGCCTGGCCAACCGCACCCTGCTGCAGGACCGCCTGCAGCACGCCATCGCCCACGGCGCCCGCAAGGGCACCTCCGTCGCCGTGCTGGTCATGGACCTGGACCGGTTCAAGCTGGTGAACGACAGCCTGGGCAGCCAGGTGGGCGACAAGCTGCTGCGCGCGCTGGGCCAGCGCCTGGTGTCCTGCGTGCGCGCCGCCGACACGGTGGGCCGCATGGGCGCCGACGAGTTCATGGTGATCGCCGAGGATCTGCCGGAACCGCAGGTGGCCGCCCGCATCGCCGAGGCCATCCTGGTGGGCCTGACCCGACCCTTCGCCATCGACGGCCAGCAGCTGTTCATCACCACCTCCATCGGCATCAGCCTGTTCCCGGGCGACGCGTCGGACACCGACGCCCTGCTGCGCGACGCCGCCACCGCCATGGACAACGCCAAGGCCGCGGGCGGCAACAGCTACCAGTTCTTCACCCCCCGCATGAACGAGGAGGCGGTGGCGCGGCTGTCCATGGAGCACGCGCTGCGCGAGGCCCTGGACCTCAACCAGTTCACCCTGCACTACCAGCCCAAGATCGATCTGGAGACGCTGCAGCCCGTGGGGACGGAGGCGCTGATCCGCTGGCACCATCCGGAGATGGGGCCCGTTTCCCCGCCCGCTTCATCCCCATGGCGGAGGAGAACGGCCTGATCGTCCCTATCGGCGAATGGGTCATGCGTACCGCCCTGGCCCAGATCCGCGCCTGGCAGGAACAGGGGCTCCAGCCCCTGCCGGTGGCCGTCAACGTCTCCGTCCGCCAGGTCTCCTCGGGCCAGTTCGCCGAGCGGGTGCGCCAGCTGCTGCAGGAGTACGCCGTGGGGCCGGAGTTCCTGGAGCTGGAGATCACCGAGACCGCGATGATGTCCAACTTGGCCTATATCGCCGACACGCTGGCGGAGCTGCGGTCCCACGGCATCTCCATCGCCATCGACGACTTCGGCACGGGCTATTCCTCGCTGTCCTACCTGCGGCGCCTGCCCATCACCACGCTGAAGATCGACCGGTCCTTCGTGTCGGAGGCGACCTCCAACACCGACACGGCCGCCATCGCCGCCACCATCATCGCCATGGGCCGGCAGCTGGGCCTGACCGTGGTGGCGGAGGGAATCGAGACCCAAGAGCAGCTGGACTTCCTGCGTCGGCACCAGTGCGACCAGCTTCAGGGCTTCTTCTTCTCAAAACCGCGCCCGGCGGACGATTTCTGCAAAACTTTTTTGAAGCCGACAAAGATGCAGGCGGTCGCGTCCTGAACCCGGCTTGACGCCTACTGGCAACCCGGCAAACACCTCTTCGGAACCCCCTGAATCCGAGTTGAATGGCGTTGCAGATTTGCCCTATCCGGCGCGGAATCCCTTGATCCTGTTCATCAATGCTTGACGGCAACGCCTGGAAAACCGAGGCTTGGCGCAGAGAGGCTGGACGCGAGTCCCAGGCAGGAATGCCAGGAATGGTCGCGTCTTAAAAAAAACGTACAGGGAGGAAAGACGCATGGTGGCGAACGTCTTTGGGAAGTCGTGCCTGAAATCTCGTATTCTGGCGGGCGTGAGCGTCGCGGCGCTGGGTACATCGCTGTTTGCCTCAACGCCGGCGCGCGCCCTGGACTTCAACAGTGGCGACCTTCAGGGCAGCTTCAACACCACCTTGACCTTCGGCGGCCTGATCCGCGTTCAGGAGCGCGACAAGAACCTGGTGGGCAAGGCCAACGGCGGCAACGCCTCCTCCATCAACCAGGACAACGGCGACCTGAACTATGGCACCGGCCTGGTGTCGGCCACCGGCCGCATGACCAACGAACTGAAGCTGGACTACGACAACATCGGCTTCTTCGGACGCGCGACCTTCTTCTACGACCCGATCAACAACGACGCCAACAGCACCTCGGGCGCCCGCACCGGCGCCTTCACGCTGAGCTCCACCGCCCGCGACCAGTCGGCGGCCTACGCCCGCCTGCTGGACGCCTACGCCTATGGCAACTTCGACCTGGGTGGCGGCACCTCGCTCAGCATGCGCGTCGGCAACCAGGTGCTGAGCTGGGGTGAAAGCACCTTCATCCCCAACGGCATCAACGCCATCAACCCGGTCGACGTCTCCGCCCTGCACCAGCCGGGCACGGAACTGAAGGAAGTCTTCCTGCCGGTGCCGATGATCAGCGCCAATCTGGGCCTGACCAACAACCTCAGCGTGGAAGCCTTCTACCAGTTCAAGTGGGAGAAGACGCTGCTGGATCCGGCCGGCACCTATTTCAGCAGCGACGACGCGCTGTCGCCGGGCGCCCGCTACCTGTCCCTGCCCTTCGGCAACCCGCTGGCCGCCGACAGCCCGCTGCAGCACGCCATCGAGACCAACGGCACGGTCAAGAACCCCATCCTGGGCCAGGTGACGCCCATCGCGCCCTTCGGCACCAACGTGCCACGCCTGAACGACCACAACGGCCGCGACGACGGCCAGTTCGGCTTCGGCATCCATTATTCCGTGCCGGAACTGGACGATACCGACTTCGGCCTGTTCTTCATGAAGTACAACAACCGGGTGCCGGACCTGTCGGTCAAGGTGGGCAGCTTCGGGGACTTCGCATCCAACCCGGAGACGTTCAGCAACCACAGCGGCTACTTCGCCGACTACGTCAACGACATCAAGATGTATGGCGTCAGCTTCAGCACCAGTGTTGAAGGCGTCGCCATCCAGGGTGAGTACTCGTACCGCCAGGGCCAGCCCCTGCAGTACGACGCCGTGGACGTCCTGCAGGCCATGCTGGCCGCCCCGTCGGTCTTCGGCTTCATCCAGACCGGCAGCCAGCAGGGTGCCGCCCTGGGCGCCCAGCAGGGTGCCGCCGCCGGCGCCGCGCAGGGCCTGGCCGCCGCCACCGCCGCCTACCAGACGGCCGTGAACCAGGTGCTGTCGGTCGCCGCCCCGGCGCTGGTCGGCACCAACTTCACAGCACTGCCGGCCCCGGTCCAGGCCACCGTCCAGGCCGCCATCGCCGCCCGTGGCGGCCCGGCCTCGCTGGCCGCGGCCCAGGCCGCGGGCCAGGCCCAGGGTGCCGCCGCCGGCGCCAAGGCCGGTGCCACCGCCGGCGCCACGCAGGGCGCGCAGCAGGCCGCCACGGCCGCCGCCCACATCTTCAACACCAACGCGCTGATCCAGCGCCTGGGCGGCATCCAGGGCACGACGACGGCGCAGATCGAGCAGAGCGCGTCGCGCCTGTTCGGCACCACCATCCAGGGCTATGGTCGCTACGACATCAGCCAGGTCCAGATGACCTTCACCAAGGACCTGCCGCCCATGATAGGCGCCAACCAGGTCATCCTGGTGGGCGAAGTGGGCGCCGACTTCGTGCACAACATGCCGGACGGCGTGCATTTCAGCGGCACGGGCACCAACGTGGGCGGCAACGCCAACTTCCTGGGCCTGGGCGGCATGGAGAGCGTGGCCACCAGCGGCTTCGGCACCGAGTTCTCATGGGGCTACCGCCTCGTCGCCCGCTTCGACTACCTCAACGCCATCGCCGGCATCAACCTGATGCCCCGCATCGTGTGGGAGCATGACGTGCACGGCACCACGCCGCTGCCCGTGGGCACCTTCATCGATGGCCGCAAGGCCGTGTCGGTGGGTCTGACCGCCACCTTCCTGGACAAGTGGTCGGCCGACGTGAACTACACCAACTTCTTCGGCGGTGGTGACTTCAACCTCATCAACGATCGTGACTTCATCAGCTTCAGCCTGAAATACTCCTTCTAATCCTGCCCCCTCGTCACGGGGCCGCCGGATATCCCCCGACGGCCCCGTGACAGGGTCAGCATCCCCTTCCCGGTTTTATGGGCGCCGGCCGCCGAGAGGCGGCCCGCGACTTGAATGATGAAATGCCGCCCCCTCGCCGCCCGGCTTACCGCCGGTGCCCTGTCCCTGGCCCTGGCCTCCAGCCTTGCCCCCGGGGACAACCTCCGGGCGAGGGAGGTGGCGGCGGGCGACAGCCCTGCGTCGTCCACCATCGCGGCCACCCCACAGCTAACCAAGGAAGCCAGAGGGCCCGCCACCCCCATCCCGGCGTTGATCGCGCCCCTGGCCTCCCGCTCGCTGCTGTTGGCCGCGGCCCTGGCCGGCAACCGCCTGGTGGCGGTGGGGGAACGCGGGCATATCCTGCTGTCCGACGACAATGGCCACAGCTGGCGTCAGGCGCCAGCCCCGGCCAACGCCACCCTGACCGGCGTGCGCTTCATCGACGCCAGGCAGGGCTGGGCCGTGGGCCACGACGCCACCATCCTGCACACCGCCGACGGCGGCGAAAGCTGGACGCTGCAGAACTTCGCGCCCGATTGGGAACAGCCCCTGATGGATGTGCTGTTCGACGACGCCGACCACGGCATCGCGGTGGGCGCCTACGGCCTGTTCCTGGAGACGGCCGACGGCGGCAAGACCTGGACCAAGCGCCGCATCACCGATGACGACCTGCACCTGAACGCCATCTTCGCCACCGGCGGCGACACCCGCATGGTGGTGGGGGAGGCCGGCGGCGTCTACACCAGCGCCGACAAAGGCCACACCTGGACCAAGCGCGTCCTGCCCTATGAGGGTTCGCTGTTCAGCGGCGTGGCGGTGGACGACAGGACCGTGGTGGTCTTTGGCCTGCAGGGCCACGCCTTCCGCTCCACCGACGGCGGCCAGAATTGGCAGACCATAGACACCGGCACCAAGGCCGGCCTGATGGGTGGCGTCGCCACCCCCGACGGCCATGTCGTCCTGGTGGGCGCGTTGGGCACGGTGCTGAGCAGCAGCGATGGCGGCGCCAGCTTCAAGCTGACCTACCGCCCCGACCGCCTGGGCCTGGCCGACGCGGTGCGCGACGCCGATGGCGGTCTGATCCTGCTGGGCGATGAGGGTCCCAAGCTGGTGGGCGCGCTACCCTGACCGCCCCGCCCCGCCGGATCGCTTTTCCAGTTCCCCCGTTTCCCCCGAGTGCCCGATGACGTCCCTGCCCCGCTTCCTCGACGCCCTGATCTTCCGCCACCGGCAGGTGGTGCTGGTGCTGTTCGCGCTGGCCACGGCCTTCTTCGCCTGGCAGGCCAGCCACCTGGCGGTGGACACGGCCTATGAGAAGCAGCTGCCGCAAGAACACCCCTACATGAAGACCTTCCTGCAGTATCAGAAGGAATTCGGCGGGGCCAACCGGGTCATGGTGGCGCTGAGCGTCCGGAAGGGCGACATCTACACGCCGGAGTTCTTCACCAAGCTGAAGCAGGTGACGGACGAAGTGTTCTTCATTCCCGGCGTGGACCGGGCCAGCGTCACTTCCCTCTTCACCCCCAACGTCCGCTTCATCGAGATCGTGGAGGATGGGTTCAGCGGCGGCAACGTCATCCCGGCGGAGTTCAAGGCCACGCCGGACTGGCTGAATGTGGTGCGCGGCAACGTGCTGAAGTCGGGCCAGGTGGGGCGCCTGGTGGCGGAGGACTTCACCGCCGCCCTGGTCAGCATCCAGCTGCTGGACCGCGATCCTAGCACCGGCGCCAAGCTGAACTACATGGACGTGGCCAAGAAGCTGGAGGCCATCCGGGCCAAATACGCCGACGACGCCGTGGACATCCACATCATCGGCTTCGCCAAGGCCATGGGCGACGTGGCCGACGGCACGGTGGGCGTCATCGGCTTCTTCGGCGTCGCCTTCGTCATCACCGCCATCCTGGTCTATGTCTACGGCCGGTCCTTCCGCATGACCGCCGTGCTGCTGGCCCTGTCGGTCGTCACCGTCATCTGGCAGCTGGGCTTGCTGGTGCTGATGGGCCTGGCCATGGACCCCATGTCCATCCTGGTGCCCTTCCTGGTGTTCGCCATCGCCATCAGCCACGGCGTGCAGAACGTGGGCACCATCACGCAGGAGATCGGCAAGGGCGCCGACGCCTTTTCCGCCGCCCGCATCAGCTTCCAGCGTCTGCTGGTGCCTGGCGCCAGCGCCCTGGTGGCCGACGCCATCGCCTTCCTGACCATCCGCATCGTCAAGATCCAGATGATCCAGGAACTGGCGCTGTCGGCCTCCGTCGGCATGGTCATCATCGTCGTCACCCACCTGATGATCCTGCCGGTGGCCCTGTCCTTCCTGCCGCTGGGCGACAGCTACCGGCGCCGCGTCTCCGGCCAGGTGGACCGCTTCGACGCGGTGTGGAAGGTCTTCACCGTCTTCGCCCGGCCCAAGGGCGCCATCCCCGCCCTGATGATCGGACTGGCCGTGTTCGCCTGGGCGCATCACGAGTTCGGCCGCCGCGTCATCGGCGATGCCGAGGCCGGGGTGCCGGAGCTGTGGCCGGACAGCCGCTACAACAAGGACGCCGACTTCATCGCCGCCCACTTCGCCATCGGCGTGGACATCATCCAGGTCATCGCCGAGGCGCCGGCCAACGGCTGCATCGACTACGCCGTCGCGTCCCAGGTGGACGACTTCGCCTGGCGGATCCGCAATGTGGAAGGGGTGCAGTCCACCCTGTCGCTGCCCCAGGTCATGAAGACCGTCAACATGGGCTGGAACGAGGGCAACCTGAACTGGCGGGTGTTGCCCCGCAACAGCCAGGTGCTGGTGCGCGCCGTCTCGCCCGTCGAGACCTCCACCGGCCTGTTGAACGCCGACTGCTCCGTCATGCCCATCATGGTCTTCACCAAGGACCACCGGGCGGAAACCATCGATCGCGTGGTCAAGGCGGTGGAGACCTACAACAAGGCCAACGGCACGGACGCCAAGGATAAGGGCCCCATCCACTTCCGCCTGGCCACGGGCAATGTCGGCGTCATGGCCGCCACCAACCAGGCGGTGACCACGGCCGAGACGCCCATGCTGCTGTGGGTCTACGGCACCGTGCTGGTGTTCTGCGCCCTCACCTTCCGTTCCGTCGTCGGCACCATCGCCACCGTGCTGCCGCTGGTGGTCGTCTCGGTGCTGTGCGACGCGCTGATGGCCGAGCTGAAGATCGGCCTGAAGACCAGCACCTTGCCCGTCACCGCGCTGGGCGTGGGCATCGGCGTGGATTACGGCCTCTACATCTTCAACCGCCTGCAGTCCTACCTGAAGCACGGCCTGGGCTTCGCCGAGGCCTATTACAAGACCCTGCAGGAAACGGGCAGCTCCATCCTGTTCACCGCGCTGACCCTGGCGGTGGGCGTTGCCACCTGGTCCTTCTCCGCCCTGAAGTTCCAGGCCAACATGGGCGAGTTGCTGACCTTCGTCTTCATCGCCAACATGTTGGGCGCCATCATCCTGCTGCCCGCCATCGCCGCCACCCTCTACCGCCTGTTCCCCCGCCTGTTCGAGGGCGAGGTCAAGCGGGCACAGAAGCGGACCTTCGCGGCGCATTAGTCATTCGTTTGCCTCAAGCGCCGACGGGGGCTTTTTCTCTGATCAAAGCGGGCTATTGCGCCTTGGGCTGGGCCGCCTCCCATTCCGGGTCGACGGTGCCGCCGTCGAAGATGAAGCGCCAGGGGGCGTCCTTTCCGGCGCGGCGCCAGACGGTGACGTAGCGCACGGGCGGGCGCTCCACCACCGTGCCGTCGGGCTTCTTGAGGCGGGAACGGGCCTTGCCCCAGCTGTAGCCCAGGGTGCCGTCGGAGGAGATGGCGGCATCCTCCGGGGCCCATTCCAGCTCCAGCCCGGCGGGGAACAGCGTGGCCAGGGCCGCCCGATCCACCTTGGCCTGGGGATGGTTCAGCAAGGTGACCTCATCGGCGGCATAAGCCTGGAAGGCGGCGCCCACGCCCACCTCCTGCGCCTTGACGGCGAAGGCGCGGTCGGCATCCAGGATGGACTGGGCCGGATTGGCAGGCGATGGCATGCCGGGGCTGGGCAGCGGGCCGGCGCCCACCAGCAGGGGAGCCGCCAGCACGCAGGCGGCCAAGCCCAAAGGAAAACGCGAACGGGCCATGATGATTCCCTCCCTCACGTTGCTTTTGTTGACGCCAGGGTAGCAACAAAAGAGGCGCGGGAATATCCCGCGCCCCCAGTCAACCAAATGCTGTTCTTGTCGGCCCGGCGTCAGAAGCCGACGCGGATATGGCCCATGACGGCATGGTCGGTGCGGTCGCCGTTGTCGAACGTCCCTTGGTAGGAAACGGCCACATTGAAGCCGTTGGCCTGGATGGCGATTCCGCCGCCACCGTAGTAGGAGGTGCGCTTGCCGGCACCCGCGTCCGTTTCCGCCACCTGGCCACCCGGCAGGGTCGCCTGGAAGATGCGGCCAGAGTTCAGGAACTCATGCTGCACGCCGGCCTGGATCTGCGGCGCCACCACCACGTCGCCCATGACGAAGGGAATGGCCAGCTGGCCGCCCGCCTGGGCGCGGAAGCTTTCGGCGTCGAAATCCGGCACGCTCAGCGCCAGCGCGCCGGCGTCCTTTTCCGTGTAGCTGTGGATGCTGGCACGGGTGTAGCGCAGGCCCGCCGTTGGGCCCAGGGCCACGTTGCCCAGGGTGACGCTGTAGCCGCCCGACAGGCTGGCGCCATAGGTGCTGCCGTTGGGCGTGGCGTTGCCCCAGGGCTGCGGCGCGAAGCCGGTCTGACGCTGCATCTGGGTGAACTCGTCATAGCCGTAGCTGATCATGCCGTCGGCGTAGAACGCGCCCATGTTGGCCGTGGCGTAGGCCATCAGGTTGTAAGCGTGCAGCTCATCCTTGCCGAAACCGCCCTGGAAGCGCATGCGGTTGTCGCCATAGCCCAGGGCCACGCCGGTGGTGACGGTGTCCGACACCCGATAGTCGACGCCCAGGGCGCCGGTGTAGCTGTCGTAGGTGTAGGCCATCTGGCCGGCGATGGCATCGCGATCGCCGGTACCGTAGTTGCCGTAGAGGAATATGCCGACGCGGCCGTCGCGGCCCGTCGAAGTGCCGGTTCCCGTGCCGCCGCCCACGCCGGCCACGCCGGTGCCGGAACGGATGCCGTTCAGGCGGGCGCGGACGGAACCGGTCATGCCGTCATCGGCGATGAAGTTCAACTGCGTGGCCGCGACCGCCGCCTGCGGCGCCTGCAGCACGGTGGTCAGGGTGCCCGCCACATATTCCGCCAGCAGGGTGTGTCCCGTGGTGGTGGGGTGCACGTCGTCCCAGAACAGCATGGTGTTGATGTTGGCCGGGGTGCAGTAGCCCGTGGCCTTGCCACCCAGGAGGCAGGAATGGGTGGCGTCGGTGATGCCATAGGCTGACGGGTTGGCCTGGATCATGCTGAAGATGGTGTTCACGTCCACCAGGATGACCCGGGCACCGTTGGTGCCATTCAGGCTTTTTGTCAGGGCCAGCACGTCGGCGTTGTGGATGGCCGTCAGCTGGTTGGCCTGCAACGACGCATCCGCGCCCTGGGCCGAAATGGACGGGGTGTTGCCCAGGTTGGGCAGGTTGAAGATCAGGAAATTGCGGGCGCCGGCGGCGATCAGCTTGCTGGCGCCGGTGCCGATGTTGCCCACGACGGTGGCCGCCTCCGTCGCCGCGTCCACCGATGAACCGCTGGTGGCGTACTGGAAGTAGTCGTTGGCGCCGATCCACAAGGAATACAGCTGGCTGCTGGTGATGGTGGGCTTGGCCGCCAAGAACGCGTTGATCTGGTTCAGAAAATCGATGGGCCGTTCCGCCGTGGAACGGGCGCCGCCATACGCGTAGCTCTTGAACGGCACGCCACCGATCAGCGCGCCCACCTTCTCATCCCACAACGGGCCGTTGGAGAAGCGGCCGTTGTAATAGGGCGGCGGCGGGGCCAGGCCCAGGGGCACCAGATTGCCCGGGTCGCTGAGGCTGTCGCCGAAGACGATACCGGCGGAATATTGCTGCGCGTGCGCGGTGGAACCGACGAAAGACGCCATCAGCGCCACCGCCATGGCGGTGGTCGTGCGTAACATCCGGCTGGTCATGGGCTTCCTCTATCCCTTCACGGCGGCCGTTCAGGCGGCCCGCTCGTTCTTGACGCGAGGGCAGAGTCCCACGAAAGCATCCCCCGCCGTCAAGGACACAAAAGTGACAGGGCGGCGAATATCCCCGGTTGTGTCGTGACGGCAGCAGTTGGGGGACCGCAACGATCCGGCCCCACCCTTGGTGGCGGGGCCGGCACCGCAGGGCACTTACTTCAAGGCCGACAGGTAGGCAATGACGTCGACGCGATCCTGGGCGGAGGGGATGCCCGGGAACGCCATGCGGGTGCCCGGCACCAACGCCGCCGGCTTGGTCAGATAGACATCCAGCGTGGCCGCGTCCCAGGTCTTGTTGGCGGCCTTCATGGCGGGGGAGTAGTTGAAGCCGTCTTCGCTGGCGGACTTGCGGCCGACCACACCCCACAGGTTGGGACCCAGCTTGTCGGCGCCATCCTTCTCGGCGCTGTGACAGGCCTTGCAGCGCTGGAACACCTTTTCTCCCTTCACGGGGTCACCGGCCGTCTGGGCGACGGCGGTACCCGCGACGGCGATGACCAGAGCGGCGGCGACGGCGGCAATCTTCATGGAACGACCCCTGATGTTCTTCATGTGGCAGCACGCCCAGGACCATGCGGGGCCTGGCGCGAAAGTGGCGGGACGGTAGGGGGCGGCCGATGACGCTGTCAATCGGGCGGAGTGTCCCAAACCGCAAAAAGCCGGGACAAATTAGAGGGATAGCACAGCCGGAGGACGGACGGCGGGACGCCGTGCGCCACCTTGGGCTTCAGTCGTCACACTGCGGGCGTCAGTCACCCACATCCAGGGTGGGCTGGCCGCGTAGGGCACCGCCATTGAGGCGCCCCATGCGGTCGGCGGCGCGCTGGGCCGCCTGGGCACCCCGTTGCGCCAGGGTGGGCTTGGCGGGCTGCGCCAGCGGCGCCACACAGGTCCGCATCGGCCGGTTGGGCCGCAGGACCCACAGCACGGCCAGGGCCGCGACGGCGCCCACCGCCGCCGGCAGCAGGGAGACGGCGGCGGCCACCAGGCCGGAGACCACCGTCAGGTCGAACAGCATCCCGGGCCGGGCGGGCGTGACCAGATGGGCCAACAGCACGCCGGAACCGATGACCAGGACCCAGACGCCCCATTGCCGGGGCGCCGCCACGGCCAGCAGGAAGCCGGCGACGGCCAGCATCACCAGGGTGCCGTCCAGACTGGCGGAGGTCAGGTCCCACAGGCCGGCGGCGGCGCCGAAGCCCGCGGCCGTCAGGGGCAGAAAGACAGTCTTGAGCAACATGGCGACACGCTGACCCCGAGCGAGGAACATCCGTCCGGCACCCTACCCCCATTGGCAGTCGCCCTTCGGGGGAAGGCGTCCGGCGATGGTGCTATTCAACACCGGGATTGCGGCGGAAGCCGGGCAGCGCTGGGACCATGACGGGGCGATTGACGCCAAATGCCCTGCGTCGCCATGCGCCGGCCTGGCCTTGAACAAGCGCCCAGGCCACCGACGGCGGCGCCCCCCAACCCCTACAATTCCTCAGGATCCGAAGGATAGGGCTCACCACCCTTGACCACATAGCCGCGCTCGGGCGGAAAGCGCTGCAGGGTCTTGGACACGGCCAGCTTGGCGCTGGACGCCCAAACCAGATAGCGCCGCCCCATGCGCCAGGACGACACCACCATCTCCGGCGCGCCGCGCGACAGTGTCTGGAAACTGGAATGGCTGATGGTGACGGTGAAGCCGCTGTCGTTGGGCATGCGGCGCTCGTCATAGACGTACAGCAGCGCCTCGTCCGCACGGCGCGCCTCGGCCAAGCGGTCATGCTGGGTGACGCTGCTGCGCAATTCCTCCAGCTCCGCCGTCATCTTGCGCTCTTCGCGCTTCAGATCCAGGGTCAGCCTGGCCTTGTCCCGCACCGCCTGGAACAGCTCGTCCACCTGGCGGCGGCGGGCGCGGGTGTCGCGGCGCATGCGGCGGATGCGCCGGGCGGTGGAGCTGGCGACCTGGCCGGCGGCGGTCAAGCCGGCGGCGATGCCGAACAGCAAAGAGAAGCTGAGGGCCATGACGTCCTCAGCCCTGCGGGGTGGAGACGTCGGTCTCCGCCAGATGAACATCGCCTTCATCCATGCCCGGGCCATGATCTCCCGGGCTGTCTTGCGAGGGCTCGCGAATCTCGATGATGTGGAAACCCATGGAATGGGGGTAGTAGCTTTCCACCAGGGTCTTGGCGTCGCTGGCATTGGGCGCCCAGGCGTGGACGTTCTGGGTGCGCGCCCAGCTGCGCGACAGGCCCATGACCTCCTTCTGCTCCATCACGGCGCGCTGCACATGGCGGTTGATGACGGCCGCCACGAAGTGCCGGGCCGGCCGGCCGGGGCGGGTGAAGGCGTCCTCCTCCCCCAGCACGCGGATCAGCTGGTCCCGCTTGGCCTCGAGATCCGCCACGCGACGGGTGGACATATAGTTCTGCCGGCGGGCGGATTTCAGCTCATTGTCCAGGCGGGCCACGCGCGGCATGATCTTGCCGCCCCGGTCCTCGAACCTGCGGAACAGGATGTTGGCCTCCTGGAAGCGCTCATCCACCCGGTCCACCCCCTCGCTCATGTGCAGATGCTGTTCCACCAGATGCGAAATGGCCAGGGCGGCGAGGTAGGACAGCCCCGCCACCATCATAAAGATCGCCACCGCCGTCAGCAGATCGCTCATAAGCCGTTTTTATTCGGTTATGGTTGGTCAACGCCCCGCTTTAAGGCAATCCCGGAGATCGGGCCGCTGTCAAGCGATGCTGGTCCCAACCATTAGCATTACCCCCGCCGCTGCGATAGGTTTGCCGCCATGATCCCGCCCGCATCCCCCGCCCATGCCACCCCCCGGCGCCTCGACGTGTTCCTTATTCCGGCGCTCAGCGACAATTACATCCACCTGCTGCGCTGCGCCGCCACGGCCAAGGTCGCCGTCGTCGACCCGGCGGAGGCCGCCCCCGTGGTGGCGGCGCTGGAACGGCGCGGCTGGGCCCTGGACCTGATCGTCAACACCCACCACCATGGCGACCATGTCGGCGGCAATCTGGAGCTGAAGGCCCGTTACGGCGCCGCCATCGTGGGGCCCGCCGCCGATCGTGACCGCATTCCCGGCATCGATCGCGCCGTCGCCGACGGCGAGAGCTTCACCCTCGGCGACTGCCCTTTCACCGGCATCGACGTGCCCGGCCACACGCGGGGCCACATCGCCTTCCATGGGGCGGAGGATGCCGTGCTGTTCTCCGGCGATACCCTGTTCTCCATGGGCTGCGGGCGCCTGTTCGAGGGCACGCCGGACCAGATGTGGCACTCCCTCACCCGCCTGCGCGCCCTGCCGGCGGAGACCGCCGTCTATTGCGGCCACGAGTACACCGCCGGCAACGGCCGTTTCGCCCTGACGCTGGAGCCGGACAACGCCGACCTGGCGGCCCGCGTGAAGGAGGTCACGGCCCTGCGTGCCGACGACCGACCCACCCTGCCGACCACCATCGCCGTGGAGCGGGCGACCAACCCCTTCCTGCGCGCCGACCTGCCCGCGCTGGCCGCCGCCGTGGGCCTGGGCGGTCAGGACCCGGTGGCCGTCTTCGCCGAAATCCGCCGCCGGAAAGACAATTTCCGGGGGTAAAGCACCCCTGTGCTCCAGCCTCTCCCGAAAGCCTGAATCCGATGAAGCTTTTCTACAGCCAGACCTCCCCCTTCGTGCGCAAGGCGCTGATGGTCGCCCATGAGCGGGGCCTGGTTTCCCGGATCGAACTCTCGCCCACCGACGTCTGGTCGCCGGAGACGGTGGTGCCCACCCTGAACCCACTGGGCAAGATCCCCACCCTGGTGACCGACGACGGCCTGGCCCTGTTCGACAGCCCGGTCATCGCCGAATACCTGGACAGCCAGGGCACCCTGGGCCAGCCCCTGTTCCCCGCCGCCGGGCCGGAGCGCTGGCGGGCCCTGCGCCAGCAGGCCATCGCCGACGGCATATGCGACGCCGCCATCCTGCGCCGCATGGAGGGTCTGCGGCCGGAGAACCTGCGCTCGGCCAACTGGACGGACCGTCAGCGGCAGGCCATGACCCGCGCCGTCGATCTGCTGGAGGCCGAGGCCGAGCAGCTGAGGGGCCTGACCATCGGCACCCTGTCGGTCATGATCGCGCTGGCCTACCTGGACCTGCGGTGGGAGTGCGACCGCTGGCGCCAGCAGGCACCCAAGCTGGCGGTCTGGTTCGCCCAGGCCAGCGACCGCGAGAGCTTCCGCCTGACCATGCCGCCCCGGGGCTGAACCGTCATGGACGCGGAAACCATCATCGGCCTGCTGGGCCTGCAACCCCATCCCGAGGGCGGACACTATGTGGAAACGTATCGCCATGCGGCCGGCGGCGGCGGCCGGGGCGCATCGACCGCCATCTACTTCCTGTTGAAGGCGGGGGAACGGTCGCATTGGCACCGGGTGCGCGACGCGGACGAGGTGTGGCACTGGCATGCCGGGGCGCCCCTGCGCCTGTCCCTGTCAGCCAATGGCGTCACCGCCACCCACCTGATCCTGGGCGCGGATCTCGCCGCCGGCCAGCGGCCCCAGGGCGTGGTGCCGGCGGGCCAGTGGCAGGCGGCGGAGTCCTTGGGCGACTGGACCCTGGTGGGCTGCACCGTGGCCCCAGCCTTCGAGTTCCAGGCCTTCGAGATGGCGCCACCGGACTGGACGCCAGGGTCGGGTCACCCGGCCTAATGGCGGACCTGCGTAACGGCGGTTTGCAATCCGGCCGCCTTTGCCCGATAAACGCGGCCAAAGCGGCCCTTAGACCTAGAGTATTCCCATGGGATTCAATTGCGGCATCGTCGGCCTGCCCAACGTCGGCAAGTCGACCCTGTTCAACGCGCTGACCAGCACGGCGGCGGCGGAAGCGGCCAACTACCCCTTCTGCACCATCGAGCCCAATGTGGGCCGCGTCGGCGTGCCCGACCCGCGCCTGGACAAGCTGGCGGCCATCGCCAAGTCGCAGAAGACCGTCCCCACCCAGCTGGAGTTCGTGGACATCGCGGGATTGGTGCGTGGCGCCTCCAAGGGTGAAGGCCTGGGCAACCAGTTCCTGGCCAACATCCGCGAGGTGGACGCCATCGTCCACGTGCTGCGCTGCTTCGAGGATGACGACATCACCCATGTGGAAGGCTCCATCCATCCCACCCGCGACGCGGAGACGGTGGAGACCGAGCTGATGCTGGCCGACATGGACAGCCTGGAAAAGCGCCTGCCCGCCTTGCAGAAGAAGGCCAAGGGCGGCGACAAGGAATCCAAGATTTTCGCCGACCTGATCGAGCAGGCGCTGGTCGTGCTGCGCGACGGCAAGCCGGCCCGCGTGGTCCAGGTGTCGGATGAGGACCGCCCCTACTGGCGCCAGCTGCAGCTGCTGACCGCCAAGCCGGTGCTGTACGTCTGCAACGTGGAGGAGGCATCGGCCGCCACCGGCAACAGCCTGTCGGCCCGGGTGGCCGAGATGGCCAAGGCCCAGGGTGCCGTGTCCGTCGTCATCTCCGCCGCCATCGAGTCGGAACTGGCCCAGCTGAGCGATGAGGACAAGGCCGAGTACCTGTCCTCCCTGGGGCTGGAGGAGCCGGGCCTGAACCGCCTGATCCGCGCCGGGTACGGCCTCTTGAACCTGCTGACCTTCTTCACCGTCGGCCCGAAGGAAGCGCGTGCCTGGACCGTGCGCCGGGGCGCCAAGGCCCCCGAGGCCGCCGGCGTCATCCACACCGACTTCGAGCGCGGCTTCATCAAGGCCGAGACGGTGGACTTCGACAGCTACGTCGCCCTGGGCGGCGAAGCCGGCGCCAAGGATGCCGGCAAGCTGCGCATCGAAGGCAAGGAATACGTCGTCCACGACGGCGACATCTTCCATTTCCGGTTCAACGTGTGACGATACTCATCGCCTAAGAACCGAAAGGGGCGGCTGCGCTTCAGCTCAGCCGCCCCTTTCCCAATTGCGCCATCTTTTCCTGGACAAATCCGGTCCTCAGACGCCGGTCATAGCCGCCTTGAAGACGATCTGGCCCCGCCCCAGGTGCCCGTATTGAGCGTCGGTATAAACTTCGCACTTCACGGATGCGAAACCCGCTTCTGTGAAGTGATTTAGCATGTCCCAGCCAAAATCGTGAAAAACCAAGCAGCCGTCGGCCGATAGCGGGTTGCCATGGTATTGCGCCGGCAGAAGCAGGTTCAGGGCGTTGTCCCTGATCTCCGCCCGAACCTGGGACTGATCCTCATGCGTGGAGAAGGGGATGGTTGCCAGGAGATGACCGTTCGGGCGCAACACCCGCGCGCATTCGGCCAGCGCCCTGCGGTAATTCGGCACGTGCTCAAACACGTCGTTGCTGACGATCAAATCGATCGAATCCGACGGGAAGGACAGGTCCATCACATCTTCGTGGCGGATGCCGTTCACCATGGTACCGCCCACATATTCAAATCCCAGATACTCGCTGCCGTGCACGGTGAGGTCAGGATACCGAGACCGGGTCCAAGCAAAGATGGGCGTCACCTGCTCCATGAAATAGAGGGTTGAGCAACCATACTGTTCAACGTGCTGATGCACCAACTGCGCGGTCAGGCGCTGGCGGTTGTTCATTCCACAGTGCGGGCACACAACCCGTTCGCGCCAGTTCGGGATTTTCCTGCCGTCAACCTCGAAGGCGTATTGATAGTCGGTCAGCATTTCCACCGTCTGGCCGCAGCACAGACAAAAATGCCTGGTGAAAACCTGTCCAACCTCTCCCTGGGCAATCACCTCGGCTTCCACCCGGTCAGAGGCGGAAAAATCGGCGTTCGTCATGCCATCGAAGAATTCCGCGCGGTTCCGCGCCGTGAATGTCGGCTTCAACAGCATCAACCGACTGGTGTCGCGTTGAATGCCATCATGCTCTCCACTGGGGAGCTGAAGATTGTGCGCCGTTTTCCCAAGCTCTTCCCGCAAGCGGTCACGCTCCGCCCTCACGCCATCAAGATGCCGTTGCAGATCGGCAACCTTCGAGGCGGCATCGGCGGCGGTGGCCCGCAGCCTGTCCTGTTCAGCCCGCAGGTCGTTACATTCCCCAATCACGCTCTCAAGATGCCGATGCAGCTTCGCCACCTCCGAAGCGGCATCGGCGACCGCGACCCGCAGGTCGTCCCGCTCAATAACCACCCTTCCCAGAATGGGCGCCTGCTTAATGGCAAACTTAATGGCAGAAAGATATGGCACCAGCACCCCCAACCCGTTCTCCGCAAGCCTTAAGCATTGATTCTCAAGGATCATTCTAGAAACGAGAATAATTTATCACTTGCCGCTTTGCAATTTTATTGCAAAGGCCAGCGAGATTAAATCATTGAAATATTTCGACGGTAAGAATCACGGGGACTAAGTGTCCTGAACTGATGGCGTGGATGCCCTTCCCCGGCATCGGCGCCGGGATTGTCGGAGGCCGTTTGGTTTGAGTCAGGCGGCCAATGCCGGATTGTCCGTCATAGCGTGGAAGCGCGCCTCGGCTGGGGGAATGTTGCCGATGGGTCCCAAAATCCGCCGGTGGTTGAACCAACCCACCCATTCCAGAGTAGCGTACTCGACAGCCCCGAAGGATCGCCACAGCCCACGCCGATGGATCACCTCGGCCTTGTAGAGGCCATTGATGGTCTCCGTCAAGGCGTTGTAGCCGCGCTGGTCCTGCGGGCTCGTAGCTGTCGCCGATGCTGCCGACCGGGGGCTCGATCCCGGCGTCGGCCAGGCGCTCGGTGTGCTCGATGCTGACGTATTGAGCATCACGTAGACGTGGCCCTGCCAGGTGGCGACGTAGGTGAAGCCCGACAGCCACAGCATGTTCGGCCGGGGCGCATGGAACTGCCGATTGACGTGGTCCAGCGGACAGGGCGCCGCCTTGTCGCTCACCGTCGTCTTCACTGGCTTGCCCCGGACCACGCCCCGCAAACCCATGCCCCGCATCAGCCGGGCAACCGCGCAGCGCGCGACGGCGTGGCCCTCCCGCTTGAGCTGGTGCCAGACCTTGCGCACGCCATAGACGGCGAAGTTCTCGTCGAACGCCCGCCCGTACCGCGACCTTCAACGCCACATCCGCTGGGCCCGCGCCCGCAGGCGGTTCGGGCCGGAACGCCGCGACGCATGCCGGTGGTAGGTGGACGGGGCGATCGGCAACACCCAACAGATCGGCTCGACCTCGTGCACACCCCGATGCTCATCGATGAAGGCGATCATGGCTTGAACCGGCGGTCGAGGTCCGCCGCCGCAAAATACGCGCTCGCCTTGCGCAGGATTTCATTCACTTCGCCCAGTTCCCGGTTCTCCCACTCCAGCGCCTTCCGCCCTTCCGCGACATCGCTTCCGTCTCAACCTTGACGTTCGCTGTCCAGCGAGGCCATGGCGTGGGCATTGTAGCGGTCGCCGGCGGCGCTATCCTTGGGCACCGCCCGCTCGATGGCAACCAGGTCGTCGGGTGTGAGGGTCACATCCAGGGCGCCCAGCGATTCCGCCAGCCGGTCGAGGCGGCGGGCGCCGATCAGGGGAACGATGTCCTGGCCCTGGGCCAGCACCCAGGCGATGGCGATCTGGGCGACGGTGACGCCCTTTTCCGCCGCCACCCGCCGTAGTTCCTCCACCAGCGTCAGGTTGTGGTCCAGGTTGTCGCCCTGGAAGCGGGGGCTATGGGCCCGAAAATCCGCACCCTTGCCCTTGTCTTTTGTCCAATGCCCGCTGATCAAGCCACGCGACAGCACGCCATAGGCGGTGATGCCGATGCCCAGTTCCCGGCAGGTGGGCAGGATGTCCCGCTCCAACCCGCGCGAGATCAGTGAGTATTCGATCTGCAGGTCGACGATGGGGTGCACGGCCGCCGCCCGGCGCAGGGTGTCCGACCCCACCTCGGAGAGGCCGATGTGGCGGACATAGCCGGCCTTCACCAGGTCGGCGATGGCGCCCACCGTGTCCTCGATGGGCACATTGGGGTCCAGGCGGGCGGGACGGTAGATGTCGATATGGTCCACCCGCAGGCGCCGCAGGGTGTAGGACAGCGCGGTCTTCACCGCCGACGGCCGGGCGTCAAAGCCGATCCAGTTGCCGGCCGGGTCGCGCTGGGCCCCGAACTTCACGCTGATCTGCACATCGTCCCGCTTGTGGGCCCGGGTGAACCCGGCATCGGCCAGCGCGTCGCCGATCAGCATTTCGTTATGGCCCATGCCGTAGAAGTCGCCGGTATCCAGCAGGACCACGCCGGCATCCGCCGCCGCGTGCAGGGTGGCGATGCTCTCGGCCCGGTCGCTGGGGCCGTACATGTCGGACATGCCCATGCAGCCCAGGCCCAGGGCGGAGGTGGCGGGACCTTTGGCGCCTAACATACGCTGCAGCATCGTTTTTTCCTCAAGTGGCGGGAGGCTTGGTAACGGCGTCAGGCCGTTGGTGAGGTGGACTATGCCGCCGAAGGCATCGCGTGATAATCTGGGCAATCATCAATGCGCTGTTCGATATTTCGAACAATGGTGCCTCATGTCCGCCCCCAATCTCGCCGACCTGGACCTTTTCCTGGCAGTGGCCCGCCACCGCAGTTTCCGCCGCGCCGCCAAGGAACGGGGCGTGGCGCCCAGCACCCTCAGCTTGGCGCTGAAGCGGCTGGAGGAGGATCTGGGCGTACGCCTGCTGAACCGCACCACCCGCAGCGTCACGCCCACGGAGGCCGGACAGCGCCTGGTGGCACGGCTGGCGCCGGTGTTCAGCGAGGTGGCGGAATCGCTGGACGAGGTGAACAGCTTTCGCGACACGCCCACCGGCCTGCTGCGTCTGAACGTTCCCATCGTCGTGTCCTGGCTGATCCTGGCCCCCCTGGTGCCGCGCTTCCTGGCGGCCTACCCCGGCATCACGCTGGAGATCATCGAGAACAACGCCTTCGTCGATGTCTTCGCCCAGGGCTTCGACGCCGGCATCCGCTATGGCGAGGCCCTGGCCCAGGACGTGGTGGCCGTGCCCATCAGCCCGCCGCAGCGTTATGTGCTGGCGGCTTCGCCGGAGCTGATCGCGCGCGAGGGCCTGCCCGGCCATCCACACGACCTCATCGGGCGACCCTGCCTGCGCCACCGCTTCGCCGACAGCGCCGTGCAGCCCTGGGAGTTCGAGCGGGGGGACGAGGTGGTGCGCATCCAGCCCGATGGCCGCCTGGTGGGAAATGGCGTGCATATCGCCATCAGCGCGGCGGAAGCGGGCCTGGGCTGGTTCTGCACCTTCGAAGGCTTCCTGGCACCTTCGCTGGCCGCCGGGCGGCTGGTGCCGGCGCTGCAGGACTGGCTGCCCCCCTTCCCCGGCCCCTATCTCTACTACCCCAGCCGCCGTCACGTGCCGGCGCCGCTGCGCGCCTTCATCGACTTTATGAGGGCCCACTATGAGGCGGAGATGGGCGCCCGGTAGCGCGCCGGCGTCACGCCCAGGCGGCGGCGGAAGGCGCTGACGAAGGCGCTGGTGCTGCTGTAGCCGGCCTCCAGCCCGGCTTGCGTCACCGACAGGCCGGTACCCAGCAGGCTGGCCGCGTGCAGCAGGCGCAGCTGCTGGCGCCACTCGCCGAAGCGCAAGCCCGTCTCCTCCTTGAACAGGCGCTGCAGGGTGCGGGCGCTGGCGCCCACGGCGGCGCCCAACGCCTCCAGGTCCAACTCGTCCGCCGGGTCCTGGCGCAGGCGCTCGGCCAAGGCCAGGGCGCGGCGGTCGCGCGGCCAGAGAAGCGACAGGGGCAGCCGCTCCGCCGCCGCCAGACGGTCCATCAACACACCGGCCAGCCGCGCCTGGTCCACCTTGTCGGCCCGCAGCATGCCCACCGCCACCACATGCAGGATCAGCTCGCGCAGCAGCGGCGCCACGCCCAGCACCTGGCAGCCGGCGGGCATGGCGCCCGTTGCGGCGGCCAGCACCGGGGCGATGTAGAGGGTGCGCATGGCGACCCCGCCCCGCATCTCCACCGTGTGCGGCGCGCCCGGCGGCAGCCATACCGCCTGAGCGGGCGGCACCAGCCAGGCAACCCCATCCGCCACCACCCGCATGACGCCGCGCGCGGCGTACAGCAGTTGCCCCCACTCGTGCTTGTGACTGTGCAGCCGGTGGCCGTCGCTGAAGGTCAGCGCCAAGCTGCGGATGAGGAAAGGGTCGGCCATCTTGGCGCCTTTGCGACAAAGATCGTCATCCTAGCGCAAGACGGCCACAGGCCGATACGGCATCATCCGGTCATTCCCCATCACGCCCCCCAACCACGGAGGTCATCATGGCCAACCACCTGCGCTTCTTCGCCATCCATGCCGAGGATGTGGAGCGCGCCAAGGCGTTCTATGAAGCGGTGTTCGATTGGCGCATCACTCCCTGGGGGCCGCCGGGCTTCTACCTGATCCAGACCGGGGCCGAAGGCGAGAAACACGTGGGCGGCGCGCTGCAGCAGCGGCACGAGCCCGTCACCGGCACGGGCATGAAGGGCTTCGAATGCACCGTGGGTGTGGACGATCTGGACGCCATCATGGCCAAGGTCACCGCCAACGGCGGCACCATCGTCATGCAGCCCTACACCATCGACGGGGTGGGCCGCCTGATCTATCTGCATGATACGGAAGGCAACCGGGTCGGCGCCATGCAGTACGACCCGGCCTATGCGGCGGCTTTCTTTTAAGCCCTCAAACGGCGGGCGGTCGCAGCCTGTGGACGCCTAGGTGTCGCCAGATCACCAGCTGCTGTTGTCGCCGCCGGAGCTGCCGCTGTCGAAACTGCTGGACGAAGACCCGCCGTCGGACGAGCCGCCCCAGCCGTCGTTGGACGATGAGCTGCTGCCGGAATCGTAATCCGGATCAGGGCGGCGGTCGTTCCCGTACACCCGGTTCTCAGTGACGTTGTTGATCACCGTCTCGTGCACCACGGTGTCGCGATGGCCACCACCGGCCATCAGTTCGCCTGCCAGCACGCCGGTAAGGAAGCCGGTGCCCAGGCCCGGCTCCTGCACCACCACCGGGGCGTAGCCGGGCTGGCCATAGGCCGGCGGATAGGGCGGCGGCACCGGACCGGCGGGGGCGGGACGATAGCCGCCGCCGTAAGCGGGACTGGCCCGTCGAAAGACCAGGTAAATGGCCAGGGCGGCCAACAGCAGGCCGCCCACGACCAGGATGACGGTCAGGCCGCTGTCTCCCTCCGCGCGCGGGGGCGGTGCGGCCTGCACGGCGGTGTGGGTTGGCGGCGCGGGCTGGGCCGGGGCCGCCTGGACGGCCGGCTTCAGGAAGGATTGCTCGCGCGCCAGGTGCTGCTGGAAGGTTTCGGGGCTGCGGGCAAAGTGCAGGCTGGGGTCGATCTTGCGCGCCAGCTCCAGCTCGCCCACCGCGTCCTGATGCCGGCCTTCCAGGCCCAGCACCTCTCCCAGGTCGTAATGGGCGCGGGCGCTGTCGCCATGCTCCCGCACCACCTCGCGCAGCATGTGCTCGGCGGCCGGCAGGTCACCCGCGTCCACCGCCTTCTTCACCTGCTCAGGCGAGGGGGCCGCCCATGACGGGGTGACCCCGGCCAGCATGAGCCCCATGGCCAATCCCAGCAGTAAACCAGCCCTATTGGCCGCCTTGGCGTGTGTGGTCATGTCCCGCTCCCCGCGATGAATATCCAGACCGTTCAATATGGTAGCGGCGATCCATCGGCGGGGGTAGCACCCTCTTTGGGGTGCGGCCATCGGCCGGGGCGACAGGCCCGCCGCCAGAATCCTGCCGTTAGAAACCCGCCCCCGGTTGGTCCAGGTACTCCCGCTCCGCCGCCGTGCTGGCGCGGCCCAGGATGCCGTTGCGATGGGGGAAGCGGCCGAAGCGGCGGATGACCTCGCGGTGGCGTTCGGCATAGTCCAGGTGATGGCCGGCGCCGATGCGCTCCGCCACCAGGGCGACGCAGCAGTCCTGCAGCACAATCTCCTCCGCGTGCTCGAACGGCAGGTAGAAGAACAGGCGCCGGTCCACCGGCTGTTCCAGGTCCTGTGCGCGGGCCACCGCCCGGGTGGCCAATTCCTGCGCCCGCGCGTCGGTGGCGAAGGCCAGGGCGTCGCCCCGGAACAGGTTGCGCGGCACCTGGTCCAGCAGGATCAGCAGGGCCAGCGCCCCGTCCGAGGTATCGGCCCAGGCGTCCAGCGCCCCTTCGGCCGCGGCATGATAGCTATCGGCCAGCCGGTCACGAATGCGCGCGTCGATGTCCGCCCCGCCGCTGAACCAATCGTCCGGCGTCAGTTCCCCGAACCAGAAGGCCAGAACCGCCGCCGCCGTCACCACGCCCATGCCGCCCATCCTTGACGAATTGCCAAATCCGCAACATCGCATCCATTGCGTGTATCGTTTGCCGAAATTTCAGCTACAGTAATGACGCGGCCCTACCGGGGAACAGGCCGCGCTATCGCATGGGGGAACAATGCCTGACTCTGTCGATGTGTCCAACGCCGCGGACAGCCCGGCGCATGGTGGTTCGCACGCCTTCCGTTTCCACGGCACGGGCCGTGAGTATTTTCCGATCTGGATCGTGAACCTGCTGCTGACCATCGTCACCCTGGGCATCTATTCGCCCTGGGCCAAGGTGCGCAGCCAGCGCTATTTCCATGAGGCGACGGAGCTGGCGGGCGCCCGATTCGGCTATCATGCCCGCCCGCTGTCCATCCTGATCGGGCGCATCATCGTCCTGGTCCTGTTCGTGCCCTACGCCATCCTGGCCAAGATCCAGTCGCCCTACGCGCTGGTGTACGTCCCCGTCCTGCTGGTGGCGGGCCCTTGGATCATCGTCAAGGCGCTGCGCTTTCGCCTGCGCGTCACCTCTTACCGGGGCGTGCGCTTCAGCTTCTCGCACGAAGCGGGCGTCATGAGCGGGGCCTACATCAACTTCCTGGGCCTGCCCATCCTGGGCGGGCTGACACTGGGCCTGCTTTATCCCTACGTCCTGCATCAGCAGTACCGTTGGATGGTGGACAACAGCCGCTACGGCGCCACGCCGCTGCGCATGGCGCCTGCCGTGGGTCGCTTCTATCTGCTGAGCCTCATTCTGGCCGCGGCTCTGCTGGCGTTCGCCGCCGCGGCGTTCGCCATGCTCTATCCCTTGATGGACGCGGTGGCCAATCACCGGCCGGCGCCGGCCAGCGCGCAGATGGCCCCCTTCCTGATGTTGGTGCTGTACGCTGGGCTTTTGCTGGTGACCCTCCTGGTCGCCCTGTGGCTGGCCAAGACGGTGGTGCAGCGCCTGTCCCTGGCGGACGTCACCCTGTCTGCCGGCTGGCAACTGGGCCCGGTGCTGTGGCTGTACGTCAGCAACGGCCTGCTGCTGCTCTTCACCCTGGGGTTCGCCTACCCCTGGGTCCGCTGCCGCACTGCCCGCTATGTGCTGGAACACCTGACGGTCCACGCCCCGACGGGCCTGGACAGCTTCGTCGCCGGTGCGCAGAGCGAGGCCGGCGCTTTTGGCGACCAGGCGGCGGCCTTCTTCGACATCGACGTCGGGATCGGCTTTTGACGACCGACGCCCCACACGCCACCGGGACGGGCCGGCTGTACCGTGCCGGCCTGTCACGGGCGGAGACGGTCACCGTGCGCGCCGGCCCCCAGGGTCTGGTCCTGTCCGGCACGGACGAGCATGGGGCGCGCACGGTGCCCCGGCACACCCTGACCATTGTGCCACCCATCGGCGGCGACTATTGGCGGTTCGACTTCGCCAACGGCGACACGCTGGAGGTCATCGGCGGCGGCCCGCTGGCGGCGGCGCTGGGCCACAAACCCGGCCTGCTGTCCCGGCTGGAGGGGTCGTGGCGCCTGGCGCTGGCCAGCGTGCCCGTGCTGCTGGGCCTGGGGGCCGCCACCTGGTATTGGGGCGTGCCCCGGGCCGCCGACCTGGCGGCGGCGCACACCCCGCCCTGGGTGGAGCGCAAGCTGACCGACGCCGGGCTAAGCCTGATTTTTCAGAATGAGAAGGAGCGGACGACCGTCGACCCCGCCCGCCAGAAGCGGTTGGCCGGCATCCTGGCCAACATGGTGGGGGCGCAGGATGGCGAGGCCTACCGCCTGCATTTCCTGAACAGTCCTCTGGTCGGCCCCAACGCCTTCGCCCTGCCCGGCGGCGATATCATCGTCACCGACCAGCTGCTGAAGATTCTGGACGATGAGGAGGTGGCGGCCGTGCTGGCGCATGAGGTGGGACACGTGCGCCACCGCCACGGCCTGCGCCTGGCCTTGCGCGCCAGCGGCCTGTCCGTGCTGGCCGCCGTGGCCGTGGGCGACGCCAGCACCGCTGGCCATTTCCTGGTGGGGGCGCCCGTGCTGTTGCTGAACCTGCGCTTCACCCGCGAATTCGAGGCGGAGGCCGACGCCGACGCCCTGGCGTGGCTGTCTCACGATCCGTCGCGCAGCCCCTGCGCCTTCGCCCGGGCCCTGCGCAAGATCGTCGACAGCCCGGAGGTGAAGCAGGCCTCCGCCATTGCCGGCCACATTCCCAGCTGGCTGACGACCCACCCCATGACGGAGGAACGGCTACGCCCCTTCGACGCCGCCTGCCCCGCCAAGATCTGATCGACATCACCCCAAACAAGAAGGGCGCCCCGGTCATCCCGGAGCGCCCCTTTTTCATGCCCTGAAAGGAGGAACCGGCTTAGTGCTGGTCCGCCCACACGGCGCGCTTGGCGGCATAGAGGATGCCGGCCAGCACGATCAGGAAGATCATGACCTTCAGGCCCATCTGGTGGCGGGCTTCCAGGTTGGGCTCGGCCGCCCAGGCCAGGAAGGTCGCCACGTCCTTGGCCTGCTGCTCCACCGTGGCCTTGGTGCCGTCGGCGAAGGTCACGCCGCCGTCCGACAGGGGCGGCGGCATGGCGATGACATGGCCGGGGAAGGCCTTGTTGTAGTTGCCGCCCGACGGGACGGTGAAGCCGGCGGGGGCCGGTTCGAAGCCGGTCAGCAGGGCGACGATGTAATCCTCACCCCCCTTGCGCGCCTTCACGATCAGCGACAGGTCCGGCGGGGCCTTGCCGCCGTTGGCGGCGGCGGCGGCCTTCTCGTTGGGGAACGGGGCCTTGAAGTGGTCGGCGGGCACGCCCTTGCGGGTGAACATCTCACCCTCGTCATTGGGCCCGTCGGTCATGTCGTAGCCGGCGGCGATGGCGGTGATCTCCGCCTCGTTGTACCCCAGCGCGGCCAGGTTGCGGTACGACAGCAGGTTCATGGAATGGCAGGCGGAGCAGACTTCCTTGTAGACCTGGAAGCCGCGCTGCAGCGCCTTGCGGTCGAAGGTGCCGAAGATGTTGCTGAAACCGCGGGTGACGCCACCGTGGCTCCATTCGTTCTTCGGGTACTCCATCTCTTCGCTGGCGACCGCGGGGGCGGCCGCAGCGACGGCGACGAGACCGGCGAGGATCAGGGACCGAAGACGACGCATCAGGCTTTCTCCATCGGCTTGGCGGTAGCACCGGCGGCCGAGGCCCCACCGCCCAGGACGGGCTTGGCGATGCTGGCCGGCAGCGGCAGGGGCTTCTCGATCAGGCCGACGAACGGCAGCGACAGGAAGAAGCCGAAGTAAACGAGGGTGGCGAACTGGCCGACGTAGACCAGCGGGATTTCCAGACCGCCCAGATGCCAGGCGGCGTCGGCCGTCTGGGCGCCCACGTACATCAACAGGAAGAAGGCGACCAGGAAAGCCAGGATGCCCTTCTTGAAGATGGGACGGAAGCGGGCGCTGCGCACCGGCGAGGTGTCCAGCCAGGGCAGGATGAACAGGATGGCGATGGAGCCGAACATGGCGATGACGCCGCCCAGCTTGGCCTCGATCAGCTTCAGCCCGGTGAAGGGGATGGAGATGTCGAAGGTGATGGAGCGCAGGATCGCGTAGTAGGGCAGGAAGTACCACTCCGGCACGATGTGCGGCGGGGTCACCATCGGGTTCGCCTGGATGTAGTTGTCCGGCTCGCCGAAGAAGTTGGGGGCGTAGAAGACGAAGGCGGCGAAGATGGCCAGGTACACCACCGTGCCGAAGCTGTCCTTCACCGTGTAGTAGGGATGGAAGGGCAGCGTGTCCTGCGGGCCCTTGGGCTCGACACCCAGCGGGTTGTTGGAGCCGGTGACATGCAGCGCGGCCACATGCAGGAACACGACGGCGGCGATGACGAAGGGCAGCAGATAGTGCAGGGCGAAGAAGCGGTTCAGCGTCGGGTTGTCGACGGAGAAGCCGCCCCACAGCAGGGTCACGATGTCCTGGCCCACCAGCGGCAGGGCCGAGAACAGGTTGGTGATGACGGTAGCGCCCCAGAAGCTCATCTGCCCCCACGGCAGCACGTAGCCCATGAAAGCCGTGGCCATCATCAGCAGGAAGATCACCACGCCGATGATCCACAGCAGCTCACGCGGCTTCTTGTAGGAGCCGTAGTAGAGGCCGCGGAAGATGTGGATATAAACGGCGATGAAGAAGAACGAGGCGCCGTTCATGTGGATGTAGCGGATCAACCAGCCGAAGTTCACGTCGCGCATGATGCGCTCGACGGAGTTGAAGGCCAGGTTGGTGTTGGGCGTGTAGTGCATGGCCAGCACGATGCCGGAGACGATCATCGTCACCAGCATGATCATGGCGATGGCGCCGAAGTTCCAGAAGTAGTTGAAGTTACGCGGGGTGGGGAACACCCCGTATTCCTTCTGGATCATCGTGAAGATCGGCAGGCGCTGGTCGAGCCAGTTGACCACCGGATTCTTGAAAGAGGATGAAGGGCCGTGAGCCATTTCTCGCTCCCTGGGGGTCCGGCTTAGCCGATACGGATCGAAGTGTCGGTCTTGAACGCGTAGCTGGGCACTTCCAGGTTACGCGGCGCGGGACCCTTGCGGATGCGGCCGGATGTGTCGTAGACCGAACCATGGCAGGGGCAGAACCAACCGCCGTACTCGCCGCGGGGATCGGAATTCTTCTGCCCCAGCGGGATGCAGCCCAGGTGGGTGCAGATGCCGACGACCACCAGCCATTCCGGCTTCTTCGCGCCGGTCCGCGTCCTTCTGGGGATCGCGCAATTCGGACACGTTCACGTCCGTGGCGGACTTGATTTCCTCGGGCGTCCGGTGGCGGATGAACACCGGCTTGCCGCGCCAGGTGACGGTGATGGACTGACCCACCTGCACCGGCGCCAGGTCCACATCGGTGCTGGCCAGCGCCAGGGTGTCGGCCGCGGGGTTCAGGCTGTCGATGAAGGGCCATACGGTGACGGCGGCGCCCACGACACCGGTCGCGGCGGCAGCCAAGTATATGAAATCGCGGCGCGAGGGATCCCCGCCGCTATGAGAGCCGCTCCCCGGCCCGTGCCCGGCCGTTTGGGTCGTGTCCGCCATACCAAGCTTCTCCTCGAAGTCAGGGGGCACCTGAAAACGCCCCGGCGCCCGCCTCACAAGGGTTTCCCAATGTTCTTATATCCTTACCCAAGCGGACCAGCCTTGCGCAGGCCCACGGCGAATAAGGTTGACGGCCGGCGTCTTGTCCGGTCGCGGTAAATCCATATACATGCCGCCCAAGGCCTTGGGAAGCGTATGAATGTGCCCTCAACGCTATTCTTAGCTGCACAGGCGAAAGGTTTGGCGGCTTAAGAGCTAGTCTTTCCAATAACTTATCGGACTACCTTCCCGTGCGGATCGCTCTTTACCAACCCGACATCCCCCAGAACGCCGGCACCTTGATGCGCCTGGGCGCCTGCCTGAACGTGGGCATCGACATCATCGAACCATGCGGATTCGTTCTGGACGATAAACGCCTGCGCCGGTCGGGCATGGACTACCTGGAGGGTGTGGATCTGGTGCGCCACACCTCCTGGACCGCGTTCGAGACGCGTCGGCGGGCGAACGGTCAATCCCAGGGCGACGCAGGGCAGTCCCCCGGCCAGCACGGTGGGTCTGTTCCCCGCCTGCTGCTGCTGACCACCCGCGCCGCCTTGTGCTACACCGATTTCGTCTTCCAGCCGGACGACATCCTGCTGCTGGGCCGAGAATCGGCCGGCGTGCCGGAGGAGGTGCACGCCGCCGCCGACGCCCGCCTCGCCATTCCCTTGCGCCCAGGCCTGCGCTCGCTCAACGTCGCCATGGCCGCCGCCATGGTGGTGGGCGAGGCCATCCGCCAGCTGGACGCCTGGCCCCGCTGACCTGTTCCGGAACCTCGACCAATGACCGACATCCCCCTGTCCACCAGCCTGCTGCCCCATGAAGCCCTTGAGGGCGATGCCCCCCTGGGCGAGGAGCGCAAGGCCCGGGCGGCCACCTGGTTCCAGGATCTGCGCGACCGCATCTGCGCCGCTTTCGAGGCCATCGAGGATGAGGCGGCCGGCCTGCCCGCCTATGGCGAAGGGCAGCCGGGACGCTTTGAGCGCAAAAGCTGGGACCGCCCCGACGCGGACGGCCAGGGCGGCGGCGGCGTCATGTCGCTGATGCGCGGCCGGGTGTTCGAGAAGGTGGGCGTCAACATCTCCACCGTCCATGGCACCTTCTCCGAGGAATTCCGCGCCCAGATCCCGGGGGCGGCAGCCACCGGCCGTTTCTGGGCCAGCGGCATCAGCCTGGTGGCGCACATGCGCTCCCCCTCGTCCCCGCCGTGCACATGAACACGCGGCATCTGGTGACGGAGCAGGCCTGGTTCGGCGGCGGCGCCGACCTGACGCCCATGTTCTTGGGAACAGCCGAGACGGTGGAGGACGCGGCGACCTTCCATGCCGCCTTGCAGGCCGCCTGCGACGCGCACGGCGCCGACTACTACGCCCGCTTCAAGGAGTGGTGCGACCGCTACTTCTTCCTGCCCCATCGCAACGAGCCGCGCGGCGTGGGCGGCATCTTCTACGACCGGCACGACACGGGCGACTGGGAGGCCGACTTCGCCTTCACCCGCGCCGTGGGCCAGGCCTTCCTGGAGGTCTATCCCCTGATCGTGCGCCGGCGTCTGGGCCTGCCCTGGACGGATGAACAGCGCCATCACCAGCTGGTGCGCCGGGGCCGCTACGTCGAGTTCAACCTGCTGCACGACCGCGGCACCCTGTTCGGCCTGAAGACCGGCGGCAACATCGAAGCCATCCTGATGAGCCTGCCACCGGAAGTTAAATGGCCTTGATGCGGGCCCCCAGGCGCCGGGGGCCGTGGTCGCGGCCTAGGAACTCACTTTCGACAAAAACAAGGGGCCCCGGGAGAAGGTATCCCGGGGCCCGATAAAAAGAGCCGGTCGACGGAAGGGGAAAGGAGGCCGCCATTCCGCCCGTCGCGCCACACGACTAGCACGCCGCCGACCGGCTGTACGGTGCCCTTTTCTGACGGGGACGAGGGCTCCGCATCGCCCAGGCCCCAGGCACCGATAGGAACTCGAAACTCAGGGCGCCCTGCCGGCCTCGGCCGTCTTGTCGGACTGGGCCTTGTTCGGCAGGGGCTTGAAGGCCGCGGCCAGGGCCACGTCGGCCTGGTCCACCTTCTGGTCGCCGTTCTTGTCGTGGAAGCCGAACATGCGCCAGCCGGACGCCATGAACTCTTCCCGCGACATCTTCTGATCGCCGTCCAGGTCGATGGCGACGAAGCGGATGTGGGTCTGCTTCAGTTGCTGGGCCTTGCGCTCCGGTGCCACATTCTCCTTGTTCAGCCGCGCCTCGAACTCGGCGATGTATTCCGCCTCGCTCACCCAGCCGTCGCCGTTGGTGTCCAGCGTCTTGAACTGCTGGTCGCGCACCGCCTGGTATTCCTGGGCGGTGACCACGCCGTCGCCGTTCTGGTCATGCCCCTTGATGAAGCTGGCGATGTCATGCGACGCGGCCCGAGCGACACCCGTGGCCAGGAGGGCCGCGCCAACCAGGGCGGTCGCGGCGAAACGAACCGGACTACGGGTTAAAGCGCTCCGGGGGTGGGCCTGCGCCCCCTGCCCCGCCAGCATCCCCACCACCGACGCCAGGCCAGCGGCATCTTTCCGTCCCGATCCCATCACCACTTGATCCCCAAGCCGCGTTCGTCAGCGTGTGAATTCATTAGTAATGATAGTCATTCGCATTTGCAAGCGGAAAATGGCTTGAACATCCGGGGAGCGGCCCGCTGTCGTTATGCCGCCACCCTGGCCGGGTGACGGAATCCGCCATCGGATTGACAGCCCCGCCGGCCCATGCAACGCTGATTTTCGCCGTTGGAACGCGTTTCACCGGGCCGGCGGCGCCATAGAGAAGCAATGCGCAGAACAGTTGGAATCGGACAATTTCTTAAACAAGTCAACGGATTGATCCGGCACTTTCCCTTGGGCCCGCGCGCGCGGCCGCGCAGGGTGGCCCGGATTTCGCGCACCGGCGCCATGACGCCGCCGGAACGATAAGATGGGGAGACTCGCCGCCCTTCAAAAAATAATGGAGGCGGAACGGGCATGGGTTTTAGGGACATGAAAAGGCGCGACCTGCTGACCCTGATCGGCACGGTGGCGGGCAGCGCCGTGATGTATCAGGCGGCCACCAGCCTGGGGCTGGCGGCGGAGACCACCTACAAGGGCCCCATCAAGCTGGACGGCGACGCCAAGGGCGCGTCCATCCTGATCCTGGGCGCCGGCGTCGCCGGACTGGTGGCGGCCATCGAGCTGCGCAAGGCGGGCTACAAGGTCCAGGTGCTGGAGTATCGGGAGAAAGCCGGCGGCCGCAGCTGGTCCCTGCGCGGCGGCGATACCTACACCGAGCTGGGCGGCTTCAAGCAGACGGTCGGCTTCGACCCGGGGCTGTACATCAACCCCGGCCCCTGGCGCATCCCTTACCACCACCGCGCCGTGCTGGATTACTGCCACCGCTACGGCGTGGCGCTGGAGCCGTTCAACCAGGTCAACTACAACGCCTACCTGCATTCCGCCAAAGCCTACGGCGGCAAGCCGCAGCGCTTCCGCGAGATCCAGGCCGACTATCACGGCCATGTGGCGGAGTTGCTGGCCAAGCTGACCCAGCGGAAGGCGCTGGACGGCACGGTCACCAAGGAGGACCAGGAAAAGCTGCTGGAGTCGCTGCGCGCCTGGGGCGGCCTGGACAAGAATTACGCCTATACCGCCAGCCTGGAATTGTCCAACGTGCGCGGGTACGAGAAGGCGCCCGGCGGCGGCGTGAACGGCGCGCCGGTGCCCTCCACCCCCGCCGGCCTCAGCGACGTCATGCAGGGCGGCCTGTGGCGCTTCCTGGGCATGGGCCTGCGGGATGAGTTCCAGTCCACCATCTTTCAGCCCGTGGGCGGCATGGACCAGTTCCCCACCGCCCTGGCGCGGGAGGTGAAGGACCTGATCCGCTTCAACACCAAGGTGACGGAGATCCACCAGGACGACCGCGGCGTCACCGTCACCTATACCGACACCGTGAAGGGCGGGGCGCCGCAGACGGCCAAGGCCGATTGGTGCCTGTGCACCATTCCCCTGTCGGTGCTGAGCCAGATCAAGCTGAACGTGGGGCCGAAGATGGCCAACGCCATCAGCGCCGTGCCTTATGAGGCGGCGGCCAAGGTGGGCCTGCAGTTCAAGCGCCGCTTCTGGGAGCAGGACGAGGCCATCTACGGCGGCATCAGCTTCACCGACCTGCCCATCGCCATGATCGGCTACCCCAACAGCGGCTATGGCAGCCCGGGCAAGGGCGTCCTGCTGGGCACCTACGTCTTCGGCGCCTACGCCATGGAATACACCGCCATGCCGCCGGAGGAGCGGATCAAGCGCGCCCTGGCCTATGGCGCCCAGATCCATCCGCAATACACCAAGGAATTCGATACCGGCGTGGCCGTGGGCTGGCACCGCGTGCCCTGGACCCTGGGCTGCCACGCCGCGTGGACCGAGGAGACGCGGGCCGCGCACTATCAGGATTTGTGCGCGGTGGACGGGCGCATCGCCCTGGCGGGCGAGCATGCCAGCTACATCACCGGCTGGCAGGAGGGGGCCATCCTGTCCTCCCTCGACGCCATCAGCCGCCTGCACCAGCGGGTCGTGACGGCCTGACGCCCCTTATCCCGAGAGACACGCCATGACGATCTTCAAGTCTTTCACGGTGAAGGCGGCCGGCCTGACGGCGCTGCTGACCGGCCTTTATGTGGCGGCGGGCAGCCTGCCCCACACCGCCCATGCCCAGGCGTCGGACGCCAGTTCCGCCGCCTTCGCCAGCCCCCATCATTTCGGCCAGAAGGACGGGGCCGCCCTGTACCAGGCCATCTGCCAGGGCTGCCACATGCCGGACGCCAAGGGCGCCACCGGCGCCGGCACCTACCCCGCCCTGGCCGGCAACCCCAACCTGGAGGCGGCGGGCTATCCCGTCGCCATGGTGGTGCACGGCCAAAGGGCCATGCCCCCCATCGGGGAGTTTCTGGACGATGACCAGGTGGCGGCGGTGGTGAACTATGTCCGCACCCACTTCGGCAACCACTACACCGACGCGGTCACGGCGGCCGATGTGAAGGCCGCCCGGTGAGGTTATGGGGACGGGATCAGGCCGTTGGTTCGATCCCGCCTCCTATTGTTCCCCGGCCCCTACTGTTCCCCGGTGGAGGCGGACGCCAACCGCCGCTCCAGCTCCGCCAGGCAGGCGTCGCGGTCGGGCTGGAAGTCATGAGCGATCCACCAGCGTTCCAGCTCACCCATCAGGCGGCCGACCTCCGGCCCCGGGGCCAACCCCCGGTCCAGGATGTCCTGGCCGCGCAGGGGGAAGGGGATTTCCTGCCAGGCCGACGCCTCGGCCAGGGGCTCGAACAGCTCGAAGGCCGGCGTGCCCATGGCCGCCGCCGACAGCAGCAGCACGGCCCGGTAGATCTCCGGCCCCAGGCGGTGCAGGGCGATGCGCCGCGACTTGAAGGGCAGCTCGGGGTGCACGTCCACCACCGGGGCGGCGATGGCCGACAGCCGGTCGCGCTGGAAGTTGGAGAAGCGCAGCCGGTCGGCCACCGCCTCGGCGGCGCTGTGGGCCAGGGGGCCGGCGGGCAGCAGGGCCGCCAGCCGGGCCAGCGGCTCCGTCTCCCCCACCATCCATTCCAGCCGGTCCAGCGCCGCCAGGCGGTCCACCGCCACGGCCTGGGGCAGCACATGCTCCATGATCCCCCGGTCGACCATGATACGCCAGACGTCGGCGGCGCGGTCGGTGGCCAGCAGCTTCAGCACCTCTTCCCGCACGCGCTCGCCCGACAGGCCGCTGACCAGGGGCGCCAGGCGGGTGCAGGCGTCCAGCGCCGCCGCGTCCGGCGGGCCCTTGCCCAAGCGGGCGTAGAAGCGGAAGAAGCGCAGCAGACGCAGCACGTCCTCGCGGATGCGGGCCTCGGCATCGCCGATGAAGCGCACGCGCCCCGCCGTCAGATCGGTCACGCCGCCGAAGGGGTCATAAAGTTCCCCATCCACGGTCAGCGACATGGCGTTGAAGGTGAAGTCGCGCCGGGCGGCGTCGGCCAGCCAATCGTCGGTGAAGGCCACCCGGGCGCTGCGGCCGAAAGTCTCCACATCCTGGCGAAGGGTGGTGATCTCGAACGTCTCGTTGCCGATGATGGCGGTGACGGTGCCATGTTTCAGGCCGGTGGGCACGACGCGGATGCCGTCGGCCTTCAGCCGGCGCATCACCTCCTCCGGCGGCAGGGGGGTGGCGATGTCGATGTCGGCCGCCTGGATCTCCAGCAGGCAATCGCGCACGCAGCCGCCGACGAATCGCGCCTCCTGCCCCGTGCGCATGAGGGATTGCAGGACGCGACGGCTGGCCACGGAGGCCAACGGGCCCGTGGGCACCAGGGAACGGACGGAGGTCATGACGCCTTAAGGTTGTATTTTATAGCAATTTTATCAAGGACCCACGCCTGGAGCAACGACCGCCCCTTGTCCCGTTTGGCGCGCGTCAACCGGGCAATCCCAGCACGTCGCACAGGTTCACCAGCATCCCGGCCGTGGCGCCCCAGATGTAGCGATCGTCATAGGGGAAGACCCAGAAGTGCCTGAGGGCGCCCTTGTACTCGCGGGACTGCCGCTGGCGGCTGCCGGGGTCCAGGATGAAGCTCAGCGGCACCTCGAACACCTCCTGCACCTCGAACGGGTCGGGCTGCAGGAAGAAGGGCGGGTTGACCAAGCCCACCACCGGCACCACGCGGAAGCCGGTGCGGGTGTAGTAAGTGTCCAGCCGCCCCACCACCTCGACCTGGGTGGGGGCTAGGCCCACCTCCTCCTCCGTCTCGCGCAGGGCGGTGGCCACGGCGTCGGTGTCCTCCGGCTCGACCCGCCCGCCGGGGAAGCTGATCTGGCCGCCGTGGGCCGCCAGGTGGGCGCTGCGCTGGGTCAGCAGCACGGTCATGCCCTCGGGCCTATCGACCAGGGGCACCAGCACGGCGGCGTCGCGCACGGTCGCGGGCGGGTCGAACACGCCGCCCAAATCCACCTCGTTGCCGTCGCGATCGCCCCGGGCGTTGATGCCCGGCCCCTCGAACGCGAAGGCCCCGTCATGCCGGCCCCCTGGGCGCCCATTGGCAAACGCGCGGCGGATCGCCGCCGCCGCCGTCACGCCGCCTCCAGTCGGAAGAACATGCCCTGGCTCCACACCCCGGCCGGGCCGTCGCCGTCCTCGGCCAGGGCGATATCCGCCAGCTCATAGAACACCGGGCGGTTCAGCCGTGCCTCCAGCCCACGGCCGATGTCACCGCGCACATGGATATAGGGGCTGGGTTCCCCGGTCGCCGGGTCGACCGCCACGCGAATCGGATGCTCGGCCCCGGCCGTGACCCAGTGGTCCAGGTTGGTGCGGAAGGACAGGGCCTGGCCCCTTCCCTCACCCTCGCGCCTCATCTCCACCGCCACGAAGGGCGCGTCGTCCACGCGGATGCGGCCCCGTTCCGCCGGGGTGATCAGCCAGAAATCGCCCACTTCGTCCCGCCGCAGGACGGTGGAGAACAGCTTGACCAGCGGCAGCCGGCTGATGGGGCTGCCATGGTAAAACCAAGTGCCGTCACGGGCGATGCGGATGTCGTAGCCCTCGTCGGGCCGGGTGTCGTGCATGTCACCACCCCTTGCACCTTGCGGGGCGCGCGCCGCCCGCAGACCGGCCAGATCGGCGGGACCTTCCGGGGCGGTGGCGGGTTTGTCCGCGGCGGGCCTGCCGGTTCCAGAACCGGCATCGGGCTTGCTTTCCGTCATGACGCAATTAACCATCAAGCCAAAAGGTCCGTCCTATCAGCCTATCGGCCGATGCGGGGGGACCGGAAATTTTTCCGATTTCGGCCACAAAGCTAGCATAAAGGGGGCTGGCATAAAGGCCCGGAGCCGGCGTTTTTGGCATTGCTGGTGAACCATTGCACCTGGGAGACCCCGCGTTGAGCATCACCGACCTGCCCCGTGACCAGGTTTACCCGGACGCGAGCCTGGCCTTGGACATCGAGAACACCGGCCTGAAGCTGGCCGGCGTGCGCGCCATGATCGGCCAGGCCATCTTCGGTCAGGAAGAGGTGATCGACCTCAGCCTCGTCACCCTGCTGGCCGGCGGCCACCTGCTGCTGGTGGGCGTGCCGGGCCTGGCCAAGACCCGCCTGGTGGAAACGCTGGGCATCGTGCTGGGGCTGGACGAACGCCGGGTGCAGTGCACCCCCGACCTGATGCCGGCCGACATCCTGGGCTCGGAAGTGCTGGAAGAGGGGGAGCACGGCCGCCGCGCCTTCCGCTTCATTCCCGGTCCCGTCTTCGCCCAGCTGCTGATGGCGGATGAGATCAACCGCGCCAGCCCGCGCACCCAGTCGGCCCTGCTGCAGGCCATGCAGGAAGGCCGGGTTTCCGTTGCCGGACAATACCATCCCCTGCCCCGCCCCTTCCACGTGCTGGCGACCCAGAATCCGCTGGAGCAGGAAGGGACCTACCCCTTGCCGGAGGCGCAGCTGGACCGCTTCCTGCTGCAGGTCGACGTGACCTATCCCGAACGTGACGCCGAGCGGCTGATGATGATCGCCACCACCGGCGCCACGTCCGCCGCCGTGCGCCCCGTGCTGACGGCGGCGGAATTGCAGGCGGCGCAGGAGCTGGTGCGCCGGGTGCCGGTGGGCGACAGCGTGGTCGACGGCATCCTGGACCTGGTGCGCAGCGGCCGCCCCGAGACCAGCGACGTGGCGGAGGTGCGCCGTCACGTCGCCTGGGGTCCCGGTCCCCGCGCCGCCCAGGCGCTGATGCTGGCCAGCCGCGCCCGGGCCTTGATGGACGGGCGCTACACCCCGTCGCTGGACGACGTGGTGGCCCTGGCCAAGCCGGTGCTGCGCCACCGCATGGCGTTGAACTTCAGCGCGCGGGCCGAAGGTGTCACGCTGGACACCGTCATCGACCGCCTGTGCGCGCCGCTGGCCTGATGTCCGCCACCACCCCAAAGGCCCCCCAGAATCCCGCGGCGGCGGCCAGCCGCCTGCGCGACCGCGCCGACGCCCTGGCCCAGCGCCTGCCGCCCCTGCTGGTGGCGGCGGAACGGGTGGCCGCCGCGGTGACGCCCGGCCTGCACGGCCGCCGCCGCGTGGGGACCGGCGAAGCCTTCTGGCAGTTCCGCCGTTATCAGCAGGGTGACGACACCGACCAGATCGACTGGCGCCAATCGGCCAAGGGCGACCATGTCTACGTGCGCGAGAACGAGTGGGAGGCGGCGCAGACCGTCTGGCTGTGGCGCGACGCCGGCCCATCCATGGACTGGCGGTCGGACCGTGAGCTGCCGCTGAAGCGGGAGCGCGCCGACCTCTTGGCCCTGGCGCTGGCGTGCCTGCTGGTGCGGGGCGGCGAGCGTGTGGGCCTGATGGGCGGCCCCCGCCCCCTGCCCGGCCGCCCCGCGCTGGAGCCGCTGGCCTTGGCGCTGACCCAGGCCCCCTCCGCGCCACCCCCGGCGGTGCCGCCGGCGCAACCCCTGGCCCGCCACGCGCGACTGGCGATGATGGGCGATCTGCTGGCACCCCTGGACGACATCCAGGCCGCCGTCGCCTTCCACGCCGGCCATGGCGTGCGCGGCCATCTGCTGCAGATCCTGGACCCGGCGGAAGAGACTCTGCCCTATGAAGGGCGCGTCGAATTCCGGGCTGTGGACGGGGCGACGGGGGGTGAACAGCGCCTGCTGGTGCCGCGGGTGGACGGCCTGCGCGACGCCTATCAGGAGCGTTTGGCCGCCCACCGCGCCGGCCTGGCCCAGATCGCGCGGGCTAGCGGCTGGTCCTTCTCCCTGCACCACACCGACAAGCCGCCGCAGGCGGCCCTGCTGGGCCTGTGGGGCGCCCTGTCGCAGGAAAGCGTGAGGAGCGCGGCCGCCCATGCCGGCGTGGCCCACATGAACAAGGGGGGCGCCTGATGGCCTTCGCCAGCCCGCTGGTGCTGTGGGCCCTGGTCCTGCTGCCGGGCCTGTGGTGGCTGTTGCGCCTGACGCCGCCCGCGCCCAAGCGCGTCACCTTTCCCGCCCTGCGCCTGCTGCTGGGCCTGACCGCGAAGGAGGAGACGCCGGCGCGCACGCCCTGGTGGCTGCTGGTGCTGCGTCTGGCCCTCTGTGCGTTGCTGATCGTCGGCCTGGCCCGGCCGCTGCTGCACCCGGACGCGGCGCCGGCTCCCGGCAGCGCCCCCATGCTGCTGGTGGTCGACACCGGCTGGGCGGCTGGCCGCGACTGGCCGGAGCGGCAGCAGGCGCTGGACCGGCTGGTGACCCAGGCCGAACGTCAGGACCGCCCCGTGCTGCTGCTGGCCACCGCATCCAGCGCCGGGGGGAGGCGCCGCAGGTGCAGGGGCCGATGAGCGCCACGGCCGCCCGACGCCTGGTGCAGGCCCTCGCGCCGCAACCCTGGGCCAGTGATCGCGCGGCGGCCCTGGCCGCGCTGGACGCGGCGCAGAAGACCGGCCCCTTGGCGGGCGTCGCCGCCGACAGCTACTGGCTGGCCGATGGCCTGAACGACGGCAGCGTCGGGCAACTGGCCGACCGGCTGCGCGCCCTGGGCCGCGTCACGGTGATGACGGCCGGCGCCGACCACGGCCCCCTGCTGCTGCGGGCCCCCAACAGCGATGCCGGTGCCCTGATGGTCCCCGTGGAGCGGGCGGAGGGCGCCCAGGCGCAACCCATCGCCGTGGAGGCGCTGGGCGAGGACGGCCGCGCCCTGGGTCGAGCGGAGGGCATCTTCGCCCCCGGCCAGCGCCAGTTGGCCCTGCCCCTAACCCTGCCCGGAGAGCTGCGCAACGCCGCCGTCCGCCTGCATCTGGAGGAACGCACGGGCGTGGGCGCCAGCCTGCTGCTGGACGACCGCTGGCGCCGCCGCCCCGTGGGTCTGGCCACCGCCGGCCCCGGCGGCGACAACCAGCCCCTGCTGTCCAGCCTGTATTACCTGGACCGCGCCCTGGCGCCCTACGCCGAGGTGCGGCGCGGCACCATTTCCGCCCTGCTGGACGGCGGCGTGTCCATCCTGGTGCTGCCCGACAGCGGCGCCCTGACCGACAGCGACACCGCCCGCCTGGCCCGCTGGATCGACCAGGGTGGCGTGCTGGTGCGTTTCGGCGGCGCCCGCCTGGCCCGTGAGGCGGAGCCCGTCGGCGCCGAGACCCTGTTGCCCGTGCGCCTGCGCGGCGGCGATCGCTCCCTGGGCGGCGCCCTGTCCTGGACCACGCCCGCGCATCTGGCGCCCTTCGATGACAAGAGCCCCTTCGCCGGATTGGCGGTCCCGCCCGACGTGACCGTCAGCCGCCAGGTGCTGGCGGAACCGGGCCCGGACATGGGCGACAAGGTTTGGGCGCGGCTGGAGGATGGCACGCCCCTGGTGACGGGGGAGCGGCGGGGCAAGGGCTGGCTGGCGCTGGTGCACACCAGCGCCGACCCCGCCTGGTCCAACCTGGCTCTGTCGGGCCTGTACGTCGATATGCTGCGCCGCCTGGTGGGCCTCAGCGACGGACTGCCCGGCGGCATCGGCGGCAACGCCGGCGGCGCCCTGCCCCCCTTGTCACTGCTGGACGGCCAGGGCCGGCTGGCCGCCCCTTCCGCCGTGGCCCAGCCGCTGGAACCCGAGGGCAAGGATGGCGTGGAGGCCACCCAGGTGGGGCCGCTGCACCCGCCGGGCTATTACGGCGTGGGCGACCGGCGCCGTGCCTTGAACCTGGCCGGCTCCGTGGCGCCACTGGTGCCCATGGAACCGCTGGCCGGGGTCGCCTATCAGGGCTTCGGTGGCACGCGGGAGACGGATTTGCGCCCCTGGTTCCTAGGCCTGGCGGCGGCCCTGTGGGTGGCCGACCTGTTCCTGTCCCTGCTGGTGCGCGGCCTGCTGCCCACGTCGCCATGGCCTAAGTCAGGAAACCCAGGGGGGCGCTGGCGCCGGGGTACCGCCGCCGCGGCGCTGGCCCTGGCGGCGATCCTGGCCGCCCCGCGCGGCCATGCCGCCACGCCGGACAATGAGATCGTGAAGGCCACCACCGCCAACTGGCTGGCCTATGTCGAGACGGGCGACCGCGCCACCGACGCCACCACCAAGGCCGGCCTGCTGGGCCTGGGCGAGCAGTTGAACCGCCGCACGGCGGTGGAGGTGGCGGGCGCCATGAGCGTCAACCTGGAGAAGGACGACCTGGCCCTATTCCCCCTGCTCTATTGGGTGGTGACGCCGGGCCAGGCCGCCCCCTCCGACGCGGCGGTGGCCAAGCTGAACCAGTACCTGCGCGCCGGGGGCATGATCCTGTTCGACACCCGTGACCAGGGCGCCCCCGATGCCGGCGTCCAGGCCCGCCTGCGGGAGCTGACCCACGGCCTGGACATCCCGCCCCTGGCCCCGGTCGGCCCGGAACATGTGCTGGGCCGCACCTTCTTCCTGATGCAGGACTTCCCCGGGCGCCAGGCGGGCGGGCAGGTGTGGGCGGAGGCGTCGGAGGGCCGGGTGAACGACGGCGTGTCGCCCGTGCTGGTGGGCGGTAACGACTGGGCCGGCGCCTGGGCCATCGACGGGCAGGGGCGGCCGCTGAACGCCGTGGTGCCGGGCGGGGAGCGCCAGCGCGAAATGGCCTACCGCTTCGGCATCAACCTGGTGATGTACGCCCTGACCGGCAACTACAAGGCCGACCAGGTGCATGTGCCGGCCATCCTGGAGCGGCTGGGCCAATGATGAACCTGTTCGCCGGCCTCAGCATCAGTTTCGAACCGCTGCTGCCCCCCTGGCTGCTGATCCTGCTGGGCGCGCTGTCGCTGCTGGGCCTGGCGCTCATGGCCTGGCGCCGGGCGCGCGGCCTGACCTGGCGCTTGGCCACCCTGGCGGCGCTGGCCCTGATGCTGCTGGACCCGGCCCTGGTGCGGGAGGACCGCCACCCGCTGAAGGACGTTGCCGTGGTGGTCGTCGACACCTCCGCCAGCCAGAACGTGGGCCACCGCAAGGAGCGCACGGACGCCGCCCTGGCCGCCCTGAAGGCCAAGTTGTCCCAGGTGCCCGACCTGGACCTGCGGGTGGTGGAGACCGGCACCTCCACCGCCGGCGGCAAGGGGGAGGAGACGCGGGCCATCGACGCCCTGACCCAGGCCGTGGCCGACGTGCCCCGCCGCCGTCTGGCCGGCGCCATCCTGCTGACCGACGGCCAGGTGCACGACGTGCCGGAAAAGCCGGAGAGCCTGGCCGACCTGGGGCCCGTGCATACCCTGCTGACCGGCGAGCATGGCGAGGGCGACCGCCGCCTGGTGCTGGTGCGCGGTCCCAGCTATGGCATCGTCGGCAAGACCGTGACGGCCATGGTGCGGGTGGAGGATTTGCCAGCCGGGAAGACGCCCGCCGACGGCGCCCTGCTGACCATCCGCCAGGACGGGCAGCCGGAACGCCAGGTGCCGGTGCCGGTGGGGGAGGACGTGCCCCTGACCATCACCGTGGGCCATGGCGGGCCCAACCTTCTGGAGTTGTCGGTCAACGCCGGCCCGGCCGAGCTGTCCATGGCCAACAACCGCACCGCCTTCATCGTCAACGGCGTGCGTGATCGCCTGCGCGTGCTGCTGGTGTCGGGCGAGCCGCATGCGGGTGAACGCACGTGGCGCGACCTTTTGAAGGCCGACCCGGCGGTGGATTTGGTGCACTTCACCATCCTGCGCTCGCAGGAGAAGTCCGACAGCACGCCCATCCGCGAGCTGTCGCTGATCCAGTTCCCCATCCGCGAGCTGTTCGAGGTGAAGCTGAACGACTTCGACCTCGTCATCTTCGACCGCTATCGCCAGCGCAACGTCCTACCCATGGGCTATCTCGCCAACATCGCGGAATATGTGCGCAACGGCGGCGCCTTCCTGGAGGCCAGCGGCCCCGCCTACGCCACGCCCTTGTCGCTGTACCGCACGCCGCTGGGCGACATCCTGCCGGGCGAACCCACGGGCACGGTGACGGAACAACCCTACACCCCCACCCTGACCGAGGCCGGCCGGCGCCATCCCGTCACGGCCGGCCTGGACGGTTATGGCGAGGTGGCGCCGGCTCAGGGGAACCCGCCGAAGGCCCCCTGGGGACGTTGGTTCCGCCAGATCGACATCGTGCCGCGCCAGGGCACGGTGGTCATGAATGGCGCCAACAACCAGCCGCTGGTCGTGCTGGACCGCGTGGGCAAGGGCCGCGTGGCCCAGATCGCATCCGACCATATGTGGCTGTGGTCGCGCGGCTTCGAGGGCGGCGGCCCGGCGGCGGAACTGCTGCGCCGGCTGGCCCACTGGCTGATGAAGGAGCCGGCGCTGGAGGAGGACGACCTCAAGGCGCGCGTCGACGGCGACCACCTGGTGGTGGAACGCCGCTCGTTGAAGCCGGACGCCGACCCTGTGGAGGTACGGTCCCCCAGCGATGCCGTCACCAGCCTGCCCCTGGTGGATAGCCCCGACGGCGTGGCGCGCGGCAGCCTGGAGGCGACGGAGCCCGGCCTGTGGCGGGTGAAGGACGGCGACCGCACGGCCCTGGCCGTGGTGGGCGCCCTGAACCCGCCCGAACTGGCCGACATGCGCACCACCCCCGACCGCCTGGCCCCGCTGGCCAAGGCCACGGGCGGCGGCGTCTTCTGGCTGGTGGATGGGTCCGGCGGCAACGGCGGTCTGCCCGATCTGCGCCGCGTGCGCCCCGGCCAGAGCGCCGCCGGCGGCGGCTGGCTGGGCCTGCGCGCCAACGGCGACTACACCGTCACCGGCGTGGCCCGCGTGCCCCTGTTCCCGGCCTGGCTGGCCCTGCTGGTCCTGGCCGTCCTGCTGGTCCTGGGCTGGCGCCGCGAGGGTCGCTGAAGCGGTTTATCAGCGCGTTGACCGACATAACGCAACGGGCACATTGTTCCCGTCGCTCACGCCCCCCGCTGCCAAACCTTGGTCACCAGGAAGTGCTGGGCCAGGAACTGGTAGGTCTTCTTCAAGCGGGCCTCCAGTTCGGGCCCGCGCTCCATGGGCTCGCCGTCCCAGGCGTAGATGAGGTCGTCCCACAGCATGAGGCGGGTGTGCAGTTCGTCGCGCATGCGGCGGATGAAGGCCACCTGGCTGTCGTAGGACTTCAGCACCGCCATGATCTCGCTGGTCTGGGCATCCAGCTGGCCGAAAATGTCCTCGAAATCCAGGATGGGCTGCTTGACCAAGGCCATCATGCGCGTCAAGTCGGCCTGCAGCTGGCGGTCGGTCTTGTAGATGCGGCCGGCCTGGGACAGGCCCGCGATGATCTGCTGCACCTGGCCGTAGCGGTCGCGCAACGCCTCGATATAGGACAGTTCGCGGGCGATCGAAATCGACCTTGTCCACGATCTCCTGCTTGCGGTCGTCGGGCAGGCCGAAGCGGCGGGCCAGTTCGCTGAAAGCCTGCTGGGCGCGCTGCTTGGTCTGCGGATCCTCCACCACTTGTTCCAGTTGGCCGCGATCAGTGATCAAGGTTTCCTTGCCCGTGATCCACGACACCAGCTGCACGGTGATTCGGCCGCGCGCGATCTGCAGGTGGCTGTCCTCCACCCGCCAGGACGCGCTGCCGTCCAGCAATTCGCGTGGAATGCTGTCGCCGGGACGGATGGTCTTCACATATTTCAGGCCGCGATCGACCACGCCCAGCAGGGTGGCGTCGGCGCTGTTGTCGTCGATGCCGAAAGCCTCCCGCAGAGTGCGGAAGGGGATCTTGCCCCACACGTCGCCCAACTGCACATTGTAGACGGCCTCATTGGTGTCGCGCGTGAAGGAGAAGAAGGCCCCGGGAACCGCGAACACCTTGTTCTCGAAGATGAAATGCGTGCTGCGACTGGCCTCCGCCTCATCGGAGGCGGCGCGGGAGGCCTCGGCGGCGGCGGCCATGGCGGCACCGTCGCCAGCGCCTTCCTCGGCCCCGGCCGCCTGCACCGGATAGTCACGTCCCAATATCGTCTCCGGTCAGTTCCGCCCCACATGCCATCCTGGCACCCGCTTTCAAGGGAACGACCACGCGTTCCCCCGGCCGCGACCGGATGGTCCCCTGGCAGAAGGTGACACAGATTTGCCGGCCCGGCGATAACCTCATTTTAATGAGGCAAGCTTACCCGTTGGTTAAGCCGGCGGCGTTACACGGTCGGCATCTGATCGTGACCGCTCAAATGCCCTCGCTGGCTTGGCTTCCTGGCCATTGGCCCTGGCCGGTCGGGATCCGGCCATCAGTCGTCGTTCATCACCTGCGCCGTCTTCAGCGCGTCCCGCACCAGGACGCTCTTGCGCAGGATGTTGTCGATGACGCGGCCCTGCACCAGGCCGATGCCCATCTTTTCCGCCCAGATGAGGCCGGAGACGGTGCCGCAGCGGGCCAGGATGTAGCGGCAGTTTTCCTGCTGCCGCACCTTTTCCTGCAGCGCCTCGATCTCCTCCTCCGTCATGCTTTCCATGTCGGGGGACCAGATGATCTTGGCGTAGTCACAGGCCATGTATTCCAGGTCCATGTGCGTGACCCAGAAGTCGTTCAGCCCGTCGATGCAGATCTTGTAGCCGCGGGTGGCGGCGAAATCGACGACCTCCTTGTACATCGAGACGTTCTCGATCAGGTCGGTCTTGTTGATTTCCAGCACGACGTTGCCGCGCAGGTCGGTCGTCAGCCGCTCGTCGAACTTCACGAAGCTGGCCGACAGGATGGTGGCCAGGTTCAGGTTCAGGCCCAGACGCTTGCCGCGCAGGAAGTCGACGCCGTAGTTCAGCGCGCGCAGGACCGACAGGTCCAACTGCGAGGTGAAATAGCTGAACAGCCAGCGGTTGGCGGTGATGTCATACTCGGGCGACAACCGCTCTTCCAGCGCCTTGATGGCGATGTACAGCTCGAAATACTCGTACTCGTTCTCGGTGGGGTTCTGGATGTTCACCACCGGCTGGTTCAGCATGAAGGGCGACAGGTCGAACATCTGCACGGCGCGTTCGATCTTGCCCAGCTCCTCCAGCGTGATGGGGGGCTTGGTCTGCTCCACCGGGGCGTCGCCGCCCTCGCCCTTCTGCAGGCCCTCGATGAAGCGGATGACGTTCACGAAGTTGAGCGACAGCTCCATGATCGAATAGAGGCTGTCTTCCCGATAGGGATTCTGCTTCGTCATCGTCGTGCGCGACAGCAGCAGCTTTTCGATCTTGGAGCAGACGTCGCTGATCAGGGAGAACTTGATGCCCTTGTACAGGACGATGACGTCGTCGTTGGACAGGTTGAAGACCTGCAGGTACGACGAATTGTCCGCCGTTTCCTGCATCGCGCGCTTGATGGAGATCAGGTCGAGGTTGCTCTTGTCCTTCAGCAGGGACAGATGCAGGTGGATGAGACGCAGGCCCTGCAGTTCCCGCTTGGCGGACTGCAGCAGGGTCAACAGCTTCTGATCGTCGTATTCCGGTTTTTCAGGCAACGCCACCGGACGTTCGCCGGGCTTTACCCGGACCCAATCCCGTTTCGGCGCATTCGGACAATTCATCTCATCTCCGCAACCGGATGCTCCCAAGGCCCCGGGCAACAACTAGGACGCGCGTCTCTTCCACTGTGGACCGGGCCCACGCCCCGGAGCCCGAAACAACCCGAAACCTTGCCTGTCCGCTGGCGCCGCCAGGGGCCGGGCCGCACCGCCGCCCATCCCCCCCGTCGTTCGCGCACAACCTTCACTACCAGGATATCATGGCCGATACTTTGGCCAATTCAATATCCCGCTATCCCTCAGGATGGCGCTCCCGATAGGCAAACCTATCCTTGCGGGAATAATACTTTGGAAGAGGCGCAGGCGATACCTAAAATTTGACAAATCCTGACATCGTGCGCCGCGCGCACCGCTTCGCCCAAGAAACACGTAGTAATGGCATCCCCCGCGCCAGACACGCGGTGCGCCTGGCCAGTAATGCCACCCAAGGTGGGCCGACGTCTCTAGGCTCGGCCCGGAATTGCGAGAGTATCAGGGAGAGATGGCTGGGGCGGGAGGGATCGAACCTCCGCATGGCGGAATCAAAATCCGCTGCCTTACCGCTTGGCGACGCCCCATCACCGGGCCTCCCGTCGGGGAGGGCGGCACCATAATCAGAAAGCCCGGCGGACGCAACGCCCCAAATCGCACGGACCTTTCCCGCGAAACACTGGTTCCGCGAAACACTGGCGCCGTCCCCCAGCCATGGCACTATGGCGGCACGATCTCCCGCCCGGCCGTTCCATGCCCCACCTGCCGTATATCTGCGCCCTGGCCATCCTGTTCCTCGCCGGCGCCGCCCTGGCCGCCCCCGGCACCATGCCGGAGCGCCCGCCCGCCGGAGCCGACGCCGCCCTGCTGGCGCTGGACGCCCAGGCGCGCGCCGGTGATGCCCAGGCGCGGCTGGATCTGGCCGACGCCTATGGCGACATCCCCTTCGACCGCCCCGCCGACGTGGCGCGGGCCAGCGCCTGGTACCGGCTGGCGGCCGCCACGCCGGACCCCGCCATCCGCCGGCAGGCTTGCGCCGCCCTGGGCGCGCTGGAGGCCGGCGGCATGGGCTGGCCGGAAAACGTCCCGGCCGCCCTGCCCTGGTACCGCTGCGCCGCCGATTTGGGCGACATTCAATCCCAGTTCAACCTGGGCCTGCTGTATGACGAGGGCGTGGACGTGCCGGCGGACGCGGCCCGGGCGAAGGCCTGGTACCGCCGCGCCGCCGAGGGCGGCCTCGTGCTGGCGCTGGAGAGGCTGGGGGCGCTGGCCGAACGCGCTCATGACCGGGACGTCGCCGCGCGCCTGTACGGTGAAGCGGCGGCCAAAGGCGACCTGGCGGCGGCCCAGGCCTTGGCCCGTCTCGAGCGCGGCGGGCCATCGCCGCAGGTGGTGGGCATCGGCTTGGCGGCGCAGTCGCAGGACCCGGCCACGGTCAAGCCGCCGCCCAAGCCCGTCCCCGGCCAGCCGCGCACGCCGCCGGCCGCCGTCGGCGCGGATGGACTGCGCCTGATCCAGCAGCGCCTGCGCGACCTGGGATACCTGCTGGGGCCGGCGGACGGCCGCCTGGGGGCCCGCACGGCCAACGCCATCCTGGCCTATGAGGCGGCGCACCCGGTAATCTGGGATGAGACGGCGCCACCGCCGGACGGCTGGCCGAGCCGCGACCTGCTGGCGCGCCTCTCCCGGCCCTGAGTCTCAGGCGTCCGCGACCACCTCGGCCGCCGGCACCTCGGGCAGCAGGGCGGTGGCCTTGACCCACCAGGTGGGACGCACGCGGTTGATCAGGGCGGCCGCCGAGGCCGCCGCCGCGACGTCGGCATAGAGGCCGATGCAGGTGGCCCCGCTGCCCGACATGCGGGCCAGCAGGCAGCCCGGCGTCGCATCCAGGGCGGCCAGCACGTCGGTGATGGCGGGCGACAGGCGTTCGGCCGCGGCTCCCAAGTCATTGCCCCGCGCCCGCAGCAGCTGGGCGAAGTCGGCCACGTCCACGGGGTCGCGCTCCAACCGGCCGGCGGCGGACCAGGCTCCGGTACGGGCGGCGAAGACGTCCTTGGTCGGCATGTGCACGCCGGGGTTCACCAGCAGCAGGGCGGCCGGCGGCAGGGTGGGGCCCGCCACCACCCGCTCCCCAGCACCACCGAAATAGGCGGTACGGCCGAACAGGCACACGGGCACGTCGGCACCCAGCGCGGGCGCAAGCTCCACCAGGCGAGGGTCGTCCTGCGCGACGCCCCACAGCTCGGCCAGCGCCTTCAGCGTGGCGGCGGCATCAGCCGAACCGCCGCCGATGCCGGACGCCACCGGCAGGTTCTTGGTCAGGCGGATGGCGACATGCGGATCGCGACCCAGCACATCGGCCAGGGCGTGGGCGGCGCGCGACACCAGGTTGCGGCCGGTGCCCTCGGCCACCAGGGTGCTGCCGAAGGGCCCGTCGATGGCCAGGCTGAAGCCCGGCGCCTCGGTCACGGTGATCAGGTCGTGGGCGGTGGCGAACACCACCAGGCTGTCCAGCTCATGATAGCCGTCGGGCCGCTTGCCCAGCACATGCAGGTACAGGTTCAGCTTGGCGGCGGCGGCGGCGCTTACCGTGGTCACGGGAATAGGTCCTTCAACAAATCTCAGGTGTCAGAAGTTCACTGCGCGGCGGCGGGGTCGCGCTTCAGCTTTTCATCCAGCGCGGCCTTCAGGCTGTCCTCCGGGTTCTCGCGCGCGGCGCGCTGCCACTGGTAATGCGCCTCCAGCCGGCGGCCGGTGGCCCAGTAGGCGTCGCCCAGATGGTCGTTGATGGCCGGGTCGCGGGACTTCAGCTCCGCCGCGCGCTCCAGCAGGTCCACGGCGCCGGGGATGTCGCCGGCGCGGTACTTGGCCCAGCCCAGGCTGTCGATGATGGCGCCATCGTTGGGGCGCAGCTTCACCGCTTGTTCCAACAGCTGGCGGGCCTGGTCCAGCTTCACGCCGCGTTCCGACCAGGCGTAGCCCAGATAGTTCAGCACACCCGGCTGGTTGGGTTGCAGCTGAAGGGCGCGCAGCAGGTCGGACTCCGCCTCCGGCCAATGGCCCATCTGGTCCTGCACGGCGGCGCGGGCATAGTAGAGGAACCAGTCGCCGCCATTCGGGCGGCCGCCCAGGCGTTCGATGGCTTGGTTATAGGCGGTCAGGGCCTCGGGGAGCTTATGGTCGGCGCGTAGCAGATCGCCCAGGCGCACCAGGGCGTCGCTGCGGTCCCGGCCTCTCGGACGCCATGGCCCGCAGGATGCCGGCCGCCTCCTGTGTCTTGTTCAGGCGGGCCAGGGCGTCCGCCTGGCGCAGGCGCGCCGCCCACAGCAGGCCCACGTCCGCCTTCTCCCCCATCTTCATGCCCAGGTCGGCGACCACGGCGGCGTATTCGGCCGCCGCCTCCTGGTCCCGGTTCATTTCCGTCAGCGTTTCGCCCGCCAGCATGCGGGCGGGGGCCAGCGACGGGTCCAGGTGCAGGGCCAGGCGGGTGTAGAGCAGCGCCACCTCCGCCACCTTTTCCTGGTTGATGGCGGCGGCCACGTCGAACAGCGCTTCCGCCAGGCCCTCGTTCGCGTTGGCCACCATGCGGGCGGGATGGGGGCGGGACAGCAGGGCGCGGGCGGCGTCGCCCATGGGGCCCTTGGGATCAGCCTGCAGGATGGCCGCCACCGCCGCCTGCGCCAAGTCGGCGTGGCCCATGCGCATTTCGAAATTGGCGCGCAGCATGGCGACGCGCAGCACCTGGCCACTGTCCGAGGCCTGGGCGTACCAGCCGCGGGCGGCATCCTCGTGGCCCGCCAGATCCTCGATCAGCGCGGCATGCAGGGCCGCCATGGCGCGGAAGGACTGCTGCGCCTCCAGCGGTTCCAGCGCCGTCTTGGCGGCGGCCCAATCGCCCTTGCGCGCCTTGACCCAGGCGGTCACCAGCGGCCGCATGAAGGTGCCCAGGCCGTCCTGGGGCAGGGCGTCGATGGCGTGCAGCGCGCCCGGCTCATCCCCCGCCGCCACGGCGTCGGCCGCCAGCAGGGTCAGCGCCACGGGGTTGCCGTCCTTGGCCGCCACCAGGCGCTTGGCCAGGGGCAGCGCCACCTTGGTGCGGCCCAGGCCGACATTGATCAGCAGCGCACGGCGCAGCAGGGTCAAGTCGTCGGGATCGGACTTGAGGCTGAGGGCCAGGAAGTCGGCCGCAGCCGTCCAGTCGCCGGCGCCCTGCGCCACCTTGCCGGCGACGAAGGCCGCCAGCGGGTCGGGGCCGCCCGCCTGATCCGTCGCCTTGGCCGCCCAGGCGGAATGCCCCCAAGCCCCTGTCAGGCCCGCCGTCAGCAGGCCCGTCATGACCACCGTTGATGTCCGCCGCAAAAACCGCACGAGATCGCCGCCGTCTATTCTTAAGGTCCAAGCCCTCAAGCTAATCGGGAAACGCGGCCGGAACAACCGCGCCGGTCGGACCCGGGCGGAAACAAAAAAGGCGCCCGGTGCGGGGCGCCTTTTCCTGAAGCGGGCTTACATGTTGGGATAATTGGGGCCCCCGCCGCCCTCCGGCACCGTCCAGTTGATGTTCTGGGTCGGGTCCTTGATGTCGCAGGTCTTACAGTGCACGCAGTTCTGCGCGTTGATGACGAAGCGCGGGTTCTGGCCGTTGTCGTCGCGCGTCACCTCGTACACCCCGGCGGGGCAGTAGCGCTGCGCCGGCTCGTCATACGTGGGCAGGTTGAAGGCGATGGGGACGGTCGGGTCCTTCAGCTTCAGGTGCGACGGCTGGTCTTCCTCATGGTTGGTGTTGGAGATGAACACCGAGGACAGGCGGTCGAAGCTGATGACGCCGTCGGCCTTGGGATAGGCGATCTTCTTGGCGTTGGCCGCCGGCACCAGGCTCTCGTGGTCCGGCTTGCCGTGATGCTGGGTCCAGCCCACCAGGAAGCCCAGCTTCAGGTCGTTCAGCCACATGTGCAGGCCGCCCAGGGCCGTGCCCAGCCACATGCCGTGCTTCAGGCTGGGCTTCACGTTGCGCACCTTGTACAGGTCCTGGAAGACCCAGCTCTGGCGCCACTTGGCTTCAAGCGCCGTCAGCTCGTCATGGCCTTCGCTGCCCGCCGCCAGGCGCTCGAACGCCGCCTCGGCCGCCAGCATGCCGGTCTTCATGGCGTTGTGGCTGCCCTTGATGCGGGGCAAGTTGACGAAGCCGGCGGCGCAGCCGATGAGCGCCCCGCCGGGGAAGGTCAGCTTCGGCACGGACTGCAGACCGCCCTCGTTGATGGCGCGGGCGCCGTAGGACAGGCGCTTGCCGCCCTCCAGATAGGGGCGGATCAGCGGGTGCTGCTTGAAGCGCTGGAATTCCTCGAACGGCGACAGGTAGGGGTTGGTGTAGTTCAGGTGGACGACGAAGCCGATGGCCACCTGGTTGTCCTCCAGGTGGTACATGAAGGACCCGCCGCCGGTCTTGCTGTCCAGAGGCCAGCCCTGGCTGTGCAACACCAGGCCCTGTTTATGCTTGGCGGGGTCGATCTGCCACAGCTCCTTGACGCCGATGCCGTACTTCTGCGGGTCCACGCCGTCGCGCAGGTTGAAGCGGGCCATCAGCTCCTTCGACAGGTTGCCGCGCACGCCCTCGGCGAACAGCGTGTACTTGCCGTGCAGCTCCATGCCGGGGGTGTAGCGATCCGTCGGCTCCCCATCCTTGCCGATGCCCATGTCGCCGGTGGCGATGCCCTTGACCGAGCCGTCGTCGTGGTACAGCACCTCGGCCGCGGCGAAGCCGGGGTAGATTTCCACGCCCAGCTCTTCCGCCTGCTGCGCCAGCCAGCGGCAGACGTTGCCCAGGCTGACGATGTAATTGCCGTGGTTGTTCATCAGCGGCGGCAGCAGCGCATTGGGAATGCGCATGGAGCCGACCTCGGTCAGGACGTAGAAGCGGTCGTCGGTGACCGGGGTGTTGAGCGGCGCGCCCTTCTCTTTCCAGTCGGGGATCAGCTCGTTCAGGGCGATGGGATCGATGACGGCGCCCGACAGGATGTGGGCCCCGACCTCGGACCCCTTTTCGATGACGCAGACGCTGATCTCCTTGTCCGCGGCAGCGGCCAGCTGCTTCAGCCGTATCGCGGCCGACAACCCCGAGGGGCCGGCGCCAACGACGACGACGTCATACTCCATCGACTCCCGTTCCATGTCCTGTCGCCTTCTTCTTCCTGGTTGCCGGTTCGGTGGCTTGATGCGGGCCCTTGCGGACGAACCCTAAAGGGAGCGCGTCATTTTCGCGCGCGCTCGCCCCATGCGGTTGATGAAGAAACACACCAGCGATGGTAGGGTCAAATCATGATTGACACGGCAAAAGCCGTCACGGATCTGGCCTGGCTGGTCGAGATCGGTGCCGATGAAGCGATCAACGACCAGCCGACGGACTGGACCCAGGTGGCCAGCCGCAGGACGCCTACTGCGCGTGACGCCGGCCCTGGCCGCCCGCCGGCCGGCGCCCCGTCTGCCGCCGCCCCTGGCCGTTCGGCCACACCGCCGGAAAAAAGTTTCGGTGGCCCGCCGCCCCCCGCCACCCTGGCCGGGAGCGATGGCCCCCTAGGTAGCAACGAGGCCCGGGCCAGCGCCCGCGGCGCCGCCACGGCCGCCACGACGCTGGAGGATTTGCACAAGGCGCTGCTGGCTTTCGACGGCTGCCCCCTGAAGCAAACCGCCAGTTCCACCGTCTTCGCCGACGGCAACCCCAAGGCGCGCGTCATGCTGGTGGGCGAGGCGCCGGGCGAGCAGGAGGACAGGCAGGGCAAGCCCTTCGTCGGGCCGGCCGGCGCGCTGCTGGACAAGATGCTGGCCGCCATCGGCCTGGACCGCCATGCCGAAGCGCCGGACAAGGCGGTCTACATCAGCAACATCCTGCCCTGGCGCCCACCCGGCAACCGCAACCCCACGGACAGCGAGATCGCCGCCTGCCTGCCCTTCATCCAGCGGCATGTGGAAATCGCCGACCCTGACATCCTGGTCTTCCTGGGCGGCATCTCGGCCAAGACCCTGCTGGCCAAGACGGAGGGCATCACCCGCCTGCGCGGCCGCTGGTTCGATTATGGCAGCCCCGGCCTGACCCGCCCCCTGCCCGCCCTGGCCCTGCTGCACCCGGCCTATCTGCTGCGCAACCCCGGCGCCAAGCGCGAGACCTGGCGGGACCTTCTGTCGCTGCGCCAACGTCTTCAGGCCTTGCCGCCCCGGCCGTAAGGCCGCATAACGATGATCATCCCTTGCGCCGCCCGGGCGCTCGTGTTCTACATATGTTCCATAGTCTTCTTCACTTTATTTCCCGGCCAGTGATGAACGGACGGATGGACGGCAAGCCGGCATGACCCTCCCTGTGACCTCCGCCCCCTCCCCCGCCACGCCTGATCTGGACCCGGCGCGCGACCTGTTGGCCGTGGCCGGCAAGAAGCGTTTCGCCACCGTGCTGGCGGACCCGCCCTGGCAATTCGTGAACCGCACCGGCAAGATGGCGCCGGAGCATCACCGCCTATCGCGCTATGGCACCATGTCGGTGGAAGAGATTTGCGCCCTGCCGGTGTCCAAGGTGCTGGCCGCCACGGCGCATCTGTACCTGTGGGTACCCAACGCCCTGCTGCCGGAGGGGCTGCAGGTCATGCAGGCCTGGGGCTTCCAGTACAAGACCAACCTGGTGTGGCACAAGCTGCGCAAGGACGGCGGGTCCGACGGGCGCGGCGTGGGCTTCTACTTCCGCAACGTCACCGAGCTGATCCTGTTCGGCGTGCGCGGCAAGAACGCCCGCACCCTGGACCCCGGCCGCACCCAGGTGAATTACCTGGGCACGCGCAAGCGCGAGCATTCGCGCAAGCCGGATGAGCAGTATGAGCTGATTGAGGCGTGCAGCCCCGGCCCCTATCTGGAGATGTTCGCCCGCGGCGCCCGTCCCAAATGGACCGTGTGGGGCAACCAGGCCGACGACAGCTACGAGCCCACCTGGGACACCTACGCCCACAACTCCGCCACCCAGCGCCGCGTGGCGGCGGCCGAGTAAGGCACATTCATTCCTGAGTGATGGCTGCTTATAGGCCGTGCTTGGCCCAGATCGCCCGGACTTCCCCACCGGAGCGGCTTTCTGGGCGGACGGTTGCTGACGGACATGGATACGAACCCAGGCTTACAAGCCCGGAACGGACTTCACCGCCCGCGCCGGCCCCAGAAGGTGCGGCCTTTGCGGCTGGTCTGCTCTTCCAGGAAGGATTCCTCCAGCGCCGCCATCTGGTCGGCGGTCAGGCCCAGGGGCAGGTAATCGATGCCCGACAGTTGACGCAGGGCCTGTTCATCCATGGCCGACCGCTGCTGGGCCGCACCCCGCTTGCCATCCACACCCAACAGACGCCTCATCCCAGACACCCGTGAACTTGCCGCACTGCCACATACAACTTCGGAATGGCATGCATTGTTTCCGCGCCCGGGGCTAGGTGGCAAAAGGTTAGCCTGCGATTAATTCCCGGGCACGACGCAACCTTCTATACCAGGGTAGCGCTGAGCGCGGCGTCCAGGTCGGCGATCAGGTCGTCCACGTCCTCGATGCCCACCGACAGGCGCACCAGGCCGTCGTCGATGCCGGCCGCGGCCCGCAGTTCCGCCGGAATCGAGGCGTGGGTCATGATGGCCGGATGCTCGATCAGGCTTTCCACCCCGCCCAGGCTTTCCGCCAGGGAGAACAGCTCCGTCCGTTCCAGCAGGCGCTTGGCGGCGTCCAGCCCACCCTTCAGGCTGACGGAGACCATGCCGCCGGCGCCGCGCATCTGGCGCCGGGCCAGCTCATGCTGCGGATGGCTGATCAGGCCGGGATAGCGCACCCCCGCCACGGCCGGGTGGCGTTCCAGCCACTGGGCGATGGCGGCGGCGTTGGCGCTGTGCCGCTCCATGCGCAGGGACAGGGTCTTCAGGCCGCGCAGGGCCAGGAAGCTGTCGAAGGGGCCGGCCACGGCGCCCACGGCGTTCTGCAGGAAGCCCAGGCGGTCAGCCAGTTCCCCCTCCTCCCGCACCACGGCGACGCCGCCCACCATGTCGCAATGGCCGTTCAGGTACTTGGTGGCCGAATGCACGACGATGTCGAAGCCCAGCTCCAGCGGCCGCTGGGCATAGGGCGTGGCGAAGGTGTTGTCGCACACGGAAATCAGCCCATGCCGCCGGGCGAAGGCGGCCACTGCCTCCAGATCCACCAGTTTCAGCAGCGGGTTGGTCGGCGTCTCCACCCACAGCAGGCGGGTATCGGGGGTCAGCGCCGCCTCCAGCTTGGCCGGGTCGGTCATGTCGACGAAGCGGGAGGTCAGGCCCATGGAGCGCTTGCGCACCCGTTCCAGCAGGCGGTAGCTGCCGCCGTACAGGTCGTCCATGGCGATGATGTGGCTGCCGGCGTCCAGCAGCTCCAGGATGGTGGCCTCCGCCGCCAGGCCGGAGGCGAAGGCATAGCCCCGCGCCCCGCCCTCCAGATCCGCCACGCAGCGCTCATAGGCCATGCGGGTGGGGTTCTGGCTGCGGCTGTACTCATAGCCTTTATGGACGCCGGGGCTTTCCTGCACATAGGTGGAGGTGGCGTAGATGGGCACGGTGATGGCACCGGTGCTGGGGTCCGGCTCCTGCCCCGCATGCACGGTGCGGGTGGCGAAGGCCCGTTGGTTGGACAGGGGACGGTTGTGGCTGCGGTCGGCCATGGGGATTCCTTGGGGATGAAAGCAGGGGCGCGGGACAGAGGGCGGGCGTCAGCCCAGCTGCCGGCGCAAATGGTTCAGCAGGTCGACGCGGGTCAGCAATCCTAGGAAGGCGTCGCCCTCCGTGACCAGGGCCACCATGTTGCGGCTGAAGATGGGGTCCAGCGCGCTGATGGGTGCGGTCACCGGCACGGTTTCCAGGCGCGAGGTCATGGCCTCCCGCACCGCCTCGCGGAAGCGCGACGGGTCGGGCTCGACATGCAGCAGCAGGTCGGACTCGTCCAGCAGGCCCACCACCCGGCCGCCCTGCATCACCGGCAGCTGCGAGACGTCGGAGATGCGCATGCGCTTGTACGCCGTCAGCAGGGTGTCGTCGGGCGAAACGGTCACCACTTGGCCCTTGTCCACCCGCCGGGTGATAAGGTCGCGCAGATCGCCGGTGCGGGCGCTGGGCAGGAAGCCTTGGTCGGCCATCCAGCCGTCGTTGAACATCTTGGACAGGTACTTGTTGCCCGTGTCGCACACCAGCGTGACCACGCGCTTCGGAAGCGTCTGCGCCCGGCAATAGCGCAGGGCGGCGGCGAACAGCGTGCCGCTGGAGGAACCACCCAGGATGCCCTCCCGGCGCAGCAGCTCTCGCGCCGCGTTCAGGCTCTCGGCATCGGGAATGGTGTAGGCGTCCTCCACATACTGCAGGTCGCAGTTGGGCGGCACGAAGTCCTCGCCGATGCCCTCCACCACCCAGCTGCCCGGCTCGTCATGCCGGCCGGTCTTCACCAGGTCGCGCAGGATGGAGCCCTGGGGGTCAGCCAGCACCATGCGGGTGCGCGGACTGGCCGCGCGGAAATAGCGGCCCAGGCCGGTCAGCGTGCCGCCGGAGCCCACACCCACCACCACGGCGTCCAGCCGCCCATCCATCTGGCGCAGCAGCTCCGGCCCCGTCCAGCGCTCATGCGCCGCCGGGTTGTCGGGGTTGGCGAACTGGTTCATGTAAACCGCACCGGGGGTCTCGGCCGCCAGCCGCTCCGCGATATCCTGGTAATAGTCGGGATGGCCCTTGCCCACGTCGCTGCGCGTCACATGGATTTCGGCACCCAGGGCGCGCAGATGGTTGATCTTCTCCGCCGCCATCTTGTCAGGGATCACCAGCACCAGGCGATAGCCCTTGGCGGCGCAAACCAGGGCCAGGCCCAAGCCGGTGTTGCCGGCTGTGGCCTCCACCACCGTGCCGCCGGGCTTCAGGCGGCCGGCCTTCTCCGCCCCCTCCACCATGGCCAGGCCGATGCGGTCCTTGATGGAGCCGCCGGGGTTCTGGTTTTCCAGCTTCAGGTACAGCTCACAGGGGCCGGTATCGATCTTGGTGACGCGGACCAGCGGCGCGTTGCCGATCAGGGACAGGATGGCGGGACCATCGTGGCCCTGGCCGCCGGATGGGCTGTTATCGGTGGACTGAATGGGGGCGGACGACGCGTGCGCGATCGACATGGGAACCCTCTCGGTCTGTTCGTTAAGCAAAACAGTGACCGATGGGCGGGGCACTTACAATCCCCCGTCAGTATAGACCCTGGCGACGCTTCCTGTTGGCCGCCGCCCGGCGGAAAGTCTTATTGCCTTTGCCGCAACGCACAATATTACAAGCTTGCGACACGCCGCTTTACTTCGAAATGTTCTGGCGGAATTGGGCGGTAATTCGCATCAATCAATCCGCGCCGGCGCAAATTGGCCAGATTGTCGGCCAGGTTGTCGATGCAGGCGGCGCGGTCCCAGCCTTCCAGCCAATTCTGCTCCAGGAAGGCCATGATGGCGGGCTGGCCTAGTTCCACCTCCCACAGGATGCCGATGAGGGAGGACAGGGCCTCCTCCTCGATCTGGGTTTCCTGGTCGACGCAGATGGCGGCGTTGGCCTCATTCACCCGGCCCGTCTCCGGCCCGGCGCCTAGGCCGAAATCGACCAGCCCCCGCCGCTCCGGCGGCGCCACCAGCCAGTGGCCGATCTCATGGATCAGCACATAGGACTCGCTCTGGGTACGGATGGCGCGGCCGTCCCAGCTGTAGGCCGCCATGGGCAGCTCATCGATGGTCTCGATGCCGAAGCGGTGGGCCAGCGCGATGCCGCCCGCCCGATGCTGGGGCGTATCCACGCCCAGGGGCACCAGGTCCAGGGTGCCGGCGATGCGCTCGAACACCTCCGCGACCAGCGGATCGGCGCCGGTCAGGCGGCCGCGCAGGTCGGCCAGGATGGCCGGCAACTCCTCCAGGGGAATGGGGGTGAGGATCATGCCCGCTCCAGCACCACGAAGCTGTGCGCCGGGGCGGGATCGACCTCCGCCTCCAGCGCCGGCACATCGCGCCGCGACACCTCGCGCCACTCGGCCCGGTCGAAGGTGGGGAAGAAGGCGTCGCCCTCCGGGCTGGCGTGCACCTCTGTCAGGTACAGGCGGTGCGCGGTCTTCAGCGCAGTGGCGAACAGCAGCTCCCCGCCGATCACCATGACCTCCGGCGCGCCGTCGGCCGCCGCGATCAGGCGGGCCTGCTCGATGGCGGCGTCCAGGCTGTGGCAGACCACGCCGCCGTGGGCGCGGTAATCCTTCTTGTGCGTCACGACGATGTTGGTGCGGCCCGGCAGTGGCTTGGCCCCGATGCTCTCCCACGTCCGCCGGCCCATGACTACCGGCTTGCCCAGGGTCATCTCCTTGAAATACTTCAGATCTCCCTTCAACCGCCACGGCAGGCGGTTCTCCACGCCGATGACGTTGTTGGTGGAGACGGCGGCGATGAGGGCCAAGGGAATGGGCGCGGACTCGGGCATGGGATCAAAGGGCCTGGCTGATGAACGCTCAAGGCCTGCGGTTTTACGGCAAACGGGGGATGGTGAGAATGCGGAAGATCAAAGGGCGGGGGTGCGCAAATCAGCCACCACCGCATTACATTTGGATTTGTACGGGCTGTTGCCAAATTATCCTTTAGCTTTATGTTGCCGATATAATCCGGCCAAGCTTTCTGGCACAGATTTTATGAAATTAACCAACACGGCATCGCCATCTCGCTCAGCTATGTCCCGCAATTGAGAAAGCGAAACATCACCACGCCTCATTATCACATTACGTTCTGATACTATCAATTCTTTCGTTATCTGCTTAAACGACACGTCCTCCCCTGAGGAGAAAGCCATTTCCACCGCAATTAACTTTAAATATATATTAGATATTTCATTTTGAAAATATTTTATTTCAAATACACTATACCTATACATTCTTAGGAAGAACAAGGCAAAAACCTCTATCGCTACTATAAGACTGACCCTCAATAAAATATAGCCAAATAATCTTATATTATAATATTGCTCATCAGCCAAAGTAGCGGATTTACTAGATATCCATTCATAGCTATAAACAAAATAGCCAAGTACCAAAAACCCGATTATTGATATAATTACACCAGCTGCAATCTGTATGTTTGATCTTGAGTTCAGTGAACTTATTTCCTCTTCTAAAGAAGATATTGCGCTTCTACATATCAGTCTTATCTGTGCGATATGCCTATCAAACATATTAGACTTCCCAATTTTTTCCGCTAGCTCTATAGACATTCCTTCGGAAGATATTTTCTTGACTTCGGCAACCAGAGAATCAACGATCTCTTTTGGTATTCCATCTTCTAGATTCTTCGCCGCCTTTTCAAAAGCATTAAATCTATCTATGAACTTTCCCATGTTATTTTCAATATCCGCCAACCTTACTTCTTGATTTATGTATTTAGAGTTTTCTTCATAAGAAAGCGTATTCTCTGCAAAATATATTGGCCTATTTCTAACAGAATAATTCCTAGATCTCTGCATGTAGGAATAAAGTTCAGCGAAAGATGAAATTGAAATCAACGCCATGCCAATATATGCTAAAATTAAATTTATGTAGTTATTATTATTTACAAACCTTTCCGATATAATTACAATAATTATGCCAAGACATGCCGGAACCAGAGCTGCATTATTCCTCAAAATCTTCTCAATAAATCTATAGGTCTGGTTCATTTTTGAATCTACGCCATATTAGAGGAAAATTTCTTAGGGCCGGCGTACCCGACAGGAATAAATGATGGTTTAGTTAATATAGGATGCGCACTAGAAATTTATCAACTAAAAATATACATTTCCACTGGTGCCGGGCCAGACATCTAAAATTGGCGCCTGATCTAGTCACCCGCCCGCCTTCAGCGTCCCCAGCCGCCGCTCAGCGTTCTGGTTCTTCGAGTCCAGCTCCAGGGCGCGCTGGTAGGCCAGGATGGCGGCGGGCTTGTCGCCGGTGGCCGCCAGCGCCTCGGCCAGGCTGTCCTGGGCGTTGCCGCTGTCGGGGTAGAGGTCGGCGGTGAGTTTCAGGATGGCCAGCGCGTTCCGGGGCTGGCCGTTGCTGAGCAGGCGATAGCCCCAGTCGTTCAGCTCCGCCTCCTGCAGCGTCACGCCCGGCTCGCGGGCCTTCAGGTCGGCGTAGAGGGCCGGCACCTGGTCGAAGCCGTGGCGCTGGATGTCCACGCGCAGGGCGGCCAGGCCGGCCAGCTTAGCGCCGTAGAAGGCGGCGACCTGATCGATCATGTCCTCAGGAGACGCGCCGGACAGGTTGGTCAGGATGACCACGCCGACATCGTCCTCGGGATAGAGGAAGAAGGCGGAGCGGCCGCCGCCGGTCATGCCCACGGCACGATGGCCGCCACGGTCCAGCACCTCCCAGCCTAAGCCCCACTGGCCCGGGCGGCCGTCGTTGAAGGCGGCCGGTGTCCACAGCAGGCGCAGGCTGTCGGCGTCCAGCAGCTGGCCCTGGGACAGGGCGATCATCCAGCGCGCCATATCCTCCGCCGTGCTGTCCAGGCCGGAGGAGGCGCGGTGCATGGGGCGGAACAGCTCATAGACCGGGTGGGGTGTGGCCACCGGCGCACCATCAGGGCCGCCAGCGGGGTTGGGGGCGAAACTGTTGCGGTAGCCGGCGGCCTTGCCGGGCGTGACCATGCTGCTGTCACCATAGGCGGTGTGGGTCATGCCCGCCGCCTCGATCTCCCAGCCGCTGATGGGCGTGTCGGGCGGCTGGCCGGTCAGCCTGTCCACCACCCGCTGCACCAGGGTGTAGTTGGTCTGGCAGTAGTCGAAGCGCTCGCCGGGCGTGAACTTCATGGGCTGGGCCTGCACCCAGGCCCAGATGGCGTCGCCCCCCACCCGCTCATCCCGGTCGCCCGGCGCGCGGTTGATGTCGGGCAGGCCGGACATGTGGGTCAGCAGCTGGCGGATGGTGATGGGGCGCCAGGCGGCGGGCAGGTCGTCCAGGTACTGGCCCACGGGCGCGTCCAGGTCCAGCCGCCCGGCCTGGACCTGTCGCATCGCGGCCACGCCGGTGAAGGCCTTGGTGATGGAATTGACGGCGAAGATGGTCTCGTTCGTCACCGGCACCGGCGTCTGCAGGTTGGCCACGCCATAGCCGCGCGACAGCACCAGGCGCCCGTGCTGGATGACGGCCACCTGCAGGCCGGGGATGCCCAACGCCCGCATCTGCTCCTGCAGGAAGGCGTCCACCTGGGCCGCCGCGGGATCGGTGGCGGTGGGCGCCGCCCGGTTGGCGGCCACCACCGCCTTGCCCGTGGCGGCGTTCGCCGTCATGGGTGCCACCGTCAGCATCAACACCGCCGCCAGTCCCGTCATTCCGCGCATGGTCATCCCCGCATCAACGCCTGAGGGGCCGCATGCTAGCAGGGGCGCGGCGTCGCGCTGAGGGCCAGTCCGGTGGCCCCAAGCCCCGGTGGCGTCACCGCCGGGTCACACCGCCACGTCGGCCTTGATGTGGGGGTGGGGGTCGTAGCCGGTGATCTCGAAATCCTCGAAGCGATAGTCGAACAGGCTGTCCGGCTTGCGCTTGATCACCAGTCGGGGGAAGGGCCGCGGCGCGCGCGTCAACTGCTCTTCCGCCTGGGGGATGTGGTTGAGGTAGAGGTGGACGTCGCCGCCCTGCCACACCAGATCGCCCACGCCCAGGTCGCACTGGTGGGCCAGCATGTGGATCAGCAGCGCGCCCTCGCACAGGTTCCAGGGGAGGCCCAGCAGGGTGTCGGCGCTGCGCTGGAAGATCAGGCCGGACAGCTTCCCGTCCGCCACGAAGAACTGATAGGTCATGTGGCAGGGCGGCAGCGCCATGTCAGGCAGATCGGCCACGTTCCAGCCGGTGAACAGCAGGCGCCGGCTGGTGGGGTTGGTGCGGATGCCGTCCACCAGTTCCTGGATCTGGTCGATGGTGCGGCCGTCCGGCCCCTGCCACCGCCGCCACTGCTTGCCATAGACGGGGCCCAGGTCGCCCCACTGGGCGGCGAAGGCGTCGTCGGCCAGCACGCGGGCCTCGAAATCCTCCTGGCTGATGTCCTCGCCCGCCTTCCGGCGGTAATTGGCCAGTGGCCAGTCCGTCCAGATGCGCACCTTGTTGGCCAGCAACGGGCGGATGCTGGTATCGCCCGACAGGAACCACAGCATCTCGTGGATGGCCTGGCGGTGGAAAATCTTCTTGGTGGTCAGCAGGGGGAAACCGGCCGACAGGTCGAAGCGCATCTGCTCGCCGAACAGCGCCTTGGTGCCCACGCCCGTGCGATCCACCCGGGCGGCCCCGTGGTCGATCAGGCGGCGCAGCAGCGATAGGTACTGGTATTCCGGATGCGCCATGGCGGCCCTCAACAAACGATCGCCGGGCGGCCCGACGCGGAAACGGTATCACTACATAATGTAGCGCCCGGGCCTGCGGAACCCCATATCTCAAGAAGCGATATGCACCGGCGGAGCCCAAGCCACGGTCGGTGCCGACCAACCGGTTCCCCGAAAAGGTCGCGGGCCTGCTATTCCCCGAAGGGCTTTCACTTTCGGGCCCGCATCCCTATATTGGAAATGTCGGGCTTGCCCGACTATGGCGATAAACGCCTTGCGGAATAAGCGTTGCGGACCCGGGGGCGGTACCCGGCGCCTCCACCATCATGGGGGCGAATCAGGATCGACGTGCGTGGTAAAGGCATGGTTTTCGCTCGGCATGGTTCCGCCGTTATCGGGCCGTTTCATAGGTGCCAACGATAATTCGGCGCCTGCTCTTCGCATGGCCGCCTAATACCCTCAACGGGGTATTAGCGGAAAGCTAAGAACGGGGTTCGGGGGGCACCCGGCAACAGAAGCCCCCCACTGAACGGCCCCGATCGGCGGACGTCCAAGCCGCCGGTCGGCCCGTCCTTTGGCCCACCCGCTGGCGTTTTCGCGCGCCCAAGCTTGCAAATCGCGCGCCGGGCGGGTCTATTGGTGACGTTGTACCCCGCTACCGGAGCGTTTTGCCTGCCATGTCCACCGATCTCCTTCGCTACGACCGTATGGTCGAGGCCGCCCTGCGCCGCGTCGTGCGCGATGCGCTGAAGGAAGTGCAGGAGCATGGCCTGCCCGGCGAGCATCATTTCTTCATCAGCTTCCGCACCCAGTATCCGGGCGTGCGCATGCCGGAATTCCTGCGCGCCAAGTACCCGGATGAGATCACCATCGTCCTGCAGTACCAGTTCTATGGCCTGGACGTGAATGACGAGCGGGTGGAGGTGACGCTGAGCTTCAACGGCAGTCATGAGCGCCTGGTGGTGCCCATGGCCGCCATCACCACCTTCGCCGACCCCTCGGTCAACTTCGCCCTGCAGTTCCAGCCCCCCGACGAGGAAGAGGGCGAGGACGTGGTGGACGAAGCCGCCGAGGAAGAAGAGGCCGCCCCCGAGGGCGAGGACGACGACACGCCCAAGCAGGGCGGCACCGTCGTGGCGTTGGACGCGTTTCGTAAGAAATAGCCAAGCCCGCGCGGGGGAGCAGCGACCATGCCCGTCTCCCCCGATTTCCTGGACTATATCCTGGACCTGCTGTCACCGTTAGGACCGGTTGAGGCCCCGCGCCTGTTCGGCGGCCGGGGCCTGACCCTGCACGGCCGCAACTTCGGCCTCATCACCCGCGACGACACGCTGTACCTGAAGGCCGACGCCATCAGCCAACCGCAGTTCGAGGCCGCCAGCTGCATCCGCTTCGCCCCCTGGGCTGACAAGCCGCACCGCTCGCTCGGTTACTACACCCCGCCCGAGGGCGCCATGGACGACCCCGACGAATTGCTGCACTGGGCTCGCCTGGCCGTGGACGCGGCCCTGCGCGCGCCGGCCAAGACGCCGAAGAAGGCCAAGGTGCCGGCGCAAAAGAAGAACTTGGCGGACATGCTGCTGGAGTAGGTGGCGGAGCGGTCCCCCAGCAAGATGACCAAGCAAAAAGGGCGGCCCCGGTGGGAGCCGCCCTTTTCGCATCAATGCCCAACCCCGATAGGGATCAGGTGTCCAGGAAGCTGCGCAGCTTGCGCGAGCGGGACGGGTGCTTCAGCTTGCGCAGCGCCTTCGCCTCGATCTGGCGGATACGCTCGCGGGTCACGCTGAACTGCTGGCCCACCTCTTCCAGGGTGTGGTCGGTGTTCATGCCGATGCCGAAGCGCATGCGCAGCACACGCTCCTCACGCGGGGTCAGCGAGGCCAGGACGCGGGTGGTCGTCTCGCGCAGGTTCGCCTGGATGGCGGCGTCCAGCGGCAGGACGGCGTTCTTGTCCTCGATGAAATCGCCCAAGTGGCTGTCTTCCTCGTCGCCGATCGGCGTCTCGAGGCTGATCGGCTCCTTGGCGATCTTCAGGACCTTGCGGACCTTCTCCAGCGGCATCATCAGCCGCTCGGCCAATTCCTCCGGCGTCGGCTCGCGGCCGATCTCGTGCAGCATCTGGCGCGAGGTGCGCACCAGCTTGTTGATCGTCTCGATCATGTGCACGGGGATGCGGATGGTGCGGGCCTGGTCGGCGATGGACCGGGTGATGGCCTGGCGAATCCACCAGGTGGCGTAGGTCGAGAACTTGTAGCCGCGGCGGTATTCGAACTTATCAACGGCCTTCATCAGGCCGATGTTGCCTTCCTGGATGAGGTCCAGGAACTGCAGACCGCGGTTGGTGTACTTCTTGGCGATGGAGATGACGAGGCGCAGGTTGGCCTCCACCATTTCCTTCTTGGCGCGGCTGGCTTCCTTCTCGCCCTTCTGCACCGTGGAGACGATGCGGCGGAATTCGCTGATGGGCAGGCGCACGCCCTCCGCGATCTCGTTGATGCCCTCGCGGACCTTCACGATCTCGGTGGCGCTGCGCTCGGCGAACTTGGCCCAGGCCTTGGAGTTGCCCTTCACCCGGTCCAGCCAGTTGGGGTCCAGCTCGCTGCCGTAGTAGTGGTGCAGGAAGTCCTCGCGCTTGACCTTGCAGTCCGTGGCCAGGCGCAGCAGCTTGCCCTCGAAGCCCATGAGGCGGCGGTTCATGCCGTACAGCTGCTCGACCAGGGCCTCGATGCGGCTGTTGTTCAGCCGCACGGAGTTGACCAGCTCGGTCAGCTCGGCCTTCAGCTTGTCGTACTTCTTGTCCTGGGCCTTGCCCAGATCCTCGCCGCGCTGGATGGCCGCCAGCCGCAGTTCCTGCATCTTGTGCAGCTTGTCGTAGGTGTCCTCGATGGTCTGGAAGGTTTCCAGCACCATGGGCTTCAGCTCGGCTTCCATGGCGGCCAGGGAGATGCCGCCCTCCTCCTCGCCGCCTTCGCCGGGCTCACCGCCCTCGGCGCCCTCGGGACGCTCACCGCCCTCACCGTCGCCGGCACCCTCGCCGCCCTCGGCCGCACCTTCCTCGCGCGGGGCCTCTTCGGCGCCCAGCACGGCCTCGGTCAGCTCACCCGACTCCGGATCGACGCCATAGGTCGCGTCCAGGTCGATGATGTCGCGCAGCAGCATCTTCCCTTCGTTCAGGGCCTCATGCCACTGGATGATGGCGCGGATGGTCAGAGGCGATTCGCAGATCGCGCCGATCATCATCTCGCGGCCGGCCTCGATGCGCTTGGCGATGGCGATTTCGCCCTCGCGCGACAGCAGCTCCACCGAGCCCATCTCGCGCAGGTACATGCGCACGGGGTCGTCGGTGCGGCCGATGTCGTCGTCGTCCAGGTTGCCGGAGACGCGGCCCTCGCCGTCGCCGCCGCCTTCGCCGCTGGCCTCGGAATCCTGCTCTTCCAATTCGATGACGTTGATGCCCATCTCATTGAGCATGGCCATCGTGTCCTCGATCTGCTCGGAGGAGGACTGGTCGGGGGGCAGGGCCGCGTTCAGTTCGTCATAGGTGACGAACCCCCGCTCCTTGCCGCGCTGGATCATCTTCTTGACGGCCAGGCCCATGCCATCCATCAGCGGGCCGTCCACCTGTTCCTCACGCGCCTCGGAAACGTCCGCACTCTGCGCTGCTTTCGTGGCCATTCGCTCAATGTCCCCGACTAACTGAAATGCAAACCAACTGAACGCCGGTTCAACCCTGACGGCCGGCCTTCATGGGCGCCGGCCCATACCCTTCACTCACAGACACGCAATCCGGGGCCCGATCCGTCTGCACAGGGGGCCGTCGACACCGGGTGCCGGACTAAACTGGTGCTTCCGATACCCAAAGAAAGCGGCGGTTCCCACCAAAAACAGGGGCTGGGACGAAAAAAGGCGCCGCACCGGATGAAAACCCCGGTAACGCCACCCCTCATCATCCCTACCCGTCCGTCCTGGCCAGACCCGCGTCGCCTTTTCGCGTAATCGTCGCTCCCCAGCGCAACATCACTTCCAACCTCCTCCGGCCGGGCCGCCCGTGGGGCGTGCCGCATGGGGCGCGCCGACTGGACGAACCATCCGCCCCGTCCGGTGCGGGGGTCCCTTGGGGTGGCGGCGTCAGACGCCCTCACCCTCCGGATCCAGGGCATGGCCCCGGCGTATCAACTCTTCCCGTTTAAGGGCCATCAGCCGGGCCAGGGTCTCCTCACTGGGATCCTCGGCCAAGCGTCTTTCCGCCTCGCGCAGCTCGGTCTGGAACACCAGTTCCTGGGAATTGAGCCAAACCTCCTGCCAGCCCGCGCGGGCGGACTCGGGCGTCGCCTCCGGACGGGCGTAAGAGGGCAGGTCCGCCCCCAGCGTCTCATCCAGTTCCTCGGCGAAGCCGCAAGCTGACAAGTGGCGTCGTAAACCCTCGGCGTCAAGTCCCGAATTGTGGAACAGGCGTTCGACCAGCGCCTGGCGCAGCCGTTCCAGCCCCTCGGTGGCGAAGCTGATCATGGCCAGCGTCTCGCCCAGGGTCTCGAACAGCACGGGGTGGTTCAGCACCACGGCCAGCAGCAGGCGTTCGCGCCAGCGCGCCGACCCGGTCTCCACGCCGGCGCGGAACCGCTTGTCCCACTGCCGCGCCACAGGAAAGGGCAAGGCGCCGGGCCGCTGGCCACGGTTGAAGCCACTCCCCTGGCCGCCCCCTTGGCCGCCCTGGAAGGCGGGGCGCGCGGCGCGGCCCAACTGGTACAGCCGATCCTTGAAGGCGCGGTGATAGGCGTTGCGCACCCGGGCATCCGGAATGCGTTCCAACTGCGCCTCCAAGGCCGCCTGCATGCCGGCCTGGGCATCGGGCTGGGTAAGGTCGCGGTCCGCCGCCTCCATGTCCCACAGCACGTCCGTCAGCGGCCGGGCGCGGTCCAGCACCGCCTGGAAGGCGGCGGCACCGCCGGCGCGGATCAGGCTGTCGGGATCCTCCTTCTCCGGCATGAAGGCGACGCGCACGGAATGGTCGGGCATCAGCAGGGGCAGAACCCGCTCCACCGCGCGGAAGGCGGCGCGCCGGCCGGCGTTGTCACCATCGAAGCACAGGATGGGCATGCGCTGCCCCTCGGGCGCCAGCTTCCACAGGGCCTGGATCTGCGTCTCCGTCAGCGCGGTGCCCAGCGGGGCCACCGCCCCCTCGAACCCGGCCATGACGCTGGCGATGACGTCCATATAGCCTTCGGTGACGATCACCGGCTTGCCATCCGCCGCCGCCTGGCGCGCCCGGCTCATGCCGTAGAGGATGTCGCCCTTGTGGAACAGGGGATTCTCGGCCGAATTGATATACTTCGGCCCCTCCCCCTCCAGGATGCGGCCGCCGAAGGCCACCACCCGGCCGCGCCGGTCGGTGACGGGAAACAGCACCCGGTTGCGGAAGAAGGGGAAGGGCGCGCGGCCGTCGTCCGGCCGCTTGAACAGCCCGGCCTCCACCATGTCGGCCTCGGTGTAGCCGGCGGTCACCAGCTCCCCACGCAGGCCCGTGCCGTCGCTGGGCGCGTAGCCCAGGCGGAAGCGGGCCATGGCCTCGTCATCCAGTCCGCGGCCGCGCAGATAGGCCAGGCCGTGGCGTCCCACCGGCGCGCGCAGTTGCGCCTCGAACCAGCGGGTGGCGCGCTCCACCAGGTCATACAGCGACTTCTCGCGCTCGAACCGTTCCCGCTCTTGCGGGCTGGCCTTGGGCACGGTCAAACCGGCCTCGGGCGCCAGCGCCTCCACCGCCTCCATGAACGACAGATTGTCGTTGCGCATGATGAAGCCGATGACGTCGCCGTGGGCGCCGCAGCCGAAGCAGTGGAAGAAGCCCTTCTGGTCGTTGACGTAGAAGCTGGGCGTCTTTTCGTTGTGGAAGGGACAGGGCGCACGGAATTCCCGCCCAGCCCGCTGCAGGCGCACGCGCCGCATCACCACGTCCGACAGGGTCAGCCGGTTCCGCAGCTCTTCCAGGAATTGGGGCGGCAGGGCCATGGGCGGTGAACGGGTCCGGAAAGAAACGATGCGTCGGGATTCGGGGCCAGGCGGCGCGCCCGGCCCCGGAAAGGCGGGCCTCAGCCGTTCAGCGCCGCCTTGACCAGCGGACCGACGGTGGAGAAATCCATCTGGCCGGTGTACTTGTCCTTCAGCACGGCCATGACCTTGCCCATGTCCTTGATGCTGGCGGCGCCGGTGTCGGTCACGGCCTGGGCGATGGCGGCCTTGGTCTCCTCCTCGGTCAGCTGCTTGGGCAGGAAGGACATGATGACGGCGATCTCCGCCTCTTCCTGGGCAGCCAGCTCCTCACGGCCGCCCTGCCGGTAGAGGGCCACGGATTCGCGGCGCTGCTTCACCATGGTCTGCAGCATGCTGCCGATCTCGGCCTCGGGGATTCCGTCCATCTGGCCCTTGGGGCGCGCGTCGATATCCCGCTTCTTCAGTTCCGCCATGATCATCCGGACGGCGGACAGCGTCTGCGTGTCCTTCGCCTTCATGGCGTCCTTCATGGCCTGGGTGAAACGCTCGCGCAGCATGGGTCGGCTTCCTCAAGAGGCTTCATGGCAACCGGCAAGCCATCCGCCTGCCCCAGGTTTTGGGGGCGCACGCGGGATGGTAGCCAATCAATGGGGAAGGACGAACCTTACCCGCCCAACCCCTCGAGCGCCAGCGCCCAGATGACAGAGGCGCCCCCGCGCCCCGAGCATGGGGGCCATCGCTTGACCCGGCCGCCCGTGTTCTCTATGTGACAGAAGAATTTCCGACGACATTGGGCGGCCCGCGCGGCATGCCCGCGCCAAAGGGGGCGGTTCCCGCCCCGTGCTCAGGCGCGCGCCCAGGGTTCGGCCGGTTGGATTGAGAGGACGCCCGTCGCCGCCCGGCGGCGCGTCCCGCAGAAGATGGAATGAAGCGATGACCGCAACCGCCCCGACCCGTCCCCCGCAGCCTGAGGGCGCCACCGGCGTGCTGGTCCTGGCGGACGGCAGCGTCCATTGGGGCAAGGGCATCGGCGCCGCCGGCCAATCGGTGGGCGAGGTCTGCTTCAACACCTCCATGACCGGCTACCAGGAAATCCTGACCGATCCGTCCTACGCCGGCCAGATCATCACCTTCACCTTCCCGCACATCGGCAACGTCGGCACCAACGACGAGGACATCGAGACGGTGACCCCGGCGGCGCGCGGCCTGATCCTGCGCGCCGACATCACCGAGCCGTCGAACTGGCGCGCCACGCGCGGCCTGGACGCCTGGCTGAAAAGCCACGGCCTGGTGGGCCTGGGCGGCCTGGACACCCGCGCCCTGACCCGTCGCATCCGCGACGGCGGCGCCCCCAACGGCGTCATCGCCCATGCCCCCGACGGCAAGTTCGACCTGGACGCGCTGGTGGCCCAGGCCAAGGCCTGGCCCGGCCTGGAAGGCATGGACCTGGCCAAGGACGTGACCTGCGGCCAGACCTTCACCTGGGATGAGGGCGCCTGGACCATCGCCGGCGGCTATGGCCGCCAGACCGACCCCAAGCACCATGTCGTGGCCGTCGACTTCGGCGCCAAGCGCAACATCCTGCGCTGCCTGGCCAACGCCGGCTGCCGCGTGACGGTGGTGCCCGCCACCGCCACGGCCGAGGAGATCCTGGCGCACAAGCCCGACGGCGTCTTCCTGTCCAACGGCCCCGGCGACCCGGCCGCCACCGGCACCTATGCCGTGCCCATGATCCAGCAGATCGTGGCCAGCGGCCTGCCCCTGTTCGGCATCTGCCTGGGCCACCAGCTGCTGGCCCTGGCCCTGGGCGGCCAGACCACCAAGATGGACAAGGGCCACCGCGGCGCCAACCACCCGGTGAAGGACCTGGCCACCGGCCGGGTGGAGATCACCAGCCAGAACCACGGCTTCGTCGTGCTGCCGGAAAGCCTGCCGGAGACGGTGGAGGTGACCCATGTGTCCCTGTTCGACGGCACCAACGAGGGCATCCGCCTGAAGGACAAGCCGGTGTTCTCCGTGCAGTATCACCCGGAGGCGAGCCCCGGTCCGGAGGACAGCCACTACCTGTTCGACCGGTTCATCGAGAACATCGCCGCCCGCTGAAAGTCGGCATTACTCGTCGAAATACTGGATGAATACGGGCCGGGGGCCGGTGAGGTACGCTTCACCGGCCCTCACCTTTCGAGTGCCCGACACCCCCTCGAAAAAATCTTACGCCGCTGCTATAAAAATCATTCACGGGTGGCATGAGGCCAATAATGGGCGTGTTCGACTTCCTGAAAAAGGACGTGGTGGAAAAGGTCAAGGTGCCAGCGCTGGCCGCCAGCGTGGTCATCAATTCGAAGACCTACCCCATCAACAACATGGCGGCCAACAGCTTTACCGCCACGGGGGCCGCCGGCCTGGGCCAGGGCACGAGCTTCAAGATGAAGGTCGCGTTCAAGGACAGCAAAGAGAACGTCGCCTTCATCTGCGATGGCCAGGTGGCCGCCATTATTGGCAAGGACGCCAAGATCAACTTCGTCAACCTGGACGAGGCCCGGCGCCTGAAGGTCGCGGGCTTCCTGACACGCTACCTGCGCTCCCGCTGACGCGGCGGCGCGGCTCCAATTAATGTCAGTAAAATTTTAAATAATTCCCATCAATAGCTTTTCATCACTTGCGGTGCCGACTCCCAGCCAGGGTTGATCGGTGGTATTCTCAAGTGATGCGCGTCTATTCTCTCCTGCTTCCGTCAATCCTGGCGTCGGCCGTCCTGGTCGCGGCGCCGGCGCGTGCGCAGACGACGCCCGCCACGCCGACACAGTGGATGGTACGCCCCAATCCGCCCCACGACGGTCTGAAGCTGACGCAGCCCCAGCCGGGCCACATGGGAGCCGGCCCCTATGATCCCAGCCCGCCGCCGGCCGTGGCCCTGCCCCTGCCGCCCCGCCATACCCAGCCGCGCATCGTCTATGCCTTCGCCGGGCCGGCGGTGCGCATGATGGCGGTGTCGCGCGACTTGTCGGACGCCTGCCGGCGCGGCCGCTTCATCCAGCGCGTCGACATGCTGTACCGCGCCTTCGGCCCCAAGGAGAGCCCGCTGGGCGTGGCCTACGGCACCTGGGCCATCAACCTGGTGGACCCCGACCGCAAGCGCGAGGCGGGCACGGTCTATTTCTTCGACAAGCAGGATACGGCCCGCTGCACCGTCTACACCGCCCGGCAAGACGTGCTGCTGCCCTGGTACTACGGACCCGGCGGCGGCTACGGCAAGGACCCAGCCGCGCCGAATCCTGACCGCCAACGGCGTCACCCCGGTCTCGGCCCCCGCGCCCCAGGCCCCCTAAGCCCCTGGTTTCCCTGGGATCAAGCCCTGGTTTGACCCCGCGGGTTGCGGTAGGCGCACCCCCCCACCCCATATGCAGCGCTTCCCCCCGGGGCGGGGGCCCTTTATATAAGCGGCTCAGCCGAACAATCCCCCGCGCCACCATTCCAGGGCGGGGGATTGTTTTGTGTGGCCGGAGTTCTGGAGCCCCCTTCGGGTTGGGCCGGACTGACCGGACGGTAGAATTCAAAAAATGGCGGCTGACCCTTATGCCTAAACGCACAGACATCAAGTCCATCTGCATCATCGGCGCCGGCCCGATCATCATCGGCCAGGCTTGCGAATTCGACTATTCCGGTGTGCAGGCGTGCAAGGCGCTGAAGGAAGAGGGGTACCGGGTCATCCTGGTCAACTCCAACCCCGCCACCATCATGACCGACCCGGGCCTGGCCGACGCCACCTACGTCGAGCCCATCACCCCGGCCGTCGTCGCCAAGATCCTGGAGAAGGAGCGCCCCGACGCCCTGCTGCCCACCATGGGCGGCCAGACGGCGCTGAACACGGCGCTGAAGCTGTTCCACGACGGCACGCTGGATCGGCTGGGGGTCAAGCTGATCGGCGCCAAGGCCGACGTCATCGAGAAGGCGGAGGACCGCCTGCTGTTCCGTGACGCCATGGACAAGATCGGCCTGGAAAGCCCGAAGTCGCGCATGGTGAAGTCGGAGGCCGAGGCCGCCGACGCCCTGGCCTATGTCGGACTGCCCGCCATCATCCGCCCCAGCTTCACCCTGGCCGGCACCGGCGGCGGCATCGCCTACAACAAGGCGGAGTATGTCGACATCGTCCGCGGTGGCCTGCGCGCCAGCCCGGTGGGCGAGGTCCTGGTCGAGGAATTGGTCCTGGGCTGGAAAGAGTATGAGATGGAGGTTGTGCGCGACTGCCGCGACAACTGCATCATCATCTGCTCCATCGAGAACATCGACCCCATGGGCATCCACACCGGTGACAGCGTCACCGTGGCGCCCGCGCTGACGCTGACCGATAAGGAATACCAGCTGATGCGCAACGCCTCGATCGCCGTCCTGCGCGAGATCGGGGTGGACACCGGCGGTTCCAACGTCCAGTTCGCCGTGAACCCGGAGAACGGGCGCGTCGTTGTCATCGAGATGAACCCGCGCGTCAGCCGCTCCTCCGCCCTGGCCTCCAAGGCCACCGGCTTCCCCATCGCCAAGATCGCCGCCAAGCTGGCCGTGGGCTACACCCTGGACGAACTGGACAACGACATCACCGGCAGCACGCCCGCCAGCTTCGAGCCGACGATCGACTACGTCGTCACCAAGATGCCGCGCTTCGCGTTCGAGAAGTTCCCCGGCGCCGACGCCCTGCTGACCACCTCCATGAAGTCGGTGGGCGAGGCCATGTCCATTGGCCGCAGCTTCGCCGAATTGGTGCAGAAGGCCCTGCGTTCCATGGAAACCGGCCTGACCGGCTTCGACGAGGTGGACCTGACCGGCGGCACCGGCGTGGTCGATCCGCTGAAGATCCGCGCCGCCTTGTCCAAGCCGACGCATGACCGCATCCTGGTCATCGCCCAGGCCTTCCGCCACGGCCTGACCGTGGAGGAGATCCACGCCGCCTGCCGCGTCGACCCGTGGTTCCTGCGCCAGATCGAGGAGATCGTCCAGGCCGAGGTGGGCGTGAAGGCCAAGGGTCTCGGCGCCCTGACCCAGCGCGACTTCGCCAAGCTGAAGGCCCAGGGCTTCTCCGACGCCCGTCTGGCCACCCTGACCGGCGCCACCGAGGCCGCCGTGGCCGCAGCCCGCCGGGGCTTCAACATCCGCCCGGTGTTCAAGCGCATCGACACCTGCGCCGCCGAATTCGCCAGCAAGACGCCCTACATGTACTCCACGTACGAGGGTGACGGCAGCGTGGCCGGCGAGTGCGAGTCCGAGCCGACGGACAAGAAGAAGGTCGTCATCCTGGGCGGCGGCCCCAACCGCATCGGCCAGGGCATCGAGTTCGACTATTGCTGCGTCCATGCCGTCTACGCCCTGCGCGAGGCCGGCATCGAGACCATCATGGTCAACTGTAATCCCGAGACCGTCTCCACCGACTACGATACCGCCGACCGCCTGTACTTCGAGCCGCTGACGGCCGAGGACGTGATCGAGCTGGTGCGGACGGAGCAGGCCAACGGCGAGGTGCTGGGCGTCATCGTGCAGCTGGGCGGCCAGACGCCGCTGAAGCTGGCCCGCGACCTGGAAGAGGCCGGCATCCCCATCCTGGGCACCAGCCCCGACGCCATCGACCTGGCCGAGGACCGGGAACGCTTCCAGCAGCTGCTGCACAAGCTGAACCTGCGCCAGCCGGCCAACGGCCTGGCCCGCTCGCTGGAAGAGGCGGAGAAGGTGGCCGAGCAGATCGGTTTCCCCGTCGTCATCCGCCCGTCCTACGTGCTGGGCGGCCGCGCCATGGAGATCGTCCATGACCAGGCCGGCCTGAAGCGCTACATGGGCAACGCCGTGAAGGTGTCGGGCAAGAACCCGGTGCTGATCGACAGCTACCTTCAGGACGCCATCGAGGTGGACGTGGACGCCGTCTGCGACGGCACCCAGGTCTATGTCGCCGGCGTGATGGAGCACATCGAGGAAGCCGGCATCCATTCCGGCGACAGCGCCTGCGCCCTGCCCCCCTACACCTTGCCCAAGCCGGTGGTGGACGAGCTGTCCCGCCAGGCCGAGGCCCTGGCCCACGGCCTGAACGTCGTCGGCCTGATGAACATCCAGTTCGCCATCAAGGCGAATCCGGAGGGCAACGGCCCGGCCGGCCAGGACATCTACATCCTGGAAGTGAACCCGCGCGCCTCGCGCACCGTGCCCTTCGTGGCCAAGGCCACCGGCACCGCCATCGCCAAGATCGCCGCGCGCGTCATGGCCGGCGAAAAGCTGGCGGACTTCAAGCTGGGCGGCGCCTTCCCGCCGCACACGGCGGTGAAGGAGGCGGTGTTCCCCTTCAACCGTTTCCCCGGCGTCGACATCCTGCTGGGGCCGGAGATGCGCTCCACCGGCGAGGTCATGGGCCTGGATCCCAACTTCGCCATGGCCTTCGCCAAGGCCCAGCTGGGCGCCGGCGTGACCCTGCCCACCACCGGCACGGTATTCATTTCGGTTCGCGAACGAGACAAGCCGGCCCTGGTTCCTGTGGCCCGTCGCCTGGTCGACATGGGCTTCAAGATCGTCGCCACCTGCGGCACCGCCAAGGTACTGTCGGCAGCCGGCATCCCGGTCAGCCAGATCAACAAGGTGCTGGAGGGCCAGCCCCACATCGTCGACGCCATGATAGACGGTGAGGTGCAGCTGGTGTTCAACACCACCGAGGGCGCCCAAGCGGTGTCCGACAGCTTCAGCTTGCGCCGCACCGCACTCGTCAATAACATTCCCTATTACACGACGGTCGCGGGCGCCCGCGCCGCCGTGGACGCCATCTCGGCGCTGCGTACCGGCAGCCTTGAGGTTGCGCCGCTTCAGTCCTATCTGAGCGGGACTTACTAACCTGCGGGTGATCGATCGACCTGGGGATGACGGCCGACCGGCCGCCGTCCCGGGATCAAGATCACCCTCGGGAGGGTTTCTCGTTGTCGCGATGCGGCCCCTTGGGGCTCGCCCCAGGGTAAGATCCCTGGGTTCTGAGTAACGGAATATCGAAGGCTATGGAAAAAATCCCGATGACGGCTGCGGGTTACACCCGCCTCCAGGAAGAACTGAAGCATCTGAAGGTCATCGAGCGGCCAGCCGTGATCAAGGCCATCGCCGAGGCGCGCGAGCACGGCGATCTGTCGGAAAACGCGGAATACCACGCCGCCCGTGAACGTCAGAGCTTCATCGAAGGCCGCGTCATGGAGCTTGAGGACAAGATCAGCCGGGCCGAGGTGATCGACGTCAGCAAGCTGACCGGCAACGCCGTGAAGTTCGGGGCCACCATCCGCCTGGCGGATGAGGACACGGACGAGGAGTCCACCTACCAGATCGTCGGCGCGGACGAGAGCGACATCAAGAACGGCTTCCTGTCGATCACCAGCCCGCTGGCGCGCGCGCTGATCGGCAAGCATGTCGGCGACAATGTCGAAGTGACCACGCCTGGCGGCTCCAAAAGCTACGAGATCGTGGAGATCGCCTTCCGCTGAAGCGGCGGCCCTCGCGCTCATAAGAAAAGCCCCCGCTGGACATCCGGCGGGGGCTTTTCTTATGGCGATCCGTGATGGAAGGAAGGATGAGGGCCTATTCCTCGTCTTCCTCGTCGTCCAGCACCTCGGGGCCGACATCGACGTCGATGGGAACGCCAGGGGTGTACTTGGACTGGCGGATGGCCAGGGCTGATTTCACATGGCTAACGTTGGGGGCCGCCGTCAGCTTGGTGGTCAGGAAGCGCTGGTAGCTGTCCCAATCGGCGGCCACGATCTTCAAAAGGAAGTCGGTCTCGCCGGCCAGCATGCTGCATTCCCGAACCTCGGGCCAGCTGTTGACCATGCCTTCGAACTTCTTCAGATCCGCTTCCGCCTGGGAAGACAGGCCCACCTGCGCGAACACGGTGACGCCGAAGCCCAAGGCCTCGGGATTGATGTCCGCGTGGTAGCCCCGGATGAAGCCCGCCTCTTCCAGCGCGCGGACGCGCCGCAGGCAGGGGGGCGCAGAAATGCCGGCCCGCCGGGCGAGTTCCACGTTGGTCATTCGGCCGTCCGCCTGCAAGTCGCGCAGGATACGCCGATCAATTCGGTCGAGTTTGACCCGCCGCATGGTATTGTCTTGTGCTCCCGGGAGGGGTGAGTTGGAAAGGATATTACATAGATTGCCAGCCGCCCCCAGGCAAGAAAGATTGTTGCGCGCGAAACGGTCCCATCCTTTGGTGTTGCGCGCTACACTGCGGCCATGAACGCCCAGAGCCCCCTGGCGACCCCCGCCGTCCCCCCGCCCCACGACCCGCAACCCCGCCCACCTGCTGGGTTTTGTCCGACGGCAAGGCCGGCATGGAAAACCAGTGCCTGGGGCTGGCGGAGGCCGTGGGCGCCACCCCGGTGGTCAAGCGCATCCGCCTTCAGACGCCCTGGCGCCAGCTCAGCCCCTACCTACCGCTGAGCCTCAACCACGGCCTCACCCCCGACTCCGACACCCTGGCGCCACCCTGGCCGGACCTGCTGATCACTTCGGGCCGGCAGGCCGTGGGCGCCGCCCTAGCCATTCGTCGGCAAAGCGCCAGTCGGCGGAACGGGGGCCACACCTTCTGCGTCCACATCCAGAACCCGGGTGTGCCCTTCGACTGGCTGGACCTGGTGGTCATGCCGGCCCATGACCGCAAAATCGGGCCCAACGTGATGGAGAGCCTGGGCGCCCTGCACCGGGTGACGGCGGCGCGCCTGGCGGCGGAGGCCGCGCGCTTCGCGCCGGCGCTGGATCACCTGCCCCACCCGCGCGTGGCCGTGCTGGTGGGCGGGTCCAACGGAGTCTACCAGCTGACCCCGGCCGTGACGGAGCAATTGGCGGAGCGGCTGGCCGCGCTGGCCCGGCAGGGCATGGGACTGATGGTCACACCGTCGCGCCGCACGGGACCGGAGAACGAGGCGGTGCTGCGCCAGCGCCTGGCCGGCCCGGACCTGCCCAAAAACTCCGCCGTGGTCTGGGACGGTGCCGGCGCCAATCCCTATTTCGGCTATCTGGGCCTGGCCGACGCCGTGCTGTGCACGGGCGACAGCGTGTCCATGGTGTCGGAAGCGGCCAGCACCGGCAAACCGGTCTATGTCATCGGCCTGGAGGGCAAGTCGGCCAAGTTCGACCGCTTCCACCAGCTGATGGTGGATCGCGGCGTGGCCCGCCCCTTCACCGGCGCGGTGGAAAACTGGACGCCCACGCCCCTGGACGACACGCCACGCGTGGCGGCCGAGGTGCTGCGGCGCATGGCCGCCAGACGCTGACGCCCCGACAGGGCGCGATGGTGCGGCCTGTGCTATGGTGGGCCCATCCATTGCTGAAGTGGGCCAATCATGGCGCGATGGCATTGACGCGCCTGCGCCCGCGCCCCATCTGGGGCGAGGTATTTGCGAGCCAATCTCAGCAAGAACGATTCTAAAGTACGGTCAAACCCAGGCGCCCTGCCCATACGGGCGCCAGCCTAGAAGAAGCAGGACCATGATCGGCACCTCCGCCTCCTCCTCCCCCTCTGGCGCCCCGCTGGCGACGGAACCGGGCCGTAACATCGACCTGGACGCCTTTCGCGCCACCCCCCTGTCCCATGATCCCTTCGCCCATGTCATCATCCCCGGTTTCGTGCGGGCGGAGGTGCGTGAGGCCATCCACCGCGATTTTCCCGAGATCGAACAGGCCGGCAGCTTCCCCTCGCGGGAACTGAGCTTCGGCCCGGCCTTCGCCTCGCTGCTCGAGGAGATCCAGGGGCCGGCCATGACGGCGGCGTTCGAGGAGAAGTTCGGCATCGACCTGACCGACCATCCCACCATGGTGACGGTGCGCGGCCGGGCCAAGGCCCAGGACGGCCAGATCCACGTCGACAGCAAGAGCAAGATCATCACCGTCCTGCTCTATATGAACCCATCCTGGGAAACGTCGGATGGGCGCCTGCGCCTGCTGCGCGGGCCGGAGAGCCTGGACGACGCGGTGACCGAGATCCCGCCGGCCGAGGGCACTTTGCTGGCCTTCCTGAACGGCCCCACCGCCTGGCACGGCCATACGAGCTTCGTCGGCCCGCGCCGCGTCATCCAGCTGAACTGGGTGCAGGACGACGGCGTGGTGAAGCGGGAGCAGTTCCGCCACGCCCTATCGGCCAAGATGAAGCGCCTGAATCCCTTCCGCTGAATCTGTGAAAACGGCGCGTCTGCCCGTATAACGCCCTGATGCGTCACCGCCCGCCCCTCTGGCCGGCGGTCTTCCATTCTTTGGACCGGTCCATGCCCCTCAAGATCGAAACCTTCAGCAACGTCACCGGCGGCAGCAGCTACTTCAAGGCCATCGGCCACCCGCTGGCGGCCGAACCGGCGAAAGCGCTGTTGGCCGATCTGCGGGCCGCCGGCCGGGTCGCCGTTTACGACCCGCTGAACATGCTGGAGCCATTCGACGAGATCCATCACCTCACTGGTGTCGACGTGGCGGCGGTCTACGCCCAGAACGTGGACAAGATCGGCCAGCCGCTGCTGGGCCGGCCGGCCCAGCCGGTGACGGCGCTGGCCGGCACGGCCGTGGACGCCGTGTTCGTGGCGGCCTTCGATGCCGAGCGGCTGATGGCGCATATCCGGCACCTGGTCCCCGCCGGCGCCAAGGTCTACTCCCTGGACCCGCTGAAGCTGCCGGAGGAGTTGCTGACCGACCGCCGCACCTATCTGGCGCCGCTGAACTTCGCCACCAACTACGCCTTCTTCCGCGACGGTGCCGGGCACCACACCCGGGTGGTCACGGCCAACTACTGGTCCAGCTACGGCGCCGCCGAGCCCTATCTCTGGCTTTGCCTGTTCGGCGAGGATGGCCAGGTGCTGGCGCGCTGGACACAGGACCTGCCGGGCGCCGACGGCACCGTGGTCATCGACAGCGCCGCCGTGCGCCGGAAATTCGACCTGCCTGAATTCACCGGCCAGCTGTTCATCCACGTGGTGGGCGCCGCCGGCCACGACGTGGTGAAGTACGCGCTGGACACCTATGGCGACGCCGCCGACACCCTGTCCTGCACCCATGACGCCAACGCCTGGCCGTCGGACTTCTACGCTGGCCTGCCCGCCCCGCGGGACGATGAGCGCGTGATCCTGTGGGTGCAGAACAGCCACCCCTGCCCCATCCCCGCCGGGGCCGTGGCCCTGAACCTGATGGGGCATGACACGGCGGTGGAACTGGACCGCGAGGTCCCGCCTTACGCTACCTTCGCCCTGGACGTGGCGAGCCTGCTGCCCGACGCCCGCTGGCCGCAGCAGGTGGAAATCCGCGCCGGCAAGCACTTCGTCCGCCCCCGCTACGAGGTCATCCGCACCGACGCCGCCGGCGCCACCCGCCACCGCATCGCCCACCCCAACGTGGAGCGCGTGGACCTGAAGCCGGACCCCAAGCTGGCCACCCTGACCAACCTGATGGGCAAGGGCTTCATCCTGCCCGCCCCCATCTTCCCGGCCAGCCGCTTCCGCACCATCGCCCTGCCCACGCCCATGGGCACCACACAAAACCACCTGCCGCTGACCGCCATCGTCTATGACGCCGATGGCACGGAAGTCGCGCGCCGCGACCTGGGCCGTCTACCGCGCAACCACGAGACGGTGTTCGAGGCCGCCGACATCCTGGACGGCAGGAACCTGCCCTCCGGCTATGGCCATCTGGAATTGATCTACGATTTCGCCGACGGCGAGAACGACGCCGACGGCTGGCTGCACGCCCTGTTCCGCTATGAGGATGGCGTCAGCGGCCACACGGCGGAGACCAGCTTCGGCGCCCACATGTTCAACACGGTGCTGACCTACAAGAACGAGCCGCAGTCCTATTCCGGCCGGGCGCCGGGCCTGTCCACCCGCCTGTTCCTGCGCACCGGCATGGCGGCCGACGTGGACACGCTGTGCCACCTGATCTACCCGGCCAGCACGCCGTGGAACGCGCGCTCCAACACCGCCCTGATCCTGATGACCAAGGATGGGGAGGAGGTCGCCCGCCGCACGGTGAGCATCGCCTGCTCCGGCAGCTTCCATTTCCGCGTTGGCCAGACCTTCACCAGCAGTGAGGTCAAGGAAGCGGGCCGCGACGCCTACCTCCTGATCCGCGACACCACCTGCCGCCTGTTCGGCTATCACGGCCTGATCCGCGACGGCGCCCAGGGGGCCTTCGCGCTGGATCACATGTTCGGGTTCTAAAACCACGATACGCTTTGAAAGCGCATCGGATTGCCGTTTACCCTCTCTTCGTGATACAAACGATGATCACGAAGAGAGGGACTGACCGCCATGCCTCGGGCAAGCGTTGACGACAACGGCCGGTTCTCGATGGATATTCCACCGCTGGAGAAGGCGCGCCTTGTCCGGGCAGCCGCGCTAGAACACACGACCCTCAAGGATTTCCTGCTCCGCAATTCACTGCGTGCGGCGGACTTGGTGATCGAACGTGCGGAACGGATTGCGCTATCGGAGCGTGATACCCGGAAGGTACTTGACCTTCTGGACAATCCACGTGAGCCCAATCCGCATATGGTCGCCATCTTGAAGGACCGGCAGGCCAAGTGACCGGGCTTCCAGCTTGGCGCGAAGAGGCCATCGATAAAAAGCACGACCGCAAGGGCTTTGACTGCGGACAGGCGGACCTCAATCTCTTCATCGCTCAATACGCCCGCCAATCGCACGAGAATGGCGCGGCGAAGACCTATTGCGCGATCGAGGCAACCGACGGAAAGACCATTCTCGGCTTCTATACCATCAGCCCGGGCCAAGTGGACTTGCACCAAGTACCCGTCGCCGCCCGGCCGAGCGGCGGGGGTCGTTATGCGCTGGGCGGGTTTCGCCTCGCGCGCTTGGCCGTGGCCAAGGCCCATCAGGGCCAGAGCCTGGGCGGCCACCTGCTGGCATGTGCGATGGAACGCTGCATGCGTGTTTCGGCCCAGGTGGGCGGCACCGCCCTGCTGATTGACGCCAAGGACGCAGCGGCGGCGGCGTGGTACGCCCGTTATGGCGCCCTGCCGCTGGACGACCGGCCGCTTTCCCTTGTCATGTCCTACGCGGAATACAACAAGGCTCGTGTCGCCGCCGGACTGCCACCGTTGTAGGCAGCGCGGGGCCCTGCAAGCCCCCTGAGCCGGGAAGCCCCCGCCCTTACTGCGCGCTGGCGCTCTGCTTCGGCAGGTTGCCCACGGCCTCCAGCACCTGGGCCTCGGTCAGGATCTGCGGCCAGACGTCCGGCTCGGCCTGGCCGGGGCGGTAGAACAGGTACAGGGGCACGCCGCTGCGGCCGTGGGCCTGCAGCACGCGGGTGATTTCGGCGTCGCGGTTGGTCCAATCGCCCTTCAGCAGGGCTACGTTGTGGCCCTTCAGCGCCTGGTGCACCGTGTCGCTGGATAGGGCCACGCGCTCGTTCACCAGGCAGGTGATGCACCAGGCGGCGGTGAAGTCCACCAGCACCGGCCGGCCGTCGGCGCGCAGCTTGTCCAGGGTGGCCGGGGAGAAGGCCTCGAACCCGTCGGTCATCGCCACAGCCTTGCCGCCCGCCGCCGGCGCAGCGTTGCCCCCCGCCTGCGGCACCACGGCCGCCACCGCCAGCACCAGGGCCACCAGGGCCGCCAGGGCGCCGCCGCGCCGGCCCCAGCCCTCGGCATAATGCGTGACGCCATAGAGCCAGGCGGCGAAGCCCACCAGCACCAGGCCGACCAGGATGCCGGTCATGCCGGGCGCCCCCACCTGCACCGCGAACACCCAGACCAGCCAGGCGGCGGAGCCGTACAGGGGGAAGGCCAGCACCTGCTTCAGCCGCTCCATCCACGCGCCCGGCTTGGGCAGGTGGCGCAGCAGCCAGGGGCTGCAGGCCAGCGCCAGGAAGGGCAAGGCCATGCCGAAGCCCAGCGCCAGGAAGACGGCCAGCGCCACATACCAGGGCTGGACCAGGGCGTAGCCCACGGCCGCCCCCATGAAGGGCGCCGTGCACGGCGTGGCGACGACGGAGGCCAGCACACCGGTGAAGAAGGAGCCGGCATAGCCGTCCCCCTGGGTCAGCCCCTGCCCCACCCCCATGAACTGGTCGCCCACGGTGAAGACGCCCGACATGCTGAGCCCCAGCAGCAACATGACGTAGGCCAGCACGGCCACCACCAGGGGGGACTGCAGCTGGAAGCCCCAGCCGATCTCCTGCCCGCCGGCGCGCAAGGCCATCAGTACGATGGCGATGGCGGCGAAGCAGGCCAGCACGCCGGCGGTGTAGACCAGGCCGTGCAGGCGGGCGTGGGCGCCCTGGTGCCGCACCAGGGCCATGGCCTTCATCGACAGCACGGGGAAGACGCATGGCATCAGGTTCAGGACCATGCCGCCCAGGCAGGCGAACAGCACCGCCTGCCACAGGGGCAGGACGGGCGCGCCGGCGTCCCCGGCCGCCGCGCCGCCGCCAGCCGGCGCGGCTGTCCCGCCATCGGCGGGAATGGCGATGGCCAGCGCCTGGGTGGTGGGCTGACCGTTCACCAGCTCGGTCACCTCCAGGATGCCGTTCACCGGGCCGGGCGTGGCGCGGCCGGTGGGCTTCAGCGTCAGGACCAGGCCATCCTTGGTGACGGCCAGCTTCTGCGGGGCGCCGGCCTCCACCAGGTCGGGGTTCTCGGCGAAGAAATAGGCGTCCTTGACCTGGTCGGCGGTCAGGCCGGGGGCGGCCAGGCGCAAGATGACGGCCGTCTTGCCGCTGCTGACGCTGGCGGCATAGGGGCTGGGCACGGGCAGGGCCGCCCGCGCCTCCGCGAACAGGGACGCCACGGCCGGGTCGGCCCCACCGCCGGCCGCGACCGGCACATCCAGGGTCAGGGTGGCGTCCTCGGGCACGCAGACGTCGGCGCAGATCAGCCAGTTCGCGGCGGCGGTCAGGGTGACGGTGGTGCCAGGCTTGGCATCGGCCGGCACATCCAGGCGCGCCAGGACGTGGGTGGCCTGATCATAGCCGTAATTGACCAGCGGACCGGTGGTGAAGCGATGCGGAGCGGGAAAGTTCAGCGGGCCGGCCTTCCAACCCGCGGGGAGGGTCCAATTGACCTCCGTCGGCAGGCCCGAGTCGCCGGGATTGACCCAATAGGTATGCCAGCCGTCCTGCAGCTTCTGGTCCAGCGCCACCCACAGCGGTTGCCCGGGAACGGCGGGACCCTCGGCCACCAGCTGGCTGACGGTGTGTTCGGTCTGTACCGGGGCGGCCGAGGCGGATGCGGCCGCCAAGCCGGCGAGCGCCACGAGACCCACCGCCCATTTCCTGAAACCGCCCATCACCGCCGCCGTCTTTCCATCGTTCATCCGCGAACCCGTCACCCTCATGTAGTGCATGAGGGCCGCTGCCGCTATGGGGGAATGGCCGCACCCTCCACGCCCATCAGCCCACGCCCATCAGCCCCCGCACTCCGGCAGGGCTGGACGGTCTTTTCTGTGACGTCTGACGTTGAGCCCGGGGCCGCTTGCCGGTATCGTCCCGCGTCTGAGTGAAACATCACGCCTGCCCCACCATATCTAGAGGGCGGCGAGGGCCCGGCCCCCAATCAAGGGGAGGCCCTCCCCTGCCAGGAACAGTTCCATGACCACCCATCGCACCAAGGTCCTGATCATCGGCGGCGGCCCCGCCGGCTACACCGCCGGCATCTATGCCGCCCGCGCCAACCTCCAGCCCATCCTGGTCCAGGGCATGCAACCAGGCGGCCAGCTGATGATCACCACGGAAGTGGAGAACTACCCGGGCTTCGCCCAGGCGGTGCAGGGTCCCGACCTGATGGAACAGATGCGCCAACAGGCGGAGCATGTGGGCACCACCCTGGTCTACGACGTGATCACCTCCGTCGACTTCAGCCAGCGCCCCTTCGTGTGCAAGGCCGACAGCGGCGATGAGTTCGTGGCCGACACCGTCATCATCGCCACCGGCGCCCAGGCGCGCTGGCTGGGCGTGGCCGGTGAGCAGGAATTCCAGGGCGCCGGCGTCTCCGCCTGCGCCACCTGCGACGGCTTCTTCTTCCGGGGCAAGGAGGTCGCGGTCATCGGCGGCGGCAACACCGCCCTGGAAGAGGCGCTGTACCTGACGCACCACGCGTCCAAGGTCACCCTGATCCATCGCCGCGACGCCTTCCGCGGCGAGAAGATCCTGCACGATCGCGTCTTCGCCAATCCGAAGATCGAGGTGCTGTGGAACCACAAGGTGGACCGGGTGCTGGGCAAGGGCGGGGCGGCCGACGGTGGTTTCGACCTCAACAACCCCAAGCAGGTCACCGGCCTGGCGTTGAGCAGCACCCTCACCGGCGAAGGCCGCGAACTGGCGTTGGACGGCGTGTTCGTCGCCATCGGCCACGACCCGGCCACCGCCATCTTCAGGGGCCATGTCGAGATGGACGACGAGGGCTACGTCATCACCGCCCCGGACAGCACCCGCACCAACGTGCCCGGCGTGTTCGCCGCCGGCGACGTGAAGGACAAGGTCTTCCGTCAGGCGGTCACCGCCGCCGGCATGGGCTGCATGGCGGCACTGGAGGCCGAACGTTTCCTGGGCGGCCACTGACGCCGAAGCGGCCCCGAGTTCATCGAAGCGAGCGCCGCCGCCTTGGTACGGCGGCGCCCTTCTTTGTACTAATTCGCGGTACCCGTTCGCGAATTTGGCGTCGGGGCGTTGCCAAAACGGCACGCTGCGGTGCTAAAATGCCTTATCAGTCTATGGGCTAACCGTGTGGACACCCACAATCGGTAGCGTCTTGGACAAGCTGGGTATATATTCTTTGCATGGCGGCCTGCTTGAGGCCGTCATTTCCGACGGTCCCACTACCGGGATCGCAACGTCTTTGACGCATAAGGACCGGGAATGGACTGGGACAAGCTTCGCGTTTTCCACGCGGTGGCGGAGGCCGGCAGCTTCACGCATGCCGGCGAGACCCTGAACCTCAGCCAATCGGCCGTCAGTCGGCAGATCAGCGCGCTGGAGGAAAGCCTCCATGTGCCGCTGTTTCATCGCCACGCCCGCGGCCTGATCCTCACCGAACAGGGCGAGCTGCTGTACCGCACCGCCCGCGAGGTGTTCGCCAAGCTGTCCATGACGGAGGCGATGCTCTCGGAAAGCAAGGAGCACCCGAAGGGCCCGCTCAAGGTGACGACCACCGTCGCCTTCGGCTCCACGTGGCTGACCCCGCGCATCCGGGAATTCCTGTCGATCTATCCGGACGTGCAGCTGACCCTGCTGCTGGACGACAACGAGCTGGATCTGTCCATGCGTGAGGCGGACATCGCCATCCGCATGGTGCCGCCGCGCCAGCCCGACCTGATCCAGCGCCACCTGATGACCGTGCGCACACACCTTTACGGTCACCGCACCTATCTGGAGAAGCGCGGGACCCCGGAAACGGTGGAGGATCTGCAGAAGCACGACCTCATCGCCTATCCGTCCGACGCCAAGGCGCCGGTCCCCAACATCAATTGGCTGCTGGCCCTCGGCGACCCGCCCGGCGGCGAGCGCGACACCATCTTCCGCGTCAACAGCCTGTATGCCCTGTACAAGGCGGTGGAGAGCGGCCTGGGCATCGCGGCCATCCCCGACTACATCATCTCCGAAAGCAACCCCGACTTGGTCCGCATCCTGCCGGACGTGACGGGTCCCCGCATCGACGCCTACTTCGTTTATGCCGAGGAATTGCGCCATTCCAAGCGCATCGCGGTCTTCCGCGACTTCCTGGTGAAGAAGGTCGCGGAAACTTTCCCTGCGACGCATGCGCCTACCGCATAGCTGAGACGGCTAATCACCCCTTTAAACGGGGCATCAAAAGATTAAATATTGGCCATCGGATGTTGCGACGCAGCATCCGATGTTTCCTCCAGGATGCCCGTCCTGGAGTGGGCCTTCGGGCCCAACGTCTCCCAGACGTGAAGCCTCCCTGTTCAACTCGCCGGTAAGTCTTCGACTTACCGGCAGTTTTTTTACTTGGTGGTTGCAAAGTACCCCATTGGGGTTACTCCCGGGATGACTGCGGCGCGCAGGCTCGGGGCTCTCTGGTTTTATCTGCCTGATCCATTCCAACCGTCGCGCATTCCATGCCGGGATGAGGACGGGTCATTGCCGTTTTGCGTCCCGTCCGGGCTCAAGTGTTAAAGCCCCATCGACTTGCGACGCTCCTGTAGAACGTACGGATGGGAGACGAGAATGACTGGACCTGCGGCCTGGGGGGCGACCACAGTCTCCCGATTCCCTTTACAAATTCAGAATTCCACCCTGCGTCTTCTGCATGACTATTGGGATATTCTGCGCGGCGACCGCGCCTTTCCCCAAAGTGCCGAAGTCGAGGTGGTGGATCTGCCAGTGTCACCCGGCGGCATCATGCTGGTGGACGTGGCCCCCAATCAGATGGCCTTCACCCTGCACTGGGTCGGCACCGATTATGTTTTGTGGCTGCGCCGCGAGTCCACCGGGCTGCAGCTGGAGGATCTCCCCCCTCCCCCAACACCGTGCCCTTCGCCCAGATGCTGCGCCGGTGCGCCGATAATGGCCTGCCCCAGACCCGCAGCCTGCCGGCCGTCCCCTCCATGACCATTCCCGCCGCCGAACTGGTGGTGATGCCCCTGGGTGGGCCGGACGGGAAGGTTTCCCGCCTGCTGGTCGGCTGCGCCTTCGACCGTAAGCGCCGGGGCCTGCACGTCGTCGGCTGATTTTTTTTGCGCCGCGGCTGGTAGCGCTACCTCAGCGCCCAAAGAACTCCTTCAGGCGCATGACGGCGCTGTCCAGGATGGCGTCCTGCTTGCTGAAGCAGAAGCGGATGAGGTGGGTGGGCGCTCCCTCCTCGTAGAACGCGCTGACCGGGATGGCGGCCACGCCGGCGTCGGTCGTCAGCCGCCGGCAAAAATCCGCATCGTCCTCGCCTGGGCGCAGGCCGCGGGCGCCGGTGATGTCGGCCACCACGAAGTACGTGCCCTCCGACGGCAGCACCGGAAGCCCGGCCGATTCCAGGCCGGCCGCCAGCCGGTCGCGCTTGGCCTCCAGCGCCGCCGCCAGCAGGCCGAAATAGGCGTCGTCCTTGGCCAAGCCATAGGCCACCGCCGCCTGCAGATTGGGCGGGGTGGTGAAGGTCAGGTACTGGTGCGCCTTGGCCACCGGCTGCAGCAGGTGCGGGGGCGCCGTGACATAGCCCACCTTCCACCCCGTCAGCGAAAAAGTCTTGCCGGCGGAGCCGATGCGCAGGGTCCGCTCCCGCATGCCGGGCAGGGCCATCAGCGGCACATGACGGCGGCCGTCGAACACCAGGTGCTCATAAACCTCATCGCACACCGCCAGGCAGTCATGGGCGATGATCTGGTCCGCCAGCACCCGCAGTTCGTCCGCCGACCAGACCTTGGCCGCCGGGTTCAGGGGGTTGTTCAACACCACCAGCTTGGTCCGCGGGCTGAAGGCGGCGGCCAGCTCATCCGGATCCACGGTCCAGCCCGGCGGTCGCAGGCGCACGAAGCGGGGGATGCCGCCCGCCCGGCGGATGATGGGAACATAGCTGTCGTAGAGCGGCTGGAACAGCACCACCTCGTCGCCCGGCTCGATGAGGCCGAACAGGCAGGCGCCCAGCGCCTCCGTGGCGCCGGAGGTCACCATCACCTCCCTTTCCCAGTCCACGTCCAGGCCGTAGAAGCGCGCGGCGTGGGCGGCCACGGCCTGGCGCAGGGCCGGCAGGCCCATCATGGGCGGGTACTGGTTGTTGCCCTCCAGCAGGGCGCGGGCGGCCACCTGCAGCACATCCTCCGCCCCCCGGTCGTCGGGAAAGCCCTGGCCCAGGTTGATGGCGTTGTGCGCCCCCGCCAGCCGGGACATGGCCTCGAATATGGTGGTTCCGTATTCCGACAGGATGGCGTTACCCGATCGCACCAACGTTCCTCCCACCCGTCTCCGGGCCGCCTCATATCCGACCCATGCGTGATGCCTATCGTCCCGGTCAATCAAGGAATGGTCAAGGCGTTGAAAAGACAAAGGGCCGCAGCGTGATATCCACGCCACGGCCCTTGCCGGGATTGTCAGGACGGGAAGGACGCTCAGGCGTTGCCGGCCGGCGCCTGGAAGGCCAGGCTGGGCACGCTGTCATTGGCGGCCACGTCGTTGGCGGCGGCCAGCACCTGGGCGGGCACGCGAACCTGGGCGCGATGGCGATGACGCCAGGCGTCAAAGCGGCCAAACAGGGGACGCACCAGCCGCGGGGCGTGGTCGCGGGCCCGCACATAGTGCCGACGGGCGGAGACCGAGCTGCGCAGCACCATCAGGCCGCCCACCGCCAGCAGCGGCGTGGAGACCGGGCCGGGGATGGGCAGCGACAGCACGCCCAGGCCCATGACCAGCCAGCCGGAGGCCTGCAGCGCCGGACGGCGCAGGCGGGCGATCTCGACCCTGGGCAAACTGGCAACGGTCAACATGGGGGTGGGTCCCGGCGGAAGGTCGCGGCGTCGGATCGGCCGCGTGGTGAGTGATGACGGGAGATTTGGCCGAAATTGAGATGGAAGCTAGGCCCCCCTGGGGCAATGCCGATTTGTGTGCGCTGCAACCCGATTGGGTAATCCGGTGGAGGCAGCAAAGAAAAAGGGCGGAACCCAAGGATTCCGCCCCTTTCCCAATGATACACCCGGGCCACGGTGGCGGCCCGGAACCGCACTCACGCCGCGGGCGGCGTCCAGCGCAGGACTGGCTTGCGCGCCGCGGCCGTTTCGTCCAGGCGACGACGCGGGGTGTACCGGGGAGCGGCCAGGAAGTGGGCGGCGTCGCTCGCCTTGGCCTTGCCCGCCAGGTGACGCATGGCGCCGATGAACTGGTCCAGCGTGGCCTTGGACTCGGTCTCGGTCGGCTCGATCAGGAAGGCGCCGTGCACGACCAGGGGAAAATACATGGTCATGGGATGGAAGCCTTCGTCGATCATCGCCTTGGCGAAGTCGAGGGTGGTGACGCCCGTGTCCTTCAGGAAGCGGTCGTCGAACAGGGCCTCATGCATGCAGTAGCCGTCGAACGGCACGCTCATCAGGTCCTGCAGCCGCGCCTTCACGTAGTTGGCGTTCAGCACGGCGTCGCTGGAGGCCTGGCGCAGGCCGTCGGCGCCGTGGCTCATGATATAGGCCAAGGCGCGGACGAACATGCCCATCTGGCCGTGGAAGGCCTTCAGGCGGCCGAAGGGCTGGGCATCCCCCTCCACCTCGCCCGCATGCTCCACCAGGCGGAAGCCGTCAGCCCCGTGCACCACGTAGGGCAGCGGGGCGTAGGGGGCCAGCGCGTCCGACAGGACCACCGGGCCGGAGCCCGGGCCGCCACCGCCGTGCGGGGTGGAGAAGGTCTTGTGCAGGTTGATGTGCATGGCGTCCACGCCCAGGTCCGCCGGACGGACCCGGCCGACGATGGCGTTGTAGTTGGCGCCGTCGCAGTAGAAATAGCCGCCGGCGGCATGCACCGCGTCCGCGATCGCCTTCACCTGGGGCTCGAACAGGCCGCAGGTGTTGGGGTTGGTCAGCATGATGCAGGCGACGTCGGGGCCCAGCTTGGCCTTCACCGCCTCGACGCTGACGCGGCCGTTGGCCTCGGCCGGGATGGCATCCACGGTGAAACCGCAGAAGGCCGCCGTGGCCGGGTTGGTGCCGTGCGCGGACTCCGGCACCAGCACGCGGGTGCGGTTGCCCTCGCCCCGGGCCTGCAAGGCGGCACGGATGGCCATCAGGCCGCACAGCTCGCCATGGGCGCCGGCGGCCGGCGACATGGCCACCGCCGGCATGCCGGTCAGGGTCTTCAGCCAGTGGGCCAGCTGGTCGATCAGCTCCAGCGCCCCCTGGACGGTGGACTGCGGCTGCATCGGGTGGATGTCGCCGAAGCCCGGCAGGCGGGCCAGCTTCTCGTTCAGGCGCGGGTTGTGCTTCATGGTGCAGGAGCCCAGCGGGTACATCGCGCTGTCGATGCCGAAGTTCTTCTGGCTGAGGCGCGTGTAGTGGCGCACCACCGTCGGCTCCGACAGGCCGGGCAGGCCGATGCCGGTGCGGGCCTTCAGGCCGCCCAGGCGGCTGGCGACGGCCGGGGCCGCCTCAAGATCCACGCCGGTGACGCCGGGGTTGTCCAGTTCGAAGATCAACGGCTCTTCATGCACCAGGCCCTTATGCCCGGTGAAGGTGCCGACATCGGTGCCCGCCGTCGACTCCGCGTCGGGGGTGGTCTTGCGTCCTTGGGTGTTCATCACAGCGTTCCTCCCAGGGCCTTAACCAGGGCATCCATGTCGTCTTCGGTGGTCGTCTCGGTCACCGCCACCAGCAGCAGGTCGGCGAGGTCCGCCTGGCCGGGGTGCAGGCGGGAAACGGGCACACCGGCCAGGATCGGTTCCGCGGCCAGCGTGTCGACCAGGGCCGCCGCGTCGCCCTTCACCTGGACGGTGAATTCGTTGAAGAAGCCCTGGTTCAGCACGGTCACGCCGGCCGCGGCCAGCTTGTCCGCCAGCTGTACCGCCTTGGCGTGGTTGAGAGTGGCCAAACCGGTGAAGCCCAGCTCACCCAGCAGCGACAGGTGCATGGTGAAGGCCAGCGCGCACAGGCCGGAGTTGGTGCAGATGTTGGAGGTGGCCTTCTCTCGCCGGATGTGCTGCTCGCGCGTGGAGAGGGTCAGCACGAAGCCGCGCTTGCCGTCCGCGTCCACCGTCTCGCCGCAGAGGCGGCCCGGCATCTGGCGCACGAACTTGTCGCGGGTGGCGAACAGGCCCAGATAGGGGCCGCCGAAGTTCAGGCCGTTGCCGATGCTCTGGCCCTCGGCCACCACGATGTCGGCCCCCATGGAGCCGGGCGACGGCATCAGGCCCAGGCTCACCACCTCGGTCACCACCACGACCAGCAGGGCGCCCTTGGCGTGGCAGGCCTCGGCCAGCGGGGTCAGGTCGGCGATATGGCCGAACAGGGTGGGGTTCTGCACGACGACGCAGGACGTCTTGTCGTCGATGGCCGCCGCCAGGTCCTCGATCCCCTTCGGATCAGCCGGCAGGGTCACCAGCTCCACGCCCAGTACGCCGGTGGTGGTGGCGGTGACGTCGCGGTAGTGCGGATGCAGGCCGCCCGACAGCACGGCGCGGTTGCGGCGCGTGACGCGGTTGGCCATCAGCACCGCCTCGGCGCAGGCCGTGGCGCCGTCGTACATGGAGGCGTTGGCCACATCCATGCCGGTGATCAGCGCCACCTGGGTCTGGAACTCGAACAGGTATTGCAGGGTGCCCTGCGTCACCTCGGGCTGGTACGGCGTGTAGCTGGTGAGGAACTCACCACGCGTCAGCAACTGGTCCACCGAGGCCGGGACATGGTGGCGGTAGGCGCCGGCGCCCAGGAAGCTGGGGCAGCTTCCGGCGGGCACGTTGCGGGCGGCCAGGCGCGACAGGGCGCGTTCCACCTGCAGCTCGCCCTGGTGCGGGGCCAGACCCGCGATGGGCTGGGTCAGGTGGGCCGCCGCCGGCACGTCGCCGAACAGCGCGTCCACCGACGGGGCGCCGATGGCCGCCAGCATATCCCGCCGGTCGGCCTCGGTCAGGGGCAGATACCGCATCAGTGCTGACCTTCCACGAAGGCGTCGTAGGCGGCCTGGTCCATCAGGCCGTCCAGCTGGGACGGGTTGGCCAGCGTCATCTTGAAAAACCAGCCAGCGCCCTGCGGGTCGCTGTTCACCAGGGACGGGTCCTCGACCACGGCCTGGTTGCCCTCGACCACCGTGCCGTCCACGGGCGCGAACACCTCACTGGCGGCCTTCACCGATTCCACCACGGCGGCGTCCTTGCCCTTGGTCAGGGCGCGGCCGGCCTCGGGCACCTCGACGAACACGACGTCGCCCAGTTGCCCCTGGGCGAAGGTGGTGATGCCGACAGTGGCGACGTCGCCGTCCAGGCTGATCCACTCATGGTCTTCGGTGAAACGGATGGTCATGGTTCTGCTCCTCGGGGGAAAGGCGTTCAATGGCAAGGCGGGCCCGGCACCGGCCGGGCCACGCGATAGGGATCAGCCGCGGTAGTAGCGCTGCGGCACGAAGGGCATGGCGGCCACCTTGGCCGGCAGGGCCTTGCCACGCACCATCAGCGATAGCGGCGTGCCCACGGCGGCGCTGGCGGCGGTGACGTAGCCCATGGCGACCGGGGCGTTGGCGCTGGGACCGAAGCCGCCGGAGGTGACCTCGCCCACCGTCTGGCCGGCGGCGTCCTGCACTTCGGTATGCTCGCGCGCCGGCGCCCGGCCCTCGGGCTGGATGCCGACGCGGTAGCGCGCGGCGCCCTCGGCCAGCTGGCGGCGGACGATGGCGTCGCCGGGGTAGCCCCCTCCTCCCGCCGGCGCTTGGAGATGGCCCAGGTCAGGCCGGCCTCCACGGGCGTGGTGGTGGTGTCGATGTCATGGCCATAGAGACACAGGCCGGCCTCTAGGCGCAGGCTGTCGCGGGCGCCGAGGCCGATGGCCGCCACCTCGGGCTCCGCCAGCAGCAGGCGGGCCACATCCTCGGTGCGGTCGGCATCGATGCCGATCTCGTACCCGTCCTCACCGGTGTAGCCGGAGCGGGCGATGGTGACGGGGATGCCCTTCAGGCTGGCGGTCACCATGGACATGAAGGGCATGGTGGCGACGTCGGGGATGAAGCGCGCCAGCACGGCGGCGGCGGTGGGGCCCTGCAGGGCCAGCAGGCCCCGGTCGTCGCCCAGGTATTCCACCTCGATGCCCGGCAACCCCGCCGTCAGGTGCGCGATGTCCGGCACCTTGCAGGCGGCGTTCACCACCAGGAACAGGTGATCGCCGCGGTTGGCGATCATCAGGTCGTCCAGGATGCCGCCCTGGTCGTTGGTGAAGAAGCTGTAGCGGATGCGCCCTTCCTTCAGGGCCTTCAGTTCGCCGGGCACCAGCCTTTCCAGGGCATCGACGACACCGTCGCCGCGCAGGATGACCTGGCCCATGTGCGACACGTCGAACAGGCCGGCCTGCTCCCGGGTGTGCAGGTGCTCCTTCAGCACGCCCAGGGGGTATTGCACCGGCATGTCATAGCCGGCGAAGGGCACCATCTTGGCGCCCAGCTCGCGGTGCAGGGCGTTCAGGGGAGTAACGAGCAGGGGCGAATTGGTTTCACTGGCCATAAGCGCTGGGACTCCCGGCGGACGAGTTCCTCCCGCACGGACGGATTCCGTGCGGGCTCGCCCCCCTCTGTCCCGGACCCTGAGAGATTCACGGGCGGCAACCTGTCACCAGGCGTGGCCCGCTTACTCCGTCGGTGGGCTTGTGGCCTCGAACGCCGGAAAGCCACCCCGGTGCCGGGATGGTTCAGGCGTTGCTATGAGGCCGGGCCGCTTTCCAGATGCGCTTCTTCCTCGCGGTCCTTTTGCCTGAGAGTTTCCGGGGGCGGTTGCTCCTTCGGCGCCGGCCCAAGCGGGTAGCCCACTGGGGCCGGTCTCTCCCGCGAGGTGTCATCAGCTTCGCGAGCGCACCCTAATCCAAAGGGCCCCAAAAAGTAAAGGCGGGCCGCTGCCCCGCGACCCGCCTTCCTGGTGGTTCCCCGGCCCTGGCGCCCCTGCCCGGCCGGCCGAACCCTTGACACCGTGCCTTCTATCTCACTTCGCGGCCGGAACCGGCGGCGCCGGCGGCTTGGAATTGAAGCGGATGTTGGCCTCAAGCTGCTCCGGCGTCAGCTGGAAGCCCACCAGCACCTCGTAGTAACGGCCGTCGACTTCCGGGCTCAGCGGGATGAACTGGGTCAGCCGCTCCACCGAACCACCGCTGCCGGTGCTGACGTCCAGCGTGATGTTGTAGGTCTGCTTGGTCAGGATCTTGCGGTCGGCGTCGGTGACGGCGACGAAATAGGTCAGCGGCAGCGGGCCGCCGGTATAGGCCGAACCGGTGCTGGCGCCCACCCGCAGGTTCTCGGTCATGGTCACGCCCTTCTCGCTGTACTCGCAGCGGCCCTCGATATTGGGCATCACCGCGGTGTAGCTGAGCTGCCCATTGGCGCCGGGAACGCCCACCGATGAGGCGTCGCGCACAATGGCCACGGTCGGGCAGCCGGGACGGTAGCCGACGTTCTTGTTGGCGCATGCCGCCAGCGACAGCATGAGAGGCATCCCCAAAAGCAGGGCCAGGCGGCCGCGGGTGCCTTTCCTGGTGGGCGAACCTATATTAGTGTCCGTGTGGATGTTCATTGAAGCGGGGCTCGTCTGGAGTTGGACGCCGGCCGGCGTCGGGGCCACGCGACAATAGAGAAGCAGCCATACCGGCACAAGACATCGCCTGCGCCGTCCCTATATTGAGGGGCGACAAGATTTAACGTAACGGCGCTGGCGATCGACGGACGCGCCGTTTTATGATCCGCCGCCATGATCGGCCCCGTATCCGGGGCTTACCGGAACCGAGTAGACCCAATCACCATGACCAAGCCGACGCTCAACATCCTCCTGGCCTCCCCGCGTGGTTTCTGCGCCGGTGTGGACCGCGCCATCCAGATCGTGGAGGTGGCGTTGCAGCGGTATGGCGCGCCGGTCTATGTCCGGCACGAGATCGTGCACAACCGCTTCGTGGTGCAGGGCCTGGAGGCCAAGGGCGCCATCTTCGTGGAAGAGTTGGACGAGGTGCCGGACGGCCGCCCCGTGGTGTTCTCCGCCCACGGCGTGCCCAAGTCGGTCCCGGCCGAGGCCGAGAACCGGCAGATGCTGTACCTCGACGCCACCTGCCCGTTGGTATCCAAGGTCCATCGTGAGGCGGAGCGTCATTTCGCCGATGGCCGCCAGATCATCCTGATCGGCCACGCCGGCCACCCGGAAGTGGTGGGCACCATGGGCCAGCTGCCGACCGGCGCCGTGCTGCTGGTGGAATCGGAAGAGGATGTGCGCACCGTCCAGGTGGACGACCCGCTGAACCTCGCCTTCGTCACCCAGACCACCCTGTCGGTGGATGACACCGTGCAGATCGTGGCCGCGCTCAAGGCCCGCTTCCCCGCCATCGCCGGCCCGCGCAAGGAAGACATCTGCTACGCCACCACCAACCGCCAGACGGCGGTGAAGGCCATCGCCGAGAAGGCGGACGCCATCCTGGTGCTGGGCGCGCCCAACAGCTCCAACTCCATGCGTCTGGTCGAAGTGGCGGCCAAGCACGGCTGCACCAATTCCATGCTGGTGCAGCGCGCCACCCAGATCGATTGGTCCCTGATGGACAATGTGAAGACCCTGGGCATCACGGCCGGTGCCTCCGCCCCCGACATCCTGGTGCAGGAGGTCATCGAGGCCTGCCGCGAGCGCTATGATGTCCGGATCGAGGAAGTCGCGACGGCGGTGGAGAACATCACCTTCAAGCTGCCGCGCGGCCTGGCTGCTGAATAGATGGTCGGGCGCCGGAGGGGCGTCCGCCCCTTGGGCTAGTCCTCGCGTTTCAGTCCGCTGACGCTCCCAAAACGCTCCGGCGGCCGCGGTCGCCGCCTACGGGGCGTGGCCGAGCGAGAGTCCATGGCATGACAACACGCGCCTACATCCTGTTCGACACCGCCATCGGCACCTGCGCCGTGGTGTGGGGGCCGGATGGGATCGTGGGCGCGCAGTTGCCGGAGGGTGCCGCCGAGCGGGCGGAAGCCCGGCTCGCACGACGCTTTCCCGGTGCCACGGTGGCGGATGAAGGCGACCTGCCGTCCGTCATCATGGAGGCCAGGGCCCGCATCCAGGCCCTGATGGCGGGGAAGGCGGTGGACATCACCGACATCCCCCTGGACCTCACGGGCCTCGATCCTTTCGCCCTCCGGGTCTACGCCGTCACCCGCGCCATTCCGCGGGGGGAGACCCTGACCTATGGCACCGTGGCCGGCCGCATCGGCGCGCCCAGGGAGGCGGCACGCGCGGTGGGCCAGGCGCTGGGCAACAACCCCATCCCCATCCTGATCCCCTGCCACCGCGTCCTGGCGGCGGGCGGCGGCACCGGCGGCTTTTCCGCCCGGGGCGGCATCGACACCAAGTTCCGCATCCTGGCCATCGAGCAGGCCAAGACGGAGAACGAGCCGCCCAGCCTGTTCGACAGCCTGCCGTTGGCGATCAAACCCAGAAGCTGAGAGTTGGACGCCGAAAATGGAACCGGCCCCCGCCGCGCTGCCGGGCGTCCCTGGCCTGGTGGCCGGGTTCCCGGGGCGGCGGGGGCCGGTCGGGACGGTCCCCCGCGAACCGTCCGATGGCGCTATCCGATGACGCCACTGGGGCGACGGCCTTACCAGTGGGCGCGGTAGAAGCTGCGGCTGACGTAGATGTCCTCGCGGTCGGCGTATTGGCTGTCCAGCACCAGGGCCAGGGCGGCATAGACCAGCAGGGTCGAACCGGCGAAGCAGAAGAGGCTGATGACGGTCAGGATACGGACGAACAGGACAGGCAGGCCGGTGTAGCGCGCCAGGCCGGCGCAGACGCCGAACAGGACGGCGCGGCTGGGGTCCTTGGCCAGGCGGTTGCGGCGCATGGTGGCGGAAATACGCTGAAAGCTCCTCATAATCCCCTCTCCACTGTTCAATATGGGCGGGCGTATCGCGCGCCCGGGTCGTTTCGGATGGTCTTGTGATCAGGTCTGCGGGTTGGCGCGGCCGGCCACCCGGGCCTTCAGCGCCTCAAGCTCGGCGGTCACCTTGTCGTCGCCCAGGGCGTCGATCTCGGCGGCCAGGCCGCGCGGTTGGCGCCCCATCTCCATGACCTCGGCCTCGCTTTCCAGCAGGTCGATGTCGCGCTCCAGGGTGCCGTAATGCGACAGCGCCTCTTCCAGGCGGTGGTCGTGGATCTGGCTGCGCATCCGCAGGCGGGCGGTGGCGCTGCGATGCCGGGCCATCAGGCTGCCCTGGCGGGCCCGGGCGTCGGCCAGCTTGGCTTCCAGCCGCGCCACGTCGTCGGCGCCCTTGGCCAGGCTGTCGCTGATGGCCTGGATCTCGCGGCGGATGGGATCGGCGGCGTCGGCCAACCGGGCCTTGGCCACCAGGGCGCCCCGGGCCAGATCCTCGCGGCCCTTGGTCACCGCCAGCTCGGCCTTGCGGTCCCATTCCAGCAGTTCGAACTCGACATCGCGGTAGCGGGCCTCCAGCTCCTTGCGGCGGGCCATGGAGCGCACGGCTTCCGCGCGCACCTCCACCAGCGTGTCCTCCATCTCCTGGATGACCAGGCCGATCAGGCGCTCCGGGTCTTCAGCCCGATCCAGCATGGCGTTCAGGTTGGCATCGATGATGTCGCCGAGGCGGGAAAACAGTCCCATGGCAGGCGTCCTTGAGATGAGGCGGTGGCGGACGAAGGCGGTACTAAGGGAACGCTCAGAACAGGCTGACGATGGCGACCGACAGCAGGGCGGTGACGGCCAGCAGCGGCAGGTGGCGCACGAAGGACGACAGGGCCCGGCGGGTGTGGCCGGTGGAGGTGTGGGCGGTGAAGGTCCGGGTGGCGGCGGTCATGGTCAGGTCGGTCATTTCAATCCCCGTGAACGGAAGCTCGGTTGTCTCGGGGGCCGGTCGCCGGCGGCGGTGTCGGCCCATGTCCCCTTAAAAGCAACCGCCGTGCCAGTTCGGAACTGGCGCATTAACTGTTTGTTTTTGCTGCATAAAAATTTTCACCCCCTGATGCGAAAGGCAATGCTGTGTTCGTTTGCGCCACTAAATCGCCAAATTCACCATTCATGCCGCCAGCGGGCCGCCCTCCGGCCGGAAAAGGCGCGCGCCGGTCCCGGCGGCCATTGACCCCGGCTGGAAATCCCGCTACCTCGCAAGGCATGGCCGTCTATACCGAAGTCACCGATGAGGAACTGCGCGCGTTCATCGCCGATTACGCGATCGGCGAGGTGATCTCGTGCAAGGGCATCGCCGAGGGGGTGGAGAACTCCAATTACCTGCTGGTGACAACGGACGGGCCTTACATCCTCACCCTCTATGAAAAGCGGGTGAACCCGGCCGACCTGCCCTTCTTCCTGGGCTTGATGCGCCATCTGGCGGCGCGCGGCATCGTCTGTCCCCAGCCGGTCCCCGGCCGTGATGGCGAGGCCTTGCGCGTGCTGGCCGGCCGGCCGGCGGTGATCGTCACCTTCCTCACCGGCATGTGGCCCCGCCGCATCCTGCCGGACCATTGCGCCGCCTTGGGCACCGCCCTGGCCCAGTTGCACCTGGCCGGCGCCGACTACGCGACGCCCCGGCCCAACAGCCTGTCGCTGGACGGCTGGCGCGCCCTGGTGGCGGCGACGGCGGACGGCGCCGATGGCGTGAAGCCCGGCCTGAAGGCGGCATTGGCGGACGAGCTGGCGGCCCTGTCGGCGCTGTGGCCCGGCCGCGACGGCCGTCCCGGCCTGCCGCGGGGCGTCATCCATGCCGACCTGTTCCCGGATAACGTCTTCTTCCGCGACGGCGCCCTGTCCGGCCTGATCGACTTCTATTTCGCCTGCAGCGACATGCTGGCCTACGACGTGGCCATCTGCCTGAACGCCTGGTGCTTCGAGCCCGACGGCGCCTTCAACGTCACCAAGTCGCGCCTGCTGCTGGTCAATTACGCCAAGGTGCGACCGCTGACGGCGGCGGAGATGGCGGCCCTGCCCCTGCTGGCGCGGGGCAGCGCCTTGCGCTTTCTGCTGACCCGCCTCTATGACTGGGTGAACACACCCGCCGGCGCCCTGGTGAAACGCAAGGACCCGCTGGAATACCTGCACAAGCTGCGCTTCCACCAGCAGGCCCGCAGCCTGGCCGACTATGGCTTGGCGCCGGAGGATTTGACGTGACTGATACGCCCGCCGCCGCCAAAGCGCCCAGCCCGCGCGTGGAGATCTTCACCGACGGCGCCTGCAGCGGCAACCCCGGCCCCGGCGGCTGGGGCGCCATCCTGCGCTGGAACGGCACGGAGCGGGAACTGAAGGGCGGGGAGCCCGACACCACCAACAACCGCATGGAACTGATGGCGGCCATCCAGGCGCTGGAGACGCTGAAGCGCCCGGTGAAGGTGGACCTGCACACCGACAGCCAGTACTTGCGCGACGGCATCACCAAGTGGATCCACGGCTGGCGGGCCAAGGGCTGGCTCACCGCCGACAAGAAGCCGGTGAAGAACGTGGATTTGTGGCAGCGGCTGTCCGCCCAGGCCGACCGGCACGAGGTGGTGTTCCATTGGGTGCGCGGCCACGCCGGCCACCCCGAGAACGAACGCGCCGACCAGTTGGCGCGGGAAGGCCTGGCGGAAGCGCGCGGGCGTTAGTTCGTTCGCCTCAAACGCCGGCGGGCCATCCGGCCCCTGGCTTAGTCCTCGAATTCCCAGTCCGCCTTCGGCTCCCCGGAAATCTCCGGCGGCTGCGGTCGCGGCCTAGCCGGCTTCCGCCGGCGTGGCGGGTGCGCAACAAGATGGGTGGCGTCATAACAAAGGCCCGCGCCGGTTGGTGGAACCGGCGCGGGCCTTTTGGCGTTATGAGCCTGGTTTTACAGGTTCTTCAGCACCGCCTCGGCGCTGGACACCTCGAAGGCGCCGGGCTTTTCCACGTCCACCCGGGTCACGACGCCGTCGTCGATGACCAGGGCGAAGCGCTGGCTGCGCTGGCCCAGGTTGTAGGCGGTGCCGTCCATGGTCAGACCCAGCTCACGGGTCAGCGTGCCGTTGCCGTCGGGCAGCATGAACACGGTGTCGCCCACGTCATTGGCCTTGGCCCAGGCCTGCATCACGAAGGGGTCGTTGACGGCCATGCAGATGACGGCGTCGACACCCTTGGCCTTCAGCGCGTCGGCGTTCTGAATGAAGCCCGGCAGGTGCTTGGCGGAGCAGGTGGGGGTGAAGGCGCCGGGCACGGCGAAAAGGACGACCTTCTTGCCCTTCAGCAGGGCATCGGTGCTGGTCTCCTGCATGCCGGCATCGGTCAGGTGCTTGATCGAGACGCTGGGGAAGGTATCGCCAACCTGGATCGTCATGGACTGGAACTCCCGTTGATGTTTGGCCTGGAGCATAAAATGCCAGAGGTGCTGGATGGTTCAGGCCCTGTGGTTCTATGTCCCGCGGGGCGCGATGGGCAAGGGAAACGGTTTCCACCCCTTGTCACCCGGCGGCGCCGCGCAATATGACCTGAATAGGGACGGTTCCCCGCCCCCAGGGGCGACGGAACCTTACAGCCATGCTACGCTGAACGCATGGACAGGCAGTATGACAGCGCCGGCCAAGTGGGCCGGCCCCCGTCGGCCTCCTCTGGCGGAGGCCCGGGTGACAAGGGAAGGCGCCGGCCATGAAGGACACCACCATCCGACGTTTCCTGACCGGGCAACTGCTGGTCGCCATGCCATCCATGCCGGATGAGCGTTTCGCCCGCACCGTCATCTACGTCTGCGCCCACACCGACGACGGCGCCATGGGCCTGGTGATCAACCGGCTGTTCGATGGCATCGACGCCGGCGGCCTGCTGGAACAGCTGGGCATCGACGGCGGTGATCCCGAGGATCGGCTGCGCGTGCATTTCGGCGGGCCCGTGGAACCGGGCCGGGGCTTCGTGCTGCACAGCACGGACTATCAGCGCGAGGGGACGCTGCGGGTGGAGGATGAGGTGGCGCTGACCGCCACGGTCGACATCCTGCGCGCCATCACCGAGGGACGCGGCCCTCGCAAGTGCCTGCTGGCCCTGGGCTACGCCGGCTGGGCCGCCGGCCAGCTGGACCAGGAGATGCAGGCCAACGGCTGGCTGCACGTGCCGGCCGATGCCACCCTGCTGTTCGACGACGACATGGACACCAAGTGGGAGCGGGCCATCGCCAAGCTGGGCGTCAGCCTGCCCATGCTGTCGGCCGAGGTGGGACACGCCTGACGGCCCCCCCCGTGCCCGCCTTGCCGCCGCCATCTTCAGCCCGGAGGACGGCGGGCATGACGTCCCTCGCCCTCCGCCGCTCCGTCCGCATCGCCGCCCTGACGCTGGCTCTTCCGCTATGCGCTCACGCGGCTGAAACCCCTCAGCATCTGCGCCTGGGCTACGACGTCTATGTCGGCGGGCTGAAGATGGGCCGCATGACCCTGGAGACGGAGATCAAGGGCGACGACTACCGCGTCACCGTGGCGGCGGCGGCCGGCGACATGCTGGCCCGGCTGATCAAATGGTCCTACACCGCCGAGGCGAACGGGCGTTTCGGCGGGGTCAACGGCGTCGCCCCCCGCCACTTCCACAGCCTGCGCACCCTGCGGGACAAGAGCTGGGACGCGACCTTGAGCTACGCCGCCCCCTACGGCGCGCGCGACACGACCGTGACCTTCACCCAGACGCCGCCCCCCTCGCCCGACGACGCCAACGCCGTGCCGCCGGACCAGCGCCCCGGCACGGTGGATCTGCTGAGCGCCGCCGTCGCCATCAGCCGCCATGCCGAGGGTGGGGACTGCGCCAGCCGCCTGCCCGTCTATGACGGCCGTCGCCGCTATGACGTGTTGATGGAAAGCCGGCCCGGCCGCCACATCGAGAAGTCGGAGTACACGGTGTTCGATGGCGAAGCCATCGGCTGCCACGTCGCCATCCTGCCGGTCGCGGGCTTCCAGCCGGCGGGGCGCGGCAGCCAGAACTTCTGGACGGCGGCGCCGGATGGCAAGCCGCGCGGCTTCGACCTCTGGATCGGCCGGCCGGTGCCGGGCGGCCCGGTGGTGCCGGTGCGGCTGGAGGCGGGCGAGCTGTTCTTCACCCACGTCATCGGTCACCTGGCCCAGGTTGACGTCCTGCCGCCCTCACCCTGAGTCCGTCAGCATCGCGTCCGCCGAAGTCGGCCCCGGCCCACCGCCCATCCCCGTCAGGGGCGCCCCTTCCCACCCCTGACCATCTGGTCAGGATAGGCCGGATGGCGCGATGTCGGCCGCATGGGCCCGCCCGCGCGAATTTTGGTCTTAGACGGCTGAAAACGTTTACGGCTTGGCAACTGTTCAGGGATTATATGAAACAAGGACGCGGGTGTGCGATTGTGGCATGCCGCTACCGCCGCCCCGCTGGCTTCGACCCTTCAGACACCACCCTTTTCGATAAGGTGCCGTCCCCCTGTCCCACGCCGCCCCCTTTCTCGTTTCGGATCAACCGGCCATGAGCTGCGAGGCCACCGAACGCCAGTACGCCGCCATCCCCGTCCGGGTGCAGGACGGGCAGCTGCAGGTGATGCTGATCACCTCGCGGGAGACGCGGCGCTGGGTGGTGCCCAAGGGCTGGCCGGAGAAGAAGCTGAACGCCCGGGGCGTGGCCGCGAACGAGGCCTTCGAAGAGGCGGGGCTGGTCGGCACCATCCACAAGAAGCCGCTGGGCACCTTCCACTATTACAAGGTCATGCCCTCCGGCAAGCGCCTGCCCTGCGCCGTCGACGCCTATCTGTTCGAGGTGGAGCGGGAGTTGGACAACTGGCCGGAAAAAGGCCAGCGCGAACGCCGCTGGGTCAGTCCCTCGCAGGCGGCCCTGATGGTCGCGGAAGGCGGCCTGGTCAGCATCCTGCTGTCCCTGGCCAGCATGGCCGTGGATGAGGAAGGCTGAGGCATTCCCACCCGAGTCCCTGGCACCGGCCTTCCCACACCCTGGCGCGGGCCGCGTCCTGCGCCAGATGCGCTACACTGGTATTCCATTTTTTAAATACACCGTAGCTGGGCGATCACCCTCCGGCGCGCGTATCTAAATTCGCAAAAATGAATTAACAAATCATCCGTTTGCTATATTGTCTCAGCCAAAATGCATAAGAGATGGGCTGTGAACCGACATGCATGATCCAGGTCGCATTCGCCTGAGGTCCCCCGCGCGCCGGCGAGCGCCAACTGCGTGCGCGCACCGAACTTCTTCGTGCCCGGTACCGCCGGGCTAAGCCCCGCATTCCTCCGCAATCCACCTCCCCACCAGGGCGCATCCCGCCGCTGGACCGATTCTCGACACTGAAATCCATGTTTTCAGGAGCATTTGCCGCCATGCATACCGCCACCCCGACCCGTTCCAAGGCCCTTCTGCTCGGCGCCTCTGTCCTGGCGCTCGCCACCTCGTGGCAGGGCCCTGCCCGAGCCGATACCGTGGTTACGGGCAACTCCGGTCCGGTGACCATCACCTCGGGCGGACTGCGGAACGGCGGTCGCATCACCGGCAACTCATACAACGCGGCGGTAACCGCGTCCGGCTCACTGGGATCCATTGTCAATAGCGGCATCATTAACCTGAGCGGCAGTGACTACACCGTCAATTATGGCACGGCAATCGCGCTGCACGGCTCGCTCGACCTGTTCGACAACACGGGAACGGTCTCCAGTCTCATTGCCGCCACCCAAGCCACCATCGGCGCGTTTCGTAATGAAGCGGGTGGATCTTTGACCGCCGTCGCCGCCACCGGCGGTAGCATCGGCAGCTTCGTCAACGGCGGGATCATCGCGCCCCCGCCCAACAGCTACGCTTATCCCGCCGCTATCAATCTCGGCGCCGCAACTATATACGGGTCCAATACTACCTCCGTATTGCCCGCCACCATCGGTACAATCGATAATCAGGCGGGCGCCGTCATCAGGGGAGGCCTGGCGGCGACGGCGGCGTCCATCGGAACGTTGAATAACGCCGGCGTCATCACTGGCAACGTGAACCTGAGCGGTGGTTCCACATACACCGGCACCTCTACCAGCACCTATTCCGGCAGCAATTACAGCAACTACTCGTACTCCAACTCGGGGGCGGTAATCTCCACCATCGGCCTGTTAACCAACGCGGCCGGTGCCACCATCACCAACAGCCTGACCGCCAACGGGGCATCCATCGGAACGCTCGTTAACGCCGGCCTCATCATGGGTGGTGTGAGCCTTGATACAATCTCCACCTCCACCTACACGTCTTCCAGTAACGGTTCCAACAGCGGCACAGATTACAGCTACAGTTCCACCAATGGGGCCGTGACCTCCACTGTCGGCGCGCTCATCAACGCAACCGGCGCCACCATCGACGGCAACGTGGTGGCCCAAGGCGCCTCCATCGGAACATTCAGCAACGCCGGCCTCATCACCGGCCGCATCTACCTCGGCGCTGCCAGCGTCTGGTCCTATTCTTCTTCCTATTCTTCTTCCAATCCGGAAAACAACCACAGCAACAGCACCTACTCTAGCATCGCTTCCTCCATCGGCCTGTTCAGCAACGCTGCCGGCGCCACTATCGCGACTGGGGTCAATATCGGGGGCACGGTCGGGACGCTGGACAATGCCGGGCTGATCGGGTCGATCGACGGCGGTCAGTACTATTACTCCGGCGGTCTCAGCTTTGGGTCTAATTCCCAGGTTGGCGTGATCGTGAACGAGGCGGGGGGAGCATCGGTGGCTATACGGGCCTGGCCCTGGGCGCGACCATCGGCACGCTCAGCAACAGCGGCCTAATCAAAGGGTTAAGCGCCGCAGCCATCACCAGCAGCCTCTCTTCCCGCTACAACTCCGTCACCTCACGTTATGAGTATTCCGGGGCCAGCATCGATACACTGGCCAACTCAGCCGGTGGCAGCATCGTGGGTGCCTATGGCGGCATCTTGTATCAGGGAACTATCGGCACCCTGGTCAATGATGGCCTGATCACCGGGGGCACCACATACGGTACCGGCATTTCCATCAGCAGCTATATGGATAGCCAGGGGCCCGCCTTCAGCGCATCGATCGGCGCGCTGATCAATGGCGCCCATGGCACCATCAGCGGCGGCGGCGGCGTCTCCGCGGTCGGCGCCACCATCGGCAATCTTCAAAATGCCGGTCTGGTCGCCGCCGGCACCTCTGGCAGCGCCATCTTCATTTCGGGTATCTCGAATTACGTTTATGACTACGCCCACGGTACCAGCAGCATCGTCAGTCTCTCCGGCCAGATCAACACCCTGGGCAACAGTGCATCCGGAACCATCACCGGCTACGCCGGCGTCCGGTTGTACGGCGACAGCCACATCGGGACGCTCACCAACGATGGCTTGATCCAGGGCGTGGGTGGTTCTGGTGTCGGGCTGGCCTATAGTTACAACTATAATAACAGCATTCAGAACTCCCGCCTGGACACCCTGGTCAATGGGGTAACCGGCACCATCGCGGGCAACACAGGTATATTTATCGAAGCTGGAACGCTATCCACCCTGATCAACAAGGGCCTGATCAGCGGCACGGAGGCCGGCGTAAATGTACAGAATAACTATTTCTATAGCGGAGCGACCCCACCGCAAATTGACATGTTGGTGAACACCGGTACTATCGCGGCGGCCGGAACCCTGATCGGAACGGTGGTCTACAACGGAACCGGCATCAACTTATTCGGCGCCAACGTCGGCACCATCAGCAACAGTGGTCTAATATCCGGCACTACCACAGCCTTATCGGCATTAGGCTATGATAACGGCCCCTCTGGCACCATCGGTACCATCGGCCTGATCGACAACCTGGCAGGTGGCACGATGGTCGGTGCGGGACAGTCCGCAGCGGTCTTTCTGCAAACCGACATCGATACCTTCCGCAACGCCGGCCTGATCGCCGACCAAGGCGCCTCCACCATCGGGGCAGGTGTAGCCCATTCCGGCGGCACATTGGGCACGCTGCTGAATCTCGCAGGTGGAACAATCGCCGGGGTGGCTAGTGCACTCGCGCTGTCGGCCCAAATCGGCACACTGAGCAATAGCGGCCTGGTGCAGGGCGGTACCATCGGTGTCCGCCTGACCAACTTTGTCTCCAATCTCTCGTCCACCTCGATAGCAACCCCGACCTCCACGCGCATCGCCACGCTGGCCAACAGCGGCACCATCACCGGCGGCGCGAAAGGTATCGAATCCAGCGGCATCATCGGCGACCTGCACAACACCGGCACCATCGCTGGAAGCACCAGCACCGGCGTGGCCAATGTTGGCGGCCTGTACAGCTACTTCTTCTCCTATGACTATTCGCCTTACTTCGGCTGGGGAACCACCATCACCCGGACCTCGTCCAGCGGTGGTGGCACCATCGGCACGCTGGCTAACAGCGGTGTCATCACGGGCGGGCAGAGCGGCATCGTCAACGGGATAGCTTCCACAAGCAGCACCATCGTCACGTCGGTGACGAACCCCTATTGGTACCCCCCTACGGTAACCACCGTGGTCAGCACCACCGGCCCCATCGGCGGTACCATCGGCACGCTGCAGAACAGCGGCACCATCCTGGGCACGGCGACCGCCGGCATCAACAACGGCGCCGCCAACGCCGTCATCAGCACCCTGATCAACAGCGGCCTGATCCAGGGCGGCCAGACGGGCATCATCAACGCCGGCACCATCGGAACCCTGACCAACAGCGGCACCATCACTGGCGCCGTGGCGGCCATCCGCGACAGCGGCACGCTGGGCCCGGTCACCAACACCGGTGTCATCGCCGGCGACATCGTCCACACCGCAGCGTCCGACCTGTCCATCACCGGCGGCAGCGGCACGGTGTTCGGCACCCTGACGGGCGTCAGCGGCGCCCGTGGCACCCTGGCCAGCACAGCCGGTAATGTGACGCTGGGCGGCAACCTGGTGCTGAACGACAGTGTCAGCATCGCAGGCCATACCCTGGTGGAGAATGGCGGCAGCCTGGTGCTAACGGCCCCCACCACCATCACCGGCAACTATGCCCAGACGGGTGGCACGCTGATGGCCCTGGCGGCCGGCGGCACCGTGGGCGGGCTGCAGGTCAGCGGCGGCGCCAGCATCAGCGGCGCCACCGTCGTGCTGACCTCGCAATACGCCTTTGGCCTGACCAGCGGCGCCAGCTACACCATCGTGGCGGCCGGTGACACCGCCTCCAGCTATGCCAGCGTGACCGCGCAGGCGCCGGGCTATACCTCGACCACCGTCACCAGCACGGTGGTGGGCGGACAGACCGACCTGATCGTCAGCGTGGGCAACAGCAGCCTGACCGCCGGCGGCACGGCCACCATCGCCGGCGGCGCCGGCGTCCTGGACCAGATGACGGGCGGCACGCTGGCCATCACCGGCGGCACGCCCACGGTGGGGTCCATCGCCGGCGGCACGCTGACCCAGACCAGCGGTTCGGCCAGCCTGGGCACCGTCACCGGCGGCACCATCACGCTGGCCGGCGGCAGCGCCACCCTGGGCACCATCAGCGGCGGCACACTGACCCAAAGCGCCGGGTCCACCATCGCCGGCACGACGGCGGTGCAGGTCCAGGGCGGCAGCCTGAACCTGGGCGGCACGGTGCAAGCGCCCCTGGCCATCGACGGCGGCCTGGTGGCCTTGAACGGCACCGCCTCCGGCACCGTCACCGTGGGCAGCGGCGGCACCCTGCGCGGGTCCGGCGTCATCACCGGGGCGGCCACCGTGGCCGGTGTGCTGCGTCCGGGCAATTCGCCCGGCACGCTGACCTTCACTAACGGTTTGACCCAGGCGGCCAAGTCGGTGCTGTCCATCGATATCGATGGCACGGGCACCGGCAAGGGGGCTGGCAACTACTCCCGCGTCCTGGTGATGGGCGGCAGCTACGTCATCGGCTCCGGCGCCGTGCTGCAGCCCAACCTGCGCGGCATGACGGGCAGCGCCAGCAACACCTACACCCCGGGCCTGGGCACGGACTTCGCCATCGTGCAGGCGGCTGGCGGCGTGCAGGGCACCTTCGCCGGCATCACCCAGCCCGGCAGCGGGCTGCTGGCCGGCACGCAGTTCACGGCACTGTACGGCAGCAACGCCATCGACCTGTACGTCACCCCCACCTACGGCTCCCTGGCCAGCCTGGGCGCCAGCGCCAACCAGCAGACCATGGGCCGCGTGGTGGCGGGCCTGAGCAGCACCGGCAACGCCGACCTCGCCGCCGTGCTGAAGGCCCTCTACGGCCTGCCCACGGTGGGGGCGTCGCTGGATGCCCTGGCGCAGATCGGCGGCGGCAGCCAGGCGAACATCGTGGCCTACAGCCTGAACCGGGGCCTGGCGGTGACGCAGGTGCTGGGCCAGCGCCTGGCGGCGGTGCGGGACGGCGTGGCGGGCGGCATGCAGGGTACGATGCAGGCCCAGCTGGTCGGCCGCACGCTCTACACCAGCGTCGCCAGCGGCGGCGACGCCGTGGCGATGCCGGTGGCGGACGAGCGCGGGGCGGCGGCCGGCTCGGCGCCGGAGGCGGGCTGGCACTTCTGGGCCCAGGGCCTGGGGGCGTTCACCCGGGTGGACAGTGACGGCAACGCCGCGGGCGGCCACAGCAACACCGGCGGCGGCCTGTTCGGCGGCGACCGCACGGTGGCGCCAGGGGTGACCGTGGGCCTGGCCGGCGTGCTGCTGCAGAGCACCTCGGGCGGGTCCAATGAGACCAGCAGCTACGGCCTGTCGGCCTACGGCAACGTCGACCTGGGGGATGGCCTCTTCGTCACCGGCAACGCCGGCTACACCTACGACCAGTACGACACGGCGCGGACCCTGGGCTTCGGCGGCCTCAGCCGCACGGCCTTCGGCCACACCAAGGGTGACGAGCTGTCGGCGGGTGTCACGGCCGGTTACCGGGTGCGGGTGTCCAACCTGACCTTGGAGCCGCAGGCCGGCATCCAGTGGCTGAAGGTGGGCCGCGACGGCTTCACCGAGACGGGGGCGGGCGCCCTGGACCTGGTGCTGCAGGACCTGGACGCCACCGCGCTGCAGAGCAGCGTGGGCGGCCGGGCCTCGGCCAGCTGGAAGACGGACGGCGGCACGGTGATCACGCCCACGGTGCGGGCGGCCTGGCTGCACGACTTCCGCGACCGGGCGCTGACCAGCCAGGCCGCGCTGGCGGGCACCACCTTCGCCGTGACCGGCCCCGACACCGGCGCCAACGCGCTGGGGATCGGTGGCGGCCTGACGCTGCAGGAAGGCGACAACCTGAACCTCTACGCCAACTACGACGGCACGCTCCGCCGGCACGAGACCGACCACGTCTTCACCGCCGGCTTCCGCCTCAGCTGGTAAGACGGGCGTAAGGCGCACAGATGGCAACGGCCCGGGCGGCATCCACCCGGGCCGTTGCCATATCCTGGGACATAACCGCCTGACGCGGTCTGGGCCAGCCCATCGCCAGCGAGCGGCCCACGCCAAGCCTGGCCAATGACGACATTTCGGCGCTGGCACGCGACCAGCCGGCGGGCATCGGCATCGACCGCCACCATGGTATCCTGAAGGCGCTGAAGGGAATCTAACCGCGCCAGTCGTCGCGCAGGATGCCGTACAGCACATGGTCGGCCCAGCGGCCGTCGATGCGCAGGTAGCCCCGGGCATAGCCCTCCCGCACGAAGCCCACCTTTTCCAACAGGCCCTGGCTGGGCTGGTTGGTGGGCAGGCAGGCCGCCTCCACCCGGTGCAGGCCCAACTGGCCGAAAGCGAAGCCCAAACTGGCCTTGGCCGCCTCGCTGGTATAGCCGCGGCGGGCGTAGGGCTTGCCCACCCAATAACCCATGGTGCCCATCTGGGCCACGCCCCGGCGGATGTTGGACAGACCGATGCCGCCCACCAGCCGGTCGCTGGAGCGCTCGAAGATCAGGAAGCTGTAGGCCTCGTCATTGCGCCATTCCGCCGTGTGCCGGCGCACCCGGCGCAGGAAGGAGGAGCGCAGCAGGGCGTCGGCCGGCCAGGTGGGTTCCCACGGGGCCAGGAAGTCCCGGCTGCGCTCGCGCAGGTCCGCCCACTCCCGCCAATCCTTGACCTGGGCCGGGCGCAGGTAGACCTGCGGCCCGTCCAGGCGGATGGCCGGTGTGCTCAGGATATCGGCATGTAACAGCCGTATCACCGCCTCAAGCCCCTCCCTACCCCCATCACCGCCGCCCCACCGTTACCGGCTTCAATGGCCCAGCCGGGCCCGGATGCGGTCATACGATTCCAAGCCGGCCAGCGGCCCCAGGGCCGTCACCACCGGCTCACTCTCCAACAGCCGGAGGGCGCACCGTTCCACGGCGTCCACGTCCACCGCGTTCACCCGGGCCAGCATCTCCGCCACCGGAATGGGGCGGCCGTGGATCAGCATCTGCTGCCCCACCTGCTCGCACCGCGCCATGCTGCTTTCCAGGGCCATGACCAAGCTGGACTTCAGCTGGGCGCGGGCGCGCGCCACCTCATCCTCGCGGATGCTGCCCACCAGGTTGGCGACCTCGCCACAGACCACGGGCACCAGTTCAGCCACCTGTTCCGGCCCCGTACCGGCATAAATGCCGAACAGGCCCGTCTCGGCGAAATGGCTGGCGAAGCTGTAGATGCTGTAGACCAGCCCGCGCTTCTCCCGCACCTCCTGGAACAGGCGGGACGACATGCCGCCGCCCAGCAGGGTGGACAGCACCTGCGTCGCGTAGTTGTCCTCGTGATGGACGCCCACCGCCTCGAATCCCAGCACGACGTGGGTCTGTTCCAGATCGCGCTCGTCCCGGAAATCGCCGCCGTGATAGCTGGCCTTTTCGTGCGTCCAATCCCGATGCTCCGGCAGGGCGCCGAACATCTCGGCCGCCATGTCCACCATACGGGCGTGCTCGATGCGGCCGGACGCCGCCACCACCATCGCCGGGCCGGAATAGTGACCCTGGACATAGGCGTTCAGGTCATCGCGGCTGAGCCTCTCCACGATCTCCGGCAGGCCCAGCACCGGGCGGCCCAGCGCCTGGCCGGGGAAGGCCGTCGCCTGGAAATGGTCGAAGATGATGTCGTCGGGCGTGTCTTCGGCCTGGCCGATCTCCTGCAGGACGACCGTGCGCTCCTTGGTCAGCTCGTCGGCGTCCAGGCTGGCGTGCTGCACCATGTCCGCCACGATGTCCAGGGCCAGGCCCGCATCCTCCTTCAGCACCTTGCCATAATAGGCGGTGTGCTCCCGCGTGGTGTAGGCGTTCAGGTGCCCGCCCACGTCCTCGATCTGCTGGCTGATCTGATAGGCGTCGCGCTTGGGTGTGCCTTTGAACAGCATGTGCTCCACCAGGTGGGCCACGCCGTTGACCTCGGGCGCCTCGTCCCGCGTGCCGACGCCCACCCAGACGCCCAGCGACACCGTCTCCACCCCGGTCATGCTGTCGGTGACGACGCGCAGGCCGTTGTCCAGCGTGGTGACCTGGATTCCGCCGCCGTCGCTCATCGGGCGGCTCCCGTGACGCGGGATTTGGAGCGCACGAAGGCTTTCACCGCCTCGACGTCGTTGGGCAGCACGGACACCCGTTCCTCCCGTTCATAAAGGTCGGCCAGATGGCGGGGCAGCGGCGGGTGCACGCCAGTGGCGGCCTTGACCGCGTCCGGAAACTTGGCCGGATGGGCGCAGGCCAGCGACACCAGCGGCACCTCGGCCGGCACGGTGCCGGCGGCGCGGGCCTGGGCGGCGGCGTGCACGCCCACCGCCGTGTGCGGGTCCAGCAGATAACCCGTGGTCTCGAACACCCGGCGCATGGTTTCCGCCGTCTCATGCTCATCGGCGCGGAAGCCGTCGAACAGGCCGCGCGCCTCGGCCAGCTGGCGCTCGTCCACCGTGAAGCGGCCGCTGGCGGCAAAGCCATCCATCACGCCCGTGACGGCGGCACCGTCACGGCCCAGCAGGTCGAACAGCAGGCGTTCGAAGTTGCTGGACACCTGGATGTCCATGCTGGGGCTGATGGTGGGAACCACGCCGTTGGTGGCCATGGTGCCGGATTGGAAGAAGCGGGTCAGGATGTCGTTGCTGTTGGTGCCCACCACCAGGCGCTGGATGGGCAGGCCGAGGGCCCGGGCGCCGTAGGCGGCATAGACGTTGCCGAAGTTGCCGGTGGGAACCGAGAAGGCCACCGGCCGGTCCGGCGCGCCCAGGGCCACGCCCGCCGCCACGTAGTACACCACCTGGGCCAGGATGCGGGCCCAGTTGATGGAGTTGACGGCGGAGATGTTCAGCTCATCCCGGTAGGCCTGGTCATTGAACAGGGCCTTCACGATGGCCTGGCAGTCGTCGAAGGTCCCTTCCAACGCCACATTATGCACGTTGGGCGACAGCACGGTGGTCATCTGCCGGCGCTGCACCTCGGACGTGCGGTCCTTGGGGTGCAGGATGACGATGTCCACCAGCTCACGGTCGCGGCAGGCCTCGATGGCGGCGGAACCGGTGTCGCCCGAGGTGGCGCCCACCACGGTGATACGACGGCCGCGCTTGGCCAGCACATGGTCGAACAGGCGGCCCAGCAGTTGCAGCGCCACGTCCTTGAAGGCCAGGGTGGGGCCGTGGAACAGTTCCAGCACCCAGTCCTCCTGCCCCAGCTGGGTCAGGGGGGTGACGGCGGCGTGGGCGAAGCTGCCATAGGCGTCATGCACCAGGGCGCGCAGCTCATCCTGGGATATCGCGCCGCCCATGAAGGGGGCCATCACGCGGGTGGCCAGCTCGCCATAGCTGAGGCCGCGCAGGGCGCGCAGAGCGGCGGCGTCGAAGGCCGGCCAGGCCGACGGCACGTACAGGCCGCCGTCACGGGCCAAGCCCGCCAGTAGCGCATCCTCAAAGCCCAAGGCCGGCGCCCGGCCCCGCGTGCTGATATAATCCACCCTAGGCATCCATCCCTTGGCCCAACTCGAACCCCTACAGTAGCCAGTGGCGCCAAGGTCCCGCAAGCCCGCCAGCCACCCATGGAAACATGGGTGATTCGCATGGGAAGACCAGCGGCGTGTCAAGGCCCCGGCGCGGCGTTCCAGGACATCCAATTTTCCCGGAAATGACACTTGGAAACCGCCTCCCGTTGCGTTGCAATAGAACCGACGGCCGGGGCTCGCCTCCGCCGTTCAATAGCAACATTCCCCGCCAGGATGGACCGGACGAGGCATCGTTCCGGAACGCCGTGGGGTCTTCGAGATGGGGCGTTCCGCGGCACCATGGGGCTGATGCACGCGATCATGCTGGCCGGCACCCTGGCGGTGGTGGCGGGCCTGATCATCCTGGTTCTGGGCAAGTTGGGCGAGGCGGCGGTGGAACGCCAGCCGGACTTCCGTCATGCCCTCGGCCGCCTACCCCTGGGTGCCCAGATCGAGAATTGGTTGGAGGCGCGCGAGGCGGAGGTGCGCGCCGAGCTGACGGTCCTGCAAGGCGCCCTCGGCGAGGTGCGCCGCCGCCGCTACGCCCTGGACAAGGACCTGGAGGACGCGCGCCGCAGCGCCCAGGCCCCCGTGCGCGTGGTGGGGCGCGAGGACGCCGGCCTGAACCGCTTCGTCGCCTGGATGGTCAACCGTCTGGTGCAGCAGGCCCAAGGCGACGCCAAGACCGCCGTGGCGCTGGACCCCGAATGGGCCGGCCCGCAGATGATCGAGGTGTGGTCGGAAAACCTGGCCGACGCCCGGCGCGACCTGCAGCGCTATTTTCCGGCACCCTTGGGCTATGTGCTGTTGAGCATCCAGCTGGCCAACAGCGGCAAGGCCGACGCGGCCGCGCAGAAGGAGAGCACGGCATGATCGCCTTGATGCTGACCCTGCTGGCGGTGACGGTCACGGCGGGCCTGACAGGGGAACGCGCCTGGAGCCGCGTCAGCGAGGCCAAGGCCCGCCGGCGCCAGGCCCTGAACCGGCAACGTGAGCAAAGCCAGCGCATCCGCCGCCTGGCGCGCGCCACCTACAGCCTGAAGCAGCAACGCCGCCACATCCAGCTGACCATGGAGACATTGCAGGACGAATGCGCGCGGCTGGAGCAGGACATCAAGCGCATCGCCCGCCCGGAAAACCGCATCTTCGTGCTGGAAGAGCGCCGCAACCCCGCCGACGCCGCCTGGATCGCCACGGTGGAGGTGGGCGGCACCGTCGCCGACAGCGCCCTGCCCGCCGCCGTGCCGTGGCAGCGCCGCCGCTTCCTGCTCTGGGCCGGCGACGACGAGGGGGCAAGGGCACGCCTGGAGCGCCGCTTTCCCCATGGCAGCGGCTTCCGCGTCAGCCAGCTGATGCTGCGCCCCAGCCACGCCGCCGCCCCGCCGGTCGCCACCAGCGGCGGCTTGGAGACGAGGGCGGCGAAGGCCGCGCGCATTGCGGCGAGTTAGGGCAAGTGCGTTCAGCCGGAGACGTACTCAACTCTAAATCAATTCCGCTCTCACCGATTATTCCTCTTTCAAATAGTAGTCCGTTATCGTGCAGGTGGAAGATTCGTAGGTTATCCCCATCTTTTTGCCAGCAGTCTTAGCCGTCATAACGGTCGACCAAAATCTGTCCATCAAATCAGCAGATGCAGTGCTGGGTAGGTTCAGCTGACCACTTGGGCATTGACTCGCAGAGGTGTACCAAACGACCACGTGGGGCATGTAATCCTGCAGCCGCCACTTTGTAGGCACTTCCTCGATAACGGCCCCTGCCGCATAAGATGCGGTGGGTAGAAGTAAGAATGACGAGACCAATAGGCCGACAATTCTCTTCATAAAAAGCCCCCAGATGACTGCGACCGCCGCTCACGCCCGCAGGGGCCTTGATATCATGGCGCTCCCCGCTCCGTCTCCACCCGGCTGAAGCGCAAGTAGGCGATGACCGCCAGGGCCACGGCCAGGCAGTACCAGGTGATGGCGTACTGCAGATGGTCATTGGGGATGGTGACGCGGGTCTGGCCGCCCACGGGGAAGCCGCCGGGGTTGGGCGTGGCGCCGGCTTCGACCACCACGGGCTCCGGCACCTCGGTCCCCGCCTTGGCCGCCATGGCGGGCAGGTCGTACCATAGCCAGAAATTGTCGTTCACCAAGTTGTCCGGTTGCATCCAGCCGCGCGGCGGCGGCACGCGGGCCACCCCGTCCACCGTCACCTCGCCTTCCAGCTGGCCTTCAGGCCGGCGCGCCGGGTCCTTGCCCTGGGTGGGGACCCAGCCGCGATCGACCAGCACCACACCGCCGCCGTCCGCCCGCACGAAGGGCGTGACGACGTCGTAGCCGGGGGCCCCCTTCAGCGAGCGGGCGCCCAGATACAGCTCATGATCGTTCAGGAAATGGCCGGTAATGCGCACCCGGCGGTAATCCCAGGCCTTGGGATCATCGATCTTGGCCGGCAGCTCGGCCGGGGCGGCCGCCATCTGCTGCTGGATGTGGTCCAGGATGCCCTGCTTCCAGAACAGGCGCTGCACTTGCCAAGTGCCCAGGCCCGCCATGAACAGGATGGCGCCGCCAGCCACCAAGCCGCCCCAGAAGGTCGGGCGGAAGCGCCGACGGCCCTTCGCGACGGGGCCCGGGGTGGCGCCGGTGGGGGAAGCGGTGGACGAAGAAGTCATGCGCCAGGATTCCTATCGCTGTCACTATCGCCATGTCCGGGCGTGTCTTCGGGAGGCCCCTCGAATTCGGCCCGGCGGTAGCGGTATTGCAGGGCGAACACCACGCCCTTGGCCGGGCGCAGCAGGCCCAGCGTGCCGCCCAGGATGACCACGCCCCAGACCAGGGCGGTCAGCCACAGGGGCCAGTCCACCCGCATGGACACCATCAGCGCGATGGGCACGATGACGAAGCCCAGGATGAAGATCAGGAAGACGGCCGGGCCGTCGCCGCTGTCTCCCCGGGCCAGTTCCAGGCCGCAGACGGAGCACCGCTCCGCCACGGTGAGGAAGCCCACGAACAAATCGCCCCGACCGCAGCGGGGACACTTGCAGCGCAAGCCCGCCAGGATCGGGGCGACGGTGGAGGCATCAGAGTCCAAGGTTCATTTCCGTCAGGAACGGAACGACGGTCCCGGCATCAGTGCGGGATCACGCCGCGCGGCGTGGAACCCCACCAGTAGATGCTGACGAACAGGAACAGCCAGACCACGTCCACGAAGTGCCAGTACCAGGCCGCCGCCTCGAAACCAAAGTGGCTCTTGGGTGTGAAGTGGCCGGCGCGGGTGCGGAAGAAACAGACGATCAGAAAGATCGTTCCGACGATGACATGAAAGCCGTGGAAGCCGGTCGCCATGAAGAAGGCCGAGGTGTAGGCGTTCTGGGCGAAGCCGAATTCCGCGTGGATGTATTCATAGGCCTGGAAGCAGGTGAACAGCAGGCCCAGCAGGATGGTGAAGCCCAGGGCCTTGGCCGCCTCCTTGTTGCGGCCCTCGACCAGCGCATGGTGCGCCCAGGTGACCGTGGTGCCGGACAGCAACAGGATGACGGTCATCAGGATGGGCATGTCGAAGGGGTTGACCGGCTCGATCCCCTTGGGCGGCCAGACGCCGCCGTTGGCGGCCACCCGCCCGATCTGCTGCGCCTCGTTGAAGTAGATGCTGGTGTCGAAGAAGGCCCAGAAGAAGGCGACGAAGAACATCACCTCGGACGCGATGAACAGCGTCATGCCGTAGCGCAGGCCGATCTTCACCACCGGGGAGTGGAGCTTGCGCACCACCGATTTGCCGATAACGTCGCGCCACCATAAGAACATCACGCTCAACACGCCCAGGCCGCCGATGATAGCCAGGATCCAGCCATGGCCGTGCATTCCCAGCACGGTGCCGCTGGTCAGCAGGCCGGCCGCGATGGAGGCGACCAAGGGCCAGGGGCTGGGGTCCACCAGGTGATAGGGCTGCTTTATGCCCTCAGAATTCCCGGGAGCGGAGTGAGCCTGGACATCAGCCATGTTCTTGTTTCCCTCGGATCAAAACAACGCGGTGGTCGTCAGATAATGGCGGACATTGCCGCCCCGGTCCTTATCGGTGCCCTCCCTGATCCCCCGCGTTCGGGGGACTGGACACTCCCTTGGTAAACGTTCCTGCCCCGCCCGTCCAGAGGTTGTACAGTGGCGAAGCCGTTGCCCGGGTACGCTTTAGCCGCCGGGGCGCCCCGTAGGCGCCTGGTCCTGAACGGCTGCCGCCGTCTGGTCGGCCGCCAGGAAGAAGGTGTAGGACAGGGTGATGGTGGCCACGTCCTTCATGTGCGGGTCGTCGGCCAACGAGGGGTCGACGAAGAAAGTCACGGGCATGTCCAGTTCCTGCCCCGGCTCCAGCCGCTGGCGGGTGAAGCAGAAGCACTGGATTTTGTTGAAATAAATGCCGGCCTTGTCGGGCGTGACGTTAAAGGTGGCGGTGCCCACCAGCGCCTTGTCCGACAGGTTCTTGGCGTGGTAGCGGATCTCCCGAACCTCTCCCAGCTTGACCTGCACGGCGTTCTGGTTGGGACGGAATTGCCAAGGCAACTCGCGGTTCACTTCGGCATCGAAACGAACGGTGACGGTGCGGTCGATGACGCGGTCGGCCCCCTTTTCCGCCACCTGGGTGGTGCCGCCGAACCCCGTGGCTTTGCAGAACACCTGGTAGAGCGGAACGGCGGCGAAGCTGAGCCCGACCATGCCGGCCACGATGGTGAGCGCCCCCACCAGCATACGGCGGTTGCGCCGGGCCAAATCAGGCCCTGCTGGCGGTGTGGGTGGGGAATCGGGACCTGGTGTGTCAGCCAACCTGTCGCCTCCCTGGCTTTGACGACGGCCTTCCCGGTGGACGGCCGTCCTTGCACGCCGGTGGCGGGTTCGCCCCGCCTAATTCTCTTTTGAAAAAAGCGGTGTTACTGGCCTTGCGCGTGCAGGCCCATGCGAACGATGGCCACGACATAGATCAATGCCACGAAGCCCAGCAGCGAGAAGAATAGCGCCAGGTTCTTGCCACGCTGGCGGCGCGCCCGCTCGGCCGCGTCGAGGACTGGCTCAGGCGAGGAGGTGCCAGCGGGGGTACCAGTGGGATTGAAGGTGTTGGCCATGCGGTCAGGGTTCCTATGCGGAGGGGCCCTCAAAAACGTGAGGGTCAGGCCACCAGCTTCTCACCGATCAGGATGGCGAGCAGCAGGAAAAGGTAGAGGATGGAATAGGCGAACATCTGCTTGGCGGCGCGGTGGGTCTTGTCCAGCATGACCCGGACGGCGCAGAGGATGAACAGCAGGCTCAGTACCGTGGCGCCCACCAGATAGGCCATGCCGCCCACGCCGAACCAGTGGGGCGCGATGGCGATGGGCAACAGCAGCAGGGTGTAGACCAGCATCTGCCGCTTGGTCGCGGCCTCGCCCGCCACCACGGGCAGCATGGGCACGCCGGCGCGGCTGTAATCGCCGCTGCGGAACAGGGCCAGCGCCCAGAAGTGCGGCGGCGTCCAGAAGAAGATGAGGCAGAACAGCAACACGGGGCCGATGCTGACGTCGCCCGTCACCGCCGCCCAGCCGATCATGGGCGGGAAAGCCCCGGCGGCGCCACCGATGACGATGTTCTGCGGCGTGCGGCGCTTCAGCCACATGGTGTAGACGAAGACGTAGAAGGCGTTGGCCACGCCCAGGATGGCGGCGGCCACCCAGTTGACCGCCAAGCCCATCAGCAGAACGGAGGCGACGGACAGCACGACGCCGAAGGCCAGCGCCTCATCCGGGTTGACCTTGCCCTGGGGGATGGGCCGGCCACGCGTACGCTCCATGACCGCGTCGATGTCGCGGTCGTACCACATGTTGATGGCGCCGGCGGCACCGGCGCCCACGGCGATGCACAGCAGGGCCACCACCGCCAGCACCGGGTGCAGGTTGCCCGGGGCCACCACCAAGCCGGCCAGGCCGCTGAACACCACGAGCGACATGACCCGGGGCTTCAGCAGGGCGATGTAGTCGGCCACACTGCCCGGCAGGCTGGCGGCCTGGGCGGGGACGGTCTGGCCTTCGAAGGCGGTATCAGTCATCTGTCTTCGCATCTCATCCGACGTCGTCGGCTCCATGCGGGGAACCGACGGCGTCTTTAATCAGGCAAAACCGCGCGGGAAGCCACCCCTCCCGCGCGGTCGTCGCCTATGCAGCCGGTGCCACCCTCAGCACCTCACTTGATGCGGGGCAGAACCTCGAACTGGTGGAACGGCGGCGGGCTGGACAGGGTCCATTCCAGCGTCGTCTCACCCGTGTTCCAGTAGTCGGCGCCCACGCGCCGGCCGAACATCAGGGTATAAAGGGCCATCACGACGAAGAACAAGGTCGAGCCGAAGGAAATATAGGCCCCGATGGAGGAGATCTGGTTCCACATGTGGAACGCGTCCGGGTAGTCCGGGATACGGCGCGGCATGCCCTGCAGGCCCAGGAAGTGCTGGGGGAAGAAAATCAGGTTCACGCCGATGAAGGTGGTCCAGAAGTGCAGGTGGGCCGCCCATTCCGGATGCTCGCGCCCCGACATCTTGCCGATCCAGTAGTAGTAGCCGGCGAAGATGGCGAACACGGCGCCCAGGCTCAGCACATAGTGGAAGTGGGCGATGACGTAGTAGGTGTCGTGCAGCATCACGTCCAGGCCGCCGTTGGCCAGCACCACGCCGGTGACGCCGCCCACGGTGAACAGGAAGATGAAGCCGATGGCCCAGACCATGGGCGGCTTGAACTCGATGGAGCCGCCCCACATGGTGGCGATCCACGAGAAGATCTTAACGCCCGTGGGCACGGCGATGATCATGGTCGCCGCGGTGAAGTAGGCGCGCGTGTCGACGTCCAGGCCCACGGTGAACATGTGGTGCGCCCAGACGATGAAGCCGACCACGCCGATGGCGACCATGGCGTAGGCCATGCCCAGATAGCCGAACACCGGCTTGCGCGAGAAGGTGGACACGATCTGACTGATGATGCCGAAGGCCGGCAGGATCATGATGTACACTTCGGGGTGCCCGAAGAACCAGAACAGGTGCTGGAACAGCAGCGGGTCGCCGCCGCCGGCCGGGTCGAAGAAGTGGGTGCCGAAGTTGCGGTCGGCCAGCAGCATGGTGATGGCGCCGCCCAGCACGGGCACGGCCAGCAGCAGCAGGAAGGCGGTCACCAGCATCGACCACACGAACAGCGGCATCTTGTGCAGGGTCATGCCCGGCGCCCGCATGTTGAAGATGGTGGTGATGAAGTTGGCCGCCCCCAGGATGGAGGAGGCGCCCGCCAGGTGCAGGGCGAAGATGCCCATGTCGACCGAGGGGCCGCTGTGGCCCACGGTGGAGGACAGCGGCGGGTAGATGGTCCAGCCGGTGCCGGCGCCGGGTCCGATCAGCGAGGACGAGACCAGCAGCAGGAAGGCCGGGACCAGCAGCCAGAAGCTGATGTTGTTCAGGCGCGGGAAGGCCATGTCGGGCGCGCCGATCATCAGCGGCACGAACCAGTTGCCGAAGCCGCCGATGACGGCGGGCATGACCACGAAGAACACCATGATCAGGCCGTGGGCGGTGATCAGCACGTTCCACTGCTGGCCGATGTCGGCCGACAGGTGGTTCAGCACCTGGATGCCCGGCTCCTGCAGTTCCATGCGCATGATCACCGAGATGGCGCCGCCGATGAGGCCGGCGATCACGGAGAAGATGAGGTAGAGCGTGCCGATGTCCTTGTGGTTGGTCGAGAACAACCACCGCTTCACGAACCCGGGCTTATGGTCGTGATGCGCGTCGTGAGCCGTATCGTGGGCTGCGTGCGCCATAATTCCAGTTCCCCTCGTTAATCTCTGCCGGGGTTAAATGTCAGACGGGGCGGGCTCAGCGCGCGGCGCCATTGTCCGTCGCCAGGGCGGTCTTGGTGGCCCCTTTCGCCGCCTCGAGCGACGCGAGGAACTCGCGGCCCGCGTCGATGCCGGCGGTCTTGGTCTTCTCGGCCCAGGCCTTGTAGTCCTCCTTGCTGACGGCATGGACGACGATGGGCATGAAGCCGTGGTTGGTGCCGCAGATCAGCGTGCACTGGCCGTAGAAGGTGCCTTCCACACTGGCCTGCAGCCAGGTCTCGTTGATGCGGCCGGGCACGGCGTGCAGCTGCACCCCCAGCGAGGGCACGTACCAGGAGTGGATGACGTCGGCGCCGGTCAGCAGCAGGCGGACGGGCGTGCCCACGGGCACCACCATCTCGTTGTCCACGGTCAACAGGCGGGGCTGACCCGGCTTCAGGTCGCTGTCGGAGACGATGTTGCTGTCGAAGGAGATGTCGTTGTTGTCCGGATATTCGTAGGACCAGTACCACTGGTGCCCGGTGATCTTCACCGTCATCTCAGGGTTGGGCGTGCGGTCGCCGTAGTAGAGGACGCGGAAGGACGGCACGGCCACGATCACCAGGATCAGCACCGGCACCACGGTCCACGCCACCTCAAGCAGCGTGTGGTGGCTGGTCTTTGAGGGGACCGGGTTCGCGCGCTTGTTGAAGCGCACCATGACCGTCAGCAGCAGCAGCGACACGAAGGCGACGATGCCGACGATGATGTAGAGCAGCAGGTTGTGGAAGTTCTCCAGCTGCACCGCCACGGGCGAGTAGGCATGCTGCATGCCCAGCTTGCCCGCCTCGGGCAGGCTCACCACCGGGTCGGCCAGCGCCACCGAAGCGCGCCCCGCCAGGGCCGTCAAAAGGGCCGCGAAGGCGGCGGCGTTCTTGCGTACGGACATCCCTTACCACTCTCTCGTTGCCGGGGACGCGTGACACGTCCCACCCGAAGATTGTCCTGGTGACCCACGCCGGCCCCACACGCCCCCTGTTCAGGCGCCGCGCCAAACGCGGGATGCCGTCCCATCCTCCCGTTTATTATGGGGGCCCGTCCTGGATCGACCCGCCCCCGCCCCCACCTCCCGTTGCGGGGACGAAGCGGCGACGGCGTCGGCTATCGGGGCACCTGTCCGGGAGTTTAGACCCAGCATCGCAAGCACCCCCGATGGTTAAGGGACACCTGCATCGTGGCAGACCATAACGTTCCCAATCCTTGACGTAAAGCGGACAACGCGTCCCAGCGCATACCGTTGGGCGCACTGACCCGCCCGCCGGACCCGCCAGGGTGGCGCAAAACCGGCCCGGCGCTACAGCCTTGGCGTGCTTGAGGATTCCCGGTCTCATCCACCCCTGCTTTAGAAGGACGGCCTTTCCCCTGGCGATGGCGGCACCGACACGCCATGTTATGGAGGTTACGCCCCGCCCGGGTGGCCAGCCCCGCCGCCGCCCCGGCTTTTCGGCCCGTTCCTTGGAGTTTCGCGACCATGAGCCTGCTCGCCCAGACCGACGATCTGTTCTTCACCCGGGCCGGACTGGACCGCGCGCGCACCGAATTGATCGTCGCCGACGCGCTGAAGGGCGGCGACGATGGCGAGCTGTTCCTGGAGTACGCCCAGTCCGAAGGCGTGTTCTGGGACGATGGCAAGCTGAAGAGCGCCAGTTTCGACACCACCCAGGGCTTCGGCCTACGCTCCGTCGCCGGGGAGACCACCGGCTTCGCCCACGCCTCCACCCTGACGGAGGAGGCGCTGAAGCGCGCGGCCGCCACCGTGCGCACGGTACAGGCCGGCCATGGCGGCACCTATGCCGAGCCGCCGGTGGGCACCAACCGCGCCCTCTACGCCGCCGACAACCCCTTGGCCCTGGTGCCGTTCGAGGCCAAGGTGAAGCTGCTGGCCGACATCGATGCCTATGCCCGGGGCCGCGACCCCCGTGTGCGCCAGGTCAGCGCCAGCCTGTCGGGCGAGTGGCAGGCGGTGCAGATCATCCGCGCCGACGGCCACCGCGTGGCCGACATCCGCCCGCTGGTGCGCCTGAACGTCTCCGTCGTCGTGGGCGAGGGCGACCGCATGGAGGCCGGCAGCTTCGGCGCCGGCGGCCGCCTGGCCTATGAGCGCTACATGCAGCCGGAGACCTGGCGCCACTATGTGGACGAGGCCCTGCGCCAGGCCCTGGTCAACCTGGCCGCCATCCCGGCGCCGGCGGGCGAGATGCCCGTGGTGCTGGGCCCGGGCTGGTGCGGCGTGCTGCTGCACGAAGCCATCGGCCACGGGCTGGAGGGCGATTTCAACCGCAAGGCCACCTCGGCCTTCTCCTCCCTGATCGGGCAGCGGGTGGCCGCCCCCGGCGTCACCGTGGTGGACGACGGCACCCTGGAAGGCCGCCGCGGCTCCATCACCGTGGATGACGAGGGCACGCCCAGCCAGTGCAACACCCTGATCGAGGACGGCATCCTGGTCGGCTACATGCAGGACCGCATGAACGCCCGCCTGATGGGGGTGAAGCCCACGGGCAACGGCCGGCGCCAGGGCTTCAGCAGCGTGCCCATGCCGCGCATGACCAACACCATGATGCGCTCCGGCGACCGCACGAAGGAGGAGATACTGGCCTCGGTGAAGCGCGGGCTGTACGCCGTGAACTTCGGCGGCGGCCAGGTGGACATCGTGTCGGGCAAGTTCGTCTTCTCCGCCTCGGAAGCCTATCTGATCGAGGACGGCAAGATCGGCCCGTCGGTGAAGGGGGCCACCCTGATCGGCAACGGCCCGGACGCGCTGACCAAGGTCACCATGATCGGCGACGACAGCTGCCTGGACGAAGGCATCGGTGTCTGCGGCAAGCAAGGGCAGAGCGTGCCCGTTGGCGTGGGCCAGCCGACACTGCGCATCGACGGCCTGACCGTCGGCGGCACCGCGGCCTGATCCGAACGGGCGGGAAGCGGCCATGGGCAAGAGTCCCGATGAGATGATGGCCGCCATCCTGCGCAACCTGCCGGCCAAGACCGGGCGGGACGCCGCGGCGTGGGCCATCCTGATCAAGGCGGAAGGGCCGTCCGATCCCAAGGCCTGCGCCCGCTGGCTGAAGCAGGCCCACGGCCTGGGCGGCGCCACCGCCCAGGTGCTGGCGGCCCATGCCCTGGGCGGCATCCACGACATGGCCCCGGAACAACGGCTGGACAAGTTGTATGAGGGGCGGGAGGCCTTGCGTCCCATCGGCGACCGGCTGACGGCGCTGGCCCACGGCCTGGGCGCCGATGTCACCAGCACCGTGCTGTCCACCATGGTCTCCTTCAGCGCCGGGCTGAAGTTCGCGGAGGCCAAACCGGCGGGCAAGGGCCGAGTCGACCTGGGCCTGGCCCTGGGCCGCGAGCCCCTGCCCCTGACCCCGGTCAAGACCGCCGACCCCAGCGACCGCATCACCTATCGCATCCCTCTGGCCTCGGTGGACGACATCACCGGCGAGGTCGCCGCCTGGCTGGCCCGCGCCCACGCCAGGGCCGCCGCCACCCGCGCCTGAATTTTCATCGCCGCCACGACAGCCGGCCCCATCATCCCGCGTGCTTTAAGGGCGCGGGCGAACGGAGGGGCCAACGGCATGGGTGCACGATTGATGTCATCAATTCTGGTCACAGCCTTGCTGGCGATGGAGCCCATGGGCATGGCCCTGGCACAGGATGCCGGCGGCCAGGACACGCCCGGCAAGGACACCACCAAGGACCCGGCCGCGCCTCCGGATACCGCCGCCGCCGAAACCAAGGCGGCGGACGCCCCCGCGACCACGGATGCCCAGACGGCCCGGAAGCCGGCCAGGAAGCGGTGCGCCACCACCGGCAGCCGCCTGGGTGGCGACTGCCAGGCCGGCACGCAGGCCGATCCCCGGCAGGTGCTGGAGAACCGCACCAACCCCTCCGGCATGCCCCCGCATTAAGCGATCTTTGCACCTTTTGGTGTTTCCTGCGGTGCGGATGCGCCAGACGCAGGACTGGATGGAAACCGGTATCAATTTCGCAACGCTTCCGGTCAAAAGACCGGTTGCCCACGTCACCACAGTGCGCATAAATCCGTTTGTTGCATCTTTGATATCGAACGGAGTTTTTATGCGTCACCATCCGTTATTGGCAGCAACTTTTGGCTTCGCTTTGCTCACCGTCGGCTGCCAGACCCAGCCGGACACCGCCCAGACGGCAAACGCCGCCGCGCCCAAGGCCGCCCAGCAGCGTTGCGTGAACACCGGCAGCCGCCTGGCCGGCAATTGCAACGATGTTAGCCACGCCGACCCCAAGGATATGCTGAACCGCCCGCTGGGCACCAAGGTCCCTGGGTCTTAAGGCCCGCTTCGCCGCCTTTCACAAGGGTCGCCACCGGTTTCCGAGGGGAAGCCCGATGGCGATAGGGAGGAATCCCCGGCCTGGCCGGGTAAAACGACAAGGTCCGCTATACGGCCATTCTCAGTTCAGTAGGCGTATTCGGCGTAGACCCGATCGATATCGCCGCCCCATTCCCCGTTGAACTTGTTCAGCAGTTCCGTGGCCGGCGAAACACCGCTGTCCACGATCTCCTGCAGCGCCTCCAGGAAATGGCTCTCGTTGTCGCCCATGCCGGCCAGGCGCGCCCGGTTGTCCAGGCCACTGCGCGAAATGGCCACCGTCCGGCGCGCCAGATCCAGGACGGTGCCCTTGCGGAAGGGCGTGTCCAAGCCCAGGCGTGGCACGTTGTTGCGCAGCTGCGCCCGCTCCTCCTCCGTCCAGTCCTTGATCATGTCCCAGGCGGCATCCAGCGCCGTGGTGTCGTACAGCAGGCCCACCCAGAGGGCCGGCAGGGCGCACAGCCGAGCCCACGGGCCGCCGTCGGCGCCACGCATCTCCAGGAAGCGCTTCAGCCGCACCTCGGGGAACAGGGTGGTCAGATGGTCCACCCAGTCGGTGATCCGCGGCCGCTCCCCCGGCAGGGCGGGCAGTTCGCCCCTCAGGAAGGCGCGGAAGTCCTGGCCCGACGCGTCGATATATTGGCCGTCGCGGTAGACGAAGTACATGGGCACGTTCAGCGCGTGGTCGGCATAGCGCTCGAAGCCGAAGCCCTCCTCGAACACGAAGGGCAGGTCGCCGCAGCGGTCGGGATCGGTGTCCGTCCACACATGGCTGCGCAGGCTCTGGAAGCCGTTGGGCTTGCCTTCCTTGAAGGGGCTGTTGGCGAACAGGGCCGTGGCGATGGGCTGCAGCGCCAGGCTGACCCGGAACTTCTTCACCATGTCGGCTTCGGAGCTGAAGTCCAGGTTGACCTGCACCGTGGAGGTGCGGGTCATCATGTCCAGGCCCATGGTGCCCTTCTTGGGCATGTAGTCGCGCATGATGCGGTAGCGGCCCTTGGGCATCCAGGGAATCTCTTCCCGCTTCCACTTGGGATTGAAGCCCAGGCCGATCATGCCTATGCCGAGGTCGGCGCCGATCGCGCGCACCTGGGCCAGGTGCTCCGACACCTCGCCGCAGGTCTGGTGGATGGTGCTGAGCGGCGCGCCCGACAGTTCGAACTGCCCGCCCGGCTCCAGCGTGATGCTGGCCTGGCCCTTGGTCAGGGCGATGATGTTCTCGCCCTCCTTCACCGGTGTCCAGTCGTAGCGGGACGCCATCTCAGTCAGGATGCGGCCGATGCCCTGCTCGCCCTCATAAGGCAGCGGGCGGTTATCACCCAGGCGGAAAGCGAACTTCTCGTGTTCCGTGCCGATGCGCCAGGCATCCGCCGGCTTGCAGCCCTGCTCCAGGTATTCGACCAGCTCGCGGCGGTCGGTGACGGGGGTACCCGGGCTCTTCGGCGGCGCAGACATCTGGTCGGTCCTTCTTTACAAGGCTTGGCTTCACAAGGCTTGGGTATCAAAGCGCGGCTGGGGGCCGGGAACAGGGAACGGGACACTCAACGGAACGGCGGGCGCGCGTCCTGCCCTGGGGCGGCGGTCCAGTCGCCCGCCAGCGCCTGCCACAAGGCAAGCACAGCGAAAGCGGCCGTGTCCGCCCGCAGGATGCGTGGACCCAGTCCTACCGGGACAACAAAGGGTGTTTTGGCAAGCTGGTCAAGCTCACCGGGATGGAGGCCCCCCTCCGGTCCCACAAGGAACGCCGCTTTGCGCCCTAACGCAGTAGCATCCGTCACAGCCGCCGCCAGGGGCCGGGCCGCCCCCGTCTCCGCCGCCACGAACAGGGTGCGATCCCGGGTCAGCGGATGGGTGGGCCAGCCGGCCAGCACGGCCGACAGGTCGGCCAGCGGATCGACCACGGGGACGGACAGCCGCTCGCACTGCTCCGCCGCCTCCATCGCGTTCGCGCGCAGACGGTCCAGGTTCACGCGCGGCACGTCGCCCCGGCGGGTCAGCACCGGGCACAGGCGGGCAACGCCCAGCTCCGTCGCCTTTTCCACCACATATTCCGTGCGCCCGCCCTTCAGCGGGGCGAACAGCAGCCAGACGTCCGGCACGGCCACCGGCGGCCGGGTCTGTTCCAGCAGGGTGACGGCGCCGCCGGACTTGGTGAGCGCCGATATCTCCCCCAGCCATTCGCCCCCAGCCTCGTTGAACACCAGCAGCCGGTCGCCTGGCGCCTGGCGCAGCACCCCCCGCAGATAATGCGCCTGGTCGCCCGACAGGTCGGCGGTCTGGCCGGCCGCGAGGGGGGCGTCGAGATGCAGGCGGGTGCGGGGGCGGTCGGCCATGGTCGATCGTGCGGATGGAAAGGAGGCGGAACAGGAGAGGTCTAGATGCGGAACAATCATTCCTTTGTCCATTCTACCATTTAACACTCAAGCATTTTTCGAGGGTCAGCCCGGCCGGCTGAAGGGTGACCGGCCGCCCTGTTCCCGCTAAGGTCCCTGCACACGGACCCGAACAAGGCTTCCCCGCATGCCCAGCGAGACCAGCGGCTCCATAGGCGCCGGCCACACCGACATCCGCCAAGGCGACTGGATCGACCGCCATCTGCCCGCCTATGCCCGCCCCTACGCCCGGCTGGCGCGGCTGGACCGGCCCATCGGCACCTGGCTGCTGCTGCTGCCGGGGCTGTGGTCCATCGCCCTGGCGGCCGAGCCGGGACACCCGCCCAACCTCTGGCTCATGCTGCTGTTCGCCATCGGCTCCGTCGTCATGCGCGGGGCGGGGTGCACCATCAACGACATCATCGACCGCAAGTTCGACGCCCTGGTCGAGCGCACCCGCGTGCGCCCCATCCCCAGCGGCGCCGTCAGCGTGCCCCAGGCCATCGCTTTCCTGGGGGCCCAGTGCCTGGTGGGCCTGGGCGTGCTGGTGCAGATGAACCGCGCCACCATCGTCATGGGCGCCGCCAGCCTGGTGCTGGTGGCGGCCTACCCCCTGATGAAGCGCGTCACCTGGTGGCCCCAGGCCTTCCTGGGCCTGACCTTCAACTGGGGGGCCCTGCTGGGCTGGGTGGCGGTCAGGGGCGACCTCGCCTGGCCGCCCGTGTTGCTCTATGCCGGCGGCATCCTGTGGACCCTGGGCTATGACACCATCTACGCCCACCAGGACCGCGAGGACGACGTCAAGGTGGGCGTCAAGTCCACGGCGCTCCGCCTCGGCGCCGCCTCCAAGCGCTGGATCCTGGGCTTCTACGCCGGCGCCACGGCGCTGTGGGCCTTGGCCCTGCTGACCGCCGGCGTCCACCCGCTGGCCTACCTGGGCGTGGCCCTGACCGGCGGCCTGCTGCTGCGCCAGGCCTGGCAGTGGCGGCCGGAGGACCCAGCCGACAGCCTGGCCGCCTTCCGCGCCGCCCGCGTCGCCGGCTGGGTGTTCCTGGCCAGCGTCATCCTGGGCATGGCGGCCGCGTCTTGAGTGACATCGACCGCGCCGCCTTCATCCGCGCCAACACCGCCCCCGAGGCGCCGGCTCTGGTGCCGGAGCTGACCCTGCTGACCGCCAGCGAGATCACACCCCTGTGGCAGGCGACGGAGGCGACGCTGGCGGCCAAGGATTTGCCGCCCCCCTTCTGGGCCTTCCCCTGGGCCGGCGGGCAGGCCGTCGCCCGCCATGTGCTGGACCATCCGGAGCTGGTACGGGGCGCCCGGGTGCTGGATTTCGCCGCCGGAAGCGGGCTGATCGCCATCGCCGCCGCCAAGGCGGGGGCGGCCTCCGTCCTGGCGGTCGAGATCGACGCCTACGCCATCACCGCCATAGGCCTCAACGCGGGGCTGAACGGCGTGAGCGTGACGGCTGTGGAGCGCGACGTCGTGGACCAGCCCCAGCCCGATATCGACGTCGTTCTGGTGGGCGACGTCTGTTACGAGCGGCCGATGGCGGAGCGGGTCATGGCCTGGCTGCGCGGCCTGGTCGGCGCCGGCGCCCTGGTCCTGATGGGCGATCCGGGACGCACCTACCTGCCCAAGCAGGGCCTGACCCCGCTGGCCACGTACCGCGTGCCCACGACGCTGGAGCTGGAGGACCGCACCCACCGCGACAGCGTCGTCTGGCGGGTGGAGGCTTGACCTGGCGGGGCCGTATCCGCTCCTTTACCGCCTATTCCTACCCTGGACGTTTCCCCATGCCCTATGCCTCCTTGCGTGAGTTCATCGACCGGCTGGAACAGGCGGGCCGCCTGGTGCGGGTCAAGACCCCGGTATCGACCGTGCTGGAGATGACCGAGATCCAGACCCGCCTGCTGGCCGAGGGCGGCCCCGCCGTGATCTTCGAAAATGTCATCAAGGCGGACGGCACGCCGTCGGACATGCCGGTGCTGGTCAACCTGTTCGGCACGGTGGAGCGGGTGGCCTGGGGCATGGACCGGGAACCGCATGAGTTGCGCGACGTGGGGGAGACGCTGGCCTTCCTGAAGCAGCCGGAGCCGCCACGCGGCCTGCGCGACGCGTGGGAGATGCTGCCCCTGGTGAAGACCGTCATGGCGATGCGCCCGCGTACGGTGGGCAGCGCGCCCTGCCAGGAGGTGGTGCTGACCGGCGACCAGGTTGACCTTGGCCGCCTGCCCATCCAGAGCTGCTGGCCGGGGGAGCCGGCGCCCCTGATCACCTGGCCCCTGGTGGTGACCCAGGGACCCACCGCCAACGACAAGGACGGCCTGGCGGAGGATCGCTTCAACCTCGGCATCTACCGCATGCAGGTGCTGGGGCGCGACCGCACCATCATGCGCTGGCTGAAGCATCGCGGCGGGGCCCAGCACCATCATCGCTGGAAGGCCGCCGGCAAGCGCGAGCCCCTGCCCGCCGCCGTGGTGCTGGGCGCCGACCCCGGCACCATCCTGGCCGCCGTGACCCCGGTGCCGGAGACGCTGTCGGAATACCAGTTCGCCGGCATGCTGCGCGGCAAGAAGGTGGACCTGGTCGACTGCAAGACCGTACCGCTGAAGGTGCCGGCCCAGGCGGAGATCGTCCTGGAAGGCTATGTCTCGCTGGACGAGTACGCGGACGAGGGTCCCTACGGCGACCACACCGGCTATTACAACTCGGTGGAGAAGTTTCCCGTCTTCCAGGTCACGGCCATCACCATGCGCCGCGACCCCATCTATCTCTCCACCTTCACCGGCCGGCCGCCCGACGAGCCCTCCGTCCTGGGCAAATCCCTGAACGAGGTCTTCATCCCCCTGCTGCGCCAACAGTTCCCGGAGATCATCGATTTCTGGCTGCCGCCGGAAGGCTGTTCCTACCGCATCGCCGTCGTCTCGATGCGCAAGGCCTACCCGGGCCACGCCAAGCGGGTGATGATGGGCGTGTGGTCCTTCCTGCGGCAGTTCATGTACACGAAGTGGGTGATCGTGGTCGACGACGACATCAACGCCCGCGATTGGAAGGACGTGATGTGGGCCGTGTCCACCCGCATGGACCCGGCGCGCGACATCACCGTCATCGAGGGCACGCCCATCGACTACCTGGACTTCGCCAGCCCCAACTCGGGCCTGGGTGGCAAGGTCGGCCTGGACGCCACCAACAAGCTGCCCCCCGAAACCCACCGCGAGTGGGGCGAGAAGATCGCCATGGACCAGGGCGTGGTCGACGAGGTCAGCCGCAAATGGGCCAGCTATGGCCTGCCGGGGACTGGGAAGCCGATCTGGCGGAAGTGAGCCCGACGCCTAACATCAGCCGCCGCCGGAACCGCTGTCGCTTTCCGGTTGGCGGCTGATGCGCAGGGTGGCGCCATCGGGCCGCGCGATCTCGACAATGGTCTCCAACCGGGTCAGGCGGCGCTCATGATCGGCCAGCGCCTGGCCGTCTCGCGGCGCAAATCGGAAACGGCGCCGTCCAACCGCTGCACCCGTTCCTCAATCAGCACGACGGTGCGCAGGCCGCTGAGGATCTTTTCGCCGAAACTCGTGAGGAGCGACGCTCCCGCACCTCATCGATCGCCGCCTCGGCTTCGGCGATGGATCGATCCAGGCTGGCCATGATGCGTGGAGCGGCGTCCGCCGGGGTAGCCAGCAGCGCCTCGATCTCTTCGCGGCTTTCCACCAGATCGTCTTCAGCGACCCGGCGGCGCACGAATTCAGAGGTGGAAACACCCAGGCGCTTGGCCTGGGCGGTGAGTCGCCGCTCCTCCATCGGCGTCATCTGAACCACCAGTCGGGCCGTCGCGGCCATCGCCATCTCCCTCATGCCCATGGACAAGGCATGGACATGATCGCACCAGGAGCTGGGGGCGGCAGGCCATGGTCAGTAGATGTCCCTAATCGCCGCCGCCAGCCACATGACCGTCGCCGCGTCCGTCTCCCGCGCGCCGGGCTGGACGAAGCCGAAGTGCAGCAGGTGCTGGTCCACCACCGCCGGGGCCATGCCGCAGGAGGCGTGGACTTCGGTCACGCCGGTCTGGCGGATGAGGTCCACGGCGTTGTCAGGGGTCACACCACTGCCGGCCATGACGCTGATGCGGCCCTGGGCATGTTCCACCAGCTCGGCGATGGTCTCCGTCCCCTCCACCGCGCTGCGGGCGCAGCCGGAGGTCAGCACGCGCTCGAAGCCCAGCTCGATGGCGATGTCCAGCGCCTCTATGGGGTCGGGGGTCAGGTCGATGGCGCGATGCAGGGTCAGGCCCAGGCCGCCGGCCCGGTCGACCAGGATGGCCAGGGCGGCCGCGTCCAGCTCGCCATTGGGCAGGCTGGCGCCCAGCACCACGCCGGGCAGGCCCAGGGCCCGCACCGTGTCGATATCGTCGCCCATGACGTCCAGGTCGGCGGGGCCATAGACGAAGTCGCCCGGGCGGGGGCGGATCATGGCGTAGGCCGGCCGTCCGCTGGCCGCCGCCAGCGCCATCAGGCCGCGCGACGGCGTCAGGCCGCCCACCACCAGGGCGGCGCACAGCTCCAGCCGGTCGGCGCCCCCCTTGATGGCGGCGGCCACCCCCGCCGGGCTGTCCACGCACACCTCAAGCCGCACACGATTCGTTTCCGCCCGGGTCATCCCCGCAGTCCCCCTTCAGCCCTGTTCCGTTACTGGTCCTGTTCCAACCACCGGATGCCCAGGATGGCCGCCCCCAGCATGCCGGCCGCACCGCCCAGCGCCGTGGGCAGCAGCAGCGGCGTACCCGTGCGGCGCAGGATACGGGCCCGCACCGCCGCGTCCAACGCCGAAACGAGGGCGGCATCGGACGAGAGGCCACCGCCCACCGGCACCAGGCCGGGGCCGACGGCGTTCACCACCACCGCCAAGGGATCGGCCACCAGATCGACATAGATGTCGATCGTGCGCATGGCGTCCCGCTCGCCGGCGTGCCAAGCCGCCGTCAGCGCCTGGCTGTCCAGCCACACGCCGTGCAGGGCATGGTGCAGGCGCTCCAGCCCCCGGGCGCCGCCGATGGTGTCGACACAGCCCGCCTGGCCACAGCCGCACGGCAGGCGCGCCAGGGTGACGCTCGGGTCCCCGGTCACCTGCTTCACCACCGGCCCGTGGCCCCATTCGCCGGCCCCGGGCACCAGCCGGCCGCCCACGACCAGGCCGCCGCCCACGCCAGTTCCCAAAATGATGCCGAAGACGGTATCCTGGCCGCGCGCCACCCCCACCGTCGCCTCCGCCAGGACGAAGCAGGCGGCGTCGTTGCCCACCACCACGGGGCGGCCCAGCGCCGCCGTCAGATCGGCCACCAGGGGCGTGCCCGTCAGGCAGGGGATGTTGGCGCATCTGGCCAGCCCCGTGGCGGGGTCGATGTCCCCGGCCAGCGCCAGGGCCACCGGCGCATCCTCGGGCCCAGGCGGCCCATTTACGTGGGCTTGGGCGATCAGCCCCGCCAGCGCCTGGACGAAGGCGGCGCGGTCACGGGCCGGCGTCGGCACCCGCCCGACACGGGTCACCGCCCCTGTCACCGCGACATCTGTACTGGCTGTCCCCAGGGAAATGTATGACCCGCCGATATCGAAACAGTATATCAAGATTGAAATCTTCTTTCGTTAATGTGCCCGGTTTTATAGGAAACCGCCGGCACCTTATCGGCGTTGGGAAAGAATGGGGAATGGTTGGGATGGACGGGAACGGAACCGACAAGCTTTGCGCACCCCTTCCAGCCAACCCCACCATCAGCGACGTGGCCGAACGGGCCGGCGTATCGCGGGCGGTGGCGTCCCGGGCGCTGTCGGACGAACAACGGCCGGTGTCGGCGGAGAAAAAGGCGCGCGTGCTGCAGGCGGCGCAAGAGCTGGGATTCCGCCCCAACCTGCTGGCCCGCAGCCTGACCACCAAAAGCGTCAACTTGGTGGCCGTCGTCGTCAACCACATCCATGACTTGAGCGACCTGGATCTGTTCGACGCCCTGCTGGAGGCCGTCCAGAACACGGGCAAGCAGGTGATCTTCATCCGCGTCGGTTCCAGCGACCGGGTGGAGTCTTTCCTGCGCACCGGCGTCGCCTATCACGTCGACGCGGCCGTCGTCTTTTCCGACTTCGCCGACGCCGCCACCGCCCGCACCCTGTTCCGCACCGACAAGGTGCTGATGCTGAACGGCCGGCATGACCGTGAGTTGCCCGCGGTGATCCCGAACGAAGGGGTGGGCATAGCCGAGGCCGTGGCCCATGCCGCGCGCCAGGGCGTGAAGACCGCGGCCCTGGTGACCGGGCGCCTCACCTCCGCCCTGGAGCAGGCGCGTATCCGTTTGTACCACACCGCGCTGGCCGCCCAGGGCATCCGCCTGACGGCCAGCCTGCAGGGCGACTATTCCTACGCCAGCGGCCACAAGGCGGGGGAGGAACTGGCCCTGACGTCCCGGCCGGATGCCGTCTTCTGCACCTCCGACGCCATGGCCATGGGCGTGCTGGACCGGCTGCGGGCGGATTTCCCCGGCGGCCGCGCCACCACAACGCGCCTGTACGGCTACGATAACCTCTCGCTGACGGATTTCGACGCCTATCCCATCTCCTCCATTGGCTATGACAGGCGGGCCTATGTGGCGGCGGTCATCGCGGTGCTGAGCGGCGGCGCCACCGGTCCATGGCCCCTGACCCTGCCCACGCGTTTCCATCCCCGGCTGACCGGCTGACCGGCCGACGGTGGTCAATTGGCGGTCAGGGTGGGGACGGCCGCGTCCTTGCCCCACCATTTGCGGTAGTTGGCCTCATACGCGCCGGACTTGATGTAGTCGGCGACGAAGCCGTTCAGCCAGCGCAGGAAGTCGATGTCGCCCTGGGCCAGGCCGATGGCGATGGGGGCGTTGGAATAGAGGTCGGGCAGCGTCTTCAGGCTGGGGTTGGTGCTGGCCAGGTAGTCCATCATGGACAAATCCTCGATGCCGGCGTCCACCCGCCGCTGCACCAGCAGCAGCACGCCGTCGGGCGCGAAGGTGTCGGTGAAGACCAGCTTGGCCCCCGGCACCGCCTGGCGCAGGAACGCCTCGCCCGTGGTGCCCCGGCCCACCACCACTTTCTTGCCGGCCAAGTCGGACAGCTGGTTGATGCCGGCGCTCTTCTGCGCGATGACGCGCAGGCCCACACGGTTGTAGGGGATGGTGAAGGCGATGGTCCTGGCCCTCTCCGCCGTGGCCGTCAGGTTGGCCACCGCCACGTCGATCTGCCCCGACACCAGCATGCTGACCCGGGCGTCGCCGGAGACGTCGGTGTATTCCACCCCCACCCCCAGCTTGTCCGCCAGGCGCCTGGCCACGTCGACGTCATAGCCGGCCGGCGCGTTGCGGTCGTCACGGAAGCCCACCGGCTCCCCGCCCAGCGACACCCCCACCCGCAACACCCCGCGCTGACGGATGTCCTCCAGCTTGCCCGCCCAGGCGGGAGCGGCGATCAGCATGACGGCGAGCACGGACAAGAGCTTACGGAACATCTGGCACCTCATACCGTGCGCGCGATGCGTTCCTCGGGCGCGGACAGGGACGGATCCCAATACCAATACCGGATGGCGGGACCACAGCGGAAGCTGACCACCTCATGATTACCACGGGCGTCCAGCGCGTGGATGACCACCCCGGCCAGGAAGCCCTCGCGCAGTTCCCCCAGGTCGGCCACCGCCAGCTCCACCGCTTCAGCCAAGGACTTGCCCAGCTGCAAGGCCAGCACGATGGACCGCGCCGTGCCGCAGCGCACCGTCATCTCCCCCGTGTGGGTGCAGGCGGCGGCGCCATAGCGGCTGTCGGCATAGAAGCCGGCGCCGGCGATGGGCGAATCACCCAGGCGGCCCGGATACTTCCAAGCCCAGCCCGAGGTGCTGGTGGCCGCGTGCAGGTCGCCGCCGGCATCCCGGCCCAGGAAGACCGTGGTGTCGCGCACCCGCTCCGGATCGGTGATGGCGCGGCTGAGCGGCGCCAGAGGGATGTTGGGGAAGGCGGCGAGATCCGCCGGCGGCAATTCCTTCTCCAGCCGTTCCCACCACACCCGCCGCGATTCCTCCAGCAGGGTGGGTTCCGCCTGGAATCCGCATTCCAGGGCGAAGCGGCGGGCGCCGTCGCCGGTCAGCAGGGTGTGCGGCAGCCGGCGCATGACCTGCAGCGCCACCGCGCTGGCCGGTATGACGTCGCGCAAGGCGCCCACGGCCCCCACTTGGCGGGTACCGCCGTCCATGACGCCGGCGTCGAACTCCATCTCCCCCAGCATGTTGGGCCAGCCACCGTAGCCGACGCTGCGCACCGTCGCCTCGCGTTCCACCCGCGCGATGCCGGCCACCAGGGGGTCGGGGCCCCGCTCCCCCGCCCTCAGGCGGTCAATGGTGGTCTGGAATCCGGGCCAGGCTTCGGAATTGGCGATCAGGATCATGCATGCACTCCGGCGGTGGGCGCCATCTTGGACAGGAATTGATGGATGCGAGGATGGGCCAGGCCCCCGTCCGCGGCGAAGAACTGGTCCGTGGGCAGGTCGACGATGAGGCGTCCCTGGTCCAGGAAGACGATGCGGGTGGAGATGCGGCGGGCGAATTCCACCTCATGCGTCACGAACAGCATGGTGGTGCCCCCATCCCCGATTTGGCGGCCCGCCAGCCGGCCCAGGATCGCCAGCACCTCGGCCGTCATCTCCGGATCGAGCGCGCTGGTCACCTCATCCAGCAGCAGGTAGCGCGGGTTCATGGCCAGCGCCCGGCAGATGCCCACGCGCTGGCGCTGCCCGCCCGACAGCTGGCCGGGATAGGAGTTGGCCTTGCCCGCCAGCCCCACGCCGGCCAGCAGATCGCGGGCCTGCGCCTCCACCTCATCCTTGGGGCGCTTCAGCACAAGTTCCGGCGCCAGGGTGACGTTCCGCAGTACGCTCATGTGGGGATAGAGGTTGAACAGCTGGAACACGGTGGCCGATAGGCGGCGCGCCTGGGCCAGTTGGCGCGGGTTGGCCACGTCCAGCCCATCGACGGTGATGCGGCCGCCGTCCAGCGTCTCCAGCCCGTTGATGCAACGGATCAGCGTGCTTTTGCCCGAGCCGCTGGACCCCAGGATGGTCACCACCTCCCCCGGCGCCACCGTCAGGCTGACCCCGTCCAGCACCGTGTGGGCGCCAAAGCGCTTGACCACGCCCTCCACCGCTATCATGCCGTCATCCCCCTAAAGCCCCAGCGGGGCTGCATGGGCGCGCAGCCGCCGCTCCCATCGATTGCCCAGCAGCGTCAACGTCTTGGCCGCCGCGAAATACAGCACGCCCACCATGGTCCACACCGCGAAGGGCCGTAAGGTGCGCAGGTTCAGGATGTCGCCCGCCTTGGTCAGGTCGACCACCCCGATGACGGAGACCAGGGAGGTCACCTGCAACTGGTTGACCGCCAGGCCCACCAGCGGCGCCATGGCGAAGGCGGCCGCTTGGGGCCCCAGGATATGGCGCACCAGCTGGACGCGACTGAGACCGAAGGCGCGCGCCGCCTCGACCTGGTCCCGCCCCACCGCGTCCAGGCCGGCCAAGGCGATGAAATAGACGAAGGCCGCGGTGTTGGCCGACAGGGTCAGGCTCGCGGCGAAAACGGGCGTCAGCGGCTGGTGGATCAGGGCCGGCACCCCGAAGAAGACCAGGAACAGCTGCACCAGGACGGGGGAATTGCGCAGCAGTTCCAAACCGGTGTGTAACAGGGCGCCCAGCGCCGGCACGCGGAAGTGGCGCACCACGGCCGCCCCGGATCCCAGGACCAGCCCGATCAGGAAGGTGCCCGCGAACAGGCCCAGGCTGACGCCCAGACCCTGGGCCAGCAAGGCGCCGTCATGCCAGGTGAAGCCGGCGTGCCGCATCAGGCCCCGCCCCCCATCGCCCCGTTGGCCATCATGTGCCGGTTCAGGCGCCGATGCAGGGCGTCGATGCCCAGCGACACGGCGTAGGTCAGGCCGGCGTAGGCGGCTAGCAGGAAGGCATAGACCTCGAACGGGCGATAGGTTTCCGACGCCACGCCCCGCGCCGTCCCCGTCACCTCGTCCAGCGTGATCATGGACAGGATGGACGAGCTGAGCACCAGGTTCACGAAGACGGACCCCAGGGGCCGGATGGCGGTGCGCAGGGCGATGGGCAGGACGATGCGGCGGATGATGGCAAGCCGCGACAGGCCGCCGACCTTCGCGGCCTCCACCACCCCGGGCTCGATCGCCAGGATGCCGCTGCGCACCACGTCACTGCCATAGGCGCCGCCCACCAGGCTGAGCGCCAACACGCCGGTCCAGAAGGCGTCGATGTACACGCCCACCTCGGGCAGGCCGTAGAACAGGAAAAAAACCTGCACCACGAAGGGCACGTTGCGGAAGACGTCGACATACAGCCGCGCCAGGCGCCCGGCCCAGCCCCTGCCGACGGCGAGCAACCCCAGCGCCGTGGCCAACGCGAAGGCGCCGGCGATGCCCAGCGCGCAAACCTCCGCCGTCAGCGCGGCGCCCGCCAGCAGCGTGTCCAGATGAGGCGTCAGCACCGTGAGGTCGAAGGCCAAGGGCGATCCCTGTTTGGTGAAATCGGTTTCAGTTAGGAGAGCGTATCACCCGCGCCATCCTCAACACCATGGGGAATCGATGTCGCCGATGCCAGAAAAGAAAACAGGGCCGCGGGGTTGGCGCCCGTGGCCCTGTAAGGTTGATGGACTACTTCCGGGAAGAAACCCGAAAGGTTGACCGAACGAACCGGGGCGGCAGATCCCCGTAGTGGTCCATTCGACCGACCGAATGCGTCAGGCGGGGCAGCCTTCGCGCATTGGCCAGGGGACCCTAGCCGCGGTCGGTAACAAACGGATGTCACTCTTTGATAGGCTAAGAAACAAATCGTTGCAATTGTGCTTTCAGTTACCTTTCAGAAACATTTCCCGCGACCCGGCACCATTTCCCCATGGCGCCAACGCCTTCACCCCAAGGTCAGGCTTCCCCCGGGGGCCGCGACCTGGCAAGCTGGCATCGAATGCCCACATGTGGCCTCAGCCCTTTGTTTCGCCCCCCAACGGGGCACCCTGATCCGAGCCTGGAGCTTCCGCACCCATGCCCCCCCTGCCCCCTGACGCCACCGCCGCCGGCATCCTGGACGATCTGCTGACCCTGGCGCGCAAGGCCGGCGCCGACGCCGCCGACGCCCTGCTGGTGGACAGCGCCGCCATGTCCATGAGCCAGCGCCTGGGCAAGCCGGAGGAGGTGCAGCGCGCCGAATTGGGCGATCTGGGCCTGCGGGTGTTCGTGGGCAAGCGCCAGGCCATCGTCTCCTCCACCGACCGCAGCCCGGCGCTGCTGAAGGAATTGGCGGAGCGGGCGGTGGCCATGGCCCGGCTGGTGCCGGAGGATGATTTCTGCGGCCTGGCCGATCCTGACAGCCTAGCCCGCGACTGGCCGGATCTGGACCTGTGCGATCCGTCCGAACCGGTGGCCGAGGATCTGCTGGCCCAGATCGCGGAGCTGGAGGAGACGGCGCTGGCCGTGCCCGGTGTCAGCAATTCCGAAGGGGCGGACGCCGGCTGGTCGCGCTCCACCGTCACGCTGGCGGCCAGCAACGGCTTTTCCGGCGGCTACAGCGTCAGCCGCCGCAGCCTGTCCGTCTCCGTCCTGGCCGGCAGCGGCACGGGCATGGAACGGGACTACGACTATCATTCCACCATCTATGCCGGCGACCTGGAGTCGCCCGTCACCATCGGCCGCCGCGCCGGTGAACGGGTGGTGGCCCGCCTGAACCCGCGCAAGGTGGCGACGCAGGCCGTGCCCGTTGTGTTCGACCCGCGCGTGGCCGGCGGCCTGGTCGGCCACCTGGCGGGCGCCATCTCCGGCGCCGCCATCGCGCGCGGCACCAGCTTCCTGAAGGACAAGATGGGCCAGGCGGTGTTCGCGCCCAACATTACCATCGTCGACGACCCGCATATCCGCCGGGGCCTGCGCTCCAAGCCTTTCGACGCCGAGGGGCAGGCCAACAGCCGCCGCAACCTGATCGACGGCGGCGTGCTGACCACCTGGCTGCTGGACTGCCGTTCCGCCCGCCAGCTGGGGCTGGCCTCCACCGGCCACGCCGCGCGCGGCACCGGCGGCCCGCCGGGCCCCAGCGCCACCAACGTCTATCTGGCCCCGGGCGAGGAGACGCCGGAACAGCTGCTGGCCGACATCCGCCAGGGCTTCTACGTCACCTCGCTGATGGGCAGCGGCGTCAACGGCATCACCGGCGACTACAGCCGGGGCGCCTCGGGCTTCTGGATCGAGGACGGCAAGATCGCTTTCCCGGTGGCCGAGGTCACCATCGCCGGCAACCTGAAGGACATGTACCTGACCCTGCGGCCGGCCAACGACCTGGAATTCCGCCACGGCGTGGACAGCCCCACCCTGCGGGTGGAAGGCATGACGGTGGCCGGCACCTGAGGCGGGCTGGCATTCCCGCCGCTCTCTCGGCTAAGTTACCGGTAACAGAAACCGAACAGCCTTGAGGGAGGCAGCCCCATGACCTTCACCCTGAACCGCCGCGGCCTGGCCCTGGCCGCGCTGGCCGGCGCCGCCCTGGCGCGATCCGCGAAGGCCGACGGCTCGCCGGCCACCGACCTGGTGCAGCTTTCGCGCCAGCGCCGGGATCCGGACGCGCTGCTGCCCCTGTGGCCCGGCACCCCGCCGGGCGGCGAGGGCGTGGCGGTCAAGGACGCCGTCACCGACCACGGCCCCATGGGCGGCCCCCCCGACCGCTCGGCGGAGAGCGTGTCCACGCCCACGCTGGCCTTTTTCCGCAGCGCCAGCCCCGGTCCGCGCGCCACCATCCTGGTCATCCCCGGCGGCGGCTACTCCAGTGTGTGGTTCGACAAGGAAGGCTATGAGATCGCCCGCTGGCTGAACGCCACCGGCCTGCACGCCGCCGTCCTGACCTACCGCCTGCCCGCGCAGGGCTGGAGGAATGGGCCGGACGTGCCGCTGCAGGATGCGCAGCGTGCCATGCGCCTGCTGCGCCACAAGGCCAAGGCCTGGGCGGTGGACGGCGGTCGCATCGGCATCATCGGCTTCTCCGCCGGCGGCCACCTCGCCGCCAGCCTGCTCACCCGCCATGACGCCGCCGTGTACACGCCCGTGGACGAGGCCGACAAGCTGCCCGCCGGCCCCCAACTGGCCTGCCTGGCCTATCCCGTCATCTCGATGGACGAGTTGCTGACCCATCCGGGCTCGCGCCAGCACCTGCTGGGCAGCAGCCCGTCGGCCGAGCAGGTGAAGGCCTATTCGCCGGACCAGATTGTGCGGACGGGTGCCTGCCCCACCTTCCTGTTCCACGCCGCCGATGACGACGCCGTCCCGGTGGGCAACAGCCTGGCCATGTTCCAGGCCCTGCGCCGGCAGAACGTGGCGACCGAGATGCATATCTTCGAATCCGGTGGCCACGGCTTCGCCATCCGCGACACGCCGGGCCGGCCCGCCGAACCCTGGCCGGATCTGTACCGCCGGTGGCTTGGGCGGCATGGGTTTGTGTGATCCGAAATGATAGTGTGGCCGCTTGGGCTTGGCATTCGTTCCGAGGATGCATGATCACCCGAAAAAGAAGCCTCGACCCGCTGTTCATGGTCGGCGTCCTGCTCATGTTCGTGTCCAGCCTGCCGACGAAAGCCGGCGAGCTTTACACCGTCGATGTGGCGCGGCTGCGGCCGCTCAGCCAATGGCCGGAAAGCATCGCCTTCATTGTCCAGGATGGGAAAGGCGTGAAAGTGCAGGTCGCCGCCAATTCGCTGGACGACCCGAAAAGCGCGACGCTCAAGAACCTGTCAGGACAAACAATTGATGGCGCGGAGGTTTCCGACGAATACCTAGGCCAGAACCTGCATATGGGGGGCCAAACCGTCCTCGAGGCCACCGAGGCAACGCTGGGCAAACAGACCAGCGTGAGATCGTCACCCCTCAACGGCAGCTATTTCAACGTCATCAGGAATGATTGCGGATCCGTTATTCGTTCGACACTCGACATTGAAAATAACGGCATCACTACGCGCAAAATCATCCTCTACATCATGGATGACTATCAGCCCGTCACCATATCTTGCGATGGCGAACGCCCAGTGGCCCCCTATGACAAGACTCGCCTGATTGCGGCGGACTACCACGTCCTTCCCTTGAAGGACGGCAATATCCTGCTGTGGGGGGTCGGGCACCTACCTATGCCGTTCGCGATCAAGGTCCGGCCGGACCTGAGCGACCTTCCCAAGCCTCCCCACGGCCGGCTTATCGCGGCGGACTGGAAGACGGTGCTTGCCCTCCAGAGCCGAATTGAAGGCCCTAAGGGTTTGCCGCCTTCGCCTGAGGACGACCTTGACCCACAACTGGCTCGGGCCATCACCGATGCCATCGTCGCGGGCTTTCCAGCCCGCTAAGGAATCAGCGGCACGGGGACCAGTCCCCACGCCGCCTGCTCCTCATTCACCTCAATTCACGATCTTCCATTGCCCATCGGGCTGGCGGCAGGCAGTGCCGGTGACGGTCTGCTTGCGGCCGCCCACGGTGGCCACGCTCTGGTATTCGCGGCAGTAGTTGTCGGCCAATTCCTGCCAGGTCTTGACCGGGGTCATCTGATAGCGCGCGCCGTTGTCGGGATTGTTCCAGACGATCTGCTGGCCGTCCGGCGCCTTTTCCATGGCCTGGGCGAAGCAGCCCTCGTCACTCTGGTCCATGCTGTTGAAGGCGGCGTTGCCGGCCAGGGCGCCCAGCAGCACGCCGGCGCCGGTCATGGCCGCCTTGCCGCCGCCATGGCCGAACTGCGAACCGGCCAGACCGCCCAGCAGGGCGCCCACCACCGTGCCCACGTTCAGGCCGACGGCGCCACGGTCGCACCGCCCCTGGTCGATGCCGACATCGGCGGCGTAGAACTCGCGGTAATGGGGGAGCGGCGGTCGACATAGCGGGGCGGCGGGCCCCGGCGATCGTCGCGCCAATGGTCGTCCCCGCGGTGATCGTCCCGCCAGCGGTCGTCATCCCGCCGGTCGTCCCCACGGTGGTCGTCATGCCAATCCCGGTCCTGGTAGCGGTAGCCCGACGCCTCCGCCCAGGGCGGCGGATCGGCCCAGGCCGGCAAGGTGGCGCCCAAGGCCACGACGGCGGTCGCGGCGGCGGCGATGAGACGGGAAGAGCGCTTCATGATGGCCTTCGTTTCTTCCGATGCTTGGGTGACGGCAAGTCACCGATAGTGGTCGTACCAGCGACATTATGACGCCGATCGTGGCGACCATGGGGCACCGACGACCGCCCCGCCATCTGGCTTTCCGGATTACGCGGAAAAGCCAGGTAAGCCGCCCGAGAAGCCGCGCCTTACATGAAGCTATACGGGTCGACATCCACCTGCACCCGCACCGCTGCCGGTATGGGCACGGCCCCCAGCCAAGCCTGCAGCAGCGGCTGCACCGCCACGCCACGCGCCGTCTTCAGCAGCAGGCGGCGACGGTGGCGTCCGCGCAGCAGGGCCAGCGGGGCGGGGGCCGGGCCCAGCACCAGCACGTCGTCGCCCTGGGGTGCCGCGCGGGCCAGGTCGCGGGCCAGCTTGTCCACCTGGCGCTCATCCTCGCCGGAAATGATCAGGGCCGCCAGCCGGCCGTAAGGCGGCAGGTCCATGGCCCGGCGCTGGTCCGCCTCCGCCGCCAGGAAGGCGTCGCGGTCGTGGGCGGCCAGCGCCCGCATCACCGGATGCTCCGGCATGTGGGTCTGCAGGAAGACGCGGCCCGGCCGGCTTTCGCGGCCGGCGCGCCCCGCCACCTGGTGCAGCATCTGGAAGGTGCGCTCCGCCGCGCGCAGGTCGCCGCCGCCCAGGCCCAGGTCGCCATCCACCACCCCCACCAGGGTCAGCATGGGGAAATGGTGGCCCTTGGCCATGACCTGGGTGCCGATCAGGATGTCGACCTTGTGGGCGCGCACCTCCTCGATCACCGTCTGGATGGCGTGCGGGCCGATCAGCGTGTCGCTGGTCATCAGCGCCACGCGCGCCTCGGGGAACAGCTGCGCCACCTCCTCCGCCACCCGCTCCACGCCGGGGCCGCAGGCGACGAAGGAATGCTCCGCCTCGCAGGACGGGCAGGTCTCGGGCAGGCGGTCGGTGTAGCCGCAATGGTGGCATTGCAGCCGGCGGCTGAGGCGATGTTCCACCAGCCAGGCGGTGCAGTTGGGGCATTGCAGGCGGAAGCCGCAGCTGCGGCACAGGGTCAGCGGCGCGTACCCCCGGCGGTTCAGGAACAGCATGCTCTGCTCCCCCGCCGCCAGCGTTTCCGTCATCGCCTGCGTCAGGATGGGGGACAGCCAGTGGCGGGCCGGCGGCCGGCTGTCGGGCCGGCGCAGGTCGATCAGGGTGACCTCGGGCAGGCTGGCGCCACCATGGCGGGCCGGCAGGTCGATGCGGCCATAACGCCCCGTCTCCGCGTTCGTCAGCGTCTCCAGCGACGGCGTGGCGGACACCAGGGCCACGGGGATGCCGCCGAGGAAGGCGCGGGCCACCGCCATGTCGCGGGCATGGTAGATGACGCCGTCCTCCTGCTTGAAGGCGGCCTCATGCTCCTCATCCACCACGATCAGGCCCAGATCGGGATAGGGCAGGAACAGGGCGGAGCGGGCGCCCACCACCACCGGCGCCTCGCCATTGGCGATCGCCCGCCAGGCGGCGCGGCGATGGGTGCCGGCAAGATCCGAATGCCATTCCACCGGCCGCACGCCGAACCGCCGGGTGAACCGGTCCAGCCACTGGCTGGAAAGGGCGATTTCCGGCAGCAGCACCAGGGCCTGGCGCCCCAGGCGCAGGCAGGTGGCGATGGCCTCGAAATACACCTCGGTCTTACCGGAGCCGGTGACCCCGTCCACCAGGGTGGCGGAATAGGCGCGGGCATCCACGGCGGCGCGCAGCGCGTCGGCCGCCGCCGCCTGGTCCGATGACAGCTCCGGCCCCGCCATGTCGGCGTCGGGGATGGGCGGGCGCGGCTGGGCGCGCAGGACCACGGGCGTCAGCAGACCTGATTCCGCCAGGCCGCGGATGACACCGATGCCGCAGGCGGCATCGCGCGCCAGATCGGCCGGGGTCCGGGGCGGCCCGTCCTCCTCCATCAGCGCCAGCACGCGGCGGCGCGCATCCGTCATCTTGAAGCCCGGCGGCGGCGATTCGCCGGATGGCAGATAGGCCAGCAGCTGCTTGGGTTCCTCCAGCGCCGCCGACACGCTGATCGCCATGCGCAGCACGGAGCCGGGTGCCGACAGGGTGTAGGCCGCCACCCAGTCGACGAAACGCCGCGACACCTCCGGCATGGGCGGCAGGTCGAAGCGGCGGATGACGGGCTTCAGGCGGTTGGCCGCCACACCCGCCTCCCAATTGTCCCCTGGACCGCCCACGGCCCAGACGACGCCGAAGACGTGGCGGGGGCCCAGCGGCACCTCGACATAGGCGCCGGCCTCCAGCTCCATGTCGTCGGGAACGCGGTAATCGTAGGGGCTGGCCAGGGGCAAGGGCAGCAGGACGCGTACCCGCCGCACCGGTGGGGCCGCCGTCTCCATCCCGCTTGCCGTCAACAGATCCATGGCCTTGCTGTTACCACCGGGCACCCCTTGGGCGCCACCGTTCCCTATATGATCTTATATAGGGAACACGCCTCCAAGCGCGCATGCCCCCCATCCCCTGGCCCGCCATTTCAGCCCGTGCACCCCGGTGCGGCCTCCGCTAGAGTGCCGGCCAACCCGGGGGCGGGCCCCGGTCCTTGATCCAGATCTTGAGGGCATTCCCCCATGAAGTTCTTCGTCGATACCGCCGACATCAACGATATTCGCGAGCTGGCCTCCACCGGCTTGCTGGACGGCGTCACCACCAACCCGTCGCTGGTCGCCAAGTCCGGTCACAGCAGCTTCATCGACCTGATCGCCGAGATCTGCGACGTGGTGAAGGGCCCCGTCAGCGCCGAAGTCGCCTCGACCGATTTCGAGACCATGCTGAAGGAAGGCAAGCACCTGGCCAAGATCGCCCCCAACGTGGCGGTGAAGGTGCCCCTGACCCCGGCCGGCCTGAAGGTCTGCCACCACCTGTCGCAGGAAGGCACCATGGTCAACGTGACCCTGTGCTTCTCCGCGGCGCAGGCCATCCTGGCCGCCAAGGCCGGCGCCACCTTCGTGTCGCCCTTCGTCGGCCGCCTGGACGACATGGGCCAGGACGGCCTGGGCCTGATCGAAGAGATCGTCACCATCTATGACAATTACCCGGACTTCACCACCGAGGTCCTGGTCGCCTCCATCCGCAACCCCATCCACGTCACCCAGTCGGCCAAGATGGGCGCCCACGTGGCCACCATGCCGCCCTCCGTCATCCGTCAGCTGTTCAACCACGTGCTGACCGACAAGGGCCTGGCGCAGTTCGTTGCGGACTGGGCCAAGACCGGGCAGACTATCCTGGATCAGCCGCTGCCGACCCGCTGATCCCTGTCGCGTTCCAGCGGATGCCGAGACCGGCCCGCCCAGCGATGGGCGGGCCGGTTCGCGTTTGAGCCATTGGGACGCCGGGCGACCGGCCTGAAGGGAAGAGCAGCATATGGGCGGCAAGACACCGCACAGCGCCTTGGGCGACGCCCTGACCGCGGAGGATGTGGCGACATACCTGCGTGAGACGCCGGATTTCCTGCAGCAGCATCCCGACGTGGTCCACCACCTGATCCCGCCCGCCGAGAACCGGGGCAACGGGGTCGCCGACCTGCAGCACTTCATGCTGCTGAAACTGCGGCGCGAGGTGGCCGACCTGACCGCCCAGCAGGAGGAACTGATCGCCACCGCCCGCGCCAACATCAACAACCAGAACCGGGTGCATGCGGCGGCCCTGTTCCTGATGGACGCGCAAAGCTTCGACCAGCTGATCCAGACCATCACCACCGACCTGGCCGTCCTGCTGGATCTGGACCTCGCTTGCCTGGTGATGGAGCAGCCGGAGGACAACCGCCTGGTGCTGCATGCCGAGCGCAACGGCCTGCAGCTGGTAGAAACCGGCGCCATCAGCCAGTGGATAGGCAAGCGCGACATCATCCTGCGCGGCAACATCCAGGGAATGGCCGAGATCTACGGCCCCGCCGCCCCCATCGTGAGATCGGAAGCGCTGGTACGCCTGCAGATCGCCCCCGACGCGCCCGCGGGCCTGCTGGCCTTCGCCTCGCGCGACGCCGACCTGTTCCACCCCGGCCAGGGTACCGAACTGCTGAGCTTCCTGGCCCGGGTGGTGGAACGGTGCATCAAGGGTTGGTTGGCTCTTTGAGTTGCCTCAAGCGCCGGCGGGGCAACCGCCCCTTGGCTTATCCTCCCTTTCCGGTTCACTTCGCTTCCCGGAAAGGTCCGGCGGCCCCAGTCGGGGCCTATAAGGGGAGGTGATCGGGCGCCGCATGCAACGCCACCGGCATCAGGCGCTCATCCGCTTCCTCAACGCCATCGAGACCGAGGTGCCAGTCGGCAAAGGCGTCCACGTCATTCTCGACAACTACGGCAGCCACAAGCACCTGAAGGTGCGCGCTTGGCTCGACCGGCATCCGCGCTTAGTGTTCCATTATAGGCTGCCATCAAACGCTTCCCTGCCGAAACCAACGAAAATCCCCGCCCTTTTTCATGGTTCCCGACCCGGATAAAATCATCGTCGCAGTGCGATGCGGGGTCATAGTTAGAGAAAACGATTAAACGAGAACAGTGGGAAAAAGATGAAGTTGCGGCATTTCCTTCGAGGGATGGCAGGGCTTTTGATCGGAGGTCTGCTCGGCACAACATTGGGCTTTTTCGGGCCTATATTATTTGGGCTTTCAATAAGTTACATGGAAAATGACTATACTGACAATGGGGCGGGGTTCCTCGTTATATTGACGATGCCGCTGGGCGCAATCTTGGGCGCGGTATCCGGTCTGTACTTCACCACATCGCGAGCGCCCTGCAATGGGACACATCCGTCAGATTCGATTCACTAGAGAGATCATCATGACCAAGCCCCCCGCCTTGGGATATTCCTGCGCGCCCGACGTGGCGGCGGTGCTGGAGGAGTGGCGGCGCTGGCTGACGTCGGAGAAGACGGCGTCGCCCCACACGCTGCGTGCTTATCAGGGTGATGTCGCGGCCTTCCTGTCCTTTCTGACGGAGCATCTGGGCCGGGCGCCCAGCCTGAATGATTTGGGCGGGGCGCAGCTGGGCGACTTCCGCGCCTGGCTGGCGGCCCGCGCGGGTGAGGGCGCCATCGCCGCCAGCCGGGCCCGCGCCGTTTCCGGCGTGCGCAACCTGTTCCGTTGGCTGGACCGGTCGGGCCGGCTGCACAACCCCGCCATCGGCCTGCTGAACGCGCCCAAGGTGAAGCGCCCCATCCCCCGCCCCCTGACGGTGGACGACGCCGGCATCCTGCTGGCGGAATTGTCCGACATCCCCCAGGCACCTTGGGTCGGCCTGCGCGACCGCGCCTTGTTCACCCTGCTCTACGGCTGCGGTCTGCGCATGGATGAGGCCTTGCGCCTGACGAGGGCCGAAGCGCCGCTGGACAGCGACACCCTGCGGGTCACCGGCAAGGGATCGAAACAGCGCGACGTGCCCGTCCTGCCCGCCGTGCGCCAAGCACTGGCCGCCTATATCGAGGCCTGCCCGCACCCCCTGCCCGCCAGCGGGCCGCTGTTCGTGGGGGTGCGCGGCGACCGGCTGAACGACCGAGTGGCGCGCCTGGCCATGCAGACCCTGCGGCAGCTGTTGGGCCTGCCCGACACCGCCACGCCGCACGCCCTGCGCCACAGCTTCGCCACCCACCTGCTGGGCGGCGGCGCCGATTTGCGCGCCATCCAGGATCTGCTGGGCCATGCCAGCCTGTCCACCACCCAGCGCTACACCGACGTGGATGCCGAGCAGCTGCTGTCGGTCTATGAGACGGCGCACCCCCGGGCCCGACGCGGCAACCGCTCTTGAGGACTGGCCCCATGCGGCTGATGAGATTGCTGGCCCCGCTGCTGTGCGCCGCTCTTTTGAGCGTCACCCCGCCGGCCGCCGCTACGGATGAGACCCCGATCTCGCTGGCGGACAAGGCCGTCACCCTGACCCCCAGCCCCGCCTTCCAATACGTGGCCGGTGCCGACACCCAGGATTTCCTCAGCCGGCATTGGCAGGGCCGACCCCTGGCCGGCGGTGCCGGGCTGGGCCTGCTGGTACCCGCGGGAGCTGACGCCAATCCCGCCTGGCTGGTGGCCTTGAGCTATGACGGCGGCGGCCATGTCAGCGACCTGGACGCCGGCCGGCTGGACGCCGACGCCCTGCTGGCGGCGCTGAAGTCCGGCGACGCCGGCGGGCTGCCCCTGGCCGGTTGGGCCCGGCCGCCCCTGTACGACAGGGCCAGCCACACCCTGATTTGGGCCGCCCGGCGCCAAGCGGACGGCGGTGCGGTGGACGGACTGGATTATCACATCCGCCTGCTGGGCCGGCGCGGGGTGCTGGGCCTGGACATCGCCGCCCGCATGAACGACCTGCCCGCCATTGAAGGCCAGATGCCGGCGCTGCTGTCGATGGTTCGCTTCACACCAGGCAACGGCTATCGCGATTACGTGCCTGTCGCCGATCGGTCCGTCACCCTGGGGCTCGGCGGGTTGGTCGCCGGCGACGCGCTGGTGAAGGGCGGCCTGCTGGACCATCTATGGAATGGCATCCGCAGCCAGAACTTCATCTATCTGCTGGCCGTGCTGGTGGTGATGCTGCTGGCGCCGCGCCTGCGCCATCGCTTGGGTCCCAGGACACCGGCTCCGCCGCAGGCGCGGCAGCCCCCCGCCCCACCGCCACCGCCATCGCCCAGGCCGGCGGACCATGATGGGCCCAAAGGCCCTTGGTCCTGAAGGCAAAACGGCGCCGGGGTGAGCCGGCGCCGTTTCCGCATTCCCACAGGAGAAGGCTTACATAAGGCTTACATGTGGATGGTGCGGCCCAGTACGCCCAGGGCCGCTTCCTTGATGGCCTCGGTCAGCGTGGGGTGGGCGTGGCTGGTGCGGGCGATGTCTTCGGACGAGGCGCCGAATTCCAGGGCCAGCGCCAGCTCCTCGATCATCTCACCGGCCGAGGCGCCGATGATGTGCGCGCCCAGCAGCTTGTCGGAGTGGGCGTCGGCCAGCAGCTTCACGAAGCCCTCGGTGGCCTGCATGGAGCGGGCGCGGCCGTTGGCGGTGAAGGGGAACTTGCCGACCTTGTAGGTCACGCCCTCGGCCTTCAGCTGCTCCTCCGTCTTGCCGACGGCGGCGATTTCCGGCCAGGTGTAGACCACGCCGGGGATGGCGTCGTAGTTGATGTGGCCGGACTGGCCCGCCATCACCTCGGCACAGACCACACCCTCTTCCTCGGCCTTATGGGCCAGCATGGCGCCGGCGATCACGTCGCCGATGGCCCAGATGCCGGGCACGTTGGTGCGGAAGTGGTGGTCGGTCTTCACGCGGCGGCGCTCATCCAGTTCCACGCCGACCTTGTCCAGGCCCAGGCCCTCGGTGTAGGGGCGGCGGCCGATGGCCACCAGCACCACGTCGGCCTCGATGGTCTCCGACGTGCCGCCGGCGGCCGGCTCGACCGTCAGGGTGACGCCGGTGTCGCCGGCCACGGCCGAAGTGACCTTGGTCGACAGCTTGAAAGTCAGGCCCTGCTTGCCCAGGATGCGCTGGGACTGCTTGGAGACCTCACCGTCCATGCCGGGCAGGATGCGGTCCAGGAACTCCACCACCGTGACCTGGGAACCCAGGCGCTGCCAGACGGACCCCAGTTCCAGGCCGATGACACCGCCACCGATGACCACCAGGCGCTTCGGCACGCCGGCCAGCTCCAGGGCGCCGGTGGAGGAGACGATGCGCTTCTCGTCGATGGTCACGCCCGGCAGGGGCATGACGTCGGAGCCGGTGGCGATCAGGATGTTCTTGGCGGTGACGGTCTCGGTGGAGCCGTCCTCCTTGGTCACCGTCACCTGGCCTGGGGCGGCGATGCTGCCCCTGCCGGTGTAGCGGGTGATCTTGTTCTTCTTGAACAGGAATTCCACGCCGGTGACGTTGGACTTAACCACGTCGTCCTTGTGCTTCATCATCGTCGGCAGATCGAGCTCGACGCCCGAGACCTTGACGCCGAAGTTGCCCAGGGAGTGGGACGCTTCCTCGAACTTCTCGCTGGCCACCAGCAGGGCCTTGGAGGGGATGCAGCCCACGTTCAGGCAGGTGCCGCCCAGGGTCTTGCGCATCTCGACGCAGGCGACCTTCATGCCCAGCTGGGCCGCGCGGATGGCCGCGACATAGCCGCCGGGGCCGCTGCCGATGACGACGAGATCGAATTGGGTAGTGATGGTGGTCATGTTCGTGTTCCCTCAGGCGCCGGGCGAAGTCTGTCCGACCTCAAACGCCGGCGGGGCATCCGCCCCTTGGCTCATCCTCGTTGCGCCCTTCGGTGCTCGCTGCGGCGGCCGCGGTCGCGGCCTAGTCGCTACGCTCCGGGTGAGGTGCTTGAGGCGTTGGCGGTGATTGTTGATCTGAGCGGTCAGGCAGTCAGCAAACGGGGGGCCGAGAGGCCCCCCGTCCGTCGGATCAGACATCCAGCAGGATGCGTTCCGGGTTCTCGATGCATTCCTTGACACGCACCAGGAAGGTCACGGCCTCGCGGCCGTCGATGATGCGGTGGTCGTAGGACAGGGCCAGGTACATCATCGGACGGATGACGATCTGGCCGCCGACGACCATCGGACGCTCCTGGATCTTGTGCATGCCCAGAATACCGGACTGCGGGGCGTTCAGGATGGGCGAGCTCATGAGCGAGCCGTACACGCCACCGTTGGAGATGGTGAAGGTGCCGCCGGTCATGTCCGCGATGGACAGCTTGCCATCGCGGGCCTTCTTGCCCAGCTCGTTGATCGTCTGCTCGATCTTGGCGAAGCCCATCTGGTCGGCGTCGCGCACCACCGGAACCACCAGACCGGTCGGCGTGCCCACGGCCACACCGATGTCGTAGTAGTTCTTGTAGATGATGTCGGTGCCCTCGATCTCCGCGTTGACCGCCGGCAGCTCCTTCAGGGCGACCAGGCAAGCCTTCACGAAGAAGGACATGAAGCCCAGCTTCACGCCGTGCTTCTTCTCGAACTGGTCCTTCAGCTCGCCACGCAGCTTCATCACGTTGGTCATGTCCACCTCGTTATAGGTGGTCAGCATGGCCGCGGTGTTCTGGGCGTCTTTCAGGCGGGCGGCGACCGTCTGCCGCAGGCGGGTCATGCGCACCCGCTCCTCAAGGTCGGCGCGGGCGCGCGGGCCGGCCGGGGCCTTGGCCACGGGATTGGGGGCGGCGGCGACCGGGGTCGGGGCGGCCTTCGGCGCGGCCAGGTGGTCGATCACGTCGCCCTTGGTGACGCGGCCGTCCTTGCCGGTGCCGGCGATGGTGGCCGGGTTCACGCCGGCGTCGGCGGCGATCTTGGCGGCGGCGGGCATCACGCCGGCGGCGCCGTTGGTGGCGGGGGCGGCAGCCGGGGCAGCGGCGGGGGCCGGCGCGGCGGTCTTGGCCGGAGCCGGAGCCGCGGCGGGAGCGGCCGCGGCGGCGACGCCACCCTCGGTGATCACGCCCAGGACGGCGCTGACACCCACGTTGGCGCCTTCGGCGGCGCGGATTTCGCCCAGCGTGCCGGCGGCCGGGGCGTTGACTTCCAAGGTGACCTTGTCGGTCTCCAGCTCCACCAGCGTTTCATCCGCCTTGACGCTGTCGCCAACCTTCTTCAGCCACCGCGCGACCGTCGCTTCCGACACGGACTCGCCGAGGGTGGGCACCAGGATTTCCGTCGCCATGTTTTTGGGACCTTGGTTCGTTTCTAACAGAGGGTTTCAGAATAAAATCATTCCGGGGCCGCAACGGGCCCCGGAACGTCTGGATCAAGCGATGGTCAGCGCTTCGTCCAGGAACTTGGCCAGTTCCTGGTTGTGGCGCTTCAGCTGGCCGGCGGCCGGCGAGGCGGCCTCGGCGCGGCCCACGTAGGACGGACGGCCCGCCTTGTGGTTCAGTTCCTTCAGCACGCCCTCGATGCGGCGGTCGACGAAGCTCCAGGCGCCCATATTGGCGGGCTCTTCCTGGCACCACACCACCTCGGCGTTGGGGTACTTGGCCAGTTCCGCCTTCAGGGCGTCGTGCGGGAACGGGTACAGCTGCTCCAGGCGCAGGAAGGCCACGTCCTTGACACCCCGGTTCTCACGCTCCTGGAACAGGTCGTAGTAGACCTTGCCCGAGCAGAGGACGACGCGGCGGATCTTCGCCGGCTCGACCAGGTCCACGCCAGTCTCATACAGGACGCGGTGGAACGACTCGTTGCCGGTGAACATGGCCAGGTCGCTGACGCACAGCTTGTGGCGCAGCAGCGACTTGGGGCTGAAGACCACCAGCGGCTTACGGAACTCGCGGTTCACCTGGCGGCGCAGCACATGGAAGTAGTTGGCCGGGGTGGTGCAGTTCACGATCTGCCAGTTGTCCTCGCCGGACAGCTGCAGGAAGCGCTCCAGACGGGCGGAGCTGTGCTCCGGGCCCTGGCCCTCATAGCCGTGCGGCAGCAGCATGGTCAGGCCGGACATGCGCAGCCACTTGCTTTCGCCCGAGCTGATGAACTGGTCGATGATGGCCTGGGCGCCGTTGACGAAGTCACCGAACTGGGCTTCCCAGAGGACCAGGGCGTGCGGCTCGGCCAGCGTGAAGCCGTATTCGAAGCCCAGCACGGCCGCTTCGGACAGCGGGCTGTCGTGCACCTCGAACCGGGCTTGGTCGCCACGGATGTGGTCCAGGGGAACGTACTTGGCCTCTGTGGTCTGGTCGACCAGCACGCAATGGCGCTGCGAGAAGGTGCCACGGCCCACGTCCTGGCCGGACAGGCGCACCGGCACGCCTTCCACCAGCAGGGTACCGAAGGCCAGCGCCTCGGCCGTGGCCCAGTCCAGGTCCTTGCCGGTGGCGAACATCTCCTGCTTGGCCTTGAGCTGGCGCACCACCTTGGCGTTCACGTCCACGCCTTCCGGCACGGCGGAGATGGCCTTGCCCACTTCCTGCAGCAGGTCCATGGACGCGGCGGTCTTGCCCTTGCGGTCGTCGTCCTTGGCGGCGCTCAGGCCCTGCCACTTGCCTTCCAGCCAGTCGGCCTTGTTCGGCTTGTAGGTGGTCGACGCCTCGAACTCCACTTCCATGGCCTTGTGGAAGTCCTTCACGAAAGCGTCGGCCTCCTCGGGCGTCACCACGCCCTCGCGCACCAGCTGCTGGGCGTACAGCTCACGGGTGGTGGGGTGGCTGCGGATCGCCTTGTACATCAGCGGCTGGGTGAACGCCGGCTCGTCGCCTTCGTTGTGGCCCTGACGGCGATAGCAGACGATGTCCAGCACCACGTCCTTCAGGAACTTCTGACGGAACTCCACGGCGATGCGGGTCACGTGGATCACCGCCTCGGGATCGTCGCCGTTGACGTGGAAGATCGGCGCCTGGATGGCCTTGGCCACTTCCGTCGGGTACGGGCCGGAACGGGCGTACTGCGGGGCGGTGGTGAAGCCGATCTGGTTGTTGGTGATGATGTGGATGATGCCGCCGGTGCGGTAGCCCTTCAGCTCGGACAGCAGCAGCGTCTCCGGCACCAGACCCTGGCCGGCGAAGGCGGCGTCGCCGTGCAGCAGCAGGCCGATGACCTCGGCGCGCGCCTCATCCGTCGGCGGCATGGTGGAGCGCTGGACCTGCTTGGCGCGAACCTTGCCGCAGACGACGGGGTTCACCACTTCCAGGTGCGACGGGTTGGCCGTCAGCGACAGATGGATGGAGTTGCCGTCGAACTCGCGGTCAGCCGAGGTGCCCAGGTGGTACTTCACGTCGCCCGAGCCCTGCACGTCCTCGGGATTGGCGGCGTTGCCCTGGAATTCGGAGAAGATGGCCTTGTACGGCTTGTTCATCACGTTGGCCAGCACGTTCAGGCGGCCGCGGTGCGCCATGCCGATCACCAGTTCCTTCAGGCCCAGCTGACCGCCGCGCTTCAGGATCTGTTCGATGGCCGGAATCCAGACCTCACCACCCTCCAGGCCGAAGCGCTTGGTGCCGGTGTACTTCAGCTGCAGGAAGCGCTCGAAGCCTTCGGCGGCGGTCAGGCGCTGCAGGATGGCCTTCTTGCCCTGGACCGTGAAGTCGGTCTGGTTGCGGATGCCCTCGATGCGTTCCTGGATCCAGGCCTTCTGCTCCGGATCCTGGATGTGCATGAACTCCACGCCGATGTGGCCGCAATAGGTGCGCTGCACCGCGTCCACGATCTGACGCAGGGTGGCGGTCTCCATCCCCAGCACGTTGTTGATGAAGATCGGGCGGTCCAGGTCGGCGTCGGTGAAGCCGTAGGTCTTGGGGTCCAGCTCCGGGTGCTCGCTGCGCTTTTCCAGGCCCAGCGGGTCCAGCTTGGCCATCAGGTGGCCGCGGACGCGGTAGGCGCGGATGAGCATCAGGGCGCGGATGCTGTCCAACTGGGCCTGGCGCAGCTGCTCGGGCGTGATGCCCCCCCAATGGCGTTACTGGCCACGGCGCCGTTGGCGGCCGGGGCGGCGGCGCCATTGGCACCCTTGGCGCCCTTTGCCGGAGCGGCCGGTTTGGCATCGGGATCGGGCACGCCGATGACGGCGGCCTTGTTGGGCGCCCAGCTCGCCCCCTGGATTTCGCCCAGCACGACGCGGGCATCGTCATCCAGCCCGGCGAAGAAGCTGCTCCAAGAAGGATCGACGGAGGCCGGATCCTGCAGGTAGCGGGCGTAAAGCTCGGCGACGAAGGTCGCGTTGCCGGCGAAAAACAGGGAGCTTTGATCGGTTACCATGGCGCTCTGCGCTTGATCTGGGAGGGATAGGGCGCCCGCGTCTATGTGGCAGGCGTCCCGATGGGACCGAAATTCGCGTTCTTTTACGCCATGATACCTGCGCCTTCAATATGCGACGGCGGTGGGGCCGTTGCCACGAAAACGCCTACCACGCATAAGAAACGCCCAGTTCCCGCAACAAAAGCATCGGGCTCTGGAAAACCCTGAACCTTTGTTGCGCAACGCTGGGCAACGTGACCATCACGACGTCGGCACGCACCCATCAAAATTATCGATGTGCACGCTAACAATGAGGTGGCACCAGCATCCCACGGGGTCAAGCGACGCAGGGGAGGCGATGCCTCATGCCAGCCATGGAAAAACGGCGGCCCCGGGTGCCAGACATGCGCTGGGGCCGGTGCCGCCGTTCCTCCTCGGGGGCGGCCCGGTGACCCGGAGCCGGCCCATCATTTCAACCGAAAGGCCGGTATCAGCCCTTCAGCGCCTTCAGCATGGTGGAACCCAGGCTGGCGGGGCTGTCGGCGACATGGATGCCGGCGGCGCGCAGGGCCTCGACCTTGAAGTCGGCCGTGTCGTTGCCGCCGGAGATCACGGCGCCCGCGTGGCCCATGCGGCGGCCCGGGGGGGCCGTGCGGCCGGCGATGAAACCGACGACCGGCTTCTTCGTCTTGCTGTCGCGGATGAACTCGGCGCCGTCGACTTCCGCCGAACCGCCGATCTCACCGATCATGATGATGCCCTCGGTCTCCGGGTCGTCGAGGAACAGCTGCAGGCTGTCCACGAAGTTGGTGCCGTTGACCGGGTCGCCGCCGATGCCGATGCAGGTGGTCTGGCCCAGGCCGGCCGCGGTGGTCTGCGCCACGGCCTCATAGGTCAGGGTGCCGGAACGGCTGACGATGCCGATCTTGCCACGCTTGTGGATGTGGCCCGGCATGATGCCGATCTTGCACTCGTCCGGGGTGATGACGCCGGGGCAGTTCGGACCGATCAGGCGGGTCTTGGACCCGGCCAGGGCGCGCTTCACCGTCACCATGTCCAGCACCGGGATGCCTTCGGTGATGCAGACCACCAGCGGGATCTGGGCGTCGATGGCTTCCAGGATGGCGTCGGCGGCGAAGGGCGGCGGCACATAGATCACCGACGCGTTGGCGCCGGTGGTGTGCACGGCCTCGGCCACGGTGTCGAACACCGGCAGGTCGAGGTGGGTGGTGCCGCCCTTGCCGGGGGTCACGCCGCCAACCATCTTGGTGCCGTAGGCGATGGCCTGTTCGGAGTGGAAGGTGCCCTGCGCGCCGGTGAAGCCCTGGCAGATCACCTTGGTGTTCTTGTCAACCAACACGGCCATGATTACGCGGCCTCCTTCACGGCCTTGACGATCTTTTCAGCGGCGTCGGCCAGGTTGTCGGCGGACAGGATCGGCAGGCCGGACTCGGCCAGGATCTTCTTGCCCAGCTCGACGTTGGTGCCTTCCAGGCGGACGACCAGCGGAACATGCAGGCTGACCTCACGGGCCGCCGCCACCACGCCCTCGGCGATGACGTCGCAGCGCATGATGCCGCCGAAGATGTTGACCAGAATGCCTTCGACATTCGGATCGGACAGGATGAGCTTGAACGCGGTGGTCACGCGCTCACGGGTGGCGCCGCCGCCCACGTCCAGGAAGTTGGCCGGCTCGCCGCCGTACAACTTGATGATGTCCATGGTGGCCATGGCCAGGCCGGCACCGTTCACCATGCAGCCGATGTTGCCATCCAGCTTCACATAGTTCAGGCCGTGCTTCGTGGCCTCGGTCTCCGACGCCTCTTCCTCGCTCTCGTCACGGAGCTCTTCGATGTCCTTGTGACGGTAGAGGGCGTTGTCGTCGAAGTTCATCTTGGCGTCGAGGGCGATGATGTCACCGGCGCCGGTCACGACCAGCGGGTTGATCTCGACCTGCGAGGCGTCCAGTTCCACGAACGCCTTGTACATGGCGGACAGGAACTTCACGGCGGCGCCGACCTGCTTGCCTTCCAGCTTCAGGCCGAAGGCGATCTGGCGGGCGTGGTAGCCCTGCAGGCCGCCGACCGGGTCGATGGCGACCTTGACGATCTTCTCGGGGTGGCTGTGGGCCACTTCCTCGATTTCCATGCCGCCCTCGGTCGAGGCGATCACGGTCACGCGGGAGGTGGCGCGGTCCAGCAGCAGGGACAGGTACAGCTCGCGCTTGATGTCGCAGCCTTCCTCGACATAGAGGCGCTTGACCTCCTTGCCTTCCGGACCGGTCTGCTTGGTCACCAGCGTGTGGCCCAGCATTTCCTTGGCGTTGGACACGACGTCGTCGATCGACTTCACGACGCGGACGCCGCCCTTGCCCTCGGGGTTCTCCTTGAACCGCCCGGCGCCACGGCCGCCGGCGTGGATCTGGGACTTCACGACCCACACGGGGCCGCCCAGGTCCGTGGCCACGGTCTTGGCCTCTTCGGGGGTATAGGCAACGCCGCCGCGGGGAACCGCCACGCCGTATTTCTTCAGCAGGCCCTTGGCCTGGTATTCATGAATGTTCATTCGGGGATCGCCCGCTTCCGGTTGGGAAACGGCCTCGCATGATTGCGGCCGATCGCGGGGCCAACCCCGCGCCGCGGGCACTGTAGAGAGCAATGCCGGGGCGATCAACCGCGTAAAGTGACGGAAGGATGGCTGCGGACGCTATTCCGGTATCTCTTTGCCAAATGGCCCCGCCTGCGAGAGGCGGGCGGGGCCATCCACACCGTCATACCGGAACCCGAACGATCAGCCGGCGACCTTGGCGGTGACTTCGACCAGCTGCTGCACGGCGGCGACGGACTTCTCGAAGTTGGCCTTCTCCTCGGCGTTCAGCTCGATCTCGATGATCTTCTCGACGCCGCCGGCGCCGATGATCACCGGCACGCCGATGTACAGGCCGTCCACGCCGTACTGGCCGGTCAGCTTGGCGGCGCAGGGCAGCACGCGCTTCTTGTCCTTCAGGAAGCTCTCGGCCATGGCAATGGCGGAGGCGGCCGGGGCGTAGAAGGCGGAACCGGTCTTCAGCAGGCCGACGATCTCCGCACCACCGTCACGGGTGCGCTGCACGATCTGGTCCAGCTTCTCCTGTGTGGTCCAGCCCATCTTCACCAGGTCGGGCAGCGGGATGCCGGCGACGGTGGAGTAGCGGACGGAGGGAACCATGGTGTCGCCGTGGCCGCCCAGCACGAAGGCGGTGACGTCCTCGACCGAGACCTTGAACTCGTCAGCCAGGAAATGGCGGAAGCGGGCGCTGTCCAGCACGCCGGCCATGCCCACCACCTTGGCGGGGTCGAAGCCGGTGACCTGCTGCATCAGGCCGACCATGGCGTCCAGCGGGTTGGTGATGACGATGACGAAGGCGTCCGGAGCATGCTCCTTGATGCCCGCGCCGACGCTCTTGATCACCTTGGCGTTGATGCCAACCAGGTCGTCGCGGCTCATGCCCGGCTTGCGCGGCACGCCGGCGGTGACGATCACCACGTCGGCGCCGGCGATGCCGGCATAGTCGGAAGCACCGGTCAGGGTGCTGTCGAACCCTTCCACGGGGGCGGCTTCGGCGATGTCCAGCGCCTTGCCCTTGGCGACACCCTCGAAATCAGGGATGTCGAACAGGACGATGTCGCCAAGCTCCTTCAGGCCGGCCAACAGGGCCAGGGTGCCGCCGATCTGGCCGGCGCCGACCAGCGCGATCTTCTTGCGTGCCATGGTTGGGTTCCTCGAACTTTGGGTTGCGAATTTGGGTTCAACAATAAGGCGCTAACGAAACAGGGGACCGCGCCGCCCAGGGCTGAAGGCGTCGGGCGGAAGTCCCGGAAATTCGCCGTGCGGGGGTCCCAGGCGCCCAGGCGCCCGGCCTTCGGGGCCCGAGGAACGAGGGAACCCGCAGGCGGGCTGATTAGCCTGAATCCGCCTGCCGGGCAAGGCGCCCCGTACACGATCAGGCGCGCGCGTCGCCCATGGCAGGCTCCCTGCAAAAGGTATGGTTCGGAACCAAGGGCCGGGCGCACGATCGCCAACCCCAGGTGCAGCTTGCTGCGGCGCACCGCCGGGGCCCCCGTCGCGGCGGGCGGCCTGCGGCAATCACTTCGGCGCGATATCGAACAGCTCCAGGTGCCAGTGCATCTCGACGTCGGTCATGGGGTAGTCCGTACCCAGCCGCGCGTTCAGCAGCTTGCGCGGGGCGATTCCAGCGCCCCGAGCCTGCAGGGTGCGGGCGCCGCGCATGGAAAAGCCCGCCCGCCAGGCCAGCGCCGTCACCGCCTTGGGGCTTTGCGTCGCCAGGATGCGGCGCACGGCGTCCACCGGCACCCGCGCCATCAGCGCCACCGCCGCTTGGGCGAAGTCGCGATCGCCCCAGCTGAGGGCGTCGCACACCACATCTTCGTTCAGGCCGCCGGAGGCCGCCAAGCGCGCCGCCTTGTCCCCCGCGCCCTCCGGCTTGCCGTAGCCGGCCGCCCAGTCCAGCCGACGGGAGGCGGCGGCCACCACCGCCTCCACCCCCGCCTTGTCCAGCCCCTGCCCCGCTAGGCCGTCGCGCAGGGCATCCTCCACCGCGCTGGCCAGGCGCTGCGACACCTCCGCCGGGCCGGCGGGCGGGGGTGGCGGCGCATTTGGATCAGGTACCTCTTCAGGGGGCACGCCGCCAATGGGCATGTGGCCCCGCTCCGCCAGCAGGCGGCGGGCCTTGGGCGACAGGTCGGCGCCGGGGTTGCCGGCAAGGGTGGCCCAGGAGCCGTGGTCGCCCATCGCCACCACGGCGTCGCCCACCGGCCGGGACACGGTGCGCCGGCCGGCCACCGCCTCCACCACCCATGGCTCGGGCCGGCGGGACAGGATATCCAGCAGTTCCTCGTCCGACAGGGCCATGCACCAGCGCAGCACCGGGCCCGCCACGTCGCTGGCCACGTCGCGGGCCAGGGTGACGGCCAGCTTGGGCGGGGCGCATTCCACGTCGGCCAGCGCGCTGGACAGCGCCGTGCGTACGCGGATGACCTGGTCGGCGGCCAGCAGTTCCAGGGCGGCGAAAGCGACGTCGCGCACCGCCCCCACCTCGGGCCGGGAAAGGTCGGGCAACAGGCGGGTCAGTTTGTCCGCCAGCAGCGCCCGCACCCGGTCGCTGGGGTCGCGGGCCAGGCGGCCGAAGGCGCGCACCGGCGTCATGGCGTTGGTCACGACGGCGCCGCGCACCCGCTCGTCATCATCATCGGCCAGGTAATAGAGGAGTTCGGGCCGGGTGTCGGGGTTGTTGGCCAAGGCCACGCGCGCCGCCACATCGCCCCCGGTGGCCACCGTCTTGGCGGTCTCATAGTCGATGGACGGCTTGGACGGCGACACAAGCTGCCTCCGGCTGGATCACGGGGTGGAAGCCCACCTTACCATGTCGGTCGGGGAACCGTCAGATCCGGTGGATCGCCCTTAAGTGAGATGCCCAGCCGCCAGATAATCCTCTGACTGCATTTCCATGAGGCGGCTGACGGTGCGCTGGAATTCGAAGGCGTGCTGGCCCTCGGGGTAGAGCTGCCCGGGGGCGGCCTCGGCCGCCATGATCAGGTGCACCTTGTGCTCATAGAGGGCGTCGATGAAGGTCATCAGGCGCTTGGCCTCATTGCGCAAGGACGGGTCCAGCATGGGCACGCCGTCCAGCAGCACGGTGTGATAGTGCGTGGCGATGGCCAGATAATCGCCGGGGCCCAGCGGTTGGCGGCACAGCTCGTCAAAGGTGAACCAGGCGACACCCTTGGCCTGGCGCGGCACCGGCAGCTTGCGCCCCTGCACCATCAGGTGGGTGGCGGTGGGCTGGGCGTCCGTCAGCTCCCCGAAGGTCTTCTCCAGCGCCGCCGTCGCGGCCGGGCCCAGCGGGTCGAAATAGACCTGGCGGCCGCGGATGCGGGCCAGACGGTAGTCGCGCGCCCCCTCCAGATGCAGCACGTCCAGCTTTTCCTTCAAGAGGGCGATGAAGGGCAGGAACAGGTCGCGCTGCAGGCCGTCCTTGTACAGGTCGTTCGGCGCCCAGTTGCTGGTCGCCACCACCACCACGCCCAGGTCGAACAGGTGGGTGAACAGCCGGCCCAGGATCATGGCGTCGGCGATGTCGGTGACATGGAATTCGTCGAAACACAGCAGCCAGGCCTGGTCGGCGATGGTGCGCGCCAGTTCCGGCAGCAACTCATCCGCCCCGTTCCGGCGCAGGTCAGGACGCTGCCGCAGGCTGTGCAGGGATTGATGCACCTCCTGCATGAAGGCGTGGAAATGGACGCGGCGGCGGCGCAACACGGGCGCCGTCTCATAGAACAGATCCATCAGCATGGACTTGCCCCGGCCCACGTCGCCGTAGATGTACAGGCCCTGGGGCGCGGGGTCCGGCCGCCGCGCCAGGCCGAAGCGGGCGCGCCAGCCGGACTGGCCCTGGGCCGGGCGGTAATCCCGCAACGCCTGGTACAGGCTCTGCAGCTTTTCCGCCGCCAGTTCCTGGGCGGGGTCGTCCTTCAGCGTGCCGGTGCCGCGCCGGGCGCGGTAGACGGACAATGGGCCTTCAGACATGGGGGCCTTCAGACATGGGGACCACCGGATTGCTGGGACAAGGGGCGGTTCCTCATAGCGAAACTGCCCGTGGCCAGCAACCGGCCGGCTATCAACGCACCCCTGCGCCGCCCGGCCCTGGCACCGAAGCGCCCCGGTTCCCACGGCATGCAGGCGCAATATAAGTTCGCAAATCGACCCATTGCCGTACTTCCCTTGCGTTTCGGTGGGGGCTGTCGCGCGTTAACGCGTCATCGCGGGTGGTTGTTGGCCTCATCCGCCTTGTGGCAGAAAGGGACAGCGTCACCCGTATTCCCGTATTGTAGTCACCGGACGAGAGCCCATGGACAAGTTCACCATCCTGACCGGCGTCGCCGCCCCCCTGCCGATCCAGAACATCGACACGGACATGATCATTCCGGCGCGGTACCTGAAGACCATCAAGCGCACCGGTCTGGGCAGCGGGCTTTTCTCCTCCCTCCGTTTCAACGAGGACGGCAGCGACCGGGCGGACTTCATCCTGAACCAGCCGGCCTACCGCAAGGCCAGCATCCTGGTGGCGGGCGACAACTTCGGCTGCGGCTCATCCCGCGAGCATGCGCCCTGGGCCCTGCTGGACTACGGCATCCGCTGCGTCATCGCCCCCAGCTTCGCCGACATCTTCTTCAACAACTGCTTCAAGAACGGCATCCTGCCCATCGCCCTGCCGCAGGACGTGGTGGACCGGCTGATGGGCGAGGCGGAGAAGGGCGCCAACGCCACCTTCACCGTCGATCTGGAAAAGCAGACGATCACCACCCCGGATGGTGAGAGCGTGGGCTTCGATGTGGAGCCGTTCCGCCGCCACTGCCTGCTGAACGGCCTGGACGATATCGGCCTGACCCTGCAGCAAGTCAGCGCCATCGACGCGTTCGAGGCGCAGCAGCAGACGGGCCAGCCCTGGCGCTGGGCGCGCTGAACGCCCTCGTGATCATCCTGTGACGGCGGGAGGCCCGACGCCTTGGCGTGGTCTCCGGTTGAAACGGGGGGTTGGCAGGATGCCGGCCCACCCGTATTTTCGCTAACCAATATCCGAAGGCCGCATACACGGCCGGCCGCCGGCCCAATCCTGAAAGGGAACCCGGCAGCCGCGGCGACGCCGCCCCATCCGACAAAAAGGGTTCATCCATGGCCGCTTACTCTCTTCTCATGCTGCCGGGCGACGGTATCGGGCCGGAAGTCATGCGCCAGGTCCGCCGTGTCATCGACTGGATGGCCCGTCGCCGCGGCCTGGAGTTCACCGTGTCGGAAGGGCTGGTCGGCGGCTGCGCCATCGACGCCCACGGCGTGCCCCTGTCCGACGAGACCATGGCCCAGGCCCTGGCCGCCGACGCCGTGCTGCTGGGCGCCGTGGGCGGCCCGAAGTGGGATGGCGTCAGCTTCGACAAACGTCCCGAGGCGGGCCTGCTGCGCCTGCGCAAGGAGATGGAGCTGTTCGCCAACCTGCGCCCGGCCGTGGTGTTCGACGCCCTGGTCGACGCCTCGACCCTGAAGCCCGAGGTGGTGCGCGGCCTGGACATCATGATCGTCCGCGAACTGACGGGCGGCGTCTATTTCGGTGAGCCGCGCGGCATCGAGGATCTGGGCAACGGCGTCCGCCGGGGCGTGAACACCCAGGTCTACACCACCCCGGAAATCCACCGCGTGGCCCGCGTGGCCTTCGAGCTGGCGCGCAAGCGCGGCAACAAGGTCTGCTCCTGCGAAAAGCGCAACGTCATGGAATCCGGCCTGCTGTGGAACCAGGAGGTCACGGCCCTGCACACGGCGGAGTACAAGGATGTGGAACTGAGCCACATGCTGGCCGACGCCGCCGCCATGCAGCTGGTGCGCAACCCGAAGCAGTTCGACGTCATCGTCACTGACAACCTGTTCGGCGACATCCTGTCGGACGAGGCCGCCATGCTGACCGGTTCCATCGGCATGCTGCCCTCGGCCTCGCTGGGTGCCGCTGACGCCGGCGGCCGCCGCAAGGCCCTGTACGAGCCGGTGCACGGCTCCGCCCCCGACATCGCCGGCCGCGACGTCGCCAACCCCATCGCCTCGCTGCTGAGCTTCGGCATGGCGCTGCGCTACTCCTTCGACCGGGGCGAGGAAGCCGACCTGCTGGACCGGGCGGTGCAGAACGTCCTGAAGGGCGGCATGCGCACGGCCGACATCATGTCCCCAGGCATGGCCCGCTGCTCCACCAGCGTCATGGGCGACAGCATCCTGCGCGAGTTGGACAAGCTGGTCGGTTAAACCAGCCCCAAACCGAAAAGGCCCGGAGCGGCGACGCCCCGGGCCTTTGTCCTTTCAGCCCTTCCCGCCGTTGCAGCCTGCGACCGCCGGCGCCGGGGATTTTGGGGCCGAGGCCCCTGGATCGGGGATGAGCCGAGCCACCGGATGGCCACGCCCGGCATCCGAGGGAACGGCGAACTACCGGGATCGAACCTGGCCCGTGTTGGCCCCGTCCAGGACGATGCCGTCCAGCTGGGCGTCGCGCATGTCGGCACCGCTCAGGTCCGCTTCGCGCAGCACGGCGCCGCGCAGGTTGGCCCCCCGCAGGTTGGCGCCCCGCAGGCGGGCCCGGGTCAGGCGCGCCGGCCATTTGCGGGTCCGGCTGCTCGGCACTTTCCAGCAAGCCCAGGTTGGCGTTTTGCAAGTCGGCGCCGTTCAGGTGGGCCCGTTCGAAATTGGCGCCACGGGCGTCCACGCCCACCAGCACCGCGTCCTGCAAGTCGACGCATTCCAGATCGGCCATGACCAGGGACGACCCCGTCAGCACCAGGCGGCGGGCCACGGCGTAGGCCATCTTGGCCGCCGTCAGGTTGCGCCCCGAAAGGACCAGCCCGGTCAGGTCGCGGCCCGACAGATCCGCGCGGGCGCCGGAGCGGCCAGCGGCGGCCACCCAGGTCGCATGGTCCTCCACCACCTCCATCACGGGCCGGACGGTCTCCCCCCTCGCCCGGCAGGACGGCGCCCTTGCCGCGCAGCCGGCCGATCAGGCTGGATTCCATGATGGCGCCCCGGAAATTGGCGTCTTCCAGAATGGCGTCGGTGAAGATGGTGTCGGTCAAGAGCGCGCCGGCGAAGGAGGTGCCGTGCAGCTTGCTTTCCGAAAGGTTGGCGCCCTGCATGTTGGCGCCCTTGAAAACGGCGCCCCGCAGGTCGGCGCCTCGCAAATCCACCCCCGCCAGGTTGGCGTCGGTGAAATCGGCGTTCAGGGTCCAGGCGCCGTTCATGCGGCTGTCGGCCATGTCGGCGCCGATGGCGATGGCCGAGGTCAGGTCCGGGATGCGGCCGTCGAAGGTTTCCGGCAGGGGCTTGCCGCCGCGATAGACGGCCAGCACCGCCTCGCGCACGTCCGCCTCGCGCATGCGGGCCTTGGTCAAATCGGCGCCGCGCATGCTGACCCCGCGCAGGTCGGATTTCGAAAGGTCGGCCTGGCGCAGGCAGGCGAGGCGGAAATCGCAGGCGAAGAGGGACGCGTTGCGCAGCCGCGTGCCCACCAGTTGGGCCTGGTCCAGGCGGCTGCCCGTCAGATCCGCGTCGGTCAGGTTCAGGGTGGACAGGACGGCGCCGCGCAGGTCGTGCAGGACGAAGGCGAAACGGGCGCCACCGATGCGCCCCTCGATCAGCCGTTCATGCTTGCGGGCCGCCTCCATGACCTCGGCCGGGGTGGCCCGCCGGAACTCAAACCCGTCCTGGTACTGGCGTTCAGGATGCATGCGGCCTAGCCACCCGACTTACCTCTATCGCCCCCAGGAGCAGGTGCGTTGACTACATTGTTGCACCGGCGCCGGAGTTTTTAGAAGCGGATTCACCCGGTATTTACAAAAAGAAACCGTCTTTAGCGCGCAACAAACTTACCGTTTCACGAGACGAACTTGCGGCAATTCTCGACCATTGTGCCATATAGTGCCCTAATCAACTCTGACGGGCGTAACCGGCCGAAAGGGATGTTCTCCACCGCGTACTCCACCAGCACTTCTGGCGGTTTGACCGGCACGATCTCAAAGCCCGCCTTGCGCAAGCCGTCGACTACAGCTTGGGCCTGCTTCGTATAATTTTCGTTAAAGAAGGTCTTGTCCGCGCGCTTGATGGCTTGGGCGATGGTATCGACGATCTGAGCCAAGGCGGCTTATCCTTTGGTGGCGGGCCCGGAGTGAGGGGAAGATTGTGTGAAGGGCCGTCAGCGGTCGATGCCGTGGCGGCGCAGCTCGGGGCCCAGCCGCCCGGCCACGAACAGGAAGAACATGCGGAAGTCGCTGACCATTGACCACAGCGGATAGCTGAAGGTGGCCGGCCGGTTGTGCTCCACGAAGAAGTGGCTGATCCAGGCGAAGAGATAGCCGCAGACGGGGGCGGCGGCGAAGAAGCGCCAGTCGCCCGATACCACACCGGCCAGCAGCGCCAGCAGCGCCAGGCCGGTGCCAACGAAGTGCCAGGCCCGCGTGGCCGGCAGGGCGTGTTCACCCAGGTAAAAGGGCCAGAACGCGTCATAGGTGGCGATGTGGGGTTCGTGTACCGTCATGGTCTTTCCTCCCTGTCTTCGGGCCTAATCTCCGGACGCGCGGGCCCGCGCGGGGCGGCACTGACGCCTGCGCGCTTGCAAAGCCCGCCGGCCCGCCTTAAGTCTCCGCCGAATTAGACCAGAGGGGGCCCCGCCCCCGCAAGCGGCCCGCCCCCTGGTCCCCGCCAGAGATATGAGGAGCATGGCCATGGGCTATAAAGTCGCCGTCGTGGGCGCCACGGGCAATGTCGGGCGCGAGATGCTGCAGATCCTGGCGGAACGGGAATTTCCGGTGAGCGAGGTGGTGGCCCTGGCGTCGGAACGTTCCATCGGGTCGGAAATCAGCTTTGGCGACGATGACCTCCGCGTCCAGGATCTGGCCAAGTTCGACTTCACCGGCACCGACATCGTGTTGTCATCGGCTGGCGCCAAGGTGTCCGCCCAGTTCGCGCCCAAGGCCGCCGCGGCCGGCGCCGTGGTCATCGACAACACCAGCCACTTCCGCATGGATCCGGACGTGCCCCTGGTGGTGCCGGAGGTGAACCCCGAGGCCATCGCGGGCTACAAGAAGAAGGGCATCATCGCCAACCCTAACTGCTCCACCATCCAGATGGTGGTGGCGCTGAAGCCCCTGCACGACCTGGCCCGCATCCGCCGCGTGGTGGTGTCGACCTACCAGTCCGTGTCGGGCGCCGGGAAAGAGGCGATGGACGAGCTGTTCACCCAGACCCGCGCCATCTATGTGAACGACCCCGTCGAGAAGAAGCAGTTCACCAAGCAGATCGCCTTCAACGTCATCCCCCACATCGACGTCTTCATGGAAGACGGCACCACCAAGGAGGAGTGGAAGATGACGGTGGAGACCAAGAAGATCCTGGACCCGTCCATCAAGGTGACGGCCACCTGCGTGCGCGTGCCCGTGTTCATCGCCCATTCCGAGGCGATCAACGTGGAGTTCGAGAACCCCATCAGCGCCGACGAGGCCCGGGCCGCCTTGCGCCGGGCCAAGGGGGTCTCCCTCATCGACCACCAGGCCGACGAGGGCTATGTCACCCCGGTGGAGGCGGCCGGCGATGACCTGGTGTTCATCAGCCGCCTGCGCGAGGACTTCACGGTGGAGAACGGCCTGAACCTGTGGGTGGTCTCCGACAACCTGCGCAAGGGTGCGGCCCTGAACGCCGTGCAGATCGCCGAGCGGCTGGTCAAGGATCACTTGGGCAAGAAATAGGGTTTGGTCTCCGGACCAGCAAAAAGGGCGCCGCCTCGACGAGGTTGGCGCCCTTTTTTCATTGGCTGGGTGCCTTCAGACGTGTGAACCCGCCGACCTGTCGCCCCAGTCCGTGAGAAAGGCCGCCGCCAGGGACGGCGCGATCAACTGGGAACGCCTGGGGCTTCTCCTCTCAGGACTGCTTGGCCGTCACTTCCAGTTCGCAGACGGGCGAAGCCATGCCGCGCGCCGACAGGCGGACATGCATGCCCTGGGCGTCACGCACCTTCAGCGTGGTGGCGGCGCCGGCGGCCAGGTCCATGGTGCGGCCGGCCGTGGCCACCGTGCTGTCGGTCAGGATGTATTCCAGGGTGCAGCGACGGTTGCCGATGTTGCGGAACAGGGCGTCACCCGGGCCGCTGATCTTGAAGCCGAAGCTGCGGCCGTCATTGAAGTCCAGCCGGCCGGCGCAGGGACTGCCGGCGCCCACCACGCATTCCACGTCGCGCGGCGGCGCCTTGGCGTTGCCCACCAGGCGCGGGTCGCGCAGCAGCGGCTGGTTGGCGGTCACAGGCTCCCCCGCCCCGGGCGCGCCTTCCTGGGGCGGAGGAGCGGCTTGGGCCAAGGCGCCGCCGGCGGCCAGGCACAGCAGGCCGCCCAGCAAGGCGCCACGATGCATTGCGGAAAGGGCGGGCGGACGGCGGGTACGCGACAGCATCGGGGAACGGCTCCTCGTGGCAATGGACCGTGCCCCAGGGACGGGAGCGGACGGCCTGTCCTAGGGGTAGCCCCGCCGCAGCCTATGGGCAAGCCGCATGACGCGGGACAAAGGGACGCGAAGCCTGTTACCACGGATGGCAGGCCGCCAGCCGTCGCCTCCATCACAGGCTGGCGTCATGCTGCCCCATTCCCACCGCCCTTTCTTGTACGAGCCGCCTCCCATGTCCCCGACCGCCCGCCCCCGCCGCTCCGCCCTGTACATGCCGGGGTCCAACGCCCGCGCGCTGGAGAAGGCGCGCGACCTGGACGCCGACGTGCTGATCCTGGATCTGGAGGACGCGGTGGCGCCGGACGCCAAGGAGCTGGCGCGCCGGCAGGTGCTGGCCGCCATCGCCGCCGGCGGCTTCGGCCGGCGTGAAGTGCTGATCCGCACCAACGGCCTGGACACGCCCTGGGGCCATGCCGATTTGGCCGCCGCCGCCCGGTCCGGCGCCGACGGCGTGCTGATCCCCAAGGTGGAGTCGGACGAGGCGGTGCGCCAGGCCGACCGGTTGCTGGCCGCCCATGGCGCACCCCGGGAACTGGCCCTGTGGGTCATGATGGAAACCGCCCTGGGCATGCTGAACGCCAGGGAGGTGGCGGGGGCCAGCCCGCGCCTGGCCGGCCTGGTGCTGGGCACCTCGGATCTGGCCAAGGAGTTGCACGCCCACCACACGCCCATGCGCCTGCCCATGATCACGGCCCTAGGCCTGTGCCTGCTGGCGGCCCGTGCCCACAACCTGGCCATCCTGGACGGCGTGCACCTGAACCTGGACGATGACGCCGGCCTGGAGGCCAGCTGCCGTCAGGGGGTGGAACTGGGCTTCGACGGCAAGACCTTGATCCATCCCAAACAGCTGGCGGCCGCCAACGCCGCCTTCGCCCCCGACGCGGCATCCCTGGACCACGCCCGCCGCATCATCGCCGCCCATGCCGAGGCCATGGCCCAGGGCAAGGCCGTGGTGCTGGTGGACGGCCGCCTGGTGGAAGCCCTGCACGTGGCCGAGGCCCATCGCCTGGTGGCCCTGGCGAAGGCGATTGAGGCCGGCATAGACCTACCCGCTCCTTGATCTCTCCCGCTCAGAAAACCCGTACGCTCAGGTGTCCCCCTTCGTGGCGCGGCGTTCCACAGTCACCGGCTGGATGGCGTAGCCGCCGAAAGCCGTCAGCGCCGCCCGCATCGTCGACCAGGCCCAGTTCTCGGGTTTGCCGTCGTTCAACCTGAACCACCCGATGTAGTTCATGGAATAGCCCGGCTCGCGGAACCCCATTTTGTTCAGCTTGCGGCCCACCGCCGCCGTGATCACGCGGCGCAGGGCTGGATTGGCCTCCGCGGACTCGATCTCGCACGGGATCACGGGCTCATTCGTCTTACTGCATTGGATATGAAACTCGCCCCAATTGAAGGTGACGGCCCGGCGACCGGGCCCGGTCACCCCCAGCAGCCACATGTAGGCATCACTGATCTCCTTGATGTTTTGCCTGGCCAGGGCCTCGGCCTTTCCGGCATCCATGGGTATCGATTTCAACGGCGCGGGCAGCTGTGACTCATCCTCGGTGTCCGCGCCCTCGACTTCGCAACCTTCCTGCAGATCCTTCTGGGAACGGTCGTTGAACGCGATCTCCCCGCCGTAGTCGCGGCCGGCGGGGTTGCGCGGGGGGCAGGCCACCGCCGGGTAAGATCCGGTCACGGTCTCGATATCCCCCAGTCCCACGTCGTAACCACCGACCAGCGTGGCGACCATGAAACCGGCCAGCTTGTCGTTGGGCCATTCCGACGGGTCCAGGCGCGCGACGAAATTGCCGGTCTTCCGGTCGGGGGCGTAGCCCAGTTCCTTCAGGTTCGCCCGCCGCCTCTTGGTCAAGGCATGCCGCATCCAAGGCTGCCCCCGGGGACCCGCCGCCTCGCAGGTGACGACCGTTTCATGAGGCGCCCGCCGGCACTGCACGAACTGGTCGCCGTCGTGCGCCTCCACCGCGGCGCCGCGCCCATCCATCTGGTCGGCATGCGCCAGGACGGCGACCGCCTTGGCCAATGTCTGCTCAGGCGCTTCCTTCGCCCGAACTTCCGACGTGATCGCAAAAGCCATCATCAGGCCCGCGACGACGATCATCACGCCCTTCATTGAAATCCCCTTTGATCGGTCTGACCATTAACGAGCGGGCCATTAACGAGCGGGTTTAGAGGTGAGGCGCTCCACCTGCAGCGGCAGGAAGGCATAGGTGCCGAACGCCGTCAGCGCCGCCTGCGCCAGCGTCTCCGCGACGGCCTTGGTGCCGTCACCGGCGGCGCCTGCCTTGAGGGGAAAGACCTGAGCGTAGTTCAGGGAGTAGCCGGGCTCGAGGAACCCCAATTTCTTCAGCCGCCGTCCGACAGCCGGTGTCAGCACGGGCTTGAGCCGGGGATTGATGTCGGCGGACACCACCTCGCACTGCATCGAGGGATCCTCCGCCTTCAGGCACTGAATATAAAAGTCGCCCCAGGAAAAAATGGCGATGTGATGCTCCGGCCCGGTGCCTTCAGCCACCCAGTCCACCGCCTCGGCGATGGCCTTGTATTGCCGGGAGATGACATCCGGCGCGTCGTCCGGCATGGCCGGCGGTCGCGGCAAAGGCTTCTGATCCCCTTCATCCTGCGCCTCCAGACGGCACCCCTGCGCCACGTTCTTGACCTTGGTGCCGAGGAGCACGACAGCCCCGCCATATGGATTCCCGGAAGCGACGCGCGCCGGGCACTCGGCGGCGACAAACCAGCCATATTGCATTTCAGTGTCCTGGCCACTGCTGCCATAACCGACATCCAGGGCATGAACCATGAAGGCCATCAACAGCTTGGGCTCGGGTGGCGCGTCCCATCGCCGGATGAAGTTTCCCGTCTGCCGGTCGGCGGCGAAGCCCAGCTCCTTCAAGGCCGCCCTGCGTTCCTTGGTCAGGACATGCCGCATCCAGGATTGCCCGCGGGTTCCCGCCGCCTCGCAGATGATGGCCGTCTGATGCGGCAGGTGCCGACATTGGACGAACTTGTAGCCGTCATGCACTTCCACCAGCCCGCCGCGCCCCGCCGAATCATCGGAAAAGAGCTGGGTCTGAACGATCCTGGTCAACGACTCCATGGTGGGCTCTTCCGCCTGCGCCAGGACTGGCCCCAGCAGGACCAAAGCCAAGCCCACAAAGACGCCCCTGATCGTCACCATGCCACACCCGGTAGGTTGCCATAGGGGCAATCTACTTCCGGACGTGACATGCATCAACTATGCAACTAATTTTGCTGGCGATATTGATAGCGATAAACGGTCTGGAACCCCATGCGGGCGTACGTCGCCAGTGCCGGCTGGTTGGCGCCGCCCACCTGCAGATAGGCGCGGGCGGCACCCGCGTCCGCCCCCGCCGCCAGCAGGCGGGTCATCAGGCGCCGCGACAGGCCCCGGCCGCGCCGCTCCGGCGCCACCAGCACCTTGTAGACGCCCAGCCAGCCGCGATCGGCGACTCCAAGCGCGCTGCCGGCGTAGCGCTCACCGTCCCAGGCGCTGACGTACAGGGTGGGAACGGCGATGGCGTCCAGCAGGCGGCGCATGGGCTCCCCTTCCCGGGGTGGCAGCGGCAAGGCCGCCGCGTAGCCGGCCAGCAGGTCAGGGGCCGGCGCCGCCTCCACCCGCCAACTCAAGTCATCGTCCGCCGCGGCCAAGCTGGCGGCAACGATATCCGCCGCCTGCACCAGGTTCTCCTCCTGCCGACGGTAGCCGCGCCGATCCAGTTCCGCCGTCAGGTCGGGCGGGGCCAGGGGCGTGATGCGGAAACGCGGGGGCAGGCCTTCGCGGATGTAGGCCGCCTCCGCCCGGTCCACCTTTTCCGCCACCGGCAGCACGCCCGCCGCGAGGCAGGTGACCGAGTTGGACCGGCCGGAGTGTCCCCGTGAAAACCGGAGCAGCCAGCCGTCGTCATGGATGGTCTTCAAGGCGGGCCAGGCGGTCAGGCACAGATCTTCCAGCAGGCGGCACAAGTCGTTGGCGGGCAAGGTGGAAACTTTCGGCGAGCGGGGGCGTTGACCGCACGACTGTAGCCGCCGGCCCGGCGGGCGGCAACGCGACGGGCCGACGGCTGGTCCCTGGAATTCCCATGGCGAGGACATTCCCCTGGCCATGCCGAAAAAATCACGGCACCCATGCGCCGCCCCCCTTGCATTCGCAAAAGTCCGTCCCAGACAGGGCGTTGACGGACAAGGGGCGGGGGCGTAATTGACTTCACATCCTATCCGCCCCCGGCGGTGCAACAATTCGGCCGGCGTCGCGACCCGCATGTCGCGGGCGCCATATGGCCGGTGCGGCACCGGCACCTGATAATCCAAAAGGACGAGGACGCGCGAATCATGAGCGAGACCAGCGTGGCCAAAAAGGCACGGCCGCTGTCGCCCCACCTCCAGGTCTATCGCCTACCCCTGCCCGCCGTGTCGTCGATCACGCACCGCTTCACCGGCATCGCCCTGACCGTTGGCACCCTGGTGCTGACCTGGTGGCTGGTGGCGGCCGCCAGCGGCCCCGACGACTTCGACACGGCGCAGCATGTGCTGGGCAGCCCCATCGGCCTGCTCTGCCTGCTGGGCTGGACCTGGGCCTTCGGCTACCACCTGCTGAAGGGCATCCAGCATCTGATCTGGGATACCGGCACCGGCATCACCAATGCCAGCGCGCAGCGCAGCTCCGCCCTGGTGTTCGGCGGTTCCTTCGTTCTGACGGCGATCGTCTGGATCGCCGCTTTCGCCCTCTGACGGGAGCGCGCATTCCATGGCTTCTACGTCCGACAACGGCTTCCGCACGCGCCTCGGCCGCGTGCGCGGCCTCGGCTCCGCCAAGAGCGGCGGCGCCCATTGGCTCGCCTACCGCATGGTCGCGGTCCTGCTGGTCCCGCTGACCGTCTGGTTCCTGATCTCCATCGTCCGCCTGGCCAAGGCGGAGCATGCCGACGCCATCGCCTGGCTGCACCAGCCGGTGAACGCGGTCCTGTTGCTGATCACCCTGATCGCCACCTTCCACCATGCCGCCGCCGGCATGCGTGAAGTGTACGAAGACTACATCCACGGCAAGCTGGCGCGCCTGGTCGCCATCGGGCTGACCAACGGCGCCGCCATCCTGCTGGCCGCCGCGAGCGTCTTCGCCGTGCTCAAGATCGCCTTCGGGGCGTGAGGAAGGACTGTCATGGCTAACGCCTATCCCATCATCGACCATCAGTACGACGTCGTCGTCGTGGGCGCCGGCGGCGCCGGGCTGCGCGCGACCTTCGGCATGGCCGAAAAGGGCCTGAAGACGGCCTGCATCACCAAGGTGTTCCCCACCCGCAGCCACACCGTGGCGGCCCAGGGCGGCATTTCCGCCGCGCTCGGCAACATGGGCGAGGACGACTGGCGCTACCACATGTACGACACCGTGAAGGGGTCGGACTGGCTGGGCGACCAGGACGCCATCGAGTACATGGTGCGTGAGGCCGTCCCGGCCATCATCGAGCTGGAACACTACGGCGTGCCTTTCTCGCGCACCCCGGAAGGCAAGATCTACCAGCGCGCCTTCGGCGGCATGACCACCCGCTACGGCGAGGGCCAAGCCCGGCGCACCTGCGCCGCCGCCGACCGCACCGGCCACGCCATCCTGCACACCCTGTACCAGCAGAGCCTGAAGCACGAGGCGGAGTTCTTCGTGGAATACTTCGCGCTGGACCTGCTGATGGAAGACGGCGAGTGCAAGGGCGTCCTGGCCTGGAACCTGGACGACGGCACCATCCACCGCTTCCGCGGCCACCAGACGGTGCTGGCCACCGGCGGCTACGGCCGCGCCTATTTCAGCTGCACCTCGGCCCACACCTCCACCGGCGACGGCGGCGGCATGGTGCTGCGGGCGGGCCTGCCCCTGCAGGACATGGAGTTCGTGCAGTTCCACCCCACGGGCATCTACGGCTCCGGCTGCCTGATCACCGAGGGCGTGCGCGGTGAAGGCGGCTACCTGACCAACAGCACGGGCGAGCGCTTCATGGAGCGCTACGCCCCGTCGGCCAAGGACCTGGCCAGCCGCGACGTGGTCAGCCGCTCCATGACCGTGGAAATCCGCGAAGGCCGCGGCGTGGGTGAGCACAAGGACCACATCCACCTGCACCTGGAACACCTGGACCCGGCCATCATCCACGAGCGCCTGCCCGGCATCGCCGAGACCGCCAAGGTCTTCGCCAACGTGGACGTGACGCGCGAGCCCATCCCCGTGCTGCCGACCGTGCACTACAACATGGGCGGCATCCCCACCAACTACCACGGCGAGGTCATCAACCCGACGGCCGAGAACCCGGACCAGGTGGTCCCGGGCCTGATGGCCATCGGCGAGGCCGCCTGCGTGTCGGTGCACGGCGCCAACCGCCTGGGCTCCAACTCGCTGCTGGACCTGGTGGTCTTCGGCCGCGCCGCCGCCAACCGCGCCGCCGAGACGGTGAAGAAGGGTGCGGCGCACAAGACCCTGTCGCAGGACGTGACGGACAAGGCGCTGGCCCACCTGGACAAGGTGCGCAACGCCAAGGGCGGCACCCGCGTCGCCCACCTGCGCCTGGAAATGCAGAAGATCATGCAGAACAACTGCGCCGTCTTCCGCACCGGCGAGGTGCTGGAGGAAGGCGTGGAGCTGATGAAGGGCGTGTGGTCCAAGCGTGACGACATCGCCGTCAGCGACCGCTCGCTGATCTGGAACTCCGACTTGGTGGAAGCGCTGGAGCTGGACAACCTGATGCGCCAGGCCGTGGTCACCATCAATTCGGCGGCCAACCGCAAGGAAAGCCGCGGCGCCCACGCCCGCGAGGACTTCCCCGAGCGCGACGACCACGAATGGATGAAGCACACCACGTCCTGGGTGGATGAGAAGGGCGCCGTCACCCTCGGTGACCGTCCCGTCCATATGTACACCCTGACCGGTGACATTGACGTCATCCCGCCCAAGAAGCGCGTCTACTGACGCCTTAGCCGAACGGACCCGATGCCATGGCCGAGTTCTCCCTTCCCGCCAATTCCAAGGTTCACACCGGCAAGACCACGTCGGTGAAGACGTCCGCCACCAAGCGGGCCAAGACCTTCCGCATCTATCGCTATGACCCGGACAAGGGCAGCAACCCCACCGAGGACCGCTACGAGATCGATCTCGACAAGTGCGGCCCCATGGTGCTGGACGCCCTGATCCACATTAAGAACGACATCGACAGCACGCTGACCTTCCGCCGGTCGTGCCGTGAGGGCATCTGCGGCTCTTGCGCCATGAACATCGACGGGCGCAACACCCTGGCCTGCCTGAAGGCCATCGATGACGTGAAGGGCGACGTCAAGATCTACCCGCTGCCGCACATGCCGGTGGTGAAGGATCTGGTGCCGGACCTGAACACCATCTACGCCCAGTACACCTCCATCAAACCCTGGCTGCAGAGCCAGAGCCCGGCGCCGTCGCGCGAGCGGCTGCAGAGCCCGGAGGAGCGTGAGAAGCTGGACGGCCTTTATGAGTGCATCCTGTGCTTCTGCTGCTCCACCAGCTGCCCCAGCTATTGGTGGAACGGCGACAAGTACCTGGGCCCCGCCATCCTGCTGCAGGCCTACCGCTGGATCGCCGACAGCCGCGACGAAATGACGGGTGAGCGTCTGGACAACCTGGAAGACCCCTTCCGGCTGTACCGCTGCCACACCATCATGAACTGCACCCAGACCTGCCCCAAGGGCCTGAACCCGGCGAAGGCCATCGCCGAGATCAAGAAGCTGATGGTGGCCCGCGCCGCCTGACGTCCCCTTGAAGACGGTCCATGGGGCGCCCTTCGTCGCCCCCGCGCCGAAAAAAGAAAAGCCGCGCCGGTTCGCCGTCGCGGCTTTTCTCATATGCGCCGTCACCGGGTGACCATAGGTCGGCGGCGGGCCGGGACGCACGATAGGCGTGTAAATTTGCAAAGGGTTATGCGATAGCAAGCACAGTCTTGCAAAGACACCATCCCCTGGGGCCAATACCCCACGGGGGTGGCGGACAGCATCATTCCCGGAACAGTTGATGGCCCTGAACACCGCCGCCCCCTCGACCATGGCGAAGGACTCCACGTCGCCATCGCCCTCGCCCAGCCCGCGCACCGCCCCGGCGCGCGGGCGCTACGTATGGGCGATGATCGCGGTGCTGGTGGCGCCCCTGTTGGCGAAGCTGCATCTCATCCTGGGGTTCCGCCTCGCGGACCCGCGCCTGCTGCATTCGGGCCTGGGCGTCGATGTCGTGATGCCCAGAGGGTTGGCCACGCTGGACCCTAATGTCGCCATCACCAGCCAGGCGCTGGGACACCGGGCCGCCCTGGATCTGCTGGCCGGTCATATTCCCTGGTGGAACCCTTATGAGGGCGTGGGCGGCCCCATGGCCGGGGAGATGCAGTCCGCGGCCCTGTTCCCGCTGAACCTGCTGCTGGCCCTGCCCGACGGGCAGCTCTACATGCACCTGTCACTGCAGCTGGTGGCGGGCCTGTTCACGGTGTTGCTGATGCGGCGCCTGGGCACCTCGGCCCTGGCCGCGGGCGTGGCTGGGCTGCTGTTCGAATTCAACGGCACGTTCGCATGGCTGGCGAACGCCGTCGTCAACCCCATCCCCTTCCTGCCCACGGTGGTATTGGGCGTGGAGGAGGTCCGGCACCGGGTGGTGGCCGGCCTGCGCGGAGGATGGGCCTGGATCGTGGCCGGGCTTGCGCTGTCGCTCTACGCCGGCTTCCCCGAGGTCGCCTATCTTGACGGCCTGCTGGTCGGGGCTTGGACCCTGGCGAGGCTGCCGCTTCACACCAAGGCCGACCTGACCGCCTACGCGGCCAGGGTCGGATTGGGTGTCGTCGGTGGCCTGGCGCTGGCCGCCCCCATCCTCATCGCCTTCCTGGGTTACTTGCCGTACGCGTTCGTCGGCGGGCATGAGGGCAACGGCTTTCGCGACGCCCATGTCGATGCGCAGCATTTCGTCAACCTGACCATTCCCTATCTGTTCGGCCGGCTGGCTGATCTGCCCGGGGGGAAGGTGGCTGGTTCTGGGGCAGCGTCGGCGGCTACATGCCCATCGGTCTCATGGCCTTGGCCATCGCCGGCTGCTTCGGACGCCCGTTGCGCGGCTTGCGCTGGACCTTGGCTGCCTGGACCGTGGCGGCCTTGGCCGCGATTTATGGCCTTCCCGTCATCGGCCGGCTCATCACCAGCATCCCGGCCGTCGGCAACGCCGCCTTTTTCCGCTATCTGCCGCCATCGGCGGAATTCTCCGCCGCGATCCTGGCGGGGCTGGCGTGCCAGGACATGATCCAGTCCGGCGCGCAAGCGATCGGGCGCCGCCCGGCCCGGACCCTGCTGGCCGGCGTCCTGCTGGCAAGCGCGACGGCGGCGGCCGGTCTCCTCATCGCCGCCCGCTACTATACCGAGATGCCCCACCCCTCGCACTGGTTCCGGAACGCGCTGTGTGTGGCGGCCTTGACCGTCCTTCTCCTTCTCCTGCTCAGCGTCGCGCGCCTACCCGGCCGGCGGCGTGCCCTGGCGGCCGGTGCCGTCGTCGCGGTCGAAGCCGTCCTGATGTTCGTGGTCCCCACGACGTCCAATCCGCCGAAGGGCATCCTGATCGAGGACGGCGTGCGCTTCCTGCAAGCGCACCTGGGTCTGCAGCGCTTCTTCTCCATGGGCCCCGTCGCCCCCAATTACGGCGCCTATTACGGTATCGCCGGCATCAACCATGACGACCTGCCGTTGCCCCGGTCCTGGGTCGATTACGTGGCGGCACACCTGGACGCCAACGTCCACCACGTCGCGTTCGACGGCAAGCAACGGAACTCGGCTGACGGGCCATCCGTCGAGGAGAACCTGCGCGCCAATCTCGCGGAGTATGAGAAGGTCGGCGTGCGCTATGTGGTGACCGCGGCCGCCGGCAACCCCTTCAGATGGACCCCTCGGGAGTTCCGGGTGGACCGCCCGGGCGGCCTGCCCATCCCGCTCTCCGATGGCGGAACGGCGGTCATCGGCTGGAACCGACCGGACCTACCACAGCCCATCGACGGCGTTGGTGTCCTGATCGGCACCTATGGCGGCAAATCCGACGGTGTGCTGCGGGCATCCATCTGCGCCGACGACATGTGCGCCGACCAAGTCCTTGATCTGGCCCAGGCGACCGACAACCAGTTCCTGCCGATCAAGCTGGACCATCCGCTCCCCCCGCCCAAGGACCGCCTGACGGTCACCCTGCGCAAGACGGGCGCCTACCCCGTGGCGCTCTGGTCGTTCCCGTCCTCATCCGACAGCCGCATGACCTTGGCGGTGGATGGCTACACCGGTCCGCCCCACGAGGTGAAAATCAACATCGATTTGGCGGCCGACGGTCGCGGCCCGTCGCGGGTCTATGACGACCGGGCCATGACCATTTTCGAATTGCCCGATCCGGCACCCTATTTCTCCGCCGAGGGCTGCCAATTGCAGGCGGAAGCGCGGGACAGACTGGTCGCCGACTGCGCGGCGGCCAGTATCCTGAAACGCCAGGAATTGTTCCTGCCCGGTTGGACCGCCGACGTAGTCGGCATGCCGCAGCAGGAGGTTCAGCCGGATGGACCCCTCTTTCAGCGGATCTCCCTGCCGGCTGGGCGCTCGGAAGTCCGCTTCAATTACAGCCCGCCCTATATGCCGGCGGGATACGCCTTGTTCCTGCTGGGGATAGGGGTATTGCTGTGGTCGCTGCATCCCGCTGGACGCCCCTCCTTCCCGCTGGAGACCGGCGACAGCGGTCCTCGCTGACGGTCGCGGTGTTTTCCTGGGGCGCCGTTTTGGAGGGCGAGGATGGCGGGCGTCATCGGAACAGGCCGGTTGCAAAAGTGTCCGCCATGGCCGATGAGGAAGGATCAATCCGCCTCTCCACCACCGAGATGGACGCCTTGCCCAGCAGCTTGATGCAACGCCTGCCGCCACAGCCCACCGGCGCGGAAATCCAGGCGCCTCTGTGGCGCTCCAGCGGCTTCCGAGCCATTACCCTGCTCATCCTCGCCCCCATTTTGGCCAAGCTCGGCCTGATCCTGGGCTGGCGCCTGGCGGACCCGCGTTTCGTCGAAGGCTGGCTGGCCAGCGGCGTCACGCGCGACGGGCTGTCCACGCTGGACCCCAACATCGCCTACACCAGCCATGCCTTGGGGCATCGCGCGGCGCTGGACTGGCTGTCCGGCCACATTCCCTGGTGGAACCCTTATTCCGGCATCGGCATGCCGCTGGCCGGCGACATGCAATCCGCCGCCCTGTTTCCACCCACCCTGTTGCTGGCCCTGCCGAACGGCCAGTTGTACCTGCACATCAGCCTGCAGATCGCATCGGGCGTCTTCACTTGGCTGCTCATGCGGCGCCTGGGGGTCGCGGCGCTGGGCGCCTTCGTGGCCAGCCTGCTGTTCGAGTTCAACGGCACCTTCGCCTGGCTGGCCAATGCCGTCGTCAACCCCATCCCCTTCCTTCCCATGGTGTTGCTGGGGGTGGAAGAGGCGCGGGCCCGCGCGCTGGCCGGCCAGCCGGGCGGCTGGGGATGGATCGCCGGCGGTCTGGCGCTGTCGCTTTACGCCGGCTTTCCCGAAGTCGCCTATTTCAACGGTCTGCTGATCGCCCTCTGGACCCTGGCACGGCTGGCTGGGCTGGGGGGCCGCTCCATGGCGTACATGGCGCGTATCGCCACCGGGACGGTGGCCGGCCTGCTGCTGGCCGCCCCCATCCTCATCGCCTTCGGGGAGTATCTGGGCCACGGCTATCTGGGCAACCATGCCGCCGGCGGCTTCCGCCACTCGCATCTCGACATCCAGCGCCTGCTGACCCTGTTCCTGCCCTATGCCCTGGGCGAGCTGGGTCATACGCCGGACGCGCAAGCCTTCATATTCTGGGGCGCCGTCGGCGGTTATACCGGCCTGGTCCTGGTGGTGGTGGCCGCGATGGCGGTCTGGCATCCCTGGCTGCGCGGGTTGCGGCTGACGCTGGCCGGTTGGTGCGTGGTGGTGACCGGCGCGGTCTATGGCCAGCATGCGATGGTGGCCTTGCTCACCGCCATCCCGGCGGTCGGCGACGCGATGTTCTTCCGGTACTTCAACCCGTCGATCTCGTTCGCGCTGGCCGTGCTGGCCGGCCTGGCCTGCCATGACCTGGCGGAACGGGCGGCAGAACGACGGCCCGGACTTGCCTACTGGGGCGGCTTGGCCGCGGGCGTGGCGTGCATGGTGGCGCCGCTCTGGCTGTCCCATCGGCTGTACATGAACGCCCCCTTCGTGCCCATCCTGGCCCGGTCGCTGATTTACGCCGTAGTGGCGCTGCTGGCCGTCCGCGAACTGGGGGGTGGCACCTTCAGCAACCGCACGCGGGCTTGGGTACTGGGCACCGCAGCCGTCGCCGAAGCGGTGGTCCTGTTCGTGCTGCCCCTGCGCAATTATCCCAAAAGCGGCCGGCTACAGACGGCCGGCGTGGAATTCCTGCAGAACAACCTGGGCCTGCAGCGCTTCTACACCCTGGGGCCCATCCAGCCCAACTACAGCGCCTATTACGGTATCGCGGGCATCAATCACAACGACCTGCCGCTGCCCGCGGCCTGGGTGGACCACGTTTTCAACCATCTGGACAACAACACCATCGAATCGGCCTTCGACGGCCATGACCGCAAGGTGGCGGGGGGGGCCACCGCCCTGGAGAATCTGCGCGCCAATCTGGACGCCTACCGGGCCATGGGCGTGAAATACCTGGTGGCGCCCACCGGCCAAAGCCCCTTCGACTGGAAACCGCCGGGCGTGGCCGTCAGCATGACCGAGGTCTTGCGCCTGGACGACGGCGGCAGCGCCAGCCTGGTCCTGCCGCCTGATCCGTCCATGGCCGCCGACCGCGAGGTGCGGTCGGTCGGCGTCCTGGTGGCCACGTATGTGGGGCAGAGCAAGGGCACGCTGGTCGTGCGCTTCTGCGCCGCCGACCGCTGCGCGGAAGGACGCCGGGACCTGGCCACGGCGGCCGACAACCAGTACCTGTCCATCCCCTTGGACACGCCGGTGCCTTGGGCGGGCCCCATGACCATCACCTTCCGCAAGGTCGGGGGCGACTTCCCCGTTGGGCTGTGGACCACGCCGGCACCGGCACGGGATCCGCAGGTGACCTTGCAATTCGCCTCCCCCGTGGCCGGCGATGAGGTCATGGACATCGTCGAGCTGCCCGGCGCCCGCCCCTATTTCACAGCCGAGGGATGCCGGCTGACGCCAGTCAGCCGTGAGATGGTGACCGCCGACTGCCCCGCCCCGGCCACACTGACGCGCCTGGAACTGTTCATGCCAGGCTGGACGGCAACCGTGAACGGGGCGCAGCGGACAGTCGGCCAGGACGGCCCGCTGTTCCAGAAGGTCGACCTGCCCGCCGGCCGGTCGGACGTGCGCTTCCACTATCAGCCGCCCCATATGGCCTGGGGCTATGCCGCCTTCCTTGTCGGGCTTGGTTTGGCGGCAGCCAGCGCCCTGCCCTTCGCCCGTAACCGACGTTCCGTCGCGATACCCTGACGACAACGATGACATCAGATACCGCCAACAGCCGCAGGCCGCTGTTCCTTGTCCTCATCGCCCCCATCCTGGCCAAGCTGCACCTGATCCTGGGCTGGCGCCTGGCCGATGCCCGCTTCCTGGAAAGCGGCATCGCCGCCCGGGTGCTGCGGCGCAGCTTGTCCACGCTTGACCCCAACATCGCCTATACCAGCCAAGCCCTGGGCCACCGCGCGGCGCTGGACTGGCTGTCCGGCCACATTCCCTGGTGGAATCCCTATTCCGGCATCGGCATGCCGTTGGCTGGCGACATGCAGTCCGCCGCCCTGTTTCCGCCAACGTTGCTGCTGGCCTTGCCCAACGGCCAGCTATATATGCATATAAGCCTGCAAATCCTGGCCGGCCTGTTCACCTGGTCGCTGCTGCGGCGGCTGGGCCTGGCGCCGATGGCATGCGCCGTGGCGGCCCTGCTGTTCGAGTTCAACGGGACCTACGCCTGGCTGGCCAACGCCGTCATCAACCCGATCTGCTTTCTGCCCATGACCCTTCTGGGCGTGGAAACCGTGCGGAGCCGCGTCCAGGCGGGCGCGCGGGGCGGCTGGCCTTGGATCATCCTGGGGCTGGCCTTGTCCCTCTATGCCGGTTTTCCCGAGGTCGCCTATTTCAACGGCCTGCTGATCACCGTCTGGACGCTGGCGCGACTGGCGGGCCTTGCCGGGCGGCAGCGTGTGGTTTACCTCGCCCGGGTGGCGCTGGGCGCCGTCGGCGGCCTGCTGGTCGCGGGCCCCATCCTGGTCGCTTTCCTGGGCTATTTACCGGACGCCGACCTGGGCGCTCACAGCGACGGCGGCTTCCGGCATGTGCATTTGTCCGCCGCCCGCCTGATCACGCTGGTCCTGCCCTATGGCCTGGGCCGGCTAAGCGACCCCGGTACGGCGGAAAGCTTCGGCTTCTGGGGGGCGGTGGGGGGTTATACCGGTATTGGCCTGCTTGGCTTGGGCATGATCGGCGCGGTTGGCAGCCACCTGCGTCCCCTGCGTCTGGCCCTGGCCGGCTGGGTAGCCATCGTCACGGGCGCCATTTATGGCCTGCCCGTGGTCAACGCCGTCGTGACCGCCATCCCAGGCGTCGGCTGGGCCGTGTTCTTCCGCTACTTCGCCCCCTCGGTGGCCTTCGCGCTGGCCATCCTCGCGGGACTGGCCTGCCAGGATCTGGCGGAGGCGTCGAAGCCGACACGCCGGCAATGGCTTGGTTTCGCGGCGGTGACGGCCTTCACGGCGCTTGCCCTGGGCTTGGCCGTTCCCCTGTTGGCGCTGAAGCCTTACCGTACGCCCTGGCTGTGGGGGTCGCTGGCGGTGGGCGCCCTAGTCCTGGCGGGTATGGCCGCCATCCTGCGCCGGCCCACTCTGGAAAGCCACCGCCGCGCCCGCTGGCTGGGTGGCCTTGCGGTGGCCGAGGCGATACTATTGCTGCTGATACCCACAGCGTTCTACCCGCGCGCCGGTGTCTTGCGGGAAGACGGCATCGGCTTCCTGCAAAGCCATCTGGGCCTGCAGCGCTTCTACACCGTGGGTCCCATCCAACCCAACTACAGCGCCTACTACGGCATTGCCGGCATCAACCATAACAACCTGCCCGTGCCGGCCGCCTGGGTGGACCATGTTGTTCAGCGGCTGGACGACAACACTTACCCCATCGCCTTCGACGGCCGGGACCGCCGCTCCGCCACCGGGCCCAGCGCGATCGACAATCTGCGGCGGGATATGGACGCCTACCGCGATGTCGGCGTTCGCTATGTGGTTTCCGTACCCGGCCAAGGCCCCTTCGATTGGTTGCCCCCCGGGATGAGCGACCAGGAGCGGCGCCCCATTGCCCTGGCTGACGGGGATGCGGTCATCCTTACCCTGCCGGCGGACGCCCGCCGAGCGCCGTTCCATGCCGAACGCGGCCAGGTGACCGCCGTGGGGCTGAATGTCCGTTCCCTGAAGAACGGCCACGCCGACGGCCGCCTGACGCTGCGCCTGTGCGGCGGCATGACCTGCGTGGAGGGCGAGCGCGAGTTGTCGGACATCACGGGTGGCCGCTACGTCCTGATCCAATTGTCCGGAACCGTTCCGCTGGCGGGCGACACGCCCCTGACGCTGGAGGTCCGCCGTGTGGGGGGACGCAAGCGTTTCGGCCTGGCCGCATGGGCGACGGAAGCCGATACGGGACGAACCCTCACCCTGAACGGCGCCCCCGTCGCCGGGGTGGAACCCCATGTCGCCCTCGCGTTGGCGGCAGCCGCGCCAGCCGATGGCGGCGGCCCTGTCTTTCGCGACGACGTCATGCAGATCGACGCCCTCACAAGCCCCCGGCCATACTTCAGCGCCGACGGCTGCCAGTTGATCCCGGTCAGCCGGGACCGGTTGGCGGCGGATTGTAGCGCCCCGACCTCATTGACGCGTTTGGAACTGTTCATGCCCGGCTGGACCGCGACCGTGAACGGGATGTCGCGGGCGGTCGGTCGGGAAGGCCCGCTATTCCAGAAGGTCGACCTGCCCGCCGGCCGGTCGGAGGTTGTTTTTCGCTATACCCCGCCGCACATGGGCTGGGGCTACGGCGCCTTCGCCACCGGCTTGGCCTTGACCGTGCTTGGCCTGGGCCAGGGCCGGCGACGAAACCTCAGCGATCCTCGCTGACCGAGATCAGGGCCGTGTCCTTGACGACGCAGCGCATGACATGGCGGCCGGCGGCGGCGGTGATGTCGCGGCGGGGCATCAGGGTGAAGGGCTGGACCACAGTCTGGCGCCCATCCGCCTCAGTGGCCAGGACCGGCAGGTCGAAGGCGATCTTGTAATAGTCGTCGTACACATGGTCGACCTCACGCCGGCAGACGGTCGTGGCCGTGCGCGGCATGTCGTAGTGATGGCCGCTGTCGTCGGCGTTGATGACGCAGCCGCTCAAGGACAGGCAGCCGATGGCGGCACCCAAGATCACCCGGTTACGCATGGCCCTATTCTCCCCTTATATGGCGATGGCGCGCGACGGCGCGCCCGCCCTCTCTACAAGGACGGTGGGGAAGGACAAGGCGGCGAAACCAGAAGGTTACCCGAATTTACCGGGCGGTAACGCGGCGGCGCCCCACCGTAACGCGGGAGATTCAAAGGCAGGGGATTCAATCCAGGGCGGTATGGCCTTGCGGGACTTGAAATCCACGGACCATTGAGGGATCCAGTCCCCAGACCTCAAGCCGCAGGACCGCCAATGCCCCAGACGCCCGCAGCCGCAGGCATGCCCCCGGACCAGAACAGGCGCAACGGCTTTCGCACGGCGTTCATCCTGGCGGTGCTGACGCCCGTACTGGCCAAGCTGCACCAAATCCTGCATCTGCGCCTGGCCAACCCGGCCCTGATGAACAGCGACCTGGTCACCGGGCTGAACGCCGACGGGGTGTCGTCCCTGGACCCCAACGTCGGCTTCACCAGCCAGACGCTGGGGCATCGCGCGGCCCTGGACCTGCTGTCCGGCCACCTGCCCTGGTGGAACCCGTATGAAGGCGTGGGCATGCCGCTGGCGGGGGAGATGCAGTCGGCGGCGCTGTTCCCCCTGACGCCGCTGCTGGCCCTACCGGACGGCCAGCTTTACATGCACATCGCGATGCAGATCATCGCCGGCATCTTCACCGTGCTGGTGATGCGCCGCTTGGGCACGGGCGCCCTGGCCGCCGGCACCGCCGCCCTGCTGTTCGAATTCAACGGAACGTACGCCTGGCTGGCCAACGCCGTCATCAACCCCATCTGCTTCCTGCCCATGATCCTGCTGGGGGTTGAGGATGTCCGTCTGACTGTGATCGCCGGCCGCGAGGGGACGCGCCAGGGCGGCTGGGGTTGGATCGGGCTGGGGGTGGCGCTGTCCCTGTACGCCGGCTTCCCGGAAATGGCCTACCTGGACGGGCTGCTGGCCGCCGCCTGGACCATGGCCCGCCTGCCCGGCCTGGAGCGCCGCCAGGCCGCGTCGTACCTGGTGCGCCTGACGCTGGGTGTCGGGGCCGGCGTTCTGCTGGCCGCCCCTATCCTGATCGCCTTCCTGGGATATCTGCCGCACGCCTTCGTGGGCGCCCATGGCGGCGAAGGCTATCGTTATGTCCGCCTGGGTCAGGAACGCCTCATCACCCTGCTGATGCCTTACCTCCATGGGCGGCTGACGGACGCCACCACCCCAGACGCCGGCGTCTTCTGGGGGCGGGCCGGGGGCTATGTCGGCGTGATGATGCCGGCCATGGCGGTGATGGGCCTATGGGCGCGGCGGTGGCGCGGCCTGCGCCTGACCTTGGGCGCATGGTCGCTCTTCACCATCGCCACTCTCTACGGCGTGCCCGGCCTGACCCACCTGGTCACCGCCGTGCCCATGGTCACCAACAGCATCTTCACGCGCTATCTGCCGCCCTCTTTCGAATTCGCCCTGGCCGTCCTGGCCGGCCTGGCCTGTCACGACCTGGCCCAGGCCGGTGATATGCGGCGATTGTGGACCCGCCCGCTTTTCCGGAATGGGGCCTCCGCCCTGGCGCTGCTGGTGCTGGCCGCCGCCGTCCTGTCATGGGGCCGCTTCAACGACGCCGCCGTCCTGTCCTGGTACCGGCTATCGATTGGCTGCACCGCGGCCTTGGCGCTTGGTGTCTGCATCCTGGCATTCCCGCGTCTGGATGGCCGGCGCCAGGCCCTGGGCTTGGCGGCCTTCACCGTCGTGGAGGCCATCGCCCTGTTCCTGGTACCGGCGGTGTGGACGGTCAAGGCCGGCACGCTGCAGCTGGGGGGCATCCACTTCCTGCGGCAGAATTTGGGATTGCAGCGCTTTTACACCCTGGGCCCGATACAGCCCAACTACGGGTCCTTTTACGGTGTCGCCAGCCTGAACCACGATGACCTGCCCCTGCCTGCCGACTGGACGCGCTACGTCCACGACCATCTGGACGACAACACCACCGGCGTGACCTTCGGCCCCTATGGGCACCTGGACCCCAGCCGGGGCAGCCAGGCGCAAAACCTGATGCGCAATCTGGACGCCTTCCGCGAGGTGGGCGTCAAATACGTGGTCGCCCCGCCCGGGATTTCACCCTTCGGATGGGATGCCGGCCAGGACCCGAACGACCCTGGCCACCAGCCCCTGCGCCTGGACGACGGCACGCGGGTGACGCTGGCGGTGCCGGATTACCCGGCGGGGAATGAAGTGCATGACGTCAGCGTCATGCTGGGGACCTACGGCGACAAGAGCGACGGGGCTTTGCTGGTGATGGCGTGCCGGGGCGATGTCTGCGCCACCGGGCGCACCGATTTGGCCGCCGCCCGTGATGGCCGCTATGCCCGCATCTCCCTGGACCACCCCCTGCCGCCCGGCAGCGCGCCGGTCACCCTGGAATGGCGCAAGTCCGGCGGCACGGTGCCGGTGGTCATCTGGGCCATCCAAGGCCATGCCGGCCGGCCCCGCGCCCTGGCCCTGGACGGCGTGCCCAAGCCGGGATGGGAAGCCGTCATCGGCCTGGGCTCCCCCGTCCCGGCCTTCATGGACGCACCCGTCTATTCCGATGCCGTCATGGACATTTACGAGATGCGCCAGCCCCCGGCGCCCTATTTCCAGGCTGACGGGTGCGTGGTCGCCGCCACCGTGCGTGCGCAGGCGACCGTGGATTGTCCCGCGCCGGCAACGCTGACGCGGCGGGAACTCTACCTGCCGGGATGGACCGCCACCGTCAATGGCCGGGACAGCCTCGTCCTGCGAGAGGGAGAACTGCTCCAACGGGTCGCCCTGCCCGCAGGCCGATCGGTGGTGGAGTTCCGCTTCCGCCCGCCCTTCATGCCCCTGGGATACGCGGCCTTCGCCGCCGGCCTGTTACTGACGGCCCTGGGATGGCGGACATGGAGGGGGCGGGAGGAAGCGTCCCGCGCTGGCAGCTAGCAGGCGAAATCGCTGATCTTGCCATCGGCATCCAGATGGACCACGCACAGCCAGGTACCGCTGGCGTACCGCGCCTCATAGACGTCATGACTGACGCGGGCGTCGGGCGCGTCCTTCTTGTTCAGGGCGCGCTCGATGGTGCCGATGAAGCGCAGATCCTGCAGCGTTCCCCGCCCGGCGGCGCGGCCGGAGCGGGCCAGCAGCTTGGTCAGGCGGGGCAGCAGGTTGGGAGTGTAGAGGTCAGGCGTCAGCTGGCCACTGTCCCAGTCGGCCAGGGCCTGGCGCAGGGCCGCCAGGCTGGGCGGGGCCGCGTCCGTCGGCGGTTCGAACCGCACGCCGCGCGCCGGCACCTGCGCCGTCACCGGCAGGAAACCCACCAGCCGGCCGGCCGCCTGGCCGGTGAAAGACAGCTGCTGCCCGACCGCGCCCTCCACCTGCGCGTCCACATGGAAGGCGATGCCGCCCGCCAGGCTCCATGACAGGCTGAGATGGCGCTCCTCCAGCTCCCCCTCCCCCACCGAGTCCAGCAGGGGGCAATAGGCCCGCAGGCGGCCGCGCGTCTGCTCGAACCGGCAGATGTGGGTGTCGTTCTCATAGCGCTTGTAGAAAGCCGAATTGCCCAGGCCGAAGGTGGAGCGGGCGGTGATCTTCCAATAGCCGCTGACGTCCAAGGGCGTCACCACCACCTCCTGGATGCCGGTGTCCGGGGGCGGCGCGAACGGCCCGGCGGCCGTGGCCGGCGCAGGTTGGGCGGATCGTGACAGGGCGGCGGCCGGCCGCTTGCCCGTCGTCGCGGCGGATGGCGCGCCAGGGACCGGCGCCACGTCCGGCGCGACTTGGGGATCGGCCCCGTCGGCGCCGGGCTGGCGGGGGCCCTCCACCGGCGGCAGCACCACCCCATCGGCGGGGCCGCCCAGATGATGCAGGGCGGTGCCGTGTTCCTGGGCGTTGTTGCTGGCGCAAGCCGCCAGGCCCAGCATCAGCGCCACCGCAAGTCCGCTGCGCCGCTTGCGCATCCTTACGCTCCGCCGCCCTGGCCGTCCGCACCGCCCCCGGCTTCCGGCACCTGATGCTTCAGGATCAGGGGCACCTGAGCCATGCTGAACAGCACGAACAGCGGAATGACGACGAAGGACTTATAGGCCACCCACTGGTCGGTGGTCAGAAAACGCCACGCCACCTCGTTGGCGCCGGCCAGCACCAGGAAAAAGGCCATCCAGCGCACGGTCAGGCGGCGCCAGCCGGCGGGATCCAGCTCCACGCCCACCAGCACCTGGGCCAGAAGGTTGCGGCGCAGGGCCACGCCCACGGCCAGGGCCAGGGCGAACAGCAGGTAGATGATGGTGGCCTTCACCTTGATGAAGGTCTCATCGTTCAGCCACAGGGTCAGGCCGCCAAACACCAGCACAAAGCCGCAGGTGACCAGCGGCATCAGCGGCCACTTGCCGTCCAGCTTGCGATAAATGGGCAGGGCCACCACCGCCGCCACCATGAAGGCGGCGGTGGCGACCATGATCCCACCCTTGGCGTTGGCCACGAAGAAGACGACCAACGGGCCCCATTCCAGAAGCAGACGGATCAGCTGGGACATTACTGGAACGCCGCCTCGACGAAGCTGCGCAGCTTGCGGCTGTGCAGGCGTTCCAGGCCGTTCTCCCGCATCAGCTCCATGGCGAGCATGCCGATGGCCAGGTGCTGGTCCACCCGGGCGCGGTAGAAGTGGTTGGCCATGCCTGGCAGCTTCAGCTCGCCATGCAGCGGCTTGTCCGACACACACAGCAGGGTGCCATAGGGCACACGGAAGCGGAAGCCGTTGGCGGCGATGGTGGCCGATTCCATATCCAGCGCGATGGCGCGGCTCTGGCTGAAGCGCTGCACCGGCTCGCGGTAGTCACGAAGTTCCCAGTTGCGGTTGTCGATGGTGGCGACCGTGCCGGTGCGCATGAGGCTCTTCAGCTCCCAGCCTTCCAGCCCGGTCACGTGGCCCACTGCCTTTTCCAGGGCCACCTGCACCTCGGCCAGGGGCGGCACGGGGATCCAGGTGGGCAGGTCGGCGTCCAGCACCTTGTCCTCGCGCACATAGCCGTGGGCGAGGACGTAGTCGCCCAGGCGCTGCGTCTCACGCAGGCCGGCGCAGTGGCCCAGCATCAGCCAGACGTGGGGCCGCAGCACGGCGATATGGTCGGTGATCGTCTTGGCGTTGCTGGGGCCGACACCGATGTTGACGATGGTGATGCCGTTCCCGTCCGCCCGCTTCAGGTGATAGGCGGGCATCTGGGGCAGGCGCTTGACCCGCTCCCCCTCAGTGGCGCGGCCGGGTTCCACGGCCTGATTAAAAGTCACGTGGTCGCCGGGCTCGACGAAGGCCACGTATTGCGAGCGGTAGGCCTGCACCTCCGGATCGTCCGACGGCTGCATGGTCTCCAGCCCCCGGCGCACGAACTCGTCGATGTAGAACTGGTAGTTGGTGAACAGCACGTAGTTCTGGAAGTGGTCCGGCGCCGTGGCGGAATAGTGCTTCAGCCGGTGCAGGCTGTAGTCCACGCGCGGGCCGGTGAACAGGGCCAGCGGCTCGGGCGAACCGGGCGGGCATTCATAAGTACCGTTGACGATGCTGTCGTCCATGACCGCCAGGTCGGGCAGGTCGAAGACCTCGCGCAGCTTGCGCAAATGTTCCGGCGGCAAGTCCCCTTCCACATGCATGCCTTCCGGGAAGGCGAACTGGATGGGGATGGGCATGTCGCTCACCCCCACCTCGATGCTGGTGGTGTGGTTGCGCAGCAGCTGCTGGAACTGGTGGCGGTAGTAGTGGGCGTAGAGGTCGGGCCGCGTCAGCGTGGTGCGGTAGGTGCCGGGACCGGAAACGAAGCCATAGGCCAGGCGGCTGTCCACCCGGGGCTCATGGTCCACTGTCACCTGCACGAATGGATAGAAGCGGCGCACCCGGCCGGTGAAACTCTCGCCCCTGGCATAATCCTGGAAGCGGGCCCGCAAATGCCCGACCGCGTCGTTGTACAGCGCCAGCACATGGGTGAAGGCGGCATCCGCGTCGGTGAAGGTGACGACCTTGTCAGCCTGCAGGGAAACCGGTGCGTTCAATCGGAAAACTCCTCTTTTATTCTGGGGTCCTTCCCGCCCACAGCCGGATTGCCGTCGGCAGACCCCTTCGTCAGCAAAGTCTTTTAAAAAATAGAAAAGCCGCACCGGGCTTTCCCCGTGTGCGGCTTCATCCTTCATACTTGGTCAAGGACCGGGCCTCTGTCAAGCGCACCCTGATGACCGTTGCGCGGCGGAACACTCAGCCATCCTCCCCCAGGCGCCGGCGGAAAGAGGCGCCGTAGATGGGGGTGCGGGCATCGACCATAGGGTCGGCGGGTTCGATGCCGGCGGGCAGGCGGCCGGGCAGGAACAACAGGGTGCGCTGCTGGAAGTCCTGGTCGGACGCGATGCCGGTCAGGGTCAGCGTGCCCAGGTCGACCTGCCGCCGCGTCTCCGGCCAGGCGACAGTGGCGTCATCGACCCTGTCGCCGGTCTCCGCCACCTGCAGCATCAGGCGGAAGCGCGCCGGGCCCTGGGCCAGCCGCCGCGCCATCTCCGCCGCCAGGTAGTCGGCCGGCCGGCCCGCCGCCTCGGCGGGAGTTAGCAGCGTCTGCCCCACCTCCGGCACCAGGCGGTAGCGGCCGAGGGTGGCCCGGCCCTGGGCGTTGGTGAAGCGGAAGGCGTTGACGGCGAAATAGCCCAGGGTGGCGTAGCTGGCGGGGATGGGCTTGGGCAACGCCTCGAAGGCACGGGCCCCCGGGTGGGACGCCAGGAAGGTCGGAAGGTCGTGCGCGGCCGCCGCCTGGACCATGGCCAGGAAATCAGCCGCCGTCGCTACCGGGAATCCGTTCACGGAATGGGCGACGATGTCGGTGTCGGTGCCGTCGGCCAGATGGAACTTCAGCGCCATTCCACGAGGGCTGGCCATGGCGTCGCCATCCGCCTGGGTGGGGATGCCGGCGAAGTTGGAGAAACGGATGGTGACGGGCGTCGGGCCCGCCTGGAAGTGCGGCGCCCGGCTGACGCCGGCGGCGGCCGGGGACGGGACGAAGGTCCCCTCCACCACCAGGCCCTTGGCGTGCACGGCGCGGGCACCTGGCTGATGGCCACCGAAGGCCTGGTCCAAAGCATCCAAGGTCGCCTTGGGATCGACGGGCTGGGCCATGGCCAGGGAAGAGATGGCGGCCATCAGGCCAGCCAGCGCCGCGCATCGCGTCAAACGCCGCATCCTTACCCCCCTCCCCCATGCCATCGTTGCGGCCGTTCAGACGCTCACCTCACCGGCCGTCTTCCAACCCCACCAGCGAGGCGGCGAAGGACTGGGCGTCGAAGGGGCGTAGGTCGTCGATGCCCTCGCCCACGCCGATGGCGTGGACCGGCAGGCCGAACTTCTGCGCCAGCGAAACCAGCACACCGCCGCGGGCGGAGCCGTCCAGCTTGGTCAGGATCAAGCCGTTGACCGACACCATCTCCTTGAACACCTCCACCTGCGAATGGGCGTTCTGGCCGGTGGTCGCGTCCAGGGTCAGCAGGGTGGTGTGGGGGGCGGTGGGATCCACCTTCTTGATGACGCGCACGATCTTGCGCAGCTCATCCATCAGGCCCTGCTTGTTCTGCAGGCGGCCGGCGGTGTCGATCAGCAGCACGTCGGCGCCGGCGGCCCGCGCCTTCTCCAGCGCCTCATAGGCCAGGCCGGCGGCGTCGGCCCCCGTCTCCTTGGCCACCACCGGGGCGCCGGTGCGCTCGCCCCAAATCTGCAGCTGGCTGACGGCGGCGGCACGGAAGGTGTCGCCGGCGGCCAGCCACACGGTCTTGCCAGCGGCGCGCAGTTCCCGCGCGTACTTGCCGATGGTGGTGGTCTTGCCCGTGCCGTTCACGCCCACCACCAGCACCACGTGGGGCTTGTGGTTGCCGTCCAGCACCAGGGGCCGGGCCACGGGGGCCAGCACCTTGCCGATCTCATCCGCCAGGAAGCGCTTCACCTCATCGGGCGAGACCTCCTTGCCGAAGCGGCTCTTGGCCAGGTCGCCGGTGACGCGCGCGGCCATGGCGGGCCCCAAGTCCGCCTGGATCAGCAGCTCCTCCAGTTCCTCCAGCGTCTCATCATCCAGCTTGCGCTTGGTGAAGATGCCGCCGATGCCGTCGGTCAGCCGGCTGGTGGATTTGGAAAGGCCGCGCCGCAGGCGCGACAGCCAGCTGCCCTGCGGGGCTTCCTCCACCGGCGCCGCCGGGGCGGCGTCCAAGACCAGGGCCGATTTGGGGGCCGCAATGGGCGCCACCACCGGCTCCTCAGCCATCTCAGGCGGCGTCGGCGATTGTTCCGGTGGCGAAACAGGCTCGACGGCGACTGGAATTTCAGGCGTGGGGGGAACGACGGCCGGGGCTTCGGCGGCGGGCTTCTTACGCTTGATCCAATCGAACATCAGCAGCAACCCATCAGCATGTCGCCATCCAGCCCGGAAATGCGGGCGTCCACGAGGGTGCCCGGCGCGAAATCGCGATCCAGCCGCACCTCGGCGAATTGTTCGGTACGGCCGATATGGCCCTTTTCCACCAGCACCGTGACGGTGCGCCCCTGCTGGCTGGCCAGGTGCCGGCGCACCGCCGCCTCGCCCGCCGCACGCAGCTGGGCCGCCCGTTCCTTGCGCACCGCTCTGTCCACCTGCGGCATGCGGGCCGCTGGCGTGCCGGGACGCGGGCTGTAAGGGAAGACGTGCAGCCAGGTCAGGCCGCAATCGGCCACGGCGTCCAGGGTGTTCCGGAACATCTCATCGGTTTCCGTGGGGAAGCCGGCAATAAGGTCGGCGCCGAACACCATGTCGGGCCGCAGGTCGCGCGCGCGCTGGCAGAAGGCGACGGCATCGGCGCGGCTGTGCCGGCGCTTCATGCGCTTCAGCACCATGTCGTCGCCGGCCTGCAGGCTGACGTGCAGGTGGGGCATCAGGCGCGGCTCCTCGGCGATCAGGCGCCAGAGGTCGTCGTCGATCTCCACCGGGTCCAGCGAGGACAGGCGCAGGCGCGGCAACTCGGGCACCAGGGCCAGCAGGCGGCGGATCATCTGGCCCAGGGTGGGCGCGCCCGGCAGGTCGGGGCCGTAGCTGGTGACGTCCACGCCGGTCAGCACCACCTCACGGTAGCCCTGGTCCACCAGGGTGCGCACCTGGGTCACGATCTCGCCCATGGGGACGGAGCGGGAATTGCCCCGGCCATAGGGGATGATGCAGAAGGTGCAGCGGTGGTCGCAGCCGTTCTGCACCTGGATGAAGGCGCGGGCGCGGCCTTCCATGCCCTGGATCAGGTGGCTGGCGGTCTCGCGCACCGACATGATGTCGTTGACGATCACCCGCTCCGCCTGGCCGGTGCCGAAGCTGGTCCAGCTGTCGGCCTTCAGCTTCAAATCGTTGCCCAGCACCTGGTCGACCTCGGGCATGGCGGCGAAGGTGCCGGGGTTCACCTGGGCGGCGCAGCCGGTGACGACGATGCGGGTGTCCGGGTTCTCGCGCCGGGCCTTGCGGATGGCCTGGCGGGCCTGCCGCTCGGCTTCCGACGTCACGGCGCAGGTGTTGAAGATCAGCACGGGGCCCAGGCCGGCGGCGCGCGCGTGGTCGCGCATCACCTCGGATTCATAGGCGTTCAGGCGGCAGCCGAAGGTGACGACCTGCGGCCCGCCGGCCTCGCCGGAGATCTCCGGACCGGAGCCTTCCTGGCGGTGCTCGTGCCCATGATCAGTGTCAGCGTGCTCGGCACTCATCGCGCGGCGCCCGCCAGCAGACTGTCATCAAGCGTCCCGCTGAAGGCCGTGGCCACCGGCCCGGTCATCAGCACGTGCCCGTCCTCGCGCCACTCGATGGTCAGCGCGCCGCCATCCATCACGATCTCGGCCTTGCGGCCCGTCAGGCCGCGGCGGGCGGCCGCCACCAGGGTGGCGCAAGCGCCGGAGCCGCAGGCCAGGGTGATGCCGGCGCCGCGTTCCCACACCCGCATGCGCACCTGGCCGGGTGTCACCACGGTCGCCACCTCGATATTGGCGCGCTCGGGGAAGGCGGTATGGTGTTCCAGCTGGGGACCCCACTGCGCCAGGTCCACAGCCTCCGCATCGTCCACGAAGAAGACGGCGTGGGGGTTGCCCATGTTGACGGCGCAAGGGGCCGACAGCGGTCCGGCGGCCACCTCCAGCGACAGGGTGTCGGCCGGTTCAGCCAGCGGGATCTGCCGCCAGTCCAGGCGAGCGGGGCCCATGTCGACCGTCACCGTGCCATCGGCATGGTGGGTGGCGGGCAACAGGCCGCTGATGGTTTCCACCGTCAGGCTGTCCCGCCCAGCCCCCTCGGCCGCCACCAGCGAGGCGACGCAGCGCGTGGCGTTGCCGCAGGCGCCGGACTCGCTGCCATCCGGGTTCAGGATGCGCATGAAGACATCGGCGCCAGCCGACTGCGGCGGTTCCAGGATAATGATCTGGTCGCAGCCGACGCCGAAGCGGCGGTCGGCCAGGACGCGCGCCTGCGCGCCCGTCAAGGACAGGGGGGTGTGGCGGGCGTCCAGAACGACGAAGTCGTTGCCAAGCCCGTGCATCTTGAGAAACCGGCGCGCCATGATGCCCGGTTATATGGCGACGATCCGCCCCCTGTCCATGGGCGTGCCCGGCAATGCCGCCCCGCCCCCACCGCAGGTTGGGGAAAGACTATTTCCGGCCGAACACCAGCATCTTGGACAGGACGAAGTTGAAGCCCATGCCGGCCAGGGAGCCTGCACCCTTGGCGCCGTAGGGCCACAAGGTGGGCAGCCAGGGCAAGACGGCGACGGCGAAGGCAGGCGCGTCCAGCCAGACGATGAGGTTGTATGTCGCCAGGTTGACGACGCCGCCCACGGCGTTGGCCGCCAGGAACTTGGCCCACTGGCGGATCGCGCCCCGCCGGCTGGCGCCGGTGAAGGTGAACTGCCGGTTCATCCACCAGGTGAAGGTGGCGGCCACGAAGTAGGAGAAGAAGCCGGCGCTGTGCTTGTCCAAACCTAAGGGGTTCAGGGCCACCCACAGCGCCCCCATGTCCACGAACAGGCCGGCCACGCCGATGAGGGCGAAGGACATGACCTCCGCCTTCACGTGTTTCGGCTTGCCATCCGGCAGATCGCCCTTTGGCAGATCAGCCACGCCCTCAGCCCCGGCCCAGCGGGGCGAAATCCGGCGCCGGGATTTCCAAATAGCGCAGGCGCTTCATCTCGCGACGCCCGCGGGTGACCGTGTCCAGGATCAGGCCGCAGGTCAGCGACAGGAAGGCCAGGGTCATGAGGCCGGTGGCCAGCACCGCCGTGGGCAGGCGCGGGACCAGGCCCGTCTCCACGAAGGTGATGAAGATGGGAATGCCCAGGATGATCGACAGCAGCGCCAGCAGGATGGCGGCGACACCGAAGAACAGCATGGGCCGCTCTTCCTTCACCAGCTTGGTGATCATCCACAGGATGCGCATGCCATCCTTGTAGGTGGACAGCTTGCTGACCGACCCGGGGGGACGGTCCTTGTAGGGGGTCTCCACCTCCGCGATCGGCATGCGCAGTTCCAGCGCGTGCACCGTCAGCTCCGTCTCCGTCTCGAAGCCACCGGCCAGCGCCGGGAATGACTTCACGAAACGGCGGGAGAAGACGCGGTAGCCCGACAGCATGTCGTTGGTGCGCTTGCCGAAAATGAAGGTCACCAGGCCAGTCAGCAGCATGTTGCCGAAGCGGTGGCCGGGGCGGTAGGCAGCCTCGATCTCCGTTACGCGAGCGCCGTTCACCATGTCCAGCTGCTCGGTCACCAGCCGGTCGATCAGGGCCGGGGCGCTGGCGGCGTGGTAGGTATCGTCGCCATCGACCATGACGTACACATCCGCCTCGATGTCGGCGAACATGCGGCGCACCACGTTGCCCTTGCCCTGCAGCGGCTCGGTCCGGACGACGGCACCGGCGGCGCGCGCCACCTCCACGGTGCGATCCTTGGAATTGTTGTCGTAGACATAGACGACGGCATCGGGCAGGGCCGCCTTGAAGTCGGCGACCACCTTGGCGATGGCGGCTTCCTCGTTATAGCAGGGCACCAGCACGGCCACGGTGGGCTTGCCGGGCTGGAGGGCGGTGGTGTCGACCATCGCATGCAGTCCTTGAAATAGGCGTTAGTTCACGGGGTTCATATCACGGTTCGCCGCAGGTTGCAGCGGGATGATGCGGCACAACATCATGGGCTCGTCCAGCGTCGAGGTGACAGGCTGGCAGGGCTCCCCGGCACCCTTGAGGCCATAGCGTGGCAAAATCTGGTCCATCGTCCAGGTCTCCCAATGCGCCAGCAGCAGGTAGAAGTCATCGCCGTTGGCGATGCCCTGGTCGATGCGCCGGCGCATCTGGCGGTTCAGCAGGATGTCGCCCTGGTCCGGATGAATGAAATAGCTCTGCACCCGCAGGAAGGGGATCTGCGGCGGGAAACCGGGGATGAGGAAGCTGGTGGGGGCGTAGCCGGTCATCAGGATGACGGTGTGGTCCGGCCGGGGAAGGACGGGTGCCTGCACCTCGGACACCTTGGCGCCGAAGGGCCGGTCGCCCCAGGGCACGCGGGCCCAGGTGCCCGACTGGCCGGTGGCGGCCAGCAGCAGCAGCAGGACGGCGGTGATGATGCCCCGCGCCCGGGCCGGCGCCGGCCACAGGGCCACGGCCGCCAGGATCAGCACGGGCGCCAGCATCTCCAGCGGGATCAGGTAGCGGTAGATGGCGAACAGCTTCAGCCACACCAGGTAGCTCAAGCTGCCGGCCAGCAGCAGGTAACGCCGGGCGCGGGCTGGGCCGGAGGTGTCCACCACGGGCGGCCCCTCGGCCGCGAACTGTCCGCGCAGCCAGCGGGCCAGGACCATCAGGCCCGTCAGCAGCAGCACGACATAGGCCGCCAGCACGCGATAATCGCGGAAGACGATCTCACCCACCAGCTTGGGATCCAGGGCCCAGGCGAAGGGGAACAGGGCGGCGGCGACGGGCCCCTTGGGGATGAACTTGTCGTCCCGGTAGGGGTCGGGCGTGCCCCAGGGGGAATGGAAGACGTTGTTGAAATAGGGGAACAGCGGATTCTGGAAATGGCTCCACAGGAACCACATCCAGTGGCCGGAGAAGATCGCCATGCCGGCCAGCACGCCCAGCCCAAAGAAGAAGGCCAGGAGCAGGCGGCGCCAGGGCGTGCCGCCTGCTGCCAGGAAGGCGGCGCAGGTGCCCACGGCGAAGACGATGGTGGGCTGTTTCAGCCCCACGCCGCTGCCCACCAGCAGGCCCGCCAGCACCACGCGGCGGAAGGCCGGGCCATTGGGCGCACTCCAGGCCGCCCCTTCCCCGCCAACGGCCACCAGGATGCCGCCAAGGACGAACAGGCTGATGACGTTGTCGTAGAAGGTGGTGCCCAGCAAGCCGACCTGGCCGCCGCCCACCATGCCGCAGACGGCGACGGCCAGAGCCACCAGAACGCGGCGGCGTTCCGGCGTCGCTGAACGCTGCACCGTCCAGGCCAGGCCGTACAGCAGCACCAGGTTCGCGCCCTGGATGCTGCCCAGCAGGAACTCCACCACGCGGGCGGGCAGCACCTGGGAAGCCATGAAGAAGGGCAGGTCCAGGGTGGGGTTGTAGAAGCTGGCCACCTGGGCCGGCGCCACATCCATGCCCCAGCGCCCGGTCAGGAAGGCGTAGGCATTGTACCAATGATAGTTGCGCAAATCCCAGTTGCCATCCTGGCCCAGCAGCACCGCCCACAGGCCGAACAGGAAGGGGCCCGCCAGCAGCAGGCTGAGCGCCAGGCGGCGGGCGGAACGGTCTTGTGTGGGCAGCAGCATGGGCGTCCGGCAGGCAGGAATTGGCGGGCGGCGGATTGGGCTACAGAATTGTCAGGAAACTAGGGCGAAACTAGGTCGGTGACAGCCGATCAGTGCACCATGTCAGTGTACCATACCGACCACGTCGGCCATGTCCGCCCCATCCAGGTCGGTATTGGCCAGGTCGACGTCGCGCAGGTCAGCCCCCGCCATCTTGGCGTCCGACAGTTCCGCATCCTTCAGCACCGCCCCCACCAGCGAGGATTGGGACAGCACCGCCCGCTTCAGCATGGCGCCGGTCAGGTTGGCGCCGTCCAGGCGGGCGCGGTGCAGGTTGGCGCTCCACAACCGCCCCGTGGAGCTTTGAATCAACACAGGCCCCAGATCGGCCCGCACCAGCTGCGCGCCATTCAGGGTGGCGCGCTCCAGCGAGGCGCCGCGCAGGTCGGCGCGGCTGAGGTTGGCGTCGCGCAGGTCGGCCAGCGACAGGTCGGCCATGGGCAGTGAGGTGCCCACCAGGTTGGCCTTGCGCAGGCAGGCGCAGTGCAGCAGGGCGGCCGACAGATTAGCGCCCGCCAGATCGACGCCGCTGAGGTCCAGACTGGACAGATCGGCCCGGGCGCCCTCACGCCCCCCGTCTCCACCCATTCGGAATGCAGGACCAGCATGGCGGACAGGTCCAGGCCGGCGTCCTCGGGCGTGGGGGCGTGAATGCCCTCCAGCACCTCTTCGGCGCGACGCGCGTTGTCGTCCAGGATGGTGCCCATCATCAGGGCGCCGGCGAATTGGGCAAGCCCCAGCTCCGCCCCCGTCAGGTCCGCGCCGTGCAGCTTGGCGCCCGTCAGGTTGGCGCCCGTCAGATCCGCGCCCTTGAGATCGCAGCCGGTCAGGTTGGTGTTGGTCAGGTTGGCGCGCGCCATCTTGGCGCCGCGCATGATGCAATCCGTCAGGTCCGACTGCACCAGGAAGGTGTTGGACAGTTTGGCCCGGCTGAGGTCGGCGCCCACCACGGTGGCGCAGGACAGTTCCGTCTGCACGGGCACGGCGTCGAATTCGTGGGCGGTGATGCTGCCGTCCTTGCGGACGTGCATGATGGTGCCTTCGCGCAGGTCGGCCTCGGCCATGGAGGCCTGGTTCAGCACGGCGCCGCGCATGCAGGCGCCACGCAGGTCGGCCCGGCGCAGGTCGGAGCGTTCCAGGTTGGCCAGGCGCAGGTCGGCGGCGTACAGCGACGCCCCTGTCAGGACGCAATCCACCATGCGGGCGCCGAACAGCTTGGCGCCCGAGAAATCGGCCTCGGCCAGGTTCAGACCGGACAGATCCATATGCGAAAGGTCACGCAGCTTGAAGCTGGCACGCACGCCCCCAGGCTGCTTCGTCAGAAACGCCCGATGCTTGCCAACAATCGCCAGCAACTCCGTCTGGCTCATCCTGGACCGTTCGGGTTCGGCATTTCTGCCGGACGACATCGACATACAAGCCTCCGCGGGGCCGGTCCCCCCGCAATTCGAATCCGCCACGGAATGGCGCACTACCCAAAGACTACCCCGATAACCCGTTCATACCTTATCTTAAAGGCGCGCTGGAAGAGGGGGCGCGCACCCAAAATGAGCCTCTAGGCGAAATAGCGGGCCTGTCACCCCGTCTATTACAGGTGTACAGGCCGTTGACAATCGCCCGTTTTGGTTAAGGACCCGCCGCCGCCGTCCCTGATCCAGGCGCGACATCGCCGTTACCATCACCGCCTTGCCGCGGGGCGTCCTTGACTCCAGAAGCATTGACAGACGCCCTCCACAGGTCTAGATAGCCCCACCTCGGCCCTGGATCCGTCAGATCCGGGACTGAGACCGCATCCCGCGCCAAGGCGCGACGCCAGTCCACGAGTTTCGTGCACTGGCGCTTTTCGTTTGGGCAAATGGGCCTGAATGGACGCTTGGACTAGGGGCGGGATGAAGATCGGAACGGCAATGGCCAGGACGGGTTATGTTTGACGGCTTGACAGGACGGCTCGGCGATATCTTCGACCGGCTGCGTCGGCGTGGCGCCCTCACCGAAGAGGACGTTGGCGCCGCGCTGCGCGAAGTGCGCGTGGCCCTGCTCGAAGCCGACGTGGCCCTGCCCGTGGTCAAGTCCTTCATCAACGGCGTGAAGGAAAAGGCCGTCGGGCAGGAGGTGCTGCGGTCCATCACCCCCGGCCAGATGGTCATCAAGATCGTCCACGACCACCTGGTCGAGATGCTGGGCGAGCAGAACGAGGGCATCAACCTCAACGCTGAGGCGCCGGTGCCGGTGCTGATGCTGGGCCTGCAGGGCTCGGGCAAGACCACCAGCACCGCCAAGATCGCCCGCCTGCTGAAGACCCGCGAAAAGAAAAAGGTGCTGATGGCGTCGCTGGACACGCGACGCCCAGCCGCCCAGGAACAGCTGCGGGTGTTGGGTGAGCAGGTGGACGTGGCCACCCTGCCCATCGTCCCCGGCGAAGACCCGGTGACGATCGCCCAGCGCGCCATGCGCGTCGGCCGACTGGAAGGCTATGACGTCGTCATGCTGGACACCGCCGGCCGCCTCGCCATCGACGAGGAGTTGATGGACGAGGTCGTGCGCATCCGCGACGTGACCAAGCCGGTGGAAAGCCTGCTGGTGGTGGACGCCATGACCGGCCAGGACGCCGTCACCGTAGCCACCAATTTCAATGACAAGGTCGGCGTCACCGGCATCGTCATGACCCGCATCGACGGCGACGCCCGGGGCGGCGCCGCCCTGTCGATGCGCCAGATTACCGGCCGCCCCATCAAGCTGCTGGGCACCGGCGAAAAGATCGACGCGCTGGAGGCCTTCCACCCTGATCGCATCGCCGGCCGCATCCTGGGCATGGGCGACGTGCTCAGCCTGGTGGAGAAGGCCGCCGAGACCATCGACCGCGAGGAAGCCGAGAAGCTTGCCGCGAAGATGGAGAAGGGCAACTTCGACCTGGACGACATGCTGTCCCAGCTGCGCCAGATCCGGAAGATGGGCGGGATGGGCGGCATGCTGTCCATGCTGCCCGGCGTGGGCAAGATCAAGGACCAGCTGTCCAAGGCCAACATCGACGAGCGCATGCTGAAGCGTCAGGAGGCGATCATCACCTCCATGACCCAGAAAGAGCGCCGCGACATCAAGATACTGAACGCATCGCGCCGGCGCCGCATCGCGCTGGGGTCCGGGACCACGGTGGCCGACGTCAACCGGCTGCTGAAGCAGTACCAGGACATGGCCGACATGATGCGCAAGTTCAAGAAACTGGGGAAAAAGGGCCTCATGCGCCAGGGCCTGTCGGCCCTGATGCCCAAGGGCCGCTGATCCGCCAGCCAAATTTAGTATCCGCCTTTCACCATCACCTTCAGTTCAACATCAAAGTCAGGAAGTAAGAAATGTCCCTCAAGATTTGTCTGGCCCGCGGTGGCGCCAAGAAGCGTCCGTTCTACAGCATCGTCGTGTCCGACAGCCGTTCGCCCCGCGACGGCAACTTCATCGAGAAGATCGGCACCTACAACCCGATGCTGCCGCGTGACCATGCCGAGCGCATCACCCTGAAGGAAGAGCGCGCCCGCCACTGGCTGTCCGTGGGCGCCCAGCCGACCGACCGCGTCGCCCTGTTCCTGGGCCGCGCCAACATCATCGAGCTGCCGAAGGTCCGCGAGACCCCGAAGAAGTCCGCCCCGAAGGCGAAGGCCCAGGAGCGCGCCAAGCTGGCCGCCGCTGCCGCCGGCAGCGAGGGCTGATTGGCCTGAGGCCGGCTCGCCATTGGTTGGCCGGCATGAAGGTTGACGGGTTGCGACGGGGGCGGGTGACCGCCCCCGTTCAGCTTTTCCGCCGTTTACAGTCTTCCAGAGAGTATCGTTATGGAAACCGCCACGCGCATCTGCGTCGGGCAGTTCGTGGGCAGCCACGGGGTGCGCGGCCGCGTCAAGGTGAAGAGCTATACGGCCGTGCCGGAGTCGCTGTTCGCCTATGGCCAGCTGACCGACGAATCGGGCGCCCGCGCCTTCGCCCTGACCATGACCGGCATGGGCAAGGATCACTTCCTGGCGGAATTGCAGGGCGTGCGCGACCGTGACGCCGCCGACGCCCTGAAGGGCACGCGGCTGTACATCAACCGCGACCAGCTGCCGGCGACCGACGACGAGGATGAGTTCTACCACGCCGATCTGATCGGCCTGGTGGCGACCACCGCCGACGGCGAGCCCTTCGGCGAGATCAAGGCCATCTACGATTTCGGTGGCGGCGACATGCTGGAGATCGCGCACGCGGCCTCCGGCAAGATGGTCACCATCCCCTTCACCCGCGCCGCCGTTCCGGTGGTGGACGTGAAGGCGGGGATCGTCACGGTTGAGCCGCCGGCCGGCCTGTTCGAGAAGGTCAAGCCGACACCGGAGGAATTGGCCGAGATGGAAGGCGGCCCCGCCGCTGACGAGGCGGTGGCGTCGGAAGGCGGCGTGCCCGAGGCCCACGAGGCCAATGGTGACGAAGAGGCCTGATTCGATGACGGCCGGCTGGCATGTGACGGTGCTGACCCTGTTCCCGGAGATGTTTCCGGGACCGCTGGGCATGAGCCTTGCGGGGAAAGCGCTTGAAAATGGCACCTGGTCGCTGGAATCAGTGGACATCCGGTCGTTCGCGAGTGATAAACACCGCTCCGTGGACGACACCCCGTTCGGCGGCGGACCAGGCATGGTCATGCGGCCCGACGTTCTGGATGCAGCGCTGACCGCCAGCCGGTCGCGATTGAGCCAGGACCAGAGGGAACGGGGCCGGGCGATCTACCTCTCGCCGCGTGGACGTGTGCTGGACCAGGCGCTGGTACGAGAACTCGTGTCGGTGCCCAGCCTCACCGTGTTGTGCGGGCGGTACGAGGGGGTGGATGAGCGGGTCCTGGAAGCGCAGGGCCTCGAGGAAGTGAGCCTCGGGGATTTTGTGCTTTCGGGGGTGAGCCCGCGGCGCTGTGCCTGATCGACGCCTGCGTCCGGCTGTTGCCGGGCGTCATGGGCAACGTCGAGACGGCGGGCGAAGAGAGTTTCGAGCGGGGATTGCTGGAGTATCCCCACTATACGCGGCCAGCCATCTGGCAGGACCGCGCGGTGCCCGAGGTTCTACTCTCCGGGCACCATGAGAAGGTGAAAGCCTGGCGGTTGGCCGAGGCGGAGCGCATCACCAGGGACCGGCGACCGGACCTGTGGCAGCGCTACGAGGAGAGCCGACCCAAGGCCGAAGCCAAGAGCCGCCGGCGGCGCAAGCCGCGGGCCGGTTCAACCTTAGAGGATGGTGTTTCCACGGTGGAGCCCACCGCGGGAACGGCGCCTGTGCCAAACCTGGATTGACCGCCGTGAGGCTGGCCATTGTCATCATGTGGAGTTGAGTGCCATGAACATCATCCAGAAGCTCGAGCAAGAGCAGATTGAAAAGCTGACCGCCGCCCGCGCGGTTCCGGAATTCTCCCCGGGCGACACCGTGAAGGTGAACGTGAAGGTCGTCGAAGGCTCGCGTGAGCGCGTGCAGGCTTACGAGGGCGTCGTCATCGCCCGCCGCAACGCCGGCGTGAACTCCAGCTTCACCGTCCGCAAGATCAGCTACGGCGAAGGCGTGGAGCGTGTGTTCCCGCTGTACAGCCCGCGCCTGGACAGCATCGAAGTCATCCGCAAGGGTGACGTGCGCCGCGCCAAGCTGTACTACCTGCGCGATCGCCGTGGCAAGTCGGCCCGCATCTCCGAGCGCACCACCGGTCGCGGCATGAACAACAAGGACGCCTGAGGCGCCTGTTGTGAGCCCAGGCGGTCGCCACCAGGCGCCGCCCCGGTCGTGAGGCTGAGTATCGAAACACCCGCTGGACGACACGTCCGGCGGGTGTTTTGCTGTTTGTGCCATATCGGCCCCCTCCTCATCGCCTTCGTCCGCCCCCGAAACGCCACACTTCCGCCCCACGGTCGCCGCCATCGCTACGCATCCATCCTCGGGACAGGCGCGCGCATAAGTCGTCCAAGGGGGCGCAATGGCAAAGCGGTGGTGGTGCATGGGCGGGGTGTTGCTGGGGCTATCAGCCTGCGCCGAACCGGGACCGGTTCCGCCTGCGCCACCGCCGCTCACCCCGCAGACCTTCGCCGGCGAGGCGGGCAGCGCCCGGGGCAACTATCCCGGCTTCCAGATCGATGAGACCTACGCACCCCGGCCACCGCTGACGGGCCCTTGCGCCGTGTTCGTCTGGGACCGGCCCCTGCCCGATGGCTGGGCCTTGCGGGCCAAGTCCGCCTCCTGCCCCGATCCGCGCAAAGCCGGTTTCCAGATGCCGGTGGATTTGGGGCAGAGCCTCGTTCCGCTGTCCGACAGCACCCTGACCCACGGCTGGGACATGCCGCCGGAGCCGGATCGGCCCCCCACGGCGCCCAACGCCCAACGCCCCCGCGCGGACAAGGGCCCCTGATCCCCCTCAGGGCGACACGTCCAGGAAGCGGGTGGGCGTCAGGTCCAGCGGGTTGGCAACCCAGCCGATGACGCGGGGCGACACCAAGCGCCGCATGGTCTTGTGGAACAGGGGGATGACAGGCGTGTCATCCATCATCAGCCGTTCCGCCCGGCGCAGCAGGCCGGCGCGGCGGCCGGGATCGGGCTCGCCGTTCGCCTCCTCCATCAGGGCGTCGAACAGCGGATTGCGGTAGCTGGCATAGTTCTCCTGCCCCGCGTCGCCGCGCATCAGCGCCAGGAAGCTGTTGGCGTCGGCGTAGTCGCCGATCCAGGAAGCGAAGACCACATCCTTGAAGGTCTTCCCGTTCGACTGGGCGGCCACGGTGCGATAGTCCTCGGCATCCAGGCGGACCTCCACCCCCAGCGCGTCGCGCCACTGCCGCGCCACCGCCACGGCCACGGCCTGCCAGTTGGCCCCCGCAGGGAACAGCAGGGTGACGGGCGGCAATGCCTTGCCGCCCGTCCCGGGACCATAGCCGGCCTCGGCCAGAAGGGCGCGCGCCCGCCGTTGCCGCTCCGCCTGGGAGAGGTCGCGCCAGGCGGGCCAGCCGGGCTCATAGCCCGCGATGCCCGGGCCGGGCGCCAGACGCGGCACATAGCTGTAGGCCGGCTGCTCCCCGGCCAGCACCTGGGTGGCCAAGGCCTCGCGGTCCACCGCCAGGGTCAGGGCCTCGCGCAGGGCCGGGGAGGACCTCCACGGCTCATTACGCAGGTTGAAGCTGAGGAAATAGGTGTCATAGGTGTCGCCGCGGACGAAGGCGTCCTTCAGCGCCGTCCGCGCCCAGGCCACCTGATCGATGGGCAACTCGTAGGTGGCCTGCAACTGGCCGTCGCGGAACAGCCGCATCTCCTCCGCGCGATCCTCCAGCGGCAGATCCCGCACCGTGGCGATGGGAACCTTGGCCTGGTCGTAATAGGCCGGGTTGCGCACCAGGGTCAGATGGTCGCGCGGCGCGTTTTCCGCCAGCACGTAAGCGCCGCTGGAGACGTAATGGCCCGGCTGGGTAAAGGCCTCGCCATAGGCCTGCACACTGGCCTTCTGCACGGCGAACAGGGCCTGGTGCTGCAGCATGGCCAGGAAGTAGGCGGTGGGCCGCACCAGTTCCACCTGGAAAGTGCGAGCGTCCAGCGCCGTCACGCCCAGGCGGGTGACATCCTTGATGGTCCCCTTGGCGATGGCCTCGCCATTCACCACGATCCACATGTAGTAGGCGTAGGGGGCGGCCGTGCGCGGATCCGCCAGGCGGCGCCAGGAAAAGACGAAATCGTCCGCCGTGACGGGCGTGCCGTCCGACCATTTGGCGTCAGCCCGCAGCTTGAAGGTGTAGATGCGCCCATCAGGGGAGACGGCCCAACTTTCCGCCAGGGCCGGCCGGGCGCCACCGCGTCCGTCTGGGGCCAGCAGCCCTTCCAGCAGGTCGTCGATCACCAGGCTTTCCGAGGAAAGGTCGGCGCGCTGCGGGTCCAGCGTCACCGGCGCGCCGCCGAGGGAGCGCACCAGGGTCTTCGCGGGGGGCGTTCCGGCATCGGCGGGCGCCATATCGGCCGCAGCGGACGGCGGGGGGCCGTTCAGGGCGGTGAGGCCAGCCAGCAGCACCAGGCGGGGCGCCAAGGCCCAGCAGCGCGACGATACCCCCATATGCCCGGCCCCCCAAAGCCCCCCGCCCCGGTACGCCGGGCCCCATCACGGTAGTGGCGCGCCCTCACCGGGGCAAGCGTCAGCTGGCGGCGGATGCCGGATTGGCGGGCGGCACCGCCGGGGCCTGCGGCTGGGGCGCCACCTTGGGCAGGCGCAGGAAAAAGCGCGTGCCCCGGCCGGGCGCGCTATCCACTTCGATGCGACCGCCCAGGGTGCGGGTCACCAGGTTGAAGACGATGTTGAGGCCCAGCCCCGTGCTGCCGGCGCCACGCCGGGTGGTGAAGAAGGGGTCGAAGATGCGCGGCAGGGCATCCGCCGGGATGCCCTTGCCATCATCGGCGAACAGTATCTCCACATGCTCCACCGGCGACTGGCCCGCGGCCGGCGGCGGCGACGGCAGGGAGGAGGCGGTGATGGTAAGGCGCCCGGCCTGCCCCGGGGCGTAGGCGTGCAAGGTGGCGTTGACGATCAGGTTGGTCAGCACCTGGCTGAGCGCCCCGGGATAGGTGTCCAGCACCAGGCTGGCCGGACAGTCTATGGTCAGCACATGGCCCGGACGCTTCCATTGCGGGCCCAGGCTGAAGGCGATCTCTTCCAGGTAAGGCTTCAGCGACAGCACCCGGCGTTCGTCGCTGGTCTGGTCGACGGCGATGTTCTTGAAGCTCTGCACCAGGCGGGAGGCGCGGCCGGCGTTGACGGTCATCAGGTTGGCCGTCTCCTCCACCAGATCCAGGAAATCCATCAGCGCCGCCCGGCGCGGCGGGCCGTTGGCCAGGTCGTCGCGGAATTCCCGCAGGCGATCGGCCAGGAAGGTGGCGGCGGTATAGCTGATGCCCACCGGGGTGTTCAGCTCGTGCGCCACCCCGGCCACCAGCTCACCCAGCGAGGCCAGCTTTTCCGCCTGCACCAGGCTCTCCTGGGTATCGCGCAGTTCCTGCAGCGCCCGGGCGGTCTCGGCGTGGGCCCGCGCCGTCTCCTCCTCATGGCGGTAGCGTTCGGTCACGTCGTTGTAGATCGACACCCAGCCCAGCCCCGGCATGCGGTTACGGCGGAACTCGACGATGCGTCCGTCCTCGCCGCCGATATGGATGGTGCCGCTGCCCTCCGCCCGCTCCCCATCCGGCCGGCCCTCGGCCCGATAGCGCAGCAGTTGCCACTGCACCAGCAGCTCCCGCTCCTCGTCGCCGGGGGTCAGCTGCGGCGGGCGGGCGGCCTGCAGGGCCAGCAGCCGACCCAGCCAGGGTACGGTGGCGAGCGCCTCGGCATCGAACTGGGCGGGATCAAGCCGGATGGCGTCGTAATCACCCCGGCGCGATTGCCAACGGGCGAGATCGGGCATGTTGGGATAGGCGCGGATGATGTCATCCGTGGCGCCACCAATGGCCGGCCAATTGCGACTCCAGACCACGAAATTGAAACGCTCGTCCATCACCATGAAGCCGCCCGGCACCGCTTCCATGGCGGCGCTGAGGATGGCGGACTTGCGCCGCAGTTCCTCCTCCACCAGGCGGCGGTCGGTGATGTCGCTGTAGCTCAGCACGATGCCGCCGCCGGGAATGCGCTCCTCCACCGCGCGGTACCAGCGATCACCGATCATCCCCTCGCGCGCGATGCCGCGCTGGGACAGGCGGCGGGCGATGTAGGCCTCCGGATCCGCCTCCGCCTGCGGCACCTGGCCGGCGGCGATGGAATGGCGCAGCAGATCCTCGAACCGCCAGCCCAGGATGACACCGGGCGCCGGCGAGCGGGGGAACATTTCATGGTAGCGGTCGTTGGCGAACACCACCCGGTCGTCAGGACCGAAGACGACGATGGCCTGGGAAAAGCGCTGCAGCACCGCGTAGAGCTGCGCCGCCATGGCCGGTGACGGCTCGGGCGCGACCGAACCCTGGGCCTGCGGGGCGTCGGACGGATCATTATCGCCGTGCGCTGTCATGCCGTCCCTGATACCTCCCGCTGTTTTCCGGGCCATGGGGTCAGACTACCCGTTGCGATTAGGCAATTGCAATCAGACTTACTCTTTTTACGTGTATTAAGCGCGAGACACGGCAGGGGCCTCACGGGACAGCCTGCACCAGACGCGACACGGGGGCCAGGACGACGCAGGCTGAACCCTGTTGCGCCCGCCCCACGCATGTTCTACCTCTCGCGCTGTCATCCGGCCGCTATCCGGACGACGTAGGTTTCACCGATGTTCACGGGTGCTATACCCCTGGGCGATATCGGGCTATACGTGCCCCGTGCCGCCCCGCTGGAGGCTGCCCCGATCCGGGCGCCTGGGGAACCGGGTTTTCAAGGAGAGTGCGAGCAATGCCGTATGTCGTGACCGAGCAGTGCATCAAGTGCAAGTACACCGACTGCGTGGAAGTCTGCCCCGTGGACTGCTTCTACGAGGGCGACAACATGCTGGTCATCCACCCCGATGAATGCATCGACTGCGGCGTCTGCGAACCGGAATGCCCGGCCGAGGCCATCCTGCCGGACACCGACGGCCGCGCCGAGGAGTGGCTGGAGCTGAACCGCCAGTACGCCGCCGCCTGGCCCAACCTGAACCGCAAGAAGGCGGCCCCGCCGGACGCCGACGCCTTCAAGGGCATACCGGACAAGTTCAAGACCCATTTCAGCGACAAGCCGGGCAGCGGCAACTGAGATCGGCATGAAGCGCCGCCGTCTCCCGACGCGCGGCGCTTTTTCTTTACTCTTTCGGCGGGGCCGCCTAAATCTTGAGCGTCCCCTGCCCAAGACATGCGCGATTCGCATGTCCGACATCCTGGCCCATGCCAGGAACTTAAGTCGAACACGGTCTTGTCGACCTGTCATCGCACCGTCATATCGAGTATAGTCCTGGACGCGAGGATCGGCACGCCGTTCGCGAACGCTTAAGTGCGTGCCACGTTCCCCCAGCGCCTTCGTGCTGTTTGTCCCTTGTCGCGGCCCCTGCCGGGCCGACAGCGACCTTTGCATGCCGTCCCGGCGTCCAGGCCCGCCTTCTCCGAGGCGGGACTTTAAAAGCCGAATTGTGAGAGCCGATCCAAATGACCGATAAGCTCGATTTCGTCACTGGTGATTACGTCGTTTACCCGGCCCATGGGGTTGGACGCATCGTGGCGATCGAAAAGCACGCCATCGCCGATATGGAGGTGGTGCTGTACGCCATCACCTTCGAGAAGGAGCGGATGACGCTGAAGGTGCCGGTGATGAAGGCGAAGAACGCCGGCCTGCGCCGCCTGTCCAGCAAGGATCGGATCAAGGACGCGATGGAGACCCTGCAGGGCCCGTCCAAGATCAAGCGCATCATGTGGAGCCGCCGCGCCCAGGAGTATGAGGCCAAGATCAACTCCGGCGACCCCGTGTCCATCGCCGAGGTGGTGCGCGATCTGCACCGCGGCACCGACCAGTCCGACCAGTCCTACAGTGAGCGGCAGATTTACCACGCCGCGCTGGAGCGTCTGGCCCGCGAGTTGGCCGCCGTCGAGAAGATCGATGAGCGCAAGGCCACCGAACGGTTGGAGGCCGTGCTGGCGAAGGCGGCCTAAGCCATCCGCCGCAAGGTCCGCCGGTATCCGCCCATTGGGGGTACGGTTCGCCGGCATCACTATACTTAGTGGAAAAAGGGGTGATCGGGCTCGATCGCCCCTTTTTTCATGGGACGGCGGCGCATACACTGGTCGGCAACTTCCTCTGCCGGTCTGACCCAACGCATGAACGAACATGAGCGCTTTGTCGTGCTGGGCCGTCCACGGCGCATCTGGGCCGTGGGGGCGATCCATGGCGACGTCGACCGGCTGGCCGCCCTGCACGACGACATCGGCGCGCGTTTCCAGCCGGGCGACCGGCTGATCTACCTGGGTAACCTGATCGGCCGCGGCCCCCGCGTGCGCGACACGATGGATGAGCTGTTGTCCTTCCGCCGCGCCGTCCTGTCTGTGCGCGGCGTCATCGTCGGCGACCTGGTCTATCTGCGTGGCGGGCAGGAGGAGATGTGGCAGAAGCTGCTGCAGCTGCAGTTCGCCCCCAATCCCATCGAAGTGCTGCAGTGGATGATGACCCAGGGCGTGGACGCCACCCTGGCGGCCTACGGCGGCAGCGCCTACCAAGGCGTCGCCGCCGCGCGAGACGGCGCCGTCTCGCTGGCCCGCTGGACCGGGCAGTTGCGCACCGCCCAGCGCGCCGCCCCGGGACATGACGCCCTGTTCGCGGCTCTGCGCCGCGCCGCCTATACCGAGCGGCGGCAGGAGGGACTGCCCGAGCTGCTGTTCGTGAACGCCGGCATCGACACCTCGCGCCCCTTGGCCGCCCAGGGGGACAGCTTCTGGTGGGGTGGTGCCGCCTGGCCCCGCATCGGGGGCCCCTATGCCGGCTTCGGCCGGGTGGTGCGCGGCTACGATCCCGGCCATGGCGGACTGGCGGCCACGCCCGCCACCGTGACCCTGGACGGCGGCTGCGGCTTCAGCGGCTCCCTAGCCTGCGGCTGCTTCGGCCCCGATGGCGAGTTGCTGGAAGTGGTCGAGGTCTGACCCCTTCCCGTTGACGGCGGGTCCTCGGCGCCTCACTTAAGGGGCAGCCTGAACAGGAGCGCCTCCCTTGTCCCGCATTGATGAAACCCGCCCCTTCCTGCCGGTGCAGATCGCCGTGATGACGGTGTCCGACACCCGCGACCCGGCCACCGACAAGTCCGGCGACACGCTGGTGGAACGGCTGATCGGCGCCGGCCATGTGCTGATCGCCCGCACCATCGTCAAGGATGACCAGGCCGCCATCGCGGGACAACTGCGGGGCTGGATCGCGGACCCGGCGGTGGACGTCGTCATCTCCACCGGCGGCACCGGCCTGACCGGGCGCGATGTGACGCCCGAGGCGTTCGAGAGTGTCTATGAGAAGCGAATTGATGGCTTCGGCGAGATGTTTCGCACCCTGTCCTACGCCAAGATCGGCACGTCGTCCCTGCAGAGCCGGGCCACGGGCGGCGTCGCCGGCGGCACCTACCTGTTCGCCCTGCCCGGCAGCCCCAGCGCCTGCCGCGACGGCTGGGACCTGATCCTGCAGTACCAGCTGGACAACCGCTTCCGTCCCTGCAACCTGGTGGAAATCATGCCCCGCCTGCAGGAGCATCGCCCCTGATGGCCAGGCCTGAAGCCGCATGCCGGTGCGATTTCGGTTAAGGGCGGCCCCCGCAGTTGAAGCGCGGGGTGAAAACCTGTATCGATTCAAGGCCCGGCCGGACGCGCCTTTTCCATGCCGTCCAACCCCGCGGCCAGACGCGTTCCGGGGAACCTTCCCAGGGGACATCGCCCCAGGGGCGATGGGAACGCGGGCGGCCAGGGACGCCGGCACCAAGAATGCGGGACCAGGAGAACGACCCCATGACGCGAACCTATATCTCGATGGCCAAGACCGGCGGCCAGGGCAAGACGCTGGTGGCCCAGATGCTGGTCCTGCAGCACGAGCAGAAGGGCGCGCCCGTGAAGCTGGCCGCCGCCGACAGCGACACGCTGAACCAGCGGTCCAAGTTCGGCCGCCTGTTCGCCGGCGTGAAGGAACTGGGCATCGGCGAGCAGCTGACCAACATCAAGACCTCGACCGACCCCAACCTGGCCATCAAGTATTGGGACGAATTCGGCCGCACCCTGCTGGAGGGCGGCTATGTGGTGGACGTGGGCGCCAACGTGGCCGCCGACCTGTTCGCCTGGGCCGAGGCACGCAACGCCGGCGCCCTGCTGCGCCGCCGCAACAGCAACCCCATCGACCTGATCGTCACCACCAAGGCAGAGGCCCAGGCCATCGAGGACGCCCGTGCCCTGATCCAGTACTCGTTCGACAAGAACGAATGGCTGCCCTTCGGCCGCCGCTTCGTGGTGCTGAACGAAGTGGCCGGCGGCTTCGGCCCCTATGAGAACGACCAGTCCTTCCGCCGCCTGAAGAGCTTCCAGAGCCAGGGCGTCGGCCTCATCACCATCAAGCGCTGCGAAAGCGACATCTGGAAGCTGCTGGAGAAGGAGTTCATCTCCGTCCGCGATGCGCTGAAGATGACCGACGCCGACCTGGAAAAGCGCTACGGCATCGACGTGTGGACGGGCCACAGCGGCCTGACCGACCTGCGCGCCTGGGCGCAGGAGACGCTGACCGCGTTCGAGAAGGCCGGCCTGTTCCCCGCCACCGAGCGCGCGGACGCCGAGGCGGCCTCGGCCGAGTAAGCGCCCCTCCCTTTCCTGGATCGGGCCCGGCCCCACCCCTGTAAGCGGGCGGGCCGGGCCCTTTCCGTTTCAAGGATACCTCGCCCTTGGTCCGTTTCGAGAATGTGGGCCTGCGCTATGGCACCGGGCCTGAGGTGCTGCGCGACATCAGCTTCGAACTGGCGCCCGGGTCCTTCCATTTCCTGACCGGCCCCACCGGCGCCGGCAAATCCAGCCTGCTGAAGCTGCTGTACCTGGCGGAACGGCCGTCGCGCGGCCTGATCACCCTGCTGGGCCACCCCCTGTCCAAGACCCCGCGCAAGGCCCTGCCGGCCATCCGACGGGAAATCGGCGTGGTGTTCCAGGACTTCCGCCTGATGAACCACCTGACGGTGTTCGACAACGTGGCCCTGCCCCTGCGCCTGGCCGGCCAGGATGAGACCCATGTGCAGGAAAGCGTGACGGAACTCCTGTCCTGGGTGGGGCTGAAGGCCAAGCTGGACGAGCGGCCCCTGCGCCTGTCGGGCGGGCAGAAGCAGCTGGTGGCCATCGCCCGCGCCGTCGTCACCCGACCCAAGCTGATCATCGCGGACGAGCCCACGGGCAACATCGACCGCGAGATGAGCCTGCGCATCATGCGGCTGTTCATCGAGCTGAACAAACTGGGCACCACCTGCCTGGTGGCGACGCACGACATGGTGCTGGTCGACCGGCTGCAGAAGCCGGTGATGGAGCTGTATGAAGGCAAGCTGGCCGATTCCGGCTGGTGGATGGAGGGGGCGGCCAGCAACGCCGTTGGCCCGGCCCAGGCCCCGGCGCCGCCCCTCGGCTCAGACGACCTTTCGCCGGACTTTTGACCCAGCGCAAATCGCCGGCACCGCCACCAGTGTTAAGCTCCCCTTCAGGGTTGTCCCTTACCCTGGGGTCAGAGGAATAACGCCCAAACGCGGAGTCGGCTTCAAGGCCAATTCCTGCTATCCAGACGATATAGACATCATCCCTGCCCGGCCCCACCACCGCCGGCCCCTGACGGAGTGCACACCCCGGTGACCAACCCCGCCCGCGAGACCACCGCCCCCCGGGCCGAAAGCCCGGCTGACCACTACATGGACGATATCCAGGCCACAGGCGCCGTGCCCTTCATCCTGGTGCACCTGGCCTGCCTGGGCGCCATCTGGACGGGGGTCTACTGGCAGGACGTGGCCCTGGCCGTCGGCCTCTACGGCCTGCGTATGTTCGGCATCACCGGCGGCTATCACCGCTATTTCTCGCACCGTGCCTATAAGACCAGCCGCTGGTTCCAGTTCATCCTGGCCTTCATCGCCCAGACGTCAGCCCAGCGCGGCATCCTGTGGTGGGCGGCCAAGCACCGTCACCATCACCGCTATTCCGACACCCCCGCGGACGTGCATTCCCCGGTGCAGCGCGGCTTCTGGTACGCGCACATGGGGTGGATCTTCACCGCGCGCCACGACAAGACCGACCTGGCCGCCGTGCCGGACCTGGCCAAGTTCCCCGAGTTGCGCTTCCTGGACCGGTTCCATTACCTGCCCGCCTTCATCCTGGCCGTCGCCGTGTGGTTCGCGGCCGGCTGGTCGGGTCTGGTGGTGGGCTTCTTCTGGAGCACCATCGCCACCTACCACGGCACCTTCTGCATCAACTCCCTGGCCCATGTGTACGGCCGCCGCCGCTACCTGACCGGCGACGACAGCCGCAACAACTGGTGGTTCGCCCTGCTGACCATGGGCGAGGGCTGGCACAACAACCACCATGCCTACCAGAGTGCCGCCTGCCAGGGTTTCCGCTGGTGGGAGGTGGACACCACCTACTACATCCTGAAGGCGCTTTCCTGGGTGGGCGTCACCTGGGACCTGCACCGCCCGCCGGCCGCCGTGGTGCGGGGCGAGCAGCGCCTGGGCAAGGCCATCATCGAGAAGGCCGCCGGCCAGTTGGCCGACACCTTCCATGTGGAGCAGATCGCCGCCCGCCTACAGGCCACCCTGGCCGACACCCCTTCGCTGGCCGACGTGAAGGCCGAATTGCAGCACAAGCTGCAGAACGCCCGCGCCCAGGCCGAGGCCATGCTGGCCTCGCTGCACATGCCCGAGCTTCATATGCCCGCCATGCCCAGCCTGCCGGAGCTGCACATGCCGAGCATGCCCACCCTGCCGACGCGAGAGGAATTGAAGGAGCGGGCCGCCGCCATGTTCGTGCGCACCTCTTCCATGGACGATATCGTCGACCGGGCCCGCCAGATGCTCATCGAAGCCGTCTGCGCCCGTCTGGCCGTCGCCGCCGCCTGAGCCGGCCGCTGCCCCAAGGGAAGGCCGCCCCGGAACTGCTGGGGCGGCCTTTTTTGCTGCCTGGCAGGAGCGTTGGCGGCGCAAATGTTCATGTTGTGTTCTTGTTTTGCCGGGCGTAGGCTGCCCTCCGGGTAACGGAGGACGCCATGGTCGACATCCTGGATGACCGCCCGCTGAAGGGCCGGGGCACCATCTCCAACCGCGTGGGCCGGTTCGAGGCCCATGCCCGCATGCGCACCGACGACGGCTGGGCCCGGGCGGGCCATGACGGCTGGGATGAGGAGGCGGATCTGGAGGTGGCCGCCGCCACGCAGGTGCGCCTGGACGCCTCGCGCAGCGTCATCAGCTACAACGACAGCCCGGACGTGAATTTCGATCGCTCCATCAACCCCTACCGGGGGTGTGAGCATGGCTGCGTCTATTGCTTCGCCCGGCCCAGCCACGCCTATCTGGGCCATTCGCCGGGCCTGGACTTCGAGACCATCCTCTACGCCAAGCGCGACGCCCCGGCCCTGCTGGCCAAGGAGCTGCGGGCCAGGGGCTACACGCCCCAGCCCATCGCCCTGGGCGCCAACACCGACGCCTACCAGCCCATCGAGCGGACGGAGCGCATCACCCGCGGCGTGCTGGAGGTGCTGCGCGATTTCCGTCACCCGGTGGGCATCATCACCAAGTCGCCCCTGGTCCTGCGCGACCTGGACATCCTGGCGCCCATGGCGGCGGACGGTCTGGCGCGCGTCTCCGTCTCCATCACCACCCTGGACCGCGGGCTGGCCCGCAAGCTGGAGCCGCGCGCCGGCACGCCGCAACGGCGCCTGGATGCCGTACGCCAGCTGTCGCAGGCGGGCGTGCCCGTCAGCGTCCTGGCCTCCCCCATGATCCCGGCGCTCAACGACGCCGAACTGGAGAGCATCCTGGCGGCCGCCAAGGAGGCTGGGGCGACCCAAGGCCATTACATCCTGCTGCGCCTGCCGCGCGAATTGGCGGACCTTATGGAAGAATGGCTGCGCCTGCATGCGCCCGACCGGGCCGACCATGTGCTGAGCCTGATCCGCCAGTGCCGCGACGGCGGCCGTAACCATGCCGAATTCGGCACCCGCATGCGCGGCACCGGCCCCTATGCCCAGCTGCTGGCCGCCCGCTACAAGCTGGCGGTCAAGCGCCTGGGCCTGGACCAGCGGCGCTGGAGCATGCGCTGTGATCTGTTCCGGCCCCCTCCCCAAGCGGGGGACCAACTGGCGCTCTTCTGAGCGCGCCAATGACAAAAGCCGGCCCCATGAGGGACCGGCCTTCGCTTACGGCTTGTCGCCGGCGCCAGGGCGCTGGACGGATCAGAACTGGGTGACGCCAGCCTGGATCAGGTACAGACGGGCGATGTCGGCGGTGCCGTCGGTGCCCTTGATGCTCTTCATGGTATCCACGGCCTTCTGCTTCTGGCCGGCGGCCAGATAGGCCTGGACCAGGCGCAGCTTGGCCTCTTCCGGATACTTCAACTGATCCTTCTTGATGCCGGCCTGGATGACCTCGATGGCCTTGGCGGCGTTGCCCAGGGCCAAGTATTGCGTGCCGACCTTGACCAGCTGCTTGCCGTCAGGCTGCGCGGCGGCTTCCTTCTCGTCGTCGGGCAGCTTGCGCTGATCGTCGTCCACCTGCTTGCCGGCCATGTCGGCCAGGCGCTTCTCGCGGTCGCCCTGGGCCTTGCCCAGGATGCCGGCCTTGAAGCCTTTGTCCATCGTCGCCTTGGCTTCGGCGCCCAGGCCATCGCTCATGGCCAGCTGCGCGAATTCCAGGTACGGGCCCGGATCCTTCACCAAACCGGCACCGATCTGCAGGCGCAGCACATCGATCTGCAGGCGGTTGGAATTGAAGCCCGGCAGCTTCTGCACGCCGCGGATGACGCTTTCCCAGCTTTCCTGATCCGGGTAGTTGATCAGCAGCCGTTCCATCGCCTCAACGAAGGCGGGCTTGTGATCCATGCTGTATTCGGCGCTGGCGACGGTCTGCAGCAGCGTCTTGGACGGCTTGCCGCCCTGGGCCTGGATCATGGCGCGCGCGGCCTTGGAGGCGTTGGCGTAGTCCTTTTGATCCAGGTAAATCTGGATGGCCAGTTCCTTCAGACGGTTCTCGGTACCGCCGTCCTTGTAGTAGCGGTCGGAAGCGGCGGAGAACTTCGCGTAGTTCTTCACGCTGAAGTAGGCCTCGGCAATCAACTTGTCACGGTTCACCTTGTCGGCGTCCGCCAGCTGGCAGCTGGTCAGGGTCGCTTCCAGCGACTTGGCGAAGTTGCCCATGTCCTTCTGGCCGCTGTAAGCGGAAGCGCGCAGCGTCTCGAAGGTGCAGGTCTCGAAAGCCGACTTCGTCTTGCTGTTCTTCTCAGCCTCGTCGATCTTGTCCAAGGCTTCCTTGAACTTGCCCGCCTTCAGCGCGTTCTGGGCTTCCTGCAGCGGCTTGCCGACTTCCGGGCTGAACTTCTTGGCGTCGGCGGCCTGGGCCGGCGTGGTGGCGCTGATGACAACGGCGCCGCCCATGGTGAGCGCCGAGGCGAGCAGTGCGGCACGAAGGAAGTGCTTGGCGATCATTCCGAGGACTTTACCTGCTTTGTTGAAGGGCTGGACCGACGAGCGGCCCCTCATATCGGGAAATCTAAATTGGCAATTGGGGTGAAATCGGGACAGGCATCCCGGTCAGGGCTCGCGCCCCCAAAAGATCACGAGCCCCCAGAAACGGTTACGGCGACCCCGCATCCCAAGACCAGCTCGGGTAACGAGGCCGCCGCAGACACGGACTTAGTCCATGAACTGTTCCGCACCCACCAGACCCAGCTTGGTCACGCCCAGACGCTGGGCCGAGGCCATGACCATCGCCACGGTGTTATATTTGGCCAGCTTGTTCGGCCAAAGATGAACCTCGGGCTGCGGGTTCTTGAGCGCGGCGTCCTTCAGACGCAGCTCAAGGTCATGGCGATCAACGGTGGTTCCGTTCCACTGAATCGTGTTGTCGAAATCCACCATGATGTTGATCACCTCAGGCGGCGTCGTATTGGTCGACGGCGGGGTCGCCGACGGCATGTCCAACTTCACCGCATGGGTTTGGATCGGAATGGTGATGATCAGCATGATGATCAGAACCAACATCACGTCGATAAGCGGCGTGGTGTTGATGTCCATCATGGCTTCGTCTTCACCGCCTCCGCCAACGTTCATACCCATGGCTTAAACTCCTTCGGCGGAACCGTCAGTGCGCGACCGGGATCGCGCCCGCCGGCGGCTCGGTGATGAAACCGATCTTCACGATGCCGGCCCGCTGGGCCGCGACCACCACCCGGCCCACATATTCGTAGCGCGCGTTCTTGTCGCCACGGATGTGGACTTCCGGCTGGGGCTGTTCCACGGCGCGCACCTTGAGCTTCTCAAGCAGCGCGCTGTAGTCCGGCACCTTGGACTCGTTCCAGAAGATGTCGCCGTCCCGATTAACCGCGATGACGATGTTTTCCGGCTTCGTCTTGGTAGGCTGATTACGTTCCTTCGGCAGGTCCACGTTCACCGTGTGGGTGACGACGGGGACCGTAATCAGGAAGATGATCAGCAGCACCAGCATGATGTCGACGAGGGGGGTCGTATTGATCGCGGATACGACCTCGCCATCATCATCACCATCGCCGGCAGAACCGACGTTCATCCCCATGTTTACGCGCTCCGAGCGGACTTGCCGGCGCCGAGACGACCACCGCTGACCAGCAGGGCGTGCAGGTCGGCGGAGAAGTTGCGGACGCGGTCCATGGCGGTCTTGTTGCGGCTCAGCAGCCAGTTGTAACCCAGCACGGCGGGCACGGCGACGGCCAGACCGATGGCGGTCATGATCAGGGCCTCACCGACGGGGCCGGCGACCTTGTCGATCGAGGCCTGACCGGCGATGCCGATGTTGGTCAGGGCGTGATAGATGCCCCACACCGTACCGAACAGACCGACGAACGGACCGGTCGAACCCACGGTGGCCAGGAAGGCCAGGCCGGACTTCATGCGGTTGCTGATGCTGTCGACCGAGCGCTGCAGCTGCATGGTCACCCAGGTGTGCAGGTCGATCTGGTCGACCAGGGTGCCTTCGTGGTGCTCGGTGGCGCGCAGACCGTCCTCGACCAGCATGCGGAACACGCTGTTCTTGTTCAGCTTGGCGGCGCCGTCGGCCAGGGACGGGGCGGTCCAGAAGGACTTGTCGGCCTGGGCGGCGGAGCGCAGCAGCAGGGTCTGCTCGATCAGCTTGGTGACGATGATGTACCACGTGCCGGTCATCATGATGACCATGATCATCAGAACGCCGCGGGACACGAAGTCACCGCCGTTCCACAGGGCGTTCAGGCCGTAGGGGTTCTCGACGGTCGCGGTGGCGGCGGCCGGGGCGGCGACGTCGCTGGCGGCGGCGTCGGCGGGCGCGGCGGCCGGAGCGGCCTGGTCAGCGGCCGGAGCGGCGGCGGCCGGGGCCGAGCTGTCGGTGGACGGGGTCGTGGTCTGGGCGACCGCGACCGAGGTGAAGGTACCGACGACCAGGGCAACCATGGCGAAACGCACCATGGAACCGGCGGTCAGCTTGAAACGCTCCCTAATGCTCATGACAATTCCAACACATTTGGGTTGATGGGATGAGGAACCCTTGCGCATCCGCGTCTAAGAGGCCCCGGTTTTCTTGAACTGTTAACGCGCGTCCTTGAGCTGGAAGCGGTAGGCGATCTTGGTCGAGGACCAGGTCCCGACAGCCTTGCCTTCCTGCTGCTCAGCCGAGCACTTCCACACGCCGCGCTGGGCCTGCTTGATCACCGCCTCGTCCAGGCGGTCATGCGTGCTGGATTCCACGATCTTGGCGTCGGAGACCTTGCCGCTGGCGTCGCAGTAGACGACGAACACGACGCGGCCTTCTTCACCCAGGCGCGAAGACGCGGACGGATATTCCGGCTGATAGCGGCTGAAGCTGTTCGGGTCCACCTTGACCGGAACGGAGGCCGGGGCCGGCGGAGCGGTGGGCGCGGTCGGCGCGGTCGGCGGAATCACCACCGGCGGCTTGGTCGTCGACACCGAAGCCACCACGGGCGGCGGCGGGGTCTCGATGTTGACCTCGACCGGCGGCACGAACGGCGGCGGCTGCACGGTCTGGGGCGGCGGCGGCGGCGGCGGCGGCGGCGGCGGGGTCTCGTCCTTGATCTCTTCGATGATCTTGGTCTCCACAGGACCCTTGACCACCTCGACGACCTTGTTCGCAAGGCCGGTGACGAGAGCGTAGACGATGCCGGCCTGAATGAGGACTGTGGCGACCAGCCCGATCAACCGGCTGCTTGACGATTGTTTTGCGGTGTAAGGCATTTTCCTGCGGTCACATCACGAAGGAAGACACCGCATCGGAAAACGCCGCGGCGCATCCGAGCGGAAGTGATTCACGGGAGGCAGAACGGGGGGAATCCGTGATGCCCGGAACCTGAGGCCCGCCTGGACATCGAAACGCAATCCTGGGGTCGACCAACACCGACCTTCCCACATCTGCCTCCAATTCATTTGCGAAGCAGTATCCGGCACCCGTGGCGCACATCCGGTTATTTCATAACCTGACAAACACCAGCCCCAAGCACCGCGGTCCGCTTTTCACGAACCTGAACACCGCTTGCGATCGTTGTCGACCTTCACAGTCGAGCCTTGTTGGGTTTTCGTATGCCCGATTTCTAAGACGCACGCAAGCGGCAGGTATGCAGGAAATGACTCTCTCGGTCACTGCCTGTCTTAAACCAGCCGGCCTTCGTAATTTCATGCAACTTTCGCGGGGCACGATCGCCATTTTGCTGCATTGCAGCAGGGGCTTGGGGACTCTCCTCCGTTAACCTGTGGGACTGTTTCTTTTCAGTCTTCTAAGGCACATTGTGAAAGCAGGCCGGGAACACCATGGGTTTCGCGGACGCGGCGATCCGCCCCATCTTGAAAAATTCTGAAAAAAATCTACACGGCATAGCTGTGCCGTCCCGATTCCGGATCGAAGTAGGCATCGAATAGAACCGCGACGCTGCGAACCAGGGGTCGAGCCTCCTCCCTTACCTCGACCCTAGTTTTATCACAGGTTATCATACCATCGTCGGCAAGCGCGGCCAAGGCGCGGCGGGTCGCGGGGGTCAGGATCTCTTCCAAAGAACCACCGTGGCGGCGGCAGGTATCGCTCAAGTCCACCGAGAAGCGGCACATCAACTGTTCGATGATGTCGGCGCGCAGCCTGTCGTCATCGCTGAGGGCCAAGCCCTTGGCCACCGCCCAGGCCTGGACCTCCCCCTCGCCGCCCTCTTCCCACGCCTTCAGGTAGGCGGGCAGCTCCACCCGGTTCTGGATGTAGCCGCCGCGCGTGCGCCCGATGGCGGAGGCGCCGAAGCCCAGCAGCGCCGTCGCCGTGTCCACGGTATAGCCCTGGAAATTGCGTTTCAGCCGGCCGGCGGCATAGGCCGTCGCCATCACATCGTCCTTGCGGGCGTAATGGTCCAGGCCGATGGCCACGTAACCCGCCGCCTCCAGCGTCTCGGCCATGGCGGCCGCCTGCTCGGTCCGCTGGGGGGCGTCGGGCAAGGCGGCGGTCTCGATCCGGCCCTGGTGGGCCTTCAGCGACGGCATGTGGGCGTAGCCGAAGACGCTGAGCCGGTCCGGCGCCAGATCCAGGGCCTGGGTCACGGATTGGACACAGCTGTCCACCGTCTGGTGGGGCAGGCCATAGATCAGGTCCAGGTTGATGCCGCCGATGCCGGCCTGGCGCAGGCGGGCCACCGCCTCCGCCGTCGCGGCGTAGGGCTGGACCCGGTTGATGGCCCGCTGCACCCGGTCGTCAAAGCTTTGCACGCCCAGGCTGGCCCGGGTGACACCGCCCTGGCCCAGGGCCGCCGCCATGGCCGGGGTCAGGGTGCGGGGGTCGATTTCCACCGCGATCTCCGCCGTGGCCGCCGGCCGGCCGAAGCGGCGGGCCAGCCGGTCCATCAGCGACAGGAAGGCCTCGGGGGGCAGCAGGGTGGGCGTGCCGCCCCCGAAATGAATATGGGTGACGGGCGGCGTTCCGCCCCCCCTGGACAGCGTAGAGTCGGGGACCAGCGCGCCCGCCACGGCGTCGATCTCCGCCTCCAACGCCGCCTGGTAGCGGCGGATGGGCGCCTCGTGGTTCACCACGGTGGTGTGACAGCCGCAGTACCAGCACATGCTGCGGCAGAAGGGGACGTGCAGGTAGAGCGACAGGGTGTCGGCCGCCGTCAGTTGCCCCAGCCAGCGGCGGTAGTCGTCGGCCGTGACCGCCGCGCTGAACTGCGGCGAGGGCGGGTAGCTGGTGTACCGGGGGACGCGCTGGTTGCGGTACTTGGCGACGAGATCGGGGCGCATGGGGGACGGGCCTGGCGGAACGGTGTTCGGGACGGACGCATGCTGCGCCCGATGCGTCGGTGGCAAAATGATCTGCCTCAACCCCTCCTTATTCCCAGCCGTCCTTATTCCTGGAGCCCCGAAGCTCGGGAGGCCCGGGACTTGCCCGCGAGGGGCGCCGTCGGCCATCATGGCGCCTTCGCCCGAGCTTAAGCTGTGACCGATGCCCCGCCCCCGCAAGCCCACCTCCGAAATTATCATACAGTTGGGACCCCCCACCCTGCGGCCGGAGCTAGATGCCGGCCACGCCCATGACCACCTGGTTTGCGGCGTGGACGAGGCGGGGCGCGGCCCCCTCGCCGGCCCGGTGGTGGCCGCCGCCGTCATCCTGCCCGTGTGCGCGGAAATTCCCGCCTGGTGTGCCGGCGTCAACGACAGCAAGAAACTGACGCCCGCCGCCCGCGACGCGCTGTTCGACGCCATCCGCGCCCACGCCCGCGTGGGTGTGGGCGTCAGCAGCGTGGAGGAGATCGACACCGTCAACATCCTGCAGGCCACCTTCCTGGCCATGCGCCGCGCGGTGGAGGCCCTGGCGGCCGACGGCGGCCCGCCCCCCTGACTGCCCTGGTGGACGGCAACCAGCGGCCGGCGGGCCTGCCCTGCCCCCGCATCACCACCCTGGTCAGCGGCGACGCGCTGAGCCTGTCCATCGCCGCCGCGTCGATCATCGCCAAGGTCACCCGCGACCGTCTGATGGCGGATCTCGCCCTGTCGCACCCCGGCTACGGGTGGGAGCGCAACGCCGGTTACGGCACGGCCGAACATCGTGACGCAATCAAGATATTGGGGGTCACGCCCGCTCACCGCCGTACATTTGCTCCAGTTTCAGAACAGTTGGCTCTAAACCTTTGACTCTACTGACTCTTGCCTAAAAAATTACATTGACGGCGACTCGGGGCCAACTCATTGTCGGCAAAAATCAACCCCCAATTCGGCGAATACTCCCCATGTTGAAGACCCCGGAAACCCGTACTGACTCCAAGACCAAGTCCAAGGTGCGGGAGGCGGCGCCCGCCAACCGGATACTTGTGGGCGACTGCGTTTCCCTGATGCAGGGTCTGCCGGCCGGATCGGTCGACATGGTCTTCGCCGACCCGCCCTATAACCTGCAGCTGTCCGGCGACCTGATGCGCCCCAACCACACCCGCGTCGACGGCGTGGACGAGGAATGGGACCGCTTCGCCGACTTCGCGACCTACGACCGCTTCACCCGCGACTGGCTGGCCGCCGCCCGCCACGCCCTGAAGGACGACGGTACCCTGTGGGTCATCGGCAGCTACCACAACATCTTCCGCGTGGGCGCCATCCTGCAGGACTTGGGCTACTGGATCCTGAACGACATCATCTGGCGCAAGACCAACCCCATGCCCAACTTCCGGGGCAAGCGCTTCACCAACGCCCACGAGACCATGATCTGGGCGGCCAAGTCGCAGGACGCCAAGTACTTCTTCGCCTATGAGGCGATGAAGAACCTGAACGAGGAGCTGCAGATGCGCAGCGACTGGCTGTTCCCCCTGTGCACGGGGTCGGAGCGCCTGCGCGACGCCGACGGCAACAAGGCCCACCCGACCCAGAAGCCGGAGGCCTTGCTGTACCGCGTGCTGTCCAGCTCCACCCGCGTGGGCGACACCGTGCTGGACCCGTTCTTCGGCACCGGCACCACGGGAGCCGTGGCCAAGCGCCTGCGCCGCAACTGGATCGGCATCGAGCGGGAGAAGACTTACGCCGAGGTGGCCCTGTCGCGCATCGCGGCGGTGGAACCCGCGGCAGAGGCCGAGCTGCTGGAGCCGCCATCCAAGCGCGCCCAGCCGCGGGTACCCTTCGGCTGGCTGGTGGAGCGCGGCCTGCTGCAGCCGGGCACCACCCTGTACGACACCCGCCGCCGCCATAGCGCCCGCATCAAGGCCGACGGGACCCTGGTGGGCGCCAACCACCTGGGTGAGCACAACGGCTCCATCCACAAGGTGGGTGCCGCCATGCAGGGCCTGCCGGCCTGCAACGGCTGGACCTTCTGGCACTATGTCGAAGGCGGCCAGCTGGCCCCCATCGACATGCTGCGCCAACGCGTCATCGCCGAGATGCACTGAGCGGCCCTTCCCGCCACCCGGCCGGGGTGGTAGACGAGCCCTATGAACAAGCTCTTCGCCCAAGTGACCGGCGGTGCGGCCAAGGCCGTACCCGTGCAGTCCGCCTCCCCGGCTGTCACCAATCCCCCGCCGCTGGCCCGCATCTTCGTGCGCGACCTGGTGGTGATGGCCACCGTCGGCATCTATGAGCATGAGAAGCAGAAGGCCCAGCGCCTGCGCGTGAACCTGGACATGATGGTGCTGGACCGCTTGGGGTCGCGCCGCGACGACATCGCCGACGTGGTGTCGTACGAGGACGGCGTCACCATCGTCCGCGAGCTGGCGGCGCAGGGCCATCTGAACCTGGTGGAAACCTTCGCCGAGACGGTGGCCCAGCGCCTGCTGGCCGATGGCCGGGTGCACAGCGTCACCGTGCGGGTGGAAAAGCTGGACGTCTTCCCCGACGCCGCCTCCGCCGGGATCGAGATCACGCGGCAGCGGGGGTGACGCGGGCCATATTTCGCCAAATGGGCACCAAACTGCTGTAAGGTTGCACATTGGTGATGCTGGGCTTCCGCTGCGCCCGTGGAGATGGCTTTGCTCGACGCTGAGACCCTGCTGGCTTTATTCCGGGACCTGGAGGCGGACAACGTCGAGCGGACTAGTGCCGCAACCGACAAGAGTAAGATAGGCCGCGCCATTTGCGCGTTCGCGAACGACTTGGCAGATCGCCGTCAGCCTGGCGTGCTTTTCATCGGCCAGAAGGACGACGGCAGTTGCGCCGGCTTGGACATCACCGACGAGATTCTTAAAATCTTTCGGCCTTTCGATCCGATGGAAATATTCAGCCCCTTCCACAATTGAGCGTGGATCGCAGGATTCTGGACGGCTGTACCGTCGCCGTAGTCGAGGTGCAGCCATCGGACAACCCTCCCGTGAAATTCGATGGCCGCGTCTGCATCCGCGTTGGCCCGCGACGAGGCTTCGCCACCGCCGAGGAGGAGCGGCGCCTGACCGAAAAGCGCCGTTGGGGCGCGCTGCCGTTCGATCAGCATGGCGCGTTGGGCGCGTCCATTGATGACCTCAATCTGCTGACCTTCCGTGAGGAGATCCTTCCCTCCATGGTGGCTCCGGAGGTCCTTGAGGAAAATCACCGGCAACAGGACGACCAGATGCGGGCGCTGCGCCTGCTGACGCCCAACGGCACGCCGACGAATGGCGCCGTACTGCTATTGGGGAAAGATCCTCGGCAATGGCTGCCGGGAGCTTATATCCAATTTGTCCGCTTCAGCGGGATGCAACTCACCGATCCAATTCGCGACCAAAAGGAGGTCAGCGGGACACTGGCATCCCAAATTCGACAGATTGAGGAAATCATCGGCGCGCACATCGCCGTGGCATTGGATCCTACGGCGGCCCGCTCAACTCCCAGCCCCGACTACCCGATTGTCGCGTTGCGCGAATTGGTCCGGAATGCCCTCATCCATCGAAATTATGAAGGTACCGCCGCCCCCGTCCGGTTGCACTGGTATGATGATCGGATTGAAATCCTGAGCCCTGGCGGGCCTTATGGCATGGTCACCATAGAAACGTTCGGACAACCGGGCGCCACGGATTATCGCAATCCCATGATTGCCGAAGCCGCCAAGAGCATGGGTTTTGTCCACCGCTTCGGCTCCGGCATCGCTCGGGCACGCGAAGCACTGAAAACTAACGGCAATCCGGCGCCGCAGTTCATCGTGCAGCCAGCCCATATCCTGGCTATCGTGAGGCCCAAGGCATGACCACCATCGCCTTCTTCAACAACAAGGGCGGCGTCGGCAAGACCTCACTGGTCTATCACCTAGCCTGGATGTTCGCAGAATTAGGCCAGAAGGTCGTCGTTGCGGATCTTGACCCCCAGGCAAATCTCACCTCGATGTTTCTGTCTGAGGAGCGCCAGGAGCAATTGTGGGCACCTGGCGATGATCGGCAGACAATCTGGAGTTCGGTCAAACCTCTCTATAGGAATACAGGCGATATCGCTGGTCCGTTTCTAGAACCTATCAGTGATCGAATACGGCTTATTGCCGGCGACCTAGCCCTCTCTCGCTTTGAAGACAAGCTATCACAAGCTTGGATGAATAGTGCCGATGGTGATGAGGGGGCCTTGAGAACTGTTTCTTCGTTTGGCCGAATCATTAAACAAACGGCTGAGCAAACAGCTGCGGGCGTGACATTGATCGACGTTGGCCCAAACTTAGGCGCTATCAATCGAGCCGCCCTGATTGCAGCCGATTACGTCATTGTACCATTGAGCCCTGACTTATTCTCACTTCAGGGCTTGCGCAACTTAGGCCCTACGCTACGGGAATGGAGGAGCGGCTGGTTACGTCGGCGAGATCGTTTAGATGCCCCGGGACTCTGGCTGCCCGATGGGAAAATAGAGCCCGCCGGCTATATTCTAATGCGCCACTCAGTGCGGTTGGACCGCGCCGTGAAGGCCTTCGACAGATGGATGCGAAAAGTACCTGGTGCATATCGAGTAGATTTGCTTCAAGAAGAATTTGCGGATCCGAATTTAACCTCTGAGGTCGATCCATATTGTCTGGGACGCCTGAAGGACTACCGCTCGCTTATGGCAATGGCGCAGGAAGTTAATAAGCCGATGTTTGCCCTGAGGCCAGCTGACGGTGCGATCGGCGGCCACCAAGCAGCCGTAATCGGTTGCTATCAGGACTTCAAGGCCCTGGCGGAAAAGATCGCGGAACGATGCGACATTAAGGTGTGGGATCCACTAGCGGATCTCCTTGCCTAAACTCACTCCCCCGCCAGCGCCTTGACTTGGAAACCGTTGCTGCGCAGCGCCTCGACCACGCGGCCGGCGTGGTTGGCGGAGCGGCATTCCACCGTGATGTCGATGTCGGTGGCCTTGACGTTGGCGGTGCTGAACAGGCGCTGGTGCACGGCCTCGATGATGTTGCCGCCGGCCTCGCCGATCAGGGTGGTGATGCGGCCCAGGGCACCCGGCCGATCGGGGATGACCACGCGCAGGGTGACGATGCGGCCCTCACGCACCAGCTGGCGCAGGATGACGCTGGCCAGCACGCGGCTGTCGATGTTGCCGCCGGACAGCACCAGGCCCACCTTGCGCCCGGCGAAGCGCTCCGGATGCTTCAGGGCGGCGGCCAGGCCGGCGGCGCCGGCCCCCTCCGACACCGTCTTCTCGATGTTCAGGAACAGGGCCACGGCCCGCTCCACCTCCCAATCCTCCACCAGGATGATGTCGTCGACCTTCTGGCGCACGATCTCCAGCGTGGTGGCGCCCACGTTCTTGACGGCGATGCCCTCGGCGATGGTGTCGCCGCCCACGCTGACCGGCAGGTTGTGCAGCGCCTGGTACATGGGCGGGTAGGCCGTGACCTCCACCCCGATGACCTCGATATCGGGCTTGCGCGCCTTGGCGGCGATGGCCATGCCGGAGATGAGGCCGCCGCCGCCCACGGGCACCAGCAGCACGTCCAGGTCGGGGGCGGCGTTCAGCATCTCCAGCGCCACCGTGCCCTGGCCAGCGATGACCAGCGGGTCGTCATACGGGTGGACGAAGACGTAGCCGTGTTCCCGCTGCAAGCGTTCGGCCTCCGCCGCCGCTTCCGCCAGAACGGCGCCCTTCAGCACCACCTTGGCGCCGAAGTTCTCCGTATGCTCCACCTTGATGAAGGGGGTGCCCTCGGGCATCACGATGGTGGCGGGGATGCCCAGCCGGCCGGCGTGGTAGGCCACCCCCTGGGCGTGGTTGCCCGCGGACATGGCGATGACACCGCGCCGGCGCTCCTCCTCCGTCAGGGACAGCAGGCGGTTCAGGGCGCCGCGTTCCTTGAAGCTGGCGGTGAACTGCAAATTCTCGAACTTCACCCAGATTTCGCAGCCGGCGATGCGCGACAGGGTGCGCGACGGGATGCAGGGCGTGTCGATCACCTGTCCGCTGAGCGCCAGGGCCGCCGCCCGCACATCCTCCAGGGTGACCTTGTCCACGCCCGTGTTGCTGTCCATGAAATCTGTCCTTGAGAACGGCATCCTTGAGGGCGCCAACCATAGACCTCAAGCAGCGGCCCGCGACAGGGGATTTGTCGCGGGTCCGTTGCCAACCTCAAACGCCGGCGGGGCATCCGCCCCTTGGCTTATCCTCCCTTTCCGGTCCACTTCGCTTCCCGGAAAGGTCCGGCGGACGCGCTGGCGTCCTACAGCGGCATGTGGCTTTGGCCTCATGCCGCTTCGCTTGATCCTTACTCCGCCGCCAAGGGTGTGGACTGGCCCGGCGTGCCGGTGCGCCAGTCGCGCAACAAGGCCGCTTCCTTGGCCTTCACCTCGGCGTAGGCCTTCTCCTTGACGTGGCCGTAGCCGCGGATCTTCTGCGCCAGCTCCGCGATCTCCACCGCCAGCGCGTGGTTGTCCTCGGTCAGGCCGGCCAGCAGCTCCGCCACCGTGGCGCGGAAGTCGACGATCAGCTGGCGTTCCATGCGGCGCTCGGCGGTGCGGCCGAAGATGTCCAGCGCGGTGCCGCGCAGGCCCTTGCAAGCCGCCAGCAGGCGGAAGGCCGTCAGCATCCAGGGGCCGAAGGCCCGCTTGCGCATCTCGCCCGTGGCCGGGTCGGCGTGGGACGCGGTGGGCGGCGCCAGATGGAAGACCAGCTTGTAATCGCCCTGGAACTGCTGGCGCACCTGGTCCAGGAAGCCGGTCTGGGTGTAGAGGCGCGCCACCTCGTACTCGTCCTTGTAGGCCATCAGCTTGAACAGCGTGCGGGCCACGGCCTCGGTCAGCTGGTCGGCGCCCGGCACCTTGGCCGTCTCCACCGACCGCACCTGGGCCACCAGCTGGCGGTAGGCGTCGGCGTACGCCGCGTCCTGATAATCGGTCAGGAAGGCGGCGCGACGCTCGATGACCTCCTCCAGCGTCTGCGACAGGCGGCGGTGGGGCTGGTCGGCCGCCGGACCCTTGGGCGTGGCGATCTTCTCGACCGCCGCCTGGTCCAGGGCGGCGCGGCGGCCCCAGCGGAAGGCGTCGGTGTTCATCTTCACCGCCGCCCCGTTCATCTCGATGGCCTTCTCCAGCGCCTCGGCGCTGACCGGCACCAGGCCCTTCTGATAGGCGTAGCCCAGCATGAACAGGTTGGTGGCGATGCTGTCGCCCAGCAGGCCGGTGGCGATGCGGGTGGCGTCCACGGCGTTGACGGCGTCCGCGCCGCAAGCCTTGGCCACCGTCGCCACCATGGACCCGCCGTTCATCTGGAAGTCGGGGTTGGTGACGAAGGCGGCGGTGATGGCTTCATGGGTGTTCAGGATGGCGTGGGTACGGCCCTTGGCCATCTTGGTCAGGGCGTCGGCGTTGGCCGCCACCACGATGTCGCAGCCCAGCACCACGTCGGCGCCGCCGGCGGCGATGCGGGTGGCGTGGATGTCCTCCGGCCGTTCGGCGATGCGCAGGTGGCTGGTGACCGCTCCGCCCTTCTGCGCCAGGCCGGCCATGTCAAGCACGGTGCAGCCCCGGCTTTCCAGGTGGGACGCCATGGCGACGATGGCGCCGATGGTAACCACGCCGGTGCCGCCCACGCCCGTCACCAGGATGTTCCAGGGACGGTCCAGGGTGCGGCGCACCGGCTCCGGCAGCGCTTCCAGGCCATCAGCCTTGCCCCCCACTGGGCCCCCCACGGGCTTGGGCTTGCGCAAGGCCCCGCCCTCGACGGTCACGAAACTGGGGCAGAAGCCCTTCAGGCAGGAGAAGTCCTTGTTGCAGCTGGACTGGTCGATCTGGCGCTTGCGGCCGAACTCCGTCTCCACCGGCACCACGGACAGGCAGGAAGACTTGGTGGAGCAATCGCCGCAGCCCTCGCACACCAGCTCGTTCACCACCACGCGGCGGGCCGGGTCTGGGAAGGTGCCACGCTTGCGGCGGCGGCGCTTCTCGGCGGCGCAGGTCTGTTCATAGATCAGGACGCTGACGCCCTTGATCTCGCGCATCTCGCGCTGCACCCGGTCCAGGTCGTCGCGGTGCTCGATGGTGGTGAAGGGCGGCAGGCCCTGGCCCAGGCCGTACTTTTCCGGATCGTCGCTGACCACGACGATGCGCTCCACACCCTCGGCCTCCAGCTGGCGGGCGATCTGGTGCACGGACAGGCTGCCGTCCACCTTCTGGCCGCCGGTCATGGCGACGGCATCGTTGTAGAGGATCTTGTATGTGATGTTGACCTTGGCGGCGACGGAGGCGCGCACCGCCAGGATGCCGGAATGGAAATAGGTGCCGTCGCCCAGGTTGGCGAAGACATGCTCCTCCCCGGCGAAGGGGGCTTGGCCGATCCAGTGGACACCCTCGCCGCCCATCTGGCTGAAGACGTCGGTGTTGCGGCCCATCCACGTCACCATGTAGTGGCAGCCGATGCCGGCCAGGCCGCGACTGCCCTCGGGCAGGTGGGTGGAGGTGTTGTGCGGGCAGCCGGAGCAGTAGAAGGGTGCGCGGACCACTGTGCTGGCGGAGGCGGAGGGGCGCAGCTGCGCCTCCAGGGCCTGCACCCGCTCAGCCACCCGGTCGACCATCAGGCCCAGCTTGGCCATGCGGCCGGCGAGCGCCAGGGCGATGGTGGTGGGCGATAGCTCCGCCTTTTCCGACAGCAGCGGCCGGCCGTCCTCATCCGTCTTGCCCAGGATGCGGGGGCGGCGGTCCCAGTTGTACAGCTGCTCCTTCAGCTGCGCCTCGATCAGGGCGCGCTTCTCCTCCACCACCAGCAGCTCTTCAGCGCTTTCGGCGAAGTCGCGGATGCCGTGGGGTTCCAACGGCCAGGTCATGGCCACCTTGAAGATGGCGATGCCCAAGTCGGCCGCCATCTCGGCGGTGATGCCCAGCTCATCCAGGGCCTGGCGCACATCCAGATAGGACTTGCCCACGGTGACGATGCCCAGGCGCGGCTTGGCGGCGCCCAGGATGACCTTGTCCAGGCGGTTGGCCCGGGCGAAGGCGCGCGCCGCGTCCAGCTTCCACTGGATCATGCGGTCTTCCTGGATCAGCGGCGTGTCGTGCAGGCGGATGTTCAGGCGGCCGGGCGGCATCTCGAAATCGGCCGGCAGGACCACGCCGCTGGTGATATCGGGCACCCGCACGATGGCGGAGGTGTCGATGGTGTCGGCCAGGGCGGTGAACCCGACCCAGCAGCCGGAATAGCGCGACATTTCCCAGCCGATCAGGCCGTAGTCCAGGAACTCCTGCACGCCGGCCGGGCTCATCACCGGCATGAAGGCGTGGATGAAGGCGTGGTCCGACTGATGCGGCAGGGTGGAGGATTTGGAGGCGTGGTCGTCGCCGGCGATGGCCAGCACGCCGCCATGGCGGCTGGTGCCCGCGAAGTTGGCGTGCTTCAGCGCGTCCAGCGAACGGTCGACGCCGGGGCCCTTGCCGTACCAGATGCCGAACACGCCATCGACCTTGGCGCCCTTGAACAGGTTGACCTGCTGGCTGCCCCAGACGGCGGTGGCGCCCAGTTCCTCGTTCACGCCAGGCTGGAAATGGATGTCGTGGCGGGCCAGGTGCTTGCGCGCCTGCCACAGCGCCTGGTCGTAGGCGCCGAGGGGGGAGCCGCGATAGCCCGAGATGAAGCCGGCGGTGTTCAGGCCCGCCGCGCGGTCGCGGTCGCGCATCAGCATGGGCAGGCGCACCAGCGCCTGGGTCCCGGTCATATAGACCCGGCCGTCCCGCAGGACGTACTTGTCATCAAGGGTAACGGCGGCCAGCGTCATAACGCATCTCCCACTCGGGTGAAACTGGTCCCCTTCCTGGCCCCGGAGCGCGGCCCGATGCGGTCGGGTGGCGGCCTTCCAGGGTACGGTGCCCGGCGGCCTGGGGGTCCGCGAGGTCCGGCGCCGATGTTCCCTCGGCTTACCCTCGCATCTAAGCAGGGATGCAGGCGGCCGAAAATAGGTCATATATACTGACATATTTCCTGTCGGAAGCACCGCAGCAATCGCGCAGACTCGTTCCCGGCGGCCCGCGTTTGGGTTCGTTCCTTACGTTCGCGCCATCCAGCCGTGCGGGTGCGGCGCCGCCGCCGTGGAGCTTGCGTTTTTTGCGGCCGCGACTCGGGGGCGACTGTGGCTTGGAACCGCCCCACCGATTAGTCTGCAGCCAAGTTCCCCTGATGAAGAGCCGCCCTATGGCCAAGCCTGTCGATCCCAGCACCCTGCCCTACCGTCCCTGCGTCGGCATCTGCCTGCTGAACGCCCAGGGCCTGGTCTTCGTCGGCCAGCGGCGCGACACCCCCGGCGCCTGGCAGATGCCCCAGGGCGGCATCGACAAGGGCGAGACGGCGGCGGAAGCCGGCCTGCGCGAGCTGATGGAGGAGATCGGCACCGACAAGGCCACCGTGCTGGAGGAAACGGCCGAGTGGCTGCGCTACGACCTGCCGCCAGAGCTGGTGGGCGTCGCGTGGAAGGGCAAGTACCGCGGCCAGAAGCAGAAGTGGCTGGCCTGTCGTTACACCGGCCAGGATGGTGACATCAACCTGGACACCGAGCATCCCGAGTTCGACGCCTGGCAATGGGTGCCGCTGGAGCGGACGGTGGACCTGATCGTTCCCTTCAAGCGCGAGATCTACACGCAGGTGGTCGCCGCCTTCCGGCATTTGATTTGATTTGCCCTCAGGCGCCGGGCGCGGGCATTCGCCCGCTGGGCTTCCTCCCTTTTCAGTCCGCTGACGCTCCCCGAAAAGGTCCGGCGGCTTCAGTCGCGGCCTACAACGCCATGAACCAAAGGCTCATGCCGTTGGCTTGAAACTTCCAAAGCAAAACGCCGCCCAGGTCACGCGGGGCGGCGTTTTTGTTTTCAGCGCGAAAGAGGCGTCAAGCGGCCAGCGAGGGCACCCCGGCCTTCTTCATCATGCGCTTGTAGGCGTAGCGCGAGGCGACGTCGTGCAGCCAGCCCTGGGGCTTCAGACCACTGGCCTTGAACACCATGGCGACCATGCGGTCCAGGTGGTGCGGGCGGTAATAGCTGTAGGCCCGGCGCACGTAATTGGCGAAGGCCGTCTCGCGGTGATAGGGCGCGCCCTCGTCGGCGTTGGCGGCGTGATAGGCGAAGGACAACTCATCATCCTCCGTCTCGTTGATGCGCGAGAGGGAAATGCGCAGGCGGCCGAACTTGCCCAGGCGCTCCTGGGTCAGGTAATCGCCCAGGTAATCGTAGAACAGCTTGTAGTGCCGGAATTCGTCGGCCGCGATGTGGCGGCAGATCTGCTTCAGCACGGGCTCGTCCGTGGCCTCGGCCAAGGCGGTGTAGTAACTGCTGGTGCCGGTCTCGACGATGCAGCGCGCCACCAGTTCACCGGCGCGGGAACCGCGCACCGACTGGCTGACGTCGATGTCGATCTTGTAGCCTTCGCGGAAGCGCGTCACCGCCGCCTGGAAGCTCCAGTCGGGGTCCACGCGTTCGGCCCAGGTGCCCAGGGCCTCGCCATGCTGCACTTCCTCAACCGCCCACTGGCGGGCCGTGCGGCAGAACTCGGCGTTGTCGGCGAAGACGTTGCACAGGTAGTCGGCGTAGCTGTCGCCGTTGTACTCCACCAGGGCGGCGGCCTTGATGAGCTTCAGGATATCGGGGTTGACCTTGGACCGGTCCAGCTTGTCCCAGGGCAGGCCGGCAACCGTCCAGTGACCGTTGCGGGAGTCCGTAGCCTGAGATTCCGTGCCGTTGACGTCTGCCATGCGCGTTCCGTTCTTCGTGCCCCAGGGCCGGCGCCTTCGCTTCCGGGTGCCGGCATCCGATGACCATGATACAGGCCCGATACCGCCGCCGTGCCCCCACTGCGACGATCGAACCCCACTCGTTTCGAAAAGGCCCGCCTGAAAACGAAAAAGCCGGCGGGCTTTCCGTGATGCCCCACCGGCCGGTATGCCACAAATCCGTAACACCCGCCATGCTTGGCACGGCGCCAAGCTAGCACGATGCCGCCGGTCGGCAAAATGCCCACCCGGCAGGGGTGGGAACTATTGTGCTAAATCAAGGGGCTGGGCTTATGCCCTGGGGGGCCTGCCTAAGGTCGAAGGGGGCTAGGCACGATGTCCTAGCCCCCTTCGGACTTTTTGCGATTTGCTCTCAACTACCCCGAGCCAACCCTTAATGGCCGGCCGAACCGGCGCCGAGGGCTTCCAGCTTGGCCTGGGCGACCAGCAGCTTGGTTTCCGCGGCGCGCTTCTCGACGTCGTTGGCGGCGTCGGCCACGTCCTCGGCCAGATCCTTCACTTGCTGCTCGACGGCGGTACGGTCCAGGGCGGCGACCTCGATCGCCTCTTCCGCCAACACGGTGCAGCGCGTCTCGGTCACCTCGGCGAAACCGCCGGCGACGAAGATGCGGTTGCTGATGGTGGTGATGCCATCAAGGTAGATGTCGATGACGCCCGGCTTCAGCGTGGTGATCAGGGGGGCGTGGCCCGGCAGGGCGCCCAGGTAGCCTTCAGTGCCCGGGACGACCACCATGTCGACCGGCTGGGAAACCAGCAGCTTCTCCGGCGACACCAGCTCGAATTCAACCTTATCGGCCATGATGGGGCTTCCGTTCAGCTTCTTACGATAAGGGACGGAAAGGGATTCCCCCTTTCCGTCCCGGTACTACTCAGGCGATCAGGCGGCCTCGGCGGCCATCTTGCGGGCCTTCTCGACGGCTTCCTCGATGGTGCCGACCATGTAGAAGGCCGCTTCCGGCAGGTGGTCGTACTGGCCGGCCACGATGCCCTTGAACGCGCGGATGGTGTCTTCCAGGCTGACCAGCACGCCCGGCGTGCCGGTGAACACTTCGGCCACATGGAAGGGCTGGGACAGGAAGCGCTGGATCTTGCGGGCGCGGGCGACGGTCAGCTTGTCCTCTTCCGACAGTTCGTCCATGCCCAGGATGGCGATGATGTCCTGCAGCGACTTGTAGGTCTGCAGCACCTTCTGCACCGAGCGGGCCGTCTGGTAGTGCTCTTCGCCCACCACGCGCGGATCCAGCGCACGGGAGGTGCTGTCCAGCGGGTCCACGGCGGGGAAGATGGCCTGCTCGGCGATGGCGCGGCTCAGCACCGTCGTGGCGTCCAGGTGGGCGAACGAGGTGGCGGGGGCCGGGTCGGTCAGATCGTCGGCGGGCACGTACACGGCCTGCACCGAGGTGATCGAGCCCTTCTTGGTGGAGGTGATGCGTTCCTGCAGGGCGCCCATGTCGGTGGCCAGCGTGGGCTGGTAACCCACCGCCGACGGGATGCGGCCCAGCAGCGCCGACACCTCGGCACCCGCCTGGGTGAAGCGGAAGATGTTGTCGATGAACAGCAGCACGTCCTGGCCTTCCTCGTCGCGGAAGTATTCCGCGATGGTCAGGCCGGACAGGGCGACGCGGGCGCGGGCCCCCGGCGGCTCGTTCATCTGGCCGTACACCAGGGCGACCTTGGAGCCCGGGCCGTCGAGCTTGATGACGCCCGACTCGATCATCTCATGGTACAGGTCGTTACCCTCGCGGGTACGCTCACCCACGCCGGCGAAGACCGACACACCACCGTGCGCCTTGGCGACGTTGTTGATCAGTTCCATGATGGTGACGGTCTTGCCCACGCCGGCGCCGCCGAACAGGCCGATCTTGCCGCCCTTCAGGTACGGGGCCAGCAAGTCGATGACCTTGATGCCCGTGACCAGGATCTGCGCGTCGGTCGCCTGCTCGGCGAACTCGGGGGCGGAGCGATGGATGGGGTAGGTCTTCTCGGAGGCGACGGCACCGCGCTCGTCGATCGGCTCGCCGATGACGTTCAGGATGCGGCCCAGGGTGGCGGGGCCGACCGGCATGTTGATGGGGCCGCCGGTGTCGGCGACGGCGCCGCCGCGCACCAGGCCGTCCGTGCTGTCCATGGCGATGCAGCGGACGGTGTTCTCACCCAGATGCTGGGCGACTTCGAGCACAAGGGTCTTGCCCTCGTTCTGCGTGTGCAGGGCGTTCAGAATGGCGGGCAGTTCGGCGTCGAACTGCACGTCCACCACGGCGCCCAGCACCTGCGTGATACGGCCGACGGCGTTGGTCGCCTGGTTAGTCGTAGCCATGGGGTAAGCTCCCTCGGACCCTTGCGAATGTTGTCGTGGCGCCGTCAGACCGCTTCAGCACCGGAGATGATCTCGATCAGCTCCTTGGTGATGAAGGCCTGGCGCGTGCGGTTGTAGTTAAGCGTCAGCTTCTTGATCGTGTCGCCGGCGTTGCGCGTGGCGTTGTCCATGGCGGTCATCTGCGCGCCGAAGAACGAGGCCGAGCTTTCCAACAGGGCGGTGTAGACCTGGATGGAAAGGTTGCGCGGCAGCAGGTCGTTGAGGATGCCCTCCTCAGACGGCTCGAACTCGTAGATGGCCTTGGGCTCGGTGGAGGCCGTGGCCTCCTCCGTCGTGGCCGCCACGGCGAACGGGACGATCTGCTGAACGGTGACGATCTGTGTCATCGCCGACTTGAACTTGTTGAAGATGATGGAGGCGACGTCGAATTCACCGGCGTCGAACAGCTCCAGCACCTTGTCCGCCACCTGGGCGGCGTCCGCGAAGCCCAGGCGCTTGCCGCCCAGGTTCTCGTAGCTGTGGACGATCAGCGAACCGAACTCGCGGCGCAGCAGGTCGCGACCCTTGCGGCCCACGGTCAGCAGCTTCACGGTCTTGCCCTCGCCCTGCAGGCGGGTGACCTGGCGCCTGGCCTCGCGGACGATGGTGGCGTTGAAGCCGCCGCACAGGCCGCGGTCGCCGGTCAGGACGATCAGCAGCTGCGTCTTGTCAGAGCCGGTGCCGGCCATCAGCTTCGGGCCCTGCGCACCCGCCGGCACGTTGGCGGCGAGGGAGGAGAGCATGCGGCCCATGCGCTCGGCGTAGGGACGCCCGGCTTCGGCCTGTTCCTGGGCGCGGCGCAGCTTGCTGGCCGCGACCATCTTCAGGGCCGAGGTGATCTTCTGCGTCGACTTGACGCTGTCGATCCGGATCTTGAGGTCCTTAAGGCTGGGCATGCCGTGCCTTCACTTCCTGAGAGAACTGGACTGGCGGGCGATCCTCCCAAGAGGACCGCCCCACCGTTTGACGGGGTCAGGCGAAGATCTTGGAGAAGCTCTCCAGGAAGGCCTTCAGCTTTTCCTCGGTGTCCTTGCTGATCTGCTTGTCGGTGCGGATCGCGGTCAGGATGTCCTGGCCCTTGCTGCGGATCTCGTCCAGGAAGCGCGCCTCGAAGCGGTTCACGTCCTCGACCTTCACCTTGTCCAGGAAGCCCTTCACACCGGCGAAGATGGAAACCACCTGCTCTTCCACCGGCAGCGGGCTGTACTGCGGCTGCTTCAGCAGCTCGGTCAGGCGGGCGCCACGGTTCAGCAGTCGCTGGGTGGCGGCGTCCAGGTCCGAGGCGAACTGGGCGAAGGCGGCCATCTCGCGGTACTGGGCCAGTTCCAGCTTAATGGTGCCGGCGACCTGCTTCATCGCCTTGATCTGGGCGGCGGAACCGACACGGCTGACCGACAGGCCGACGTTGATGGCCGGGCGGATGCCGCGGTAGAACAGGCCGGTTTCCAGGAAGATCTGGCCGTCGGTGATGGAGATGACGTTCGTCGGGATGTAGGCCGACACGTCACCCGCCTGGGTTTCGATGATGGGCAGGGCCGTCAGCGAGCCGGCGCCGTAGCCGTCGGCCATCTTGCAGGCGCGTTCCAGCAAGCGGCTGTGCAGGTAGAACACGTCGCCGGGGTAGGCTTCGCGGCCCGGCGGACGGCGCAGCAGCAGGGACATCTGACGGTAGGCGACGGCCTGCTTGGACAGGTCGTCGTACACGATCAGGGCGTGCATGCCGTTGTCGCGGAAGAACTCGCCCATGGCGCAGCCGGTGTAGGGCGCCAGGTACTGCAGCGGCGCCGGCTCGGACGCGGTGGCGGCCACGACGATGGAGTATTCCATCGCGCCGGCTTCCTCCAGCGTCTTCACGATCTGGGCGACCGTGGAGCGCTTCTGGCCGACGGCCACGTAGATGCAGTAGAGCTTCTTGGATTCGTCGCCGCCGGCGTTGATGCCCTTCTGGTTGATGAAGGCGTCGATGGCGACGGCGGTCTTGCCGGTCTGGCGGTCGCCGATGATCAGCTCACGCTGGCCACGGCCGACGGGCACCAGGGCGTCCACGGCCTTCAGGCCGGTCTGCATCGGCTCGTGCACCGACTTGCGCGGGATGATGCCGGGGGCCTTCACCTCGACGCGCTTGCGCACGACGTCGACCAGCGGGCCCTTGCCGTCGATGGGGTTGCCCAGGCCGTCCACGACGCGGCCCAGCAGGCCGCGGCCCACCGGCACCTCGACGATGGCGCCCGTGCGCTTCACCGTGTCGCCTTCCTTGATGGCGCGGTCGTCGCCGAAGATCACGGCGCCGACGTTGTCGGCTTCCAGGTTCAGGGCCAGGCCCTGAATCCCGCCCGGGAACTCGACCATCTCACCGGCCTGGACCTTGTCCAGGCCATGGATGCGGGCAACACCGTCGCCGACCGAGAGCACCTGGCCCACTTCAGCAACATCGGCCTCGGTGCCGAAATTCGCGATCTGCTGTTTCAGGATCGCGGAAATCTCTGCGGCGCGGATTTCCATCAGCCCACCCCTTTCATGGCGATTTTCAGCTTGGTCAGTTTGGTGCGCACGGAACTGTCGATCATGCGCGATCCGACCTTAACGATCATGCCGCCCAGCAGCGTCGGGTCGACGCTGGCGGCGACGGAGACTTTGGAGCCCAGGGCCTTCTTGAGCGCGTCGGTCACGGCGGACAGCTGCTCCTCCGTCAGCGGGCGGGCCGAGATGACGGTGGCCGTCTCCTCACCGCGGCGCTGGGCCAACTCGGCGAGGAAGGCGACGATCATGCCGTCGAGGGCGAAAAGCCGGCGGTTCTGGGCGACCAGACCAATAAACTTGCGCACAAGCTCGGACGCGCCCGCCTGTGACAGCACCGCCTCCATGGCGCGGGCCTGCTCGGCACGCGACAGGACGGGGCTGCGCACAACGCGACGCAGATCTGCGCTTTCGGCGAGAATTTGCTTGAGCGACGTCAGGTCCTGCGCGGTTTGGTCCAGCGCCTTCTGCTCGTCGGCAAGGTCGAACAGCGCCGCCGCGTAGCGGGCCGCCAGTCCGGATACGACTGTCCCTTGGGATGCCACCTGGAAACCTCGGTTAATCCGCAGACCTGAAGGATTTCAGGGCCTTAGCAATGTGGGTCCGAACCGGGCGAAAACCACCCCGGCGTCGGGCGTCGTGCACATAACACAGGGCGCCGCAGGGCGCAACTCCGTCACTCCATCCAAAGCATACTATCCCACGGGTGAGCAGCCCGCTTTAAGGCGCCATTAACAGTTGGGGCCGCATAGTCCCCTCAACGCGCCAAAGCCACCCGGCGCCCCGACGAAAAAAGCCCGGAACCTTCCGGGCCCCCAAGATCCAGGGTGGCAGAGTGCTGGTGAGTCATGACTGTCGTCCCCTTCTCCTCTGCCCGCTTCACCCCCTTCGATCTGACCGAGTGGAACAGCGTCGCCCAGCCCAAGCTGGAGCGGGGCCTGTGGGAAACGGTCAGCCGCCATACCGCGCCGGACCATGATCAGCTGATCGTGCGCTTCCCCAACCTGGACCGCCCGGTCTTCCGGTTCGAGCGCGACCGCCGCGGCACCTATCGCCTGTACTTCAACGACCGCCGCGGCTGGTATTGCATCGGCACCGGCGAGAGCGCCGAGGAATGCCTGTCCGTGTGGCGGGGCCGCGTGCCGCGCGCCACGGCCGAGGCCGGCGCCCAGGCCGGTCGCTGAGGCCCGCCGCTATACTAAAGAACGAGGGGCTGCACGCCCCATCGATGCCTGAGTTGCCTGGTTGGAACCCGATTTTAGGTGGCCTGGGATATTAGAAGAGCCTGAGCGTTGTCTTGGAGTCGCGTACCAGTCGAGTGGCCTAGCGTTGCCTGGAACCAGAATTGCCTGAACACCGGCTTCAGTAGCGTTGCCTGATTTGACGCCAGGGGGCAGACCAGCGCCCCCTTCAGGGCAGACGGGACACGGGGCGGAGCGGCGGCGCCAGCACATGGAAAGGCGCCGCCGTTTCCATATCCACCGGCAGGCGGGCGATGGTGTCGCCATCCCCCTGCACCGGGTCGCCCACCGGCCCCTCGATCCGAACCCGCGCCGCCGGGACCACGCGGTACCCCAATCCCCCCTTCGTCCCACCCCGGCGGCCTAGGCGCCCGGTGACCAGGGCCGCGCCATAACCCAGCGCCGCCAGGCGGCCGCCATCCTCGAACAGGCAAACCTGGAAGCCGCCCTCGTCCAGCCGGGCATCGGGCGCGCAGACGAAGCGCCCGCCATAGAAATGCCCCTTGGCCACGATGCAGGACGCGACCTCGTGCACGCGGACGCGGCCGGCCGCGTCCTCCACGGTCACGCGATAGCGCGGGTTGGGCCAGCGGGCGATCTGCGCCAAGCTTTCCAGCACATAGGCGCCCTTGCCCAAGCGGCGCTTCACCGCCGGGTCCACCCCCTCCACCACATGGGCGTCCAGGCCCACGCCGGCCATCATGGTGAACAGCCGACCGTTGGCGCGGCCGGCGTGGATGGTGCGGGGCGCGGCACCCGCCAGGGTGCGGGCCAGATCCGCCGCCCCGGACGGCAGGTCCAGTTCCGCCGCCAGCACGTTGGCCGTGCCCAGGGGGATCAAGCCCAGGGCGGGGGGCGCCGAGGTGGGCGCCGCCAGCAGGCCGTTCACCACCTCGTTGATGGTGCCGTCACCGCCCGAGGCCACGACGGCGTCCGGGATGCGCCCGTCCGTCAGCGCGCCGGCGGCGGCCAGGCCGGCCAGGCGTTCGGCGTCGCGCGGGCCGGTGGTTTCCACCACCGCCACGTCGGCGCCGCCCTGGCGCAGCGCGTCGACGACGCGGCCCATGAAGCCCCGCCGGCGGCGGCCCGCCACGGGATTGTGAATAACCAGTAGACGGCGCGCGGCCACGGCCAGAGGTTCCGTGACAGCCAAGTGAAGGGCGGAAGACATATTTATGAATGCCCCGTGAATATATGATGAAGTCCTTGAACTCTCCTTCATCACCATTTGTCTTGCCCTACATGCTGCGGTATAGCCCTGTCAACATTACTATTGATTGTCTGCGTGGGTCATCTCGGGGGCGTAGCATGGAGACGGACATGGAGACGGAACACGAGGCCCCGCGGCGGTACCGCAGCATTTGGCTCTCGGATCTGCATCTGGGAACCCGCGGCTGCCAGGCCGACATGCTGCTGGATTTCCTGAAGCACACCGAATTGGAGTACCTGTACCTGGTCGGCGACATCGTTGACGGATGGCGCCTGAAGAAGGGCTGGTACTGGCCCCAGGCTCACAACGACGTGGTGCAGAAGGTGCTGCGCCGGGTGCGCAAGGGCACCAAGGTCTTCCTGATCCCCGGCAACCATGACGAAGTCTTCCGCGACTTCATCGGCCTGCAGTTCGGCGGCGTCACCATCCTGGAGGACGCGGTCCACACCACCGCCGACGGCCGCCGCTTCCTGGTGCTGCACGGCGACCTGTTCGACGCGGTGGTGAAGTACGCCAAGTGGCTGGCCTATGTCGGGGACAGCGCCTACACGGTGCTGCTGACCCTGAACACCTGGCTGAACACCGCCCGCCGGCACCTCGGCTTCCAGTACTGGTCGCTCTCCGCCTACCTGAAGAACCGCACCAAGAAAGCGGTGGAGTTCATCGGCAACTATGAACAGGCGCTGGCGGACGAGGCCAAGCGCCGCCAGGTCGACGGCATCATTTGTGGCCACATCCACCACGCCGAGATGCGTGACATGGGTGGCGTCCTCTACTGCAACGACGGGGACTGGGTGGAATCGTGCACCGCATTGGTCGAACACGCCGACGGCACGCTGGAGATCATTCATTGGGCGGACGAAGTGCGCAAGCGCGCGGCGGCGCGGCAGCCTGGGCAGCCGGGCGGGACGACGCAGAAGGCTGCAGCGTGAAAATCCTGATCGTCACCGACGCCTGGCATCCCCAGGTGAACGGCGTGGTCCGCACCCTGACCACGACGCGCGATGAATTGCGCCAGCTGGGCCATGAGGTCGAGGTCATCGCCCCGGACCGCTTCCGCACCGTGCCCATGCCCACGTACCCGGAAATCCGGCTGGCGCTGAAGCCCGGCGCCCGCCTGCGCCGCATGATCGACGAGATCGCGCCCGACGCCATCCACATCGCGACGGAAGGGCCCCTGGGCCTGGCCGCGCGGCGCTATTGCCTGCGTCGGCGCATCCCCTTCACCACCGCCTATCACACGCGTTTTCCGGAATACGTCCGCGACCGCTTCCCCATCCCGCTGCGCCTCAGCTACGCCCTGGTGCGCCGCTTCCACGCGCCGGCCTCCGCCGTCATGGTGGCGACGCCGTCCATCGAGAACGACCTGGTGGACCGGGGCTTCCGCAACATCAAGCGCTGGTCGCGCGGTGTCGACACCGACCTGTTCCGCCCGCGCGAGAAGGACTTCCTGCCCTTTCCCCGCCCCATCTTCATGTATGTGGGCCGGGTGGCGGTGGAGAAGAACATCGAGGCCTTCCTGTCGCTGGACCTGCCCGGCACCAAGGTGGTGGTGGGTGGCGGCCCGCAGCTGGACGAGCTGAAGGCCAAGTACCCGGCCGCGCAGTTCGTCGGCCCCAAGCATGGCGAGGAGCTGGCCAAGCACTATGCGGCCGGCGACGTCTTCGTCTTCCCCTCGCGCACTGACACCTTCGGCCTGGTGCTGCTGGAGGCGCTGGCCTCCGGCGTGCCGGTGGCGGCGTATCCGGTGCCGGGCCCGCTGGACGTGCTGGCGGGATCGGACGTGGCCGTGCTGGACGAGGATTTGCGCAAGGCCGCGCTGGCGGCGCTTGAGATACCGGGTGACAAATGCCGGCGCCACGCCCTGACCTTCTCCTGGTCCGCGTCCGCCGCGCAGTTCCTGAACAACCTGCGCCCTTTCCGCGGCCATCCGGTCCTGGACCCGGTCCCGGCCCCGCAGGCGGACGAGACCAAGAAGGCCAGCTGATCGCGAGGGTTCCCGCGTTCATTGAAGATGGCGCGGACCCGGTGCTAGGGTGGCGGCGACCGTGGCGGGCCGCCCCGCCGCCCTATCCATTCCCCTGACACGATGGGCATGCTGGAAGCGCTTTATCGCGGGCTGACCGCCCTGGCCGGCCCCGCCGTCCGCCGCCTGCTGGACCGCCGGCTGGCGGTCGGCAAGGAAGACCCCCTCCGTCTGCCCGAGCGCCTGGGCCATGCCGGCCTACCCCGTCCCCCAGGCCGGCTGATCTGGTTGCATGCCGCCAGCGTGGGCGAATCCATGGCCGTGTTGCCCCTGATCGACCGGCTGCTGACCCTGTCGCCCCGGCCCACCGTGCTGGTCACCACCGGCACCGTCACCTCCGCCGCCCTCATGGCCAAGCGCCTACCGCCGGGGGCCATCCACCAGTTCGTGCCGGTGGATCTGCCGGCGGCCGTGGCCCGTTTCATGGACCACTGGCGGCCCGACGCGGCGCTGTGGATCGAATCGGAATTCTGGCCCAACCTGCTGCGCGCCCTGCGCAAGGCCCAGGTACCCGCCGCCCTGGTGAACGCACGCCTGTCGGCCGGCAGCCACCGCAACTGGCGCCGCGCGCCGCGCACCGCCCATCGCCTGCTGTCCACCTTCCGCCTGGCGCTGGCGCAAACGGCGACGGAGGCCGGGCGCCTGCGCGATCTCGGCCTAGCCGACGTGCGCTGCGTCGGCAACCTGAAATACTCCACCAGCCCGCTGCCGGCGGAGCCCCCGGCCCTGGCCGCGTTCAAGGCCGCCGTTGGCAACCGGCCGACCTGGGTCTTCGCCAGCACCCACCCGGGCGAGGATGACTTGGCCGTCCAGGCGCACCAGCGCCTGGCCCTCCGCATGCCGGGGCTGTTCACCCTGGTGGTGCCCCGCCATCCCGCGCGGGGGCCAGAGGTCGCCGCCGCCTTCCAGGCCCGAGGCCTGACCGTCAGCCGCCGCGCCACCGGGGCCCTGCCGGACGCCACCGACGCCCTGCACGTGGCCGACACGCTGGGGGAGCTGGGGCTGTTCTTCCGCCTGGCGCCCGTGGCCGCCATCGGTGGATCCTTCGTGCCGGTGGGCGGGCACAACCCCATCGAGCCGGCGCAGCTGGGGGCCGCCATCGTCTACGGCCCGCACATGCATAACTTCGCGGAGATCGCCGCGACCCTGGAGGCCGCGGGCGGCGCCCGCCGGGTGACGGACGTGCATGGCCTCGCCGAGGCCGTGCACCTCCTGCTAACCGACCCGGCCGCGCGCGACGCCCAGGCCGCCGCCGCCAGGGCCGTGGCCGACGACAATCGCGATGCCGTGGACCGGGTGATGGCGGCCCTGGCGCCCCTGCTGGCCGAGGCCGGCCTGCACCTGACCGGGGATGCCCGGTGAAGGCCCCCGGCTTCTGGTATGCCCCCCCAGGGCTGGCGGCGGCGCTGCTGAGCCCCCTGGCCTGCCTCTACGCCCTCGGCGCCCGCCGGCGCCAGGCCAAGGCCACGCCGCAGGGCGCCGGCATTCCCGTCATCTGCGTCGGCAATTTGGTGGCGGGCGGCGCCGGCAAGACGCCGCTGTCGCAGACGGTGATGCGTCACCTGCGCGCCCGGGGCGTGCAGGCCCATTACCTGTCGCGCGGCTATGGCGGCCAGCTGAAGGGCCCCTTGCGGGTCGACCCCGGTCACCACGCGGCCGCCGACGTCGGGGATGAGCCGCTGCTGCTGTCCCGCACCGCCCCCGCCTGGATTTCCGCCGACCGCCTGGCTGGCGCCCGGGCCGCCCGCGACGGTGGCGCCCAGGCCGTGGTCATGGACGACGGGTTCCAGAACCCGGCCCTGGCCAAGGACCTGTCCCTGCTGGTCGTGGACGGCGGCGCGGGCTTCGGCAACGGCCACGTCATCCCAGCCGGCCCCCTGCGCGAGGTGCTGGGCGACGGTCTGGCCCGGGCGGACGCCGTGGTGATCGTGGGTGCCGACCGCACGGGGGCGGAGGCGAGCGTGGCCAAACTGGCTCCGGCCCTGCCCATCCTGGCCGCGCGGCTGGTGCCGGACGCCACCGTGGCCGCCGGGCTGGCCGACCGCCCCGTCCTGGCCTTCGCCGGCATCGGCCGGCCGGGCAAGTTCTTCGACACCTGCGTGGAGCTGGGCCTGACGGTGGCCGAGGCGGTGCCCTTCCCCGACCATCACCCCTATGCCGAGGCTGAGATCGCCCGCCTGCTGGAGCGCGCCGCCACCCTGGGTGCTGTGCCCCTGACGACCGAGAAGGACTGGGTGCGACTACCCGCCGCGCACCAAACCGCCATAAAAGCCCTGCCCGTGGCGCTGGCCTTCGACGACCCCGGCGCGCTGGAGCGTGTTCTGGAAACGGTGTCCTAGAGACACCGGGTTCCCAGGGCGGGCGCGTGCGAGCGCGCTTGACCCCTGGCAAAAAGCGCCCGATAGCTTAGCCGCCGTCGGCGTCGGGACCCGGCGGCACCCATTTTTGTCCGCCTTGGAGGTCACCTTTCCGGGGTCCGGATAAGGGGTCGACACCCAATCCCCCCAGGACGGCCGGCCCATCGCCATGGGGACCGGCACGGGAGTTTCCATGGCCGAGCACGGTACCCAGCCTTCCTCCCTGCGCTATTCCATCGAAGCGGCGGGCATCCGCGCCCTGTTCAACCTGCTGGGCCTGCTGCCGGCCGACGTGGCGTCGGGCTTCGGCGGCTGGGTGGGGCGCACCCTGGGGCCGCGCATCGGCGGCAACGCCAAGGTGCTCCGCAACCTGGAACGGGCCATGCCCCAGCTGGATGCGGCGGGGCGCCGGCGCGTGGCCCGCAAATCCTGGGACAACCTGTGCCGCACCCTGGCCGAATATCCGCACCTGAAGACCATCTCGCGCGAGTGGGAACAGCGGGTGGAGCTGATCGGGGCGGAGCATGTGCGCGGCCTGGTGACCGATGGCAAGCCGGGCGTCATCCTGACCGGCCACTTCGGCAATTGGGAACTGGTGGCCATGACCGTGTTCAAGTGCGGCGCCACCATGACCGCCATCTACCGCGCGCCCAACAACCCCTCGGTCGACAAGCTGCTGGCCGAGGCGCGGGGCGAGCTGGGCACCACCCTGGTACCCAAGGGCCGCGCCTCGGCCAAGGGCATCCTGGCGGCCATGCGGGCGGGCGGCATCCTGGGCATCCTGGCCGACCAGAAGCTGAACGAGGGCATCGCCGTGCCCTTCCTGGGCCATGACGCCATGACCGGCACCATCGCCGGCGATGTGGTGGTGCGCCACGGCGCCGTCGTCGTGCCCATGCGCGTGACGCGCAAGCCCAAGGGCGCCCGCTTCCGCATCGAGGTCTTTCCGCCCATGGACCTGCCGGCGCCCACGGGCGACCGCCCGGCCGACATCCGCGCCATCACCGTGGCGGTGAACCAGCTGCTGGAACGATGGGTGCTGGAAAACCCCGGCCAATGGCTGTGGACCCACCGCCGCTGGCCGAAATAAGTTCGCCTGCGCATGGGGCCTTATCGTTAAAACAGGCTGCCCTGGCCGTCGGGCCGGGCCGCCGCGCGCGGCTTGGGCGTAGGGGCAGACTCGCGGGGCGGAGCGGGCGTCGGAACAGGCGCCCCTTCCCCGTCCAGGGTGGCGCCCACGGCGCCGTCAATGAACTCCACCCGCACGCGGCCGCCGGCAGGGGCATCCGCCACCTTGGTCACGGGGTGGCCGTCGGCGGTGGTGACCAGGGCGAAGCCGCGCGCCAGCACGCCACGGTAGGACAGCGTCTCCAGCAGCTTGGCCTGGCCTTCCAGCCGGCGGGCGCCATCGGCCACGGCGCGGCCGAAGCTGGCGTCCAGGCGGCGGCCAAGGTCGGCCAGGCGCGCGCCCCCCTCCTCCGCCCGGCGCACCAGCGGCTGGGGCGTCAGGCGCTGGGCCAGGGTCTGGGCGCGGGTGGTACGGTCGGCCAGCAGGCGGGTCAGGCCGCCGGACAGCCCCCGCTGGGCGATGTCCAGCCGGGCATAGGCCAGGCCCAGCACCTGGGCCGGATGGCGCAGGCCGGCCCCCAGCTTGGCCACTTCCGTCCGGTGGCGGCGGATCAGGCCGGTCATGGACAGGGCCAGGCGCTCCCCCCGGTCGTCCAGGCGCTGGGCGCAGCCCTCCAGCAGGGCGCGGGGATCGCCCAGGCCGCGCGCCAGCCCTTCCACGCGGTTGCGGCGCTCGGCCAGCAGGCGGTTGGCGGTCCCCTCCAGCCGGCGGCCGCATTCCATGACCTCGGCCATCAGCTCCGCCCGCACCGGTACTGCCATCTCGGCGGCGGCCGTGGGCGTGGGCGCCCGGCGGTCGGAAGCGAAGTCGATCAGCGTCGTATCGGTCTCATGCCCCACGGCAGAGATCAGCGGGATCTGGCTGGCCGCCGCCGCCCGCACCACGATCTCTTCATTGAAGGGCATGAGGTCTTCCAGGCTGCCGCCGCCGCGCGCCACGATCAGCAGGTCGGGCCGGGGCACGGGGCCGCCGGGGGCGATGGCGTTGAAGCCCTGGATGGCGCGGGCCACCTGGGCCGCTGCCTGCTCGCCCTGCACCGCCACCGGCCACAGCAACACGTGGCGGGGGAAGCGGTCGGCCAGGCGGTGCAGGATGTCGCGAATGACGGCGCCGGTGGGGGAGGTCACCACGCCGATGACGCGGGGCAGGAAGGGCAGCGGCCGCTTGCGCTGGGCATCGAACAGGCCCTCGGCCGCCAGCCGGCGCTTGCGCTCCTCCAGCATCTTGAGCAGCGCGCCCTCGCCCGCCAGCTCCATCGTCTCGATGATCAGCTGGTACTGCGAGCGGCCGGGGTATGTCGTCAGGCGGCCGGTGCAGACCACCTCCATTCCGTCTTCCGGCTTCACGGCCAGGCGCATGACCGTGCCCTTCCAGCACACGGCCTCGATCACCGCCTGGTCGTCCTTCAGGCGCAGGTAGAGGTGGCCTGAGGAAACGCGCTTGGGCTGGCTGACCTCGCCGCGCACGCGGACATAGCCGAACGTCTCCTCCACCGTGCGCTTCAGGGCGCGCGACAGATCGGAAACGCTGAGTTCCGGCAGGTTGCCGCCGGCCACCGGCGCGGCACCGGCATAGCCGAGATCGGAACCCTGGGGTGATGATGAGTCGGGGAAGTCTTAAGTCATGGCGCGGGCATGATACAAGCACCCGCTCAACAGATGGAATCGTGATCGGGAGTAGAGGCGATGAAGATCCTGGTGGTCGGATCCGGCGGGCGGGAGCATGCGCTGTGCTGGGCCATCTCCGCCTCCCCCCTGTGCGGCACGCTGTGGTGCGCGCCCGGCAACGCCGGCATCCGCGACGTGGCCCAATGCGTGGACATCAAGGCCGACGATATCGACGGCCTGGTCGCCTTCGCGACGGCCAACGCGGTGGACCTGGTGGTGGTGGGGCCGGAGCAGCCGTTGGTGCTGGGCTTGGTCGACCGCCTGACGGCCGCCGGCATCAAGGCCTTCGGCCCCAGCCAGGCCGCCGCCGCCCTGGAAGGCTCCAAGGGCTTCATGAAGGACATCTGCGCCAAGTACGGCGTGCCCACGGCCGCCTACCGTCGCTTCACCGACGCCAGCGCCGCCAAAGCCTACGCCACCGAGCAGGGTGCGCCCATCGTGGTCAAGGCCGACGGCCTGGCCGCCGGCAAGGGTGTCGTCATCGCCATGACCCTGGAGGAGGCGCACGCCGCCATCGACGACGCCATGCTGCACGGCCGCTTCGGCAGCGCCGGCGCCGAGGTGGTGGTCGAGGAGTTCATGGATGGCGAGGAGGCCAGCTTCTTTGCCCTGTGCGACGGCACCCACGCCCTGCCCCTGGTGGGGGCGCAGGATCACAAGCGGGTGTTCGACAACGACCAGGGGCCCAATACCGGCGGCATGGGGGCCTATTCCCCCGCCCCGGTGCTGACGCCCGAGTTGCAGGACCGGGTGATGCGCGAGATCGTGGAGCCCACGGTGCGGGGCATGGCGGCGGAGGGCAAGCCCTTCACCGGCGTGCTGTTCGCCGGGCTGATGATCGTTGCGAGCCCGGAAGGACCCAAGCCGCGCCTTATCGAATTCAACGCCCGCTTCGGCGACCCGGAATGCCAGGTGCTGATGCGCCGTCTGAAGTCGGACATCGTGCCGCTGCTGCTGGCCACCTGCGACGGGCAGTTGGACCATGTGGACGTGCGCTGGCACGACGAGCCCGCCCTGTGCGTGGTGATGGCGGCCGAGGGCTATCCGGGTGATTATGTGAAGAACACCGCCATCGGGGGGCTGGAGGATGCGGGCAAGGTCGACGGGGTCACCGTCTTCCATGCCGGCACGAAGGCTGATGGCGACCGCGTGCTGGCCAACGGCGGCCGGGTGCTGGGTGTCACGGCCATCGGGAAGACGGTGGCCGAAGCGCAGGCCTTGGCCTACCAGGCGGTGGACCGCATCCGCTGGCCGGAGGGGTTCTGCCGCCGGGACATCGGCTGGCGCGCCCTTGAACGCGAAAAGGCCGAACGGGAACAGAAGCAGGGATGAGGCGGGCGCTCCGGACGGGGCCCCAGCCGTTTTCAGGAACAGGAAAATCATGAATCGCCAGGACCGCCGCCGCCGCATCGCGGAAATCTCCAAGGACGCCAATGCCGGCGCGCCCTTCGTCAACGACATGCGCGTCGCCGCCGACCTGCATCGCCAGGGCCGGCTGAAGGAGGCGGAGAACGCCTACCGCGCCATCATCCGCATCTACGCCTCCGTCCCGGAGATCCGCGTCGCTTGGTCCAACCTGGGCGCGGTGCTGCAGGGCCTGGGCAAGCTGGAGGAGGCGGTGACGGCGCTGAAGAAGGCGCGGTCGCTGAATCCCAACCACCCGCCGCCCCACCAGAACCTGGGCATGGCCCTGCTGGCCCAGGGCAAGGTGGATGAGGCGCTGGAAAGCTTCCGCCGCGCGGTGGAGCTGAACCCGCAGTTCACCGAGGCCTGGCACGCCTTGGGCGTGGCTTCGGGCCAGAAGAACGACCTGGCCGGGGCCGAGGACGCCTGGCGCCGCACGCTGGAGCTGGACCCCAACCGGGCCGAGACCCGCTTCAACCTGGGCCTGATCCTGCGCAACACCGGCCGGCTGGACGCGGCCGCCGCCGAGTTCCATGCCTGCGCCACCCTGGACCCGTCCCAGGGCGACGCCCGCCTGGCCCTGGCCGACACCCTGATCGCCATGGGCCGCGCCGAAGAGGCCGCCCAGATCATCTGGGTGCTGATCCAGACCACACCGGCCCACCCGGTGCCACAGCAGTTCTATGCCCGCGCCCTGACCGTGATGGCGCAGATGGGCAATGGCGACGCCGCCGCCGACCGCGCCGACCAGTGGGCCGCCGCCTACCCGGACAGCGAGGCGGCGCGGTCGGTGAAGATCGCCTTCGACACCTACCGCGCCGAGAAGGCCGCCGCCGAAGCCAAGGGTGGGGAAGCCGCCCAGGCTGAGGAAGCCGCCGCCGAAGGGAAGCCGGAAGCCTAAGACCCGGTCCGATCCCGCCGCTGCTCGCGCGACGCCGCCACCCTCAGGCCAAGGGCGCGCGGCGGCGGGCGGCGGTGGGCCTCCTTCCAGCCCACCCAGCACTGGCGGATCAGCCAGCCGGCCAGCACGGCCAGCCCCAGCACGGCGGCCACCACGATGCCCCAGACCCACAGGTCGGCGCCGTGCACGATGGTCCGCAGGCCCCTGAACACCCCGGGCTGACGCCAGAATATGGCGGCGGTGGCCAGGACGATAAACAGCGGCCCCAGGAGGGGTAGCAGCGGCGCCAGGAGCAGGCTGGGCGCCTGACCGTATACGATGCGCAGAGGGTGGCGCACGGTCGTCCACTCGCACGACAGCGGCAGCAGCACGGACAAGGCCAGAACCGCCAGGATGGTGGTGGGAAGGAAAGCATTCACCGCCAGAGCGGTCTGCCAACCGGCGGGGACGATGACCAGACCGACGGCCAGCGCCAGGATGGCCAGCGCCTCCAGCCCCAACAGGGCGAAAGCGCCCCGCACCGTCCACAGGATGCGCCCCTCCTGGCCCGGGCGGACCCGCAGCACCCGCATGCCGGCGTCCTTGTGGAAGGGCGTGTCGCGCACCACCTCGCCCGTCACATCGCCGCGCAAGGACCAGTAGAAGGCGCCGTAGTCGTCCCGATAGAGCGGCATGCGGTTCCCATCCCCTTGCTGTGGCGGCGGCGTCAGCGTCGTTCCTTGAAAAAATCCCGCAGCAAGGCGCCCGCCCGCCGCTCCTGCAGCCCGCCGTAGGTATCGGGCGCATGATGGCAGGTGGCCTGGCCGAAGAAACGGGGGCCGTGCTCCACGGCCCCGCCCTTGGGGTCGTAGGCCCCGAAATAGACCCGCCGCAGCCGGGCGAAGCTGATGGCGGCGGCGCACAGGGCGCAGGGTTCCAGCGTCACATAGAGGTCCAGGCCCGGCAGGCGCGGCTGGCCCACGGCGGCGCAGGCGGCGCGGATGGCCAGCACCTCGGCATGCGCCGTGGGGTCGGCCAACTCCTCCGTCCGGTTGGAGGCGGCGGCCAAGACGGCACCGGTGACCGGGTCGACGATGACGGCGCCCACCGGCACTTCCCCCCGCGCGGCGGCGGACGCGGCCTCGGCGAAGGCGCGCTCCATGGGGGACGGATCGGGCTCGGTCTCAAGCGGGGACGACAGCATGTCCCCAGCGTGGGGCAGCGCCGCGCACGGCGTCAAGCGGGCGGGCGGCGCATCTGTCATCCGGCGAGAAAATCGACCAGCACGGCCGCCAATTCGTCGGGCGACTCCTCCGGCACATAATGGCCGCAGTCCAGCACCTGGGCGCGCACGTCGGCGGCATGGCCACGCAAGGTATCGGCCAGCAGGGTGCCCACGCCGGCCCGGGCCCCCACGGCCAGAATGGGCAGCGCCAGCCCCATCGCCGCCCGCGCCTTCGCCCGCGCCAGTTCTGCCGGCCGGAAAACCTCGCGATAATAGGCGAAGGTGGAGCGCAGGGCGCCCGGCAGGGACAGCACCCGCACGTACTCGTCCAGGTCGGCCGGCCCGATGGCCCAGCGCCGCAGGGTCTTGGCGTTGAACAGGTGGGCGAGGTAGGCGCGCTCCCGCCCCTGAATCAGCAGTTCCGGCAGGTCGTCCAGGCGGTTGAAGGCGAAGTGCCAGGTGCGGGCGTTGGCCTCGTCCGACGGTATGCCAGGCGGTGGCGGGGGCGTGACGCCGGGCAAGGCCGCGTCCACCGGCGCCAGGCGGCGCGCGTCGGCCTGCCAGTCGGCGGCATAGGCATGGCCGATCCAGGCGCCGACATCATGGCCCACCACATCGAGGGGACCCGCCTTCAGAAGGCCCAGGACATCGGCCAAGCCGTGCATGTCGGCCGCCGCCGTGCCCAGGTCATATCCACCCGCCGGCCGATCCGATTCGCCGAAGCCACGGGGATCCACGGCGACGACCCGCCGCCCGGCGTCGGCCAGCAGCGGCATGACATGGCGCCAGGCGTACCAGCTTTGCGGCCAGCCGGGGATCAGCAGCACCGGTGGGGCCCCTTGGTCGCCGCCCTCCACATAGTGCAGGCGCACGCCGTCCACGGTGGCGAGGCCGTGGCGGAAGCGTCGCCAGAAGCGGTCGGTATGGAAGGGGGTCACGAGTTCGGTCTCCATTTTGGCAACGATCATTTCCTAATTAATCTCGCGAAGGCCGCCGAGGGTCGGCGACACTGTCAGTCGAGCAGTTTCAGGGCGCCGTCGGCCAGGGCGGCCATCTCCGCCCACTCCCGCCCCGTCTTGCCAACGACGCGCATGCCCTGCAGCACGCACAGCAGCAGCCGGGCGGTGAGGGCGGCGTCCAAGTGCGGGGCGATGGTGCCGTCGGCCTGGCCCAGAGCCACCAGGGCGGCCAGGCGATCCTCATTGACCGCCAGGGCCCCCACGACGCGGGCCGCGATCTCGGTATCGGCGGTGGCGAGATCGACGGCGCCGCCCACCACCAGGCAGCCCCGGCGGCCATCCAGCCCGTGGCTGTCGCTGGCATAGAAGTCCAGCACCGCCTTGATCTTGGCCCGCCCGGTGGGTGCGGCCTCCACCAACGCGCGCAACCGGTCGGCCCGTAGCGCCACATAGCGGTCGAAGGCCGCCAGGAACAAGCCGCGCTTGTCGGTGAAGGCTTTGTACAGGCTGCCGGCGGTCAGGCCCAAGGCCCGGGTCAGGTCACTGATGGCGGCGCCGTGATAGCCGCGCTCACTGAACACCGCGATGGCGCGGTCCAACGCCAGGCCGGTGTCGAATTCACGCGGACGGCCGGGGCCGGCGCGGCGGGTGGAAGCAGGGGCGGCGATCATGGCTCCTTATAGGAAATGATCATTTCCGAATCAAGCGCCAGCTATGCCCGGCGCGGGGCCCCCATAGGCTTGGGCCGCCGCCGTCTGCCGCTTGGCAAGGCGGTTGGGCGCGCATACAGTCCGCCCCATGTCCGATACCAAATCCTCCGAAAAGTCCGGCGCCCCCAAAGACGGTGAGCGCATCGCCAAGCGGCTGGCGCGCGCCGGCCTGTGTTCCCGCCGCGATGCCGAGCGCTGGATCGCTGACGGCCGCGTGGCCGTGAACGGCCAGGTGCTGACCTCGCCCGGCGTGAACGTGCGGCCCGGCGATCGCATCGTCGTCGACGGCCAGGTGCTGCCCGAGCAGGAGCCGACGCGCGTCTGGCGCTATCACAAGCCCGCCGGCCTGGTGACCACAGCCCGTGACGAGCTGGCCCGCGCCACGGTGTTCGACCGCCTGCCCGACGGCATGCCGCGCGTCATCAGCGTCGGCCGGCTGGATTTGAACACCGAAGGCCTGCTGCTGCTGACCAATGACGGGGAACTGGCCCGGCACCTGGAGCTGCCGTCCACCGCCTGGCCTCGCCGCTACCGCGTGCGCGTCCACGGCGCCCCGGACACCGCCAAGCTGGCCAAGCTGGCGGAGGGTATCTTCGTCGACGGCATCGAATATGGCCCCATCGAGGCCGTGCTGGACCGGGAGCAGGGCAGCAACGCCTGGCTGACCATGACCCTGCGCGAAGGCAAGAACCGCGAGATCCGCAAGGTGCTGGAGCATCTGGGCCTGACGGTGAACCGCCTCATCCGCGTCGCCTACGGCCCGTTCCAGCTGGGCAAGCTGGAAAAGGGTGAGGTGGAGGAAGTGCCGCGCCGCGTGCTGCGCGACCAGCTGCCCCAGTTCTTTCCCAAGGAAAGCGCCCAGGATCGTAAGGAGGCCCGCGGCAAGGCCGCCGCCGAAGTGCCCGCCCTGCGCTTCGACAAGGCCCCCAAGGCCAAGGTGGCGCCCGCTGCGAAGTCCACGCCCACCAAGGCCGCACCGATCCGCGCCCGGCGGGAGGATGCGGCTGAAGCCCCCCGCTCCACCCGCGCGCCGGCCCGTCCCACGGCCCGCTCCGCTGAACGCCCCTCGGCCCGGGCACGACGCCGCCGTGCACGCCAAACGTCCGCCCGCCACCGGCGACAGCGCCACCGACAAGGCGCGCGCGCTGGCCCTCGCCCTGGACCGGGCGCTGGACGGCACGCCCGACGATGACGGGGACGACGCCCCCGCCCGCCGCCCGCGCAAGGCGGCGGTGACGCGCAGCGCCCCCAGCCTGGGCGAGCGCGTCGACAGCCGGGCCCCCAAGCGGGATGGCGCCAAGCGCGGCGAGCCCACGCGGGGTACGGCCAAGGCGGCCGCCCCGCGCGCCGGCAAGCCAACGCCCAAAGCGGCTTCCGCCAAATCCACCAGCCCCAAATCCGCCGCCTCCAAGCCCGCGCGCCCGGCGGGAAGGCCGGCGCCCAAGGGCAGGAAGCCGTGATGCGCGTCGTCGGCGGGCGGCATCGCGGGCGGGCCTTGGCGGCGCCCAGCGGCAAGGACGTGCGTCCCACCAGCGACCGCACGCGCCAGGCCCTGTTCAACATCCTGGAGCATGGCGATTTCTTCGCCGACGAAGGCCCCACGGTCGAGGGCCGGGTGGTGCTGGACGCGTTCTGCGGCACCGGCGCGCTGGGCTTGGAGGCGCTGTCGCGCGGGGCGGAGGCCGCCCTGTTCCTGGACGCCAGCCGCGCCTCGCTGGATCTGGCGCGCGCCAACGCCGCCACGCTGAAGGAAGCCGGCCGCTGCCAGTTCATCCAGGGCGACGCGACCAGAGCCCCCATCGCCAGGCAGGCCGCCGACCTGGTCTTCCTGGACCCGCCCTATGGCCAGGGCCTGGCGCCGCGCGCCCTGGAGAGCCTGTCCGTTGGCGGCTGGCTGGCGTTTGAAGCCTTGTGCGTGGTGGAGGTCGGCGGCGACGACCCCTTCGAGGCGCCGCCGGGCTTCGAGGAATTGGATGAGCGCCGTTACGGCGACACCCGGGTGCTGTTCCTCAAGCGGGGGTGAGGTCGGCCGGGCCTCGCGGCGCCGTCACCCGCTCCACCAGCCCTTCAAGGTTGCGGTCGCGGATGCCCAGCTCATGCAGGTGCTGGACGGTGTTGACCAGATAATCGACGTTGCGCCCGCTTTCCCCTACGCCCTGGCGGATCAGGCCGGCCAATTCCTCCGGCGGCAGGCGGCCGCAATATTGCTCATGCCCGCGCAGCACGGTGAAGGCCACGGTGGGCACCCGGGCCCCGTCGTCCAGCGTGGCGGTCAGCAGCCGTGGCTCATAGACGGCGTTCTGCATTTCCCGCGCCCACAGGTAATCCAGCACGCCCGGCGCCTCGGTGGCATCCACGCGGTACGCGATGCCCCGGCAAGCCCCGCCCCGGTCCAGTCCCAGGACGGCGCCCGGACAGGCGCGGGTGCCGCGATGACGGAAGGAATAGACGCTGAACCCCCGGTGCCAGCCCCGCACCGTGGCCAAGCGCCGTTCCAGATAAGGAAAGCCCGGGTTCCACATGAGGGAGCCGTAGCCGAAGATCCAGACGTCCATGCCGACGGCGACGCCGATGGCGCGATAGGCGGCGGCGATTTCAGAGGCGGTTGGTGACAAGGGCGGCATGCCAGGCAGGGAATGGAGGGTCATGCCCCTGACCCTGGCCGGCTTCCCCCCGCCGTCAACCGCCGGTAAGACGAATAGCTGGCATTCCAAGCGGCTGATCCCGATCTAAGACTGAAGACCGGCGCGACGGCGCCGCCCTTGCCAAGCCCATTTGGGCGTGGCCTGATCGCCCCGGCGCACCACCCGCGCCGATCATCGGGATTTTCCATGCGTGTCCGCCCCCTGACCCTCGTCCTGTTCCTGGTGCTGGTCCTGGTCACCGGCTATGCCGTGTGGTGGCACCGCATGGCGACCCGCCTGCTGGGGTTGCTGGAACACAATACCGAGCTGGCGCGCGCGGCGGGCGCCACCATCACCTACCAACCACCAGGCCTGGGCGGCTTTCCCCTGGGCATTTCCATCACAGCCACCGACGTGAAGGTGGAAAAGCCGGAGGGGCTGAGCTGGTCGGCCGAGACGGTCAAGGCCTCCGCCCCTGTCTGGCGCCTGGACCAAGTGGTGCTGACCCTGGCCAAGGGCGGCCACGCCACCCTGCCACGCGAGGGTGCCCGCCCGGCCCTGGACGCCACCGCCACTATCGCCGGTGGCCGTGTCACCCTGGATCTGGCAACCGGCGCGCCGCGTTCGGTGCAGGTGAACCTGAACCACGCGACCCTGGCCGCCGCCGCTTTGCCCGCGCCAGGGGGCGCACCAGAGGGCGCCCCCGCGGATGGGGCGGCGTCCCCGACCAGCCTGGTGCCGGCCGGCAGCTACCCCATCGAGGATTTGTCCGTCACGGTGGAGCGGCCCCTGACACCCCCCACGGACCACACCGGCACGGGCCTGGCCTTGCACGTGGACATCACCAACATGACGGTGCCGCCCGTGCGCAGCCTGGGCACGACGGTGCAGCGCCTGATCCTGGCGGCGCGAGTCCAGGGTCCCGTCCCGGCCGCGCCCACGGTGGAGGCGGTGACCCCCTGGTCGAAGGGCGGTGGCACGGTGGAGGTGGACAGCCTGAAGCTGGACTGGGGCGACCTGCATATGGCGGCCAACGCCACCCTGGCGCTGGATGGCAACTTGCAGCCCCAAGGATCGGGCACGGCGGAGCTGTCGGGCCTGGACAACCTGGTGGATGCCCTACACGACGGCGGCAGCCTGCACGGCAACGCCGCCACCTGGGCGCACTTGGGCGTGGCCCTGCTGGCCAAGCCCAAGGCCAACGGCGGCGCCCCCACCCTGAAGCTGCCCGTCACGATGCAGGACCACAAGCTGCAGGTGGGCCCGCTGACCGTGGCCCATTACCCCGACATCGCCTGGCGCTGAGATGGCCGGATCACCGCCAGCCCTACCATTTTCAACGGAGCGAAGCGATTAGGACGCGACCGCGTCCGCCGGAGATTTCCGGGAAGCGGAGCGGACTGGAAATCGAGGAAGGCAAGCGGGCGGATGCCCGCGCCCGCCACCTGAGGGAACACAAAACTAAGCCTGCTTGGCATCGATGATGGAGCGGCGGATGGCGCGGGTGCGGGTGAACAGGTCGAACAGCTTGTCGCCCTCGCCCCAACGGATGGCGCGCTGCAGGGCCGTCAGATCCTCGGTGAAGCGCTGGATCATCTCCAGCACCGCCTCGCGGTTGTTCAGGAAGATATCGCGCCACATGACGGGGTCCGACGCCGCGATGCGGGTGAAGTCGCGGAAGCCGGTGGCGGAGAAGCGGATGACTTCCGACTTCGTCGTCTCCTCCAAGTCCGTGGCCGTCCCGACGATGGTGTAGGCGATCAGATGGGGCAGATGGCTGGTGATGGCCAGCACCTGGTCGTGGTGGCTGGCGTCCATGACCTCGATCTGCGAGCCGCAGGCGGCCCACAGCCGCCCCAAGCGGTCGACGGCCTCCGCGTCCGTGCCCGGCGGCGGCGTCAGGATCAGCCAGCGGCCGCGGAACAGCTCCTTGAATCCGGCGTCGGGGCCGGAGTGCTCCGTGCCCGCCAGGGGATGGCCGGGCACGAAGTGCACGCCGTCCGGCACATGGGGGGACACGTCGCGCACCACCGCCTGCTTGACGGAACCCACATCGCTGAGCGTGCTGCCCGGAGCCAGGTGCGGGCCGATCAGGGCCGCCACGTCGGCATAGGCGCCCACGGGCGTGCACAGGATGACAAGATCGGCGCCGGCCACCGCCAGGGTGGCGTCGCTTTCCACCCGGTCGGCGATGCCCAACTCCGCCACCCGGGCGCAGACGGTGTCCGACCGGTCGCAGGCGACCACCTCCCCCGCCAGGCCGCGGTCATCCATCAGGCAGCGCAGCAGGGAGGAGCCGATGAGGCCCAGGCCGATGACACAGACGCGGCTGTAGAGCGGGGTGTTCTCAGGGGTGCTCATTTGCCAGCCACCCAATCCGCGAGTCCGGCCACGACCTCCCGCATCTCATCCTCCAGCCCGACGGTGATGCGCAGGCAGTGCGGCAAGCCGTAGGAGCCCACCTGGCGCACCAGGATGCCGCGCGACTTCAGCAGCAGCCGGGCACCCTCGGCATTGGCGCGATCGCCCCGCTGCTCCGCGAAGGAGATCAGGACGAAGTTGGCGACGGAGGGATGGACCACCAGGCCCAGTTCCCGCACCCGCGCCACGAACCATTCGCGCACTTGGGTGTTGTGCCGGCGGCTCTGGGCCAGGAAGTCCACATCCTCCAGGGCCGCCAGGCCGGCGGCCTGGGCGCTGGACGCCACGTTGAAGGGGCCGCGCACCCGGTTCAGCACGTCGGCCACGGCGGCCGGACAATAGGCCCAGCCCAGGCGCAGGCCGCCCAGCGCGAAAATCTTGGAGAAGGTGCGGGTCATGACGACGTTGCTGAATGCGTCGACCAGGTCGGCGCCGTCGGTGTAGTCCGGCGCGTCGACATACTCGGCATAGGCCGCGTCGATGACCAGCAGCACGTTCTCCGGCAGCCCGGCGTGCAGGCGCCGCAACTCGTCCCTGTTGAGATAGCTGCCGGTGGGATTGTTGGGGTTGGCGATGAAAACCACCCGGGTGCGGGGGGTGACGCGGGCCAGCAAGGCGTCCACATCGGTCTTCAGGTTGGTCTCGGGTGCGGCCACCGGCGTGGCGCCGGCGAAGCGCGCGCTGATGGGGTAGATGGCGAAGCCGTGGACGGTGTGCAGCACCTCGTCACCGGTTCCGGCATAGGCGCGGGTCAGCAGTTGCAGCACGTCGTCGGAGCCGTTGCCGCAGACGATGCGCTCGGCATCCAGGCCAAAGCGGCGGCCCAGGCCGGCGCGCAGGGCCTTGGACCCGCCGTCGGGATAGCGGTGCATCTGCCCCGCCACTGCCTGATAGGCCGCGATCGCCTTGGGGCTGGGACCCAGCGCCCCCTCGTTGGAGGCCAGGCGGATCAGCCGCGACGCCCCCGGCGCATGCGCCTCGCCCCCGACATAGGCATGGATATCGAGAATGCCGGGGTTGGGAACGGGAGCGGACATGATGCAGGGAAACCTTCTGGCAGGCGGTGGCGGTCTTCTTCATTAAGCGGCGGGTTTGGGATCAAACCCGCACGCAGGTAAGGATAGCTGTGAGTCTTATCAAAGCCTTATGCGAATTGGGGGCGCATGCCCTGCGTCCGTGAGGCGCGACTCGGCGGGCATCCTGGGGCGACTCGGGGAAAGCCCGTCTCAGGCCTTCCTGACGTCCAGCGTGATGGGCAGGGCATAGGCGCCCACGGGCAGCACGCGCACCAGCGCGTCGCCCAGCTTTTCCGCCAGGGCGCCCAGGCGCGCGTCGTCGCCGTCCACGAAATCCTCCACCTCGATCAGGTGGACGGAACCGCCGCCCCCCGGCAGGTGGAAGATGCGGAACCAGCCCACGGGCAGGCTGGCGGCCTCCATCATGTCCTTCAGGCGGCCGCGGCTCATGTCCTGCGCCAGCTCCACGCCCAGCAGGGTATGGTCCTGGCCCGTGGCCTCCAGCGGCACCGCCCCAAGGATCAGGGCGTCGCCGCCCTCCTTCTGGCCGGGGCGGCTGCAGAACGGCAGGCGGCCGATGATCTTGGGCGTCTTGGTGTCGTCGCTGATGAGGAAACGCCACCAGGGGTCCGTCTCCTCCTCCTCCGGCACGGGCACCACGCCCACGGTGGCGCTGCCCTCGGCCAGGGCGCGTAGCACGGCCTGGGCGGTGTTGGCCGGTGCCAACGGGGTGACGGTACCGTAATGGTCACGGGCGATGTCCCACAGGCGGCGGTCGTCGTCAGGCGCATAGACGGCGACGGCGAAAGGCCCCTGGATCAGGGTCATGGCGGCGATCATCTCGCGCCAGATGCGCACGATGGCGGCCACAGGCACGCTGCCCTGGTGGCGCGCGACCAGGCGGCGCAGGATGCCCGCCTCACGCCCCGGCCGGATGAAGACCTTGGCCCCCGCCTTGGACTGGGCGATGCGCTCCACCACCCGGGCGCGCCGCATGATGAGGTCATGGATCGCCGCATCGATTTCATCGATTTCACGGCGCAGGGCGTCGACGGAAGGGCTGACAGGGGGCATGGACGGGTTCGGATTATAGGACCTGAAACGACTAAGTCTTAGAGCCTGCCCCCCGCAAAATCAAAGAAAACGTTGACTTGGGGTACCCCGCCTTCCTAGTCATTCAGGCTGGATTCCAAGGCACCCCACGATGATCACCCCGCCTGCCTACACCGATAGTTCCGGCGCCCCGTCCGCGCCCGCCCTTGGGGTCCTGCCCGGACACCGCATGGTGCTGGGCGCCGATCAGCCCATGCATCTGGACGGCGGCGGGCAGCTGGGCCCCTTCACCATGGCCTACCAGACCTACGGCACCCTCAACGCCGACAAGTCCAACGCCGTCCTGGTGTGCCATGCCCTGACGGGCGACCAGTACGTGGCCGACCGCCACCCCATCACCGGCAAGCCCGGCTGGTGGGAGATGCTGGTGGGCCCGGGCAAGCCGGTGGACACCGACCGATTCTTCGTCATCTGCAGCAACGTCATCGGCGGCTGCATGGGCTCGACCGGGCCGCACGACGTGAACCCGGCGACGGGCCAGCCCTACGCCATCGACTTCCCCGTCATCACCATCGGCGACATGGTGCGGGCGCAGACGCTGCTGATCGACGCGCTGGGCATAGGCCAGCTGTTCTGCGTCATCGGCGGTTCCATGGGCGGCATGCAGGTGCTGCAGTGGGCGGTGGCGTACCCTGAGCGGGTGTTCGCCGCCGTGCCCATCGCCACCGCCGCCCGGCATTCGGCGCAGAACATCGCCTTCCACGAGGTGGGGCGCCAGGCCATCATGGCCGACCCGGAATGGCGCGACGGCGCCTATCAGCGGGCCGGGACCAACCCGGCGCGCGGCTTGGCCGTGGCCCGCATGGCCGCCCACATCACCTATCTGTCCGAAGCGGCCCTGCACCGCAAGTTCGGCCGCAACCTGCAAAGCCGACAGGCCATCACCTTCGGCTTCGACGCCGATTTCCAGGTGGAAAGCTATCTGCGCTACCAGGGGGCCAGCTTCGTCGACCGCTTCGACGCCAACAGCTACCTCTACATCACCCGCGCCATGGATTATTTCGACCTGGCGGCGGAGCATGGCGGCCAGTTGGCCCAGGCCTTCCGCGTGGGCGGCAAGGGCACGCCGGTGCGCTTCTGCCTGGCCAGCTTCTCCAGCGACTGGCTGTTCCCCACGTCCGAGTCGCGGGCGGTGGTGCACGCGCTGAACGCCGTGGCCGCCAACGTCAGCTTCGTGGAGATCGAGACGGACAAGGGCCACGACGCCTTCCTGCTGGATGAGCCGGAGTTCCACCAGGTCATGCGCGGTTTCATCAACGGTTGCGCCGATCATCGCGGCCTGAAACGTCGGGCCTGATCCCATGGACGCCACGGTCATCCCCCCCCGCACCGACATCCGCGGCGATCTGCGCCGCATCGCCGACATGGTCAGCACGGGCGCCCGCGTGCTGGACGTGGGTTGCGGCGACGGCGCCCTGCTGGATCTCCTGACCCGGGAAAAGGGTGTCGACGGGCGCGGCATGGAACTGGGCATGGACGGCGTGCGCGAGTGCGTGTCGCGCGGCCTGTCCGTCATCCAGGGCGACGCCGACACCGACCTGAAGGATTATCCCAGCGATGCCTTCGACTACGTCATCCTGTCGCAGACACTGCAGGCCACGCGCGACCCGCGCGGCGTGCTGCTGCAGATGCTGCGCATCGGCCGCCGCGTCATCGTCTCCTTCCCCAATTTCGGCTACTGGCGGGTACGCCTGGCCCTGCTGCTGACCGGCCGCATGCCGGTGACCGACCGGCTGGGCTTCCAGTGGTGGGAGACGCCCAACATCCACTTCTGCACCATCGCCGACTTCACCGCCCTGTGCGCCCAGCTGGGCGGCGTGACGGTGGAGCGCAGCGCCATCCTGGACCACGACGGCCACCAGCTGACCAGCGACGCCACCACCTGGCGCGCCAACTGGTCAGGCGAGCAGGGAGTTTTCCTGCTGCGCCGGGATTAGTTTTGTTCCCTCACGCGCCGGACGCCCGCGTCCACTGGCTTGGCTAATCCTCATAGGCGATGGTGTCGACCAGGCGGGCGAACGTGCCGTCCGACAGCTGGAAGCGCACCCAGCGGAAGCGGCTGGCGTGGATGGGCACCTCGGCCGAGCGGTTGGCCCGTGTCGTCAGCTCCAGCGCCGGCGGCGCCGGCTCGAACCAGCCCAGTGCCGGCAGGGCCGCCTCCGCCGCCACGATGTCCTCGGTGGCGTAGGGCCAGAGGGAGGTGCCCAGCAGATCCGTCCGCGCCCGGCCGAAGTCCCGCTCCCGCTTGGGCGAGAGGGCCAGCAGCGTATGCGTCAGGTCGCAGACCAGGTGGACGGCACCGGCGGACTGGTTGACCAGGCGCGCCAGCTCGCGATCGGCGGCGCTGTCCAGGCCGGCGCGCATCAGCAGGCGGATGGCCGTCTGCTCATCGGCGTCGGGCGCCAGCGCGCCCGATTCCCAGCGCGACACCGTGGCCTGGGAGACGCCCAGCAGCTCTCCCGCATGCGCCTGCTTCATGCGGCGCAGCGTGCGCCACATCCGGAGCGAGGGCCCCAGATGCGACACGGGGCCGATCACGGCGGCGATGCTGCGGCCCATGGGTGACGGTGTCCTGTGCCTTGTCCACGCATATCTTATTCACGGCCTTTCTCCGCCGGTCATGCCAAAAATAGCGACCCCGCCCGCCGCGGGGAAACACGCGTTCGAGGGCATCATGGACAGCCGCTGGGTCAAGATCGTCTGGTTCTATTGCGTCGGCGTCATCGCCGCCGCCCAGCTGGGCAAGATGTCGGCCCTTATCCCCCTCATCTCCCGCGACCTGGGCCTCAGCCTCACCGTGGCGGCCCTGGTCATCTCCCTGCTGGAGATCGGCGGCGCCGGCTTCGGCCGCATGGCCGGCGGCCTGATCCAGCGCGCGGGCCGCCGCCCGGCCCTGCTGGCCGGCACCGCCTTCCTGGCCGTGGGCGGCATTGGCGAAAGCCTGGCGCGGGGCCCCACGGCGCTGATCGCCTGGCGGATGTTGGAGAGCGCGGGGTACCTCACCACCGTCATCGCCGCCCCCATGCTGATCCTGGAGACGGCGACCCCGCGTCAGCGTGGCGTGGCGCTGGCGCTGTGGAGCAGCTTCGTACCCGTGGGCCTGGCGCTGGGCGCCATCCTGTCCGGCTGGGCGGCGGCGCTGTGGTCCTGGCGCGGCGCCCTGTTCGGCGGCGGCGTGGTGGCGGCCGGCGCCCTGGCGCTGTCCCTGCCCATGACGGCGGGTGCCGGGGCCCGGGTGCGGGGTGCGGGTGCCGGCGGAGCCGGCCCCACCCGGCGGGCCTGGGCCCTGGCCGTGGGCTTCGGCTGCTACACCACCTTCGAGGTCGGCCTCTTGGGCATGCTGCCCACCTTCCTGGTGGACAAGGCCGGCGCCACCGCCGACACCGCAGGATTCATCACCGGCGTCGCCTCCTTCGCCACCGTGGCGGGCAGCGTGGTGGCCGGCTGGTGGAACCACCGCAACCACGGGCGGGATCTGGCGCGGGGGGCGTCCTTCGCCCTGATGGCGGTCAGCATCGTGGCGCCGGCCCTGCTGCTGTTCCTGGTGTTCGGGCCGGCGCCCGACCTCACCACCGCCGCCGGGGCGGTCATCGCGCTCAACGCCCTGTCCGGCGTCTATCCTGGCCTGGCCTTCGCCATGCTGCCCGCCGTGGCGGGGTCGGACCGGGGCCTGCCCGCCGCCAACGGCCTGCTGACCCAGTTCGGCGCCAGCGGCTCCCTCATCGGGCCACCCCTGTTCGCCGCCTTCGCCGGTCACTGGGGTTGGACCAGCGCCGCCGCCTGCGGCCTGGCCGCATCCCTGCTCTGCCTGGCCTTGATGCGGGCGGCGGGGGTATCGTCACCTCCCGTCGCGGTCCCCGATCAGGCCGCCTGAGTTCCCTTGGAGTTCCGACTATGCCTGCCCTTCCTCCCCGGGTGATCGCTTTGGATGGCGATGACACGCTCTGGCACAACGAGGCCATGTTCTCGACCTCGTACGCCGAGTTCCGCGACCTATTGCTGCGCCACAGCGACCTGGACCAGGCCACCATCGACGAACGCCTGCTGCTGGTGGAGCGGCGCAACCTGGTGACCTACGGCTACGGCATCAAGGGCTTCACGCTGTCGATGATCGAGACGGCGCTGGAACTGACGGAGGGGCGCATTCCCGGCATCGCCATCGAGGCCCTGGTGCGGCGCGGCCGCGCCATGCTGGCCCATCCGGTGGAACTGATCGACGGCGCGCTGGAGGTAATCGAGACCCTGCGGGAACGGGACCATGAGGTGTGGCTGATCACCAAGGGCGACCTGTTCGACCAGGAAAGCAAGATCGCCCGCTCCGGCCTGGCCGAGCTGTTCCACCGCATCGAGATCGTGTCGGAAAAGGACGACACCACCTACCGCCGCCTGCTGGAGCGCCACGGCGTGGCACCCGCCGACTTCGCCATGGCCGGCAACTCCCTGAAGTCCGACGTGCTGCCCGTGGCGGCCCTGGGCGGACTGGGCTTCCACGTGCCCTATCACACCACCTGGGCACACGAGATGGTGTCCGGCCCCGTCCCCCACCCCTATACCGAGCTTGCGTCCTTACGTGAATTGCCGAGCGCGTTAGGGTCCAGGTAAGGAAACAACTCGGGATGCGGGATGGCTCTGATCAGTAGTGCAACCGGCACTGGGCGATCTGAACCTCCTGCTCATCGCCCTTGCCGCGCACCCGATAGACCAGGCGATGCTCCTGCGTGATACGGCGGGACCACCAGCCGGCGAGGTCACCTTTCAGCGCCTCCGGCTGGCCCACTCCCCGAAAGGGATCGCGGCGGATGTCCTTGATCAGGCCGTTGATCTTGCGCAGCACGTCCATGTCCTGGGACTGCCAATGCAGATAGTCGTCCCAGGCTTGCGCCGTGAATTTCAGCTGCATCAGTCCAGGTCGTCAGGCAGGTCCGCAGTGACAAACTTACCGGCATCGGCGGCAGCGATGGAGGCGAGCAAGCGTTCGGCATTCCGGGGGCTGCGCAGCAGATGCAGCGTCTCCATCATGCCATTGAACTCATCCTCGGCGATCACCACGACCGACCGGCCGCCCTGCCGCGTCACCACCAACGGCGCGCGGCTGTCGCATGCCGCGTCCAGGTGCGCCTTCATGTTCTGGCGAAACTCGGTGTAGCTGACGTGGGACATGGGATCCTCCTGATACCCTATCTGTACATATATTTGTACAGACCGTCATCTACAAGAGCCCCCACCTCACCCCAGCGCCAGGTCGTCCCGATGGATCATCTCATCGCGGCCGCGCCAGCCCAGGCTGGCTTCGATCTCGGCGCTGCGGCGGCCCTGGATGCGGCGGGCGTCCTCGGCGGAATAGGCCACCAGGCCGCGGGCGATGACGCGGCCGGCCTGGGTGCGCACAGCCACCAGGTCGCCACGCTGGAAATCACCCTCGACCTCGCGCACGCCGGCGGGCAGCAGGCTGCCGCCCCGGGCCAGGGCCTGGGCCGCGCCCTCATCCACCACCAGGGTACCGGCCGGCTTCAGGGAGCCGGCGATCCAGCGCTTGCGCGCCGTGCCGGGGCCGGCGGCGGGCAGGAACCAGGTGCACAGCGCCCCGCCCTGCTCCGCCGCCGTTTCCAGCGCCGCCAGGGGGTTCATGCGCTTGCCCGAGACGATGGCCATGCGGCAGCCGGCGGCCACGGCGATGCGGGCGGCGGCGATCTTGGTGACCATGCCGCCGCTGCTGTAGCCGGCGGGCGGTTCCCCCGCCATGGCCTCGATCTCCGGCGTCACCTCGGTCACCACCGGCAGGTGGCGGGCGTGGGGATCCTTGCGCGGGTCGGCGGTGTAGAGGCCGTCGATGTCGGACATGAGGACCAGGGTGTCGGCGCTGATCATCTGCGCCACGCGGGCGGCCAGGCGGTCGTTGTCGCCAAAGCGGATCTCGGCGGTGGCCACCGTGTCGTTCTCGTTGATCACGGGAACGGCGCCCAGCTTCAGCAGGGTCTCGATGGTGGCGCGGCCGTTCAGGTGGCGGCGGCGGTCCTCGGTATCATCCAGGGTCAGCAGCACCTGGGCCACGGTGATGTCGTGGCGGGCCAGGGTTTCCTGGTAGGCGTGGGCCAGGCGGATCTGGCCGGTGGCGGCGGCGGCCTGCTTTTCCTCTAGCTTCAGCGGGCGGCCCACCAGGCCCAGATGTTCCCGCCCCACGGCGACGGCGCCGGAGGAGACGATGACCACGTCCACGCCCCGGCGGCGCAGGGCCGCCACGTCATCGCACACGCTGTCCAGCCAGTCGCGGCGGATGCGGTGCGTCTCGCCATCCACCAGCAGGGCGGAGCCGATCTTGACGATCAGGCGCTTGGCCTGGGTGACCGGCGGGACATCAAACACCGCCGCCGCACGGGTTGAGGAAATTTCCGTGCGGTCGGCGGCGTCGTTCATTTTCTAACGTGTCCCTTTGTCGGCCTGGGAGATGTCATCCAGGGGATTGTACCGCGCCTTGTATGCCTTGCTGCGCGCTTCCTCGCCATCCGCCAGACGCGCAGCCTTGATCTGCTCCAGAAGCGCATACAGCACGTCGGGCACATACTCGCCCGTGGCGCCGGACAGCACCATGACCGGCTTCTTGGCCGAGCGGCGCAGCTTCAGCTTCTTTTCCTCAAGCTCTTCCGGGGTCAGCGCGTCGACCTTGTTCAGGGCGACGATCTCCGGCTTCTCCGCCAGGCCGCCGCCATAGGCGCGCAGCTCGCGCCGGATGGTGCGGTAGGCCTTCTGCACATCCTCCTGCGTGCCGTCCACCAGATGCAGCAGCACGCGGGTGCGCTCCACATGGCCCAGGAAACGGTCGCCCAGGCCGTGGCCCTCGTGTGCGCCCTCGATCAGGCCGGGGATGTCGGCCACCACGAACTCCTCCTCACCCGCGCGCACGACGCCCAGGTTGGGCACCAGCGTGGTGAAGGGATAGTCGGCGATCTTGGGCCGGGCGCGGGACACGGCGGCCAGGAAGGTGGACTTGCCGGCGTTGGGCAGGCCCACCAGGCCCACGTCCGCGATCAGCTTCAGGCGCAGCCACACCCAGCGCTCCTCCCCCGGCCAGCCGGGGCCGGCCTTGGTGGGCGCGCGGTTGGTGGAGGTCTTGAAATGGGCGTTGCCAAAGCCGCCGTCGCCGCCCTTCAGCAGCACGATGCGCTGGCCCACTTCCATCATGTCAGCAAGCACCGTCTCCTGATCCTCGTCCAGGACCTGGGTCCCCACCGGCACCTTCAGCACCATGGGTTCACCGGCGGCGCCGGAACGGTCGCGGCCCATGCCGTGCCCGCCGCGCTGCGCCTTGAAGTGCTGCTTGTAGCGGTAGTCGATCAGCGTGTTCAGGCCGTCCACGGCCTCGATCACGATGTCGCCGCCGCGCCCGCCGTTGCCGCCGTCCGGCCCGCCGAACTCAATGAACTTCTCCCGGCGGAAGCCGACGCAGCCGGGGCCGCCGTCACCGCTCTTCAGGTAGATTTTGCACTGGTCCAGGAACTTCATGATGGGCGGGCCTTATGTCATGGCCTTTGAAATATCAAAGGCCCCCTCAAACGCCGGGCGGCCACATCCGTGGCCTTGGCTTCCTCGCTGCGCCCCCCCCTTTACACTAACTGGGCGGTGCTCGCTCCGGCGGACGCGGTCGCGTCCTCGGGAAACTTGGGTTGGGGCGGCGCGGCAAATGCAAATCGGGGGAACGGTCACCCGTCCCCCCGATCAGAGTCAAAACACCTGGTGCCGAAGCGGCAGGTTACTCGGCGGCGGCGGCCACCGGCTCCTGGGCCAGCTCGACGGACACGTAGGTGCGGCCCTGACGGCCGGTGTGGAACTTCACGGCGCCGTCGGCGGTCGCGAAAATGGTGTGGTCCTTGCCCAGGCCCACATTAGCGCCGGGGTGGAACTTCGTGCCGCGCTGGCGGACGATGATGTTGCCGGAAACGACGGCTTCACCGCCGAAGGCCTTCACGCCCAGACGACGACCGGCGCTGTCACGACCGTTGCGGGAGCTACCGCCTGCCTTTTTATGTGCCATCTCGAAAACTCCTTAAATCGAGGAGGTCGGCTGCCGATCAGGCGCCGGCCTGGATGTCGGTGATGCGCAGGATCGTCAGGTCCTGACGATGGCCGTTCTTGCGGCGGTAGTTCTGCCGGCGCTTCTTCTTGAAGATGATGATGTGCGGCGCGTGGGCCTGGGCGACCACGGTGGCCGTCACGGCGGCGCCAGCCACCAGCGGGGTGCCGACGGTGGTGTTGCCGGCATCGCTGACCAGCAGGACCTCGTCCAGCTTCAGGGAGGCGCCGGCGTCACCCGCCAGCTTCTCAACCTTAATGACGTCGCCGGCCGCGACCTTGTACTGCTTACCGCCGGTGCGGATGACTGCGAACATTCTAGCCCACCACTGATCTGGCCGGGCCCAGCCGAGAGTGGCCAGCGCCCACGCAAAACGGAACGACGGGACCTAGCACAGGACCCGTTTCTAAGAGAGCGCGCACTATACAGGCGACCTCGGCCCTGTCAAGCACCCCCAATACGAGTCCGCGCGGAATCCCGACGCCCGGCACCGTTGCGGGATTCTCAGGGCTTCGCCTCGGGTTCCACGATCACGCCCGACGAGGCCGCAAGGCGGGGCAGCAGGCGCCGTTCCGCCGCCAGGCCGGAGAAGGCCGGCTGCGCCACGGAGGGGGCCAGGCGCCGCCGCGGTTCCACCACCCGGGTGGCGGTGGTGGCGTAGATCTGCTTGCTGGCCTCCACGATCTGGACACCGGCGAAGGCCTTGAACCAGCGGGCGCCCAGGTTTTCCACCGCGCCGGCCGAAGCCATGAAGAATTGGTACTTCACCGGCGGCATGAACAGGGCCGACGTCTCCCGCTCCGGCACGAACAGGTTGGCGCGCAATACGCGGCGCAACTGGCCCGTGGAAAACGGGGAGCCGTGGCCGAAGGGGGTACGGTCGGTACGGGCCCAGATGCCCCGGCGGTTGGGCACGACGGCGATCAGGCGCCCGCCGCCCGCCAGGACGCGCCAGATCTCCTGCATCATGGGTTTCAGGTGCTCGGTGAACTCCAGCCCATGGACCAGCAGCACGCGGTCGACCGACATATTGGGGAAGGGCAGTTCCAATTCCTCGCCCAGGGTCACCAGGCCGGGCCCCTCGGGCGGCCAGAAGACGACGCCTTGGGCGGCCGGCATGACGGCCATCACCCGCTCCGCCTCCGTCAGGAAGGGCCGCAGGAAGGGGGTTGCGTAACCGATGCCCAGGACGCGCTGGCCGCTGACGTCGGGCCAAAGCTCGCGCAGGCGGCGGCGCACCAGCCGCCGGACCACCTGGCCCAGGCTGCTTTCGTAGAATTCGCGGAGGTCGACGACGTCATTGTACATCAGCGGGATGCTAGCACGCCCGGGGCGCCTCCGCCTATTAGGCCTGCGGCCCTAGTGCCTATCGCCATGCCGCCGCGCCCGCCTGCGACGTGGCCGCCGCTTGTGGGCGCGCGAATTGGGGCTTACCTTTCAGGTGAACGCCTTGGGAGGCCCCCGCCATGTTCCGCCCCGTCCCCGCCCTGATCGCCGCCGCCCTGGCGGCCGGCCTGCTGGCCGGCTGCGCCGCCGACCAGACCACCAGCAACACGTCCAGCACCGACAAATCCGACGGCGTCCAGACGGCCAAGGCCGAGTCGCGGGACAGGGGGCAGATGTGCATCCCCGTCCGCACCATCCGCCGCACCCAGGTCATCGATGAAAGCACCATCCTGGTGGAGATGCAGGACCGAACCAAGTTCATCCGCATCAACCTGGCCGGCCGCTGCGCCGGGCTGGGCTTCTACGGCTTCGCCTACGTTTCCCATAATGACGAGCTGTGCCGCACCGACCCGCTGACCCTGGTGGGCATGCCGGTGCCGCCGGTCTGCCTGATCGACAGCATGATCCCCATCGACAAGGCCGAGGTCGACGCCCTGAAGGCCAAGCAGAAGACGGAAAGCCCGAACGGCGCGGCCACGCCCGCGCCCGATGACCAGGACCGCGACTGAGCGTCAGCCCGGCAGCCCCACCGCCGTGGGCAGAGCCCAGTGCCGCCAGACGCTGACCATGCGCAGCGCGAAACAGGCCCCGCCCCCAGCCAGCGCCGCGTAGCGCGGTGCCATGCCCAGGCGGATGGCGGCGGTCATGACCGCGGCGCCCAGCAACGCGGCCGTGGCGTAAACATCCACCCGCAGGATGGCCGGCACCTGGGCCAGCATGATGTCGCGCAGGGTGCCGCCGCCCACACCGGTGATGGTGCCCATCAGCACGGCGCTGAAGGGCGGGATGTCGCGGTTCAGCGCCTTTTCCGTGCCCGCCACGGCGAACAGCGACAGGCCGGCCGCGTCCAGGGTGGTCATCAGCCCCACCGGCACCTGGCCCACCATGGCGTGGCCGGTGAAGGTGGCCGCCCCGGCGGCGAAGGCCATGACGGGATAGCGCCAGTCGCGCAGGGCCGTGGGCGGCGCCGCCCCGATCAGCAGATCGCGCAGCACACCGCCGCCCAACGCCGTGGCGAAGGACAGGACCATCACACCGAACAGGTCCAAGCCCCCCCTGAGGGCGGCCATGGCGCCCTCGACCGCGAACAGCACGGTGCCAGCCATGTCGGCCACGGCCAGCACCGTATCCGTCTTCTTCCCCATTCCCGCCCCCAACCAGATCCCCACCGGCCAACCAACTCCGTCCAGCGTTACACGCCGGAGCGCCGGCTGGCGAGAGGGTCAGGCCGGACGCCGCAGTTGCCGATGGATCAGCAGGACCGCCAGCAGCCCGCCCACCGCCACCAGGGGCACGAGGCTGAGCAGCAAATCCGGCGCCGACAGCCCCGCCTCCACCAGGCCGCCGCCCAGCAGCGGCCCGACGACGGAACCCAGGCGCCCGGCGGCCACCGCCCCACCCACGCCAGTGCCCCGAATGGCGGTGGGGTAGCAGGCGGGCGCCGCGGCGTAGAGCGTGGCCTGGGTGGTCAGGACCATGGCGCCGGCCCCCAGCCCCACCAACAGGGCGATGGTCAGGTTGGCCGGCATCTGGGCCAGCAGCACCAGGAAAACCGCCAGGCCCACGAAGACCGTGATGGCGTAACCGAAGCGCCGCGGGCCGTCGAGCATGGGCCCGGTGACGACGCAGGCGATGGCGCCCGAGATGTTCAGCATCACCTGGATCAGCGCCGCCTGGGGCTTGCTGAACCCCCGGTCGGTCATCAACAGGGGCAACCAGCTGAGCAGCAGGTACAGCACCATCAGGGTGGCGAAGAAGGCCAGCCACAGCAGCACCGTCTCCACCGCGCGGCCGCCGCCGAACAGGATGGCGATGATGCCGGGCCGGGCGTCCCCCTCCGCCGCCGCGGCCGCGCGGAAGGCGTGCGAGTCGGGCAAGGCCCAGATCAGCAGGGGCAGGACCAGCAGCGGCGCGCCGCCGGCGACATAGAATATGGTGCGCCAGCTGTCGAAGCCGCCGCCCATGCCGGCGAAGACGGCGATCAGGCTGACGATGGCGCCACCCAGGGGCATGCCGCCATACATCAGGGAGACGGCCCCGCCCCCCGGCCGGGGGGGCTGTTTTCCGCCACCAGGGCCACCAGGTTGGGTAGGGTGCCGCCCAGGCCCAGCCCGGTGGCCAAGCGCATGAGGAACAGGGTGGTGAAGTCGGGCGACAGGGCGGTGGCGGCGGTGAACAGGCCGAACAGGGCGACCGAGACCACCAGCACGGCCTTGCGCCCGAAACGGTCGGCCAACCGGCCCCCCACCAGGGCCCCCAGGAACAGGCCGATGGTGCCGGCGCTGAAGAAGGCGCCCAGTTCCTTGGGCGCCAGGTGCAGGGCGGGGGCCAACTTGGGCGCCGCCACGCCGGCCGCCTGCAGATCCACCCCCTCCAGGACGGCGACCAGCAGGCACAGCAGGGTGGTGCGGTTGATCAGGCCGCCCGCCGGGGCCTGTGGCGCCGCGATCGGGGCATTCCCCGGGGCGGCCACCGCGTCATGGTTCAGCACGTTCCTCTCCCGTTTATTCTTATCGGTCGGGAACAAGGTGCGCGCGGGAACGATGGATGTCCAGAAAAGTTGCTATCAACAACTAAACCTGACGCCGCCCCGCCGTCAGGCCGCCGGCGACGAACAGCGCCACGCCCACCATCAGACCCATGTCGGCGATGTTGAAGATGCCGGTGCGCACGCTGCCGATCCCCAGGTTCAGGAAGTCGAACACCGTGCCGCCCTGCACCAACCGATCCAGCAGGTTGCCCAGGCCACCGCCCAGGAAGCTGCCCGCGCCCAGCAGCTCCAAACGGCTCAACACCCGTGCCCGCAGGCTCCACACCAGCAAGGCGGCCAGGACCAGGGCCACGCCCACGGTGAAGACCAGGCCCCGCGCGTGGTCGTCCAGCCCGGCGCCGATGCTCAGGAAGGCGCCGGGGTTGTTGACCGGCGTCACCAGGATGGCGCCGTCCAGCGCCGTCAGTTCCACCCCCGGGGTCAAGGCCCCCTTCAGCCAGGCCTTGGTCGCCTGGTCGGCCGCGAACCAGGCGAGCGCCGACGGCGCCAACCAGCGCAGTCGGTCCTGTATACCCATCCTCGGCACACTCATCATCCCTCATCCCCGCTGTCGTTCTTTCGGGCGCAGGCCTCGCGATAGGCGGAGGGTGACTGGCCGATGACCTGTTTGAAATCCTGGGTGAAATGCGCGTGGTCGAAATAGCCCAGATCCTGGGCCAGCGTGGTCAGATCCACCGCCTCGCCCTGGCCCAGGCGGTGTGCCGCTTCATGCAGGCGGGCCCGGCGGATGACCCATTTGGGCGTCATGCCCACCAAGTCGGCGAACAGCCGCTGCAGCGCGCGCACGCTGGAACCCGAGCGGGCCACCAGATCATCCACCCGCAGGATGTCGCGGTCGGCCTCCACCAGCGCCACCAGCCGGTTGATCTCCGCCGCCATCGGCGGCACATCCATCAACCCCTGACGCAGCAAGGGCTCGGCCACCGCCACCATGCCGGCGTCATCCTCGGCCGCCAGCACCGCCGCCTCCGCCCCCTCGGCCGCCGCGCCGAACACGGCCCCCAGGGCCAAGGTGCGGTCGACCAGCGTGGTCAGGGGGGCGCCCAGCAGGGCGCGGAAGCCGGCGGGACGGAAACGGATGCCCAGCACCCGCCCGGCATCGCGCAGTTCATAGGCGAAGATGCCGTGCATGGGGCCGTAGATGGCGCTGCGCCCCCGCTCGAACACCAGGTTCACGGCGGGATAGGGCAGCGTGCGCTGGACATAGGGCGGCTGCCCGGTCAGGTCCCAGGCCACCACCCAATAATGCTCCACCACCGCCGCCAGATCCTCGGCCGGCAGGTAGCGGCCCAGGCGGAAGCGCCGCCCCGCCGCCCCGGGCGCCAGCACGCCCTTGGGCGCCGCCGTCACCGGGCGCACGGATTTTCCCTGTCCTGGTCGCGTTTTTCCAAGCCCACCAAATCCCCCAAGCCTATCGTCCCTTCCGATCGCCGTTCCCATGGAGAGCCGCCATGAAACTTTACTCCCTGGCCCTGTCGCCCTTCGCCGCGCGCGTCCGCGCCGCCATCTACGGCAAGGACCTGGCCGTCGACATCCTAACCCCGCCCGAGGACTGGCGCACCTCCCCCGCCTTCCGGGCGCTGAACCCCATGGTGCGGGTGCCCGTGCTGGTGCTGGACGACGGCCGGTCCATCCCGGAATCGGCCGTGATCGTGGAGTACCTGGAGGACGCCTTCCCCGCCGTCCCCCTGCGCCCCGACGACCCGGTGGACCATGCCCGTGTGCGCCTGCTGACGGCCGTGGCCGACAACTACGTGATGCGCGAGACCTTCCCCCTGTTCGGCCTGTTCGACACCAAGACACCGGATGAGGCCGCGATCCAGGCGCAACTGGCCAAGCTGGACAGCGGCCTGGGCCTGCTGAATGGCCTGTTGGCCGAGGATACGGCGCGCGGCCCCTTCGCCTTCGGCGGCCGGGTCAGCACCGCCGACGCCTGGCTGGTGCCGGTGCGCTATACGCTGGAGGGCCTCATGCGCTTCTCCGGCCGCGCCCACTTGCTGGACCGCCACGCCGCCGTGGCCGGCTATGCCCAGGGCTTGCGCGAAAGCCCGGCCCTGGCGCGGGTGTGGGATGAGATGGAGGACGGCCTGCGCGCCTTCATGGCCCAGCGCGCGGCGACTGCATAATATATCCAGACCGTCGCATCCATCGGGAAAGACGGGGAAAAGGCGGCGGCGCTGTGGTAGGACGGATGCCAGATCGCCGGCCCCTCCTGACCCACATCGGGGATGGCCGGCCAAAAACATCCGGGACTGCTTCACCATGGTCAGCCGCCGCTTTTTCCTCGCCGCCGCGTCCACGCTTCCGCTCTCCGCCGGCGCCCTCTCGGCCCGGGCTGCCAGCCCATCCGGCACCGACAGCCTCGCCGCCCTGAAATCCATGACCACCGGCGCCAAGCCCATCGCGGTCGAGGAGCGGCAGGCCCGCATCGCCAAGCTGCAGGACCTGATGGCCCGCCGGGGCATAACGGCCTTCCTGGTCGAATCGGGCAGCAGCCTGGACTATTTCACCGGCATCCGCTGGCACCGTTCCGAACGCACCACCGCGGCGCTGATTCCGGCCAAGGGCCAGGTCATCGTGGTGACCCCGGCGTTCGAGGAACCCTCGGTGCGTGAGACCCTGCAGGTGGGCGGCGACGTCCGGGCGTGGAACGAACACGAAAGCCCCTTCCAGCGCCTGGCTCAGTCCCTGAAGGACAGCGGCGTGGCGACAGGCACGGTGGCGGTGGAGCCCACCACCCGCTTCTTCATCATCGACGGCATCCGCCAGGTGACCACGGATTACGACCTGGTGTCCGGCGACGACCTGGTGCGGGCCTGCCGCATGCACAAGTCGCCGGCGGAGCTGGCCCTGATGCAGGTGGCCAACGAGGTGACGCTGGCGGCCCTGCGCCACGCCCACGCCCATGTCCGGCCGGGCATGCGGGCCGCCGACATCGCGGCCTTGGTGGACACCGCCACCGCGGCCCTGGGCGGCCAGCCCGAGTTCTCCCTGGTGCTGCTGAACGAGGCCAGCGCCTACCCCCACGGCTCGATCCAGCCGGAGGTGGTGAAGGACGGCTCCACCGTCCTGCTGGACTGCGGCTGCGCCGTGCATGGTTATCAGTCCGACATCTCCCGCACCTGGGTCCATGGCACCCCCAGCGCCCGCCAGCGCAAGGTGTGGGACACGGTGAAGCGCGGGCAGGAGATCGCGCTGGAAACCGCCAGGCCCGGCATCGCCGTGGGCGAGATCGACAAGGCCGTGCGCCGCTATTACGAGGGCGAAGGCTGGGGGCCCGGCTATCGCCTGCCCGGCCTGTCGCACCGCACCGGCCACGGCATCGGCCTGGACGGGCACGAATCCCCCTACCTGGTGCTGAGCGACACGACGCCGCTGGAGCCGGGCATGTGCTTCTCCGACGAGCCCGGGCTCTACATCCCCGGCGAATTCGGCATCCGGCTGGAGGATTGCTGGCACATGACGGAAACGGGCCCGAAGCTGTTCACCCCGCTGGCGGCCTCCCTCGACCAGCCGATCTGAACTTGGGCCGCGACTGCGGCCGCCGGAGATTTCTGATCCCAGGACTGGTCCGTGTTGCCGCGGATGTCGATGCTGCCGCCCTTCAGCACCTGGGGCGGAAGGCAGGACGGACTATGGATGGAGATACAACCCTATAGGTCGACCCGCCAGAGTTTGCGCCTAAAGCGCGAGAATCCGCGTTGACCGGATGTTCATGATGTGTTCTCATTCTGCGTCGTCAACGCAAGGATGGAGAACGGTATGAACGGGGCGTCCCACGCCACGTATGGCCACCGGCTTGCCCCGCCGCAGGCGAGGCCCGGTGTCGTCTGCGATGATCAGGGTCCTCTCTGGAATTCCATCCGCCTGCTGGTGAGGACCACGGCCGGCTGGGCTCCCCGCCCCACCGACGAACTGGGCGCCTTGGTAACGGCGGCCTCGGGCCGGGCCGTCGATGCACGACGGTTGCACGCCCGCCTGTCGCCCATCGCCCGGGCGCTGAACGAGGGCCACCTGGCGCGCGCCGTCATCGGCGCACAATATCTGGACCTGCCCCCCTCTGGCAGCACTCCCCTCGCCAAGGCCAGCCCCGACGATCCCGCCCATCCGGGGTGGGAGGCGGGAGCGCCCGATGGCAAGGGCGGCCAGTTCCGGCCCAAGGATGGCGGACTCAGCGAAGCGGACCAGGCGGAAACCGACGCCCCCGAGCCCAAACCGGAAGATACGGCCGCCCTGCGGGAAGCTGTTAAAACCACCGCCCAGCGCGCCGTGCGGCGGGCATTCCGGCAAACCGCCATTGAACTTCTCACCCGGCGGCGCCTGGGCCGTATCGCGCTGGAACTGGCCTTCAACGCCGTCCCGGTACTCGATGTGCTGGGCGACGCGGCGCTATTGGTGGACTTGGCCGAACTGGGGGGACGGTTGAAGTCCCTGGCGGCTGAAGTGGCCGCCGTTCATGCATTCGCGGAAGCGGGCGTGCGCACCGCGGAGGAGTTGATGGTCACCAGTGAGGAGATTTCCTTCTCCTCCTATGACGCCTTCAAGAAGACCGACCTTCCCATCGACGAGATCGACGCGTTGGAGAAGAGGTATGGTTCCGCCGGCCCTGGCTACGACTATCACCACATCGTCGAACAGTCGGCCATCGGGGATGGCATTCCGGCCGAGCTGGTCAACTCGACCCGGAACATCGTGCGCATGCCCAGGATACTGCATGAGGAAGTCACAGCCGCCTTCAATCGCCCCGCTTATAAGGGCGCACCCATGAGCCTGCGCGAATATCTGAAAACCGCCCCGTTCGAGGAACGGATGCGGAAGGGAATGGAGGTCATGCGCTCCCTCGGCTTGGTGAAGTAGGAGCTACCCTATGACCCCTCATGGAAAAGACGCCAGCACCGCCGCGCGGATCGAGGAATTTCGCACCCAGGTTAAACGGTACTTTCATGCCGATCTCATGGGCGACCGCCGGACGATGAAGGCCTGCCTGCCGAAGATGGGCAAAGCCGTCCAGGCTCTGGAGACAGTGGCCCCCGAGGGCCGCATGGCCTTGGTGCCGCTGTTGAAGGACCCGGATGACGGCGTGCGCGTCTACGCCGCCGCTTATCTCTTCGGTCGCCTGCCGGAGGAGGCACGCGCCGTGTGGGACGATGTCCTCGCCGGCTCCCATCATCCGAGCGCGTATCTGAACGTGGTCAGTTTCAAGGTGATCGCCGACTGGAAGCCGGCCGACTTCATCAAAGCCTTTGAATAGGGCATGAGCGACGTGATGATCACCCGCCCGCGACCGGCCCTCCCCCCATCTCCTCCGCGATGCAGCGCAACGCCGCGCGCACCGGGGCGGACGCTTTCATGTCGCTGTGCACCACCAGCCACATGTCGCGCGACAGGATGGGCGGGCCCGCCACGGCGGCCAGGCGCGGGTCGTCCGCCGCCATGAAGTCGGGCAGCAGCGCCACACCCATGCCGCTGGCGGCGGCGGCCTGCTGGATCTCCACCGTGTTGCCGTGGAAGACGGTGGGCCGGCCGGCCGCCAGGGCCTCCAGCGCCCGCTGCTGCGGGGACTGGTCCAAGGGGGCGGCGCTGCCGATGAAGACCCAGTCGGCGGGCGCTGTGGCCGCCAGATAGGCGGGCGTGGCGTAAAGGTGGAAGGGCAAGGGCGCCAATTTCCGCGCCGTGAGGTCGCCCTCCGTCGGCCGGCTCATGCGCACGGCGATGTCGGCCTCCCGCCGCTCCAGCGAGGCGCTGCGCACCTCCCCCAGCAGGGTCAGCGTCAGGGCCGGGTGGCGCCGCCGCAGGGTGGCCAACACGGGCGCCAGCAGCAGCACGGCCAGGGCCGGCGGCGCGCTGATGGTGACGGTGCCGGCGATGTCGGCGCGGGCGCCGTCGGCCAGGCGGCGCACCGCCTGGGCGTCGTGGCCCATGCTCTCCGCCAACGCCGCGATGCGCTCCCCCTCCGCCGTGAGGGCCAGGCGGCGGCCGCGCCGGTCCACCAGCCTCACCCCCAGCGCCTGTTCCAGCGCCGCCACCCGCCGGGCCACGGTGGCATGCTCCACCCCCAGCGCGCGGGCGGCCGCCGATAGGGTACCGCCCGTGGCCAGCGCCGCGAAATGGCGCAGATCCTCCCAGTCCATGGGCCCGCCCCGTCCGTTAATTTTCGCACAATCATTGGTAACAATTAGGGAATTTTCTCACCAACGCGGCGGCGCGACAATCGGGACCATCGTCACACCGGCGTTGAAGGAGCCAGACATGGGCGCCCAGCCCCCCGATATCGTCGTCACCGTGGCCGCCCCCGGCGGCGTGGACCAGTTGCGCGTCACTCCGCAGGCCGCCCAAACCCCGGGGGCCGGCGAGGTGCGCCTGCGCCATGACGCCATCGGCGTCAACTTCGTCGACACCTACCACCGCCGGGGGCTCTATCCCCTGCCCGGCGGCGTGCCCGGGGTGGAGGGCGTGGGCGTGATCGAGGCGCTGGGCGACGGCGTCATCGGCCTGGCGGTGGGCCAACGCGTGGCCTATGCCGGGGTGGCCGGCGGCTATGCCAGCACCCGCCTGCTGCCGGCAGGCCGCGCCCTGCCCTTGCCCGACACCGTGTCCAGCCCGGTGGCCGCCGCCTCGCTGTTGCGCGGCCTGACGGCGGAGATGCTGCTGACCGCGACGTATCCCGTGGGTCCGGACACGGTGCTCTTGGTCTCGGCCGCCGCCGGCGGCCTGGGCATCATGATCACGCGCTGGGCCCGGCGGCTGGGCGCCCGGGTCATCGGCACCACCAGCACGGCGGAGAAGGCGGCCCTGGCCCGCCACCACGGCGCCGACGCCGTCATCCTTGGCCGCGACGCCGATGTGGCGGCGGAGGTGGCCGCGCTGACCGGCGGCCGGGGCGTGGACTACGCCATCGATGGGGTGGGTGGCGGCACGCTGCTGAAGGTCATCGCCGCCACAAAGGCCGGCGGCACGGTGGCCAGCATCGGCCAAGCCGGCGGCCCCGTCCCGGCGGAGGCGGCCGAGGCGCTGGCCCAACAGCGTGGCCTGACCTTCACCCGCCCCAGCATCCTGGCCCGCGTCGCCGACCTCGGCACCTACCACGCGGCCGCGACGGAGGTGTTGGCCCGCCTGGCCCAAGGCCTGACCGTCGACATCGGCGGAACCTACCCCCTGGCCGAAGCGGCGCGGGCGCACACCGCGCTGGAAGCCGGCCGCACGACGGGGGCCCTGCTGCTGGTACCATAGAACTTTTCCCGATATGCCGGTGGGGCCCATACCGCTCGAGAGCGGGGCCCCACCAATCGGTTGCTAAACCATTAGGCCCAATATAGGCTCCAGAAACGACCGGGGCCGCGGCAGCTTTACTTTTCAGAATTAAGACCGCCCCGACGCCGGATACATTTATTTTCTTTCCGGATTTTCCCACCGCGCCAATCGGGGAGCCCATTATATCATGAATGAACAATTACTCACGCTGTCGAATACATTCAAAAAATACAATCTTGGCTGCGGAACCATGCTGTACCGCGGATTTCTCAATATAGGCTATTGGCCGCAGCTGGAAAGCGGCGGCGTCTACCAGAACCTCAACAACACCGAGGGGACGTTCATGCTGAACCACGACCTCAGGGACGGCATCCCGGCCCTCGATGGTTCACTGGACCTGATCTATCACAGCCATTTCCTGGAGCACATCAGCTATACCGACGGCATCACCTTCCTGAAGGAGTGCCACGCCAAGCTGGCCGCGGGCGGGAAGATGCGCGTGATCGTCCCCGACCTGGAGAAATGGGCCAAGGCCTATGTCAATAACGACCGGTTCTTCCTTGAGGAATACGTCAAGGAAGCGCTGGACCCCAACCTATACGTGACCAACGCCGCCATCTTCATGGGTATGCTGCACAATCACGACCACAAGTGCGGCTATGATTTCGACACCCTGAAATGGGTGCTGGAGCACGTCGGCTTCACCCACATCAAGAGGACGCTCTACGCCAGCAGCGAGTACGTGGAGAACATCTTCGAGGTCGAGCCGCAGCAGCCGGTGCGTATCATGGAAAGCCTGTGCGTCGAGTGCCGGAAATAGACAGCCCGGCAGACCTTCCGGCGACGCCGAGAGAACAAAGTCCCCAGCCTGGTCAGGGGCATTTTTTAGAACATTGAAATGCTTACAGGAAATGGCGGAGAGGGTGGGATTCGAACCCACGGTACCATCGCTGGTACAACGGTTTTCGAGACCGCCCCGTTCGACCGCTCCGGCACCTCTCCGTATCCATTCCCGTGTCCGGCCCCCGTTTTGCTGTCGAACGGGAAAGGGGCCGGCTGGCGAAGCGGCGCGGAACGTAGCGGATGCGGATCGCCAGCGCAAGCGCTATATGAGCGAATAATATCAGCGCCGGCGGGGCTTCCAGCTGGCGATGACGGCACCGGCGACGATGAGCAGGCAGGAGGCGGCGACCACGCCGCTGGGCCGCGCCCGGCCGGCCAGGATCAGCAGCAGGGTGGACAGCAGCGGCGTGGCGTAGCTGAGCGCGCCCAGGGTGTGGATGTCGCCCTTCTTCATGCCGATGTCCCAGACGAAGAAGGCCGCCCCCACGGGGCCTAGGCCCATCAGGGTCAGCAGGGCCCACTGCCGGGCGTCGGGCGCCACCGTCGCCTCCAGTCCCCAATGGCAGAGGGCCGACAGGACCGCCGTGGCCAGGCAGAAGAAGGCCACGGCGTCGGTGGGCACGGCCCCCAGCAGGCGCGACAGGGTGGAGTAGGCGCCCCAGGTGACGGCGGCGCCGGCCGCGGCCAGGAAGCCCGGCAGATAGGCGGGATCGACGCTGATGCCCCGGCCGCCGGTGACCAGCAACCCAGTGCCGGCCAGGCCGACCAGGGCACCCAAGACCTGGCGCCGCCCCAGGCGTTCGCCCGGCAGCAAGCCGGCGAACAGCACGATCAGCAGGGGCCAGAGATAGTTGATGAGGTTGGCCTCCGCCGCCGGTGCCGACTTCAGCGCCAGGAAATAGAGGAAGTGATAGCCGAACAGGCCACCCACCCCCAGCACCCAGGCGACGGGGGGCTGGCGCGACGCCGCCCAGGGTGACCGGCCGCGCGCCGTCATCCACACGATGCCGACCAGGCCCGCCACGGCGAAGGCCACCGCCTCCGTCTCGAACGGCGGAATGGGGCCGGTCAGCGTCGTCAGCAACGCCAGGGTGGACCACAGCAGGATGGCCCCGGCGCCGATGAGGGTGGCCCGCCGGGCGGTGATGCCGCCGGCCGATGCCCCCTCGCCATTCCCAACCGTGCCGTCCATGCCTATGCCTCCAGCCCCTTATCCGCCCGCGCCACCCAGCCCAGATCCACCACCGCCTTGATTGACGGCCAGGTCACCAGCCGCTCGCAGGCCTCACGATCGGCCCACAGCGCCGCCGCCGCGTCATCACCCGCCACCGGTTCACCGCCGGTGTACTCGGCCATGATCTCCACGATGGTGAAGTGGAAACGCACGCGGGGTTCCACTTCCGGCTCCGCCCCCGTGGGACGCGGGTCGCGGGTGATGCCGTCCACCGCCGTCAGCACGGCATAAGGCCGGCAGCTGACGGCCGTTTCCTCCCGCACCTCTCGGACCGCCGTCTGGAACAGGGTCTCGCCCAGCTCCTGGCTGCCGCCCGGCAGGCACCATTCCCCGGCCAAGGGCGCCTTGGCCCGGCGGATCAGCAGCAGGTGATTCCCCCGCCACACCAGCACCCCCACACCCACGCGGGGTTGGTCAGGATAGAGGTGGGGCGAGGCGGACGGCTGGTCGGACATGACGGCACCCAAGACAAAGGGCGGGCCCGTCACCGGACCCGCCCCTGTCATACCCCAAAGCCCGCCCGCCAGGCCAACACCTCGCGCCACGGCCGCTCCCCAAATTTCCTAGGCCGCGACCGCGGCCGTCGGAGCGTTGTGGGGAGCGTAGCGGACTGAAACGCGAGGACAAGCCAAGGCCACGGATGTGGCCGCCCGGCGCCTGAGGGAACTCTTAATACATATGCTGGCCGCCGTTGATGGACAGCGTGGAGCCGGTGATGAAGCCGGCGTCGTCCGCCACCAGGAACAGCACGCCGCGGGCGATCTCTTCCGCCTTGCCCAGACGGCCGACGGGGATCTTGGCGACGATCTTCTCCAGCACGTTGGGCGGCACGGCGCGCACCATGTCGGTGTCGATGTAGCCCGGGGCGATGGCGTTGACCGTCACGCCCTTGGCCGCGCCTTCCTGCGCCATGGCCTTGGTGAAGCCATGGATGCCGGACTTGGCGGCGGCGTAGTTCACTTGGCCGTACTGGCCGGCCTGGCCGTTGATCGAGCCGATGTTGACGATGCGGCCGAAGCCGCGCGCCCGCATGCCGTCAATGGCCACGCGGCAGGTGTTGAAGCAGGAGGCGAGGTTGGTCTGGATGACCTCGTTCCACTGTTCGAAATCCATGCGGTGCAACACGCCGTCGCGGGTGATGCCGGCGTTGTTGACGATGATCTCGATCGGGCCCAAGTCATGCTCGATCTTGGTCATGCCGTGGCGCACATCCTCGAAACTGGCCACGTCGAAGCGGTAGGCGGGGATGCCCGTCCGCTCCGTGAACTCGCGCGCCTTCTGCTCGTTGCCGCCGTAATTGGCCGCGACCTTGTAGCCGGCGTCCCTCAGCGCCACCGAGATGGCTTCACCGATGCCGCGGGTACCACCCGTCACCAATGCAACACGCGCTGTCATCTAATCCTCCCCTTTTTCCCGAGTCAGAAATCGACCATGGAGCATCACGCCTGAAGGAGGGTCGGCATTCGCCCGACATTCCGGCCCCCGTTCCCGTCAGGCGGGCGCGACGGCGTTCCCACCATCGCGCCAGCGCCCAACGGGCACCTACCTGGTTTCGCAACCAGGGAACACTCAATCGCGGGCCACGCACATGGCGATGCCCATGCCGCCGCCGATGCACAGCGTGACCAAGCCCTTCTTGGCGTCGCGCTTCTGCATCTCATGCAGCAGGGTCACCAGCACGCGCGCGCCGGAGGCGCCGATGGGGTGGCCCAGGGCGATGGCGCCGCCGTTGACGTTCACCTTGTCGTCGGGCCAGCCCATGTCCTTGTTCACGGCGCAGGCCTGGGCGGCGAAGGCCTCGTTGGCCTCCACCAAGTCCAGGTCGGCCACGGTCCAGCCGGCGCGCTGCAGCGCCAGCTTGCTGGCCGGGATGGGGCCCGTGCCCATGATGGACGGGTCGACGCCGGCGGTGGCCCAGGAGACGATGCGGGCCAGCGGCTTCACCCCGCGCTTGGCGGCATTCTCGGCGGTCATCAGCACCAGCGCCGCGGCGCCGTCGTTGATGCCCGAGGCGTTGCCGGCGGTGACGGTGCCGTCCTTGGCGAAGGCCGGGCGCAGCTTGGCCAGCGTCTCGGCCGTGGTGCCGGCCTTGGGGTATTCGTCGGCCTCGACCACCACGTCGCCCTTGCGGCCGGGCACGGTGACGGGGACGATCTCATCCTTGAAGCGGCCGGCCTTCTGCGCGGCCTCTGCCTTCTGCTGGCTGCCGGCGGCGAAGGCGTCCTGGGCCTCGCGGGAGATTTCCCACTTCTTGGCCACGTTCTCGGCCGTCGTGCCCATGTGGTAGTTGTTGAAGGCGTCCCACAGGCCGTCCTTGATCATGGTGTCCACCATGCTGGCGTCACCCATCTTGGTGCCGTTGCGCAGGTGGATGGCATGGGGGGCCTGGCTCATGCTTTCCATGCCGCCGGCCACCACCACCTCGGCCTCGCCCAGGCGGATGGCCTGGAAGCCCTGGGCCACGGCGCGCAGGCCGGACCCGCAGACCTGGTCCAGAGTATAGGCGGTCCGCTCCACCGGCACGCCGGCGGCGACGGACACCTGGCGGGCGCTGTTCTGGCCGGTGGCGGCCTTCAGCACATGGCCCAGCACGACCTCGGACACCTCGGCGGCGTCGACATGGGCGCGGCGCAGGGCCTCGGTGACGGCCACGGTGCCAAGAGCGACAGCCGACAGGCTGCTGAGCGCGCCGTTGAAGCTGCCGATGGGCGTGCGCGCGGCGCCGGCGATGACCACTTCGACCATGATGTTCCTCTCTTCCCGAACGATTTCATGCCCCGTCTATCATAGGGCGGCCCGCCCCGCCGGCGCCCCTGTCAAGGTTAACGGGGCCGGCGGGAAAAGGCGGTGGAAATTCCGGTGGGGGCGGCCTTTCGTCATCCCCCGCCCCTACTCTTGGCCATTTACCAAGGCGGGCGCAAGCATGCTCACCAGCCGCCGCACCACCAAAGCGCGAAACACCCTTGCGCCCGATTGCATCCTTCGCGCGGAAACTTAACTTGCGGGCCGCCATCGCGCCCTGATTCGGATCAAAAACAGCCTCTGTGACGCCGCGCACTTGGCAATAGAGGGAGCGCGCCTATATTGAGTGCTCACTCACTCTTTAATTCCTCCCTTCGGTGACATCCCGTGGCCCGGCCCAAAAGCGAAGAGAAGCGCGACGCCATCCTGGCGGCGGCCGTCCAGGTCATCGCCGACCAGGGCCTGGGCGCCCCCACCGCCCGCATCGCCAGCCTGGCCGGCGTGGCGGAGGGCACGCTGTTCACCTACTTCGCCACCAAGGATTTGCTGCTGAACCAGCTGTACCTGGCGCTGAAGGCGGAGCTGCGGCAGGCCATGATGACCGCCTATCCCGCCGACGGCGCCCTGCGCGACCGGGTGCGCCACATCTGGGACCGCTATGTCGACTGGGGCGTGCGCGGCCCGGCCAAGCGCCGCGCCATGGCCCAGCTGATCGTGTCGGACCGTTTGACGCCCGAGACCCGGGCGCTGGGCAGCGAAGGGTTCGCCCGCATCGACGGTGTGATGCGGGAGGGGGTGGCCCAGGGCCTGATGCGGGACCAGCCGCCCGACTTCGTCGCCGCCATCCTGACCTCGCTGGCGGAGACCACCATGGATTTCATCCTGCGCCAGCCGGACAGTGCCGAGCGTTACCGCGCCGCCGGCTTCGACGCCTTCTGGAACGCCATCAGCCGCTGACGGCCGATGCGTATGCACCGGGCCCAGGCCCACCCTCAACCCGATAAATGAGTGATTGAGCACTCAACATTTCCCTTCAAGGAGTTCCATCATGACCGACATTTCCAAGGTCTGGCTCGTCACCGGCAGCGCCGCCGGCCTGGGCCGCGACGTCGCCGAGGCCGTGCTGGCCACCGGCCATCGCCTGGTCGCCACCGCCCGCCAGCCGGAGCGGCTGGCCGACCTGCACGCCCGGCACGGCGACCGGGTGCGAACCCTGGCGCTGGACGTGACCGACGCGGCCGCCGCCCGCGCCGCCGTGGCCCTGGCGGTGGAAGCCTTCGGCCGGCTGGACGTGGTGGTGAACAATGCCGGCTATGCCGACGTCGCCCCGTTCGAGCAGATGGATCTGGAGGTCTTCCGCGCCCAGATCGACACCAACCTGATGGGCGTGGTCAACGTCACCCATGCCGCCTTGCCGGTGATGCGGGCCCAGCGCGCCGGCCATATCCTGCAAGTGTCCTCCGTCGGCGGGCGGCTGGGCCGGCCGGGCCTCAGCGCCTACCAGGCGGCCAAGTGGGCCGTCGGCGGACTGACGGAGGTGCTGGCGGGTGAGGTCAATCCGCTGGGCATCCAAATCTGCGCGCTGGAGCCCGGCGGCATGCGCACCGGCTGGGGCACCCGCTCGCTGCGCGACACGCCGGCCATCATGGCGGATTATCAGCCCACGGTGGGCGCGCTGGTGGAGATGTTCAAACCCTATCTCGGCAATGAGGCCGGCGACCCGGCCAAGATCGCCCAGTTGATCCTGCGCCTCGCCGACCATCCCACCCTGCCCCCGCATCTGCTGCTGGGCAGCGACGCCCTGCATTATTTCGGCCTGGCCGACGGCGAGCGCGCGGCCCAGCTGGCGGCGTGGGAGGCTGTCAGCCGCTCCACCGACGTGGCCTATGACGGCCCCGTCCCCGCCCTGCCGGAGACGGCGCCCCAGGCGGTGCTGACGCCGCCCGCCCGCTCGTAAGGACGCACGCCATGAGGGTCATCCTGTTCGGGGCGACCGGCATGGTGGGCCAGGGGGTCGTGCGGGAATGCCTGCACGACCCCCGGGTCACCCAGGTCCTGGCCGTGGGCCGCACCGCCACCGGCGTCACCCATCCCAAACTGTCGGAATTGACCCTTCCCGCCATGGCCGATCCGGGTATGACGGACTGGGAGACGCTGGACGGGCTACTGGCCGGCTATGACGCCTGCTTCTTCTGCCTGGGCGTCTCCTCCGCCGGCATGACCGAGGACGCCTACACCCGCGTGACCCACGGCCTGACGCTGGATGTGGCGCGGACGCTGGTCCGCCTGAACCCCGGCATGACCTTCATCTACGTCTCCGGTTCCGGCACCGACGGGACGGAGCGGGGGCGCACCATGTGGGCGCGGGTCAAGGGCCGGACGGAAAACGATCTGCGCCGCCTGCCCTTCAAGGCCGTGTATCTGTTCCGCCCCGGCCTGATCCCACCCCTGCACGGCGCCCGGTCCAAGACCCGGGCCTATCGCCTGTTCTACAGCCTGACCGCCCCGCTGCTGCCCCTGGCCCACCGCCTGTTCCCCCACCAGGTGCTGACCACGGTGGAGATCGGCCAGGCCATGCTGAACGCTGTCGAGAGAGGGGCACCCAAGGCGGTGCTGGAGACGGCGGATATTCGCAGGGTGGTCCCTTAAATCCACACGTCGTTCTGCGCCGTGCGCTCGCCAGCCCCACCATCACCGGTGTTGACCACGCCGCGCGGTTCGATCAGCAGCAGCTTCACCTCCGCTTCGGCCGAGGGTTTGTGCTCCACACCCTTGGGCACCACGGCCATCTCGCCGGGGCCCAGCGTGATGGCGCCGTCGCGGAAGTCCAGGCGCAGCGTTCCCTCCAGCACGATGAAGGTTTCGTCCGTGTCGGCGTGGGCGTGCCAGAGGAAGTCGCCCTGCAGGCGCGACAGCTTGAACTGATAGTCGTTCATTTCGGCCACCACCTTGGGCTGCCACCGCTCGGTGAACAGGGCGAACTTGTCGGCGAAGCGGATGGGAAGGGGCGGCATGAGGGGCTTCCGGAGTGATGGGGCAGGCACGATGCCGCTGCGGCGGCACGCCCGTATTGGACGTTCGTGCGTGGTGGGACGGCTCAAACGAAAACCCCGCCCACCGGATGGTGGACGGGGCTTCGACACTCTCAAGCCGGAAGGATCGGCGTTCAGCCGGCTTCGGCCTGGCGCTGGGCCTTCTTGCGGTCATTCGGGTCCAGCAGCAGCTTGCGCAGGCGGATGGACTTGGGCGTCACCTCCACCAGCTCATCGTCCTCGATGTAGGCCAGGGCCTTTTCCAACGGCATGGCCATCGGGGTGGTCAGGCGCACGGCCTCATCCTTGCCGGCGGCACGGATGTTGGTCAGCTGCTTGCCCTTCAGCACGTTCACTTCCAGGTCGTTGCCGCGGCTGTGCTCGCCGATGATCATGCCCTGGTACACCTTGGCGCCCGGCTCGATCATCATGGGGCCGCGATCCTCCAGGTTCCACAGGGCGTAGGCCACGGCCTCACCCTCGCCGTTGGAGATCAGCACGCCGTTGCGGCGACCCTGGATGGGTCCCTTGTACGGGGCGTAGCCGTGGTACAGGCGGTTCATCAGACCGGTGCCGCGGGTGTCCGTCAGGAACTCGCTCTGGTAGCCGATCAGGCCGCGCGACGGCACATGGAACACCAGGCGGACCTTGCCGGCGCCCGACGGACGCATCTCCAGCATGTCGCCCTTGCGCTCGGAAATCTTCTGCACGACGGCGCCGGAGAATTCCTCGTCCACGTCGACCACGACTTCCTCGATCGGCTCGCTGCGCTGGCCGTTCTCATCCGTCTTCAGCAGCACGCGCGGACGGGAGATCGACAGCTCATAGCCCTCGCGGCGCATGTTCTCGATCAGGATGCCCAACTGCAGTTCGCCACGGCCGGCGACCTCGAACGCGTCGGCGTTCTCGGTCTCGCGGACGCGCAGGGCGACGTTGCCCTCGGCCTCGCGCATCAGTCGGTCGCGGATCATGCGGCTGGTGACCTTGTCGCCTTCGCGGCCGGCCAGGGGGCTGTCATTGACGCTGAAGGTCATGGCCAGGGTCGGCGGGTCGATGGGCTGGGCCGCCAGGGGCTCGGACACCAGCGGCTCGCAGATGGTGTCGGCCACGGTGGTCTTGGTCAGGCCGGCGATGGCGACGATGTCACCCGCCTGCGCCTCTTCCACGCCCACGCGCTCCAGCCCACGGAAGGCCAGCAGCTTGGAAATGCGGCCCTGCTCGATCAGCTTGCCGTCGCGGGTCATCGCCTTGATGGCCATGTTGGCGCGGGCGGTGCCGGTCTGGATGCGGCCGGTCAGCAGGCGGCCCAGGTAGGGATTGGCTTCCAGGGTGGTGGCCAGCATGGTGAAGGGGGCGTCGACGTCCACCTTGGGCGCCGGCACATGGCGGCGCACCAGCTCGAACAGCGGGCGCATGTCCTCACGCGGGGCATCCAGGCTTTCCGCCGCCCAGCCGTTGCGGCCCGAAGCGAACAGCACGGGGAAGTCCAACTGTTCGTCACTGGCGTCCAGCGCGGCGAACAGGTCGAACACCTCGCTGTGCACCTCTTCCGGGCGGGCGTCGGGACGGTCCACCTTGTTGATGACGACGATGGGCTTCAGGCCCAGCTTCAGCGACTTGCCCAGCACGAACTTGGTCTGGGGCAGCGGGCCCTCGGCGGCGTCGCACAGCAGGATGACGCCGTCGACCATGCTCAGGATACGCTCCACCTCGCCGCCGAAGTCGGCGTGGCCGGGGGTGTCGACGATGTTGATGCGGGTGCCTTCCCACAGGACGCTGGTGCACTTCGCCAGGATGGTGATGCCGCGCTCACGCTCCAGGTCGTTGCTGTCCATGGCGCGCTCGGCGACCTGCTGGTTGTCGCGGAAAGCGCCGGACTGGCGCAGCAGCACGTCAACCAAGGTGGTCTTGCCATGGTCGACGTGCGCGATGATGGCGATGTTACGCATATCCATTGGACGCTAATCCCGCGAAGCTGGGGCCCGGTCCAAAAACGCGACGTGCGCCTGGCGATGGCCCAAAAACAAAAGCCCGCCCCCTGGCGCAACGCGCCGGGACCGGGTTTCACGGGGCGGAATATAGCTATTGGCAGGGTCGGGAGAAAGGCCCGCCGAAGGGGGTTGGACGCAAGAGGGGGTTACGGGTACCGCAAGGCAGACTATAAATTCGCCACGATCTTATTGGGTAAGCTCATGTCCGCCGGCCCTTTTCCACAATCGGGGCACCCTGGGCCGTCCCGCGCCGTCACAAAGACTTAACGCTGCCCGCCAGCGGATGGGTCGAAAAACAAGGAGGCAAAAATCCCGTCCGGGCGGTCCCGCCCCGGCCCCGTCACCCGTTCGGCCCCAAAGCCCGCCCGACCACCCGCAGCCGTTGGAGCCCGCGTCGCCCTTCGCCGCCCCCCGCCCTCAGCGCCGAGTGCTGGTCCACCCGATCGCCTTGGCGCTGCTCCCCTCCCTGACCCTGGCCCTGCCCCTGGTGTGCTGGTCCGCGCAGGGCCTCGCCCAAGGTGCGCCCACATCCCAGCCATCGCCGACCACCGCCGCGCCACCGGCCAAGCCGGACGACGCGGCCGGCAAGGACGCGCCCAAGGGCGGCGGACCGCAAGGTGCCGCCGCCCAGCCCGCCGACACGTCCCCCGCCGACACGTCCGATGACGCGGACACGCCCGGCGCGGCGCTGGCGCGCAAGGCGGAGCAGGCGCCGGATGGCGCCGGGGACGCCAACGACCAGCCGGATGCGGAGCCGCCGCCGGCGACCTACACCGTGGATTTCCATCCGGCCCCGGGCGTGGAGGCCGACGACGGCCTGATGGACGTGCTGCGCAGCGCCTCTTCCCTCATCACCCTGCAGAACGACCCGCCGTCGTCGCTGCTGGGCCTGGAGAAGCGCATCGACAACGACTACGACAAGCTGGCCGCCGCCCTGCGGTCCGAGGGCTATTTCGACGGCAGCGTCATGGTGAAGGTGGACGCCGACGCCAAGCCCGTGGCCGTGGTCATCGAGGTGACGCCGCGCCAGCGCTACACCATCTCCAAGATCACCCTGACCCAGACCGACGGCTCCCCGCCGCCCGGGGGCCCGCTGGACCTGGGCAAGCTGCACCTGAAGCCGGGCGACGCCGCCCGGGGGCCTGCCATCCGGGACGCGGAGGCCGCGGTGACCCCCCTGATGGCCACGCGCGGCTATGCCCGCGCCAAGGTGGGGCAGCGCGACTTGGCGGTGGACGTGCAGGCCCACACCATGGCCGTCGCCTTCACCCTGGACCCAGGCCCGCTGGTGCGCTTCGGCCCCACCACCTTCACCGGGCTAGGCCGCGTGGACCCCGAGGTGGCCTATGGCCGCCTGCCATGGAAGCCGGGCGACGTCTACGACCCGGCCAAGGTCGACACCGCCCGCAACAAGCTGACGGACCTGGGTGTCTTCTCACAGGTGCGGGTGGTTTTGGACGACGTGCCGGGCGAGGCGCAGCCGGACGGGTCGCGCGAGGTGCCCATGCTGGGCCAGATGGAGGAACGGGACCGCCACTTCATCAACACCGGCTTGACCTACGGCACCACCGACGGGGGGGCCGCCACCGCCACCTGGGGCGACCGCAACTTCCTGGGCGGGGCGGAGGCGCTGACCGTCACCGGATCGCTGGGCGGCGTCGGCCGCAAGAAGTTCCGCAATTCCGACGGGCTGGACTATAGCCTGGGCAGCACGCTGAAAAAGCCGGACTTCCTGGAGACGGACACCACGCTGAATCTCTCGGCGCTGGCCATTTCCGAACATCCCGAAGCCTATTCGCGAGACGCCATCACGCTGGGTGCCATCGTCACCCACCCGCTGATGCCGCACCTGACGGGCAGCGCCGGCGTGACCCTGGAACAGTCGTCCATCGAGCAGGACCTGACGGGCAACGGCGTGCTGACCACCACCGACAACACCCTGGTGGGGCTGCCAGTGACATTGAAGTTCGACAATACCGACAACCTGCTGAACCCGACCCAAGGGTATCGCTGGAACGCCGGCCTCACCCCCTACCTCAGCCCCCTGGGCGACAGCGGCACCTTCATCATCGGTAACGCGGGCGCCAGCGGCTATTGGGCGTTGGACGACGCCAAGGCCTATGTCTTCGCGGCGCGGGTGAACCTGGGCGCCGTCTTCGGCGGCTCGCTGGCCCAGGTGCCGGCCGACAAACGCTTCTTCGCCGGCGGCGGCGGCTCGGTGCGCGGCTACGCCTATCAGAAGGTGGGCCCGCTGGACGTCAATAACGACCCCACCGGCGGCCGCTCGCTGATCGAAACCAGCGCCGAGCTGCGCATCCGCCTGACCGACACCATCGGCCTGGTGCCCTTCATCGACGGCGGCAACGTCTTCGAGTCCGCCTACCCGGACCTGAGCCAGGGCATGCGCTGGGGCGCCGGCTTGGGCGTGCGCTACTTCACCTCTTTTGGTCCCTTGCGCCTGGACGTGGGTGTGCCACTGGATCGCCGCAGCGGCGACAGCATGTGGCAGCTGTACGTCAGCATCGGCCAGTCCTTCTGACGGAACCCGGCATGTCCGACACCCCCCCGCCGCCCGGTCCCGCCACCGCCCCCCCGCCGCCGCGTCCCCCCGGCGCCATTGGGGGTGGCGCCTGCTGTCGGCCGGGCATATCGCGGTCTTCGCCATCCTGGGCATCGTGGCCGGCCTGGCCGCCGCCGTGGGCATCGGCCTGTGGTGGATGGACACGGACTCCGGCCGCGCCTTCGCCACCCGCCAGGCGGAGGCCAATGTGCCGGGCCTGAAGGTGGAGGGCCTTTCCGGCCTGCCCTTCCACCCTCGGGTGGCGCGCGCCACCCTGGTGGATTTGATCACGGGCAAGCCCTGGCTGCTGGTGGAGGACGCGGCGCTGGACTGGCGGCTGCTGCCCTTGGCCCACCGCGAGCTGGCCGTGGACGCGCTCAGCGCCCGGCGCATCTGGGTGGCCCAGCCGGCCCCCTCGCTGGAACCACCGCCGGACGGCACGGTCAAGGACGACGCGAATCCGCTGACCCTGCCCTTCAGCGTCACCGTGGCCCGCCTGGACCTGCCGCGCATCGAGCTGGCGCCCAGCCTGGCCGGCGGCCAGGGGGCGGCGCTGTCCACCAGCGGCACGGTGCGTCTGGGGCCCAACCTGGATGGCGACAGCCGGCTGACCCTGACGCAGCTGGACGGCGGGGCCGCCCATGGCGAGCTGACCGCCCGCTTCACGGCACCCGGCCTGACCAGCCCCGGCAGCCTGACCCTGGAGCTGCGCGGGCAGGAGGAGGCGGGCGGCCTGGTGGCCCGCCTGGCTGGCCACCCTGAACTGGGCCCGCTGACTCTGGACCTGACGGGCAGCGGCCCGCTGGACCAGTTCCAGGCGCACCTGGACCTCAAGGAAACGCCGCAGCCGCTGAAGACAGCCGGCGGCGACACCATCACCCCGCGCGCCGTGGCCCTGGTGGCCGACGTGGGCTTGGCCCGGCCCAAGGGCAAGGCCAAGCGCGTGACCCTGAACCTGCGGGCCGCCCCCGGCCGTCTGCTGGCCGACAATCTGGCGCTGATGGCGGGCGACGCGGCCACGCTGCAGACGGCCGCCACCCTGGCCGACGACGGCACCATCACCCTCGAAGGCCTGGACCTGGGCGCCGCCTTCGGCCGCGTCACCGCCAAGGGCAGCCTGAAGGACAAGGCCGGCGACCTGACCCTGCAGCTGGTCCCGGCGGCACCCGAGGCGCTGTCCCCCGCCGTGCCCGGCCTGGCGCTGGGCAAGCTGGACGCGGTACTGCACACCACCGATCCGGCGGCGGGGAAGGCCGGCGCCAGGAAGCAGCGCGCGGTGACCGCCGACCTGACAGTGGAGGGCCTGGGCTACAACGACGCCCATGTGCAGCACCTGACCGCCTCCACCAGGCTGCGGGAGGATGGCACCCGCCTGCTGTTGGACCTGACATCCAAGCTGCAGGGCCTGAGCGCGCCCGGGCTGCCCTCCGCCCTGACCGATCACGCCGACCTGGCCCTGACCGGCGCGCTGGACCGCGCCAGTGGCGACATCCAGGTGGACAAGCTGGACCTCACGGGCGGCATCGGCCACCTGACCGGCAGCGGCAGCGCCCAGGCCTGGGGCCGCCAGGCCAAGGGCAGCCTGAAGCTGGCGGACGGCGAACTGGCCACGCTGATGGCGCTGGCCGGTGTGGGCAAGGAACCGGCGCCCGGCGCGAAGCCGGCGCCCGAGGACATCATCACCGGCCATGTGGCGGCGGCGGTGGAGGGCACGGTGGCCGACGGCGTGGCCGAGGGCACGCTGTCCGTGCAGGCGACCGACCTGCGCACCGGGCAGCCGACGGAGGACGCGCTGCTGGCCGGCAGGGCGGAGATCAGCGGCAAGGTCCGCGCCACCCTGGACGGCAAGGACGTGGCGCTCACCCCCCTGACGGTGCGCACCGGCGCCGTCGACCTGGCGGGCAACGTCACGCTGAAGGACAACACCTTGACGGCCGATCTGAAGGGCGGCGGCCAAGTGGTGGGCAACCCGGCCAGCGTGTCCGCCCATGTGGTCAAGACCGGCCCCCGCCTGACGGTACGCGACCTGGTGGCGGCATTGGGCCCCAACAAGCTGGAGGGGGGGCTGGACGCCGACCTGGACCGGCGGCTGGCCACCGGCAAGCTGGCCGCCACCTTCCCCGACCTGTCCAGCCTGGGCGCCCTGGCCGGCGCGCGCCTGGCGGGCCGCGCCAAGGCCGACATCGTGCTGGGCGCCGCCGCGGCAGCCCCGGCGCCCACGCGCGCCGTCAAACGGTCCAAGCCCAGGAAGGGCCAGCCCGCCCCGCCGCCCGTGGCCCCCGCGCCCGCCAGGGGGGCCACCCAGGGCGTGGACCTCAAGGTGGTGCTGGACGATTTGGTGGTGGAGGACCAGCGCATTCACCAGGCCAGCCTGGCCGGCCACGTCGACGATGTGCTGGGCAGCCCCCGCCCCAACGTCACCCTGGCGGCCGACGGCATCGAGGCGGGCCAGGTGCTGGTCAACAAGGTGACCGCCGCCTGGCGCGGCACGCTGGGCGAGGGCGACATCACCCTGGCCCTGGACGGCACCACCGGCGTGGGCGGCGTGGGACGCCGCCGCGCCTTCCAGGTGGAAAGCGCCGGCCACCTGACCCAGGCGCAGGAGCCCAGGTCACCCAAGGAGGCGCGAGGGCCCACCGTGGTCCGGCTGGACCAGTTGGACGGCCGCCTGGACCAGACCACCCTGAAGCTGGCGGCCCCCGCCACCATCACCGTGGCCAAAGGCAGCGTGGCGGTGAAGGGCCTGGACGTGGCGCTGGGCACGGGCCGCATCCGCGCCGACCTGGCGCTGAACGGCAAGGAAGTGACGGCGCAGGTGGAGGCGACGGCCCTGCCGCTGGCCCTGGCGGCCCTGGCCGACCCGGCGCTGACCCTGGCCGGCACCCTGGACGCCAAGGTGACGGCCAGCGGCACCGCCGCCAACCCCACCGCCGACGCCACCCTCAGCATCCGCGGCCTGTCCATGCAGCAGCTGGCCGTGACCCTGGACAGCGGGGCGACCGAAGCGCCGGGCACCCCACCCGAGGCCACGCCCGATGGCAAGCCGGCCGTCAGCGCGTCCGTCGCCAACAACCCGGCCAACGCCACCGGCGCCGACACCACCCCGGCCAAGAAAAAGACGCTGGAGGTCAAGAACAGCGCCGACCGGCGGCTGAACGCCGACGCCACCCTGACGGCGGCCTGGCGCAACGGGCGGCTGCGCAGCACCCTGGCCGCCCACACCGCCGACAGGGCGGTGGACCTGAACGCCGAGGCCGACACGCCCCTGGCCCTGAACCCGGAGACGATGTCGCCGGTGATCCAGGGGCCGGTCAGCGCCAAGATCAACGGCCGGACGGAACTGTCGCGCTATAACGACTTCCTCGCGGCCTCGGCCCAGCGCATGGGCGGCAAGGTTTCGGTCGACCTGGCGGTGGCCGGCACGGTGGCGGACCCCAAGGTCACCGGCGCCGTCGACCTGATCGACGCCAAGTACGAGAACGGCGGCACCGGCACCCAGATCTTTGGCCTGAACGCCCATCTGGTGGGCGACGCGCGCGGCCTGGCGGTGGAGAAGTTCCACGGCGGCACCGCCGATGGCGGCGCCGTGGATTTGAGCGGCCGCATCAACCTGGGCGATCCCAACGCGCAGGAGAAGGCGCCCGTGCTGGACCTGCACGTCACAACCACCAACGCCCGCCTGTTGCGCACCGACCCCATCACCGCGTGGGTGGACAGCGACCTGACGCTGAAAGGCCTGATGAACAAGCCGGACCTGGCCGGCACCGTGCGCCTGCGCGAGACCTGGGTGGGCCTGCCGGACAAGCCGCCGGCCGACGTGGCCGACCTGCCCGTGCGCTACGTCAACGGCCGGCCGCGCCAACCGCAGGGCCAGATGTCAGGCGCCGGCGGCGGGCTGCTGGTCCATCTGAAGGTGGACATCAAGGCGCGCAACCGCATCTACGTCCAGGGCCGCGGCCTGACGGCGGAGTTCGCCGCCGACATGCAGGCGCGCGGCACCAGCGCCGACCCGCAGCTGACCGGCCGGGTCTTCCTGGTGAAGGGCGATTTCAGCGCGCAGGGCCAGACCTTCACCCTGACCAAGAGCGACATCACCTTCACCGGCGACAGCGACCCCCTGCTGGACATCTCCGCCTCCTCCACCAAGGCGGACTTCACGGCCATCCTGAACATCACCGGCCGCCTGTCCAAGCCCACCGTGGCCCTGACCTCCGACCCGCCCCGGCCGCAGGACGAAGTGCTGTCCCGCCTGCTGTTCGACCGCCCCATCAGCCAGATCAGCGCGCTGGAGGCCCTGCAGCTGGCCCAGGGTGTCGCCCAGCTGTCGGGCGTGCTGGGCAGCGGCCCGGGCCTGCTGGACAACGTGAAGCGCAACCTGGGCATCGACCGGCTGGAATTCTCCAGCGCCGCCGTCGGCTCCAGCGCCTTCGGCACGGTCACCGCCGGCCGCTACATCAACAGCCGCACCTATGTCGGCGTCAGCCAGTCGGTGGGCGGCACCGGCACCAATGTCACCCTGGAATACGCCTTGACCTCCCGCCTGCGCCTGAACGGCGCCGTCGGCAGCACGGACGATACGGTGGGGCTGAAGTATCAGTGGGATTATTAGAGTTGTATGCGATCAACCCTAACCCAGGGAATAGGGCCGACCTTAGTGACTATGGCCTTGCTCGTCTTCTGAAAATTTGGATTTATCTTTAATGAAATCTAGAATTGGCCGCCAATATTCATCATCGGGGGTTTTATATAAGGCATTATGGCCATAGCCATGCAGCAGAACAAAAAATTTTTCCTGCCTCACCGCTGCAAAAATCTCGCGGCCGTCCTCGGAAGGGACCACTTTATCGCCATCGCTGGCGATTAAAAGCACGGGCGCGGAGATGGCCGGCGCAGCCCTCACATTGTTCCACCAGTCCGGCATCACGTGGGACATCAAGCAAGGAAACCAGCCAAGACGGGCCATCTGGGCGCGCAACGACACAAACGCGTTGGCGAGAATCAGCCCTTTCGGCTGTTCGTCCATTTGAGGCAACGCCTCCAGTAAAAGGCCGTTGCCCATCGAATGGGCCAACAGAAAAAGCCGGGAATTGCCGAAGCGGGCCTTCCCAAAGCCAAACGCCGCAAGCGCGTCCTGATGAAGAACTTCGAATGTGGGCCCTGGGGAACTGTCGCCCGAACCGGTGTAGTCGAATACCAGCGACGAGACACACCGGGCGTAGAGCAGCGCCTGGGCCTTCGCCCACATGGAAATGGTCTCGCCGACGCCGTGATAGATGACCACTCCCGGAGCGCCCGGGCAGTTTGGCGGAGCGCTGACAAGATATCCATCAAGATGGCGCGAACCGCTGGGAATTGAAACGCGTTCGAATGGAACGCTCAGGTCTTGCGGTGTTTCCGGACCATTCGGACCTGTGGTCAGGGTGTGCGCCATGATGAGATCACATCCGCTCAGAAGCAGGGCCGCGGCAATCAGCCCAGACATGGCCACCCCTCGCATGCCCGCCTCCGCGCATCGTCGCTCAGCGACATCATGCCGAACGGGCGGGGGGAGCGGAAAGGGCGTTCTCATGCCCGGATGGACTCCGGGGCTCAGATCTTTTTCAGCCTTTCCAAGACCCTTCCCCCCTGCCGATGGGAATCTCGTTCGCCGTGGCGAGCAAGGGTCCGACCAGGAACCGCGAGCCCGTCGAAGCACCCTGCCGCCGCTTGAGGCTCACTTACTGATAAACGCCCCGACCAGATCCTGCAGGTTCTCCGGCACCAGGGAGAAGAAGCTGAGCAGGGCCATCAGGCCGACCACGCCCAGCACCACGCCGGTGCCCCGGTTGATCCACAGCACGATGCGCGGCGTGAAGTGGTGGCGGATGAGGAAGGTGCCGCCGCACAGGATGGACCACCAGGTCAGGGACCCCAGGAACACGCCCAGGGTCATGGTGCCGGCCTTGGCATGGTCCAGCGCGCCGCCAAAGCCCACCACCACGGTGATGATGCCCATGATGGTGATGGGGTTGGTCACCGTCAGAAACAGGCCGGTGCCAACGGAGCCGATGAGGTTGCCGGCGTCGGGCGGCCGGTTCTTGCGCTCGTGCGGTTCCTTCAGCAGGGAATGGATGGCGGCGCCCAGCAGGAAGATGCCGCCGATGAGGCGCAGTTCCTTCACATGGCCCAGCAGGGCCTCAAGGATGGCGTTGACGCCGAAGGCCGCCACGCCGCCGAAGAAGCCATCCGCCAGGGCTGAGCCGAAGCCCGTCGCGAGCCCCGCGATGATGCCCCGCTCCACCGTCCGCCGGATGCACAGCAGGCCGATGGGCCCGACCGGCGCCGCGATGGCCAATCCCAGGACGATACCCCGGATCAACACGCCGAAATCGTCGAACAATGCGGACTTTCCCTGAGAATTAAGGCAGGCGGCGTTCCGGAGGGCTCCGGGAACGGACGCCGCGCTGGACATGGGGCCGCCCCCGTGATGCAACATCGGCGCACCGGGCGCAACGCCTAAGGCGACCAATCCCCTGTCGACCGCGTCGGGGTTCAGGAAAAATAGGGTGTCAAACCCCGCCGAACAGGTCGCGCACGCCCAGCTCGTCGCCGCGCCGCCGCTCCAGCTCCTGCGAATAGCGGCGCAGGGCGTAGGCCTCGGTCAGGTAGCCGACGACGCGGCGGCTGCTGACCCCCTCCACCACCGGCAGGCTGTCGGCGTCCCAATCGGCGAAGCGCTGCAGGGCCATGCGCACCGACTGGTCGGGCAGCAGGAAATGCTCGCGGTCGCGCGCCACCTCCGCCGCCCGCTGGTCGGCCGGCAGCTCGTGCTGCGGGTCGTGCACGGCGTTCATGTCGACCCGGCCGGCGAAAGCGCCGTTGGGGTCCAGGGCGAACACCGTCTTGGCGCTGCCGGGCGGGTAATGGCCGCGCAGGGCGCCCAGGGTGATGTCGTCCGGCACGGTCTTGGGGTCGCCGCGCATCAGCCGGCCCACGGTCATGTCCTTGACCCAGCCGATGTCGTGCCCGCCCCGGATCTGCACGCCGCGCTGATGGAAGCGCCAGGTGGCGAAGGAATAGCCGAAGGTCTCGCGCACCAGCAGGGTGGAGGCGATGACGCCCATGAGCACGCCGGCTGAGGCGCGTAGGTCGCCCGTCAGTTCCAGCACCAGCAGCACCATGGTCACGGGCGCGCCCACCACGGCGGCGGCCAGCGAGCCCATGCCCACCAGCATGACGGCGGAGCGCTGGGCCACCAGGTCCCAGGGCAGCAGGGTGCCGAGGTCCGACACCATGCTGCCGAACAGGCTGCCCAGCAGCAGGGAGGCGCTGAACAGGCCACCGCGGAAGCCCGCGCCCAGGCATAGGGCGGACGCCACGATCTTGGCCACCAGCATCACGAACGCCAGGCCCAGGCCATAGCCATGGTCGAAGCCGTACTGCAGCGCGCCCTGCCCGCCGCCCAGCACGCCCGGCAGCACCAGGGCCATGGGCCCCAGCAACAGGCCGCCCAGGACAGGATGCACGGCGCGCGGAATGGGCAGCTGGCGGAACAGCCGTTCCGCATGGGTGACGGCCTGCATGGTGAGGATGGCCAGGGCGCCGGCGGCCAGCCCCACCAGCAGGAAGGTCGCGAAGTCGCCGCCGCGGATGACCGGCGGCTCGGCCAGGATGAAAAGGGCTGGCCGGTTCAGGGCCATCTGCGCCACCTGGTTGGCCACAACGGCGGCGACGCAGACCGGTGCCAGGGTGGCCATGGTGTAGGTGCCGATGACCAGCTCGAAGGCATAGAAGGCGCCGGCCAGGGGGGCGGTGAAGGCGGCGGAAATGGCCGCGGCCGCCCCACAGCCCACCAGGGTGCGCAGATCGTTGCGCCGCAGGTTCAGGCGCCGGCCGAAGTTGGACGCCAGCCCCGCCCCCGTCTGGGTGAACGCCGCCTCCATACCCACCGAACCGCCGGCGCCGTGGGAAGCGACGATGGACAGCGTCAGGCGCAGACTGTCGCGCAAGGACATGCGCCCACCATAAAGGGCGTTGGCCTCGATGGGGTCGACCGTGTCGCGGGCGCGGCGGAACAGCAGCCCCAGGCCCGCCAGCAGGGCGCCGCCCACCACGGGGGCCGCCAGCGTCAGGGTGGCGGGGATGAACAGGGCGCTGCTGATGTGGTCGCCGAAGGGCACCTTGAAGGCCAGGCTGTGCAGCGCCAGCACCAGGGCGTGCAAACCCGCGACCGCCAAACCCACCCCGATGCCCACCGGCACGCTGAGCAGGGCCAGGGACAGCTCGGAGGAGCGCAGGCCCTTGGACGTCAGCGCATGGGTCAGCACCCGCCAGGCCACCGGCAGCAGGCGCCCGCCGCGCCGGCGCTGGTGCGCTCCACCCTGCTGCGGTCCATGGGTGGAGCCCATGGCGACCGCTGCCGTTCCTTCCGCCTCCGCCTCTGGCGCGGACTCCGGGCCGGAGGGCGCGGCCGGTGTCTGCGGGGAAGGCGGGAGGGTATCCATGGTATCGGGGAAATGGGGCCGCGTCCGGTCAGGACAAGGGTGATAGCAGGGGACCGGCCCGATATGGATGATAAAAGCGGCGCTTCTATGGAAAAGGGCGGCCGTCCCGGAGGACGCCGCCCTTCAGTCCCGCATCGCAGCCAGCCGCTGGATCAGCCGAAGCGGCCGGTGATGTACTGCTCGGTCTTCTCTTCCTTGGGCGCGGTGAAGATGGTGTCGGTGGCGCCATATTCCACCAGCTCGCCCAGGTACATGAAGGCGGTGAAGTCGGAGACGCGGGCCGCCTGCTGCATGTTGTGCGTGACGATGGCGATGCAGTAGTCGGGCTTCAGCTCATCCACCAGCTCCTCGATCTTGGAGGTGGAGATGGGGTCCAGCGCCGAGGTCGGCTCGTCCAGCAGCAGCACGGCCGGACGCACGGCCACGGCGCGGGCGATGCACAGGCGCTGCTGCTGGCCGCCGGACAGCGACAGGCCGCTCTGGCGCAGCTTGTCCTTGACCTCGGTCCACAGCGCGGTCTTGCGCAGCGCCTCTTCCACGCGCACGTCCATGTCGGCGCGGCTCAGCTTCTCATACAGCCGGATGCCGTAGGCGACGTTGTCGTAGATCGACATGGGGAAGGGCGTCGGCTTCTGGAACACCATGCCGACGCGGGCGCGCAGCAGGTTCAGGTCCTGCTTGGGCGACAGCAGGTTCTCACCGTCCAGCAGCACCTCGCCCTCGGCCCGCTGGTTGGGGTAAAGGTCGTAGATGCGGTTCAGGATGCGCAGCAGGGTGGACTTGCCGCAGCCGGACGGGCCGATGAAGGCCGTCACCCGCTTATCGAACAGCGGCAGATTGATGTTCCGCAGGGCGTGGAAGCCGCCGTAGTAGAAGTTCAGGTTGCGGACGCTGATCTTCTCGCGCATGTCGCCGTCGGTGGCGAGGGCCGCCTGGGACTGTTCCGCCGTCATGGAAAGCGCGGTCATGGGGATCACTGGCCTTTCTTGGTGCCGATGGAAGCGAGCATGCGGGCGCCGATGTTGAGCGCGAGGATGGCGACCGTGATGATGAGCGAGCCGCCCCACGCCAGGCGCTGCCAGTCCTCATACGGGCTGAGCGCGAACTGGAAGATGGTGACCGGCAGGTTCGCCATGGGAGCGTTCATGTTCACGCTCCAGAACTGGTTGTTCAGGGCGGTGAACAGCAAGGGCGCCGTTTCGCCGCTGATACGGGCCACGGCCAGCAGGATGCCGGTCATGATGCCGCTGCGGGCGGCGCGGTAGGTCACCTGGACGATGACCTTCCAGCGCGGCGCGCCCAGGGCGGCGGCGGCCTCGCGCAGCGAACCGGGGACCAGGTTCAGCATGTCCTCGGTCGTGCGCACCACCACCGGGATGACCAGCACGGCCAGCGAGATGGAGCCAGCCCAGGCGGAAAAGTGGCCCATGGGGACCACGACGATGGTGTAGATGAACAGGCCGACGATGATGGAGGGCGCCGACAGCAGGATGTCGTTGATGAAACGCGTCACCTCGGCCAGCTTCGTGCCCTTGCCGTATTCGGCCATGTAGGTGCCGGCCATGATGCCGATGGGCGTGCCGATCGCCATGCCCAGCACCGTCATGACGATGCTGCCGAAGATGGCGTTCAGCAGGCCGCCCGTGCTGCCCGGCGGTGGCGTCATCTGGGTGAACAGGCCCAGGTTGATGGCGCTGACGCCGTTGATCAGCAGGACCGCCAGGATCCAGACCAGCCATAGCAGGCCGAAGACGGCGGCGCCCACGGCCAGGCCCATGGTGATGGCGTTGCCGGCCTTGCGGCGCCTGTAGCGGCCCATCGCGAAGTTGGTGCCGGGAGGGGTATCGGTGACGGCCATGGGTCAGGTCCCCGCCTTGCGGTTCATGCGCACCAGCATCAGCTTGGCCAGCGACAGCACGATGAAGGTGATGATGAAAAGGACCAAGCCCAGCGCGATCAGGGACGAGGTGTAGGTGTCGCCCACCGCCTCGGTGAACTCGTTGGCGATGGCGGCCGAGATGGTGGTGCCCGGCGCCAGCAGCGAGGAGGCGATGCGGTGCGAGTTGCCGATGACGAAGGTCACCGCCATGGTCTCACCCAACGCGCGGCCCAGGCCCAGCATGACGCCGCCGACCAGGCCCACGCGGGTGTAGGGGATGGTGATGTCGCGCACCACTTCCCACGTCGTGGCGCCCAGGCCATAGGCGCTTTCGCGCAGCATGGCGGGCATGGTCTCGAACACGTCGCGGGTGATGGAGGTGATGAAGGGCAGGATCATGATGGCCAGGATCAGGCCGGCCGTCAGCACGCCGATGCCGTAGGGCGGGCCCTTGAACCAGGTGCCGATGCCCGGGACGGTGCCCAGCGTGTGGATCAGGAAGGGCTGAACGGTCCGCTGCAGGAAGGGCGCGAACACGAACAGGCCCCAGATGCCGTAGATGATGCTGGGGATGCCGGCCAGCAGTTCCACCGCGATGCCGATGGGACGCTTGGCCCAGGCGGGGCACAGTTCGGTCAGGAAGATGGCGATGCCGAAACTGACGGGCACGCCCACCAGCATGGCGATGGCCGAGGTGACCAGCGTACCGTAGATGGGGGCCAGCGCGCCGAACTTCTCCGTCACCGGATTCCAGATCTCGGTCGTGACGAAACCGAAGCCGAAGGCCTTGAGGGCCGGCAGCGCGCCATGGATGAGCGAAACGATGACACCGCCCAGGAGCGTCAGCACCAGGAGGGCGAAAAACAGGGTGGCGCCGCGAAACAGAAGGTCGTTGCGGCGCTGCGTGCGCGCCCGCGGACTCTCCGCGCTGATGTCCGATGCCTTTACCGCCATGTCCACCAAAGCACCCCTCCGGCCGTAGGCCCTGCGATAACCCGAACGCGATGACCTAATAAACCCGGATGTCTATCAAGGAAGCCGACAAAGAGGGAGAGGAGCCGTAGGCGACCCCTCTCCCGACCTTTGTCCCCCGGACCTGGAGCCCGGGGGCGCTTCCTTTTACCCGAGGACTTTTACTTCGACCAGACGGGCTTGCCGTCGGCGGTCTTCACCGTGGCCCACGACTTCTGGACCTGGGCGACCACGGCGGCCGGCATCGGGACGTAGTCCAGCTGCTCGGCGGCGGCCTGGCCGTTGTTGTAGGCCCAGTCGAAGAACTTCAGGGCCTCGGCGACGGCGGCGCCATCCTGCGGCTGGCTGTAGACCAGGATGAAGCTGGCGCCGGTGATCGGCCAGCTGTCGGCGCCCGGCTGGTCGACCAGCACCAGGTAGAAGCCCGGGGCGTTGGCCCAGTCGGCACCGGCGGCGGCGGCTTGGAAGGCCTTGATCTCCGGGCTGACGACCTTGCCGTCCTTGTTCTTCAGCTTGGTGAAGGTCAGGCTGTTCTGCTTGGCGTAGGCGTACTCGACGTAGCCGATGGCGCCTTCGGTCAGCTTCACCATGTTGGCGACGCCTTCGTTGCCCTTGGCGCCCAGGCCGGCGGCCCACTGCACCGAGGTGTTGGCGCCGACGCGATCACCGAATTCCTTGCTTTCCTTGGACAGGTAGGTGGTCCACAGGAAGTTCGTGCCCGACCCGTCGGAACGGTACACCGGAACGATGGAGGTGCTGGGCAGGGCCAGGCCGGGGTTCAGCGCCTTGATGGCCGGGTCGTCCCACGAGGCGATCTGGCCCAGGTAGATCTTGGCGATGGTCGGGCCGTCCAGCTGGATCTGGCCGGGGGCGATGCCCTTCACGTTGATGACGGGGACGACGCCGCCCATGATCATCGGGAACTGCTGCAGGCCCGCTTCCTTCAGCTCTTCCGCCTTCAGGGGCATGTCGGAGGCGCCGAACGTGACGGTCTTCGCCTTGATCTGCTTGATGCCGCCGCCGGAACCGATGGACTGGTAGTTCAGGCCCACGCCGGTCTTGGCCTTATAGGCCTCGGCCCATTTGGCGTAGATGGGGTACGGGAAGGTGGCGCCGGCGCCGCTGATGTCGGCAGCCTGGGCGGCGCCCACCATCATCACCGCGGCCGCGGCGGCAACCATGCCCTTCAGCAGGTTCTTCGGTTGAAAGTTCACGGGATTCCCCCACGGGTTGGAACGTCTTAGTCGACCGTCTCGGGGCCCCGGCCGGTTCGCCCAGGGCTATGCCCCGCGACCGCTTCCTGATCCCGTCTCGACGGGCGGACCCTAAATTCCGGGTCCTGAACCTTTGGTGACGAGTATGTTACGGTTTTATGAAACTGTGGGCGTTTTGTCGCAGGGCAAGGCCCCGTTCACGCCCCGTACCGCCTTGCGGACCGGCAACACCCCCGGCCGGCACGGGCGCGCCACCGGACACGGGCGATTCTCAAGTTCTTTTCAAGCGTCTCCGCGCCACCAGCACCGGCACGGTTTTTCTGCCCTGTCGCCGCCCGTCGCCGATAGTCGCAAGCACCTTCCCGGGTGCGCCCTATTCACAACACTATAGATGCAATCGATCATCCAAACCTCTTTTTGGGGGCCACCGGCACCCCTCCGGCCTCTACTACGGTAGTCCCGGATTTGTTGCCCCGCCTTACTTTAAGGCCGCTAAAACACCCGACTCGAAACTGTTGCAGCGGCGCCACAGCCAGCCCCTTTCATAAATCTGTCAACCTTTAGCAGTCTCGCTGTCATGCTATATTGCTACCGAGCGCTTCGTTAGGGCCGCAGCCCAAACGCTCCAAACGCGTGACGTCGGCCCCGAAACCCCGGGATTGGGCGGCATGCCGTAGACCGGATGATGGGAGAATCTAGGAATGAACCTGAAGACCGTGTTGCTCGCTGGCACGGTGCTGAGCGTGGCTTTCGCCACCGCCGGCGCCTCCGCTGCGGAAAATAAGAAGTCGAACGCCGCCTCCGCCACTGCCGCCGCCGCCGCCACTCCGCTGGCCACCCAGGCGCAGATCGACGCGCTGAACAAGCAGATCCAGGCGCTGCAGGCCCAGTTGCAGGCGATCTCGGCCCAGACCGACGCCGCCAACAAGGCCGCCGCCGAGTCCAAGGCCGCCGCCGAAAAGGCCGCCACGTCGGCCACCGCCGCCACGGCGAACCTGCCCAGCATCACCTTCCCCAACGGCGTGCCGACCTTCACGTCCGCGGACAAGGCGTTCAGCTTCCAGCCCGTCGGCCGTATCCACCTGGATTACGGCTATAACTTCCAGGACGCCAAGAACCCGGACAACCGTCAGGTCAAGGACACCACCGACGGCTTCAACTTCCGTCGCGCCTACATCGGCTTCGCCGGCAAGGCCTTCAACGACTTCACCTACAACGTGACGGCCGACTTCCCCGGCCGCTTCAACCAGTCCGGCCGCCTGCAGACCGCGCAGTTGACCTATACCGGGTACAAGGGGTGGCTGATCGACGTCGGCGCCATGCAGCCGGCCTTCACCTTCGAAGACAGCATCAGCTCCAACGACATCGGCCTGGTCGAGCGCCCCGGCATCAACAACGTCGTGACCGGCCTGATCGCCAGCGAAGGCCGCCTGTCGGCCGGCGTGCGCACCTTTGGCGACAACTATTTCGCCGACGTCTACCTGACCGGCGCCAACGTCAACACCAGCCCGTTCGGCAGCACCACCGTGCTGACCAGCACCGGCGGCGCGACCTCTTCCGTCACCTCCAGCGCCGTGACCGGCGTGGCCGACGACCAGAAGGCCGCCTTCGCCCGCGCCGCGTTCCGCCCGATCAACGATGAGCACACCATCGTCCATGTCGGCGCCGACGTCGGCTACATGTACGCCCCGCCGCAGACCAACGGCGTGAACGCCGCCGGTTCGCACGTGCTGGCCCTGTCCGAGCGTCCGGAAAACCGCTACGGCGGCCTGGGCGCCATCCTGAACACCGGCAACATCAACGCCGACAGCGTCGCCATCTACGGCGGCGAGGCCGCGGTGCGTTACGACAGCTTCTGGGCGCAGGGCGAAGGCTACCAGATCGACGTGAAGCGCCGTAAGGACCTGTCCACGGCCACCAACGACCCGAGCTTCTTCGGCTACTACGCCGAAGCCGGCTGGGTCCTGACCGGCCAGAAGCGCAACTACGTCGCCAACCAGGGCGCCTTCAGCGCCCCGACGGTGGACAAGCCCCTGAACCCCGGCGCCGGCCAGTGGGGCACCTGGGAAGCCGTGGCGCGCTACAGCTTCCTGAACCTGAACTCCGACACCTGGGCCACCAACACCGCCAACCGCGTGCGCGGCGGCCAGCAGGAAGTGTGGACCCTGGGCCTGAACTGGTACATGACCAGCAACGTCCGCTTCATGCTGGACTATCAGTTCATCGACCTGAAGAAGTACTCGTCCGCCACCAACAACACCCAGGTGGGCGACAACTGGCAATCCCTGGGCGGCCGCGTCCAGTTCACGTTCTAAGCCAGTTCACGTTCCAAGGTTGGCTTCCCCTCGGGGAAGGCATCCTGGTTCCAGGGAACCCCGCCGGTTCGCCGGCGGGGTTTTTCTTTGGCTGCGACACTTGCCCACGGGGGCTTCGCCGGACGGAACACATCTTCCCCTATGGCGATCGCGGAAAATTGTCATAGTTCGGTTATAGAAACGCATGTCAGCGATTAGGTTGCGCCCCGGCGGATGCTGGGCCAAAAGGGCCTGAGGCTTGACGCCGGATCGAGAGGACGAGCGCGATGGACGAGGGGCGTGGCGGCATGAACCCGCAGGATGAGGACGTGGCGCAGCCGGCGCGCGACGAGGCGCAGGATGCCGCCATCGCCGCCGAACTGGCGGCCGAGGCGGAGGAGCTGGCCGACATCGACCTGGGCGACGAAGGCGACGACGACGGCGCCGAGGAAGAGCCCGGCCTCGACGGCGCCCCCCCGTCGGACGGCACCGCGCCGGCCGGCGGCAAGCGCGTGGCCTGCGGCGTCACGGGCAAGCTGCGCCCCAAGCGCGACCTGATCAGCCTGGACACCCTGCGCCCCAGCTTGGCGGTGCGCATCCGCCGCGACCATCCCGGCCTTCCCCCCGACGCCCTGGTCAGCCGCGGCGTCGTCGCCCGCTATCGCTCGCTCTACGTGGAGGAACTGCTGCAGCAGGAAAAAGGCGAACTGACGGAGTTGGACCGCCAGGTGGCGGAAAGCATCGCCACCCATGAAACGCTGGCCGAGAATATCGAGGAAGGCTACGCCGAGGAGCGTACCCTGGGCGAGCGCATGTCGGACCATCTGGCCAGTTTCGGCGGCAGCTGGACCTTCATCCTCACCTTCGCGGGCTTCCTGATCATCTGGATGGCCTTCAGCGGCTTCCAAGGGGCTAAGTCTTTCGATCCCTATCCCTTCATCCTGCTCAACCTGATCCTCTCCTGCCTGGCCGCCATCCAGGCGCCCATCATCATGATGAGCCAGAAGCGGCAGGAGGCCAAGGATCGCCTGCGATCGGAGAACGACTACCGAGTCAACCTCAAGGCTGAGCTCGAAATCCGTCACCTGCACGAAAAAATTGATTATCTCATCCAGCGTCAGTGGAAGCGGCTCACCGAGATCCAGCAGCTGCAACTGGAGATTATGCAGGAAAAGCGCTACCGCCGCTGATCCAGCTATCCCTTTTGAACCGTTTTCGGCTATTCCTGGCTAGCTACGGCGGGTTGGATACGCGAAAGGGCTAAAGCGACCGGACACAAGTGAGGGTTGTCTAATGGTCCAAAAGAGCCAATATTAAACATTCCGATCTAGTTGCATCTGCGTCGGAGGTTTGGATCATGGCCACCCATGATGTTCTGGTGATAGACCCGAGTACCCTGTTCCGTCAGGGCCTAAGGCAACTGTTGCCGCAGGATTTTCGCGTGGTTTCCGAAGCGCGCGATGTCGAGGCGGCCCGGGCGGAACTCTCCGCCCCCACACCAAATGATATACCGGGCGCCAAGCCGTCTGGTCGTGGCATCGCCCTGGTTCTGTTCGACGTGACGGACGCCGGGGAGTTCCGGGCGGCGGCCAGCCAGCTGCACAGCCTGTTCCCCGACGCCCGCCTGGTCTACCTGACCAACGGCTTCGACGCGCCGCGCCTGCGCATGGCGCTGGAGGCTGGAATCGACGGTTACCTGACCAAGGACCGGTCCTCCAACGCGCTGATCCAGTCCCTGCACCTGGTCATGTTGGGCGAGAAGGTGTTCCCGTCCGACCTGGCCCTGCTGCTGACGCAGCAGAACCATACCGGTGGCGTCGGCGCCGGCAGCCCGCACAAGGGCCTGTCGATGCGGGAGACGCAGATCCTGCGGGCCCTGGTGAAGGGCGAGAGCAACAAGGTGATCGCCAACGGCCTGCACATCACCGAGGCGACGGTGAAGGTCCATCTGAAGAGCCTGCTGCGCAAGATCAACTGCAACAACCGCACCCAGGCCGCCATCTGGGCGCTGAACAACGGTTTGACCGAAGCGACCCCCACCGCGGGCGCGGCCTGAAAGGGACCGGACGGGGGCGACACACCCTTGGGAATCGACCGAGCCTGGAAACTATTGGGCCTGGAAACTATTGGGCCTGGAAACTATTGGGCCTGGAAACTATTGGGCCTGGAAACTATTGGGGCGCATCGCCAGCCCCCCTGAAGCCCGCATGATTTCAAGCGGGCCCAAATCGGCGGGACCAAGAAAAAGGCCGCTGTCCCAGGCAGGGGACGGCGGCCTTTTCTTTCGCGTCGCCTGAACCGGCTTACGCCGTGGCCAACACCCGCTGGCGCCGCAGGGCGACGCCGTAGAAGACCGCCCCGGCCAGCGCCAGCAGCGCCACCTGGCCGCCGAAATAGGCGACGGGCGACAGGCGGTCATAGAGCTGGACGTACAGGCCCCCAACCATGTCGCCGGCGAAGACCGTGAGATAGAACACGGCCGTTATGGACGATTTCATCCGGGCCGGCGCCTCCATGTAGGCCCACTGCAGGCCGATCATGCTGATGCACAGCTCACCGAAGCCCAGCACGATGTTGGACACCAGCATGAACCAGATGCTGACCGGATGGTCCTTGGTGGCCAGCAGGCCCGCCAGGGCCATGATGGCGATGGACAGGGCCGTGATGCCGAAGCCCACGAACACCTTGGTGCGCGCCGGGGTCAGCGTGCCCCGGCGGCGGTCCACCCACCCCCAGAAGGCGTTGAAGATGGGGGTCAGCAGGATGATCATCAGCGGGTTGACCGCCTGCAGCTGGTCCGGTGTCAGGTCGAAGCCGAAAGGCCACAGGTTCAGGTCGATGTAGTCGCGGGCGAAAAACACCCAGGTCGTGGCCGTCTGGTCATAGGCCATCCAGAACACCAGGATCATGGGGAAGCCCAGCAGCATGCGCACCAGGCGCGTACGTTCCTCCGGCGTCATGCCGCCGGCGGGTTGTCCGGCCTTGGCGCGGGCTGCGGCGCGGTCGGCGGCGTTCTCCTGGGGGTAGAAGCGCTTGCCGGCGGCGAACACCACCAGGGCCACCGTCATCAGGGCCGCCGGCAGCATCAGTGCCACCTGGTAGCCCGCCTTGTCGCGCACCCAGGGCAGCGCGTAGGAGGTGACGAAGCCGCCAATGTTGATGGCCACGTAGAAGTAGCTGAAGGCCTTGTCCATCAGGGCTTCCTTGCCCTGCTCCTGGTACATGCGGGCCATCATGGGGCTGACGTTGGGTTTGATGGCGCCGGCACCCATGGCCAGCATCGCCAGGCTGGCGTACAGCATCCACGGGCTGCTGGCGAAGCCCAGCACCACCTGCCCGAAGATGTAGGGGAAGGAGAAGAAGATGATGGTGGGATACCGGCCCAGCCAGCGGTCGGCGATGACGCCGCCGATGAGCGGCAGGGCGTAGCAGGACGCCATGAAAATCTGGATGACGGTGGCCGCGTCGCTGTCCGAGAAGCCCAGCTGCGAGGTGATGTAGAGCGCCAGCAGCGTCCGCATGCCGTAGTAGCAGGCGCGCTCGGCCAACTCACCCCAGAAGACGAACCAAAAACCCACCGGATGCCGAACGCGTGCCGTGACCTGTGCCTGCATGCCCAAATCCTTGGAAAATTGCCGCCTATCCCGCGGCCCCCGCGCAAGGGGCGCGACGCCGCCATCCCGAGCCGGGATGCGGCCTGCCCCTTCACGCCCGCTCCGCCCTCTCGCCGTCGGCCCCCAAGGCCGTCACGCCGGATATGCCCGCCTGTTGTCCATCGTGGTCGCCATGCCCCGTACCGGGGCCGGCGCCGTCGTTAGCCCGCTTCGTTAGGGGAATCGGGTCCGCGACACAAGCCGTGAATCACAAAACGACAACACGTCAAAAAATTTAACCGGCAGCGGTCAAACCGCCGCACCACCGGCAAACCCGCGCCGCCCTTGTCGTCGCAGCAATGCCGGGCGGCATCGTCGCGGTTCCAGGACAGCGCGGGCTGAGGCAAAGTGTAGCGCCAGCATAAACGGGGGATCCCGTATTCCCCTTTCGCTGGTTTCCCCCCTTTTGATTGTCTTGTGCGCTGCGGGAGCGCCCTGTTAATTGGCAGGGATGATGGTTGCCCTGGATGCCGACGCGCGCAGCGATGCCCGCCACCGTAGCTTGGACCTGCCCGTGGCGACGGTGCTGGGCCTTCTCGCCTTGGCGGTGGTCCTGGCCCCCCTGTTCTTCGTGCTGGTGCCGCCGCTGACGGACTACGCCAACCACCTGGCCCGCATGGACATCATCGCGCACCTGGGGCAGGAACCCCTGCTGCAGCGCTTCTATGCCATCGACTGGCAGGTCATTCCCAACCTGGCCATGGACCTGGTGACGCCGCCCATGGTCAAGGTCGTGGGCGTGTTCATCGCCGGCAAGCTGTTCATCGCCGCCATCATCGTCAGCATCGTCACCGGCACCTGGGCCCTGCACCGCGCCCTGCACCGGGCGGACCATGGCCCCGGCGGCGCCAACGCGCTGCTGGCCATGGCCTTCATGTACAACGGCATCTTCCTGCTGGGCTTCACCAACTTCCTGTTCGGCATCGGCCTGGCGCTGTGGGGCACGGCCATCCGCCTGTCGCTGCGCCGCCGGTCGCACCTGCAACGCCTGGCGGCCTCCACCGCCACGGTGCTGGTGCTGTTCGTCTGCCATCTGTTCGCCGTCGGCCTCTATGGCATGGCCATCTTCTGCCTGGAGGCGCCGGGCCTGCTGCGCCGGCCGTGGCGTCAGGCGTTGCGCCACCTGGGCCTGATGGGCCTGCCCTTCCTGGCGGTCCTGCCGCTGCTGGCGGCCAGCCCGACGATGGGCCTGGCCGACCAGGTGGTGTGGAGCTGGGTGGGCAAGGGCGAGGGCCTGCGCTTCCTGGTCACCACCTTCCATGAGAACTGGGAAGTGCCGCTGGGCTTGGCCGGCCTGGTCGTGGTGGCCGCGCTGATGGCTACCCGGCGCATGCACCTGCACACCGCCGGCTGGATGCTGCTGGCCACGGGCGCCGTGACCTACGTCGCCATGCCCACCATCCTGTTCGGCTCGGCCTACGCCGATGAGCGGCTGCCGGTGGCGCTGCTGTTCCTGGGCCTGGGCTTCGTGCGGTTCGAATTCCGCAGCCGCCTGGGCCGCATGACGGCCCTGGCCGCCATCCTGGCCATCATCGTGGCCCGCAGCGTCGTCATGGTCGGCGACTGGTTGCCGTTGAGCCAGGTCTACAAGGACATGCGCGCCGCCATGGCGGCGGTGGAGCCCGGATCCACCATCTTGGTGGCGGAGGCGACGGTGCCCACGGGCGACGTCAACTTCAACGCCGCCTTCAGCCACGCGCCGTGCCTGGCCATCATTGACCGGCAGAGCCTGGTCAGCACCGCCTTCAGCGTGGCTGGCAAGCAGATCCTGACGGTGAAGCCCGCCTATACCGAGCGTGTGGACCGTGAGGACGGCGACCCGCCCAGCACGGGCGAGATGGTGAAGGCCGTCACCAATCCCCTGCCCTCCGGCACGTATTTCTGGCAGGACTGGCAGCGGGACTATGACTACGTCATGGTCCTGAACACCGAGGCCGGACATCGGGAGTTGACGGGCCTGGCCGACTTGGTCCATGAGGGCAAGGGGTTCCAGCTCTATCGCGTGCTGCACGACGTGCCGCCGGCCCCCGCCCCCTGACGGAACCGCCCGGGAACGGGGCGGCGGTCGCGGGGGTGCCCGCCACCAACCGCACCGGACATCCGATGGATCCCTGGACCTGGGCCTTGCTGATCGGCGCCGCCTTCGTGGCCGGCATCCTGAACGCCGTCGCCGGCGGCGGCAGTTTCCTGGGCTTCCCCGCCCTGGTGTTCGCCGGGCTGCCGCCGGTGACCGCCAACGCCACCAACACCGTGGCCCTGTTCCCCGGATCGTTCGCCAGCGTCTACGCCTACCGGCGGGAATTCCAGCCCATCCAGGGCGTGGGCATGGTGCCCATGGTGGCCGTCAGCCTGGTGGGCAGCGTGGCCGGCGCCCTGCTGCTGCTGTGGACGCCCGAAAGCGTGTTCGTGGCCCTGGTGCCCTGGCTGCTGCTGATGGCCACCCTGGTCTTCGCCTTCGGCCGCCGCCTGGCGGGCCTGCTGCAGGACAGCGTGCGCCTGACACCCACCGCCCTGTTGTGCTGCCAGTTCGTCATCGCCATCTACGGCGGCTATTACGGTGGCGGGGTTGGCATCCTGTCCATGGCGGCCATGACCCTGTTCGGCCTGCGCGACATGCACGCCATGAACGCCTGGAAAACCCTGCTGAGCGGCAGCCTGAACGCCATCGCCACGGTGACCTTCGCCGTCAGCGGCCGCGTGGTCTGGGCCCCCGCCCTGGTCATGATGGCCTCCGCCATCGCCGGCGGCTATCTGGGCGCCGCCGTGGCCCGCCAGTTGCCCGGTGAGTACGTCCGCCGCTTCGTCATCTTCACCGGGGTGGCGATGACGCTGTACTTCTTCGGGAAGATTTATTTGTAAAGCGCCCCAGGCGCCGGAAAAGCGCTGGATTAATGGCCCGCCGCCAGTTGGGCGGGAGCGCTGGCCGATGCCTCATCCGTCGTGGCCTCGGGTGAGGCGCTCAGGACCACCACGGTCAGGAAGGCGCAGACGGCCACCAGCACCGCCAGGTCTAGAGCCCGGCCCCGGTCGTTCAGACGACGCGTCAGGCTGGCAATACGGCTGGTCATGGGCGGCATCCCCGGCGATGCCGGAGAAGGTTCCGGCAATGCTGATACGGACGGGCCGCCGCAACCCTGCGCTTTAAAAACCATATGCCCTGAAAAAATGACGGCCGCGCCGCCATGGGGGGCCCAGACTGAATCCCCAAGGCCAACGCGGCCGCCTGCCGGGGGGCTCTGGGAGAACAACCCCCTTCCCGTGATGGGCCCGGGACCACACCCCCACCATGCGGCACGCCGCAAGCGCGGCGCCCATGCCACCTTGTCAGCGGCCGGATAGGAGCGTGTGGTGTCGTCCCGATGCCATAGGCGCGATCCCGATCCCTGGTCATTTTTCGCCGAGGCGGGCGCTACGCCACAACCCTTGGTCGATTGCCCTGAGGATCACTGATTGAGACAACGCTGTCAAGCCTTATGCTGCGAGCTGCGAAGGGTTCGGCCGCGCGGCCGCGAGACAGGTTTTGTCAGGCCCGGTCCCCGCTAGTTGAGCGATAGGGTGCCGGCCGTCTCCAGGGCCGCCGCCCTGTCCTCCAGCCCGTCCTCGCGCAGGTCGACGGGTATGGCCTTGGAGGTTTTGGCGCCCATGTCCTTCAGCTGTTCCACCTGGCGCACCAAGTTGCCGGTGCCGGTGCTGAGCTTGGTCATGGCGCCGCTGTAGCTTTTCTGCACACGGTCCAACTGGGTGCCCAGGCCGCGCATATCCTCAAGGAAGCCGACGAACTTGTCGTACAGCTTGCCGGCGCGGTCGGCGATGGCCTCGGCGTTGCGGTTGCGCCGCTCCACCTGCCAGACGTTGGCCACGGTGCGCAGCGCCACCATCAGCGTGGTGGGGGTGGCGATGGCCACGTTCATGTCGGCGGCGTAGGCGGTCAGCGCCGGGTCCTCCTGCACCGCCACCGCCAGGGCCCCCTCGATGGGCACGAACATCAGGACATAGTCCAGGCCGCTGCCCACGGCACCGGTATAATCCTTGGAGCCCAGGGTCTTGATGTGGGTGCGCAGGGAAACGACGTGGCGGGCCAGGGCCGCCATGCGCCCCACCTCATCCTCCGCGTTCACGTGCGCCTCGAACGCGGTCAGCGACACCTTGGCGTCGATCACCACCCGCTGGCCGCCCGGCAGGTTGACCACCACGTCGGGGCGCAGGCGGCTGCCATCGGCGTCCGTGCGGCTTTCCTGCGTCACATACTCCTCGCCCTCGCGCAGGCCGGAGCGTTCCAGGATGGTGGACAGGATCATTTCGCCCCAGGCGCCCTGGGTCTGGGCCTTGCCCTTCAGCGCCTGGGTCAGGTTGTGCGTCTCACTGGTCATGCGGGCGCTGGTGTCGGTCAGCTGGCGGATCTGTTGGGCCAGCGCCGCCCGGTCCTTGGCGCTTTCCGTGTGGGCCAGTTGCAGGCCCTGCTGGAACTCCACCATGCGGTCCCGCAAGGGCGCCAGCAGGCCGTCCAGCTGGGTGCGGTTCTGCTTGGCGAAGGTCTCGCCATGGCGGGTCATGACCTCGTCGGCCAGGACCTTGAACTCCTTGGCCATGGTCTCGCGCGCCTGGGTCAGCAGGGCCATCTTCTCGTCCGCCTGCCGCAGCTCGCGCGCCAGCGCCTCCTTCGACGCCGCCAGCGCCTGGCTGAGGCGGGCGCCCTCTTCCCGCACCGTGGCCAGGTCGCGCTCCAGCAGGGGCACGCGCGAGGCCCGTTCGCCCTCCACCGCCAGGCGGCGGTCGGCCTCGGCCTTGGCCGCGCGCAGGTCGGCCAGGTCGGCCTCCAGCATCGCCAGCCGCTCGGCCTGCGCCGCGCGGGCGCCCGCCCCGGCCACGCGGGCGGCGATCAGGGCCACGACCAGCGCCGCGACGAAACCAAGGGCCAGGGAGATGAGGTCGAGCGGCATGGGACGGCGTCCTGCTCAAGAAGATGGGGGTATGGGTTTGATACACCCACAGCCCCTAGGACGAAAGCCCCCAAAAGGAACAAAACAAGGACAAAAGAAAAGGGCGGACAGTCACCCTGCCCGCCCGTGGTCACTCAAGCCCCAGAGATTGCCTATTGCGCCGGGTAGGGGCTCTTGCCGCCCTCGGCGATGAAGCGGTCGATGCGGGCCTCCAGCACCGGCAGCGGCACGCCGCCCAGCTTCAGCACCGTGTCGTGGAAGTTGCGCAAGTCGAACTTCTGGCCCAGCGCCTTCTCCGCCTTGGCGCGGGCCTTCAGGATGGCCATTTCGCCCAGGTAGTAGGACAGCGCCTGGCCAGGCCAGGCGATGTAGCGGTCGACCTCGGTCTCGATCTCGTGATCGGCCAGGGCGGTGTTATCGTGCAGGTACTGCTGCGCCTGCTCGCGCGTCCAGCCCTTGGCATGGATGCCGGTGTCCACCACCAGGCGGGCGGCGCGCCACATCTGGTAGCTCAGCATGCCGAAGCGCTCGTACGGCGTCTCGTACATGCCCATCTCGTCGCCCAGCTTCTCGCAGTACAGGGCCCAGCCTTCGCCGAAGGCGGAGATGTAGACCTTCTGCCGGAACTCCGGCTGGTCCTTCTGTTCCGCCGCGATGGGCATCTGGAAGGCGTGGCCGGGGGCGGATTCGTGCAGCGTCAGGGCCGGCAGGGCGTACAGGCCCCGCGACGGCAGGTCATAGGTGTTCACCAGGTACACACCCGGGCCGCCCCGGCCGGAAGTGTAGAAGGGCGCGATGTCCGCCGGCACCGGGATGATGGCGAAGCGGGAGCGCGGCAGGTAGCCGAAGTACTGGTCGGCCTTGCCGTCGAACTTCTTGGCGATCCAGGCCGCCCGCATCAGCAGTTCTTCCGGCGTCTTGGCGTAGAACTGGGGATCGGTGCGCAGGAACTTCAGGAAGGCGGGGAAGTCGCCCTGGAAGTTGGCCTGTTTCATCACGTCCAGCATCTGGGCGTGGATCTTCGCCACCTCTTCCAGGCCGATCTTGTGGATCTGGTCCGCCGTCAGGTCGACGGTGGCGAACTCCTTGATCTTGGATTGGTAATAGGCCTTGCCGTCGGGCAGGGACTCCGCCGCCAGCTCGGTGCGGGCGCCGGGAATGTATTCCTCGCGCATGAACTTCAGCAGGGCCTGGTGGGCCGGCACCACCGACTTGGTGATGGCGGCCACGGCGGCGGCGCGCAGTTCCGCCTGGGTCGCGGCCGGGATGGTGTCCGGCATCTTCTTGAACGGCGTGTAGTAGACGTTGTCTTCCGGCGTCTTGGCCTCGACCACGTTGACGATGCCGCTGTCGCGGCCGGTCAGCGTCACCTTGGGCGGGGTGAAGCCACGCTTCAGGCCGGCGCGCATGTTCACGATCTGCTCGCCGAAATAGCGCGGCATGTCGTTCAGCTGGCCGATGAAGGCCTTGTATTCCGCCACGGTGTGGAAGGGCTTGCGCGCGCCGCCGGCCATGTTGGACCAGAACGAGCTGTCGGCGTTCAGCGGCTTTTCATAGTCCTTGAACTTCTGGCTGTTCAGCAGCACCGTCACCTGGTCACGGTAGATGCTGAAATCCACCTGCGCCTCGGGCGACAGGTCGGCCTGGGGGATGGCCGCCAGTTCCTTCAGGACGCCATCCCAGACCTTCTGCCGCTTTTCCTGGGTGGCGGCATCCACCTTGGGCAGGTGGCCGGCGACGGTGTCCGTGCTGTCCTCGTCATCCTCGCCCTTGAACTCCTCCTGGCGCCACTTCCATTCCTTTGTGTAGATCGCCTTGAACTGGGCATCGGCCTTGCCCGTCACGGCACCAGGGGCGGTTGCGGCATGGGCCACGCCGAAGACGGGGGCGGTTGTGGTGGCCTGACCCAGGGTCAGGACACCGGCGAACAGGGCGGTGCCGACCAGCAGGCGGGCGGCCAAACGTCTTGAAGGCAAGCGGTACATCAAATGGGCGCTCCCTGAGAGGCTGATGCTGCGACGACGCGGCACCCAAACACGGGCCCCGCGGAATAGCCGGTTTCCGGCTCGAAACGGACGACGACGGTGGACTTGCCCGCAGTCAGGTTGGCGGGGATGGGGTATTCCACGTCAAAGAACTCACCCGGCCGCTCCGCGTCCAGCTTTTGCGTGGCGATGCGGATGCCGTCGACCAGGATGTGGAACAGGCGCTTGCGCTCATCACCCCAATATGTCGCCTGCAGCACCATGGCGCCGCCGCGAACCTTGGCCTTGAACTCAAAGAAGCCGCCGGTGCGGGCGTCGCGCCCGTTCCGGCCGCGGTAGGTCACGGGGTAGGAGATTTTGGCCTCCAGCCCATGGTCGCGTTCCGGCTGCATCTCGCCCAGGTGCATGACGTCGACCGAGCGCGCCTGGATGTCGCGCTGGCGCGCCGCCTCCTGCGCCAGGGCCGCCTCCGCCGTCTTCCACTGCGCCTCGGTGTAGCGCTTGAAATAGACGGCCGTGCGCCGGGTGTACTGCTGGTAGAAGGGCTTGAACTCCATGTCACCCGGGCGGCCGATGCCGGTGGTGCGCCACACCAGGGCGTCGGGCGTCGCCCGCTGGAAACCGTCCAGGACGGAAGCCGAGACCAAGGCCGGCGCCGGGCCCTGGAAGGCGTCGGAGACAGGCGTGGGCTGGGGCGAGCCGGTGGGCGCCTCGCTCTTGGGCGCGGCGCCCAGGTCGGCGGCCAGTACCAGGGGGCCGTGCAGGAAGGCCACGGTGTCGGTATCGTCGTTGGTGGATTCCAGGCGCAGGGCCATGGGCAGGCGCAGGGCGACGGCGTCGCCGGCCTTCCATTCCCGCCGCACGACGGCGTAGCCGCTCTGCAACTGCAGATCTTGCGGCTTGCCGTTCACCGCCAAGGTGGCGCCGGTGCACCAAGCCGGGATGCGGAAGCTGACCGCGAAGGTGGCGGGACGCTTCAGCGCCTTCAGCGTCAGCAGCACCGTCTCAGCCTCCGGATAGCGGGTGTCGAGGTCGACCACCGCCCCCCGCTCCGCCCAGGTGAGGGTGGAGGGGATATAGAGGTTGACGGCCAAATCCTCCGCACCGCGCCTCCAGTAGACGCTCTCGCCATGCTTGGCGTGGCTTTCCATGCCGGTGCCCACACAGCACCAGAAATCTTCCGTGGGGGTGGAGAACTCGCGCGCCGAGCCGGACAACAGCGGCGTCATGTAGGTGAACATGCCGGTCGCCGGGTTCTGCTGCGCCAGCACGTGGTTCAGGTGCGCGCGCTCATAGAAGTCGAAGTAGTGCGCGTCGGCCTGGCGGGCGTACAGCAGGCGGGTCAGCTTCAGCATGTTGTAGCTGTTGCAGCCCTCGCAGGTCTGTTCGGTGATGTGGCGGGAGATGCTGCGCGGTGCCTGGAAATACTCCCGGTCCGCGTTGCCACCGATGACGTAGGAATGGTTGGTGGTCACCGTCTGCCAGAAGAAGGCGGAGGCCTTGGCGTGCCGCTCCGACCCCGTCAGCTCCGCCAGGCGGGCCAGGCCGATCAGCTTGGGGATCTGGGTGTTGGCGTGGATGTTGGCCAGTTCGTCCCGGCCTTCCGACAGGGGCACCAGCACCTTGGCATGGTAGAGACGCTCGGCCAGCAGCAGCCAGCGCCGGTCGCCGGTGCGGGCGTACAGCTCGGCGAAGCTCTCGTTGATGCCGCCGTGCTCGCAGTCCAACACCTTCTGGACCTGCTCGTCATTCAGGTGGCTGAACACCTCATCGATGTAGCCACCCAGCTTGACGCCCACATCCAGGGCCTGGGTGTTGCCGCACAGGGTCTGGGCGTCGAACAGGCCGGTGTAGAGCTTATGCCAGTTGTACAGCGGCACCCAGCAGCCGTTGAGGTCGAAGCCGGCGGAGCGGATCTCGCCGCGCCGCAGCTCATCGAACACGACCTTGCCGTCCTCGACGATGTCGCCGCGCTTGCGGGTGAAGCCGGCGACATAGCCGTCGCCCTGGGCCTTCTGGCAGTCCGCCAGCTCGGCCACGATGTAGTCCACCCGCCGCTTGCACTCGGCATCGCCGGTCTGGGCGTGCATGAGGGACAGGGCGCTCAAATAATGGCCCAGGGTGTGGCCGGCGATGGTGTCGCCTTCCCAGCCACCATAGGCGGCGCCCTTGGGCTGCAGGCCGGCGCCGCTGCGGAAATTATGCAGCAGGCGGTCGGCCTCCAGGCTGTGCAGATAGGCCCGGTTGGCATCCACCGCCGCCTTGAAGGGCGATGGCTTCAGGCGCACGGCCGACAGGGGGAAGGGTTCGGCGGTGCCGGTGTTGAGCGCCGGCACCAAGGGGGCGGCCACCGCCGGCACGGCCATCAGGGCCGCAGCCGAGGCCGCACCGCGCAGGATGGTGCGCCGGGACACCGTTTGCCCGGAGGGGGCGCTGAAGGTTGCCATGGGACTGTCTCCCAGATCGCGCACCATACCTTAAGCCCCTGTGTTCTTGATTGTTATGTCTTGGGTCCGCACGCAGACGCGCCGGATCGCCGGCGAGGACGCCAGCGGAGCAAAGGGACCCAACTGCCAAGCTATTTTGGGATACTGTATACGATACTGCATCATAGAGAACTACGCCTCCGGTCTTAGGACGGAAGTAGGTCCCGCCAAAGGGACGGCCTTCAGGAGAAGCGGTCCAGCGCCATGGCCGGGTCGGACAACGTCCGGCCGGCGACGATATCGGCCATGCGCCGCGCGCTGACGGCGGCCAGGGTCAGGCCCAGATGCTGGTGGCCGCAGGCGGCGTACAGGCCGGGATGGCGGCGGCTGGCGTCCAGCATGGGCAGGTAGTCGGGCAGGCTGGGACGGCAGCCCGTCCACTCCGAACTTTCCGCCCCCGGCGCCATCAGGCCGACCTCGCGCAGATGGTGGCGCAGCAGCGCCGGGCGGCGCGGGTCGGGCGCGTCATGCGGCCCGCTGAAATCGGTGAAACTGGTGGCGCGCAGGCCCATGGCCATGGGCGTCACGATGACGGTGCGGTTCTCGAACACCACCGGGCGGTCCAAGATGGGCGTGCCGGGCCCCGAGTCGCCGGGCACCACCACATGGTATCCGCGCTCCGCGATCATGGGCACGCGGTAGCCCAGCGGTTCCAGCAGCGATCCGGAGTTCACACCCAGCGCCACCAGCACGGCATCGGCGCTGATGACGCCGCCGGCATGGCGCAGGCGCCAGCCGACACCATTCCCGCCCTGGCCGCTCTCCAGCCCCTGGATGTCAGCCTTCTCGATGCGCCCGCCGCGCGCGACGAAGGCGGCGGCCAAATCCTGGGTCAGGCCGAAGGGGTCGTTGACATGGCCGGTGCCGGTATAGGTCATGCCCCCTGTGACACGCTGCCGCAGGGCAAGGGGCAGGTCGGGCCAATCGCCCGGGCTGGGACCCCAGGGGGTGACGGGCACACCCAGGCCGTGAGCGGCGGCGACGGACGCGGCGATGGCGGCCTCGGGCGCCGCACTTTCCCAAACGCTGTGATGGCCGCGCGTCTGGAAGCGGCCCTCGGCCCCCGTTCCCACCAGCAGGGTGCGCCAGTCCTGGATGACGGTTTCGATCAGGCCGGACAAAACGGCCGTGCCGTGGGCGTGGGCCCGGGGCAGGCAGGCGCCCAGGAAATCCCTGGCCCAGCCGCGCGCCAGGATGGGCAGGGCTCCCTTTCGGATGCCCAGGGGCCCCCCAGACTTCAGCAACAGGCCCGGCACGCGCCGCAAGGTGGCGAAAGAGGCCAAGGGCAACAACTGTTCCGTGGCGATGTGGCCGGCGTTACCGTAGGAACATCCACGCCCTGGCTCATCCCGGTCGATCAGGATGACCTCATGCCCATCACGTACCAGGGCCAGCGCCGTGGCGGCGCCCACCACGCCGGCGCCCACCACCGCGATGGTGCCGGATCCTGGCCGGAACGGCATGGGTGGGTTGCTGGCATCGGCGACAGGCATGTGCAGAGTCCCTTGATTGGATACAATATCCCATTATACTATCCGTCACGGCGCTTCCCGACAAGCGCGTATGGCGGAAACGTGAAAGGTTTTAAGAGATGTCCCTGCCCAACTGGCGCGGTGTGTTCCCCGCGGTGACCACGCAGTTCAACGAAGACCTCAGCATCAACCTGGCGGAAACCCAGCGGGTGATCGACGGCCTGATCCGCGACGGCGTGCACGGCCTGATCATCATGGGCACCGTGGGCGAAAACAACTCTCTGGAACCGGAAGAGAAGCGCCAGGTGCTGGCCGCCGCCAAGGAAGTGACCGCCGGCCGCGTGCCCGTGATCACCGGCGTGTCGGAACTGACGACGCCGCGCGCCGTCGCCTATGCCAAGGACGCGGAAAAGATCGGTGCCGACGGCCTGATGCTGCTGCCGGCCATGGTGTACGTGCCCACCGAGGAAGAGTTGTTCCGCCACTTCGCCGCCGTCGCCGGCGCCTCGGCCCTGCCCATCATGCTGTACAACAACCCGCCGGCCTACCGCGTGGACATCAGCGTGCCGCTGCTGCAGCGCCTGGCGGAGATCCCGACCATCGTGGCGCTGAAGGAATCGGCCCCCGACACCCGTCGTTTCACCGACCTGGCCAACGCCATCGATGAGACGAAGATGATGCTGATGGCCGGCCTGGACGATGTGGCCCTGGAAGGCCTGCTGCTGGGCGCCCGGGGCTGGATCTCCGGCCTGACCAACGCCTTCCCCAAGGAGTTGGTGGCACTGTACGACGCCGTCGTCGCCGGCGACCTGGCCAAGGCCCGCGCCATCTACCGCTGGTTCCTGCCGCTGCTGCACCTGGATGCCCGCCACGACTTGGTGCAGAGCATCAAGTTGGCCGAGCAGGTCATGGGCCGTGGGTCGGAGCGGGTGCGTCCGCCGCGCTACCTGCTGGAAGGCCAGACCCGCGCCGACGTGATCGCCATGGTCGAGAAGGCGGCAGCCACGCGACCGAGTCTGTAAGTAGTTCCCTCAAACGCCGGCGGGGCTTGTTCGTTTTCCTCAAACGCCGGCGCCAGCATCCGCTGGCTTGGCTTCCTCGCTGCGCCCTGCGGTGCTCGCTCCGGCGCCCGCCGTCGCGGGCTAACGAAGTTGGAACTGGGGAACCAGTTCCAACTTCGTCGGTATCCCCAGTAGTCCTCTGCTTGAGAGCCTAATGCCATGACCACCGCCCCCAGCGTTCCGACCGGCGATCCCGTTCTGCCCACGGGCCGCCAGACCTTCGCCTGCATCGACGGGCACACCTGCGGCAACCCGGTACGGCTGGTCATGGGCGGCCACCCGCCCCTGGTGGGCGCCACCATGAGCGAGAAGCGCCAGGATTTCCTGTCGCGCTTCGACTGGATCCGCACGGCGCTGTGCTTCGAGCCGCGCGGGCACGACATGATGTCGGGCGGCTTCGTCTACCCGCCCTGCAGCCCGGAGGCCGACGCTTCCATCCTGTTCATCGAGACCTCGGGCTGCCTGCCCATGTGCGGCCACGGCACCATCGGCATGGTGACCTTCGCGCTGGAACACGGCCTGATCCGCCCGCGCACGCCGGGCAAGCTGGTGCTGGACGTGCCCGCCGGCCAGATCGGCGTCGAGTATGAGAGGACGGCCGGCAAGGTGAACTGGGTACGGCTGTTCAACATCGACAGCTTCCTGTTCACCAAGGGCGTCACCATCGAGGTGCCGGAGCTGGGCCCCCTCACCCTGGACATCAGCTACGGCGGCAATTTCTACGGCATCATCGAGCCGCAAGGCGCCTACAAGGGCATCGATGACTTGGGCTCCCAGAAGATCATTCACTACAGCGGCCTGGTGCGGCAGCTGGTGCGCGAGAAGATCACCCCCGTCCATCCGCTGGACAGCACCATCCGGGGCCTGAGCCACGTGATGTGGGTGGACAAGCCCAAGCACAAGGACGCCCACGGCCGCAACGCCGTCTTCTACGGCGACCGCGCCATCGACCGGTCCCCTTGCGGCACGGGCACCTCGGCCCGCATGGCCCATTTGGCGGCGCAGGGCAAGCTCAGCGTCGGCCAGAGCTTCGTGCATGAGAGCATCATCGGCAGCCTGTTCGAAGGCCGCGTGGAAAGCGCCGGCACGCTGGGCGATTACGCCAGCATCCGCCCGTCCATCAAGGGCTGGGCGGTGCAGACCGGGCTCAACACCATTTACGTCGACCCCACCCAGGATCCGTTCTGGCGTGGCTTCCAGGTCTAAGTCCCGAGCCTGACTTAGATCTGGCGTTTCCTCCCAAGGCACATCCTCAAGGGCCGGTCCTCGCGGATCGGCCCTTCTTTTATGCGTCGCTCAATTCCAGTCTCCAGCCCAGCGGCATGAGCCGGGGAGGCTCATGCCGTAGGCTGCGACCGCAGCCGCCGGAAGTTTCCGGGGAGCGTCAGCGGACTGGAAACTGAGGACAAGCCAAGGGGCGGATGCCCCACCGGCACCTGAGGCGACCGTCAGCCATGCAGCCCGAAGGGGTTGTCCACGTCGGTCGGCGGGGTGGTGAACCAGCGGGGGCCATCTTCGGTCATGTAGACATGGTCCTCGAAGCGCACGCCGAACTTGCCGTAGAGGCACAGCATGGGCTCCACGCTGAAGCACAGGCCGGCCTCCAGCGGCTGCTTGTTGCCGCCGACGATGTAGGCGGGCTCATGCAGGTCCAGGCCCACGCCATGGCCGGTGCGGTGGGGGCAGCCGGGCACCTGATAGCCGGGACCGTAGCCACGGGACTCCAGGAAGCTGCGGGCGGCGATGTCCACCGCCTCGCACGGGGCGCCGATCCGGGCGGCGTTGAAGGCCGCCATCTGGGCGTCGCGCTCATCCTCCCACACCCGGCGGTATTCGGGGATGGCGTGGCCGAAGGTGTAACAGCGGGTGATGTCGGACTTGTAGCCCTCGATGGCGCAGCCGGTGTCGATCAGGACGGGGTCGCCCTCCTTCAGGAACCAGTCGCCGGGGGCGCCGTGGGGATAGGCCGTGGCCTCGCCGAACTGCACGGCGCAGAAGGTGTTGCCGCCGTCGGCCCCCAACGCGCGGTGGGCCTGGCCGATGAAGGCCACCACCTCCGCCGGGGTGATGCCGGGGCGCAGGATGCCGGCGGCCAGGCGGTGGACCTCCAGCGTCAGGGCCTTGGCATGGGACAGCAGGGCGATCTCATGCGCCGACTTCACCCGGCGGCAGGCCTCCGTCAGGGGGCGGGCGTCCACCAGGGTGGCCTGGGGCAGCGCCGCCGCCAGGTCGAAGAACACGCCGGCATAGCCCAGGGCGTCCACCGCCACCGTGGCGGAGGCCCCCGACTGGCCGCGCACCAGGTCGGCCACCAGGGCGTAGGCGCTTTCATCCTCCTGCCAGGTCCGGACCTGGTCGCCGATGCTGAGGTGCCCGCGCAGCTTGGGCTCCTCGAACGCCGGGCAGACGTAGACGGGGTCGCCGTCCTTGAGGATCACGGCCGCCGTCAGCCGCTCGCTGGGGTGCCAGTCCAGGCCGGTGAAGTAGAGGAGGTTGCTGGACGCCGGCAGCAGCAGGGCGTCCACCTTGCGCGCCGCCATATGGGCCCGCACCGCCTCGATGCGGGCGCGGTATTCCTCCGCCGTGATGGGCTGCACCGCCGCCCGCCGGGACTTCAAGGTCGACAGCACCGCCGGGGCCGACAGCCCCCCAATACCCTTGGTCATGGTCTCAAACCCGCTTCTCTGGGATCACACTAATCATTCAGGCGGCGCAGCGGCACCACCAGCGCCAGCAGCAGCAGGGCGGCGGCGCAGGACCACAGGCCGGCCTTGAGGTACACCGCCTGGTAGGAGGCCAGTTGCGCCGCCGCCGGCAGGCTGCCGTCAACCACCGTGGCCTGGGCCACCAGGGCGCTCAGGCGCTGGCCATAGGCCGTGGACAGGAACCACAGGCCCACCAGCAGGCTGGTGATGGCCGGCGGCGACAGCCGGGTGATGGCCGACAGGCCGGTGGGCGACAGGCACAGCTCCCCCACCTCCTGCAGCAAGTAGAGGGACAGCAGCCAGGCCACGCCCACGCGCAGGCCGGCCGGCGTCACCTCGATGCCGAAGGCCAGCGCCAGGAAGCCCAGGCCGACGAACAGCACGCCGAAGCCGAACTTGGTCACCGGGCCGGGGTCGCGCCGCCGGCCGTCCAGCCAGCGCCATAAGGCGGCCAGCGGCAGCGCCAGCAGGATGACGAAGGCCTTGTCCGGGAACTGTAGCACGGGGGCCGGCACCAGCACCGGGCCGATGTGCCGGTCCGTCCATTCGGCGGCGAAGACGTTCAGGGATGCCGGCCCCTGGTAGAACAGCGTCCAGTACAACACCGACACCAGCATGAGCAGCAGGAGCAGCGCCAGATGGCGGCGCTGGCGCGCGTCGCAGGTGCGGGCGAACCAGAAGACGGCGGCCAGGCCGGCCACGGCCGCGATGTCCAGCACATGGCCCACTACCGTCGGATGATCGACGATCAGCCAGCAGGCCAGCGCCACGGCCAAACCGCCGGCCAGGGCCAACAGGCCGCCCGGCGCGGTGCTGGCGACGCGGGGGCCGCCCTCGGCGATCGGCAGTTCCGGCGGCAGCAGGCGGCGGCCCAGGGAGAAGGTGGCCAGCGCCACGGCCATGCCGATGCCGGCGGCGCCGAACCCCCATTCCCAGCCCAGCGCGGCGCCCAGCCAGCCGCAGACGATGCTGCCCATCAGGCCGCCGGCGTTGATGCCCAGGTAGAAGATCAGGAACCCACGGTCGCGCGCCGCGTGACGCTGGCCGTAAAGGCGGCCGACCAGGGCGGAAATGTTGGGCTTCAGCATGCCCACGCCGGCGGCGATGAGCGCCAGCGACAGGTAGAACAGCCTCAGCCCGCCCGCGTCTGGTGCCTTCTCCAGCCGGCCCTGCAGCGTGACGGCGGCGCCATCGGGGCCGACATAGGTCAGCGTGCGGGCATCCGGGTCGCCACCCTGCACGCTGGCCAAACTGGTGATGACCTGGGCCGTGCCGTTCACCACCACCTGGCGGGCGCCGTCCTCGCCCTCCGCCGGGTACAGGATGGGGCGCTTCAGGTCGAAGGTCGCGTCGGATGTCACCAGCCGTTCCACCGTCTGCGCCGGCTGCCAGGCCATCAGGCCGTGGCCCAGCATCAGGAGGACGGCGCCGGCGCGCACCGCGTGGCGGGCCCCCACCCAGCGGTCGGCCATGAAGCCGCCCACCACCGGGCACATGTAGACCAGGACCCCGAAGGCCCCCAGCTCGGCATAGGCCGACACCTTGTCCATGGACAGGTGCCACAGCAGGAAGAAGATCAGGATGGACTGCAGGCCGTAGTAGGAGAAGCGCTCCCAGAACTCGACCGCGAACAACAGGTAGAGCCCAGGGGGATGACCGCCGTGGTCTTCAGCTTCCGCCGCCGGGCCGCTCTCCGGGCTGTCCGCCCCCACCATTACCGCCATGCCCTACCCGTCCCCGTTATCGTCCAGTGGATGTACCAGGGTATCACGCCGGCGGGCCATCCTGGTGGGCGATAGCGTATCGGATACGATATCCAAACTGTCAAGCATGGCGCCGACGGGCCCATTCCGGCAACCGGACGGACGGCCGCAAACGCCATCGCCTGAGGATGAACGGGAACTAGACCGGGCCATGCGCCAACTGCCCATGGCGCGTCTCACTCGAACCGTCTAGCGTATTTTAGAAAATCAATTGCTTTTACATCCAATATCAGGATGTTCAGAGGCAAATCACAGGGCCGCCTTTTCCAATCCGCATCCCGTCAAGAAGCCACCAAATGATCGCACGCGCCAAGATCGAACGGAAATCCCTGTCGGCCCAGGTGGTTGACGCCTTGCGGCAGATGATCCTGTCGGGGGAATACGCGCTGGGCGCCCAACTGCGCCAGGATGAGATCGCGCAGAAGCTGGGGGTGAGCCGCATCCCCGTGCGCGAGGCGCTGCAGCAGCTGGAGGCGGAAGGCCTGGTGGCCACCATCCCCTACAAGGGATCGGTCGTCGCCCAGCTGTCGCCCGCCCAGGTGCGGGAATATTTCGAGGTGCGGCTGCTGCTGGAAATCGACCTGCTGCGCCGCGCCATCCCGCAGCTGACCGCCAAGCAGATCAAGAAGGCGGAGGCTGTGCTGAAGGAGTTGCACACGGCCGAGGCCGGCCGCTGGGGGGCCTTGAACTGGCAGCTGCACGAGTTGCTGTACGAGCCGGCCCAGCGCCCGGTGATGCTGGACATGGTGAAGCGCATCCATGACAGCCTGGACCGCTATGTCCGGCTGCACCTGTCCATGACCCCCGCCATTCACGACCGCTCCATGGCCGAGCATGAGCAGCTTGTGGCCCTGTGCCGCGACGGCAAGGGGGACGAGGCCGTGGAGGTGTTGCGCGGCCACCTGACCCATGCGCTGGAGGAACTGGTGGTGTTCCTGGAAGGGCAAGAGGCGGCTTAGGTCGCTTCAGACTGCCCGCTTCACCTGAAGGTAATGCCAAAAGCGCCGCGCCAACAATATGGGCAAGGCACCGAACCCATTGCCTATGGCGCTGAACACGGTGATGAGGGCCAAGTCTAGCGCGACGAAGCCAAGAGGCATCTGCCCGGCGGCGTCCCAATTGATCAAAAGCACGGCATTGGTAATTAGTGTAAGCGCCAGGACTGAGACCAGCATCAGCCCGACCCTGCCACAGCGGGCCACAACGAAGCCGGCAGATGTGAAGAAGCCCAGGACTCCGCCCAGGAAAAAGGCTTCGTAGTAGGTGAAGTCCATCTGACCGCTCCCATTTCCCTCATCGCATCATGCCATGGGGACCATGGGATTTCGCTGCCTTCGAAGCACCCTCCGCAACCGCTGGCCTGCGGCGGCGCAAAGCCCCTTCGTGCCAGGGTGATCCCGCCCCTCCCACGTATGCCGGAGGGGTGGCTGCGAAAGCCTATTTGCGAATCATTCTCAATATCAGTACTATGGCCATACAGTTTCCACCGAGGCGGAAGGGGACCCACCATGCCGATGCCGGAGATCGAGGAAGCCACGCTGGACGAGTTGCTGGCCGAACCCATCGTGCGCCTGATGATGGAGCGTGATCGCGTGACGGAGGGAGAGATCCGGACCCTGGTCCATGAGACCTGCCCCCTCCTCTTCACCTTCCTCTTCGCCGCCTGACCTTAGCCCAGCGTAATTTCCGTGCTGATGGTCCGGCGGCCCAGGCGCGGGAAGATGGTGTTCAGCGCGAAGTCCTGCATCTCGGCAGTGAAGGTGCTCATGGCATCGGTCGGGAACACCAGGGCATAGCCGTGTTCCCAGGCGCCGCGCGCCGTGGATTCCACGCCAATATTCGTGGCGATGCCCGCCAGAACGATGGTGGTGACGCCCCGGCGGCGTAGCTGCAAATCCAGATCCGTGCCGTAGAAGGCGCCCCACTGCCGCTTGGTGACGATGATGTCATCCGCCTTCACCAAATCCTCATCCAGCGTGGCCCAGTCGGCCGGGAAGCCGCCCGGCGGCACGGTCATGGCCTGATCCGTCGGCTGGCGCGGGGCGTCGCCGAAATCGGGCGCGAAGGCCACGCGCACCAACACCACCGGGGCGCCGGCCGCGCGGAACGTCTCCGCCAGCGTCTTGGACCGGGCCAGCACCTCGGCCCCCGTGTGCGGCGCCAGGGGCAGGTTGACGATGCCGTGCTGCAGGTCGATCAGCACCAGGGCGGTGGTCTTGGGATCCAGGTCGAAGCTCATGGCAACCTCCAGAAGCGGGGATGGACGGCGGGCGCCGGGAATGGGAATATGAGGGCGTCCTCATGAAAAGATTTATGAGAATGCCCTCACAAAAGTCAACAGCCGACACCGCCGCGCCTATCGCCGCACCCCCGGAAGGCGCGCACCCCGCCGGCCCCAAGAAGCCGACCCGCGAACGGGGCCGCGCCCGCGTCGCCGCCCTGCTGGCCGCCGCCGGCGCCGTGTTCGCGGAGAAGGGCTATGACGCCGCCACGATGACGGAGATCGCGGCCAAGGCGGGGGCGCCCATCGGCTCACTCTACCAGTTCTTCCCCACCAAGGCGGTGCTGGCCGACGCCCTGCTGGCCCAATACGCGGACACGCTGGTGGCGTCGCTGGCGGATCTGGAGTCGCGTGCCGCGACCCTGTCCCCGGGCGAGCTGGCGGCGGCCCTGCTGGCCGTTCTGCCCAGCCTGAAAGTGGAGCGTGCCGCCGCCTTCGCCCTGATCGACGCCCGCCCGGACATGGTGGCGCAGCAAGGGCGGTTACGCGCCGGCCTGCGCCAGGGCATCGCCGCCATCCTGCGCGCCAAGTCCCCCGCCCTGCCCCCGGAGCGGGCGGCCACCATGGCCGTCACCCTGCTGCAGATGATGAAGGGGGCGGCGGCATTGGGCGATGAACCCGACCTGCCCCACGGGCAGGAAGCCCTGGCCGGCCTGGTCCACGCCGCCAGCCTATTCCTGAAAGACGCGCTGGGTTAAACCGGCCAGCGCCGGCTGGCGGCGGGATGGCCGTCGGGCAGCCGCGCACCCTGGCCCGTCAGCTTCTGGCGCAGGGTGCCGGGCGCGTACTCCGTCTTGTAGGCACCGCGCCGCTGCAGCTCCGGCACCACCAGCTCCACGAAATCGTCGAAGCATTCCGGCGTCACCGTGCGTGCCAGGATGAAGCCGTCCACGTCCGCCTCGCGCACCCAGGCCGTCAGCTCATCCGCCACCGTGGCCGGGCCGCCGACGATGGGCACTTGGCGCCCGCCCAGCTTCAGTCCCTCCACCAGGCCACGCCGGGTCAGCACCTTGTCCGGCCGGCGGGCGGCCTGGTTCTCGATGTTCGACGTCACCGCCTGGCTCTGCCCGGCATGGATGGGCTCATCCCACTCCTGGGCGGCGAAGTCGATGCCTAGGGAGGCGGAGGCATGGGCCAAGGCGCCCTCCACACTGGCGTGGCGCTCATAATCCGCCCGCTTGGCCTGGGCCAGGGCGTCGGTCTCCGCCACCACCACCGTGGCGCCGACGAAGACCTTGAGGTCGGCGGGGTCGCGGCCCAGCGTGCGGGCCAGGTCGCGCAGGTCGGCCACCAGGCGGGCAACGTGCGGCTTGGGCCCGCCATTGACGAAGACGCATTCGGCATGGGCGGCGGCGAACCTGCGTCCCCGGTCGGACGATCCCGCCTGGTACAGCACCGGCGTGCGCTGGGGTGAGGGCTCGGCCAGGTGCACGCCCTCCATCCGAAAGTGCGGGCCGTGGTGGCGCACGGCGCGGACGCGGGCCGGGTCGGCATAAGTGCCACCCTCGCGGTCGCGGCGCACGGCGTCATCGGCCCAGCTGCCTTCCCATAGGCGGTAGACGACGTCCATGTATTCCTCGGCCACGGCGTAGCGGTCATCGTGCGCCGCCTGGCCGTCCAGGCCCAGGGCGCGGGCGGCGCTGTCCAGGTAGCCGGTGACGATGTTCCAGCCGATGCGCCCGCCCGTCAGGTGGTCCAGCGTGCTCATGCGCCGGGCGAAGGTGTAGGGCGGCTCGTAACTCAAATTGGCGGTGACGCCGAAGCCCAGGTGGGTGGTGGCCGCCGCCATGGCCGGGATCAGCAGTAGGGGATCGCCCACGGGCAGCTGCACCGCCTCGCGCACCGCCGTCTGCGGCCCGCCTTGGTAGACGTCGTAGACGCCCAGCACGTCGGCCAGGAACAGCCCGTCGAACAGGCCCCGCTCAAGCGTGCGCGCCAGGTCCATCCAGTAGGCGAGATCGGTGTATTGCGTCGAACGGTCGCGCGGGTGGCGCCACAGGCCCTGGTGGATATGGCCGACGCAGTTCATGTCGAAGGCGTTGAGGCGGATTTGCTTCATGGCGGAGACGTCCGGTTGGGCCGGGGGCGGGCCCGGGGGCGGGAGCGGCGCGCCATGATGGCAAGTCGACCACATTGCCGCCATGAAATTGCCAAGTGACACCCGGGGGCGGATCTCCTATGACACGGGGCTGTCCATACAGCCTATCCGGGGTAATCCGCGCCCCGGTCGTTTCCAGGGAACGGTTCCCCCGTGTCGCGATCCATCCGGTTCGGCCTGACGGCCGCTGTCGCCTTCGCCGCCCCCGCCCTGCTGGCGGGCTGCGCCGCCGACTATTCGCCCAACACCTACAACGCCACCGCTGTGCAGCAGGCCAACAAGGCCGAGCCGGGGGTGATCATCGGCTTCCGCCAGGTGTCGATCAGCGCCAGCGGCACCGTGGGCGCCGTGGCGGGCGGGGCCGCCGGCGGCATCCTGGGCTCGCAGATCGGCCCCAACGGCGCCCTGGGCGCCGTGGGCGGCACCGTGGTGGGCACCATCGTCGGCACGGGCGCCGAGCACATGACCGGCGACACCACCGGCTGGGAGTACATCGTGCGCAAGCCCAACGGCGACCTGCTGTCGGTGACCCAGCGCGAGCCCACGCCCATTCCGCTGGGGCAGAAGGTGCTGGTCATCACCGGCAACCAGGCGCGCATCGTCCCCGACTACACCGTCAACATCGACCCGGAACCCAAGCCGGAGCCCAAGGCCGAGACGAAGCCGGAGAAGCCCGCCAAGCACATGGCCCCCGCCCCGGTGGCGCCCACACCGACGCCCACACCGGCCCCCATGGAGCCCACGGCTCCGGCCCCCACGCCGGAAGCGGCCCCGGCGGCCACCGCCCCCGTGACCCCGGCCGAGCCCGCGCCCGCGGCGAAGGCGCCCCAGCCCGACCCGGCCGCGCCGGTGCCGCAGCCTCAGGCCCAGCCACAGGCGGCACCCGCCGCCCCGCAGGACTCGGCCCCCGTTCCCCAGCCTCAGGCGGCCCCTCCGGCGGAGGCGCCCAAAGCCGACCCCACCCCGGCACCCGCCTCCCAGCCTCCCGCCGCCGACCCGGCCCCCAAGACGGGCTGGATCCCGGCGGAGGCCGACTCGGCGCCGGCGGCCACCGCCACCGAAGGCGACACGCCCAAGTAAACACCCAAGCTAGGAAGCGCCCCCATGACCGCGCTGCGCACGCTGTATCCGGCCATCGAGCCCTATGAGACCGGCACGCTGGATGTCGGCGATGGGCACGTGATCCATTACGAGCGGTGCGGCACCCGGGGGGCCAAGCCCGTGGTCTTCCTGCACGGCGGCCCGGGCGGCGGCACCAGCCCCGGCCAGCGCCGCCTGTTCGACCCGGCCTTGTACGACATCCTGCTGTTCGATCAGCGCGGCTGCGGCAAGTCCACGCCGCACGCCAGCCTGGAAGCCAACACCACCTGGCACCTGGTCGCGGATATCGAGCGCCTGCGCACGCTTATGGGTGTGGACAAGTGGCAGGTGTTCGGCGGCTCCTGGGGCTCCACCTTGGCGCTGGCCTATGCCGAGGCGCATCCCGACCGGGTGAGCGAGCTGGTGCTGCGCGGCATCTACACCCTGACCAAGGGGGAACTGCTTTGGTACTACCAGTTCGGCGCGTCGGAGCTGTTCCCCGACAAGTGGGAGCGCTTCCAGGCCCCCATTCCGGAGGCCGAGCGCGATGACATGATGGCGGCCTACCACCGCCGCCTGACGGGCGATGACGAGGCGGCCAAGCTGGAGGCGGCCAAGGCCTGGACCATTTGGGAAGGGGAGACGGTGACCCTCCTGCCCAATCCCGAGTATTCGGCGCCCTTCAAGGACGGGCATTTCGCCCTGGCCTTCGCCCGCATCGAGAACCACTACTTCATGCACGGCGCTTGGCTGGACGAGGGCCAGTTGGTGCGCGACGTGGGCCGCATCCGCCACATCCCGGCCACCATCGTCCACGGCCGCTACGACATGCCCTGTCCCGCCCGCTACGCCTATGCCCTGCACAAGGCCTGGCCAGAGGCGGACTTCCACCTGATCGAGGGCGCCGGCCACGCCCATGCCGAGCCCGGCATCCTGGACCAACTGATCCGCGCCACCGACCGCTACGCCGGGAAGGTTTGAAGCGCGGGTCCCGGTTACCTTATTTCAGCAGTTCCTCCAGCGCGCCCTTCCACACCTTGGCCTGGGTCAGGGTCTGGTGGCCGCGGGTCTCGTCCGAGGCCGGGATCAGGACGTAGCGGCCGTGGGGGATGCGCTTCATGGCCGCTTCCATCACGCCCAGTTCGGCCGGGTTCAGCAGGTCGTCGGCGAAGTTCACCGCCACCAGCTTGGCCTTGATCTTCTCCAGGTCCGGGCCGGGGTCGTAGTCGTACGAGGACTCGAACCAGTAGAGATAATCGTTGGCGTCCACGGTCTTGGCGTAGTCGGCCACCCACTGGTCATAAAGGGTGGTGGCCGCCGTCCGGCTGGGGGCCTGCCGCTGCAGCACGGACGCGTTGTTGACCATGATCTGGAAGATGGGCAGGGCGTGGGTGTAGCCGGTGGGTGGCGTGGCGTAATCGCCGTCCTTCCACTCTGGATCGTTGCGGATGGCCTCGATGATCAATTGGCGCCACAACATGTTGCGGCCGGAAATGGCGACGGGCTGTGAGGCGATGGGCATCAGCGCGTCCATCATGTCCGGATGGCGCTCCCCCCAGATCCAGGTCTGCATGCCGCCCATGGAGGTGCCGGCGACCAGCTTCAGGTGCTTGATGCCCAGGCCCTGGGTGACGATCCGGTACTGGCCCTCCACCGCGTCGATATAGCCGTAGTGGGGGAAATGGCCCTTCATGCCGTCCGACGGCTTGGAGGAGCCGCCGTGGCCGATGCCGTCGGCCAGGATGATGAAGTACTTGGCGGCATCCAGCGGCTGGCCTGGCCCGAACAGCTCCCCACCCAGGCTGGCGTTCAGGAAGTTGCGGCCGCTTCCCGTCGTGCCGTGCAGCAGCAGAACCCCATTGGCGATGGCGCCCGACGCGTCACGCTGCGGCGTGCCCAGGGTGGTGTAGTGGAACTTGGCGTTGGCCAGATGCTTCCCATTGGTCAGGGCGAAGTCGCGGACGATGACGTCACCCTCCGTCTGGTTGGGGTAGCTGGGGGGCGCACCATCGGCGGCGGCCACGCCGGCCAGGGCCAGCGCCGCGGTGAGGGCCAGGGTGGAAAGCCAGGCTTTCATCGTTCTTCCTTCTGCCAACAACCCCGCGCCATCCGAAGACGGCGCGGGCCTTCCTTTTATCGGTGAGGGCAACGATTCCACCCGGACCGGCCGCACCGCAAGAGACGCTTTTCCGTCAGATGGCGCGCCCATCAGGCGGCGCGCCCATCAGGCGGCGCGCAAGGCCGCCAGGAAGGTGGAGACGCTGGTGCGCAGGCCGTCGGCCTGGGACGACAGGTCGTCGGCCGCCATCAGCACCTCACCCGCCACGCTGCCGGTCTCGCCGGCCACCTGGCGCACGCCGTTCATGCCGGCGCTGACCTCGCTGGTGCCGCGCGCGGCCTCGGCCACGTTGCGGGCGATCTCCTGCGTGGCGGCGCCCTGTTCCTCCACCGCCGCGGCGATGGTGGTGGTGATGTGGTCGATCTCGCCGATGGTCTGGCCGATGGCGGCGATGGCGCTGGCGGCCTCCCCGGTCGCGGCCTGCATGGATTCGATCTGCTGCCGGATGTCGTTGGTGGCCCGTTCCGTCTGGTTGGCCAGGGCCTTCACCTCGCTGGCCACGACGGCGAAGCCCTTGCCGGCCTCGCCGGCGCGCGCCGCCTCGATGGTGGCGTTCAGGGCCAGCAGGTTGGTCTGGCCGGCGATGTCGCTGATCAGCGCCACGACTGCGCCGATCTGCTGGGCGGCTTCCGTCAGGCTGGTCACGGCGACGTTGGTGCGCGTCGCCTCGGCCACCGCCTTGGCGGCGATGGTGGCGGATACGGAGACCTGGCGGCCGATCTCACCGATGCTGGCGCCCAGTTCCTCCGCCGCCACGGCCACGGTCTGCACATTGGCGGCCGCCTGTTCCGAGGCGCCGGCCACCGCCACCGCGTCACGGGCGCCGGTGTCGGCGATGCGGGTCAGGTTCTCCGCCGTCTCATGCAGGCCGCTGGAGGCCTGGGTGACCGACCGCAGGGTCTGGGCGACGTCGGTGTCGAAGGTTTGGACCAGGGCGTCCACGCGGTTGGCCCGTTCCGTCTTGGCCGCCGCCTCCGCCGCCTGGGTCGCCGCCAGTTCGTCCACCTGGCGCATGCTGGTACGGAAGACGTCGACGGCGCGCGCCATGTCGCCCACCTCGTCCCGGCGGGCGGTGGCGTCCAGGGTGAAGTCATAGTCCTTCTGCGCCAGGCGACGCATCACGCCCGCCAGGCGGGCCAGGTGCTGCACCACATCCCTGTCCAACCACAACACGGCACCCGCCGACACCAGCACGGCCACCACGGCGAAGATGCCGATGCTCCACAGCGCGTGGGTGTACGAGGACTGGACCACGTCGTTGGCCTTGGCGGCGCCGGCGCGGTCATAGGCGCTGAGCGCCTCCAGCGATTCCTGCACCTTGCGGAAGGCCGCGACGATATCGCCGTTCATGGTCTTGTCCGCCTGCTCATGGTTCTGCTTGGCGGTTTCGAACACGGCGGCCATGCTGGCCTCGTATGGCCCGCGCAGGGCCTGGTACTTGGCGTACAGGGCGGCCATCTCCCCCGCCTGGCCCACGGCCTCGAACCGTGCCACCGCCGCGTTCAGATCAGCCGTCTGCTTGCCATAGAGCTTGATGGCCTCATCCCGCGCCTTGTCGTCGCCCGCCGCCACGACCCGGCCGGCGGAGATGCGCTGGCGGGCGGTGAAGGCCTTCATGTCGCCCACCGCGTCCACCGACGGCAGCCAGACATCGCGGATTTCCGTGGCCGCGCTGTTGATCGTGCCAATCCGCCACAGGGACAGCAGGCTGATGGCGATGGTCAGCAGTAACAGGCCACCGAACGCGGCCAACAACTTGGGACGCAGAGCGAGATTTATAAAATTCACCGTAAATGCTATCGAGCGCGCAGTAATTCAACCTTGAAGGTCGCAGCTTATAAGCGCTCTGTTACCCTTTGATGTGATGCGGCGAATCCGCCCATCGGCCATGTTTCAACCGCATTCTGAATCACCGCCCCCCTTTTACTCTCGACAGCGGGGCCGCCTGGGGCCAAGGTCTGCGCCAAGGACCGACACAAGTGCGAAGGACCAGGGTCGATGAGCGGCAACAAGGCCATCCCCGGCGGCGGTACGCCCGAGGGGACCGTGCAGGACGACGTTCACCGCTATGTGACGGGCATCGCCTACCTCCGCCGCTATTACCAGGAATTGAACCCCGCCTCGATCGCCTACGCCGCTCTGCAGTGCGGCTACCAGGCGCCGCGCCTGGACCGGCCCTTCCGCTACCTGGATCTGGGCTGCGGCCACGGTTACAGCCCCACGCTGTTCGCCAGCCTGTTCCCCCAGGGCGATTTCGTGGGCGTGGACTTCAACCCCGTGCACATCACCAGCGCCGAAAACCTGCGCCGCGCCGCCGGCATCACCAACGCCAGCTTCAGCGCCGCCAGTTTCCAGGACTTGGCGACGGAGGAGGATGGGCCCATTGCCGACTGCGACTTCATCGTCATGCACGGCATCATGAGCTGGGTCAGCGAGACGGTGCGGCGGGAGATCGGCGCCGTCATCCGCCGCCGCCTGAAGCCCGGCGGCATCGTCTACGCCAGTTATAACTGCCAACCCGGCTGGGCCGGCAAGATGCCCATCCGCGCCCTGATGGTGGATGCCTACGCCGTCACCACCGGCACGGTGGAGGAGCGGGTGAACAAGGTGCGCGCCTTCCTGCGGCAGATGGCGGATACGGGCGCCCTGTACTTTGAATCCAACCCGGCCATCGAACAGCAGTTGCAAGCCATCGAGACGCTGGATGCCGGTTATGTCGTGCACGAGTACCTGAACGAGTACTGGCGCGTTTTCTATCACAAGGAGATCGCGACCTTCATGGCCAACCACGGCGCGGGCTTCATCGGGTCCGGCACCCACGCCGACAACGTCCCCCTGCTGGCCGTGCCGGAGAAGCCGCGCGCCCTGATGGCGGCCATGCCCAACGCGCTGCTGCGTGAGGGGGTGCGCGACATGGCCCTGAACCGTCAGTTCCGCCGCGACATCCATGCCTGCGACCTGGCGCCCCTGAACATCAACGACCTGATCGCCGCCCATCGCGCCACCCGCTACACCCTGGCCCGGCGGCGAACGGACTGCCCCCTGGTGGTGCCCCGGTCCTTCGGCGACGTGGCCCTGCACGAGGGCATCTTCGCCCCCTTGCTGGACCGCCTGGCAGCCGGGGCCACGACCTTCGACGACCTGGTGGGCGTGCCGCCCCTGAACGAATGGGCGGCGGCGGACCAGATCCAGGCGCTGCAGGTTCTTGTCGGGGCCGAATACATCCGCCCCATCGTCCACGGGGCGCACGTGGACCCCGCCAGCGATAGCGTGCGCCGCTTCAACCAGGTGGCCCTGGCCACCGCCCGGGCCGAGGGCCAGCCGGAGGTGGCGCTGGCCGCCCCGTCCCTGTCCGGCGCCCTGCGCGTCACCCTGAGCGACACCACCAACCTGCCGGTGGACCTGCCGGGCGCGGAGTTTTAGGCCGGCGGCGCAGCGGAGGATTCCCGCACCACCAGGCGCGGGGTCACGGTGATGGGCTGCGTTCTGCCGACATCCCCGTCGTTGATGCGGCCGATCAGGCGGTCGGCGGCCAGACGTCCCATGTCGTGGATGGGCAGGCGCACGGTGGAGAGCGCCGGGCACATGCGGGAGGCCAGAGGCGTGTCGTCAAAGCCGACCACGGTCAGGTCGCGCGGGATGCCGATGCCCAGGCGGTACGCCGCCTTGTAGACGCCGGCCGCCATCTCGTCATTGCTGGCGAAGATGGCGGTGGGGCGGTCGGGGCCCGACAGCAGTTCCATGCCCCGCCTCTCCCCCGTCTCGAAGGTGTAGAGTCCCTCCACGATCCAGGATTCGGGCACGGTCACGCCATGTTCGGCCAGGGCGCCGAGGAAGCCCTCACGCCGTTCGTGGGTGGAGCGGTAGCGCTGCGGCCCGGTGATCAGGGCGACCTTGGTATGACCCAGCTGGGCCAGATGCGCACCCACCTCCGCCGCGCCGGCGCGGTCGGTGTGCAGCACCATGGCGGCCGGCTCATCCAGCGGCACCGACATCAGGCGCATGTAGCGGCAGCCGATGGTGCGCAGCAGGGCGATCAGGGCCGCGTCCTCCGACAAGGGCGGCACCAGGATGACGCCATCCAGGTTCTGGCGCTGGACGAAGGTCTTCACGTCCGCCAGGAAGCCCGGCGCCACCTGGCGGCAGGGATGGACCACCAGCTCGAACCCCTCGCGGTGGCAGGCCTCCAGGATGCCGCCCTGGACGTTCACGATGTATTGGGCGTTGGGGTTGTCGTAGATCAGGCCCAGCAGGAAGGAGCGGTTGATGGCCAGGCCCCGCGCCTGCGGACTGGGCACATAGCCGATGCGGGCCACCACCGCGTCGACCACCGCGCGGGTGGCGTCATGGACGTGGGGTGACTGGTTGATGACCCGCGACACCGTCTTCTTCGACACCTTGGCCAGGCGCGCCACGTCGTTGATGGTGGGGGCGCGGGCCAGGGTCCAGGCGGGGATGGCCAGCGCGTCCGGGGGGGCCGCCAGCCGGGCGTCGCCGGCCAGCGCCTTGCGCCGCCGCGCCTTCGGTTTCTCGGCATCGGTGTCAGCCACAGTGCAATGTCCTCACCGCGTGATTTGCGCCGGCGTGTAGCGCGGCGTCATCCAATGGATCAGGGCCAGGGCCAGGAAATAGGCGCTGGCCGCCATCAGGAAGATGGGCCGGTAACTGCCGGTCGTCTGCAGGATCCAGCCGGCGGCCTGGGCCATGGCCATGCTGCCGATGCCGCCCGCCGCCCCGCCCAGGCCGATGACCGACCCGGCGGCCCAGCGGGGGAACAGGTCGGACGGCAGGGCGTAGAGGTTGACGGAGAAGCCCTGGTGGCCGGCGCAGGCCAAGCCGATCAGGACGGCCGCCCCCCAGAGGTTCCCGGTGTCCATCGCCAGCGCCACCGGCGCCACCACCAGCGCGCAGATGAAAAAGGCGATCTTGCGCGCCCGGTTCAGCCCCACGCCCCGCCCCAGCAGGCGGGACGACCCCCAGCCGCCCAGCACGCTGCCCACATCGGCCAGGATGTAGATCAGCACCAGGGGTGGGCCGAAGCCCTTGAGATCCAGGCCATAGCGCTTGGCGAAGAAGTCGGGCAGCCAGAACAGGAAGGTCCACCAGATTGGATCGATAACGAATTGGCCAAGGATATAGGCCCATGTTTCGCGCGTCGCCAGCACCCGCCGCCAAGACAGGCGCACCGGCGCCGGCACCGGGTCGGCCTCGATATAGGCCAGTTCCGCGCGACTCAGGCGCGCCACCTCGCGCGGGCGGCGGTACAGCGCCAGCCAGGCCACCAGCCACACCACGGTGAACAGGCTCGTCACCAGGAAGGCGGCGCGCCAGCCCCAAGCCAGGGTGACCGCCGGCACGATCAGCGGCGTCAGGACGGCGCCGACATTGGCCCCGGCGTTGGTGAGGCCGATGGCCAGCGCCCGTTCCCGCTGCGGGAACCATTCCGCGACCGCCGCCAGGCTGGCCGGAAAGGCGCCGGACTCGCCGAGCGCCAGGGGGATGCGGGCGATGGCGAAGCTGGCGACCGAGCCGGCGGCCGCATGCGCCATGTGGGCGATGGTCCAGATGCCCACCGCCAGCGCGTAGCCGGCCCTGGCCCCGATGCGGTCCACCAGCCGGCCGAACACCAGATAGCCGCTGGCGTAGGCCGCCTGGAACCAGAAGACGATGGTGCCGTAGCCCACCTCCGTCCAGCCGTAGCGGTCCTGCAGCAGGGGCTTCAGCACCCCCAGCACCTGCCGGTCGACGTAGCTGAGCGCCACGGCGGAGAACAGCAGGAAGCAGACCAGCCAGCGGTAGCGGCCCCCCGGTTTCGGAAGCGATGGTTCGAGTCTCGCGGCGGGGGCCACCGCCTCGTTCTTCACGGCCACGCTCACCGCGCCGCCACCACATCGATGGCGGAGACAACGGCCTGGCCGGTGACGGGGCGGAAGTCCAGGGCCAGGCCGTCGCCGCCCTTGACGTCGATGGTGACGGTCCGGTCCAGCGCCTTCAGAGGGCCGCCCGCCTCCGCCGCCACGTCCAGATGCTTGACCACCACCTGGCCGTTGGCGGCCACGTCAAACACGCGCCCGCCCGCCGCCAGCGCCGGTTCGGCGAAATGCAGCGTGACCTGGTAGCGGCCCGCCGGCACCGGCACGCGGTAGCTGAAGGCGCCCTCGCGGTAGGTATCATACAGCTTGGTATCGGGCGTGCCGGTGACGGGCGTGGCGACCTTGTCCGGCTTGCCGGTCTCCGGGCCGGGGTTGCGGTCATGCGGTTCGCCCCCGGTGACGAAGGCGTCGGAACCGTAGCGGGCGCCGACGGCGCTGGTCAGGCCGGCCGAGGCGCCAGCGCGGATGCGGATCTCGTCGGCCTTGCCGCCGAAGCGCCAGGTGATGCTGTCGCTCACGGGTCGGCCCTTGACCTCGGCCGTGGCGGTCAGGACGTTGTCGCCGGCGTCCAGCCGTACCGCCGGCCAGCGGCAGATGTGCTCGGGGCAAGGTGCGGTGCCCAGGTCGCGACCGTTCAGGCTCAGCCGCGCGCTGGCGGCGTTGCTGTAGGCCTGGATGTCGGTCACGGGATAGGCGCGATCGACGTAGCGGCGGCCGTTCAGGTGCAGCACCGGCTGGTCGCTCCAGTCCGCCTTGTAGAAGAAGAACACGTCCTTTCTCATCGTGCGGTCATAGGACACCAGGCCCTTGTCGTTGGTGTCGACCATGTCGCCCTCCGTCCGGCTGTCGCTGGCGAAGTCGAACATGTTCCAGATGAAGGTGCCCCACAGGTAAGGCCGCGCCTTCAACTGCGCCCACCAGATCTCATGCAGGCGGCTTTCCAGTTCCTCGGGGTGGAAATGGCCCTTGGGGTAGACCACGCCGGTCTGCACCTCATCGGTGTGCTGGGTCAGGCCGCCACCGCCGCCGTACTCGCTGACCGACAGCGGCAGGCGGGGATGCAGCTTGTGCAGCCGGTCCAGCACAGGCCCCAGATCCTCCGGCTTGTCGTAATACCAGCCCTGGTAGCGGTTATAGCCCAAAAGGTCGGTGATCTCCGCCACCACGTCCACGCCGGGCTTGGGTTGGTCGGGCCAGGGCTCGCAGCAATCGGCCATGGTGGTGGGGCGGGTGTGGTCCAGATCGTACGCCGCCTTGTTCAACTGGGTCAGCAGCGGCCGGGCGTTGCTGACGCCGCGCCCCACGGCCGCCATCAGATTCACCTCGTTGCCGATGGACCAGGTGACGACGCTGGGGTGGTTGTAGTTCTGCTTGATCAGCTCATGCAGCTGACTGTCGGCGTTGGCGGCGAAGGCGGGGGTGGTGATGCCCTTGTCGCCCTCCGGCGTTTCGGGCGCCGTGCGGTTCACCAGGGGGATTTCCGCCCACACGACCACGCCATCCCGATCCGCCAGGTCGTAGATGGCCTGGTCGTGCTGGTAATGGGCCAGGCGCAGGGTGTTGATGCCCAGATCCAGCATGATGTCCATATCCTGGGCCTGGTCGGCCGGGCTGATGGCCCAGCCTTTGCCCGGCCGATCCTGGTGACGGGACACACCGTGCAGGGAGATGTGGCGGCCGTTCAGGAAGAAGCCCTGGTCAGGGTCGAAGCGGAAGGTGCGAATGCCCAGCGGCTGGGTCACCTGGTCCAGCAGCGTGCCCTCCGCCGTCTCGACGCGGGTCACGACGCGGTAGAGGTAGGGGTCGGCCTTGCCGTCCCACAGGTGGGGGTTCGGCACGCTCAGGGTCCGCGTCGGCTCCTCCAGCGCGCCGGGGGCGACGGTCAGGGGGTGGCTGTCGCTGGCCACGGTGGCGCCGGTGGCATCGACGATGGTGGTCTTCACCACCACCGCCTGGGCCTTGGCGCCGTCGTTCTTAACCCGGCTGTTGACCTCGATGGACGCCGTGCCGTCGAGGGCGGCGGTATGGGCGTAGACGCCGGGCCCGCCCCAATCCAGCATGTCGATGTGCACCAGGTCGGTGTCGATCAGCGACACCTGGCGGTAGAGGCCGCCGAACAGGAAGAAATCACCCGACATGGGGATGACCTCCGCCGTGGGCGACCCCGCCACCGCCGGGCTGGAATTGTCGGTGCGCACCGCCAGCACGTTGGCCTTGCCCCGCTTCAGCGCCGCGGTGGCGTCGAAGCGGAAACGGCCGAAGGCGCCCTTGTGCACGCCCAGCTTCACACCGTTCAGCCAGACCTCGGTGTTGATGCTGGCGCCGTCGAACTGCAGCCAGACCTTGCGGCCGGCGTAGTCGGCCGGCGGGGTGAAGCGCAGGCGGTACCAGCCGGCGCCGCGCGCGGCGTTGTAATCGGCGGCCCGCTCCGCCGTGCCCGCCATATGGTTCCAGGTGTGCGGCAGGGACACGGTCGCCCAGCCCTTGTCGTTGAAGGCACTGGCCTCCGCGCCCGTGACGTCGCCCTGGTGGAACTGCCAGCCGGCGCTGAGCGGCAGGTCCCGCCGTTCGGCGGCATGCGCCCCGCTCATCGCCAAGGCGACGGCGGCCACCGACAGCATGGAACCGAAGGGCTTGCGCTTCAGGCGAACGGCGCGAGACGGCATGGGATTCCTTCCTTTTAGCGTCTTTCTTGGAAAAGCCGGCCGGGCTGCCACCCGTACCCGGCCGGAACGGCCCCAAACTACCGGCATCCGGCCTTTTCCGCCGCGATATCATGGGGTCCGACACGTGACAAATGAAAGAGCCACCCGCCCGGACCCCCGCCTTGCGGCTTGGGGTGGGCGGGTGGAGGGAGAGCGGGTTAATAATTGAAGCCCAGGCGCATCCCCAGATAGCGGTTGTAGTCGCGGGGTATGGTCTGGGTGTAGGCGAACACGCCCCAGGTGCCACGGACGTTACCCATGTTGGCGGCGTAGTGTTGGTCGAACAGGTTGTTGGCGAACAGGGTCAGGCTGTAGCGCTTGTCGTCACGCTCCACGAAGGAGATGGACAGATTGGCGATGCCGTAGGCGTCCTGCACGGTGCCCGGGTCCTGCGTCAGGCTGAAGTTCACCTTGCTCTGCCAGGCATAGTTCACGTTGATGTCGCTGTAGAAGGGCAGGCCGGCCAGGGGCAGGTGATAGCTGGCGCCGATGTTGAACTTCTCCTCCGGCGCGTTGGGCAGGCGCTTGCCCGCCAGGTTCTGCACGTTCAGGGGCGCCGGCAGCAGGCTGCAGGCCTGCCCGTTGTAGCACTGGGCGTAGGGGAAGTCCGTCACCCGGGCATCGGTGTAGGCGAAGCCGCCCGTGAGGCTGAATTCCGGCGTCAGGCGGGCCAGCCAGTCCAGCTCCAGGCCGCGGGTCCGCACCCCGCCGACATTGGTCAGCAGGAAGTTGGTCGTCACCCCGGGCACGATGGACTGCACCTGGAAGTCCGTGTACTCGGTGTCGTAGACGGTGGCGTTCAGCACCAGGTGGCGATCGAACAGCTCGGACTTCACGCCCAGTTCATAGTTGTTGGACATTTCCGGCCGGATGGGCTGGTTGCTGGCCACCACCGCGTTGAAGCTGCTGGTCAGGTCATACGCCAGGCCCTTGTACCCGCGCGAGTAGGTCGCGAACGCCATGATGTCCGGGGTCACCTGGTATTGCAGGCCGGCCTTGCCGGTGGCCACGGTGTCCCCATCCCCCGTGGAGGCGCCGGCCAAGGGGAAGAAGGCCTGCTTGTAATAGTCGTTGAAGCTGTAGCTCCCCTCTTCCCGGTTGACGCGCAGGCCGGTGATCAGCGTCCAGTCCGGCAGGAAGGTCCAGGTGGTCTGGCCGAACGCCGCGTAATTCTGGTACTGCGCCTCGCCCCGCCAGTTGGCCGCCCCCACCCGGGTGTAGGGGCCGCGATAGAAGCCGCGCACCAGATCCTCATCCGACGCGTAAATGCCCGCCAGATAGCCGAAAGGCGTGGCGTCGTGGGAGGCGAGGCGGAACTCCTGGCTGAAGGTGCGGGCGTCGAAGCTGCCGCCCTGGATCATGCCGCCGTGGCTGGCCGGGGTGACCTGACCGCCCACGCCGGTGAAGGGCGTCAACAGGCCCAGCGTGTCCTGCGCCGTTCCATCCAGGTCGGTGTGGTCGTTCAGGCGGTACTTGTTCCACCCGGTGATGGAGATCAGCGCCATGTCGTCGAAATCGTACGTCATGTGCAGCGACCCGCCGTAATCCAGCGTGTCGGACCGGGGCGCCTGGTCCTGGCTGACGCTGGTGTTGTCGGGGCCGGGCACCACGCCGGGCAGCACCTTGGACGGGGTGGCGCCGGCAATGCCGAACAGCAGGGCGCCGGGATCCACCCGCGCCAGCGTGCCGACGCAGCAGTTGGACTGGTCCTTGTTGTAATGGGCCAGCAGCTCGCCCTCGAACCGGTCGGTCGGCTTCCACCGCAGCTTGCCATGCAGGCTCCACGACCGGTCGGCGTCCAGCTTGTCGTCGGTCGCCAGGTTGTGGACGTTGCCGCCGTACTGGTGCTGCGACGCCGTCAGGCGGAAGCCCAGCGTGTCGCTCAGCGGGCCGGAGATGCTGACGTTGGTGCGCTGCTCGTCATCATCGGTGAAGGAGATGTCGCCGTACGCCGTGAAGGTGTCGGTGGGCGCCTTGGTGGTGACGCTGACCACGCCGGCGGAAGCCGACTTGCCGAACAGCGTGCTCTGCGGCCCGCGCAGCACCTCGATCCGGTCGATGTCGGCCAGGTCGGTGAAGGCCTGGGCCTGCATGCCCACCGCCACATCGTCGATCACCACCAGCACGCTGGGTTCCACGCCGATGCTGTAGGCGAAGGTGCCGATGCCGCGGATGACGATGGCGCTGTTGGCCGGCTGGTCGCCCGCCGACACGGTCATGGACGGCGCCAGCTTGGTGACGTCGGCGAAGGCGCTGACGCCGGCCTTGGCCAGGGCGTCGCCGCTGACCACGGTGACCGCCACCGGAATGTCCTGGACGTTTTCCGCCCGCTTCTGCGCCGTCACCACGATTTCCTGGATGGCGTCCAGGGCATCGCCCGCGGCACCCTGGGATCCCGGCGGCTGAGACGTGATCTGCGCGCCCGCTGGCGTGGTCCCGTTCATCACGCCCAGCACCGCCGCAGTGGCCAGCAAGGCCATCTTACGCTTCATGGGGTTTCCCCTCCCTGTGTCAGGCCGGTCTGGCGGCCCTTATAATTGGTAAGGCGATACTGGTCATACCACATGGGGTATGTCAAGCCCTCAAGAACAACCTGGCCTGACCGCATACTACGTCCTTAAGCGAAAGTGGCCAGCCATAATGGAAAAGGGCGCGGCCACACGGCCACGCCCTTTGCAAATGCGGAGGATCAACCGTCCTTACCAGTTGTACATGGTGCCATCTTCCAGACGGTTCACCGGCAGGAAGGCCCGGCTGTAGGGGTATTTGGCGGCCAAGCCCTCGTCCAGGTCCACGCCCAGACCGGGCGCGTCGCCTGGATGCAGATAGCCGTCCTTGAAGCTGTAGGCGTGGGGGAAGACGGCGTCCGTCTCCGCCGTGTGGCGCATGTATTCCTGGATGCCGAAGTTGGGGATGGACAGATCGAAGTGCAGGGCCGCCGCCATGGTCACGGGCGACAGGTCGGTGGCGCCATGGCAGCCGGTGCGGACCTGGTAAAGGTCCGCCAGGTTGGCGATGCGCCGCAGATGGGTGATGCCGCCGGCATGCACCACCGTGGCGCGGATGTAGTCGATCAGCTGGTTCTGGATCAGGTCCTTACAGTCCCAGATGGAGTTGAACACCTCACCCACCGCCAGGGGGGTGGTGGTGTGCTGGCGGATCAGGCGGAAAGCCTCCTGATTCTCCGCCGGCGTCGCGTCCTCCAGCCAGAAGGGGCGGTAGGGCTCCAGGCTCTTGCCCAGGTGCCCGGCCTCGATGGGGGTCAGGCGGTGGTGCACGTCGTGCAGCAGGTGGACATCCTCGCCCAGCGCCAGGCGCGCCGCCTCGAACAACTTGGGCACGGCACGCATGTACTTGGCCGTGGACCAGACGTTCTCCGTCGGCAGGGCCCCGTCCGCCGGCTCATAGAACATCTTGTCGCCGGAGACGCCGTAGGTGGAGGGCAGCCCCGGCACGCCGGACTGCAGGCGGATGGCCTTGTAGCCCAAGGCCCGGTACTTCAGCGCCTCATCCACCGTCTCTTCCACGGTCTGGCCGTTGGCGTGGCCGTAGACCATGACGCCGGTGCGGCAGGCGCCGCCCAGCAGCTGGTACAAGGGCATGTTGGCCGCCTTGGCCTTGATGTCCCAGAGGGCCATGTCCACGGCGGCGATGGCCGACATGGTGACGGGGCCGCGACGCCAGTAGGCGCCCCGGTACAGGTATTGCCAGATGTCCTCGATCTGATGGGCGTCCCGGCCGATCAGGCAGGGGATGACGTGGTCGGTCAGATAGCTGACCACCGCCAGCTCGCGGCCATTCAAGGTGGCATCGCCCAGGCCGTACAGGCCGTCCGCCGTCTCGATGCGCAATGTCACGAAATTGCGGCCGGAGCAGGTGACCACCACCCGGGCGTCCTTGATCTTCAACATCGGTCCAACCTTCACCAGTGGGAAGGGCGCCGGAAGCGCGGTCTGGCGGGGCGCCCAAATTGGTCTTACCAATTATGTCTTCCATAGGCCGGGAGAGCTGTCAAGACGTCGATATTGGGCTGGCGGACAGGATGGCGCCTGCCTTATCCTGGTACCGGTCTCCCTCCATCTGGTCAGAGCACTCGCATGCTGCCCATTCCCGCCAACGGCCAGCGCCTGTACCGCCAGGTGGCCGACGCCATCGCCGCCGACATCCGGCGGGGCGTCTACGCCGCCGGCCAGCGCCTGCCCTCTGAACGCGATCTGGCGGAAACATTCGACGTCAGCCGTCCCACGGTGCGCGAGGCCATGATCACGCTGGAGATTCTGGGCCTGGTGGAGGCGCGCCACGGCTCCGGCATCTACGTGACGGAGCAGTTGCCGGCCAGCGAGGCGGCGGCGGAACTGGACATCGGCGCCTTTGAGCTGACGGAGGCCCGCCGGCTGGTGGAGGGGGAGGTCGCCGCCCTGGCCGCCACCACCATCACGGACGAGGAGCTGGCGGATCTGGCCGCCTTGTTGCGTGAGATCGGCGAGGAGAATGAGCGCAACGCCGTGGGAGAGCAGGCCGACCGCCGCTTCCACCTGACCATCGCGCGGGCCAGCCGCAACACCGCCCTGGTCGGCGTGGTCGAGCAGCTGTGGGACATGCGCTACAAGTCGCCCCTGTGCATGGCCATGCTGGAACGCGCGCGCACCGTGGGCGACCAGCCCCGGGTGGAGGAGCACCAGCGCATCCTGCAAAGCCTGGCCGCCCGCGACCCCCAGGCCGCTCGCGCCGCCATGCGCGACCATTTGGGCCGCGTCATCGAAGGCCTGCTGGAGGCGACAGAGATGGAAGCGGTGCAGCGCGCCCGCGCCGAGGTGGCGGCCAAGCGCAACGAATTGCGCCGGCGCGGGGGGCTTTAAGGGGGCCGCCAAGCCACGATGCCTGGCGGCCATCCACCTCAATGCGCCGCGCTGGTGAACACCTGCTCGGCGCCGCCCTTCTTGAAGACGACGCCGCCCTTCATCACGAAGTCGACCTTGCCCATGAGAGTGATGTCCCTGGTCGGATCGCCGGGGACGGCGACGATGTCGGCGTACTTGCCGGCCGCGACGCTGCCGATGTCCTTGTCCTTCTTCAGCAGGGTGGCGGCGTTGATGGTGGCCATCTGCAGGGCATACATCGCGGGCATGCCCACCTGGACCAGCAGGGGGAAGTCCTTCCAGTTGTCGCCGTGCGGGTACACGCCGGCGTCGGTACCGTAGGCGAACTTCACCCCGGCCTTGTAGGCGTCGCCCACCGTCTTCATCAACTGCGGACCCACCAGCAGGGCCTTGGCCTGCACCGCCGGCGGATAGGCGTGGGGGTTGCCCTTGGCCTTCTCGGTCACATAGGTGCCGGTGTAGATGGTGGGCACGTAGTAGGTGCCGTGCTCCTTCATCAGCTTCATGTCCTGGGCGTCCATGAAGGTGCCATGCTCGATGCTGTCGGCGCCGGCGACGACGGCGCGGCGGATGCCTTCCGCCCCATGGGCGTGGACGCCGACGATGTAGCCGTATTCATGCGCCGCGGCGACCAGGGCCTTGGTCTCCTCCTCCGTCAGCTGGCTGTTGTCGACGCTGCCCGACAGGTCCAGCACACCGCCCGTGGTCATGATCTTGATGGTGTCGACGTTCTGCTTGTAGTGCTCGCGCACCGCCTTCCAGGCGTCGGCCGTGCCGTTGATGATGCTGTCGTGCGCGCCGACGTCGGGCTGCAGGTCCATGCGCAGGCCGTCGCCGTCGTCGGCATGGCCGCCGGTGGACCCGATGGCGGGACCGGCGGTCAGGATACGCGGGCCGGGCACCCAGCCCTTGTTGATCTGATCGCGCAGGGCCACCGTCTCATAATGGCTGTCGCCCAGGTTGCGCACGGTGGTGAAGCCGCCCAGCAAGGTGCGCTTGGCCCACACCGTGCTGCGCACCACCCAGTCGGCCAGGTTGAAGTGCAGCATGTCGCTGTAGACGGTGGGCGTGAATTCGTTGCTGAGGTGGACATGCGCGTCGATCAGGCCGGGCAGGCAGGTTTCCCCCGCCAAGTCCACCACCTCGGCATCGGGGCGGGTGACGGTGCCGGGCACCACCTCCACCACCCGGTCGCCTTGGATGACCACGCTGGTCTGGCCCAGCATCTTGCCGGCCACGGAATCCAGCAGCGCCGGGCAGTGCAGCACCACCGGCTTGGCCGCCGGGGCGGCGTCCTGGGCGTGCGCGCCCAGCGGAGCCAGCGCGCAACCGGCCAGCAGGGCAAAGGAATAGGCGGCGCGACGGGTGCGGCCCGCCGTCGTCATCGTACCAACAGCCATTTCGGCATCCCCTTAATTTAGAAGCCAAGACCCTGTTTCATCCGCCGGTTCGCCGACCGGTCGGCTGGGCGCCACGGTATCATCGCCTCGGCACCGCCGCCACCGGCCCATTGCGGAAGCCGGTCCATCCGGGGTAAGCCAAGGCCAGCAATCGCTTATAGGGTCCGGAGGGGATGGAAATGCAGCGGATCGGTGTCATCGGGGCGGGCGCCTGGGGCACGGCGCTGGCCATGGCCGCCCGCCGGGCCGGGCGCGACGTGGTGTTGTGGGCGCGCGAGCCCGAGGTGGTGGCCGCTGTCAACGGCGCCCACGAGAACACCCCTTTCCTGGCCGGGGTGGCGCTGGACCCCGCCATCCGCGCCACCGGCGATCTGGCGGAGGCCGCCCGGGCCGACGCGGTGCTGCTGGTGACACCGGCGCAGCACATCCGCGCCACGACATCCCGGCTGAAACCCCTGCTGGCCGCCGGCACGCCGGTGGTGCTGTGCGCCAAGGGCATCGAGATCGCCACCGGCAGCCTGATGACGGAAGTGGCGGCGGGTGAGCTGGCGGACACGCCCCTGGCCGTGCTGTCCGGCCCCACCTTCGCCGCCGAGGTGGCGCGGGGCCTGCCCACCGCCGTGACCCTGGCCTGCCGCGACGCCGATGTCAGCCAGCGCCTGGCCCAGGCCCTGGGCAGCCTGACTTTCCGCCCCTATGCCAGCGACGACCTGGTGGGGGCGGAGATCGGCGGGGCGGTCAAGAACGTGCTGGCCATCGCCTGCGGCATCGTCGCCGGCCGCGCCCTGGGCGACAACGCCCGCGCCGCCCTGATCACCCGCGGCTTGGCGGAGATCGCCCGCCTGGGCCAGTCGCTGGGCGCCAAGCCGGAAACCTTCATGGGCCTGTCCGGCCTGGGCGACCTGACGCTGACCTGCGGCAGCCTGCAGTCGCGCAACATGTCCCTGGGCCATGCCCTGGGTCAGGGGCAGCCCCTGGCCGCCATCCTGGCCGGCCGCAATTCGGTGGCGGAGGGCGTCTACACGGCGGAAGCGGTGGTGCGCCTGGCGGCCCGCCGGGGCGTCGACATGCCCATCTGCCAGGCGGTGGACGCCATCCTGAACCATGGCGCCGACGTCAACGCCACCATCCAATCCCTGCTGTCCCGCCCCCTCAAGCCCGAGGGCGCGTAAGCCTTACCGGAGAGCCGTTCCCATGCACTTCGCCATCACCTGCACCGACAAGCCCGGCAACCTGGACCTGCGCCTGGCCACCCGCCCGAAGCACCTGGAGTACCTGGACACCCAGGTGGCCCATATCGTCGTGGCCGGCCCCCTGCTGGACGCCGAGGGCAGGAACCCCGTGGGCAGCCTGTTGGTCGTGGATTTCCCCCACGAAGCCGCCGCCCAGGCCTTCGCCGCCGCCGACCCTTATGCCCAGGCCGGTGTTTTCGAATCCGTAACGATCCAGCCCTTCCGCGTCGTTTATCCGAAGACCTGATCGGCAGCACCGCCACCGCCATCCCAGTTTTTCCCCAGGCTGCGCCCCTGTTTACATAAAAGAGGGCCGCCGGAGATTTACGGGGAACCGCAGGCGGACTGGAAATCGAGGATAAGCCAAGCGGCCGGATGGCCGCGCCCGGCGCCTGAGGGAACAAGGAACAAGAGATGCCCTACTGGCTGGTGAAGTCGGAACCGTTCAAGTACGCGTGGGACAAGTTCGTGGCGGACGGCCGCACCCATTGGGACGGCGTGCGCAACTACCAGGCCGCCAACAACCTGAAGGCCATGAAGGTGGGCGACCGCGCCTTCTTCTATCACTCCAACGAGGGGTTGGAGATCGTGGGCATCGCCGAGGTGGTGCGCGAGGCCTATCCCGACCCGTCGGATGAAAGCGGCCGCTTCGTCATGGTGGATCTGAAGCCGGTGATGCCGGTGAAGACGCCCCTGACGCTGAAGGACATCAAGGCCGATCCCGAGCTGTCCAGCATGGCGCTGGTGCGCCAGTCCCGCCTGTCCGTCTGCCCCATCACGGACGCGGAGTGGAAAGGCGCCTGCCAGCGCATGGGCGTCGATGCCTGAGGCGAAAGATGCAGGACGGCACCACCGACGCCATTTATGTCATCAACCCAGAAAACCTTGCCTTTAGCCACCACCTTAGCCTTGGCCTTTGGAGCCTGACGGCGGTGGTCTGCGCGATCGTAGTCGCAGCGAGGGGCCGGAGGGGATGGGGGCTGGTCATCAGTGTTGCCCTCCTGCTACCGCCCCTCGGGGCGTTGCCGTTTCAGACTTTCACCCACTTCAGCTTGGTCGAATATGTCGTGGAGGCGGCCCTGCCCATGTCCATGGTGTTGGGCGGCGCCGGAGCCTTAAGCGGTGTGGCGCTCGGCGCAGTACTCCGCTGGGGCCGCAGTCGCATCCGATTGGAGCGTCCATCATGATATCGACGCCATTATGCCACCTGGCGGACATCGCCGATGGCCAGGCCAAGGGAATCACCTGGGGCAGCGGCAGCGCGCGCGAGGAAGTCCTGGTGGCGCGGCGGGGCGACCGGGCCTTCGCCTATCACAACCGCTGTCCCCATGTCGGCACCACCCTGGACTGGACGCCCGACCAGTTCATGAGCGCCGACGGCCGCCACCTGCAGTGCGCCACCCATGGCGCCCTGTTCCGGGTGGAGGATGGCCTGTGCATTCACGGCCCCTGCGCCGGCCGCAGCCTGACGCCGGTGCGGGTGCGCGTCGAGGACGGCGCCGTCCATCTGGACGAATAAGTCAGAGGTCCCCGATATAGGCCGCCAGTTCATCCGGCGTGCCGACGGGGAAGGCCTCCTTCAAGTAATCCAGGAAGGCGGAGACTCGCGCGCTCAATAACCGCCGCGAGGGGTAGAGCGCCCACAGGGCGATCTCCGGACCCTCCACATCCCCCCACTGCACCAGCGTGCCGGCGGCCAGATCGTGGCTCACCAGGGAGATGGGCAGCCGCGCGGCGCCGACGCCCGCCCGGACGGCATCGCGGACCATGATCAGCGACGACAGGCGCAGCACCGGGTCCACCGCGATGCGCGCCCGACCCGCCGGCCCCACGACATCCCAGGTCCCGCCCCCGCCCGTCGGGCCCCGGATCACGGCCGGAACCGGGCCGTCGTCCGCCGGCCGGGCCAAGTGCGGGCCGGCGACGACGACCAGGCGGTCGCGCAGAAAGCTGCGCCCGACCAGGCTTTCGTCCGGATCGGGATTCACGCGGATCACCAGGTCGTAGCCTTCCTCCACCATGTCGACGGGCCGGTCCTCCGTCGTGACCTCCAGCCGGACCTCCGGGTATTTCAGCGCGAAGCCGGCGGCGATCCTGCCCATGGCGGTCTGCGAGAACAGCAGCGGCGCGCTGACCCGCAGCCGCCCCCGCGGCCGATCCCCGCCCGAGGCGATCGCCGCCGCCGTCTCGTCCAGTTCGGTCAGCAGCGCCCCCGTCCGCTGGAACAGCGCCCGCCCCTCCTCGGTCAGTTTCAGCACCCGCCCGCCGCGCTCGAACAGGCGCAGGTCCAGCGTGGCCTCCAGCTCGGCAACCCGGCGGGACAGCGTCGCCTTGGGGCGGCCTGACGCGCGGGCGGCCCGGCCGAACCCGCCATGTCGGGCGACAAGATTGAAATCGGCGAGGGCCAACAGATCCATCTGTTCCACCATAGAGACGATATGTCCAAATATACCGCCTATCGGCCCAAACATGGATCACTAAATTTGGGGGTGTCTTCAGACGCCAGGCACGGCCCAGCCGGACGCTCTGGCAAATCCATCTCGAGCGAGGAGCGCCATCATGATCTATTCGACCGCCACCGTTCCGGTGAACCCGCAGGGCGAGACGCCCCTGACCCGCGCGCAGGCTTGGCGGGGTCTGGTCCTCAAGGCCCGCGACGCCCGCCTGTTCCTGCCACCCAACCTCTGCACCCGCTGCGACGTGGTGGAGGAAAGCGCCACGCATATCGTGCGCGAGGCCACGATCGGCGGCGCCGACCTGCGCGAGATCATCACCTTCGAGCCCGAGAGCAAGGTCACCTTCTTCCAGGCCACCGGCCCGCGCGAGGGCGCCATCGTCAACGAGCTGTTCGAGGATGCCGACGGCACGCTTCAACTCCGCTTCTACTGCTACGTCGGCCTGCGCGGCAAAGAGCCGAACGGCGCCGAGGAACAGGCCGAGCAGGCGCAATTCGACAGCGACAGGGGCTACAAGGCCGCCGTGCTGTCGACGCTGAAGCGGACCCGCGAGCTGCTGGCGGAAGGCTGGCTTTGATCATCCCCCTGACCATCACCGACGGGATGCCGTCATCAGCGCCCAGGACACGCCGGCCAGCCCATTCCGCGAGGTGGCGTCCCTTTTCGTCCATGGCGGAACCCATATCGCGGGTGGACGTCGCGGACTTTGGCGCACGACGACACCTGGGTGCGCCGCGCCCCGCTGATCACATGGTGAGGGTGGGGCCGCGCGCCTAAGCCGACCGGGTCTGCATGGTGGCGGCGAAGTCTTCGGTCGTGGTGACCATGCGGCGGGCGATCACGCCCACCTCGCGCGCCACGTCGGCGACGGTCGGGGCGGACAGGGTGTCGGAGGCGTCATTGGCGACGGCGGCCGAGGAGCCCCCGCCCTCCGCCGTGGCCAAGCCCGAGGTGCTGCGGGCCACGGCCGGATGAGACAGCGCGCGCAGCACGCTATCGATGGCCATGAGGCTGGTGCGGCTGCTGATCTGGCTCAGTCGGCCGATCAGGTCCGTCGTGTCCTGTCCCGCACCGTTGTCGCCGACACCCGTCGTCATGGGATCCTTATCCGCGCAAAGCCGGGGCCTGGCGCAAGTGCCCGCCCCCAGGATGACAATAGCGGCCTTACCAATAACACAAGATGAACACCGGCGGGAGCGGCGCCGATGGGGAAAGGCCACGGAAAAACCACCCTTTCGCGTCACCCTGAACGGTTGGCGGGCTGATCCATGTCATGGCCCCATCGTCCGCCCTGGCCTTTCATGGCGCCTGGGCCCCGGAAAAGTCGGCAAACCCGTGACTTGCCGTGAATTTACCGGCGGCCGCAACGGCCCCGTGCTTGTGGAATGCGGGGGCAAGAGGGATACTCGGCCCGGCAAGCGATGGCGATCGCCGCGCCAGGCCCGCAGACAGGGCCGGCCAGGGGCCCCCCGGTGCGGAGGGGCCAGGCCGGACAGGGGTGGCGGCTTCAAGGGGAACGGGTCGTTCCCGGAAGCCCCGGCCGGCGACAACACATCAGGGAAGGAAACCAAGGTCCCATGAGCAACAACACCCTGTTCCCCGTTCCCGACGCGGTGGCGGCAGACGCCTGGGTCGACGCGACGAAATACCAGCAGATGTATGACCGTTCGATCAGCGATCCGGACGGGTTCTGGGGCGAGCATGGCCGCCGGCTGGATTGGATCCAGCCCTACACCAAGGTGAAGAACACCAGCTTCACCGGCGACGTCTCCATCCGCTGGTATGAAGACGGGGTGCTGAACGCCTGCGCCAACTGCGTGGACCGCCACCTGCCCGCGCGCGCCGACCAGACCGCCATCCTGTGGGAGGGCGACAGCCCGTCCGAGCACAAGCACATCACCTATTCCGAGCTGTACGACAACGTCACCCGCCTGGCCAACGTGCTGAAGGCGCGCGGCGTCAAGAAGGGCGACCGGGTCACCATCTACCTGCCCATGATCCCGGAGGCGGCCTACGCCATGCTGGCCTGCGCCCGCATCGGCGCCGTCCATTCCGTGGTGTTCGGTGGCTTCTCCCCCGACAGCCTGAAGGACCGGGTGCAGGACTGCGGCAGCACCGTGGTCATCACCGCGGACGAGGGTCTGCGCGGTGGCCGCAAGGTGGGGCTGAAGGTCAACGCCGACCAGGCGCTGAAGGCCTGCCCGGGCGTGGACACCGTCATCGTCGTGCGCCGCACCGGCGGCGCGGTGAACTGGGTCGAAGGCCGGGACATCTGGTACCATGAGGCCGTCGCCGCCGCCTCTCCCGATTGCCCGCCGGAGCCGATGAGCGCGGAAGACCCGCTGTTCATCCTTTACACCTCCGGTTCCACCGGCAAGCCCAAGGGCGTGCTGCACACCACCGGCGGCTATCTGGTTTATGCCAGCATGACCCACCAGTACGTCTTCGATTACCACGAGGGCGACGTCTACTGGTGCACGGCCGACGTGGGCTGGGTCACGGGCCACAGCTACATCTTGTATGGCCCCCTGGCCAACGGCGCCGTCACCCTGATGTTCGAGGGCGTGCCAAACTATCCGGACAGCGGCCGGTTCTGGCAGGTCATCGACAAGCACAAGGTCAACATCTTCTACACCGCCCCCACCGCCATCCGCGCCCTGATGCGCGAGGGCGAAGGGCCGGTGAAGCGCCACAGCCGCAGGAGCCTGCGCCTGCTGGGCTCGGTGGGTGAACCCATCAACCCCGAGGCCTGGCTGTGGTACCACTCCGTGGTGGGTGATGAGCGCTGCCCCATCGTCGACACCTGGTGGCAGACGGAAACCGGCGGCATCCTGATCACCCCGCTGCCCGGCGCCACCGCCACGAAGCCGGGCTCGGCCACCCTGCCCTTCTTCGGGGTGAAGCCGGTCATCGTCGACAACGAGGGCCACGTTCTGGAAGGGGCGACCGAGGGCAACCTCTGCATCGCCGACAGTTGGCCGGGCCAGATGCGTACCGTGTTCGGCGACCACGAGCGCTTCAAGCAGACCTACTTCTCCACCTTCGCCGGCAAGTATTTCACCGGCGACGGCTGCCGCCGGGACGAGGACGGCTATTACTGGATCACGGGCCGCGTGGACGATGTCATCAACGTCTCCGGCCACCGCCTGGGCACGGCCGAGGTGGAAAGCGCCCTGGTCGCCCATCCCAAGGTGGCCGAAGCCGCCGTGGTGGGCTATCCGCACGACATCAAGGGCCAGGGCATCTACGCCTACGTGACCCTGAACGCCGGGGAGACCCCGTCGGAGGAGTTGCGCAAGGAACTGGTGGCCTGGGTGCGCAAGGAGATCGGTCCCATCGCCACGCCCGACCTGATCCAGTGGGCCCCGGGCCTGCCCAAGACCCGTTCCGGCAAGATCATGCGCCGCATCCTGCGCAAGATCGCCGCCAACGAGCATGAGGCCCTGGGTGACACCTCGACCCTGGCCGATCCCACCGTGGTCACCGACCTGGTGGACAGCCGCATGAACCGGGGCTGAGGCGCCTGTATCACGGATGAGGGAAAGGCCGGCCGGGGCGATCCGGCCGGCCTTTCCATGAGGCCGAGATCCGGTTTGATGTGTTTCCGACCTGAACAGAAACGTCGGAAACACGCTCAGCTTTTGGTTTGCCATGTGATTTACGGCTCAGGTGATGCCACCTGAGCCGATCATCCTGCTAAAGCCGGACGCGCTCGGCCTTAGTTCAGGTATTGAGAAACGATATTGCGCACGATATAGCCGGCGCCCGCCTTGGTCAGGTGGCCATAGTCGAACTGCAGCACGTCCGTCTTCAGGTCGGGTCCGACAACGGCCAAGCATCCCTGCTCATTGCAGAGCGCGTCCTTCAAGGACACGTAGATAACGCCATCGGGATATTTCTTGGACCGCAGCTTTTCATCCCACTCGAAAGACTGCTTGTTGATGCCATCGTAGGTCCGCGCCGGGATATTCTGCCTTTTGGCCACGAAGCGGCGCAGCAGCACCTTGGGCAGATCGCTTTCCCACGTGGGAATCATGCCGAGAACGATCACCTTCCTCACACCGGCCTCCCGGATTTCCTCCGTCCTGCGCAGGATGACCTCGTCATAGGGAACGTCGTCGCCATATTCCGGAGAGGTGCCCGGAATTGCGTAGTTCGCGAAGAGGATGACCGTATCCGGCTTTTCCTCCTTTATGCGCGCGAGGATCAAGCTGCTGATATCCCGGCACCGTTCCCTTTTGTCATTCAGCAGCAGCACGTTGCAGAACGCGGCTGAATATTGCACGAAATTCAGCCCCTTTGCCGCAACCAACGGGCGCAACGCCTGCGAAAGATAGGCAGAGAAAGAATTGCCCGCGACGAACACCGTTGGCTTGCCCGGAAAATCTTCCCGGTCACAACCGTGCTCCGCATAGGTGGACGCCGGCTCGCTATAGAAGAAGCACCGGAAGTCCTCCTTGGCCATGTCGCCAAATCGGTTGTCATAGTGACTCAGGATTTCGGCGCGCTTGCTGATCGGCCGGAAGGTCAAGCCATCCCGCTTCCACGTGTCGTACCCGCCGACGGCGACGACCCCCATCAGAAGCATAAGGACGATGGCCTTGCGATGCCCATGACCGCCAAAGCGGAACGGCCTTTCGACCAGCCGGTAGGTCAGCCAGGCGAGCAGTATGGCCCCGAGGAGGACGCCGGCCCGCACCAGAGGCGGCGGGGTTTCGTCGCCGACGATGCGCGCGAACACCAGCAGCGGCCAGTGCCAGAGGTACAGCGGAAAGCTGATAGTCCCGAACCAGACCATCAGGCGCCGCCCCAGCACCATGCGGTTCAGCCAAGCCCCGGGTCCCGCGAAAATCATCAGGAAGGTGCCGGCCACCGGCATGACCGCCCACCAACCGGGGAACTTTCTGCCACCATCGATGACCAGGAAACCGGCCACGACCAACAGGATACCGACAATGGACAGGATGTTCCGAGCGGTCGCACTGACAGGGATGCGGGCCTTTGATGGACCATCCACCACCGCATGGGCGCCGTGCAAGATGATGTGCGCCAGCACCGCCCCCACCAGCAGTTCCCAAGCCCGAGTTTGCGGTGAATAAAAGGTACTGACCGAATTGGATGAGATGTTGTCCACGTTCAACGTGAACGATACGCCGACGAAGAAGACGACGGCAGCAATAATATTGATCCTGAATTTATAGACCACCCATAGGATCAACGGCCACGCGATGTAGAATTGTTCCTCGACCCCTAACGACCAGATATGCAGCAGCGGTTTTGTATTGACGGCATTGTCGAAATACCCGCTTTCCTTGATAAGGAAAAGGTTCATGACAAAGACGGCACTGGCTGATATGTGTTTCCCCAATTGCTTATATTCGTCGGGGAAAAGCTCGATCCACCCCATGACGAAGCATGAAATTAGCACAAGCAACAATGCCGGGAATATTCTACGAATTCGTCTTTCATAGAAGTGAATAAAGCTAAAGCGATCTTTCTCAAAACTTCCTATAATGATTGTTGAAATCAGAAATCCTGAAATAACAAAAAATATATCAACCCCAACGAAGCCCCCTCTTAGGGCATTTGGGAAAGCGTGAAAGAGGATAACGGATAGAACCGCAATGGCCCGCAGCCCATCGATATCAGACCGGTACTTAGGGTTTACCAACGAACCGTGATTAACATTTGACAATATAGCTGCCCTCAAACCGAAAAAGACAGAGTCCGACGCATAGCCCACGCCACAATCCTAGCGCTTAAAAGTCAATTTTAGGGGCTGGAAAAGATGAGATCCAGTGAACCGGCTGTAGACCAGGCGACACTTGCTAAGGATAGGCCCCATATTCCCCTGATCCCCCATACGGCGAGCGACAACAACAACCCCATGCCGCATCGCGAGGCCCCCGTCCCCATGAATTGGCTTGCCATTCAACACCAGGAATAGCGGCTATTTTCCGCGCCGCCACATTCCTGTTTTCAATATCGGCGATCAACAGGAAAAGTGTGGGCTTCTCACGTCCATCCAACGTACCGTCGGCGACGCACGTTTTCACAACGCCGTCGGCCGGGGGTCTTCCACCTGGTGCAGGCGCTGGAAGGCCTGCATGGCGACGCGCAGCAGCAGGGTCTTCCGCCGGGCGGCGTTCAGCTTGACCTCCGGCCCCTCGCGCAGGATTTCCGCGCCGTAGCCATCGGCCACGATCAGCCCGCATTCCTCGGGGATCAGTTCCTGGGGAAAATCCTCGCCCACGGCGAAGTAGAAGCGGTCGCAGAACTCCAGGTAGTCGCCCCACTTGTGGTCAGCGCGGAAATCGGCGACGGAGCTTTTGATCTCGACGATGGTGACGCTGCCGTCGCCAGCCAGGGCCAAGATGTCGGCGCGGCGGTTGTTGGCCAGCGGCACCTCCAGCATCGAGCGCATGCCGTGGTGGATCAGCATGCGGCGCACACCGCGCGCCAGCAGCAGGGCACGTTCCATGCCCGGCCGTCCGAAGAAGGGCGGCACGGTGGCGGGAATGACGAAGTCGGCTTCGTCGGCCGACGACGATGGATCGGACGGTACGGACATGTAACTCAGCCCCGCTTGAAGCGCTCCACCTTCTGGACACGATAGCCCAGGCTGGTGGGGAAGCGCTGCTCCGCACGGAAGCGGGCGTCGCGGTCGGTGGTGGCGCCGAACAGATGGACCTGGGCGCCCTCGACCTCGCCACCGGCATCCGTCCCGGCGGCGTTGGCGGCCACGCTGTTCGCGGCCGGGACCACGGTCACCTCCCACAGCCGGCCATGCACCAGCACCGTCTTGTCCGGCACGATCAGGCGGCGGCGGGGGGCGGACTGCAGCTCGCGCAGCTTGGCGTCGGCCTCGGCCCGGGTGGCGCGCAGGGTCGCCACCACCTCTTCCAGGCCGGCGACCTCGCGGGCGCTGCCCTCCGCCGTGGCCTTGGCCTCGTTGGCGGCGGCGGTGGCGTGGCCCAGTTCCTCCTCCAGCCGGCCCAGGCGGCGTTCCCGCAGGCGGCGGTCATCCTCGATGTTGCGGGCGGTCAGCGCGAACTGGATCAGCGAATAGAGCAGCAGGATGATGAGGCCGATATTGGCGAGAAGGGCGGCCGACATCAGGAGGCCACCGCCTGCTGGGCGCCCGCATCCTGGGCCTGCAGCATGTTGGACAGGATGAAGCCCGCCGCCTCGGGGAAGGCCTGGCGGGCCAGGCGCGTCGCCTCCGCTTGGTTCTCGGCCCACACCTCCACCACATGGGGACAACCCCGCAGGTGGCTGTGGGTGGTGGCCGTCTGGTTGATGGTCAGCGTTGACCCCAGGGCCAGGCTGCCGGTGTAGAGGCGGCAGCCGGCGCCGGCCTCCCCAAGCTCGTGGATCAGTTCGAAATTGTCGGCCTGGGCGGAGAGCAGACGGCGCTGCGCCTCCGCCAACTGGTTCTGGATCATGCGCCGCTCTTCCGCCAGGTCGCGGCCGCGGGCAAGGTTCTGGTCGTGCGCCTTCACCGCCTCATCCAAGGCGGCTCGGGTCTTGGCCACCTTGCCCTCCAATTCCGCCACGGCGTTGCGGGTGGCGTAGAGCAGGGTCTGGCGGAACAGCACCATGGCCACCATGCCGATCGCGCCCAAGAGCGCGATCACGAACAGGCTGATGCTGAATTCCTCAAACACGACCGCGGCGATCCTTTCGGCGTTCCCATGGAACCTAGCATTACCGACAATTTTTCACAAATTGTCGGGCAACGGCGTAGGCGATATTGCCGAACCTATCGGGTCGGTCGTTCACAAATGGTTATCATGGACATCCATGGGCGTCGACTAGGCCAAAAGCAACCTGGGCGAGAGAATAAGCTCTTACCTCACGCAGCGCTTTGCGCGAAGCCACGGCCCGCGATCTCACCCAGAAAGGCGCGGTCGACGGCGGGATAGCGCGAGGGCATCTCGCGCTCGATATTGTCCAGCAGGGTGCGCGCCGCGTCCCGTCCGTTGATCTCGGCATACAGCAGGAACCAGGCGGCATAGGTGCGGCCCAACCCGATGGCGGCGGTGCCTACGGCCATCCCGCTGTCCGCGGGCATCACCCAATGGCCCAAGGCTCCGTCGCGGCGCAACCCCACGAAGGGCAGCTTGGCCAGCGGCAGCCGGGCGGGGGTGGCGCTGGACTGAGGTGGGACGGGGGTCATCGCGCGCCGCTACTGGGGACGGTTCGGGCCCCAAACATTGCGGTGGGAGGCCAGGGAACCTACTGCCACTGGTATATCGCGGCGAGTTGCGGACGGCTATCGATGCGGAAGAATAGGTCCCCGGCGCCAGGGCGCTGGACAGGCCTGGCGCCAGGGCGCTTGAAACCGCAGGGCCTGCCGGCCTGGCTTAATGGCCGTGGCCGGCGTGCGCCTTGCCGGCCTCGGACAGGACGAAATGGCGGCCGCAGTAGGGACAGTCGATCTTGCCATCCTTTTCCATGGTCAAATAGACCAGCGGGTGGCCCAGGGCACCGCCCCCGCCATCGCACCCGACGGACGGGGTGTCGACATAGATCGTCTCAATCGGCTGCATGGCCTTGGGCGCTCCATAATAAAGGTCCGGGGCGGGACGACCGTCCCGCCGACGCCCGGATCATAGCCAAGCGCGGCGCCGGATCAAGCGTGAGGCGCCCCGCCCGGTTCCGCCTCGGGCGGACCTCCTTGGTGGGGGGTGTGATGGCCGTGGTTGACCGTGGTCAAGGCGGGGGTGTACGCCTTTTCGGCCCCGGCTTTCCCGGGTTTTCCCCTTTTTCGGGCCCGCATGTTTCCCGGCCCCGTCATCATGGACCGTCCTGACCCCATGCCCGACACGCGCGCGCCCGATACCCACCCCGCCCCCGCCGCCCCCACCGGCGGCCAGCCCGAGCTGGCGATCGAGCTGCGCGGCCTGACCAAAACCTACAAGGCCACCGGCAAGGCCCCGGCCAAGCTGGCGCTGAAAGGCATCGACCTGGCCATTCCGCGTGGCTCGGTCTACGGCCTGCTGGGGCCCAACGGCGCCGGCAAGTCCACCATGATCAACATCCTGGCCGGCCTGGTGACCAAGAGCGGCGGCACCGCCAAGATCTGGGGCATCGACATCGACCAGGACCCGCGGGCCGCCCGCGCCGCCATCGGCGTGGTGCCCCAGGAACTGAACATGGACCCCTTCTTCACGCCACGTGAGCTGCTGGACCTGCAGGCCGGCCTGTATGGCGTGCCCAAGCGCGAGCGGCAGACCGACCGGCTGCTGGAGGCCGTGGGCCTGAAGGACAAGGCCAACGCCTATGCCCGCACCCTGTCGGGCGGCATGCGCCGCCGCCTGATGGTGGCCAAGGCCATGGTGCACACCCCGCCGGTGCTGGTGCTGGACGAGCCCACGGCCGGTGTGGACGTGGAACTGCGCCAGTCGCTGTGGGCCCATGTGCGCGAGTTGAACCGCGCCGGCACCACCGTGGTGCTGACCACCCACTACCTGGAAGAAGCGCAGGAGCTGTGCGACAGCATCGCCATCGTCAACCACGGCCAGGTGGTGGCGTGCGACAGCACCGACCGCCTGCTGCGCACCCTGGACCGCAAGGACCTGGTGGCGGTGGTGGACCAGGATCTGACCGAAGTGCCCAGCACGCTGGCCGGCTTCGAGGTCACATTGAAAGGCCGCCAGCTGACGGTGCAGTATCCGCCCAGCCGCGTGAAGGTGGGGGAGGTGCTGAACGCCATCGCCGCCGCCGGCCTGACCATCGTGGACCTCAGCACCAAGGAATCAGACCTGGAGGATATCTTCCTGCAGCTGACCCGCGCGCCCGCCGGCAATGGCGCGGGCTGAGGACAACGCCCTTTCCCCCACCGCACCGCGCTGGCGCCCCCGCTGGCTGGCGGCGGTAGCACTTGGCCTGTCCGTCACGGCCTGTGCCCCCACCGCCCGGATGGCCGGGCCGCCGGTGGTGGTCACCCCACAGCTGACGGCGGCGGGCATCACCGCGCGCGATGGCGCCATCCTGCCCACGCAATCCTGGCTGCCCGCGGAGGGGCCACCGCGCGCCGTCATCCTGGCGCTGCACGGCTTCAACGACTACGCCAACTCTTATGATGCCCCCGGCCGCTGGTGGGCGCAGCATGGCGTGGCGACCTACGCCTACGATCAGCGGGGCTTCGGCCGTAATCCGCACCCCGGCGTCTGGGCCGGCGGCGACGTCATGGTGCGCGACATGTGGGACGCCGCCGCCGCCCTGCACGACCGTTATCCCGATACGCCCCTGTTCCTGACGGGGGAGAGCATGGGCGGCGCCGTGCTGATGACGGCCCTGGCGGGGCACACGCTGCCGGCGGGGTTCAAGGGCGTCATCCTGACCGCCCCCGCCGTCTGGTCGCGCGGCACCATGCCCTTCTACCAGCGCTGGGCCCTGGCCATCGCCAACTGGACCGTCCCCTGGCTGAGCCTGACGCCGCCGCGCGGCCTGATCCATGTGCAGGCATCCGACAACATCCCCATGCTGATCGCCCTGGGCCGCGACCCGCTGGTGGTCAAGGCCACCCGCGTGGACGCGCTGGAGGGCCTGACCGACCTGATGGACGCCGCCATGGATGCCGCCCCCCGCTTCAAGGTGACGTCGCTGGTCATGTACGGCCAGCATGAGGAGCTGATTCCCCGCGAGCCCATGACCAAGGCCCTGGCCCGTCTGCCGGCCCCGAGCCAGGGCGGCCCGCGCATCGCCTTCTACCCCACGGCCTGGCACATGATGCTGCGCGACCTGCACGCCCAGATCGTCTGGCAGGACATACTGGCCTGGGTCACCGACCCGGCCGCCCCCCTGCCCAGCGGCATGGACACCAACCCGGAAATCCCCACGCTGCTGGCCGAGGGCCGCACGCCATGACCGCGACCATTGTGCTGAACGCCGACGACTACGGTTTGTCCCCGGGTGTTTCGCAGGGCATCCTGGCCCTGATCCGCCAGGGGCGCCTTTCGGGCACCAGCTGCATGACCGCCACGCCCTATTGGCCCGACCATGCCCCCTGGCTGGCCGATGTGGCGGATCGGGCCGACATCGGCCTGCACCTGACCCTGACGGATCAGGAAGCGGCCGGCCCCTGCCCCGCGCTGGCCCCTGGCGGACGCTTCGGCGGCGTGGGCGATTTGATGATCCGCTCGCTGACCGGCCAGCTGTCGGGGGCATCCGTCCAGGCCGACCTGAAAGCCGAGATCGAGCGCCAGCTGGATTTGTTCGAGGCCCATGCCGGCCGGCCGCCGTCCCATGTCGACGGGCACCAGCATGTGCACCTGCTGCCGGGCGTGCGCGGCCTGGTGCTGGACGCCGTGGCGCGCCGCTACCCCCGGGGCAGCGTTTATGTTCGCGACTGCGCCGAGCCGATGGCCGCGGTACTGGCGCGCGGGGTGGACAGCGTGAAGGCCCTGATCATCGCCAGCCTGGCGCGGGGCCTGCGCACGGCCGCCGCCCGGCGCGGCATCCCCACCAACCGGGGCTTCCGCGGCGTCTATGACTTCGGCCCCGACCGCGACTTCCCGGCGCTGATGGCCAGGTTCCTGGAACCCGCGCGTGACCGCGTGTTGATCATGGTGCACCCGGCCCTGCCGGACGAGGTGCTGGCCGGGCTGGACCCGGTGGTGGCCAGCCGGCAGGTGGAGCAGGCCTATCTGTCGGGCGAGGCCTTCGCCCAGCTGCTGGACCGCATGGGCGTGCGCCTGGGCCGTCTTCAGGGCTGACACAAAACGGGTTGACCCGGTAAGGGTCCACGGCGCTTCATGCGGCCCCATCACAGCCATTCGCGATCGAGGACCAGGGATGCCGGACCCCCGCAGCGCCAAAGGGCCGTCCAAGGCCGCCCCCAGCAAGCCCGCCGCCGAAGGCGCGGCGGGCGAGAGCATCCGGCGCAAGACCTTCCGCATCCTGGGCCTGCCGGCCGTGGCCGCCCTGTTCGCGCGCGACCCCGGCCGGGTGGAACGGCTGTTCTTCGACGATCGCATGAAGGAGAAGGTGGGCGCCTACTGCGCCAGCCTGGCGCAGGCACGCAAGGTCTACCGCCTGCTGCCCAGCGATGAGATGGAAAAGGTGGCGGGCACGCCCCTGCATGGCGGCGTGGTGGCCGTGGCCGCCCCCCGCCCCGTCCTGCCCCTGGACATCGACGAGGCGGCGCGATGGGCGGCGGCGGGCGAACCGCTGATGATCCTGGACGGCGTCGGCAACCCGCACAATCTGGGCGCCATCGTCCGCACCTGCGCCTTTTTCGGCATCAACCGCCTGGTGCTCTCCGACCATGCCGAACAGGCCCTGCCGTCGGAGGCCGCCTACCGTGTGGCCGAGGGCGGGTTCGAGTATGTCAGCCTCTACCAGCTGCCGCGCTTCGCCCAGAGCCTACGCCACCTGCGCGCCCATTACCGCGTCGTCGGCACCGCGCTTGGCGACCATCCCGATCCGGCCACCGCGCTATCGGCGCCGAACGCCAAGCCCGCCGCCCTGATCCTGGGCAATGAGGAGGTGGGCCTGCCCGCCACCACGCTGCAGGCCTGCCACCAGCTGGTCACCCTGCGCGGGACGGGCCAGGTGCAGTCGCTGAACGTCTCGGCCACCGCCGCCATCCTGGTGCACGCCCTGGCAACCCCTGGGGCGGCGGCCCCTGGGGCCAGCGGGCGCTGACATGCCCCGGCTGATCCTGTTCAACAAGCCCTATGACGTGCTGTCGCAATTCAGCGACGAAACCGGCCGGGCGACGGTGAAGGATTATGTCGACGCGCCGGGCGTCTATCCGGCCGGCCGCCTGGACCGGGACAGCGAGGGCCTGCTGGTGCTGAGCGACGACGGCCCCTTCATCCACCGCATCGCCGACCCCAAGCACAAGCTGGCAAAGGTCTACTGGGCGCAGGTGGAAGGCGTGCCGGATGAGGCGGCGCTGGCGGCCCTGCGCCGGGGCGTCACCCTGAAGGACGGCCCCACTCTGCCGGCAGGCGCGCGCCTGATGGACGAGCCGGCGGCGCTGTGGCCCCGCGACCCGCCCATCCGCTATCGCGCGGCCATCCCCACCAGTTGGGTCGAGCTGACCTTGAGGGAGGGACGCAACCGTCAGGTCCGCCGCATGACGGCGGCCGTGGGCTTTCCCACCCTGCGCCTGGTGCGCTGGGCCGTGGGCGACTGGACGCTGGAGGACCTGGCGCCCGGCGCGTGGCGAGACGCGCCATTTCCGGCGGCACCGAAGGCCGCGCCGGTCAGGGCGTCTCGACGATCAAGGTGACGCGCCGGTCGGCGGCGCGGTCGTGGTCCGGCGCGTTCGGGTCGGTGTTGGCGCCCGGGGGCGAAACATGCGGGCGGGTATCGGCATAGCCCACCGCCCGCAGGCGGTTGGCCGGCACACCGTCGCTGATCAGCATGCGCACCACGGCGGCGGCGCGGGCGGCCGACAGTTCCCAGTTGCTGGGAAAGCGGGCGGTGCTGATGGCGTTGCTGTCGGTGTGCCCCTCCACCGTCACCATGCCCTTCAGCGACTGCAGCACCGGCACCAGGCGGGCCAGGATCTGCTGCCCCTCATCGCCCAGGTCGGCACGGCCGGAGGCGAACAGCACCCGGTCCTTGATCTCGATGGACAGGCCCTTGCCCCGGGGGGTGACCTGCACGTCGGGGGGCAGGTCCTGCGCCTCAAGGTCTTGGGCCAGGCGCTTGGCCTCCTCCGTCGGTTCCTCCGCCGGGCCAGCCCCAGGTAACGTATCGGGGGGCAGGGCATCCTGGGGCGCGCGCTGCGGCGGGTAGGGGGGCACCGGCGGTAAGGTGGGGCTGGACATGGACGCTGCCGTCGGGCTCTTCGCCATGTCGCGGGCGGGGGCGCCCACCGGATTGGCCGAGACGGCCACGCGGCCGGCACCCGGCTGGTTGTTGTCGGACTTCAGCTTCAGCCGGCCGTTGATGCCCAGGATGGCCACCATGCCCAGGAACACGATCATCAGCAGCGTGACCATGTCCATGTAGCTGATGACCCACTCCTCCGACTCTTCCATCGGCTCGCCGGGCATGCGGCCGGGGACGGTACGGTTCTGGACCACGCGACCGCCCCGGGCCCGGATATCCGGCCGGCCGGCGGGCTTGGCCTCCACCGCCGGCTTGGCACCGGCCGCCCCCGGCATCACCGGCGGCGGCACGGGCATGCCGCTGGCATAGATGCGGGCGGTGTGGCGCGGCTTGGGTGGCGGTGGCAGCTCGCCGGATCCACCACCGGCCCCGCCGCCGGACTGGTCGCTAGGCGCCACCCCAGTCCTCCTCCCGCGCGTCGCGCAGGTAATGGTCCAGGCTGTCCTGGATGATGGTGGGGGAGCGGCCGAGGTGGGTCAGCACCACGCCTTCCAGCAGCACGTTCATCAGGGCGACCCGCCGGCCGGTGCGCTGTTCCAGCTTGATGGCGATGGGCTTGAACACCAGGTTGGCCAGCACCAAGCCGTAGAGGGTGGCCAGCATGGCCACCGCCATGCTGCCGCCGATCAAGCCGATGTCGCCCTCGCCCAGGTGCTTCAGCATGCCGACCATGCCGGCCAGCGTGCCCAACAGGCCGAAGGCGGGGGAGAAGGTGGCCAACGTGCGGAAGAAGCGCGACTGCCCCGCCTCCAGCTCCATCTGCTTTTGGATGCGCCAGTTCATGACCTGCAGCAGGTCCTCCAGCGGCTGGGCGTCCACCACCATCTGCAGGCCCAGCCGCAGGAAGGGGTGGGCCACGCGCTGGGCCCGTTCGTCAGCCGCCTGGATGCGCTTCTCATGCAGGTGGCGGGCAACCTCCATCAGTTCGGCCACGTCGGCGCGGATGCTGTCGCGGTCGCGCACGATGCCCACCAGGGCGCCCAGGGCGGCACGGATCTCATCGCCGCGGAAGGCCAGCAGCGCCACGCAGACGACGCCGCCCAGCACGATCATCAGGCCTTCGGGATTATAGTAGAAATGCCAGTTGCCGCCGGCGGAGACGACGAACCACAGCAGGGCCACGGTGGCCAGCACCCCCGCCAGCGTCGTGCCGATGAAGCGGGAGGTGACGCCCCCCTTGGCAGGTCCCCGATTGCCGGGCCCGCGATTGCCGGACCCGGGCCTGGCGGCCGGCGCATTGCGCGCCGGGCGCGCGCCGCGTTCGTTCACAGTCACGCCCTTGCCCCTAATAACAACGGTATAGATGCCGCCTGCCCCGGCGGTGCTGGCCACAGATTAACCGAGTGGCCCCGGCGAAAACACCCCGCTCAGAAGATCAAGGATTTAGGCCGCACCACGGCGACGGCCCCGCCTGGGTGATCCAGGCGGGGCCGTTTTGGTCAGCCGAACCGGTGCGGTCGGGGGCGCGGTCGTTGGGGGGCGGGATCAGCGGCCCTGGATGGTGATGGTGAGGGTGTCGGTGTAGCTGCCGGCGATGGCCTGGGCGTTGGCGGGGACGGTGACGGCGACGGTGGCGGTCTTGTTGAACTGGGCGGAGGAGCGGACGACGTTGACGCTGCTGCCGCTGGACTGGCCGTCGTAGATGGGGGTGTAGCTGACGGGCTGGGCGCCGGTGGCGGAGGACTTGAGGGTGCCGCCGTTGGCGGACTGGACGCTGATCTGGTAGCCGGCGCCGTCATTGCAGGTCTCGACGACGCTGCCGACGGTGACGGCGTTGGAGCCGGTGAGGATGTTCAGCTGGGCGCCGGCGTCGGTGACGCTGACGGTGCAGGTCTGGGCGACGGAGCTGTTCAGCTGGATGGTGCCCGAGGTGCCGGCGGCGGCGAAGGCGGGGGTGGCGGCCAGGGAGACGGCGGCGATCAGGGCGGCGGCGGCGAAGCGGATCATGATGACGGTTCCTATCGGTTCGGCTGGGCTTGTTGCCCGATTGCTTTGATGGGGGATGTAAGAGCAATCGCGGTGCCAGAACCGGGGATGGTGCGGCATTAATCGGTTAATGCATTGATATTATTAATTTATCTGATTTATCGCCGCGAGGCGTGCCCAGGCGACACCGGCCGCGCCGTTGCGTCACGCACCATGCGAAAGGTTAGGATGCCCGTGGAATCAACGCATTAGGCTTTGCGCTTCGCCAGATGCGCGAAAAGGCGCCCCGGCGTGGGGCGCCCTCTCCCGAACCTGTGGGTGACCGTCGCTGGCGGCTTACTTGCCGGCGATGGTGATGGTCAGGGTGTCGGCGTAGCTGCCGGCGATGGCCTGGGCGTTGGCCGGGACCGTGACGGAGACGTTGGAGGTCTTGTTGAACTGGGCGCCGGAGCGGGTGACGGCGAAGCTGCTGCCCGAGCCGTTGGTCCCATCGTAGCTGGTGGTGTAGCTGATGGCCTGGGCGCCGGTGGCCGATGACTTCAGCGTGCCGTTGTTGGCCGAGGCGACGGTGATGGTGTAACCGGCGCCGTCGTTGCAGTTCTCGACCACGCTGCCGACGGCGACGTTGCTGGAGCCGGACAGGATGTTCAGGGTGGCGCCGGCGTCGGTCACGGCCACGGTGCAGGTCTGGGCGACGGAGCTGTTCAGCTGGATGGTGCCCGAGGCGCCAGCGGCGGCGAAGGCGGGGGCGGCGGCGAACAGGGCGGCGACAGCGGCGGCGGCGGCGATGCGGATCATGATGAGGTTCCTATCGGTTCGGTGGGCGGCTTCAGCGGCCCGGGTTGGTTCATATCCCGTTATAAGCACCCGCCGTGCCAGCGGCGCGAGGCCGCCACCATTCCGTCACCAAACCTCAATAAATTCAGTCTATTGTGCGAAAATTCCGAGGTAGGGGCCGTCATAGGCCTTTTCGCATAGAACCGGCAAACCGGTCCTCTGCTGCACACCGCATCGCACCCTTGGGATAGGGTCATTTATTTGTGCATTGCGTTAAGCAACACTCCACCGCGCCCTGATCACACCCGGGGTCGCCGGTGGCGGCACTTCTTCTTTCGACGCTCCCCATACGGGTGGGTGATGGGCGAAAACCCAAACTCGTGCTAGGGTCCCGCGGGTTATCACGCTCGTAAACACCCCGGTGGGCTCGCCCACCGCATCGCCAAGTACCCTCCGGAGACACGTTCCTATGGCCAAGGCTTCTGCCACCCCCGTCCTCGTTGTTGACGACTACGCCACCATGCGCCGCATCGTGCGCAACCTGCTGACCCAGATCGGCTTCACCCAGATCGAAGAGGCCGCCGACGGCGCCGAGGCCCTGGGCAAGCTGCGCGGCTCCAACGTCGGCCTGGTCATTTCCGACTGGAACATGGAGCCCATGACCGGCTTGCAGTTGCTGAAGGAAGTGCGCGCCGACGTCCGCCTGAAGAGCACGCCCTTCATCATGGTCACCGCCGAATTGAAGACCGAGAACGTCGTTGCCGCCAAGGAAGCCGGCGTCAACAACTACATCGTGAAGCCGTTCAACGCCGAAACGCTGAAAAAGAAGATCGAGAGCGTCCTCGGCACGCTGGAGTGACCCCGCATGGGCCAGAAGACGGGTGTGGTTGAAACGGCGGCCCTCACGGCCGCCGATTACACGGCCATTGAGGCCGAGCTGCTGAAAGATCCGCGGACCCGCGCCTTCCTGGAAAAGCGCGACGCCCACATGCGGAACCTGGGCGCGTCGGCCGGCGGGGATTTGCTGGGCGCGTTGCGGGGCGAGATCGGCAAGCTGCAGTCCATGAGCCATCAGCTGAGCGAGGGCAGCATCGCCATCGCCGGCCAGCATCCGCACATGCACATGATGCGGCAGGAACTGCGGCAGCTGTCGTCGCATATCGAGCAGACCAAGCAGGAAATCGCCCAGATGGTGCCCAAGGATTCGGCCAACAGCCGCATCCTGGCCGCCACCTCGGAATTGGACGCCATCGTCACCGCCACGGAACGGGCGACCAGCGACATCCTGTCCGCCGCGGAGGCCATCCAGGCCACCACCGAACGTCTGGCCCGTACCGGCCACATCGACGTGATCGAGATCGCCACCGATATCGAGAACCACGTCATGTCCATCCTGCTGGCCTGCAGCTTCCAGGACATCACCGGCCAGCGCACCACCAAGGTGGTGAACACCCTGCGCTATATCGAGCATCGCGTGGCGGCGATGATCGGCATCTGGGGGGTGGAGGGCAATGGTGACGCCATGATGTCGACCAAGCCAGGCGACACCCGCCCCGACGCCCATCTGCTGAACGGCCCGGCCCTGACGGACGTCAGCCAGGACAACATCGACGCCCTGTTCAACGCCGCCGGCGGCGGGGCGCCGAAGCCGGCCAAGCCCACCGGTCCCAGCAGCCAGTCGGACATCGATGCCCTATTCGACTGAGATTGGGTTCGATTAACATCGGCCCCGCAGGGCGACATACCAGTGCCTGAAAGTATCGAAAGCGGTCCGTCAAAGGCCGCTTTCGCATTTGGGGCCTTGCGATTTCACCAGCCAGGGCACACCCTGCGGCTTGACCATTTGGTCAGGTTATGGCGGTGTCCCCATGCCACCCTGTTGGTACCGCCCCATCTTTCTTCCTCATCCCCGGATCAGGAGACGCCAACGGCCATGACCGCCACCCCGCCCGCCCCTGCCCCCACCCCGGCCGTGCCCGAGCTGTTCGCCGCCGCGGCATCCGCGCGCGCCCACGCCCACGCGCCCTATTCCCGCTTCCTGGTGGGGGCGGCCCTGCGCACGCCGGACGGCGCCATCTTCGCCGGCGGCAACGTGGAGAACGCGGCCTATCCCCAGGGCCAATGCGCGGAGGCCAGCGCCATCGGCGCCATGGTGGCCGGCGGAAAGAAGCGCATCGCCGAGATCGTGGTCATCGGCGCGCCCGCCGACCCGTCCGCCGACACGTCGGGCCTATGCACGCCCTGCGGCGGCTGCCGCCAGCGCCTGCGCGAATTCTCCACTCCCGACACCCTGATCCATGTGGCCGGGCCGGAGGGGGTGCGCGCCACCTTCACCATGGACCAGTTGCTGCCCTTCTCCTTCGGGCCGGACAACCTTTCGTTCTAATCAGGCCGAGCTTCCGACCGCCATGACCGATCCCCAGTCGCAAGAAGGACAGGACCTGGCCCGCCGCGCCCTGCCGTTGCTGGACCTGACCAGCCTGAACGAGGAGGAGGACGAGGCCACGACCGACGCGCTGTGCGCCCGGGCCGTCAGCCCGGCGGGCCGCGTGGCCGCCGTCTGTCTGTGGCCCGCCTTCGTGCCCCAGGCGCGCGAACGCCTGGCCGGCACGGGCGTGCGCATCGCCACGGTGGTGAACTTCCCCGGCGGCAGCCTGTCACCGGAAAAGGTGGCGGAGCAGACCCTGGCCGCGCTGGCCGACGGCGCCGATGAGATCGACGTGGTCATCCCCTATCACAGCATCATGCACTACCCCAACAGCACCCAGCCCGACGAGGTGCTGGCCGCCACGCGTGAGGCGGCAGGCGACGCCGTGATGAAGGTCATCCTGGAAACCGGCAGCCTGGCCAAGCCCGTCTTCATCGAAAAGGCGGTGGAGATCGCGGTGCGCAACGGCGCCGATTTCCTGAAGACCTCCACCGGCAAGGTGCAGGTCGGCGCCACCCTCGGCGCCGCCCGCATCATGCTGGAGGCGTGCCGCGACAGCCTGGCGCCGGACAGTCCGCGCCGGGTGGGCTTCAAGGCCTCCGGCGGCATCCGCGACCTGGACGGGGCCCGGGATTACCTGGCGCTGGCCGACAGGATCTGCGGCCCCGACTGGGTCAGCCCCGCCACCTTCCGCTTCGGCGCGTCGGGCCTGCTGGACGCCCTGCTGGCGGCCCTGGGCCGGGACGACGGGCGCCCGGCGGCCGCCAGCGGGTATTGAACCCTTCCATCGACGCCTTCACGGCCGCCCTCTCCGGCGGCCGCCTCCATTCCTGAACGGACCATCCAATGCTTCCCCAAGAAATCATCCGCCAGAAGCGTGACGGCGGCCGCCTGAGCGCCGAGGACATCACCGACTTCGTGCGCGGCCTGACCGACGGCCGCGTCACCGAGGGCCAGGCAGCGGCCTTCGCCATGGCCGTCTATTTCCAGGGACTGGAGATGGAGGAGCGCGTGGCCCTGACCCGCGCCATGACCCAATCCGGCACGGTGATGGAATGGCGGTCACAGGACCTGCCGGGCCCCATCCTGGACAAGCATTCCACCGGCGGCGTGGGCGACAAGGTCAGCCTGCTGCTGGCGCCCCTGGTGGCGGCCTGCGGCGGCTTCGTCCCCATGCTGTCCGGCCGTGGCCTGGGCCATACCGGCGGCACCTTCGACAAGATGGAAAGCATCCCCGGCTATGTCGTGCAGCCGGATTTGGCCAAGCTGCGCCAGGTGGTGCGCGCGGTGGGTTGCGCCGTCATCGGCGCCACCTCCGACCTGGCCCCGGCCGACCGCCGTCTCTATTCCATCCGCGACGTGACGGCCACGGTGGAGAGCATCGACCTGATCACCGCCAGCATCTTGTCCAAGAAGCTGGCGGCCGGCCTGGACGGTCTGGTGATGGATGTGAAGTTCGGCAGCGGCGCCTTCATGGCCAAGTACGACGACGCCCAGGCCCTGGCCCGCAGCATCGCCAGCGTGGCGCGCGGGGCCGGTCTGCCCACCGTGTCGCTGCTGACCGACATGAACGAGGTGCTGGGCACGACCGCCGGCAACGCGGTGGAGGTGGCGGAGTGCGTGGCCGTCCTGCGCGGCGACGCGCCCGAATCCCGCCTGTGGGACGCGACGCGGGAGTTGACGGCCGAACTGGTGCTGCTGGGCAAGCTGGCCACCGACCTGGAGGAGGCGCGGGCCAAGGTGGACAGGGCCCTGGCCGACGGCAGCGCCGCCGACCGCTTCGGTCGCATGGTGGCGGCCCTGGGCGGCCCGGCCGATTTCCTGGAACGGTCGGACACGTACTTGGCGGCGGCCCCGGTGGTGCGCGACATCCATGCGGCGGAGGCGGGTACCGTCACAGCCGTCGACACCCGCGCCGTGGGCATCGCCGTGGTGGCCCTGGGCGGCGGCCGCACCCGGCCGCAGGACGGCGTGGACCATCGCGTCGGCTTCACCGGCATCGTGGGACTGGGCGACCAGGTCGGCCCCGCCGGTCGGCCCCTGGCCCGCGTGCACGCCGCGACCGAGGCCGACGCCGATGCCGCCGCGGCGGCCTTGGCGGCGGCCTTCACCGTGGGCGCTGGCCCGGCCACGCGCGGCCCGACGGTGACCGAGCGCATCGTCGGCTGACCAGCCAGGCCGACGCCCGCGCCATCATTGGGTAAAGCGGCGCACTTCCCATCGCGCCCATGTATCAGGGGGCAAGCTCGCCCCCTGATTTCAGAACTCGCCCAAGGGGAATACCAGCACGTCTTGGCGGCTTGACCGCCACCAATGGAGGCATCCTTTCGGATCTGGCCCCCTGTTCTCGCATTTATTGCATTCTTGACGGTAAACGGCCATGATTCGGCCGCGTCGTTGGGCTGTCGGAATGACCACCCGCGATCCGTCCCCCGGTCCCCTGAGGACGCCGGTTCGCCGGCCCTCGCCGCCTAAAAGTCCGCCGCCCCCATGGCCACCGATCTCAGCAAGATCCAGACCCTGCTGGTTGATGCCGACCTGAACACCCGGCGCATCCTGCGCGCCATGCTGGCCCGCATGGGCATGGACAAGGTGACGGAACACGCCAACCTGGCCGAGGCCGCCGGCAGCCCCGCCACCATAGACCTGGTGATCCTGGACGCCGACCAGGCGGACGGCGCGGCCCTGCGCTGGATCCACGCCATCCGCCACGGCCTGACGACGCTGAACCCCTTCGTGGGCGCCATCGTCATGACCTGGAACCCCACCCAGCAGATGATGATCCGCTTCGCCGGTTCCGGGGCGGACGACATCCTGGTGAAGCCCTATTCGCCCAAGCAAGTGCAGGACCGCCTGATCAACCTGATCGAGAACCGCAAGAAATTCGTCGTCACCAGCGATTATGTCGGGCCGGATCGCCGCCGCAGCCCCCGCGAGGGGCAGGTGGTGCAACTGATCGATGTGCCCAACCCCCCGCGCCTGAAGTGCACGGGGGAGTTCGACCGCGTGAACATCCATGAACTGACGGCCCACGCCACCAAGGTCATCGATTCGGAGAAGGTGGTGCGCCACGGTTTCCAGGTGGCCTTCCTGGTGGAATTCGCCCTGCCCGGCCTGTCGGTGGAGCCGCCGGAAAAGCGCGCCATGGACCACGCGCTGCGCGTGATCGGCGTGCTGGAGGATCTGGAGCGCCGCCTGCCCCCCGGCGATTTGCGGGTGGAGGCCACCAACCACATCCGCCGCATGGAAAACCTGCTGGGCATCCTGAAGACCCGCGGCGTCCTGCCCGCCGATGAGGTGGAGGCGCTGCGCCGGGAGGCCCACTCCCTGATGGGCCTGACCAGTCGGGTGGACGACGCGGAAAAGCGCATGAACGAGGTGCTGGCCGCCGTCGCCGGCTATCGCGCCCGCCTGGACCAGCTGACCCTGGCCAAGACCACCGAGGCGACGGCCCCCGCCGCGGGCGCCGGCGCGTAAGCCCCCTGCGGCATAAGCCCACCGGGACCCAAGCCGGTGGCGCCCCCGGCCCCACCCACGGTATGGTTGCCGCCTGACCTCACACCCGCCCCCCGAGCCCATGGCCCCGCACGACCACGACCACCTCAAGTCCGCCCCGGCGCAGGGCCAGGATCATGACCACGGGCACGACCACGCGCATGAGCATGACCATGGGCACAACCATCACGACCACGGCCCCGGCGGGCATGATCACGGGCATGGGCATGACGGCCACGATCACGACCACCACGGCCACAGCCATGGGCTGGGCGGCCACCACCACGCCGCCCCGGCCGACGCGGGCACGGCCTTCGCCATCGGCATCGCCCTGAACCTGGCCTATGTCGGGGCGGAGGCGTTCTACGGCTTCGTCAGCAACTCCCTGGCCCTGCTGGCCGACGCCGGCCACAACCTGTCCGACGTGCTGGGCCTGGCCGCCAGCTGGGTGGCGGTGATCCTGGCGCGGCGCCGGCCCTCCAGCCGCTACACCTATGGCCTGGGCGGCAGCTCCATCCTGGCGGCGCTGGCCAACGCGGTGGCCTTGCTGCTGGTCACGGGCGGCATCGCCTGGGAAGCGGTGCGCCGCTTCACCGAGCCGGAACCCGCCTCCCCCACCATCATGATGTGGGTCGCGGCCGGCGGCATCCTGGTCAACGGCGGCACGGCCCTGCTGTTCATGCGTGGGTCGGAACATGACCTGAACCTGCGCGGGGCCTTCCTGCACCTGGCGTCGGACGCCCTGGTCACGCTGGGCGTGGTCATCGCCGGCGCCCTGATCCTGTGGACGGGCTGGGGTTGGCTGGACCCGGTCATCAGCCTGGTGATCAGCGTGGTCATCGTGCTGGGCACCTGGTCGCTGCTGCGCGAATCGCTGAACCTGGCCCTGGACGCCGTGCCCGCCGGCGTGGATTTGGGCGCCGTGCGCGCCTATCTGGCGGACCTGCCCGGCGTGACGGAGGTGCACGACCTGCACGTCTGGGCGCTCAGCACCACCGACACCGCCCTGACCGCCCACCTGGTGCGCCCGGATAACGCGGACGGCGATCGGCTGCTGGCCCAAATCTGCCGCGAGTTGAAGACCCGCTTCCGCATCAACCACGCCACCGTGCAGGTGGAAACCGGCCTGGGCGAACCCTGCGCCCTGGCGCCGGACAGCGTGGTTTAGTCCCCTCCGCTACTCCTCGGCCTTGTGGCACGACGCCTTGGTCGTGCCGCCGGCTTCGCACAGCATGCCGGTCGAAGATCTGAAGTTGCCGCCGGCCACGCGGCGCATGCTGACGCCGGTGCTGAACTGCACCCAGCTGCCGGCGCCCCAGTGGGCGGTGATGCCGTTGGAGAAGGACAGGTTGCCGTCCGGCAGGCGGGAGACCGCCACGCCGTTGTCGTAATGGATGACGCCCTTCTCCTCCGTCGCCGACAAGCCGTTGGTGCATTCCACCACCACTTGGGTCACCACCACCGGGGCCACCGCCGCGCCCTTCTGTTCGCAGAAGAACGGGGTCTTGCCGCCGGTCAGCACCAGGGCGTAGACGGCGACCTCAAGGACGGTCATGGGGCCTCTTGCGGGAAGAAAGGGGATGGCCGCGCCATTTTCCGCCCATCCCCCTTTCCCGTCAATTTCAGCCCATCGATTTCAGCCCATCGATTTCAGGAAGCCCGCGTGGCGACGATGAACAGCCGGCGGAAGGGGAACAGGGTGCGGCCGTCGGCGCGACGAGGGTAGGCGGACGCCAGGGCCGCGCGATAACGCTCCGTGAAATCCGCCAACTCCGCCCCCTGCAGCGTTTCCAGCACAGGCAGCATGGCCGTGGCCTTGGTCCACTCCAGGACGGGGTCGGGACCGTCCAGCACGTGCAGGTACTCCGTCTCCCACGCGTCGACGTGCGATGCGGCCGGGGCCAGCCAGTCATAATATCGGGCGGGGTCGTGCACCGGCGCCTCGCGCAGCTTGCCCTCCAGCGCCGCCGCCCAGGGCCCCGCCGCCGCCACCTGGCGCAGCAGCGTGTGGGAGGAGGAGGCGAAGTTGCGCGGCATCTGCACCGCCATCACGCCGCCGGGCGCCACGCCCTTGAACAGGCGGGGGAACAGGGCCTCATGCCCCTCGACCCACTGCAGGGCGGCGTTGGAGAACAGCAGGTCCACGGGCGCCTTGGGCGTCCAGTGCCGGATGTCGCCCAATTCCCACGCCACGCGGGCGTCCAGCAGGGCGGCGCGGCCCAGCATGGAGGTGGAACTATCGACGCCCGCCACCTCCGCCGTCGACCAGCGGTTGGCCAGCGCCATGGTCAGTTTGCCGGCGCCGCAGCCCAAATCCACGATGGTGGCGGGCTTGCACGGCGGCAGCGCCGCGATCAGGTCATGCCCCGGGCGGGCGCGCGCCGCCTCGAACAATCCATACTGTGCGGGATCCCAGGCCATGGGCGGCCCTCCTTCCTTTTGGTGCCTATCCTAATAAGTGGGGCCGAGTAGCCGGAACGCAACTCAGGTGTTGCGGCGCCAAGTGCGAATTGCCACCGGCGCCAGGGCCAGCAGTGCCAGCAAGGCCAAGGGGCCGCCCACCTCCGGCCGCAGCACCAGGCCCAGGCCCGGCCGCTCCCCCGCCGCCAGCAGCGCCGGTAGCCGCGCGCCCAGCAAGGCATAGAGGAATTGCGGGGGATAGGCGCCCAGCCCCGTGCCGATGATGAAGATGGGAGCCGGCATGCGAATTGCCGCCGCCAGCACGTTGATGGCGGAAAACGGCATGATCGGCAGCAGGCGCAGCACCAGGATGACGGCCCAGGGCTGCTTCGCGACCGGCCTCAGCCAGCCGGGAAGGCGCCTCGCCACCCCACCCACGCCGGCCCGGCGCAGGGCCAGGAAAACCAGGGTGCCGCCAATGGTGCCGCCCGCCACGGAGAGCAGCGCGCCCAGGCCCGCGCCGAAGGCGTAGCCGGCGGCCAGGCTGACCACCGTGGCGGCCGGCAGGGAAAAGGCGGCAACGCCGAGCGCCACGCCGAACAATGCCGCCGCGGCCCAGGCGGGATGGTCGGCGACCATGGCGGACAGATCCGCCAACCGGCCGGACAGGGCCTTCACCGTCAACCAGTGGTGCCCGCCGGCGGCCAGCACCACAATAAGCCCCGCCAGCAAAAGGCCGAGGGGTGTCAAACGCCATATCCAAGAGACGGACGTCCGTGGTGGACGGCCGCCCCCAGAGCTTTCATAATCCCGGGGAGCCTTCTCTACAGGCAACGCGGCCATCCTCTCGATGAAGAACAGGCGCATTGACTCCGCGCCGGGCCGCCACTATACAACGCCCTTCCATTTTCCAGTTTTATATCCGGAGTATCAGTCGTGAAGCGTACGTTCCAGCCGAGCAAGCTCGTGCGTGCCCGCCGCCATGGCTTCCGCGCCCGCATGGCGACCCCCGGCGGTCGCAAGGTGCTGGCCCGCCGTCGCGCCCAGGGCCGCAAGCGTCTCTCCGCCTAAGGCAGGGAGATGGCGCCCCGGCGCATAGCCGTGGTGGGGCGCCTCTTGAAACGGTCGGAGTTTCTGGCCGTTGCCGGGGCGCGCCGTAAATGGGCAACCCCCGGCCTGATTTTGCAAGCCCGTGCCCACGACGATCGCCAGCGGCCTGCCGCCGGCGACGTTTTGGTGCGCGTGGGCTTCACCGCCAGCAAGAAGGTCGGCAACGCCGTCAAGCGCAACCGCGCCCGGCGACGCCTGCGCGCGGCCGTGCGCGCCGTGCTGGCCCTTCATGGCAAGCCCAACACCGATTTCGTCGTCATCGCGCGCAGCGAAACCGTGACCCGGCGGTACGCCGACCTGTTGGCTGACCTGACCCTGGCCTTGAAAAAGCTGGGCGCCTGGACCGAGGGCGCCCAGGCTTTCGCCATGCCCGCGAGCCAACCGGCCTCGCCGGATGCCGGTCCGGCGGCGTCATGAGCCCGCTGGCCCGCATCTTACGCCTGCCCATCCATCTCTACCGGCTGTTGCTGGCGCCCCTGTTGGGCCCCCGCTGCCGGTTCGAGCCCAGCTGTTCGGCCTACGCGCTGGAAGCCCTGGCCGTGCATGGCGGGGTGAAGGGCGGCTGGCTGGCGGTGCGGCGCATCGCCCGCTGCCATCCCTGGAGCGGCGGGGGACTGGATCCGGTGCCGCCGGCGGACCATATGCCGCCCAAATCATCGCATTTCCGGCGTCATTCGCCTGACATTCAATGCTGCCATATGGACGGGGGACGCGCGGCCCGTTAGGGTCCTGCCGCCGTTTGTTTCCAGAGTTGCCGCCGTCGCCGGCCCGGGTCGTGTGGGAAGTGAATACATGAGCGATCAGAAGAACCTGTTCATCACCATCGGCCTGTCGGCCGCCATCCTGCTGGGCTTCCACTTCTTCTATGAGGCGCCGCGCCAGCGCGCCCTGCAGGAGGCGAAGGCCAGGCAGGAGGCGGCGCAAGCCCTGGCGGCCCCGCCCGCCGCCGGCGCGGCCCCCACGGGCGCCCCCGGGGCCGTCGCTTCCGGCGGTGTGGCCGACGCCCTGCGCGACCGCGCCACGGTGCTGGGCGAAGGGCAGCGCATCACCATCCGCACCCCCCGCCTGGCCGGCAGCCTGAACCTGCGCGGCGGCCGCTTCGACGATCTCAGCCTGCAGGACTACCGCGAGACGGTGGACAAGAGCAGCCCGGCCGTCACCCTGCTGTCGCCCAGCGGCGCCCCCGGCGCCTTCTTCGCCGAATACGGCTGGACCGCCAACGGCGCCGCCGTTCCCGGCCCCACCACCGAATGGCAGGCCGCTGACACCGCCGACCTGACGCCGGAGCATCCCGTCACCCTGCGTTGGGACAACGGCGAAGGCCTGACGTTCGAGCGCACGGTGGCGGTCGACGCCAACTACATGTTCAGCATCAGCCAGAAGGTGACGAACAACGGCGCCGCCGCCGTCACCCTCTACCCCTACGCCCGCATCGCGCGGGCCAGCCACCCGACGCTGGTCGGTTCCTACATGCTGCATGAGGGCCCCATCGGCCTGATGGACGGCACGCTTAAGGAGATCAGCTACAAGGACGTGGCGGGCGAGACCTCCAAGTCCTTCGATACCAAGGGCGGCTGGCTGGGCATCACCGACAAGTACTGGCTGGTCAGCCTGGTGCCGGATCAGGCCAAGAGCCTGACCGCCCACGTCACCCACCAGGAAAAGGGCGACCTGTACCAGACCGACTATGCCGAGCCGTCGGTGACGCTGGAGGCCGGGCAGAGCACGGAGAGCGGTGAACGCCTGTTCGCCGGCGCCAAGGAGATGAAGCTGCTGGACGGCTACCAGGATGACCAGCACATTCCGCTGTTCAACCGGGCCATCGACTTCGGCCACCTATGGTTCCTGACCATGCCGTTCTCGCTGGCGCTGGACTTCTTCGGCCGCCTGCTGGGCAACTTCGGCCTGGGCATCATGCTGTTCACCATCTGCCTGCGCACGCTGATGTTCCCGCTGGCGCAGAAGCAGTTCCGCAGCGCCGCCAAGATGAAGAAGCTGCAGCCGCAGGTGGAGGCCATCCGCAAGCGTGCCGGCGACGACAAGCAGAAGGCGTCCATCGAGATGATGGCGCTGTACAAGAAGGAAGGCGCCAACCCCATGACGGGCTGCCTGCCCGTCCTGATCCAGATGCCCATCTTCTGGTCGCTGTATAAGGTCCTGTCGGTCACCATCGAGATGCGGCACGCGCCCTTCTTCGGCTGGATCCATGACCTGTCGGCGCCCGACCCGACCAGCCTGTTCAACCTGTTCGGCCTGCTGCCCTTCGCCCCGCCCTCCTTCCTGCACCTCGGCGTCTGGCCCATCCTGCTGGGCTGCACCATGTTCCTGCTGCAGAAGATGACGCCCACCCCGGGCATGGATCCGACGCAGCAGAAGGTGATGATGACCATGCCCTTGGTCTTCACCTGGATGATGGGCTCCCTGCCCGCCGGCCTGGTGATCTACTATGTGTGGTCCAACCTGTTCAGCGTGACGCAGCAATACGTGCTGATGCGCCGCATGGGTGTGAAGCCGACTTAAAGGCGCCCTCAAGCGCCGGGCGGCCGCATCCGCGGCCTTGGCTTCCTCGCTCCGCCCTGCGGTACTCGCTCCGGCGGACGCACTTGCGTCCTACAACGGCATGCGGCGTGGCCGCACACCGTTGATGTAAGACCTGTTTTCATACCGCCGGGGGCATGGGACAAGGTTCCATGCCCCCGCGCCATTTCCAGATCGTGAGAGAGTACGGCCCATGGCCATCCAGCTGCCCCCCCTGCCCGCCCTGACCCCCATCTCGCCCGAGGCGCTGGAGCAGGGGCGCCTGCTGTTCGCCAAGGAGTGCGAGTTCAAGTGGGGCGCCTCGGCCAAGGACAACCTGCCGCCGCAGGGCCTGCCGGAGGTGGCCTTCGCCGGCCGGTCCAACGTGGGCAAGTCCAGCCTGGTGAACGCCCTGACCGGCCGCAAGACCCTGGCCCGCACCTCCCACACGCCGGGCCGGACGCAGCAGCTGAACTTCTTCGACCTGGGCGACCGGCTGTCGCTGGTGGACATGCCCGGCTACGGCTACGCCAAGGAGAGCAAGGACAAGGTGGAGGCGTGGAATGAGTTCGTGCGCGCCTACCTGAAGGGCCGGGTGACCCTGCGCCGCTGCTGCCTGCTGATCGACAGCCGCCATGGCTTCAAGCCCATCGACATGGAAGTCATGGGCATGCTGGACAACGCGGCCGTCGTCTACCAGGTGGTGCTGACCAAGACCGACAAGCTGACCCGCCAGGCCCTGAACCACGTGCACGCCGCCACCCAGGCCGCGATCAAGAAGCACCCGGCCGCCCATCCCGAGGTGCTGTTCACCAGCAGCGAGACGGGCCAGGGCGTGCCGGAACTGCGGGCCAGCCTGGCGGCTTTAGCCAATCCGTAACACGCACGAACGGCGAGTGCCGCTATGCTGGCCCCATCGCCGCACCCGCCGTAACGGGGGATTGCCCCCGGGCCGGGTCGGGTATAGATACGAACCGCCCTTCCATCCCGTGACACGGATCCCGAGCCGATGACCGCCGCAGCCGCCGCTTCCTCTCCCTTGGCCGCCTCCCGCGAGGAGTGGCTGGGCAAGGCCCTGACCCTGTCGGAAGCGCTGCCCTACATGCGCCGCTACGCCGGCGAGACCTTCGTCGTGAAGTATGGCGGCCACGCCATGGGCGACGAGCGCCTGGGCGAGATGTTCGCCCGCGACATCGTCCTGCTGAAACAGGTGGGCATCAACCCCATCGTGGTGCACGGCGGCGGGCCGCAGATCGGCCAGATGCTGGACCGGCTGAAGATCAAGTCGGAATTCATCGATGGCCTGCGCGTCACCGACAAGGAGACGGTCGAGATCGTCGAGATGGTGCTGTCGGGCTCCATCAACAAGCAGCTGGTGCAGCTGATCAACGACCAGGGCGGCCAGGCCATCGGCCTGTCGGGCAAGGACGGCAACCTGATCGAGGCCCGCAAGGTGCTGCGCACCAAGCGCGACCCCGACAGCAACATCGAGCGGGTGCTGGACCTGGGCTTCGTGGGTGACCCCTTCAACGTCAACCCGGGCATGATCCGCCGCATCCAGGACGCGGGCCTGATCCCCGTCATCGCCCCCATCGGCTTCGGCCCGCACGGCGAGACCTTCAACATCAACGCCGACACCGCCGCCGGCGCCGTGGCCGCCGCCATGAACGCCAAGCGCCTGCTGCTGCTGACCGACGTGGCCGGCGTGTTGACCAAGGACAAGGCCCTGATCCCCGAGCTGTCGGTGGAACAGGCCAAGACCCTGATCGCCGACGGCACCGCCAGCGGCGGCATGATCCCCAAGATCGAGACCTGCATCCAGGCGGTGGAAAAGGGCGTCGACGCCGCCGTCATCCTGGACGGCCGCGTGCCCCACGCCATCCTGATGGAAATCTTCACCGAGGGCGGCGCCGGCACCCTGATCGGGCACAAGTAAGTTTTTTGTTCCTGTAATATGAAACGTCGGGTGGATCGCTCCACCCGGCGTTTCTCGTTTGTGACGACTGCTGCTACTGCGCCAGCACGTCGCTTGGTTCCATGTCCGCTTGAACCTCGAAACGCTGCAGAGCCACTTTCACCTGGGGGCTGTCGCATGTTTCCCGGTCAACCACCTGACCAACTTCTTCGTCAGCAAATTGAGCACCGAGATCAAAGACATGCTGGAGCTGCTCTTGCGTCCAATCTGGATGTGCCGCCTTCAGGCGTACAGCAACCAAGTCCGTAAGCTTGGAATAGGTCACCAGAAACTTGGATAGCTTGGGGTTAGCAGAGGCGCACCGCTCAGCAACCGCTTTGGAGGTCGAGAATTGCCCCAGAGGGTGCAGCATATGATCTTCTGACGGCGAACTCAGCCCGACTTGCCGCGCCATACCTGGAAGCGCCCCCGAGCTAATATAGAGGGCAACGCCAATGCCGAAGCTCACTCCACTCCGAAAAATTCCAGCTGCCATTTCATCTCGTCGTCGGTCATGGGGTACTTGGTGCCCTCGCGGGCGTTCAGCACATTGGAGGGGGGGATTTGGGCCAGGCGCATCTGCACCTGGCGGGCGGCGCGCATGGTCAGCTTGGCCTTCCAGCACAGGGCGGTGACGCCGCGCGGGCTCTGGCCGGCGATGATCTTTTCCACGATGGGCTGGGGCAGGCCGGACAGCAGCGCCAGCGAAGCCATGACGAAGCCCCGGTCGCCCTGGCCCAGGGCCATGGTCACCGTGTCCTCCGTCAGCTTCTTTTCCTTGTGCAGGCGGCGTGCGCGGTCGGCCGGGCGCTCCTTGGGCGCCTCTTCCTCCTCCACCAGGCCGTTGCCCGTTCCGGTGCCGGTCTTGGCGGCGGGCAGACGCTGGCGCACGGCCTGGGTGATGGCCTGGCGGGTCTCCACCGGCAGATCGCTGCGGCTTTCCAGCACCTTGACCAGGCTGTCGGTGACGAAGCCGGCGATACGGGCGGCCGCCGCCGGCGGCAGGTGGGGGCGGCGCACCAGCGGAGCGTGCCAGGGCTCATGCTTGGGTGCCAGATCCAGGATGCGGTCCAGCGTCTCTTCCCGGATCTGGGCGCTGGCGTTGCCCAGCAGGCTCGCCACCGCCGCCTCGCGCTCCGTCTGCACGATGGCGTCGGACACGGCCACGCTGACGTCGGCGCGCTCGGCGATGGCGCACAGCCGCTCATCCTCCGGCGCGCCGGCGATGATCTCCAGCAGGTCGTCGTCGGTCAGGATGGGGGAATGGCGCAGGACGGGGCCGGAGATGGTGGCGTCCAGGTCGTGCGCCAGTTGCTGGATGACCGTGGGCGGGGCGTTGGGCAGATCCTTCAGCGCCGCCACCATGATGCCGCGCACCGCCACCGCCCGGTCGCGGGCCAGCGTTTCCAGGATCTGCAGGGTCATGCGCTCGATCTGCCCCACCCGGTCGGCGGACAGCGTAGGCACCAGGGCCGCGATCTTGGAGGCCAGGCCGCTGCGCACGCTCTCGTCCGCGTCGGTGGACAGCATCAGGTCCGCCTGGCGGGGCGTGGCGCTGTTCAGCGCGATCTCCCGCCGCACCTCGGCACTCGTGTCCGTCGCCAGCAGGTACAGGATCTCCGGCCGGGTTTCGGCGCGCGAGGCGACGAAACGCCGGTCGGCCGCGTCGCCGCTGGCCAGCTTCTTGGCGGTATCGTAGTCCAGTCCGCCCATCATTCGTCCTTTTCCCCGGGACCCTCTTTCCCGGTGTCGTCACTATAGGCGGGCGACAGGCAGCGGTGGCCCTTGCCCAAACGCTTGGCGGCATACATGCCCTGGTCGCCACGGTCCACCAGGCTTTGCACCGGTTCCCCACCCCCGCCCTGATGGACGGCCACGCCCACGGAAACACCCAGCGGCTTTTCCGGGGCCGCCGACAGGGGGCGGAGGAACTCCGCCGCCTCGCGCAGCAGGCGGTCGGCCACGGACAGGGCCTGGGCCTCGTCCACGCGGTCGATCCACAGCACGAACTCATCGCCGCCCAGGCGGCCCGCCAGGTCGCCCGGCCGCGCCATGCGGCGCAGCAGGTCGCCCACGGCGCGCAGCACGTCGTCGCCGGCGGTGTGGCCGCGCAGGTCGTTCACCGCCTTGAAGTTGTCCAGGTCGAAATACAGCAGGGCGGAGGCGCCGCCTGTCTTGGCGCCCAGCCGTTGGGTCAGCAGTTCCATGACGGTGCGGCGGTTGTACAGGCCGGTCAGGCCGTCGCGCTCCGACAGGGTCTTCAGCCGTTCCTGGTAGCGGGCCTGGGCGATGGCGGCGCCGACATGGTCAGCGATGGTACGGGCCATGGACAGATCGTCGGCCGACCAGCCGCCCTCCTTCGCGCCCACCCCAGGCCCATTGTCGGGGGACGTTTCGGGCGTCGGCCGCCATACCAGGACGGCGCCGTTGACCTCATGCCGGAACAGGGTGCGCGCGGCCAGCACATCGTAGCCCGCGGCGTTGACGGTCACCGGCCCCTCGCTCTCCGCCGCCCGATGGGGCAGCTCCGCCAGCGTCGCCTCCAGCTCGGCCGGTATGCTCTCCGCCACGCCCACGGGGACGTAGCTGTCCGCCCCCTCGACCCGCGCGCGCAGGGCGGACCCGGCGGCGCCGGTGGCGTTCACCGCCACGCCGGCCGCGATCTCCAACGTGCGGGTGGGGTCGACGTCGTCGCGGGTGGAGGAGACGATGTAGCCCAGGTAACGCTCGCGCAGCCGCACCTGGGCCAGTTCCATGGCGCGCAGCCGCGCGTCGGTGATATCGCGGCAGGCGCCGCGCGCGCCCACCCACTGCCCATCCGCCCCGGTCAGCGGCAGGGCGGAGGAGATGAGGCAGGCGGGGCGGCCGTCCGCCGCGCGCAGCCAGACCTCCACCCGCTCGATGGCGTCCTGGGCCTCGAACGGCGATAGGCCGTCGTCGAACTCCGGCAGCAGGAAGTCGTTGGGATGGCGGCCCACCAGGTCGTCCGGACGGTAGCCGATGGCCCCGGCGGGCGAGACGAAGGCGAAACGCCCGTCCGGCCCCGTTTCCCAGGCGAAGTCGCTGGAAATTTCGACGAGGTCCTTGTAGCGCTGGCGCGATTCCGTCAGCGCCTGGCGCAGGCGCCGTTCCAGGGTGGCCATGCGGCCCAACAGCAGGTAGTGGGGCCGGCCCGTCCCATCGGGCGGCAGCGCCAACGGCGTCCATTCCACCACCTCCTGGTCCGGCAGGGGGCTGGAATGGGTGCCGGGCTGCAGCACGCCGCCATCCGCCACCCAGCGCGACAAGAGATCCAGCCAGCCGTCGTCGCGGACCAGCAACTGGGCGCCAGCCGGATTGGCGGCGGTGACCCGGCCCTCGGCGTCGACCGCCAGCCCGGGGCCGGCCCAACCCGTCAGCAACGCCTGGCCGTCGATCAAATCGGAACCCATGCCACCGCCTCGCGCCCACCTGCCGCCCGCCGCCACCCAAGCCCTTGAGCCCGAAGACTTGAAACGGCAGGTTTACCTCACCAAAGGAGTAGCTCACTCCCCGAACGGCGGCAACTGGCCCGGACGGGCACCCCGCGCCGCGTCCGGATAGGTTGCGCCTGGCCGCCGGCGGTCAGTCGCGGCTTGCCCGGAACGGGCGGCGGGCCCATGGTGGGGGCCATGATGACCGACACCACCGCGCCCCTGACCGTAACCCCCGCCGACCATGCGCCCATGGGCAGCCCCTTCGCCCATGTCGATACCTGGATCTTCGACCTGGACAACACGCTGTATCCGGCGGCGTGCAACCTGTTCGCCCAGGTCGACGTGCGCATCGGCGCCTACATCGCCGAGGCCCTGGGCCTGGACGCCGACGCCGCCAAGCGGCTGCAGAAGGACTATTTCCGGCAATACGGCACCAGCCTGCGCGGCCTGATGCTGAACCACGGGGTGCAGCCGGAGCCCTTCCTGGATTATGTCCACGACATCGACGTCAGCGCCATTCTGCCGCAGCCAGCCATGGCGGAAAGCCTGGCGGCGCTGCCGGGCCGCAAGATCATCTACACCAACGGGTCCAGGGGCCATGCGGAGAACGTGATGCGGCGCCTGGGCGTGACCGAGCAGTTCCACGCCGTGTTCGATATCGTGGCCGCGGACTTCACGCCCAAGCCGGCCCCGGCCCCCTATGCCACGCTGATCCAGCGCCATGGCATCGACCCCACCCGCGCCGTGATGGTGGAGGACATCGCCCGCAACCTGGAACCGGCCCGGGCGCTCGGCATGGCCACCGTGCTGGTGGAGACGGATTCGCCCTTCTCCCTGCCCAATCCCGATGCGCCGGCCGCGGCGCTGCCCTATGTGCAGCACCGCATCACCGACGTGCCCGCCTGGCTGGCCCGGGTGGTGGCCGACCTTGCCGGGTCCAGGTAGCCGGGCCCGCGCAAGAATTTGTCCGGAAGAACCTGCTAAAGTAGGATCTGGCCTGCCGCTGGGGGCGTTGACAGGGGGCGAAGCCGCCCGCCATTGTCCCCCCGCCCAATCGGACAAACCGCCCCCAAGCCGCCGCCAAGGCGCCATCCGGACGACGCCCCATGACCGCTTTCACCGACCTGCAGAGCCATATCGAGCAAGCGTGGGAAACCCGCGACACCCTGAACGCCAGCACCACCGGCGCCACCCGCGACGCGGTGGACGAGGCCTTGTCGGCCCTGGACCGGGGTGAGCTGCGGGTGGCGGAGAAGGTGGACGGCGTCTGGGTGGTGAACCAGTGGCTGAAAAAGGCCGTGCTGCTGTCCTTCCGTCTGACGGACAGCGCGCCGGTGCCCGGCGCCCCGGGCGGCAGCACCTGGTTCGACAAGGTGCCCACCAAGTTCGAGGGCTGGGACGACGCCCGCTTCCGCGCCGCCGGCTTCCGCGCCGTGCCGGGCGCCATCGTGCGCCGCAGCGCCCACATCGCCCCCGGCGTGGTGCTGATGCCCAGCTTCGTCAACATCGGCGCCCGCGTGGGCAAGGGCACCATGGTAGACACCTGGGCCACGGTCGGCTCCTGCGCCCAGATCGGCGCCAACGTCCACCTGTCAGGTGGCGTCGGCATCGGCGGCGTGCTGGAGCCGCTGCAGGCCGGCCCGGTGATCATCGAGGACAACTGCTTCATCGGCGCCCGGTCCGAGGTGGTCGAGGGCGTGGTGGTCGAGGAAGGCGCCGTCCTGTCCATGGGCGTCTATATCGGCGCCAGCACCAAGATCATCGACCGCGCCACCGGTGAGGTCTTCATCGGCCGGGTGCCCGCCTACTCCGTCGTCGTGCCCGGCAGCATGCCCGGCAAGCCCCTGCCCGACGGCACCCCGGGCCCCAGCCTGTACTGCGCCGTCATCGTCAAGCGCGTGGATGAGCAGACCCGGGCCAAGACCTCGATCAACGACCTGCTGCGGGACTGATCCCCATGGCCGCCGCCCCCACCACGCCCTTGGACGCCACCGACCCGGTGGCGCTGACCCAGGCGCTGATCCGCTGCGCCAGCGTCACGCCGGCCGACGCCGGCGCCCTGGGCGTGCTGGAGGGGGTGCTGGGCGCCTTGGGCTTCACCTGCCACCGCCTGCCCTTCACCGAGGAAGGTACCGCGCCGGTGGAGAACCTGTACGCCCGGCTGGGCGACAGCGGCCCCAACTTCTGCTTCGCCGGCCACACCGACGTGGTGCCGGTGGGGGATGAAGCGGCGTGGACGGTGGCGCCCTTCGCCGGGGACATCATCGACGGCCGGCTGTTCGGCCGGGGCGCCTCGGACATGAAGGGGGCCATCGCCGCCTTCATCGCCGCCGTGGCCCGGCGCAAGGCCGCCGGGCTGCCCAGGACCGGCAGCCTCAGCCTGCTGATCACCGGGGATGAGGAAGGCCCCTCCATCAACGGCACGCGCAAGGTGCTGGGCTGGCTGGTGGAGCGGGGCGAGGCCTTGGACGCCTGCCTGGTGGGCGAGCCCACCAACCCGCAGCGCCTGGGCCAGATGATGAAGATCGGCCGGCGCGGCAGCATCACCTTCACCATCACCAGCCTGGGCGCCCAGGGCCATGTGGCCTATCCCCACCTGGCCGACAACCCCCTGCCCCGCCTGGCCCAAGCCCTGGCCCGCCTGTCGGGCGAGCCGCTGGACCGGGGCACGCCGCACTTCCAGCCCAGCAGCCTGCAGATCACCACCATCGACGTGGGCAACCCCACCACCAACATCATCCCGGCCAAGGGCACGGCGGTGTTCAACATCCGCTTCAACGATCTGCACAGCCCAGCCAGCCTGGAGGCCCACGTGCGCGGCGTCCTGGCCGAGGTGGGGGGCGCCTGGGACGTCAAGGTGACCGTCAGCGGCGACGCCTTCCTGACCCCGCCAGGGCAGCTGAGCGCCATCGTTGCGGAAGCGGTACGATCTGTCACGGGGCTGGAGCCGGAGCTGAGCACCAGCGGCGGCACCTCCGACGCCCGCTTCATCAAGAACCATTGCCCGGTGGTGGAGTTCGGCGGCGTGGGCGCCAGCATGCACAAGGTGGATGAGCACATCGCCGTGGACGACCTGGCCCGCCTGACCGACATTTACGCCCGCGTTCTGGCCGATTGGTTCGCGGCCCATGGCGCCGCCGCGTGATGGGGGAATTGGGCCGCAGCCTGGCCGGCGCCCTGCACCTGGCCTTCCTGGACAAGACGGCCGCCGCCCGTTTTCCGGCCGACCGCGCCGGGGCGCTGCGCAGCTTCTGGGTCATGCTGATCCTGCTGCCTGGACTGGTGGCGTTGGACACGGTGGACCGCTGGATGGGCCACCCCTTGGTCCTTGTCGGAGAAGGGCCGGCAACCGCACCCGTGGTTCCCCTGGCGCAGGCCATTCCGTCCCTGCTCCTGGCCTATACCATCGGCACCCTGGCCTATTTCCTGATGGTCGAGCGCATTCTGCATCTGCAGGGCAATGGCGCCTTGTTCCCCCGCCTCGTCGCTGGCTTCAACTGGAGCGGAGTCGTCGCGCTGATTGTCGTCTTGCCGCTGGCCGCCCTGGCCCATACCGGTTGGCTGTCCACCCCCATGGCGCTGTCCATCGTATGGGTAAGCTATTTTTGGAATTTGTTTTACGAGGCTTATGTCGCCCGCGCCATCCTGGGTACGGGTTGGATTACCGCCACCGGCTTCGTCTTCCTGGACGTCGTCACCACGGAGTTGGCCTCCACCTTGGTGCGCGGACCCCTCATGGCGGCGGTGGGCTAGGCCATATCTCGCTTCAGTTGTGAATTGTCACTATTCATACCACGCTTCGGTGAAATACAGCCCGTCCGGCGGGGCGGTCTGGCCGGCGGCGGCGCGGTCGCGGGCTTCCAGCGCCTTGGTCACGTCGTCGGGCGTCCACTTGCCCTCGCCCACCAGGCGAAGGGTGCCGATCATGTTGCGGATCTGGTGGTGCAGGAAGGACCGGGCGCGGGCGACCATGTGGATCTCCTGCCCCACGCGGCTCACCGTCAGCAGGCCCAACGTCTTTACCGGGCTCTTGGCTTGGCAGATGCTGGCGCGAAAGCTGGTGAAGTCGTGGTTGCCCACCAGGCGCTGGGCGCCTTCGTTCATGGCGTCGGCGTCCAGGACCGTGGGCACGTGCCAGGCGCGGCCGACGTCCAGCGCCAGCGGCGCCCGGCGGTTGACGATGCGGTAGAGGTAGGCGCGCCCCTTGCAGGACAGGCGGGCGTGGAAATCATCGGCCGCCGCCTCCACCTTGACCACGGCGATAGGCTCCGGCCGCAGATGGAAGTTCAGGGCGTCGCGCACCGTGTCGGGCTTGGTCGGCTTTTCCAGGTCGAAGTGGCAGACCTGGCCCAGGGCGTGGACGCCGGCGTCGGTGCGGCCGGCGGCATGCACCCGCACCACTTCACCCGAAAACCGCCGGATGGCCTCCTCCAGGCAGGCCTGGACGGAGGGGCCGTGCGGCTGCAGCTGCCAGCCCTGATAGGGCCGGCCGTCATATTCGACGGTGAGCTTCCACCTGGTCATGTCATTGGGCGATCCGCTGGCCCACCTGGTGCGGGAAGCCACGTAGGAAGGCGGCCCCTTCGACGGGGCCTTTGCCCGGGCGCTGCACGGTGGTGAGGCGCAGGGCGCCCTCGCCGCAGGCCACCGTCAGGCTGGCGTCCAGCAGGGTGCCGGGGGCGCCGGCGCCGGCCACGGGCTCGGCCGCCAGGACCTTGATTTTTTCAGTCGCCCCCCCTCAAGGGCCGCCTCGAACCAGGTGCCGGGCCATGGGGTCAGCGCCCGCACCTGGCGGTCCAGCTCAACCGCCGGCTTGGCGAAGTCCAGCAGCCCTTCCTCCTTGGCCAGCTTGGCGGCGTAGGTCACGCCCTCCTCCGGCTGCACGGTGGCGGGCAGATCGCCGGCCGCCAGGCGGTCCAGCGCCGTGACGATCAGGCGGGCGCCCATGGATGACAAGCCGTCGTGCAGCTGGCTGGCGGTCATGCGCGGGGTGATCGTGATGCGCTCCTCCAGCAGCATGGGGCCGGTGTCCAACCCCGCCTCCATCTGCATGATGGTGACGCCGCTCTCGGCGTCGCCGGCCAGGATGGCGCGCTGGATGGGTGCGGCGCCGCGCCAGCGCGGCAGCAGCGAGGCGTGGATGTTGAGGCAGCCCAGGCGCGGCGCGTCCAGCACCGCCTGCGGCAGGATCAGGCCATAGGCCACCACCACCGCCACGTCCAGGTTCAGCTCCCGGAACTCCGCCTGGGCCTCTTCCTTGCGCAGGGTGCGCGGCGTGCGCACGGGAATGCCCAGCGCCGCCGCCCGCGCGTGCACCGGGGTCAGCTGCTCCTTGTGCCCGCGCCCGGCGGGGCGGGGCGGCTGGCTGTAGACGCAGGCGACCTCATGCCCCGCCGCCACCAGGGCGTCCAGCACCGGAACGGAAAAGTCGGGCGTGCCCATGAAGGCTAGGCGCAGGCGGGTCATAAAGAAGCCCCACATCGAAGAAAAATCACCCAAGGCCCGCGACCGCGGGCCCCGGAGCGAGCACCGAAGGGCGGAGCGAGGAAGCCAAGCCGCCGGACGGCGGCTCCCGGCGCCTGAGGGAAAAACGAAAACGCCGGCGCTTGAGGAAAACCAAATTACCGAGCCGCCTTGGTCACCTTGCGCATGATCATGTTGCGCTTCAGGGAGGATAGGTGGTCGATGAACAGCACGCCGTTCAGGTGGTCGACCTCGTGCTGGATGCAGCGGGCCAGCAGGTCGTCGCAGTCGCGTTCCTGCACGCTGCCGTCGCGGTCGACATAGCGCACGCGGATCTGCTTGGGCCGCACCACGTCGGCGTAGATCTCGGGGATGGAAAGGCAGCCCTCGTTGTGCACGCAGGTCTCGTCCGACAGCCACAGCAGCTCTGGATTGGCCATGGCGATGGGTTCCTTGGCGCCTTCCTTATGCTCGGACACGTCGACGACGATGATGCGCTCCAGCAAGCCGATCTGCGGGGCGGCCAGGCCGATGCCGGGCGCCTTGTACATGGTCTCCAGCATGTCATCCATCAGCTTCACCACGCGGCCGTCGACATTGGCGATGGGCGCGCACTTCTTCTTCAGGCGGGCGTCGGGAACGGTGAGGATGGGCAGGAGGGCCATGGGGGTCGTGTCCGGATCAGGCGGCTAAGGCGAAGGGCGATGAGTATAAACGCTCGCCCATCTGCGAGATAGGGGAAGCCGGCCGCCAGGGCAAGGCCCGGTTGCGTAGCGGGGGGTATGCGGGTGGATGTGCAGGGGGCCGGCACATGCATCCCACCGGTTGCTTCATGATCCTGTTTATTCTAACGCTAAGGCCATGCGTGAACGGGGGAGACGCGCTTGACCATCCAACACCGCCGTTGCGGAGACCTGCTCGCCGTCTTGTGCCTGGTTCTGATGCCGGCCGCCGCCGGAGCGGCCGACCAAACCGCCCAACCCGACCCGGCCAAGCCGCGCCTGGACCTCGCCTCGTTCAAGCAGCCGGACTATCCGCCAGAGTCGGCGCACGCGGGCGAGGAAGGCCGTGTGGGCGTCAGCGTCCAGTGCCAGGCGGACGGAAGCGTCACCGATCCCCAGGTGGTGGAGCCCAGCGGCTACGCCCGGCTGGACAATGCCGTGCTGTCGGTCGTGCCTGGCCTGCGCTGCTTCCCCGGCCACGATGCCGCCACCGGGGAGGTTGTCACCGGCCCGGCCAAGTTCCGCTATAACTTCAAGCTGCGCACGCCACCGCCCCCCGCCAGCCTGCACCTGACGCCCGAGGACATCCGCGACCTGGTGGCGGCCGCCCGCGCCGCCAACCCCGGCGTGACCATTCCCGAGCCCACGGACAGCAAGAGCCAGCAGGCCATGTGGAACCTGGCGCTGGACGCCAAGCTGGCCCCCGGCACCTTCAGGCGCCCCGCCTATCCAGCGGCGGCCCTGGCGCAGCGCGAGGCCGGCACGGTGGCCATCGCCTTTCTCTGCGGCGCGGACAGCCACGTCACCGCCACCCGCGTCATCAACAGCGCCGGCAGCCCCCGCCTGGACGCGGCCCTATCCGACGCCGTGCCTCCGGGCACCGCCTGTCAGCCCACCACCACCGGCGCAGACCATACGCCGGTGGCCTCCTGGGGCTTCGTCGCCCACGCCTTCGTGCCGCCCGAGGCGCCAGTGGGAAGTCCCCCTTCCCCAGCGGCACCTCACCCATGAACTTCCTGGCCCCCGGGGAGGGGGACATGAAGGCGTGGGGTGGCCGCATCGGCGGGCTTTCGCTTCTCGGCATGGTGTGCGGCGCCTGTACCGTGGAGCCCCCTGCCTTACCGTGGACGCCACCTCCAGCTGCCATCAAACTGAACGCGCAGTCCTTCCTCGACGCGCAACCCATCTATCCTCTGGACTCCATTGCCGCGCAGGAGGAAGGACGCCTCGTCTTCATCGTATTGTGCGACGTCGACGGAACCGTCAGCGATGCCGTGATCATGGAAAGCAGCGGCCATGAGCGGCTGGACCAATCCTTGCTGACCGCCGCCCGTGCCCACCGGTGGGGGTGTGCCATCCGTGACGCCAACGGCGACCCGCCAGACGGCATTCGGCGGGCCATTTGGGGCAGCACCAAGATAGCGTATCGCTTCCAGCTGCAGATGAGCGATGGAAGCCGCCCCACGCCAAACCGGTCACCACCTCCGGAAGCAGCGGTACAGCTGGAAACGGTGACCCCGCCGGCCTATCCCGCCGCCGCACGCGCCGCCGGGGAACAAGGCAGGGTTGGCCTGCGCTTCCTCTGCCAACCCGACGGCCGGCTGAGTGACGTCACGATCGACCACTCCTCCTCCCATGCCGACTTGGACGAGACCGCGCTGGCGGCGGCGCGCGGTAGGAAATGGCGATGCCAGCTGCCCCCCGGCACCCGGGAGGTGACGGCGGGTACATACAGTTACACCTTCCGCCTCTTCCCAGTGCCGTCACCGCCAGCCCCGGAACCGCCAGCCCCACCAAGTCCCGATGTGACGATCTGGGACCACCGTCCGCCAATGCCGCTGCCATCAATCGACAGCACTGCCCTGCCCCGCCCGCCTGTGCCATACTCGGCCGAATCCGTACTGCTGAAGGAAAAGGGCCGGGTTCACTTCAGCGCCTTTTGCGACGCGGTTGGCATGTTCACGTCGGCCTTCATCCTATCATCCAGCGGCTATAAAAGGCTGGACGATGCGCTGTTGGCCGCCGTGGACTCTCATCGCTGGCGGTGTGCGGACCCCAGATCGACGAGGGCACCAATATCGACTCGAGTACAGGCGACCTACCTATTCCAACTCCCCCTCGTGAAGAAAGGCGCCTCACCCTCCCACAACCAATCGCCTCCAGTTCCCGCGCCACCGGCCACGCCCAACTCCTGAGGCCGGACAGGCGGTGGGTGAAGCGTGCGAAACCGACCCGCGACAACCACCTCCACTTCTGCAACGATCATCCCTCTGGGGGAGGGGGCATCATGCGGACGAGTGCGGCACATGCGGTTCTGAGCGGGGTGCTGGTGGTGCTGGCCTGTTGGCCGGCGACGGTACCGGTTCCCTCACAAGCCCGCGAGAGGATATTTTTTCCAACCGAAGTGATGTCGTCAGCGGGCCTTCCATACACGGCCAATTTCATCGATCGGATCCATCCCGATAGCCCCACAGCCAGAATTGACGAGCTGTCTTTCAGGCGACATCCGCCAGCATATCCGATCTCATCGGTCATGATGGGTGAAGAAGGCCAAGTCGTCTTTGCAGCCATATGCGATGAGCACGGCCGGGTTTTCGATGCCAAAATCCTGACGAGTAGTAGCCACGACCGCCTTGATGAGGCGATTCAGAGGGCCGCACAGTCTCAACACTGGCAATGCTGGCCCGTGTCCGACAAAGATGGGCTCCACGAAAGGTGGGCGAAAATGGTCTACCGCTTTCAGCTTTCCAGCGCGAAGAACACGGCCCCACACACCGCCTCACCCCAGCGTGCGCCGCGCCCGTAACGCCGCGGTCAGCGTGCCGTCGTCCAGGTAGTCCAGCTCGCCGCCCACGGGCACGCCGTGGGCCAGGCGGCTGACGGCGACGTGCAGGCCGGAGAGGCGGTCGGTCAGGTAGTGGGCGGTGGTCTGGCCGCCGGCGGTGGCGTTCAGCGCCAGGATGACCTCGCGCACGGCCACGCCGTCCGTGCCTTGGGCCACGCGGGCCAGCAGGCCGGGGACGGCCAGATCGTCGGGGCCGATGCCGTCCAGCGCCGACAGGGTGCCGCCCAGCACGTGGTAGAGGCCGCGATAGGCGCCCGTGCGCTCCAGCGCCCAGAGGTCGCCCACCTCCTCCACCACGCACAGGATGGTGCGGTCGCGGGAGGCGTCGCGGCAGACGCCGCAGGGGTCGACCGTGTCCAGGTTGCCGCAGACGGGGCAGGTGCGGATGCGGGCGGCGGCCCCGGCCAGGGCCTCGGCCAAAGGGTCCATCAACTGCTCGCGCTTCTTGATCAGGTGCAAGGCGGCGCGGCGGGCCGAGCGCGGGCCCAGGCCCGGCAGGCGCGACAACAGCTGTATCAGGCGGTCGATTTCAGGGCTGATCATGGCCCCAAGATAGGGGCTGTGCCGGCTTTGTTCCAGCCCTGCTTTGTTTTGAGTCCAGCCGGAAAAATGAAGACGCCGAGCCCGTCGCCAGGCCCGGCGTTCAGAATCATACCCTGAAGGGCGGCGCCGATCAGAACGGCAGCTTCATGCCCGGCGGCAGCTTCAGGCCGCCCATGAGCTTGTTGGTCTCTTCGGCGATGTGCGCCTCGACCTTGCCCTTGGCGTCGTTGAAGGCGGCGACCAGCAGGTCCTCCAGCACCTCGATGTCCTCGGGGTCGACGACGGACTTGTCGAGCTTCACCTTCTTCAGCTCGCCCTTGCCGTTGACCACGACACGGACCATGCCGGCGCCGGACTGGCCGTCGGCCTCGATCTCGCCCAGCTTGCCCTGCATTTCCTGCATCTTGGCCTGCATCTGCTGGGCCTGCTTCATCATCTGGCCGATGTTCTTCATGGCCTAAAAATCTCCTTCCCAGTCGCCGTCGCTCATATCCGGCGGGGCGTCGAAATACGGGTTGTCGGGGGCATCCATACCGCCATCCTCGTAAGAAGGGAAGGCGGGGGTGAGGGCGGCCTCTTCGGCGGCGGCCTTGGCTGCCGCCGCGGCCAGCTGGTCCAGGTCGCGCACCGCCGCCATCCTGGCGCCGGGGAACGCGGCCATCAGGGCCTGCACCAGGGGATTGGCGGCCGCCTGTTCGCGGGTGCGGTTCTCCGCCGCGCGGTCCTGGTCGCTGAGCGTGGGTTCGCCGGGCGCGCTGGAGACGGTGACGATCCAGCGCCGGCCGGTCCATTCCGTCAGCAGCTGGCCCACGCGGCCGGCCAGGTTGGGCACGGCCATGGCGGCGGGCCGCAGCTCGATCAGCCCCGGCTCGAACTTCACCAGGTGGACCATGCTCAACAGGTTGCCCTGCAGCATGCCCTCGCGCCGGGTGCCGAACAGCTCCGCCACCTCGCGGAAAGACTTGGGGTCTGCCGGGGGCAGGTCCGGAACGGGCTCCATCACGGGGGCGGGAGCGACCACGGGAGCCGCCTTCACCGCACCGGCCAGGCCGCCGCGCAGGACGGCCATGGGGGCGCCATTCGGGCCGCCACCGCCGGCCATGGCCATGCCGCGCGCCGTGGCGCCGCCGCCATTGCCACCACCCCCCATCGGGGTGCCGCCGCCCGCGGGGGCACCGGTGGGCACACCGCCCTCCATCACCTTGCGCACCAGGTCGCCCGGGCTGGGCAGGTCGGCGGCGTAGGCCAGGCGGATCAGCACCATTTCCAGGGCCTGCATGGGCACCGGCGCCTGCTGCACCTCCGACAGGCCCTTCAGCAGGATCTGCCAGGCGCGGGCCAGGGCGGGCATGCCCAGCTTGGCCGCCAGCTCGCCGCCGCGCACCCGCTCCATCTCCGGGATGCCCTGGTCCTGGGCGGTGCCCGGCACCACGCGGGCGCGGGTCAGGAAATGGGTGAAGTCCAGCAGGTCCTGGGCGATGACCACCGGGTCGGCGCCGCGCTTGTGCAAATCGTCCAGCACCGCCAGCGCGTCGGCCGGCTTGCCCGACAGGGTCAATTCGAACAGGTCAACCACCAGGGTGCGGTCGGCCAGGCCCAGCATGTCGCGGACCTGCAGGCCCGTCACCGCGCCGCCGCCCAGCGCGATGGCCTGGTCCAGCAGTGACAACCCGTCACGCACCGAGCCGTCGGCGGCGCGGGCGATCAGGCTCAACGCCTCCGCCTCCACCGGCACCAATTCCTGCTCCGCGATACGGCCGAAATGGGCCTGCAGCGTGCCCTGGTCCACCCGACGCAAATCGAAGCGCTGACAGCGCGACAGCACCGTCACCGGCACCTTGCGGATCTCGGTGGTGGCGAAGACGAACTTCACATGGGGCGGCGGCTCCTCCAGCGTCTTCAGCAGCGCGTTGAACGCGCTGCGCGACAGCATGTGGACCTCGTCGATGACGTAGACCTTGTAGCGGGCACCGGCCGGGGCGTAGCGCACGCCCTCGATGATCTCGCGGATGTTGTCGACCGAGGTGTTGCTGGCCGCGTCCATCTCGATGACGTCGACGTTGCGGTCCTGCGAGATGGACACGCACTGCTCACACACGCCGCAGGGGCTGACGGTGGGACCGCCCTGGCCATCGGGGCCGATGCAGTTCAGCGCGCGGGCGATGATGCGGGCGGTGGTGGTCTTGCCCACGCCGCGTACGCCGGTCAGCATGTAGGCCTGGTGGATGCGCCCCGACTGGATGGCGTTGCGCAGGGTGCGCACCAGGGCGTCCTGGCCGATCAGCTCATCGAAATTGCGGGGGCGATACTTGCGGGCCAGGACCCGGTAAACGGCATTACCGGCGGCGGAGTCGGAAGCGGAGGAAAGCGGGCTTTCGGTCACGGGATCGCTCAACCCTTCCGGCGCTGGCAGGGACAGGGCGCGCCGGCGGCGAGCGCCGGGTGCCCGCCTAGGGGCTTCTCATTTTATGAGGTGGGAGGCTGGACATGCGACCCGCGCCGAAACTCGTTACGGCTGCTTCCTTCCGGACCTGACCGGGTTGGCGAGGGACACGTCCGCCGCCAACCTCCCGCCGCCATATATCGGCATCGCATGTCCCCATAGCAAGTGAAAAGGCGGCAGGGCCGACCCGCCCCCTCCGATGCGCCGCACGATGAGGGGTGGCCTTGCCCGCTCCGGTCCCATCGTGAGACGAATGGTGATCATGACGAACCGGTCCCAGAAAAACTTCTACACCGGCGCCGGCCTGGACCGCGCCACCGTCGCCCGCAAGCAGGCCGACTGGCTGGCCCAGCGCCTGGCGGCCCCCGAAAGCCAATTCCTGGCCGTCTGGCGCGGCCAGTTCCTGGTGGCATCCCCGCCGCAAGGGGTGCCCGACGGGGCGGAGACTGCGGTGCGGCCGGCCTATCTCGACCCCGGCAGCCCGTGGTGGCGCGAGGCCGCGACCCTGGCCCCCGCCTTCCTGGGCGTGGAGGGGGACATCGCCCATTTCGCCGTCGACCTGTCCGGGCTGGAGGAAGGTCACCCCGATCTGCTGGGCCTGGGCACGCCGACAGAGCTGCGCACCCTCGCCCACCAGGTGGACCGGTCCACGGCCAGCCTGCTGGCCTATGTGCGGGGCCTGCTGGGCTGGCACCAGCGCCACCGCTTCTGCGGCGTCTGCGGCACGGTGACCGAGGTGATCGAGGGCGGGCATGTCCGCCGCTGCACCAACCCGGACTGCAAGACGCTGCACTTCCCCCGCACCGACCCGGCCGTGATCATGCTGGTGCACGATGGCGACCGCTGCGTCATGGGCCGGCAGGCCCGATTCGGCCAAGGCATGTATTCCACCCTGGCCGGCTTCGTGGAACCGGGCGAAAGCCTGGAGGAAGCGGTGGCGCGCGAGGTGATGGAGGAGGCCGGCATCCAGGTGACGGACGTGCGCTACCAGTCCTCCCAGCCCTGGCCCTTCCCCTCCTCCCTCATGCTGGGCTTCCACGCCCGCGCCGTGACCACGGAGCTGAAGGTGGATTTGGAGGAGCTGGAGGACGCGCGCTGGTTCACCCGGGAGGAGGTGCGCGAGGCCAGCCTGCGCCGCGGCCCCCTGGACGGCAGCTTACGCGTTCCCCCGGCGACAGCATCGCCCGCCGCCTGATCGAGGATTGGCTGGAAGGGGATGTTTAAGGGGTGTGGCGTTTGGTCGTGACCCTAAGGCGTGTGGGCCATCCCCGCGCCTTAAGAGCGACTTAGGCGCCCCCGCCCATGATGGCCAGCGCCTGGGCATGCGCGCGGGCGTCGCCGGACGCCACCACCTCGCCCACGGCCCCCAGCACCAGGTCGCGGCCCTGCCAGTCGGTCATGCGGCCGCCGGCGCCCTCGACCACCGGCACCAGGGCCGCCCAGTCCCAGGGCGCCAGGTCGCGCTCCACCGAGATGTCCAGCCAGCCGTTGGCCACCTGGGCGTAGCCGTAACAATCGCTGCCGTAGACGACGTAGCGCGAGGCGGCTTTCAACTGGGCGAAGCGTTCCGCCTCCACGCCCTTGAACATGTCGGGGCTGGTGGTGGTCACCGTCGCCTCCGCCAAAGTGGGGCAGGCGCGGGTGCGGACGGGCGTGCCGTTGAAGCGGGTGGGGTGGCCTATGCCACCGATCCACCGCTCACCCAGGATGGGCTGGTCGATCACGCCCAGCACCGGTCGGCCGTGGCGCAGCAGGCCGATCAGGGTGCCGAAGATGGGGCGGCCGGTCATGAAGCTCTTGGTGCCGTCGATGGGATCCAGCACCCAGACATACTCCCGGTCCAGGCCGTGGGTGCCCAGTTCCTCGCCCAGGATGCCGTCATCGGGGCGCTCGGCCGCCAGCAGGGCGCGCAGCGCCTCTTCCGCCTGGCGGTCGGCGATGGTGACCGGCGTCAGGTTGGACTTGGCGTCGATCTCCACATCCGCCCGGAAATAGCGGCGGATGACGGCGCCCGCCGACTCCGCCATGCGGTGGGCCAGGGCGATGAGGTCGTCAGGCACGGGCGTGGTCATGGGTTCTTCCTGGGAAGCGGGAGATGCAAAGAGGGGCGGCCCCGGCTGGGACCGCCCCTGCTTTTATACCGGAGAGGCCGCCGCCTCAAACCCAAGGCGGCCGACTATCCCTTAAGCGCACCCGCCTTCTCAGGGCAGCGGGGCCGGGCTGTCGGCCTGGCTGCGCAGATAGGCGATCACGTCGGCGCGGTCCTTGACGGACTTGAAGCCGGCGAAGGTCATCTTGGTGCCCGGGGCGTAGGTCTTGGGGCTGGCCAGGAACTCGTTCAGCTTTTCGTAATCCCAGGTGCCACCCAGCTTCTTGATGGCGTCGGAGTAGGCGAAGCCCTCCATATGGCCCTGCTTGTTGCCGATGATGCCCCACAGGTTGGGGCCCACCTTGGCCGGGCCGCCCTTGTCGAAGGTGTGGCAGGCCTGGCAGACCTTGGTCAGCTTGGCGCCGTTATCGGCGCTGGCAGCGGCCAGCAGCGGGCTGACCGGGTCCGGCTTGGCCGGCGCCGCCGGCTCGCCACCCGCGGCCGGGGCCGCCTCCACGCCTTCGATCTTGTACACGTTCTCGGTCAACATCGTCGGGTGCACGGCCTTCTTGGCGATGAACCCCGCCAACAGGGCGATCAGCGCGCCCAACAGAATGGCCATGGAAATCTTGTTGAAGAAGCTACCCGCCATCAGATCAAGCCCTCATGTCCCACGCTGTTTGCCGTTCGCGTGCTGGTTATGGTTCCTGCGCGTCCAGGTTAACGCCAGGTGGTGACGCTTGTCGATGCCCGGGGCCGTTATGGTCCGGCCATCATTCTCCCAAATTCCGGGCGACGATAAGCGGCCTGTTCAACCAGGGCAAGATAGTTCGGCGCCCTGCCTGCAAACCGGCTTGACCATGGGAGGTAAATGTCGCACGCCTGCCCCAGCCATGAGCCAAATCAAATCGTAGGCCGAAGCCCCATGTCTTCAAGCCCCGCCGCCTCTCCCCTGGGCGCGCCCAAAGCCCCCATCGTGATCATTCCGGCGCGGATGGCCTCCACCCGGCTGCCGAACAAGCCGCTGGCCGACATCGGCGGCGCGCCCATGATCGTGCAGGTATGGCGGCGCGCGGCGGAGGCCGACATCGGCCCAGTGCTGGTGGCGGCGGCGGAAAAGGAAATCGTGGAGGCGGTGCGGGACGCCGGCGGCCAGGCGGTGCTGACCAACCCCGACCACCCCTCCGGCTCCGACCGCATCCACGAGGCGCTGCGCCTGGTGGACCCGGAGGGGCGGCACGACGCCGTGGTCAACGTCCAGGGCGACTTGCCGACGGTGGAGCCGGCCACGGTGCGCGCCGCCTTCGGCCCGCTGGCCAATGGGCAAGTGGACATCGCCACCCTGGCGGTGGAGATCACCGTGGAGGAGGAGCGGCACAATCCCAACGTGGTCAAGGCGGTGATCGAGCTGGCGCCGGGCGCCCGCGTGGGCCGCGCCCTGTACTTCACCCGCACCACCACCCCCTGGGGTGCCGGCCCGCACTATCACCACATCGGCCTTTACGCCTATCGCCGCGAGGCCCTGGCCCGCTTCGTCGCCCTGCCCCCCGCCGCCCTGGAGCAGCGGGAGAAGCTGGAGCAGCTGCGGGCGTTGGCCAACGGCATGCGCATCGACGTGGCGGTGGTGGACGCGGTGCCCCTGGGCGTGGACACGCCGGAGGATCTGGAACGGGCGCGGGCCCTGATCGGCAGCATGACGGCCCCGTAAAACCAACGGCATGAGCCATGGGTCATGCCGTTGTAGGCTGCGACCCTGATATACGGGAAAGGGCCGCTGGAGCTATCCGGGATGCGAAGCGGGCTGGAAAGCGAGGAAGCCGAGGCCACGGATATGGCCGCCCGGCGCCTGAGGGGGAAAAGAAATATGTCCGACACTGCCGACAACAGCATCGCCTATCAGGGGGCGCCGGGCGCCAATTCCGACATGGCGTGCCGCCACGTGTTTCCGGACATGGTCCCCCTGCCCTGCCACTCGTTCGAGGACGCCTTCGCCGCCGTGACGGAGGGCCGTGCCCGCCTGGCCATGATCCCCATCGAGAATTCGGTGGCCGGCCGCGTGGCCGACATGCACCACCTGCTGCCCCAGGGCGGCCTGCACATCATCGGGGAGCATTTCCAGCGGGTGGTCCATTGCCTGGTGGCGCCTAAGGGGGCCACGATCGAGGGCCTGAAGCAGGTTCATTCCCACATCCAGGCGCTGTCGCAATGCCGAGGATACCTGCGCACCCATGGCATGGCGCCTGTCACCCACGCCGACACGGCCGGTGCCGCCGCCGACGTGGCCAAGTGGGGCGACCTGACCCAGGGCGCCATCGCCTCGGAACTGGCGGCCCAGATTTACGGGCTGGAGGTGCTGGCGCGCGGCATCGAGGATGCGGAGCACAACACCACCCGTTTCCTGATCCTGTCGCGGGAGCCCAAGCCGGCGACGCGCGGGGCAGGCCCCGTCATCACCAGCTTCGTCTTCCGCGTGCGCAGCGTGCCGGCGGCCCTGTACAAGGCCATGGGCGGCTTCGCCACCAACGGCGTCAACATGACCAAGCTGGAAAGCTACATGGTGGGCGGCCGCTTCACCTCCACCCAGTTCTACGCCGACGTGGAAGGCCACCCCGAGGACCGGCCCCTGCGCCTGGCGCTGGAGGAGCTGGACTTCTTCGCCCGCGAGCTGAAGATCCTGGGCGTCTACCCCGCCCACCCCTTCCGCTCCGAAAGCAGCCAGCGCGACGACGGGCAGGATTAAGGAGTTTTTTGATGGCTCTGCTGTTCGTCTCCGCCCACGACCACGCCGCCGACTGGGTGAACGAGCTGAACGCCCAATTGCCTGAGCTGGATGTGCGCGTGTGGCCGGAGGGCATGGGCGACCCGGCGGAGATCGACTACGCCCTGGCGTGGAAGCCGCCGGCTGGCCTGCTGGCCAGCCTGCCCAAGCTGAAGGTCATCTTCTCGCTGGGCGCCGGGGTCGACGCCCTGCTGGCCGACCCCACCCTGCCCGACCTGCCGCTGGTGCGCATGGTGGAGCCGGGCTTGACCGAGGGCATGACCGAGTATGTCTGCCTGCATGTCCTGCGCTGGCACCGTGACGCCCCCCTGTTCGAGGCGCGGCAGCGGGCGGGCGAATGGAAGCAGCTGACCCACCAGCACCTGGCGCGGGAACGCAAGGTGGGCATCCTGGGCCTGGGCGCCCTGGGCAGTGATGCCGCCCAAGCCCTGAAGGCGTTGCGCTTCGACGTGGCCGGCTGGAGCCGCTCACCCAAGCACCTGGACGGCGTCGCGACATATCACGGGGCCGAGGGCCTGGCGCCCTTCCTGGCGCGCACGGACATCCTGGTCTGCCTGCTGCCCCTGACGCCGGACACGGAGAACATTCTGGACTCGGGCCTGTTCGCCCAGTTGCCCCGGGGTGCCGTGGTCATCAATGCGGCCCGGGGGCGCCATCTGGTGGAGGAGGATCTGCTGACGGCCCTGGACAGCGGCCATCTGGCGGGCGCCACCCTGGACGTCTTCCGCACCGAGCCGCTGCCGGCCGAGCACCCCTTCTGGACGCACCCCAAGGTGACCATCACCCCCCACGTCGCCGCCATCACCCAGGCGCGCACGGCGGTGGAACAGGTGGTGGGCGGGCTGAGGCGGCTGGCCGCCGGCCAGCCGCTGATCAACCTGGTCGACCGCAAGCGCGGCTATTGAATAAGGCCGGACCGGCCGCCGCCTTCCGACAAGTCGATCAGGATCTCGACGTTCACCAGTTCCACCATCTGGTCGGGCAACAGCCGGATGAGATGGGTGGTCTTCAGCTTGGTGAAAGCCCGCGAGACGGTTTCCATGGTCAGCCCCAGGAAATCCGCGATGTCGGTGCGGGTCATGGGCAGCGAGATGCGGCAATGGTCCTCAGGCTCGGGCGTCACGCGGCGGGCCTGGCGCAACAGGAAGCTGGCCAGCCGCTCCGGCGCGGTCTTGCGGCCCAACAGCAGCATCTGCTCCTGCGCCACCTGCAGTTCGGTGGCGGTGGCCGCCAGCAGGCGCAGCCGCAGCTCGGGGTCCCGTTCCAGCAGCGAATCGAACTGCGTACGGGACAGGCGCCGCAAGGTCACGGGGGTCACGGCCTCGGCGGAATAGAGATAGGTGCCGCCCGGGGCCAGCCCCAGCATGTCGCCAGGCTGCAGGAAGCCCACGATCTGCCGCCGGCCGTCGGCCATCATTCGCAGGATGCGGACCATGCCGGAGGTGATGATGCGCACGCTGCTGGCCGTATCGCCTTCCGAGAAGATCACCTGGTCCCGGCTGTAGGCGGAAGCCTCGTCGCCCCAAGGGGCGAATGGGCCGGCCGGCGTGGCCCGGCTGGCCGATGGCGCCGGCATGGCGTTGAGGACGGCCGGGCTGGGGTGGCGGGTGGTGGTCGGGGCGGTGGCGAGCGATGGCGTCATCTGGGGGGCTCCCGTTCGTGTCGGGCCTGAACCAGCCCGTCGTCGTTCCGTGAGAGGACGTTAGCGCCCGGCGTTCCACCTGATGAGTTCGGTTTTCTACCTACGTAAAACCCCCTATAGGCGTAAAACCCCCTATGGGCGCAAAACCACGATCCGTCAGGCGGGGCCGCCCAGCAGCCGCCGCAGTTCATCAACCAGCCGGCCGGTATCGACAGGCTTGTCCAGGAAGCCGGCCACGCCGGCCCGGATGGCCCGGTCGCGCGTCTCCGGCTCCATGTTCGCGGACATCATCAGGATGGGCAGGTCGCGCAACAAGGCGCGGTGCCCTTCCACGAATTCGACACCCGTCATGCCCGGCATGTGCTGGTCAAGCAGCAGGCATCCCCGTCCACCATCGAAATCCATGGAAAAGTCCTGGCAAGAGGCATGGAGCTTGACCTCGAAGCCATAAAGCCGCAGCAGGAACTCAAGCGAATCACGGACGGACTCGTCATCATCGACGACATGGATCCGTCCCGCCGCGATGTCGGGCACATCAAATCTCCCACAGGCGTCACACCGGCGACGGTGCCAACCCCGCCGCCCCCTTGAAGTTAATGTGTCGACGCCTACAGGAGTAATAAGGGTTTCCCCGTATCCCGGCCGGGTTTGACGCGGATCAACCCGCGTTCGGACGAATACCTGCCGCCAGCGCCAGTCGCACCAAGTGGGACAGGCTGCCGGCGCGCATCTTCTCCATGACCCGGGCGCGGTGGATTTCCACCGTGCGCGGACTGATGGACAGGTCGAAGGCGATGATCTTGTTGGGCTTGCCGTCGACCAAGCCCCGCAACACGTCCAGTTCCCGTGGCGTCAGCGCGCCAAGGCAGGCCAGCGCCTCCGGTGACGGCGCCTCCGCTTGCGCCCCGGGGGAGGGCGGCGGAACATCGGCTCCGGCGCGGGGCCGTGACAGCGCCGACTGGATGGACGCCAGCAGCGTCTCCTCCTCGAACGGCTTTTCGATGAAGTCCACGGCCCCGGCCTTCATCGCGGCCACCGCCAGGGGAACGTCGCCATGGCCGGTCATGATGATGACCGGAAGGGTGGACCCGGCCGCGACCAGCCGTTCCTGGACTTCCAGGCCGGTCAGATCGGGCATGCGCACGTCCACCACCAGGCAGGCGCAACGCGCCGGCGCGTCGGAGTCCAGAAAGTCCAGGGGCGAGGAGAAGGCCGCGACCTGGTAGCCCGACGCCATGAGCAGCAGCCGTAGCGAATCCCGCACGGCGGCGTCGTCATCCAGCACGGCGATGACCGGGTCAGGCGTCATGGTCTTTCTCAGCCTCGGACAGCAGGGGCAGCGTGAAGCGGAAGGTCGCGCCGCCTTGTTCGTTACGTTCCGGCCACAGCCGGCCGCCATGGGCCTCGACGATGGACCGGCTGATCGACAGGCCCACCCCCATGCCCCGTTCCTTGCCGGACACGAAGGGCTGGAACAGCCGGGCCATGGTGTCGTCATCCAAGCCATGGCCGGTGTCGGCCACGGCGATCTCCATAAACCCCGCGCCATCCGGCATCGCCGCGATGGACAGGATGCGTTCCGGCTGGCCGTCCATCGCCTCGACGGCGTTGCGGATGAGGTTGAGCAGCACCTGCTGGATTTGGATTTTGTCGATGACGGCGCGCAGATCCTGCCGTTGCAGGCGCAATTCCATGCGCACGCCGCTTTCCCGCGCCCCGACCAAGGCCAGGGCGGCCGCCTCCTCGATCAGGCCATCCAGGCTTTCCGCGCGCCGATCGGTGCCGCCCTTGGCGATGAAGTCGCGCAGCCGGCGGATGATCTGCCCGGCCCGCAGCGCCTGCGCCGACGCCTTTTCCATGGCCTCCCGCGCCAGGGGCATATCCACGGTTTCCGGCCGCTCCAGCAGTCGCAGCGACGCCTTGATGTAGTTGACCACCGCCGTCAGCGGCTGGTTCAATTCATGCGCCAGGGCCGACGCCAACTGGCCCATGACGCTGACCCGGCTGACATGCAGCAACTCCGCCTGCAACTGTTGCAGCCGGCGCTCCACCGCCTGGTGTTCCGTCAGGTCATGGATGAAGCCGGTGAACAGGCGCTCCCCCTCCAGGTCCACGGCCCCAACCGCCAGTTCCATGGGGAACACCGATCCGTCGCGGCGCTGGCCGGAGACGATGCGGCCGACGCCTATGATCCGCTTCTCCCCCGTCGCGAGATGGCGGGCGATGTATTGGTCGTGCTGCTCACGATAGGGCGAGGGCATCAGCATGCTGATGTTCCGCCCCGCCACCTCCGGCTCGGCATAGCCGAACAGACGCTGGGCGGCCGGACTGAACGACCGGATCAACCCCTGGCCGTCGATGACGATGAGGGCGTCCGGGATGGTCTCGATGATGGAGGCCAGACGCGCCTCGCGGTTGCGCAAGGCCTGTTCCGCCGCCCGCCGGTCGCTGATGTCGCGGATGATGCCGATATAGGCGGGCGGGCCATCCTGCTGCGCCTCGCCCACCGACAGTTCCATGGGGAAGGTGGTCCCGTCCCGGCGCAGGCCCGTCACCTCGCGGCCGATACCGATGATCCGCTTCTCCCCGGTGGCATGATAGCGGGCCAGATACTGGTCATGCTCGTCCTGATAAGGGGCGGGCATCAGCACCTTGACGTTACGGCCGATCACCTCCGCCGCCGTCCAGCCAAACAGGCGTTCGCAGGCGGAGTTGAAGGATTGGATCGTGCCCTGGCCGTCGATGACGATCACGCCATCGGGCACGGTATCCATCAACGCGCGGAAGTGGGGTGAAAGCATGGGAATCTCCGTTCGCCACAACATATGTCGCGGCCAGAACGTTTCCCATACCTAACTATTCAACACACTATGTCAGGTTGAAATACATCTGAATGTTCATCCACGACGCAGGGCGCCCTCACCCTAGCCGCTTCACCGCGCCGACGCCCTTGCCCGCCGACGCCCGCGCCACGACGTCGGCCAGGGGTTCGCGCACCGTGGCCATGTGATGGGCGTTGGCGTGCACCAGGTGGGTTTCATCCGCCATGATGCCAACATGGCCGGGGAAGAACACCAGATCGCCGCGCTGGTAGGCGTGGCCAACACCGTCGGCCGAAACCAGCGTGCCCAGGGCCGCCTGCTGCTGGTCGCTGTCGCGCGGGCACGGCAGGCCGGCGGCGTCCAGCGCCAACTGGATCAGGCCGGAACAGTCGATGCCCACGCTGGTGCGCCCGCCCCACAGATAGGGCGTGCCCAGCAGGCGCAGGGCGGTGTCCACCGGGTCGGCCTTCACGGCGCCGATCTCCGCCACATGCACCAGGGGCACCCAGCCGCCGCCGGCCACGCCGGCGAAGCCGTTGGCCTCTTCCACCACGCACAGGGGCGCGCCCAGGCTGATCATGTCCAGCGGCGGGGTCTTCAGGTCCGGCTCGGGATGGAAGAAGCTGCGCAGCGCCGTCAGCTTGTGCGTCGGCTCCGCCAACTCGTCATCCAGCGCTTCCAATTGCAGGTAGCCGACATAGCCGTCGGTGGCGTTCTGGCCCCAGACCCAGCCGTCCTTCTCCTCGAACACCGTGAAGACCTCGCCGAACAGCAGCTGGCTGGACTGGCGGGCGGTGAAGGTCGGCTCTTCCTTCAGGCTGACGTAGCCGGCGCGCACCTGGCAGGGCACACCGTCAACGTAGCGCTCGGCCGTGACCTTGCCGTAGAGATGGGCGGAGGCGAGGTCGGAACGGTAAGGGTTCACGCGCGGGTCTAGAACCGGCGTGGTCTTCGCTTTGCTGGACATCTCACATCATACCGGTGCGGAAACCGGCTCCGAAGCTGGCGGGGGAGTAACGGGCGTCGCGACGGCGGGCCGGGGTGCCGCGACGCGCGCCCCGTCCAATGCGCCCTGCACGGCGCCCGCGTCAATCACCATCTGCCCGAACTCATGCAGGAAGACGGAGCCCTTGACCGTGCGCTGGACCAGGACGTTGCGCCGGTCCTCGGCATCGCGCTTGCGCTTGGTGAAGCCCAGGCGGCCCAGCCGGTCCAGGGCGCGGGTGATGGCGGGCTTGGAGACGTTCAGCGTCGCCGCCAAGCCGCGCACCGTGTGGGGCGGCGGTGTCATGTAGACGGTGAGCAACAGGGCCAGCTGGCGGGCCGAGAGGTCCGGGCTGGCGGCCCGCACGCTGGCCACCAGCGCGCCGCGCCAGAGTTCCAGGGCTTCGAGATTACGCGACATGATGCCCCCCGCACCCGGAAACGTTTATCCGGCCCGCCCGTTGTTCCGGCCCTGCCGTCATTCCGACAGCGTATCGGCCAGCCGCAACTGTCGGGAGTGTGCCCAAAGTCCCGCGCAGCGGCAAGGGCCTGCCACCCCATTGGGGGTACCTGGAGGCTACATAGTTATTTTTTATCCACGCTGGCGCTTCCCGGAATGGCCAGGGAAGCGCCGGTGGGATCTTCAGGCCTTCGGCGGGTACCGGCGGCTCAGCATGGCGAAGGTGGCGCGCAGCCCCATGGCCTCGCCTCCCTCGGGCCGGCCGGGTTTGGCGCTGGCGTTCCAGGCCATCAGGTCGATGTGGGCCCAAGGCGTGCCCTTGGTGATGAAACGCTCCAGGTACAGCGCCGCCGTGATGGCGCCGCCGTAGCCGCCGCCCGGCGCGTTGTTCAGGTCGGCGATCTTGCTGTCCAGCTGCTTGGCATAGCCCTGCCACAGCGGCATGCGCCATAGCGGGTCGCCCGTCTCCTTGGCCCCCGCCAGGATGTCGTCGGCCAGTTGGTCGTCGTTGGCGAACAGGGCCGGCAGGTCGGTGCCCAGCGCGACGCGGGCGGCGCCGGTCAGGGTGGCGAAGTCCAGGATCAGGGCGGGCTTGGCGCTGTCGGCCTCGGCCAGGGCGTCGCACAAGATCAGGCGGCCCTCGGCGTCGGTGTTGCCGATCTCCACCGTCAGGCCCTTGCGCGTGGTGATGATGTCCATGGGGCGGAAGGCGTTGCCGGAGATGGCGTTCTCCACCGCTGGCACCAGCACGCGCAGGCGCACCGGCAGCTTGGCCGCCATGACCAGGCGGGCCAGGCCCAGCACATGGGCGGCGCCGCCCATGTCCTTCTTCATCAGCAGCATGCCGCCCGCCGCCTTGATGTCCAGCCCGCCGCTGTCGAAGCACACGCCCTTGCCCACCAGGCAGACCAGCGGGTTGGCGGCGTCGCCCCAGGTGAGGTCAATGAAATGGGGCTTCTTGTCCGCCGCCCGGCCCACGGCGTGGACGGTGGGGTAGTTGGCGGCCAGCAGGTCATCGCCCACGATGACGGAGACGTCGGCGCCGAACTCCGCCCCCAATTCCCGGGCGGCGGCGGCCAGGTCGGCCGGGCCCATGTCCTCCGCCGGGGTGTTGATCAGGTCGCGCACCAGGTAGACGGCGCGGGCCATGCTATCCACGGCATGGGCGTCGGCACCGGCCGGCAGCACCAGGCGCGGCAGGTCCTTCGTCGCCTTGCGGTAGCGGGTGAAGCGATAGCTGGCCAACGCCCAGCCGGTGGCAGCGGCCGTCGCCTGCTCCGCCGTCAGGCTGTCGTCCAGGGCGTAGCTGGCGCCGCCGCCCTTGGGCGTTTTAGGGCCCACGGGCAGCGTCGTGGGCAGGCCCGCGAAGCTCCACAGGTCCAGCGTGTCGCCCACACCCACCAGCACCCGGTCCAACTGCCCGTCGGCGGACGGCAGCAGGGATGTCGTGCCAGGCTCGGCCGTGAAGCCGACGCTGCGCACCCAGGCGGCGGTGGCGGCCGGGGCTGTTTCCAGCCAGGCGTCCAACCCGTCCTTGCGCACGGGGATCAGGGTGACGGTGTCGGCGGCCTTCTGGGCCAGGAAGCAGGACAGCACGGGGGAAACCCTTTCGGCTTCGGAAAGTCAGGCCCGCAGGGTTCCACATCCCGGCCACGGTTTCAAACGCGGCGGCGTCACACCGGCGGTGACACCGCTGGCGCGAAGAGACATCCGCCGCTACCCTCACCCGCCCGTCGCCACCGATCCCGAGGGACCAGCCCCATGTCCGCCGACCTCACCCTGATCCTGGGCAGCAAGACCTACTCCTCCTGGTCGCTGCGCCCCTACCTGGCGCTGCGCCATGCGGGCCTGGCGTTTGACGAGGTGGTGATCCCCCTGCGCCAGCCGGACAGCAAGGCGCGCATGCTGGCGCACAGCCCGGCGGGCAAGGTGCCGGCCCTGGTCCACCGGACCGCCGGTGGCGAGATCACCGTGTGGGATAGCCTGGCCATCTGCGAATACGCGGCCGAACTGGCGCCCCAGGCCTGGCTATGGCCCCAGGACAGCGCCATCCGCGCCCACGCGCGGTCGGTCAGCGCGGAGATGCACTCCGGCTTCATGGATCTGCGCCGCAACCTGTTCATGGACCTGGCCCGCACCATCGACCGGCCGGAGCGCGTGGCCAAGGCCGCCGGCGACATCACCCGCATCCAGGCCCTGTGGGCGGATTGCCTGGCCCGCCACGGCGGCCCCTTCCTGTTCGGCGCCTTCACCATCGCCGACGCCATGTACGCGCCCGTGGCGACCCGCCTCCAGACCTGGAAGGTGCCGCTGACCGAGGCGTCCCAGGCCTATGTCGCCACCATTGAGGGCCTGCCCGCCATGAGGGACTGGCGCGGGGATGCCGCGAAGGAAACGCTGGTGCTGGACATGCTGCTGGACTGACTTGCTTTCCGTCGGTCGTCTGGCGCGGCCCGCGGCGGCACGGGACATGCCGCCGCCTTATCCTGAGGTGGCCAAGGTGACGTCGAACCCCTGTTCCCGGTAATAGCGCGCGGCACCGGGGTGCAGGGGCACGGCCAAGCCAGTCAGGGCGGCCTCTTTCCGGATGCTTTCACCCCGGGGGTGGCCGGCCACCAGCAGGCGGTGGGTGTTGGGGTGCCACAGCGCCTTGACGATGCCGTAGGCCAGCTCGTCCGGCAGGGCGGTGGTGGCCAGCCACTGGGCGCCCACGCCCAGGGTCTTGGTCTCCGGCACGCCGACATAGGCGCCGTCGCCGCCGATCATGGTTTCGGTGAACAGGGGCAGGCCGGGGCTGAGGCGGGGCAGGCGGGCATCGATGATGGAGATGAGGCGCACGGGCAGGCGCGCCGCGACGTCGGCCACCGCCGGCAGGGGATAGCCACCAATGATGAAGAAGGCGTCCAGCTGGCCCGAGGCCAGGCGGTCCCCCGCCGTGCCGGGGTTGAGGTAGAAAGGCTGCACCGTCTTTTCCGACAGGTCGTGCGCCTGCAGGATCAGCAGCGCGGTGGGCAAGGTGCCGGAGCCCTTTTCGCCCAGCGCCACGCGCCGGCCTTTCAGGTCGTTCACCGTCTTGATGGGGCTGTCGCCCCGCACCACCAGGTGCACCGTCTCGCTGTACAGGTTGGCCAGGGCCCGCAACTCCGTGAAAGGCGGCTTGCCGGCGTAGGGGCCCTTGCCCTTGTAGGCCAGGAAGCCGATGTCGGCCTGCACCAGTCCCGTCTCATACCGCCCGGCGCGCAGGGCCTCCACATTCTCCACGGCGCCCGAGGTGGTCTGCGCCACGGCGATCATGCCGGGCACGCCGCAGCTGCCGCCCCGGTCGCAGCCGGGGCTGCCCGGCGGGTTGCTGATGGCGTTGGCCAGGATGCCGCCGATGGGGAAATAGGTGCCACCGGCCGTGCCGGTGCCGATGGTCAGGAAGCGGATGGACTCGGCGTGGCCACCCCGGCCACCGCCGCCCCAGCCCAGGCCGGCCGCCGCCAGCGCGCCCAGCCCCCCGCCAGCAGATGCCGGCGCGAGGGTACGCGGCCCTCCCCTGGCAACGGGACGGGGGGCCGGGTATGGGGTGCCTCAGACACGGGAAAACATCCTTCGACGGACGGCGCGGCGGCTCCCGGCATCGGGGCGGCCCGGGTAATTATTATCGCGCCGGGGGTGCGCTCCGCGCAACGTTCGAATGCCGCGACCGCACGCTTCCTTCGGTCAGTGTGGCCTTAAAGCGCCACCAGCCGCAGTTCGCGGCGCAGCAGCCGGGCGCGGTCCTGGAACACCCGCAGCCGCACCTTGAAGTTCTCCGGCGTCGGCTGGTAGTGCATGACGATGGCCAGCCGGTCCAGGCTGCCGTCGGTGCCCTGGAAGGGCAGGCCGATACGGGGCACATGGTACATAACGCCCTCATCCGTGCCCACCTGGTCCTGGCCGAAGATGGGCTGGGCGTCGCGCGCGATGGCCGCCTGGAAGCCCAGCGCCGCCTCCAGCATCTCGGGCGGATAGAACTCGTCGAAATAGCGGCCGGTGGGGTCGCTGCCGGCGGCCAAGGCGGAGAGGGAGCCGCAGAACACCACCCGCACCCGGCCGTCGGCGCGGAAGGCCGTCGTCACCGCCAGGTGGGGCAGGAAACTGTCCGGCACCGCCGCCAGGTCCAGGGCGGCCGACGGCGGCGGCACGGCGCCGCCCCCCAGCCCCCGCCACCACGCGTAGGCGTGGGCGATGGGACCGTCGGGCAATTCATCGGCACGGATGAAACCCGCGATATCCGGCAGGGGTTGGCACGCGTTCAATGGCATAATCAACGACCATAGCGTCCAGGCCGGCCGACCGCCAGCCGCAAGACCGTCATGAGCGATCCACCTTTACGGTTAGAGGAGACAGCCCTTGAAACTTTACGGCGCCGCCCTGTCCCCCTATTCCGCCCGCGTCGTGTTGGCCATCCGCGCCAAGGGCCTGGAAATTCCCCTGGTGGATCCGCCGGGTGGCCAGAAGTCGGCCGCCTTCCAGGCCATCAATCCGCTGGGCAAGACCCCGGTGCTGGACGCCGACGGCGCGTACATCCTTGAGTCCGCCGTCATTTGTGAATTTTTGGAGGAGGCCTTCCCCAAACCGGCGCTGCTGCCGGCCCAGCCAGTGGCGCGGGCGGCCCAGCGCACGGTGGCCCGCCTGCTGGACCTGTACGTCCTGCCGCCGCTGCTGTCGCTGATGGCGCAAAGGGGACCGACCCCGGCGGGTGACGCCACCGCCAGCGCCGGTCGGGTGGCGGAACTGACCCGGGGCCTGGACGCGCTGGAGGTGGTGGTTGACCGGGGCCCCCTGCCCCCACCGCCGCCGGGCACGCTGAGCCTGGCCGACTGCGCCCTGGCCCCCACGCTGCTCTTCCTGGCGCGCTTCCTGCCCCGCTACACGCCGCAGGACATGCTGGAAAAGCGCCCGGCGCTGGCGGCCTTGTGGACCGCCTACGCCGCCCACCCCCTGATCACCCCCATCGCGCGCGAGATGGAGGACGCGCTGGAGGCGTTCCGCCAGCGGCGGGGCTGACGCCCCAACCGCCATTGGGAACCCTTACTTCGCGTTCATGCGCACGGCGCCGTCCAGGCGGATGGTTTCGCCGTTCAGCATGACGTTGCGGCAGATGGTCAGGGCCAGCTCCGCATACTCCTCCGGCTTGCCCAGGCGCTTGGGGAAGGGGATGGAAGCCGCCAGACTGTCCTGCACCTCCTGCGTGAACCCGGCCACCATGGGGGTCCAGAAGATGCCGGGGGCGATGGTCATGACGCGCACACCCACGCGGGCCAGTTCACGGGCGATGGGCAGGGCCATGGCGTGCACGCCGCCCTTGGACGCGCTGTAGGCCGCCTGGCCCACCTGGCCGTCGAAGGCGGCGACGGAGGCGGTGTTGATGATCACGCCGCGCTCGCCATCCTCCAGCGGATCCAGCGTGCTCATGTCGGCGGCCGCCAGGCGCAGGATGTTGAAGCTACCGATCAGGTTGATCTCGATGACCTTGCGGAAGGCGTCCAGAGCCAGCGGGCCTTCACGGCCCAGCACGCGGCCGGCGGTGGCGACACCGGCGCAGTTGACGGCGATGCGGGCGGCGCCATGGGCCTCGCGCGCGGCGGCGATGGCGGCGGTGGCGCTGTCGGCGCTGGTGACGTCGCAGCTGAGCGCCAGGCCGCCGATCTCGGCGGCGACCGCCTCGGCCGCGGCCAGGTTCACGTCCAGCAGGGCCACCTTGGCGCCCTCGGCCGCCAGACGGCGCGCCGTGGCGGCGCCCAGACCCGAACCGCCGCCGGTGATGATGGCGGCAACACCTTGAACCTGCATGCTTCTCTCCCAATGGTTAGGCGGGTGACCAGTCTTCCCCGGCTTTTACCCGCCTTTCTGGCAAGGATGTGCTCCCGCGTCCAGCGGACATCCGGCACGCCGGCTGTGCGCGGGACCGCATGCGACGCGGCCCATGCGTACGAATGGTTGAAGAAACCCCTTGCCATTCCGTACGACACAGTGCAAAGGCACGGGCGGGGGACAAAGCGCGACGGCGGCGATTGGGGGAAGATGTCATGCGGGTTTTCAGCACGCGGCGGCGCATGGCGGCGGCCTTGGCCGGCCTGGGTTTACTGGCGGCCGGCCATGCCGGGGCGCCCCCGGCACGGGCGGCCACGCCCGCCCCCTCCCCCACGGCGCAGGCGCCCGAGGTGGTGCGCCTGCTGGACCAGAACTGGCCGCAATCGGTGCGCCAAGGCTTCTACACCACCAGCCAAGGCTCGCAGTTGATGCCGTACGGCTGGTTCAAGGCGCTGGAACGCCCGGCCTCGACCGAGCTGTTCTTCGCCGACCGGCTGGCGCGCTTCAACTACCTGCCCAACGAAGTCTCAGCGCAGAACCCCGAAGGCCTGCCCGTGGGCTTCGCCCTGGACCGGGGCACCGGCCCCACCTCCATCGGCATGACCTGCGCCGCCTGCCACACCGGGCAGATCACCTACAAGGGCACGGCCCTGCGTGTGGATGGCGGCCCGGCCGACGCCGACTTCCAGGGCTTTCTGGTGGAGCTGTCGGCCGCCCTGGCCGACACGGTGTCGGACCCGGCCAAGTTCAACCGCTTCGCCGCCCGCGTTGGTGGCGACAAGGCCGCGCTGAAAGCCGGCCTGGCCGCCTTCTCCACCGCCTGGGGGGCGTTCTTCAGCGCCGCCCTGGACGGGCAGGCCTGGGGTCCGGCGCGGCTGGACGCCTTCAGCATGATCTTCAACCGCCTCACCGGCCTGGACTTCCGCGTGCCGTCCAACGTGCTGCCGGCCCATGCCCCAGTCAGTTATCCCTTCCTGTGGAACGCCCACCAGCAGGACGCGGTGCAGTGGAACCTGTCCGCCCCGAACGGCAACTACATCAAGGCCCTGGCCCGCAACACGGGAGAGGTGCTGGGCGTGTTCGGCGCGCTGGACGTCTGCGTCGCCGGCAAGGACATCGCGGGGCAAAGCTGCCCGGGCGACCGGCGGCGCTTCGCCTCCAAGCTGTTTCCGCATATCCCCTTCTACGACACCTCCATCAGCGTTCCGGGCCTGATGAAGCTGGAATGGGCCATCACCCAGCTGGCGCCGCCCGCCTGGCCGTCCACCGTCTTCGGCGCCGTCGACGCCGGCAAGGCGGAACAGGGCCGCCAGCTGTTCAACGAGGTCTGCGCCGACTGCCACCACATGACCAAGGCAGCCCTGAGCCAGGACGTCTGGCCGGTGATGGACCAGCGCCCCACCGACACCGACCCCACCGTGTACCGCAACGCCCTGCGCTGGGCGAAGACCGGGCCGCTGAATGGCACCCGCGCCCTGCTGTTCGGCGATGGCGGATCGGTCAGCGTGGGCGACATGCCGGCCGACGCCCAGGCCGTCAGCGTCCTGACCAACGGCGTCATCGGCAGCGTGGTGGACGGCCTGCTGAACCAGAAGGGCGGCAAACTCAACCATGACGACTACGCCAACCTGGGCCTGACGCCGCTGAGCCTGATCAAGCTGGCCATCGACCAGAAGACCGGCTCGGTCAACGATGTCGAACAAGCCATGGGTCCAGCCTTCAAGGCCGTGCCGCCCGCCGGCCCGCCGGCGCACAAGACGTCCTGCGTCACCAGCGACGGGGCGGCCGGCGACCAGACACCGCCGGTCTATGAGGCGCGGCCCCTGTTCGGCATCTGGGCCACCGCGCCATACCTGCACAACGGGTCCGTCCCCACCCTGTGGGGCGTGCTGAAGTCGTCCGCCCGGCCGGACACCTTCGCCGTGGGCGGTCGCGAATTCGATCCCGTCCAGGTGGGCTATGTCAGCGCCGTGGGCACGCCGGGCACTTGGGTCTATGACACCACCCTGCCCGGCAATTGCAACCGTGGCCACGACGACTATCGCCGCGCCGACGGCAGCCCGCTGACGGACGACCAGCTGTGGGCCATCCTGGAGTTCCTGAAGATGCTGACCACCAAGGATCAGCTCTGGACCAGCGTATACTGAGGATACCGGTGCGCCGCCGGACACTATGCCGAGCGGCTTACCCCTGAGGGAAGCCCCCTCTTCCAGCCCCTTTCCGTCCCCCGTCGCCGCCTTAGTTCATCCGCCGTAACCGGCTGAACCAGAGGCGGGAGGGGCGGTGCCTGACAGTTTCTCCAGTCACGCGCCCTTCGCGGCGGCGCCCGGCCAAGCCATGCGTGGCTGGGTCGAGGCCGCCATCCCTGAAGGCCGGCTGCTGATCGGCCCCACCCTGGCCGTACCCGCCGGCATGCGCCGCTATGCCATCACCGTGCCCTTCCGCCCCTGGCAGGACAACCGCGTCATCCAGGCCCTGAACGGCCTGGATGAGTTCGGGCGCCAGCGGCTGCGCCTGGTGGTGGACGGCGTGGACCATCGCTGCGGCACCGGGCAGTTGATGGGCCGGGTCATGGCCGACTTCGCCAACGGCAGCCTCAGCGCCTATCTCATCCCCCACGCCACGCCGCCCATATCCCCGCCCACCACTCCCCCGCCCCACCCCGGCGGGTATGGCCAGCAGGACGGCGACCCGCCGGGCCAGCCGGCGCAATGGTCGATGATCGAACGCGTGGTGGGCATGCTCCGCCGCAGCATCCCCTACCTGCCACGCGACATGCAGCAGGCGGCGAGAAGCCTGTTCACGCTGGAGACGCTGTACTGGCTGGCGGGTTTCCTGGCCGCCTGGGCGGTGGGCCACGCCGCCGGCTATGGCGAGGCCATCGACGTCGTCCTGCTGGGCGTGGGCTATGCCATGGTGGGCTGGTCGGTGTTCGGCGGCCTGAACGACCTGGGCCACGGCGTGGCCATGGCCGCCACCGCCAAGACCGAGCACGACCTGGACGAGGCCGCGAAACGCACCGCCGCCGGCCTGACCGTGCTGACCATCAACGCCCTGATCGCCCTCATCGCCAAGGTGAAGCCGGCCTCCGGCGGCAAGCGCCCGCCGGTGGTCGAGGAAGAACCACCGCCACCGCCGCCGGACCCGCCAGTGAAGCCGGTTGAGCCGCCGCCGGAGCCGCCCAAGGCCAAACTCACCGCTGGCAGCGACACGCACAAGGCTCAACGCTGGCAGGAGTATCAGGACAACGGCGGGACTTGGAATTACGACCGCTGGTCCAATGTCTATGATGCGAACATGACGCGCGCATCCGCCGCCAACGCGGCGGTGGACGCATATCATAAGACCCTCGGCTGGGGGGAACGCGAAGTCACGGTTCCGTCAGTCGTTGACGGTGTCGAATACCCACGCCGCTTGGACATTGCCGACGTTGCCGCCCAGCGCGGCATTGAATACAAAACGGGGTATCAAACCGCCACGCAGGACAATTTGTGGGAAGTCGCCCGCGACAAATCCCTGGCGGATGAAGGTTGGGATATTCAATGGGTATTCCGTGACAAGGCATCACAGCCCTTAAAGGACGCCCTCACTGACGCGGGCATAAAATACACCGGCGGAAATTAGGAAAATGACGACAGAACACGATCAGTTCCAGTTCTGGCTGATGGATATGAGTGATGCGATCGACCGCTTCCTTCAGTCCGTCCCCACGCAGGTCGCTACGCGGCTGGACTATTCGCCCGAATCGCTGAACGTGATCGAGGAGTACATCCTGGACAGGTACCCCACGATCGACGACATCAAAAAGCAAAGCGAAGCCAAGACCGTCGATGGCATGGCGCGCTATGTCGGCCAGGTATTCCGCAAGCACTTCGGCGGGAAATGGATCATCGATTTTTCCGATAAGAAGAATGCGTTCTACGGCCTTCCCCAGTTGTCGGGCATGCAGGAACAGCGGACGGCGTCTTGCCCGCTGACCCTTGTGACAGCGTCCACCGACCGGCGGACGGGGAAATTCATTCGGACGGTCTTTGAAAACTATCGCCAGCGGATCGCCCAGGCCCAGCAGGTTTCATAAGGCCGGACTTGAGCCAGGTCTCAACCACAGCGAAAACCATCGCCCAACTCATGGCTTCCGCTTTCGGCCTCGAGACGTCGCCGGTCACGCACCTGTGGGACGACAACCATCAGAGCGACATCTACGTCCTGCAGGCGGTGGATCGCCCACAGAAGGGCGTGACCTCCTACGCCACGGTAGGGCTGTCGGAACACCCGTTGATGCGCGAGGGGCAGGAATTCAGCACGCGGGTGGAACTGCTAGTGGGAGCACGACGCCCCCGCCCTCAGCTCGGGTCCTCAATAAAGGCGATCAGCGGAGCCCAGTCCTGGCGCAGGTCGGCCAGGCGCTTGGCCTTCTGGTCGAACAGGCTGAGGCCGGCGGCGGCGGCGTCCGGGTAGGCCTGGCTGTCGCGCAGGCGGGTCACCACGCGGTGGCCCACGGTGCCCAGGAAGGTGTCCAGCCGGTCGGCGGCGCGGGTGCGGGCGCGCACGCGGTTGCCCACCACCGCCACGGCCTTGCGGCTTTTGCGGATGGGCTTCAGCTCGTCCAGCTTCCTCAGGAAGCGCTCCGTCGCCTGCTCGTCGAAGGCGCCGGGCAACAGGGGCAGCACGATCACGTCGGCCTCGGCCACCAGCTGCTCCACCTCCTTGGGCTTCAGGGCGGCGGGCGCGTCGATGACCAGCACCTCGGCCCCCTTGGGCACGCTGTCGATCTCCTTCGTCCAGTCCAAGGCCGCGATGACTGGGGCGGTCACCGGCCGACGGGCCAGCCAGCCCAACGACGACTTCTGCCGGTCCACATCGGCCAGCACGGTTTGACGGCCATCGGCGGCGAAGGCGGCGGCCAGGTGGGTGGCGACCGTGGTCTTGCCGACGCCGCCCTTGATGTTGGCCACGAGGATGGAAAGCATGGGGTGCCAGTTCCTTGACGATAAAGCGATAAGGGATCAGGAGGGCGGGTGCGGCCAATGGCCGGTCGGCGTCCAGAAGGGCTCGGCGTCCACGAAGTCCTCCACCGCGCGGCAGAGCGCGTCCTCGCCCACCGCCATGTGGGCGGCGTGCCAGCCCAGCACCAGGCCGGCGCCCATGGCCCAACCGGCGGGGCTCACGTCCTTGGCGGCGGCCAAGTCGGTCCGCAACTCCCGGATCAACGCGTCCATGGTGGCGACGTCGTTCAGGTGGCCCAGCCCGTCCTGCAGGCCGGACAGCCGTTCCAGGTACTTGCGCACCGCCTTCTGCGGGTACAGCTCGCGGAAGAAGTCCACGGCGTAGCGCAGCTTCTTCATGGCGATGCGCAGGCCGTGCCGGGCGGGCGCGTCCAGCCGGGCGAAGTGGCGGCCGCGTTTGGCGGCGCGATGGCGCTGGCGGGTCAGCACGGCGTCGGCGAAGGGCAGCAAGGGCTGGCCCAGCCAAGCCAAGCGATCGGCCGGGGCGTCGTCGCGCCAGCAGCGCCCGTCCACCCAGCGGCCCAGGGTCAGCAGCAGTTCGGTATAGCCCGGGCCGGACACGGCGGCCCGGGCCGCGGCATGCCCCCGGCCCCGGGCACCCTGCGCCGCCACGGCCAGGGCCTGCAGACTTTCCTGCTCCGGCATCGCGGCGGCGACCGGCGCCAGCAGATCCTCCAGGAACACATCCCAGGAGCGGGCGGGCCCCACGGCGTCGGCCAGGCCCTTCAGCGCCGCCTTCAGCGTGGCCGCCTGGGCCTCGGGCAGGATGGCCTTGAACAGGGTGAGGGCGGAGCGCAGGCGCCGCACCGCCACCCGCAACTGGTGCACGCCCGACGGGTCGCCGGCCAGCACCGCCGCCTCGTTCGCCGCCATATGCTGCAGGCAGGCGCGGGCCACGCCGGCCAGCGCCGCCTCCACCGTGTCGTCGGGGTGGAAGTTCAGGGGGCCGGCCTTCACGGCCTTGGGCGCCCCCCCTTCCCCCGCGCCAGGGCGTAGCCGCGCTCCGCCTTGGTGCGCAACTCCAGGCGCAGGGGCACAACGCGGTGCAGGGCCAGCGCCAGGTCATAGAGCACGCGACGGTCCTGGCCCGCGGCCAGTTCCAGCTCCAGCTCCGCGATCGGCTCTTCCCGCCCATCGGCGGCGTGGGTGACACCCTGGTCCACCGCCACGTCCACCGCCAGCCCGGCGGCCAGGGGCAGGGTGCGGGTCCAGCGCTTGACCTCATTGCTGAAGACGGGGCCCAGGCGGCGCAGGTCGGTGCCCTCCAGCAGGGCCTGGGCGGCGGGGTCGGTGAAGGCCTGGGGCACCAGGTGCCCGTCCGGCGCCGGGATTTCCCATTCCGACCGGGCCATGGCCATGCCTCCCCCGGCCGATGGCCCCTTCAGGGTCTGCAGCACCTTAGCGCCCGAGTGGCGCAGGCGCAGGCTGACGCCCCGGGCGGCGAGATCGCCCTCCGGCGTGTCGAAATAGGTGTTGCGCAGGGTCTTGGTGACGGCGCGCGGGCCGGCCAGCAGGGGCGCCGTCTTCAACCGGGCCAGGTGCCTGGGATCGACCGCCAGCTTCAGCTCGATCTCCTGCGGGGCGGCCGCGGGGGCGGAAACGGGTGTTCCCTCCGCCGGGGCGGCGGGGGGACGGGGGACGGCGATGAGGATTCGGGCATCAAGGCGGGGGTCCGGCAGTGCCAGGGGCGGCGGCCTCTGGGGCGCGCCCTTGTCCCCCAACGCTATAGGACGCCCCAGGCGCCGACAATATGGTGAATGGTTAAACTTTCAGCGCGGACAGGTGCGCCCATCACAGGTGACCATGCCGCACGATGGCCAGGTTGATGGCCAGATGCACCACCACCATCAGCACGAACCACAGCGTCCGCGCCGCCAGATACGTGGCCCGCACCGCCCACAGCTGGCCGAACGACAGGGCCACATGCAGCAGGCTGGGCACCGACCGCGCCACCAGCACCGCGCCCAGGGCCAGCAGCGGCGGGAAGCCCAGGCTGAGACAATGGACATTGCCGGCCGCGCACAGCGGCAGCATGCCGCGCGCCAGCGCCCAGACGGCCACGCCCAGCTCCCACGCCGCCCAGGCATAGCCGGCGCTGACCGCCGCCCGGGTGTCGCGGTTGCTGAGCGACAGCAGCAGGTAGCGCCCCGCCTCCTCCACGCAGGCCCCCAGGATCAGCAGCAGGGTGACGGGCCCGACATGGCCGCCGGACAGGCCCAGGGCGCCCATGTCGCGGGCGGCCCAATCCTCCATGGCCATGACCCCGGGCAGGACCAGCAGGCCGGCGGCCAGCACCCGCCCCTCCAGCACGCCCCGACGGGCCAGCACCAGGGTGACCAGGGACAGGATGACCAGAAAGAGGATGTAGTAGATCACGCGGGCGTCCCCATTTCCGAGAGCCCCGATGAGATGACGCGGGCTCCGCCTTTCGGCCAGAGAGGTGTAGCCGGGCGCCTTGTGCGGTTGCAACAGGGTCCCGCCTATGCTTCCTTGGCCCCGTCTCACGCCATTCCACCTTGATACGGGCCGGGAACCGACGCCATGACTTTCAAGACCCTAGAAGACATCGCCCCCGCCAGCCGCACCGTGCTGGTCCGCGCCGACCTCAACGTCCCCGTGCAGGATGGCCAGGTCACGGACGCCACCCGCCTGGTCCGTCTCGTCCCCACCTTGAAGGAATTGGCGTCCAAGGGCGCCAAGGTCGTCGTGCTGTCGCATTTCGGCCGGCCCAAGAACGGCCCGGACGAGAAGAACTCCCTGCGCCAGGTGGTGCCGGCCCTGTCGGACGCCCTGGGCGCCCCGGTGGCCTTCGCCGGCGACTGCATCGGCAAGCCGGCGCAGGACGCCATCCGCGCCCTGGAAAAGGGCCAGGTGCTGGTGCTGGAGAACCTGCGCTTCCACGCCGGTGAGGAAAAGAACGACCCCGCCTTCGCCGCCGAGTTGGCCAAGCTGGGCGATATCTACGTCAACGATGCCTTCTCCGCCGCCCATCGCGCCCATGCCTCGACCGAAGCGCTGGCCCGCCTGCTGCCGGCCGCCGCCGGCCGCCTGATGCAGGCGGAGCTGGTGGCCCTGTCCAAGGCGCTGGGCCAGCCGCAGCGGCCGGTGGCCGCCGTGGTCGGCGGCGCCAAGATCAGCACCAAGCTGGACCTGCTGCTGAACCTGGTGGGCAAGGTCGACATCCTGGCGCTGGGCGGCGGCATGGCCAACACCTTCCTCTACGCCCAGGGCGTGGACGTCGGCGCCTCGCTGGCGGAGAAGGACATGGCCGACCAGGCCCGCGCCATCCTGGCCAAGGCCGAGGCCGGCGGCTGCCAGATCCTGCTGCCCAAGGACGGCGCGGTGGCCAAGCAGTTCAAGGCCCACGCCCCCTCGCGCATCGCCGCCCCCGGCGACATCGCCGCCGATGAGATGATCCTGGACGCCGGCCCCGCCACGATCGCCTACTACGGCGAGAAGCTGGCCACCGCCAAGACGGTGGTGTGGAACGGCCCCATGGGCGCCTTCGAGATCGAGCCCTTCGACGCCGCCACCAACGCCGTGGCCAAGATCGTGGCCGACCTGACCAAGGCCGGCACCGTCCTGTCCGTGGCCGGCGGCGGCGACACCGTCGCGGCCCTGGAGCATGCCGGCGCGGCCGACGCCTTCAGCTACATCTCCACCGCCGGTGGCGCCTTCCTGGAATGGCTGGAAGGCAAGGAGCTGCCGGGCGTGAAGGCGCTGGAGGCCGTCGCTTAAGCCCATCCTATGGCTCGTAAGCCCACAGTATGATGCGACTTCATGTTGTGGGCTTGCTAGAGTTCATTTATTACAATACAACTTCAGATATATTTCTATAGCATTACCTCGCGGATTAAGTTACACGTACTGGCATATCCAGCATCACTGGAGCCCCCAAATGCGTGTGCGGTCCTTGATCAGGCCGGCGGCAATGACTGCCATGGCCTTACTGAGCGGTTGCGGGACGACTGGCCTATTTTCCAATCTTTCAAATGGTGGGCCGGTTATTGATGATGGCGTCTGGCTTTTCCAAGCGCAGACATCTGGAACTGAGAAACCCCAGATCGTTGAAGATCCTGGGTATTTGCCAAAAACATGTGGCGTAAATATTGAAGATTCAAAAGAAAAAGCCGCCATTCAAGCCTGCGCCTGGGCGTTGAAACAGCTTATTGACGTTAGGTTTCAACATTATGCTGATAGCCTAATGACAGCCTTTAACGCCGGCAACACGTTCGTCGACGTCGCCAATATTGGCCTTGGCTCTGCCGGCGCGCTAACGGGCGGAACGACATCTCAAATTCTAAGCGCAATCACAGCAGGACTCACCGGAACAAAAGCAAAGGTCAACAACGATATCCTCTATTCCAAATCAATTGAGCTGATAATAGCTCAAATGATCAAGGATAGAGCCAATCAAGAGGCAATATTTCTTGCAAGAATCGACATCTACACCAATATGTGGCAGGCTGCGAATGATTTACTGATCTATGCCCAAGCGGGAACCTGGACACATGCCATAGTACAAATGCTAAATGACAACGCAGCTCAGACTGTCGACTGCCAGCAACAAGCACAAAACGCTAGAATCGCATCAGCGGATGGCGGCAGCCCTGCTGTCATTAAAGCATTAGCCGGCCAAAATCCCGGCGAAACAAATGGAAGCTCACCTCCCAAATCATCCACCCCCAATACAAGCGATGGGGCAGCGAAATCGACTAGATGCAAACTGTCTGGCAGCGCCATTACGCAGAATGCACCTAAATCAGATCAATAATTTTCAAGTCTCTTTCGAGATCTCTTGAAATAAAGTCCTTGAGACGTCATCCGTAGCGGTGCAGCTTCGCCCCATGGCCCTTCAGCCAGGCGCGGGGCTTGTCGACGTCGCCGGCCAGATCGGCGCACAAGGCCCAGAACTTGGGCCCGTGGTTCATCTCCTTGAGGTGCGCCACCTCGTGCGCCACGACGTAGTGGACGATCTGCGACGGGGCCAGGATCAGGCGCCAGGAATAGCTGATGCGGCCGGTGGCGGAGCAGCTGCCCCAGCGGCTGCGGGTATCGCGCACGGAAACGGCGGTGGCGCGCATGCCGGCGCGGGCGGCCGTTTCCGCCGTCAGGGCCGACAGGTGGCGCCGCGCCTCCGCCTTCAGGAAATCGGTGACGCGGCGGTTCAGGAACTCCGCCTCCCCGCCCACGCACAGGTCCAGGCCGGCCGGCCCCTCGACCAGGCGGGCGCCGCCCCGGCGGCCGGGGTCGTGGCGGATGATGGCCGAACGCCCCAGCAGGGGCACCGCCATGCCGTCGATGAAGGGCTGGCGCGGCGGCAGGGCCGCCAGGCGGGCGTTCACCCAGTCCAGGTGGCGGCCGACGAAGCCCGCGACCTCGGCATCGCCCACGCGGGGCGGCACGGTCACCCGCACGGTGTCGGTGGCGCTGTCGACCTTCAGCGACAGGCGGCGGGCGCGCGGGCTGCGCCGCACCTCGACCGGCTGGGCTATGCCGGCCACGCGCAATTGCGACACCGTGGTCGGCGCCACCCGCGCCTTAGTCCTGGTTCTCGGCGCGGGCTTCTTCGGGGCCGTCAGCCCCATGCCGCGCAGCAGGCCCATCAACCCCATTGGTCCCGGCCCTCAACTCCTTCGGCGGCCGCATCACCGCCATCCCCTATATAAGGGGTGTGAGCACGACGCGCACCCCCATATGCCGCTTCAGGAAGCGGGGCGGACATCGTCGAACCGGAAATTGGGGAAAGGTGGGGGCCAGGCCACCCACAAAAGCGAACCCCCGCGCCGGTCAGGGCTGCGGGGGTTCTGTTGGCTTCAGTGAAGCTCAGATAGTCCATCGAGCGATACACCGGTCAGTAACCGGCATCAGCAATCGCTATATGTGTGGAGCTGTCACACAGCTCATACAGTACGCATCGGTGGAGTCATGATTTGACACACCCTCCTGGTTACGGGCAACACATCGAATACTGCGTGCATTCGACGATTTACCTGATCTGGTGGGCTAATCTGGTTTCTGATGCCTCCTGAGTGCTTCGGTAAGACAGATGGTGCGCCTGTTACAGTTCGGCGTCAACCCCATTACGCAGGACTTTTCGCCCCCTTCTGGATAGCTTTTTCCGGTCCCGCCGTTGACAGGCCCGGGCCTGCGACGCACCGTCGGCGTACCGCGCACGGGGCGACCGGACGCCGTGATAACAAGACCCTGAGGGAGGGGCCCACCATGCCCGCCGACCTGATCCTGGCCATCGACCAGGGTACCACCTCCACCCGCGCCATCCTGTTCAACGCCACCGGACGGCCCCTGGCCACGGCCCAGCGCGAGCTGCCGCAGCATTACCCCGCCGACGGCCAGGTGGAGCATGATCCGGAGGACATCTGGCGCGACACGGTGGCGGTCTGCCGGGGCGTGGTTGAAAAGGCCAGTGTGGACGCCGCCCGAGTGGCCGCCATCGGCATCACCAACCAGCGCGAGACCACGCTGGTGTGGGACCGGCGGACGGGGGAGGCGCTGCATCCCGCCATCGTCTGGCAGGACCGCCGCACCGCCGGCCTGTGCCAGGCCCTGCGCCGCGAGGGCGCGGAGGCCATGGTGCGCCGGCGTACCGGCCTGCTGCTGGACCCCTATTTCTCCGCCACCAAGCTGGCGTGGATCCTGGACACGGTCCCTGGCGCCCGCGCGCGGGCCGAGGCGGGGGAGCTGGCCTTCGGCACCATCGACTGCTTCCTGCTGTGGCGCCTGACAGGCGGCCAGGTGCACGCCACCGACGCCACCAACGCCGCCCGCACCCTGCTGTTCAACCTGGAAACCCTGGACTGGGATCCGGAGCTGCTGCGCCTGTTCGGCATCCCGGCGGCCATCCTGCCCCGGGTGCTGGACAACGCCGGCGCCTTCGGCGTCTCCACCGCCGACCTGCTGGGCCGGCCCATCCCCGTGCTGGGCATGGCGGGCGACCAGCAAGCGGCCGCCATTGGCCAGGCCTGCCTGGGCCCCGGCATGATCAAGAGCACCTACGGCACCGGCTGCTTCGCCCTGATGAATATCGGCGACACGCCGCGCCCGTCCAACCACCGCCTGCTGACCACCCTGGCCTACCGCCTGGACGGCCGCGCCAGCTACGCGCTGGAGGGGTCGATCTTCGTGGCCGGAGCGGCGGTGCAGTGGCTGCGCGACGGGCTGAGGCTGATCCCGGACGCGGCGGCCAGCCAGGGCCATGCCGAGGCGCTGGCCGATACCGGCGGCGTCTACCTGGTGCCGGCCTTCACCGGCCTGGGCGCCCCCTATTGGGATCCCGACGCGCGCGGCGCCATCCTGGGCCTGACGCGTGACAGCGGCATCAGTCACATCGTGCGCGCGGCCCTGGAGTCCGTCTGCTACCAGACCCGCGACCTGATGGACGCCATGGCGGCCGACAGCGGCTGCGCCCTGACCGCCCTGCGCGTGGACGGCGGTATGGTCACCAACGACTGGCTGATGCAGTTCCTGGCCGACCAGCTGGACCTGACGGTCGAGCGGCCGGCGGTGACGGAGACGACGGCCCTGGGCGCCGCCTTCCTGGCCGGCCTGGCGGCGGGCCTGTTCCCCAGCCTGGACACGATATCCACCCTGTGGCGGGAAGAACGGCGGTTCGAGCCCGCCGCCGACCCGGCGGCGCGGGAGCGCCTGTACGACGGCTGGAAGCGGGCGGTGGCACGGGTGCGGAGCGTTTGATCGATATGCGGCGTTTCGTTGCCGACTATCGCTTTACGCGCGAATTCGCAGCGATATTCTACATCGTCATCGCAAACGACGGCATCGTGGGGCTCTCGACGGAGTCACGGGGAGCGGGCCGCCAAAAGAGATACAAACCAAGCAGAGGCCAAGGGGTTAGGGGACATCATGGGGATTCACACGATTACGAAAATCCGCGCGAGCATGTCGGCATTCGCCCTGATGGCGCTGGCCCTGCTCCCGCCTTCCGCCCCCGCCCAGGCGGCCTCCTCCTGCAAGCTGGCCCAGGTCGCGGCCATTCCCCTGGAGATGGACGGCAACATCCTGCTGGCCCGTGTGGCCATCAACGGTAAGCCCGCGCGCATGCTGGTCGACACCGGCGCCTGGATGTCGATCCTGACCCGGTCGTCGCTGGCCCCCTTAGGCCTGAAGGCGGTGGACGCGCAAGGCGAGATGATCGGCATCGACGGAACCAGCCGCCTGTTGCAGACCACCATGGACAGCCTGGAACTGGGCACCTGGCATGGCCGCGATGTCCGGGTCTATGTCGGCGGCTATGGGTCCTTGGGGGACAATGCCGTCGGCGCCCTGGGCATGGACCTGCTGGAGCGCTACGACATGGAATTCGACCTGGCCCACAACCTGCTGAACCTGTTCAAGCCGGAAAAGTGCGACAACGACGTCCTGGCCTATTGGTCGAACAGCTACAACGTCACCGACATGGACGATGTGCGCGGCAACCGCTCCCGCATCCGCGTTCCCGTGCTGGTCAACGGCCAGACCGTGCACGCCGAACTGGACAGCGGCGCCAGCATCACCGTGCTGGATGAAGGCGTGGCCCGGCGCGTGGGCATCGACGTCATCGCCGGTGATGGCGCGAAAGCCGGGACCCTGCAAGGCGCCAACGGCTATGCCGTCGAAAGCCATATCGGCACCTTCGACAGCTTCAGCATCGGCGATGAAACCATCCGCCATGCCAAGCTGCGCGTGACCGACCTGTATAACCGCGTGGGCACGACCTATGTCGGCAGCCGCCTGAGCACCTCATACGGCGACACCGACATGTATCTGGGGGCGGATTTCCTGCGCAGCCACCGCGTCTATATCGCGTCCAGCCAGCGCAAGGTCTATTTCACTTACCAGGGCGGGCCGGTGTTCCAGGTGGTGGGCCCGGCGCTGACCTCAGTATCCCGCGGCGTCAAAGCGGATGAGGAGACGGAGCCGTCCGCCGCCGCCCCAACGAAGGCCCAAGGGCAATAGCGGCGGTGGCCCGTTTCCCGTCGCGGCGCTTGATCCCCACACTGTTTGCGTGCACTCCTCTATGTGCATAAATGCGAACGATTATGGCCGGGCGGGAAATGGGGAAACAGATGCGCATGCGGTCGCGGGCTTTGCTTGCCGGGGTCGCCTTGTTGGCCCTGTCCATGGTCGGCGGAACGACGGCCCAGGCCGCCGACACCTGCCAGATGATCAAGTCGGACACCCTGCCAGTGGTCATGGACGGCAACCAGCCGCTGGTGAAGGTGGAGGTCAACGGCCACCCCGTCTATTTCCTGGTCGACACCGGCGCCTCGCTCAGCATGATCCTGCGCAGCAAGGCGGAGGAGTTGGGGCTTCCGGCCTTCAGCGGCCGCAACGGCACGCTGAGCGGCGTGGGCGGGCGCAGTGACATCCAGACCACCCGTATCCCCACCTTCACCCTGGGCCAGCATACGGTCACCGACATGCCCCTGAGCGTGTCGGGGGAGCGTGCCTTCGGCCGCGCCGACGTGGTGGGCCTGCTGGGTGAGGATGTGTTCCGCAAGTTCGACGTGGAGTTCGACCTGGCCCAGGGCGTCATCAACCTCTACCAGCCACGCGGGTGCGAGACCGCCTTCCTGGGTTTCTGGTCGGACGCGGCGATGACCGCCGACATGCGTCCCGTGAACCCGCAGAATCCCAAGATCACTTTGGACGTGACGGTGGGCGGACAGCCGGTCCGGGCCATCCTGGACAGTGGCGCCAGTTATTCCGTCCTCTCCCTGCAAGCGGCGGCGCGCGCCGGGCTCACCCCGGAAACACCCGGCGTGGTCATGGGTGAAAAGGCCCAAGGCATCGGCGCCAAGGGCGTGCAGGATTGGGTCGGCGTCTTCGACGGCTTCACCCTGGGGGATGAGACGATCAAGCACGCCAAGCTGCGTTTCGCCGACCTGTTCGGCATGGGCACCTACACCGAAGCTGGGTCCCGCCTCGCCATCGACAACACCCAGAATCGGCCGGAAATGCTGCTGGGCGCGGACTTCCTGAAAGCCCACCACGTGCTGATCGCCCACAGCCAGAGCAGGCTGTACTTCACCTACAACGGCGGCCCCGTCTTCCAGGTAACGGGCCCCGCCTTGCAGAGAGCTGGCGGCACGACGGCTCCGAAAGACTGACCCCGTCCCCACCTTCACCGCATCCCTGTACAATCATCTGAGTTATTATTACCGCTTCGCGGCGGGGGCCGTGATCGTTGGGGGAACAGCTTTACATGATTTCACGTCATTGGCGCCAGCGCCTGGCCCTAGGACTGGCCGCCTGTGCGCTATCCTCCGCCATCTGGTCGGCGAACGCCATCGCCGCGCCGTCATGCAAACTGGCCAAGGTCGGCGTCGTGCCGGTCACCATGGACGGTAACCAGCCGCTGATCAACGCCACCGTCAATGGCACGTCCGTGCATTTCCTGCTGGACACCGGGGCAGACAGTTCGATCCTCAGCCGGCCGGCTGCTACACGCCTGAATCTGCACACCCGCAAGACAGGCGGATTGCTGATCGGCATGGACGGCGCCGCGCCGTTGCGACGGACCACCATAGACACCTTGGAAATGGGTACCTACCGGGGCGAAGACATTCGAGTGCTGGTGGGTGGCGACAACGATGTCGGGGCCGGCGACGACGTCGTGGGTGTACTGGGGATGGATTTCCTGTCAGGACACGACCTGGAATTCGATTTCGCCCATAACCTGCTGAACCTCTATAAGCCGGAAGGCTGTGACAAGGTGGAACTGGCCTATTGGGCCAATTCCTACAGCATGGTGGACATGGACGACAAATGGCCCACCCGCGACTCCATCCGCCTCGTCATCACCGTGGACGGCCAGCCCCTGCACGCCTTCGTCGATAGCGGCGCCACCGTCAGCCTGCTGGACGCCAAGGCCATGCGTCGCCTAGCGCGCGACACAGCCGCGGTCGGGACCGGCCCAGAAGCAGACGCGACGCCGGGAGGCGCCTTGCGGGGCCTCATTGGACGATACATCCCGACCCTGATCAGCACGTTCGGAAGCGTTAGCATCGGCGATGAAACCATCAAGAACGCCAAGATGCGTTACCTGGCGTACCAGGACGGCGCGGGCCAACTGGTCACCGACCGCAAGCTGGATGACATCCTCGGCAGCAACGTCGACATGATCTTGGGCGCCGATTTCCTGCGGTCCCACCGCGTCTACGTGGCCTTTAGCCAACGTAAAATCTACTTCACTTATGCCGGCGGCCCGGTCTTTCAAACCAAGGGCGAAGCCATGGTCCGCGACAGGCACGGCGACGGGCCGGTGGATCCGGCGACTGCGTCCGAGCAATAAGGGCCGCCAACAAAAACCGCCACCGGAATGCCTCCGGCGGCGGTCGCGTTTTCCGGAGGGCGGTGGCGGGTGCCGGCCGGCACCCCCTTGCCCCCTCTCCTTCGTCCCTCTTCGTGGGGCTCCCTTCACGGAAGACGCCCCGGTCGAAACCGGGGCGTCCGAGAGTGGAAAAGGTTACTCGGCGCTGAGCGCCTGCGGCGGGACGACGGGCACCGCCAGGCTGTGCAGCATCTCCTTGGGCACAACCTGCCAGAAGTGGCCGCGCACCAGCGGCCAGTCGTTCAGCAGGGTCATGGCCCAGCGGCTCTGCGTCCGCGCCACATGCTCCTCGATCAGGGACACCAGCATGTCCTCGTAATGCTGGACCTCGATGCGCTGGAAGATGACGCTGTCGGGGTTGATGTGCAGTGGCAGGGTGCCCGTCGGATCATAGACGAAGGCCATGCCGCCGGTCATGCCGGCCGCGAAGTTGTCGCCGACGCCGCCCAGGATGACCACCATGCCGCCGGTCATGTACTCGCAGCCGTTGGAGCCGCAGCCCTCCACCACCACCGTGGCGCCGGAGTTGCGGACGGCGAAGCGCTCACCCGCCTGGCCGGCGGCGAACAGCTTGCCCGCCGTGGCCCCGTACAGCACCGTGTTGCCGATGATGGTGTTCTCGTTCGACTTCAGCGGCGTGGCCGTCATGGGCCGGACGATGATGGTGCCGCCCGACAGGCCCTTGCCGACATAGTCGTTGGCGTCGCCGAACACCTCCAGGGTCAGGCCCTGGACGGCGAAGGCGCCCAAAGACTGGCCGGCGGAACCGCGCAGCCGCACCGTGCAATGGCCAGGCTGCAGGCCGCTCATCCCGAACTTGCGGGTGATCATGGCCGACATCCGGGTGCCGATGGCGCGGTGCGTGTTCTGGACGTTGTAGGCCAGCTGCATCTTCTCGCCGTCGTCGAACAGCTGGCGGGCGTCGCGGATCATCTGGGCGTCCAGCGTGTCCGGCACCTCGTTGCGGCCCACCTGGGTGCAGTACCGCGCGCTGTCCCCGGCGGGGTCGGCCTGGGCCAGCAGCGGGTTCAGGTCCAGGTCGTCCAGGTGGACGGCGCCGCGGCTGACCTGATGCAGCAGGTCGGTGCGGCCAATGACCTCGCGCAGGGTGCGGAAGCCCAGGCTGGCCAGAATCTCGCGCACCTCTTCCGCCATGAAGCTGAACAGGTTCACCACCTTTTCCGGCGTGCCCACGAACTTCTGCCGCAGGCTCTCATCCTGCACGCACACGCCCACCGGGCAGGTGTTGCTGTGGCACTGGCGCACCATGATGCAGCCCATGGCGATCAGGCTGGCGGTGCCCACGCCGAACTCCTCGGCCCCCAGCATCGCCGCCATGACGATGTCGCGGCCGGTCTTCAGGCCACCGTCGGTGCGCAGGGTGACGCGATGGCGCAGGCGGTTCAGCGTCAGCACCTGCTGCACCTCGCTGAGGCCCATCTCCCACGGCAGGCCGGCGAACTTCACGCTGGTCTGGGGCGAGGCGCCGGTGCCGCCGACATTGCCCGACACCAGGATGACGTCGGCGCCGGCCTTGGCCACGCCGGCGGCGATGGTGCCGATGCCCGAACGGCTGACCAGCTTCACGCAGACCTTGGCATCGGGGTTGATCTGCTTCAGGTCGTAGATCAGCTGCGCCAGATCCTCGATCGAGTAGATGTCGTGGTGCGGCGGCGGACTGATCAGCATGACGCCGGGCGTGCTGTGGCGCAGGCGGGCGATCAGTTCCGTCACCTTGAAGCCGGGCAGCTGCCCGCCCTCGCCGGGCTTGGCGCCCTGGGCCACCTTGATCTCGATCTCGCGGCACTGGTTCAGGTATTCGGCGGTGACGCCGAAGCGGCCCGACGCCACCTGCTTGATGGCGGAGTTCCAGTTGTCGCCGTTGGCGTCCGGCTTGAAGCGCGCCGGATCCTCGCCGCCCTCGCCGCTGTCGGACTTGGCGCCGATGCGGTTCATGGCGACGTTCAGCGTGCCGTGCGCCTCGGGGCTGAGCGCGCCCAGCGACATAGCGGGGGTGATGAAGCGCTTGCGGATGGCGGTGATGCTCTCCACCTCGTCCACCGGGACCTTGCCCTTGGAGGGGCGGAAGTCCAGCAGGTCGCGCAACTGCAAGGGCGGGCGCTTGTGCACGCCTTCGGAGTAGCGCTTGAAGGTGGAATAGCTGTCGTTGGACACCGCCTGCTGCAGCAGGTGGATCAGGCCGCCTTCCCAGGCGTGGCGGTCGCCGCCCTTGCGGAACTTGTAGAAGCCGCCGATGGGCAGGGCCACGACCTCCTCGTTCCAGGCCAGCGCATGCTGCTCCAGCGCGTCCTTCTGGATGCCGACCAACCCTAGGCCGGAGATGCGGCTGATCATGCCGGGGAAGTGCTCGGCCACCAGCGAGCGGGACAGGCCCACCGCCTCGAAGTTCAGGCCGCCGCGGTAGCTGGAGACGATGGAGATGCCCATCTTGGACATGATCTTCAGCAGGCCTTCGTTGATGGCCTTCTTGTACCGCTCCAGACACTTCTCCAGGGGCATGTCGCCGAACAGGCCGCGCCGCTGGCGGTCGGCGATGGCCTCCTGCGCCAGGTAGGCGTTGACAGTGGTGGCGCCCACGCCGATCAGCACGGCGACGTAGTGCACGTCCAGGCACTCGCCCGCCCGCACGTTCACCGAGGTGAAGGTGCGCAGCTGCTGGCGGATCAGATGGGTGTGGACGGCGCCGGTCACCAGGATCATGGGCAGGGCCGCCCGGTCCGGGCCCATGGCCTCGTCCGTCAGGATCAGGTGGGTGGCGCCGCCGCGCACGGCGTCCTCCGCCTCCTGCCGCACACGGCGCAGGGCGTCGGTCATGGCGAACTCACCGCCCTCGGGATCGAAGGTGCAGTCGATCTCCGCCGCCGTGTCGCCCATGTAGCGGCGCATGGCGATGAATTCCGCCGTCGTCAGGACGGGGGTCTCCAGCTGCAGCAGGCGGGTCTGGCTGTCATCCTCGTCCAGGATGTTGCCCAGGTTGCCCAGGCGGGTCTTCAGGCTCATCACCCGCTGCTCACGCAGGCTGTCGATGGGCGGGTTGGTGACCTGGCTGAAGTTCTGGCGGAAATAGTGGTGCAGGCCGCGGTAGCGGTCGGACAGCACGGCCAGCGGGCTGTCGTCGCCCATGGAGCCCACGGCCTCCTTCGCATCCTCCACCATGGGATGCAGGATGGTCTCCACATCCTCCATGGAGATGCCGTAGGCCACCTGGCGGCGACGCAGCTGGTCGCGGCTGAGTTCGGCCGTGGCGGCGGGCGCCCCCTTGACCAGATCGTCCAGCACCGTGATGTGGCGCACCCAGCTGCCGTAGGGCTTGCTGGCGGCCAGGGTGTCCTTGATCTCACGGTCCTTGTAGAGGCGGCCCTCGGCCAGGTCCAGGGCGATCATCTGCCCCGGGCCCAGGCGCCCCTTCTCACGGACCGAGTATTCCTCGACCTTGGTCATGCCCGTCTCGGAACCGGCGATCAGCAGGCCGTCGCCGGTGACGACGTAGCGCATCGGGCGCAGGCCGTTGCGGTCCATGCCGCCCACGACCCAGCGGCCGTCATACATGGCCAGGGCCGCCGAACCGTCCCACGGCTCCATGACCGCGTTGGCGTAGCTGTACAGGTCGCGATGGTTCTGCGGCATGGTCTCGCGGTCGGACCAGGCCTCCGGCACCAGCATGGTCTTGACCATGGGGGCGGAGCGGCCGGAGCGCACCAGCACCTCGAACACCGCGTCCAGGCAGGCGCTGTCCGACCCGCCGGCGGGGATGATGGGCTTCACGTCCTCGATCAGGTTGCCGAAGATCTCGTGACCCATGCGGGTCTCGTGCGCCTTCATCCAGTTGACGTTGCCGCGCAGCGTGTTGACCTCACCGTTGTGCGCCAGCATGCGGAAGGGCTGAGCCAACCACCAGGTGGGGAAGGTGTTGGTGGAATAGCGCTGGTGGTAGATGGCGAAGTTGGACTCGAAGCGCTCGTCCAGCAGGTCCGGATAGAAGGACGTCAGCTGTTCGGCCAGGAACATGCCCTTGTAGATGATGGACCGGCAGGACAGCGTGCAGATGTAGAAGTCGCTGATGCTCTCCGCCTTCACCGCCTTCTCGATGCGGCGGCGGATGACGTAGAGGTCACGCTCCAGCTGGTCTTCCGGGATGTTGCGCGGGTTGCCCACCATGATCTGCTCGATCTCGGGGCGGGTGGCGTTGGCCTTCTCGCCGATGATCTCGATGTTGATGGGGACTTGGCGCCAGCCGTAGATGGTGTAGCCGAACTTCAGGATCTCCGTCTCGACGATACAGCGGCAGCGCTCCTGCGCCTCCATGTCGGTGCGGGGCAGGAAGACCTGGCCGACCGAGATCAGGCCGTCGGGCGGCAGGTGGCCGCTGCGGGCCACATGCTCACGGAAGAAGCTCTGCGGGATCTGCAGGTGGATGCCGGCGCCGTCACCGGTCTTGCCATCGGCGTCGACGGCGCCGCGGTGCCACAGGGCGCTCAGCGCCTCCACCGCCTTCTCCACCACGGAGCGACGGGGCTTGCCGTCGATGGCCGCGACGAAGCCCACGCCACAGGCGTCATGCTCCATCTCCGGCGACCAGACGTGCGCGTCCTCCAGCCGGCGGGCGCTGGCACGGTAGCGCTCGACGAACTCGGCGCCGGTCTCGGATCGCGTCAGGGGGCTGCCGTTTTCGATCATCTCGCTCATCTCAAATCCCCCTTACTCGGCGGCCAGCGCGGCGGCGGCGCGGGCGGTGATATAGTTATGGATGCCGGCGGCGGCGTCGCGGCCGTCGCGGATGCCCCAGACGACCAGGGAGGCGCCGCGCACGATGTCACCGGCGGCGAACACACCCTCCAGGTTGGTGGCCAGGGTGCGCGGGTCCGCCATGACGGTGCCCCAGCGGCTGACCTTCAGGCCCGGTTCCCCGAACAGGGTGGGCAGCGGCTCGGGATCGAAGCCCAGGGCCTTGATCACCAGGTCGGCCTCCAGCGTGAAGGCGGAGCCCTCGATGGGCTGCGGCGTCTGCCGGCCGGAGGCGTCGGCCACGCCCATGTGCATGCGGTGGGCGCGCACGCCGGTCACCTGCCGGTCGCCCAGGAAGGCGTCCGGGGCTGCCTGCCATACGAACTCCACGCCCTCTTCCTCGGCGTGGGCCACCTCGCGCTGGCTGCCCGGCATGTTGGCGCGGTTGCGGCGGTACAGGCACTTCACCGACTTCGCCCCCTGGCGGATGGCGGTGCGCACGCAGTCCATGGCGGTGTCGCCGCCGCCGATGACGACGACGTTCTTGCCCTTGGCGTTCAGGCGGCCGTTCTCGAAATCGACCACGGTGTCGCCCAGGCCGGTGCGGTTGCTGGCGGTCAGGTAGTCCAGCGCCGGGACGATGCCGTCCACGCCGCTGCCGGGGCCTTCCAGCTCACGCGCCTTGTAGACGCCGGTGGCGATCAGGATGGCGTCATGCTGCACGCGCAGCTGGCCCAGGGTGGCATGGCGGCCAACCTCGAAGCCCAGGTGGAAGACGACGCCGGCGTCGGCCAGCAGCTTGGCCCGGCGCTCCACCACGTCCTTCTCCAGCTTGAAGCCGGGGATGCCGTAGATCAGCAGGCCGCCGACGCGGTCATAGCGGTCGTAGACATGCACCTGGTACCCCTTGCGGCGCAGCTGGTCGGCGGCGGCCAGGCCGGCGGGGCCGGCGCCGATGATGCCGACGCTCTGCGGCCGCTCGCGCACCGGGGCGGCCGGCTTCACCCAGCCACGTTCCCAGGCGGTATCGGTGATGTACTTCTCGACGGCGCCGATGGTGACGGTGCCGTGGGTCGACTGCTCGATGGTGCAGTTGCCCTCGCACAGGCGGTCCTGCGGGCAGATGCGGCCGCAGATCTCGGGGAAATTGTTGGTGGCCTGCGAGACCTCATAGGCCTCTTCCAGGCGGCCTTCGGCCGTCAGCTTCAGCCAGTCGGGGATGTTGTTGGAGACGGGGCAGTGCACCTGGCAGAAGGGCACGCCGCACTGGGAACAGCGCGAAGCCTGGGTGACCGCCTGGTCGTCCGCGAAACGGGCGTAGATCTCGTCGAAATCCCGCCGGCGCAGCGCGGGCTCGCGTTTGTCAGGCATCTGCTGGTCCGTGTGGACGAACTGGAGCATCTGCTGCTTCTGCGCCATGGCCTTGATCCCTCGTGCTCTGGCCGGCCGGGGCGCGTCCCCGAACCGGCGGTCCCAAATTCCCCACCGGCCGATTGCGGCGGCCGGCATTTCAATTGCTCCCCGTTTGGGCCCGCACCGCGGCGTAAGGCCGGCGGGTCACGGGCTTGCGCATAAGCGGGTGCGCCGAGTTCATATAAGTCGTTCCAACCCATCGCTCCAGAACTTTTTTCACGTTTGGTCAACATAATTGACCTATTGTCGATGGGGCGCCTGACTCGCATGTGGAAAAGCGGTGACCGACCCATTCGCATCCGCAGAATATAGTACATTTTGGTTTACCAAATATGGTTATCTCATTGATTATAATGAAAACGCAAAATGAGAATCCCTTACATGGAACGCCGCTTGTGTTGCCAGGTGGCTGTCGCCGCCCGACGCGACCGCTGCTATAAGCAGGCTGCCATCCAGCGGTCGGGTCCCGTCCGGCCGGAAATCGCCCCTAGACGTTGAGGCGCCATGTCTTTTTTGCAGACCCTGATCTTCGCGATCATCCAGGGCATCACCGAGCTTTTTCCCATCAGCAGCGTCGCCCACGGGGTGCTGACGCCCTTCCTGCTGGGCTGGGGCCTGGACCAGGCCTTCCTTAAGGAGCACTTCCTGCCCTATCTGGTGATGCTGCACCTGGGCACGGCGGCGGCCCTGCTGGTCTTCTTCTGGCGCGACTGGATCAACCTGCTGGCGGGCGTGGTCAAGGGCGGCCCGGATCGCCGCGTGCTGGCCCTGCTGGTGGCGGGGACCATCCCCGCCGCCATCCTGGGCCTGGCCTTCGAGAAGGTGCTGCGCGCCGCCTTCAGCGACCCGTTCAACGCCGCCATGTTCCTGATCCTGAACGGCTTCCTGCTGTTCTTCGGCGAGCGGCTGCGCGGCCGGGGTGAGCGCACGCTGGCCGACCTCAGCTTCATCCAGGCCCTGCTGATCGGCCTGGCCCAGTCCCTGGCCTTGATCCCCGGCTTCTCCCGCTCCGGCGCCAGCATGGTGGCGGGCTTCTGGGCGGGCCTTCGCCATGAGGAGGCGGCGCGCTTCTCCATGCTGCTGGCCACCCCCATCATCGCCGGCGCCAGCCTGCTGGTGGTGCCCAAGATGCTGCGCCAGGCCGACGGCGACGTGATCCAGAGCGCGCTGGTGGGGGGCGCGGTGTCGGGCGTCTGCGCCTTGGTCGCCGTCTGGGCCCTGATGCGCTGGTTCAAGCGCAACGAGATCGACGCCATGCGCCCCTTCGCCTTCTACTGCTGGGCCCTGGGCGCCGTCGTGCTGGGGATGATCTATATTTAATGAAGTGCTCCGCACCCCGAATTGGCCAGCGAAAAGGGCGCCTCCCGGCTGGGAAGGCGCCCTTATCTTATTCGGCATCAACCACAAATGGCTCAGATCAACGGCGTGAGGACTGCCTCATGCCGTTGTAGGACGCGACTGCGTCCGCCGGACCTTTGCGGGGAGCGACGCGGACTGCAAAGGGAAGAGGCCAAACCCGCGGATGCGGGCGCCCGGCGCCTGAGGGACGCAATCAATAATGCGTGCCGTGGGCGTCGATCTTGGTCAGCGCGGGCAGGGACGGGCCCTGGCGCTGGGTGTCGTAGCGGCCGCCGACGTGGAAGCGGTCCAGATAGGTCGGCAGGATGACCTCGGCGGCGGTGGGCGCCACGCCCAGGTCGGCCAGGCCCGGCAGCTTGCCGGACAGGACGTTGTCGCTCTTCAGCAGCGTGACCTGGTCGCGGGTCAGCGGCTTGCCGGGCACCAGCTCCAGGAAGGTGGCCTGCAGGCTGGCCAGGCCCCAGGGCAGGGAGACCAGACGGGTCTTGAGCCCCGTCAGGCTCAGGGTGAGCTGCACCAGCTCGCGGAAGCTGTAGGCGCGCGGACCGCCCAGTTCGAAGGTCTTGCCCTCGGCGCCGGTCCGGGTCACGGCGCTGAGGATGGCGTCGGCCACGTCACCGACATAGACCGGTTGGAAGCGGGTGGCGCCGCCGCCGATCAGCGGGACGAAGGGCAGCGTCCGGGCCATGCCGGCGAAGCGGTTGAAGAAGTTGTCCTCGGGCCCGAAGACCACGCTGGGGCGCAGGATGGTGGCCTCGGGGAACACGGCGCGCACCGCCTGCTCCCCCGCCGCCTTGCTGCGGGCGTAGGCGGAGCGGGAGTTGGCGTCGGCGCCCAGGGCCGAGACATGGACCAGACGGGCCACGTCGGCCCCCTTGGCCAGACGGGCGATGCGGCCGGCGGCCTCGGCGTGCACCAGGTCGAAGCGCTGGCGGCGGCCGCTCTCGGCCAGGATGCCCATCAGGTTGATGACAACGTCCGCGCCCTCGATGGCGCGGGCCACGGAGGCGTCGTCGGCGATGTCCACGGCCATGGGGACGATCTGGCCCACCGCGCCGTTCGTCTTGAGGAAAGCCGCCTCGCCCGGGTGGCGGGCGGGCACGCGGATGACGCAGCCCGTCTTGGCCAGGCGCCGGATGACATGGCGGCCGATGAAGCCGGCCCCGCCGAACACGGTGGCGATACGAATGCTAGTGCCCATCCTCTTAGACCCTCTGCCCGCTAAACGATTGGCCCGCCGGCCCGTTGGTTCCCGACCGCCCCCCTCCCATGCGGGCGGGGCGACGGGGCCGGCGGCGGCCGAAGACCCAAGCTTATAGCGAAGCCGGCCAGCCAGGGCTAGGTGCTTGGCCGGGGCTTGAAATGCAAGGAAGGAGGCGCGCCCATGCGCATGGGCGCGCGGATGTGGGGCGCCCCGCCGGCACTTCGGGGCCCCGCCATGAAAAATGAAAATCTCCAGAAGAAGAGTATTGACAGGTCCCGGCCATAATCGTACTTAGGCGGCCCGCGCTGCCCAGGTGGCGGAATTGGTAGACGCGCAGGTTTCAGGTACCTGTGGCAGAGATGTCGTGGAAGTTCAAGTCTTCTCCTGGGCACCAATTACAGTGCGGGTTTAACGCAGGGCCGCCGTGTTCCAAATGGAACTGGCGGCCCGCGGCGTTTCTGGGGCCCGCTTAAGGACCCGCCCTCACCCCTTCCCCTTCGAATACCTTCGCCGGCATTTCATGCCGCCGCACCGTCCTGGTCGTGGGCGGCTAGCGCCGCATGCGGGGAATCTGCCCCTGTCCTGCCGCCGCCCAAACCCCGCTGAAAAAAATTTAAAGGAGCCGAAAGAAGGGTGTTGACAGGCCTCGGCCGTAATCGTACTTAGGCGGCCCGCGCTGCCCAGGTGGCGGAATTGGTAGACGCGCAGGTTTCAGGTACCTGTGGCAGAGATGTCGTGGAAGTTCGAGTCTTCTCCTGGGCACCAATTCAGCGCGGGTTTAAGGTCGCAGGGCCGCCGATGTTCCGATGGAACGCCGGCGGCCTGCGGCGTTTCTGGGGTCCGCGTTCGTCAGGACACCCGGCGCCGGCAGGCCTCTTCCCTCGGCAAGCCCCTCCAGCATGAAGGACCGGTTTGATGCCCATCGATCTCTACGACGGCGATTTGCCCGACGGCCTGGACCTGGGCCCGGTGGTGGCCATCGATACCGAAACCATGGGGCTGAACCCGCACCGTGACCGGCTGTGCCTGATCCAGCTGTCGTCCGGCGACGGCCGCTGCCACCTGGTACAGCTGCGCCAGGGCCAGTACGACGCCCCCAATCTGAAGCGCCTGCTGACCAACCCGGCCCAGCTGAAGCTGTTCCACTTCGCCCGCTTCGACATCGCCGTGCTGAACAAGTACCTGGGCGTCGTCACCGCCCCGGTCTACTGCACCAAGGTCGCGTCCAAGCTGGTGCGCACCTATACCGACCGCCACGGCCTGAAGGACCTGTGCCGCGACCTGCTGGGCGTGGACCTGTCCAAGCAGCAGCAATCGTCCGACTGGGGTGCCGAGGAACTGACGGCCGAGCAGCTGAAGTACGCCGCCTCGGACGTGCTGTACCTGCATGAGATCAAGGCCAAGTTCGACGCCGTGCTGGCGCGCGAAGGCCGCACCGAGCTGGCGGACGCCTGCTTCCGCTTCCTGCCGCACCGCGCCCTGCTGGACCTGGGCGGCTGGGACGAGCCGGACATCTTCGCCCACTGAGTTGACGACCCCCGGGGGGGGGGCTGGGGCGGACGCCGCGCCCAGCCCTTCGGCCCCCTGCGGACACGCCGCATGGGTGGGTAGCGCGCCGTCCCCCTGGAAAAGGGAACGGCGCATGACGATTTGACCGTGGAATCCCGGCTCAGTTAGATTGGGCCCGAACCGGCGGTGATGATCACCGGACATGCCCGCGCCACAATCGGCGGCCAAACCCCGTGGAACCATGACCCTGCCCCCCCTTCAGAAACCCCCGGCGCCGAGGACGGCGACGCGGGCGGGATTCGGCAGCCGGCGAACCCGGCCGGTTCCGCGCCCCCATCCAGCCGTGTCATCGACCCGCGTGGCCAGGAGCACCGGGGGCGGGGCGCCAGCGCCCGGCACACCCGCCGCGTCAACCAGGCCAAGGTGGTGCTGCCGACCCTGGCGGGCCTGACCATCGCGGCCATCGCGCTGTGGCCCCTGATCAAGGAAACCACCAGCCCACGTCCCGCCGATCCCGGTACCGGTCAGCTGGAAATGCTGGACGCCCATTTTCTTGGGACGGACAAGACCGACCGGCCCGTGGAAGTGCGTGCCGACCGGGCCATGCAGGAAAGCAACCAGGACAATCTGATCGATCTTGTTTCGCCCGAGGCCGAGATCACGCTAAAGAATGGGCAGTGGGTGACCCTGAATGGGGACACGGGGCGGTACGACAAGCAGTCTGGCCACCTGACGCTGGAGGGGAGGGTCACGCTGTTTCACGACCACGGCTATGAGTTCACCACCGACAAGGCGGAAGTGGACACCAGCAAGAACATCGCCTGGGGCAACGCGCGCGTGGCCGGCCAGGGACCGTTCGGCGACATCGACGCCGGCGGCTTCCGCATGACCGACAAGGGCAGCACCATCGTCTTCACCGGCAAGGCCCGTCTGCGCCTGGTGGAGAAGGAGCATCACGCGGACGGCGCGGCGCCCGCCGGCGCCATCCCCGCACCACCCCCAACGGGACCGTCGCGGACCGGAGGCAAGAAACCTTGAGTATCCGGTTCACGAAGACGGTCCCGGTGATGCGGGCGATGATGATGCGGCGCCTGATGCTGGGCGGCCTGGCGGTCGCGGCCTCGGCCCTGGTCGCGCTGGCGCCCGCCTCGCGCGCGGAGGAGCCGGCGGAGGCCAAGCCCGCCGCCACCGCCGACAAGCCGGCCGCCGGAAAGCCAACGAGGACGAAGAAGGCCGCCCCGGCGGCGCCGGCCCAGAACCCGGCCGCCGCCGGCGAGCCCGGCCTCTTGCCCTTCACCCCGGCCGAAGTGACGGCCTCGCCGCCGGGCGCCATCGACATCACCTCGGACGAGACGATGGAGTGGCACAACGACCAGCTGGCCGCCGTGGCCCGGGGCCACGTCATCGTGACGCGCGGGGAGGACACCCTGCACTGCGACACGCTGGTGGTCTACTACCGCAAGGCCCAGGACGGCTCGACCGAGATGTACCGCATGGCCGCCGACGGTCAGGTGGTCCTGACCTCGCCCAGCCAGCAGGCCTTCGGCGACCACGGCGTCTATGACGTCGACCAGGACGTGACGGTGCTGACCGGCGACCACCTGCACCTGGTCACGCGCAGCGACACGGTTTACGCCCGCGACACCCTGGAATACTGGAAACAGCAGCAGCTGCTGGTCGCGCGCGGCAACGCCATCGCCATCAACGACAAGGGCGACCGCATCCGCGCCGACGTGCTGGTGGGCATCATGGAAGAGAACGCCGCCAAGCAGCTGGAAATGACGCGCATGGATGCCAAGGGCAACGTGCTGATCGTCACGCCCAAAGATATCGCTCGCGGCAGCGAGGGCACCTATAACGTGAAGACGCGCATCGCCGTCCTGACGGGCGACGTGAAGCTGACCCAGGGTCAGAACCAGGTGAACGGCCACAGGGCCGAGGTCAACAACGCCACGGGGGTCAGCCGCATGCTGCCCGACGAGACCGTCAAGGGTGGGCGCGTGCACAGCGTGCTGATCCCCAAGAAGTCCGATCAGCCGGCCGCCCCCACCGGGCCCAACCCCGCTGGCGCCAAAACCCCCGGCGGCGGAGCGCAGCCATGAGCAAGACGTCTGAACCCGCGAAGGTGCCGGCGGCTCCCAAGGAACCCAAAGCGGGAGGCCCGCGCCTGGTGTCGGACAACCCCAACAGCGGCCTGACCGCCACCAAGCTGGGCAAGAGCTACAAGGGACGCCCGGTGCTGCGCGACGTCAGCGTCGGCGTGCGCCGGGGCGAGGTCGTGGGCCTGCTGGGCCCCAACGGCGCCGGCAAGACCACCAGCTTCTACATCATGACCGGGCTGATCATGCCCGACTACGGCAGCATCACCCTGGACGGGCTGGAGGTCACCGACCTGCCCATGTACCGCCGCGCGCGGCTGGGCATCGGCTACCTGCCGCAGGAGGCCTCGATCTTTCGCGGCCTGACGGTGGAGAACAACATCCGCGCCGTGCTGGAGGTGGTGGAGCAGGACCGCGACAAGCGCGAATCCACGCTGGATGAGCTGCTGGCCGAATTCTCCATCAGCCATCTGCGCCGCACCTCCGCCCTGGCCCTGTCGGGCGGTGAGCGCCGCCGCGTGGAGATCGCCCGCGCGCTGGCGTCCCAGCCCAACTTCATCCTGCTGGACGAGCCTTTCGCCGGCATCGACCCCATCGCCGTCAACGACATCCGCGAACTGGTCAGCCATCTGCGTGAGCGCGGCATCGGCGTGCTGATCACCGATCACAACGTGCGCGAAACCCTGGACATCGTTGATCGCGCATACATTCTTCACGATGGTATGGTATTGATGGAGGGTGAACCGTCGGAGATCGTGGCCCACAAGGACGTGCGCCGCGTATACCTCGGTGAACGGTTCAGTCTGTAATTAAGTATAAGCGCATTCCGCGCGATTTCATTTCGGGCCACTGTTCTTATTCGGGCGGGTGATGGCGCTTCAACAACGCCTTGATCTTCGGCAGACCCAGGCGCTGGTGATGACTCCCCAGCTGCAACAGGCGATCAAGCTGTTGCAGCTGTCTAACCTGGAGTTGGCCGATTACGTCGATCGCGAGATGGAGCAGAACCCGCTCCTGGAACGCGATGATGGCGACCGCAACCGCGATCCCGCCCCCGATGGGGTGGATCGTGAGGAGGTGGTCGCGCGCACCGACGACCTGCCCGTGCGCGACACGGCCGACCTCACCTCCTCGGACCACATGGGCTCCTCCAGCGACGCGCCGCTGGACACCGACTTCGAAAACGTCTGGACCAATTCCAGCGCCGTCGACATGGCGGCCGACGGCATGGGCGAGGGCGGCGAGGCCTTCGGCAACTGGTCGGGTCGCGGCGGCAGCTTCGAGGATGACGAGAACTCGTTCGAGCAGACGCTGTCCGGCAGCGTCTCGCTGCGCGACCACCTGACCGAACAGATCACCATGGACATCGCCGATCCGCTGGATCGGATGGTGGCCTTCGCCCTGATGGACTATCTGGACGAGGCGGGCTATTTCACCGGCGACATCGCCCTGGTGGGGGACCAGCTGGGCTGCACCGAGGCGCAAGTCGTTTCGGTTCTGGAACGATTGCAGCGCCTGGACCCCGTGGGCATTTTCGCCCGGTCGCTGAAGGAATGCCTGGCCCTGCAATTGCGGGAGCGGGATCGGCTGGATCCCTGCATGCGGGCGCTGCTGGACAACCTGCCCCTGCTGGCTGCCCGCAACGTGCCGGCCCTGCTGAAGGTCTGCCAGGTGGACGCCGAGGACCTGGCCGACATGGTCGGCGAGATCAAGGCGCTGAACCCGAAACCGGCCCTGGCCTTCGATCATGAGCCGGTGCAGACCGTGGTGCCGGACATCGTCATGCGCGCCCAGCCCGGCGGCGGCTGGCTGGTGGAACTGAACAGCGACACCCTGCCCCGCGTGCTGGTCAACCAGCGCTACTACGCCCGCATCCAGGGGTCGGCGCGCAACAAGCAGGACAAGGAGTACCTGGCCGAACAGTTCCAGTCGGCCAGCTGGCTGGTCAAGTCGCTGCACCAGCGCGCCAACACCATCCTGAAGGTGGCGACCGAGATCGTGCGCCAGCAGGACGCGTTTTTCCTGCACGGCCTGCAGTTCCTGCGCCCCCTTATCCTTCGGGATATAGCGGAGGCGATCGGCATGCACGAATCCACCGTCAGCCGCGTCACGACCAACAAGTTCATGGCCACGCCCCGCGGCCTGTTCGAACTGAAATACTTTTTCACATCAGCCATTTCCGGGGCGGACGGACAGGCCGCGCACTCGGCCGAGGCGGTGCGTTACCGCATCAAGGTGCTGATCGACGCGGAAAAGCCGAACGAGATCCTTTCGGATGACCGCCTGGTCGAGATCCTTCGGGATGAGGGGATCGACATTGCACGGCGGACGGTCGCCAAGTATCGTGAAGCCATGAAGATCCCTTCCTCAGTCCAGCGTCGCCGGGAGAAGGCCCTTGGGATCTGAACCATGCGCCCGATGGATGGCGCATGACGGCTGGCCTTCCCAGCAGCAAAAGGCCGGCCGCGGGCTATTGTAAAGGCCGACGGCAAGGCACCACGCCGCCGCCACTCCTGGCTTCCAACCAAGCGAGACGGACAGGCCATGCATATAATCGTCAAAGGCAAGCAGCTAGACGTTGGCGAGTCCCTGCGCACCCATGTCGAGACCACACTGACTGGGTTGGTGGAGAAATATTTCAGCAGTCCGCTTGAGGCGACCGTCGTGCTGTCGCGCGAGGCGCACCTGTACAAGGCGGACATCCAGGCCCATGTCGGCCGCGGCATCCTTCTGCAAGCCTACGCCGAAGCCACGGAACCCTACCCCGCCTTCGATGAGGCGGCGGAGCGCGTCGCCAAGCGCCTGCGACGCTATAAACGCCGGCTGCGCGATCATCACCAGCGCGTGCATGGCGAGGCCGAGGCCGCCGTGCCGGCCCGCAAGTACATCATCAACGCCGACGCCCATGACGATGAGGCCGATGAAGGCGGTCATGCGGAAGCCGGTGATACGGCCGGGGCCATGAACGGCCACGCGGTGAATGGCAACGGCGCCGACCACCACCCCATGATCATCGCCGAGATGCAGACCAACATCGACATGCTGACGGTCAGCGAGGCGGTGATGCGCCTGGACCTGGCGGACCTGCCCGCCCTGCTGTTCCGCAACCGCGCGCATGGCCATCTGAACATGGTCTATCGCCGACCGGACGGGAACGTCGGCTGGGTCGACCCCTCCGACGGGAAGCCGGCGGCCACCCACTGACCGGGCCCTCCTGACCGGCCCTTTGGTCAGGCCAAGCCTTCAAGGCTATCCTCGCCGATCTTGGCCCCATTGACCTTGGGGCGGGGATAGCCGAAGCTTGGAACCGGGGCTTGGACGGAAAAGTTTGGTAAACCTTTCCGTCCTATAAAACTTCAAGCGAAATGCCGGGTAAGCGAGTGTGGTGGCGATGCCGTCCCAGTTTTTGTTGACGCCAATGGTCGAGCTTTTGAAGCCGGACGGCATTGTCGCCAATCTCAAAGCTTCCTCCAAAAAGCAGGTGCTGCAGGAACTTGCCAAGCGGGCCGCCGACCTGACGGGGCAGCATGAGCGGGCCATCTTCGACGTGCTGCTGGAGCGGGAGCGCCTGGGCACCACCGGGGTGGGCCGCGGCATCGCCATCCCTCATGGCAAGCTGCCCACCCTGCCCAAGGTTTGCGCCCTGTTCGCCCGCCTGGAACGGCCGGTGGACTTCGATTCCATCGATGAACAGCCGGTGGACCTGATCTGCCTGCTGCTGGCCCCGGAATCGGCCGGCGCCGACCACCTGAAGGCCCTGGCCCTGGTCTCGCGCATGCTGCGCAACCCGCTGTTTTGCGAAAAGCTGCGCGGCGCCGATACCGCCGACGCCATCTACGCCCTGCTGACGCACACGGAAGCCAGCAACGCGGCTTAGTTCGTTTTCCTCAAGCGCCGGCAGGCCCGTCCGGGCCTTTGGCTGTCCTCGCTGCGCCCTTCGGTGCTCGCTCCGGCGGCCGCAGTCGCGACCTACGGCGGCACGTGGTCGTGCCGCCGCTTGGGCCGTGTTGCCTATTTGGCCGCTGGTTGCCTCACCGGCTGGCCCAGAGCAGGTAGTTGACGTCCAGGTCCCGAGGATCCAGGCGGAAGGTGTCGTTGAAGGGGCTGTAGATCAGGCCCATCACCTCGCGCACCGTCAGGCCGGTGGCGCGCAGGCCGGCGGCCAGTTCGGACGGCTTCAGGAACTTGCGCCAGTCGTGGGTGCCGCGTGGCAGCCAGCGCAGGACGTATTCCGCGCCGATGATGGCCATCAGGTAGGATTTGGGCGTGCGGTTCAGCGTCGCCATGACCAGCAGGCCCTCGGGCTTCATCAGGGCCGCCAGGCTGTCCAGGAACAGCGGCACGTCGGCCACGTGCTCCACCACCTCCAGCGACAGCACGGCGTCGAACGTTTCACCGGCGGCCACCAGATCCTCCGCCGTGGTGTGGCGGTAGTCGACAGGGGTGCCGGTCTCCATCGCGTGGGTGGCGGCGGTCTTGACGTTGCGCTCGGCCGCATCGATGCCCACGACGTCGGCGCCCATGCGGGCCAGCGGCTCGGACAGCAGGCCGCCGCCGCAGCCGATGTCCACCAGGCGCAGGCCCGTCAGCGGCCGCGGCGCCAGCGGGTCACGGCCGAAATGGGCGCAGATGCGGTCGCGTAGATATTCCAGACGCACGGGGTTCAGCTTGTGCAGCGGCCGGAACTTGCCCGCCTCGTCCCACCATTCGGCGGCGATGGCGGAAAAACGCTGGATTTCCCGGGATCGACGGTGGTCGTGGCGGTCTGGCTCATCATAGGCACCCTTGAACGGAACGCGCCCCCATGGGGAGCGCGGCGGAGTATGGGCCGCCCTTGCGGTCAACTCAACCGCGCCGGCTGAATGGCTGCACCCGGTCGAACTCGCGGGAAACCGTGGGGCGCGACCGCGTCCGCCGAAACATTTCGGGCAGCGTCAGCGGACTGAAAGGTGAGGATCAGCCCGAACCGGCGGATGCTGGCGCCCGGCGTTTGAGGGAAGCCATGAACACGAAATAGAAATGCTCGGTCGCCCGGTTTACGCAACCCTGACCTTTTATTACCCGTTTATTGCCTGCACGCGCCCGACAGGGTAAGGATAGCGCGCTTCCGGAAAGCCCAGGGCCCGGAAGCCGCTTGCATCCACCGGCTGGCGCATGCCGGCCTCTCACAAGGCAGACACGGGTTATGGCACGCCTCGTTTTGAAGTTCGGCGGGACATCGGTCGGCACCATCGACCGGATCAAGAATGTCGCCCGCAAGGTGAAACAGGAGGTCGACGCCGGCCATGAGGTGGCGGTGGTCGTCTCCGCCATGTCGGGCGTGACCAACCAGCTGGTGGACTATGTGAAACAGGTCGGCCGCCTGGCGGACGAGCGCGAGTACGACGCCGTGGTCGCCTCGGGCGAACAGGTGACCAGCGGCCTGCTGGCCATCGCCCTGCAGGAGATCGGCATCCCCGCCCGCTCGTGGCAAGGCTGGCAGATCCCCCTGATCACTGACGACGTTCATGGCAAGGCCCGTATCGAGCGCATCGAATCCGCCGAGCTGGTGGCCCGCATGTCCACCGGCGAGGTGGCCGTGGTCGCCGGCTTCCAGGGCGTCTCCAGGACAGGGCGCATCGCCACCCTGGGCCGCGGCGGTTCCGACACCTCGGCCGTGGCCCTGGCGGCGGCGGTGCAGGCCGAGCGCTGCGATATTTACACCGACGTGGATGGCGTCTACACCACCGACCCGCGCATCGTGACCAAGGCCCGCAAGCTGGGCCGCATCACGTACGAGGAAATGCTGGAGATGGCGTCCCTGGGCGCCAAGGTCCTGCAGACCCGGTCGGTGGAAATGGCGATGAAGCACCGGGTGCGCGTCCAGGTGCTGTCGACCTTCGAGGAAGCGGCCGGCAGCGCGTTGCCGGGAACTCTTGTCGTTGATGAGGACGAAATCGTGGAACAGGAACTGGTCAGCGGCATCGCCTACAGCCGGGATGAGGCGAAGGTGACCCTGGTGGGCGTGGAAGACCGGCCGGGCGTGGCGGCGGCCATTTTCGGCCCGCTCACCGACGCCGCCATCAACGTCGACATGATCGTGCAGAACGTGTCGGAGGATGGCACCACCACCGACATGACCTTCACCGTCACCAAGGCCGACCTGGACCGCACCGTGCAGGTGCTGGAGAGCGCCAAGGACGACCTGAAGTTCCGCCGCCTGATCGCCGACAGCAACGTGGTCAAGGTCTCGGTCATCGGCGTCGGCATGCGCAGCCACGCCGGCGTGGCCCAGCGCATGTTCAAGGCGCTGGCCGACCGCGGCATCAACATCCAGGTCATCTCCACCAGCGAGATCAAGGTCAGCGTCCTGATCGCCGAGGAGTACACCGAATTGGCGTTGCGCGCCCTGCACACCGCATACGGCCTGGACCAGGCATAAGCATCTGAGCGACACTGTCCTCAGCGACACTCTGCCCCGGGGGATCGAAAGTGTCCCCCGGGGCATTGTTGTTTTCGGGGGCTGTTTTAGGTTAGGGATCGGCATCCTTCCCCGCTGCCGGGCGACGCGCGCGGGCGACTCAAGTTTTTTCCGCCAAAAGGGACCGTTTTTGATGTCGACCACCACCACCACTGGAACCGCTCGCGACAAGCTGGACGCGTTGTGGGCCCGTGGGCGCGATTTCCTGGGCACGGAGCTGGCCGTCATGGGCGGCGCCATGACCTGGGTGTCGGATGCCGGCCTGGTGGCCGCCATTTCCAACGGCGGCGGCTTCGGCGTGCTGGCCTGCGGCGCCATGACGCCCGAGATGCTGGCCAAGGAGATCGACGACACCCGGGCGCTGACGTCCAAGCCCTTCGGCGTCAACCTCATCACCATGCACCCGCAGCTGGACACGCTGGCCGCCGTCTGCCTGGACCACGGCGTCCATCATGTGGTGCTGGCCGGCGGCCTGCCGCCCGCCCCGGTGATCAAGCGGCTGAAGGACGGTGGCGCCAAGGTGGTGTGCTTCGCGCCCGCCCTGGTGCTGGCCAAGAAGCTGGTGCGCATGGGGGTGGACGCCCTGGTGATCGAGGGCATGGAGGCCGGCGGCCATATCGGCCCCGTCGCCACCTCGGTCCTGGCGCAGGAGATCCTGCCCGAAATTCGCGACGTGCCCGTTTTCGTGGCCGGCGGCATCGGCCGGGGCGAGGCCATCGTGGCCTATCTGGAACTGGGGGCCGCCGGCGTGCAGCTGGGCACCCGCTTCGTCTGCGCCACCGAATTGCGCGCCCACCCCAATTTCAAGCGCGCCTTCATCCGCGCCAGCGCCCGCGACGCCATGCCGTCCGCCCAGCTGGACAGCCGCTTCCCCGTCATCCCCGTGCGCGCCCTGCAGAATGAGGGCACACGGCGCTTCATGGATTTCCAGCGCGAGGTGGTGGAACGCTTCACCCGGGGCGAGGTGGAGCAGAAGGACGCCCAGCTGGAGATCGAGCATTTCTGGGCCGGCGCCCTGCGCCGCGCCGTCATCGACGGCGACGTGGAGAACGGCAGCCTGATGGCCGGCCAGTCGGTGGGCATGGTGACGCGCGAGCAGCCGACGGCCGAGATCCTGGCCGAACTGGTGGCCCAGGCGGAAGACGCCCTGGCCGGGCGCTATGGACACAAGGAAGCGGGACCGGCGCTGGCGCTGGCGGGAGCGGCAGGCTAGTGGCGCCGCCGTCCGGAACTCCCCCCATCCTCATCGGCCCGGGGCTTGAGGTTCCGGAAACCGGTACCATCACCACCGGTACCGCTACCGAGCTCCGCCGTTCCGCCGACGCGGCCGGCGGCGCCCGGCGCCTGCTGGCCCGGCTGCGCGACGTCATGGCCGCCGGCGGCACCGCCCAGTCGCGGCTGGACAAAATCGTCATGCTGATCGCCGCCGAGATGGGGGCGGACGTCTGTTCCTGCTACGTCATGCGGGCGGGCGAGGTGCTGGAGCTGTTCGCCACCATCGGCCTGAACCTGGACGCCGTGCACAAGACGAGGCTGAGGGTGGGTGAGGGCCTGGTGGGCGACATCGCCGCCCATGCCCGACCGGTGGCCCTGGCCAACGCGCCCAGCCATCCCAATTTCGCCTACCGTCCGGAAACGGGTGAAGACCCGTTCGACAGTTTCATGGGCGTGCCCATCCTGCGCGGCGGCCGCGTGCGCGGCGTGCTGGCCATCCAGCACATCGCCCGCCGCGCCTACGACGAGCAGGATGTGGAGACGCTGGAGACCATCGCCATGGTGGTCGCCGAGCTGGTGGCCACGGGCGAGCTGGTCGACAATCGCGAACTGCAGGTGGCCAACGACCTGGTGCTGCTGCCGTCCCGCCTGGACGGCGTCAGCCTGAACCGGGGCATCGCCATGGCCATGGCCGTGCTGCACCGGCCGCAACTGACCATCCGCCAGATGGTGGCCGATGATCCGGAACTGGAGCTGCGCCGCCTGCGCGAGGCGGTGGACAGCATGCACTCCGCCATCGACCGCCTGCTGATCCTGTCGGGCGAGACCGGCGGCGAGCATCACGAGATCATTGAAACCTACCGCATGTTCGCCACCGACCGGGGCTGGCTGTCGCGCATCCGCGAGGCCATCCGCACCGGCCTGACGGCGGAGGCGGCGGTGCAGCAGGTGCAGAACGACAACCGCGCCCGCATGGCGTCGGTGACCGACAGCTATATCCGCGAACGCCAACTGGACCTGGACGACATCACCAACCGCCTGCTGCAGCATCTGGCCGGCCGCCAGGACAAGGCGGACGGCGGCACCCTGCCGGACGAGTTCGTGCTGGTGGCCCGCAACCTTGGCCCCGCCGAGCTGCTGGACTATGACAGCACCCGCCTGCGCGGCCTGGTGCTGGAGGAGGGGGCGGCCTATAGCCATGTGGCCATCGTGGCCCGCGCCCTGGACATCCCGGTGGTGGGCCAGTGCACCGGCGTGCTGAACCGCATCGACCCGCTGGACTTCGTCATCGTCGACGGCGACCACGGCCAGGTCTTCGTGCGCCCGGCGGAAGACATCACCGAGGCCTTCCTGAAAAGCATCGAGGTGGGCGAGGAGCGCAAGCGCGAATTCGCCGCCGCCCGCAAGCTGGAGTCGGTGACGCGCGACGGGGTGCCCGTGCGCCTGATGCTGAACGCCGGCCTGCTGATCGACCTGCCCCACCTGCACGCCACCGGCGCCGACGGCATCGGCCTCTACCGCACCGAAATCCCCTTCATGGTGCGGCACACTTATCCCGACACCGCCGTGCAGAAGGAAACCTACGCCAAGGTGCTGGACGAGGCCGGGGACAGGCCCGTCACCTTCCGCACCTTGGATGTGGGCGGCGACAAGACCCTGCCCTACTTCCCCGATCTGGGGGAAGAGAACCCGGCCCTGGGCTGGCGCGCCATCCGCATCGGCCTGGACCGTCCGGCCATGCTGCGCAAGCAGCTGCGGGCCCTGCTGTGGGCGGCCTCTGGCCGCGACCTGCGCCTGATGTTCCCCATGGTGGCCGAGGTGTCGGAGTTCATCCGCGCCCGCCACGTGCTGGACCTGGAACTGCGCCGGCTGGAGCAGGACGGCGTGGCCCGCCCCCGGGACCTGAAGGTGGGCGTGATGATGGAGGTGCCGGCCCTGCTGTTCCAGCTGGATGCCCTGCTGCCCCACATCGACTTCATGTCCGTGGGATCCAACGACCTGCTGCAGTACCTGTTCGCCAGCGACCGCGGCAACCCCATGCTGAACAACCGCTACGACCTGCTGTCGCCGGCCATGCTGTCGGTGCTGCGCATGCTGGTGCGGCGGTGCGACGCGGCCGGGGTGCAGCTGTCGCTGTGCGGCGAAATGGCCAGCCGCCCCCTGGACGCCATGGCCCTGCTGGGCTGCGGCTTCCGCACCCTGTCCATGAGCCCGGGCGCCTTCGGCGAGATCAAGACCATGATCCGCTCGGTGAACGTGGGTGTGCTGCAGCAGTTCCTGGACAGCCTGCTGGACCGTCCCGACCATTCCTTGCGCCAGCACCTGCTGGCCTTCGCCCGCGACCATGGCGTGCGGCTGTAACCGGCGCCTGAGGCGCTATAAAACACCCACCATGGTTGCGGTACCGCGGCGCGCTTGATAAGACTCCGGCAACATCGTCGTCGGCGCAATAAACGAACCGGCGGTTGGGATAATTCGTGCACCATTCTGTGCTGGGACAGCCGTCATGACTGAACGCCGCGACCGTTATCGGGACATGATCGACGCTGGTCGTGCCGCCGAACCGCAGGTGCCGCGCGAGACCGTGGGCGACATCCTGCGCATGCGGCGCGAGGAGCTGGGCTATGACCTGACAGGCGTGGCCAACGTCCTCCGCATCCGCCGCGCCTATCTGGAAGCCATCGAAGACGGCCGCTATGGCGACCTGCCGGGCCAAGCCTACATCCTGGGCTTCCTGCGCAGCTACGCCGACCTGCTGGGCATCAATTCGGGCGACCTGCTGAACCGCTTCAAGGATGAGACGGCGGGCCACGTCCGTCCGGCGGAACTGTACCTGCCCATTCCGGTCAGTGAGAACCGCGTGCCCAGCGGCGCCCTGATCGTGGGGGCGGTGGTGCTGGCCGCGGCCCTCTATGGCGGATGGTACCTCTATTCCTCCGCCGACCGCAGCGCGCTGGACCTGGTGCCCAAGCTGCCGGAGCGGCTGGCCCACCTGACGGGCGGCAACGACGCCTCCTCCCCGCCGCCGGCCAACGTGCTGCCAGCCCCCGCCGTGCAGGCCCTGCTGAATCAGGCGCAGCCGACGGCGCCGGAGGTGGGCGCCGCCCCGGACGCCACCGCCCCGCTGCCCGACGCCATGCCCGGCCCCGTGCCGGCGGCCCCGGCCGGCACCAGCCCGGCCGCGACCCAGGCGCCCGCGACTGGCGCCCCCACCCCGGGCCAGACGGCCGTCGCGCCGGCCGCCGCGCCGGGCAAGAACGCCACGGCCCCCCAGCCGGCCGCGTCCCAGCAGGCGGCCTCGGCGCCGGTCGCGTCCGAGGCGCCGGATGACGAGGCGCCGCAGATGCCCGACCTGGGACAGCCCAAGGCCGCCGCCGACCCGGACGCCGCCCCGGCCGACGCCAGCATGCGCCCCGACACCACCGCCCCCGGCACGGCGCCGGCCCCCGCCAAGGGCCGCGTCTTCGGGCAGACCGGCCCGGCCCGCGTGGTGGTGCGCGCCACGGACGAAAGCTGGATCCAGGTGCGCGACGCCAAGGGAACGCTGTGGGCGTCCCGCGTGCTGCATCCCGGCGACAGCTTCCGCGCCCCCGACGTGCCCGGCCTGACCCTGGAAACCGGCAACGCCGGCGGCGTGGTGGTCAGCCTGGACGGCAAAGACCTGGCCGCCCTGGGCGCCAAGGGCCAGGTGGTGCGCAGCTATCCCCTGCAACCGGACGATCTTCAGGCTCGGGTGACTCACTGATGACTTCACTGTTCCGTGGCGGGGCGGTCGCCGCCGCCTGCCTTTCCGCATGCGTGGCCCTGACCGCGGGCCTGGCCTCCTCCACCGCGCAGGCCGCCGGCCGCACCCGGCGGATCGACATCGACGTGGCCAAGGCGACGCAGCCGCTGGACCGCTTCTACGACCTGTCCATCGGGTCCGACTATCCCGGCACCCTGATGCGGCCGGACAGCATGGCGCAGCTGAAGACCACCCAGGACGAGCTGGGCTTCCGCTACATCCGCTTCCACGCCATCTTCCACGACGTGCTGGGCACGGTGAAGGCCGAGAACGGCACCATCACCTATGATTGGAGCAAGATCGACCAGCTGTACGACGACCTGAAGGCGCGCGGGCTGAAGCCCTTCGTCGAGCTGGGCTTCACGCCCAAGGCCATGGCGACGTCGGAGAACAAGATCTTCTATTGGGAGGGCAACACCTCCCACCCCCGGCCCAACGCCTGGCGCGACCTGATCACCGCCTTCGTCCAGCACATCGAAGCCCGCTATGGCCAAGCCGAGGTGCGCAGCTGGTTCTTCGAGGTGTGGAACGAGCCCAACCTGTCCGGCTTCTGGGAAGGCGGCGACCAGCAGGCGTATTTCGCCCTGTACGACCTGACGGCCAACACCATGAAGGCCATCGACCCGGAACTGCGCGTGGGCGGCCCCGCCACCGCCGGCGCCGCCTGGGTGCCGGAATTCCTGGACCATGTGGCCCACAGCGGCGCGCCGGTGGACTTCGTCACCACCCACACCTATGGCGTGGACGGCGGCTTCCTGGATGAGGCGGGCAAGGCCGACACCAAGCTGTCACCCTCCCCCGACGCCATCGTGGGTGACGTGCGCAAGGTGCGGGAGCAGATCGCCGCCTCACGCTTCCCCACCCTGCCGCTCTATTTCACGGAGTGGAGCACCAGCTACACCCCCCGCGACTTGGTGCACGACAGCTACGTCAGCGCGCCTTACATCCTGGCCAAGCTGAAGGCCAGCCAGGGCATGGTCCAGGGCATGAGCTACTGGACCTACAGCGACCTGTTCGAGGAGCCGGGCCCGCCCACGGCGCCGTTCGAGGGCGGCTTCGGCCTGATGAACCGCGAGGGCATCCGCAAGCCGGCCTACTTCGCCTACAAGTACCTGCACGCCCTGGAGGGCAATGCCGTGCCGGTGACGGATGGCCAGGTCATGGCCACCGCCGCCGAGGGCAAGGCCGCCGCCTTGGTGTGGGATTTCGAGCAGCCGCGTCAGCCGGTCAGCAACCGGTCCTTCTACAGCAGGATCGTGCCGAACAAGGCATCGGCCCCCGTCGCCGTCGCCTTCAAGGGCCTGCGGCCAGGCACCTACCGCCTGGCCGTCCACCGCACCGGCTTTCGCGCCAACGACGCCTATTCCGCCTATATCGACATGGGCGCGCCGAAGTCCCTGTCGGCGGAGCAGCTGGCCAAGCTGACCGACCTGACACGCGACCTGCCCGAGGCGGACAAGACCATCACCGTGGGCGCCGATGGCCGTTATGCCACCACCCTGCCCATGCATAGCAACGACATCATGCTGGTCACGCTGGACAAGCCCGCCGGGGATCAGGCCGCCGGCGGCAAATAGCCCAACCGCGTCGGCCGCTTAACCATTATGCACCGCGCCGTCCCGCACACGGCGCGGTGAAGCCTTGTGCGATGGCCTCTTGATCCTGGGGCCGTCCGGCAGCACTTTACCGATCAAATTCCCCCATGAGGCCAGTTCCCATGTCCACCTCCCATCGTGCGTATCGCCAGATCCTGCGCCGGACCTCTCGTCAGATCCGTGTCGGCAACGTCCTGGTCGGTGGCGACGCGCCGATTTCCGTCCAGACCATGACCAACACCCTGACCGCCGACGCCAAGGCGACGATCGAGCAGGTGTTGCGGGCCGAAGAGGCCGGCGCCGACATGGTCCGCGTCTCCTGCCCCGACGAGGAGTTGACGGCGGCGCTGAAGGAGATCGTGAAGGCGGTGAACGTGCCCATCGTGGCCGACATCCACTTCCACTATAAGCGCGCCATCGAGGCCGCCGAGGCGGGTGCCGCCTGCCTGCGCATCAACCCCGGCAACATCGGTTCCGCCGACCGGGTGCGCGAGGTGGTGCAGGCCGCCAAGGACCATGGCTGCGCCATGCGCATCGGCGTCAACGCCGGCTCGCTGGAGCGCGAGCTGCTTGAGCGCTATGGCGAGCCCTGCCCCGAGGCGCTGGTGGAAAGCGCCCTGACCCACGCCAAGATCCTGGAAGACCATGACTTCCGGGAGTTCAAGATTTCCGTGAAGGCGTCGGATGTGTTCCTGGCCGTGGCCGCCTATCAGGGCCTGGCCGAGGCCTGCGACTATCCCCTGCACATCGGCATCACCGAGGCCGGCGGCCTGCGCGCCGGCACCGTGAAGTCTTCCATCGGCCTGGGCATGCTGCTGTGGTCGGGCATCGGCGACACCATCCGCGTGTCGCTATCCGCCCCCCCGGAGGAGGAGGTCAAGGTCGGCTTCGAGATGCTGAAGTCGCTGGGCCTGCGCCGTCGCGGCGTCACCGTCATCTCCTGCCCGTCCTGCGCCCGCCAGCAGTTCGACGTCATCAAGACGGTCGAGGTGCTGGAGGAGCGGCTGGCCCACATCACCACCCCCATGACCGTCTCGGTCATCGGCTGCGTGGTGAACGGCCCGGGCGAGGCCACCATGACCGACATCGGCTTCACCGGCGGCGGCAAGGGCGTGCACCAGGTCTTCCTGGCCGGCCAACCGGCCCACCGCCTGAAGGACGAGAGCATCGTCGACCACCTGGTGTCGCTGGTGGAAAAGAAGGCCGAGGAAATCAAGGCCGCCCTGGCCGCCGAGGAAGCCGCCGCTGCGGCGGAGTGATACGAAGGCCCGCGGCACGAGTCCCAAACTCATGCCGCTAGGCCGCGACGGCGGCCGCCGGAACTTTCCGGGGAGCGTCAGCGGACTGGAAAGTGAGGGCAAGCCAAGGCGGCGGCTGCCGCCGCCCGGCGCTTGAGGGCTTTAGTCAGCCCGGATACGGGATGACGGATAAGATATGACCACCACATTGGAAGAACGGTTCGGGGACACGCTGGCCAAGCTGTCGGCCCGGCATGACGAATTGCGCGACGCCTTGGCGACGGGCACGCTGGCGGCCGACGTCTACACCCGCATGAGCAAGGAGTTCGCGGAGCTGACGCCGGTGGCGGAGTCCATCGCCGAGCTGCGCCGCGCCCGCGCCGACCTGGGCGAGCTGGCCCGCATGGCGGAGGCGGAAGCCGATCCCGAGATGCGGGAACTGGCGCAGGAGGAGCTGATCCAGGCGGAGAAGGCCCTGCCCGGTCTGGAGCGCCAGGTCATGCTGGCCCTGCTGCCCAAGGACGCGGCCGACGACAAGAACGCCATGCTGGAGGTTCGCGCCGGCACCGGCGGCGACGAGGCGGCCCTGTTCGCCGCCAACCTGTTCGACATGTACCGCCGCTACGCCGCCATCCAGGGCTGGCGCTTCGAGGTCATCGAGATCTCGGAGACCGGGCTGGGCGGCTACAAGGAAGCCATCGCCAGCATCTCCGGCCGGGGCGTGTTCCGCCGGCTGAAGTTCGAATCGGGCGTGCACCGGGTGCAGCGCGTGCCGGCGACCGAGACTCAAGGCCGCATCCACACCTCCGCCGCCACCGTGGCCGTGCTGCCCGAGGCGGAGGAGGTCGACATCCAGATCGACGAGAAGGACCTGCGCATCGACGTGTTCCGCTCGTCCGGTCCCGGCGGCCAGTCGGTCAACACCACCGACAGCGCCGTGCGCATCACCCACCTGCCCACCGGTTTGGTGGTGAGCCAGCAGGATGAGAAGTCGCAGCACAAGAACAAGGCCAAGGCCCTGCGCGTGCTGCGCTCCCGCCTGTATGACCTGCAGCGTGGCGCCCTGGATGCCGAGCGGGCGGCGAACCGCAAGAGCCAGGTGGGCAGCGGCGACCGTTCCGAACGCATCCGCACCTACAACTTCCCCCAAGGCCGGGTGACCGACCACCGCATCAACCTGACGCTCTACAAGATCGATAAGGTCATGGCGGGCGAGGCCCTGGACGAGGTGGTGGAGGCGTTGATCGCCCAGGACGAGGCGGAGCGCCTGGCCGAACTGCAGTGAGCGGCGCCCCGATTCTTCTCCGTGACGTTCTGAAGTCGGCCGAGGAGCGCTTGGCCGCCGCCGGCTGCGCCAGCCCCCGGCTGGACGTGCGCCTGCTGGCGGAGGAGGCGCTGGGCTGGTCGCGCACCGCCCTGCTGCTGGACGGCGACCGGCCGGTGCCAGCCGAGGCGCAGGCCGCCCTGGCCGCCCTGGTCGATCGCCGGGCGGCACGGGAACCGGTGTCGCGCATCCTGGGCAAGCGAGAGTTCTGGAGCCTGGAGTTCCGCCTGGCGCCGGACACGCTGGACCCCCGGCCCGATACCGAGACCCTGGTGGAAACCGCGTTGCGCCACCTGCCCGACGGCCAACGCCCCCGGCGTCTGCTGGATCTGGGCACGGGCAGCGGCTGCATCCTGCTGGCGTTGCTGTCCGAACTGCCGGGCGCCTGGGGCGTGGGCGTGGACATCGCCCCCGGTGCCGCCCGGGCCGCCGCCGCCAATGCGAAGGCCCTGGGATTCGCCAGCCGCAGCGCCTTCCTGGTCGGCAGCTGGACGGACGCCGTGGGCGGCGGCCGCTTCGACGCCATCGTGTCCAACCCGCCTTACATCCCGGCCGCCGACATCGCGGGCCTGGAGCCGGAGGTGCGAACCTTCGACCCCCTACGCGCGCTGGATGGCGGGGCCGACGGGCTGAACCCCTACCGCCATCTGGCCACCGTGGCCGGCGGCCTGCTGGCGCCCGGCGGTCTGCTGGCGGTGGAACATGGCGCCGGCCAGGGGGCGGACGTGGCGGCCCTGTTCGCCGCCGCGGGCCTTGAGGTGCTGGAACGGGTGGAGGATTTGGCCGGCCACGACCGGGTGGTGGCCGCCCGCACCCCCGCCTCTCCCTATAGGCCAGCGACCGCCGGCCGGGGGTAAGCGCGCCCATATGGAAAAAGGGGGCGAGCCGAGGAACGCCAAGGCCACGGATATGGCCGCCGGCGCCTGAGGCTATGGCATAAAGCTAGGGTTCCTGGCCACTTGCGCCTGGCGCGCAGGGCGGCATCGCCAAAAAAAATGTTGGATTAGCGGGATACAGCGTTTAGGGTCAGTTTGCGTGGTGAAGGCCGAAGGGGCGACGCGCCAGGTCCGAAATGGGGAGACACCCGTGTGGGGACCAGGCTAGCGTTCATGGGTCGATGATGATCACCACGGCATGCCAGTTTGCCCAGCATGGTCGATCCGGTTTCATTCCGGGTTACGGTGTGGATTCCGGGATCGGATGCGGCGGCGCGGATGATGATGTCCGCCCCCTTGGCACGGCATGCATCGAACTCCAACGGGGCTAGAGCAGCAGTCGGATGAGACAGGGACCGAACTCCAGGCGTTCGCGTGGACGCGGTGGTAACAACGGTGGCAATGCCGGCGGCAACGGCGGCGGCAACGGCAACAGCGGCGGCGGCAACAACCGTCGCCAGAACGTGCCGCTGCGCCATCAGACCTTTGACAGCAACGGCCCGGATGTGCGCATCCGCGGCAACGCCTTCCAGGTGCATGAGAAGTACCTGGCCCTGGCCCGCGACGCCCAGTCGTCCGGCGACCGGGTGGCGGCGGAAAACTACCTGCAGCATGCGGAGCACTATTTCCGCATCATCACGCAGATCAACGAGTCCGAGCAGCGCCAGCGCGGCGGCGAGCCCCGCGGTTATCAGCACCAGCCGGGCTACGACGAGGCCGAGGGCAGCGAGCCGAGCGACGAGGCCGAGGGCGATGCCCAGGCCGAAGACGAACGCGAGCCGTTGAGCGCGTAATGATAAAAAAGCCCCGTCCTGACAGGCGGGGCTTTTTTGTCGCCAGCTGTTTGGTCGCCTCAGGTGCCGGCCGGCTATCCTCGTTTTGCAGTCCACTGCGCTCCCGCAAAACTCCGGCGGACGCGGTCGCGTCCTAGTCGCTTCGTTCCCAAAAAGGAGTGGCTCTGGGATAGGGACGTGACATAGGCCCTATGCGGCGACGGCACGCTCTTGCGCTTGTCCGCGACAGGACCGGTCGTTATTCTGCGCCTCCGTGAAACAAAAAGACCCGTCGCATGGGTTTTGGCGTTTCGGAAATGTCGGTCCGCATCAGAGTGAAGATCCATGGGCAAGCCGCGCACCCTCTATGACAAGATCTGGGACAGCCATGTCGTCCACCGCCAGGAGGACGGCACCTGCGTGCTCTACATCGATCTCCATCTCGTGCATGAGGTGACCAGCCCGCAGGCGTTCGAAGGCCTGCGCATGGCCGGCCGCAAGGTGCGCCGCCCGTCCGCCACCCTGGCCGTGGCCGACCACAACGTTCCCACCAGCCACGACCGCCTGGCCGGCATCAAGAACGAGGAAAGCCGCATCCAGGTGGAGCAGCTGGCCACCAACACCAAGGAATTCGGCGTCGACTATTACGACATGTCCGACATCCGCCAGGGCATCGTCCATGTCGTGGGGCCGGAGCAGGGGCTGACCCAGCCGGGCATGACCATCGTCTGCGGCGACAGCCACACGGCCACCCACGGCGCGTTCGGCGCCCTGGCCTTCGGCATCGGCACGTCGGACGTGGAACATGTGCTGGCCACGCAGACCCTGCTGCTGAAGCCGTCCAAGAACATGCGCATCAGCGTGGATGGCGAGCTGCCCGTGGGCGTGACCGCCAAGGACGTGGTGCTGGCCATCATCGGCAAGATCGGCACCGCCGGCGGCACCGGCCATGTCATCGAGTTCGCGGGCTCCGTCATCCGGGGCCTGTCCATGGAAGGCCGCATGACGGTCTGCAACATGGCCATCGAGGCCGGTGCCCGCGCCGGCCTGATCGCCCCGGACGAAACCACGTTCGACTACCTGAAGGGCCGTCCGCAGGCCCCCAAGGCCGCGACCTGGGAGCAAGCCGTCAACTGGTGGAAGAGCCTGCCCTCGGACGAGGGGGCGGTGTACGACCGCGAGGTCGTGCTGAAGGCCGAGGACATCGCCCCCATGGTCACCTGGGGCACCAGCCCGCAGGACGTCCTGCCCATCACCGCCGCCGTGCCCAACCCCGCCGACGAGGCGGATGAGCACCGCCGCGCCGCCATGGAACGCGCGTTGAACTACATGGGGCTGGAGGCCGGCACCCCGCTGGACGCCATCCCCGTGGACAAGGTCTTCATCGGCAGCTGCACCAACAGCCGCATCGAGGATCTGCGCGCCGCCGCCAAGGTGGTGGAAGGCCGCCATGTGAAGGACGGCATCTACGCCATGGTGGTCCCCGGCTCCGGCCTGGTGAAGGAGCAGGCCGAGTCCGAAGGCCTGGACAAGGTGTTCGTCGCCGCCGGCTTCGACTGGCGGGAGCCTGGCTGTTCCATGTGCCTGGCCATGAACGACGACAAGCTGAAGCCGGGTGAGCGCTGCGCCAGCACCTCCAACCGCAACTTCGAGGGTCGCCAGGGCCCCGGCGGCCGCACCCACCTGGTGAGCCCGGAGATGGCCGCCGCCGCCGCCCTGACCGGCAAGCTGACGGACGTGCGCACGCTCAACTGAGCCGGCGCGTCGACGAGGTGTGAGTGACGGCGCGGAGCCCCCCGGGTTCCGCGCCGTCGCTTTTTCAGGTCAAATGTTCCCTCAAACGCCGGGCGCCGCCATCCGGCCGCTTGGCTTCCTCGCTACGCCCCGCGGTGCTCGCTCCGGCGCCCGTAGTCGCGGGCTACAGGGCACGAGACTAAGCCTCATGCCGCTGCATTCGGTTCCGATATTGCCGGCTGCGCCAGCCCAGGCGCAGTTGGTCGGCCAACAAGGCGAACGCTGGCGAGACTTCCGGCTTGGCCGGCAGCCCCTGGCCCAGGCGGCGCAACTGCGCCTTCACCACCGCCATGACCCCCATGGCCGCCAGGGTCTTGCGCTCCCACCGGATGGGCGGCAGCACCGCCGTGGCGTCCTGTCCCCGGGACCAGGCGCGCGGCAGGCCGGGGGCCAGCGCCAAAGCCGTGGCCATGCCGGCCATCGCCACGCCGCTGTCCACCACCCGGGCCGCCACCTCCATCCGGCGGATGCCGCCCGTCACCATCAGCGGCATGCGCGCCACCCGGGCGATATCGGCGGCGAACTCCAGGAAATAGGCCTCGCGCGCCAGGGTGCGCCCGTCCCGGGCCTCACCCTGCATGGCCGGCGCCTCATAGCTGCCGCCGGACAGTTCCACCAGATCGACGGCCAGGTCGTTCAGCCAGGCGACCACCTGGCGCGCCTCCTCCGGCGCGAAGCCGCCACGCTGGAAATCGGCGGAGTTCAGCTTCACCGCCACGCAGAAGCCGGGGCTGACGGCGGCGCGCACCGCCCGCACGACGTCCAGCAGCAGCCGCGCCCGGTTCTCCAACGGCCCGCCCCAGCGATCGTTACGCCGGTTGGTCAAGGGCGACAGGAACTGGCTCAGCAGATAGCCATGGGCGGCGTGGACCTGCACGCCGGTGAAGCCCGCCTGTTCCGCCAGTGCTGCGGTCTGGGCGAAGCGGCGGGTGACGTCGGCGATGTCGGCCTCCGTCATGGCGCGGGGCACAGCGAACAGCTTGGAATAGGAACCGAGGTCCAGCGCCACGGCGGACGGCGCCACCGTTTCCTGGCCCAGGCTGGCGCGCATCTGCCGGCCGGGATGGTTGATCTGCATCCAGGCCTGGTTGCCGCCGGCCCGCGCCGCCTCCGCCCAGCGGCGGAAGGGGGCCAGGTCGGTCCCCTGCTCCAGCACCACGCCGGCGGGGCCGGTCATGGCCCGGCGGTCGATCATGACGTTGCCGGTGATCAGCAGGCCGGCGCCGCCCTCCGCCCAGGTGCGGTAGAGCCGGATCAAGGTGGGTGACGGCGCGTGGCGGGCATCCGCCATGTTCTCCTCCATCGCCGCCTTGGCCAGGCGATTGGGGGTGATGGCGCGGTTGGGCAGGACGAGAGGCTGAAAGAGAACGGAGGGGGGCATGATGGCGACGGTCATTTGGTTGACGGTCCCCCAACCCTAAGCTTAAAGTGAACTTTAAGGTCAATAGCCTGTTTGAGATCATCATGCGCATCGGTGAGCTGGCGGAACGCAGCGGCCTGTCCCCTTCCCGCCTGCGGTTCTACGAGTCCGCGGGCCTGATCGGTCCGGCCGAGCGGCGGGCCAACGGCTACCGCGCCTTCCCGGCGGAGACGTTGACGCGGCTGGAGCTGATTACCGGCGCGCAGAGGGCCGGCTTCACGCTGGAGGAAATTCGCGGCCTGCTGCCCGGCCGCGATAACAACGCCATCGGCCACGGCCCCCAGATCGCGGAGGCCCTGCGCCGCAAGGTGGGGGAGATCGAGGCGCTGCAGCAGCGGCTGGAAACCAGCAGGACGCGGCTGCTGGCCATCATCGACAGCCTGGAGAACGGGCCCCAGGACCTGGGCTGCGTCGCCAACACCCGCCGGGTGCTGGCCGAGATCAAGCTGACCGAGCTGAAGGAAGCGGCGGCCGAGGAGGCGGCGGAATGAGTGACAGCAAAGTGGACGGCGTCACGGGCGGCTGCCAATGCGGCGCCGTGCGATATCACAGCACGATGAGACCCGAGGGCGTGCATTTCTGCCATTGCCGCATGTGCCAACGGGCGGTGGGCAACGTCTTCGCCGCCCTGGCCGGGGTGCGCAAGGACACGGTGACCTGGACCGGGACGGGGCGCCCGACCTTCTATGCCTCCTCCTCCGTGGCGGAGCGGGGCTTCTGCGCGCAATGCGGCACGCCGCTGACCTTCGCCTATCCCGACAGCGACTGGATGAGCGTCACCATCGGCAGCCTGGATGATCCGGAAGCGGCGGTGCCGGAGGTGCATTGCGGCGTGGAAAGCCGCCTGTCCTGGCTGCGTGTGCAGGACGGCCTGCCCGAAGAATACACCGACCCCAAAAGCGACCGCCTGCGCGACATGGTCAGCCACCAGGTGTATTTCTGATCCGCGAAGGGGCGTGTGGAATGCGCCCTACAGCCCGTCCACCGGATTGGTCGCCGGGGCGAAGGGCTGGTTGGCGTTGATCAGGTCCCGTCGGGATTCGTATTCACGCAGGGCCCAGTCGACGCTGGGGAAGGCCAGGTCGGTCCAGGGGATGTCGTCCCAGGCGAACAGGGCGACCTCCTGGCTTTCCGGGCCGGCGGCGATTTCCGGATTGGTCAGGCGCGCCAGGTAGATCAGCTGCACCTGGCTGATGCGTGGGATGTTGTAGACGGCCAGCAGGGGGCCGATGGACAGGCGCGCGCCCGCCTCCTCCCACGCCTCGCGGGCGGCGCCGTCCTGCGTCGTCTCCCCCAGTTCCATATAGCCGGCGGGCAGGGTCCAGTAGCCGATTCGCGGCTGGATGGCGCGGCGGCACAGCAGGATGCGGTCGCGCCACAGGGCGACGGAGCCCACCACGATCTTGGGGTTGTCGTAGGCGATGTAGCCGCAGTCCGGACAGACCAGCCGCTCCCTGTCCTCCCCCGGCGGTATCGTCACCACACGGGGCCCGAACGTCGGCAGGGGGTCGGTCATGGGCGTTCTCCCTGGTTGATCTCCGCCACTATAGCCGGCCCGACGCCCCTTGGCTCGCGGGCGCTTCACGGCGGCGAACGTCCCTCAGCCGTCGTGCTTGGGCACCCAGGGGATGCGGGTGAAGGTCACGCCCTCATCCTCCAGTTCCGCCGCTTCCTCGTCCGTGGTCTCGCCATAGATGGCCTTGGCCTCGGCCTCGCCGTAGTGGATTCTGCGCGCCTCTTCGGCGAAGCGGTCGCCCACATGGGTGGCGTTGGCCTCCACCTGGCGGCGCATCTCGCGCAGCAGGGACATGACCGCGGCCGGCCCCTGGGCGGCCGCCTCGGCCACCGCCGCCGGCGTCACCTCCGGCGCCGGCTGGGGCGCGACGGGAACGGGCGCCTCTTCCGCGCGTGATCCCCGGCCCTTGGCGATGCGGGGCGCCATGGGGGCCTTGCCGACCTGGCGATCGCCGCAGACGGCACAGGCCACCTCGCCAGCCGCGACCTGCTGCTCACAAGCGTCCGCGTTGCGGAACCAGACATCGAAGGTGTGGCCCTGGCCACATTTCATTTCATAGAGAATCATGGGGATGCGGCGACGATCGATAACGGCCCGTCCAGTTCGGCCAGGAAAATGTCATATACAGTCTGGATGTGGGTGGGGAAAGCCACCCCGGCAATGAGCATGCCCCGCATGCCCGCATCCCATCCCCCATGCCCGCATTTGGGAACGTATAAGGCCCATTCCATGATCCCCACGCCGCACCACGACCCCCGAGGCCACGCCAGCGCCTGGGTGGCGCGCTTCGCCCCGCTGGTGGCCCGGGGCGGCGCCGTGCTGGACATCGCCTGCGGGGGCGGGCGCCACGCCCGGCTGTTCCATGGGGGCGGCCATCCGGTGACGGCGGTGGACATCGACACGCGCGGCGTGGCCGACCTGGTGGGTCAGGAGGGCGCCACCATCCTGCAGGCCGACCTGGAGGGAGAGGTGCCGGTGGATCTGGGCGGCCCCTACGCCGGCATCGTCATTACCAACTATCTGCACCGGCCGCTGCTGCCCCGCCTGCCCGGCCTGTTGGCCCCTGGCGGGGTGCTGCTGTACGAGACCTTCGCCCAGGGCAACCAGCGCCACGGCCGCCCGTCCAGCCCCGCCTTCCTGCTGCGCGCGGGTGAGCTGTTGGCCCTGGCGCAGGACACCGGGCTGCAAGTCGTGGCGTTCGAGCAGGGGGAGATCGCCCTGCCCCGCGCCGCCGTGGTGCAACGCCTGGCGGCGGTGCGGCCGCTGGCGGCGCCCGACCTGGACGGCGATCCGGAACCGCGCCCGCTGCCCGTGGCCTAGAAGCAGGAACGGCCCCGACCGCTGGGGCCGGGGCCGTCCTGGTAAGACGGGTGGAAGGTCGGGCGCGCTTACTTCTTGGGCGCGGCCGCTTCGGTGGTCTTGGCGACCTCGGCCTTGGCCTTCTTCACATGATGGTGGGCGGCCGTCTTGGTCTCGGTCTTCGCGGCCTCGGCCTTGGCCTCAACCTTGGCTTCGGTCTTGGCCTCCGTGGCCTTGGCCTCGGTCGTCACTGCGGCACCCTTGGCTTCCACCGCCGGCTTGGCGGCTTCGGCGGTCTTGGCGACATCGGCGACCTTCGGGGCTTCGGGCGCCTTCTGCACCGAGGCGGTGGCGGCCTGGGCGGTGGCAACGGGGGCGGTGGCAACGGGGGCGGCGGGGGTATCCGCCGCGAACGCCCCATAAGACACCATCACGGCCGCGGCGGTAGCGAGGGCCAGCAGGGGACGGCGGTGGGCGAACATGCTCATGGTCGTGATCCTTAATGATCAGAGGGGGTTTGATCGGGCGTCCCACCATCGGGGCGCAGGGTCATAGTCCCAATGGAAGGGGGCCGCCGTTCGACCGGATTGTGGCAATGGCGGGATATGATCGCGGCCTTTCCGCCGAAGTCCTTGCTGAAAGGTTAAGACTTTTCCCCGTCTTTCCCGTGGCCTGGCCCATGGCCCGGCGGTTCGAAACCGGCGCCGCGTCCGGGAGGAAGTGACCGGCGCGCCGGATGGCGGAGGTCCGCTTAAGCCTTCCGGCCGCCACCCTTTGTTTCAAGGAACCCGCCAAATCCGCCGCCGTTAACCAAGTGCATCATTTCCTGAGGCGGCGGCATGAAGACCGACAGTGAACAAGCCAATCGCGAGCAGGTGGCGAAGCTGGTCCGCCTGCTGGGATCGAATTTCGAAGGCGAGGCGGTGACGGCGCTGGCCAAGCTGCGCCGCCTGCTGCCCAAGCGGGGCCTGGGCTTCAACGATGTGGGCGAATGGATACAGTCCCCGGCCAAGGTGGTCTATCGCATGGCCCCGCCCCCGCCGCAGCCTGACACCCGATCGCTGGAGGACCGCATCCTGGCCCTGGAACGCCAGCGGGCGGAGGCCTTGCGGGCCTTGCGCGTGGTCCAGGCCCGCGCCGAGAAGGCGGAGGAGCAGGCGGGACGGCTGGTCAGCGAACTGGTGGCGGCCCGGCCGGCCAAGGCGATCCAGGTGAAGTCCCACGGACGCTGGCGCGGTTATGTCGTGGCGACGCTGGTGGGCGTCGCGGCCACGATCGCCGTGCGGCCCCCCACGTCCGCCACAGGGGCCACGGATGCCGGTCCCACCCTGCTGTCGCGCGCCGCCCTGCTCTTTACCCCCGCCAAGGCCCACGCCGCCGTGGCCGGGCGCAGCGCCTTCCTCTACCCCGCCCCCACCAACCAGCGCGCGGCGTTGGCCCTGCTGCCGCCCACCACGGATCTGGAGGTGTTGGCGGAGGATGTGCCGGGGGGCTGGGTCCCAGGGGCCTGGGTCAAGGTGCGCGCCCGGACCGGCCAGGGCACGACCGTGGGTTATGTGGAACGGCGGTGGCTGGGTCGGGCGACCGAGGTCGCGCTCGCCGCATTCCAGGGTGAGGCTCATTGCCCCTTGGGCTTGTCGTCCGTCTTCTTCCCGTCGGCCTTCTGGCCGTCCGTCTTCTGGGGCGCCTTGGCCGGCACGTCATCCTTCATCGGGTCCTTGCCGTCCAGCCGGGCCAGGTTGTCCTGCGCCGCGGCGCCGGCGGCGCTGTCGCCCGCCACCTGGACGGCGTGGGTCCAGTCCGCCTTGGCGCCCGGTTTGTCACCCCGGTCGGCCTTCATGTTGCCACTCAGCAGCAGGGCTTGGCCGTTGTCGGGGTCCAGCGACAGGGCCATGCGCAGGTCGCGCCCGGCTTCCACGTCACGGCCCAGCCGGTGCTTGGTCTCCGCCCGCATGACCATGGCGTCGACGCGGCCGCCATCCAGGGTGAGCGCCCGGTCCAGGTCGCGCAGCACGTCCCACCAGCGCTCCGCCCCCGCCCGTTCGGTGGCGCGGTCGATCAGCAGGTCGGGGTCCTCGGGCTGCAGGCCGATGGCCTTGGTATAGTCGGTGTCGGCCTTGGCGTGTTCCTTGGCGTTGAACCAGGCCCAGCCGGCCTTGCCCCACAAGCCGGCCGTCACCTTGGGCGGCAGGCCCAGGGCGGGGATCACCGCCTCCAGCGCCACCGCCAATTCCTTGTATTCCCCCCGGAACAGCTGGGCCATGGCCTGGCACAGGCGCGCGTCGTTGCCGCCGCCCTTCTTTTCCCACAGCTGGGCCTCGGCATAGGCGAAGTCAGGCAGCTCCTTGGCCCGCTGCAGGCAAGTGTCGCGGTTCAGCGCCACGGGCACCGCGCCGGCGCCGGTGGCGATGCCGCACAGGACCGTGGCGGCCAGAATCGTGGCCGAGGCCCGGACGCGGGCGGACAGGTGGGGAAGCTTGAGGGTAATCATCATGGCGCCTAGAGTCCCGAACGGCGGACGGATCGCAAGTGCTTTCATCCCGGGCCATGCCCCTGCGGGCGCGGCCTCGGGTCACAGGATAGCACGGGCGGGCCCCACCCCGGCAGGCGCGGGTTCCTGCCATCCTGAAGGTGCGGGGGTCGTGCATCCGCGCCCCGCTGATTAAATGGAGCCTGGTTCGCATGCCCCAATCCCCCATCCCCGGCCGCCTGTTCTGCTTCGGCCTGGGCTTCAGCGCCACGGCCTTGGCCCACCGCCTGCTGGACGCCGGCTGGCAAGTGGCCGGCACCTGCCGCACGGCGGAGAAGGCGGCGGCCCTGCGCGCCCAGGGCATCGAGGCTCACGTGTTCAGCCCCGACCAACCGCTGGAGCGGGGCGCCCTGGCCGGCGCCACCCACCTGCTGGACTCGGTGCCCCCCACGGCGGAGGGCGACAGGGTGCTGGCGGCCCTGACGCCGGATATCCTGGCCCTGCCCGGCCTGCGCTGGGTGGGCTATCTCTCCACCACCGGCGTCTATGGCAACAAGGACGGCGGCTGGGTTGACGAGTCGGCGCCCGTTCAGCCGGCGACGGAGCGGGGCAAGGCCCGCGCGGTGGCGGAGGCGCAATGGATGGCCCTGCACGACGCCCACGGCCTGCCCGTCCATCGCTTCCGCCTGCCCGGCATCTATGGCCCGGGGCGGAGCGCCCTGGACCAGATGCGGGCGGGCACCGCCCGGCGCGTTGACAAGAAGGGCCAGGTGTTCAGCCGCATCCACATCCATGACCTGGGCAGCGCCCTGATGGCCAGCATGGAACGGCCCAACCCCGGCGCCATCTACAACGTCGCCGACGACCACCCCTGCCCCTCCCCCAACGTCGTGACCTACGCCGCCGAGCTTTTGGGCCTGGAGCCGCCGCCGCTGGTGCCATTCGAGCAGGCCGACCTGTCGCCCATGGCCACCAGCTTTTATGGCGAGAACAAGCGCATATCCAACGCCCGCATCAAGGCGGAGCTGGGGGTGGCCTTGCGCTATCCCAGCTACCGCGAAGGGCTGGCGGACCAACTGGCCGCCGAGAGGGCTCACCGCCCCTGAGGGACCGCCGGCGCGTAAGCCGAGAAGGTGACATGGGCCGTCTGCGTCGCCTTCTGCGCCACGTCCAGCCCGCCGTCCTCAGCCGGAACGGCATCCGTCATCTTGGCCATGGCCATCACCGGCGCGCGCCGCAAGCCGCCGCTGACCACGGGCGCATTGAAGTCCACCCGGCCGACGCGGAAGTCGCGGCCGGGAAAGGCGGCGTTCAGACCCTTGATCTCCTCGGTCACGCGGCGGTACAGCGTCTCACGCAAACGGGTGCGCACGGCCTCCTGCTCCGCCAGGGTGGGGGTGAAGTCCACACCATCCACCCGGATCTGCAGGCCGGCGCGGCTGGCCTGGCGGGCACGGTCGGCCAGGCCGCCCAGCTGGGCTTCCGGCAGGCGGGCCTCAAGCGCCGCCCGCCAATGGTCCAGGCCGGCGGCGTCCTGCTGCCGATCGAAGGAGACCACGCGCCACTCGCCCTTGTCCGACACGGCCTGCGCCGCCTTCAACACGTCGGCGCGGGCGGAGCCGGCGTTGCCGCCGCCCGCGTCCACCGTCAGCGACACGCGCGCCGTGTCGGTCTTCACCCAGTCCTCCGCCGTCAGGGTCAGGGTCACCTGGTCCTGCACCGGCTGGGCCGCCATGACCTGCGCCGTGGCGGGGGCGGCGGCCAGGGGTAGGGCCGTCAAGCTGGCGGTCGCGATCAGGGAGGCGGCGATCAGGCTACGCATAGGGGTCCACCCATCCGTTCTTGGTGCCGGCGCGGAATGCGTCGGCGTTCCCCCTGCTTGTGGCAAAGGGTCGCGGCGGATTTATGGCGGGAACAAAACCCAGGTTTGGCAATCAGCCAGTTCAGCAGGCGCCAGCGGCATGAACCTCATGCCGCTGTAGGCCCCGACCGGGGCCGCCGGAGCTTTCTGGGGAGCGTAGCGGACTGGAAAGCGAGGACAAGGCAAGCGGGCGGATGCCCGCGCCCGCCGTCTGCGGGCAAACTAAAACCACTAAAAATCCAAGTCAGCATAATGCTTGGGTGGCGGGGCGCCGGGCAGGTGGTCGCCCAGCAGGGGGCGGAAGCTAGGCCGGCACTTGATGCGCATGTACCAGTCCTTGGCCTCGGGATGCTGGTCCCAGGGCACGTCGCCCAGATAGTCGATGGTGGACAGGTGCGCCGCCGCGGCGATGTCGGCCAGCGAGAAGTCGTCCCCGGCCAGCCACTTCCGCCGGTTCGCCAGATAGGCGATGTAGTCCAGGTGGTAGTGGATGTTGGCCAGGCCGGCGCGGATGGCCTGGGCATGCGGCGTGCCGGAACCGGAGAAGCGTTTGATCAGCTTCTCTCCCACCAGGTTCTCCGTCACTTCCTGGTTGAACTTCACGTCGAACCAGGCGGCCAGGCGCCGCACCTCCGCCCGCAGCAGGACCTCGCGCCCCAGCAGCGTGGGGGCGTGGGGGTAGGCCTCTTCCAGGTAGTTGCAGATGGCGGCGTGCTCCACCACCGTCGCCCCGTCATCCTCGACCAGCACCGGCAACTCGCCAGCCGGATTCAGCGCCAGGAACTCCTCACGGCGTTCCCAGGGCTTTTCGACCTCGAGTTCGACCTCAAGGCGCTTTTCCGCCAGCACGACGCGGACCTTGCGCGCGAAGGGGGACAAGGGGTGGTGGACAAGTGTACGCATGTGGGGCGGCAATCTAACGTAAGCGCGTGGATTTCAATAGAGCCTAAAGGCCTTAAGCGGAGATCACCCGATGGCCATGCCCGAGTCACCCCGCCCGGAAATTAAGATAGAGCCCATCGGCCCCGATGACGAGGCCGCATGGCGCCCCTTATGGGATCAATACTGTGCTTTTTACCAGGTCAGCGTGGATCCGGGCGTGACATCCACGTTATGGGCGCGCTTGCAGGACCCAAATTCCGCCGTGAAGGCGCTGGTGGCTCGCGACGCGGAGGGGCGCGTCCTGGGCTTCTGCCATTACATCCTGCACCCCAACACCTGGGGCACCAGCCCGATCTGCTATTTGGAGGATCTGTTCACCGACCCCGCGTCGCGTGGTCGGGGCGTGGGGCGGGCCCTGATCGGGCGCTTGGCCGAACTGGGCCGGGAACATGGCTGGGGCCGCGTCTACTGGCACACGCACGAGACCAACGCCACCGCCCGCCGCCTGTACGACAGCGTGACCGACGGCGCGGACGGCTTCGTGCGCTACGTCATCCGCCTCTGAACCAAATGAAAGGAGCGGCCCCCCTGCGGGACCGCCCCTTCGAATTTAGCCCCCGGGCCGCCGGATGATCGGCCGCCGTTCAGACGGCGGCCCCCCGGCGGGGCTTGGCCACGGCCACGCGGTCGTGGCTGCGGATGAAGTCGCGGACGCGCGGCATGATGTGTTCGCGCCAACGGCGGCCATTGAAGATGCCGTAGTGGCCGACGCCGATCTGCAGGTGGTGCCGCTTCATGCCGTCCTCCAGACCGGAGCACAGGGCATGGGCCGCCACCGTCTGGCCGGGGGCGGAGATGTCGTCCAGTTCACCCTCGACCGTGAACAGCGCCGTCTTCTTGATGGCCGACGGGTCGACGCGCATGCCGCGGTATTCCAGGGTGCCCTTGGGCAGGTCGTGGTCCTGGAACACGATTTTGACCGTCTGCAGGTAGAACTCCGCCGTCAGGTCCATGACCGACAGGTATTCATCGTAGAAGCGGCGGTGGGCCTCCGCACTCTCACCATCGCCGCGCACCAGGTGCTTGAACAGGTCGACGTGGGCGCCGACGTGGCGGTCCAGGTTCATGGACATGAAGCCGGTCAGCTGGATGAAGCCCGGATAGACATGGCGCATGGCGCCTGGATAGTAGACCGGGACCGAGGTGGTCACCGTGCGTTCGAACCAGCCGATGTCACGGGTCTCGGCCAGCTGGGTCACCTGGGTGGGCGACACGCGGGTGTCGATGGGGCCCCCCATCAGGGTCATGCTGCGCGGCTGGCAGGTATCCTCCATCTGCGCCATGACGGCCGCGGCCACCAGAACCGGCACGGCCGGCTGGCAGACGGCGATGACATGGGTGTCCGGCCCCAGGAAGCGGATGAAATCCATGACGTATTCGACATAATCGTCGAAGTCGAAGCGGCCGCGCGACAGGGGCACCAGCTTCGCATCAACCCAATCGGTGATGTAGACGTCGTGGGAGGGCAGCAGCGCCTCCACCGTGCCGCGCAGCAGGGTGGCGTAGTGGCCCGACATGGGGGCGACCACCAGCACCTTGGGATCGCTGTGCGGCGTTGCGCGCTGGAAATGACGCAGGACGCAGAAGGGCTTGCGCAGCGCCGCCTCTTCCGTCACCGCGACCTCACGGCCGTCGATGTGGGTGATGTTCAGGCCGAATTCCGGCTTGCCCCAGCGTCGCGTCGTGCGCTCGATCAACTCGCCGGCGGCGGCCATGGCGCGGCCCATGCCGGTGTAGGAGGCCGGGACGAAGGGATTGCGGAAGGTCGCCTGCGTCGCCTCCGCCACCAGGCGGAGAGGGGTCAGGGCGGCATGGTGCAGGTCAAACAGCTGGTACAGCACGCGGATCATCCTCGTCATTGGACGTGGCGGCGCCGGAAAGGTCACGGCGTCTCGGGGACACAAGGCTTGCCGCGATGGCGGCCCCAGGCGCGCCGCATACCCTGACTCCGGCTCGGGACTATCTCCGAGGGGGTAGGCGGCTATTCAACTACGCCTCGTCCCTTATCCTACGCAGGTAAGGATGAAAAGGCCCTTAATGAAGGGGGCGAACGATACCGGTCACATTTTCGCAATGGAAGGCCGGTTTCTTCAAGCCGCTTTGTGGTCCCGCTCCTCGTCAAAAAGAAGGACGGCCTTCCTAGGGCGCCCCTTCGTTCGATATTCCCTTCCTAAACCGTCGGCGTTCCCGCGATGTTCCACCCATGATGGCCGAGGGCACAGGAAGAAGTGGACAGCGGCCCCATGCCGCCCCTAGATATGGGCTTATCCTAGCTTGGTACCCGCTATCCCTGGCCCTGCCTGCGCCTTACGGCGGGCCACGCCCCAGAGCCGTCATGTCCCACGCCCGGCCCCTTTCCACCAGCCTGTTCGATCAGGAGCCCGACTTCCCGGACGCGGGCTTCCACGACTCCGGACATCCGGAGGCCGGCGACTTCGTGCCCGACCATTACGGCGACGCGCCGGAGCCCAGCATCATCCACGGTGACTGGCCGGAGGATGAGGGGCCCCAGGGAACGCGGCGTGATCCGGTGGCGACGGCACGGGACATCCTGAAACGCGTCTACGGCTATTCCGCCTTCCGCGGTAACCAGGAAGACATCATCACCCACGTCATCCAGGGCGGCGACGCCCTGGTGCTGATGCCCACCGGCGGCGGCAAGTCGCTGTGTTTCCAGATTCCGGCCCTGGCGCGTCCGGGTGTGGCCATCGTCGTCAGCCCCCTGATCGCCCTGATGCGCGACCAGGTGGACACCCTGCGCCAGGCGGGCGTGCGCGCGGCTTACCTGAATTCCACCCTGGACTGGCGCGAGGCGCTGGACGTGGAGCGGGCGTGCGAGCGCGGCGATTTGGACCTGTTGTACGTGGCGCCGGAGCGGCTGGTGACGCCGCGCTTCCTGGAATTGCTGGACCGCTCGCGCATCTCGCTCTTCGCGCTGGATGAGGCGCACTGCGTCAGCCAGTGGGGCCATGACTTCCGCCCGGAATACCTGCAGCTGTCGGTGCTGCATGAGCGTTTCCCCACCGTGCCGCGCATCGCGCTGACCGCCACGGCGGACGCGCAGACCCAGGCCGACATCGTGGAGCGTCTGGCCCTGGGCGAGGCGCGGCAGTTCGTCTCCAGCTTCGACCGGCCCAACATCACCTATCGCGTGGCGCCCAAGGATAACGAGCGCCGCCAGTTGCTGGACTTCATCCGCCGCCACCACGCGGAGGACGCGGGCATCGTCTATTGCCTGTCGCGCGCCCGGGTGGAGGCGCTGGCCGACTGGTTGAAGGAGCAAGGGCTGGACGCCCTGCCCTACCACGCCGGTCTGGACGCGTCGGTGCGCCAGGCCAACCAGGACCGCTTCATCAAGGGCGAGGGCGTGGTGGTTGTGGCGACCATCGCCTTCGGCATGGGCATCGACAAGCCCAACGTCCGATTCGTCGTGCACATGGACGCGCCCAAGAGCCTGGAGGCCTATTACCAGGAGACCGGCCGCGCCGGCCGCGATGGGCTGGCCGCCAACGCCCTGATGCTGTACGGCCTGCAGGACGTGGTCATGCTGCGCCAGATGATGGACGCCTCGGACAGCAGCGCCCAGCACAAGCGCACGGAACGGCGCAAGCTGGACGCCCTGCTGGGCTTCTGCGAGACCGCCCACTGCCGCCGCCAGGTGCTGCTGACCTATTTCGGGGAGGAACATCCCGGCAACTGCGGCAACTGCGACACCTGCTTCGAGCCGGTGGAAACCTGGGACGGCACGGTGGCGGCGCAGAAGGCGCTGTCGGCCGTCTACCGTACCGGCCAGAAGTTCGGCGTGGGCCACCTGATCGACGTGCTGCGCGGCGGCGCCACGGAAAAGGTGGTGCGCTTCGGCCATGACCAGCTGAAGACCTTCGGCTGTGGTGCTGAAATTTCCAAGGGCGACTGGCAGACGGTGTTCCGCCAGTTGGTGGCGCTGGGCCACTTGACGGCCGACCCGGAGGGCCATGGCGGTCTGATGCTGACCGACCAGGCGGCGTCGGTGCTGAAGGGGCAGGAGACGGTGCGCCTGCGCCGCGACCGGGCCGTGCTGTCGGGCGACGGGCGCCGCGGCGGCGGACGCGCGGGCCCCTCGCTGGCCCCGCCGGACGACAGGCTGTGGCACAAGCTGAAGGCCGTGCGCCTGGAACTGGCCAAGGCCCAGGGCGTGCCGCCCTACGTCATCTTCCACGACAGCACGCTGATGGAGATGGTGATCAGCCGCCCCCGCGACCTGACCGGGCTGGGCCTGCTGCCGGGCGTGGGCGTGCGCAAGCTGGAACGCTATGGCGCGACGTTTTTGGACGCCATCCTCTCCGAGGCTGGCTAGCGCTCCCTCAAACGCCGGGCGCCGCCATCCGGCCGCTTGGCTTCCTCGCTGCCCCCTGCGGTGCTCGCTGCGGCGGCCGCGGTCGCGGCCTAGCCCAGTTCTCATGGAACTGGGCCTCATGTGCCCCAACCAGGCGGGCGCGCCTGGCCAGACGCGCGCACCTGGAGCGTAGCGACAAGGACGCGACCGCGTCCGCCGCAGGTTTCCGGGGAACGCAGTGGACTGGAAACCGAGGATAAGCCTAGGCCACGGATGTGGCCGCCCGGCGTCTGAGGGCGAACGAAGCACTAAATAAACTCAAAACCTCACCGCGCTGTTGCCATCCGCGTTTCGGTCTGCTAATACCCGCGTCCATTCCAAGGGGCGCCCCAATAGCTCAGTGGTAGAGCAACCGCTTCGTAAGCGGTAGGCCGTTGGTTCAAATCCGACTTGGGGCACCATCCTTCCCATCATCCCCGCATCATCGGTCTGACGAACGTCCAACTGGGCGGGGAATTGCCATTCCCTGCGACGCACGGTCGCACGATTGCAATATGATGACGGTATGGTGGCGCCACCCTGGTTCCCACCCATCGCTGGATGCACCGCCCATGTCCGAGCAGTTGCCCCGTCACATCGTCACCTCCTACGAAAACGAGCTGCAGCGTCTGGACGCGCTGCTGGCGGAAATGGGCGGCCGGGCCGAACAGCAGCTGGAGCAGGCGACCCGCGCCGTGCTGGACCGCGACGACGCCCTAGCGCGCGAGACCGTGGCCCAGGACCAGGTGCTGGATGCCCTGGAGCATGAGGTGGAAAGCCTGATCATCCGCCTGCTGGCCTTGCGCCATCCCATGGCCATCGACCTGCGCCACACCCTGGCCGCCCTGAAGGCCGCCAACGCGCTGGAACGCGTGGGCGACTACGCCAAGAACATGGCCAAGCGCGCCCTGGTGCTGAACGGCGTCCCGGCCATCAGCGCCACCGCCTCGGTCGGCCGCCTGTCCGACCTGGCGCGCAAGCAGCTGGCCAGCGCCATCGAGGCCTTCACCCGCCGTGACACCGCCCTGGCGGCCGACGTCTGGCGCCGTGACGCGGAGCTGGACGACATGCACGCCGGGGTGACGCAGGAGATCTTCGCCTTCGTCGCCAAGGACGCCAGCCTGATCGAGGCCTGCACCAGCCTGCAGTTCATCGCCAAGAACCTGGAGCGCGTGGGCGACCTGGCCACCAACATCGCCGAGATGGTGCAGTTCGACGCCACCGGCACCTTGGTGGACCCCCACCGCCCGCGCGGCGGCGAGGCGCACTGACCGCCGGCGACTGATCGCTTGTACCGGCCGGGACCCGACCATCCCGGCTTCCGCCCAACGGCTTCCCGGGCCGCCGCTCGCATTCCCGAGTTTGGCGGCCCGATGTTTTTGCGCGGCCGTTCGGCGCGTGTGGCGCCTGCCCTGGCGTCCGGTCGCCCCCACCGACCGACGATGATGCCCCCAGCCGGCCACGGCATGATTAACTCGATGGCTTAGCTTCAGCTTCCCGGCAGGCGTGTGCCCGCGTGTCTTGCCCTTCCCTTCTTTTTTCTTTTCCTGTGAAGCGTTTAGCTTAATTTCGCGACGCCGATCCCTATTGAAGTTGCCGAATCAACCCCAACCAGAGGTTCGGATTATATGAATTAACTCGTTCATCATTTGGGTAATGAGCTACGATCTTAGGAAAGGGTTTGAAAACGCGGCGTCGCGTAAAAGAATACATATCCTTTTGCTACCGGTTCATTGCTTGACATCTTTTACGCCATGAGCTTTAGGTAATGTGTCCTGTATCACAGAGCAGGACCCAACTGCCAAAACTCTCGGCCCGCCACTTCTTGAAGTGTGCGGGCCGTATTTTATCCAAAATACACTATCATTGCCCGGTCGTTTCTGGGCCGCGCCGCAACCGCGGCAGGTAAAGCGCGCCGCGACTTGCGGCCGTTGCGCCGCCGGTTCAGCGGGAGTTGGTGCGCGATCCGGCGCGCGCTTATGCCGCAGCCATGCTATGAAGGGTCGATCCATGACCGGAACGGCTGCCTTCCCCATGCTGCTTGCTGAACTGACCGCCCTTATCCAGGTGCTGCTGATCGACCTCGTCCTGGCGGGGGACAACGCCCTGGTGGTGGGCATGGCGGCTAGCGGCGTGCCGGAGGACAAGCGCCGCAAGGTCATCTTCTGGGGCATCGGCGTGGCCGTGCTGATGCGCATCGGCTTCGCCCTGCTGGCCACCCGCCTGCTGGACATCATCGGCCTGACGCTGGCGGGCGGCATCCTGCTGCTGTGGGTGTGCTGGAAGCTGTGGCGCGAACTGCGCCAGCACGGCAAGGAACAGCAGGCGGCCGGGGAGGGGCATGAGGCCCAAATGCCCTCGCTGGCGGGCAAGAGCGTGGGCACGGCCATCCGCCAGATCGCCCTGGCCGACGTCTCGATGTCGCTGGACAACGTCCTGGCCGTGGCGGGGGCCGCCGAGGACCACACGTGGGTGATGGTGCTGGGCCTGATCCTGTCCGTCGCCTTGATGGGGGCGGCCGCCACCCTCATCGCCCGCCTGCTGGCCCGCTATTTCTGGATCTCCTACATCGGCCTGGCCATCATCGCCTATGTCGCCTGCCACATGATCTGGGACGGCAGCACCGAGGTCGCGCCCTTCGCCCAGCCCTTGATCGACATGATCCACAAGATTTGACCGGCTTTCGGGCCCTGGCGGCAGGCGTCATGCGGACCGCCAGGTTGATTTATCAAGAGGCTGGGGAATCTCGGCAGGGGAGGCATGCGATGTCGCCCCCGCCGCAACCCTCCGGGCATTTGATCGCAGGCGCAAAAAGCGGTAAACCTCGCGCGCGCGCCTTTCCGCGCAAACCTTCGATCAAGGGCGTCCCCAGCCCGGCATTCTTATTTCATAAGGGCCTCAATAAGGGGACGTCGCGAAGGGTGTCGGAATGGCCGTCCGCATCGTTGGCCATGACACCCGCTGAAGGGTGCCGGCGGCGCGGTACCATCCCCTTCCCCTAGGAGGCCACTCCTGTGTCCACGATCACCGGTCACGACACGCTGAAAACCCGCCGCAGCCTGAGCGTCGGCAGCAAGAGCTATGACTACTTCAGCCTCAAGGCGGCTGAGGAAGCCGGCCTGGGCGACCTGTCCCGCCTGCCCTACAGCCTGAAGGTGCTGCTGGAGAACCTGCTGCGCTTCGAGGACGGCCGCACCGTCAGCGTCGACGACGTGAAGGCCGCCGCCCAGTGGCTGGTCGACCGCCGCAGCGACCGTGAGATCGCCTACCGCCCGGCGCGCGTGCTGATGCAGGACTTCACCGGCGTTCCCGCCGTGTGCGACCTGGCCGCGATGCGCGAAGCCATGGTGGGCCTGGGTGGCAAGCCGGAGCGCATCAATCCGCTGACCGCCGTCGACCTGGTCATCGACCACTCGGTGATGGTGGACTATTTCGGCGGCCCCGACGCCTTCCAGAAGAACGTCGACGTCGAATTCCAGCGCAACGGCGAGCGCTACGCCTTCCTGCGCTGGGGCCAGAAGGCCTTCAACAACTTCCGCGTCGTGCCCCCCGGCACCGGCATCTGCCACCAGGTGAACGTTGAGTACCTGGCCCAGACCGTTTGGACCGACGGCGACCAGACCGGCGCCACCGTCGCCTACCCCGACACCCTGGTTGGCACCGACAGCCACACCACCATGGTGAACGGCCTGGGCGTGCTGGGCTGGGGCGTGGGCGGCATCGAGGCCGAGGCGGCCATGCTGGGCCAGCCCATCTCCATGCTGATCCCGGAAGTCATCGGCTTCCGCCTGACGGGCAAGCTGAAGGAAGGCGCCACCGCGACCGACCTGGTGCTGACCGTCACCCAGATGCTGCGCAAGAAGGGCGTGGTGGGCAAGTTCGTGGAGTTCTACGGCCCCGGCCTGGACGCCCTGACCCTGGCCGATCGCGCGACCATCGCCAACATGGCCCCGGAATACGGCGCCACCTGCGGCATCTTCCCGATCGACGCCGAGACCATCCGCTTCCTGAACTTCACCGGCCGTGACGCCGACCGCGTCGCCCTGGTGGAGGCCTACGCCAAGGCCCAGGGCATGTGGCGCGACGCCAACAGCCCCGAGCCGGTGTTCACCGACACGCTGGAACTGGACCTGAACAGTGTCGAGTCCTCGCTGGCTGGCCCGAAGCGTCCGCAGGACCGCGTGCTGCTGTCCAACGCCAAGACCGAGTTCGAGGGCGTGTTCGCCAAGGATTACGCCGGCAAGCCCGCCAGCAACCCGGCCAAGGTGGCCGGTGAGGACTTCACGGTCGACCACGGCGACGTGGTGATCGCGGCCATCACCAGCTGCACCAACACCTCCAACCCCAACGTGCTGGTCGCCGCCGGCCTGCTGGCCAAGAAGGCGGTCGAGGCCGGCCTGGCCACGAAGCCGTGGGTGAAGACCTCGCTGGCCCCCGGCAGCCAGGTCGTGACCGACTACCTGAACGCCGCCGGCCTGACCCCGTTCCTGGACAAGCTGGGCTTCAACCTGGTCGGCTACGGCTGCACCACCTGCATCGGCAACTCCGGCCCGCTGCCCGACGCCATCGGCGCCGCGGTGGACGCCAACGACCTGCTGGCTTGCTCGGTCCTGTCGGGCAACCGCAACTTCGAAGGCCGCGTCAACCCGCAGGTGAAGGCCAACTACCTGGCCTCTCCGCCGCTGGTCGTTGCCTACGCCCTGGCAGGCACCTTGCGCAAGGACCTGACCACCGAGCCGCTGGGCAAGGGGAAGGACGGCAAGGACGTCTTCCTGAAGGACATCTGGCCGAGCAGCGCCGAGATCGAGGACGCCATCTCCAAGTCCCTGACGCCGGAGATGTACCGTTCGCGCTATGCCAACGTGTTCCTGGGCCCGCAGCAGTGGCAGTCCATCGAGACCGCCACCGGCCTGACCTACAAGTGGGAAGACGACAGCACCTATGTGAAGCTGCCGCCGATCTTCGAAGGCATGACCACCACCCCGGGTGCGGTGCATGACGTGAAGAAGGCCCGTCCCCTGGCCATCCTGGGCGACAGCATCACCACCGACCACATCTCCCCCGCCGGTTCGATCAAGAAGACCAGCCCCGCTGGCACCTACCTGATCGGCCACGGCGTGGAACCGGTGGACTTCAACGGCTACGGCGCCCGCCGTGGCAACCACGAAGTCATGATGCGCGGCACCTTCGCCAACATCCGCATCAAAAACGAGATGGTGCCGGGCGTTGAAGGCGGCGTGACCAAGTACATCCCCACCGGCGACGTCATGTCGATCTATGACGCCGCCATGAAGTACCAGGCCGACGGCACGCCGTTAGTGGTGTTCGCCGGCCAGGAGTACGGCACCGGCTCGTCCCGCGACTGGGCGGCCAAGGGCACCCGCCTGCTGGGCGTCCGCGCCGTGGTGGCCGAGAGCTTTGAGCGCATCCACCGGTCCAACCTGGTGGGCATGGGCGTCCTGCCCCTGCAGTTCAAGGACGGCGCCAGCCGCAAGACCCTGGGTCTGGACGGCACCGAGGTCATCGACATCACCGGCGTCGAGGCCGGCCTGAAGCCCCGCATGGACCTGACCCTGACCATCACCCGCGCGGATGGCAAGGTCGACACCGTGCCGGTGCTGTGCCGCATCGACACCCTGGACGAGGTCGACTACTTCAAGCACGGCGGCATCCTGCAGTACGTGCTGCGCAACATGCTGAACCAGCCCCAGGCCGCCGAGTAAGGGCCGCTGCGTAAGGCGTGATATCGGCCCCGGCGGTTCTTCGGATCGCCGGGGCCAAAAGGAAAGGGGCGCCACCCGGCCGGGTGGCGCCCCTTTTTATGACCGCAATCAGTGCGGCGGGCCTTTGAAAAACCTGTCCGCCGCAATTTCCTCCGGTGTTTTGCCCGACATGGGAAGCAAAGGCACGAACCGATTGAACGCCAGTCCCAGGGATGCAATACCGAGGACAAGTCCATAGATGACGCGCATGCCGGGCCAATCGCCGAACAGCGATTTCCATGCGACAGCAGCCCCCACCAGCAGGAGCGCCTCGATGCCTAGGAACGCAGCGATAGCTGCGTAGGCCCGCCGTGCCTTACGCCGTCGACGTTGGTGAGCGAAAGATAGCCAGCCATCTTCGCCCATCCCATTCCTCAATCGAACTGCAGGTCGCTGACGGCGTCGCCGACCTCGGAGACAGGCAGCAGGCCGGCCGCCGTCAGGTCACCCGCCGCCACCAGCAGGGTGCGACCGGCGGCACCGGGGATGCCGGCGGCCAGGGCCAAGGTGGCCAGGGCCTCACGCGTCGGCGCCTGGCTGATCACGCCGTTGCCGTAGATGAGGATGGAGACGGCCAGGGTGCCCGGCCGGTTCTTTTCCACCAGTGCCGCCGCGTTCATCAGGCCGCGCAGAGTGGAGACGCGGGGGAAGCCGCTGTCGCTGAGGGTGTCGCCCTCCTCCCCCAGCACCCAGTGGCGGCCCACCAGATCCTCCACACCCACCAGGATGGCCAGCGGCATGCCGCGGTGCCGGCCCGTGGCCACGGCCACCAGGCCGCCGTCCTGCGGCGTCCGCGGCAGCTGCACGCTGCCGCCCAGGATGTGCTTCACGCTGTCCAGCACGGACGCCACGGCCTGGGCCAGCGCTTCCGCCCCCGTGGGGCGCATCAGGCTGGGCCAGGCGCCGAACAGCAGGGAGGCCAGGCCGGCGGTGCCGCTGTCGGCCCGGTTCGCCGGGGCCGATGCCGGCGCCCGGCGCAGCTTTCCTCCACGGCCTCCAGCCGGCCGGCCAGGGCCTGCACGGCGCCCGTGTCGGCGGCCTTGACCGGCGCGGCGGCCCCCTCGCCAGTCTTGGCGTTCGGGGCCGGTGGCGGCAGGGCGGGAAGACCGCCCTTCACCTGGTCGCGCAGGTCGCGCACGTCCAGCTGAGTGGTGCGCACGGCATTGACCACACGCAGCAGCAACTCATGCAGATGGTCGACCAGGCCGCTCAGCTGTTCCGGCAAGGGGCCGGGGGAAGGTCGGGCAGGCGCACGCCGTTGACCGCCTTGGCGTGGCTCAGCCAATTCTCCAGCACGCCCACCCGCTGGGTCACGTCATCCAGGGTGTGCTTCAACTCGCCCACGCCCCGGGCCAGGCGCTCCGCCTCTTCCGCGGGGCGGCCGGCATGGTGGCTGACCACACCGGTCAGGTGGGCCACACGCTCGCGCAATTCCTGGATGGACTGGCCCAGCGCGTTGATGCGCATCGTTTCCGGTAACGAAACGACGGCGGAATGCATGGCCGTCAGGTCGTTACGCAAGTCGCGCAATCGGCTGCCGACGTGCAACGCCAGGTCACGCACGATGGATTCGGCGTAATCGAAGGGATCGACGCTCTCCTCGATTTCGCCTTCCCGCGCCCCTTCCTGCACGGCCGGCGTCACCACCTCGGCATCCACGATGGGCGCGTCCGTGGCGGGCGCGTCGGAGGGGGCGGCGCTATGGCTGCCCGGACCGGCGTCGCCATCGGGGCCTGGGGCGTCACGGTGCTCGTCGGTCATGGCATCGCTCACGAGATCGGGGAAAGGGGCTGGCGTCTAGAGATCGCCAGCAATGGCTTCTAGCAGACGGGCGCGCCGCTTGTCCGCCTGTTCGCGTGGTAGACGCGGCACGGTGGACGCCGGGGGCCGCGACACGGGCGGCTGGGGCGGCGGCACCGGCGCGTCGGAGGAAGCCTGCGGCGGCGTCTCCACCACCACCGGCGTCGCCAGTGACGGCGCCTCGGGCACCTCCGCCGCCGAGGCCGCAACGGGGACCGCCGCCGGGGCCCCCGAGGGCACGGGCGCGGATTGGGCCGGCGTGGACTTGAACGAATGCAGCGTCACCCGGGCCGCGATGGCCGGCGCCGAGGCCATGCGGATCGCGCCGGGCACCGTCACGGCGGGCGACACGACGCGGGCTGGCGCCGGCTGGTTGGCCGGGGGATGGTTGGGCGTGGACAGGGGCTGGGTCGGCAGGGGGGCGGCGATGGCCGAAGGGCGCACCGGCGTGGGCGGGGCGGCACGCAGCGACATGGCGCCCGGCACGCGGGGGGTGGGCGTGGGAACGGCCCGCATCTCCGCCTGCCCGGCCGGAGCCTCTCGCCCTTTGGTCCCCAGGCTGGTGAACAGCGGGCCGGCGCGGGATGGCTGCGGCCCGGGGGCGGGCTGGGTCGGAACCGGCTGAGCCGGCGCCGGCCGGACGGGAACCGACAGCGGGGCGGCGGCCACGGCGGCGCTGGGCGGCACCGGCGGGGCGACCGGGGCCGGGGCCGGCGACATCTCCGCTTCCATCCCCGTGGCGGACGGCGGCAAGGCCGCGGCGGGGGTTTGGTCCGGCGGCTTGCCACCGTCGCTGATGTCGGCCAGCAGGCGACGCAGCACGGCGGTGGCGGCGGAACGCCCTTCACCCACCTGGCCCAGCGCCTTGACGGCCAAGGCCGGGTCGATGCTGATCTGCAGGAAGCCGAATTGCTCCGCCGACAGGGACTGAAGCTTGCGGGTCAGGCCCTCGGCCTGTTCCTCGCCCGCGACGTAGCGGCGGATGGTTTCGATGGTGGAGGTGACGACGGCGGCGTCGCGCACCGCGCGGGAGGAAAAGACGGGGCTGCGGCCCGTGTCCGCCCGTCCGCCATCGACGCGCCCCACCTCCAGGCGGGCGGCCCCGGGCGGCGCGCCTTTTCCTTCCGACGCCTCCCCCTGGGCCTCCCCCTGGGGGCCGCCCCCGTCAGGCCCCTCGGGAAGGAGAGCATCCGGCGGGGGGACGCATCATCCCCCTTGCCGGCAATCCAGCCCATCACCTTCCGAAACATGCCACCCTGCCCCCTGCAAGAGACCGGATTATGACCCCACGGGTCCCGGCACGGCAAACGGTTTGCACCGGCCGTAAGTTCTCGACGGACTAATGGTTACCACGGCCCGTCCGGCCGATTCAATTTTCCATCCCCTGCGAATTCTTCAGGCTCTTGAGCCCTGTAATGCAAGAAAAAAGGCATCTTCTGTCGGACTTTCCCCCATTTCTCCCCGCCGGCGTGACAAGCGGGGAACGGCAATCGCAAATTGATCGCACCGGCGGTGCGATTCCACTTGCAGCCGAGGTGCCGACAACGATGACGCCTGGTGAATTTTAAAATTTTAGAGATTTTTTCTAACCGATAATTGCGCGCCGCGTTCGCAAATGTAATTGGCCAATTCTTCAAGTCGGCGTACAGTCCCGCGCGGGGGCGGGCCCTGGCCAGCACTGGGCCGGGGAATCGAAATATCCGTTTCCCGTCATGGCAGTTTCCCCACAGGCAGCAGCATCGACCGGCGACCGGGCCGGCGGGCCCTTGCCCGGTGGGCGATGGGGTGAACCGGACGTGCGGCGCTTGGAACGGGGATTGCGGCGATGGGACCGCCCACTGGGGAACCGCCCGCTGGACGCGCGCCCATCCTCCGGCGGGCGCCCTGCCGATCTTCTGGAAATGCTGGGCCGCCGCGCCGAGTCCGTCCCCCGCCGGCAGTTGATCGAGCTGGGTCAACTGATCCTGATGGCCCTGAACCACCGCGAGGACATCTGGCTGGTGCCCGTGCTGACGGCCGTGGTGGCTGGCGGCGCCGCCACCTGGGCGCCCTGGCCGGCCATCACCGCCTGGGCGCTGCTGTCCATCGCCACGGTGGGCGTATCACAGCTGGCCTTCCAGCGCTTCCTGGCGCAGGCCGACCGTCTGACCGATCCCCGTCCCTGGCTGCGGCTGCTGGCCACCGCCCGCCTGGCGCCCTCGGTGGTGTGGAGCCTGCTGCCCCTGTTCGCCTGGCCCGGCGACCATCTGCCCGGCCGCTTTTTCCTGATCCTGGTGCTGAGCGCCGCCATGGCGCTGCGCACCGGTGGCACCGCCCCCCATCCCTTGGTGCTGCGGCTGCAGCTGGTGCCGCCGGCCCTGGCGCTGCTGGCGCTGACGGGCACGGCCATGGTGCCCAACGCCACCCCGCATGGGGGCGCGCCGGGCCTGGCCCTGATCCTGGGCAGCTTGCTTTATCCCGTGTTCCTTTACCGCATGGGGCGTCAGACCTGCCTGCGCATGCGCCACATGCTGGAACTGCAGTTGGATCTGACGGCGGCCAAGCGCGCCGCCGACCAGGCCAACGGCGCCAAGTCCGGCTTCCTGGCGACGCTGAGCCATGAGATCCGCACCCCCATGACCGGCATCCTGGGCCTGACCCAGCTGCTGCTGGAAACGGGCCTGTCCATGCGCCAGCGCGACTATGTCCGCACGGTGCACGAGTTGGGCGAATCGCTGCTGGCCATCCTGAACGACGTCCTGGACCTGTCGAAGGTGGAGGCGGGCAAGCTGGAGGTCGAACAGACGGCTTTCGACACCGGCCCCCTGCTGGACGGCGTGCGCAAGCTGATGGCCGGCCGCGCGGCGGAAAAGGGGCTGGACCTGCAAATCCGTAAAGGCCCGGGCTTCCCCGAACGCCTGATGGGCGACCCCCTGCGCCTGCGCCAGGTGCTGCTGAACCTGGTGGGAAACGCCATCAAGTTCACCGAGCGCGGCTGGGTGCGCATCAGCGCGTCAGCCGACCGCATGGCCGACGGCCGGCTGCAGTTCGGCATCATCGTGTCCGACACGGGCGTCGGCGTGCCGGAAGCGGCGCAGGGCCGGCTGTTCGAAACCTTCAGCCAAGCCAGCGCCGAGGTCACCCGCCGTTATGGCGGCAGCGGCCTGGGCCTGGCCATCGCCAAACAGCTGATCCAGGCCATGGGCGGCGAGATCGGCTTCCACAGCCGGCCGGGCGACGGCAGCCATTTCTGGTTCACCATCCCCACGGCGGAGCCGGAAATGGAGGCCACCGCCAGGGGCGCGGAAACCGACGCCGCTTCCGTCGCCCTGCCGCCCCTGTCGGTGCTGGTGGTGGAGGACGTGACCGCCAACCAGGTGGTGCTGGACGCCCTGCTACGGGCGCGCGGGCACAAGGTGACGGTGGCCGCCGACGGCGCCGCCGCTGTCCGCCTGGTGGCGCACGGCTGCTTCGACCTGGTGCTGATGGACATGCAGCTGCCCGGCATCGACGGGCTGGAGGCCGCCCGCCGCATCCGCGCCCTGCGCGACGCGGCGCGGGCGAACGTGCCGGTGGTGGCCACCACCGCCAACACCGACGCGGCCGACGGTGGCCGCTGCCTGGCGGCGGGCATGGACGCCTTCGTCACCAAGCCCATCCGGCCCGAGGCGCTGTTCGAAGCCATGCACCTGGCCTGGGTCGCGCGCGGCGCGCGGGTCTGGCCGGAAGAGGCGGCGACCGAAGGCCCCGCCGTGCTGGACATGCGGCAGATGGACACCGTGGCCCAGGCCATTGGCCGCCAGGACATGCCGGAATTCATCGCCATCACCGCCCGCACCCTGGTGGAGACGGCGGAGCGCTTCCTGGAGAAGGTGGCGGGCGGCGACCTGCCGGGCGCCGGCCAGGCCGCCCATACCCTCTATGGCGTGGCCGCCAATGTCGGCCTGACCGGCCTCTCGGCCGACGCCCGCCGGGCGCAACAGGCCTTGCGTGACGACCACCCGGAAATCCAGCGCGCCCTGGCCACCCGCCTGCGGGACAATGCGGAGGAGGCGGCGGAGATGCTGGGCCGCTGGCTCAACGAATGGCTGGGTGGGCAGCCGGCCGCCGCCAGCAGCGCCGTCGCCTGAAAAGGCTGCGCGGGAAAGGCCCCGGGATCCTTCCTGAAGACCTTCGTTTCAATGCGGGGTCACCGGCGTTGCGGTGGGGGCCCGCGGGGTCAGGGGGATGCCGCCGTCGTTGTGTGGCGTAACCGCGGGATTCACGACCGGGCCCCCAGGACCGGGCCCGTCGGGGCCATCTTCCGACGGCGGGGGCGGGCCATCAGGGAAGGGCGGATGATCGAAGCGGCCGTCCGGCCATCCGTGTCCCTCGGGCCCACGTCCATCAGGACCCCGGCCGTCAGGCCCGCGCCCGTCCGGACGGGGGCCGTGCATACCGCCCAAGATGAAGGGGGACTTCATCTCCGACAGTTTCTTGCGGCCTTCCGGCGACATCCGGGACAGGGCGTCGATCAGCGCCGCTTGGCGCGACGCCTCGAAGGCGCGGCGGCTGTCCGCCACCTTTTTCAAGGCGGTGGCGAAGGCGTGGGCGTCGAAGGTGTCCGCAGCCAGCAGGGGCTGGATTTCAGCCCAGCTTTCGCGGGCCTGCTTCTCCAGCGCCTGGAGGTCGGCGCGGTCGGGCGCCATGGTCTTCTGCAGCAGCTCCGCATCCGCCGGCGGCAGGATGTCGGACAGCGGGCGTGGCCGATAGTTCAAGCCGGGCGCCGGCCCATGGTCCGGCCCCACCTCATGGTGCCGGAAAAGATGGGGGATGAAGGTGCCGGCCAGGAACAGGTTCACACCGACCGACGCGATGAGCAGGGGCCCACGCCACCGGCTGGAAAACACACTCATCGGGCGTGGGTCTCCACGGTGTAGGAGGTGAACAGCAGGCTGGGCGTGTCCGTGACGTCGGCCTGCGCCGTCTCCACCGTGGCGCCGGCCTGGGCGCCCTGGGCGCCCTGGGCGATGGCCTCCGTGGCGGACGGCAAGGTCATGACGCCCACCAGGATACCGGCCATCGTGGCGCCCGCCAACCACCCGGCCTGCGGCGCCCGCACGCCAAGCCACGAAAGGGCCGTGCGCACCACGTCGAAGGGCGAGGGCAGAAAGGTGTCCAACTTGCGCGGCGCGGCCTTGGCGGCCGCCGCCGGCGCCGCCATCGCGTCCAGACGGGCCAGAGCGCCGGCCACCACGCCGTCCACCCGGGCGGCCGAAATCTCCGGCTCCGCCACCATGGACAGCAGCGCGTCCAGCCGCGCCTCGTTCACCACCAGCTCATGCGCGGCGCCATCCATGGCCAGCGCGCGCACCGCCGCGGCCCGGCGATCCGCCGGCCAGCGGGCGGGGTTGCCGCCGTACACGGCCGTCAATGCCGCGATATCCTCCACGTCGACCGTGGACCATTCCCTGTCAGCCATGACCAACCCCCTACCCTAGACCTCACCCGTATCCTGAACCACACCGGACAGGCGCGCCCGCAACGCGCGCCGGGCCCGGGCCAACAATGACTCGACCGCCGAAACAGACAGGGACAGGATTTGCGCGGCGTCGGCGGCGCTGCGTTCCTCGTAATAGCAGAGCGTGACGGCCAACCGCTGCCGTTCCGGCAGCTCCGCCAAGGCCTGCGACACCAATTTGGCCGTCTGTTGCCGTGCCATCACATTCACTGCGGATGGCGTGGGGTCAGACGGCTCCGGTATTCCTTCCAACCCGGCGAAGGCGGGACGCCTGCGCCGGTCCACACACAAGTTCACCACCACCCGGTGCAGCCAGGTGGAAAAGCGGGCGCGGCCATCGGGGATCCAGTTCTTGGCCCCCGTCCACACGCGCAGCATCGCCTCCTGCACCACCTCGTCGGCGTCGGCCGCGTTGCCCAGGATGCGCTGGGCCAGTTTCATGGCCTTGGGCGCGTGGCGGGCCGCCAGCAGGGCGAAAGCCTGCCGGTCCCCCTGGGCGATGCGGGCCAGCAGGGCGTCGTCACCCGGCTCCGGCCCCAGCCCCGTCAAGGTGCCGCCCGGGTTGCCCGCGGGCGCGGCGATATCGGACGCCGCGGCCGCGCCCACGCGCGGCTGCGGCTGGACGGATTCGTCCATCAGTTCCCCTGGAGAGTGAGCCGGGACGTCTATGTCGCGAAGCGCATACATGACCCCTTATACGGGCCGCCGGCAATGCCCTGTCGGTAAGGTTGCCGAATAAAATCTAGGCCGACCTTAGACGGGATCCAAGGTTGCCGCCGTGAAAGGAATGTCGCGGGGACGGTCCTGCCCCAAACCGCCGCCCCCGCGACGCCCGGTCCCGCCAGCCCCGATTGGGCGGGACCACGCGGATGCGCGCCCCCGCACGCATCCCGGCGCCGCCCCCGACCTGCCGCGATTGCAGCCCCGCCCGCGGAACAGAGGTCGGGGGCGGATTTGCCCGTGACCCCGCCCGGATCGCTCAGCTACCATCGCGCGCAATAATCACAAGGGTCGGCACCGACCGGCCCGGCAATCAAAGGGCCGGCGAAGACCGGCTCGTAAACGCGGTGGAGAGAGAACGTATGGCTGATACCGAGAAGCGCGTCACCGACGCCGAGGCCCTGCATCTGCACGCCAGCGGCCGTCCGGGCAAGCTGGAGATCACGCCGACCAAGCCCCTGACGACCCAGCGCGACCTGGCGCTGGCCTATTCGCCGGGCGTGGCGGTGCCGTGCCTACGCATCCATGAGGATCCGGCCACGGCCTATGACTACACCGCCAAGGGCAACCTGGTGGCCGTCATCTCCAACGGCACCGCCGTGCTGGGCCTGGGCGACCTGGGGGCCCTGGCCTCCAAGCCGGTCATGGAAGGCAAGGCCGTCCTATTCAAGCGCTTCGCCGACGTCGACGGCATCGACCTGGAGGTCGACACCCGCGACGTGGATGAGTTCATCAATTCCGTGCGCTACCTGGGCCCCAGCTTCGGCGGCATCAACCTGGAAGACATCAAGGCGCCCGACTGCTTCATCATCGAGCAGCGCCTGCGCGAGCTGATGGACATCCCCGTCTTCCATGACGACCAGCACGGCACCGCCATCATCGCCGCCGCGGGCCTGATCAACGCCCTGCACCTGACCGGCCGCGGCATGACCGACGCCCGCCTGGTGGTGAACGGCGCCGGTGCGGCCGCCATCGCCTGCGTGGAACTGATCAAGTCCATGGGCGTGCCGCATGAGAACGTGACCCTGTGCGACACCAAGGGCGTCGTCTACCAAGGCCGCACCACCGGTATGAACCAGTGGAAGTCGGCCCACGCCATCACCACCGACGCCCGCACCCTGGCCGAGGCGGTCAAGGGCGCCGACGTGTTCCTGGGCCTGTCGGTCAAGGGGGCCCTGACGGCCGAGATGGTGGCCACCATGGCGCCCAAGCCCATCATCTTCGCCATGGCCAACCCCGATCCGGAAATCACGCCGGAAGAGGTGAAGTCGGTGCGTGACGACGCCATCGTCGCCACCGGGCGGTCCGACTATCCCAACCAGGTGAACAACGTCCTGGGCTTCCCCTACATCTTCCGCGGCGCCCTGGACGTGCGGGCCAGCACCATCAACGACGCCATGAAGATCGCCGCCGTCAACGCGCTGGCCGAGCTGGCGCGGGAAGACGTGCCGGATGAGGTGGACGCCGCCTATTCCGGCCGGCGCCTGCGCTATGGCCCCGAATATATCATCCCCGTGCCCTTCGATCCGCGCCTGATCGTGAAGGTGCCGGCGGCCGTGGCCCAGGCGGCCATGGACACCGGCGTCGCCAAGCGCCCCATCACGGACATGGAGGCCTACGGCCGCGCCCTGCGCCTGCGCCTGGACCCCACGGCCGACAGCCTGCAGCAGATCTTCGACAAGGTGAAGGCCAACCCCCGTCGCGTCGTCTTCGCCGAGGGCGAGGAGGAGCGGACGATCCGCGCCGCCCTGGCCTTCCGCTCCGCCGGCTACGGCACGCCCATCCTGATCGGCCGCGAAAAGGTGGTGGCGGAACAGATGGCGGCCTTGGGCCTGCCCCAGGGCAGCGCCCCCCTGGAGGTGCGCAACGCCCGCCTGTACCAGTCGACGGAAAACCAGCGCTACACCGACTTCCTGTACGCCCGCCTGCAGCGTAAAGGCATGCTGCACCGGGACTGCCAGCGCCTGGTGAACCAGCACCGCAACGTCTTCGCCGCCTGCATGGTGGCGCTGGGCGACGCCGACGCCGTGGTCACCGGCCTGACCCGCGACTTCTTCACCTCGTACGAGGAGATCGGCCACGTCATCGACCCGCGCGAGGGCGCGCCCGCCTTCGGCCTGTCGGTGCTGGCGCTGCGCAAGCAGACGGTGTTCATCGCCGACACCACGGTGCATGAGCGCCCGACCGCCCAGCAACTGGTCTACATCGCCGAAGGGGCGGCCCGCATGGCCCGCCAGATGGGGCACGAGCCGCGCGTGGCCTTCCAGTCCTTCTCCAACTTCGGCCAGCCGATGCGCGAGCGGGCGCAGCATGTGCGCGACGCCGTGGCCCTGATGGACCAGCGGGGGGCCGACTTCGAGTATGAGGGCGAGATGTCGGTGGACGTGGCCCTGGACCACGACCTGATGAAGCGCCTGTACCCGTTCAGCCGCCTGTCCGGCCCGGCCAACGTGCTGATCATGCCGGCGCTGCACACCGCCAACATCGGCGCCAAGCTGCTGCAGAAGATGGGGGGTGGCACGCTGATCGGCCCGCTGCTGATCAACCTGGAGAAGCCGGCGCAGATCGTGCAGATGGGCGCCACGTCCAACGAACTGCTGACCGCCGCCGTCATGGCCGCCCACGACAGCCTGCATCCCGCTGGCTGATCGCCGGCAGGCGGAACACGAGCAAGCGTATCCAGTATACGGAGGTGCCGGCCTAGCGCCGGGTTCAAGTAAAAGCGGGCCGTGGCCGGCGGGGGCACCCCCAAAGGCCACGGCCTTTTCTTATGAAGCGGGATGGCTCCACGGCCGGTCCCGGGATTAAACTTCCATGACGTGGGTTCCAGGCGCCATTCCTGCGCTATGTTCGGTGCAATGAACGGGAAGGCGCACTTTTGACCTGGCCTGTTTTGGCCGGATCACGGGAATCAGCATGGGTGGGTTTGGGAGATGAGTTGTTTGGAAACGCGCCCCGATCGTTTTGTCGCCATCGCCGTGCTGATGCTGGCGCCGACGGCGGCGCTGCTGGGCGCGCTGGTGATCGCCGGGCGGCTCAACATCCTGCTGGCGTTGGCGGCCTTCGCCCTGGTGGCCGCCGTGACCGCCGTGGCCCGCCACCTGGTATTGCGCGACAGCCGGCTGATCGCCGCCTATCTGGACCAGGTGCGGGACCGCCGCACGCCCCTGCCCCCACCCCAAGCCCGCACCCTGACCGGCGCCGCCCTGCTGGACGACATCGCCCAGCTGCATCAGAACTGGCTGCGCCACCGGGAAGAGATCGAGCACCGCCTGGCCGCCGACGAAGCGGTGGTGGAGGCCCTGCACGACCCCCTGATGCTGGTGGACGACAAGCGCAAGGTGGGCCGCGCCAACAGCGCCGCGCGCGCCCTGTTCGGCGACCGCATGCTGAACCGCGACCTGGCGGTCAGCGTGCGCAACCCCGACGTCCTGGCTGCGGTGGACGCCGTGCTGGCCGGCGGCGACAGCCGGCGGGTGGAATTCACCCTGCCCCTGCCGGTGGAGCGCGTGCTGGAGGTGCGGGTGACCCCCTTCCGCCCAGCGGCGGAGGACGGCGCGCCGGAGCATGAGATCACCGCCATCGTCACCCTGCACGACATCACCGCCATCAAGCGGTCGGAACAGATGCGGGCCGACTTCGTGGCCAACGCCAGCCATGAGCTGCGCACGCCCCTGTCCACGCTGGTGGGCTTCATCGAGACGCTGCGCGGCCCCGCCCGCGACGACGCCGACGCCCGCGACCGCTTCCTGGCCATCATGCAGGAACAGGCCGGCCGCATGTCCCGCCTGGTGATGGACCTCTTGTCCCTGTCACGCATCGAGTTGGATGAGCACACCCACCCCACCGGCGAAACCAACGTCGCCCAACTGGTGCACAGCGTGGTCGCCATGCTGGAGCTGAAGGCGGCGGCGCGGAAGATCACCATCCGCGTCCAGGGGGGAGGATCTGCCCCGGGTGCAGGGGGATGAGGACCAGCTGACCCAGGTGTTCCAGAACCTGATCGACAACGCCATCAAGTACGGGCGCGAGCAGACCGACGTGGTGGTGGCGCTGGAACGGGCGGAGGCTCCGCCGGCGCCGGGCGCCACCGGCATCCGCGCCCGCCAGGCGGCGCCCCAGAAGGTGGTGGGCATCAAGGTGTCGGTGACCGACAAGGGCGAAGGTATCGCCCGCACCCATCTGCCCCGCCTGACCGAGCGCTTCTACCGCGTGGACGCCGCCCGCAGCCGCGCCCTGGGCGGTACGGGTCTGGGCCTGGCCATCGTGAAGCACATCGTCAACCGTCATCGCGGCCGCCTGACCATCGACAGCGAAGTGGGCAAGGGCAGCACCTTCACCGTCCACCTGCCCGGCGTGGAAAAGCCGGGGGAGAAGGCGGAAAAGCCCTTACCCCAATCTGCCCCGAATCTGTCACAGGAAGGCGGCCGGGGCGCCGCCTGACGGCGAAGCGGCTTCAGCGACCCGGGTGGCGGCACTACGGTCGTATGGCATAAGCCGCTGAAGCGGCGGCGCTTTTTGGAAATCAAGACGACCGGCAGCGCCGTCACAAAACTGTCGTTTATCTGTAGCAATTCCATAGCGACCTGTCGCTATGGTCCACCCTGCCCGACCGGCGATGTGTCCAGCCGGCCGCCGTTTTTCATGCCCCGGCCAGGACCGCCGGGGGTGGGGTGGTAAGAGAATGCCGGCCGAGCATACGGTTAAGTCGTTCGAGCAGCAGCTGCAGCGCCTGTCCAACCTGATCACCCAGATGGGTGGCGTGGCCGAAGCCCAGGTGGACGGCGCGGTCCAGGCGGTGGTGCGCCGCGACGCGGACCTGGCCGCCCGGGTGATGCAGGCCGACCATCAGCTGGACGACTATGAGCGCGGCATCGAGCAGGAGGCCGTGCGCATGCTGGCCCTGCGCCAGCCCGTGGGCGGCGACCTGCGCGAAATCCTGGCCGCCCTGAAGATTTCCGCCGACCTGGAACGCACCGGCGACTATGCCGCCAACATCGCCAAGCGCAGCATGGCGATGGCCAAGCTTCCCGCCGTGCGGCCCGTCAGCGCCATCCCGCGCATGGGCAAGCTGGTGGAAAGCATGCTGAAGGACGTGCTGGACGCCTATATTGACCGCGACGTGGGCAAGGCCATCGACGCCTGGAACCGGGATGAAGAGCTGGACGACCTGTACACCAGCCTGTTCCGGGAGGTCCTGACCTATATGATGGAAGACCCGCGCAACATCACCCCTTGCACCCACCTGTTGTTCATCGCCAAGAATCTGGAACGGGCGGGCGATCACGCCACCAATATCGCGGAAACCATCCACTTCCTGGTGCTGGGCCAGACCTTGACCTCCGACCGGCCCAAGCATGACCAGTCCAGCTTCGTCGTCGGTCCCACGGCCGATGTTGACCTGCACGGCAGCGGCCTGCACGGCGCCGACGCCGTGGACGATGTGTGAGCCTTTCCCCGGGCCGTTCCTCACGCCCGAACCTATAGACGACTTAGACTTGCCACCGCTTACCCGACCCCGGACAGCCAGTTTTAGGGACACCCCATGAACGCCTCGTTGAAGCCCTTGGTTCTGATCGTCGAGGACGAAGCCGACCTCGTCACGCTGCTGAGCTACAACCTGGAAAAGGAAGGCTTCCGGGTGCTGACCGCCGGCGACGGCGAGGAAGCCCTGCTGCTGGCCGATGAGCAGGCGCCGCACCTGGTGCTGCTGGACTGGATGCTGCCGCTGATGAGCGGGCTGGAGGTCTGCCGCCAGATGCGCCGCAACCCCAAGACCCGTGAAATCCCCATCATCATGCTGACCGCCCGGGGCGAGGAGGCGGACAAGGTGCGCGGCCTGAACTCCGGCGCCGACGACTACATCTCCAAGCCCTTCAGCCCGACCGAGCTGGTGGCCCGCATCCGCGCCGTGCTGCGCCGGGCCGTGCCCTCGCTGGCCGAGGAACTGCTGCGCTACGGTGACATCAGCATGGACCTGGCGGCCCACCGCGTGCGCCGCAACAGCCGCGACATCCACCTGGGGCCGACGGAATTCCGCCTGCTGCGCCATTTCATGCAGCACCCCGGCCGCGTCTTCTCGCGTGAGCAGCTGCTGGACATCGTCTGGGGCCACGACGTCTATGTGGAGCCGCGCACCGTCGACGTGCACATCCGCCGCCTGCGCAAGGCCCTGAACGAGGACACGGAACTGGACATGATCCGCACCGTGCGTTCGGCCGGCTATGCCCTGGACATGAAGTCGGCTTGATGGCGCGTGGCCTTTGACCTTGATGGATCAAAGGCCCCTTCGGACGCCGGGTTCCGACATGCGCCGGCTTGGCTTCCCCGGTTTACAGTCCGCCACGCCATCCGCAAACTTCCGGCGGCCCCTTTTCCTTGTGAATGAGGGACCGCGTCCTACGGCGCGAGGCCGAGTCTCGTGCCGCTGCTTGGGACATAGCGCTTCCTAAATCACGTCCGCGAACAGGGCGGCCGCGCCCACTTCCGAAAGGTGGATGGCGCGCGCCGCGCGCACGCGCATCTCCTCCTCATAATTTCGCGCGGCCTCCTCAGGCGAGGCTTGGCCGGCCAGGCACGCCGCCAGCACGGCGGCGTCCCGCAGGGCGGTGTTGGCGCCCAGGCCGCCGGCGGGGCTCATGGCATGGATGGCGTCGCCCAGGAAGGTCGCCGGTGCCGCCGTCCAAAGGGGCCAAGTACGGGCCAGGCGGGCGCTGCGCACCGGCAGCAGGGCCACGCCGTCCCGGTCGGCGTGCCGGAACAGGCCGCGCAGGCTGGGGTGCCAATCGCGGGCCAGATGCTCCGCCACCATCGCCGGCACCACACCGGGGAAAGCTCCGGTCAGCCGAGTACGGGGGCCGATCAACGCCCAGTAGAGATAGTCGGCCACAGGCGTGACGCCGGGTGGCGTGGCGCCCCAATCGAACAGCATGGGGTCGATGATGCCGGCATAGCCGTCCGCGAAGACCACGCTGGTGCCGGCGCACAGATCATCGCTCACCGCCGCCCGCACCTGGGGTGTCAGGGTGGTGCGGCCATAAAGACAGACCGCGCCCACGTCCAGCGGTTCCGCCTGCGGCATCAGCTGGCGGCGGACGGCGGAGTTGACGCCATCGGCGGCCACCACCAGGTCGGCGCGGACGGCGGTGCCATCGGCGAAGGCGACGTGGGCACGGCCGTCCGGGCCCACGGCCAGGGTCTGGAAGGCGGCGCCGAAGCGTACCCGCTCCGCGATCCCCGTCAGCAGGATTTCCCGCACGGTCTGGCGGTGGGCGCAGAGATCGCCAGCATCTTCCCGCGTTTGCGCGCCGTCATCGGCGGCGCTCCACACCGCCGGCGCGCGACCGGCCACCGGCGCCAGCTGGCCGTCCAGGAAACGGCTGCGCGGGGCCGGCACGGCGCAGGTGCGCCGGAACAGGTCGTACAGTTCGGCCGGCAGGCACCGGGCCAGGGCGTCGGCGCCGTCGGCGTCGATGCGCAAGCGATAGCCCTGCGCCCTGCCGTCCAGGGCCCCGTCCCGCTCATACACCACGCAGTCGATACCGGCGCGCGTCAGCGCCTGCGCCAGGCACAGGCCACCCAGGCCCGCCCCGATGATCGCCACCCGCGTCCCGTCCATCTCGTCACCATCCGCCAAAACCGTCATTGGGGATTCGGTAACGCGAAACAGGACAAGCTTGATAACGATAGTCGGACGAAAAATAATGCGGAACGGCCAAACCGTTCGCCAGCCGCCTCCGTCCCCCTCCCCCGCCAGCCGCCCCCAGGGAAGTCATGCGCCACGCCCACGACACCGCCCCCATGACCAAGGAAGCCTTCCTGCAGATGTGCGAGCGCGCGGACGGCCCGCCCGTGCTGACCTTCTGGGGCAGCCACTCGCGGGAGGACCGGGGCCGCATGGGCACCAGGGAGCTCGACTGGCACGCGCACCGGCGGGGGCAGCTGTTCTGCGTCGCCAACGGCCTGGTCCATGTGCGCACGGCCCACGGGTCCTGGATGCTGCCCCCCTTGCGCGCGGGATGGCTGCCGCCCGGCATGATGCACAAGGTGACCATCAGCGGCGTGCTGGACGGCTGGGGCATGATGTTGACGCCGGAAGCCTGCGCCGGCCTGCCCGACACCCCCTGCGTCATGGGCATCAGCGACCTGCTGCGCTCGCTGGTGCGGCGGGTGACGGAATGGCCGCCGGAGGCGGCGCTGACGCCGGAGCAGGAGCGGTTGCTGGCCGTGCTGCTGGATGAGGTCCGCCTGGCCCCGCGCGAACCGCTGCACCTGCCCATGCCCACCGACCCCCGCCTGCTGCGCCTGGCCTTGCGCCTGCTGGAGGCGCCGGACGATGATCGCACCCTGGCGGCCCTGGCCCGTGACGCCGGCCTGTCGGAACGCACGGCCCGGCGGCAGTTCGTGGCGGAAACGGGCCTGAGCGTGACGCAGTGGCGCCAACAGGCCCGCCTGACCCTGGCCCTGGAACGCCTGGCGAAGGGGGAAGCGGTGGCGGAGGTGGCGGACGCCCTGGGCTATGCCACGCCCAGCAACTTCATCGCCATGTTCCGCAGGGCCTTCGGCGAATCGCCCGCCCGCTATTTCGCCCGGCGGGAGGCCGCGGCCTGACGGGCGCCAAACGGATAAGCCGCTTATCCTGCCGCCTTTTCCCAACAATGTTTCCCTACCGTATTTTAGGGGGCAGGCCTGCCCACCATGCCAGCTACCCAAGCGCCCTTGCCGACGCTATGGTGCCGCCATGGTCGACCATACCACGCCCCCGCCCTTCACCCCTGGTACGCCCGCTGCCGACGCCCTGACGGCGCAGGAGCGTGAGGCGCGATCCTTCGGCTTCCGCGCCATCAGCCCGGCGGAGAAGGCGCCGCTGGTGCAGGGCGTGTTTTCCAGCGTCGCCAGCCGCTACGACATCATGAACGACCTGATGTCGGTGGGCATCCACCGGCTGTGGAAGGCCGATTTCGTCAGCCTGGTGGCCCCGCGCGCCGGTGAGACCATCCTGGACGTGGCCGGCGGCACGGGCGACATCGCCTTCCGCATGGCGGCCAAGGCGCCCAGCGCCAAGATCATGGTCTGCGACCTGACGGAAGCCATGGTGCGCGTGGGCCGCGACCGGGGCATCGACACAGGGCGACTGCCCGGTTGGGACAGGGCGCCGGATATGCGCGGCGGTTTACAGTGGACCGTGGGCAATGCCGAGTTGCTGCCCCTGGCCGACCGCTCGGTCGACGCCTACACCATCGCTTTCGGCCTGCGCAACGTCACCCATATCGACAAGGCCCTGGCCGAGGCGCGGCGCGTGCTGAAGCCCGGCGGGCGCTTCTACTGCCTGGAATTCAGCCAGGTGAACCTGCCCATCCTGCGCGAGCTGTACGATCGCTATTCCTTTGAAGTGCTGCCCCGCATCGGCCAAGTGGTGGCGGGCGACCGCGACAGCTATCAGTACCTGGTGGAAAGCATCCGCCGCTTCCCCGAGCGGGAGGCGCTGTGCCGCCGGCTGGAGGCCGTGGGCTTCAGCCAGGCCAAGGCCCGGCCGCTGACGGGAGGCGTGGCGGCCATCCATTCCGCCTGGCGCGTCTGACCATGTTCCGCATCCTGCGCAACCTGCGCCGCCTGTACATCATCGGGCGTACGCTGGGCCGCCATGGCGCGCTGTTCCCGGAGGAGTTCCGCGACGTGGCGCCGGGCCTGGCCCTGGTGCTGCGCCTGATGAACAACAACCGGGCGCCCGGCCGCAAGGGCCAGCGTCTGGCCGCCGCCATCCAGGAGCTGGGCCCGAGCTTCATCAAGCTGGGCCAGGCTCTGTCCACCCGGTCCGACCTGGTGGGTGACGCCGTGGCCGAAGATTTGGCCCTGCTGCGCGACCGGCTGCCCCCCTTCCCCACGCCCCAGGCCGTCGCCATCATCGAGGAACAGCTGGGCCGGCCGCTGGGCGAGATTTTCCAGAGCTTCGAGCCCGAGTCCGTGGCCGCCGCCAGCATCGCCCAGGTGCACTTCGCCGTGACGGCGGAGGGCCGGGAGGTGGCGGTGAAGGTGCTGCGCCCCGGCGTGGAGCTGGCCTTCCGCCGCGACATCGACCTGATGTACTGGCTGGCCGGCCTGGCCGTGCGCGTCCTGCCCCGCCTGAAGCGGCTGAAGCCGGTGGAAGTCGTGGAGACCTTCGCCGAGACCGTGCGCATGGAGATGGACCTGCGCCTGGAGGCCAGCGCCGCTTCCGAACTGGCGGACAACTTCAAGGGCGACGTCACCTTCAACATCCCCAAGGTGGATTGGGACCGCACCGGCCAGCGGGTGCTGACCATAGACCGCATCCATGGCATTCCGGTGGACCAGGTGGATGCCATCCGCGCCGCCGGCTTCGACCCCGACGACGTGCTGCGCCAGGCGGCCAATTCCTTCTTCAACCAGGTGTTCCGGGACGGCTTCTTCCACGCCGACCTGCACCCGGGCAACATGTTCGTGAACATGTCCGGCCATCTGGCGCCGGTGGACTTCGGCATCATGGGCCGCCTGGACCGGCAGACGCGGCTGTACCTGGCCGACATGCTGCTGGGCTTCCTGAACCGCGATTACCGCCTGGTGGCGGATGTGCACTTCGACGCCGGCTACGTGCCCGCCCACCAGTCGCGTGAGTTGTTCATGCAGGCGGCCCGCGCCATTGGCGAGCAGGTGCACAACAAGCCGCTGCACGACATCTCCGTCGGGCGATTGCTAGCCCAGCTGTTCGCCGTGACCGAGCAGTTCGAGATGGAGACCCAGCCCCAGCTGCTGCTGCTGCAGAAAAGCATGCTGACGGCGGAAGGCGTGGGCCGCGCCCTGAACCCCAAGCTGAACATGTGGGAAGTGGCCCGCCCCCTGATCGAGCGGTGGATGCGGGAGAACCGGGGGCCGGAGGCGCGCTTGGCCGAGGCGGTGCGCAACCTGAGCGCCACCGCCCACAAGCTGCCCCTGCTGCTGCGCCACGCCGACCGCCTGGCGGAACATCTGGACCGGGGCGGCCTGCCCATCGATCCGCGCAGCATCGACGACCTGGCCACCCGCCTGGGCCGTGGGCGCGGCGGCTGGCAATGGGCCGCCATCCTCGCGCTGACGATCGCCGTCACCATCCTGGCGATGCGCTGACCAGTGCTTCCCGCCGTCGATCTTGCTGGCACTCGAAAACCTGTTGTAGATTCGCGCCATCGGTTCGAAAGGTCGATGCGGTTGAATTAAAAAGCGATATGGGTGGGGCCATGTTCAATCCCGGTGCGCGGCGCGCTTTTCGGGTAGTTGCCTGTTCCGTGGCTTTCGCGGCAGCCGCATGGTGCCCATTGGCGATGGCCGCTGGTTTCGCCAGCGCGGGCTCAATTTCCAACATCCTTCCGACGCGGGGCGGCACGTTTTTCTTTTTGCAGCACGGCACCCGCACCAACCGGCCGGCCTGCTCGACCCTGGACCGCTGGGTGATCAACGTCACCACCCCTTCCGGTCAAGCCATGGCATCTGCCGTGATGCTGGCGTATAGCCTGGGCAAGAATATCGAGATTTATGGCACCGGCGATTGCCGCGACTGGCCGGACACTGAGACCGTCGACTATTTCCAAATCGCGGACTGACGACGCTCAACATCACCATGAACGTCAGTCTGACGGGGATCCCAATAACGACGAGGAAGTGCCGCATGGCCAAGTTCAAGCCACACCGGCAGGCAAGCCATCTCCTTAGGATTATCGCCTGGTCCTCAATGGCCTTGTACGCCGTCGGTTCACCCACGGCGCTGGCGACGGGTTTCGCCAGCGCGGGCTCCATCTCCAATATTATTTCCGAACAAGGCGGCGTGCTGTTCTTCATCCAGCATGGCACACGAACGGACCGCCCGGCCTGCGCGACGCTGGATCGCTGGGTGATCAACGTCAATACCCCCTCGGGCCAAACCATGGCCGCGGCCCTGATGATGGCCTACAGCATGCACAAGCAAGTCGAAATCCACGGCACCGGCTCTTGCCCCGACTGGGGCGACACCGAAACCGTCGATTATTTCCAGATCGCGAACTGACGGCACTGGGAGCCATGCCCTAACAATCTTGCTCAGGTTGCGCACGGGAACAGGGCAGCCCTGCGAGTCGCCCGCTTGACGGAAGAACGAAACGAACAAGAGGATGGCGCCTCTCGTTCCATATGTTTCACCCTTCCGTTGTTGAGGAATTAAGGTCATGGCCTTGCCCGTCGTTGCCATCGTCGGCGCCACCGGCGCCGTTGGCGTCGAGCTGCTTGAGTGCCTGGAGCAGCGTGCCTTCCCCCTGTCCGAGCTGCGCCTGCTGGCGTCGCCCCGGTCGGCCGGCAAGACCATGACCTTCAAGGGTAAGGAGATCACCGTCCAGGCCCTGGACGAGAACAGCTTCACGGGCGTGGACATCGCTCTGTTCTCCGCCGGCGGTTCCATCTCCAAGGTCTACGGCCCCATCGCGGTGAAGGCCGGCGCCGTGGTGGTCGACAATTCCAGCGCCTTCCGCCAGGACCCCGACGTGCCCCTGGTGGTGCCGGAGGTGAACCCGGAGGCGGTGAAGCGGCACAAGGGCATCATCGCCAACCCCAACTGCTCCACCATCATCGCGCTGGTGCCGCTGTGGCCGCTGCACGCCAAGAACCGCATCACGCGCTTCATCGCCGCCACCTACCAGGCGGCGTCGGGCGCCGGTGCCGCCGCCATGGAAGAGCTGCGCGAGGGCACGCGCGCCTATCTGGAGGGCAAGCCCTTCACCCCCACCGTGCTGCCGCACCCATACGCCTTCAACCTCTTCAGCCACAACGCCAAGGTCGATCCGGCCAACGGCTATAACGAGGAGGAGATGAAGATGGTGAAGGAGACGTGGAAGATCTTCGGCGACGCCGACATCCGCATCTCCGCCACCTGCGTGCGCGTGCCCGTGCTGCGCGCCCATTCCGAGGCGCTGACCGTGGAGTTCGAGCGGCCCATCACCCCAGCCGAGGTCAAGGACATCCTGTCGACCGCCCCAGGCGTGCGCATCGTCGATGACGCGGAGAAGAACTACTTCCCCATGCCGGTGGACGCCTCGGGCCAGGGTGACATCTTGGTGGGCCGCATCCGTCAGGACATCAGCGACCCCAGCGGCCGCTCCATCCAGCTGTTCGTCGCCGGCGACCAACTGCTGAAGGGTGCAGCACTCAACGCCGTGCAGATCGCCGAGCTGCTGTAACGATAGTCCCCAGCGCGAGCTGAAGCGTGGAGGCCGCCGGAAGAACGCCAGCGGCCTCACCCTTTTGGGTAGCTCAGCGCGGGAAGGCGCGCCCGCCGCCCACCCTGATGGGAAAATCGGCCGCAGGCCCAACTTTACGGTCGCGGAAAAGCCTCAATTGGTCGCAATATCCTGGTTGTCCGGGGTCGTTCCCGGGCGAACCCCAACCAGGGACCTCGCATGCATCCGCATGAGGCGACCGGAGCCCCCAATCCGGAACCCGGCATGGCCGCCGCCGCCCGCCAAATCCTGGACGCGGTCACGCGCTTCCGGAAGATGGGCTGCCGCAACGTCAGCCTGACCCTGACCCGGTCCACGGACACCATCCTGGACGTGCAGGCCATGCTGACCCTGGCGGGCCTGGCCAGCGACGTGCAGCCGGCCGGCGGCGGTTGCTCCCGCCTGGTGCTGCGCAGCTAGCTAAGGCGGCTTCCGGATCGGCGCTGTTCCGCTTCCCCGTCCACCGGGTCGGGGAATGGGGAATACTTTTCCCCACTGGCAGCGAGATCGGACAAAGAATAAAGGCGCCCTCCCACCGGAAGGCGCCTTTTCATTTGGATCGGGGGCGGAGCTTACCCCAGGCCCTTCTGGCAGTCTTACCCCAGACCCTTCTGGCCCATGCTCAGATACTTCTCGCGGCGACGGGCGATCAGGGTGCCGCCGTCCTGGCCACGCATGGAGTCCAGGCTGTCGTCGATGGCGTTGCCCAGCGCCAGGATGGTTTCCTCGCGCCGGCGGTGCGCGCCGCCGATGGGCTCCATGACGATGCGGTCGATGACGCCCAGTTCCTTCAGGTCCTGGGCGGTCAGGCGCAGGGCCGCGGCCGCGTCGGCGGCGTTGGTGTTGCTGCGCCACAGAATGCCCGAGCAGCCTTCCGGTGAAATAACGGAGTAGATCGAGTGCTCCAGCATCAGCACGCGGTCGGCCGTGGCAATGGCGATGGCGCCGCCCGAGCCGCCTTCACCGATGATGGCGGAGACGATGGGAACGCGGGCGCGCAGGCAGGTCTCGATGGACTTGGCGATGGCTTCCGCCTGGCCGCGCTCTTCCGCGCCCACGCCGGGATAGGCGCCGGCCGTGTCCACCAGGGTGATGACCGGCAGGTTGAAGCGGCTGGCCAGTTCCAGCAGGCGCTGGGACTTGCGGTAGCCTTCCGGCTTGGCCGAGCCGAAGTTGTGGCGGATGCGGGTGTCGGTGTCGTGGCCCTTTTCCTGGCCGATGACCACCACCGACCGGCCACGGAAACGGCCCAGGCCGCCGACGATCGCGCGATCCTCGCCGAACACGCGGTCACCGGCCAGCGGCGTGAAATCGGTGATCAGGGCGTTGATGTAGTCCAGGCAGTGCGGCCGGTTGGGGTGGCGCGCCACCTGGACCTTCTGCGCCGGGGTCAGCTTGCCGTAGGTCGAGCGCAGCAGCTTGTCGACCTTGTCCTCAAGCTTGCGGACCTCGTCGGCGATGTTGAGACCGCCGCCATCGGACAGGTGGCGGAGTTCATCGATCTTGCCTTCGAGTTCGGCGATCGGCTTTTCAAATTCAAGGAAGTGCATGGGTTCGGCTTACAACTGCTTGTAAGAGGTGCCGCACCGAGGGCCGGGCCGCACAAAGGTCGAAGGCGGCTGATTACCATGAGCGCGGGCCAGGGGCCAGCGCTATCGAAACCCGCATGTCGCGGCTACCCCTTGCGCGGACCGCGAACGCCAGGGTTTCCCTTGGCGAGAGGATGGTGGTCCTCCACCGTGCGGCGCAGGCGTTCACCCACCACATGGGTGTAAATCTGGGTGGTGCCGATGTCGGCATGGCCCAGCATCTTCTGCACGGAACGCAAATCGGCACCGTGGTCCAGCAGGTGGGTGGCGAAGGCGTGGCGCAGCACATGGGGGCTGACCTTGGCGGGGTCGAGGCCCGCCGCCAGCGCCAGATCCTTCAGCAGTTGGCCGAAGCGCTGACGGGTCAGCGTGCCCCCCGAACTGCGCGATGGAAACAGGTGGCCGGCCTGCCTGGCCTCACGACCGGCGGAGAAAAAGGCGGCGCGGTGCGGCAGGTAGGCGGCCAGCGCGTCGCGGGCCGGGGGCGACAGGGGCACCATGCGTTCCTTCCCGCCCTTGCCCTTGACCACCAGCACCCGGCCGTCGCGGCTGAAAGCCGACAGCGGCAGTCCCACCAGTTCGGAAACGCGCAGGCCCGTGGCGTAGAGCAGTTCCAGCAGGGCCGCCAGGCGCAGCCCCTCCGCCCCGCCCTGGGCCGCCGCCGTGTCCAGCATACGGCCGACGTCGTCCTCGGACAAAATCTTGGGCAGGGGGCGGCCCAGGCGCGGGCCATCCAGCACAGCGGCCGGGTCGATGTCGCGCCGGCCTTCCGACACCAGGAACTTGTAGTACTGGCGCAGGGCCGACAGGCGGCGGGCCACGGTGCGCACCGCCGCCTGGGTGCCGTCGCGGCCCAGATGGTCCAGGTAGGCGCGCAGGTCGTCGGTGCCCGCCTGGTCCAGGGCGGGAGCCTTGCCGCCTCTCTGGCCCGCGATGAAGCGAGCGGCGTCCACCAGGTCACGGCGGTAGGCGTCGCGGGTGTTGGCCGCCGCCCCTCGTTCCGCCACCAGCATGTCCAGGAAGGCGTCCACCCCCGGGGGCAGCGCCAGGGTGGCGCCACGCGGCCGGCCGGAGGAGCGCCTTTTTGGCCCTCCCCCGGTGGCTTCCGCTTTTGGGGCGCGCGGCGCCATGGCCGTTACGGCCCGGCCAGGACGGCCACCGCCTCCAGCGCCAGGCGCCGGGCGTCGTCCTTCAGGCCGACGGCGGTCAGGGCCGACAGGGCGTGGGCCGTCACCGTGGGCGTGGTGGTGGCGGGACCGGCGTCGGCCAGTTCCGCCAGGGCCAGCACGGCCACCTCACCGCGCCGGGGTACGGTGGTCGACTGATCCAGGCGCAGCCAGGACGCGGCGTCGGGGATCACCCCCGGCGCCTCGACCACCGGGGCGGTGCGGGCCAGCAGCAGCGGGTCCACCTTCTCCCCCGCCGCGGTCAGCAGGGCGAGGATGGAGGCGGCGCGCAGGCGGGATGGGGCGTCGGCGTCCGCCTTCACCGCGTCCAGCCATTGGGCCCAGTTGGCGCCATCGCTGGGCAGCAGGCCGCCCAGCACGGCCAGGGGCACCAGGCGCAGGTAGGCCTGCAAGGGCTTGCCCTCAACCTTTCCATCTTTGGGGGCGTCCTGCGCCGACTGGCGGGCCAACTCGAACCACGGCTGGGCCAGGTCGCGCCGGTTTCGCAGCAGAGCCAGGCGCGTGGCGGCGGGCGCCAGATCCTTCAGCGCTGGCCCGGGGGCCAGCCCTTCCAGCTCCTGGGCCAGCAGGTCGCCCCAGGCGCCGGCCAGCAGGGCCGGGTCGCTGACGTCCACGGCCTTGGCCAGGATGGCGCCCTTCAGCGACGGGATCGTCTCGCCGATCAAAGCCTGGTAGAGGATGGCGCGCTGGTCGGCGCCCTGGCGCTTCTCCGCCACGCCCACGGCGTTCTTCAGGTCATTCGGGCTGACCTTGGCCGCCTTGTAGAGGGGGGCCAACGCCGCCGGCGGCAGGGTGCCAAAGCTGGCGGCCCGGTCGCCAGCCGCCAGCTTCAGGGCCGCCGGCGTGTCGGGCAGGTCGGCCACGGCCGCGGCGGCGGCCGGGTTCAGCGCCAGGATCTGCGCCGCCGGCACTTCCGCCGGCAAGCCCCGGCCCATGGCGCGGGCCAGCGCCACCGCCTCGGCCGACACGGCGGTGAAGCCCTTGAGGGCGCCCTTCTGCCCGCCGGCCGCCACTTCGGCGAGGCGGGAGAAGCCGTCGTCCTTCACGCCCTGTTCCCGCATGATGTCCAGCGAGAACATGATGTTGTCGGTGGCCCCGCCGCGCACCTGACAGACGACGCCCAGCATCTGGATCTCGCCATCGTTGAAGCGCTTCTGCAGGTCGGCCATCTGATCGCAGGCCGCCCCGTCGCCGGTCAGCAGCGACAGGCGCGCCCAGGCCTCCGCCCCGCCGGCATCATCCAGCGCCGTCGGCAGGGTGGCCATGGCGTCAGCGTTCTTGCCGTCGCCCAGCAGGGCCAGACGCTCCAGCCGGGCGCCCAGGAAGTTGCGCGCGTCCTTGGCCCCCTGGGGTGCCGTGCCGGAGGACATCAGCACCCGGCCCAGCAGGGCGCGTACCGCCGGCGAGGGGCTGGACTGCGGCAGCGAGGCCAGCGCCCGGTCGACGAGGCCGCGCGGACTGTCCGCCCACAGCGCCTGGCCCAGGCCGCCCTGCCCCGCGTCCAGCAGGCCGCCGCCATCCGGCGTCACCGCCGCCAGGGTCTTGACCTCGAAGGACGACGCGCGCGGCGGGGGCGGCGTGTAGGCCCCCAGGGGCGTGGGACCGGGCGCGGCCGTGTCGGTTCCGGCCGGGGGGGCGACTGTGGGCGACGTCGTCGGGCCCTGGGGCCACAGCGGCGTGGGCCCGCTGGAGGTCTGCGCGAGGGACACCGGGGCCGTCATCAGCCCGGCCACCAGCGCCAAGCCCCAAAACGCCTTACTGCGGGAAGCGGTCATTGGAGATCACCCGTTCGGTGGGCGCGGACGGCGCCGGGGAGGTGGTGGCGGCCACGACCAGGGTGGCGCCGGCACCGCCGAGGACAACCAGGGCGATCAGGATCAGGAGAAGCTTTTTCATCGTGGGATCGGCATCAATCGCTGGTAGGGAAGGGCGAGTTCAGAAAGAAAGTTGCGAGACCATGTCGGTCCAAGCAAGGCCGCAGTGCGCGAGCCCCCGGTGGAGTTAAGGGACAGGCGGGGTCGACTGTGTTATGCAGTCCCCCCGACCGTTTCCCCCGGCGGTGGCGCCCACCAGACTGGCACGGGAAAACGGGGGCCGGACAGTCCGCCTGAAGCCGCAGGGCCAGGGTGGACGCCGGGTCTAGGGATGAAGAACAATCCCCGGAACGGGGTACGGCTTTCAGGTTTCGGCTGGAATGGATGACACGGCAAAAATGGTGTTAGCGCTCGGCACTGTAGCGTCCGCCCCCCAGGTGCGCAACGCCACCCCGACCCGCCGGGTGCCCGCCACCCTGTCACGGGGGAACCGGTGATGCGCCCAACCCTGCGCCAGCGCCCGCCCCGCACCCTGGTCCTGGTGGGCCTGATGGGGGCCGGCAAGACCAGCATCGGCCGCCGCCTGGCCGCCCGTCTGGGCTTGCCCTTCGTCGATGCGGACCAGGAGATCGAGCGCGCCGCCGGCTGCAGCATCCCCGAATTCTTCGAGCGCTATGGCGAGCCCGCCTTCCGCGAGGGTGAGCGCCGGGTGATCGCCCGCCTGCTGGACCAGCCGCTGCAGGTGCTGTCCACCGGCGGTGGCGCCTTCATGGATGCCGACACCCGGGCCCTGGTGCGCCAGCGCGCCCATTCCATCTGGCTGCGGGCCGAGCTGGACCTGCTGGTGCAGCGGACCGCGCGGCGCGGCAACCGCCCCCTGCTGAAGGATAGCGACCCGCGCGAGACCCTGCGCAAGCTGATGGAGCTGCGCCACCCCTACTACGCCCAGGCCGATATCACCGTGGACAGCGGCGACCGACCGGCGGAGGACACGGTGGACCGGGTGGTGGAATGCCTGCAGGCCTATCTGGACGCCGATAACGACAGCGCCGAGGAGACGCGGGCCCAACCGGCCGCGGTGCAATCATGAGCCAGACCGTACCCGTCAGCTTGGGTGACCGTTCCTACGACGTGCTGGTCGGCGCCGGCCTGATCCAGGGCGCTGGTCCCCTGGTGGCGCCCATCGCCGGTCACCGGCCGCTGATCATCCTCAGTGACGAAACGGTGGCGCCCCTGTACCTGGGCACCCTGACCCGCTCGCTGGAGGCCGCCGGCGCCCGCGTCCTGGACCCTATCGTGGTGCCGGCGGGCGAGGCGACCAAGAGCTTCCACCATCTGGAAGCGGTCCTTGAAATCCTGCTGTCGCGCGGCATTGAGCGCGGGGCCATGCTGGTGGCCCTGGGCGGCGGCGTCATCGGCGATTTGGGCGGCTTCGCGGCCGCCATCGCCCTGCGCGGCCTGGACTTCATCCAGGTGCCCACCACGCTGCTCTCCCAGGTGGACAGCAGCGTGGGCGGCAAGACCGGCATCAACAGCCGCCAGGGCAAGAATTTGATCGGCGCCTTCCACCAGCCCCGCCTGGTGCTGGCCGACATCGGCGCCCTGGACAGCCTGCCCCGGCGCGAGGTGCTGGCGGGATATGCGGAGGTGGTGAAGTACGGCCTGATCGACCGGCTGGACTTCTTCACTTGGCTGGAGCGGAACGGCCCCGCCCTGGTGGCGGGCGACGCCGCCCTGCGCACGGCCGCCGTGAAGGAGAGCGTGGCCGCCAAGGCGGCCATCGTGGCGCAGGATGAGCGCGAGGGCGGCGTGCGCGCCCTGCTGAACCTGGGCCACACCTTCGGCCACGCGCTGGAGGCGGAAGTGGGCTACGGCGGTGAGTTGCTGCACGGCGAGGCCGTGGGCATCGGCATGGTCATGGCCTTCGACCTGTCGGTGCGCCTGGGCCTGTGTCCGCCCGAGGACCTGGCCCGCATGCGCCGCCACTTGGCGGCGGTGGGCCTGCCCACGGGTGCCGCGTACCTGGCCAAGGGCCGCTGGACCGTGGACGCGCTGATGGCCCACATGGCCAAAGACAAGAAGGTCAAGGACGGCGGCATCACCTTCATCCTGGCGCGCGGCATCGGCCAGGCCTTCACCGCCCGGGGCATCGATCCCGAACCGGTGCGGGCCGTGGTGGCGGCGGCGCTGGAGGCGTGAGAAGCCGGCTTCCCTGACCGGGGGCCTGCTTTCTTGACCGGGGAAGGACGGGCGCCCATGATGCGCCCCGCGTCCGTTCCCCTTGTTTCAGAAGTCCGCCCGCCCCATGCCCCTCCCCCCGCCGCCGAGCGCACGCCGCTGCACACCCGCCGCGTCACATGCCAGGGTTACGAACGCGCCGATGGCCTTTGGGATATCGAAGGCCACATCACGGACGCGAAGCACTACGCCTTCGACAATGAGTGGCGCGGCACCATCGAACCCGGCCAATACCTGCATGAGATGTGGGTGCGTCTGACGGTGGACGACACGCTGACCGTGCGGGCGGTGGAGGTGGCCACCGACAACTCCCCCTTCGCCCACTGTCCCGCCATCCTGCCCAACTTCCAGCGCCTGGTGGGCCTGAGCATCGCGTCGGGCTGGACCAACGCGGTCAAGCAGCGCCTGGGCCGGACGGAGGGCTGCACCCACCTGGTGGAGCTGCTGGGCCCCGTGGCCACCACCGCCTTCCAAACCCTGGCGCCGGTGCTGAGCGCCCGGCGCAACGGCGGCAAAGGCGGCCCGCCGCCCGTGCTGAACACCTGCCACGTCATGGCCAGCGACGGCCCGGTGGTCAAGCGCTGGTTCCCTGAGCACTACACCGGGCAGCACGACACCGGCCCGGAAGAACCGGACGGGGCCTAAGCCGCCTCTTCCGGCGTCAGTGTCTTGACCGACAGGGCGTGGATGCGCTCGGCCAGTTCGTCCTTCAGGATGTCGTAGACCAGGCGCTGGCGCGCCACGCGCGACTTGCCGGCGAAGGCGGATGACACCACCGTGACCTCGAAATGGGTCTCGCCGCCGGGCGCGGCCCCGCCATGGCCGGCATGGGCGGCCGATTGGTCGTCGACGACCAGCGTCACGGGTGCCAGCGCCTGGGTCAGCTTGGTGTGGATGCGGTCGGCGTAGCGCATGGGAAATGCCCGGAATGGATGGATCGTCTTGTCCTCTTCAGGTGCGACGCCGGGGCGGCGCTGTCAATGGCCGGGAGGCGATTTACAGCGCCCGGGACAGCAGCCCAGCTTTGCCGCCGCAATGGTGGCGCGGGCGACCCGCCGCGCTTGTCACGGCCGGGGCCTGACCCCATACTTTCGCGATGCAGAAACAGCGCCCCGGATTCTCTTTCTCGTTCGACGATCCGCCGCAGGTCCAGGTCAGGGCCTGCGACCATCCCGGCTGCGCCGAGGTGGGGGAGTACCGCGCGCCCAAGAATCGCAGCCAGCTGAACGATTATTACTGGTTCTGCCTGGACCACGTGCGGGCCTACAACAAGGCCTGGGACTATTACCAGGGCATGAGCACGGAAGAGATCGAGCGCGCCATGCGCTACGACACCACCTGGCAGCGCCCCACCTGGCCCATGGGCGACTGGCGCACCCGGGAACGGAAGCTGCGCGACAGCATGAGCCGGGGCCACAGCTTCGGCGCCGATTGGGAGGCGGGCGCGTCGCACCATCCCCCGCCCCCGTCCCCCCGCACGCCGGAGGATGAGGCGCTGGACGTTCTGGGCCTGAAGGCGCCCATCGGGTTCAACGAGGTCAAGCAGCGCTATCGCGAGCTGGCCAAGCAGAACCACCCGGATATCCATGGCGGCGACAAGGACGCGGAGGAGCGCCTGAAGCGCATCAACCAGGCCTACAACGTGCTGAAGGCCGCCTATACCGACCATGGCTGAGCCGCCGCAACCCCACGGTCTGAAACAATAACCAAGACCAACCGTTCTGTTCGATCTCGCAGGAAAGCCGACCGTCCCATGTCCCAGGAACCGACACCGATGAACGCCGCCTCGCTGCCCGATATCAAGATCTCCGTCCGCCAGACCTTCGGGATCGACAGCGACATGGCCGTGCCGGCGTTCAGCTCCCCCACGGAACATGTGCCGGAGATCGATAGCACCTATCGTTTTGATCGCGAAACGACCATGGCCATCCTTGCCGGGTTCGCATACAATCGCCGCGTCATGGTCCAGGGCTACCACGGCACGGGCAAGTCCACCCACATCGAGCAGGTGGCCGCGCGCCTGAACTGGCCCTGCCTGCGCGTCAACCTGGACAGCCACATCAGCCGTATCGACCTGATCGGCAAGGACGCCATCGTCCTGCGCGAGGGCGTGCAGGTGACGGAGTATCGCGAGGGCATCCTGCCCTGGGCCCTGCAGCACCCCTGCGCCATCGTGTTCGACGAGTATGACGCCGGCCGCCCGGACGTGATGTTCGTCATCCAGCGCGTGCTGGAGGTCGAAGGCAAGCTGACCCTGCTGGACCAGAACAAGGTCATCCGTCCCCACCCGGCCTTCCGCCTGTTCGCCACGGCCAACACCATCGGGCTGGGCGACACGACCGGCCTCTACCACGGCACCCAGCAGATCAACCAGGGCCAGATGGACCGGTGGAACATCGTCTCCACCCTGAACTATCTGCCCCATGACGCCGAGGTGAAGATCGTCCTGGCCAAGGTGCCGAGCTACGACACCGATGATCGCCGTGTGCTGGTCAACGCCATGGTGCGCCTGGCCGACCTGACCCGCGCCGGCTTCATCGCCGGCGACATCTCCACCGTCATGAGCCCGCGCACGGTCATCACCTGGGCCCAGAACGCCGACATCTTCGGCGACGTGGGCTTCGCCTTCCGCGTCACCTTCCTGAACAAGTGCGATGAGGTGGAGCGCGCGGCGGTGGCCGAGTACTACCAGCGCTGCTTCGGCACCGAACTGCCCGAGAGCGGCGTGCGCGCCACCCTCGCCTGATGCGGGGGGACGAACCCATGTCTTCCGACCGGGAATCGCCGCTGGAGGCGTTCAAGCGGGCCACCGGCGCCGCCGTCCGCGCCATCGCGGAGCGCGGTGACCTGACGGTGGGGTTTTCCGCCGAGCCGCCGGGCTACTCCGGCACGCGGGTGCGGGTGCCTTTGCCCACGCGTGACCTGAACGTGCGCGACGTGGCGCCGGTGCGCGGCGCCGCCGATGCCGCCGCCCTGCGCCTGCGCCACCACGACGCCGCCGCCCATGCCCGGCTGCTGCCCACGGGCGATACCGCCCGCCTGGCCTTCGACGCGCTGGAACAGGCGCGGTGCGAAGCCCTGGGCGCCAACGCCATGGCGGGCGTGGCCGACAACCTGACGGCGGCGCTGGAGGAACGCTTCCGCCGCCAGGGGCTGGATCGGGCCACGGCGCGGGACCAGGTGTCGCTGGCCGACGCCCTGCGCCTGATCGCGCGTGAGGCCCTGACCGGCGCCCCGGCGGCCCCCGCCACCCGGGCGGCGCTGGACCTGTGGCGTCCCTTCATCGAGGAAAAGGCGGGCACCGACTTGGCCCAGCTGAAAGCCGCCATGGCCGACCAGCAGGCCTACGCCCGGGAGGCCCGCCGCATCCTGGCCGACCTGGACCTGGAGGTCGGTGGCGAGCCTGAGAAGTCGGAAGAGGAGGAGACCGCCGAGTCCGGCGACGCCCAGAGTCCCGAGGGCGCCGACAATGACGAGGCCGGCGGTGGCCAGTCCGACGACGCCGAGCCGGAAGCGACGGGCGAGCAGCAGCAGGCCGGCGGCCAGACGGAAGAGACCGCCGGCGCCGCCGAAAGCAGCGAAGGTGAACAGCAGGAAATGGAAGGGGCCGGGGCCGAGCAGTCGGGTGAGCCCGGCGAACCGTCCCGCCCCGATTTCGGCCGCAACAGCCTGGACAGCGGCAACTACCGCGCCTTCACCACCGAATTCGATGAGGTGGTGGGGGCGGCCGACCTGTGCGACGCGGATGAACTGGCCCGCCTGCGCATGATGCTGGACCAGCAGTTGCAGCACCTGCAGGGCGTCATCGCCAAGCTGGCCAACCGCCTGCAGCGCCGCCTGATGGCCAAGCAGACGCGGGCCTGGGTGTTTGATCTGGAGGAAGGCATCCTGGACGCGGCCCGCCTGGCCCGCGTGGTGGCCAACCCGGTGCTGCCCCTGTCGTTCAAGCAGGAGAACGACACCGATTTCCGCGACACCGTCGTCACCCTGCTGATCGACAATTCCGGATCCATGCGCGGCCGGCCCATCACCATCGCCGCCATGAGCGCCGACATCCTGGCGCGCACCCTGGAACGCTGCGGCGTGAAGGTGGAGATCCTGGGCTTCACCACCCGGGCATGGAAGGGCGGGCAGAGCCGCGAGCGCTGGCTGGCCAGCGGCAAGCCCGCCGCCCCCGGCCGCCTGAACGACCTGCGGCACATCGTCTACAAGGAGGCCGACGCCCCCTGGCGCCGGGCCCGGCGCAACCTGGGCCTGATGCTGCGCGAAGGCATCCTGAAGGAGAACATCGACGGGGAGGCCCTGCTATGGGCCCACACCCGCCTGATCGCCCGGCCGGAGCAGCGGCGCATCCTGATGGTGATTTCCGACGGCGCGCCGGTGGACGACAGCACCCTGTCGGTCAACAGCGGCAGCTATCTGGAAAAGCACCTGCGCAGCGTCATCGAGTACATCGAGACCCGCAGCCCGGTGGAGCTGATCGCCATCGGCATCGGCCACGACGTCACGCGTTATTACCGGCGCGCCGTCACCATCGTGGACGTGGAACAACTGGGCGGCACGGTCATGGAAAAGCTGGCCGAGTTGTTCGACGAGGACGACCGCCGCCCCGGCGCCGCCCGGCGGCCGGCGCGCGCCGGCCGCCGTTAACCCCAGACCCGCATGGAAAAAGGGCCGCCAGGCGGGTGCCGGCGGCCCAAATCCCGCCTCGGAAGAGCTTACTTGCCCGCGGGCTTGGCCGCCGGCGCCGGAGCGGCGGGGGCCGGCGCCCCACCCGTGCGAGCCTTGTACACATGCAACTGTTCGTTGAAGCGCCCCGCAAGGAATTGCATGTTGTTGACCACGACATCCTGCAGGCGGGTCAATTGCAGGAACTTGGCCACCGTCACCTGGTCCGGATGCTGCGCCACAAGCTGGTCGACGCAAGCGATGAAGCCCTGGCCGCTGTTGACGTAGGACTGCATCTCCTCATGCGCCTTGCGCATGTCGGCCTCGGGCGCGGTCTTGCCGTCGGGAATGGTGGGCACCTTCTTGGGAACGGGGCAGTTCCAGCCATCGTCATCGTCGGCCTTTCCACCCGCCTTGACACCGGCGGCCGGGGCCGCGGCGGCGGGGGCCGCCGGCTTGGCTGCCGATGGCATGATGGGCGCGGAACCGGCCGTGGGCGAAGAAGCCGCCGGATTCGCCGCCTGGGCCCGGGCAGGCGCGGCGCCAGTGAACGCAAGGGTTGTCGCCGAGGCGAGGACGGGCAGGATCATCAGGGACCGGCGGACGGCGACACGCAGGCTCACGGGCAAGGTTCCTCAAGACAAAGGGGCAATGGGCGTCAGCATAAAGGACGGGCGCACTAAGGCATAGCCGACATGCGTTGGCAAGAAGGGGCGGCAACCGGCCGCAACGCCGTTGCCGCCGACCCGGCCGATCGTGCTAAACCGGAGGGGATGGGTGCCGGGCGCACCCCCAAGGCAAACGGTGCGGTTGCGAGCGATGATCGGCGTTTTCGATTCAGGCCACGGCGGATTGACGGTCTTGCGCGCCCTGGCCGACCAGATGCCCGATCGCCGCTTCGTCTACCTGGGCGACCACGCCAACGCCCCCTACGGCAACCGCACGCCGGAGGAGATTTACCGCTATACCGTGGCCGGGGTGGAACGGCTGTTCGGCCTGGACTGCCCCCTGGTCATCCTGGCCTGCAATACCGCCTCGGCCCAGGCGCTGCGGCGCCTGCAGCAGACCTGGCTGCCCACCGCCTATCCGGACCGCAGGGTCCTGGGCGTGCTGGTGCCCATGGTGGAGGCCATCACCGGCGTGCCGTGGATGGCCGAGGTGGCCGCCGGATCGCGGGCCGGCGAGCCGCGCACCGTCGCCATCTTCGCCACCCAGCACACCGTCAGCAGCGGATCCTACCCCACCGAGATCGCCAAGCGCGCGCCGGAGGTGCGGGTGGTGCAGCAGGCCTGCCCTGACCTGGTGCGGCTGATCGAGGCCGATGCCCCGGTTGAGACCATTCGCGCCGCCATCGAGGGTTATGCCGGGCAGTTGATGGCCCAATTGGACGGCGTGCCGCCGGACGCGGTCGTGCTGGGCTGCACCCACTATCCCCTGGTGGCCGACCTGTTCGCCCAGGCCCTGCCCCCCGGCGTGGAAATCCTGGACCAGCCCAACCTGACGGTCAGCAGCCTGCGGGCCTATCTGGAGCGCCACCCGGAATATGAGCTGCCCAGCCGGGCGAAGGAGCAGGGCGGCGTGGAGGCTTTCCACACCACGGGGGCCGCCGAGCCCATCACCCGGCTGGCCACCCGCTTCTTCGGCGGCGAGGCCAAATTCCACAGCATGGGTCCGGACCCCATCCCCGCCAGCTTGAACGGCTAACGGGGAAACTCCAGCTGTATGGCCGGAAATTCGCACCAGATCTGGACGGCCTGGGGGCGGATGAAGAGGTGCCAGCTGGACAGCCGCTTGGGCTTCTTGGCGTCAAAGGCCTGGGGGGTCAGCAAAGCGACGTTGGCCCCACCCGCCGGGTCGCGTACCGACTGATAGCGGATGAGCTGGACCCCGCCCACCCGCGCGGCATCGGCCAAGTCCTGGCAGGCGGCATAGTCCGATTTGTCGGTCCATAGCCCCTGGTCCCGGTCCAGGGGCGGCGCCATCAGGTCCGCCGCTTGGTCCACGGCGCAGCCAACCTCTATCCCCGTCCGCTCCATGGGCCGGGCGGGAAGCTGCGCCCCGGGTGCCTCCAGGAAGAACAGCAGGGCGTAGTGCGCCGCCTCCGCCGCCGCGGTTTCCGGCCGTTCGGCGGCGTAGTACACCCCGTCGGGCTGGTGAGCGCGGCGGAAGCGCGAGCCGTGGGGATAGGGCGAATATCGAAAGGGCGTCGCCAGCAGGAAATGCAGCCCGTCGCACTCCGGCGGCATGGGCGGCTTGGTTTGCTCCAGCATGTCTTCCAGCAGGGCCTGGTCGGCCAGCGTCCCCACCAGGCGAATGGTGGAAGCGCGCGCTTGGTTTTCCACCAGCCGCCAGAGATCGTGCCCGTAAGGCCGCGCCTCAGACGCGAGCGCGGCGGGCGTCCACATAGCTCACAACCGAGGCCAGGCCGACGATGCTTTGGACCAGGTCGATGGGGCGGCCCCGCAGCGCCAAATTCTCCGCCCGCAACCACGAGCGGGAGCTGGCGTCGTCACCGCCGGTGATGGCGTCCAGGCCCCGGAACATGCGGATGAACAGCAGGCCCAGTTCGAACGCCTTGTCCTTGCGCGCCAGCTTGAAGGCGCCCGTACGCAGGCGGCTGACGGAGGCCGGCGACACGCCGATGGTGCGGGCCAGAATGGCGTCCGGCACCTGCAGGATGTCCGCCGCGCGGCACAGCGCCTGGGCCAGCACGGCGCTTTCACGTTCCGGCGAGCGATCCCGCGCACTGTCCGAGTGGGACATCACCACCTCCATGGAAAGATTTTGATGTCAATCTTTCTATGGAAAGATAAGACGGCCGCTGCGGGTGGTCAATGGGTTCCGCTTACAGGCTCTCGAAATCCAGCCCGATGTCGAAGTTGGTGACGGAGTGGGTGAGCCAGCCCAGGGAGATCAGGGTCACGCCCGTCTCCGCCACCGCCCGCACCGTCTCCGGCGTGATGCCGCCGGAGGCTTCGGTGATCAGCCGGCCAGCCACCATGCCCACGGCCTGGCGCAGGGTGGCGGGGTCCATGTTGTCCAGCAGGACGGCGTCCACCGGCAGGGCCAGCAGTTCTTCCAACTGGGCCAGGGTGTCGACCTCCACCTCGATCTTCACCATGTGACCGACATGGGCGCGGGCGCGCTCCACCGCGGCGCGCAGGCCGCCGGCCGCCACCAGGTGGTTGTCCTTGATCAGGACGGCGTCATCGAGGCCGAAGCGGTGGTTGCCGCCGCCGCCCACGCGCACGGCGTATTTCTCAAGCGCGCGCAGGCCGGGCGTGGTCTTGCGGGTGCAGACGATATGGGCGCCCGTGCCCTCGATAGCCCGTACCAGTTCCGCCGTCTTGGAGGCGATGCCGCACAGGCGGCCCAGCAGGTTCAGGGCCGTGCGCTCCCCCGACAGGATGGGGCGGGCCGCCCCCTCCACCACCGCCACCGCTTGGCCAGCCGCCACATGGGTGCCGTCGGCCACCAGGGTGCGCACCGACAGGCTGGGGTCCAGCAGGGAGAAGGCGGACAGCGCCGGAGCCAGGCCGGCGACGACGCCGGCGTGGCGGGCCTGGAACAGGGCGCGGGCCTGGGTTTCCACCGGGATGCAGGCATCGGCCGTGACGTCGCCCGCCCGGCCCAGATCCTCCAGCAACGCGGCGCGGACCAAGCCTTCGTACATCACGGGATAAAGCGGGGCGAAAGGCGTGCTCATGAACGGGTTTCCCGGGTGGTGGCGGGCTCAACCTCGGCCACGCGGCCGAGGTCGGAATAGGTCAGGATCTGGTGATGGCGCCAGGCGTCGCGGGTTTCCGGATGATCCGCCCGGGTATGGGCGCCCCGGCTTTCCTCCCGGCGCTTGGCCGCCTCCACCACCAGGCGGGACAGCAGCAGGCGGTTGCGCAGTTCCAGGCCGGCGCGGATGCCGGCATAGTCGCGGGCCGGCGCCAGGTGGTCCGCGGCCACGGCCAGGCCCCGCAGGCGCAGCGCCGCCTCGGCCAGGCCCAGGCCATCGCGCACCAGGCCCACCTTCTCCGCCATCAACCGCTGCGCCTCGGCCGCCAGGTCGGCGGCGGGGGCGCCGCCGGGCACGGTGGGGGCCTCAGGCACGGCCACCGGCTGGGGGGTGGCCGGTTCGGCCGTGAGCGCCGCCGCCACGCGGCCGGCGAACACCACCGCCTCCAGCAGCGAGTTGCTGGCCAAGCGGTTGGCGCCGTGGACATGGGTGCAGGCGACCTCACCCGCCGCCCACAATCCTGGGATGGAGGTGCGGCCATCGGCATCCGTCAGCACGCCGCCCATGTGGTAGTGCGCGGCAGGCGCCACGGGGACGGGGGCGGCGGCGGGGTCCAGGCCGGCCTCGGCGCAGATGCCAGCCACGGTGGGGAATTTTTCCGACTTTCCAGCCGCCCACAAGGGCCGCAGGTCCAGGAACACCTTTTCGCCCCACGCCACGCGGCGGCCGATGGCGCGGGCCACCACGTCACGGGGCGCCAATTCGGCGTCGGGATGCTCTTCGGCCATGAAGGCGTGGCCGCCGGCGTCCAGCACCTTGGCGCCGGCGCCACGCAGCGCCTCGGTCAGCAGAGGCCGGCGGCCGGGCGGGCCGGCGACGGCCAGGGCCGTCGGGTGGAACTGCACGAATTCCAGGTCGGCCAGATGGGCGCCGGCACGGGCGGCCAGCGCCATGCCATCACCCGTGGCCTCGGGCGGATTGGTGGTCACGGCCCACAGCTGGCCGGTGCCGCCGGTGGCCAGGACCACATGCGGGGCGACGTGCAGCACCCAGCCGACACCGTCCTCATAGGCCAGAACGCCCTGCGCCCGCCGCCCGCGCCCGGTCTCACGCACCACCAGGTCGGCGGCGGCGGCGCGGGTGTGGATGCTGATGCCCGGGGTGGCGCGCACGCGCGCGGCCAGGAAGGTCACCAGGGTACGGCCGGTGGCGTCGCCGCCGGCATGCAGGATGCGGTGGCGGCCGTGCGCCGCCTCGCGCCCCAGCAAGGGCCTGCCGTCGGCCCCCCGGTCGGCGGGCAGGCCGGCGTCCAGCAGGGTGGACATCTCGACAATGCCGGCCTCGGCCAGGAGGCGGGCCATGCTGGGATCCGTCAGTCCCGCCCCGGCGGCGACCGTGTCGGCGGCATGGTCGGCGGCGCTGTCGCCGTCACCCAGCGCCACGGCCACACCACCCTGGGCCCACAGGCTGGACCCGCCGGGCAGGTCGTCCGTCTTGGTCAGCAGGCGGACCTTCCGCCCGGCCTGGGCCAGGGCCAGCGAGGCCGCCATGCCGGCCGTGCCGGACCCGACCACCACCACATCGCTGTGGACCACCTTAACAGGCGACACCGGATAAGACGCGCCATCCATGGCATCAGGCTCCGTCACCAGAGGAACGGGACGGCCGGCCGAACATCCGGCCGGCCTTGGGTGTCATACGAACGGGATCAGCAGCCCACGGCCAGCATGCGCTCCACCGCCAGGCGGGCGCGATCGGCCACCGTGGGGTCGATCTCCACCTTGGGCTCCATCGTCCGCAACGACTCCAGGATGTTGGAGAGGCTGACCCGCTTCATGTGGGGGCACAGGTTGCAAGGACGGATGAATTCCACGTCCGGATATTCGGTCGCGACGTTGTCGCTCATGGAGCATTCGGTGACCATCAGCACCCGGTTCGGCCGCGCCTCGCCCACATACTCCACCATGCGGGCGGTGCTGCCGACGAAGTCGGCTTCGGCCAGCACCTCGGGTGGACATTCGGGGTGGGCGATGATGGTCAGATCCTTGAAGCGGGCGCGGTAGTCGCGCAGTTCCGACCCCGTGAAGCGCTCATGCACCTCGCAGTGGCCCTGCCACTTGATGATCTTCTTCTTGGTCTGGGTGGCGACCCAGCTGGCCAGGTATTCATCGGGCAAGAACAGCACGCTGTCGCTGTCCAGCGATTCCACGATCTCCACCGCGTTGCCGGAGGTGCAGCAGATGTCGCTTTCCGCCTTCACCTCGGCCGAGGTGTTGACGTAGGTGACCACCGGCACGCCGGGGTGCGCCTCGCGCAGCAGGCGGATGTCGGCGGCGGTGATGCTGTCGGCCAGCGAGCAGCCGGCGCGCATGTCGGGCATCAGCACCGTCTTGGACGGGTTCAGGATCTTGGCCGTCTCGGCCATGAAATGCACGCCGGCCATGACGATGACGTCGGCGTCCGTCTGCGCCGCCTTGCGCGCCAGCGCCAGGCTGTCGCCCACGATGTCGGAAACGCAGTGGAAGATTTCCGGCGTCTGGTAGTTGTGCGCCAGGATGACGGCGTTGCGTTCCTTCTTCAGCGTGTTGATGGCGTGCACCAGCGGCGCGTGGAAGGGCCACTCCACCTCCGGGATCACCTTGGCCACCCGCTCATACAGGGGGCGGGTCGCGGCGGCGACGGCGGGGGTGTATTCGAGATCGATCTCGGCAACGGACATCGGGACACCTGGCAAACGAACGCGCCACGAACGACATCGGCCCGCATGGCCGGCCCCCACGGCGCGACAAGCGGGGGCATCTTCCCTGTATCTTCACCACCCTTATGCTCTATTTGAGCATTAGGGTGACTAATGCTCGCGCGGAGCATAAGGGGTGTCAAGCCCGCTCTCAGGGACCATTCATGTAACTGTCACAGGGGTGACCCGGGTCCACCGCATCGCTGCGGGTGCGAGAAACGAGACCCCAGAAACGGAAAAAGCGGCCGAAGTCAGCCGCTTATCCCTATTTGTTCTCGCACTTCCACGCCACCGGGCGCCGCCTTAGTCCAGGGCGAACACTTCCGCCTTGAGGTAGGCGCTTTCCGGCAGCAAAGGATGCACCGGGTGGTCCGGGCCGGCGCCGGAAAAGCGCAGGATGCGGCCCTGGCGGCGGGCGTCCCCCAGGCCCTTGGCCACCAGTTCGGCGAACATGTCCGGCGGCATGTTATGGCTGCAGCTGGCCACCAGCAGAATGCCGCCGGGGGCGGTGATCTGGGCGCCCAGCTTGGCCAGCTTGCGGTAGGCGCGGCTGCCGTTGGCCAGGTCCTTCTTGGACTTCACGAAGGCCGGCGGATCGCAGATCACCACCTCGAAGGTCTCGCCCCCCTCCGCCAGGCGCTCCAGCTCGGCGAAGGCGTCGGCCTTACGCAGTTCCACCGTGTCGGCGACGCCGTTGGCCGCCGCCGCCTTGCCGGCCAGTTCCAGGGCGCCGGCCGACCGGTCGACCAGCACGGTGCGCGCCGCCCCCCGGGTGGCCGCCAGCACACCGAAACCGCCGCAATAGCTGTAGAAATCGATGACCGAGCGACCCTGGGCCAAGCTGGCGACGAAGGCGCGATGGTCGCGCTGATCATAGAACCAGCCCGTCTTCTGCCCGCCCGCCGGGTCGGCGAAGAAGGTGGCGCCGTTCTCCTCCACCTTGATGGGCCCGTCGACGGCCCCCACGGCCACGCGCACCTCCTCCCCCACCCCTTCCAGGCCGCGGGCGGCGCTATCATTGCGCAGGATGATGGACGCGCCGGGGAACACCGTGCCCAAACCCTCCAGGATCTGGGGCAGCAGCCGATCCATGCCGGCGGAGTTGGCCTGCACCACCAGCACATCGCCGTAGCGGTCGACGATCAGCGCCGGCAGGCCGTCCGCCTCGGCATGCACAAGGCGGTAGTAGGGCCGGCCGATCATCCGGTCGCGCAGCGCCGCCGCCGTGCGGAAGCGCTCGGCGAAGAAGCCGGCGTCGATGGTCGCCGACAGGTCGCGGGTCAGCACGCGCGCCGCGATCAGGGTGTGGGGGTTGAAGGTGGCGATGCCCAGCACGCCGCCGCCGGCGTCGGCCAGCCGCACCAGCCCGCCACGGGCCAAAGCCTTGGCGGCGGCATCCATCTGGATTTCGTTGGAATAGGCCCAGGGGTGGCCACCGGCCACGCGCTTGTGCCGGCCCGCCTGGAACAGCAGGGTGGGGAGCTTTTCAGTCATGGGCCGGAGAATACCGCGCGGCCCCGAAGGCACAACGGCAAAGGGCGCAAGGGCTCCCGTCGCCAGGAACGCATCTGGTCCTCAGGCCGGCGCGGCCATCGGTTCGGCCACCAGGTGCTTGCACAGGCGGCGCCCCTCGGGCAGATGGCCCAGGGCGCGGAAGCGCGCCAGCGACGGATGGGCCTTCACCTGGCTGTCCGGCAGGGTGACGTGGATGGCGTCGCAGCCGTACCGGCGGGCGATCCGGTCCATTTCCGCCAGCAAGGCGTCACCCGCCCCTTCCGGATCGAAAAGGTCCAGGGCCACGAACACGTCCACCTGCAAGCCCAAGCGATGATCCAGATCCGGCACCACCAGGTAGGAGAACAGGCCATGCATGTAGCGATGGTCCAGCTGCACCGTGACGATGCCACCGCGGCTGCCGGGCGCCAGCAGGGCCTGGGCGTGGTCGCGCCAACGCTCCACCGTCAAGTCCGGATAGAACGGGCGCATCAGCGCATAGGCCTGATCGATCTGTCGGGCGTCCAGGGGACGGGTCACGAAGGTGGGCATGAAGGCGCAAATCCGAGACTGAGGGATAGCCATCCTGATGCCAGGCCCCGAACCGCCGCCATGACATGGATCAAAGAATAAACGCGGGATTGGAGTAAGCCAGTCATCGCCATGTCTAGGCTTTTCCTCAGTCGTTTCCTGGCTATATGCTGACCTCGCGGCACTGATTGGGGAACGAAAGATCGGCCGCATCCCTCCGACCGCGATCCGCGCGGGCTCCGGAGGTGACGGCTGACAGCGGAGTGCGGCGATGACCCACATCGATTTTGCCTATTCCAGGGATTCGAACACCCAAACCAACGGGAAGACCGACCCGGCCAGCGAAATCCACCCCTGCAGCGCCTGCACCGTTCGCACCCTGACCGTCTGCGCCGCCTTGGAGGCGGAGGAACTGCGCCGCCTGGCGGAGATCCTGCAGACCACGCGCTTCGACGCCGGCCATACGGTGTTCGGCGAGGGCGACCCGGCGGAAACGCTGTACAACGTCACCTCCGGCACGGTGAAGGTCTACAAGCTGCTGCCGGACGGCCGGCGGCAGATCACGGGCTTCCTGCTGCCGGGCGACTTCTTCGGCCTGTCGGTCAACGACAGCTACGCCTACACCGCCGAGACGGTGACGCCGGTGTCGCTGTGCCGTTTCCCCCGGCGCCGCATGGAGGCGCTGCTGGATGAGTTCCCCAAGATGCAGCGCCGCCTGTTCTCCATGGCGTCGAACGAGCTGGCGGCGGCGCAGGACCAGATGCTGCTGCTGGGCCGCAAGACGGCCAAGGAGAAGATCTGCTCCTTCCTGCTGCTGCTGTCGCAGCGGGCCAGCCGGCGCGGCCACAAGACCAACCCGGTGCACGTGCCCATGAGCCGCGCCGATATCGCCGACTATCTGGGCCTGACCACAGAAACCGTCAGCCGCACCTTCACCCAGCTGAAGACCAGCCGGGTCATCAGCCTGCTGGAAGGCAACAAGGTGCAGATCCAGGACATGGATGACCTGCTGGATCTGGCCGAGGGCGCCTGAGTCAAAGGGGGAATATAGCCCCAAGCGGGCGATTTAGGCTTCGATCCTCTTTTCTCGAAGAGCCTACGGAAGTTCGTTGTTTTTCGGTGTTGGAATTATGTCGTTCCAACCGATAGAAGCGCAATAAAGAAACACTTGCCGTTGCTTAATCAATTAAACTTATAATTAGCTGATCTTTTGAATTTTCCGCCCTATCCGCTTGCATTAGCGTGCTTTTTTCAGAAAAAGCGGAAGATGGGGCCGATGACTCGATTCAGGATCCTGCACCGCGTGGTGCTGGCGTTGCTGGTGCCGTCGCTGGGCCTGCTGCTGGCCGCCGCCCTCATCCTCGCTGAAAAACAGGCGACGGTATCCCAGATGCGGACGCTGTCGCGGTTGACGCAGCTCGCCACCACGGTGGGCGACCTGGTGCATGAAATGCAGCGCGAGCGGGGGGCGTCGGCCCTGTTCCTGGGCAGCAAGGGCGTGCAGTTCCAGCGCGAGTTGCCGGAGCAGCGGACCCGCACCGACCAGCGGCGGCGGACGCTGGAAGCGGCGCTGAAAAGCGACGTCAGCGCCTCGGCCGGCAGCGCGCTGGCCCAAATCTTGATAGACGCCACCCGGCGGCTGGCGCAACTGGACGAGATGCGGCGCAAGATCGACGGCCTGCAAATCCCGGCCGCGGAGTTCGAGCGCCTATTTCACCGCGACGATCCTGCGTCAGCTGGACGTCGATATTGAAATTTCCAAATCGGTCACGAACCCGGACGTGGCGCGGGTGCTGTCGACCTATGTCAACTTCACCCAGGCGAAGGAGCGCGCGGGAGAGGAGCGGGCGAACGGCGCGCCGGCCTTCGCCGCCGGCAAGTTCGACATCACCCAATATCGGCGCTTCCTCGGCACGCTCGCGGAAGAGGCCACGTATTTCCGGCTGTTCACCGCCAGCGCCTCTCCCGACGACCAAGCCTTCCTGGACCGCACGGTGACCGGCGAGGCCGTCAGCGAGGTCGAGCGGATGCGCAAGGTCGCGGTGGAAACCACGCCCGGTGATGCGCTGGGCGGAATCGACGGCGCCTATTGGTTCAAAATGGCGACCGCGCGCATCGACATGATGAAGACGGTCGAGGATCACCTGTCCCACGCCTTGCTGGCACAAGGGGAGCGTGTCCGGGACGATGCCAAGGGCGTGCTATGGACGGCGCTGGCGGCCACGCTGGCGCTGTTCGGCATCACGGGCGTGCTCAGCACCGTTATCGTGCGCGACATCACCCGGCCGGTGGCCGGCATGACCCGCGCCATGACCTGCCTGGCGGGCGGCGACCAGTCCGTCGAGGTGCCCGGCGTCGGCCGCAAGGATGAGATCGGCGACATGGCGGCATCGGTCGAGGTGTTCAAGCGCCGGATGATCGAGGCGCGCGGCTCCGCGCCGAGCAGGAGTCGATGAAGCGCCGGGCCGAGGAGGAAAAGCGCGCGGTCATGGCCAAGCTGGCCGATGAGTTCGAGGCCAGCGTCAGGGGCGTCGTGGCCACCGTGTCCTCCGCCTCGGCGCAGTTGCAGTCCACCGCGCAGTCCATGTCGTCCACGGCCGCCCAGACCAGCCAGCGCTCCACCACCGTGGCGGCGGCGGCCGAGCAGGCGTCCGCCAATGTGCAGACGGTCGCGGCGGCGGCGGCCGAGCTGTCCTCTTCCATCGGGGAGATCAGCCGGCATGTGGCGGAGTCGACCCGCATCGCCAGCCAGGCGGTGACCGACACCGCCCGGACGAACACGCAGGTGCAGGCCCTGGCATCCGCCGCGCAGAAGATCGACGAGGTGGTGAAGCTGATCAACGGCATCGCCGGGCAGACCAACCTGTTGGCCCTGAACGCGACCATCGAGGCGGCACGCGCCGGCGAGGCGGGCAAGGGCTTCGCCGTCGTCGCCTCCGAGGTCAAGCTTCTCGCCACCCAAACCGCCAAAGCGACCGAGGACATTTCGGCCCAGGTCAAGGCCATCCAGCAGGCCACCGCCGATTCGGTGCATGCCATCGACGGCATCACCGGCACCATCACGCGGATCAACGAGATCGCGACCACGGTGGCATCGGCGGTGGAGGAACAGGGGGCCGCCACCCAGGAAATCGCCCGCAGCGTCCATCAAGCCTCCTCCGGCACGGCGGAGGTCGCAACCAACATCACCGCCGTCACGCAGGCGGCGGGGGAGACGGGGGCCGCCTCCAGCCAGGTCCTGACGGCGGCGGCGGACCTGTCCCGGCAATCAGACGCGCTGCGCGCGCAGGTTGACGCCTTCATCTCCAGGGTGCGCGCGGCGTAAAGGCATTAAGCCCGGCGGGCGAACGCCGCCACGTCGGCGTCGAAACGGCGGGCCGCCTCAAGGAACGGGGCGTGCCCGACGCCGTCGTACAGATGCACCTGCGCCTGCGGCAGGGTCTCCGCCAGCCAGTCGGCCATGGTGGGCAGGATCACCGGGTCCGCCCGGCCATGGACCACCAGGGCTGGACGGTCGAACGCCGCCAGGGCGGCGCCATCCATCTGGCGGCGCATCATCGCCCGTCGCGCCGCCAGGGGTACCGACAGGGTATCGGCCACCGCCGCGTCCGCCTCATTCCGCTCACCAAGCGCCTCAGCCAGCGCGCGGGCACCGGCCTCTTGCGTTGCCAGGTCGTCGGAGAGGATGGGCGGAAAATGGGCCTTGGCGGCGGGCCCCAGATAAGGCGCGGCCGCCTTGCCCAAGCGCGGGCAGGCCCCGGCGAAAACCGCGCCGGCGATCCCCTCGGTCCCATACGCCGCCACATGGTCGGCCAGCACGGCACCGCCGTAGGACCAGCCCACCAGGATCACATCCTCCAAGCCCAGGGCGCGGCGCACGGCCATGACATCGCCGCCCCAGTGGGGGCCGTCGCCGTAGGCGGCCGGATCCTGCGGCCGGCCGGACCGGCCATGCCCCCGCAGGTCCAGCGCCAGGAGGCGGAACTCCGCCGCCAGGGGACCGTCGAACTGGGCGCGGAAGGCGCGATGGCTCTGGCCGAAACCATGCAGGAACAGCATGGGCCTGCCCTCGGGCACGCCGCCCTCCGCCACCGCCAGCAGGGTCCCGTCCGCCGCCGTCACCTGATGCAGGATCATGGCCTTTGCCTTCCAGATCTTATGTTCCCACCCGCGATAGCGGCGTCTGGTCCCGCACGCAACCCCGCCCCGCGCATTTTTCCCGAGTTCCCCCTTTGACTCGGGGCCGATCTGCCCCATCTATCGCCGCCATGGGCGTGGAAAATCACATGAAGGAATTCGCCCCGCCGCCTCCTCGGGCGGACGGGCGGGTGAACTTGGTCGGCCTCTCGCGGGACGATCTGGAGGCTGAGGTCGCACGGGCCGGGCTGGAGCGCTTTCGCGCGCGCCAGCTGTGGCACTGGATCTACCATCGCGGCGCCACCGATTTCGCGGTGATGAGCACGCTGGCCAAGCCGGTGCGCGAGAAGCTGGCCGACCTTTACGTCATCGACCGGCCCACGGCCGTGAAGGACCTGAAGAGCGAGGACGGCACGCGCAAGTGGCTGGCCCGCATGCCCGACGGCCAGGAGATTGAGACCGTCCACATCCCCGAGGAAGACCGCGGCACGCTCTGCGTCTCCTCCCAGGTGGGCTGCACCCTGACCTGCCGCTTCTGCCACACCGGCACCCAGCGCCTGGTGCGCAACCTGGACGCCGCCGAGATCGTGGGCCAGGTCATGCTGGCGCGCGACCACCTGGACGAATGGCCGGCCCCGCCCGACGGGCGCATGCTGAGCAACATCGTGATGATGGGCATGGGCGAGCCGCTGTTCAACTACGCCAACGTCGCCAAGGCGCTGAAGATCGTCATGGATGGCGAGGGCATCGCCATTTCCAAGCGGCGCATCACCCTGTCCACCTCCGGCGTCGTGCCCATGATGCGGCAGTGCGGCGATGAGCTGGGCGTGAACCTGGCCGTCAGCCTGCACGCGGTGAATGACGAGTTGCGCGACCGCATCGTACCGCTGAACCGCAAGTACCCCATCAAGGAACTGATGCAGGCCTGCCGGGACTATCCGGGACTCAGCAACGCGCGCCGCATCACCTTCGAATACGTCATGCTGAAGGGCGTGAACGACAGCCTGGCCGACGCGCGCGAGCTGGTGCGCCTGCTGCGCGGCATTCCGGCCAAGATCAACCTGATCCCCTTCAACTATTGGCCGGGCGCGCCCTTCGAGTGCTCGACCGATGAGCAGATCACCAAGTTCGCGGACTTCGTGAACAACGCCGGCTATGCCTCGCCCGTGCGCACCCCGCGCGGCCGCGACATTCTGGCCGCCTGCGGTCAGCTGAAGAGCGAGAGCACCAAGCCCACCGCCCAGGCCCGCATCGCGGCGCTGGAGGCGCACAAGGCCCTGCAGGCCGAGTACGCCGCCCAGGTGGCGGAAAAGGAAGCGGGTTTGGCGGCCACAGGCACGCTGTAATCCCCAGACTGTCATCCCTCCTGGGCTTTGGCTATCATCCGCCCCATCTTATGGGACGGATGATAGGGATGCGCGCTTTGGATCTCGGTACCGATCTCGTCAACAGCCTGATGATCCACCTCGGCGTCACGGCCCTGCTGCTGTGGCCGGCCCATCGGCTGGTCATCCGCGCCGGCCTGCCCCGCCGCTGGCCCCTGTGGCTGGCCTTGCCGCTGCTGGGGCCCGTCGTCTTCCTGGTGCTGCTGGCCAAGACGCCCTGGCCCGTTCTGCCCGTCCGCCAACCCAAGATGCACCCGCGCGAACGCCTGAAGCGCGAGCGGGCGGCCGCCCAGGCCACCGCGTCGGAGTAAGCGCCCATGCTGCCGCTCGCCTACGCCCCCGCCCTCGGCCTGCTGCTGCCCAACTGGGCCGCCCTGCTGATTGTCGTCATCCTGGCCACCATCGCCGTCTGTGCCGCCGGCCTGGTGCTGGCCAAGGTGGGCCGCAACCCCTATTGGGCGCTGCTGCTGTACTTCCCCGTCCTGGGCATCCCCGCCCTGTGGTACCTGGCCTATACCCACTGGCCCCGGCAGAGGGGGTGAGTCAGCTGGATGGCGCCCATCCACCGGCGCGTGCCAGATAGGGCGGCGCCTCGGCCGGGACGGTCCAGCCGAAGGCGCTGGCCATGCTGCGGACCACCTCCGCCACACAGCGGCGGATGTCCTCGTAGGGCTGGATGCCCGCGAACTCCGGCCTCCGCCGCAGAGCATCCAACTTGGGCAACACGGTCTCCGCCTGGGCCTTAACCGCCGCTTCCAAGGCACTCAGGGCCCCCGGCGCGCCTGCTGGCGCCAGCATGAGCCAATCAACCCTACGGATTTCGGTTGGCCGGATAGCACTACCGATTGCCATGGCCAAGTCCTCTGTGACCGGGAAGATTCGAGTGCACAGCACGTCATAGGCAGGAGCCAGGGAAGGCGCGCGGCCAGGCGCATCGTAGAGCAAGCTGAAATTCTTGGCGTGAGCATCGGCGTTCGCCAACAGCACCGTGGCGATCACCCGGCGTATCAGTTCCGCCCGCACCAACAACGGTGCCGCTGTCTGCCGAGCCAAACCCAGACATTGGCTCAGCCCTGGTCCAACCTTTTGAATCTCTCCTGTCTCATCGGTGGAAAACTCATACTTTCGCTCTGGCGGATAGCCCAGCGCCTGGCAAAAATCCTCCTGGTGGATTTCATGGATGCGGCCGCCCTCGACACGCCGGTCATAGCGTTCCACCAGTAGACATTCCCGCCCGCCGAAGGAGCGAAGGGCCGCTCCGGCGACATCCACACCCAGGTTGGCCGCCAGCGCCATGGAAAACGCCTCCGCCTTCGGCACAAGGGCAAAATCTGGCCTGCCGGCCGGAGCCACCTTAACGAGGTGGGTTGATGGCGAACCGTTGAGGGGTCGATAGAAGCGCCCGCCCAGTAGGGCCACGGCGGTCTTGGGCTGGGCCCCGGCTAGGGACAGGCGGACCCGCCGGTCGCCGGCGGAATTGGGCGACGCCGGAATCTCATCGATTATGCGGGCGAGGTCCGCCTCCTCCAGCGGCTCATAATCCTGCGGAATCTCCGGCCGGCTGCCGGGCTGCAGCAGCCGCACCGCACCAGCACATTCAGCGCCGTATTCACGCAACAGGTTAAAGGTCTCATACGGCTGCAACCGGCGGCGTTCGGCAGCGGCGGCCAAGGCCTCCCCCTCCGGAAGCAGCCCGGCAAAAAAAGGCCGACACTCCGCGTCAGCATAAGGCTCGAGTTGAGGCCGCAGGCTGATCGATAGCCGCGACAGTGGGTCGCGATCGGCATAGGTGAAGGTCAGGCGGCCCAGGTCGTCTGCCTCCAGGACACCAACCCCGCGTTCACCCAGGAAAACCTCCAGAGCCCGCCCGTCCCCAGTCACCGCAATCCTCCAAACAGATCGATGCCCAGGGCCTGCATGTAGGCCATGACCTTGCCCAGTTCGGCCGTGGGCTTGCCGTTCTCTACTGCCGAGAGGAAGGACAGGCTAAAGCCAGTGCCGGCCGCGACCTCACGCAAGGTCATGCCCAAGGCCTGGCGCCGGGCACGAATCAGGGCGCCCAGACGGCCGGGGCCATCCAGCGGAACGGCATCGGTCACGTCCTGCACAATGGCGCCAAACTGGGCCAATGGCGCCCCCCGATCCCGCTTCCTGTTCGCCGTTCGACTAACGCCGGACATGATACGATCCAGATTCCATCACCGTTCGTCGTACGGCTAACGTAACCCGCTGAAGCTTCCACACCAACCCTGTATTCGTCGTACGCCGAACATTCCTTCACCCAAACCGACGCTGGCGAGGGCTGGGGATGCGGCGGTCACACGCGCCACAATCTTGCCAGCCGAGCGCCCGGGGGATAACGTCCGCGACGCATTCCACCCAGATCAAGCGGGCGTACCAGTCATGAGCGTCAAGAAAGTTGTCCTCGCCTACTCCGGCGGTCTCGACACCTCCGTCATCCTGAAATACCTGCAGGAGACGTATAAGTGCGAGATCGTGACCTTCACCGCCGACCTGGGCCAGGGTGAAGAGCTGGAGCCCGCCCGCAAGAAGGCCGAGCTGCTGGGCGTGAAGCCCGAGAACATCTACATCGACGACCTGCGTGACGAGTTCGTGCGCGACTTCGTGTTCCCCATGTTCCGGGCCAACACGCTGTATGAGGGCGTCTACCTGCTGGGCACCTCCATCGCCCGCCCGCTGATCGCCAAGCGCCAGATCGAGATCGCCAAGGCCGTCGGCGCCGACGCCGTGGCCCACGGCGCCACCGGCAAGGGCAACGACCAGGTGCGGTTCGAACTGGGCTATTACGCCCTGAAGCCGGACATCAAGGTCATCGCCCCCTGGCGCGAATGGACCCTGAACAGCCGCACCGCCCTGCTGGAGTTCGCCGAGAAGCACCAGATCCCGATCGCCAAGGACAAGCGCGGCGAGGCGCCGTACAGCACGGACGCCAACCTGCTGCACATCTCCTACGAGGGCAAGGCGCTGGAGAACCCCTGGGAAGAGCCCGACGAGGACATGTACACCCGTACCGTCGCCCCGGAAAAGGCGCCGGACACCCCGACCTATGTCGAGATCGAGTTCGAGGGCGGCGACCCGGTGGCCGTCGATGGGCAGAAGCTGGGCCCGGCGGCCCTGCTGACCCGCCTGAACGAGCTGGCCGGCGCCAACGGCATCGGCCGCCTGGACCTGGTGGAGAACCGCTACGTCGGCATGAAGAGTTGCGGCGTGTACGAAACCCCCGGCGGCACGCTGCTGTCGGTGGCCCACCGCGCCATCGAGAGCCTGACGCTGGACCGCGGCGCCATGCACCTGAAGGACGAGATCATGCCGCGCTATGCCGAGCTGATCTACAACGGCTTCTGGTTCAGCCCGGAGCGTGAGGCCCTGCAGGCCCTGATCGACCAGACGCAGAAGCGCGTCACCGGCGTCGTGCGCCTGAAGCTGTACAAGGGCTCCGCCCGCGTGGTCGGCCGCCAGAGCCCGAACTCGCTGTACCGCCTGGACTACGTCACCTTCGAGGCCGACAGCGTCTACAACCAGAAGGACGCCGAAGGCTTCATCAAGCTGAACGCCCTGCGCCTGCGCCTGGGCGCCATGGCCGGCAAGCAGTAAGCGGCCTTATCCGCCACTTTCAGGAAAGCCCCGTCCGGGAAACCGGGCGGGGCTTTTTTGTTGGGCGCTTTTACCACCGCGTTGGCGTATTATCGTTCCTGGTGCATACGGCACGGGTTGAACAACGATGACGATGGGACAGTCCCTACCATCCGCCCCGTTCCCGGGGCCGGCGGTCAATGTCTTCGCCTATGGTTTCGCCGTTATTCCCCTGATCGCCACCGCCCTGGAGCAGGCCCTGATCCGCCATCCCGGCCCTGGACCCAAGGACGCCCTTCAGATCGCCAATTTGGCGTCGTTCTTCGTCTATCTTGTCCTGGCCGGTCTGGACCGGCGCGTCATTCGCACCGCGTTGGACAAGGCGGGCCGAAACTTCACGGCCCTGTGGGTGTTTCTCCCCCCGTCTTATCTCTGGCGGCGGGCGACCTGTCTGGGACTCCCGCACACCGCAGCCTGGCTCTGGTGCTTGAGCTTCGCCCTTTCCATTGCCCTGGGCGCCGCCCTGTACCCTTGACGGACACGCATCAGCAACGCGTCCGCCCAAGCAGCTTGTTGCGATCAGCGATGCCGGGAAGGAGCTTGGGCGGATGGCAGACTTCATCAGAGAGCCGATCGGGCACCGCGCGGGTCGTCACAGGGCTCGTCATTCGCCATGAGACGGACCCCGACGATGCGGTTGCCCGCCAGGAAAAAGCGGATCGCTGGAAGTTCATCCACCATCAGGCACAGCGACTTTCGGCCCCGTATCGTTACGACCGTCGCCGTATCCAACATGCCGAAGCTCGCCAACGATGCTGTTTCTTTATCCGCATCCAGGATGGCGCGCATGGACGTCACCGCCTGGGGCGCGGCGACGCTTTCGGTCGCTTGTTTCTTTGTCAGCAGATCAAGGAAGTGGTCCACCGCGTCCAGTTCGGGCACGGCGCTGGTTTCACCTTCCTCAACAACGCCATCGGGGGTGAGGCGCAGGGTCCAGTCGACCTGCCGCCCCTCACATTGGCCACAGGCGGAAAAGGTCTTGAACTCGCCCTTCGTGCGTACGCGCAAGCGGTCACCCTTCACGCGCGTTCCCACCTTCTGGTCGACCATGCGCGCGAACAGATGCACCGCCGCCGGCTTGGCCGTTCGGCCATTCCAGTCCCAAACGCTGATCTGGGCCCCAACGGTCGCCCCCATCATTTGAGCGTGGTCAGCATCAAGGTAGAAGCGGCGGAGGCCGTCGGCACGGATCGGTAGCAGACCCACATCAGCGGGGAAAAGGGGACCGCATGCCTCTCCACCATCCGACACGGATGCCTCGCCGCACCCCGGCCCTGCGCCTGATAGGGACCAAGCGCTGAGTATCTTGAAGGCGATGACGTAGGGTTGGTCAGGTGCATCAGCAATGCTCCAGACACGCTGATACCGCCCGTCCCTGATTCCCAAAATAAAAGCGGTGCCCACTTCGTTCTGCTGAGCCGCGACGACAACCGACTGCGTGTCCAGCCGTCGCGCCAACACATTGATGGAGGGCACGCCGAATTTGTCTGGCGGCAACAGGCCCTGCACGGCGGCGGCGACCTCCGCCTCTGTCGCATCGGGACGCGTATTCAGGCAGTCCGCCGCCGCCTGCGCATACAGATCCCACTCCTGTCGCAGCAGGTCAGGTGCGGCAGGGTCATCGTCCAGTCCGAAGCCCTGGTTGTGCGGCGCCAATCGCTTGTCGATCTCGGCAAAGGCCGCCGTCAGGGACCCCGCCATGGATTGAACCGGCGCGGCGACCGCCCCCTGCAAACAGACGCCGACCATTATTCCGGCCGCGATCAACCGGCCCCACACGAATCGCTTCATCCTGAACCCCGGCACGCATGGACCGTGAAGATTTATCCTTATGGCCGCGATCGGCGACAACCGCCGGCAAGCGGCAAGTCACTCCGCGCGCCGGCTCTGTGAGCCGGGCGGGGCTTTTTTTGGGAAATTTCCTCGGACCGGCCGTCTCTATTTCTTTTTGAACGCGTCCCCGGCGAAGGGCGTCTCGCTCATCGGGGCCGCCCCGTCATCCCCGCCCTTGAGCGACGCGGCGTATTTGGCCCGCCACTCCTTGTCCGTCTGGCCAGATCGCTTACGCGCCTTGGCCTTCTTGACGCAGTCGGCGATCATCTGGTCCATGGCGCTGAGCTTGGCCTGGGGAGCCGGCTTCTTCGGGGGTGGCATGGGGCCTCGCTGTTGGGAAGCCTGATCCTACTCCAGCCAGGGGAGCGGCGATAGCGTGAGGGGCGCGGCCGCCAATGACGCCCCGATCAGCCTTGCCAGGATGCGCGCACCACGGCCAGCAGCCCGTCCGCTTCCCCCGCCACCTCCACCACCTTGTTGCGGTCGGTCAGGCCGGCGACGATGGTGAGGCTGGATTTGGGGACGCGCCAGGTCTTGGACAGCAGCTTCAGCACGGCCTCGTTGGCCTTGCCGTCCTCAGGCACGGCGGTGACGGCCACCTTCAGCAGCTGACGGCCCTCCGGCCCCTCCATGAGGCCCTGGATGGCGGTGCGGGAGGCGCGGGGGGTGACGCGCAAGTACACGCGCACCCCGCCGGGGATCACCTCGGCGGCCGGTTTCCCCTCGGCCACCGCTTTAGCGGAACATCAGGGAACTGAACATGTAGTTCTGGATCAGCCGTTCCAGCGCCCAGATGATCAGCATCAGCACGATGAAGGAGATGTCCACGCCACCCAGGTTGGGCACGACGTTGCGGATGGGACGCAGCAGCGGTTCCGTCAGGCGGTAGGTGATGTCCATCAGGGTGGCGACGAAGCGGTTACGGGTGTTGATCACCCCGAAGAACACCAGCCAGCTCAGGATGGCGCTGATCATCAGCACCCACCAGGCCAGGTTCAGAACCACGAGCAGCAGTTCCAGGATGGTGCGGATCAAAGGATCCATAGCAGGTCCGTCCCCAATGGTTTCAACGGCATGGGCGCCACCCTACGGGCGGGGCGCCCCCTTGTCCAGCGCGGGCCCGCACTGGACATGTGCGCCCATCCCCAAGCGGCCCCACCCACCGGAAGCACCCCGGCCCCCGCATGCCCCGCATTCCGTTCTTTTCGCGGAATGGCCGCTTGACATGCCCGGTCGCCCTGAGCATTATCCCGCCCACTTCAGGCGCCCGGGACTATGCCCGCCGCCGGATTTGAGTGTGGGGCCGTAGCTCAGCTGGGAGAGCGACGCGTTCGCAATGCGTAGGTCGGGAGTTCGATCCTCCTCGGCTCCACCAAATCCCCCCCTTCCAAGACATTAATGACGAGATGCTGGGCGAACCGGCCAGCGCCGGCCTCTTGCCGCGCCTTGAAGCATCCCAAAGGGAAGCGGCGCGGAAGTGCCCCTTCCGCGCCGCGCCCCTCACCACCCATTGATCAGGATCAGAGGGCGAAGCTGTAATAGGCCACCAGGTTGTTGGCGCCCGGGTTGACCGTGCGGGTGCGCGGGGTGCCGGGGATGGTGACGGTCTTGCCCAGCTCGGCGTTGGAGATGTGGCTGAGGGCGATGGAGAAGCGGTCGCCGTTGGTGAAGCGGTAGCCCGTCTCGATCTGGGTGCGGAACTCCAGGGGGTAGCCCATGTCCTTGCCGTCGCCATGGGCGTAGTAGCCGGCGGCGGCGCTGGGGGTGATGAAGAAGGGCCCCCAGGTGAAATCGGCCTGCAGGCCGCCATAGCCGTAGAAGCTGCCCTTGAAGGTCTGGATCACGCCCACCAGCGGCTTGATGGCGAACCAGTCGTCCACCTTCACCAGCGACCAGCCGAAGCGGTATTCGGCGGTGACGAACTGGGTCCGGTCGTGGGGGGTGTCGGCGTCCACCTGGAAGAAGGCGGGCGGGTCGATCCAGGACTGGTCATAGATGCCGACGCCCAGGGCCAGCAGGTCGGGATCCCGGTCGGCGGCCAGGGCCGGGGCGGCGATACCCGCCATGGCGCTGGTCAACATGGACGTGGCCAACAGGGAAGTGGCGGCGCGCAAACCACGGCCGCGCAGGGCCTTGCGATGGGTCTTCGTCATGATCCTGCTTGGAAGAGTAAAGGCGGAGGGGTTTCCGCCTTTATGCAGAGCAATCCCGCGCCAACTCAAGGGGAAATGGACAACATTGCCCAAGGTGCGACGGCATAGACCTGACGCTTCGCGTTCCTATTACCTTTTTACCGGGGTCAGCCGCCGCTCCGCCAACTGAACGCCCCGGGTGATGAGGAAACTCATCCCGAGGTAGACGGCGCCGGCCAGGCAGAACACCTCGATGGGCTGGAAGGTGCGGGCAGCGACGGCCTTGGCCACGCCCGTCAGTTCCATCAGCGTGATGGTGCTGGCAAGCGCGCTGCCCTGCAGCATGAGGATGATCTCATTGCCGTAGGCCGGCAGCGCCAAGCGGAAGGCCTGGGGCAGGATGATGCGGCGGAACAGCAGGCCGCCGCCCATGCCGCAGGCGCGCGCCGCCTCCACCTGGCCATGGGGCACGGCCTCGATGCCACCGCGCATGATCTCCGCCGTGTAGGCGCCGGTGTTCAACACGAAGGCGATGATGGCGCACCAGTACGGTTCCCGCAGCAGGGGCCACAGCACGCTCTGGCGCACGGCGTCGAACTGGCCCAGGCCGTAATAGATCAGGAAGATCTGCACCAGCAGGGGCGTGGAGCGGAAGACGTGGATGTAGCCGCGCGCCACCCACGACAGCGGCGCCAGGTGCGACAGCCGCATCACGGCCACCAGCGTGGCCAGCACCAACCCCACCAGCAGCGACAGGGCCACCAGCTGCACCGTCAGCCAGGTGCCGGTGACGAACTGGGGCAGGGCCGCCATCAGGGCGGTGACGAGGGGGGAATTCATCGGGCGGCCCTCCGCACGCCACGCCCGGCCCATCCCTCCGCCCGGGCGAACAGGCGGCCGGACAGGGCGGCCATGGCCAGATACAGCAGGCCGGCGGTGGTGAAGAACAGGAAGGGCTGGCGGGTGGCGCCCTGGGCCAGATAGGCCACGCGCATCAGTTCCACCAGGGCCACCACGGAAACCAGCGAGGTGTCCTTCAGGGTCAGCTGCCAGACGTTGCCCAGGCCGGGCAGGGCATAGCGCAGGGTCTGGGGCAGCATGACGCGGCGGAAGGTCAGCCAGCGGTTCATGCCCAAGGCCTTGGCGGCCTCGACCTGGCCGTGGGGCACCGCCAGGGCGCCACCGCGCAGCACCTCAGCGGAATAGGCGCCGGACACCGTCCCCACCGCCAGGATGCCCACGGGCAGGGCCGACAGCTCCACCGGCCCGTTGAAGCCCAGCAGGCTGACGACCCAGGTGGCCGCGCTGTTGCCGCCGAAGAACAGCAGGTAGATGACCAACAATGAGGGCACGCCGCGCACGATGGTGGTGTAGACATCGGCCGCGACCCGGCCGCCCCGATGGCCGGACAGCTTCAAGGCCGCCGCCGCTCCGCCCAGGGCCAGGCCCCACAGATAGGCCGACACCGCCACCAGCAGGGTCATCCCCATGCCCTGCAGCAGCTGCAAACCCCAGCCTCGGCCACCAAAGCCCAATAGGTCTATCATTACCGTGCCAATTCCTCAGACGCCGGCGGGGCATCCGCCCCTTGGCTTGTCCTCGATTTCCAGTCCACTGCGTTCCCCCGGAAATCTCCGGCGGCCCCGGTCGGGGCCTAGTCGCTACGCTTGCCTCTCATGCCTCAGACGCCGACGGGGCATCCGCCCCTTGGCTTGTCCTCGATTTCCAGTCCACTGCGTTCCCCGGAAATCTCCGGCGGCCGCCGTCGCGGCCTAGTCGCTACGCTTGCCTCTCATACCTCAGACGCCGGCGGGGCATCCGCCCCTTGGCTTGTCCTCGATTTCCAGTCCACTGCGTTCCCCGGAAATCTCCGGCGGCCGCCGTCGCGGCCTAGTCGCTACGCTCCTAAACCGCTCTCAGGCAACCAGCAGGCCCGCTAAGGCCCTAGGCCGCGACCGCGGCCGCCGGAGCGAGTACCGAAGGGCGCAGCGAGGATAGCCAAGCGGCCGGATGGCCGCGCCCGGCGCTTGAGGGAAAAATCACTTCGCCGACGCGTCGAAGTGGAACCACTGTTCCGCCAGCTTCTTCATGGTGCCGTCTTCCTTGGCGGCGGTGATGGCGTTGTTCAGGGCGTCCAGCAGGCGGCCGTCGCCCTTGCGCAGGGCGGCGGCGATGCCGGGGCCCAGCAGGCCGCCGGTGATGCCGGGGCCGAAGGTGGCGGCGTTCTGGCCGTCGGTGCCCTCCAGGAAAGGCTGCCAGCCGGTCATGTCGGCCAAGCCGGCGTCGACACGGCCGGTCGCCAGGTCCAGCGACAGGTTCTGCAACGTGTCGTAGCGGCGGATGGTGACGGTATCGCCCAGGTAGGTGTCCAGGAAGTTGGCGTGGATGGTGGCCACTTGCACGCCCACGGTCTTGCCCTTCAGCGCCGCCTTCAGCTTGTCCATGGCCTGGGTCGAGGCCTCGTCCATGTTGGCGATGTCCAGCCGCTGCAGGCCGAAGTCGATCTTGGTCAGGGGGCTGTCCTTGGGCGCCACGAAATAGGCCGGGGTCAGGACGTAGGGGGCGGTGAAGTCCACCGCCTGCCGACGGTCGTCCGTGATGGACATGCCGGCCAGGATGACGTCGTACTTGCCGGCCTGCAGGCCGGGGATGATGCCGTCCCAGGCCTGGGCGGCGATCTCGCATTTCACGCCCATGCGCCGGCACAAATCCTTGGCCAGGTCGATCTCGAACCCCTTCAGGGTGCCGTCGGGTTCCGCCACATTGAAGGGCGGGTAGGCCCCTTCCGTCGCCACGCGCAGGGGATTGGGCACCCCCTGGTCGGTCACGGCGGGGGCGCCCCCCGTGCCGGACGGCGTGCGATGCGTCGCCAGGTAGGCGGCCCCCGCGACCACCACCACGGCGATGAGGCCCAAGACCAGCTTCTTCATGAAACCCCCTACGAAACCAATGACGGGACGGTCCGCATCAACACCCCGTGTCCGATCGGCCGCCACTCTTTATCGTGCAGTATGCCTTAAGCGGGCCGGGCCAGGAATTGCCGGCAGCGTTCGCTGCGGGGGTTGCCGAACACCTCGTCGGGCGTCCCCTCCTCCTCCACCCGGCCCTGATGCAGGAACAGAACGTGGGAGGAGACGTCGCGGGCGAAGGCCATCTCATGCGTCACGATCAGCATGGTGGCGCCCTCATCCGCCAACTGGCGGATGACACGCAGCACCTCGCCCACCAGCTCCGGATCCAGCGCCGAGGTCGGCTCATCAAACAGCATGACGCGGGGCTGCATCGCCAGCATGCGAGCGATGGCGGCGCGCTGCTGCTGCCCGCCCGACAACTGGCTGGGATAATAATCCTGCCGCTGGCCCAGGCCCACCTTGTCCAGCAGGGCCTTGGCCCGGTCCACCGCCTCGCCCCGGGGCACGCCCAGGACATGCACCGGCGCCTCGATCACATTCTCCAGCACCGTCATGTGGGTCCACAGGTTGAAGCCCTGGAACACCATGCCGAGGCGCTGGCGGATGCGGTCCACCTGGCGGCGGTCGGCGGGCACGGCCGCGCCGCGGCGGTCGCGGCCCATGCGGATCAGCTCACCATTCACCCAGACCTGGCCCTCGTCCGGGATTTCCAGCAGGTTGATGCAGCGCAGCAGCGTGCTCTTGCCCGAGCCGGAGGAACCGATGAGGGAAATGACGTCGCCGTCCCGCGCCGTCAGGGAGACGCCCTTCAGCACCTCCGTCTCGCCGAAGCGCTTGTGCAGATCCCGCACAAGAATGGCGGTGTTGGCTTGGTCGGCCACGGCGACAGCCGGCGATTGCGTCATAGGACCCCGAAATTCGTCCGGACCCATCCGGACCAGAAAGCGCACCCGGCCGGCGCGGCGATGGGGGCCGCGCGCCAGCCGGTGACCGTGAATAACCTGTGGGACGTTTCCTTGGAAGGAAACCCCGAAGCCGGCAAAACTACCGTGCGCCGCCCGGGACGGAAAGAGGTTTCCTGTCACGCCCCCGGGGCGGGCCTTGCGCGCCCCTCCCGCACCCATGGCCGATGCAGCCCCCGCCAAACGTGGTAGTGTGGCCTGGCACCCCGGCGCCTGGCGGCGATGGGGCGCCGTCGTTCATCACCCGGAACCGTCCAGCGCCCATGAGCACAGGCATCCAGCCCGCGGCCAACCGCAGCACGCACTTCCTGTTCGACCACAAGGTCTTCACGGTCGACGGCTGCCGCTTCATCCTGTCCAAGACGAACGATGAACCGGTGATGTGCATGAAGCTGGGCAAGCTGGACGTCGAGGTGCCCATCGAGAAGATCTGCACCGAGTTCGGCATACAGCCCAAATCCTTCGACGGCCAGTTGCTGACCATGGCGGCCAAGGGCCTGCGCTATGTCCGCGAAATCCGCCCCGGCGACACCATCCCCAACGAACTGATCGACGGCACCGCCAGCTGGAGGGTGGATGAGCGCCATTACAACGTGGCCAAGGGCCGCCTGACGGTGCAGCTGGTCACCTGGCTGACAGGGGGCGAAACCGTCATTTCCAGTCCCGAGCAGCTGGAACAGGTGGTGGAGGACCCCGGCACGAAGGTCCGCGTGCACGAGGCGTTCCGCATGATCGCCAACCGGCTGTCGCTGGCGGGTGATCCGGAGGAAGAGATCGGCCTGCACATCGACATGCTGGCCAAGGAACTGTCCTATATCGAGGCGTTGCGCGAGCGGGCTCTGGCCCTGCACAAGGTCCGCCAGGGGTTGGAGACGGCCCACCGCATCTACAAGGCCGAGCGCATGGTCAAGGAAGAGATCGTGCGCATGCAGACCCTGTCGCTGCCGCCCATCGCCGACCTGGAATCCCAATTCGCCCAGGTGGACGCCCAGACGGGCGAGATCCTGGCCATGCTGCGCAAGTTCGACCAGAACATCAGCTACATCCGCGAGATGCGCGACGATTTGCACCAGTCGCTGCTGCCCTGGGATGAGGTGCTGGACGGCTGGCTGACCGTGACGGTGGAGAAGAGCCCGGAGCTGGAGGCCCTGATGAAGCGGACCTACCACTTCCTGGCCAAGCGCTACAGCCAGGCCACCCAGTGGCGTTTGGCGACGCGGCCCGCGCCGAAATAAATTTCGGCGCTGTTCGTTTTCCTCAGGCGCCGGCAGGCCCATCCGGGCCTTTGGCTATCCTCATTTTGCAGTCCGCTGCCGCTCCCCGCAAAACTCCGGCGGCCCCGGTCGGGGCCTAGGGCTGGCGTTGCCAGCCCCTGTCTTCCCGGTTTTGTAAGGGGTCAGCTGCCGCAGTTGCAGCTGTCGGAGCCGCAGGGGCCGGGTGCCTTGCCGGCGGCGACCTGGCGGCGGCGGATGACGCGGCGGATGGTGGGGCGGAGGACCCAGGCCAGCGCGGCCACCACGATTACCCCCACGATCGCTTGCTGCATGATCTTTCCATTCCTCAAACGCCGGCGGGGCATCCGCCCCTTGGCTCATCCTCCCTTTCCGGTCCACTTCGTTCCCCAGAAAGGTCCGGCGGCCGCAGTCGCGGCCTAGCGCGGTTCCCGCGCCTTACGCCCACCCCAGGCTGGCGGCGACGTGGTAGGTCGCGAACGAGGCCAGGTAGGCCAGGGTCAGCATGTAGACGAACATGATGGCCGGCCATTTCAGGGAATTGGTCTCGCGCCGCACCACGCCCAGGGTGGAGGCGCACTGGGGGGCGAAGACGTACCAGGCCAGCAGCGACAGTGCCGTGGCCAGCGACCAGCTGTGGCCCAGCGTGTCCATCAGCGCGGTCACGTTCTCCTCCCCCCGCCCACGGCGTAGACGGTGCCCAGGGCCGCCACCGCCACCTCGCGCGCGGCCATGCCGGGGATCAGCGCCACGGTGATCTGCCAGTTGAAGCCGATGGGGGCCACCAGCGGCTGCAGCCAATGCCCGACCATGCCGGCGATGGAATAGTCGATGGCGGGATCGGTCGCCCCCGCCGGCGCACCGGGGAAGGAGCTGAGGAACCAGATCAGGATCATGATGCTGAGGATGGTGGTGCCGGCCCGCTGCAGGAAAGCCTTGGCCCGGGTCCACACCCCCATCACCAGGTTCCTCACGTCCGGCACCTTGTAGGCCGGCAGTTCCATCAGGAAGGGTTCCACCGTGCCGCGCCACACCAGGCGCCGCATGACGAAGGCGACCAGCAGCGCGCTCAGGATGCCGGCGGCGTAGAGCCCGAACATGACCAGCCCCTGCAGGGCGAACACCCCACCCACCGTGCCGGTCCGGCACGAAGGCGGAGATGATCAGGGTGTAGACCGGGATACGGGCGGAACAGGTCATCAGCGGCGCCACCATGATGGTGGCCAGCCGGTCGCGCCGGTTGTCGATGACGCGGGTCGCCATGATACCGGGAATGGCGCAGGCGAAGCTGGACAGCAACGGAATGAAGGCACGGCCGTGCAGGCCCGCCCCGCCCATGATCTTGTCCATCAGGAAGGCAGCGCGCGGCATGTAGCCGAAATCTTCCAGCAGGATGATGAAGGTGAACAGGATGACGATCTGCGGCAGGAAGACGACGATGCTGCCCACGCCGGCGATGACGCCGTCGGTGATCAGGCTGCGCAGGATGCCGTCGGGCATGGCGCCATTGATCCAGGCGGCCAGCGCGTCGAACCCGGCCTTGATGCCGTCCATGGCCGGCTGCGCCCAGGTGAACACCGCCTGGAACATGAAGAACAGCACGGTCAGCAGGATCAGCAGCCCCGCCACCGGGTTCAGCAGCACGGCGTCCAGCCGGGTGGTCCAGGTGTCGGGCTTGGTCGGCGGACGCACAGCCAGCTTGATGATGCGGTCGGCCTCGCGGTGGGTGGCGCGCACCTCTTCCGCCGAAGGCTCATGCCAAGTGTTGGCGCCGGCGGTGGCGGCGGCCGCCAGATCCACCGCCGCGGTGTCGATGTGCTTCAGCAGGTCGGCCGTGCCGGCCTTGCGCACCGCGACGGTGGGCACCACCGGCACGCCAAGCTCCGCCGACAGGCGGGCGATGTCGATCTCGATGCCGCGATGCCGGGCGATGTCGAACATGTTGAGGGCCAGCAGCAGCGGCCGCCCCACCTGCTTCAGTTCCAGCACCAGGCGCAGCACCAGGCGCAGGTTGGTGGCGTCGGCCACGCAGACCAGCAGGTCGGGCTCCGCCTCGCCCTTGAAGCGGCCCAGCACGACGTCGCGCGTCACCTCCTCATCCGGGCTGCGGGCGCGCAAGGAGTAGGTGCCGGGCAGGTCCAGGACCTGGATGCGCCGACCCTCGGGCGTGGTGAAGCTGCCTTCCTTGCGCTCCACCGTCACGCCGGCGTAGTTGGCCACCTTCTGCCGGCTGCCGGTCAGGGCGTTGAACAGGGCGGTCTTGCCGCAGTTCGGGTTGCCGACCAGGGCGATGCGGGGGGCCGTCTGCAAGACAGGGGCGATGGCGTTCATGAGCGGCGGTCTTTGGCGATGGCATCTGCGGCGATGGCGCGCGGGGCGGCCGGCTGGTGCCAGGCGGTAATCAGGATGGCCTCGGCCTCGCGGCGGCGCAGGGCCACGCGCATGTCGTCCACCTTAACGGCGATGGGATCGCGGCCGAACAGGCCCTCATGCAGGATTTCCACCCTGGCACCCTCGACGAAGCCGATCTCCAGCAGCCGGCGCTCCAGCTCTTCCGGGTCCAGGCTGTCGTGCAAGGCGCCGTCCAGGCCAACGCGGATAACCCGGCCCACCTCCCCCTTCGCGGCCCGGCTCAAGGGGCGGGCGTCGGCGGGAAGGACGTCCGGATCGGGGGCGGGCGCGTCCGAAACGGCGGGGCGGGAAGAGAGATGCATCCGAATACGCCTCAGGCCCCGTCGCCAGGACCCGTCAAAAGGGGGCTGTCCCGGGAACCTGCCCCGGGGCGTCCCGGAAATTAATAGTTATTCTCACGCCTCTGTACAAGGGACGCGCGCCAAGCCGCCGCATGGACGAACACTAGCGCCTCAGGCAGCCGTCCAGCCCGTCGCGGGCGACGATGGCCGCGCGCTGTTCGAGGATGCCGATGCGCCGGGCGACGTAAGGGCCGGGATGCCTCGCGTTCCACTTGCGCGGGCTGGGCAGCACGGCGGCCAAGGCAGCCGCCTGCGCGGGCGACAGGGCCGACGCCGGCACGCCGAAATAGGCGCGGGACGCCGCCTCCGCCCCATACAGGCCATCGCCCCATTCCACGATGTTCAGATACATCTCCATAATGCGGCGCTTGCCCCAGATCAGCTCGATCAGCTCGGTGAAGCCGAATTCCACCCCTTTGCGCAGCCAGGTGCGGCCGGGCCACAGGAAAGCGTTCTTGGCCGTCTGCTGGCTGATGGTGCTGGCGCCGCGCAGCGTGTGGCCTTCCTCATCCTCGTCCATGGCGGCGTCCACCGCCTGCCAGTCCACGCCGTGGTGGCTGCAGAAGCGGCTGTCCTCCGCCCCGACGACGGCCCGCTGCAGGGCCGGGGCGATGCGGTCCAGCGGCACGGGCATCCAGCCCCGCGTCGACACCCCCTGCAGGCGGCGGATGACCATCAGCGGCGTGCCCGGCGGGTCCATCACGGCATAAAGGCAGACCCAGCCCAGGATGAGCACCACCCCCGCGAGCAACGCCACTTGTGCCCAGCGGAAGGCCCGCCGTAGCATCGCGCGCCGTTCAGGCCGCCGGCCCGCGCCGGCCTTCATCGAGCTGGCTTTCTCTTGGGGGAATCCGTCCATGGCCTACACGCTGTTCTATTTTCCGGGAAATGCCAACCTGGCGCCGCACATGGCGCTGGAGGAAATCAGCGTCCCCTATGAGCTGGCGCTGCTGGACCGCGCCAACGCCGAGCATAAGGCGGCCCCCTACCTGGCCCGCAATCCCACCGGCCGCATCCCCACCCTGCTGGCCCGGCAGCCGGACGGCAACGAGGAGACGGTGTTCGAGACCGCCGCCATCCTGCTGCACCTCGCGGACAGGCACCCCGAGGCCAAGCTGGCGCCCGCCCCCGGCGCGGCCGGCCGGGGCCGCTTCCTGACCTGGCTGTTCCACCTGACCAACACCATCCAGCCGGAATACCGCGTCTTCTATTATCCCGAGCAGCATGTGACCGACCCCGTCCACGTCGCCGACGCCAAGGCCACGGCGGAACGGCGCCTGTGCCAGATGTTCGCCCTGGTCGACCGCGAACTGGCCACCCGCCCCTACATCGCCGCCGACCACCTGACCGTCGCCGACTTCCTGCTGCTGATGCTGGTGCGCTGGGGCCGCAATTTCACCCACCCGCCCCGCGACCTGCCCCAGGTGGGCCGCCTGTGCGCCGAGCTCCTGGCCCGGCCATCGGTGCAGCGCGCCTTCGCGCAGGAAGGGCTGGGGGCGCCGTTTATTTGAGCGTGGCCAACCGTTCCGCCCAGGCATTGGCCCAGGCATTGATGGTGTGCAGCAGGTCCGCCAGATCGGGGTCGATGGTCTCGACCTCGCGGGCCGCCTGTACGCCAATGACAATGTCGGTGAGCCGCGACCGGTCGGCCACGGGATCGGTCGCGACCTTCAGAAGATAGTCGAGCTGGCGGTGGACGGAGGCGAAGGTGGCGATATCCGGCCACTGCTCCCGCAGCCGCCGACAGCGGGCAAGGGCGTCCCGAATCAGGTCTGGGACGATCACCCCTTCATGAACGTCATCATCGTCACTCAAGCGCACCCGCACCCCATCCGCGTTATGGCTTAAGCCCCCTGCCTATCCGTGTGGCAATGGCCTGCGCGGCCATCAGCGCCTCCGCCAATTCCGGATCGCTCTCAGCGAACTCACGGACGGCGTAATGCCCGACGATGATCTCCTTCAGCCGGGCGCGCTCGCCCCCCTTGAGGGCCATCAGCACGTAGCGCAACTGAGCGACCAGAGAAGCGTAGGTGCTGAATTCCGGCGCCGCAGCCAACCGAGCCTCAGCCAAGGCCAGGGCACGCTCCGAGACCTGGATGGACGTCGGCTCGGATATCGGTGTTGTGGAAACCATCATCGCCGGGGCCATAGATTGAACGGCCACAATCTCGCGCAAAGCGGTGACCCCACCGCTTTGTAGCGAAATAGCGTCACCGCGATTGCCGCCAATCCCCAGCGCGACCGATCTCCCCTCAAAGAAGGGCGGCGGTTTCCGCATCAAGCGTCAAGGTCGGCCAGTGGTAGGTCTTGGTCCATTCCGTGGAGCCCTCCAGGATGTCCTGCCCCGCGACGGTCAATTGCCGCGTCAAAGCGCGGAGTTCGCGTTCTATGTGGCCGGTATAGCCCTGGACGGGCATTGCTTCTTCCATTGACGATATCAGCCGGGCGCGGCGCTGGTGCATTAGATAGAGGAAGACGTTGTAGCCCCTTATGGGCCCGGCCTTTTTATCAAAATAAACGAGGTGGATTTCTTCGCGGCCCGCCATGAGCTTTATGGGGTAATCCGTCCGCCGAAGAAGGACCTCTCCCTTCCCTATGACAGCCAGTTCCAGGCCATGGCGAGCCATGAGATCGGCCATCTCGGCTTTCACCAGTTCCACCAAGTCGAGATCACTGAACACGTAGCAGCCCCTCCGGCACCCAAAGGCGCTCTTCGCATACTACGGCTTCGTTGCCCGTATCGCGTCCAGAGCGGCCTTCACAGCCGGCGTCTCACCGCCGATCACCTCAATTCTGAACCGGGCGAACGCACTTTCAAGGTCGCGGTACTGCCGCAAGGTGCCTTCATAGAAATAATAGTCTCCAGGTATATGGTCGAGCGGTGCCAGAATCCTTTCTGTCTTCGCGTCGGCGGTGATGCCCTCGACAGAACCAGCGAAGCACTTCACCTGCGGATCCATTGCGGCATAGTGGCGTGCCTCGTCTTCTAGTTCGAGGGCGAGCCGCTTGAAGCGCTCCAGATTCATTATCCTTCTCCCTCAGGATGTGGCTCGATAGGGACCAACGCCAGCCGTGCTTTCCCTACATCCGCATGACAATGACCTGCACTACCACCGCCACTTTCACCGTCGGATTCACTCCTTCCTCAGAGAGCGTCGCCTATTGTCCCGATTTTGATTGCTGAGCTTTAATTTCGGCTATCCTTTGTAGCGTAGCCTGCCTAGCCGGGGTTTCTCCTCCGGTTATTTGGAATTTAAACTCTGCAAATGCCTCTTCCAGGTCTTTGTACTGCCTCAGATTGCCTTCGAAAAAATACCAAGAACCGGGTATGTCGCGACGATCAATGGGAGATTTAATGCCCCCGATCTTAGCGTTGAAAACCAGATCCTTAAGCCCTTCCAGCAATTCCGCCGCTTCAGAATCAGCCGCAGCGTATTGGCGTAGCAGAGCCTCCAGCTTGATAGCGGACTGCTGTATAAGCGTTTGATCCATTCTTCCCTCTAGAAACCAATGGTGCCGATCGGCACAGGGGCATCCCATAATCCGCGGTTAGGGACGATATATTGTGTGGCGCCACCCGACCGCTCCACCAACCCACCAAGCTCACTGGTTGGCGCGACCTTGCTAACAAACACCGCCGGCGGATCAACACCGACCTTTGGTGATATCTGATACACATCGTACACGGATGCTTCGCTACTTACCGGAAGCCCAAAATAGTCAGCAAGATTATTACCTGACGATGTCGCCTTATTCAAATTCTCCATAGTTGTGAAATACGGAGAATAGGGAGAAACGCCGGCTCCTTTTGGGACGATCTTTACTAATGGTGATGCCATATTGGTCATTTCCGGCAAACCGGAACCAGACTGTACCATGGATATGGCACGATCGCGGATCAACTTCACACTTGCTGTCGGATCCGCCCTCGAAAGTTCGCTCAGCAATCGGTTTCCTGGTTCCGTGTTCAGGAAGCTCTCCGCCTCTTCTTCACTTACACCTAGTGTTTTAAACGTGTCGCCCTTCTTGATCCGGTCCGCGTATCGCTCCCGTAAAGTCTTTAGGTCGGGCTTGGGCGCCTTCGGCGGCAACGGCGGGTCGGCCGGCGGGGGTGGCGGTTCCTCGACCACCGGGCGCTTGCCGCCCGACGCAGGCTTCACCTTGGCGATCAAGGCGATGATTGCGTTGATGGTCAAGATGGTGAGGCCGGCGGCGGTGCGCTTGGAGGCCTCGTCCAGATCATGCTGGGTCTTGGCGGTGGTGGCCAGGGCGATGCCGTGGCCCAGGTCGTTCAGGCCCTGGAACACCGACCAGCCCACCATGGCGTAGCCCACGCCCAGCAGGATGACGTCGATGGCCTCGCCATAGCCCGCCAGGTGACCGCCGGCCCACACCACCAGGAAGCCCGCCAGCCAATACAGCGTCTCGCGGGTGAACAGGCTTTTGGCCGCCTGCTGCATGTCGCGCGGCAGCAGGGGCACGCAGCGGCGCAGCGTGGCGACGACGCGGTCGGTCACCGACCATTGCGCGGGCTGGCCCGGCGGGTCCTCATCCCCCTGGTCGTGCCGGGGCGGGTCCACAGGCGGGGGCGACAAAGGCGCAACAGCGCGGGGGATGAGGAAGGCGCTGAGGCTGCCCATGGCCAGGTCGCGCATCGCCTGGTCGATGAGTTGCGTATCGCTGACGCGGAAGTCCACGCCCTGCACCACCCGGCGCAGGCGCAGGCGGCCAATGGCGTCCAGGCCATGCAGGTATTTGATGACACGGGCGTCCTGCCAAATGGGGCTGCAGGTCGGCCCGCCCAGGGCGTAGCGCCGCATGCCGGCGGGAATGGCGCGCGTGGGGCCGATCAGCAGTCGGCCCTCGGGAATCTCGGCATCCATCCAGTCGGCCATGGACAGGCCGGCCGCGCCGCCGCCGCTGATGAAACTGTCAGGCACCGTCCCTTCCCCTACGTTCAACCTGGGCCGCCACACGGCCCAGGGGGTGAATTAAGACGATCGCCTGCACGGGAAAGGGGCATATCCCAACAGGCCAGCCCCCGCGCAGCCCACCTGCGCGCGCCCAGAAAAGGCGCCGGCGCAGCCGTACCGCTTTTGTTCATGAAATGCCGCGAGTCGCCGTCTATACTCCGCCCCGCCCAACGCCGAAGCCCCCGATGACCGACCCGTTTCAACCACCCGCCGCCCCGAAGCCGCCGCCCAGCCTGGTGTCCGCCCCCACCGGGCCCCGGCGCCTGCTGGTGCCGGACGCGCCGGCCCTGGTGCCGGGTGCCCGCCAGGCGGTGTGGCTGAGCCCCGATGGCGAGGTGGAGATCATCGACAAGGCGGAGGCGGTGCGCCGCGTCCTCCGCCAGCCGCACCTGCTGTGCCATGCCCGCGCCACCGCCCGGCGCCTGGGCACTGACAAGCTGATCCAGGGCTATGACCTGCTGGAACTGTATGCCTTCGTGCGGCCCGCCACCTTCTGCCTGCCTACGCCGCGCGGCCTGGCGCAGGCGTTGGACCTGCCCCGACCGGCGGATGCGGAGGCCGAGGCCCTGACGCTGGTGCGCGCGGCCGAGGCCCTGCTGCGGGAACTGATGGGCCCGGTCGACGACCAGCGTTCCGACCCCGTCGGCCTGGCCTGGGCCATGGGTGCGGAAGGCGATGGCGGTGCCAGCGGTGGCGGCTGGCTGTGGTCGCCCCTGGTGCTGGCGGCCCTGGGCGCCCCGGCGGGACCGGAAAAGTCGCGCTGGCGCGGCGGCGCCATCCGCGCCTACCAGGTGTGGGCCGGCATGAAGGAATGGCAGGCGGACGCGCCGGAGCCGCCGCCCGGCCACCTGCCCGTCGAACCCGCCGAGGCCCGCCGCCGCCTGGCCGACCTGGTGATGAACGGCAGCCAGGCCGAACCCCGGCCGCAACAGTCGGACTACGCCAGCGCCGTCTCCACCGCCTTCACCCCCCGCGACGTGGAGGGGGAGCCCAACCTGGTGCTGGCGGAGGCCGGCACCGGCGTGGGCAAGACCCTGGGTTATCTGGCGCCGGCCACCGTGTGGGCGGAGAAGAACAAGGGCCCCGTCTGGATTTCCACCTATACCCGCCAGTTGCAGCACCAGATCGACAAGGAGATGGACCGCCTGCACCGCGACCCCGCCACCAAGGCGCGCAAGGTGGTGATCCGCAAGGGACGGGAAAACTATCTCTGCCTGCTGAACCTGGAGGAGGCGGCCGGCGTCGCCACCGCCAACCCGCAATACGCCGTGGCCATCGGCCTGATGGCGCGCTGGGCCGCCGCCACCCGCGATGGCGACATGCAGGGCGGCGACTTCCCCGGCTGGCTGGTGGACCTGCTGGGCAAGGGACGCACCCTGGCGCTGGCCGACCGGCGGGGCGAATGCGTCTACAGCGCCTGCAGCCACTACACCAAATGCTTCATCGAAAAGAGCGTGCGCCGGGCGCGGCGGGCCGACATCGTCATCGCCAACCACGCCCTGGTCATGATCCAGGCGGCCCTGGGCGGCGGGGACGACGCCTACATCCCTACCCGCTATGTCTTCGATGAGGGCCATCATGTCTTCGACGCCGCCGACAACGCCTTCGCCGGCCATCTGACGGGGTTCGAGACGGCGGAGCTGCGCCGCTGGCTGCTGGGGGCGGAAAGCGGTGGGCGCAGCCGGGCGCGCGGCCTGCGCCGCCGGGTGGAGGATCTGATCGGCGGCGACGACCACGCCAGCCGCCTGCTGGACGAGATCGCGCGCGCCGCCCGCCAGCTGCCGGGCGAGGCCTGGCCGCAGCGCGTGGGCGGCGGCGAGCCGGTGGGCCCAACGGAGGCCTTCCTGGCCCAGGTGCGCGCCCAGGTCTATGCCCGCGCCCACGGGCCGGACAACCCCTACAGCCTGGAGGTGGAGGTCCAGCCCCTGGTGGACGGGGTGCTGGAGGCGGCACAGGCGTTGTCCGCCGCCCTGGGTGAGCTGTCCGCCCCGCTGGAGGCCCTAGCCGACCGGCTGCGTGAGCGGCTGGACGACGAGTCGGATGAGCTGGAGAGCGACACCCGCCGGCGCATCGACGCCATTGCCCGCAGCCTGAAGCGACGCTCCGCCAACGAGATCGGCGGCTGGCGCCAGATGCTGGCGGCCTTGGCGGAAGAGACACCCAGCCGCTACGTCGACTGGTTCGGGGTGGAGCGCCAGGACGGCCGCGACCTGGACGTGGGCATGTACCGCCACTGGGTGGACCCCACCTGGCCGCTGGCCCAGATCCTGGGGGCCCAGGCCCACGGCCTGGTCATGACCTCCGCCACCCTCACGGACGGCACCGGTGATGTGGAGGCGGATTGGCAGGCGGCCCACGCCCGCACCGGCGCCATCCACCTGCCCCGTCCCGCCCTGCGCGCCCAGGTGCCGTCCCCCTTCGACTACGCCAGCCAGACGCGGGTGCTGATCGTCAACGACGTGCGCAAGGACGATTTGGCCCAGGTGGCCGCCGCCTATCGCGAGCTGTTCCTGGCCTCAGGCGGTGGCGCCATCGGCCTGTTCACGGCGGTGCAGCGCCTGCGCGCCGTGCACGAGCGCATCGGCGCGCCGCTGGAAGCCGCCGGCCTGCCGCTGCTGTCCCAGCACCTGGACGGGCTGGACGTGGCGACGCTGGTCGACATCTTTCGGGGGGAGGACAACGCCTGCCTGCTGGGCACCGACGCGGTGCGCGACGGCGTGGACGTGCCCGGCCGGTCCCTGCGCCTGATCGTCTTCGACCGCGTGCCCTGGCCGCGGCCGGACATCCTGCACAAGGCGCGGCGCGACTATTTCGACCGCACCGCCCGGCGGCGGCATTACGACGACATGATCACCCGGCTGCGCCTGCGCCAGGCCTTCGGACGGCTGGTGCGACGGGCCGACGACACCGGCGTGTTCGTGTTGCTGGACCCCATGATGCCCAGCCGGCTGAAGGGCGCCTTCCCCGGCGGGGTGGAGCCGCAGCGCGTGGGCCTGGCCGAGGCCGTGCGCATCACGCGCGACTTCCTGCATGCGCCGGGGCAGACGCCCGACATCGCCTTGCCGCCCCTGGCGGCGCCCGCCCTGCCCAAGTCCCCGTCCCCGCACGACGATCCGTGGGGGACGAGCCCTTCCATCTGCAGGGATTCGACCTGGATTGAAGCCCGTCAGCGTCAAGCCGACCTGAGCATGGACGTGTAGATGGCCCAGGCGGTGGCGACGCTGACGCCGCCGGCGCGGGCGCCAGCCGCCAACATCTCGGTCGTGGGCTTCAGGGGGGCGGGGGTGTGGGTCGCGGCCGGTGCCGCCACGGCGGTGCCGCCGCCCACCGTCAGGAAACCGGCCGTCAGGGTTTGGTCATCGCGGCGCGGCGCGTCCAGCAGGCTCATCGTTCCGTTCCCTCGATTGCAGTCGTGCGGGCACGGGACGCAAGACCGGTGCCATTGCGACCATCCCCTATCCCCTATGGGTAAATTCGGCGCTCCCTCTAAGAAATAGGCCGCTTTCCGTTTGCGTCCGGGTGGCGGTTACAAAATTTCAACGCCAGCGCATTGTCATTTTGCGACGAGACCTGCGGCATTCGTCCCAATTTGCAACTCCCGCATTTTCCCATCCTGCTGCACAGGGAAATGCACTAGGGTCGGCGCCAAGATGGGGGCAACAGCATGACTGACGTGATTTTCCATATGTGCCGCGCGGACGAATGGCTGGCGGCCCTGGCCAACGGCGTCTATCCGGGGTCTTCGCAAGACCAGGCCGATGGCTTCATCCATTTCTCCACCGCCAGCCAGATCGTGGAGAGCGCGGCCAAGCACCGAGCCGGCCAGACCGGCCTGCTGATCCTGACGGTGGACCCGGCCCCCTTGGGCGAGGCCCTGAAGTATGAGCCGTCACGCGGCGGACAGCTGTTCCCCCACCTGTATGGCGGTCTTCCGGTGAGCGCCGTCCTGCGCGCCGATCCGCTGCCGCTGGGCGGGGATGGCCGCCATGAGTTCCCACCGCATGTCCTTGAGGGAACGGTCTGATGAGCCTGGCCTATCGCCTCGCCCGCCCCATCCTGTTCGCCATGGACGCGGAACGGGCGCACGACCTGACGATCAACCTGCTGAAGGTCGGCGCCCTGCCCCCGCCCTGTTCGGCGCCGGCGACCCGGACGACCCGGCGCTGGGCCAGACCGCGTTCGGCCTGACCTTCCCCAATCCCGTGGGCCTGGGCGCCGGCTTCGACAAGAACGCCCGGGTGCCGGACGCCATGCTGGCCCTGGGCTTCGGCCTGGTGGAGGCCGGCACCGTCACCCCCCGGCCGCAGCCCGGCAACGCCAAGCCCCGGCTGTTCCGCGCCGTGGAGGTCGAGGGCGTCATCAACCGCTTCGGCTTCAACAATGAGGGGCTGGAGACCTTCGCCCGGCGGCTGGAAGATCGGCGCGGCCTGGGCCGCACCGGCATCGTCGGCGCCAACGTGGGCAAGAACAAGGACACGGTCGACGCGGCAAGCGACTACACCATCGGCATCCGCCGCCTGGCGCCCCTGGCCGACTACCTGGTGGTCAACGTCTCCTCCCCCAACACGCCGGGCCTGCGCTCGCTGCAGGGGCGCCAGGCGCTGACCGACCTGCTGGCCGCCTGCCTGGACGCGCGGGGGGGCCATCGCACGCCCCTGCTGCTGAAGGTGGCCCCAGACCTGACCGAGGATGACAAGGTGGACGTGGCGGAGGTGGCGCTGGCCAGCGGCATCGACGGCCTGATCGTGTCCAACACCACGCTGGATCGGCCGGACGGCCTAACCCCCGCCCACCGCGCAGAGACCGGCGGCCTCAGCGGCCAGCCGCTGTTCCACAAGTCGACGGCCGTGTTGCGCGACTTCTACCGCCTGACGGGCGGCAAGCTGCCCCTGGTGGGCGTGGGTGGCATCGGGTCCGGTGCCCAGGCCTATGCCAAGATTCGCGCCGGGGCCAGCCTGGTGCAGGTCTATTCCGCCTTGGTCTACCAGGGCCCCGGCCTGGTCGCTGCCATCAAGCGCGACCTGGCCGACCTGCTGCGCCGCGACGGTTTCACCAACGTGGCCCAGGCGGTAGGGGCGGATCACAAGTAACGTACAAGGTTCCAGCAAATGCCAGGCCCGCAAGCGCGGGCCCCGGAGTGAGTACCGAAGGGCGGAACGAGGGACCTGAACATGCACGTGCTACGCCACATCATTTTCGCCGCCTGCTATGTTGCCGTGGCGGTGGCCGTGGCCTTGGCCCTGCCGCTGGCCGGCGTGGGCGTCGACCGGTCCTATGGCCTGCTGCTGGGCCTGGTGGTCTTCGTCTTCGGCGGCCTGCTGCATGAGTTCTATGCCCGCATGGAGCAGGCGGAGCGGATGGAGCACCGGCTGGACCGCCTGCTGGACCGGCAGCGCGACGTGCTGGCCGCCCTGGACCGGCTGATGCGGCCCGGCACCGAGGCCGGCGGCGCGGTCGCCGCCGTGGTCAGCGACGCCCGCATGCTGCGCACCCTGGCCGATCAGATGCCGACAGGGCCCGCCACCGAGCCCGCCCCGCAGGCGCCAGCGCTGCAAGTGGCCCCGGCGGCGGCCCAAGCGCCCCGCCCGCCGGCACCCGCCCTGGGCTCCGCCTATGGTCCCCTGCCTGGTGAGGCGCCAACGGCGGAGGATGACGGCCCGGTGATGAACGGCATCCGCGAGGCACTGCGGTCGGGCCGGGTGGACATCTTCCTGCAGCCCATCGTCAGCCTGCCGCAACGCAAGCACCGCTTTTATGAAGTGTTCTCCCGCATTCGGCTGGAGGACGGCAGCTATCTGACGCCCGACCGCTACCTGGGCGTGGCGGCGCGCCACAACCTGATGGCGCCCATCGACAACCTGCTGCTGTTCCGTTGCGTCCAGCTGCTGCGCGAGACGGAGAAGCGCCACCAGAACGTGGGCTTCTTCTGCAACATCTCCGCCGCCACGCTGAACGACGGCACCTTCATGCGGGAATTCGTCCAGTTCATGGGGCAGCATCCCAATCTGGTGCAGAAGATCATCTTCGAACTCAGCCAGGCCGACCTGATGCAGGGCGGCGTCTTCGCCACCGGCTTCCTGGACGGGCTGCGCAGCCTCGGCTTCCGCTTCTCCATGGACCAGGTCGACCGCTTCGATGTCGACTGGGACCAGTTGGCGGCGCACGAGATCCGCTTCGTCAAGCTGGACGCCGCCCGCCTGCTGGACCCCGACGGCCGCTTCGCCAACCCCGACAAGGTGACGCTGCTGAAACGCCAGTTGGACCGCAACAACATCGACCTGATCGTGGAAAAGATCGAAACCGACCAGCAGTTGCTGGACCTCCTGGATCTGTTCATCGATTTCGGCCAGGGCTACCTGTTCGGCGAACCGCGCATGGCCCGCCGCCTGCCATCCTGAGAGTAGACTGTCCCTTCCATGACCCTTTCAATTCCCCTGTACACCGGCCTGTCGCAGCTGGCGGACCGCTACGACGGATTCATCCTGGATTTGTGGGGGGTCGTGCATGACGGCATCGCCCCCTATCCCGGCGTGCCCGAATGCCTGAAGACGCTGCGCACCCAAGGCAAGCGCGTCTGCCTGCTGTCCAACGCGCCGCGCCGGGTGGACGCGGCCGCCGCCCGGCTGACCGAGATGGGGCTGACGCCCGACCATTACGACGCGCTGCTGACCTCGGGCGAGGCGACGCACGACGCCCTGCGCGATCCACCGGATGCCTGGCACCGGGCCCTGGGGCCGAAGCTGCTGCACATCGGCCCCGACCGCGACGCCGGCGTCTACCTGGATCTGGGCGACCGCGTGAAGGTCGACCGGCCCGAGGAGGCCGACTTCGTCCTGAACACCGGCATTGTCGATTTCAGCGAATCGCTGGCGGATTACGAGCCCATCCTGGCCGCCTGCGCCGCGCTGAAGCTGCCCATGGTCTGCGCCAACCCGGACTTGGTGGTGCATGTCGGACCGCAGCTGGTGATCTGCGCCGGGGAGCTGGCGCGGCGATATGAGGAGCTGGGCGGCGACGTGCGGCAGCACGGCAAGCCCTACCCCGGCGTCTACGCCCGCTGCCTCGACCTGCTGGGCGGCATGGCGCCCGAGCGCATCCTGGCGGTGGGCGACAGCCTGCGCACCGACATGGCCGGCGCCAATGCCGCCGGCATCGACGGCCTGCTGATCGCCGGCGGCATCCACCGCGAGGAACTGGGCGTGGCCGACCCGCTGGCCGACCTGCCCAACCTGAACCGGCTGGCGGAGATCGCGGCCCAGGCCGGCCTGAAGGTGAGCGCCGTCATGAACCGGCTGGGTTGGTGAACCCCGCCCGAGGTAGATCGCCAGGGACCCGTCACGGCCCCTGGCGGTCGTGTAACAGGCGGGTTAAAAGTGTAACGGTTAGGCAAACGCTGCGGACAGGCGGGAACAAGTGGCCAATAGTCGGGGGAATTCTACGATGTCGCGCAGGGTGCGCCCCATGGAAAACAGTGTCGCCTCCCCCCGTCCCCGCCTGACACCCGGCATACCCGCCGGCGGCGTCATCGCCGCCCTGGTGGCCGTCGGCTCGCTGGGCTTCATGCTGCTCGGCAGCCATGGCCACGGCCCGTCGCATTCGGTCAAGGTGGTGAAGATGGACGGCGGCATCCCGCCTATTCCCCCCATCCCGCCGATTCCGCCCATCCCGCCGATATCACCCGCGTCGCCCGCGCCGGCGACCGCCCCCATCAGCCGGGCCGACGCCGACCAGATCCGTCGCGATGTGGAAGAGGCGATGCGCGGCCTGGACGTCGAGTTGATCAAGCGCGAGGCGCGCGCCGCGGCCGAGGCCGCCCGTGCCGCCGCCCGTGACGCCCGCGCCCTGAGCGACAGCAGCCAGGAATTCCCGGCGCAACAGGTGGTGAACCTGTCCAACCTGTCGGGCAACACCATCATCCGCCCCTCCAGCAGCGCCACCACCATCGGCATTTCCGCCAGCGGCGGCGCCGTGCGCGCGGCGGCCGAGGACGGCGCGCTGCAGGTGTCGGGCAGCGGCCGGTCGACCGAGGTGACCATCACCGTCCCGTCCCATACCAAGCTGGTCGCCGCCGGCCTGTCCGGTGAGCTGACGGTGGATGGCGAGCTGGACGGCGACGTGGTGCTGGACGTGCGCAGGGCCGATGTCACGCTGAAGAAGGTCAAGTCGCTGCAGGCCAACATCACCGAAAACGGAACGGTCAGCGTGGAGCAAGTGGCCGAGTCGCTGAAGTTCATTGTCACCGGACACGGTAATCTGGCGGTCAGCAAGGCCGCGGACGTGGAAATCCGGCTTATGGGCCAGGCCGATGTTTCTTTGGGCACGGTGGACAAGTCCCTGCGGCTGGCCGTCTACGGCAATGGCGACATCTCCGCCGACCGGGTGGACGGCGTGATCGAGACGGTCATCAACGGCAAGGCCGACGTCCACATCAACGACGGCAAGGCCGAGTCCCTGAAGGTGGCCGTCCTGGGCCAGGGCGACTTCACCTTCGACGGCACCGCCAAGGACCCCAACCTGTTCATGGGCGGCAGCGGCACCATCACGGTGGCCAAGCACACCGGCACGCCGCGCATCGGCAAATCGGGCAGCGGCGAGGTCGTGCTGGGCGGCGAGTGAGCGCCCGTCGCCTTCCATAGCTTCATTCTCCCGCCAGCCGGCCCTTCCACCGATTGCGTGGAACCGGCGCCCGTGCCTACAGTACCCCCATTGGTTAAGCCCGGCCGACGGGAACCTCACCTTTCGAGGGGGCGTTCCAGACCGGTGAAAAGGACGGGGACGCGGGGTGCGGTTGGGGGCGGCGACACGGATTTGCCTGGGCTACGCCCTGTTGGGCGGGTTGTGGGTCCTGGGGTCCGACATTGCGTTGGACGTGACGCTGGGGCCCGTCCACGCGGCCTGGGTGGGGCCGGCCAAGGGCGTCGGCTTCGTCCTGGTCACGGCCCTGCTGCTGCACCGTGTGCTGCTGCGCGCCCTGGCCGCCGATGCCCGCAAGACCCGGGATTTGGCCATCAGCGAAGCGCGCTACAGCGCGCTGGCCGACATGGCGCCCGTGGGCATCTTCCACGTCGATTCCGCCGGCCAGATCACCTACCGCAATCCCCGCCTGCGCGAGATAACCGGCATGCCGGCGGAACTGGATCCCGGCGGCAGCTGGGAATGGTGGCTGATCCATTCCGAGGATCACAAGCGGGCGCAATCCCGCTGGATGACCGCCACCCAGCTGGGCGAGCGCTACGCCGAGGAATTCCGCATCCGCCGCCCCGATGGACGCGTCGTCTGGGTCTTGTGCGAGGCCGTGCCCGTGACGGCGCGCGAGGGTGAGCGGCTGGGCTACGTCGGCATGGCCATCGACCTGACGGCCCAGCATCTGGCGGCCGAGGCCATACGCCAGGAAAAGGAACGGTACGAACTCGCCACCGATGGCTCGGCCGTCGGCATCTGGGACTGGCACCTGGGCGATGACAGCCTGCACCTGTCCGGCCAGGCCCTGACCCTGGTGCACCTGCCCCCGGGCCATCATCGCATCCGGCGTGTCCTGGGCATGATCCCCAAGGCGGAGCGGGCGCGGGCCTTCCGGCAAATTCGCGACCAGCTGCGCCTGCGCCTGCCTTTCGACCTGGAACTGCCCATGGTCTGCGCCGACGGGGTCGGCCGCTGGTTCCATGTCCGCGGCCAGGGCGTCTGGCCGGCGGTGGCGCCGGACGACGAATGCGACGCCCGGCGGCCGTCGCGCCTGCTGGGCTCGCTCATGGACATCACCGTGCGCAAGGAGACGGACGGCCAGCTGGCCCGAGCCCGCCACGACGCCGAAATGGCCAGCCGCAGCAAGACCGCCTTCCTGGCCAGCATGAGCCATGAATTGCGCACCCCGCTGAACGCCATCATCGGCTTCAGCGAACTGATCACCCAGCAGACCTACGGCCCCGTGGGCGACGCGCGCTACGCCGACTATGCCGAGGACATCCGGGTCAGCGGCATGCACCTGCTGGAACTGGTGAACGACATCCTGGACGTCGCCCGCATGGAGGCCGGCCGGTTCGAGCTGGAGGACAAGGTGGTGGACATCGCGGCCGAGGTCGCGGTGGCGGTGCGCCAAATCCAGGCCGGCAACCTGCGGCGCGAGATCGAGATCACCGTGTCCCCGGGCGCCAACGGCCTACACGCCATGCTGGACCCCACGGCCCTGCGCCAGGTGCTGCTGAACCTGCTGGGCAACGCCGTGAAGTTCACGCCCGACGGCGGCCAGGTGACGGTGTCGGCCGACATCCGGCGCGAGGGGCTGGCCCTGTCGGTCACCGACACCGGCCCGGGCATCTCGCGCTACGTCCTGGAAAACCTGGGCACCCAGCCCTTCCTGCAGGCCGAGCCCTCGCTGCGCCGGCGCCATGGCGGCAGCGGCCTGGGCCTGTTCATCGTCCGCCGCCTGATGGAGCTGCACGGCGGCAGCCTGCTGGTGGAATGCCCGCCCGGCGGCGGCACCCGCGTCACCGTCATTTTCCCGCCCGACCGCCAGGTGCCGCCCGGCCCGGCGCTGGCGATGCCGCCGTGATCGGGGCATGATGGGGCCGACCCGGTTCCACGGCCCCGAGGGCGCGCCGATCCCATGTCCCCCTTCAAACGGCCCACAAAGCCCAAGACGCCCGCCGCCAAAACACCGGCGCCCCAGGAGGTGGACGTGCCGTCCAGCCTGGACGAGGTGCTGGCCGCCGGCGCACGGGACAGCCTGCGCCGCGATCAGGGCTACGCCCGCTTTCGCGCCCAGGCGGACAAGGCGGCCGCTGCCGCCGACAAGGGCGACGACCGCGCCTACCGCCTGTTGGCCGAGGCCATCCGCCAACTGCTGAACGACAGGCGGTGACGATCGTCGCTGCGCCACCACCTGGCCGGCGCTGACATGGCCGCCCCGCCCTACCCGATCCGCCCCGCCGCCCCATCTAGTGCTGATGACCCAGACATCCACCCATCCATCGCCCGCAGCACCCGAGCCCCGGCCCACCCGTCCGCAGATGGGGGAGGGCAAGGCGCTGGCCATGCTGCTGCCCTATGTCTGGCCCAAGGGCGAGTGGGGCACCCGCGGGCGGGTCATCGTCTCCATGCTGCTGCTGCTGGGCGCCAAGGCGGCCAGCGTCACCATCCCCGTCTTCTACAAGCACGCGGTGGACCAGCTGGGCGAGGGCATCAAGGCCCACGCCGCCGTGGTGCCGGTGCTGGCCATACTGTCCTATGGCTTGGCGCGCGTGCTGTCGCTGGCCTTCGGCGAACTGCGCGACAGCGTGTTCGAGCGGGTGGCCCAGCGCGCCATGCGCAAGGCGGCGCTGAGCGTCTTCCGCCACTTGCACGGCCTGTCGCTGCGCTTCCACCTGGAACGGCAGACCGGCGGCCTGTCCCGCTCCATCGAGCGGGGCACCAAGGCCATCGAGACCCTGCTGTCCACGGCCCTGTTCAACATCCTGCCCACGGTGCTGGAGATCCTGCTGGTCACCGGCATCCTGTGGCGCCTGTTCAACATCTGGTTCGCCCTGGTCACTTTCGTGGCCGTGGGCGGCTACATCGCCTTCACCGTCGTCATCAGCAACTGGCGCACCCGCATCCGCCGCCAGATGGTGGAGAGCGACACCAAGGCCAGCGCCCGCGCCATCGACACCCTGCTGAACTATGAGACGGTGAAGTACTTCGGCAATGAGGAGCATGAGGCCCAACGCTATGACCGCGCGCTGAAGGTCTATGAGCAGGCGGCGGTGCGCACGCAGACCTCGCTATCCGTCCTGAACGTGGGGCAGAGCTTCATCATCGCCGTGGGACTGGTGATCGTCATGTGGATGGCGGCCAGTGGCATCGAGGCCGGCACCCTGACCCTGGGCGATTTCGTCCTGGTGAACACCTACATGCTGCAGTTGTACCAGCCGCTGAACGTCTTCGGCTTCGTCTATCGCGGGGTGAAGGAAGCCCTGATCGACATGGAGAAGATGTTCGTGCTGCTGGCCGTGGACCGCGAGGTGGCTGATGCCCCCGGCGCCCAGCCGCTGGCCATCAGCGGTGGGGAGGTACGGTTCGAGGACGTGTCCTTCGGCTATGACCCGCGCCGGCCCATTCTGAAAGGCATCAGCTTCACCGTGCCCGCCGGCCGCACCGTGGCCATTGTGGGCCCGAGTGGTGCCGGCAAGTCCACCCTGTCGCGGCTGTTGTTTCGCTTCTATGACGCCAACGGCGGCCGCATCCTGATCGACAGGCAGGACATCACCCAGATCACCCAGGCCAGCCTGCGCGCCGCCATCGGCATCGTTCCGCAGGATACCGTGCTGTTCAACGACACCATCCGCTACAACATCGCCTACGGCCGAACCGAGGCGACGCATGCCCAAGTGGAACATGCGGCCGTGTTGGCCCACATCGATGGCTTCATCGCAGGATTGCCCGACGGCTGGGAAACCACGGTGGGCGAACGCGGGCTGAAGCTTTCGGGCGGCGAGAAGCAGCGCGTGGCCATCGCCCGCACCATCCTGAAGAACCCGCCCATCCTGATGTTCGACGAGGCCACCAGCGCCCTGGACACCCATACCGAGCGGGAAATCCAACGCAACCTGCGCGAGGTCAGCCGCGGGCGGACCACCCTGGTCATCGCCCATCGCCTGTCCACCGTGGTGGAGGCCGACGAAATCATCGTGCTGGAGGAGGGCCGCGTGCGCGAGCGCGGCCGCCATGCCGACCTGCTGGCCCTGGGCGGCGCCTATGCCGAATTGTGGGCGCGGCAACAGACGGCCGACCCGGTGAAGGAGGGCGGCGTGGCCGCCCCAAATGACGCCTCGACCGAGCCTGTTTTAGGGTGACGGGTGCGTGCTACAATGCACGCACCCTGTAACACATGAGGCGGTCCCATGACCGAAACGACCTTTACCTTCCGGGTGGATCAGACGCTGAAAGCCGCCTTCGCCGAAGCCGCTAAGTCCCATGATCGCACCGGTGCCCAACTGTTGCGCGACTACATGCGGGACTTCGTGCGGCAGCGGCAAGAGGCCGCCGATTACGATGCTTGGTTCCGAGCTGAGGTTCAGGCGGGTATCGATGAGGCTAATGCCGGTGACACGGTGTCGGCGGAAGAGGTGGAGGCGGAAGCGGAAGCATGGCGGGCCGAGGCCCGGCGCAAGCTGACCGGCCTCGCCTCGTGAAGCTGATTTGGACGCGTTCCGCGACCGTCAACCGGAAACAGATTCGGGAGTATATCGCCCAGGAAAACTTGGCCGCGCCTCTGACTTTGGACGATCTTTTCTCCAAAAGGGCCATTCTCTTGGCCAAGCATCATGGCGCCGGGCGGCCGGGCCGTGTCGCCGGAACCCGTGAATTGGTCATCCACCCCAATTACATCATGATCTATCAAGTGGCCGGCGACACTGTGCGGATACTTCGTCTGCTGCATGCCGCGCGCCAATGGCCACCAAGGCGATAGCCGCCTGATGGGCCGCTTTTGACATCGGCAATCGCCCGGCCCAAAATTCTGGGGTATGGACCACCGAAGGACCCTTTGCCTGAGGCCGGTTGCCCCATGAACGCCGAGACGCCCTTGCCGCCCGAGTCGCCGCCTGACCCCACCGGTCTGGCGGAACCGCTGCTGGCGGGGGACCGGCGGGCCCTGGCGCGGGCCATCACCCTGATCGAATCGACCCGCGCCGACCATCGCGCCCAGGCCGACGCCCTGCTGGCCCGGCTGCTGCCCCATGCCGGACGGTCGGTGCGGGTGGGCATCACCGGCGTGCCGGGCGTGGGCAAGTCCACCTTCATCGAGGCCTTCGGTCTGCACGTCATCGGCCGGGGGCATAAGGTGGCGGTGCTGGCCATCGACCCGTCCAGCCAGCGCACCGGCGGCTCCATCCTGGGCGACAAGACGCGCATGGAGCAGCTGTCGCGCGACCCGGCCGCCTTCATCCGCCCCTCACCCGCCGGCAGCACCCTGGGCGGCGTCGCCCGGCGCACGCGCGAGGCCATGCTGTTGTGCGAGGCCGCCGGCTTCGACGTCATCGTGGTGGAGACGGTGGGCGTGGGCCAGTCGGAGACGGCGGTGGCCGACATGGTCGACCTGTTCCTGCTGCTGCTGTTGCCCGCCGGCGGCGATGAGCTGCAGGGCCTGAAGAAGGGCATCGTGGAGCTGGCCGACCTGGTGGTGGTGAACAAGGCCGACGGCGACCTGGTGGCCCAGGCCCGCCACGCCGTGGCCGAATACCGCCACGCCCTGGCGCTGCTGCGGCCAGCCACGCCGGACTGGACCGTGCCGGTGCTGAGCTGTTCCGCCATCACGGGCACGGGCGTGGACGGGGTGTGGGACACCATAGGACGGTTCCGCGACGCTCAGGCCGCCAGCGGCCGGCTGGACGGCCGCCGGGCCGACCAGGCGCGCGCCTGGATGTGGAATGAAATCCGTGAAAACCTGCTGGCGGCCTTCACCAGTGATCCGGCCGTGCGCGCCCAGCTGGGCGGGGCCGAGTCGGCGGTCACGGCCGGTACCCAGACCCCAGCCATGGCGGCCCGGTCTCTGCTTGCCCGCTTCCGCCACGAGGAGTGACCATGCGCCCCATCGCCGCCATCCTGTTGGTGCCCCTGCTGGCGTCCGCCCCGGCCCGGGCGGAGACCTGCACGCTGGAGGCCCTGCACTGGCTGCAAGGCGCCTGGAGCAACACGGCCATCGACACCGCAGGCGAGGAGCGCTGGGTCCTGCTGCCCGGCGGCACCCTGGCCGGCAGCGCGTGGGAGACGGCCAAGGATGGCACGCCTCATTTCGTGGAGGCGCTGAGCCTGACGCCCTCCGATGGCAAGGTCACCCTGCGGTTGCGCCATTTCGATGGTACCCTGGCCCGCGCCTGGGAGGATAAGACGGCGCCCGTCACCTTCGTCGCCAGCCAGTGCAGCCTGGAGAGCGTGGTGTTCGACGGCGTCGGACCCCATGTCGGCGAGCGCATCACCTACGCCCGTACCAAGGACAGGCTGAGTTTCGTGGGGGAGTTCATCCACAAAGGCAAACCCCACCGCGTTGATCTGGAGATGTCCCGGACGGGGGATTGATGTGCGTGAATAGCCCCCGTCCGTCGCCCAAGAAAAAGCGGCACGGCATTGACTCCCGGTGCCCGAGTGGTCATCTGTACCGCCCCGTGGCCGCCGGCCCCTGTTCTAGTCTGATTCCCCGTCAGGCCATGGCAGGGATGCCGGCGACTGGCCCCTGGTTTTTCCAGGGGCGCCCTTGACTCTCCGCCGCCCCTTCGGTTATATCGCCGCTTCCCTCCGGAGCGGTGTGCGCCGGGGTCGTCATTCTTGTTATTCCGTGAAGGTGCTCCAATGGCCCGCAAGTGCGATGTGACCGGCAAAGGTCTGCAGTTCGGCAACAACGTTAGCCATGCCAACAACAAGACTCGTCGGCGTTTCCTGCCCAACCTCCAGGAGACCTCGCTGCTGAGCGACGCGCTGGGCACCATGGTCCGTCTGCGCCTGTCCACCAAGGGCATCCGCACGATCGAGCACAAGGGCGGCCTGGACAGCGCCCTGCTGGACATGAAGGACAGCGAGCTGTCGCTGGATGCGCGCCGCGTGAAGCGCCGCATCGCCAAGGTCCTGGCCAACAAGGCCGCCGCCTAAGCATCGCACGCCTTCCGGGAATGGGGCGGCCCCATCGGGTGCCGCCCCGATCCTTGTGAGTGAATGCTGTCTGACGGGCCCGCCTGCGGCCCATGAGCATTCCGGCGTGACGATCGCCTTGCCTGCGGGCTGGGGCCTCACACCCATGACGCTCTCGCCCGCCGCTCTCGTCGATTTTCTGAACGGCTTGCCGCCAGCAGCACTGCTGGTGGGCCAGATGCTGTTCTGTTTCAGCGCCATCCTGGCGCTCGCCCGGCTGTTCGGACAGTCCGGCCTTTATATCTACATCATCGTCGCCATCATCGGTGCCAACGTCGAGGTGTTGAAGGCGGTCCAATTCCCCTTCTACGAACACCCCGTGGCCATGGGCACGATCCTGTTCAGTTCCACCTACCTCGCCACCGACATCCTGACCGAGCATTACGGGCGGGAGGCGGCGCGGCGCGGCATCTATCTCAGCTTCGCGGGCTATCTGCTGTTCACGCTGATGATGCTGATCACCCTGGGTTTCCGCCCCATGAATGCCGAACAGGCGGGCGAGGACATGGCCTGGGCGCTGTCGACCCAGGACCATCTGGCGGCCCTGTTCCTGCCGGCGCCGGCCCTGTTCCTGTCCGGCATGGCCTCATACCTGGCCAGCCAGCTGTGCGACGTCTGGATCTATCAGAAGATCCGGGGCGCGACGGGGCAGAGGCATCTGTGGCTGCGCAACAACGGCTCCACCATGGTGTCGGCGCTGATCGACAACACCGTCTTCAGCCTGCTGGCCTGGCGCGTCTTCGCCGAGACGCCGGTGGACTGGCACGCCCTGGTGTTCACCTACATCCTGGGCACCTATCTGATGCGGGTGGCCGCCAGCCTGCTGGACACCCCCTTCATGTACCTGTCGCGCCGCGCGCTGAAACCGCACCTGCCGGCCAAGGCGACCGCCTGACCGGCCCTTCATCCCTTTTGTTTCCCTTCATCCCTTTTGTTTCAGAGTCCGTCCCCATGTCCGATCTGCCGACCTCCTACCCCGGGTTCTCGTTCGAGATCACCCACAAGGCCCCCGACAGCCGGGCGCGCCTGGGCCGGCTGACCACGCCGCACGGCACCATCTCCACACCCAATTTCATCTTCTGCGGCACCAAGGCGTCGATCAAAGGCGTCACGCCGGCGCAGATGCGGGCGGAGAAGACGGACATCATCCTGTCCAACACCTATCACCTGATGATCCAGCCCGGTGCGGACATCGTCGCCAAGATGGGCGGCCTGCACCGCTTCATGGGCTGGGACGGCCCCATGCTGACCGATTCGGGTGGCTTCCAGATTTTCTCCATGGGCCACGGCTCGGTGGCGGATGAGATCAAGGGCCGCCGCACCCAGACGCGCGACACCACCCTGCTGAAGATCACCGAGAAGGGGGCGACCTTCCGCAGCTACATGAACGGCGAGAAGCTGTTCCTGTCCCCTGAGCTGTCCATCGACATCCAGCGCAAGCTGGGCGCCGACCTGATCGTGCAGTTCGACGAATGCACGCCCTTCCATGTCGACCGGGCCTATACCGCCAAGTCCATGGCGCTGAGCCACCGCTGGGGCGACCGGTCCTTGAAGGAATTCGCGAAGGGCGGGGGCATGAGCTACAACGGCCTGCCCCAGGCCCTCTACGGCATCATCCAGGGCGGGGTGTATGAGGACCTGCGCAAGGAAAGCGCGACATACACCAAGGACCGTCCCTTCTTCGGCACCGCCGTGGGCGGCAGCCTGGGCGCCAACACCGCGCAGATGGATGAGGTGGTGGCCATGACCATGCCCCACACCCATCCCGACCGGCCGGTGCACCTGCTGGGCATCGGTGGCATCCGCGACATCTTCGCCGGCGTGGTCCAGGGCATCGACACCTTCGACTGCGTCAGCCCCACCCGCATCGCCCGTCACGGCTGGGCCCTGGCCCCCAAGGCGAAGGGGGAGCGGCTGAACATGCGCAATTCCCGCTTCCGCGAGGATCCGCTGCCCATCGACCCGGCCTGCGACTGCTACGCCTGCAGCAACTTCAGCCGCGCCTACATCCACCACCTGCTGAAGGCGGGTGAGCTGCTGGCCATGCAGCTGCTGTCCATCCACAACGTCGCCACCATGAACCGCCTGCTGCGCGACGTGCGCGAGGCCATCGCCACCGGCACCCTGCCCGAGGCGCGCCGGCGCTGGGTGTACGATCCCCAGGAGCAAGAAAATGGCGAAGGGGAACCGGCAGCGCAGAGCGGGGCCGCCTAGACCCCGGATTGACCGTATTCCTGGCAGCGCCTAGGGTGCCGAGCCCGACTCGGCACTGGGGTGGAGCCGGGCGTTTTCCACATCCGAATTGACGTGAGTGACCGCGATGGCGACGGAACAGGAACTGGCACGCGAGGCGAAGGCTTGGCCGTTTGAGGAGGCGCGCAAGCTGGTCGCGCGCTACGGCGACAAGGCCCCGCCCAAAGGCTACGTCCTGTTCGAGACCGGCTACGGCCCCTCGGGCCTGCCGCACATCGGCACCTTTGGCGAGGTGGCCCGCACCACCATGGTGCGCCAGGCCTTCCAGCGGCTGGCGCCGGGCGTGCCCACCCGCCTGTTCGCCTTCTCCGACGACATGGATGGCCTGCGCAAGGTCCCGGACAACATCCCCAACCGCGAGATGGTGGCCGAGCATTTGGGCAAGCCGCTGACCAAGGTGCCGGATCCCTTCGGCACGCATGAGAGCTTCGGCCACCACAACAACGCCCGCCTGCGCGCCTTCCTGGACAGCTACGGCTTCGAGTACGAATTCCAGAGCAGCACCGACTGGTACACCTCGGGCCGGTTCGATCACGCCCTGCTGGCCGTGCTGCGCCACTATGACGAGATCATGGGCGTGATGCTGCCGACCCTGGGCGAGGAACGCCGGGCGACCTACAGCCCCTTCCTGCCCATCAGCCCCAGCACCAGCCGCGTGCTGCAGGTTCCGATGCTGGAGATCAACCCGGATGCCGGCACCGTGGTGTTCGAGGATGAGGACGGCAAGAAAGTCGAGACCCCCGTCACCGGCGGCCATGTGAAGCTGCAGTGGAAGCCCGACTGGGGCATGCGCTGGTTCGCGCTGGGCGTCGATTATGAGATGGCGGGCAAGGACCTGATCCCCTCCGTCGAGCTGGCCAGCAAGATCTGCCGCATCCTGGGCGCCCAGCCGCCAGAGGGCTTCAATTACGAGCTGTTCCTGGACGACAAGGGCCAGAAGATCAGCAAGTCCAAGGGCAACGGCCTGACGATGGAGGAGTGGCTGCGCTACGCCCCGCCGGAAAGCCTGGCGCTCTATATGTTTCAGAAGCCGCGGGCGGCCAAGAAGCTGTTCTTCGATGTCATCCCGCGCGCCGTCGACGACTATCTGACCTTCGTCGACAAGCTGAAGAGCGAGGAACCGGCCAAGGCGCTGGAGAACCCGGCCTGGCACATCCACAACGGCCAGGTGCCGGCGTGGGCCACCGCTGCGGACCAGCTGAAAACCAACCTGTCCTTCGGCATCCTGCTGAATCTGGCCGGTGCCGCGAACGCCGAGAACGCGGACGTGATGTGGGGCTTCATCAGCCGCTACGCCCCGGCCGCCACGCCCGCCAACAGCCCCTTCCTGGACCGGCTGGTCGGCTACGCCGTCGCCTATTATCAGGACCGGGTGAAGCCCACCAAGGTCTACCGCGCCCCCACCGATGTGGAGCGGGCGGCCCTGGAGGAACTGCGGGCGGCCCTGGCGAACTGGCCGGCCGACCAGCTGACCAATGCCGAGGCCCTGCAGAACGAGGTCTATGAGATCGGCAAGCGCCATCCCTTCCCCGAGCTGCGCGCCTGGTTCCTGACCCTCTACGAGGTGCTGCTGGGCCAGAGCACCGGCCCCCGCATGGGCAGCTTCATCGCCCTCTACGGTGTCGCCGAGACCAAGGCCCTGATCGACCAGGCGCTGGGCGACGGCATCAAGTAAGAAGCCTGTCATGGGCGGGAATGGACAAAAGCCGTTCCCGCCCGCATATAATTCGGCATGACCCAGCGCATCGACATCCAGGACAGCACCGCCGAACGGTTGGCCCGCCTGCAGGCGCTAACCGGCCAGGACATTGATACGGTCCTCGACGCCGCCTTGACCGCCCGGCTGGAGCAGCTGGAGATGGAAGCGTTGCGGGCCGCCGTGCAGGAAGGCGTCCGCCAAGCGGATGCAGGTCTTTTCTCCACTCGCAGCGTGGAAGAGATCATTGCCCGTGGCATTGCCCGGGCACGCCAATCCCGACCCAGCTGATCCATGCCCTTCCGCCTCACTGAATTGGCGGAAGCCGACCTCGAGTCCATCGCGGCATATACCGCCGATCAGTGGGGCGAAACCCAGGCGCTGACCTACACCGGGCACCTGACGAACGCGTTTCGCAAATTGGGCGACAATCCCTTATCGCCCGGTAGCCGGAAGCGGGACGAGTTGGCCGAGGGTTGTCGCATTCTGGCGGTCGAAAAACATCTAATCGTCTATCGGCACCAAGCTGGCCTCACTGAGATACTTCGCATTCTGCATCAGCGCATGGATCTGCTCCTGCAGCGCCTGTTTTGACGCGCTGACCTGGCCTTCAAAGGAACGTCTCGCCATGATCCGCTACGACTTCCGCAGCGACACCGTCACCCGTCCCTCGCCCGCCATGCGGCAGGCCATGGCGGATGCTGAGGTGGGCGACGATGTGTTCGGTGACGATCCGACGGTGAAGCGATTGGAGGAGACGGCGGCGGCGATGCTGGGCAAGGCGGCGGGCCTGTTCCTGCCGTCGGGCACGCAGTCCAACCTGGCGGCGCTGATGGCCCATTGCGGCCGGGGCGATGAGTACATCGTGGGCCAGATGGCCCATTGCTACCGCTGGGAAGCGGGTGGGGCCGCCGTGCTGGGCAGCATCCAGCCCCAACCCATCGCCCACCAGCCGGACGGCACCCTGGCCCTGGCCGACATCCAGGCCGCCATCAAGCCGGATGACCCGCACTTCGCCCGCACCCGCCTGCTGGCGCTGGAAAACACGCTGGGCGGCCGCGCCCTGCCCCTGTCCTATATGAGGGACGCGGTCGGCCTGGCCCGCCGCCACGGCCTGGCCATCCACCTGGACGGTGCCCGCGTGTTCAACGCCGCGACGGCCCTGGGCGTGCCGGCGGCCGAGGTGGCGACCGGCTTCGACACCGTGTCCGTCTGCCTGTCCAAGGGCCTGGGCGCGCCGGTGGGCAGCGTGCTGGTGGGCGAGGCCGACCTGATCACGCGCGCCCAGCGTATCCGCAAGATGCTGGGCGGCGGCTTGCGCCAGGTGGGCATCCTGGCCGCCGCCGGCCTGTACGCCCTGGAGCACAACGTGGACCGCCTAGCCGACGACCATGCCAACGCCCGCCGCCTGGCCGAGGGCCTTTCGGCCTTCCCCGCCCTGACCGTCACCCCACCGGATACCAATATCCTGTTCGTGGCCGTGGCGTCCGACGTGGCCGACGCCTTCAATGCCCACCTGAAGGCCCACGGCGTCGCCGTCACCGGCACCTACGGCATGCAGCGCTGGGTCACCCACCTGGATGTGGATGCGGCGGCCGTGGACGTGGCGCTGGACATCGTGGCGGCGTTTTTTCCGTTAGGGAACCGCACGCTGAGCGGTTGAAGCGCCGCCACCGCCAACGCTACTCTGCCCCGAACCCGCGACTGGGCGCGGGCATGGTGCGGGGGTGGCCTTGGATTTTTCATCGTTCGTGGCGTCGTGGCAGGAATACAGCAAGTTCGTCATCGCGCTGTTCGCCATTCTGACCCCTTTCGCCGCCATCCCCATTTTCCTCGGGCTGACCGAGGGCCGCAGCCAGCGGGAACGCAACATCATCGCCCGCCAGGCGGTGCTGACCGTGGCCACCGTCCTGATCGTCTCGGCCCTGGTGGGCGACCTGGTGCTGCGGCTGCTGGGCACCAGCCTGGACAGCTTCCGCGTGGGCGGCGGCCTGGTGCTGCTGCTGATCGCCCTGTCCATGCTGAACGCCAACGTTTCCGCCATGAAGCAGACGGAGGGCGAGGCCAGCGAGGCGGAGGGGCGCAGCGCCATCGGCGTGGTGCCGCTGGGCCTGCCCCTGCTGGCCGGCCCCGGCGCCATCACCGCCGTCATCATCCAGATGCAGAAGGGCCACGGCCCCATCCACGGCGGCCTGATCATCAGCTGCATCGTCTTTGTCTGCCTGTTGCTGTGGGGGTCCCTGCGCCTGGCCGGCCCCATCGGCAACCGCCTGGGCCAGATCGGGCTGAACATCATGAGCCGCCTGTTCGGCCTGCTGCTGGCCTCGGTCGCGGTGGAAACCATCGCCGCCGGCCTGCGCAACCTGTTCCCCGGCCTGGCCGGCGGCGGCTGACTTCCCCTCATCGCCGCCATGGCGCACACTACCGAGAGAATGCCGGTCCTAGGCCACGCCTCGGGCCTAGGTCCCGACCGGGGCCGCCGGAGCCTTTCGGGGAACGGAGTGGACTGAAAGGCGAGGAAGCCAAGCCCGCGGACGCGGGCGCCCGGCATTTGAGGGAGCAAACATGATCGAGCCGGATGAGGTTCCCCCCACCGCCCGGGGCACCAACCTGTACATCGCCGACATCAACCTGCAGCACCTGCTGGAACGCCGCGCGCCGCAGGAATTGGCGGCGCATGAGGACAGGCTGGCCGATTTCGGCGCCTGGGCCGGCGGCCCGCTGGACGAGCAGGCGGAATACACTGACCGCCACGCCAATCCACAGCACGTGCCCCAGCCTTACGGTCCCAATGGTCCTCAACCCGGCCACATCGTCTTCAACCCCCGCTATGTGGAATGCCACGCCGAGGCCTATGCCCGGGGTGCTGTCGGCCTGCCCTATCAGAAGGGTGCATCGGGCCGGCATCTCGCCTGCTTCACCATGGGCTATCTGCTGAGCCAGGCGGACGTGTCCATCCATTGCCCCGTCACCATGACGGGGGCGGTGGCCCACGTGCTGCACACCTTGGCGCCCAAGGAAGTACGCGAGCGCTTCCTGCCCCAGCTGACGCGCATGGACGGCCAGGCCCTGTCCGGCGGCACCTGGGCGACGGAGCTGCACGGCGGGTCCGACGTGGGCGCCACCACCACGCGCGCGGTGAAGGCGGATGAAGCCTGGGCCCTGCACGGCCTGAAATGGTTCACCAGCAATGCCGGGTCCGGCCTTGCCCTGGCCACCGCCCGGCCGGATGATGCCCCGGCCGGAGGCAAGGGCCTGAGCTGCTACCTGGTGCCCAGCCACCTGGAGGATGGCCGGCCCAACGCCTACAGCGTCCGCCGCCTGAAGGAAAAGGTGGGCACGCGCGGCCTGGCCACGGCGGAGTTGGACCTCAATGGCGCCACCGCTTTCGAGGTGGCGGGACCGGGCGAGGGGCTGAAGGTCATGATGGCCGCCCTGGAGTACAGCCGCATCCACAACGCCGTCGCCTCCGCCGGCCTGTTGCGCCGCGCCTTCGTCGAATCGCTGGGATGGTCGGCGCACCGCGCCGCCTTCGGCCAGACCGTGATCCATTACCCCATGGTGCAGGACCAGCTGCTGGACATGCAGATGGAGCTGGAGGCGGCGGTGGCGCTGTCCTTCGAGTCCGTGTTCGCCTTCGACGCCCTGGCGACGGGGGATAGCGATCCCGAACAGGGCGGCGATTGGCTGCGCCTGGTGACGGCGCTGGCCAAGTACCGCACCGCCGACCAGGCGGTGAAGGCCTGCCGCACGGCTGTCGAGATGGTGGGCGGCAACGGCTATACCGAGGAATTCCCCACCGCGCGGCTTTACCGCGATTGCCTGGTGACCGCCGTGTGGGAGGGGCCGGCCAACATCCAGGCGCTGGAGCTGCTGCGCCTGGTGGCGGGCAAGCGGCCCGGCGACCAGATCTTCCTCGGCCGCGTGGGGGCCGCCCTGTCCGACCTGCCCCCGCAGGCGGGCGATACCGCCGAGTTGCTGGAAGGCGCCCTGGAGGAATGCCGGGCCGCCCTGTCCCACCTGCGCCGCAACCCCGACCAGGCGCCCCGCCACGGCCGGCGCCTGCTGGACCTGTTGTCCGACACCCTGGCCACGGCCCTGTTGTGCGAGGAGGCGGTGGCCGACCTGAAGCTGGGCGACAGCCGCAAGATGCTGGTGGCCAACCGCTTCGCCGCCCGCGTGCTGGCCCACCACAACCCCATCGCCACGGAGATGGAGCCGGCCCTGGCCGCGTTCGAGGACGTGATCCTGTATCAGCCGGTGGGGTGATCACCATCAATCCCTGAGACTGGAAAGCGAGGATAGCCAAGGCGCGGATGCGCCGCCGGCACCCTGAGGCCCCCGAAACTACTGCTCTTTCTTCAGCTTGTTCAGCAGGTCGCCGATGGGGTCGGGCTTGTTGGACGGGGTCTGGTCGGGGACGTCCTTGTCGTCGTCCTGGTCCTCTTCCTTCTGCACCGCCTCTGGCTTGACCTGACCGGTGGTGTCGACCGTTGGGACACCGGGGGCTGGCGTGGCGGCGGCGGTGGGGGCCCCGTCCAGGGGCACGGTCTCCACCGTGGGCAGGGGCGGCACGGCCGGGCCGTCGGGGGCCTGGTCCTGCACGGCGGCCGGCTGCAGCGGGATCAAGTCGCGCACGGGCAGGCCTTGCTCCAGGTCGGTCATGATGGCCTTCCACAGCTTGGCCGGCAGGGTGCCGCCGGTGATGCGCTTCATCTCATCGCCGTCGTCGTTGCCCAGCCAAACGCCAGTGACGTAGTCGGCGGTGAAGCCCATGAACCAGGCGTCGCGATAGTCCTGGGTGGTGCCGGTCTTGCCGGCGATGGGGCGGTCGCCCAGCTGGGCCGACTTGCCGGTGCCCACCTGCACCACGCCCATCATCATGCGCACCAGGTTGGCATCCTCCGCCGCGGCGATGGCGTAGCCGGCGCCACTGCCCTTGCGCTGGTACAGCACGCTGTCGTCGGCGTCGCGGATTTCGGTGATACCGTAGGGGAAGACGGCGCGGCCGCCATTGGCGATGGCGGTGTAGGCGCCCGTCAGCTCCAGGGGCGTCACCTCGCTGGTGCCCAGGGCCAGCGACAGGTCCCGGCGCAGCGGTGCCGTGATGCCCAGGCGGCGGGCGGCGGCGATGGCGCGGTCGATGCCCACGCTTTCCAGCAGGCGGATGGTGGCGGTGTTGACCGAGTGGGCCAGCGCCGTGCGCAGCGGAATCTCACCCATATAGCCGGGCTCGTAGTTCTTCGGCTCCCACTTGCCGCGCTTGTAGGGGGCGTCCAGGATCAAATCGTCCGGCGTGCGTCCCGCCTCCAGCGCCGCCAGGTAGACGAAGGGCTTGAAGGAGGAACCGGGCTGGCGCAGGGCCTGGGTGGCGCGGTTGAACTGGCTTTCGTCGTAATCGCGGCCGCCTACCATGGCCTTCACCGCCCCGTCGGGCGCCATGATGACCACGGCGGCCTGGTGGACGTTGGCGGCGGCGCCGGGGCCGTTCAGGATTTCCGCCACATGCGCCGTCGCCGCCCGCTGCATCTTGGCGTCATAAGTGGTGTGCACCACCAGATCGCCGTGATTGGGGCCGATGAAGGCGTTGACCTGGTCGGCCACCCAGGCGGCGAAGTAGCGGCCGTCGCCCTCGACCGCCGGGTTGGCGCGCGGCTGGGCCGGCTGGTTCACCACCGCCTTGGCCTGTTCCACCGTGATGTAGCCGGCATCCACCATGGTGGCCAGCACCACGGCCATGCGCTGTTCGGTGCGTTCGTTGTTGGCGCTGGGCGAGTATTTGGAAGGCGCCTTCAGCAGGCCGGCGATGATCGCCGCCTCCCGCAGGTTCACCTCCGTCGCCGGCTTGTCGAAATAGGTGCGCGCCGCCGCGTCCACGCCGTAGGTGCCGGCGCCCAGGTATACCCGGTTCAGGTAGGCGCCCAGGATCTGGTCCTTGGTGTAGCGGTGCTCCAGCATCAGGGCCAGCATGGCCTCCTGCACCTTGCGCCGCATGGTCTTGGCCGGCGACAGGAACAGGTTGCGCGCCAGCTGCTGGGTGATGGTGGAGGCGCCCTGGCGCATGTGGCCGGTACGGTAATCGGTCCAGGCGGCACGGGCGATGCCGATCGGATCGACACCGAAATGACTGTAGAAGCGCCGGTCCTCCACCGCCAGGACGGCGTGGACCAGATCCGGCGAAATCTCAGACACCTCCAGCGTCTCGCCACGCATGTCGCCGAAGCGCGCCAGCTTGCTGCCGTCGGCCGCCAGCACGGTGACGGCGGGGCGGCGCTGGAACTGCGCCACTTGGCTGATCTCCGGCAGGTCGTAGGCGAAATAGGCGACGCCCCCCGCGAAGACCATCACGCCCCAGATGCCCAGCACCACCAGCGCCCGCGCCCACCATGGCATGCGCGGGCCACCGGAGCGGCGCTTGGGCGCCGGGCGCCGGCCGGGCGGCGGACGACGGCGCGGCGGCTGTCCGCCACCGCTGTTTCCACCACCGGCACCGTGGTCCCCCTCGTCCGGGCGCGGACGGGGCGTCACACGGGGCGTGGCGGCCTTGGCCGGGGCGGCGGGCTTGCGGCGCGGCGCCGGCTGGCTGCCCACGGGACGGAAGGCGCGCAGCGAGGTGTCGGTATCGTCAGGGCTCAAGGCGGCGGCTCAACTAGGGCGTCCCTTTGGGAGCGCCGGTCATCGGGGAAAGGCAGGCGGTGACAGGCCCTATCTAGGGGATGGGTGACCCTGCGGAAAGCGCCGGCTGGTCAACCCTGACCCCTTTTCCCTTCGCCATCCCCAGGCGCCCTGACCGTCCGACATTGCGGGCGGCCCCATCGGCCCCGATCCAGCGGTAGAGGGCAAAAAGGGCGTTTTCAGGGCGGCGTTTGGTCGCATGTTTTCGTGCCCCCTCAGGCGCCGGCCGGCCGCATCCTCGGCCTTGGCTTGTCCTCGTTTTGCAGTCCGCCTGCGGCTCCCCGCAAAACTCCGGCGGACACGGTCGCGTCCTAGTGAAAGATACACGCAAAAATGGCGCCGACTCACTCCGCAGCGCTGCGGCGGTCCAGCAGCTCATATTTACGCAGGTAGCCACGGAACTGGTGGTAGTTCAGGCCCAGGTCGGCGGCAGCGCGTTTCTGGTGGAACTGGTTGCGCTCCAGCGCCGCGCGCAGCAGCGCCTTTTCAAAATCCGCCACCTGCTCCAGGAAGTTGCAGGGACCACTCGGCGCCGTCGTTGCGGGGCCGGGCGCGGTGGGGCCCAGCGTGGTGGAGGAGGCGGGTGCCGCCTCGGCCTCCGCTTCCTCCGCCGGCACCGGGCCGGCGCGCCGGTCCCCGGGCATGGCCACGGGACGGAAGGGGGAGTCGAAAGGGTCGAAGATGACCTCGTCGATGGGCCGCTCCGCCCCCTGGGCGCGATAGACCGCCCGCTCCACCACGTTCTTCAGTTCGCGGATGTTGCCGGGCCAGGGATAGGCCAGCAGTTGGCTCATGGCCTTGGGCGCGAAGCCGGGAAAGAAAGGCCGCCCCAGTTCGCGCGCCATGGCGATGCCGAAATGGTCGACCAGCATGGGGATGTCGTCGGCCCGCGCCCGCAAGGGGGGGATGGTCACCACGTCGAAGGACAGGCGGTCCAGCAGGTCGGCGCGGAACTTTCCGGCCGATGCCATGCGGGGCAGATCGGCGTTGGTGGCGCCCACCACGCGCACGTCCACCGACACCGTCTGGGTGCCGCCCACGCGCTCGAACTCGCCATACTCGATGACGCGCAGGATCTTCTCCTGCACCGAGGCGGAGCTGGTGGCGATCTCATCCAGGAACAGGGTGCCGCCATCGGCCAGTTCGAATCGGCCGACATGGCGCTTGGCCGCGCCGGTGAAGGCGCCCTGCTCATGCCCGAACAGCTCCGTCTCCAGCAGCGTCTCGGACAAGGCGGCGCAGTTCAGCTTGATGAAGGGCTTGTCCCAGCGGGACGACAGATAGTGCAGGCGAGCGGCCACCAGTTCCTTGCCCGTGCCGCGCTCACCGATCACCAGCGTGGGACGGTTCAGCGGCGCCGCCCGCGACACATGCTCCATCAGTTGCAGGAAGGACGCGGCCTGGCCGACCAGGGACGGCGGGGTAGCGGAGGAGGCCATGGGTGATTCGCTCGCGGGGCGGAAACTACCGCGTAAGGGGGCGTTCTGGCCGATCATGGCACCGGTTGGCGAAATTCGCCACATAATCGTGGATTTGGATAAGTCGCCCGGCTTCGCCTAGAGTGCCGTTTAGTGTGTTTTGTTTATTTTCAATATCTTACGCTCACCAGATACAATTGGCACGCCCCTTGCTGATGTAGGGACACACGATCGAATGCAAGGAACTCATCGAAGGGGAATGCAGCGATGACCGACCACACGATCCACGACAAGGCCGGCGATGCCGGCTTCTTCGCCAGCCGGGCCCAGAGCCAACTGGCCATGTTGGCGGACGATTTCCGCGCCGTGCCGGCTGAAGCTTGGATCATCCTTGCGGTCGCCACCGTGTTGAGCAACCTTTTCATCGCCCTTGCCTGAAGGAGACCTGACTCATGGGCATCTTTTCGCGCCTCAGCGACATCATCAATTCCAACCTGAACGCCATCCTGGATCGCGCCGAGGAGCCGGAGAAGATCATCCGTCTGGTCATCCAGGAAATGGAAGACACGCTGGTCGAGGTTCGTTCCTCCGCGGTGAAGACCGTGGCGGAGAAGAAGGAGATCGAGCGCCGCCTGGTCGAACTCCGCCGTGAGGCCGACGAATGGCAGCGCAAGGCCGAGCTGGCCCTGTCCAAGGACCGCGAGGACCTGGCCAAGGGCGCCCTGATGGCCCGCGCCAAGATCGCCGAAGCCGCCGACAGCCTGACGACCGACCTGGGCCGCCTGGACGAGGCCCTGGCGAAGACCAACGATGACATCGGCCAGCTGCAGGCCAAGCTGCAGGACGCCAAGACGCGGGAACGCGCCATCATCGCCCGCCAGAAGACCGCCACGGCGCGTCTGAAGGTCAAGACCCAGCTTCACGACGACCGCATCACGGACGCCTTCTCCCGCTTCGACCAGATCGAACGGAACCTGGACGTCCTGGAAGGCAAGGCGGAAGTCCTGGACATGGGACGCAAGCGCAGCCTGGCGGACGAGATCGCCGAGCTGGAGAACAACGACAAGGTCGAATCCGAGCTGCAGGCCCTGAAGGCCAAGCTGGCGACCAAGAACCAGGGGTAATCTGTCCATGGACCTGGACGCACTTGTCGCCGTACCCATCATCTTCATGGTCATCGTGGCGCCGGTGTGGATCATCGCCCACTATGTGACCAAGTGGCGGGTCGCCAAGACACTGTCGGTCGATGACGAGCGCATGCTGTCGGACCTGTGGCACAGCGCCACTGAAATGGACAGCCGCATCCAGCAGCTGGAGAAGATCCTGGATGCGGAGGCCCCGGGCTGGAGGGCACGGCAATGACTGGTAGAGGCTCTAACCCGCCGCCCTTCCCCGGGCGGCGGCCCCCCGGTGGGACCTCCGGTGGCGGCTCGGGCGGGTATGGCGGCGGCAGCCGCTGGACCAACCCCGCCGCCGGTGCCCAGGGCGGCACTTACGGGAGCGGCGGCACCTTCGGCAGCCCCAACCCCCACCGCCTGTATCGCAACCCCCGCGCCGGCAAGGTGGCCGGTGTCTGCGCCGGCGTCGCCGACTACTTCAGCGTCGACGCCTGGCTGGTGCGGCTGGGCATGGTCCTGGGCCTGGTGTTCTTCTTCCCGGCCACGATCATCGCCTACCTCGTGCTGGCCGTCGTGCTGAAGCCGCAGCCCCAAGGGCTGTATGGCAGCAACGAGGAAGAGGTGTTCTGGCGGTCGGTCACCACCCGCCCCGACCAGACCCTGGCCGGCCTACGCGCCAAGTTCCGCGACCTGGATCGCGAGATCGGCGCCATGGAGACCGCCGTCGCCTCTCGCGAGTTCGACCTGCGGCGGCAGTTCAAGGACCTGGAGAAGTAGGTCTCCAGGCGTGCACGGGGGAATGCGGGGGAAGGACCCTTCGGTCCCCTTCCCCGGCGGCGGCCACCCCGGCCGTTTATTGCGGCGGCCCATCCCAATGGTTGCCAGGGCCTGTCACCAGGCACAAAATAATCTAAGATTGCGTGGCCTGACGGGACCGGCCCGGTCCCGTCGATGCCCCAGATTTACCCGTCACACGACCCTTAGCAGGTGGCCTTCCCCATGTCGCCGATACTCGTCCCCCTCTTGGCGCTGTGCATTCCCATCGTGGCCATCGTCTTGCGGGCGATGCAGAAGCTGCAGGATATCGAGGCCATGGCCCAGGCGCGCCGCGGCCAGCAGGACCAGCGCTTCCGCTGCTATGATGATCTGGAGCGCCGCGTGACCCAGATGGAGCGGCACGTCACCAGCCCCGAATTCGACCTCAACCGCAAGCTGAGCCAACTGGCCCAGCGCTGATAGGACGAAGCCCCATGTCCCCCCTGCTGATCCCCCTCGCCGCCCTGATGATCCCCATCGTGGCCCTGGTGACCCGCTACATGATCCGCGCGCGCGAGCTGCAGGCCCAGGGCCTGTCGGATCACGCCGCCGGCGACCTGCTGGCCCGCGCCGACCGTCTGGAACAGCGGGTGCAGCAGCTGGAACGCCTGCTGGACGCCGAGTCCCCCGGCTGGCGCGCCCGCGCCTGACCCTATTCCCCTATCCCTTCGCCCCGCCACGGCACGCTTGAACGGCATCGCGGCGGGGCCTTAGATGGGAAGACCGTCGTCTTCCCCGTGATAGGACACCCAGCGCCCGTGCCACGATCCACCCTTGCCGGGGCTGTTTTCCTGATCACGGCCCTGGCGGCCGGCGCGGCGGCGTTGTTTGCCGGTGAGGCTGGCGCCCAGCCCCCCGCCCTGGTCTTTGGCATCCTGGAGACGGAGCAGCCGCCGCTGGTGGACCTGCGGGACGGCGAGGTGGCGGGCGGCCTGATCAAGGCCATCGGCGACGAGATCGCGCGGCGCACCGGCTTCAGGCCGCTCTACCGCCTGGTACCGCGCAACCGCCTTGAGACCGACTTGGCCGACGGCCCGATCGACCTGGCCTGCGGCTACAGCCCCGATTGGCTGCCCAAGGTGGCCGCCGCCCGCTTCTCAACCCCCATCCTGGTCAGCCACAGCGTGCTGGTCGTCCGCCGGGCCGACAGCGAGCGCTTGCGCACCCTGGGCGACCTGGCCGGGCGGCCCATCGGCGCCATCCTGGGTTTCCGTTACCCGCGCGAGGTGGAGGCGGCCTTCATCGACGGCACCTGGCAGCGGGAGGACGCGCCGTCCGCGGAAAGCAATTTCCTGAAGCTGCGCAACCGGCGGGTGGACGCCATCCTGACCACCGACCTGGAGGCCGACTACCGCCAGACGGTGGACAAGACCTGGGCCCAGGCGCTGACCGTCCTGCCCCAGACGGTGGGCGATCATGAGGAACGCTGCGCCAACGCCCCCCGGTCGCCCCTGCCGATGGAAACGCTGGATGCCGCCATCGAAGCCATGCGGGCCGACGGCACGCTGATGCGCCTGCGCCTGGCCGCCACCGGGCGGGCGGCGAGCTGAGTTTTTCCAGCCCTCAAACGCCGGGCGCCGGCGTCCGCCGGCTGGGCCCCCGGCTGGGCCCATAGAATAACAAACGGGCCGCCCCAGGGGGACGGCCCGCCGATACATCAGGTGAGGTTCTCCGGACTCAAAGGCCGGGCCCCACCTTGAACTCCGCCTCGGTCTTCTGGCGGATCTCGTCCACCGTCACGCCGGGGGCGACCTCGGCCAGGGTCAGGCCGGTGCCGCCTTCCTTGTCGACCTGGAAGACGCCCAGGTCGGTGATGATCATGTCGACGACCTTGGTGCCGGTCAGCGGCAGGGTGCAGGCCTTCAGGATCTTGGGCTCCAGCGCGCCGGTCTTCTTGTCGACGGCGCAGTGTTCCATGACCACGACCACCTTCTTGACGCCGGCCACCAGGTCCATGGCGCCGCCCATGCCCTTGACCATCTTGCCCGGGATCATCCAGTTGGCGAGATCGCCGTTGGCCGCCACCTGCATGGCGCCCAGCACGGACAGGTCGATGTGGCCGCCGCGGATCATGGCGAAGCTGTCGGCGGAGCTGAAGAAGCTGCTGTGCGGCAGTTCGGTGATGGTCTGCTTGCCGGCGTTGATCAGGTCCGGGTCCTCCTCTCCCTCAAAGGGGAAGGGGCCCATGCCCAGCATGCCGTTCTCGCTCTGCAGCGTGACGTGCACGCCGTCGGGGATGTAGTTGGCCACCAGCGTCGGGATGCCGATGCCCAGGTTGACGTAGAAACCGTCGCGCAGCTCCTTGGCGGCGCGGGCGGCGATGTCCTCACGGGTCCATGCCATAGGTCAGCTCCTTCACGCGCGCGGACGGGTGGTGCGCTGCTCGATGCGCTTTTCGAACTTGGCGCCCTTGATGATGCGCTGGACGAAGATGCCGGGGGTGTGGATGTGGTCGGGGTCGAAGCTGCCCGGTTCCACCAGTTCCTCGACCTCCGCCACCGTGACCTTGCCGGCCGTGGCCATCATCGGGTTGAAGTTCCGCGCCGTCTTGCGATAGACGAGGTTGCCTTGCGTGTCGCCCTTCCAGGCCTTGACGATGGACAGGTCGGCGACGATGCCGCGCTCCATCACATAGGTCTCGCCGTCGAACTCGCGCAGCTCCTTGCCCTCGGCCACCAGCGTGCCCACGCCCGTCTTGGTGAAAAAGGCGGGGATGCCGGCGCCGCCGGCGCGGATGCGCTCGGCCAGGGTGCCCTGCGGGTTGAATTCCAGCTCAAGCTCCCCGGACAGGTACTGCTGGGCGAACAGCTTGTTCTCACCCACGTAGCTGCTGATCATCTTCTTGATCTGCTTGGTTTCCAACAGCACGCCCAGGCCGAAGCCATCGACACCGGCGTTGTTGGAGACGACCGTGAGCCCGGTCACGCCCGAGAGGCGGATGGCCTCGATCAGGTTTTCCGGGATGCCGCACAGGCCGAAGCCGCCGGCCATGACGGTGATGTCGTTGCGCAACAGCCCGGCCAGGGCGGTTACGGCGTCGGGGTAGACCTTCTTGCTCATCGTGTCTCCGGACGGCCCCCTAAGATGTTTGGATTTCCGGTGCCTGCCCCTCTCCCGGGCCGAATGCACCGCAGCATTGCTTACGGCCCCCGCGGGGGTTAAGTCAACTTGAGCCACCATTCAACTTCGACAGCCCTGCCCCCTGCCAGCCGCCGCTTGCAGCAGGCGCCCCAACGCGCTAGACCCTGAGGGGTCTGCCGGGACGCCCGCGACCCCCGGGTCCTGCCTCCCACGGCCTACCTCTTTTTTCCTCAGGCCCGTTCCCCGTGCTGGACCTCATCCTCACCACCGCCATCGCCCTGTTCGTCACCATCGACCCTATCGGGCTGGGGCCCATGTTCGTCGGCCTGACGGTGGGCATGGACCAGCGCTACCGCCGGCGCATGGCCATCAAGGGCACGGTCATCGCGGCCCTGATCCTGTTCTTCTTCGCCTTCGCCGGCGACCTGCTGTTGCGGGCGCTGGGCATCGGCTTCGCCGCCTTCCGCATCGCCGGCGGCGTGCTGCTGATGCTGGTGGCCATTGACATGGTGTTCGCCCGCGAAAGCGGCGTACGCACCGCCACGGCGGACGAACGGGAGGAGGCGCGCCACCGCGCCGACATCTCCGTCTTCCCCCTGGCCATTCCGCTGATCAGCGGCCCCGGCACCATGACCACCATCGTGCTGTTCATGGGCCGCGCCCACGGCGACCTGGCCAAGCAGGCCGTCGTGCTGGGCGTCCTGGTCGGCATCCTGGCCCTGACCCTGTTCGTGCTGATTTTCGCCACCAAGGTCAGCCGCATCCTGGGCCGTACCGGCATCACCGTGCTGAACCGCGTGCTGGGCATCCTGCTGTCCGCCCTGGCCTGTCAGTTCGTGATCGACGGGATCTTGGCCAGCGGGCTGATCCCGGGGAAAGGCTGAGGTGCTGGGATGGAGCAAAAGCCCGTTAGCCCTGAGCGGCTGGTCAAACCAGAGACGCGCTTGCGCCTTGGGGACGCGTTGGCCGCGTTGAGCCAGAAGACGGGTCTTCGCAATGAAGACCTCACCGTTCTTGATGCCGTGCGTGACACGGCGCCCGCCAAGCCGTTGACGTTCGACTGATCAGCCGCAACCGCCGCCACCCGAACCACAGCTGGGGCCATGGCGGTGGGGGGCGGTGTCGCGGTCGAGGCCCTGGGCCGCCAGCTCGGACAGATAGCGGGCCCAGCGCTCGTCGTATTCCAGGCCCAGCTCGTACAAGTACTTCCAGGAGAAGATGCCGGTGTCGTGGCCGTCGTCGAAGATCAGGCGGACGGCGTAGTTGCCGATGGGCTCCAGTTCCGCCACCGCGACGGCGCGCTTGCCCGGCACCGTCTGCTTCTGATCGGGGCTGTGGCCCTGCACCTCGGCCGACGGGCTTTCCACCCGCAGGTATTCGGCCGGCAGGGTGGCGCGGGCACCGTTGTCGAAGGTGATGACCAGTTCACGCTCCACCCGCTTGTAGCGGATCTCGGTCGGCCAGTGCTGGGTGCCGTGGGCGTCAGTGGCGAAGGTTTCCTGGGTCATGATCGTCAGCCTCAGTCGTCGAGAGACCGGGCCTCGTCCACCAGCATGATGGGGATGCCGTCGCGGATGGGATAGGCCAGGCGCGCCTGCTGGCTGACCAGTTCCTGGCGCTGGGCGTCGTAGCTGAGCGGCCCCTTGGTCAGGGGGCAGACCAGGATCTCCAGCAGCTTGGGGTCGACCTTGGCGGTATCGGACATGGGGAAGGGTCCCTGAATAAGGAGATCAGTGGCGCGCGGCGTCGCCGTCCGCCGATTCATGCACCGCCATCTGCACCAACGCCAGCAGCATCGACGCGCGACCGATGAAATCCGGCGCCTCCAGCAGGGCCTGCTTCTCGGCCGGGGTGAAGGGGCACAGCATGGCGATGGTGGCGACCAGCTGCTCATCCGGCGCCGTCTCCAGCGCCTGCCAGTTCACCGTCAGCGATCGCCGGGTGAAATAGGGCTTCAGCGCCGCCATCAGGCCGGCGCGGTCAAAGCCGCCATCGGCCGGGGCGACGAAGTCGCCGGCGAAGGGCGACCAGTCGGCCACGACGCGGCGGTAGCCCCGCATGGTCGACACCTCTTCCCGGATGCGGAAGCGGCAGAGGCCGGACAGGGTGATGAGGTAACGGCCGTCGTCGGTCTCGGCGAAGGCGGTCAGCCGACCGCAGCAGCCGACACCGGCCAGCGGCGGCTCCACGCCGGTGTCCGCCTCCGCCCCCGGTTCCATCGGCTGGATCATGCCGATCAATCGGTCGCCGGCCAAGCTGTCCTGCACCATGGCCAGGTAGCGTGGCTCGAAAACGTTCAGCGGCAGGCGGGCCCGGGGCAGCAGCAGCACCCCCGTCAGGGGAAAGACGGGGATGCTGGCCGGCAGCTGCTCGAAGGTGGGGGCGAAGGGGCTCATCACACCGTTACGGTAGCGAAATCATTTAGGCGAACAGGATGGAAGAGAGCTTGCGCCGCCCCGCGATGGCCAGCGGGTGCTTGAAGCCCAAGGCTTCGAAGAACTTCACCAGCTGCTTGCGGGCCGCCTGCTCGTTCCATTCGCGGTCGCGCTTCACGATGTCCAGCAGGTGGTCCACCGCCGCTTCCTGCTGGCCCCCGGCATAGAGGGCCAGGGCCAAGTCATAGCGGGCCTGGTGGTTGTCGGCGTCGGCCGCCACGGCCCGCTCCAGGTCGCCCACCGGGCCCATGTCCGCCGCCTGGCGGGCCAGATCCATCTGGGTGCGCAGGGCCACGATCTCCGGCGCCTTGGCCAGGGCCGCCGGCGCCTGGTCCAGCATCTCCTGCGCGGTGTCCGCCTGGTCGGCGGCCAGCAGGCAGCGGATCAGGCCGGCGTAGGCCGCGGCGTTCTCCGGTTCCTCGCCCAGCACCTCGTTATAGAGGGCGGCGGCCGTCTGGGCGTCGCCCGACTCCAGCAGCTGGCCCGCCTCTTCCAACACGGCGGCGATGTCGGCGGCGCCGGGCACGCCACCCGCCGCCTGCACCAGGCGGTCGATGAACTGCTTCACCTGGCTTTCCGGCAGGGCGCCGGTGAAGCCGTCCACGGGCCGGCCCTGGAAGAAGGCATAGACGGCGGGGATGGACTGGATGCGCAGCTGGCCGGCGATGGCCGGGTTCTGGTCGGTGTCGATCTTGACCAGCTTCACCGCACCCTTGGCGGCCAGCACGGCCTTTTCGATGATGGGGCCCAGGGTCTTGCAGGGGCCGCACCATGGCGCCCAGAAGTCCACGATCACCGGCACCTCGCGCGAGGCTTCGATGACGTCAGCCATGAAGGTGCGGTCGCTGCCGTCCTTGATCAGGTCGGACTTGTCCACCGGGGCGTTGCCACCAGGGGCGGCGTTGGTCGGAAACTGCATGGCCTCGTATCCCTTCTCAGCCGCGGGAGCCGCCGCCCACGAGCCGCCGCCCACCTGGGCACGGCATGGGGGCCCCCGCGCATAGGTCCCTGAAATGAGCCCGCCGGGCCGCCGCCGCAAGGGGCGTGCGCGCCCCACGCGCCGTCTGGGCGGGTGACCGGTCCCTTATAGCCGCCCCCGCGCGGGAAAAAAGACGCCCGATTTTTCCCTGAAAAAAGCGCTTGCATTCGATCCGCACCTGCATATTATCCGCGCTCACCGCCGGGGGGCACCGATCGCAAGGTCGGCGCCAGACGTCGGGATGGAGTGCGGGCGTAGCTCAGGGGTAGAGCACAACCTTGCCAAGGTTGGGGTCGAGGGTTCGAATCCCTTCGCCCGCTCCAGTCTTCCTCAGGGAAGAACAAGCGAGAAAAGGCCGGGCCGGCTGGTTCGGCCTTTCGCTTTTAGGTGAGCCTTCGATGTGAGGGCGGAGAGTTGGATACGCGGGCGTAGCTCAGGGGTAGAGCACAACCTTGCCAAGGTTGGGGTCGAGGGTTCGAATCCCTTCGCCCGCTCCAGTCTCTCCAACGAAGGTATCCCAAACGCGAAAGCATCCAAGGCGCCCACCCGGGCGCCTTTCGCGTTTCCGGCGGCGCCAATGATGAAAGCCATTGGAACGGGGCGCCCTCTCCTGCTTTCCTGTCGTCTCGGGTTCAGGGGGAACAATGGTGTCGCGGCGGTCATTGGGCCCGCAATTCAATTGGCTATGGACGGCTTACGCCGTCAGCGTCGCGGGCACCTGGCTGGCCTGGGGCGGCTTTCCCCTGATCGCGGTCACGGTGTTGCACTGCGGCCCCGCCGCCGTGTCCCTGATGATGGCGGGGGGTCTGGCGGCGGGGGCGGTCGCCGCCATTCCCATGGGGCCCTGGGCCGAGTTCCGGGCCAAGCGGGGCGTGCTGATCACCATGGACCTGGTCCGCTTCGCCGCCATCATCACCGTTCCCATCGCCTATCCGCTGGGCTGGCTGAGTTATGCCCAGTTGTTGGTCGTCTCCATCATCGTCGCCACCGCCAACATCACCTTCACGGCGGCCAGTGGCGCCTACATCAAGGCGCTGGTCCCCCGGGAGGATCTGATCACCGCCAACGCCGTGCTGGAATCCACCAGTTGGGTCGCGACCATCGCCGGACCGCCCCTGGGCGGGATGGCCATAGGGCTGATGGGTCCCGTGGCGACCGTCCTGGTAGACGCCCTCAGCTATCTGCTCTCGGCCCTGGGCATCGGCATGATCAGGGGGCGGGAGCGGCCGCCGACGCGGCCCGCCGGTCCCAGCCGGCGGCTGGCCGAATTGCTGGACGGCTGGCGTTTCATCCTGGCGCACCCGACGCTATGGCGGCTGTTCCTCAACACCGTGCTGGTGAACGCCATGATCATGGTCAGCGCGCCGCTGATGGCCTTCCTGATGCTGGGGCCGCTGGCCTACACGCCCTGGCAGTATGGCCTGGCCTTCGGTCTGCCCTGCGTCGGCGGCCTGATCGGGTCGCGCCTGGCGCGCCCGTTGGCGGCGCGCCTGGGCCAGCGCACCACCATCCTGGTGACGGGGACCCTGCGGGCCGGTTGGTCGCTAGGCCTGGCCTTCATCGGCCCCGGCACCCCCGGCCTGGTCCTGGTCATCGCCGTCCAGTTCGGGCTGGTGCTGTGCTGCGGCGCCTTCAACCCGGTCATGGCCTCGTTCCGCCTGGAACAGCTGGCCGCCGACCGCGTCGCCCGCACCCTGTCCGCGTGGTCGGTCACCAACAGCCTGACCACGGCGGCGCTGATCGCCCTGTGGGGCCTGTTGGCCGACATGACCAGCCCCCGCATCGCCATCGCCGTCGCCGGCATCCTCATGCTGGCGACGCCCATCCTGCTGCCCTGGCGCCAGATGCGACCGGCCGCCAGCCTGGCCCCGGGCCTATCGTCCTGACCCGTGACGGGTGACGGCGGTCAGGCTTCCGCCGGCAGCCCCAGTTCATCCCGGATGGTGTCCAGCAGGATACCGGCCAGACGGGCGGCGGCGGGGGACGGCTCCGCCTCCGCCCGATGGAGGGCCAGGGGAACGCGCGGCAGGGGCGGCAAACCGGTGGCGGCGGGGTCCAGCACGGATAAGGTGCGGGGCATGATGACGGTGGTGCGCACCGTCAGGCCCAGCCCCCCCGCCGCCGCCGCCCACAGCCCGGACAGGCTGGGGCTGGTGAAGGCCAGGCGCCAGGGCAGGCCGGCACCATCCAGCGCCGCCACGGCCGCGGAACGGAAGGCGCAGGGGGCCGGCAGCACGGCCAGCGGCAGGGGCTCCCCCGCCAAGGCCGCCATGCCGGGCCAATCAGGCCGCCCGATCCAGGCGATGGGCAATTCGGCCACCTGCCGGGCATAGGGCGTGCCCCGGCCGTCACCCCAGATGAGCGCCAGGTCCAGTTCGCCCTTCACCGTTTTTTCCGTCAGGGGGGTGCTGCGGTCCACCTGCACCTCAACCCGCACCTTGGGATGGGCCCGGTTGAAACGGTTCAGCACGCCGGGCAGCCAGGTTTCGGCGAAATCCTGCGGCAGGCCCAGGCGCACCCAGCCCGCGACCTCCGCCCCCCGGATGCCGTCCACCGCCTCGTCGTTCAAGTCCAGAAGGCGCTTGGCGTAGCTCAGCAGGCTTTCGCCGGCGGGGGTCAGGGCCAGGCCGCGCCCCGATTTCTGAACCAGGGGCCGGCCGATCTGATCCTCCAGCTTGCGCAACTGGGTGCTGATCGCGGACTGCGACCGGCCCAGCCGTTCCGCCGCTCGGGCGAAGCTGCCCAGTTCGAAGCCAGTCACGAAGGTTCGCAGGACATCCATGTCGAGGTTGACGCGCGCCACCAAAGCCGGGCTCCAATAGTTCGATTATATGGATGTATCGGTTCGTAATATTCAAATTTTCGAAATGATTGTGCCCTCTTACCTTCAGGAACGTCAAGTGGGTCCACCCACCCCACCCCGCCTTGAAGAACGGAGCGTATCATGCCCCTCGTCCGCATTTCCCTGATCAAGGGCAAGCCGGCCGCCCACATCCGCGCCATCGCCGACGGCGTCCACCAGGCCCTGGCCGACACCTTCGGCGTGCCCGCCGACGACCGCTTTCAGCTGATCGACCAGCATGAGCGGGACGGCTTCCTCTATGACGCCGATTACCTGGGCGTCCACCGCACCGACGACCTGGTGATGATCACCATCTTGGCCAGCAACTGGCGCGACACGGCGCGGAAGCAGGCCCTGTACCAGGCCATCGCCGTCAACTTGGCCCGGGACCCCGGCCTGCGCCGGGAGGACGTGATGGTCGTGTTGAGCCCCAACCAGCGGGACGACTGGTCCTTCGGCAAGGGCCTCGCCTCCTACGTCACCCCCGCCTAACTCCCTTTCGCAGGAGAACCGCCATGGATTCCCTCGCCCATGACAGCCTGGTCCGCGAAGCCTATGCCCGCAGCCCCCTGGCCAATTCCCCCTTCACCCGCCTCGGGCCGCTGTTCCCGCCCCTGTCGGCCACCGCCGGCGGCTTGGCTCTAATGGCCTTGCGCCATGATCCGCACGGGGCGGGCGGGGTGGAGATAGCCGCCTACGCCATCGCGATCCTGGCCGGCCTGGCCGCCACGCGCCGGCGGCTGCGGGCGGGCAGCCTGGCGCTGGCCGCCCTGGCTCTGCTGGTGGCGGCCGCCGCCGTGCTGGTGGGCGCGGTGTTGGACGGCCTCCCTTTCCCGCCAGCGGGCGTCAGCGCCCTGGTCGCCCTGACGCTGGCGTCGCTGGCCGCCAGCGGTGGCCTGGGGGCCGGTCAGCGCTGACCGTGAGCCGCGGCCGAGACCTCCGCCCATTCCTCCCACGCCGCCAGGCGGCGGGCGTAGACTTGGCGGATCAGGGGCAGCGGCCCCGTGCCCAGCAGCAGGCGCAGGGGCGGGCTCTCGGCATCCACCACCTTCAGGATGGCGTCGGCCGTGGCCCGGGGATCGCCCGAGTTTTCCGGCTTGAAGTTGGCCATGACGGCGGCGCGCACGCCGTCATACTCGGCCATCGCCGGCGCGAAGGCGGCCGAGGCGCGGAAATCGGTGGCGAAGCTGCCCGGCTCGATGATGGTCACCTTGATGCCGAAGCCCGCGACCTCTCCCGCCAGGGCCTCGCTCAGGGCCTCCACCGCGTGCTTGGTGGCGGCGTAGATGCCGCCGGTGGGGAAGCTGACCACGCCGCCGATGCTGGACACCGTCAGGATATGGCCGCGCCCCTGGGCCCGCAGCAGCGGCAGGGCCGCCTGGATGACGGACAGCGTGCCGAAGACGTTGGTGTTGAAATTGGCACGCGCCGCCTCCGCCGCCACTTCCTCCACCGCGCCCATGCAGCCGTATCCCGCGTTGCTGAGCACCACGTCCAGCCCGCCGAAATGCGCGTGCGCCCGGGCCATCGACTGGAACACGCCGTCGCGGTCGGTGACGTCCAATGCCAGAGGCAGCAGCCGGTCGCCATGCGCGACGGCCAGGTCGGCCAGTGCCGTGACGTCACGGGCGGTGGCGGCCACCCTGTCGCCCCGCCGCAACGCCGCGTCCGCCCAGATGCGGCCGAAGCCGCGATTGGCACCGGTGATGAACCACGTCTTTGCCATGGTGCTTCCTTCATGATTTCGCACCGTGCGTAAATTCGCACTGAGTGCAATATCAGATATCGCACCGGGTGCGACATTTCAAGGGCGGGACAATCGTGCGATAAGGGCCCCCATGGACACCGCCCCCCCATCACCCGCGACGCCGGGCAAAACGGAAGGCCTGCGCGACCGCAAGCGCCGGGAGACGATGCAGCGCATCGCCGACACCGGCCTGAAGCTGTTCATGGAAAACGGGTTCGAGGCGACGACCCTGGACGCCATCGCCGCCGCCGCCGGCATCGCCCGGCGCACCTTCTTCTATTATTTCAAGTCCAAGGAGGACGTGCTGCTGGCCTGGCAAGGCAGCGGCTTCGTGGAGGCCATCGGCCCGGCCCTGCGGCAGCAGCCGACGGACCAGCCCCCCTGGCCGCCGCGCGGCACTGCCTGCTGACGCTGGCCGCCCGCTTCGAAACCAAGGCGTCCATCGCCGCCGACGCCCTGCTGCGCTCCACCGAAGCGCTGCGCGCCCGTAAGCTGGCCAAGATGGTGGATATGGAACGCGACCTGGCCCAGGTGATGGCGGAACGGTGGCCCGACCGCGCGGCGGAGGAACTGCGGGTGGCGGCCATGCTGGCGATCGGCGCCCTGCGCCTGGCCCAGGAGGACTGGCGCCAGGACCATGCCGCCCATCCGCACGCCGCCCGCCCCCTGGCCGAGCATCTGCGGGCCACGTTCGCCCTGCTGGACCGGCAGGTGCCGCCCGCGGCCTAGAACAGCCGGCGCCAGTGCAGCACCACCAGGGACACCAGGATGGTGAAGACCATGACGCCGCAGACCCACATGAAGCCGGCGTCATGGCCGCTCCACGGCAGGCCGCCCACGTTCATGCCGAAGATGCCGGTGATCAGGTTCACCGGCAGCAGGATGGTGGTGACGATGGACAGGATGTAGAGGTTGCGGTTCGTCGCCTCGCTGAAGCGGTTGGACAGTTCGTCCTGCAGCAGGCGGGCGCGTTCCTGCACCAGATCGAGATCCTGGCCGACGCCGTCCAGCCGGTCGATGCCCTGGCGCAGGCGGGCCTGGTCCTCTCCCCGCACCAGCCGGGCAAGCGGCCCAGCGCCACGTTCAGCGCCGTGCGCTGCGGGCCGATATGGCGGCGCAGGCGGGCGGAGGTGCGGCGGATGCGGCCCAGCTTCTCCCCCTCATCCTCCAGCCGGTCGGCCAGCAGGGCGTCCTCCACATCGTCGACGTCGTTGGCCAGCTCACTGACCTCCGCCGCCACCGTGTCGGTCAGGTGGAACATCAGGTGGGCGATCAAGTCAACGGCGCTGGTGGGCGCCAGGCCCTGCCCCACGGCACGGCGCAGCTGGTCCACCGCCATCAGCGGCTGGCGCCGGGCGGTGATGACCAGATGGGAATCCATGTACAGGCGCAATTGGCCCAGACCGCCGGCGGGATCATCGAAACGGTGGTGCAGGTCGGCCAGCACGCCGGTCAGGCCGTCGCCCACCGGCTCCAGGCGGAAGTGGCTGTCCTGGCCCAGCAGCGCCTGGCGGGCACCGCGCGGTAGATTGGGCATGGCTTCGATCCACTGCCGCGCCCGCACGTCCACCAGGTTGAAATGCAGCCAGACCAGGCCGCCCGGCTCGGCCATGGCGCCGTTGATGCCGGGCCAGGGGACAGGCGCCACCGTTCCGTTGCGGATCAGGAACCCGCAGATCAGCCCATGTTCCTCGCTGATGTCCGACGCCGCGCGCGTGCCCATGGCCCCTCCGCCTGTCGGGACGGCGCCGCCGCCGCCCGTCCCCTGTGATGCCGGGCAAGGGCGGCCAGCGTCAATGCCTTGGAATCTTACGGCTTCGTGACACGGCGCCTTCACAGCCTGCGACGCGATGGCTTGCGTCCCTTTGCCGCATATTCGCCAACCGAAACCTACACGCGCGTAACGATAGCTCAGAGGCAAGCCCTATCCAAAAATGACAATGATGCGCTTCGCTTGCGCCGATCCGTTGTGCCAGCTGGCATTGATTCCGTATGGTGAGGCGCCATCAGCCTGCGACGATCAATCAAATGGGGACGTCCGTGAAGCACCGTCTGATTTTAGCGCCTTTGATCTTATCTCTGACCTTCGCCGCTTCCGGCTCGGCCTTGGCGATGACCTGCCCCACCCTGCACCAGTTCCAGAATGGCCAGACGGCCGATGCCAGCCAGGTCATGGACAACTTCAACCACATCCTGGGCTGCCCCACCTTCACGGACAAGGTCGGCATCGGAACGACCGTCCTGAGCTTCCCGTTGTCGGTCTACGGCAACGCCACCGGGAACATGGTTCATGTCGAAAACACCCAAGCCAACGGCAACGCGGCCCTCGAGCTGTTCACCAATGGCGGTGCCGGACAGGCCTATGTCAGCCAGGTCGGCGGTAGCTGGGGTGGGCTGACGGCACCGCTGGTGCTGGAATCGAATGGGCCGGTTTCCGTGGCGTCTCCGGTGAACGTCCCCCGTTTGACCGTCGCCACCAACGGCTATGTGGGTATCGGCACGGTGGTACCGAACACCCCCCTTTCCGTGTCGTTCGCGTCAGGGACTTCCAATATCGGCCATTTCGAAAACACCCAACCCAGCGGCAATACCGCGCTTGAATTTTTTGCCAACGGCGGCAATGCGCAGGCCTACGTCGGCCAGATAGGCGGCAACTGGGGCAACCTCGTGGCTCCAGCCATACTGGAGTCGACCGGCCCCGTTTCCTTGGCCTCACCGTTGAACATCGTTCGCCTGACCGTTCTCACCAACGGCAATGTGGGCATCGGAACCACGACCCCAGGCGCTATGCTGGACGTGGCGGGGGTAATCAACACCTCCGCCAACTTCAGCCAGAGTTCGGATGCTCGGCTGAAGACCGACATCGTCCCCCTAGCGGCAGGGGCCTTGGATCGGGTCATGCGACTGAAGCCTGTCACTTTCCGTTGGAAGGACCCAGTCGGGGACGGCATGAGGGGAGAGCAGACCGGCCTGATCGCGCAGGATACCGAGGTGGCGCTGCCCGGCGCAGTGTTGACCGCCAAGGACAAGCGCGGGACTAAGTCGATCAAGTACAACGAAGTGACCGCCACCTTGATCAAGGCCGTCCAGGAACAGCAGGGGCTGATCCAACGCCAGATGGAAGAGATCCAGGCGCTCAAGACCCGCCTGGCGCAGTTGGAGGGCAAGGGGAAGAAATAAGCGTTCCTGGACCTCGGAGGGACTTCCTCAGAACAGCTTTCCGATCACCAGGAACAGGATGCCCACCACCGCCAGCACGATCAGGGCGGGGAGGAAGCGGCCGAGCGCGGTGCGCCGGTGCTCCTGCCCGTTGGCCAGGCGACGCAAGGCGCCGGCCTGGGCGCCATGCAGGCCCGACAGCGCCGTAACCAGCGCCAGCTTGGCCCACAGCCAGCCGGCGGAGGGCAGCCAGCCACCCGTGACCGCCAGGGTCAGGCCCAGGCCCCAGACCAGCAGGATGGCCGGTCCCGTCACCCAGCGATGCCAAGCCCGCGCCGCGCGCCAGAAGGCGGGCGACAGGGCGTCGGCGCTGGGCAGGAAGGCCAGCAGCAGGGCCGCCGCCAGCAGGCCCGCCACGAAGGTGACGGCCGCGGCGGCGTGCAGCGATTCCAGCCAGAGGTAGGGCATGGGTCCGGGTTCCCGATCTTAAGTCCGCCCCCTTGATACACCAGCCGCCAGCCCGCCGGGTGGGGCCAATTTGACCAAGCGGAACGGCCCCGGATCGCTCCGGGGCCGCCAACCGCATCATCTTGCGACGTCTTAAACCTGGGCCAGGCCGCCGTCGGCGAACAGTTCGGCGCCGGCGACGAAGCTGCTGTCGCTCGAGGCCAGGAACAGGGCGGCCTTGGCGATCTCCTCCACCTCGCCCACGCGGCCCAGGGGCACCTGGCTTGCCATGTAGTCCAGCAGGCCCTGCTGCTGGGCGGCGTCCGGGCCGGCCAATTCCACCAGGCCCGGCGTGCGGATGGGGCCGGGGCTCAGCACGTTGACGCGGATGCCGCGTTCCTTCAGGTCCAGGGTCCAGCTGCGGGCGAAGTTGCGCACCGCCGCCTTGCTGGCGCTGTAGACGCTGAAGGTCGCCGTGCCGGTGCTGCCGGCGGTGGAGCCGGTCAGGATGACCGAGGCGCCGTCCACCAGCAGGGGCAGGGCCTTCTGCACCGTGAACAGCACGGCCTTCACGTTGCGGCCGAAGATGTCGTCGTAGTGCTCTTCGGTGATCTGGCCCAGGGGCAGCATGGTGCCGCCGCCGGCATTGGCGAACAGGACGTCGATACGGCCGGCCTGGGCCTTCACCTGCTCATAGAGGCGGTTCAGGTCTTCCGCCTTGGCGCTGTCGGCCTGGATGCCGGTGGCGTTGGGGCCGATGGCCGCCACCGCCGCCTGCAGTTCCGGGGCGCGGCGGCCGGTGATGAACACCCGGGCGCCCTCGGCGGCGAAAGCCTTGGCGGTGGCGAGGCCGATGCCGCTGGTGCCACCGGTGACGATCGCGACCTTGCCTTCGAGTTTGCGAGCCATTTTTCTTTCCTTTCAGTGCCTTGATTTGTGCCGCCCCTCTCTGTCCGTTGTGGGCGGCGGCCGATGGGCAAAAGATGTCGCCAAACCCGGGTTTTCAAAATAGAAATGGATGAAAACTATTGTTGCAGGTTTGGTGTGACCAAGGTTCCAGACTTCGAAGGCTTGGCCATGTTCGCCAAGGTGGCGGAGGAGCGGTCGTACGCCGCCGCCGCCCGGGCCATGGGCGTGTCGGTCGCCACCGTGTCGCGCGGCGTCAGCCGGCTGGAGGACAGGCTGGGTGCCCGCCTGTTCAACCGCACCTCGCGCCGCCTGGCCCTGACCGACGTGGGTGCCGCCCTGGCCGCCCGGGCGTCCCAGCTGTATGCCGAGGCGGAGGCTGTGGAGGATGCGGCGCGGGAGCTGTCCAGCCGGCCGCGCGGCACCATCCGTCTGGCCGTGCCCATGTCCTTCGGCGTGCGCTGGGTGGCGCCGCTGTTGCCGGCCTTCCTGCGGGCATATCCCGAGATCACCATCGATTTGCATCTGAGCGACGCCACGGTGGACCTGATCGGGGAGGGGTTCGACGCCGCCCTGCGCATCGCCGTGCTGACCGACAGCTCGCTGGTGGCGCGCCAGCTGTGCCCCATCGCCCGGCACATCGTGGCCGCCCCGGCCTACATCACCCGCTATGGCCGCCCCCGGCATCCGGGCGAACTGGCGGCCCATCACTGCCTGGGTTACGCCTACCGCGCCCGCCAGGACGTCTGGCGCTTGATCAACACCGATGGGGAGGAGGTGGCCGTGACGCCCACCGGCCCCCTGCGCGTCACCAATGGGGAAGCGCTGCTGCCCACCGTGCTGGACGGCCTGGCCATCGCCGAGTTGCCGGAGTTCCTGGCGGCTGAATACCTGGCCGACGGCCGGCTGGTGGATCTGTTGGACGGCTGGTCGATGCCGCTGGGCGGGCTGTACCTGGTGACCCCCACTACCCGCGCCCGCCCCGCCAAGGTGGAGGCGCTGGCGGATTTTTTCATCGAGCACATGGCCCGCCCCGCGTGGCGCCAGCCGCGATAGGAACCCCCGCGTGGCGCCAGCCGCGAAAGGAACCCAGGCCACCGCCCGGGGTTCACGGCGGCAAACCACGGGAGATGAGAGATGACGGAGAAAGCGGACTTCCCGGTGTCCAAGGTGCGCCGCTATCTGGAACCGGGGCCCATCATGCTGCTGTCCAGCGCCCACCGTGGGCAGCGGGACATCATGGCATTGGGCTGGCATACGATGATGGAGTTCACGCCGGCGCTGGTGGGCTGCGTCATCGCCGCCGACAACCACAGCTTCGAGCTGGTGCGGGGCAGCGGCGAATGCGTGCTGAACCTGCCCACCGCCGCCATGATCGACACCGTGGTGGGCATTGGCAACACCAGCGGGACGGAGGTCGACAAGTTCGAGCATTTCGGCCTGACGGCAGGCGGGGGAGTGGATGTGGACGCCCCGCTGATTCGCGACTGTCCCGTCAACCTGGAGTGCCGGCTGGCCGACGCCAGCCTGGTGGAGCGCTACAACTTCTTCATTTTCCAGGTGATGAGGGCCCACGCGGTGCCACAGCCGGAACACCATGAAACCCTGCATTACACCGGCGACGGCGTGTTCATGGTGGCGGGCGGGACTGTCAGCCGCCGGGACCAGTTCCGGCCGGAATTGTTGGACTGATACCTGCCGTCGCAAAGTCGCTCTACAGCCGGGGCGCGTCCGGCATTAGGGTCGCCATCCCAAGGATGATGACCCGGCACGTTTCATGTCGCCCCGCCTGTACCTGACCTTCCCCCTGCTGGCCGTGCTGATCTGGACCGGCAACAATCTGGTGACCAAGGCGTCGGCCGGGGCCATCCCGCCCAGCGTCATCGCCTTCGACCGCTGGCTGCTGGCCTTCGTGCTGCTGACGCCCTTCTGCCTGCGCGGCGCCTGGACGCGGCGGGCCGTCATCCGCCAGCACCTGCCCCAAATCGCCGTCCTGGGCCTGCTGGGCATGGCCCTGTACCAGGGGCTGGCCTACTACGCCGCGGCCAGCACCAGCGCCACCAACATCGGCATCTTCGTGGCCCTGGTGCCGCTGCTGACCCTGGCGCTGAGCGCCGTCTGGCTGCGGCAGAAACATGGGCCCCTCGCCCTGGTGGGCGGCTTCGTGTCGCTGGCCGGCATCCTGTTCGTGCTGGGCCAGGGAGATTACGGCCGCCTGCTGTCGCACGGCGTGGGCCGGGGCGACGCCTTCATGCTGGGCGCCTGCGTCGCCTATGCCGGCTACGGCGTCTGCCTGAAGCGCTGGCCCCTGCCGCTGCCGGTGTGGACGGCCCTGTACGCCCAGGTGGCGGCGGCCCTGGTCTTCCTGCTGCCGGGCTACCTGCTGGCGCCGCCGGCGCCGATCACGACGGCCAACGTGGCGCTGATCCTGTACGCCGGCATCCCGGCCTCCATCGTGGCGCCCGTGTTCTGGATTCAAGGGGTGAAGCACCTGGGGCCGGGCCGCACCGCGATCTTCATGAATCTGCTACCCATCACCACCGCCGTGCTGGCCGCCCTGCTGCTGGGAGAGGTACTGCACACCTATCACCTGGTGGGCGGCGGCTTGGTGGTGCTGGGCATCGTGCTGGCGCAGCGCCCCGCCCATCCCCGGCCGCAGACCGCCGCCGCCCAGCCCTGAACGCCCTCAGCCGCCGGTATAGAGGCGGATGAGCGCCGAGACGTTCTCCGCGCCATGGCCGGCCTCCCGCGCGCGTTCCAGCACCCCCAGGGTCGCGTCCGCCACCGGGGTGTCCGCCTTCAGCGCGTCCGCCGCCTGGGTGCCATAGCGGAAATCCTTGGCCATCAGGTCCACCGGGAAGCGCACGGCGAAGTCACCGGCCTGCATCATGCGGGCGTAGCCGGCGGCGGCCGGGCTGGCCACGGGCAGAGCGGTCAGGACGTCCAGGGCGGCCGCGCCGTCGAAGCCGGCCTTGGCGAGGAAGCCCATCATCTCCGCCCAGGCGGCCAGCTGGATGCCCAGCAGGCCATTCACCGCCAGTTTCATCACCGCCCCCCGGCCCACCGGCCCGACATGGTGGATGGCCGCCGCCAAAGGCGCCAGCGCCGGCTGGGCCTGATCGAAGGCGGCGCGCTCGCCCCCGCCCAGGATGATCAGCTTGCCGTCCTGCGCCTGGGGCAGGGTGCCCACCACCGGCGCCTCCAGGAAACCCGCCCCCGTGGCCGTCACCGCCGCCGCCAGCTGGACGGCCCAGGCGGGGGAGACGGTGCTGCACTCGATGGCCACGGCGCCCCTGTCCAGGCCCGCCAGGGCACCGGTCTTGTCGTCCAGCCATACGGCCCGGGACGCCGCGTCATCCGCCACCATGGTGATGACGACGTCGGCCCCGGCGGCGGCCGCCCGCGGGCTGGGGGCCGCTGTGGCGCCCAGCGCCGTCAGGTTCGCCGTGGCGGCGGGGGAACGGTTCCACACCGTGACGGCGTGGCCCGCCTTGACCAGGTTCGCGGCCATGCGGGCGCCCATGGCGCCCAGGCCCAGGAATGCGACCTTGCTCATGCTTTCATGCTCCTTGAAGGGCCGCTCACCAGGGAACGGTGGCGCCCTGGTAATCCAGATACCGCAGGCCGGGCTTGCCGGCCTGGGCGGTCACCACGTCGACCACGCGGGGAATGCTTTCCGACACGTCCAGGCTGGCCGCCGGCCCGCCCATGTCGGTACGCACCCAGCCGGGGGCGATGACCAGCAGGGTGCGGCCGTGCGCCGGCTGCCGCGCCGCGTAGGAACGCATGAGGGTGTTCAGCGCCGCCTTGCTGGCGCGATAGACCTCCCATCCGCCGCTGAGGTTGTTGGCCACGCTGCCCAGGCCGGAGGACATGACGGCGATGGTGCCCTTGGGCGTCACCAGCTGGCCCAGCACCTCGACACAGCGCATGGGCGCCAGGGCGTTGGTCACCTGGACGCGGATGAATTCCTCGGTCGACACCTCGCCGATGGTCTCTTCCGGGTTGTTGGTGACGCCGGCGTTGATGAACAGCACGTCGACTCGGCTGCCCTCCAGGCGCCGGCGCAGGGCCGCGATCTGGTCGGCATGGACGATATCGACCACCTCCACCGTCAGGCGGCCCTGGGCTTCGCCGGCCAGCTCATGCAGGGGCCCGGGCTCGGCGCCGGGACGGACGGTGGCGACGACCTGCCAGCCACGGGTCAGATACTCCTGGGCCAAGGCCAGGCCAAGGCCACGGGAGGCGCCAACGATGAAGGCGGTGGGGGATGCGGACATTGGGGGACCCTTTCTGCTAGGGGCGCGCCGACCGCCCCGGTAGGCGCCGGGGTCGGGCAGATGCCAGATATGGGGCGGCCCCGGCGAAAGTCAGGGGCGCGCGATCAAGATGCCGCAGTGCACGCCGTGCGCGCGACTGACGATGCGTCAACAGGTGGCTGACCGGCCGTCATCGCCACCGCGCTTGACCTGATTTCACCCGGGTATTATACCGCAATCAGAATATCACCCGGGTGAAATAGGATCACGTCATGCAAGCCCAGGACAGGAGGGCGGCCATCGCCGACTACAAGAAGCGGGAAAACGAGCCCGGCATCTACGCCCTGCGCTGCTCCGCATCGCCCGGCACCGTGTGGGTGGGGTCCACGCCGACGCTGGACACCATCCAGAACCGGCTGTGGTTCAGCCTGCGCCACGGCGGCCACACCCACCGGGGCCTGCAAACCGCCTGGATCGCCCACGGGGCCGACGCCTTCACCTTCGAGGTGTTGGAACGGCTGGAGCCGGAGGAAAACGCCTACCTCGCCCGCGCCCAACTGAAGGACCGCGCCACCCACTGGCGGAGGGCGCTGAAGGCGGAAGCGATTTAACTCAGCCCGGCCGCTTGGGGATATCCAGCCCGCGCTGCACCGCCGGGCGCGCCAAGCCGCGTTCCAGCCAGGCGGGAACGTTCTTAAGGCTGGCGTAGTCGACCAGCTCGCCGGCGCCGTAGAAGCCCACCAGGTTGCGCACCCAGCCCAGGCAGGCGATGTCGGCGATGGTGTACTCCTCGCCCATGATCCAGGGGCGGTCGGCCAAGCGGCTCTCCAGCACACCCAGCAGGCGCTTGGATTCGTCGGCGTAGCGCTTCAGGGGGCGCTTGTCCTCATAGTCCTTGCCGGCGAATTTGTGGAAGAAGCCCACCTGGCCGAACATAGGACCGATGGCCGCCATCTGGAAGAACACCCATTGCAGGGTCTCATAGCGGGCGGTCGCGCCGGCGGGCAGGAACTTGCCCGTCTTTTCCGCCAGATAGACCAGGATGGCGCCGGACTCGAACAGGGCGATGGGCGTGCCCTCCGGCCCGTTGGGGTCGATGATGGCCGGGATCTTGCCGTTAGGGTTCAGCGACAGGAATTCCGGCGTCCAGCTCTCGTTCTGCATGATGTTGACGAGATGCGGCTCATAGGGCAGCCCCGTCTCTTCCAGCATGATGGAGACCTTCACGCCATTGGGCGTGGGCAGCCCATAGAGCTGGATGCGGTCGGGATGCTGGGCCGGCCAGCGGCGGGTGATGGGGAAGGCGGACAGGTCGGTCATCGGGGCTTCTCATCAGTCGGCTCGGGGTGCGGCATTGAACCGCCAATCCGCCCCCGCTTCAACGCCCTCGCTTCAACGAGCGCGGTCACAACGCGAAAGAAAAGGGCGGCCACCCGCGACCGCCCTTTCCCATGAACTTGGATGCCGGCCTTACTTGGCCTGCACCACCTCCACCACCTTGGCGTCGGGCTCGCTCCAGCCCTTGGCGCCGGTGTGGCCCAGGCTGTGGCTGGCCTCGGTCCAGGTGAGCTCGGTGACGCTGCCGCCGCCCTGCTCATAGGCGTAGGTGAAGCCGTCGTCCTGGAACAGGGTGAAGCGGCCATCGGCGCCCGGATAGACCTTCACCTTCGCGATGGTCTGCTTCTGATGCGTGTTCTCGATGGGGGAACCCAGGGGCAGGATGGACCCGGCCTTCACGAACACCGGGATGCGGTCGATGGGGGCGGCCACCGTCACCGTCTGGCCACCGGTGTAGCGCTTGTCCGTCCAGAAGTCGTACCAGTCGCTGCCTGCCGGCAAGTACACCTGCTTGGTCGTCGCCCCCTGCTCCGTCACCGGGGCCACCAGCAGGGCGGGGCCGAACATGTATTCGTCCCGCATGTCGATCACGGCCGGGTCGTTGGGGAAGTCCAGCGGCAGGGCCCGCAGGAAGGGCGCGCCCGTCTTATAGGTCTTGTAGCCCAGGGAATAGATGTACGGGATCAGCTGGTAGCGCAGCTTCACGTACTTTTCCAAAATCGCCTGGGCGTCGGGCCCGTAGGACCAGATCTCGTTGGCCGGGCGGCTGCCGTGGGTGCGCAGCACCGGCAGGAAGGTCGCGTACTGGAACCAGCGGGTGTACAGCTCGGGATAGTCGTCATAGCCGCCGACCACGCCGCGCGCCGGCGTCGGGTCCAGCAGCGGCGCCTTGGCGGGCTTGTGCTCCTCCGGCAGGTACTGCCAGCCGCCCGTGTCGTTGCTCCAGTAGGTAATACCAGACGCGGCGAAGTCCAGGCCGGTGGGCACCTGGCGCTTGAACGCGTCCCAGGTGGGGGTGATGTCGGACGACCAGACGATGGCGCCGTTGCGCTGCACGCCCAGATAGGCGTCGCGCGACAGGATGACGGTGCGCTTGTCCTTGAAGTCGCGGCGGAAGCCGTCATACAGCGCGCTGGTGTGGAACAGCGGGTAGACGTTGAAGTACTTCGTGCCCGGACCGATGTGGTAGTAGCTGCCGTTGGGCGGCAAATCCGGCTCCGTCTCATCCGACCACAGGCTGTCGAAGCCCTGGCTCAGGATGTTGTCGCGGATGGTGTTCCAGTACCACTTGGCGGCGTCGGGGTTGGTGGTGTCGATGTCCGACCCGGCCTTGTCATAGGGCAGGCCGTTGGTGGGGGTGCCGTCGGCCTGGCTCAGGAACCAGCCGTTCTTCTTCAACAGGTCGTAGTAGCGGCCGTCGGACGTGAAGCGCGGCCACACGCTGATCATGGTCTCGAAACCCATGTCGTGCAGCTGCTTGTTCATCGCCTTGGGGTTCGGCCACAGCTCCGGCACGAAATCGAACTGGCCCATGATGGTGTAGTAGAACCAGTCCACCACCAGCACGTCGGCCGGGATGTGCCGCTCACGATAGCCCTTGGCCACGTCCAGCACCTCCTGCTGGGAGCGGTAGCGCTGCTTGGACTGGATGTAGCCGTAGGCGGACTTGGGCAGCAGGGGGGTGGCGCCGGTCAGCTGGCGGTAGCCGGCGTAGATCTCGTCCGGCGTCTTGCCCGCGATGACGAAGAAGGAGACGCGGTCGCCCACCTCGGACGTCCAGCGGGTGACCTCGTTGAAGCCCGGCTCGATGGTTGTCTTGGAGGGGTTGTCCCACAGCAGGCCGTAGCCGTAGTTGGTGATCATGAAGGGCACGCAGGTGCTCTGCCCGCCCGAGGCGTTGTAGTCGTTCCAGCAACGCACCACGTGGCCGCGGTGGTCCAGGAAGCCCTCCTGGTTCTGGCCCAGCCCGTAATAGTGCTCGTCCGCCGGGGAGGCGAAGGTGCCGTTCACGGTGTAGAACGGGTCATCCGTAGGGCGGCGGTCGTGCAGCAGCTGGCTGTTGCCGTCCTTGAAATTGGGCACGCCCATGGACCAGCCGGTGAAGTCCAGGATGGTCTTGCCCGCCGCGTCCTTGAACAGGATGTGGGCGCCGTTGGTGGTGCCGCCGAAATAGCGGCTGATGTCCACGGCGGTCCGCTGCGGCGGCACGGCGTGCGGCGGCGGGTGCCAGCCGACGATGGTGGCCGACATCTGGCCGGACTTCAGCACGGTGTCGCCGCGCTCATCCTGGCCTTGCGTCCAGCCGGCGGTGTTGGCGCCGGGGATGATGCCGTAGCCGGGACCCGCCAGGGCGGCGTCCTTCTTCAGGCTGAGGGTGACGCGCACGATGTTGGGGCCGTAGGGCTCCAGCACCAGGGTCTGTTCCTGGGTCTTGTTGGATTGGTCCACCACCACCGGGGCGGTCACGCCGCTGTCGGCCGCCAGGGTCGGCGCCGGCAGGGCCCCTGCCGCCACGCCGAGGCTGGTGGCCAGCGCCAGGGCCCCGTATCCGCGCGCCCAGCGATTCCGCATGGATTTCGGTGTGGCGCCCCGCATGGGCTGCCCCTGCGTCTTCATGGTCGATATTCCCCCTGGAGAATTCTTATAAATCATATGATAGCGGTACCATCTACCGGCGACGGGCCGGGGTCAACCCGAAAACGCCCCACCCGGCATGGCCCATCGTTCCGAAACGGCAACAGTCCGTGCCGCCCGGGGGCCTATCGCGCGGGCCCGCCGGCGCTTAGATATCGGATGGTTGGTCGCGCGCCGATGCCGCGCCTTGATGTTATTCGCCCCGGAAGGACCGGTCGATGAGCCCGCTGAAGACCCTGGAACGCCTGCACGCGGCCTATCGCGACGACATCGCGGACCTGACGACGCGCCGCCCCCTGCCGGGCCCGGCCCTGCCGCAGCTGAGCCCCTTCCTGTTCCTGAACCACCACGGGCCGCAAACCTATGGGCCCGGCAACAACGGCCTGCCCTTCGGTCCCCACCCCCACCGGGGCTTCGAGACGGTGACCTTCATCCTGGAGGGGGAGCTGACGCACGCCGACAGCGCCGGCCATGAAAGTGTTATCAGGGCTGGCGGCGTGCAATGGATGACGGCCGGGCGCGGCGTGGTGCATTCGGAGCTGTCGCCGGCGGAGTTCCGCCGCAAGGGTGGGCCCCTGGAGATCCTGCAGCTGTGGGTGAACCTGCCGGCCCGGCTGAAGTTCGCCCAGCCGGGCTATACCGGCCTGCAGCGCGACGCCATCCCGGCGCTGCCCACGCCGGACGGGCGCGGCACCGTCAACCTCATCGCCGGCACCTGGAATGGCGTGACAGGTCCCGTCACCTCGTTGACCGGCGTGTTCATGAGCACGGTCAGCTTGGCCGCCGGCGCCACCGTGCGCTTCGACGGTGCCGCCGGGCGCAACGTCTTCCTCTACGTCGTGCGTGGCGCGATCGCCGTGGGCGGTGGGGCCGTCCCCTTCCATCACCTGGCGGAACTGAGCCTGGAAGGCGACACGGTCGAGATCACGGCGCGAGAGGATGCGGTGCTGCTGTTCGGCCATGGCGAGCCCATCGCCGAACCGGTGGTGGCCCATGGCCCCTTCGTCATGAACACCCGTGAGGAGATCATCGCGGCCATCCGCGACTATCAGGCGGGATTGTTTGAGTAGTTGGGATCAGGCCGGCCGGTGGGGGTTGTGAAAGATCGCCTCCACCGACAGCCCGAACAGCGCGGCGATGCGATAGGCCAGGTCCAGCGACGGATCGTGCTTTTCCGTCTCCAGCGCGTTGACCGCCTGGCGGGAGACGCCCAGCCGCTCACCCAGGTCGCTCTGGGTCCAGCCACGCTCGGCCCGCAGCACTTTCAGGGTGTTCCGCATCAGCGCGTCGTCCGGATGAAGGGGGAGACCAGGCAGAAGGCTATCCAGAAGATGGCATAGACCATGAAACCCGGCAGGTGTTCCACCTGCGCGAAGGTTTCCAGGAAGCCCCAGGCGCTGGCGATGATGAAGGCCAGGCAGGCGGCGATGATGAAGCGCCTGGCCAGCAACGCCCGCATGAACTCATCCACCTGGGCCATCAGCCGCAGCGTCGCCCACAGCTGCACGGCGATGCAGCCCACCGGCACCAGGATCGCCCCCCACAGCAAGGGCCCATGCAGTTGGGGCTGGCCCCAGCTGATGGCCTTGATGGACAGGACGTAAAGGACCGCGGTGATGATCGAGGTGAGGATGTAGCGCCGCGAGGCGGGCGGGAAGAGAACGGCGACGGACATGATGTCATGATCTCCTGACGTTTTGTCAGGTAAACATGACTCAATGTCGATGTCAGGTCAACCTGACTTTTATGCGCGATTCGCTCCGTAGGCGCCCTTTCCCCGAGTTGCGGCCCGGCACATCCGGCACATGAACGGGAATCCACGCCTTTCGGATAGACCCACCCGCTAAGGAAGCCTTAAGGAAGCCGCTCTAGTATCACGCATACCAGGCGGGACAAGACTCAGGCTTTCCCTTGGGACGGCCGTGCTAGACTAAATAACCCGCCCGGTTTTGAACCGTGAACCGTTGCCGTCCCAGTATCCACCCCGATTCCGGCCCTACGGCCAGCCACAGGAATTCGCCCCGGCATGACCCGCGACGATGAACGCCTGCCCCGTGACCGCCGCCGCGGCGCCATGCCGCGCGCGGTGGTGGCCGGCGCCTTCCTGGCGCTGGTGGCGATGACGGCCCTCCCGCAAGCGGCCATGGCGGGCGAGGGCGGCGGCGGTCAGAAGTCGGAAGATCCGGAGGTGCTGCGCAAGATCAAGATGAGCCCCATGCTGCTGCCGGGGAAGGACCGCTTCTCCTACGTCCGGCTGCAGGTGATGCTGGTCGTGCGCATGAGCAAGCATCTGAACGAGGACGTGGACCTGGTCACCAACCTCAAGCCCCGCATCAATGGCGAACTGACCGAGGCGCTGACCGTCGACCACCTGACCCATAACCGCCTGAACACCGCCGACGTCCAGGCCCTGAAGGGCCGCATCATGGAAGTGGCCAACGAGGCCGTGGGCAAGCGCCTGGTGGATGAGGTCCTGATTGTCAGCCTGCTGGTCGGCTGATTGAATTCCGGGCGCCCGAGCCTTGCGCGCCCCGGGGCTGTGCAACCGGCCCAAACCTGCTATAACCCGCCCCGGCGTCTCCGTAGCTCAGCAGGATAGAGCACAGGATTCCTAATCCTGGGGCCGTGGGTTCGAATCCCGCCGGGGACACCATTTCCCCTTTTCCCAATTGAACCCCGCTGTCGCTCCATCCTGCACCAATCCGGTGGAGTCCGTCAGGTTCAGCGGATCATTGCTGACATAGGCATAGAGATTAGCGCCGGCCGAGTATCCCGCCGGGTCCGCCTGCAGGAAGCGCCCCAGCGTGGGGGAATACGCACGCGCCCGGTAGTCGTAGAGCCCGGAGGGTTGGGCGGTGCTTCCCCCCGTCTCGGGGTCGAGGCGCTGGCCGGTGTAGCGGAAGGTGGCGCCGGCATAGCCGGCGGGGTTCTCGCCGAAAGCCAGGTAGCCGACCTTGGCCAGCGCGCCGGTGCTGGAGTCCAGCGTGCCTTGCTCGCCAGGTGGTTCAGCGTGTCGTAGGTGTAGGTGAGCGTGTCGCCCTTGCGGGTCTTGCGCGTCAGCCGGTTGCCGTCGGCGTCGTAGGTGTAGGCCTCGGTGGTGCCGTTGGGCCAGGTCATCGACGACAGCCGGTCGACGTCGTCATAGGCGTTGCCGGTGGTGTTGCCGGTGGTGTTGCCGGTGGTGTTGCCGGTGGCGTCGGTCAGGCTGGCCTGGAGACCGTCCGGCGTGTAGGCGTACCGCACCAGGGGCGTGGCGGAGATCGCCGGATTGCCGACGCTGACCTGCAGGCCCAGCGCGTCATAGGTGCTGGTGTGGCGTTATTGCTTTCGTGCTCGCCAATCTAAAGATTCAATCCGCTGAACACGGTAAGACAAATTAATATTAAATGATCTTCGCCGTGAAATCAGCACATACAAAGGTTAATAGTCCATGCTCGTTTTCTATTACTCCGTAATTCACCCCTTCCTGTTGGGTTCCCACGAGCGATCGAATGTCGATTACGTAACGGAGAAGTCCATCAAAGGATCCTATTTTAAGGCTGCGGACATGGGTAAAATCGAGATGCAAGCGGTGCGCATTTGGGGTAGAGGACGACGATAGAATCATCGTTAGATCCAATCCGTGCCAATCGCTAGGATTGACGCATTGCGTTATATGAAGGCTTTCTAGAAAGCCACAGTCCATTGGGTGAAGCGCGTAATAGGCTTCAACTTTAGCGTCTGGCTCAGTCATCCTTAGTTCCCTCCTGGAAATTCACCAGGGATATGACTCCCACTTTCAAATGGCTGCATGCCGGGCCCCCATACATAGGTATGGTAGTGCACATCCGGAATGTTAGCTCTCGGATTTCCCGCATTATAGTCGGTACGTCCAATCAACCTACCATATTGATCGTAATGTGCATTCCACGGTTCAACACGGCCCACATCATTAATATATTGGCCATTTAGGTTATCCGTGCCTGGCGTAACTTGAAGCGGTGCCTTACCTGCTAAATAGTTACCAGGCGGTTCATCAGATCCGCCCCCGCCAGTTCCCCCGCCTTGATTCTGATTTTGCGAGTTACCGCCATTGGTAGGCGCCGCCATCATCAATGTGCCGGTGACCATAGCACCACCAGCAACAGCAGTTTCGCCAGTCAGCGCGGCCCCGCCTCCAGCGGTTGCTACGACGGCTCCGCAAGGCTCGACTATAACACAGGCAATGGCAGCGCCACCGGCGAGAACCGCGCCCCCGACCTTCAGTGGATTATTGGCAATCACATTTCCGGCGTTGCCGATCCATGATCCGCTGGAACCATCCGGCGTCAGGCCGTATGGATCAATCAGGTTCAGCGGATCATTATTGACATAGGCGTAGAGATTGGCCCCGGCCGAGTATCCCGCCGGGTCCGGCTGCAGGAAGCGCCCCAGCGTGGGCGAGTACGCCCGCGCCCGGTAGTGGTAGAGGCCCGAGGGTTGCGACGCGCTACCACCGGTCTCGGGGTCGAGGCGCTGGCCGGTGTAGCGGAAGGTGGCGCCGGCGTAGGCGGCAGGGTTCTCGCCGAAAGCCAGGTAGCCGACCTTGCAGAAGATATTCGCCGGCCGATCGGCCCGCGCAAGGAGCCTCCAACCGCCACCCGCAAACGGCCCGCAGGATCAATGGCTTATCGCAAAAGCGCCATCCGGGCGCCTCCGCCTGGTGCCACTCTGGCACCACAAAAAACAGTGTGCAGACAACCACTTAGCCATCAACGGATGGCGCGAACACGGTTCGCTTTATCTTGCCATCACTAAACCGCCCGCCGATCCTATCCCCGACTACAACCACCCGCGCCGACTCCGATTGCACTCCGGGCGCGCAACTCGTCATTTCGCAACCCCCAAGGCAGCGCGCTTCGTTTCGGTTCTCAAGCGCTCGAACTCACCTGCCGGCAGGTCTTTGACCGTTTCTGGAATGATCTCTGCAACCCATCCCTCGATCCACGCTCCATGCCGCAAGACGCCTTCGCATCGCGTCTCCTCATCGTAAAGTATGACCCGAGATCCACGCTCAAGCTTCTTCTCAAGCGCGTCCGGATTCATCCTCCCGAGATTGATCGCAACCGCCTGACCACCATCAGGAAGACGTTCGCGTGCGTTGTAATCGACGTACAAAGCTAGCATGGCTAAGTCACTGACCGATCACCGAGAGATTCTTCCCAGGCCCGAGATTGCGATATGGGTTCGGCATCTTTCCCGCAAAGGCGCCACTGAGCGCTTGCGCCTGCACGTCAGGTAGCGGATTCGGAACCACGACGGTCGAATGTAACGGGTCATTCGGCTGAGCCGTGGGAGCGACCTGAACCCCCATTCCCGTGAGCGTATTCGTCGTCGTGTAGCTGATTGTCCCGTTGGGATATTGCGCATATTTCGCGAGCTGATCCAGGGTCAAACCAGGAGCCGACGTGACCGAAAAGCCGGTTAGTGGCGCGTAACCTCTGACTGGACCAGTGCCTTGCTGAAGATTTTGCGGCGTCGCCAAGCCTCCACGAATTACATACTGATTGCCACAGTTAGGAGGATCACACGTGTCATTCGCTACGGTTGACGAGGGATAAAGCAGCACAGCCGCGGCAGCGGTAACGGCAGCCGCGGCTGTGCCAACTCCGACCGCCGCCCCCTCCGCCACGGTTTCGGCGGCCGCACCGGCCGGAGCGAGGAAGCCGAGCAATCCTCCACCACCCCCGCCGCATCCCCGCGGGTTGTCACAGAGCCCAAGCGGGTCGGTCAGATTGAGCGGATCATTCTCCACATAGGCATAGAGATTGGCGCCGGCCGAGTATCCCGCCGGGTCCGCCTGTAGGAAGCGCCCCAGCGTGGGCGAGTACGCCCGGGCGCGGTAGTCGTAGAGGCCGGAGGGTTGCGACGCGCTGCCGCCGGTCTCAGGATCAAGGCGCTGGCCGGTGTAGCGGAAGGTGGCGCCGGCGTAGGCGGCGGGGTTCTCGCCGAAAGCCAGGTAGCCGACCTTGGCCAGCGCGCCCGTGCCGGAGTTGAGCGTGCCGATGAGGGAGCCCTGGATGTCCGGGATCATCGTGGCGCGGGTGCCCGCCGCCGCGTTCATCTGCGCCAGCACCTCGTTGGCGCCCAGGCCGTAGGCGTACCAGGTGGCGGTGGCGCCGCCGGCGCCGGCATACTCCAGCACCTCGCGGCCGTCGGCGTCGGTGAGGTAGACGGTGGTCGTGCCGTTCACCGTCTTGGACTTGCGTCGGCCCTGGGCGTCGTAGGCGTAGGCGGCCGTCACCCCGCCGCCCGTGACGGAGACCAGCCGGTTCTCCGCGTCATAACCATAGGTGAAGGTGCCGTCGCCCGTCAGGTTGCCGTTGCCGTCATAGGTGGGGGTGACCGTCCCTACCTGGCCGTACTGGTTGAGGGCGTTGGGGGTGTAGGTGGTGGTGCCGGCCGTGGCGGGCTGCAGCAGCCAAGTGCTGTCGCTGACGTTCTGGCCGATGCGCCGGTTGGTGGCGTCGTAGCTGTGGGCGAAGGTGACGGAGCTGGGGCTGGGGGCCGCCTGCGCCGGCGCCGGGCTGAAGCCCACCGTCAGCGGACGGTTCAGCGGGTCATAGGTTTTGGTCGTGACATAGCTCGCCGCCGTCGTGGGCAGGGCCAGGGCGGCGCTGGTGTCCGACACTCCCACCAGCCGGCCGCCGGGGTCGTAGGCGTAGGTCACCGTCGCCTCGCCCGGCGCCGCCTTGGACGCCACGTGATTCAGCGTGTCGTAGGTGTAGGTGAGGGTGTCACCCTTGCGGGTCTTGCGCGTCAGCCGGTTGCCGTCGGCGTCGTAGGTGTAGGCCTCGGTGGTGGCGTTGGGCCAGGTCATGGACGCCAGGCGGTCGAAACCGTCATAGGCGTTGCCGGTGGTGTTGCCATTGGCGTCGGTCAGGCTGGCCTGGAGGCCGTCCGGCGTGTAGGCGAAGCGCACCAGGGGCGTGGCGGAGATCGCTGGGTTGCTGACGCTGACCTGCCGGCCCAGCGCGTCATAGCCGTAGGCCGTGACCCGGCGCAGCGGATCGGTCACGGTCGACAGCCGGTCGGCGGCGTCGTAGGCGTAGGTCGTGACGTTGCCGTTCGGGTCGGTCGTGGTCGCGGTCTTGCCGGTGGGCGTGTAGGTGGCGCTGGTGGTCCGCGACAGGCCGGCCGACGATTGCTGGGTCCGCAGCAGGTGCCCGTCAGGGTCGTAGGTGTAGGCGGTGACGAGGACCTGTGCCGCCGCAGGCCCGGTCACGGTGGCCAGCCGGCGGTCGGCATCATAGGTGCTGATGGTGACGTTGCCGTTCGGGTCCGTGACCGAGGCCATGTCGCCCAGGGCGCTGTAGGTGTAGGCGGTGGCTTGGTGCAGCCCGGCCACGTCGCGCACGACCGAGATCTGGTTGCCGGCGCCGTCGTAGCCGTAGGCGGTGACCGTACCCAGCGGGTCGGTCGCCGTCAGCACCTGGCCGTAGGCGTTGTAGGTGAAGCTGGACCTGGCGTTGTAATGCCCGGCGCCGCCGGCGTCGGCGATGCTGGTTAGCAGGTTCCCGGTGGCGGGATCGTACGCCATGGTCGCGACCAGCCCCAACGGATCGGTGACGCTGGTCGGCTTGTTCCAGGTGCTATCGTAGTCATAGCGGGTGACCAGCGGCGCCAGTGGGGAGCCCGGCTTCGCGGTCTGCGTGACCGAGGCCAGGTTGTTGGCCCACGGATTGACCGTGGCGGCATAGGCGTAGGACGTGCTCCCCCGCTCGGGCAGCGTCGTCTGGACCAGCCGGTCGAGGCCGTCATACTGGCTGGCGGTCACGTTGACCACGCCATTGCATTGCGTGTCTACATTTTCACGTAAGTAGGGGTGGCCAATTAATTACCGTAAATTCTGCTGGTTATAAGCGAGAGTTATTGCGTGCCTTATGCAGCCTACGATGTTTTGATTGATGGAAAGGTTTTTTGATTCTATCAAATATTGACAATCGCGCAATGACCTATCTGCCAATTCCCAGTCCCCCATTTCTAGGGCGGTAAACCCTATTAAATATAACCTTTTAAACGATCCTTCTTTCCCTATATTCCATATTCCAGTTCCTCCCATATTATCTTTTTCATGCTGAAGACATTCTAATAAATTACTGATATCATCATTTGACTGAAAAAATTTCAATACTTTATCAGATATTGCGGATTTCATATCATCAAGCACGGCAACATTTTCTTTATTCTGATCTACGAACCAAATGTTTTTTGCATTTTTCACTTCTTTTTGTTCTATTTTTCTCTCTATTCCGAATCTAATGGTGCAATCTAAGTGACGTGGCTGCGCTGTGCTATCCCGGCCACAATGAAATTTGGAACGTTCCATTGATGGCACGAATGGCAGAAAGCAACCTACCCCTAGTGTAATTGAGCCGTAGGGTAGTGCCCATTTGTGACAAAGTGCCTTACGTATCAGTTCAATATCGATCACGTCGATTTTTGTATTCGTGACTCGACGCGCAGTTCTTCCGAACCACGTAAAACCAGCATCATGTAGTTGATGTTTCAGACCAGCGGATAGCCAATGTGGAACTCCGGATATCAAGCTCATCTATTTACCATAAGTTGAGGAGATTGCATTTGAAGCGCTGCCGATCAAACCGCCTGTTATGGCTGCTTGCCCAGGAGTCAGTGCATAAACGCCTTGATCGGTGACTCCCGGTAGGAAGCGTTGGACAACTGAGCCGTTTTCGAGAAGATCCTGGATCGCCGACACATCAGTATTTGGCCGCGTAAAAACTTGGACGGGATCCAGACCTTCGATATTTGAGAATTTACTATAAGCAGATAACTGTTTCGCATCTCGCGCCCCGATTGCGGCGACATTCTTTGCTTCTTGGAAGCCTGTATCTCCAACTATATCCGGGAAGAGTGTTGTTCCGTTAATCTTAACTCCAACTTTTTGAGTTGCACCAATAGCATCTTCGCCCAGTGCGCCAAGGTAGCGAGCTTTGGCAATGCCCGTTCCTGCTTCAGCTAGCTGATATGCGGTTTTGAGTTTGGACGCGATTCCCGCCCCCACAGCCCCCAATGCCGCATCTGCCAAGGCATTTTGCCATGTGTAATTTTGCCCGGTAACCAAAGAGAGGCCATATCCGATAGCGACGCTACTGACTGCGCCGATACAAGCTGGGCAATTTCCGCTCGGGTCAGTCAGGTTCAGCGGATCATTATCAGTATACGCATAGAGATTGGCGCCGGCCGAGTATCCCGCCGGGTCCGCCTGCAGGAAGCGCCCCAGCGTGGGCGAGTAGGCGCGCGCCCGGTAGTCGTAGAGCCCGGAGGGTTGGGCGGTGCTTCCCCGCGTCTCGGGGTCGAGGCGCTGGCCGGTGTAGCGGAAGGTGGCGCCGGCGTAGGCGGCGGGGTTCTCGCCGAAAGCCAGGTAGCCGACCTTGGTGAGGGCGCCGGTGCCGGAGTCCAGCGTGCCGATGAGGGAGCCCTGGATGTCCGGGATCATCGTGGCGCGGGTGCCCGCCGCCGCGTTCATCTGCGCCAGCACCTCGTTGGCGCCCTGGCCGTAGGCGTACCAGGTGGCGGTGACGCCACCGGCGCCGGCATACTCCAGCACCTCGCGGCCGTCGGCGTCGGTGAGGTAGACGGTGGTCGTGCCGTTCACCGTCTTGGACTTGCGCCGGCCCTGGGCGTCGTAGGCGTAGGCGGCCGTCACCCCGCCGCCCGTGACCGAGACCAGCCGGTTCTCCGCGTCATAGCCGTAGGTGAAGGTGCCGTCGCCCGTCAGGCTGCCGTTGCCGTCATAGCTGGGCGTGACCGCCCCCACCTGGCCGTACTGGTTGAGGGCGTTGGGGGTGTAGGTCGTGGTGCCGGCCGTGGCGGGCTGCAGCAACCAGCTGCTGTCGCTGACGCTCTGGCCGATGCGCCGGTTGGTGGCGTCGTAGCTGTGGGCGAAGGTGACGGAGCTGGGGCTGGGCGCGGCCTGCGCCGGGGCCGGGCTGTAGCCCACCGCCAGGGGCCGGTTCAGCGGGTCGTAGGTCCGGGTGGTGACGTAGCTGGCGCCGGTCGTCGGCGGGGCCAGGGCGGCGCCGGTGTCCGACACCCCCACCAGCCGGCCGCCGGGGTCGTAGGCGTAGGTCACCGTCGCCTCGCCCGGGGCGGCCTTGCTCGCCAGGTGGTTCAGCGTGTCGTAGGTGTAGGTGAGCGTGTCGCCCTTGCGGGTCTTGCGCGTCAGCCGGTTGCCGTCGGCGTCGTAGGTGTAGGCCTCGGTGGTGCCGTTGGGCCAGGTCATCGACGACAGCCGGTCGACGCCGTCATAGGCGTTGCCGGTGGTGTTGCCGGTGGCGTCGGTCAGGCTGGCCTGGAGACCGTCCGGCGTGTAGGCGTACCGCACCAGGGGCGTGGCGGAGATCGCCGGATTGCCGACGCTGACCTGCCGGCCCAGCGCGTCATAACCATAGGCCGTGACCCGGCGCAGCGGATCGGTTACGGCAGACAGCCAGCCGGTCGGCAACGTCTTTCAGCAAAGCAAACCGGACTGAGTTTCAGCTCTGTGTTGCACCGTTGAAAGAATGTTCTTCGGCCATGGCGGGTCTTGCATTATGCTCAAGAATGCGACGTCTTCCTCCTCCGTTCGCGCTTCCCTCTCCAAAAGCGGATGTGTCTTTATGACATTGGCGATCGCTCTGTCATAGGCAGTCACTCCGATTTCATCGATTGCAAATGCGCTTAACGAGTTTAGCGCATAACCCATTGCCTCCTTCAAATGGGCATCCTGTCCGTCAACAAGTAAACCGGCAATATCTGCGGCAACAAGAGCTGCATTTATGGCGAAAGAGGCTTCTTGATAGCCAAAATCTTCACTGTCTGGCGTTGCATCAAGAATATCTTCTCGGATTTTCGCCCAAGAAATTCCCTCTGACTTACTCGCTAAATATGCCCAGTATTCACTGCGCGATTTTTCGAATACGGATAAATCACGTCCTTCCGAAAGGCAAAAGGAGCGCAAATCAGGTACCATTCTCTCATATAGAAGCGTTAGAAAGGCTACCTTCTTGCCAACGGAGAACGAAAGAAGTCTTCTGGCAGTATCTTTCGATATAAGATTCATCATCTGTTCATTGCTTCAACGGAGTTAACGGAGCGATCCCCTGTTCGCTAAGATAATTCGCACAACTAGGACAAATCGGACGACTGGCAGCGACCCCAGTTGGGGTTAACCCAAGAGACTGCGCCCCTTCAACTCCAGTCACCTCAGCATGCCCGATGCCGCTAACACCAACCTCACCTTCCTGTAGCAGATTTATGACTGATTGTTCCAATGTCTTCGAGCTCGAACTAATCACCCGCACACCTTCCTTAGTCTCGGTTACGGCGAGCGTCACAAATCTCTCACGTTGAATTTGACTTAATCCATTTTCAGCCAGTTGAGCAACACGTTCTGCGGCAGTCAGCCCCTCCACCACCGTACCAGCCGTCTGAGCCGCGCCGAACAGCCTCGCTGCAGCCGCCCCCGCAACCAACTCTTGCCCGTATCCGTAAACAAGCCCTGCCGCGGCACCGACAACGATGCCTGCCCGGTTGGCGGCGGTGCCCGAGTTCCAGAGACCCACGGCGCTGACGTCATACGCCTGCGTGGTGAAATTGAACCCCGCAGATGCCCCGTCCTGCACCAATCCGGTGGGGTCCGTCAGGTTCAGCGGGTCGTTGCTGACATAGGCGTAGAGATTGGCGCCGGCCGAGTATCCCGCCGGGTCCGGCTGCAGGAAGCGCCCCAGCGTGGGCGAGTAAGCCCGCGCCCGGTAGTCGTAGAGGCCGGAGGGTTGCGACGCGCTACCACCGGTCTCGGGGTCGAGGCGCTGGCCGGTGTAGCGGAAGGTGGCGCCGGCGTAGGCGGCGGGGTTCTCGCCGAAGGCGAGGTAGCCGACCTTGGTGAGGGCGCCGGTGCCGGAGTTGAGCGTGCCGATGAGGGAGCCCTGGATGTCCGGGATCATCGTGGCGCGGGTGCCCGCCGCCGCGTTCATCTGCGCCAGCACTTCGTTGGCGCCCAGGCCGTAGGCGTACCAGGCGGCCGTGGCGCCGCCGGCGCCGGCATACTCCACCACCTCGCGGCCGTCGGCGTCGGTGAGGTAGACGGTGGTCGTGCCGTTCACCGTCTTGGACTTGCGCCGGCCCTGGGCGTCGTAGGCGTAGGCGGCCGTCACCCCGCCGCCCGTGACCGAGACCAGCCGGTTCTCCGCGTCATAACCATAGGTGAAGGTGCCGTCGCCCGTCAGGCTGCCGTTGCCGTCATAGCTGGGCGTGACCGCCCCCACCTGGCCGTACTGGTTGAGGGCGTTGGGGGTGTAGGTCGTGGTGCCGGCCGTGGCGGGCTGCAGCAGCCAGCTGCTGTCGCTGACGCTCTGGCCGATGCGCCGGTTGGTGGCGTCGTAGCTGTGGGCGAAGGTGACGGAGCTGGGGCTGGGCGCGGCCTGCGCCGGCGCCGGGCTGAAGCCCACCGTCAGCGGACGGTTCAGCGGGTCGTAGGTCCGGGTGGTGACGTAGCTGGCGCCGGTCGTCGGCAAGGCCAGGGCGGCGCTGGTGTCCGACACCCCCACCAGCCGGCCGCCGGGGTCGTAGGCGTAGGTCACCGTCGCCTCGCCCGGGGCGGCCTTGCTCGCCAGGTGGTTCAGCGTGTCGTAGGTGTAGGTGAGCGTGTCGCCCTTGCGGGTCTTGCGCGTCAGCCGGTTGCCGTCGGCGTCGTAGGTGTAGGCCTCGGTGGTGCCGTTGGGCCAGGTCATCGACGACAGCCGGTCGACGCCGTCATAGGCGTTGCCGGTGGTGTTGCCGGTGGCGTCGGTCAGGCTGGCCTGGAGACCGTCCGGCGTGTAGGCGTACCGCACCAGGGGCGTGGCGGAGATCGCCGGATTGCCGACGCTGACCTGCCGGCCCAGCGCGTCATAACCATAGACCGTGATCCGCAGCAGCGGATCGGTCACGGCCGACAGCCGGTCGTCGACGTCGTAGGCGTAGGTGGTGACGTTGCCATTGGCGTCGGTCGTGGTCGCGGTCTTGCCGGTGGGTGTGTAGGTGGCGCTGGTGGTCCGCGACAGGCCGGCCGACGATTGCTGCGTCCGCAGCAGGTGCCCGTCAGGGTCGTAGGTGTAGGCGGTGACGAGGACCTGGGCGGCGGCGGGCCCGGTCACGGTGGCCAGCCGGCGATCGGCATCATAGGTGCTGGTGGTGACGTTGCCGTTCGGGTCCGTGACCGACACCACGTCGCCCAGGGCGCTGTGGGTGTAGGCGGTGGCTTGGTGCAGCCCGGCCACGTCGCGCACGACCGAGATCTGGTTGCCGGCGCCATCATAGCCGTAGGCGGTGACCACGCCCAGCGGGTCGGTCGCGGTCAGCACCTGGCCGTAGGCGTTGTAGGTATAACTGGATCTGGCGTTGTAATGCCCGGTGCCGCCGGCATCGGCGATGCTGGCCAGCAGGTTCCCGGTGGCGCGATCGTAGGCCATGGTCGCGACCAACCCCAGCGGATCGGTGACGCTGGTCGGTTTGTTCCAGGTGCCGTCGTAGTCATAGCGGGTGACCAGCGGCGCCAGCGGGGAGCCGGGCTTCGCGGGCCGCGTGACCGAGGCCAGGTTGTTGGCCCACGGATTGACCGTGGCGGCATAGGCGTAGGACGTGCTCCCCCGCTCGGGCAGCGTCGTCTGGACCAGCCGGTCGAGGCCGTCATACTGGCTGGCGGTCACGTTGACCACGCCATTGCATTGCGCGGTGTCGGAAAAGACGTTCTGGGCGGTGTTGAGACCCTGGCCGGGGCAGGTGGAAAGCGCGCCGCCGTCCAGCACCCAATCGTCCTTGACCGTCCGGCCGCGGTCGGTCTGGTAGGTCACATGCCGGTTGCCCAGCGCGTCGACGATCTCACTGCGCGAACTGGCGAAGTAGAGATTGGAGACATGGCCGCTGGCGTCGGCCTGCTGCCCCACCCGCCCCAGCGCGTCATACCAGTTGGTCACGAACGCGCCCGGATTGAACGGATAGAAGATCTGGGTCAGGCGGCCCAGCGTGTCGTAGGTGCCGGAGCTGTCGTAGGCGAAGCGCGTCGTGTTACCCAGCGGATCGGTGGCCGCCATCAGGTTGTGGTTGGCGTCATAGCCGTAGGTGGCGCTGCGCCCGGTCTCATCGGTCACCGCCGAGACATCGTCCCCGGCATAGGACAGGGTGAGGCTGCGCCCCAGGGTGTTGGCAACGGTGGCGAGACGGGATCCGGAATAGCCCAGGTTGACGGCCATGCCGTTGGGGAACGTCCAGCTTTGCAGCGCGCCAGCGGGACTGGGGCCGAAGCTCAGCACCTGGCCGTCCTTGGTCTGGTAGGTGAATTGACCGGCGGCCACCTGGTTGAACCGGACCGACGAGGCCGGGGGTGGGATGTAGGAGATGGCGGTCGCACCGTCCGCGTGGGGCAGGGCGACAAATTCCTCGGTGGTGTTCGGTTGGGTCACCATCACCACATTGCCGTCCAACTGGTCGGTGTACCAATGTGCCACCATCGACGAGATGGTCATGGTCTGCGCCGTCGGCGTCACCGACAGCAGGTCCTGCATGACATAGAGGGCGGCGGCGGTGTTGGCGGCATTGACGGCCGGGGTGTCGCTGGGCCCCAGCGCGATATAGGGATCGCTTTGGACCTGCGCCGTGATGGCGTAACTGTGCCTCCAGGCGTTGCCCATCCCGGTGTCCGCGCCCGGGGTGGTGAGCCAACTGCCCGCAGCCGACTGGTAGGTGCGTGAGAAGGGCAACGCGTAGGGAAAATTCCCGCCGCCGGTCACCAGATCGGTGTGGTCGTAAAGGTAGGCGCCGGTCACGCCGTCGACCGGCTCCGCCACCACCGGATTGGAGGGCGAGGGGATGGTGTTGACCAGCGAAATGGTCGTGCCAGTGTTCGCGGCCTGGGGGATCGTGACCGCCGTGTTGTTGGGCGAGTTCGCGTCCGCCTGCCCAAAGAAGCCGCCCGACATGCCGCCCGTGATGATTTGGCCGACCACGAGGTCGCCGCCGGCAAGGGGGGCGATTGTCGTGAAACCGCCACCGGTCCATAGGCCGATAGCCAATTTCCCGTTCGAAGGAATCAGGATTTGTTGCCCACCGTTCACCGCGGCGGTGATCTGGGAAAGGTCGCTCGCGTTATATTGGCCGGTAATCGCCGGCAGGATCGTATTGGTGTAGGTGTTTTGCCCGGAGGTCGTCGTCCCGTCCGCGAAATAGGTGGTGTTGAGCGCCCCGGGATAGGCTGAGTTCATGTTGGAATCGACGATCTTGATCGTTGATGCGGCCGTCGCACCGATGACCGGTGCCTGGGTTTGCTCCAGAACACCGGACTTTAGCGAGGAGCTGGCCTCCTCCAGTGCCAAGAAAGCGGAAGCGATAGCGACGGGATAGGTATTGCCGCCTATCGCTATCGTTGGGCCACCGCTGTTCTGAGGTGTGACCCTATAGCGGTTGAGCGGCAGATCAACGTAGGGGGCACTGTTCGACGAACCTTGGATGGCGCTTTGCCCAGTAATCCCCACCGCGAACAGGTATTGCGTGGTCGTCAGCGCCAACCGGTCGATGACCTGCTGCGTGCTCGAGTTCTCAGCGATCCAGCCATAGCCAATGGCGGCCAGGTTTTCCCCCATGACAGGCTCGGAGCCGACGCTGTTTCCCGCCGCTTGGGCTTGCAGCAGCAATTGCCGATGATAGTCGACCATGCCGCGCCCGGCCTGTCCGATACCAAGACTGATCACATAGGATCCTCCGGCGGCGACAGTCAGGGTCTTACAGCCGGTGACCCCGGTCGCGCAGCCGGATGACGAGGGCTGGCCAACCGACGTGACGGCCACCGGGATCGACCATTGAGTCCCTGGTGCGACGGCCGGGCCGACATTCGTGCACGTGCCGGCGCCAACGCAGCCAGGCGCCGCGCCGTCGATCAATAACGTCGGATAGTAGTTTGAGCCGCTTGGAGTCGAGAACACCGTAATGCGGTGTCCATAGACCTCGTCGGTATAGAGGACGATGGCCTGGGAAGACGATGCCCCCGGCATGGTGATCGAGATGGTCGCCCGACATGCGACCGCCGGGGTCACAGCCGGGCAAGTGGCGGGGAAGGCATTGGACGGTGTTAAACTCGGATATTGCGTCCGAATGGGGGAACCCGCCAGAGCGATGATCGACGAACCGCCGATGATGTTGCCAACCGACCATGTCCGATTTTGTTGATTGATGTAAGAAACGAGATTGGCGGCATATTTGGACAAATCGGCGCGAAGGCTGGAGTGATTGACGTTAGAAATCGCGCTGCTTGTGATCGTTCCTCCCGCATCGTTCAGGAACTGCGTCCGATCGTACCCGAGGGCCGAAGCCAAGGTCGGAGCCCCCTGGCCCGACCAGAAGGCCGTCGTTATTGCATGCGCTTTAAGAGATGGATTAAAATAATACCAAGTGCTGTTAAGCTTTATTGCCGCAACAAACCAAACAACATCTATTGATGTTAGGGACCCATCCGAGCCAACAACGGCATTCGCCCAAGGTATCCCGCCGCCGTTCAGCAGGCCCTCTATCGCCGCTGCGTCATTCTTGACATTGAGGAGATTCGAAAGCTGCGACCCGGATATCGCCTGTATCAGTCCTTCGATAAATCCGGTTTGCGAGGTCGAATATCCAGCGGCGTTGAAAAGCGAGACGAGAAGGATGGCCTGGTCCGCATCGTTGCCCCGGCGATCCAGAAGCGTGCCAAGCGCGCCCTTGTTGCTGCCGAAAAGCGGCTCGAATTCTATATTATTGTATACCCACTCGAAGATAAGGTCGGGGTCGCACTTGAGCGCGTAGGCCAGTGCCGCGATGGGGTTGGGCTGGCCGCTACCGGCCGCGCATACCCCAGGCGTTTGGGCGCCGGCCAACAACGATGTGGGCTCCGCCGTCCGGCCTATTTTGCTCTGCGTCTCCCCCTTGGCCGGCGCAGGGCTCGCTGTTCCCGTGCCTGACTGAGGCAGCTGGATCGCCAGCCGAGGGGCGTCGCGTGCTATGGCAACCGCCGACGGCTTCGGATTGACTGTTATCATGGTGCCGAAGGGCGGCGGGTCGGACGATCCGGGGGCGTCAGCGGCAGCCGCGTTCAGGCAGAGGAGGAGGGGCGCGACTGCAAGCGCCTTGATAAAGCGAAACATCGCCACTCCCGATCAATGTGCCGCCGGCTTCGTGTTCTTCAACGCGGCGATCTCGGTTTTCAGCGCTTCTATTTCCGCTTGCTGTTCTTGAATGGCCCGAACCAGCAGCGGCGTCAGTCGCCCATAATCGACACCCCAAGGCTGAACCGCTGGGTTGTCCCCGCCAACACTCACCGCCTGAGGGTATATTTTGTAAAGATCCTGAGCGATGACTCCCTGAGTGGGTGTTTTTTTGGGATCATTCAGGTAATTATAGTCGTCGATCTCTATTTTATTGATAATATCAAGACCGTGACTTGTGGGACGGATATTTTCTTTCAGGCGGCGGTCAGAAGTCGTATTATATGAAGTGCCGGAGCTTGTTGTTGCAATTGTACCGATCACGCTCCCCGCCGCGTTGAAAAATACCAGGGGAAATGGTAGGGCATCGGAGCTTTGTTTCCACGCTGAGCCGTAATTGTGGCCGCCTGCTCCGTATCCACTAATGATAAGGCTAGCCCCTCCCGTCGCCGTAGCACCCGTAATATTAAGTGCGCCGCTCATAGTGACACTGCCCATAAACGACGGATTATTGATCGGCGCGAAGCAGGTTGTGACGCTGGTGAAGTTACTATTTATCGCATTGGCATCCGCCGTCTGCCCGTTGGTGAACGTGTAAGGGAAATTTGGACACGCGGCATAGGACGGCACGGCGAAGAGTGCCGACAAAACAAGTCCGCAGAAAACTCCCTTGAGCATCCTGTTCTCCTTCAGCTGAACCGGATATCCGGCGGCTCCAACGATTGCTAAAATAGGATTGATGGCGTCTGTCCATTGCCAGGAAGAACGTGGGTGGGACGGCAGTCAGCATCCTCCCGGGACGTTTTGAGACCATTGCCCCGCGCCCCAAGTGACAGGATTGCTGTGCGCTGACGTGTTGAGGCAAAGCGGCTGCGTGTTGACGTTGACGGTCTGCTGCGTCCGGTTCCCGTTGGCATCATAGAAGTAGTACACGATAGCGCCGGTATCGTAGTTAACAGACGTCACGCGACCCAAAAAGTCATAGGTATATGTGGCCGATCCGTTTGCCGCAACGGCTGTACATTTGATAAAAGCAATGGAAAATGCCAAAACAATAAGGAGTGATATTGATAACTTTCTGAGCAAGGTCCATTGCATTACGGAATTTTCCCTTTTGTTTAGCAATTATTGCGCCTCAAGCCTGAACGCCGCAGCGCTTAATTAAAATTAAGTGTAGGCCGTACGGCAGCATAACTCAACAAGGTTTTCTACTTTAACGTGTTTATATTGACCCGGCAGCTATCCGGACCTGTGTTTTACAATACCGAGTTGGCTGCCCCTTGCTTGGCGCCACTGACCAATGTGATCTGCGACGTCCGTCCGCAATGTCCCCTCGCCCCTATGGACGAAAGCGAAAGCCCACCGACGACGCCCCTTTCGCTCACGGCAGCTTGCCTTTGTCACTTGTGGCCCGATGGCCAGGGGACCGTCCTGGCCCTGGAGGACGAGAGGGCGTCAGCCAGAGCCGCGACGTCACCGGCGAGCCACCAGCTACCCGCTACCGCGCGATCTGCTTGAGGCCGAGGGTCATCCCTGAAGGCACAGGAGTTCAGCCCGCCGTCGCTTAGGGCCGAGGCCGCCTCGCCTATCACCCTTGCGGATACCGTCTGTGATACACGCGGTCTATCCGCGGTGACTGGCGGCTCAGCCAGATCAATCCCCTTGGGGGTTGGTTGGCGTTGGCACCCGCCGGGGACACCATTTCCCCCGCCCCCATAAATCGATGCTCAGGCGGATGCCCGTCACCATGATGGCGTCGCCCTCATTGCTTGAGGGGAGCAAGCACCGAAGGCGGCAGCGCCACCAGTGATGCGAGATGCGCCATTTCCTGACGCTGTTCTTGGTTTAACAGCAGTTCCATATCAGAGATCGTGTCTATCAACTCTTCGAAGGCGATACCGAATTCGTTGTGGTCGATATAGTCCCGTATGGATTCTCGACGAATGTCGGGCAGACCGGCGATCGACATCATCAAGGAACCCAGGCGTTCCTCCAGGATTCCCCACAGCGCTAAAAAGTCCGTCGTCGCCATCCATCCTCCCCCACCTACAAAAAGGGGCGGAGACTTCTCCCCGCCCCTTCGGCTCTTTAAGCGCTCGCCCTCACTTCAAATTATCGATCGTCACCCCGGGCAGGGTGTCCGCCGGCGTGAAACCGAAGATGCGGCCGTAGAAGTACAGCTCCGCCTCCTGCGACCGGATGATGCTGTCGGCCTTGCGAAAGCCGTGCTGCTCGCCCTCGAACTCGATGTAGGCGACGGGCACCCCCTTGGCCTTCAGCGCGTTGACGATGCTACGCGACTGCGCCGGCGGCACCACCGCGTCCTCCGCCCCCTGGAAGGTGATCAGCGGGGCGGAAAAGCCGTCCAGGTGGTGCAGGGGGCTGCGGGCGTCGTAGACGGCCTTGCCCGCCGGGTAGGGGGCCACCAGGCTGTCCAGGTAGCGGCTTTCGAACTTGTGGGTGTCCTTGGCCAGGGATTCCATGTCCGACACGCCGTAGTAATTGGCGCCGGCCTTGAACACCTTGGTCAGCGCCAGGGCCGCCAGGGTGGTGTAGCCGCCGGCGCTGCCGCCCCGGATGGCGGCGCGATTGGCATCGGCCAGACCGGCCTTGTCCAGGTAGGCCACCACGGCGGTGGCGTCCTGCACGTCGGTGATGCCCCAGTTGCCGCGCAGGCGGTTGCGATAGGCGCGGCCGTAGCCGGTGCTGCCGCCGTAGTTCACATCCACCACGGCAAAGCCGCGGCTGGTCCAGTACTGCACGCTCATGTCCATCGAGGGCTTGGCCGCGCTGGTGGGGCCGCCGTGAACCTTGACCAGCAGGGGCGGCTTCTCCCCCGTCGGGGCCTGGAAGGCGGGGTTGGTGGGGGCATAATAGAAGGCGTGGGCAGTGCGCGCCTGGCCATCCGGGCCGGGCGCGGTGGGGAATTCGATGGGCCGGGCGCGCGACACCAGGCCGGCCTCCAGGCCTTCCGGCGCCGGGCGGCGCAGCACAGCGTGGGTGCCGGTCGCCAGGTTGACGGTCACCACCGCCGGGGTGGCGTCGGCGAAGCTGGCGATCATGACCGCCTGGTCAGGCCCCAGCAGCCGCACGCCGGTGATGCCGACGAAAGGCAGGTCCAGGTCATGCGCCTTGCCCGTCTTCAGCTCGATGACGGCCAGCCTGTCCAGGCCCTGGCTGCTGTAGCGCGCCACCGCTTGGCCCTTCCCGGTCAGGGCATAGGTGGTCAGGCCCAGGTTCCACAGGGGGCCGCCGAATTCCGCCGCCTTGGCCACGACGGGGCGGGTGGCGCCGTCGTGCCAGGCGTACAGGTTCCACCAATCGCTGCGGTCGGAGATGAAATAGAGGGTGCCGTCGGCATCCCACTGCGGTTCCAGCACCGATTCGTCATGGCCGCCGGCCACCGCCGTTGGGCTGCCCAGACCCTGGGGGGTGATGTCGGCCACATAGAGCGTGGTGGTATCCCAGGGCATGTTGGGATGGGACCAGGCGATCCAGGCCAGGCGCTTGCCATCGGGGCTGGGGCGCGGATACGCCACGAAATCGGTGCCACCGAACAGCACGGTGCCGGCATCGCCCGGCTGGTCCACCGCCAGGCTGACGATGGCGTTCTTGGCCTCACCCTTTTCACTATGATCCTCGCGGACGCAATAGAGGTGGCCGGGCGCGCCCGCCACGCAGTCGGCGTAGCGGTAGCCCTCCGGCGTCAGCGGCAGCGGCGCGCCGCCCGCCTCGGGGACGGTGTACAGGCGCTGGTCGGCGAAGTTGCTGAAGTACAAGCGGCCGCCGGCCAGACCACCGCCAACGGCCAGCAGGGCGCCGCCGCCATATTCATGGACGCGGGTGCGGGCGTTGACCTCCGGCCCCGTCAGCTCACGGATGCCGCCGGCGCCATCGGGCGTCACCACGGCGTAGCGGCCCTTCTCGGCCGGGCGGCTTTCCAGCCAATAGGGCACGCCGCCGTCCACCATCAGGTCGCCCAGGCGGATCTCGCTGCCGGCCAGGCGGGCGGCGGTGATGGGCGAGGCCCAGGTGCCGTAAGCGGCGGTCTTCTTCTCGGCGGCGATCGCGTCCGTCATGCCAGTCACCAGTCCCATCAGCAGCGCCGCCATCGCGGCCCGTCTCAGCCCCATGCCCCTTATTTTCATTCGCCTTGGCCCCATCTGCCTGGTTTCAAAGGGATGCCCCCGCATCAGGGCGCCAGTGTGCCCCAAGCGCCGTACCCGCGCCAACGCCGATGCGGGGGCCCCATGCGGGCGGGGCCGCTTGACGACGGGGCGCCCAAGGTCGATCTAAGCCCCTGTTCCATCATTCCACGCACCGCCAGGGAGAGGCCCCATGGGCATCGCCGTTCGCCAGCTCGCCCCGCGCAAGGTCCCCATCCGCACGCCGGATGGTCTGGTCCAGGCCGGCTTGGCCGAACCGTCGGCCCTGCCTGTGCTGGAACAGGTGGCGGCCAGCTTCGCCGTCTCCGTCACCGACCAGATGGCCGGCCTGATCGACCCCACCGACCCGAACGACCCCGTGGCCCGCCAGTTCATCCCGGCGGGGGAGGAGCTGGAAACCACCCCCGGCGAGCTGGCCGACCCCATCGGCGACGGGCCGCACAGCCCGGTGAAGGGCATCGTCCACCGCTATCGCGACCGCGTGCTGCTGAAGGCCGTCAACGTCTGCCCGGTCTACTGCCGCTTCTGCTTCCGGCGGGAGATGGTGGGCCCCGGCAGTGAGACCCTGGACGGGGCGGAGCTGGACGCCGCCCTCGCCTATATCGCCGAACACGAGGAGGTGTGGGAGGTCATCCTGACCGGGGGCGACCCGCTGATCCTGTCGCCCCGCCGCCTGGCCGACATCGTCACCCGCCTGGACGCCATCCCCCACGTCGGCATCGTCCGCTTCCACACCCGCGTGCCGGTGGTGGACCCGGATCGCGTGACGCCGGACCTGGTGGCCGCCCTGAAGGGCAAGCGCGTCGCCAGCTGGCTGATGCTGCACGCCAATCATTGGCGGGAATTGGACGACTCCGCGCGCGGCGCCATCGCCCGCCTGGTGGATGCCGGCATCCCGCTGCTGTCGCAGACCGTGCTGCTGAAGGGCGTGAACGACGATGCCGACACCCTGACCCGCACCTTCCGCGCCCTGGTCCAGGCGCGGGTGAAGCCGCATTACCTGCACCAGGGGGACCTGGCCAAGGGGACGGGCCATTTCCGCACGACGATCCAGCGCGGCCGCGCCCTGATGCGCGAGTTGCGCGGCGACGTCTCCGGCCTGTGCCAGCCCACCTATGTGCTGGACATCCCCGGCGGCCACGGCAAGGTGCCCCTGACCGCCGACTACCTGGCCCCCGACGGCGAAGGCGGCTGGACCGTCACCGACCCGCGGGGCGGCCGGCACGCCTATAGCGAAGAGGCGGAGTAATCCCGCCCAGGCCAAGGTAGCCCGGTGGGGATGTCCTCTTCCTTTTCCTCGGAAAAGTGGCCACGCGCCCGCATCAACTCCAAGGCCTCACGCGCCACCGGGGCGACGCGACCCGGCCAGCCGGTGGCGATCAACGCCTCGGCGGAAATATGCCGGTCCGTAGCGTCGTTGGCCGCCTGCATCATCCGGCAAACCTCGCGCAAGGCCGCAGCCTCTTCCTCGGTCATAGCGGGAAACCAGGTGGGATCGCCCTCATAAGGGAACCAATCGAAGAAGCCCTCGAAATAGTCGACGATGCCGAAGGCCAGGACATTCGCGTCTCCATCGGCCAGCGACAGCAACTGTTCCATGATGCGGTTGCGCGCCCTTTGGTCCACCAAGCGAGGGGATGCCTCTATGTCGCCTGGTCGTTCATCATAAAAAGTGCTGCCCTTGTTGGGCGCCTTGAACAGCTCCCCCAAGCCGATCCGCCAGGCTTCCTCTATCGTCAGGGTAGGGGCCGCGCTTCGCCAAAGACCAGCGGATGCACCAGTCGTGAATTCTTTTGTCACTCCGACCAGGATCCTGTTCGCCGCCGCCTGCTGCGTTCGCGCGTAAGCATGACGCGTGGTGTAAAAGCCCCGCGGCCGGCCCTTATCCACGCCATGGACGATAAAGCGGTAAAACGGCACGGCGTAACCCCTCACGCCCCTTCCGGCGGCTGCGGCTGGCGGCGTTCCGGCAGCACCATGCGCACCGCCGTGCCGAAGCGGCGCACGGCGTGGAAGGCGCGGGAATGGAAGTGGCGGCGGACCAGCACCACGATCACCAGGGTGGTGCTGGCCATGAAGGCCAAGGGGTGGACGAACCAGCCCAGGGCCGCGAAGCCGAAGTAATAGGCCCGCACCCCGGCGTTGAAGCTCTGCACCGCCAGGGACAGCAGGGCCGCCGCCGCGTCCGCCGCCTCTTCCACGTCCACACTGGGCGGATGGTTGGTGGCGTCAGGCATGGCGCCGATCAGGGCGCAGGTATAGTTGTACTGCCGCACCGCCCAGGTGAACTGGAAGAAGGCGTAGACCAGCACGCCCAGCAGCAGGAACAGCTTCACCTCGATCAGGGCGCCGGATGCAGTGCTGGCCACGTGCATCTTGTCCACCAGGGCCGCCAGCCGGTCGGCGTTCACCAGGGCGCTGAGGTCGCCGGCGATCAGCAGCACGGTGGTGGAGGCGAAGAAGGACACGCTCTGGATCAGATGGCCCAGCAGCTGGCCGTCCAGCAGGCGGGTGTCGCGCGCCTGCATGTTGCGCATCCACACCTCGCGAACCGTGCGCATGTGCAGGTTCAGGCTGGCCGGCGCCCCCGGCAGGCGGAAGATGACATTATAGCCGCCCCACAACACGAAGAAGGTGGTGAGGGCCAGAAGGTCCAGTGGCGCCAGGTCGAAGGGCATGGGCGGGGCTGCGATCGGAGAGGGATGGAAGGCCCCGCATCATGCCTTGAGCCCGCCCGCCAGGCGAGCGGAAGCTTGAGGCCTTCGCGCCGTCAGGCCGCGGGCGGCGCGTCGGCCTGGCGGTCGGGTGCAGCGTCGGCGAAGGCCGGCAGGGCCAGGCAGGCCTGGTCGATGGCCGCCAGGGTGGGACAGGCCGACAGGTCGGCGTTGAAGCGCCGGGCGTTGAACATTTGCGGCACCAGGGTCAGGTCCGCCAGGCCGGGTATGTCGCCGAAGCAGAAGCGCCCGGCGTGGGGGCTCACCATCGCCTCCACCGCCGCCAGACCGGTTTCCATCCAGTGGCGCATCCAGTGGCCCACCCGTTCCTCATCCACGCCCATCTCACCCTTCAGGTACTTCTGGACCCGCAGGTTGTTGATGGGGTGGATGTCGCAGGCGATGGCCAGGGCCACGGCGCGCGCCTGGGCCCGGACGATGGGGTTGGCCGGCAGCAGGGCGGGGGTGGGGTGAACTTCGTCCAGGTATTCCACGATGGCCAGCGACTGGGTCAGCAGGTGATGGCCGGTCGCGTCGTCCACCGCCAGGGTGGGCAGCTGGCCCTGCGGGTTCAGGGCCAGATAGTCCGGCTTCAACTGTTCCCCGCCGTCGCGCAGCAGATGCACCGGCACCTGCTCGGCCGTCAGACCCTTCAGGTTCAGGGCGATGCGCACGCGGTAGGCGGCGGAGGAACGGAAGTAGGTATAGAGGGCGAGCGAGGCCATGGGACAGGCGGGTCCTGGAAAGGGGATGGTCAGAGGACGGGGGTCGGGACGGGCTCGGGCGCCACCGGGTGGGCCTGGTATTCCGCCACCGTCTGCTCGATCGCGCCGAAGATGCTGGCGCCGGCGGCGTCCCGCATCTCGATACGCACGCTGTCGCCGAAGCGCAGGAAGGGCGTCTTGGGCTGGCCCTGCAACAAGGTTTCCACCGTGCGCACCTCGGCCAGGCAGGAATAGCCCACGCCACCTTCCGCGATGGGCTTGCCCGGGCCGCCGTCCGGCCCCCGGTTGGACACGGTGCCGGAACCGATGATGGTCCCGGCGACCAGCGGCCGGGTGTGGGCCGCGTGGGCGATCAGTTGGCCGAAGTCGAAGGTCATGTCGACCCCGGCGTTGGGCCGGCCGAAGGGCTGGCCGTTGATGAAGGACAGCAGGTCCAGGTGCAGCTTGCCGTCGCGCCAGGCGTCGCCCAGGGCGTCCGGCGTCACCGCCACGGGGGCGAAGGCGCTGGACGGTTTGGACTGGAAGAAGCCGAAGCCCTTGCCCAATTCCGCCGGGATCAGGCCGCGCAGGGACACGTCGTTGACCAGCATGACCAGGCGGATCAGGCCGCGCGCCTCATCCGCCGACACGCCCATGGGCACATCGCCGGTGACCACCGCCACCTCCCCCTCCAGATCGATACCCCAGGTTTCATTGGCCATGAGGATGGGGTCACGAGGCCCGAGGAAGCTGTCGGACCCGCCCTGGTACATCAGCGGGTCGGTCCAGAAGCTGGGCGGCATGTCGGCGCCGCGCGCCTTGCGCACCAGCTCCACATGGTTGACGTAGGCCGAGCCGTCCGCCCACTGATACGCGCGGGGCAGTGGGGCCATGCAGGCGGCTTCATCGAAGGCCTCGAACGGGGCCACGCCCTCATCCAGTTCGGCCGCCACCTCGGCCAGGCGCGGCGCCACCTGCGCCCAGTCGTCCAGCGCCCGCTGCAGCGTGGGGGCGATGCCAGGCACGGCGCGGAAGCGCGCCAGGTCGGCCGACACGACGACCAGGATGCCGTCGCGGCCCACCTTGGCCTGCAAGGCGGCGTCCAGCGTGCGGTCCAGCGATTTCAGGGTAGCCAGCTTCATGGGGGGCCTTTCCTATCGATCCTTTCGCCCTTACGGGGTCGGCAGGAAAAGGGGCGCCCTCAAGGCGGCCGGCCATCCCAGGGGACGGCGGCGCCTTGAGACCACGAAAAACGGGGCTGTTTCCTCCCAACCCGTCTTCCACCCCCGGGGCGATGCCCGTTAAGGACAACCCCAATGACAGGATGGACAGCGGCCGGTTTTATCGTTTCAAATGAAACGTTATAAGTACAGTAGGCCGCGCGGATTTCCCTGTCAAGCCGCCCCGCCACCGCCACCAACCTGTCACAGGGTCAGCCCCCCATGCCCCCCGATCTGCAGCTGAACCGCTTCCTCCCCTACCGGCTGAACATCCTGTCGAAGAAGGTCAGCCTGGCGCTGGCCACGCGGTACCAGGAACGCTTCGGCCTCAGCATTCCGGAGTGGCGGGTGTTCGCCACCCTGGGCCAGGAACAGCCGCTGTCATCCAACGACATCGTGGAGCGCACGGCCATGGACAAGGCCAAGGTCAGCCGGGCGGTGAACCGCCTGGTGGCCGCCGGCCTGCTGGACCGCCAGCCCCACCCCCGCGACCAGCGCCTGCTGCGCCTGTCGTTCAGTCACAAGGGCCGCGACCTTTACGCGCAGGTGGCGCCAGAGGCCCTGGCCTGGGAAGGCCAGTTGCTGTCGGTCCTGACGGACACCGAGCGCGCCCAACTCTGGGCGCTGATGGAAAAGCTGGAACGGCGGGTGGCGGAGGAAATCCCGGAATCGGTGCCGCTGTCGGACTCGTTGGATTAATTCCTCAAGCGCCGGCAGGCCCATCCGGGCCTTTGGCTCATCCTCAGTTTCCAGTCCGCTGCGCTCCCCGGAAATCTCGGCGGCCACAGTCGCGGCCTACAGCGGCACGAGGCCAGGCTTCATGCCGCTGCTTGGCGCATCACCCGAACGGTGGCTTCAGTTGAAGCCACCGTCGCGCTTCACTCACACACTGACCGACCCGGCGAAGGGCAGGTCGCGGATGCGCTTGCCGGTCAGGGCGGCGATGGCGTTGGCCACCGCCGGCCCCAAGGGCGGCACGCCCGGTTCGCCAACGCCGGTGGGCGGGTTGGCGCTGGGGACGATGTGCACCTCCACCTTGGGCATCTCATCGATGCGCAGGCAGCGGTAGGTGTCGAAGTTGGACTGGTCGACCACGCCGTCCTTCATGGTGATGGCGCCGTACATGATGGCGCCCAGGCCATAGCCGATGCCGCCCTCCATCTGGGCCTTGACCACGTCCGGGGTGACGGCGATGCCGCAATCGACGGCGCAGACCACGCGCTCCACCTTGATGCGGCCCTTGTCGTCCTGCGACACCTCGGCCACGTGGGCGACCACGGAGCGGAAGCTTTCCGCCACCGCCACGCCCCGCGCCCAGCCCTTGGGCAGGGGCTTGGTCCACTCGGCCTTTTCCACCGCCAGGTTCAGCACCGCCAGGTGGCGCGGATGCTTCTCCATCAGCTTGCGCCGGAAGGCCACGGTGTCCTGCTTGGCCTCCGCCGCCAGTTCGTCCAGGAAGGTTTCCACGGCGAAGGCGGTGTGGGTGGACCCCACCGACCGCCACCACAGCACCGGCACGGGCGAGGTGGTGGTGTGCAGGTCAACCAGGCGGTTGGGGATGGTGTAGGGGATTTCCGCCGCCCCCTCGACCGAGGTGGCGTCGGGCTTGCCCGGCTGGTCGAACGGACTGCCGGCCATGATGCTCTGCCCGACGATGCGGTGCTGCCAGGCCAGCACGCTGCCGTCGGCGCCCAGCTTGGCCTCCATGCCGTGGACATACAGGGGACGGTAGCGGCCGCCGCGGATGTCATCCTCCCGCGACCAGATCAGCTTCACCGGCCGCCCGGCCAGCTTGCCGCCTTGCACCTTGGTGTCCGACAGCGCCTTGGCGATGGCCACGCCCTCGACGATGTAGTCGGACTCGACGTTGGCGCGACGGCCAAAGCTGCCGCCGGCGTAGACGGTGTGGATGGTCACTTGCTCCGGCTTCAGGCCGGCCGTCTTGGCGGCGTTCATCTGGTCGATGGTCTGGAACTGGTCGCCCGCCCAGATGTCGCACCCGTCCTTGCCCAGCTTGACCACGCAGGTCAGCGGCTCCATGGGCGCGTGGGCCAGGTAGGGGAAGGTGAATTCCGCCTTCAGGGTCTTGGCGCCCTTCACCGCGTCGACATCGCCTTCCTTGGTCACCAGCTGACCAGGCTTGGGCAGCAGGGCCTTGTAGTCGGCGATGATGGCGTCGGTGCCGCGCTTCTCGGCGTTGGTTTCGTCCCAGGTGACCTTCAGCGCCTCACGTCCCTGGTGCGCCGCCCAGTAGGAGGTGGCCAGCACGGCCACGCCGCGCGGGATCTCCACCACCTCGACCACGCCCTTCACCGCTTTCGCCGCCTTGGCGTCGATGGCCTGGGCCTTGGCGCCGAAACGCGTCGGGCGCTGCACCACCGCCACCAGCATGTTGGGCTGGACGACGTCGATGGCGAAGGTGGCCTTGCCCGTCGTCTTCTCCGCGCTGTCCTTGCGCGGCAGCTTGGTGCCCACCAGGGTGAAGTTCTTCGGATCCTTCAGGGGCACGTCGGCGGGCACGGGCAGGGTGGCCGCCTTGGCCGCCAGCTCACCGAAGCCGGCCTTGTGGGTCCCCGAGGAAACCACGCCCTTGGACACGGTGATGTCCGACGCCGGGACGCCCCAGGTCTGGGCGGCGGCGGCCACCAGCAGCGCCTTGGCCGTGGCGCCGGCCTGGCGCAGCTGGGTCCAGGAATTGTAGGTGGAGGTGGAACCGCCAGTGCCCTGGATGGGGCCGAAAGCGGTGTTGTTGTACAGCTTGGCGTTGGCGGGGGCGTGTTCCGCCCGCATCTGCGCCCAGTCGGCGTCCATCTCCTCCGCCACGATGGCGGTCAGGCCGGTGAAGACGCCCTGCCCCATCTCCAGGTGCTTGATCAGCACGGTGACGGTGCCGTCCGGCGCCACTTTTACGAAAGCATTGGGGACGAAGGCGTTGGTCGCAGCGGCGGCCTGGGCCCGGCGGCTGGTGCCGGTCCAGGTGAAGCCCACCATCAGGCCCACGCCGGCGCCGCCGGTGACCTGCAGGAAACGGCGGCGGGAGGTGCCTTCGGGGCTTTGGGTCATGTGTCCATCGGGCATGATCAGATCTCCAGCGCCTTGGCCGCCTCATGGATGGCGGCGCGGATGCGGACATAGGTGGAGCAGCGGCAGAGGTTGCCGCTCATGGCGCTGTCGATGTCCTGGTCGGTTGGTTTGGCATTATCGGTCAGCAAGGCGACGGCCGACATGATCTGGCCCGACTGGCAGTAGCCGCACTGGACCACGTCCAGCTTGACCCAGGCGTCCTGCACGGCCTTGGCCACCTTGCCCTCGATGCCCTCGATGGTGGTCACCTTGGATCCGGCGATGGAGCCGATGGGGGTGGAGCAGGCGCGCACGGGCTGGCCGTCGACATGCATGGTGCAGGCGCCGCACTGGGCGGCGCCGCAGCCGAACTTGGACCCCGTCTTGCCCGCGATCTCGCGCACCGCCCAGAGGAGCGGCATGTCGGGATCGGCGTCAACCGACCAGGGCTTTCCGTTGAGGGTGAGTTTGATGGGCGGCATGGAGTTCAATCCTGGGGGTTGGTCGTGCGGGGCATCCCCATATTCCGGGTCGCCGTGCCGGGCGGCACGGGGCGCGTTCCTGGACCCATCCGGTGCGGGCGGATGGGGATAGGACTAGGACAGGCGTTGCGGAATACGGACGCGGAACGGCGGGTAACCCCATGCCCGCCGGAAATGCTGCATGTACCACGATCGTGTAGAATTGGCCAACTTGGCCAAATGGTGGACTTGCGGAATCGTCATTTTCTTCCCACATAGTGGCCCATCGCGGTACACGCCCGGCCCCTTTATTTGTCGGCGTCCGTTATTTCCATTTAAATATAGCGTTTGTTCGGGCACGGCGAACAGCGGCCCCTCATTGTTGAGGCCTGGCGGAATCCATCCCAGGGCACTAGGCGCCCGCGCGGGCCTTTTGTATCTTGCGGCTGGCCCGTGACGAAACCTTGGACGCCAAACGGTTAGCGGCCAAGGCGACTCGCGCGGGAACGGGACTTCAGGACGATATGGGGCGGGCCATGGCGGACAGGATGCGGCGGCGCGGCTGGATGCGCCCGGCGAAGGCGGTGGCGCTGGGCTTGGCCCTGGCCGCCAGCGCCCTTATGGGGCCAGGGGGGGCGGCCCCCCCTGGCCCCGCCAAAAGCGGCGGCACGCTGGAACTGGTTCGCCAACGCGGCACCCTGCGCTGCGGCGTCAACACCGGCCTGCCCGGCTTCGGCGCCCCGGACACGCAGGGCGAATGGACCGGCCTGGACGTGGACGTCTGCCGCGCCGTGGCGGCCGCGGTGCTGGACGACGCCCGCAAGGTGCAGTTCATCCCGCTCAGCGGCCGCCAGCGCTTCAGCAGCCTGCTGTCGGGAGACATCGACCTGCTGTCGCGCAACACCACCTGGACGCTGAGCCGCGACGTGCAAGGCATGGATTTCGCGCCGCCCATCTATTACGACGGCCAGGCCTTCATGGTGCGGCGATCCTTCCGGGCGCGTAGCGTGCGCGAACTGAACGGCGCCACCATCTGCGTGCAGCAGGGCACGACCACCGAGATGAACCTGGCGGACTATTTCCAGTCCACGGGCATGGGCTACAAGCCTCTGGCGCTGGAGGATTTGGGGGAACTGGTGGCGGCCTTCTTCGCCGGCCGCTGTGACGCCTACACCACCGACGCCTCGGCCCTGGCCGCCACCCGCGCGGCCCAGACGGTCAGCGCCGACGATTATCTGATCCTGCCCGAGCTGATCTCGAAGGAACCGCTGGCGCCGGCGGTGCGCAAGGGTGACGAGCAATGGTTCGACATCGTGAGATGGACCGTCTTCGCCCTGATCGAGGCGGAGGAGCGGGGCGTCACCAAGGCCAATGTGCGTGACAACCTGGCCTCCGCCGCCCCGGGGGTGCAGCGCCTGCTGGGCGTGGGCACGGGGGCCGGGCTGGGCCGGTCGCTGGGCCTGGATGACGACTGGGCCGTGCGCATCGTTTCCCAGGTGGGCAATTACGGCGAGGTGTTCGAACGCAACGTCGGCCGCAATTCCGTGCTGCGCCTGGAGCGAGGGCTGAACGCCCTGTGGAACCAGGGCGGACTGATGTACGCCATGCCCATACGGTGATCGAAAAACACAACAATTCCGGTAGGGATGGGCCTTGCCGGCAAAGGCCGCCGTTGTGTCGGGACCGGTTTCAAGGCAAGTAGACAGCAACAGAAAATTTGACCGCGCCAAAATCGTCCCGTGGAAGCCGGGGCCGCCGGCGCCGGCCATTGGGGGATAGGTTTCAATGCAGCAAAAGCGCTTCACGCTGTTCGTCCTGGGCGCGATGGTCGCCGGCATCGCGGTCGGCGCCGTGGGGCACAACCTGCCCGCGGCCGACGGGGCCTCGCTGGCCGGTACCCTGTCCATCCTGACGGACATCTTCCTGCGCCTGATCAAGATGATCATCGCGCCCCTGGTGTTCTCCACCCTGGTGGTGGGCATCGCGCATATGGAGGACGTGGCCGCCATCGGCCGCGTGGGCGTGAAGACGCTGGGCTGGTTCCTGCTGGCCGGCATCGTCTCGCTGGTCCTGGGCCTGGTCATGGTGCAGATCCTGGAACCCGGCGTGGGCATGGCCCTGCCCGATCCCACCTCCGGGGGTAAGGCGCCGGACGCCGCCGTCTTCACCCTGAAGAACTTCATCGAGCACACGGTGCCACGCTCGGTGATCGAGGCCATGGCCAACAACGAGATCCTGCAGATCGTCGTCTTCTCCATCTTCGCCGGCATCGCCATCGCCTCGGTGAAGGAGAAGGTGCCGGTGGTGGTGCACCTGGTGGAACAGATCGCCACCGTCATGCTGAAGGTGACCAGCTATGTCATGATGTTCGCGCCCATCGCCATCTTCGCGGCCCTGGCGGCCACGGTGACGACGCAGGGGCTGCAGGTGCTGGGCAGCTACGTGAAGTTCGTGGGCGGCTTCTACCTGGCCATGGCGCTGCTGTGGGTGGTGCTGCTGCTTGCCGCCGTGCCCTTCATCGGCGGCCGGGTGCGGGAGCTGGTCAGCGCCATCCGCCAGCCCGTGCTGCTGGCCTTTTCCACCGCCAGCTCCGAAGCCGCCTACCCGCGCACGCTGGAGCGCATGCAGGCCTTCGGCGCCGCCCGCAAGATCGTCAGCTTCGTCCTGCCGCTGGGATATTCATTCAATCTCGACGGGTCGATGATCTACTGCACCTTCGCCACCATGTTCATCGCCCAGGCCTACGGCATCCACATCAGCATCGGCCAGCAGGTGGAGATGCTGGGCCTGCTGCTGCTGACCAGCAAGGGCATCGCCGGCGTGCCGCGCGCCTCGCTGGTGGTCATCGCCGCGGCCCTGCCCTTCTTCCACATCCCGTCGGAAGGCATGGTGCTGGTGCTGGCCGTGGACCATCTGCTGGACATGGGCCGCAGCGCCACCAACGTGGTGGGCGTGTCCGTCGCCGCCGCCGTGATCGCCAAGTGGGAGGGCCTGCTGGGCCCCGGCCATCTGGCCGATGGGGAAGAGGACATCTGATCCCGGTCACCCGACGGTTGCCCGGAACGTCACCAGGGGCGACGGAAGGACGCGCACTCCACCAACGGCGGGCCCCCGGGTCCGCCGTTTCCCTTTGGGGGTGCCAGCGCCATTGGCATAAGCGCCTGGTGACCCTGCCCTTTCACCTTGGACTGCGACAGGGCGCCCTACCCCCATCGGCGCGCGACGATCCTGGGGCCTTGGCGTCGTGCAACCCACTGTACGGCAAGGGTATGCCGGATGGCCGCTGACATTGGCGGCCATAAACCCGACATGCCCCTGTCATAGCCGTCTGCCATGCTCATATATGCCCCATGGCGACGGATGGCCGAGATTTCCTCCCCGGTATGAGGGAAGGGAATCTGGAACCCCGAAGCCTGGAAACCGGCTTGGACAAAGCCCAAGAAGGGAGGGTGAGACACGATGATGGTGCACCACGAACCCCGCCTGAACGACCTGCTGGAGGACCCGGTGGTCCGCCTGGTGATGGAACGCGATGGCGTTTATCGCGACGATGTCCTGAAACTGATGGCCAGCGTGGCCCGCAAGGCCACCAAGCCCGCCGTGAAGGCGGCCCCGCCCAAGGCCCCCGCAGCGGAACCTGCCCTGGCCGGCCACGCGTGAGGCCGGCCCCATTGCTTGGTCCGTATTGTACACACGCCTTTTCGTCTTCAGCGTTTCGCTTGATCGATGATGAGCGCCGCCCCCGGAACCAGACGCCGGGGTGCGGCCCGCAGGCACGGGCGCGGCTGATGGCGCCCTGCCGCCGCCGCCGATCCCAAATCCGCAAATAAAAAGGGCGACCGCAAGGCCGCCCGGCGAACAACCAGACCTGTTTCAGGCGCGTTATTGTTCGACCGGGGCTCCCGACAGCTGGGCCGGTACCTTGGCAGGGGCGGCGTTGCTTTCACTCGAGGACGACCAGGCCGCGAGCAGGATCATGCCCACGGCGGTCAACGCCAGCAGCAGCCAGCGGCCGGCACTTTTGTCCCCCGCGGTCTTGTCGATTGTCCGGACCCGTGGCAGTGGCAGGTCCGCCACCGTTTCTGTCGCATCGCCGTTCATCTTGCCCCCGGATGTCTTGTTCCTGGGTTGATCCTGTACGGGAACAATAAAGTTACCCGCAGGGGCCACGAAACCCCTCTTAAGGTATAAATAGTCTATCTTTTCATTAAAGAGAGTCTCTGTGTCATAGATCACACACCAGGCGCCAAGAGGAATTTAAGTCAAATCGTCTGTTAATGGATTAAAAGCACCAAGACACCGTTGTCTCATCCAAGGGCCACGGGCCCAAGATCGACCGTGAGGCGATTCCGTGCCGGCGCTCCGCCACCGCCGATAAGGCACAAAAAAAAGCGGAACCCGACGGCCCCGCCCTTTCTCCGCACGCTGGCGCCAACGCTTACAGGATGAACTTGCTGAGGTCGGCGTTCTTGGCCAGATCCGACACCTTTTCCCGCACATAGGCCGCGTCGATGGCGACGCTGCTGCCGGCCTGGTCGGCGGCGGTGAAGCTGATCTCCTCCAGCAGGCGTTCCAGCACGGTGTGCAGGCGGCGGGCGCCGATGTTCTCCACCGTGCTGTTGATCTGCACCGCCAGGCGCGCCAGCTCGTCGATGGCGTCGTCGGTGAAGCTGAGGGTCACGTCCTCGGTCCTCAGCAGGGCCACGTACTGCTTGATCAGGCTGGCTTCCGGTTCCGTCAGGATGCGGCGGAAGTCTTCCTCGGTCAGGGGCTTCAATTCCACGCGGATGGGTAGGCGGCCCTGCAGCTCCGGCAGCAGGTCGGACGGCTTGGCCACATGGAAGGCGCCGGACGCGATGAACAGGATGTGATCGGTCTTCACCGCGCCATGCTTGGTGTTGACCGTCGTGCCCTCGATCAGGGGCAGCAGGTCGCGCTGCACACCCTCGCGGCTGACGTCGCCGCCGCCCCGGTTTTCGGAACGGGCGGTGATCTTGTCGATCTCATCCAGGAAGACGATGCCGTTCTGCTCCACGGCGTGGATGGCCTCGGCCACCACCGTCTCGTTGTCCAGCAGCTTGTCGGACTCCTCAGCCATCAGCACGGTGTGGCTTTCGGACACGGTCATGCGGCGGGCCTTGGTGCGGCCGGCGAAGGCTTTGCCGAAGATGTCGCCCAGGTTGATCATGCTCATGCTGCCGCCGGGCATGCCGGGGATGTCGAAGGCCGGGGCGGACGCGGCGTTGTCCTGCACCTGGATTTCGATCTCCTTGTCGTTCAGCTGGCCCTCGCGCAGCATCTTGCGGAACTTCTGCCGCGTCTCGGATGACGCCCCCTCGCCCACCAGGGCGTCCAGCACGCGTTCCTCGGCGCGCAGCTCGGCCTTGGCCGCCACCTCCTTGCGCAGGCGCTGGCGCGTCAGGGTGATGGCGATTTCCACCAGGTCGCGCACGATCTGTTCCACGTCGCGACCGACATAGCCCACTTCCGTGAACTTGGTCGCCTCCACCTTCAGGAAGGGGGCCTGGGCCAGCTTGGCCAGGCGGCGGGCGATCTCGGTCTTGCCCACGCCGGTGGGTCCGATCATGAGGATGTTCTTGGGCAGAACCTCCTCCTTCAGGCCGTCGGGCAGCTGCTGGCGGCGCCAGCGGTTGCGCAACGCGATGGCCACGGCGCGCTTGGCGTCCTTCTGGCCGACGATGTAGCGGTCCAGTTCCGAGACGATTTCGCGGGGGGAGAACGAGGTCATCGCCGGGCTCACAGCTTTTCCAGGGTGATGTTGCGGTTGGTGTAGACACAGATGTCGGCGGCGATGCCCAGCGCCTTGCGGGCGATGGCCTCCGCGTCCATGTCCGGCAGGTCGATCAGGGCCCGCGCGGCCGCCAGGGCGTAGGCGCCGCCGGAGCCGATGCCGATGATGCCGTCCTCCGGCTCCAGCACGTCGCCGTTGCCGGTCAGGATCAGGCTGGCGGTCTTGTCGGCCACGGCCATCATGGCCTCCAGCCGGCGCAGGTAGCGGTCCGTGCGCCAGTCCTTGGCCAGTTCCACTGCGGCGCGGGTCAGCTGGCCGGGATACTGTTCCAGCTTGGCCTCCAGCCGTTCGAACAGGGTCATGGCGTCCGCCGTGGCGCCGGCGAAGCCGGCCATGACGGACCCGCCGGCCAGGGGGCGCACCTTGCGGGCGTTGGACTTCATCACCGTGTTGCCCACCGACACCTGGCCGTCGCCGGCCACCACCACCTGCCCGTTCTTGCGGATGGAAAGGATGGTGGTGCCGTGCCACTGGATGGGGTCGTGGGTCTTGCCGTAATCGGACATGGCCTTGAGGCTTCCGTTGGAATGGGTGGCGGATGAGGCCCACGGTATGTGGGATGGCGATGATGCGGGTCAAGCCATGCGCCAAAGTCGGTGCTCCGCCCCTTTCACGGTAACAGCCTTGCTGCTAAGTAGTGTTTATGGACAGGAACGAACCAGCAGGCGCCCGCAGCAGCACTGTGGAGCGCAAGACCAAGGAAACGCAGATCAGCGTGACCGTGGATCTCGACGGCACCGGCCGGTACGACGTGTCGACCGGCATCGGCTTTCTTGACCACATGCTGGAGCAGCTGTCGCGCCATTCGCTCATCGACCTGACGGTGCGCGCGGTGGGCGACCTGCATATCGATTTCCACCATACGACCGAGGATACCGGCATCGCCATCGGCGAGGCCGTGGCCAAGGCCCTGGGCGACCGGCGCGGCATCAACCGCTATGGCCACGCCTACATCCCCATGGATGAGACGCTGACCCGCGCGGCCATCGACCTGTCCAACCGGCCCTACCTGATCTGGAAGGTCCATTTCACCCGTGACAAGCTGGGTGAGATGGACACGGAACTGTTCAAGGAATGGTTCCAGGCCTTCGCCTTCGCCGCCGGTGCCACCCTGCACATGGAAAACCTGTACGGGGAGAACAACCACCACATCGTGGAGAGTTGTTACAAGGCCCTGGCCCGGGCCCTGCGCGCCGCCATCGAGATCGACCCGCGCAAGGCCGACGCCGTGCCCTCCACCAAGGGCGTGCTGGGCGGTTCGCTCTGATCCTTCCTTTCCGTTACAGGGTTCGCCTCATATGACCGCGACCTCTTCCGCCTCCGTGGCGCTCATCGACTACGGTTCCGGCAACCTGCGATCCGCCGCCAAGGCCGTGGAGCGCGCGGCGCAGGACGCGGGGTACCATGGGCTGACCGTCACCGTCACGGCCGACCCCGACGCCATCGCCCGGGCCGACCGCATCATCCTGCCGGGGGTGGGCGCCTTCGCCGACTGCATGGGCGGCCTGTTGGCCGTGGACGGCCTCAAGGCCGCGCTGGAAGAGGCGGTGATCCGCCGGGGCCAACCTTTCCTGGGCATCTGCGTCGGCATGCAGCTGATGGCGCGCGAGGGTCGCGAACACGGTGTGCACCCAGGCCTGGGCTGGATCGATGCGGTTGTGGAACGACTGACGCCGGCCGACCCCGCGCTGAAGATCCCGCACATGGGTTGGAACGAGCTGGTGCTGGACCAGGCGGACCACCCGCTGCTGGCCGGCATCGCGGCCGGGTCCCACGTCTATTTCGTCCATTCCTATGGCCTGAAGGTGGGCGACCCCGCCCTGCTGAAGGCCCATGCCGACTACGCCGGGCCCATCCCCGCCCTGGTGGGCCGCGACAATCTGGCCGGCACCCAGTTCCATCCGGAGAAAAGCCAGGCCACGGGCCTGAAGCTGATCGCCAATTTCCTGGCCTGGACGCCCTGATCCCGGCGCCCCGGCCATAAAGCGCGGCCATCCGCCGTTCCCCCGGGCGCCGTTCACGCCCATTGCCCGAGTTCGAGGTTGCCCATGACCGGTGCCCATCAGCCGGCCGCCCCCGACGCCCAGATCACCGTGGAGGTGGTGGAACGCATCCGCCCCGGCGACATGGACGACCTGTGCGACGCCGCCGACCTGGCCATCCGCGACGGCGGCGGCTTCGGCTGGGTGACGCCCCCCGCGCGCGAGGCCATGGAGCGCTATTGGAAAGGCGTGATGGTCGTGCCGGAGCGCACCCTGGTGGTGGGCCGGCTGGACGGGGTCATCGCCGGATCCGCCCAGCTGGTGCGCCCCACCCGCAACAATGAGGCGCAGAGCTTCGCCTGCACCCTGACCACCAGCTTCGTCGCCCCGTGGGGGCGCGGCCACGGCCTGGCCCGGGCGTTGACCCTGAGGGTGGAGGAGGAGGCGCGCAAGGCCGGTTTCCGTATCCTGAACCTGGATGTGCGCGCCACCCAGGGTGCCGCCATCGCGCTGTACCGCGCCCTGGGTTACATCGAATGGGGCCGCCATCCCCACTATGCGCGGGTGGACGGGCGGGACGTGCCCGGCCTGTTCTTCTACAAGGATTTGACTGAACCCAGCCGGCAGGAAGACCGGCCCCAAGACATCAAGCGGGACTAGGGCGAACCATGATCATTTATCCGGCCATCGACCTTAAGGACGGCGCCTGCGTGCGCCTGGTGCGCGGCGACATGGACCAGGCGACGGTGTTCAACACCGACCCGGCCGACCAGGCGGCGCGGTTCGCGGCCCAGGGCTTCGAATGGCTGCATCTGGTCGACCTGAACGGCGCCTTCGCCGGCCGGCCGGTCAACGGCGACGCCGTGGCCGCCATCCTGAACCGGGTGAAGCTGCCGGTGCAACTGGGCGGCGGCATCCGCGACATCGCCACCATCGAGGACTGGCTGAAGCGCGGGGTGGAGCGGGTGATCCTGGGCACCATCGCCGTGCGCGATCCCGACCTGGTGAAACAGGCCTGCCGCCTGTTCCCCGGCCGCGTGGCCGTGGGCATCGACGCCCGCGACGGCCGCGTGGCGGTGGAAGGCTGGGCCGAGGCCTCGGACGTCACCGCCCTGGACCTGGCGCTGAAGTTCGAGGACGCGGGCGTGGCCGCCATCATCTACACCGACATCGACCGCGACGGCGCCCTGGGCGGCGTGAACGTGGAGGCGACGGCCGACCTGGCCTCGCACCTGACCACGCCGGTCATCGCCTCGGGCGGGGTGTCCAGCATCGCCGACCTGGCCGCCCTGAAGCGACAGGAGGACACGGGCATCACCGGCGTCATCTGCGGCCGCGCCCTGTATGACGGGCGCATCGACCCCGTGGCGGCGCTGGGCCTGCTGAACCGCCCCAAGGGAGAGGTCTGATGCTGAAGCGCCGCATCATCCCCTGCCTGGACGTGAAGGACGGGCGCGTGGTCAAGGGCGTCAACTTCGTCGATCTGGTGGACGCCGGCGATCCCGTGGAGCAGGCGCGCCTGTACGACGCCGCCGGCGCGGACGAGCTGACCTTCCTGGACATCACCGCCAGCCATGAAGGCCGGGACACCATCTTCGACGTCGTGCGCCGCACGGCGGAGCAGGTGTTCATGCCCCTGACGGTGGGCGGTGGCGTGCGCACGGTGGAGGACATCCGCAAGCTGCTGCTGGCCGGCGCCGACAAGGTGTCGATCAACAGCGCCGCCGTCAGCCGGCCCGAATTCGTGCGCGAGGCGGCGCGGAAGTTCGGCGCCCAATGCGTGGTGGTGGGCATCGACGCCAAGCGCGATGCCGGCGGGCGTTGGGGGGTCTACACGCATGGCGGCCGCAAGGAGACGGGGCTGGACGCGGTGGAATGGGCGCGCCGCATGGCGGAATATGGCGCCGGGGAAATCCTGCTGACCTCCATGGACCGCGACGGCACCAAGAGCGGGTTCGACCTGGACCTGACCCGCGCCGTGGCCGACGCCGTGCCCGTGCCGGTCATCGCCTCGGGCGGTGTCGGCACCCTGGACCATCTGGTGGACGGCGTGACCCGGGGCCATGCCTCGGCCGTGCTGGCCGCCAGCATCTTCCATTTCGGCACCTATTCCATCGCCCAGGCCAAGGCCCACATGGCCGCCGCCGGCATTCCCATGCGCGGGGTGTGACCCCATGGCGGCCAAGACCAAGGGCGATCCGCTTAAGGACCTCTACGCCACCATCCTGGCGCGCAAGGGCGCCGACCCCGAAACCTCGCACACCGCCCGGCTGTTGAGCCGGGGCACCGCCAAGATCGCCCAGAAGGTGGGCGAGGAGGCGGTGGAGGCGGTGATCGAGGCCATGCGGGGCGACCGCGACAAGCTGGCCTCGGAATCGGCCGACCTGCTCTATCATCTGCTGGTGCTGTGGGCCGATGCCGGCCTGACGCCGGACGACATCTATGCCGTGCTGGCCGCCCGCCAGGGCATCAGCGGCATCGAGGAAAAGAAGAACCGCAAGGGCTGACGCGCCTCGTGGTAGTTTCAGGCCGGCGACCGCCGGCCCCGGAGTGAGCACCGAAGGGCGGAGCGAGGACAAGCCAAGGCCACGGACGTGGCCGCCCGGCGCCTGAGGGAGACTTAAAATATGTCCTATGACACGAACAACATCTTCGCCCGCATCCTGCGCGGCGAGATCCCGTGCAAAAAGGCTTATGAGGACGACCACGTCCTGGCTTTCCACGACATCCACCCGCAGGCGCCCACCCACATCCTGGTGGTGCCCAAGGGCGCCTATGTCAGCGCCGCTGATTTCGGCGCCCAGGCCAGCGACGCCGAGATCGCCGCCTTCACCCGGGCCGTGAGCCGCATCGCCGCCGAGGCGGGGGTGGAGGGCTCAGGCTACCGCCTGATCTCCAACCACGGCCCCGACAGCCACCAGGAAGTGCCGCACTACCATGTGCACATCCTGGGCGGCCGCCCGCTGGGGCGGCTGGTGACGCCGTTGTAGGCTGTCCCCCGTCGACGAAAGGGAAGGCCGCCGGACGTGGTTTCGGCGGCCTTTTTCTTATTCCGCCTTACGGAGGGTGGTATGTGCCACGCCAATAAGATGCATTTGACAAGCATCAATATCGCTGGCAGAAATAGATTCATTCGAAATGAATGATTATCCGCGTGATGGTTGCCCCGCCGGCCCACCAGTCGGCCGCATGGACCAACCCATCCCTTCCCCAGGAGCACGACATGCCAAAGCCGCTTAGCCCGGAAACCATCGCCGTGGTCAAGGCCACGGCGCCGCTGCTGGCCGAACACGGCCCCACCATCACCAAGGCCATGTACCGCCGCCTGTTCCAGGACGACCACATCCGCGCCCTGTTCAATCACGCCAACCAGGGCGAGAACGGGGCGCAGGTGCATGCCCTGGCCGGCGCTATCCTGGCTTATGCCCGCAACATCGAAAACCTGGGCGCCCTGATCCCGGTGGTCGAGCGCGTCGCCCACAAGCACATCGGCTACCACATCCTGCCGGAGCATTATCCCTATGTGGCGACCGCCCTGCTGGGCGCCATCAAGGAGGTGCTGGGCGATGCCGCGACCGATACGGTGCTGAACGCCTGGGGGAGGCCTACTGGTTCCTGGCGGAGGTGCTGAAGGCGCGCGAGGCCGTGCTGCGCGACGGGATCGAGGCGCTGGACGGTGGCTGGACCGGCTGGCGCAAGTTCACCGTGGCCGACAAGGTGCGCGAAAGCGGGGTCATCACCTCCTTCATCCTGCGGCCGGCGGATGGCGGCGCCGTGCCGCGGCACAAGCCGGGGCAATACCTGACCTTCCGCTTTCCCCTGGCCGACGGCACCGAAGTGAAGCGCAACTATTCCATCTCCTGCGCGCCGCAGGCCGGGCAGTACCGCATCTCCGTGAAGCGCGAGGCCAACGGCAACGGCGGCTCGCGCCATCTGCACGACCATGTCCAGGTGGGCGATGTCATCGAGGCCACGCCACCGGCCGGCGACTTCTTCCTGGATGAGGCGCCGACGCGGCCGGTCATCCTGCTGTCGGGCGGCGTGGGCCTGACCCCCATGGTGAGCATGGTGGAGGAGATCGCCGCCCGGCACCCCGGCCTGGAGACGCATTACATCCACGGCGCGCTGAACGGCACCACCCACGCCATGGACGCGCACGTCCGGGATCTCGCCGCCCGGCATGCCAACATCAGGGTCGCCACCTTCTACAGCGACCCACACCCGCAAGACCGGCTGGGCGTCACCCATGATGGGGAAGGCTTCATCAACATCGACTGGCTGCGGGAGAACACACCCCTGCACCAGGCTGACGTCTACCTGTGCGGACCCAAGCCCTTCCTGCGCACCTATCTCAGCGGCCTGGCGCTCGCCGGCGTCCCCGCCGACCATGTGCATTACGAGTTCTTTGGCCCAGCCGATGACCTGATCGCCGCGTGAAGTCGACGCCTCAAAGAAAAGGCCGCCGGGATCGCCCCCTGGCGGCCTTTATGTCTCGAAGATCCGGCGCTCAGCGCTCGTCCGCCTTGATCCACTTAGGTACGGCCGGGGGCTCATAGGCGCGCAGCTTGTCCAGAAGGTCCTCGGCCGTGGTGGCCGCCACCAGCATGTCACGGTGGTTCTGCTTCATGAAGCCAGAGGCCACCACGCCGTCCAGGAATCCGGTCAGGCCGTCGTAAAAGCCGGCGACGTTATAGATGCCGCAGGGCTTCTGGTGGTGGCCCAGCTGGGCCCAGGTCCACACCTCGAACAGTTCCTCGAAGGTGCCGATGCCGCCGGGCAGGGCGATGAAGCCATCCGACAGCTCCGCCATCAGGGCCTTGCGCTCGTGCATGGAGGCGACGACGCGCAGGTCGGTCAGACCGGCGTGGGCGATTTCCTTCTTCTTCAAGGATTCCGGGATGACGCCGATGACATGGCCTCCCGCCTCCAGCACGGCGTCGGCCACGGCCCCCATGAGGCCGACGGAGGCGCCGCCGTAGACCAGCCCGATATCGGCGGCGGCCAGCAACCGGCCCAGGCCGCGCGCGGCCTCAAGGTACCGCGGATCGAAACCGGGGCTGGAGCCGCAGAACACGCACAGACGCTTCATGATCTTCCCCAAAAGGAAACGCCGGCGCGTCACCCCCAAAGACCTTGGCAGGAGGCGGCGCGCTGGCGCGATTCAACAACCCTTATTCCTTCAGGTCGGCCCACAGCTCCTTCACCTTGGCGAAGAAGCCTTCCGATTCGGGGTGGGTGCCACCCTTCTCTTCCCCGGCCTTCTCGAACTCGCGCAGCAGCTCCTGCTGGCGCTTGGTCAGGTTGACGGGGGTTTCCACCAGGGCCGTCACATACATGTCGCCGCGCTGGGTGCTGCGCAGGACGCTCATGCCCTTGCCCTTCAGGCGGAACTGGTGGCCGCTCTGGGTGCCCGGCGGGATGGAGACGCGGGCGCGGCTGCCGTCGATGGTCGGCACCTCGACCGTGCCGCCCAGGGCCGCCGTGGTCATGGGAATGGGCACCCGACACTGGATGTTGGCGCCGTCGCGGATGAACAGCGCGTGCGGGGTGATGGCCAGGAAGATGTACAGGTCGCCCGGGGGCGCCCCGCGGGCCCCGGCCTCGCCCTCGCCCGACAGGCGGATGCGGGTGCCGTCCTCGACACCGGCCGGGATGTTGACCTGCAGGGTCTTTTCCCTGCGCACGCGGCCATGGCCGCCACAGTTGCGGCAAGGGTCCTTGATGACGCGGCCGGCGCCGGCGCAGGCCGGGCAGGTGCGTTCGATGGTGAAGAAGCCCTGCTGCGCCCGCACCTTGCCCGCCCCGTTACAGGTGGGGCAGGTGACGGGCTGCGTGCCCGACTCGGCGCCGCTGCCGTTGCAGACCTCGCACGCGACCGAGGTCGGCACGCGCACGGTGGTGGAACTGCCCTTGAAGGCATCTTCCAGCGATATTTCCAGATTGTAGCGCAGGTCGCTGCCACGGCCCGGGCCTTGCCCACCGCCCCGGCGGCCGCCCATGAAGTCGCCGAACATCTCTTCAAAGATGTCGGCGAAGCCGCTGCCGAAATCGAAGCCGCCGGCGCCGGCCCGGCCGCCACCGTTCTCGAAGGCGGCATGGCCGAAGCGGTCGTAGGCCGCCCGCTTCTGCTCGTCCTTCAAGATCTCGTAGGCTTCGCTGACTTCCTTGAATTTCTGCTCGGCCGCCTTGTCGCCCTGATTGCGGTCAGGGTGATACTGCATGGCCAGCTTGCGGTACGCTTTTTTCAGGTCGTCGGCCGAGGCGGTCTTCGCCACGCCCAGAAGTTCGTAATAATCCTGCTTCGCCATGTTTGGCCCTAAGCCCTTTCAGGGAATTGCCAGAAACCCGGGTGACGCTGATTTCCCCAAGGAACCGGGGCCTGATGGCCCAGCCCCCTGATGGGGCTCAGGCCCGCCCCCGGATTCCACCGGCGGACGGGCCCGATACCTGGTCAGTCATTGCCCGGATCGTCTTAAGAAAGACTTAGGCGGACTTCTTCTTGTCTTCGTCGACTTCCTCGAAGTCGGCGTCGACGACCTTTTCCGACCCTTCGCCATGGGCCGCGCCGTGGTCTTCGCCACCGCTGGCCGAGGCGTCCTGGCCGGACTTGTACAGTTCCTCACCCAGCTTCATGGAGACCTGGGCCAGGGCTTCGGTCTTGGCCTTGATGTCGGCCGCGTCCTCACCCTCCAGCGCCTTCTTCAGCTCGGCGATGGCCTTCTCGGCGGCGGCCTTCTCGGCGGCCGGCAGCTTCTCCGCGTTCTCCTTCAGCGTACGCTCGGTGGAGTGCATCAGGCCGTCGGCCTGGTTGCGGGCCTCCACCAGCTCCTTACGCTTCTTGTCCTCGGCGGCGTGGCTCTCCGCTTCCTTGACCATGCGCTGGATGTCGGCGTCCGACAGGCCGCCGGAGGCCTGGATGCGGATCACCTGCTCCTTGCCGGTGGCCTTGTCCTTGGCCTGGACGTTGACGATGCCGTTGGCGTCGATGTCGAAGGTGACCTCGATCTGCGGCACGCCGCGCGGGGCCGACGGGATGCCGACCAGGTCGAACTGGCCCAGCATCTTGTTGTCCGCCGCCATCTCGCGCTCACCCTGGAAGACGCGGATGGTGACGGCCGTCTGGTTGTCCTCGGCCGTGGAGAAGGTCTGGCTCTTCTTGGTCGGGATGGTGGTGTTGCGGTCGATCAGGCGGGTGAACACGCCGCCCAGGGTTTCGATGCCCAGGGACAGCGGGGTCACGTCCAGCAGCAGGACGTCCTTCACCTCACCCTTCAGCACGGCACCCTGGATGGCGGCGCCGACGGCCACCACCTCGTCCGGGTTCACGCCACGGTGCGGCTCGCGGCCGAAGAACTGCTTCACCGTCTCGATGATCTTGGGCATGCGGGTCATGCCGCCCACCAGGATCACCTCATCGATTTCGCTGGCCTTCAGGCCGGCGTCCTTCAGGGCCGCCTTGCAGGGCTCGACCGTACGGGCCACCAGGTCCTCGACCAGCGCTTCCAGCTTGGCGCGGGTCAGCTTGACGTTCAGGTGCTTGGGACCGGTCTGGTCCGCGGTGATGAACGGCAGGTTGACTTCCGTCTGCATGGCGGAAGACAGCTCGATCTTGGCCTTCTCGGCCGCTTCCTTCAGGCGCTGCAGGGCCAGACGGTCCTTGCGGAGATCGATGCCATTCTCCTTCTTAAACTCGTCGGCCAGGTAGTCGATGATGCGGGCGTCGAAGTCCTCGCCACCCAGGAAGGTGTCGCCGTTGGTGGACTTCACCTCGAACACGCCGTCGCCGATTTCCAGCACGGAGACGTCGAAGGTGCCGCCGCCCAGGTCATAGACCGCGACGATGCCCGAGCCCTTCTTCTCCATGCCGTAGGCCAGCGCCGCGGCCGTGGGCTCGTTGATGATGCGCAGCACCTCAAGACCGGCGATGCGGCCGGCGTCCTTGGTCGCCTGGCGCTGGCTGTCGTTGAAGTAGGCGGGCACGGTGATGACGGCCTGGGTCACCTTTTCGCCGAGGTAGTTCTCGGCCGTTTCCTTCATCTTCTGCAGGATGAAGGCGGACACTTGGCTGGGGCTGTACTTTTCGCCATGGGCCTCGACCCAGGCGTCACCGTTGTCGCCCGAAATGATCTTGTAGGGCACCAGGCCCTTGTCCTTCTGGGTCAGCGGGTCGTCGTAGCGGCGGCCGATCAGGCGCTTGATCGCGAACAGCGTGTTCTCGGGGTTGGTCACCGCCTGACGCTTCGCCGGCTGGCCGACCAGGCGTTCCCCGCCCTGGGTGAAAGCGGTCATGGACGGCGTGGTGCGCGCGCCCTCGACGTTCTCGATCACCTTGGCCGACGTGCCTTCCATGACGGCCACGCAGGAGTTGGTGGTGCCGAGATCGATACCGATGACTTTGCTCATAATTCTAACCCTTCCAATGTGGCAGACGCGCGACGGCCCTTCCGGCACCGGAGCGGTCCCCCTGTTAAAACGGGACACGTTCAACACGATCATGGCGCGGCACCCGGTGGCGCCCGTCATGGCACGGCCCTCCCCATCCTGAAACGGGAGCGACCGCATCGCCACGCAGATATAGGCAGCGCGAGGCCCGGCTGCAACCGGCTTTGCGGCCCCTGGACCCGGGAAACGCGGCCGCTCCACCCCTGGCCTATGTCCCGCTATTCCATAGCGCGTACGCGCCGCCGCGCGCGCCCTAGGCCAGCCCTGGGGGTGGCGCCTTGCCCCCACCACCACAGTTTGGGACGGGAAGTCCGGGCAACCGCCACCTGCTCTTCCCCCGACCAAGTTACAATTTGTCAGAAATTGGCGACGACAAGTGAATGTCGTGTGAATACCGGCGTAATCGTCCTTATCTTGAATTAACAGGGAATTAACGGGCCGATTTACAGACCGTTATTGCTGCAAAATTATAATTTATTGCCGCGCACAACCAGCTTGGCATCGCGAGAGGTAGGATGGCGTATCGTTGGTTGAGGTTTTATTCTTCCTGTTGACTTGGCGCCCAAGATCTGTGCTGTAATTACTTCAGGGGTCGCCTGGACCCCCGGGCGAGGGGTCGCCCGCACTCTTGGGGCACAAAGTCATGACCGACACGCGCCGCACTACCGCCATCGCCATCAAGCATTGCCTGGACAATCTGGCGCTGGACGCCCGCCGCAACAACATGGGGGAACTGGTCCACCTCCTGGGCCTTGCCTCCCTGGCTGCGGAGGACGCCGCCAAGGCCGCCGACAGCCGCGTCGTGGGCCTGCAGTCGCTGCTGGACCGCACCCCTCAGGGGCGCTGCTGACAAGCCACTGCCGACTGGACCGCGGGCCTCTCCGAAGGGGGAAGGAGCCGCCGGTTCAGAACATGAAAACGGATGAACCGGACGGCGGCCGATCTGACCGCCTTTCGGTTCATCCGTTTTTTCTTTGTGGAAAACTTGAAAGAACGGTGACGTGTCGCGCCACGTCAGTTCTTGGCGGGATCGTCGCCCTTGCGGCGGCGGTGGCCGTCATCCTCTTCGTCCGAGTCGAGGGGGCCGTCCCCATCCTCGTCGAAGTCATCCTCGTCAGCCAGCAGGGTGTCATCCTCGTCCCAGCTGCCGGCGTTCCAGCCGCCGGCCGGCCATTCCGGCGCACCGGGCGGCAGGCCCTCGTCGCCATTGCCCGAGGCCTCGCCCACGGGCAGGGATTCATAGCCACCGATCTGGGCACGGCGGATTTCCCGTTCCAGCATGGCCACGGCGTCCATCGCCAGGGGTGAGCCATGCAGCCCTTCAGGCAGGCCGTAGGAGAACACGGCCAGCGTGGCCCGGCCGCCGACAACGGCGCCGCGCAACCACAGATGGCAGCGCCGGCGGCGCCCATCCTCCACCGCCGTGTGGGTGAAACGGGCCAGCACCTCGTCATCCGCCAGGGCGTCGACGCTGCCCAGGCCCACCTGGCCATCCGGCCCGTCGGCGAACTGGGCGGCGATGCGACGCAACAGCACGGCCGGCGGCAGGCCGTCGCCCCCCTCCGCCGTGATGGCTTCCCAGTCCAATCCCGCCGCCAACGCCAATTCCAAGGCCAACTCCGGCTCCATATCGTCGGGCGGCGGATAATCGTGCACGACCACGCGCAAGGTCTCATCCGCCTCGGCATCGTCCGGGCGGCGGAAATGGCTGGTCTCGGGCCCGCCCAGATCGTCCTCGTCCTCGTCGCTGCTCCGCCAGTCCCAGGGCAGGCGGAAGCGGAGGACATCGGCGTGCACGATGTTACGCATGGTGACGGCGCTGACGGGGCCCTGGTCCGCGGGGCCGAATTCCATGCGGCCGATTTCATCACCCAGGCGGTCCAGCAGGGCACCCAGGCCGGGCACCCAGAATTCCTCACCCGGCACGTACAGCTGCAGCGTGGCGACGCGCACACGGTCGGGCGGACGGAAATCCGCCATCTTCCACACGAAGACCTGCGCTTCGGGGATGCGGGCGCCGACACCCAGGGCCGCGGTGGCGGCGGTGGCCTGATCCAGCGTCTGGCCCGGCTGCGGGACCGCCGGCAAGGCCGCGCAATAGGCGATCCAGCGGCGGTCGCCCGAGGCCATGGCGGTCACGCCCGGCGGCAGCAGGTGATCGCGGTCCAGGTACTGCAACGCGTCCTCGGCATCCACGCCGTAGTCGTTGGCGTAAGTGGTGACGGAGACCAGCAGGTCCAGCGGGTGGCCGCCCACCGGGCGCCCGTCGGTGGCCGCCCACAGCACGGGCGACTGCAGGGCCAGGCCGCCGTCATCGCGATAGATGCGGGTCCAGGTCGCGGGCAGGCAGATGCGCACGGCCCCGCCATGCACGCCCATCCACTGCCAGTCGCCGCTGGCGAGGTCTATGTCCAAAGTCCGCTGTCCCATGGCGCGGCACTCTAGGCAAGCCGGCCCGCCGTTGCAAACCCTCCGCCAGCAGGCCAGCCAGTACAGCCGCGCCCCCAGAACATGGCTGGAAAGGACGAATCCCGCAAAATCCCCGCCGCGCCAAGGACATGCAAGTCCCAGGCCCGTGTTGTGGTGGCGACCATCAATTCCGCAGGCGGTAGCCGCGATGCAGCAGGGTGCCTGCGATGGCCAGCAGCGCGACGTTCACGGCCACCAGCACCAGGACGGCCAGCGCCGCCTGGTCCTGGCCCTGTCCCAGGAAGCCGATACGCACGCCGTCGATGGCGTAGTAGATGGGATTGGCCTGGACGATGGCGCGCAGCATCCCCGGCATGCCCGCCACCGGGGCGAAGAGCCCGGACAGGAAGATCAGCGGGGTGAAAACGAAGGTCATGGCCGCCGACAAGTGGTCCCACTTCACGCTGATGAGGCCGGTCAGCACGCCGAAGGTGGCCATCATGGACGAGCCCAGCACCACGAACAGCAGCACCAGCGCGGGATCGGCCATGGGCGCCTGCCAGAAGATGAGAAACCCCACCCACACGGCCGCCCCGCTGGCCACACCGGCGGCCATGGCGGAGAGGACATAGGCGGCCAGCATTTCGGCCGCGCCCACCGGCGCCATCAACTGATCCAGGATGGCGCCCTCCATCTTGGCGTAGAGGATGGAGAACGAGGGGATCTGCACCGACTGGGTCAGCAGGGACAGGGTCACCAGGCCCGGCACCAGGAAAGCCAGGATGGCGTCGCCCTCGGGCGTGCCGCGCTTGTCGCCCAGGCCAAAGGAGAAGACGGTGAAGTAGAGGGCGGCGGACAGACCGGGCGCCACCAGGAACAGCATGGCCAGCTTGCGCAAGCGCTTGATCTCCCGCCCCAGCAGGGTCAGGAAGCCCAGGGTGTTGAAACGGCGATGGTGCCGGCGGCGGTCGGGCCGGTAGGCCCCGGCCGGCAACGGCGTTTCGGCACCCAACCCAGTCGCCGGCATGTCCATGGCGTCAGGCCTTCAGCTTGTAGCCGGTGGAGACCATGCGCAGCGCCACCAGCCAGAGGACCAGGTTGATGCCCAGCATCACGGCGATGCCGGTCCCCAGCGTGCCGTCGGTGCGGCCGATGAAGCCGTAGCGGAACCCGTCGATGAAGTAGAAAAAGGGGTTCACATGGGCGACGGTGTGGAAGAAGCGCGGCGCGCTGTCCAGCGTGTAGAAGGTGCCGGACAGGAAGGACAGGGGCGTGATCACGAAGTTGGTGATGGCCGCCATGTGGTCGAACTTGTCCGCCCAGATGCCGCCGATGAGGCCCAGCAGCGACAGCAGCATGGAGGCCATCACGGCGTGGAACAGGACGTAGAAGGGCGCATGCAGGCCCAGCGGCACCACCAGCTGGATGACGATCCAGGTGACGAAGCCCACCATCAGCCCGCGCACGATGCCGCCGGTGACGAAGGCGGACACGAATTCGAATGGCGACAGGGGCGGCATCAGCACGTCGACGATGTTGCCCTGGACCTTGGACACCAGCACGGAGGAGGAGGTGTTGGCGAAGGCGTTCTGCGCCATGCCCATCATGATCAGGCCCGGGCCCAGGAAACGCAGGAAGGGCACGTCGCCCACCATGCGCACCACCCCGCCCAGGGCCAGGGCGAACACGGAATAGAACAGCAGCGTCGTCACCACCGGCGCGGCGATGGTCTGCACCCATACCTTCAGGAAGCGCCGTATCTCCCGTTTCGTCAGGGTGGTGAAGCCCACCCAGTTGATGGCGCCCAGGGCCCGGGGGGCCGGGACGGGCGTCGCGGCGGCGATGCCGGACAAGGGAGACTGCTGCAGCATGGTCATGGGATCAGGGCGCCCGTGCGGAGGGGTCCGGGAATGAAGCCCCCGGCAAGGCTGGGCCCGACCTTAACGCCGCATCCCCCGTCCGGCAATATGAGCGGCGTCACAGGCGTCGGCACGACGATGGCGTGGGGGCCTTCCCTCGCGCTACCATCGCCGGCATGACCGACGACCTTTTCGACCCGCCCGCTCGCCCCACCGCCCACCAGCCCGCCCAGCGCCGGGGCCCGAGGCGGGTCAGCGCCGCCTACCTGGAACGCGCCGCCCTGCATTACCTGGAGCGATTCGCCGCCTCCACCGCCGCGCTGCGCCGGGTGCTGATGCGCAAGGTGGAAATGTCGGCCGCCGCCCATGGCACGGAACCGGGCGCAGGGGGCGGAGTGGGTGGAGGTGCTGATCGCCCGCTATCAGCAAAGCGGCCTGCTGAACGACCGCGTCTATGCCGAGGGCAAGGTCGCCAGCCTGCATCGCCGGGGCGGGTCCACCCGCACCATCCGGCAGAAGCTGGCGGCCAAGGGCGTGGACGGCGACCTGGTCGACGCCGCCCTGGGGGAGTTGGCCCGGGACCTGGGCGATGGCGGGGAGGGTGCCACCGACCTGCGCGCCGCCCATGCCTACGCCCGCCGCCGTCGCCTAGGCCCCTTCCGCCCGGAAGAGGACCGGGCGGCCAAGCGCGACAAGGATTTGGCGGCCCTGGCCCGCGCCGGCTTCGACTTCGACACCGCCGCGCGCGTCGTCGACGCGGCCGATCCGAATGATGTGTTGGAAGGCTAGACCGGGAAGGGGATGCCCTCCTGGTCGAAGCGCAGCTTCAGGCGGCGGTTGAACTCGCGACCCACGGCCAGCTGGCGGCGGGGTCGGGTCTTGATGCGGAACTTGATCTTCACCGCCTTTTCCGCGAACTCGCTGACGCCCAGGATTTCCAGCGGCGCCAGGATGCTCGGTTCCGAACAGGCTGTCGTTCTGCAGCTCCTCCCCGATCTCGGTCATGATCTGGGTGGCCCGGTTCAAGTCGGTGGCGTAGGCGATGCCGAAATCGGCGGTGAAGTAGCTGTAGTCCTTGGTCAGGTTGGAGATGCCGGTGACGGCGCTGAACGGCACGGTGTGGACGGCGCCGCTGTCGTCACGCAGGCGGATGGTGCGGATGGTCAGCCCCTCCACCGTGCCGGTGTAGCCGGCCAGCGTCACGGAATCCCCGACGGAGATGGTGTCCTCGAACAGGATGAACAGGCCGGTGATGACGTCCTTGACAAGGGACTGGGAGCCGAAGCCGACGGCGACGCCGAGGAAACCGACACCGGCCAGCAGCGGGGCGATGTTGACCCCGATCTCCGCCAGCACGGTCAGCCCGACCATGACCAGCAGCATCACCAGCACGACGTTGCGCACCAGGGGCAGCAGGGTGCGGATGCGGGGACTGCGTTCCACCAGGCGGCCGTGGCGGTCGGTGGTGCTGAGGTAGCGTTCGATGCCGCCGCTGACCAGTTCCCAGACGATCAGCGCGAAGACGACCATGAGGACGATGGTGAGCAGGGAGGCGCTGACCCGCTGGCCGATGGGCGTGCTGAGCCAGCCGAAGCTGTCCATGCCCCAGGCCTGCAGCACGGTCAGCAGGCCCACCAGCCACACCACCACCTTGGCCCCCCGGTGCAGGATGGGCAGATAGCGGTTGGCACGGGATTCCAGCAGGGGATACTGGCGCTTCAAATCATCCGGGATGGCGAAGCCGCGCCGGATCAGGCGATCGATCCCCTCCATCAACAGGCGGGCCACGATCAGGGTCACGACGCTGATCAGGGTGGCGCGGGAAACGAAGCCGAAGCCACCCTTCACCTCCAGCGCCCAGATGCCGTAGATGGCCACCAGGTAGACGATGGCCAGGATGTGCCAAACCTCCGCCAGGCGGCGGCGCACCAGGCCCCAGGCGCTGGACGCCGGCGGCCTGGCCGGCACCATGGGGTTGTCACCGGAAATCTCGGCCGCCAGCTGCGCCTCGAGCGCGCCATCCTCATGTAGGTCTTCCGGCTTCAGGGGTTCCCGTCCCCGGAGCCAGTCGGCCACGCTCTGCCGGTTCTGCAGCACCAGGATCACCAGCATGATGCCGACGATCAGGCCCACCACCTTCAGCAGCGCCATGTAGGGCCGGTAGGGCAGGCCCAGCTGAAAGGCCACCTGGGCCACGAAGTAGCCGTAGACGGCGGTCAGGGCGATGCGGCGCACCCAGATGTAGATGTAGTGCGCCGTCTCATCCCCCACGGGCAGCAGGCGCAGCGACGGGGCGCCCGGCGACAGCAGGAAGCGGGCCGCCAGCGTCGTGCCCTGGACCAGCAGGCTGGACAGGATGATGCCCAGGGCCGCCATGGAGGCGGGCTTGGGCGGATGGGTCAGCGTCTGCACGCCGTAGGCCGCCAGGGCGAAGGCCACCATGGGCACGATGTCCAGCAAGGTGCGGGCCAGCAGCAGGCCCAGGCGCACGCCCCAGTTCCTGGGCTGGCGATGCTCCAGCCCGCGGCGGGGGCGCGCCAGCAGCCAGAAGGTCGCCAGACGGGCGGCGTAGCCGGCGACCACCACCAGCAGCACCTCGCCCAGCAGGATGCCCCACTGCGCGCGCAGGCGGGGGTCGGACATCTGGCGATCCAGCCAGCGGTAGGCCTTGGGCAGATCCAGCAGCGCTTGGCCGGCGGCCGCGACCTCTTCGCTGAATTCCTCGATGCGGTCGGACAAGGCGTCCAGCATGCGGGCGCCCAGCGCCTCCACCTCCAACTCTTGCGCCGGGGCCGGGGCGGCGGCGGGAGCCGGGGTGGCCGGGGCCGCGACGGTGGGGGTGGGCGCCGGGATGGCGGCGGGATTGGCGTCGGCCAGCAGCTTCAGCTGGGCGATCAGGGCGTCACGGCGCTGAGGGTCCTGCAGGGTCTGCAACAGGGCCGCCGCCTGGGACGAGGCGGCCGGCGAAACGGCGTTCGCCGCCGGAGCCGCGGGCACGGGCACCGGGACGGGAACGGCCACCGGCTCTTTCGCGGGCTCATGCCGGGGTGCCGGCCCCTCTGGCGGCGCGACATCGGCCGATGGCGCCTTTTCCGGCTTCTTGTCCGTTTCAGGCTGGGGCAGGTCGGACGTGGCGGGAATGGGCACGGTCTGCGCCCGGGCAGGCGGGGCAAGGGGCGACAGCAGCAGGGACGCCAAAAGCGCAAGGGGAACGGGAAGGAGAACTTTCCGCATCGTCCGCAACCATCCGGTAGGCAAATCTGGGATCATGGAAGGGCCGAACGTTAACCTTAAAGGGTAGGCCTGCCAACGGGGCAGGGCGGGGACGTTGCCGTAAAGCACAGGCCCCGAAGCACAGTTTCGGCCAAAATGGTCGTTGCGCCGTAGGCAGGCCGGGCAGGGCGCACTATCCTTGCAAATGTGGCGGCGGCACGGCGCGCAAGCCGGCCGGCCACGATTTGACACACCCTTACCCGGGCGGGCACCTGAACCGATCCCCCCCGGCCGAGCCTATGAGCGACCGGCGTATGGCCACGGACAGTCCCGACGACACCACACCAAATGCCGCCTTGGGCGCCGACGATCGAAAAATCCCCGAGAGCAAGCTGGTGGCGGCCAAGCGCGCCTGGGCGCGGGAAGGCCGGTTGCTGACCGGCGCGCAGGCCGATCCGGCGCGGGCCCGGCCGCGCCTGCCGCCAGGACAGCGCCTGGTGACCAACTGGCCGGTGCTGGACCTGGGCATCCAACCAGAGGTGGGCGCGGCCGACTGGACCCTGACGGTGGACGGCCTGGTGGACCAGCCCCTCAGCTGGAGCTGGGCCGACTTCCAGGCCCAGCCGGCCTTCAGCGACACATCCGACATCCACTGCGTCACCTCGTGGTCGCGCTACGACAACCACTGGCGGGGCGTTTCCGCCCGCCACATCGTGGACCTGGCCCGGCCCCAGGCCGACGCCGCCCACGTCCTGCTGCACAGCCATGACGGCTACACCACCAACCTCAGCCTAGCGGCGTTCAGCGCGGCCGACGTGCTGCTGGCCACCACCTGGGAGGGGAAGCCCCTAACCCGGGAACATGGCGGGCCGGTGCGGCTGGTGGTGCCCCAGGCCTATTTCTGGAAATCGGCGAAATGGCTGCGCCGCATCCAGTTCATCAACGACGACACGCCAGGGTTTTGGGAGGTGCGGGGGTACCATAACGAGGGCGACCCCTGGACCGAACAACGGTACGGTTGAGGCACGGGATCATGAGAGCTGACATTTCCACCAGCCACGCCACCGCGCCACCGCCCCCACGCAATCCCTCCATCCCCCAGGGTAAGTCCATGGAGCAGACGAAGACGCGGGAACGGCTGAACGCCCATAGCTTCACCTTCCCCAGCCTGACCGGCGACGGCACCATCCCGTTGCTAGGCTTCAAGGGGCGACCGGTGCTGGTGGTGAACACGGCGTCGGCCTGCGGTTACACCCCGCAATATGCCGAGCTGCAGATGCTGTGGACCCGCCTGCGCGACCGGGGCCTGGGGGTGCTGGGCGTGCCATCCAACGATTTCGGCGGGCAGGAACCGGGCGGCCCGGCGGACATCGCGCAGTTCTGCGCCACGCGGTATGGCGTCGACTTTCCCCTGACCGCCAAGCAGTCGGTCATCGGCCCCAACGCCCACCCCTTCTTCCAATGGGTGGTCAGCAGCGTCGGGGAAGCCGGGTGGCCGCGCTGGAACTTCCAGAAATACCTGATCACCCCGGATGGCCGCCTGGCCGAAATCTGGCCCTCGCCGGTGCGGCCCATGGCCGACGTGGTGCTGGAGAGCATCCAGACGCTGCTCAACAAAGCCGGGCTCTAGGGCGGTCGCGGGCCTATCTTTGGCTTAGAGTTTAAACCGTCAGTTCGCGGCGGCCACCAGCCCGATGTCGGGCCAGACACGGTCGGCCGGCATGATGACGCGGGCGATGGTGCCGGTGCCGGGTTCGCTCTCGATCTCCAGCTTGCCGTCGTGCAGTTCGACCAGGGCGCGCACCAGGGGCAGGCCCAGGCCGGCGCCACCAGCGGTGCGGGTGAGGGGGTTTTCGATCTGGCGGAAGGGTTCCAGGGCGCGGCCGATGTCCTCCGCCCGCATGCCGATGCCGGTGTCGGCCACGGTGATGACCAGGCGCCCGTCCCCGTCCACGCGGGCGCCCAGGGTGACGGTGCCGCCCTTCAGCGTGAACTTCACGGCGTTGGCCAGCAGGTTGGACAGCAGCTGCTTCAGCGCCACCTCGTCCGCGCGCAGGCGGGGCAGGAAGTCTGCGTAGTCGGTCTGCAGATGGATGCCGCCACGGATGGCGCGTTCCTTCACCACCCGCAGGCAGGAGGCGAAGACGCGCGGCAGGTCCACCGAATGCTCGTTCAGTTCCCGCTTGCCCGCCTCGATCTTCGACAAGTCCAGGATGTCGTTGATCAGGTCCAGCAGCATGCGGCCGCTGTCGTGGATGTCCTTGGCGTATTCGGCGTAGGCGGGGTTGCCGATGGCGCCCAGCGACTGGCTGCCGATGATCTCGGAAAAGCCGATGATGGCGTTCAGCGGCGTGCGCAGCTCATGGCTCATGTTGGCCAGGAATTCGGTCTTTGAACGGCTGGCGAATTCCGACTGTTCCTTGGCCAGGCGCAGCGCCACCTCCGCCCGGCGCCGGTCGGTGATGTCGTCGGCCGTGCCCTGGATGCCATAGGCGCGCCCGGCGCCATCCCGCAGCACCCGGGCGGAAAGGGATGCCCACAGGGCGCTGCCATCCTTGCGCCGGATCTCGGCCACGAAATCCTGGATGGCGCCCCGATCCACCACGCCCTGGGGGAAATCCACCCGGGGGCGGGGATCGACGAACAGCTGCGCCCAGGCGTCGGTCAGGGCGGTCGCCAGGTCCTCCTCCGACGCATATCCCAGCATGCGCACCAGGGCGGGGTTGGCCGACAGGATGGCGCCCCCCACCGTGATGGTGAACATGCCCTCCACCGCGTTCTCGTATATGTCGCGGTACTTGCGCTCGCTGGCATGCAGCACGGCGTTGGCCTGTTCCAGGCTGTCCATCAGCACGATGCGGTCGTGGGCGCGGCGGCGGCTGACCATCAGCACCACGCTGATGCCGAAGGTCAGGGCGAAGCCGAAGACCAGCACGGCCTCCACCTCCCATGACTGGCGGGCCAGGCCGGCCACCAGGTCGCCCGTCATGTCCAGCCACCACACCCCGTCGCCGATGGACAGGGCGCGGCTGAATTCGGAGGTGGCGGCGGCGGTGTGCCCTGTCTGGACGAAGGCGGCCTCGCCCCCACGCGACCGCAGGCTGAGCCGGGTCCACAGCGCGGGATCGGCCTGCCCCTCCATGCGCAGGGTCAGCAGATCCCGCAGGTCGATGCGGGCCACCAGCGCCGTCTCGCCATTGGACGCGCCCCCGGATGTGGACCACGCCAGCAGCAGGTTGGCCCCGTCGGCGCTCAGGCGCACGGTGATGGCCCCGCCGGCGGGCGGGGCACCGGCCGCCGTGGAGGCGTGCAACAGGCCAGCCACGTCGGCGGGCGCGATCTCGGCCCCGGTGGGGCCGGTACGCAGCACGCGGCCGCCCGGCCCCATCCAGGACACGGCCCTGATCTCAGGCCGGAGGTCGATCAGCAGGGCCACCTGGCGGTCGAATTCCGCCGGGGCCGGGTTGGCGGTCAGGAAGTCGCCCTCGGCCCCCAGGGTGGCCGCGATGCGGTCCAGGCGCTGCTGCACATGGCGGCTGCGGGCATCGGCCTCATCCGCCAGGCGGGCCTGAGCCACGCCGGATAGCATGGAATGGACGTAGAAAGCCGCCAGGACGGTCAGGACAATGCCGGATAGCGCGGCCAAAATCGGGCCGCGGGTCAGAAAAAAACGGCCGGGCGGCGCCGCCGCGCGGTCTCCAACACCGACATCCTGGCAATACCTTTCCGCTTCCCTCGGTTATGTGGCCCTTGGGTCCCCTGCGGCTTCGCAGGCGCGCAGGATAAACCCATTCCTAACCCCAAAGATACAACGGCGGGTTAACATCCTGTCACAAAGTGTAGGGTGGTGGCGAAAGCGGACGGCGATGGAAGGGGCGACAACAAGCGGCCGCTGTCGCTATATCTGAAGCCCCGCAACCGACCGGCGCTGGCACCTTGACCGACAGCCCCATCCCCTCCACCGGCCCCGATCCCGGGGTCCCCGATCCGGACGATCATGTGGCGAGCCCCTGCACCCGCGTCTGCCGCATCGATGCGCGCAACGGCCTGTGCGCCGGCTGTCAGCGCACCTTGGAGGAGATCACCTTGTGGGGCGGGATGACGCCGGACCAGCGGCGCGCGGTGCTGGCCAGCCTGCCGGAACGGCGCAAGGCGACGCGCACCCTGGCCCGCTGGCGCCACGGCGGCCAGACGGAGAGGTAAGGAACGGGAAGAAGGACGGATCAGTCCGTCCCGGCTTCCGAATCGTCGCCCTCGGCGAAGGCGCGGGCGCCCCACATCAGGCGTTCGATCTCACGGATTTGGTCGCCCTGGCGGCGCAACCGTTCGGCGTTGACGACATTGCCGCCCGGCGCCCCGTTGGAGCCCGAGCCCTTGGAAGCCCTGGGTGCCCGCTTGGGGCTGTCCTCCCCGCCAAGATCGTCCGCGCCAGCCATCGACCGCCTCATCGACCGGACGCCGATGCCGTGCCACGGGCGCCCTCTGGTTCATGCAAGTATCACGAAGCGTATCATGGCCCTGGGCCCCCCGCATCCGGGAAAGCCCGCCAAATCGTTCGGACAGGGTGATAATAAGGAGGCGGTGTGACCTGATTTCAACGGTCCCCCACCCCCTACCTCCGCAGTAGGCTGCCGCTGGGGTTTCGCGTGGCGGATATGCCGCGCGATCATCGCATCATCACCCTCAAACCGCTCCGTTCCCACGCCCGTGATCGCGGGCCCCGCAGGGCGCGGCGAAGATGGCAGGGTCCGGATGGGCCCACCCGCGGGGCGAACTAGCGCGAAGCGCTAAACCGCCGCTCGATGGCGTCCCATAGGGTGGACTTCGATGGCGCCGCCGTTCAGGCGGTTGATCTCCTGGATGCCGGTGGGGCTGGTGACGTTGATCTCGGTCAGGTAGTCGCCGATGACGTCGATGCCCACGAACACCAGACCCTTGTCGCGCAGCACCCCGCCGATGGCGGCGCAGATCTCGCGCTCGCGCTGGGTCAGGTCGGTCTTGGCGGCGCTGCCGCCGGCGTGGAAGTTGGCGCGGGCCTCGCCCTCCTGCGGCAGGCGGCTGACGGCGCCCACCGGCTCGCCATCCACCAGCAGGATGCGCTTGTCGCCCTGGCGGATTTCCGGCAGGTACTTCTGCACGATGATAGGCTCGCGGTAGAGCTGGGTGAAGGTTTCCAGCAGGGCGCCCAGGTTCTCGTCATCCGGCTTCACGTGGAAGACGCCGGAACCGCCGTTGCCAAACAGCGGCTTCACGATGATGTCCCTGTATTCCCGGCGGAAGGCCAGGACCTCATCCTTGGCGCTGGTGATCAGCGTGGGCGGCATCAGGTCGGGGAAGTGGGTGACGAACAGCTTCTCCGGCGCGTTGCGGACGGAGGCCGGGTCGTTCACGACCAGGGTCTTGGGATGGACGTGTTCCAGCAGATGGGTGGCCGTGATGTAGGCCATGTCGAAGGGCGGGTCCTGGCGCATCAGCACCACGTCGACGCTGGCGAGATCCAAGATCTCGGCCGCGCCGAAGGTGTGGTGGTTGCCGCGCTCGCGCCGCACCTGCAGGGGCCGCGCGGTCGCCACCAGGCGGCTGTGGCGGAAGGCCAGGTCCTGGGGCAGGTAGTGGTAGAGGGTGTGACCCCGCCGCTGCGCCTCCAGCGCCATCATGAAGGTGCTGTCGGTATCGATGTTGATGGAGTGCATCGGGTCCATCTGAATGGCAACGGACAGGCTCATTCTCATCTCCCCCACCCCGGCGGTCCGGCGGTGCTTGGCTGGCAAAGGGTTGGACTGTGGTCCCGGCGAACCGGCCCGGCTGCGGCGCCGATCACACGGGGGTTTAACAAAGATCAATTCAGGCGGTTGCGCAAATGCTGCACCAGGGTGGCCGCCTGGTCCAGCAGCTGCGCCGAGGTACCGGCCCGCGCCCCCAGATCCAGGAAAGTCTCGAACGCCGAGATGGCGGTGGTGATGTGGCCCAGTTGGGCCTGCAGCAGGCCGGACTCGCGCCACAGGGCCACCTGGCCCGGCGCCATCAGCAGCATGGCCTCCACCGCCTCGGCCGCCAAATCCGGCCGCTCGCCGCGCATGTGCAGCAGCTTCACATTGTTGTGCAGGCGCAGGAGGACGTCGCGGTTGCCCACGGGGGCGTAGTGGTCGGGCTCCAGCTCCGCCGCGGCACCCGAGGTCTGCTTGATCAGGTCGCGCAGGTCGACCACGCTCAGCACCCGCCCGCCGCCGAAGGGGTCGATGATGGCGCGGTCGCCGCCGTGGTCCAGGCGGATGAGGAAATGGCCGGGGAAGTTCAGGCCCACCATGTCCCAGCCCTGGGCGCGGGCGGCGTGCATGTAGAGGATGCCGAGGGCCACGGGCAGGCCCCGGCGCCGGTCGATGACCCGGGCCAGGTTGGCGTTCTGCAAATCCTCGTACGTGGCGCTGTCGCCCTCGTACCCCATGCGGTCCACCAGGGTGCCGCGCAAGGCGTCCAAGCAGTCCCGCAGCGTCAGCGTCTCAGGCGCGCGACCGGCCGTCCGCTTGGCCACGGCGGTGGAGAGGGCGGTGAGGTGGCGACGGTAGGGGGCCAGGCTGGTCCCACCGGACAAGGCGGCCAGCGCCAGCGCGGTTTCCGCCAAGTCTATGTCCTCATCGCGCATCTGGCCCACGGCGCGCAACAGCGCGCGGGCCTGCGCCTGGCCATTGCCGGCGCGGCTGCTGCGATTCTGGGACCCCTGGCTGGTCACGGACTGGACGCTCCCTCCGGCATCGGGCCCTCTGGCGTCGGGCCTTGGGGAGATAGCGCATCGCCGGGGCCGGTGTCGACCACCAAAGCCGCCGGAACCCTCAACTGACGCCCCTGAAAGCGGCGTCAGGAGGAGCGCCACGCGTCCGGCTTATGCAGCGGCCAGCGCCCGGGGCGGACGATCATGAGGTCGAAGCGGAGGGCGTGGCGGGCCAGGCGGGGGCGGGCGGCGACGTAGAGGCCGGCGGCCCGTTCCAGCCGGCGCCACTGCGCCAGGCTGACGGCCAGGTGGCCCAGATCCTCCGTCGGGCGCGCCTTGACCTCGACGATGGCCAGCAGGTCGCCGCGCTGGGCGACGATGTCGATCTCCCCGGCCGGTGTGCGGCAGCGGCTGGCCAGGACGCGATATCCTTTCAGCCGCAAGGCCAGGCGGCACCAGGCCTCCGCCCAGCGGCCCAGGCGTTCGCCGGAGCGGCCCTGCAGCGTCTTTTTGGCCAGCCGCTCAGCCCGCGTCATCTTTGGAGATCTCAAGCGCCCGCTGGTAGACCTGCTTGCGCGGGGCGCCGCTGGCCTCCGCCACCGTGGCGGCGGCGTCACGGACGCTGAGGGTGCGCAGGGCCGCGCGCAGCAGGCCGTCGATGTCGACCGCCTCCTCGCCGGCCGCCACGGGCGGGCCGATAACCACGACCACCTCACCCCTGGGCGGTCCGTTGTCCGCATAATGGGTGGCCAGCTCGGGCAGGGTGCCGCGCCGGACCTCCTCGAACAGCTTGGTCAGCTCGCGTGCCACCGCCACCTCGCGCCCGCCCATCACCTGGGCGGCGTCGGCCAGCAGATCGGCCAGGCGCTGGGCCGACTCGAACAGCACCAGGGTGGCGCGCACCGGCGCCAGCTCCTCAAGCGCGGCCCGTCGGGCGCCCGTCTTGTTGGGCAGGAAGCCCGCGAACAGGAAACGATCGGAAGGCAGGCCCGCCAGCACCAGGGCCGTCAGGGTGGCGCTGGCCCCCGGCAGATGGGTGACGTGCAGGCCCTGATCGCGCGCCTCGCGCACCAGCTTGTACCCGGGGTCGGAGATCAGGGGCGTGCCGGCGTCCGACACCAGGGCGATGGCCTCGCCAGCCGCGATGCGGGCCAGCAGCTGCGGCCGCATGCGGGCGGCGTTGTGCTCGTGATAGGGCAGCAGCGGCTTGCGCACCTGGTAGCGGGTCATCAGCTTGGCCGTCACCCGCGTGTCCTCGCAGGCGATGGCGTCGACACCCTTCAGCGTTTCCAGCGCGCGCAGGGTGATGTCGCCGGCGTTGCCGATGGGGGTGGCGACGACATGCAGGCCAGGCGGCGGTTTACGCGGGGTGACGCTGCCGCTAGGCTCTGCCCCGTCTTGCGCGGCGTCCTCTTCCCAAAGGGCCTCGTCGTGGGTTTCTTCAGGGGCGTCGCCGGCGTCGACATCGTCGACAGGCGGATGCTGCGGTTTCATGGGATCGGCTGGTGGTCCAAAAGGTGGGTTCGCGATGATGTACGCCGGGTTCTCGGCCAAAACCCCAGTGGGCAAAGTCGCAGCGGGGCTGTTGACGCTGACCCTGTTGGCCGCCTGCGCCAGCCAGCCCACGGTAACGGCCCCGCCGCCGCAGGCGCAAGCGCCGCGGCAGGAGGCCCCGCCACCCCAACCCCAGGCCGCGCAACCCGCGCCCGAGGCCGCCCCCACGCCCGCCGCCACCGTCGCGACGGATGAGACGGTGCGCGTGGCCCTGCTGCTGCCCCTGTCGGGCAAGGCCGCCAGCCTGGGCGAGGCCATGCAGCAGGCGGCCCAGATGGCCCTGTTCGACACCGCCGACAGCCATTTCCAGCTGCTGATCCGCGATACCAAGAGCACGCCCGAGGGCTCGGTGGCCGCGGCGCGGGACGCGCTGGCCGCCGGCGCCACCCTGCTGATCGGCCCGGTCTATGGCGTGGACGCCAAGGCGGTGGCGCCGGTGGCCGGCGCGGTGCCGGTGCTGAGCTTTTCCAACGACGCCACCGTGGCGGATACCCACGCCCCCGCCGGCGGCACCTGGGTGCTGGGCTTCCAGCCGCAGGACCAGGTGTCCCGCGTGGTTAGCTACGCCGCCAGCCACGGCCTGACCCACCTGGCGCTGCTGGCGCCGGCGGGCGCCAATGGCGACATGGTGGAACAGGCCATGCGCGAGGCCGCATCCAAGGCGGGCGCCGACGTGACCCGCGCCGCGCGCTACCTGTCCACGCAGAAGGACGTCAGCGACACCATCAAGCGGCTGTCCAATTTCGACCAGCGCCACGCCCAGATGGCGGCGGCGCGCGAAGCCGCGGCCAACAAGGACGGAAAACCCGGCCCCGCGGTGGAGGAGCTGCCCTTCCAGGCCATCCTGATCGCGGAAGGCGGCCAGCGGCTGAAGGAGGTGGCGCCCCTGCTGCCCTTCTTCGACATCGACCCGGGCCCCGTGCGTTTCCTGGGCACCGGCCAGTGGGACGAGCCCGGCATCGGCCGCGAACCGGCGCTGGTGGGCGGCTGGTATGCCAGCGCCGCGCCCGACGCGCGCCAGGGCTTTGAGAAGCGGTTCAACGACGTGTATGGCCAGCGCCCGCCGCGCCTGGCCACCCTGGCCTATGACGCGACCGCCCTGGCCGCGGTGCTGGCCAAGGGGCACAAGGCCTATGTCCGGGAAAACCTGACCGACCCCAACGGCTTCGCCGGCATCGACGGCGTGTTCCGTCTGCTGCCCACCGGCCAGGTGGAGCGGGGCCTGTCGGTGTTGGAGGTCACCAGGACCGGCGTGACCGTCGTGGATCCGGCGCCCACCAGCTTCGCCACGACACCGGCCGCGGCCGCCGCGCCCACCCCCAACACCGGTTCCTGAAACTGGGGGCCGTCAGTCGCCCCTTCAGCGGGAGACGACGCGGGACGCACCCAAGGTCAGGTCGAAGCCGTCCAGGTCCACGCCGTCCATGTCGGGGAGACCGATGTCGGCGGCCATATCCTGCGCCAGCGATCGTCGGGTAGCGGCGGCGGCCAGCTCGAACCAGGCGAGGCGGGCCACGCGGCTGGCGGCCGAGTGGTCGGTGTCGCGGCGCAGTTCCCCGGCGATGAAGCCTTGGCTCATTGAGCCGGCGGACGCCTGCGCGTAGCCGGCCTTCATGCCGGCGGGGGAGAACCGATCCAAACCATGCTCCATCGTCATGTCTGCCACACACCAGGTGGGCGTCGGTTCACGTACTGTTAATTAGATAGTGACCGAAATGGCGCGGTTCGGGTAGGAAAATTATGCTTAAAAATTAGTTAAAACGGTGTGCGCATGCGAAACCCCCGCCACCTGCGGTGGCTGGCGCCGGCCTCAGCGTGGTATTCCACCCCTTGGGAAAAGCTGGGACAGCAGGAACAACGCGGCCGCAGCAACCACCACTGCCGGCCCCGCCGGCAAATCGGCGCGGAAGCTGGCGCCCAGGCCGCCGCAGACCGATAGCGCGCCGACAACGGCCGCCAGGACGGCCATGATTTCCGGTGTGCGGGCGAATCGGCGGGCGCAGGCGGCCGGGATGATCAGCAATGCGGTGATCAGCAGCACGCCCACCACCTTCATGGCCAGGGCGATGGTGGCGGCCATCAGCATCATGAAACCCAGTTGCGTGGCCAGCACGGGCACGCCCTCCACCCGCGCCAGATCCTCGTTCACCGTCATGGCCAGCAGGGGGCGCCACAGCCAGGCCAGCAAGGTGAGAACCACGGCCCCGCCACCCCAGATCCAGACCAGGTCCCCGGCGCTGACGGCCAGGATATCGCCGAACAGGTAGGACATGAGATCCACGCGCACCGTCTGCAGCAGGGCCACGGCGATGAGGCCCAGGCTGAGCGTGGTATGGCTGAGCAGGCCCAGCAGCGTGTCGGTGGCCAGCTTGCGCTGGCGCTGCATCAGCACCAGCACGCCCGCCAGCACCAGCCCCACCAGCGCCACCGCCAGCATCAGGTTGATGCCGGCGACGAAGCCCAGCGCGATGCCCAGCAGGGCGGCATGGGACAGGGTGTCACCGAAATAGGCCATGCGCCGCCAGACGACGAAACAGCCCAGGGGGCCCGCCGCCAGGGCGACGCCGACACCGCCGGCCAGCGCGCGCAACAGGAAATCATCCATGGGTGGGCTTGTCCTTGGGGGTGTGCGTGTCCTTGGTCCCGGAGCCGTGCGTGTGCTGGCAGCCGGGCGTGGCGGCGCCATGGCTGTGCGGCCCGGCGGCGGACAGCCAGGGCGGCATGGCCAGCGGATCTATACCGAACAGGGCCTGGAAATCGGGATGGCGGCGCACATCCTCCGGCCGGCCGGCGCAGCAGACATGGCCGTTCAGGCAGACCAGGCGGTCGGTGCCGTTGATGGCGTAGCTGAGGTCGTGGCTGACCATCAACACACCGCAGCCGTGGCGCCGACGGATGGCGTCGATCAGGGCGTACAGCGTGGCCTGGCCCGCGACGTCCACCGCCTGCGCGGGCTCGTCCAGCACCAGCAGGTCGGGCCGGCGCAGCAGGGCGCGGGCCAGCATGACGCGCTGCAATTCCCCGCCCGACAGGGCCTGCACCGGACTGTCGGCCAGGCTGGCGGCGCCCACCTCGCCCAGCGTCTCATCCACCGCCGCGTCGGTCACCGGGCCCCACAGGCCCAGCAGGCGCCGCACGGTCAAGGGCAGGGTGGCATCCACCGCCAGGCGCTGGGGCATGTAGCCGACGCGCAGGCCCGGCTTTCGCCACACGGTGCCGCCGCTGGGCCGCTGCAATCCCAGCACGCTGCGCAGCAGGGTGGACTTGCCGGCGCCATTGGGACCGACCAGGGTCACAACCTCACCCGCTGAAACGGACAGGTCCACCGACTGCAGCACCATGCGCCGGCCGAACTGCACCGTCAGGCCCGTCGTCCTGATCAGGACCGGGTCCTTGATAAACGCCGCACCGGGCAACATCTCTGGAAGCTCTGCGTCGGACGGCATGGGCCCTTCCTGGCGGGAAACCTGCGACGCGGGCATGCGTGCCCCCCGGCTTTACGGCATCCGGACCGACTTGACAAACGTTATAATATAACATTGCATGCCGGAGACGCCGTCTCCGGCGCCCTTGATTCCGATTGGTACCCCGATGTCCCCCTTGCGCATCCTGTCCCTGGTCGCCTTGCTGTGGCTGGCGTTCACGGCCCCGTCCCGGGCGGACGTCCCGCGTGTGGTGGCCAGCGTGAAGCCGGTGCATTCCCTGGCGGCGGCGCTGATGCAGGGGGTCGGCCAGGGGGGGAATAATCCGAAGTTGTTGGTGGACGGCACGGCCAGCCCCCACAGCTTCAGCCTGAAGCCATCCGATGCGGCGGCCCTGTCCCAGGCCGATATCGTGTTCTGGATGGGCCCGACGCTGGAGCCCTTCCTGGTGAAGCCGCTGGCCAGCCTGGCGCGCGGCGCCCACATCGTCACCCTGATCGAGGCGCCGGGCCTGCGCCCCCTGGCCCTGCGCAACGCCGGCGCCTGGGAGAGCGGCGACACCCACCCGGATGGCCATCCCCACCTGGTGCCCGCCGTGGCGGGGGGCGCCGCCGACAACCAGATCGACGGCCATGCCTGGCTGGATCCCACCAACGCCAAGGCCATGGCCCGCGCCATGGCCGACGCCCTGATCCAGCGCGATCCCGCCCACGCCGTCCGCTATCGCGACAACCTGGCCGCCCTGCTGCGCAGCCTGGACGCCCTGGACGCGGAGATCGGCGCCATCCTGGCCCCGGTCAGTGCCAAACCCTTCGTCGTCTTCCACGACGCCTTCCATTACCTGGAGGCGCGCTACCGCCTGGACGGGGTGGGCGCCATCACCCTGAACCCGGAGGTGCGGCCGGGTGCCGCGCGCCTCAGCCAGCTGCGCGCCCGCATCCAGGCCTCCGGCGCCACCTGCGTCTTCGCCGAGCCACAGTTCGAGACGGCGCTGATCGGCACCCTGGTCGACGGGACCCAGGCCAAACGCGGCGTACTGGACCCCGAGGGCGCCCTGCTGCCCGCCGGGCCGGACCTCTACGCCACCCTGATGCGCGCCAACGCCCATGCCCTGGCGGGATGCTTGGGCGGGTAAGCTGTGTTAAGACCGCCCCACGATGGGATTGGTGAGGGCGACATCATGTGGATCGGGATCGTGGGCTGCGGCGGCCGGATGGGCCGCATGCTGATGCGGGAGGTGCTGGGCACCCCCGGCGCCACCCTGTCCGGCGGCACCATGCGCCCCGGCAACCCGGACCTGGGCAGGGATCTGGGCACCCTGGCGGGGCTGGAGCCCGCCGGCATCATCTCCACCAGCGACGTCGACGCCCTGTTCGCCGCCAGCGATGCCATCATCGACTTCACCACCCCCGCCGGCACGGCCGCGCACGCCGCGCTGGCCGGCCGCCACGGCACGGCCCTGGTGGTGGGCACCACCGGCCTGGCGCCGGACCAGCAGGCCGCCATCGACACCGCGTCCAAGACGGCCGCCCTGGTGCAAGCGCCTAACATGAGCCTGGGCGTGAACCTGCTGCTGGCCTTGGTGGAGGACGTGGCCCGCACCCTGGGGCCCGACGTCTGGGACATCGAGATCGTTGAGATGCACCACCGCCACAAGGTGGACGCCCCCTCCGGCACCGCGCTGGGCCTGGGCCGCGCGGCGGCGGCCGGGCGCGGCGTCGACCTGGCGGCCGTGTCCGACCGGGTGCGCGACGGCCACACCGGCGCGCGTGAGGCTGGGCACATCGGCTTCGCCACCCTGCGCGGCGGCGACGTGGTGGGCGACCACACGGTCATCTTCGCGGCGGAGGGTGAGCGCGTCGAGCTGACCCACAAGGCTGGCAGCCGCGCCATCTTCGCCCGGGGTGCCGTGCGCGCCGCGATCTGGGCCGGCGGCAAGGCCCCCGGCCTCTACAGCATGCGCGACGTCTTGGGCCTGTAATGACCGATGCCGCCGCCGAGCTTCCCACCACCCCGGGCCGCTGGGCGCACCCCGGCCTGCGGGGCGCGTTGTGGGGCCTGCTGGCGGTGGCGGTGTGGGCGGGGTCCTTCGTCATCACCCGCATGGGCGTGAAGGCCGGCCTGAACGCCTTCGACCTGGTGGCCCTGCGCTTCGCCACCGCCGGCGCCCTGATGGTTCCCATCCTGCGCCGCCGGGGCCTGGCCTTCGACCGGCTGGGCCTGGGCGGACTGGCGCTGCTGGTGGCGGGATCGGGGGCGCCCTACGCCCTGATGCTGGCGGCCGGCGCCCGCCATGCCCCGGCCTCGCACGCGGCGGCCCTGACCCCCGGCCCCATGGCGGCCATGACCGCCGTGCTGGGCGCCCTGTTCCTGCGCGAGCGCCTGCCGGTCATCGGCTGGGCCGGCGTGGGCCTGATCCTGGGCGGCAGCGCCCTGATCGGCGGGCCCAGCCTGTTCAGCGGCGGCGGCGACGGCGCGGCCCTGGGCCACGCCCTGTTCCTGGGCGGCGCGTTCATGTGGGCCATCTACGTCATCGTCCTGCGGCGCAGCGGTGTCGGCCCGCTGCATGCCACCGCCATCGTCGCCACCGGGTCGGCGCTGCTGTACCTGCCGCCCTACCTGTTGTTTTTACCCAAGGGCATCGGTCAGGCGGCCCTGCCCGACGTCGCCCTGCAGGCTGTCTATCAGGGCTGCTTCACCACCCTGGTGGGATTGGCCGCCTTCAACCGCGCCGTGGTGCTGCTGGGCGCCACCGGGGCCGCCGCCCTGCCGGCCCTGATTCCCGTCGTCACCCTGGGCCTGGGCGCCCTGATGCTGGGCGAGGCGCCCAGCCTGGCGGAGACGGCCGCGACCCTGCTGATCGGCGGCGGCGTATTGGTCACCACGCTGGCGCGCAATCGTCGTCCCCCACCCTCAAAAACTTAAAGTCTCAAAGACTTAATTGACCGCCCGGGATCGCGGCGCGACAGTCGGAGCGGGAGAAACCACCGCCTCGGATGCCATGCCGTGAAGGAAAAAGAACTGCGCATGGCGCTCGTCTGCTACGGCGGGGTGTCGCTGGCCGTCTACATGCACGGCGTCACCAAGGAACTGCTGAAGCTGGCCCGCGCCTCGCGCGTGTTCCACGGCACCCATGACCCCCGGCTGCGGGCCCAGGGCAGTTACCAGGCCCTGCAGGACGACCTGGCCCGCCGCATCGGCTACAGCAGCGGCGCCAGCCTGGATGGCGGCGCCCAGACGCCGGACACGGAGGAGGTCTACGTCGCCCTGCTGCAGGAGGTGGGTGCCCATATCGACCTGCGCATCGTCATCGACGTCATCGCCGGATCGTCCGCCGGCGGCATCAACGGCGTGCTGCTGGCCCGCGCCCTGGCGCATGACCTGGACCTGGACGCCCTGACCGAACTGTGGCTGGACGGGGCCGACGTCACCAACCTGATGGTGGAGGACGGCCGGGCGACGAAGTGGAGCAAGTGGTTCCTGAAGCCCTTCCTGGCCTATGGCCTGGGGCGGCTGATGCGCCTGGCGCCGGATGACGAGATGCGGTGGAAGCTGTCCATGTTCGTGCGGTCCCGCTGGTTCAAGCCGCCGTTCGACGGCATGCGGCTGATGGAGATGCTGCTGGACGCGGCGTCCGCCATGGGGCGGCCGGTCAGCCCCTATGCCTCGCTGCTGCCGGCGGGGCAATCCCTGTCCCTGTTCGTCACCGTCACCGACTTCCACGGCTTCCTGCAGCGCATCCCCGCCCACGACCCGCCGTCGGTGGAGGAGCGGGAGCATCGCCACGTCCTCAAGTTCCACTACCGCCGCTGGCCTGGCGGCCAGGTGGATACGGATTTCGGCGAGGGCGCCGTCCCCGGCCTGGTGTTCGCCGCCCGCGCCTCCTCCTCCTTCCCCGGCGCCTTCGCGCCGGCGCACCTGAAGGCGCTGGACGGCCTGCTGGCCCGGCGGGGCCAGGCCTGGCCGGAGCGGGAACGCTTCCTGAAGCGCAACTTCCGCCGCTACAACGCCGCCGGCGTGGACCCGGGGCGCATCAGCTTCATCGACGGCAGCGTGCTGAACAACAAGCCCTTCGCCGAGGCCCTGCGCGCCATCTCGGGCCGCCCGGCCTATCGCGAGGTCGACCGCCGGCTGATCTACATCGACCCCGACCCCGCCCACCTGAAGCGGGTGGCCAGGGCGGAGACGCCGGGCTTTTTCCGCACGCTCAAGGGGGCATTGTCCGACATTCCGCGCAATGAGCCGGTGCGCGACGAACTGGTGTCCATCGACCGTAACAACGCCCGGGTGCGGCAGCTGCGCTCCGTCATCGACGCCGCCCGCCCCGGCATCACCCAGCTGGTGCATGAGGTGGTGGGGGGTGAGCCGCCGGCCGAACTAACCTACGCCCAAATCCATGACTGGCGGGAAATCGCCAACGGCCGCGCGGCCCAGGAGGCGGGCTTCGCCTATGAGGCCTACGTCCGCCTCAAGCTGACCTCGGTGCTGGACGCCATGGGCCGGCTGGTGGCGGTGGGGTGCGGCTATCAGCCGGGCACGGCGGCGGCACGCCAGGCGACGGATGCCCTGCACGCCTGGGCGCGGGCCACCGGCATCACCCCCGACCAGGTGTCGACCTGGAGCCTGGAACGGCGGGAGGACGGCATGCCGGGCGGCGACGCGCCGCCCTGGGTGCGCTTCCTGCTGGCCTTCGACGTGGGATTTCGCGGCCGGCGCCTGCGCTTCGTCATCCGCGCCCTGAATGAGCTGTATGCACGGCTGGAGGAGGACGAGTTCGCCGACGTCGCCGCCCGCGACCTGGATGAGATCAAGGCGAACCTGTACGACTGCCTGGAGCGGCTGCGTGTCTACGAGTTGGGCGCCTTTCTCAGCGCCGAGGAGCGCGAGGCCCTGGCGGTGCCCTTCGTCGAGCCCCTGGCCATGGGCCGCCAGCCGGACGTGGCGGCGGTGGACCAGGTGATGTGGGACCTGGCGCGGCGCATCGACCTGAACGCCATCAACCAGCAGGTGGACGAGATCTTCGCCCTGATGGGCCTGAACATGCTGGGCGTGGCGGCGCGACGGGAGCTGTTCGTCGCCTACGTCGGCTTCGCCTTCTGGGACGTGCTGACCTTTTCCATCAGCGGGTGGCGAGAGCTGGACGATCTGGAGGAGGTGCGGGTGGACCGCATTAGTCCGGACGACGCCCGCTTCTGCCAGGCCATGGGCGGCGCCATCCCGCTGAAGGGGCGGGAGATCAACCATTTCGGTGCCTTTTTCAGCCGCGTGCACCGTGAGAGCGACTACCTCATGGGTCGCCTGCACGCCACCGACCGCCTGGTGGACCTGGTGCTGGACGCCGCCGGCCATCCACCGGGCGTGGACGGCCCCGGCCTGAAGCGCCGCCTGTTCGCCGCCATCGCCCGGACGGAGCGGCAACGCCTGGGCGACCGGTCGCCCGCCTTGCGCTGGCTGGAGAGCCTGTTGGCGGAAGGGTGAGGCCGCCCACCGCGAAGGAGCGAAGCGACAAGGCCGCGACCGCGGCCGCCGGAAGTTTCCGGGCAGCGGAGCGGACTGGAAACTGAGGATAAGCCCAAGCCAGCGGATGCTGGCGCCCGGCGCCTGAGGGAAGCTAAACCAAGCCTTGGCGATGTTTCGCCAGGGCTTGGTTGAGTGCGCTGGCCACCTGCACCCGTTCTTCCATGGGCAGGAAGGCGCCCACCACCAGGCGCTTGCCGTGGCTGGTCAGCACCACCTGGCTGTCGTGTTGGGCGGGGTCGTCCATATGGACGCGCAGCCAATAGGGGATGAAGGACCAGCTGCGGCTGGGGCGGCGGGGTTCCACCCGTTCCACCGTCAGGGCCCGGTCGGTCAGCTCCACCCGCTCATACAGCCGGGCGGAGCGGTAGCTGGCGCGGAACGCCAGATAGATCACCAACACGTCCACGCCGCAGAAACCGATGACCGGCCAGGCGCCGCGCAGGAAGAAGACCAGGCCCACGCCGAAGCTGACCGCCGCCACCAGCCCCATGAGGATGCGGAACCCCTTCGGCGACAGGCTGCGGTGGGGCCGCAGGATGACGCTGAGCCAAGTCTGCCTCAGGGTGGTTTCGTCATGGATCATGGACAAAACAGTAGGGCGGCCTCACCACCCGGTAAAGGCCGCCCCGTGCGGGGCACCAGGCCCCGGTCATGCTGTCCGCGCTTGGGTACGCACACCTTAGCTACGGGTTATCGAAATGCCGCCGTCCACCAGCTGGGCGGTGCCGGTGACGAACGACGAGTTGTCCGACGCCAGGTAGAGGACGGCGCGGGCCAGTTCCTCCGGCTGGCCGGCGCGGCGCAAGGCGTGGGCGTTGTTCACCCAGTCACGCTTCTCCGCCGTGTCGTTGGCGGCGTGGTACATCTCGGTCTCCACCGCACCCGGCAGCACGGCGTTGACCCGCACGCCCTGGGGGCCGAACTCGGCGGCCAGCGCCTGGGTCAGGCCGATCAGGCCGGACTTGCTGGCGGCGTAGGCGGCCAAGCCGGGGAAGGCGAAGGTGTGGCCGACGAAGGTAGAGGTGAAGACCACCGAACCGCCACCGTTCTTCACCATCTGGCCGATCTGGTGCTTGGCGCCCAGGAAGGGGCCGGTGAGGTTCACGGCCAGGGTGTTGGCCCAGCCGGCCTCGCTCACGCCGGTGCTGGGGCCTGTCTCACCCAGGGTGCCGGCGTTGTTGAAGGCGATGTTCAGGCGGCCGAAACGTTCCACCGCCAGGGCCACCAGGGCCTGGTTATAGTCCTCGTGCTGGACGTCGCCGGCCAGCGCCACGGCCTGGCCGCCGGCGGCGGTGATCTCGGCCACCAAGCTGTCCAACTCCGCCTGGCGGCGGGCGCCGACCACGACCTTGGCACCTTCCGTCGCGAACAGCTTGGCGGTGGCGCGACCGATGCCTGAGCTGGCGCCGGTGACGAGGGCGACCTTGTTCTGTAAACGAGCCATTTTTCTCTCCGATGCTGGGGTCGGCGCGACGACCGCGCCGCTGATAGACAAAGGTTTATCTTTCAGAAGGGCTTGCATCGATGGGGCAAAAGTGACTTGATAATTCATCTTTCCTGAATAATGACAGGACCACCCCATGGACAGGCTGCGCGCGTTCGAGGTGTTCGCCACGGTGGTGTCGCGGGGCGGCTTCGCCAAGGCGGCGGACGCCCTGAACACCTCACCCGCTAACGTCACCCGCTATGTCAGTGAGCTGGAGACCTACCTGGGCAGCCGACTGCTGAACCGCACCTCGCGCCGGCTGTCGCTGACCGAGGCCGGCGAAGCGCTGTACGAGCGCGCGCAGACCATCCTGGAAGAAGTGGCGGAGGCGGAGGCGCTGGCCTCGGCCACCACGCTGAAGCCCCGGGGGCGGCTGCGGGTGAACGCGCCGTTGAGCTTCGGCATTTTGCATCTGGCGCCGCTATGGCCCCGCTTCATGCGGCAGTATCCCGACGTATTGCTGGACGTCGCCCTCACCGACCGGGTGGTGGACATGGTGGAGGAGGGGTTCGACCTGGGCATCCGCATCTCGCGCGGCGGCTCGCCCACCTACGCCGCGCGCAAGCTGGCCACCTCCCGCAACGTGCTGTGCGCGTCGCCCGACTATCTGGCCCGCCGGGGCGTGCCACGGACGCCGGACTGCCTGGCCAACCATGTGCGCGTCGCCTACAGCTATACCGGCGTGCCGGAGGACTGGGTGCTGCTGGACCCGGAGGGCAAGCCGGTGACCGTGCGCGTCCCCATCCGCCTGGTGACCAACAACGGCGACACCGCCCGCGCGGCCGCCGTGGCGGGGGAGGGCATCATCTGGCAGCCCACCTTCCTGATCGGTGACGACCTGCGCACCGGCCGTCTGGTGCCGGTGCTGCCCGACCACCGCATCCCCGACATCGACATCCTGGCCGTCTATCCCAGCCGCCGCCATGTCAGCGCCAAGGTCCGCGCCCTGATCGACTTCCTGGCCGACGCCTTCCACGGCACCCCGGCGTGGGAGTGCCCCGCTTGATCCGCCCGCCCCACCACCCGTAGATTTGCCGGCCACATGGCCAGGCCGCCACGCCAGTCCCCTTTACCCTAGGCCCCGACCGGGGCCGCCGGAGCGAGCACCGCCCAGTTAGTGTAAAGGGGCGCGCAGCGAGGACAAGCCAAGGGCCGGACGGCCCGCCGGCGTCTGAGGAACACGAAAAACATGAAACGCGCGAACATCGAGGAATTCTTCCGCAGGCTGGCGGAGCGGGACCCCGAACCGAAGACGGAACTGGAATACGTCAACCCCTACACCCTGCTGGTGGCGGTGGTGCTGTCGGCCCAGGCAACGGATGTGGGCGTGAACAAGGCGACCAAGGCCCTGTTCCAGGTCGCCGACAACCCCGCCGCCATGGTGGCGCTGGGGGAGGCGACGGTGCGCGACCATGTGAAGACCATCGGCCTGTACAAGACCAAGGCCGCCAACGTCATCCGCCTGTCGGAAATCCTGCTGGAGAAGCACGGCGGCCAGGTGCCGCGTAAGCGCGAGGAGCTGGAGGAGCTGCCGGGCGTGGGCCGCAAGACGGCCAACGTGGTGCTGAACGTGGCCTTCGGGGAGCCGACCATCGCCGTCGACACCCATATCTTCCGCGTGTCCAACCGCACCGGCCTGGCGCCGGGCAAGACGGTGGAGGTGGTGGAGGAGAAACTGGTGAAGGTGGTGCCCAAGGCCTATCGCCTGCACGCCCACCACTGGCTGATCCTGCACGGCCGCTATATCTGCAAGGCGCGCAAGCCCGACTGCGCCGTGTGCAGCGTGATCGACCTGTGCGCCTACGAGGCCAAGACGGTGCTGACCGCTTAGGTCGTTCCGCATACGAAACGGGCCAGCCCCGCTAAGGACCGGCCCGCAAAACTTTAGCCAAGGCGAAAGTTTACTCTTCCGTGCCCGTGGCCACGACGGCCTCGACTTCTTTCACGGGACGGGCGCGGGACTCGCCCGTCAGCGTCTCGATGGTGCCGACGAGCAGGCCGCCCTGCTCCACCTCCAGCACGCCATAGCGGATGTTGCCCTGGATGCGGCCGGTGGACCGGACGCGCAGGGTGCCCCGCACGGAGATATCGCCCTCGAAACGACCGCCGATATCGGCCTCATCGATCTCGACCGAGCCCTTGAACAGGCCGCTGTCGGTCACTTCGATGGCGCGGCCCTCGCGCAGCTTGGCCTCCACCGTGCCTTCCACCACCAGGATGTCGCAGGCGGCGATTTCACCCGACAGGGAAATCTCACGGCCGACGATCAGTTTGCGCATGTCGTTGGTGGGCAAGGGGGCATTTCCTTCAGTACCGGTGGGGGCGACACGCCGGGGCGGCGTGCCGGGAATTTCCACGACACGGCGCGGAATGTCACTACGAAAACCGCCGGTGGCCGGGGTCGCGGGCGTGGCCGGCGCTGGGGCGCCGCCGGCGCCCAGACCACCGCCGGTCAGGCCGCCCCCGCTATTCCCCAAGCCGAGCGAAGGCTGACCCGGCGTCGGTGTGGGGCCGGGCGTCGGCGTCTTGAACTGCATATCGATCCCCTTGTCTAAGGGCCCCCTGCTGGCCACGGCCAGATCGGATGAGGGCTCCGGTTCGGAAACGGGTTCCACGGCCGGGGGGGCCGGGGGCGTGGGCTCAGCCACCGGAACAGGCGTGCGAAGGTCGGCCGGCTTGGCCGGGTCGCCACCAACGGGGCCCAGGTTCGGTCGGTTACGTCGGAACATCGGCGTTGTCCCCAAATCTTCGTGTCACGCGGCCAGCCTAGCCCCGTTCAGGGGCCCGGCCGGTCGTTGAAGGTCGTTCTTTTTATGAGTTCGCCCGGGGTGCGACCGGCAGCGGACTTCGCGTTCCGCCCGTGGGCAGGAACCCGCCGAACAGGTGGAGCATGAAGGCCGTCGCCAGAACCGGCGCGAACAGATTCACAACAGGCAGCAAGGAAATAAAGGCAATAATGAGGCCTGCGCAAAAAATTCGCCCCCTATAGCGCAGACGGAGTAGGCGCGCCTGGTCCGGGGGCATGCGGCGCACCGCCACCTGGTCGAAATACTGCCGGCCCAGCAAGAAACCGTTGGCCAGCGGATAGGCCACGGCACCCACCGGCGGCAAAAGCCACAGGGGCAGCACGGCGACGTTGACGATGACCAGCAGAACCAGGAAACGCAGCGCGATCGCCGTCTCCTCCACCACGCCGGCCTCGCGCGGCGGCGGCAGGGTGGGGTACCACCGACGCTCTACGGCCCGGGCCACCGGCTCCAGCAGCATGCCGGCGATGGCCGCCACCACAACCAGGAAGAAGTACCAGGCGAGCGCGACGACGCCCAAGGCGCCCGCCACCGTGATCAGGGGATCCAGCCAGGCCTTGCCCGTGGGATGCAGGCGATCCAGCCCCCACGAGACGGCGACCCCCAGCGCAATGAACGACAGCAGCGTCAGGATGAAGGAACGGGCCATCACCCGCAGCAGGGCGGGATCGAAGGCTTGGGCCAGGGTGCGGAACAGGGCGCGGATCATCTCAGCATCCTAGGTAGTATGCACCCGCGCTTGCCGCAAGCGGCCCCATCTCTATACTGCGGCCCAAGTTTTTGCCGATCCGGAGGATTTTAAGTGACGGCTGAATTGGATGTGGTGGGGATCGGCAACGCGATCGTCGACGTGATCACGCAGACGACCGACGCCTTCCTGGGCCAGAACGGCCTGGATAAGAACAGCATGCGCCTGATCGACACGGCCGAGGCCGAGGCGCTGTACGCCAAGATGGGCCAGGGCATGGAGATGTCGGGCGGCTCCGCCGGCAACACCATGGCCGGCATCGCCATGCTGGGCGGCAAGGGCGCCTTCATCGGCAAGGTCGCCAACGACCAGCTGGGCCATGTCTACCGCCATGACATCGAAGCCGTGGGCTCGCGCTTCGTCACCACCGACCTGACCGACGGCACGCCCACGGGCCGCTGCCTGATCCTGGTGACGCCCGACGCCGCGCGCACCATGAACACCTATTTGGGCGCCGCCGTCCGCCTGACCCCGGCCGACATCGACGGGGCGCTGATCGCCTCGGCCCAGGTGACCTACATGGAAGGTTATCTCTGGGATCCGCCGGCCGCCAAGGAGGCCTTCCTGAAGGCGGCAAGCGCCGCCCACGGCGCCGGTCGCAAGGTGTCGCTGTCCCTGTCCGACGCCTTCTGCGTGAACCGCCATCTGGACAGCTTCCGCGACCTGGTGGCCGGCCATGTCGACGTGCTGTTCGCCAACGAGGCGGAGATCACGGCCCTCTACGGCACCGACTTCGACGCCGCGGTGCAGGCCGTGCGCGGCCAGGTGGCCGTGGCCGCCTTGACCCGCAGCGAGAAGGGTGCCGTCATCGTGACGCCCGACGCGGTCGTCACCGTGCCGGCCGCCCCGGTGGCCAAGGTGGTGGACACCACGGGTGCCGGCGACCTGTTCGCCTCCGGCTTCCTCTACGGCTACACCCGGGGCCGCGACATGGCCGCCTGCGGCGCCATGGGCGCCCTCTGCGCCGCCGAGATCATCAGCCACTACGGCGCGCGCTCGCAGGCCGACCTGCGCCAGCTGGTGGCGGACGTCTGACCCGGCGCGGTCAAGGCGGGTGAAGGACCGCCGGGGCCCGCGCGTTTGCGCATGGGACCCCCGGGGGCCGTGGACCCTTTGCCCGCTTTTTTTCGCAGGTGCACTCGCATAGACTGCGCCGCGCCGGGCATCTTTCGCGTGCCCGAACCCATCATCACGGTTCAACCGTCCGTCGTCACGCAAAGGCAATTTCCATGGACATGAGCAAGATCCCGGTCGGCAAGAACGCCCCGTGGGACATCAACGTCGTCATCGAGATCCCGCAGGGCGGTCAGCCGGTGAAGTACGAGGTGGACAAGGATTCGGGCGCCATCTACGTCGACCGCTTCCTGCACACCGCCATGTACTACCCGGCCAACTACGGTTTCGTGCCCCACACCCTGTCGGGCGACGGCGACCCGGCGGACGTGCTGGTGGTCAGCAACACCCCGGTGGTCCCGGGCGTGGTGCTGCGCTCGCGCCCCATCGGCGTGCTGCTGATGGAGGACGAGGCCGGCATGGATGAGAAGATCCTGGCCGTGCCGGTGGACAAGCTGCACAGCTTCTACACCAACGTCAGCAGCTACAAGGACCTGCCGGAGATCCTGGTGGAGCAGATCGCCCACTTCTTCGAGCACTACAAGGACCTGGAAAAGGGCAAGTGGGTGCGCATCGTCCGCTGGGGCGACGCCGACGAGGCCGCCAAGATGATCAGCGACGCCATGGAGCGCTACAACGCCCAAAAGTGAGCCTCCGGGCCACACGCCGGAGGGGTATGATCGGGGGCGGTGCCGCAGGGTGCCGCCCCCTTTTCATTACACCCATCGCGCGCCCTCTCACGCCCCTACCGCCAAGGGGTGCCGCGCCGGCCTTGGTCGGGGGCGCCGATGGGGCTAGGCTGGCGAAAAGCTTGAGACATGTCATGGCCGTGCCGCCGGGCGCTGTTATGGTCGGGTCCCAAGCCGATGATGGCAGAGGACAGAAGGAAGGCCGCATGACCATCCGCAACCTGCACCACCTGTTCAAGCCGTCGTCCATCGCCCTGATCGGCGCCAGCCGCCGGCCGCACACCGTGGGCGCGGTGGTGGCCCGCAACCTGTTCGGCGGCGGTTTCGACGGGCCCATCATGCCGGTGAACCCGCAGGAACGCTCCATCGAAGGGGTGCTGACCTACCCCGACGTGGCCTCCCTGCCCGTGGTGCCGGACCTGGCCGTCATCTGCACCCCGCCCTCCACCGTGCCCGAGCTGATCCGCCAGCTGGGCGAGCGCGGCACCAAGGCCGCCGTGGTCATCACCGCCGGCTTCGCCGAACTGGGGGAGGCGGGCAAGGCGCTGCAGCAGCAGGTGCTGGACGCCGCCAAGCCCCATCTGCTGCGCGTGGTGGGGCCCAACTGCCTGGGCGTCATGGCGCCGGGCAACGGCCTGAACGCCAGCTTCGTCCACGTCCCGCCCCTGAGGGGGGATATCGCCCTGTTGGCGCAGAGCGGCGCCGTCGTCACCTCGGTCGTCGACTGGGCGACGCCCCGCGGCATCGGTTTTTCCCACCTGGTGTCGCTGGGCGGCATGGCCGACATCGATTTCGGCGACCTCTTGGACTTCATGGCCCAGGACGGGCACACGCGCGCCATCCTGCTGTATGTCGAGGCCATCGCCCACGCCCGCAAGTTCATGTCGGCCGCCCGCGCCGCCGCGCGGTCCAAGCCGGTGATCGTCATCAAGGCCGGCCGGTCGGACGAGGCGGCGCGGGCCGCCACCTCGCACACCGGGTCGCTGGCCGGGGCCGACGCCATCTACGACGCCGCCTTCCGCCGCGCCGGCATGCTGCGGGTGGGGGAGCTGAGCGAGCTGTTCGACGCGGTGGAGACGCTGGCCACCGGCGTGCAGATCAAGGGCGACCGCCTGGCCATCCTGACCAACGGCGGCGGCATGGGGGTACTGGCCACCGATAGCCTGATCGAGCAGGGCGGCCGCCTGGCCCAGCTGTCACCCGAGGCCATCGCCAAGCTGGACAGCCTGCTGCCCCCGACCTGGAGCCACGGCAACCCCATCGACGTGCTGGGCGACGCCAACGGCAAGCGCTACGCCGACGCCCTGTCGGTGCTGCTGGAGGAAAAGGACTGCGACGCCGTCCTGGTGATGAACTGTCCCACCGCCGTGGCCGACAGTGGCGAGGCGGCGCGCGCCGTCATCGACACCCTGCGCGGCAAGCGCTTCCCCGTGCTGGCCAACTGGCTGGGGGAGGGCGCGGCGGTGGAGGCGCGGCGCCTGTTCGCCGCCAACCGCATCCCCAGCTACCAGACCCCGGACGAGGCCATCCGCGCCTTCATGCACCTGGTGCGCTACCGCCGGAACCAGGATGAGCTGATGGAGGTGCCGTCCACCGTGCCGGACCAGTTCGTGTACGACGGCGTGGCCGCCCGCGTGCCCATCGAGCAGGCCCTGGCCGAGGGCCGCGCCTGGCTGTCGGAGTACGAGGCCAAGCAGGTGCTGCGCGCCTACGGCATCCCCGTGGTGGAGACGGTGACCGCCGCCAGCCCGGAAGAGGCGGAGGGGGCCGCCCGCAGGTTGGCGGTGCCGGGCCGGAACAGCCGCCTGGCCCTGAAGATCCTGTCGCCCGACATCACCCACAAGTCCGACCTGGGCGGCGTGGCCCTGAACCTGGCGCCCGACGAGGTGCGGCTGGAGGCGGAGGCCATGCTGGCCCGCATCCGCGCGGCGGCACCCGGCACCCGCATCGAGGGCTTCACCGTGCAGCAGATGGCCCACATGCCGGGGGCGGTGGAGCTGATCGTGGGCATGGCCGACGACCCTTTGTTCGGCCCCGTGCTGGTCTTCGGCCAGGGCGGCACGGAGGTGGAGGTGGTGCAGGACAAGGCGCTGGCCCTGCCGCCGCTGAACATGAACCTGGCGCGCGACATGATGGCCCGGACCCGCGTCCACAAGCTGCTGCAGGGCTATCGCCACCGCCCGCCGGCCGACCTGACCGCCATCGCCCTGACGCTGAACAAGGTGTCGCAGCTGGTCATCGACTTCCCCGAAATCCAGGAACTGGACATCAACCCGCTGTATGCCGGGGCGGACGGCGTCATGGCCCTGGACGCCCGCATCCGCGTGGCGCCGCCGCCGGAGCCGGGGGCGGTGCGCCTGGCCATCCGCGCCTATCCGAAGCGGCTGGAGCAGCACGTAAAAATCCATGACGGACGCGAATTCCTGATCCGGCCCATCCGGCCGGAGGATGAGCCGCTGATCCACGACATGATCGCCCGCACCGCCATCGAGGACATCCGCCTGCGCTTCTTCGCGCCCATGCGCCGCCTGTCGCGCGCCATGGCCGCCCGCCTGACCCAGATCGACTATGACCGCGAGATGGCCCTGGTGGCCATCGCCCCCGATCCCGCGCCGCCGCCGGCCGAAGGCTCGGACCTGCGCGCCGGCGACGAGGCCATCTTCGGCACCGTGCGCATCACCGCCGACCCGGACAACGAGAAGGCGGAATACGCCGTGCTGGTGCGCAGCGACATGAAGGGCAAGGGCCTGGGCTATCTGCTGATGACCCGCATCCTGGACTATGCCCGCACCCGCGGCATCCGCGAGGTGTTCGGCGAAGTGCTGCGCGAGAACGTCACCATGCTGCAGATGTGCCGCGACCTGGGCTTCAAGCAGACCGACTACCCGGACGACCCGGGCATCGTCGAGGTGCACTACACCTTCGGCTGAAATGAAAGCCGCTGAAGACAAGGGGTAGATATCAAATTAAGTAAAATTGTCTGTATTCGGGTTGTCCTGCGTGGACGACTCCCATCCGCCACCGCATGACTGCCCGGTTATTTACGCCGTCGGCGCGTATTGACTCATCCTTAAGGAAAGAGTTGAGTCATTCGCATGATTGTCCCGCCCACCACCGCCCAGGCCGTGCCGACCCCGGTACTGACGCCGCAGCAGCAGACGCCGACGCAGAACCCGTCGTTCCTGGCGGCTGTCGCGGGCGCGCAAGGGGCGGCCAAGCCGGTGGCGACCCAGACGGCCAACGCGGCCCAGCCCACCGGCAAGTCGGAGGCCGGCAAGGACAACCGCAGCGGCACCGACACGGGCCAGGCGACCGACACCGGCGCCAACGCCGTCCGCGCCCGCAGCAGCGCCCACCCCTGGCGCGGCCAGATGCTGGACGTGACGGTTTAGTTTTTAGTTTTCCGTGTTCCCTCAGGCGCCGGGCGCGGCCATCCGGCCGCTTGGCTATCCTCGCTTTCCAGTCCGCCTGCGGCTCCCCGGAAAGCTCCGGCGGCCGCAGTCGCGGCCTACGGCCGTTTTATGCCGCTTCACACATCCAGATCGATCATCACCGGCACATGGTCGGAAGGCTTGGGCCCCCAGCCCCGCGCCTCGCGCAGCACGGTGTAGCCCAACAGCCTGGGCACCAGGGTTGGCGTGACCCAGATGTGATCCAGGCGCCGGCCCCGGTCGGACAGCCCCCAGTCGGCGGAGCGGTAGGACCACCAAGTGTAGAGCTTCTCGGAGGTGGGCAGGAAATGGCGCACGGCGTCCACCCATTCCCCCGCCCGCATCATGGCATCCATCTTCTCCACCTCGATGGGGGTATGGGAGATGACGTTCAGCAGGGCGCGGTGGGACCAGACGTCGTTTTCCAGCGGGGCGATGTTCAGGTCGCCCACCAGGATGCGGGGCTTCTGCCTGTCCTCCAGCGCCTCGCCCCAGGCGGTCAGCTCATCCAGGAAGCGCAGCTTGTGCCGGAACTTGTCGTTCAGGTCGGGGTCGGGGATGTCGCCGCCGGCGGGGATGTAGAAGTTGTGCAGTTCGATCCCGCCGGGCAGCTCCGCCTGCACATGCCGGCAATCCTGCCGCTCGCACCACGGCGTGCCGCCCGTGCCGGACAGCGGCAGGCGGGAGAGGATGGCGACGCCGTTATAGCTTTTCATCCCCCGCACATGGGCGTGGACATAGCCCCGGTCCGCCAGCGCCTTCAGCGGGAAGGCGTCGTCGATGACCTTGGTTTCCTGCAGGCAGAGGACATCGGGGCCGTAGTCGTCGACCAGTCGCAAGACCATGTCCAGGCGCAGCCGCACCGAGTTGATGTTCCAGGTGACGATGCGCAAGGCGGCCTCTCAGCGTGACGGGACCCTAGGGTTTACCCGCCGCCGCCCATGGGAACAAGTGCGGAACCGGCCCCGCCATCTCAGCCGCGGCGCAGGGCCGCCCGCGTGCGCACCGCGTCGCCGAAGGCCTTGAACAGGGCGACCGAGGCCGGGTCTTCCCAGAAGCGCCATTCGGGGTGCCACTGCACGGCCAGGGCGAAGGTGGCGCCCTCGACCCGCACGGCCTCGATCAGGCCGTCGGGGGCCGTCGCCTCCGCCACCAGGCCGGGGGCCAGGCGGTCTATGCCCTGCTGGTGCAGGGAGTTGACGGTCATGCGTTCACGGCCGGTGATGCGGGCCATCAGGCCGCCGGGCGTCAGGTCCACGGCGTGGGCGCCGCCATACTGCACCTCCAGCGGCTGGCTCTCGTCATCGCGATGGTCCATCAGGCCGGGCACGTCCTGCACCTTCTGGTGCAGGGTGCCGCCCAGGGCCACGTTCAGTTCCTGCAGGCCGCGGCAGATGGCGAACAGAGGCAGGTCGGCGTCCAGCGCCGCCCGGTACAGGGGCAGGGTGGTGGCGTCGCGGTTCAGGTCGTGCAGGGTGCCGGGTTCCGACAACGAGCCCTGGTAGCGGTCGGGGTGCACGTTGCTGGGGCTGCCGGTGAACAGCAGGCCGTCCAGGCGCCCCACCACCTCCGCCGGGTCGTACCGGTCGCCCAGGGCGGGCAAAAGCACGGCCAGGGCATGCGCGCCGTCCGACACGGCACGCACATACTTGTCGCCCACGACATGGAAAGGGTGGCGCCCCAGGGTGCGGTAGTCGGCGGAGACACCGACGATGGGCAATCCAGTACGGGGAAGGCTGGTCATCGCTGAACCCTCCTTTGCTTCAGGGCCGCCGGGCGCGGCCTTATGCGAATGGCATTTGATTGTGACCGATCAAATGCCCCCTCACGCGGCGGGCGGACGCATCCGCGTCCTTGCCTGATCCTCGATTTCCAGTCCGCCTTCGGCTTCCCGGAAATCTCCGGCGCCCGCGGTCGCGGGCCACAGCGGCACGACCCAACATCTCCTGCCGCTGATGTTAGTCACGCTCCTTGCGGCGGCTGGGATCGCGGAAATAGAACTGGCTGTCGTCCAGGCTGACGCCCGTCCGCGGATCCAGCAGCGCCACCTCGGTCGTGGTCCCCTGGGCATCCAGCACCCGCCACTTCCTGAGGCCGAAGGGCTGTTCCTGGAACATCAGGGTCAGGCGGCCCAGGCCCGGGTCCTTGGTCTGGACCAGCGTCACCTCCAGCACCCCGGCACTGTCGTCCATCGATGTGACGGTGACGTCGCCGGACAGGTGCAGATCGGGCCGCAGGATGAAGTCGGCCATGGTGCTGCCGATGGGGGCGTTGGACTGCTCCTTCGCCTCGGCGTCCCAGAAATAGACGAAGTGGCCGTCGGCCACGATGAAGTTCTTGTTGGGCGGGTCGTAGTCGATGCGCATCTTGCCCGGCCGCTTCAGCTGGAAGGTGCCGCGCACCAGGTTGCCGTCGGGGTTCACCTGCTGGAACTGCGACTTCAGCGTCTGGATGCCGTTCAGGTAGGTCTCCACCTGCGTCAGCTTGGCCTTGTCCTCATCGGTGAACTGGGTGGGCGGCTTGGCGGCGGCCGTCCCGGGCAATGCCACGGGGGTGATGGAGGCGAGCGCGATGAGGGCGGCGAGGGCGGTGCGGCGGATCATGGTGCCTTCAGGATAGACCGCGCTTTAAGGCGGAATTTTGGTGGCGATAACAAGGTGTTGGAAAATCGGCCGGAAGAGGGGCAGGGGAGGGGGAGGGGATGTACGTTGCGCGTACACCCCCTCCTATGCCTTCAGTTCACGCGCTCATGATCATCGATGTTACGCGCCAGCACCTCGCGCTTGCCGACATGGTTGGCGCGGCTGACCACGCCCTCCTGTTCCATGCGCTCGATCAGGCGGGCGGCGCTGTTGTAGCCGATGCGCAGGTGGCGCTGGATGAAGCTGGTGCTGGCCTTGCCCTCGCGGCAGACCACGGCCACCGCCTGGTCGTAAAGGTCGTCGCCCGAGCTGCTGTTGCCGCCGGCGCCGCCACCGCCCGACCCGCCATCGTCGTCGAAGGGGCTGGCGTCGTCTTCCTCCGTCACCGCGTCGACGTAATTGGGCTCGCCCTGGGCCTTCAGGAACTTCACCACGTCCTCCACCTCCTGGTCGCGGACGAAGGGGCCATGGACGCGGGTGATGCGGCCGCCGCCGGCCATGTAGAGCATATCGCCCTGGCCCAGCAGCTGCTCGGCACCCTGTTCGCCCAGGATGGTGCGGCTGTCGATCTTGGAGGTGACCTGGAAGCTGATGCGGGTGGGGAAGTTGGCCTTGATGGTGCCGGTGATCACGTCCACCGAGGGGCGCTGCGTCGCCATGATGATATGGATGCCGGCGGCGCGGGCCATCTGGGCCAGGCGCTGGATGGCGGCCTCGATGTCCTTGCCGGCCACCAGCATCAGGTCGGCCATCTCGTCCACGATGACGACGATGTAGGGCAATTCCGTCAGGTCGATGGGCTGGTCCTCGAACACCGGCTTGCCGGTATCAGGATCGAAGCCCGTCTGGATGCGGCGGGTCAGCGTCTCGCCGTTCTGGCGCGCCTCGCGCAGGCGCATGTTGTAGCCGTCGATGTTGCGCACGCCCAGCTTGGACATGGCGCGGTAGCGGTCCTCCATCTCCCGCACCGTCCACTTCAGGGCCACCACCGCCTTTTTCGGATCGGTCACCACCGGCGCCAGCAGGTGGGGGATGCCCTCGTAGATGGACAGTTCCAGCATCTTGGGATCGACCATGATGAAGCGGCATTTCTCCGGCGGCAGCCGGTAGAGCAGCGACAGGATCATGGTGTTGATGGCCACCGACTTGCCCGAGCCGGTGGTGCCGGCCACCAGCAGGTGGGGCATGCGGGCGAGATCGGCGATCACCGGCTGGCCGCCGATATCCTTGCCCAGCACCAGGGCCAGCTTGTGCTGGCTGCGGTCGTAGGTCTCCGCCTCCAGCAGTTCGCGCAGGTAGACGGTCTCACGCTTGGCGTTGGGCAGTTCCACGCCGATGACGTTGCGGCCCGGCACCACCGCCACGCGGACGGACACGGCGCTCATGGAGCGGGCGATGTCGTCGGCCAGGCCGATGACACGGGACGACTTGGTGCCCGGCGCCGGTTCCAGCTCGTAAAGCGTGACGACGGGACCGGGGTGGACCTTGCCGATCTCACCCTTCACGCCGAAATCGTCCAGCACGCCCTCCAGCAGCTGGGCGTTCTGGCGCAGACCTTCCTCGTTCACGCCCGGGCTGCGCACCGACAGGTCGGGCAACTGCAGCAGGTCCACCGGCGGCAGTTCGTACTCGCTGGGACCGTCGGGTTCCAGGTCCAGACTGGACTGCACCGGCGCCGGCGCCTTGCGCGCGATCTCCACCGGCTTGGCCTTGGGCGGCACCACCGTCGCCAGCGGGCGGCGGGGGGCGGCCTCGCCCTCCACGTCCAGCTCGCCGTCGCGCGGCGGCTCGCGGTCCAGGCCGGGGCGGTCCAGCGGGGGGATAGACAGGCTGGGCTCACGCCGCGTGCCCGCCTCACCGAAGCCGGGCTCACGCCGCGGCGCCGGGGCGGCGCGCTTGGGCGCCGACAGGCCCTTCAGCTTGTCGGCCAAGCCGCCCTTGAGGCCGCCGGCGAGACCGCCCAGGCCGCCGATGCCGCCCTCCAGGGCCGAACCGGCGGCGGCGCGCAGCCGGCCGGCCCAGCCGCCGGCGGGCGCGGCCCCTTCCTCCGCATAGTATTCATACGCCTCGTCCTCCGGCTCATAGGCCGGTTCGGGCGGACGGCGCACGGAGGCGGGCTTGGGCTTCACGGCGGGGCGCCACTGGCCCACGCGCCGCAGGAAGCCGTAGGTGGCGCCCACGGCGGCGAAGGCTTGGTAGAAGGGCACGCCCAGGGCCAAGACGATCAGCGCCACGGTAGCGACCGCCATGACCAGGCCCAGCACCACCGGGCTGCTCCATCCGATATGGCTGGCGATGAAGCGGTCGGCCAGGGTGACGATGACGCGTCCGGCGTTGCCGCCGGCACCACCGCCGAAGGGGGCCGAGATGCCGCCGAGAGACACGCCGGCCAGGGTGATGGCGAACAGGCCGGCGGCGACGCGCCCAGCCCAGAAGCTGGGCGGGTCATGGCGCAGGATACGCACCCCCCAGCCGGCGATGATGACGGCCAACAGGTAGGCCGCCAGGCCGAAGGACTGCACCAGCACGTCGGCGGTGTAGGAGCCGAAGACCCCCGCCACGTTGTGCACGGCGCTGTGCGGGCCGGCCGTGTTCCACGACGGGTCGTTGGGGTCGTAGCTGAACAGGATGGCGGCCAGCGCCAGGGCCAACAGCGCGACGCACAGGCCGCCCACCTCCGTCGCGCGGCGCATCAGGAACTGCGAGGCGCCCTCGGGCAGCAGGCTGCCCCGGCGGCGTTTGCCCGGGCCGGTGGGGCCGGATCCGGAAGAGCCGGGCCCCGAGGACAGGGGATCGCGGTTGCCCCGGGAACCGGGGGTGGTGGCAAGGCGGGTCGTCATGGGCCGTCGCTCGTTCCTGAAAACTTACGGGCGTGGATCAAATGTCGGAACCGGTGCCTTGGCCGGTTAGGGGGCCGGTGTAGGCGGTGGGCCGGTTCCAGGGAGTAAACGCGGTATCAGGCAACTTTATGTCAGGCCGAAAACCGGGTGCGCCGGGTGCTGGTCATTCCAACACTGGTCATTCCAACACTCTGGCGATGGTCTCACAGGCGCGGCCCACCGTTTCGGCGTCATGCACCAAGGCCACGCGGATGAAGGGCTGTCCGGCATTGCTGCCGTCCGGCTCGGATCGGGTGAAATAGGCGCCGGGCAGCACACGTAATCCCGCCTCCCCCCACAGCCTGCGGGTGGCGGCCTCACCGTCCCCCACCTCCAGCCACAGGAAGAAGCCGCCGGCCGGCCGGTAGAAGCCGTAACGGCCGCCCAGCGCCGCCTCCGCCGCATCGATCTTCTGACGGTAGAGGCGCCGGTTCTCCTCCACATGCGCGTCATCGCCCCACAGCGCGGCGGCCGCCGCCAGCGCCGGCAGGGCGTTGCCGGCCAAGGCGTAGCTGCGCAGGCGGGTGAAGGCCTGGATCAGCTTGGGATCGCCGGCGATGAAGCCGGAGCGCAGGCCGGCGGCGCTGGACCGCTTGGACAGGGAGTTGAAGACCAGCAGGTTGGCCGTACCCTGGCCGCCCTTTTCGTTTTCCAGGGCGAGGGCGGCTTCGAACCCGCCCGGCGGCGGAACCCTGTCCCAGATCTCCGCATAGCATTCGTCCAGCGCCAGGACGAAGCCGTAGGCGCGGGCGAGGGTGATGGCCTTTTTCAGGTAGGCCAGGTCCGCCACCGCCCCTTGCGGGTTGGAGGGCGTGCACAGGTACATCAGCGCCGTTCGGGCCAGCAGATCGGGCGACAGGGCGTCCAAGTCGGGCAGGAAGCCGGTGGCACGGGTGGCGGGCATGAACACCGGCTCCGCCCCCGCGAGCGCCGCCGCGCCCTCATACACCGCGTAGAAGGGGTTGGGGATCAGCACTGCCGGCTGGCGGCCGTCCTTCTGTTGCGGTGTCGCCAGCAGCGCCACCTGGAACAGCGCCTCACGCGTGCCGGTGGCGGGCAGGATGCCCTTGTCCACGTCCACGAAGTCGGCCGGCAGGCCGTACCGGCGGCGGAGCCAGCCGTGCACGGCGGCGCGGAAGGGGGCCGTGCCGATGGTGGGCGGATATTTGCCCCAGTCGGCCAGCGGCGCCGCGGCCAGGGCTTGCGCCAGCAAGGCCGGCGGCTCGTGCTGCGGCTCACCGATGGACAGCATCAGGGGGGCGGTGTTGGTGCGCGGCGTCACGTCGGCCAGCAGCGCGGCCAGCCGGGTGAAGGGATAGTCCGACAAGCCGCCCAGCCGGCCGTTCAGGGCCGGGTTCACAATCGGGCGCGTCGTGACGGAAAGCCGGGAATCGGCCGCCAGTTCCATGGGAAAAATCGTGTCCGGACATATCGGGAAGACGCCCCGATATTAGCCGCCAGGATCAGCCCCCACAAGGCCCACGGCGCCTTCCGGTCCCCCGTCCCTGTCCGGAAAGCGCCTTAGAATCCGTGGATTTGCCCCTAAATGCTTAGAAACCCGATGAAAAGCCGCCCCACTTGTCCCACCATGGTCACGGGGCCGGATTCACAGGGCCGGCCGGCCGCGCTCGCCGGTGCGGATGCGCACCGCCTCGGCGATGTTCATGACGAAGATCTTGCCGTCGCCGATACGGCCGGTGTTGGCCGTGGCCTGTATGGCCTCGACCACGCTTTCCATCTGGTCGTCGGGCACCGCCACCTCGATCTTCACCTTGGGCAGGAAGTTCATGGCGTATTCCGCCCCACGATAGATTTCCGTCCGGCCCTGCTGCCGGCCGCAGCCCCGCACCTCGCTGACCGTCACGCCCAGATGCCCCATACCCGCCAAGGCCTCACGCACTTCATCCAGCTTGAACGGTTTCAACACCGCCACCACGAGCTTCATCGGCAGTCCTCAAAGGCCCGGGGCCCCGAAGCGCCCCTTACAAGGATAGGCGGCGCCGGTCGGCGAGCCTGCTGGGCGCCCGGGTGTTCAAGAAGCGTGCCGTATTCACAAGATTGTCGCGTCTAACCCTAAAGGGGGGACGCGGGTCGGGGCGGCGGCGATAAACCGCCAGCCCACCGCCGCTTTTTGGCGCACAGCCTGCCGCCGGATGATGCCGATCATGCCCCACCGCTCACAGAGTGGGGGCAATTGCATAAATTATAGGCAATCCAGGACTGGGGAACGGGCATATGCGCGGCACTGGACAAGCGCGGGTGCGGTCGCGATGCTGCGGCGTTGAGCTTTCCCCGTCCCTTCCCCTGTCCCAAGGCATCGCCGATGTCCACCCCCGTCCCCCGCACCGATACCGAGCTGATCGCTGATGTCGCCATCGTCGGCGGCGGCCTGGCCGGCCTGTCGCTGGCGGCGGCCCTGGGCACGGCCGGCGTACGCACCATCTGCATCGACCGCGACAGCCCCGCCCACCAGCTCGGCGCCACCTTCGACGGCCGCACCACCGCCGTTTCACACGGCAGCATGAAGATCCTGGAAGGGGCCGGGGTGTGGGCCCACCTGAACGGCGACGCCGGGCCCATCCTGGACATCCGCGTCACCGACCAGAACCGGCCGACCTTCCTCCATTACGATCACCGTGAGGTGGGCGACCGGCCCTTCGGCTACATCGTCGAGAACATCGTGCTGCGCCGGGCCCAGTTCGCCCGCCTGGCGGAGTTGCCGTCCGTCACCCACCTGGCACCGGTGGAGGTGACGACCCTGGATCGTGGCGACGCCAAAGGGGGCGCCGCCATGGCCACCATCACCCTGGCCGACGGCCGCCGCGTGCGCGCCCGCCTGGTGGTGGGCGCCGACGGGCGGGGCAGCCTGTGCCGCAAGGACGCCGGCATCGCCCTGGTCGGCGGCAGCTATGACCAGACGGCCATCGCCGTGACGGTGGAGCATGAATTCCCCCACCACGGCGTGGCGGTGGAGATGTTCCTGCCCAGCGGGCCCTTCGCCATGCTGCCCCTGACGGGCAACCGCACCTCCATCGTCTGGTCGGACAAGAGCGCGGCGGTGCCCCACTACATGGGCCTGGACGAGGCCGCCTTCACCGCCGAGCTGCAGACCCGCATCGGCGACTGGCTGGGCGCCGTGCGCCCCATCGGCGGGCGCTACAGCTTCCCCCTGTCGTGGCAGCACGCCCAACGCTACATCGACCGGCGCCTGGCGCTGATCAGCGAGACCATCCACGCCATGCACCCCATCGCCGGCCAGGGCCTGAACATGGGCCTGCGGGACCTGGCGGCATTGGCGGAGGTCATCGTCGACGCCTGGCGCCTGGGCCTGGACGTGGGCGGGGCCGCCACGCTGGAGCGATACCAGCGCTGGCGCCGCTTCGACAATGTCAGCCTGCTGGGCGTGACCGATGGCCTGACCCGCCTGTTCTCCAACGACATCGGGCCGCTGAAGGTGGCGCGCGGCCTGGGCCTGGCGGCGGTCAACTCCGCCCCCCTGATGCCGCTGAAGAAGCTGTTCATGCGCCACGCCATGGGCATCGTCGGCGAACTGCCCCGCCTGGTGCGGGGGGAGCCACTGTAACGGGGGGCGGATCCAGCGGCCTGGGCCGGCCACCGCGCCTTCCTTGGGGATGTGTTGCCTTGGGCGGACACATTGGATGAGAATGCGCCGCCGCCAAGGCAGCGGGGCCCCAGCGGCCTTGTTTCAAAAACAGGGCCTGACGCATGGGGACAGGAATGGAAGCGAAGACCGACCGCCGCACCGGGCGCCGGGTTCTGGCATGGCTGGGCGGGATCGCCGGCGTGGCGGTGGTGGGGATCGCGGGCCTGGGCGCGTGGTCGGCCTGGAGCCTGAACGCCAGCCTGCCCCAACTGGAGGGGACGGCCGTCATCCCCGGCCTGGGCGGCCCGGTGACCGTGGAGCGGGATGAGAACGGCGTGCCCACCCTGACGGGGCCTGACCGTGTGAGCCTGATGTACGCCCTGGGCTTCCTGCATGCCCAGGAGCGCTATTTCCAGATGGACCTGACGCGACGCAGTGCCGCCGGCGAGCTGTCGGACCTGGTGGGTCCGGCGGCGGCCAAAATCGACACGCCTCACCGCCTGCACCGCTTTCGCGACCGCGCCCACGCCGCCGTGGAACGCTCCAGCCCCGAGGAGCATGCCATGCTGGCGGCCTACACCGCCGGCGTGAACGCTGGGCTGGACGGGCTGAAGCGCGCGCCTTTCGAATACACCCTGCTGCGTCAGCACCCCAAGCCGTGGAGCCTGGAGGACACGCTGCTGGTCGTGGACGCCATGTATTTCGACCTTCAGTCCTCCGACGGCTGGGATGAGCGGCGGCTGGACCTGGCCATGGACCAGCTGGGCCCCCTGATGGCCAACTTCCTCTACCCCAAGGGAACGGAACTGGACGCGCCGCTGGACGGCAGCAAGCTGCCCGAGGCGCCCATGCCGCCCAGCTACACCCCCGCCATCAAGGTGGGGCAGGCGGTGCCGCAGCAGGATGAGGCCCTCATCCGTGGCAGCAACAACTGGGCGGTCGGCGGCGCCCTGACCGGCACCGGCGCCGCCATGGTGGCCAACGACATGCACCTGGGCCTGCGGGCGCCCAACACCTGGTACCGCGCCCGGCTGGTGGTCAAGCCCGCGGGGTCGGACACGCCTACCCTGGATCTGGTCGGCGTCACCCTGCCGGGCAACCCGCTGCTGGTGGTGGGCAGCAACAAGCATGTGGCCTGGGGCTACACCGACGCCTATGTCGACACCGGCGACGTGGTCATTCTGGAACCGGTGGACGGCGACCCCGACCGCTACAAGACACCGGACGGGCCCAAGACCCTGGAAAAGCACCGCCAGGTCCTGTGCCCCGCCCCCACCTGCCCCAGCATCACCATCGAGGACAGCGACTGGGGCCCGGTGGTGGGCACCGACGCGCAGGGCCGCAAGCTGGCCTACCGCTGGGTGGCGCATGACGTGGGGGCGGAGGTGATGACCGCGGGCGCCGCCCTGGAGCAGGCGGGATCGGTGGAGGAGGCGGTGGCCATCGCCCATCGCCTGCCCATCCCCAACGAGAACATGATGGTGGTCGACACCAAGGGCAACTTGGCCTGGACCGTCGTCGGCCTGGTACCCCGCCGCTTCGGCCACGACGGCACGCTGCCCACCAGCTGGGCCGACGGCAAGGCCGGCTGGAACGGCTACCTGTCGCCGGCGGAGGTGCCGGTGATCGCCAACCCCCAGAACGCGCGGCTGTGGACGGCCAACACCCGCGTGGTCGGCGGCGACGCGCTGGCCAGGTTGGGTTATGGCGACTACGCCCTGGGCAGCCGCGCCGGCCAAATCCGCGACGACCTGCTGGCCAAGGACGCCTTCACGGAGAAGGACCTGCTGGCCATCCAGCTGGACGACCGCGCGCCCATGCTGGATTTCTGGCAGCGGCTGATGCTGCAGGCCCTGGGCGAACGGGCCAGCGACCAGGCCCTGGCCAACCTGGTGGCGCCCGTGGAAAGCTGGGGGGGCCGTGCCGCCATCCCCTCCGTCGGCTATCGCCTGGTGCGCACCTTCCGCAGCGCGATCGTCGACCGGCTGTACCAGGCCTACACCGCGCCGCTGGCGGGCCCGGCCGGTGACCACGCCAACGACCTGGTCAGCCACCAGGCGGAGGGGCCGGCCCGCCGCCTGCTGACCGCCAAGCCCGCCGGCTTGGTGCCCCCTGGCTACAAGAGCTGGGACGCCCTGGTCGACGCCGCCCTGAAGGACGTGCGCGAGCGTATCGAACAGAACGGCGGCGACATCGCCCATTTCACCTGGGGCGACCGCAACCGCCTGGCCATCCACCACCCCCTGTCCACCGTGGCGCCGGTGCTGGCCCCCTACCTGGACCCGCCGGCGGAGCCCGTGGCCGGCGACCTGTACCAGCCGCGCGTGGCCGCGCCCAGCTTCGGCGCGTCGGAACGCCTGGTGGTGTCGCCTGGGCATGAGGACACCGGCCTGTTCCACATGCCCACGGGCCAGAGCGGCCACCCGCTGTCGCCCTATTACAACAAGGGGCATGAGGATTGGGTGCAGGGCCGCGCCACCCCGTTGCTGCCCGGCGCCACCCGCTGGCGCCTGACGCTGGAACCCGCCAAGCCCATCGCCACCCCTTGATGCGAAATGCGTGACAGCGCCGCAATCAACGCAGTCACGCATTCGGCAATTCCTGCCGGCGTTCTGCAACGAATACGGCAGACTTTACCCCAGCGTGTCCGTTTCAAAACCACCCATGACGCACTAGTGCATTGATTTCACTGTGGTCAATGCCTGGCCCATCCTGTGCTTGGGAACGCCCGTTTTCATTTGCGGGGTGCCTGCATCATGGATGGTGGCGTTGTTTCCGGCCTGAACTCGACCGATCGCGCTCCCGAGACGGAAGTCTCCACCGGCTCCTTCGCCCGGGCGTACCAGGAGGCGCACGCCGCCGCCGGCATCCAGCGCCTGGCGGTGACGCCGGTGCTGGAGATGATGGACATGGCCGGCGACCCGGACGCGCTGGACGCCTACCTCGCCCGCGCCCATGCCGATCTGCCCCTCAGCAGCGACAACGTCGATCGGCTGAAGGGCAATATGCACCTGGTCTTCCTGTTCCGCGACTTCCGCCGCCCCCTGGCCCGCGCCATGGAACGGATGAAGGACACCGGCTCCGGACCCTTCGTCGCGTTGCCCACCTGGATGAGCGCGCACCACCGCTTCGGCCTGCTGCGCACCGCCGGCTGTCTAGGCCTGAACAAGGAACTGGACGATTGGATCGCCGACCTGGATGCGCGCGGCGCGCCTGACGCCCCCGTCGCCTGCCCCTTCGGCCGCATGGCCCGCGCCGCCCGCCGCTTCTTCGCCGGGTCCGCGCTGTACAAACGCGCCGACCATTCGGTGCTGAGCATCGCCAAGACCGGCAGCAATACCGCCCTGCATGTGTGCTGGAGCCTGGTGGAGGCCGCCTATTACCTGGGCGTGGACCTGCCGGCGGCGGAATGGCGCGCCATGCTGTGGCGTTCGCGCAAGGAGATCGCCACCCTGGCCTCCGGCAGCCTGGGCATGATCGTCACCTTCCTTGAGGCGGCCCACCTGCACCCCCATGGCAACTCCGCCGTGAACCCCACCACGCATGAGGGCTCGCCCTTCCGCCTGGTGGGTGAGGGGGCCGACCGTCGCCTGGACCTGCGGCTGGACGGCATCACTCCCATGACCACCGGCCACGACCGGCTGTTCACCGGCTGCCCGGCCTTCCATGTCGGCGGCATGATCGACACCTATCTCAGCTGGGTGCTGGACATCGCCATCCACCACGGGCTGAACCGCCAGCCGGCGGCGACCCCGATGCTGAACCCGCTGGGTACCGTGGCGCCGCCGCCCTTGGGCGCCGGCCGCGCCATGACGCAGCAGGTGGCGGCGGGCCCGTCGCGCGACCCGTGAGCTTCGTCTCCAAAACTTGATCGGCCCCAAAACTTGATCGACGGGTCCTGACGGGGTAAGGCCAGGGGCTGAGCGCGGCGCGCTCGCCCTGAAGGACCCACCGCCATGAAGCCAGAAGACATCCAGGCCCGCGTGCTGTACCGCGACGCGCTGATGCTGATCATCGATAAGCCGGCAGGCCTGCCCGTGCACGCCGGCCCCGGCGGCGGCGATAATCTGGAACGCCATTTCGACGCCTTGCGCTTCGGCCTGCCCCGTGCGCCCACCCTGGCCCACCGTCTGGACCGCGACACCAGCGGCTGCCTGGTGCTGGGCCGGCACCCCAAGGCGCTGCGCAAGCTGGGCAAGCTGTTCCAGGAGGGGCGGGTGTCCAAGACCTATTGGGCCGTGGTGGCGGGATCGCCCCCGGCGGAGGAGGGCCGCATCGAAGCCAGCCTGTTCAAGCGCACCAACAAGAACGGCTGGAAGATGGAGGTGGTGCCCGACGGCACGCCCGACAGCCAGGCCAGCGTCACCGACTACAGGGTGCGCGGGCGGGCGGAGACACCGGACGGCCCCATCACCTGGGTGGAGCTGTATCCCCGCACCGGCCGCACCCATCAGATCCGCGTCCACATGGCCCATGTCGGCTGTCCCCTGCTGGGCGACCCGGCCTATGGCGGGCCGGCAGGCCAGCCGCTGCATCTGCATTCCCGTGGCATCACACTGCCGCTTTACCCCAGCCGCGACCCGGTGGGTGCCGAGGCCCCCGTGCCCGCCCACCTGCGCGCGGCGCTGAAACGCTGCGGCTGGGCGGGGGAGTAGAGCATCTTCGCGTTTCAGTGGTTGCCTATCTTGCAACCAGGAAATGTTCCTGATATGTTCCGATCCGACCTCATCACTGTCGGAGTCGAAAATGGATTTGCCTGTCTTAAGGAAATTCACGCTGGCCGACCCCGGCGGCGACGGGCGCCACGCCTATCTCAATGACCACGGCGCCTTCATCGGTGCCGCCGTTCCCCTGTTGGAGCGTGATGGCCGGGACCGTTGGCGGGCACGGGACCGTCGGGCACTGGTCCAGCTGTTCACCAAGGGATACGGCTACGCCAGTGACATGGATCGGCGGATGCGTCAGTTGGACCGCGTCGCCCACGCCCTGAATAAGGGCGAACCAGCCTTGGCCCACATCTCCCTGGTCCACGCGGCGCTACCGCCTTTGGCCAACGATGATGCCGCCCTGGCCATGCCGGAGCTGAGCGACGTGCTGCTCAAAGGCGGTTGGCAGGACGAACCTCGCATTCAAGAAGGCAACCCCGATGGGGGTGAGTGGACCACCAATGGCGAGAGTGCGAACTCTGGCGAACCGTCTAAGAAGGACCCATCCCACGCGGTGCAAGCGACACGACCCGATCCAAATAAAGATCAGGTCGTTATTAATAACAGTGATGGTTCCAAGGAAATTCGTAGTGGTGGAAGCCGGTCATGGCGCAATAATAACCCAGGTAGCCTTACCAGCCCGCCCATGCGTAAGAAAAAAACTTCGCACAGCGGCATGGAGCCATTGGTCGGGACGGAACGCAGGCCATTTTTCCCGACGAAGCAACGGGCATAGCAGCTCAAAAAGCCCTTCTACTTGGCCCATATGGTGACTACACCCTTGATGCCATGATTGGAAAATGGGCAAAAGTGGGAGTTGATGATATCCCTAAATACCGAAGTAACGTGAGCCAGTGGACCAGCCTGTCAGGAAAGGAGAAGGTCAAAGACCTTACACCTGACCAGCTTGCCGCTCTCATGGCTGCTCAACGCCGACAAGAGGGATGGAAAGTCGGAACAGTGACACGGATAGGGCCCTGATCATGCGCATCATAATCGCGAGCCTTATAGCTATCACAACCATTCTCTTCCTGGAAAATACGGCCAAGTCCGAAACATCAGAATGCCTAAAATATACTCCGGAAATTACCACTCTCACCGGCACACTCTGGATGAGGAAATACTATGGTCCGCCAAACTATGGCGAAGATCCGAAAACTGATAGTCTTGATAATTTTTACTTCTTGGAACTCAATAGACCAATCTGCGTTAGCTCTGAAGGCCATAACTCAGATGATGATTCCAATGACGAAAGCGAGTTCAATGTAACCGAGCTTCAGCTCGATTTATACGATCCAACCAGGATGAAATATCCCAAAGAAAGAGATCTTTTAAAAATGATTGGTCGGAGATTTACGATAACGGGGACTTTATGGCACGCCGCCTACGCTCATGATCACACCCCAGTCTACATGAATGTCAAATCCATAATGCCCGCCAAATAGTGCACCAGGATGGCGACGGATCCGCCTCGCACGAAATCTCACAGCCAAAGCGGGTCGATGGGGAAACGGGTGCGGACGACCTTGCCTTCCGGCTGGGCGAGCATCCAGGTACGCCACGCCTGGAAATAGGCGCCGGCGTAATGGGCGTCCAGGGCCGCCTTGTCCTCGAACACCTCCCATATGTAATAGACGCCGGGCTCATCCTTGGCCGCCGCGAAGTCAAAGCGGCGGCAGCCTGGCTCCAGCCGCGTTTGCTCGACGTTGACCTGCTGCAGGGCCAGCGCCCGCTCCCGCAACTCGGGGGCGACTTCCAGGCGGATCAGTTGGGCGATCATGGGGATGGTCCTTCAAGGATGGAAATCAGAGGGCGGGCTGGGTGACCATCAGCCAGAGGATGCCCAGCACCGCGGCGAATGCTGGGAAGCCGAAAGCGAACCAGACCCGGAACAGGTGGAAATAGGCGGGCGGCAGGGGCTGGCCCGTGCGTACCGCCGTGCGTGCCAGGTCGCGCATGCGGATCTGCATCCACACCACCGGCAGCCAGTCCGCCACCGCCGCCTTGGCCGCGTCGATGCGGGCCCAGCGCACCTGGGGCAAAGTCCGGGACGCCGCCATAATGTCACAGGATGAACCGGTCCCGCTCTTCCGGGGTCGGAAGGTAGCAGACCTCGCGTTTGCCGAACCAGCGCAAGCGGTTGCGGGCGATGACGGCGTAGAGCGCGTCCCGCAGGGGCAGGGGCAACACCCGGCCGACGGCCAGCAGCGACCAGGGAAAGCCCAGAAGCTCGAACACACGGATGGAGCTGTCGGACTTCACCCGCACCAGCCCATCCTCCAGCACCAGGTTGGTCTGGTAGTCCACCGGGTCCAGCCCGTAATGCCGATAGAACGCCGCGCCCAGCGGCGTCTGCGCCGCCATCAGCCGAAAGCGCCCAGCCCGGTCATGCCGCATCACGAATTGGGCGAAGCCGGAGCACAGGACGCAATGGCCGTCGAAGATGATGATGGGCCGGTCATCCGGAAACGCCGGGACGGAGGGATCATCGCGGTAGCTGTACGCGGCCATGGGGTCGTCCTGGTAGGCTATGTACTTCCACTTTAACCCGCCATTAGACCCCCAGCCAACTGAGCCCGCCCGGCAACTCCCCCAGGGCGTAGTCGACCTGCAGCACCCGGCGGTGGCGGGGGCGGACGGCGGCGTCGGAGGCGTGCAGGATCAGGGTGGCATAAAGCCAGACGTCGCCGGCCTCCGCCAGGCAGGCGACTTGGCCGTAACGGCGCACGGCCTCCTCGATATCGCCCAACGCCACCCTGCCCAGGCGGTGGGACCCTGGCGCCACCAGCAGGGGCGCGTTGTCGGCATCCACGGGATCGAGATGGACACGCAGGGTGACCATGCCTGCCAGCAGATCGGCCGGCGGCGCCACGTGGATCAGGCCGTCCTTCACGCTCCACGGGCCATAGCCCGGCACCTCCAGCCGCGCCGCCACGGCGATGGTGCGGTCCTGGTGCCAGCCCAGGCCCCAATTGCCATCGGCGCTCTTGTCGAACAGGACGGCGCGAACCGGCCGGGCGCCAGGGCCTAGGACGGACACGGCGAGGCTCCCCACGGGTCCATCCGACTTCAGGAAGGCGGTTAGTCCGGCGAAACCATGCAGGCGCACGCCCGCACGACCCGGGGGAACGTTCGACAGCACCTGGACCAACCGCGCCACGTTGGTTGGCGACAGCACGGCGGGGTGCCGTTCGGCACCGTCGCGGGCGAAGGTCATCACGGCGTCTTGCTTCCTTTCGCCAGGCGCAGGAGGGTGCCGTTGTGATCCTCCGTCACCAGCACGCTGCCGTCGGGCAAGCGGGCAAGCGATACCGGCGCGCCCTGGGGATGGTCGCCGGTGACGGCGTTCCAGCCGAGGATGACGTCCTTCAGCGGGCCGGTGGGGCGGCCCTGGGCGTCGACGGGCAAGGCCACCACGCGATGGCCGGTGTCGCGATAGCCGTGCAGGGTGATCAGCAGGGTGCCGGCCAGACCGGGCAGGGGACCGTCGGCATAAGGCAACAGGCTCAAGGGGGCGGCGTGGGGCGGCAGCAGCAGGGTGGGGGCCTGCTTGGCCTTGCAATCGGTTTGGCTATAATGGCTGCGGTATTCCGGGCTGGGCACGCCCTGGTCATAGCAATAGGGCCAGCCGTAATCGGCGCCCTGCCTCAGCGTCAGGTAAAGGTCGTGCGGCGCATCCTCATCGGCCAGGGCCGGATCGGCGTCGGAGATGTTGTCGCGGGCGTTGGTGGCGGTCACCACCCGGCTGCCCGCCAATACCGCCAGCGCCACGGCGTTGCGCAGGCCCCGGGCATAGGGCTGCACGCCGGCGACGCTCACGGGCGCGTCGCCCGGCGTCACCTGCAGGATGACGCCCCGGGGCGTGGCGCCCATGGTTTCCGGGCAGGGGACGTCGGCCCGGGGCGGCGTGTCATCGCCCTTCTTGCCGCCCGGGGTTTCGCAATGGTCGGTGCCGGAGCCGACATTGACGAACAGCGACCCATCCGGCGCCGCCGCCAGGGCCGCCAGGGGGTGCAGGCCTTCCTTGGGCAAGCCCGTGACCACGTCGCGTAGGCTGGCCGCCACGTCGGCGGCGTTGGGATCCAGGCTGACGATACGGCCCAGCACGCTCATGTACAGGCGCCCGCCGGGGGCGGGCACCAGCGCATGGGGCTCATCCAGGCCGGCCAGCAGCACCTCGGGGGCCGCCCGGCCGCCGTCCTTCAGACGCAGGAGGCGACCGTGGCTGTGGCGCCAGCCGCCCAGGTCGACAACATAGACGTCGGTGCCCAGCACCGCCACGCCGCGGGTGAAGCCCAGCTGGCTGGCCACCAGGCCCACGCACAGGCCCGGCGCCGTCTTCAGGTTCACCGCCGGGAAGCCATCGCATTGGCCCTGGGTGGTGTAGCCGATGTGCACGCGGCCCAAGGCTGGCGGGCAGCCCACCAGCAGGCCCATGATCAGGAATGCACTTGCAGCAAGCACACGTTTCATAGGCATCGCCCCCGTGCCGATGGTCCGGCACAAACATAGGCGCGGGGGCGCCTGCCGGCCAGCCGCCTCCTTTAATGTGAGGCGGGCGGGCGGGCGATGGCGTTCAGTTCGGCCATCACCTCATCCGTCAGCTGCACCTCGGCCGCGGCCAGATTCTGCCGCAGGTGGGCGACGGAAGAGGTGCCCGGGATCAACAGGATGTTGGGCGAACGGCGCAGCAGCCAGGCCAGGGCCACCTGCATCGGCGTGGCGCCCAGACGGGCCGCCACGTCGGACAGGGTGGACGACTGCAGGGGGCTGAAGCCGCCCAGCGGGAAGAAGGGCACGTAGGCGGTGCCGTCGCGGGCCAGGGCGTCGATCAGGGCGTCGTCGGCGCGATGGACCAGGTTGTAAAGGTTCTGCACGCAGGCGATGCGGCAGATGCGGCGGCCTTCCGCGACCTGCGTCGCCGTCACGTTGCTGAGCCCGATGTGGCGGATCAGACCCTGGCGCTGAAGCTCGGCCAGCACAGTCAGCGGCGCCTCGATGGAGCCCTCGGTGGGGCCGTGCACGTCGAACATGGCGCGGAAATTCACCACCTCCAGAACATCCAGCCCCAGGTTGCGCAAGTTGTCGTGCACCGCCTGGACCAGCTGTTCGCGCGAGAAGGCGGGGTTCCACGACGCGTCGGTCCCGCGCAGGGCGCCGACCTTGGTCACGATGACCAGGTCGTCGGCGTAGGGCTGCAACGCCTCGCGGATCAGCTGGTTGGTGACATGGGGGCCGTAGAAGTCGCTGGTGTCGATGTGGTTGACGCCGGCGGCCACGGCGGCGCGCAGCACGGCCAGCGCCGCGTCGCGGTCCTTGGGCGGGCCGAACACGCCGGGCCCAGCCAACTGCATGGCGCCGTAGCCCAGGCGGTTCACGGCGCGGGTACCCAGCGTGTAGGTGCTGTCGCTCATGATGGTCATCCTGATTGAGGTGAAGATGCCGTAGAGATAGGCGCCGCTTGCCTGTACGATAATCCAGCACAGTCGGAACAGGTTGTTCGGGAATACGAACAATGAAAGTCGATCTCGGTGATCTGAACGCCTTTGTGACGGTGGCGCGCGCCCGGGGCTTCCGCGACGGCGCGCGGGCCAGCGGCGCCAGCGCCTCCGGCCTCAGCGAGGCGGTCAGCCGGCTGGAGACGCAGCTGGGCGTGCGGCTGCTGAACCGCACCACACGTAGCGTGGTTCCGACGGAGGCGGGGCAGCGCCTGCTGGAACGGCTGGGACCAGCACTGACCGAGGTGGAAACGGCGCTGGACGTGGTCAACAGCTTCCGCGACCGGCCGGCCGGCACCCTGCGCCTGAACGTGCCCATCAGCGCCGTGCGCCTGGTGCTGCCCGCCATCGTGCCGGGCTTCCTGGCCGCCTATCCCGACATCGAGCTGGAGGTGACGGCCGAGGACACCTTCGTCGACGTGCTGGCGGCGGGCTGCGACGCCGGCATCCGCTATGGTGAGCGGTTGGAGCAGGACATGATCGCCGTGCCCATCGGGCCGCGTGTGCAGCGCTTCGCCACCGCCGCCGCGCCGCGCTATCTCGACCGCCGTGGCCGGCCGGAACATCCGCGCGATCTGCTGAATCACGCCTGCCTGCGCGGGCGCTTCTCCTACGGCCCCACGCCGCTGTGGGAGTTTGAGCGGGAAGGGGAGACGGTGCACGTCGACCCCAAGGGACCCCTGCTGGTCAGCATGGGCACGGCCACGGATCTGGCCGTCGACGCCGCCATCGCCGGGACCGGCATCATCATGATGTTCGAGGATTGGCTGCGCCCGCATCTGGACAGCGGCGCCCTGGAACCGGTACTGGAGCCCTGGTGGCTGAGCTTTCCCGGACCCTTCCTGTATTACCCCGGCCGCCGCCTGGTGCCCGCGCCCTTGCGCGCCTTCATTGACTTCATCAAGTCGGCCGCGAAATGACAATGGGTATGCCGCCGGCGAAAAGGCCGGCTCGCATACGTATGATTGAATTTACAAGGAAAGTGGCGGAGGGGATGGGATTCGAACCCACGATACGGTTTTGGCCGTATACCCGCTTTCCAGGCGAGCGCCTTCAACCACTCGGCCACCCCTCCGTCCGGAATGGGGCGGGACCATATAGAGACACGCGCGCCTCGGCAAGTGCCTTTTCATGGCGTCCCGCGCAAGGCTGATTTTTCCCGGGACGGCTCAGCCCTCGCCCTCTTGGGCGCCCTCCTGGGCCGGCTTCACCCGCTCCCCGAACAGGGCGGTGCCGACGCGCACCTGGGTGGCGCCCATGCGCACCGCCAGGTCGTAGTCGCCGCTCATGCCCATCGAGATCTCGGGCAGGCCGGCCTTGCGCGCCAGGTCGGCCAAGAGCGCGAAGTGCATGGCCGGCTCCTCCTCCGCCGGCGGAATGGCCATCAGGCCGACGATCTCCAACCCATGGATCTCGCGGCAAGCGGCCAGGAAGGCGGGCACGTCGGCCGGGGCGATGCCGGCCTTCTGCGGCTCCTCGCCCGTGTTCACCTCCACCAGCAGGCGGGGCAGGCGGCCTTGGCGCTTGCCCTCGGCGGCCAGGGCCTCGGCCAGGCGCTCGCGGTCCACGGTCTGGATGACGTCGAACAGGGCCACGGCGTCCTTCACCTTGTTGGTCTGCAGCGGGCCGATCAGGTGCAGTTCCACGTCGGGGTACTCGACCTTGAGGTCGGTCCACTTGGCCTTGGCCTCCTGCACCCGGTTTTCGCCGAACACCCGCTGGCCGGCCTCAAGCGCCGCCCGGATCTTCTCCACCGGCTGCACCTTGGACACGGCCACGAGGCTGACGGTGGCCGGATCGCGGCCCACGCCGCGGGCGGCACCGTCGATGACGCCGCGCACGGTGGCGAGGCGGGTGACGACGTCGGCATCCACGGGCGGGGCGGGCGGGGCGGGGGGCTTGCTGGCGCGGGTCATGATGGGGCCACGGTTGTGTATGGGCGGTTGTGTGCGGACGGGATCAACGGTAAAGCGTGCCCCAGGCGTGATCGGGGGCCGGTCGGGTCCGGGCACGCGCGACTTTCCTGCGCCGCGCCGGCCAAGGCAAGGCTCCCGTATCGGCAACCGCCACCTATATCACTTGTCCCGCCGCATCCCAGGACACGGAAGCCCATCCATGACCCGCCTCCCCGCCGCCCTCTGCGCCGCCACCGCCCTGTTGGCGCCCTTGCACGCGGCCCGGGCCGAGGTCGACTACCACCTGTCCGGCGTGGCCCAGGGTGGGGTGGTGGGAACCGACCGCCCCGCCGTGGATGATGGCCATTGGGACGCGGTCGGCGCCTATGCCGTCACCGGCAGCGTGGAGACGGTGACCGACAGCGGCGTCACCTATGGCGCGCTGCTGCGCGTCGGCTCCGGCAACACCGGGCGCAGCACGGACCGGCCGGGCAGCGCCGACCGCCAGGGGATCGGCATCGACCAGGCCTACGTCTATGCCTCCGGCGGCTGGGGGAAGGTGCGCCTGGGCCAGAGCTGGGGGGCGTCGGAGCGGGCGACGGACCTGTTGCCCCTGCTGGTGGGCGGGGAGATGGACGGCTTCTGGACGCAGAGCGCCCGCGTGCGGCCACCGGGCATGGCCCTGGGCCGCGCCTATGCCGGGCGCGACAGCGACGATGCCGCCAAGGTCGATTATGAGACGCCCCGCCTGTTCGGGGTGAAGGCCGGCTTTTCCTACGCCCCCGAGCGCCGGGCCTTCGGCCAGGACATCGTGGCGCCCTACGCCATCCCGGCAGAGACGAACTTCTGGGAAGGGGCGGTCAACTACCGTGGCGATTGGGGCCCCACCCAGTATGAGGTGGGTGTGGCCTATAACCACGCCAACGCCGCCCACAGTTGGCTGGAGGACACGTCGACCGTCACCCTGGCCGGCGGCCTGACCTATGGCGGCTTCACCGTCGGCGCCGTGCTGTTCGACGACGGCGACAGCGGCCTGCCGCACGACCGCCCGGCCAACGCGCCCGGTGAGACCCGGGGCGCCACCCTGCAGGGCACTTATGAGAATGGCCCCTATGGCCTGACCCTGTTCTGGCACGGCAGCGAGACCGAGAACTGGACCACCTATCGCGCCTATGGCCTGGGCCTGTCGTGGAAGGTGCGGGGCGACACCACCCTGGGCCTGGACCTCATCCATTGGACGGCCGACCTGGAAAGCGGCAACCAGAGCGCGATGGCGGGCCAGTCCAGCCCCCGCCCGACAGGTAACGTGGCCACCGCCGTGGTAGAATTCCGTTTCTAGGTTTTCGTCCACCGCCGCCAGTCCTGCCGCGCGCCGATGTTACACTTGGCCGCCCCGTTTGGCCGGCCTTGCGTCCCAGCGGCTTTTTTGATCTAAGGAACCGTTCTCGTGACCCTGGGTGACAATCACATGCCGTCGCGCTCCGCTTTTCTCATTGGCCGCTCCCTCCTGGTTGCCGGACTTCTGCTTTCCACGTCCGCTTGTTCCTGGCTGGGCTGGGGCGATGACGACGACGCGAAGGCCGCGCCCAAGCCCGTCTCGATCCTGATGCGCCAGAATACTTCTGGCCCGGTCGGCACGTCCAACACGGCCGTGCAGGCGGTGGGCCCGACGGTCAACGCCTTCCTGTGGCGCGCGTCGCTGGACACCATCGGCTTCCTGCCGCTGATTTCGGCCGACCCTTACACCGGCGTGATCATCACCGATTGGTACAGCCCGCCCAGCACCCCGGGCGAGCGGTTCAAGATCAACCTGTATGTCCTGGACAGCACGCTCCGCGCCGACGGCGTGCGCGTGACCGTGTTCCGCCAGGTCGACCAGAACGGCCAGTGGCGCGACGCCACCGTGGCCGCCGAAACCAACAGCCAGCTTGAGGACACCGTCCTCACCCGGGCGCGGCAGCTGCGCATCCAGCAGGGCCCGTCCAAGTAAGCTGATTCATCGCCGGCGGGCGACTGTCTCCTCTCGCAACGCCCCGGCGCCCGCCGGGAGGGGGTGACGCCCCGGCCCCTTCGGGCTGATGGCCGGCGCGACACCCGAGAGAAGGCGGTTTTTCCATGTCCCGGTACAATGTCAGGGAAAACGAGGCGAAGTGGCAGTCGGCCTGGGCCGACCGGAACAGCTTCGCCGTTTCCGCGGACCCTGCCCGGCCGAAGTATTTCGTCCTGGAGATGTTCCCCTATCCCTCGGGGCGCATCCACATGGGCCACGTCCGCAACTACACCATCGGCGACGTGATCGCCCGCTACAAGCGGGCCAAGGGCTTCAACGTCCTGCATCCCATGGGCTGGGACGCCTTCGGCCTGCCGGCGGAAAACGCGGCATTGGAACGCAACGTCCACCCCGGCAAGTGGACGTACGAGAACATCGCCACCATGCGCGGCCAGCTGCAGTCCATGGGCCTGGCCATCGACTGGAACCGCGAGATCGCCACCTGCCGTCCGGAATATTACCGGCACGAGCAGAAGATGTTCCTGGACTTCCTGAAGGCTGGCCTGGCCTACCGCAAGGAAAGCTGGGTCAACTGGGATCCCGTCGACAACACCGTGCTGGCCAATGAGCAGGTGGTGGACGGTCGCGGCTGGCGCACCGGCGCGCTGGTGGAAAAGCGCAAGCTGTCGCAGTGGTTCCTGAAGATCACCCACTTCGCCGACGACCTGCTGTCGGCCCTGGCCACGCTGGACCGCTGGCCGGAAAAAGTGCGGATCATGCAGGAGAACTGGATCGGCAAGTCCACCGGTCTGCGCTTCCGCTTCCAGCTGACCGCCCCGGAAGGCGTCACCACCAACGTGTTTCAGGGCGAACCCGAGGTCGAGGTGTTCACCACCCGGCCCGACACGCTGTTCGGCGCCAGCTTCGTCGGCATCTCCCCCAACCATCCCATCGCCTTGGCGCTGGCGGAGAAGGACCCGGCCGTGGCCGAGTTCATCGCCGACTGCAACCGCGTCGGCACCTCGGAAGAGGCCATCGAGACGGCGGAGAAGAAGGGCTATGACACCGGCATCACCGCCGAGCATCCCTTCGTGCCCGGCTGGAAGCTGCCGGTCTACATCGCCAACTTCGTGCTGATGGAATACGGCACCGGCGCCATCTTCGGCTGCCCGGCGCATGACCAGCGCGACCTGGACTTCGCCCGCAAGTACGGCCTGAAGGTCACCCCCGTGGTGGTGCCCGAGGGTGAGGACCCGGCGACGTTCGCCGTGGGCAGCGAGGCCTATACCGGCCCGGGACTGCTGCGCAACTCACGGTTCCTGGACGGCATGGACGTGGAGGCCGCCAAGCAGGCGGCCGGGGAGCGCATGGAGGCCATGGGCCGGGGCCAGCGTACCACCATCTTCCGCCTGCGCGACTGGGGCGTGTCGCGCCAGCGCTATTGGGGTTGCCCCATCCCGGTCATCCATTGCCCCAGTTGCGGCCTGGTGCACGTGCCGGAGGACCAGCTGCCCGTCACCCTGCCGGACGACGTGACCTTCGATCAGCCAGGCAACCCGCTGGACCGCCACCCGACATGGAAGCATGTGGCCTGCCCCACCTGCGGCACGGCGGCGGTGCGCGAGACCGACACCTTCGACACCTTCATCGAGTTCGAGCTGGTATTTCCTGCGCTTCGCCAGCCCGCGCGTCGAGAACCAGGCCTTCAACCGGGAGGAGGCGGCCTACTGGCTGCCGGTGGACCAGTACATCGGCGGCATCGAGCACGCGGTGCTGCACCTGCTGTACGCCCGCTTCTGGACGCGCGCCCTGTCCCATGTCGGCTACACCGACCTGAAGGAGCCGTTCGAGGGCCTGTTCACCCAGGGCATGGTGACCCACGCGACCTATCAGGACGCCGAGGGCAAGTGGCTGCTGCCGTCCGACGTGGATGTGGTGGATGGCAAGTCGGTGCAGCGCGAAGGTGGCGGCCCGGTGACCGTCGGCCCCATCATCAAGATGTCGAAGTCCAAGAAGAACGTGGTGGACCCGGCGCACATCATCGACACCTACGGTGCCGACGCCGCCCGCCTGTTCATGCTGTCCGACAGCCCGCCCGACCGCGACCTGGAATGGACCGAGGCCGGCATCGACGGCGCCTGGCGCTTCATCAACCGCCTGTGGCGTCTGGTGACGGAGCCGTCCGTGGCCTTGCCGCCCGCCGGTACGCCCATCCCGGCCGAACTGTCCCCGCTGGCCACCGATGCGCGCCGCATGGTGCACAAGACCGTGGCCGCCATCGGCGAGGATCTGGAACGCTTCCGCTTCAACAAGGCCGTGGCCCGCATCCGTGAGCTGTCCAACGCCCTGGAAAAGCTGGATGCCAAGGCGGGAGCCGACACGGGTGACGCCGCCGTGCTGCGTGAGGGGCTGGAGGTGCTGGTGCGCCTGATCGGCCCGATGATGCCGCACCTGGCGGAGGAGTTGTGGTCCGTGCTGGGTCATGACACCCTGCTGGTCGATTCGGTGTGGCCGGTGGCGGATGAGGCCCTGGCGACCGAGGACACCGCCACCGTGGCGGTGCAGGTCAACGGCAAGCTGCGCGCCACCCTGCACCTGCCCAAGGACATCGCCAAGGAAGAGGCCGAGGCGCTGGCCCTGGCGGAGCCCAACGTGCAGCGCGCCCTGGAGGGAAAGCCCGTGCGCAAGGTCATCGTCGTGCCCAACCGGGTGATCAATGTTGTCGTCTGACGGCGTCCTCAAGACCGCCGTCCGCAAGGCGGTGGTGGGAGCGATCCTGGTGGCCGGGCCCCTGGCCCTGTCCGCCTGCGGCTTCCATACCGTCTATGGCGACCACAGCCTGTCGGGCAAGCCATCGACCCGGATGCAAATGGCGTCGGTGTCGATCGACATCATCCCCGACCGCGTCGGCCAGATCTTGCGCAACGACCTGATCGACCGGTTCTACCAGGACGGCGGCCGTCCGGCGAAACCCGACTACCGCCTGAACGTGCGCCTGAACTCCTACAAGGAAGATCTGGGCATCCAGCGCGACGCCACCGCCACCCGCGCCCGCTTGCACGTCCTGGCCGATTATCAGCTGATCGACAACAAGACGGGCAAGACGCTGTACCGCACCTCCAGCCGGTCCATCGTCAGCTACGACATCTCCGAGGCGCAGTACTCCACCATGGTCACGGAACAGGACGCCTATGACCGCGCCCTGACCGAAGTGGCGGAGGAAATCACCACCCGCCTGGCGCTGTACTTCGACCGTGGGTCGGTGGTGCAGGCGACCAAGGACCAATAAGTCCTTTTAGTCTCAATCGCGTACAGGGGCCGCTTCCATCCGGGGCGGCCTTTTCCGCTCCTGGGAGGCGTCCTTGAAGGTCCAGCCCCGCAACGCCGATGGTTTCTGCAAGCGTCCCGATCCCGGCATCATCGCCGTGCTGGTCTACGGTCCCGACACCGGCCTGGTGCGGGAACGGGGCCAGGCCCTGGCCCGCGCCGTCGTCAGCGACCTGCAGGACCCCTTCCGCGTCAGCGACCTGAAAGCCGACCAGATCAGCGGCGACGGCGCCCGCCTGAATGACGAGATGGCGGCCATCGCCATGACCGGTGGCCGCCGGCTGGTGCGGGTGCGCGACGCCGACGAGTCGGTCACCGTGGCCTTCCAGGCCTTGCTGAAGCAGCCACCCAGCGGCGACACCCTGTGCGTGGTGGAGGCAGGCGACCTCGGCAAATCCAGCAAGCTGCGCGCGCTATTCGAGTTGGATGACAAGGCCGCCGCCATCGCCTGCTATGTGGAGGAGGAGGGGGAGCTGGCGGTGACCATCGGCCGCATCCTGGGGGAGCATAAGCTGACCATCGACACCGATGCCCGCGACTGGCTGGCCGCCAACCTGGTGGGCGACCGCGCCGTGGCCCGGGGGGAGGTGGACAAGCTGGCCATCTACATGATGGGCGCCAGCCGCGTGACCCTGGAGGACGTGCGCACCGTCATCGGCGACAGCGCCGCCCTGGACATGGATGAGCCGGCCCTGGCCGCCGCCGACGGCGACATCGCCAGCATCGACCGGGCGCTGGGCCGCTTGTTCGCGGAGGGGACCAGCCCTGTCCCCATCCTGCGCAGCGCCCAGCGCCACTTCCAGCGCCTGCAGATGGCTGTCTACCACACCACCCGTGGCCAGACGGCGCAGCAGGCGGTGAAGGCCCTGCGGCCACCGGTGTTCTTCAAGATGGAAAACCAGATGACCAACCAGGTGCGGCGCTGGAACCTGCCCAACCTGGCCCTGGCGCTGGACCGCCTGATGGATGCGGAAGCCGACTGCAAGCGCACCAACATGCCGGATGAAACCCTGTGCGCCCGCGCCTTCTTCCAGGTGGCGCAACTCGCCCGCAGGTCGGGCGGCTGATTCCGACCCCAAACAAAAAGCGCCGGCAGTGCTGTCACTGCCGGCGCTTTTGTTCCTGGGATTGCCCATGTGGGTCTCAGTGCTGGTGCTTTAGGCGTGCCAGAAGCCCGTCCAACTGATCCAGGTTGCTGTAGTGCACTGTCAGGCTGCCCGCCTGACCCTTGGCCTTTAGCGCCACCTTCAGGCCCAGTTCAGCCGCCAGTTCCTTTTCCAGGGCCAGGGTATCGGCGGTTTTGGGGGCAGGGGCGGAACGGGTGGCCGGGTTGGCGGCGTCCTTCACCAGCTGTTCCGTCTGGCGGACGTTCAGGCCGCGCTTCACCACTTCACGCGCCAAGGCGAGGGGATCAGCGGCCGTCAACAGGGCGCGGGCATGGCCCATGGTCAAGCTGCCGTCCTGCACCAGCGCCTTCACGGCGTCGGGCAGGGCCAGAAGGCGCAGCATGTTGGCCACGTGGCTGCGGCTCTTGCCCACGGCGCGGGCCAAGTCTTCCTGCGTATGCTGGAATTCATCCATCAGGCGCTGAAAGCCCTCGGCCTCTTCCAGGGGCGTCAGGTCCTGGCGCTGGATGTTCTCGACCAGCGCGATTTCAAGGGCCTCGCGATCGGTCAGTGACCGCACCACCACCGGCACCTCGTGCAGGCCCGCCAGCTGGGCGGCGCGCCAGCGGCGCTCACCCGCGATGATCTCGTAGCGGGCGTTGCCGCCGGGTGCCGCTTCCTCGACCTTGCGCACCAGGATGGGCTGCAGCACGCCGCGCTCGCGGACGCTGTCCACCAGGCTGCGAATGGCCTCTTCATCGAAATGGCGGCGCGGCTGATAGCGGCCGGGGTGCAGCAGTTCGATGGGCAAAGTCCGGGGCGGACGTCCCTTTTCCACCGGCTCCTGCTCGTCCGCCACCTCGGCAAACAGCGCGGACAGGCCGCGCCCCAGGTTGCTGCGCTTCTTCATCTCATCCATGGACTGACTGCCGGTTACGCTCACGCTTCAGAACCTCTCCCGCCAAATGAATATAAGCCTGGGCGCCCGCCGACTTCAGGTCATAGAGCAGCACGGGCTTGCCGTGGCTGGGCGCCTCGGAGACGCGGACATTGCGGGGAATGACCGTCTCATACACTTTCTCGCCGAAGAAGCCGCGCACGTCGGCGGCCACCATGTCCGACAGGTTGTTGCGCCGGTCGAACATGGTCAACACCACGCCCTGGATTTCCAGGGCCGGGTTGAAGGTGCGCTTCACCCGCTCAATGGTGCGGATCAGTTGCGACAGGCCTTCCAGGGCATAGAACTCACACTGCAATGGCACCAATACCGAATCGGCCGCCGCCAGGGCGTTCAGGGTCAGCAACCCCAGGGCTGGTGGGCAGTCGATCAAGATATAGTCATAGTCAGCGGATGCCTGAGACAGGGCGTCGCGCAGGCGGAACTCGCGCCGCTCCAGCTCCACCAGTTCCAGTTCCGCGCCCGACAGGTCGGCCGACGCGGTGACCACGAACAGCTTGGGGATGCTGGTGCCACGCACCGAAGCCTCCACCGTCGTCTCGCCGAACAGCAGCTCATAGGTCCCGGTGCCGCGTTCCGTCCGGCCGATGCCCAGCCCGGTGGAAGCGTTACCCTGGGGATCGTTGTCCACGATCAGCACGCGCTTGCCCGTGGCCGCCAGGGCCGTGCCCAGGTTGATGGTGGTCGTGGTCTTGCCCACGCCGCCCTTCTGGTTGGCAAGGGCCAGGATGCGCGCACGCTTGGGCGCGAGGGTCGGGGCGTCAGCGGGCACGGGCAATCTCACCAAGGATAAGGATGGTCCCCGACGGATCGGTCATACTGGGGACTTGGGAGACGGTCATTGTCCAGGATTGGGCGGCGAGGGTCAATTCCTCGGGGGCCGTCCTGCCCTTCAGGAAGAGGCCCTTGGCCCCCGGCTTCAGGAAACGGTAGCCCCAGTCCAGAAGTTCCGGCAGCGCGGCCAGCGCACGGGCCGTGACCACGTCGGCCGCGATCTCCGGCGCCTGTTCGATGCGCTGGGCATGCACGGTCACCTGGGTTCCCGTCGACCGCGCGACCTCACGCAGGAAGGTGGCCTTGCGCGTGTCGCTCTCGATCAAGTGGACATCCGGCACACCCAGGATGGCCATGACCAAGCCCGGGAACCCAGCGCCGCTGCCCATGTCCACCTGCGTACGCGTGCCCGGGGGCAGCAGGGCGTACAGCTGGGCGCTGTCCGCCATGTGGCGTTCCCAGACATCCGCCACGGTGGACTTGGCCACCAGGTTGATGGCGGGGTTCCACTTGGCCAATAACTGGGCATAGACGGTGAGCCGGTCCAATGTTTCACGTGAAACACGGAACCGGCTGGCGAAATCGGCTGGGGTCATGCGGCACTCGTGGTGTCGTCGGTGTTGGCGGTGCCATTGGCCAAGCGGGCAGGGCGCTTTTTGACGTGGCGCAGCAAGGCGGTGAGCGCCGCAGGCGTCATGCCGGGGATACGGGCGGCGGCGCCCAAGGTGGTGGGACGCACCTGGCGCAGCTTGGTGCGGATTTCCGCGGACAGCGAGGCGATAGCGTCCACGTCAAGGTCCGCCGGCAGGGCCAGGGCCTCATCCCGGCGGAAGGCGTGGATGTCAGCCTCCTGCCGGTCGAGATAGCCGGCGTAGCGGCCATCGATCTCCACCTGCTCGGCGATTTCCGGCGAAAAGCCGTTCAGCTCCGGCCAGATGACGCCCAAGCGGGCCAAATCGATATCCGGATAGCGCAACAGGTCGGTGACGCTGCGGCGAACGCCGTCCTGGTTGATGGTCAGACCATGCTTGGCCAGTTCATTAGGCGTCGCGGACAGGGTACCGGCCAGGTGACGGGCATGGTCCAGGGCCGCCAGCTTGGCACCGAAGGCAGCAGCGCGCATCTCACCGACACAGCCCAGCGACAGGCCGCGCGGCGTCAGGCGTTGGTCCGCGTTATCGGCGCGCAGCAACAGGCGATACTCCGCCCGGCTGGTGAACATGCGATAGGGCTCCGACGTGCCCCGTGTGATGAGATCGTCGATCATCACGCCGATGTAGGATTCGGCACGATCCAGCACGAAGGGGGCGGACCCGGACACGGCCAGGGCCGCGTTCAGGCCGGCCACCAGGCCCTGGGCCGCCGCCTCCTCATATCCTGTGGTGCCGTTGATCTGCCCGGCCAGGAACAGGCGGGGCAGGCGGCGCGTCTCCAGCGTCGGGCCCAGCTCGCGCGGGTCGACGTAATCGTATTCGATGGCATAGCCCGGGCGCAGCATGGTGACATGCTCCAACCCCGGGATGGCCTTCAGGATCTCCATCTGCACATCGCGGGGCAGGGAGGTGGAGATGCCGTTGGGATAGACGGTGTCGTCGTCCAGACCCTCGGGCTCCAGGAAAATCTGGTGTCGCTCCTTGTCGGCGAAACGGACGATCTTGTCCTCCACCGACGGGCAATAGCGCGGGCCGATGCCCTCGATCTGCCCGGAATACATGGGCGCGCGGTGCAGGTTGGCGCGGATGACTTCGTGTACGCGGGTGCTGGTCCAAGTGATGTGGCAGGGCACCTGCGGCGTGGTGATCTTGTCCGTGAGGTAGGAGAAGGGTGGGGGCGGATCGTCGCCCGGCTGCATCTCAAGACTGGCCCAGTCGATGGTGCGGCCATCCAGGCGCGGTGGCGTGCCGGTCTTGAGCCGACCCAGGGGAAAGCCCACGCGCAGCAGGGTGTCGGACAGGCCCAGGGCCGGCGCCTCACCCACGCGGCCGGCGGGAATCTTTTCCTCACCGATGTGGATCAGGCCGCGCAGGAAGGTGCCGGTGGTCAGCACCACGGCACCGGCCAGGATCGTCTCCCCCGCAGCGGTGACGATACCGGCCACGCGGCCACTGGCGTCTATCACCAGATCCTCGACGGCGGCGGCCACCAGGGTCAGGTTTTCCTGCTCGGTCAGGATGGCCTGCATGGCCTGGCGGTATAGCTTGCGATCCGCCTGGGCGCGGGGCCCGCGACCGCCGGGCCCTTGGATTTGTTCAGCACCCGGAACTGGATGCCGGCACGGTCGGTCACCCGGCCCATGACGCCGTCCATGGCATCGATCTCGCGGACAAGGTGGCCCTTGCCCAAGCCGCCGATGGCCGGGTTGCAGCTCATCTCCCCGACCGTGTCGAGGCGATGGGTGTACAGGGCGGTGCGGGCGCCCAGCCGCGCGGCGGCGGCGGCGGCTTCGCAACCGGCATGGCCGGCGCCAACCACGATGACGTCATAGGTGTGCATGGCGCCGGACTTTAGGGGTGGGGGCCTCATGAGTCAAAGGGCGCCAAGGGATGACCGCCATGATTCAGCGGCACCTCGCCGACGTTTCACGTGAAACATCCATTTTCGGACTCTCAGGCGCCGGCGGATGCAGTCGCATCCCACAGCGGCACGACCATCATGCCGCTGAATAACGTCACTTCCCGATGCAGAAATCCCGGAAGATCACGTCCAACAGATCCTCCACATCCACCCGCCCGGTGATGCGCCCCAGGGCGCGGGCGGCCAGGCGGACGTCTTCCGCCGCCAGTTCCGGCAAATCGGCCCGCAGTGCCCGGGCCAGGGCGGCCCGGCAATCCTCCAGCGCCTGGCGATGCCGGGCGCGCGTGAGAGAAGGGGCGGCGCCCGGCATCAGGCGCTCCCCCACAATGCGCTGCACGGCGGCCAGCAGCTCGGCCAGCCCCTCGCCGGTGGCGGCGGAGACGGCGAGGGCGGTGCGCCCCGCCACCATGGACGGCACATGGGTGCAGAGGTCACGCTTGTTCAGCACCACCAGCGCGTCGCCGTCGGCCAGGGCCAGCGTGGCCTCCGCCATATCGCCGATGTTCCACGTGGAACAATCCAGCACCAGCAGCTTCAGGTCGGCCTTTTCCGCCCGGGCCAGCGCGCGGCGGATGCCCTCGCGCTCGATCTCATCGGCGGCGTCGCGCAGGCCGGCGGTGTCGGCCAGGATGACGGGGAAGCCACCCAAATCCAGGTTCACCTCGATGACGTCGCGCGTCGTGCCGGCGGTGGAGGAGACGATGGCCGCGTCGCGGCGCGCCAGCGCGTTCAGCAGGCTGGACTTGCCGGCATTGGGCGCGCCCAGGATGGCGATGGAAAAGCCATCGCGCAGACGCTCACCGCGATGATCGTCGGCCAGGTGGGCGCCGATCTCCTGGTACAGGCCGGTCAGGACCGGGACCACCGCCGGCGCCAAGCCGTGCGGCAAATCCTCATCCGGGAAATCGATGTCAGCCTCCAGGTGGGCCAGGGCCCGCACCAGGCGATGCCGCCACCCCTCGTATAGGGCACCCAGCGCGCCCTCCATCTGGCGCAAGGCCTGGCGCCTCTGGGCCGCCGTCTCGGCATCGACCAGGTCGGCGATGGCTTCCGCCTCGGTCAGGTCCAGCTTGCCGGCTTCGAAGGCGCGGCGGCTGAATTCCCCCGGTTCCGCCACGCGCAGGCCCTGGCCGGTCAGGGCCTCGCTGGCGGCGGCCAGCACGGCGCGGCCGCCATGCAGATGCAGCTCCGCCACGTCCTCACCCGTGAAACTGTCCGGCGCCGGAAACCATAGCACCAGCGCCTGGTCGAAGACCTCGCCATCCTTGCCCGTCAATCGGGCCAGGGTGGCGCGGCGGGCTGGGGGCAGGGACCGCCCGGTCAGCGCGGACAGGGCGGGGCCCGCCGCCGGACCGGACAGGCGGATGACCTGGACACCGCCCCGTCCGGGGGCGGAAGCCAGGGCGAAAATGGTGTCGCCAAAAACGGTGCTTGGGCTGTAGAGGGACATGGGGGAGTAAGGTCAGTCTGCGGCGGCGGCTTTGCGGGCGCGCTGCGCCGGCACTTTCTCATCCGGATATAGCATCAAGCGGTCCACCCGGCCGCCCTCCACCAGGTGCGTCTTCACAATTTCATCAACGTCGCCGGTGGAGGCGCAGGTGTACCAGACGCCTTCCGGATAGATCACCAGCGTCGGCCCCAGTTCGCACCGGTCCAGGCACCCGGCGGCGTTCACCCGGACCTTCTTGCCCAAGCCGGCCTCCTTGGCGGCGGCCTTCATATGGTCGCGCAGGGCTTCGGAGCCCTTTTCCTTGCAGCAGCCCCGGGGATGGCCCGGCGCCCGCTCATTGGTGCAAAAGAAAACGTGACGGTCGAAATAGGGTGCGGGATCGGTCACTTCGCGTCCTTGCCCCCGCCCATGGCGGAGGTCATCTGGTTCCACATCATTTTCTGCATCTGCTCGAAGCCCTGGATGCCCACCGGCAGCCAGGTCTTCAGCAAGGCGTCCGGGTCCATGGCGGCCAGGTTGGCGCTAATACGGTCCTGCATCTGCCGCATCAGGGCGTCCTGCATGGGCTTCACGTCCGGCAGACCCAGAAAAGCACGGGCCTCTTCCGGGGTGCAATCGACGTCGACGGTGATTTTCATGGGGGCAGACCTTCCTGTTCGGTTGGACTCTAAAGGCGCATGCCGCGGCACTAACAGGGATATACGCCCGGAATAACGCCTCTTTTTTCTGATCTTCACTGTAGCGGAGGCTACAGTGGGGGCAAAGCGGCACTGGACATTCAACGACCGCATCATTCAGCCAGAAGAGCGTGGAACCCCATGGCGGCACCGGACACGACACAAGCGGCGGCGAACCTTTTGGTTCACGAGACCAGCCCCTACCTGCTGCAGCATAAGGACAACCCGGTGCACTGGCGCGCCTGGGGCCCCGAGGCGTTCGCCGAGGCCCAGGCCCTGGGCAAGCCCGTCCTGCTGTCCGTGGGCTATGCGGCTTGCCATTGGTGCCACGTCATGGCCCATGAAAGCTTCGAGAACGAGACCATAGCCGCCTTGATGAACGAGCTGTTCGTGAACATCAAGGTGGACAGGGAGGAGCGGCCGGACGTGGACCAGGTCTACCAGCAGGCGTTGTCCCTGCTGGGCCAACAGGGAGGCTGGCCGCTGACCATGTTCCTGACACCGAAGGGTGAGCCGTTCTGGGGCGGCACCTATTTCCGCCCGCCACCCGGTACGGCCGGCCGGGATTCCCCGACGTGCTGCGGGGGGTGGCCGAGACCTATGCCCAGGACCCGGGCAAGATCGGCCGCAACGTGAAGGCCCTGGGCGACGCGCTGACCCGCCTGTCACAGGGCAACCCGGGCGAGGCGGTCACGGTGGGCGCGCTCAACGCCGTGGCCGACCGCCTGGTGCGCGAGGTCGACCCCTTCCTGGGCGGCATCAACGGCGCGCCCAAATTCCCGCAGCCCGGCATTTTCGACCTGCTGTGGCGGGCCCATCTGCGCACCGGCCGCACCGACCTGCGCGACGCCGTCACCACCACCTTGACCCACATGGCCAACGGCGGCATCTACGACCACTTGGCCGGGGGCTTCGCCCGCTATTCCACGGACGAGCAGTGGCTGGTCCCGCATTTTGAGAAGATGCTGTACGACAACGCCCAACTGGTGGCGCTGATGACCCAGGTGTGGCAAGGCACCCGGGACCCGCTGCTGGAAGTCCGCGTGCGCGAAACCGTGGGCTGGCTCCTGAACGAGATGAAGGTGCCCGGCGGCGCCTTCGGCGCCACACTGGACGCCGACAGCGAGGGGGAGGAGGGCCGCTACTACGTCTGGACCAAGGCGGAGGTCGACCGCCTGCTGGGCGACGACGCCGCGCTGTTCTGCGCCCACTATGACGTGACCGAGCTGGGCAACTGGGAAGGCCACACCATCCTGAATCGCCGGACGCCGCTGGCACCGGGCAGCGCTGAAGAGAACCGGCTGGCCCACGCCCGCGCCCGCTTGCTGAAGGCCCGGGCCCTGCGCATCCGCCCCGGCTGGGACGACAAGGTGCTGGCCGACTGGAACGGCCTGATGATCGCGGCCTTGGCCCGCGCCGGCTTCGTCTTCGAGCAGCCCGGCTGGATCGAGGCCGCCATCGACGCCTACCGCCATGTTGTAACAAGCCTGGGCCATACTGGCCCGGACGGGCTGGATCGCCTGTACCACAGCGGCCGCGGCGGCAGGGCCCGCCACGCCGGCCTGCTGGAAGATTACGCCAACATGGGGAAGGCCGCCCTGACCCTGCATGAGATCACCGGTGACGTCGCCTTCCTCGATCAGGCCGTGCGCTGGACGAACACCCTGGACCGCCATTTCTGGGATGAGGCCGACGGCGGTTATTACACCACGGCCGACGACGTGGGCGACCTGCTGGTCCGCCCGCGCAACGCCCATGACAACGCCGTGCCCGCCGGCAACGGCACCCAGCTGGGCAACCTCACCCGCCTGTGGCTGCTGACCGGCCAGGACCGCTATCGTGCCCGGGCCGACACGGCGATGTCCGCCTTCAGCGGGGAATTGGGCCGCAATTTCTTCCCGCTTTCCACCTTCCTCAACATGGCCGAGATGCTGCTGAACGGCGTGCATGTGGTGCTGTTGGGGGAGGGCGATGACCTGGAGTTGTTCAACGCCGTCCTGCGCAACCGGTCACGACCCACCCTGGTGGTCAGCCGCCTGGCGCCGGAACAAAATTTGCCGGAACCGCACCCGGCGGCGGGCATGGCCATGGTTAATGGCCAGGCCACCGCCTATGTCTGTCAGGAGATGCGGTGTTCTCTGCCGGTGACCACGCCCGAAGCGCTGGCCGATCTGCTCGCCGCCAGCGCTTCCGGTCCTTGATCCGGGCCTATGACCGCCATCACGGTGACAGGGCCCCGCCTAATCGTTAATATGAGTCCATTAAGAAACGACGCGTGTTTTAACCATAAGCATTCGGCAACCAAATCAAAGGGGTAGCGCGCATGACCACAGTGACGATCGAAGCCACCGACGGCGGCAGTTTCGACGGCTATCTGGCCATCCCGAGCAGCGGCAAAGGGCCGGGCCTGGTGCTGATCCAAGAGATCTTCGGCGTCAACGCCAACATGCGCGCACTGTGCGACCACTACGCCGCCCTGGGCTACACCGCCCTGTGTCCCGACCTGTTCTGGCGGCAGGAGCCGGGGGTGCAGCTGACCGACCAGACCGAAGCCGAATGGCAGCGGGCCTTCCAGCTCTACAACGGCTTCAGCGAGGCCAGCGGGGTGGAAGACCTGATCGCCAGCGTCGAGTTCCTGCGCGGGCATGAGGCGACCGAGGGCAAGGTGGGCACCCTGGGCTATTGCCTGGGCGGCAAGCTGGCCTTCCTGATGGCCACCCGCTCCGACGCCGACGCCAACGTCAGCTACTACGGCGTGGGCCTGGACGGCGCCATCGGTGAGGTCAGCGCCATCACCAAGCCGCTGATGCTGCACACCGCCGGCAAGGACAAGTTCTCTTCCGACGAGGCGCGGGCCAAGGTGAACGCCGCCATCGAGGGCAACCACCTGATCGTCCAGCATGTGTACCCGGAGCAGGACCACGCCTTCGCCCGCGTGGGCGGCGAGCACTACGACGCCAAGGCGGCCGACCTGGCCAACCAGCGCACGGCGACTTTCCTAAGGGAGACGCTGTTCTAAGTTTCCTCGGGCGCCGGGCGGCGGCATCCGCCGCCTCGGCTATCCTCAGTTTTCAGTCCACTGCGTTCCCCGAAAACTTCTGGCGGACGCGGTCGCGTCCTACAGCGGCGCCTTAACCCTTCGCACCAGGAGCCTCGTCATGGTCCACGCCATCCGCATCCACCAGACCGGCGGTCCGGAGGTGATGAAGTGGGAGGAGGTGGCGGTGGGGGAGCCGGGGCCGGGCCAGGTGCGCCTGCGCCAGACGGCGGTGGGCCTGAACTATATCGACGTCTACGTCCGCACCGGCCTGTACAAGAACCCGCTGCCCCTCATCCCCGGCATGGAGGCCGCGGGCGTGGTCGAGGCCGTCGGGCCCGACGTCTATGACTTCAAGATCGGCGACCGGGTCGGCTATTGCACCGGCGGCACCGGCGGCTATGCCGAGGCGCGGCTGTACCCGGCGGAGCGCCTGATCCACCTGCCGGACGGCATCGACGACCAGACGGGCGCCGCCATGCTGCTGCAGGGCCTGACGGCGCACTACCTGCTGCACCGCACCTTCCCGGTGAAGCCGGGGCAGACCATCCTGCTTCACGCCGCCGCCGGCGGAGTGGGGCTGATCGCCTGCCAGTGGGCCAAGGCCCTGGGCGCCACCGTCATCGGCACCGTCGGTTCGGATGAGAAGGCGGAACTGGCCCGCGCCCACGGCTGCGACCACACCATCGTCTACACCCGCGAGAATTTCGTGGAGCGGGTGAAGCAGATCACCGACGGCCAAGGCGTGCCCGTCGTCTACGACAGCATCGGCAAGGACACCTTCTACCAGAGCCTGGACTGCCTCAGCCGCCTGGGCACCATGGTCAGCTTCGGCAACGCCTCAGGCCCCGTGGGCGCGGTGGACATTGGCATCTTGAACACCAAGGGCTCGCTGTTCCTGACCCGCCCCTCGCTGGGCGGCTACGTCGCCACCACCAAGGAACTGCGGGACAGCGCCAACGCCCTGTTCACCGCCGTGCTGTCCGGCAAGGTGAAGATCGACGTGCGCCAGACCTTCGCCCTGAAGGACGCGGCCCAGGCCCACATCGCCCTGGAAGCCCGCCGCACCACCGGCTCCACGGTGCTGCTGCCGTAAGGCGTTCAGCCGGCGGTCGCCGCCGCCGGTTCCTCGCCCGCCAGCCACAGCGGCGACTTGATGGCCTTGAGGAAGGCGGCGTGGGCCTCCAGCTCCTCGGGTGAGGCGGCGTGGGGACGGGGGGCGCGGAACACGCGGGTCTCTTCCACCACCACCAGGCCGACTTCCGTCGTCTTGACGGCGGTGGCGCCCAGCACCAGGTCAGGCTGCCGCCCGCCCATCAACTCCAGATAAACTTCGGCCAGCAGCTGGGCGTCGAGGAGCGCGCCGTGGTAGGTGCGGCCGGAATTGTCGATGCCGAAGCGGCGGCAGAGGGCGTCCAGGCTGGCCGGCGCGCCGGGGAACCGCTTGCGCGCCATGGCCACCGTGTCGACCGACCTCGCCATGGGCATGGTCTTCAGCCCCAGCCGCGTGAACTCCGCGTTCAGGAAACCCATGTCGAAGCTGGCGTTGTGGATGATCAGCGGGCTGTCCTGGATGAAGTCCAGGAAGTCGCCGGCCACGGCGGCGAACACCGGCTTGTCCGACAGGAAGGCGGCCGACAGGCCGTGCACCGCCTCGGCCTCCGCCGGCATGTCGCGTTCGGGATTGATGTAGGCATGCCAGCTGTTGCCCGTGGCCACATGGTTCAGCAATTCGACGCAGCCGATTTCCACCACGCGGTCGCCTCCCAGGGCGTTGACGCCGGTGGTTTCGGTATCGAGGACGATTTCGCGCATGGCAACGGGTTACCTGGATTTGCGGATCGATGACGGGCGGGGGCGGGGCGGCCATACCCGGCCGCGCTGCCCGGACAGCAGTGTGACGATGGCGGCCAGCCGCCGCAAGGTCAGCGCGCGGCCCAGACCCGTCGGCACGACGAAATCCGCCCGGCGCCGCTTTTCCGCGTCCGGCATCTGCCGACGCAGGATGGCGTCCAGCTTGCCCGGATTCATGCCCGGCCGGGCCAGCACCCGGGCGCGCTGCAGGCTGCGGGGGGCGGAAACGACAGCCACCCGGTCGCAATGCGCCTGGCTGCCCGTCTCGAACAGCAGGGGCATATCCAGCACCGCCACCTTGGCGCCGGAGGCGGCGGCGCGGCGCAGGAAGCGGTCGCGCGCTTGGCCCACCAGGGGATGGACGATGGCCTCCAGCCGCCTCAGCGCCGGCGTATTGCCCATCACCTCCGCCGACAGCAGCCGCCGGTCCACCGCGCCATCGCGCACCACACCGGGAAAGGCCCGGCCGATGGGTCCGACCGCCGCCCCGCCCGGGGCGTAAAGACGGTGCACCGTGGCATCGCTGTCGTGCACCGGGCAGCCCAGGCGGCGCAGCATACCCGCCGCCGTGGACTTGCCCATGCCGATGGACCCGGTGAGGCCGAGAACGATCATCGGAAGTCAGTCTCCGAACACGGCGGCGTAGAGGGCGTCCGTCACCTGCGGCGCCCGCCCGAACCAGGCCTCGAAGCCTGGCCGGCCCTGGTGCAACAGCATGCCGCGCCCGTCCACCGTGACATGGCCCCGCGCCTTGGCCGCCAGCAGCAGCGGTGTTTCCACCGGCGTGTAGACGATGTCGGTCACCACGGCGTCCAGGGGCAAGGCGGCCAGCGCCAAGTCCAGGGACGGGTGGCCCGCCATGCCTTGGGTGGTGGCGTTGGCCAGCAGATGGGCGCCGGCCAGGCAGTCGGCCCGTTCCTCCCACGCCACCGCGACAACGGGACAGGCGACGCCAGGGCCCAGATCGGCCACCAACTCCCGCGCCCGGACCAGGGTGCGGTTCACCAGGCGGATTTCCGGCACACCGGCATCGGCCAGCGCCACCACCAACGACCGCGCGGCCCCGCCGGCGCCGATGATGACGGCCGGCCCTTTGGCCGCCCGCCAGTCCGGCGCACCGGCCTTCAAATTCTCGATGAAGCCGAAACCGTCGGTGTTGCGGCCCTCCAGCATGCCGTCGGCGTGGACGATGACGGTGTTGACCGCCCCCATGCGCCGGGCCGTCTCATCGACCCGGTCCACGGTGCGGAACGCGGCCTCCTTATGCGGCACAGTGACGTTGCACCCCACCAGGCCCAGGGCGGGCAGGGCGCGCAGCGCCTGCTCGATGCGATCCGGCGGGACGGCCAAGGGCACGTAGGCGCCGTCGATGCCGTACTCCGCCAGCCAATGGCCATGCAGGCGCGGGCTGCGGCTGTGCCCCACCGGCCAACCCATGACGCCCGCGACGCGCGCCTTACCCGTGATGCTCATGATTTCATCCTTCAGGCGGGCAACACGCCGCGCACGCGCAGGAAGCCCAGCAGGGGCAAGAGCGGCAGGCCCAGGATGGTGAAGTGGTCGCCGGCCACGCGGGTGAACAGCTGCGCGCCCAGGGCCTCCAGCTGATAGCCACCGACGGAGGTCAGCACGGCGTCGCCGGCGGCATCCAGGTAGCGCTCGATGAACTCATCGCTCAACGACCGCATGGTCAGCTTGGCCTGGTCGGTCTGGTGCCAGACGCGGCTGTTGTTGTGGAACAGCACGGCGGTGGTCACCAGGCGGTGGGTACGGCCGGACAGGGCGCGCAGTTGCGCGGCGGCGGCCGCGCGATCCTCCGGTTTGTCGAACCAGCGGCCTTCGCACTCCAGCATCTGGTCGGCGCCAATGACATAGGCGCCCGGCACCTTGGCGGCGACACGGCTGGCCTTCAGTTCGGCCAGCGCTTCCGCCGTTTCCTCCACCGTCAGGCCACCCGCCTTGCATGACAGCTTGACCTCTTCCTCATCCACGCCGGGCCGGTGGGCCACCACCTCCAGCCCCGCCGCGCGCAGCAGGGACAGACGCGTCCGGCTGCCGGACGCCAGCACCACCGGCTGCGTCGACAGGGCCGGCGGGAAATCTTCACACGACATGCAAGAACTCACATTCCGGAATGGGGCGGGCGGGGGGAAAGGCGGGGGCCACTGGGGCGCGGACCTTCAGCCGGTTCCCCCACCGGGTTGATGGGCTCCGCCCCCGCCGGGCGGCGGCGGGCCAGCAGCATGAGGATTTCGGCCGCCGTCTCCTCGATGGACCGGCGGGTGACATCGATGACGGGCCAGCCCTTGCGGCTGTACAACCGACGCGCCTCCGACAGTTCCGAGCGCACCTGCTCGGGATCGACGTAGCTGGTCTCTTCGCCCTGGTTCAACAGGCGCAGGCGGTTGCGGCGAATTTGGATCAACCGCTCCGGGTCCTTGGTCAGGCCCACCACCAGGGGACGGGACACCTGGTCCAGCTCCGGCGGCAGGGGGCAGCCGGGGACGAAGGGGATGTTGGCGGCCTTGATGCCGCGGTTGGCCAGATAGATGCACGTCGGCGTCTTGGAGGTGCGCGAGACGCCCACCAGGATGACGTCGGCCTGATGCAACTCCCACGCCGTCTGGCCATCGTCATGGCCCAGGGCGAAATCCATGGCGTCGATGCGGCTGAAATATTCCGCGTCCAGGGCGTGCTGGCGGCCCGGCTGGCTCTGGGACTCCAGGCCGAGGTACGCCGCCAGCGAGTTGATCAGGTGGTCCAGCACCGGCACGCAGGGAATGCCGATCTCGCGGCAGGTGTCCTGCAGGCGGCGGCGCAGCCGCTCATTCACCAGGGTGAACATGACCAGGCCCGGATTGTCGCGGATGCCGTCGATCACCATTTCCAGCTGCCGATCGGTGCGCACCAGGTTCCAGAAATGCTCGACGGGTTCGACATGGTCGAACTGCGAGACGCAGGCGCGGGCCACGGAATTGATGGTCTCACCAGTGGCGTCGGACACCAGGTGCAGGTGGAATTCCTTGGTTTGGGGCGTCTGTGTCAAGGGTGTCGCTCCGGCGGTGGTCTTAAAACCTGTGAACTGAATCTGGGGAAAACCAACGGATAATCCGGGAAAAATCCGGTGTTCCGGGATCCCGTCTTCCTTCCATACAGGCTTCCTGGGATCCCACGCAGAGGGAATCCCGCATCGGGATAAAGGTCCGTCACCCCTTGGAACAACCGGGGGCGATGACGCGCGCCGTCCCTTTATCCCCAGGATCCCCAGACCCTACGGAATCTATACCATTCCAAGGCTCTGCCCAGAAACCCCGCAACAGTGTCCACATTCTGAAGAACGCGCCCTGGATCCCGCGAACGCTGTGGATGGAATGCGGATGACCTTGAATTCCCGTTATCCACAGGGCCAACTACCACCCCATTCCTTTTTCAAATTAGATCAGAGTAGAAAAAGGGGCCTGTGGGAAAACGTCGGGCCCGGCCGTCAACACGCCAGCGCCCCTATGGAGACCGCCTTGTCCCAGATCCAGCCCCAAAGCCGGCCGGACCGCCTGCTGCTGCGTACCTTGAAGGGCGAAACCGCCCCCCGTCCGCCCTTTTGGCTGATGCGCCAGGCCGGCCGCTACCTGCCCGAATACCGTGAGGTGCGGGCCCAGGCCGGCGGTTTCCTGGATCTGTGCCTGAAGCCGGATCTGGCGACCGAGGTGACGCTGCAGCCCATTCGCCGCTATGGCATGGACGCGGCCATCCTGTTCTCCGACATCTTGATCCTGCCGCACGCCTTGGGGCAGAAGGTGTGGTTCGCCGAAGGGGAGGGGCCGCGCCTGGATCCCATCCGTGACCAGGCCGGTCTGGACCGCCTCGATGTGGCCAACCTGGAAGCGCGGGCGGAACCTGTCTATGAGGCTGTCCGGCGCATCCGGGCGGCGCTGCCGGAACCGGTGACGCTCATCGGTTTCGCGGGCAGCCCCTGGACCGTGGCGACCTACATGGTGGAAGGGGCCGGGTCCAAGGAGTTTCTTCACACCAAGGGCTGGGCCTACAAGGATCCGGCGGGTTTCCAGCGCTTGATCGACCTGCTGGTGGAAACCACGGTCACCCACCTGTCCGCCCAGATCAATGCCGGGGCGGAGGTGGTGCAGTTGTTCGACAGCTGGGCCGGCGCGCTGGCCCCGACGGAATTCGCCCGCTGGTCCATCGCTCCCACCCAAGCCATCGTGCGGGCTCTGAAGGATAGGCATCCGGGGGTCCCCGTCATCGGCTTTCCGCGCGGGGCGGGGATCGGTATCCAGGCGTATGTGGAGCGGACGGGGGTGGACGCCGTCAGCCTCGACACGTCCGTCCCGCTGGACTGGGCCGCCAGCGCCCTGCAGACCCGTGTGCCCGTTCAGGGTAATCTCGATCCCTTGGCCCTGGTGGCGGGAGGGGAGGCCCTGCGCGGCGCCGCCACGGATATCCTGACGACGCTGGGCAAGGGTCTCTTCATTTTCAACCTGGGCCACGGCATCGTGCAGCAGACCCCGCCCGAGCATGTGGCGGAACTGGCCCGCTTGATCCAGGACTGGCCATCCTTAAATCAGGGATGATCCACCCGCATGATCCAGGACGCGGCGGCATCCGTATCCGCCCGCGTCCGATACGACCCGCCGACCGCCACCGAGCCCCCATGAATCCGCTGCCCCTACCCGAGATCGCGTCCGACATCCAGGGGGCGCCCAAGGCCGCCCGTGCCCGGCGCATCGCCGTCGTCCTGTTCAATCTCGGGGGGCCGGACAGGTTGGAGGCGGTGCGACCCTTCCTCTACAATCTGTTCCGAGACCCGGCCATCATTCGCCTGCCGGCGCCTTTCCGCCAACTGGTGGCGCACCTGATCTCCAGCCGGCGCGACAAGGTGGCCCAGGGTATCTACCAGACCCTGGGCGGCGGGTCCCCCCTGCTCCCCAACACCGTGGCCCAGGCGCAGGCGCTGGAGCAACAGCTGTGGGATGCCGGCACGGTCCGGGTGTTCGTCGCCATGCGCTACTGGCATCCCTTCAGCGACGCCGTGGCCCATGACGTGAAGGATTGGGAACCGGACGAGGTGGTGTTGCTGCCCCTCTATCCCCAGTTCTCCACCACCACCACGGCATCCAGCCTCAAGGACTGGCACCGGGCGGCCAAGGCGGCCGGCCTGACGGCGCCCAGCCGGGCCATCTGCTGTTATCCCGACGAGCCGGGCTTCGTCGCCGCCACGGCCAAGCTCATCCGCGTCGGGCTGGAGGCGGCGTCTCCCCACGGCACGCCGCGCGTGCTGTTCTCCGCCCACGGCCTGCCGGAGAAGGTGGTGAAGGACGGCGATCCCTATCAGTTCCAATGCGAGCGCACGGCGCAAGCGGTGGTGAAGTCCTTGCGCATCCAGGGCCTGGACTGGGTCTGCTGCTACCAGAGCCGTGTCGGGCCCATGAAGTGGATCGGCCCCTCGACGGATGAGGAGATCCGCCGGGCGGGCCGGGACAAGGTGCCGGTGGTGGTGGTGCCCATCGCCTTCGTCTCCGAACATTCCGAAACCCTGGTGGAGATCGAGCACGAGTATCGCCATCTGGCCAAGGAGGTGGGCGTGCCCCACTTCGTGCGCGTGCCGGCCGTGGGGGTGGAGCCGTCCTTCATCCTCGGCCTGGCGGGCTTGGTGCGCCAGGCGCTGATCCGCACCGCCGGCGGGCCGGTGCTGTGCGGCACGGGCCTGCGCCTGTGCCCGACCGGCAAAGCCGGTTGCCCGCAGCCCGCCTCGGGGGCATAAGGGGCGCCAAGACCTCAAAGACAGGGCAGGGTGCCACCCCCATGTATCTCTGGATCAAGGCCATCCACGTCATCGCCGTCATCTCCTGGATGGCGGGGCTGTTCTACCTGCCGCGGCTGTTCGTCTATCACTGCGACGCGCCGGTGGGATCCGCTCAGTCCGAGACGTTCAAGGTGATGGAACGGCGCTTGCTGCGCGTCATCATGAACCCGGCCATGATCCTGGCCTGGGCCTGCGGCCTGGCCATGATCACCCTGGATCCAGGCCTGTTGAAGGGGGCCGGCTGGCTGCACGCCAAACTGTCGCTGGTGGTGCTGATGACGGCGATGCACATGGCCATGGCCCGCTGGCGCCGCGCTTTCGCCGAGGACCGCAACACCAAATCCGCGCGCTTCTTCCGCATGGCCAATGAGGTTCCGACCCTGTTGATGATCCTGATCGTCATCCTGGTCATCGTTCGCCCATTCTAATCGTCCACCTCCAGGGCGCGCCGTTAGCGCCCCGTTTAAGTTCCGGCGCCCATCCGGGATATTTAGTCCTAGGTCGAATGCGCCCTGTGATCCGGGACTTTTTGTTTTGACTTGGCGTCGGGTCCTGTACTAATCCTGGAACAGGTCAAGGCCCGTAACGTCGGGATGATTTCGAGTCGCCCCGTCATCCGGGCGCCTGACTCGTGAGGCATCCCCGCCCCCCTCCCCGGGATGGGCGCAGCGAGGCCAGTTTCCCCGAACTTCCCCTCCCGGCGTCGCCGTCCTTTTTCCCCGGTGATGCCATCCTTCCACCCTACACACCCTATTCCATGAGTTCGGGGCCGGCGGCCAAGCCCGTCGCATCATTCCCGGGGCTCGCGACAGGACGAAGATGAATCTCCAAGAGTTAAAGGCCAAGTCGCCCGCCGAGCTGCTGGCGTTCGCGGAAGAGCTGCAGATCGAAAACGCGGGCACCCTGCGCAAGCAGGACATGATGTTCGCCATCCTGAAACAGCTGGCCGAAAACGACGTGCCGATCTTCGGTGAGGGCGTGCTGGAGGTTCTGCAGGACGGCTTTGGCTTCCTGCGCTCGCCCGAGAGCAACTACCTGCCGGGCCCGGACGACATCTATGTCAGCCCCAGCCAGGTGCGGCGTTTCGGCCTGCGCACCGGCGACACGGTGGAAGGCCAGATCCGCTCGCCCAAGGATGGCGAGCGCTACTTCGCCCTGCTGAAGGTCGGGTCCATCAACTTCGACCATCCGGACAAGGTGCGTCACCGCATCAACTTCGACAACCTGACGCCGCTCTATCCTGAGGAACGGTTGAAGCTGGAGATCGAGGATCCGGTCCGCAACAAGAAGGACATGACCACCCGGGTCATCGACTTGGTGGCCCCGCTGGGCAAGGGCCAGCGCGCCTTGATCGTGGCGCCGCCGCGCACCGGCAAGACGGTGATGTTGCAGAACATCGCCCACTCCATCGCCACCAACCACCCCGAGGTCTACCTCATTGTCCTCCTGATCGATGAGCGTCCGGAAGAAGTGACCGACATGGCCCGCTCCGTCCGGGGCGAGGTCATCAGCTCCACTTTCGACGAGCCCGCGACCCGCCACGTCCAGGTGACGGAGATGGTGCTGGAGAAGGCCAAGCGCCTGGTCGAGCACAAGCGCGACGTCGTCATCCTGCTGGACAGCATCACCCGCCTGGCCCGCGCCTACAACACGGTGGTGCCGTCCTCGGGCAAGGTGCTGACCGGCGGTGTCGACGCCAACGCCCTGCAGCGGCCCAAGCGCTTCTTCGGCGCCGCCCGCAACATCGAGGAAGGCGGCAGCCTGACCATCATCGCCACCGCGCTGATCGATACCGGCTCGCGTATGGACGAGGTGATCTTCGAAGAATTCAAGGGCACCGGTAACTCGGAAATCGTCCTGGACCGCAAGCTGTCGGACAAACGCGTCTTCCCGGCCATCGACATCCAGAAGTCCGGCACCCGCAAGGAAGAGCTGCTGGTGGAAAAAGGCACCATGGCCAAGATGTGGATCCTGACGCCGCATCTTGAACCCGATGGGCGCCACCGACGCTGTGGAATTTCTGATTGATAAGCTCAAGCAGAGCAAGCAGAACTCCGAATTCTTCGAGAGCATGAACCAGTAAGAAGAATTCCAGTATCGATATCAAGGACGTCATTGCTACGCGATGGCGTCCTTTTTTATTGCCAGTAAAAACACTATTTTATAAATGAACCGCATATTAACCAAGATGGATCGATTTTTGGGGTTTGGTCAGCTTGATTGCGAATTAGTCACATTCAATTACGTTTCATAAGAAATTTGTGCTTGCGCAGCCCTTGCAGACGCTGAAAAAAGGTTCAAATAGCAGGGCTTATTGGTCTATCCTTTTGGATAGAGCAACCGCCGGGGGTCGTCTCACATGCGCTTACTGATTGCCGATGACCATGGTCTGGTGCGCGACGCATTGTCTTCACACATCGAAAGACAGGCGCCGGGCACGGTCGTCGTGGGGGCCGCCAGCGTGGATGAGGCCGTGTCCGCCCTGCGGCAGGACAGGGCCATCGACCTGCTGATCCTGGATTTGCGCATGCCCGGGATGAATGGCCTGGACGGTTTACAGCGCGTGCGGACCGAATTCCCCTTGCTGAAGGTGGCGCTGATGTCGGGACTGGCCCGGCCGGACGAGATCCGGGGCGCCTTCACCCGCGGCGCCGTGGGCTTCCTGCCCAAGACGCTCAGCGCGACGGAACTGTTGTCCGCCATCCAGACCATGCTGGCGGGTGAGCGGTTCATTCCGGCCGACATCAACACCGCCGACACCGCCGACGGGGCCAGCTTCACCCGGCGTGAGCGCGAGGTGCTGGACTATCTGCTGCAGGGCCGCTCCAACAAGGAGATCGCCCGCTCGCTGGAACTGGAAGAAGTGACGGTGAAGCTGCACGTGCGGGGCATCTGCCGCAAGCTGGGGGCCAAGAACCGCACCCAGGCGGTGATGCGCGCGGTGGAGATGGGTATCGCGAGCTGATGCCCCCGTCCGCCGGGGACAGCGCCGACGACAAGGCCGTGGGCCGGGTGGTTCCCGCCACCTTCCTGCATGACCTCAACAACCTGCTGACGGCCATCCACGGCTATTCCACCCTGCTGGCGGCGGATCTGCCCGCCGGGGGACTGGAGCAGGATTTCGCCGCCCGCATCCTGGCGGCGGCGGAAGAGGCGCGCCAGCTGGTGGCCAAGGTGCCGCGCCCGCGCCCCGCGGCCACCCTGCGCGTCCTGCTGGTGGGTGGGGCCCTCGCCCGCCTGGCCGGCTCGCTGGAGACGCTGGGCCTGGAAGTGACCCTGGCGGGGTCGGCGCGCGAGGCCCAGGGCGCCCTGAAGGCCAGCACCAGCGACTGGGACGTGGTGGCCGGCACGGCGGAAACGCTGGCCGGCCTGGGCGCCTACGGCCTGCCGCTGGCCACCGTGCCCGCCGGTGCCGATGCGGTGACGGTGGACGCGCTCATCCGTGGCGCACGCGGTTAAACACCCCATTCCGTCGCGCAAAAGAAAACCGCCCGGGCCATGGGGCGCCGGGCGGCTGTCTTGACTGAAGCTCAAGCCTGGGATCAGGCCTGGGCCATGTCTTCCGGCTTCTCCGACGCCAGCACCTGGCGGCGGTACAGGTCGACGAAGTCCAGCGGCTGCAGCATCAGCGGCGGGAAGCCGCCGTCGCGCACGGCGTCGGACACGATGGACCGGGCGAAGGGGAACAACAGGCGCGGCGCCTCGATCAGCAGCACGGCGCGGGTCTGGTCCAGCGGCATGGGCGGCATGGAGAAGATGCCGGCGTAGGACAGCTCGACGATGAAGGCGGTGCGGCCCTCGTGGCTGGCCTCGGCGCGGATGTTCAGCGCCACCTCGTGCACGTTCTCCGCCACGTTGCGGGCCTGCACGTCGACCTGCAGGTCGACCTTGGGCTGCTGGGCGTTCATCAGGCTGGCCGGGGCGTTCGGGTTCTCGAACGACAGATCCCGAACGTACTGGGCATTGACCACCAGCGGCAGCATGCCGGCGCCCTCGGTGGCGGTGGCGCCATTGCCGCCATTAGCGGCGCCGTTCAGGCTGGTCTCATCGGACATAGGTCTGGGACTCCCGGTAAAAGCAAATCAGCTATTCCGCAGAAGCGGACTGACGCGCGCGGGACTAGCACGGAAGCGACCGGCCGGCAACCGGGCATTAAGGCCCCGGGCGCCCCAGGGGCGGCGCTCCCCCTGAAACAAGCGAACCTTTCAGCCGTTCCGCGCCCCATCCCGCGCCCCATCCCGCGCATTGTCGCGATGACAAGGTCACCGTTGACGCTGCCCGCCGGCCCGGCCTAAAACCGGTTTCCGTGGTGATTTGCTGACCGGCTTGCAGGCCACGTTAAACAAGCTGCTAAAAGGTCGGGCCGTACATAAGGTACACCGACCACGCCGCCACCCCTTGCCGGTCGCGGTTGCCTTATGATCGGAGTGACGGCCATGGGCCAGACGCCTGACAATTCCACCCCCCCCTCGGCCCCGACCTTGCGTCCCCGCACCCAGCTGGTGCATGGCGGCACGCGCCGCAGCGGTTTCGAGGAAACCTCCGAAGCCCTGTTCCTGACCTCGGGCTTCATCTACGGCAGTGCGGAGGAAGCGGAAGCCGCCTTCGTCAACGACGGCTCGCGCTTCGTCTACTCGCGCTTCCGGAACCCCACCGTGGCCATGCTGGAGGAACGGCTGGCCGGGTATGAGGGCTTCAATCGCTGCATCGCCACGGCCAGCGGCATGGCCGCCGTCAACCTGGCGGTCATGGGCCTGCTGAAGGCTGGCGACCGGGTGGTGGCCCCGCACGCCCTGTTCGGCTCCTGCCTCTACATCGTCAAGGATCTGGCGCCGCGCTACGGCATCCAGTGCACCCTGGTGGAAGGCACCGACCTGAAGCAGTGGCAAGAGGCGCTGTCCACGCCGGCCACCGTGGTCTTCCTGGAAAGCCCCAGCAACCCCACCATGCAGGTGGTCGACGTGGCCGCGGTGGCGGAGCTGGCGCACAAGGCCGGCGCCCGCGTGGTGGTCGACAACGTCTTCGCCACCCCGGTGCTGCAGCGTCCCAAGGACATGGGCGCCGACGTGGTCGTCTATTCCGCCACCAAGCATATCGACGGCCAGGGCCGCTGCCTGGGCGGTGCCGTGCTGTGTGACGACGAGGTGGCGGCCCTGATCTCCCCGGTGCTGCGCCACACCGGCCCGTCCATGAGCCCGTTCAACGCCTGGGTGCTGCTGAAGGGCCTGGAGACGCTGGAGCTGCGCGTGAACGCGCAGGCGGCCTCCGCCTTGGCCCTGGCCCGCTTCCTGGAAGGCCACCCGGCGGTGGAGACGGTGCTGTACCCCGGCTTGACCAGCCATCCGCAGCATGAGCTGGCCATGCGCCAGATGAAGGCCGGCGGCACGCTCGTCACCTTCGAGGTCAAGGGCGGGAAAGAGGCGGCGTTCCGCCTGCTGAACGCGCTGAGGATCATCAAGATCTCCAACAACCTGGGCGACGCCAAAAGCCTGATCACCCATAACGCCACCACCACCCACCAGCGCCTGACCGACGAGGAAAAGGCCAAGGTGGGCATCAGTCCCGGCACCCTGCGCTTCTCCGTGGGGCTGGAAGACACGGACGACCTGCGCGACGACCTGGCCGCCGGCCTGGCCGCCGCCGCCGGCTGACTGGCCGCGTAACCATCGGCCATAGGCACAATTCAACTTTCGTCTCAGGTGAGGACACAACTTCCCCTGTGGACGGTCGTCGGCGTTTCCCCTAATGTTGCGGTGCAACAACGCAGCGCAACATAAGGGAGCGCTCACCATGCCGGATCGGCATATCCCTTACCCCACCGCCCCGCGTCCGGCCAAAAGGGCGGGCAAGGGGCGCATCGGCATGGTCATCCCCGGCACGCCGGAGGCCATGCACCTGAAGCGGGCCCAGGTGGAACTGGACCGGGTGGCGACTCGGGTGCATGAGACCGCCTTCGCCTCCGCCCACACCATCACCGCGCGCCTGGGCTTGCTGGCCCAGACCGGTGGCGACCCGGTGGCGCTGGGCACCAATCCCGAATTCGAACGCATGGGCCGCGAGAAGGTCGAGGCCTTCACGGACTCCGCCTTGGCCCTGGTGGGGGGCATGCGCGCCTTCCACGACGCATGGTGGCGCTGGCGCGACCATCAGGTCGACGCGCTGGGTGAATTCGCCCGCGCCGCCTGGTCATCCTGGCATCCCGGGGACTGGGTGACGGCGGAGCGCCGCCTGGTCACCTCCACCCTGCGCGCCGCCACCGGCGCCTTCACCCGGTTCAGCCACGCCACCAGCCGCTTGGGTGGGCTGGGCCTGGCGCCCATCCACCGCGCCGCCTCGGCCAACGCCCGGCGGCTGTCGCTGGTGCCGCGTCTGCTACCGCGGAAGGGCGCGGAAGGGGCGGGGTAATCCAGCGTGAAAAATCCAGCGTGAGACGTGGGCCCCTGGACAGGGAAGGGGTCCGCGTCGGGGTCAAGCCAGCCTGAAGCCTGAAAACGGAATAACAAGATCCGGGAGGCTGCCATGGGACATATGGGCAGGGATGGGCCCGCCAGGACGTCGGTATCCGATGACACGGCGGTGATCGATGAAAAAGCGGGCAAACCGGGAAAAAACTCCGGGGGCAAACGATTAGCCAAGGCACCGGGCCGCGCATGGGGTGATGCGTGGGAAAAAGTTTGTGCCATACTCCCCGTCCGTTCCGGGACCCGCGGTACTGGTGCCCCGACCCTGGACGCTGCCCGCCCGGTCGGAACCGAACCGCTGGGCCTTGCCAGAGATTCGCCGCGCCATGTCCCCTGCCGCCAAAACCGCCCCGACCAAGCCGGACCCCGCTCCGCTGGATGACACCCCCATGCCGGAGGCCCTGCCCACGGCCGAGGCGCTGACCACCCGGATGGCCAACCTGGCGGACGGCGATCTGCGGCGCGAGGACCTGCGCGCCGGCATCCTGGCCCTGATGCGGCAGACCCTGGACCAAGGCCGCGCCCTCATCCGCCGCCGGCTGGAGAATGGTGGCCGGGGAGAGGTCTGCCTGCGCGAGGCCACGGCCCTGACCGACGCCATCGTCGTGTCGCTGGCCGATTTCGCCCTGCACCGCGTCTTCCCCACAGCGGGCCCGACGCGTGGCGAGCAGTTCGCCGTGGTGGCCACCGGCGGCTACGGCCGCAAGGAGATGGCGCCCTTTTCCGACGTCGACCTCTTGTTCCTGCTGCCCTACAAGCGCACGCCGCGCATTGAGCAGGTGGTGGAATACGTCCTCTACCTGCTGTGGGACATGGGGCTGAAGGTCGGCCACGCCGTGCGCTCGACCGATGAATGCGTGCGTCAGGCCCTGGCCGACATCACCATCCGCACCAGCCTGCTGGAGGCGCGCTTCCTCTATGGCGATGAGAAGCTGTACGCGGAATTCCGCAAGCGCTTCGCCAAGGAGGTGGTGGCCAACACCGGCCCCGCCTTCATCGAGGCCAAGCTGGCCGAGCGCGACAGCCGCCACCTGAAGTTCTGCGACAGCCGCTATGTGCTGGAGCCCAACGTGAAGGAGGGGAAGGGCGGCCTGCGCGACCTGCAGACCCTGTTCTGGATCGCCAAGTACGTCTACCAGGTCGACAAGGTGAAGGATCTGGTGGCCAACGGCGTGCTGCTGGCGGAGGAGGCGCAGCGCTTCGCCAAGGCGCAGAACTTCCTGTGGACCTGCCGCTGCCACCTGCATTACCTGACCGGCCGGGGCGAGGATCGCTTGACCTTCGACGTGCAGGGCGAGATGGCGCGCCGCCTGGGCTACACCGACCACGCCGGCACCAGCGACGTCGAACGCTTCATGAAGCACTACTTCCTGATGGCCAAGGACGTGGGCGACCTCACCCGCATCCTCTGCGCCACCCTGGAACAGGAAAGCCAGCGGCCGCCCCGCTTCGCTTTCCTGCGGCGCGTGAAGCCCAGCGAGCTGGAAGGTTTCGTCATCGACAACGGCCGCCTCAGCATCCGGGATGAACGGCATTTCCGCGACAAGCCGGTGGACATGGTGCGCCTGTTCCGCGTGGCGCAGTGGCACAACCTGGATATCCATCCCAAGGCCTTGCGCGCGCTGGCACGCTCCATCTCAGCCCTGGGCCCCAAGGTGCGCAACGATCCGGAGGCCAACCGGCTGTTCCTGGAAATCCTGGGCTCGCGCAAGGATCCCGAGGTCACGCTGCGCCGCATGAACGAGGCCGGCGTGCTGGGCCGCTTCCTGCCCGACTTCGGCCGGGTCGTGGCGCAGATGCAGTACGATATGTACCACATGTTCACGGTGGACGAGCACACGCTGTTCGCCATGGGCATCCTGCACGACATCGACAAGGGCAATTTGAAGGACGAGGTGCCGCTGGCCTGCGAGGTCATCCACACCCTCAGCTCCAAGCGCGCCCTGTCGGTGGCCCTGCTGCTGCATGACGTGGCCAAGGGCCGGGGCGGTGACCATTCCATCCTGGGTGCCAAGGTCGCGGAGAAGCTGTGCCCCCGCCTGGGCATGACCGAGGAGGAGACGGAGACGGTGGCCTGGCTGGTGCGGCAGCACCTGACGATGTCCATCGTCGCCTTCAAGCGTGACCTGGACGATGAGAAGACCATCCGCGACTTCATCGACATCGTGAAGTCGCCGGAACGCCTGAAGCTTCTGCTGGTCCTGACCGTGGCTGACATCCGCGCCGTCGGCCCCGGCCGCTGGAACAACTGGAAGGCCACGCTGCTGCGCCAGCTGTATTGGCGGGCCGAGGAAATGATGTCCGGCGGCGTGGTGGGTTCCGATGGGCGCGAGAGGCGCATCGCCAACGCCCAGGCCGCCCTGCGTGCGCAGTTGCCCGACTGGGCCCCGGCCGATGTGGACCATCACCTGGCCCTGGGCTATCCCAACTACTGGTTGGCCTTCGACCCGCCCACCCTGGCCCAGCACGCCCGCCTGATCCACGACGCGGAAGCCAACCAGGCGCCGCTGACCATCGAGACGCGTTACGACCCCGGCCGCTCGGTCACCGAGGTCACGATCTACACCGCGGACCATGCCGGCCTGTTCTCCCGCTTGGCCGGGGCCATGGCACTGGCCGGCGGCGACATCGTTGACGCCCGCATCACCACCATGACCAACGGCATGGCGCTGGACGTCTTCTCCCTGCAGGGTGCCGGGCCCAGCGGCGCCCGCTTCGACAGTGGCGACAAGCGGGCGCGGCTGAAGTCTTCGGTGGAAAAGGCGCTGGCCGGCGATATCAAGCTGGCGCCGGAACTGGCCAAGCGCGCATCACCGCTGCCGTCGCGCACCCGGGTGTTTCGCGTGCCGCCGCGCGTGCTGGTCGATAACAAGGCCAGCGCCGGCTACACCGTCATCGAGGTCAACGGCCGTGACCGGCCGGGCCTGCTGTACGACCTGACCCGGGCCCTGACGGCGCTGAACCTGCAGATCGCCTCGGCCAAGATCTCCACCTACGGCAACGCCGCCGTCGACGTCTTCTATGTGAAGGACATCTTCGGCCTGAAGGTGGCGCACGAGGCCAAGCTGGCCCAGATCCGGAAAGAGCTGCTGTCCGTTCTGGACGATCCGGATCCCGCGGCGGAGCAACCCAAGGCCAAACCGGCGCGCCGCCGGTCCGCCGCTGCGGCGGCTGAGTAAGGCTCTCAAGACGGTGTTTCTTTTTCCAATAGGCCCCGACGGGGGCCGCCGGAGCTTTTCGGGAGCGTCAGCGGACTGAAAAGCGAGGAAGCCAAGCCGGCGGATGCCGGCGCCCGGCGCCTGAGGGAACATGAAAACTGGCGCTTGCGCCAGTTTTCGGATAATGCGCGGGCACCATGAGCTTCGCGCGCGCCACCGCCACCGTCGGCGGCCTCACCCTCATCTCCCGCGTCGGCGGGTTCATCCGTGACCTGCTGACCGCCTGGGTACTGGGCGCGGGGGTGTCGGCCGACATCTTCATCGTGGCGCAGCGCCTGCCCAACTACTTCCGCTCCATGTTCGCGGAAGGGGCCTTCACCGTCTCCTTCGTGCCCATGTATTCCGCCGACCTGAAGGCGCGCGGGCGGGGGCCGGCGGACCAGTTCGCCGACCAGGCGCTGTCCTTCATGGTCCTCGTACTGTTGCCCATCACCGCTCTGGTGATGATGGCCATGCCTTGGGTGATGCTGGGCCTCGCCAGCGGTTACGCCGACCAGCCGGAACACTTTTCCCGGCTGGTGGAGCTTGGGCGCATCACCTTCCCCTACCTGATGTTCATCTCCATCACCGCCCTGCAGACCGGCGTGCTGAACGCGCTGGGCCGCTTCGCGCCGGGGGCGGCGGCGCCCATCGCCTTCAACATCTGCATGATCGCGGCCCTGGGCTGCACCGTCTGGCTGCATCTGGAGGCCAATTTGGGCCAGGCCTGGGGCCTGACCATCTCCGGCATGGTGCAGATGATCTGGTTGGCGGTGTCCTGCCATCGGGCGGGGGTGGCGTTGCGGCTGACCTGGCCGCGCCTGACGCCGGATTTGAAGCGCCTGTTCCGTCAGATGGTGCCGGGCGCCATCAGCGCCAGCGTCATCCAGATCAACCTGATCATCGGCACCCACGTGGCGTCGCTGCTGCCCTCGGGTTCCATCTCCTACCTTTATTATGCCGACCGCCTGAACCAGCTGCCGCTGGGCGTCATCGGTATCGCCATCGGTACAGCCCTGCTGCCCACCTTGTCCCGCCATGTTCAAGGCGGGGAACGGGACGCCATCGACCACCATGTCAGCCGGGGCATCGAGTTCGGCCTGCTGCTGGCCCTGCCGGCGGCCTTCGCGCTGGGCCTGGTGCCGGAACCCATCTACAAGGCCCTGTTCCACGGCGGCCGCTTCGGATTGGCCGAGGCGCACCAGACCGCCCTGGCCCTGGCCGTCTACGCCCCCGGCATCCCGGCCTATGTCGCGTCCAAGGTGCTGACCGCCATCTATTTCGCGCATCAGGACACGCGCACCCCCATGCGCATCGCCATCGCCACCCTGGTGGGCAACATGGCCCTGGCCACGGTGCTGGCCCTCTACACGCCCTTGGCCCATGTCGGCATCGCGCTGGCCAGCACCATCACCGCCTGGGGCAACATCAGCCTGCTGTCCCTGTCGCTGGTGCGGCGGGGCTGGCTGCGCCTGGACCGCCAGCTGCTGACCCGGGCGCCGCGCATCCTGGCGGCCAGCCTGGTCATGGCGGGCTGCCTGATACCCCTGGCGACGGTGCTGGATCCGTATTTCGTGGACAGCGTCTGGGTGCGCGTGCCGGCGCTGGCGGCGCTGGTGACGGCGGGCCTCGTGGTCTACGGCGTCGCGGTGGTGGCCCTGCGCGGCGTCGTCATTTCCGACTTCCTGGCGCGCCTGCGGCGCAGACGAAAGTGAGACGGCGGAAGTGAGGGAACCGCCCAGCCCGGCTTGACCGCCAGGGGGCCGGGGCCCTACTTTCGCCATCCGGTTTTATCTTCCTGCCAAGGCCATACACATGAACCGCATCTTCTCCGGCATGCAGCCGACCCGCCTGCTTCATCTCGGCAATTACCTGGGCGCGCTGCGGAACTGGGTGGACCTGCAGGACCAGTATGAGTGCATCTTCTGTGTCGTGGATTTGCACGCCCTGACGCTGCCGCAGGACGCGCCGACGCTGACCAAGAACATCCGCGCCGTGGCCGCGGCCTACATCGCCGCCGGCATCGATCCCGACCGCAACCTGATCTATAACCAGTCGGCCGTGTCGGGTCATTCCGAACTGGCCTGGATCTTCTCCTGCCACACCCCCATGGGCTGGCTGAACCGCATGACCCAGTTCAAGGAGAAGGCGGGCAAGCAGAAGGACATGGCGGCCCTGGGCCTCTACGCCTATCCCGTGCTGATGGCCGCCGACATCCTGCTGTACAAGGCGACCCACGTGCCGGTGGGCGAAGACCAGAAGCAGCACCTGGAACTGGCCCGCGACATCGCCGGCGCTTTCAACCGCTTCTATGAGAAGGACGTGTTCCCCCTGCCGGAACCGCAGATCCTGGGTGAGGCGACCCGGGTGATGAGCCTGCGTGACGGCACGAAGAAGATGAGCAAGTCGGACGAGTCCGACTACAGCCGCATCAACCTGACGGACGACGCCGACGCCATCGCCCTGAAGATCCGCAAGGCCAAGACCGATCCGGAGCCGCTGCCGGCCACGCTGGAGGAATTGGCCAAGCGGGCCGAGGCCGACAACCTGGTCACCATTTACGCGGCCCTGGAAAACATCTCCAAGCAGGACGCCTTGTCCCGCCACGCCGGCGCCACCTTCTCCGCTTTCAAGGCCGACCTGTGCGACCTGGCGGTGGCCAAGCTGTCGCCCATCACCGCCAAGATGAACCAGCTGCTGGCCGACCCGGCCGAGCTGGACCGGATCCTGCGCAAGGGGGCCGACAAGGCCAACGAGATCGCGGCGCGGACCATGGCCGAGGTGAAGGACATCGTGGGATTGCTGCGGCCCTGAGCCGCGCAGAGGTTCCGGTGCTTTGAGATCAACGGCATGGGGCCCGTTCCCCGTGCCGTTTTTCTTTGGGCGCGACGGCAAGGGCCATGGCCCGCGTGCCGCCGCTCGGGTAGAGTTGGACCCGTGGCCGGCACGCCTTAAGGGTCCCATGCAAATCTACCTGCCGATCGCCGAGATGTCGGTCAACGTCTTCTGGGTCTTGGGCTTGGGGGCCATGGTCGGCTTCCTGTCAGGCCTGTTCGGCGTGGGCGGCGGCTTCCTCATGACACCGCTGCTGATCTTCATCGGCGTGCCGCCGGCGGTGGCGGTGGGCACCCAGGCCAACCAGCTGGTGGGGGCCGGCGTCTCCGGCGTCATGTACCATTGGCGCAAGCGCAACGTGGATGTGAAGCTGGGTCTGGTGATGCAGGCTGGCGGCATCGTCGGCACCGTGCTGGGCGTCATGCTGTTCAGCATGCTGCAGCGCCTGGGCCATATCGACCTGGTCATCTCCCTGTCCTATGTGATCTTTCTGGGCGGCATCAGCGGCCTGATGCTGATGGAAAGCGTGCGCGCCCTGTTCCGCGGCCGGCGCAAGGGCGTGACGCGGGGCAAGCTGCACCACCACACCTGGCTGCACGGCCTGCCGTTCAAGATGCGCTTCCCCCGCTCGCGCCTGTACATCAGCGTGCTGCTGCCGGTGGGCATCGGCTTCATCGGCGGTGTGCTGGTGGCCATCATGGGCATCGGCGGCGGCTTTCTGCTGGTCCCGGCCATGATCTACATCCTGGGCATGCCCACTACCCTGGTGGCCGGCACCTCGCTGCTGCAGATCATCCTGACCACGGGCGTGGCCGCCGTGCTGCAGGCCGCCACCAACCACACGGTCGACATCCTGCTGGCCATGATGCTGCTGATCGGCGGCGTGCTGGGGGCCCAGTTGGGCTCGCGCGCCAGCGGCTACCTCAAGGGGGAGCAGGCCCGCGCCCTGCTGGCCCTGACCGTGCTGGGGGTGGCTGTCAAGCTGGCGGTGGACCTGGTGCTGACGCCGGACGACCTCTATTCCATCACCACCACGGCGGGCCCGAAATGAGGGCGCGGCGCTGGGGCGGGGCGATGGCTGTGCTGGCGTTGCTGGCAATTTGGACGCCGGTGCGGGCCCAGACCCTGGTGGCCGACCTGTCCAGCCATTTGATCGCCATCACCACGGGCTTTACCGGCACCGACGTTGTGCTGTTCGGCGCCATCGACCAGCCGGGTGACGTCGCCGTGGTGATCGAGGGGCCGGAAACCTCGCAGACCGTGCGGCGCAAGGACCGCATGGCCGGCATCTGGATCAACAACGAGACCCTGAAATTCTCCCACGTTCCCGGTTTCTACGGCGTCGCCAGCAACAAGCCGCTGGACGCGCTGCTGCCGCCGGCGGTTGCCCAGCGCCACGAAATCGGGCTTGATCATGTGCGCATGCTGCCGCGCGCCGACGCCGATGCGGCCACGGTGGCGGAATTCCGCGCCGCCCTGATCCGCAACAAGCAGCGCGAGGGGCTGTACGGCACCGAAGTGGGGGAGGTGGTCTTCCTGGGCCAGCGCCTGTTCCGCACCTCGATCAGCTTTCCGGCCAACGTGCCGATCGGGTTGTACACCGTCAGCGTCTACCTCATCCGCAACCAGGACGTGGTGGGGGCTCAGACCACGCCGCTGGCCGTCAGCAAGATCGGCTTCTCCGCCGACATCTTCGACTTCGCTCAGCACAACGGCCTGGTCTATGGCCTGGTGGGCGTGCTGTTGGCGGTGGGCGCCGGCTGGCTGGCCGGCAGCGTCTTCCGCAAGGGCTGAGGTCCATTCTTTCAACCGTTGAGCAGAGGGGTGCCGCGTCCCATGTCCACCGAAGATCCCACCTCCGCGCCTAGCGCCGCTCCCGCCGCCTGCCAGACCCGCATCTTCCTGGTGGTGGTGGACGAGACGGAAGAGATGACCGTCGCCCTGCACTACGCCGCCCGGCGCGCCCGCAGCACCGGCGGCCGCGTCGCCCTGATGCACTGCATCGAGCCGGGCGACTTCCAGCACTGGGCGGCGGTGGAGGACCTGATGCGCCAGGAACGGCGGGAGGAGGCGGAGCAGTTGCTGCAGCGCCTGGCCCGCGACGTGGTGGACATCTGCGGCTCCCCCCGGCGATCTATCTGCGCGAGGGCGACACGCGCGACGAGCTGCTGGCCCTGATCGCGGAGGAGCCCACCATCTCCATCCTTGTGCTGGCTGCCGGTACCGGCACCGCCGGGCCCGGCCCCCTCATCACCTATATCGTGGGCAAGATGTCCGGCACGCTGCGCATCCCCATCACCATCGTTCCCGGCTCGCTGAATGACCTTCAGCTGGATTTGATCACCTGAGACGCGGCCGAACCGGCATTCTTGCGTTCGCGATATGGGCGGGTGGCCTGTTTTAAAACTGTGACCGTGATTTTTAAAAGCGGTGATGGCGGTCATTCCGCTTTTGAAAATCCGACCTTTTAAAATCCACCGGCGCTCGCCAATCGCGGGCGCGGCATCGCGTCGCCAAAGGCACTAATTCCGGGTGTTTCCGAGGGTTTTCGCTGCTTGTTTCGCGGCCGTGCCAGTCCCGGCGCGGGGTCGCGCAGACCGGGTCTGTGACGGGACGCCTTGATATTGGCGGACAGTCGCCCCATTTTGGCTAAAATGCTGGTGCAGATACGGCGCGCTGCCGTATTTTAAATCCGCATTTCCGTGTTGTCTTTCAAGGTTTTCCGAATGTTCATCCAGACCGAGGACACCCCCAATCCGGCCACCCTGAAGTTCATTCCGGGTCGGGAGGTGTTGGCGCGGGGAACGGCCGACTTCGCCGACCGGACGGCTGCTGACCGCTCTCCCCTGGCGCAGGCGCTGTTCGATGTCGACGGCGTGGAACGGGTTTTCCTGGGCGGTGATTTCGTCACCGTGACCAAGGGCGGGAGCCAGGATTGGTTCACGCTGAAACCCCAGATCCTGGGTCGGATCATGGAGCATTTCGCCGCCGAACGCCCCGTCCTGCTGGACGAGGCGGAAGATGGCCACAGCGAAGGTGAAGAAGAAGATTCCGAGATCATCTCGCAGATCAAGGAATTGCTGGATACCCGCGTGCGTCCGGCCGTGGCCCAGGATGGTGGCGACATCACCTTCCACGGTTTCGACAAGGGCGTTGTGTATCTGACCATGAAGGGATCGTGCGCCGGCTGCCCCAGCTCGACCGCGACATTGAAGGCCGGCATCGAAAACATGCTGCGTTACTACATTCCTGAGGTTGTCGAAGTCCGCGCCGCCCGCTAGTATGCGCGCCGCCCACCCCCCAACAGGACGGGGGAGGATGGTTTGGTGGGCGGCACCCGATGGGGAATAGGGACCGACAGAGACGCGTCCCCCAGGGGTGTAAGTTGCCGTGCAGCCGTGCCGGCCTGGAGAATGGCCCACATAGTGGCGGGCCCATTGGGTATGGCTGAACGGATTATCCCGGATTTGATTTCCGGCAGCAAAAACGTCCCATGGACGCGTACCCCGATCGCCCTATGTCCCTGACCAGTGGACGCGATCGATGGGGCGGGCGTCTGGACGTTCCTCGGTAACTGTTCGGAGCATTCATTAATGGCGAAGGTCGACACTGCGGGGATTCCCGCGCAGCGCTGGCTGGCTATTGGTTCCGTGCTCGTGATGGTTTTCGCGGTATTCCCGTTGACCCTCGCTGAGCTGGCGTCCGGAAGCGGTCCGCTTCTGGCACCCACCGGTTTCATCATTCCCGTGACCCGCCCGGCCGCCCCGGCCGTGGTCCAGGTGCAACAGCCTGTGACCGTCCAGCCCAAGCTGGACGCGCAGAACCTGCTGGCCCTGTTCAAGGAAAAGAATTTCACGCTGGACGAGGTGCGCACCGGCGAGCGCCCCGTGCCCCGCATCGTGCTGGCGGGCCTGCCCCGCGACCTGGGCAAGATGGACAGCGTGGACGACCGCAAGCAGATCTTCGTGAACACCATGCTGCCCCTGGTGCTGCTGGTGAATGAGGAGATCGAGCGGGATCGCGCCCGCCTGATGGCGCTCCGCGACAGCATGAAGGGCGTGCCGGCCGCCGCCGCCGCCAAGGCGATGCCCGCCGCCAGTGCCAACGCCCCCACGGGTGGCACGGTGGTGACGGCCGCTGTCCGCACCCCGGCGCCGGGCGTCACACCCCCGGGTGCCACCGACGCGGCCCCGGCCGTCATGCCCACCCCCGGCGCCGCCATGTCGCCGCTGGACCAGGTGTGGGTGGCCCGCCTGGCCGCGCGCTACGGCATGGATCCCGCCCGCAAGATCGACCTGGACGCCCTGCTGCGCCGGGTGGACGTGGTGCCGGTGTCCATGGCGCTGGCCCAGGCGGCGGAGGAAAGCGGCTGGGGCACCTCCCGCTTCGCCCAGCACGGCAACGCCCTGTTCGGCCAATTAACCTGGTCGGAGGAGGAGAAGGAGGGCATCACCCCCCGTAACCGCCACCCGGGCGACACTTCGCGCTTCCGCAAGTTCGAGGACCTGCTGGAATGCGTGCGTGTCTACATGCAGAACCTGAACACCCACGACGCCTACGCCCAGTTCCGTGCCACCCGCGCCACCTTGCGCCGGCAGGGCAAGCCGCTGGACACCATGTTGCTGCTGAATACGCTGGACAAGTATTCCGAGCTGGGTCCGGTCTATGTGAAGGCCGTGCGCTCCCTCATCCGCACCAACAACCTGCGCGATTTCGACCAGGCGGTTCTGCATAACGAGCCGCAGCAGATCGTGGTGCAGGTCAAGCGGGCCAGCTGATCGGCCCCTTCGCCAGTCCATTTATACGGGACCGCCCGCCCTCTTGACGGTTTCTTGATTTTCCGGGCGCCGCAACCTCGGCAGTCTTGCGGCGCCCCGGACCCACCGGCATGCTCCGGGGCGCCCCCGGACAATCAGAGGCAGGAGCCCGATCCCATGAGTGAACCCTTGACCGAGGCAGGCAAGGACCTGCTGTTCCGCACCGCGCGCACCCAGAACGGCTGGATCGACAAACCCGTGCCCGAGGCGCTGCTGCGCGAACTCTATGACCTGTTCAAGTTCGGCCCCACCAGCGCCAACTGCAGCCCCGCCCGCGTCGTCTTCGTGACCTCGGCCGAGGGCAAGGAACGGCTGAAGCCCGCGCTGTCCGGCAACAACACGGAAAAGACGATGACGGCGCCGGTCACCGCCATCATCGGCTATGACCTGGCGTTCTATGATCAGTTGCCCCGCCTGTTTCCCCACGCCGATGCCCGGTCCTGGTTCACGAGCAGCGAGGAACTGGCCCGCACCACGGCCTTCCGCAACGGCACCCTGCAGGGCGCCTACCTCATGCTGGCCGCCCGCTCCCTGGGCCTGGACTGCGGCCCCATGTCCGGCTTCGACAACGCCAAGGTCGACGCCGCCTTCTTCCCCGACAGCACGGTGAAGTCCAACTTCCTGTGCAACCTGGGCTACGGCGATCCCGCCAAGGTCTTCCCCCGGCTGCCGCGCCTGGAGTTCGAGGAAGCCTGCAGCATCGCCTGATGTTCCCCCGGCCGCCGGGCGCCGTCCGGCGGTGTGGCTCATGCGGGGCGGCCTGGGCTTCGCGGCTCAGGCCGTCAGCCTGGGCCCCAGGGCGCCGTCGTCCACCAGCGGGTGGAGGTGGGCGTCGGGCAGCTGGTAGTGCCACCATTCCGACGCGTAATGCGTCCATCCCGACACGGCCATGATGCCCAGCAACAGGGCGCGGTTGCGCTGCACCGGCGCCGGCACGGTGTCGTCGCCGTGATGGGCGCGGGGGCTCATATCGTCGAAGTCGGTGCCCATGTCCAGCGGCGTGCCGTCGCCCTCCGCCAGGGTCAGATCCACCGCCACGCCGCGCGTGTGGTTGGACCCTTCGCGCGGGTCCGCGATGAACACCGGGTCGGGCAGGGCGCGCCACAGCGCCCACTGCGCCTGCGGCGGGCGATAGGCGTCGAAGATGCGCAGGCGCAGGCCTAGCATGCCCGCGCGGACGATGGCCCGCGCCAGGCAGGCGGCGGCGATGGGATGCAGCAGGCACGCTGGCCGGGCGTACAGGGGGCTTCCCGTCAGGTTGTCGGCCGTGGCATAGCGAAGGTCGAGATCGACATCGAACCCCATCCCCGGGGCGATGGTCACGAAACGCGGCTGGCCGGTGGGCGCCATGGTCGCTTGCTGCCTTCTCTTTGGGAATGTTTCAGGGAAACCGTCACATGGGCCAATCCGATACGCTGACGCCGGCCGATATCCCCGTGACAGGATCCACGATAGCACTGGGCATCGACACCGCCACCAGCGTCTGCGCCGTGGCGCTGTGGCGGGTGGACTTGGCCACCGGCCTGTCGACCGCGCTGGCCGCGAAAGCGGAGGCGCTGGTGCGCGGCCAGGCGGAACGCCTCTTGCCCCTGGTGGACGAGGTGTTGACCAAGGCCGGGCTGGATTACGCCGCGGTCGACCGCTACGGCGTCACCATCGGCCCTGGCGCCTTCACCGGACTGCGCGTGGGCTTGGCGGCGGCGCGCGGCCTGGCGCTGGCCTCCGGTCGGCCGCTGATGGGCATCACCGGCCTGCAGGCCTTCGCCCATGCCGCTGTCCATGGACTTGGCGGCACCGTGCCGCCCGGCCGGCCCCTGCTGGTGGCCATCGACAGCCGGCGTGAGGATTTCTACCTGCAGGCCTTCGACGCCGCCGGCATGGCCCGGTCGCAGCCCCAGGCCGTGATGCCATCCGACGTGCCGTCCTTCGCCACCCGCCTGACGGGCGCCCCCCTGCTGCTGGGTGACGCGGCACCGGCGGTGGCGACCGTGCTGGCCACCGCCGGGTGTGACCATTCGGTGGCCGCGCTCTCCGCCGAGGGACCGGCGCTGGCGGTGGCGCGCATGACGGCGATGGCCGTCCCCGCCGTGGTGGAGGCCCATCCGGCCAATCCCCTCTACATCCGGGCGCCGGATGTCACCGTCGCCCCCGGGACGGCCCCCTGATGACGGCGGCCTGGCGGATCCGCCCCGCGCTGGCGGTGGAGGTCGAGGTGCTGGCGGCGGTGCACGCCCTGTGCTTCGCCGATCCCGAGGTGGCCGGGCCCGCCTGGTCGGCCCAGGCCATCGCCGATCTCATGAACCTGCCGGGTGTGGCCGCCCTGATCGCCCAGGATGAGCACGAGCCCTTGGGCATGGCGCTCATCCGCACGGTGGTGGACGAAGCGGAAATCCTGACCATCGGCGTCACTCCCGCCGCCCGGGAGCGGGGCCTGGGCGCCGCCCTGACCCAGGCTTGCGCCGACACGGCCGCCGCTGACGGCGCCGCCGCGCTTTATTTGGAAGTGGCGGAGACCAACACCCCGGCCCGCCGTCTTTACGCCGCCACCGGCTTCGAGCCTGTGGGCCGCCGGGCGAATTACTACCACCTTGGCGGCCAGCCGGTGGCCGCCCTGCTGCTGCGCCGCGCCCTGGACGCAAGAGTCCACGGGTAAAGCCGCCGGCCCTGCGGGAGAAACAAAATAAGCGGGTGGAATTCACTTTGTTACACGTATGCGGTGTACGCCTTCCGGCCGATCAATCCGCTCCGGCCCACGCATCTCCACTGTATAACCATGCTCGGTCAATGACCTGGGAACGTTCTGAAGCGGCTCGCCGCTGTTGAGCCGAATTTCCAGCGTTTCCCCGGGCCTCAGCTTTTCCACCGCAAGCTTGGCTCTCACAAAGGTAATAGGGCAAACCTGTGTCGTTATATCCAAAAGACTGGGTATAGGCGTCTCGGTTATCAATCTGTCCTCACGCGATGGACTTGAACGTTATTGCCATGCCTATGGTTTAGACTTATACAAGTCAGGTACTGCATCCTTGGAGTAAGGAAAATGACCGGTCCGTCCGCGGCGAGTGAGTTGTTATCCCTGACCACGGAAATTGTTTCCGCCCACGTCTCCAATAATACAGTCCCTCCGGCCGACCTGACGGCGCTGATCGAACAGGTCTACAAGACCTTGACCAACATCGGCCAGGATCAGCCGGTGGCGGTGGAGAAGCCCCAGCCCGCGGTTCCGATCAAGCGGTCGGTCACGCCTGAATACATTGTGTGCCTTGAGGATGGAAAAAAGCTGAAAATGCTGAAGCGCCACCTCAAGACGGCCTACAACATGACGCCCGAGGAATACCGCGAGAAGTGGTCCCTGCCGACGGATTACCCCATGGTGGCCCCGAACTACGCCAAGCAGCGCTCGCGCCTGGCCAAGGAAATCGGCCTGGGCACCCGGGCGCGCGGCGACGCCTGACACCGCCCGCACCCCCGGCTTGGCGTGCCCGCCGGGACAGACCGCCCGGCCCGGCGGCCGCATGGTAGGGCTGCGCCGGTGCTGTCCACTTCCCCGTGGCCTCCGGAATGACATCGCCAACCGCCGCCCGGACGCACGGGGCCGGACGGGGTACGGAACGGCTGACCGGTCACGCCGTTCCGACCCCTTTTTCCAAGCGATGCCGCCATCCGCGGCCGCCCCCGCCATCGGTTCCAGGCGTGCCGGAAAGGCCCCACCGCGACCCGGGCGCGCGGCGTTTCCGCAGCTTTGGCGAAACCGTGGCGATTGTTTCTTCGACCTAACAGACGCGTGAATCTTTCGTGACCCGGTGGGGTTCCCCCGCATGAGTCGGTTGACCGCCCCGCGTCGCTTTGTGGTATGCCAATGTCGGAAGCGTCCTCCCGGGGGGTCGTAAGCCCGGCTTCGAACAGGCCAGGACTTCGAACGGGAGCGCGTCACGCAAATCGCGACCGCCTCTGGCGCCGCTCAAGGACCGCGAACGAGAGCATGGCTGACATCACGATCGACGCTCTGACCTCTGGCGACCTTCGCATGGGGAGCCTGGAGGTCCGCCTCGCCGAGACCAAGGCCGAGGTTGAGGCCGCCCAGGCCATCCGCTACCAGGTCTTTTACGAAGAGATGGAAGCGCATCCGACGCCGGAGATGCTGCGCCTGCACCGCGATTTCGACGACTTCGACGCGCTGTGCGACCACCTGCTGGTCATCGACCATGCCCGGGGCGCCGGCTCCGCCGGCGTGGTGGGCACCTACCGCCTGATCCGCCGCGCCTGCGCCGCCCGCGCCGGCTCCTTCTACTCCAGCGACGAATACGACATTTCGCGGTTGGAGGAGTATCGGGGCGAAATCCTGGAGCTGGGCCGCTCCTGCGTGGATGCCGCCTACCGCAGCCGCCACGCCATGCAGCTGCTGTGGCGGGGCATCGCCGCCTATGTCGCCGTGCACGACATCCACCTGCTGTTCGGGTGCGCCAGCCTGCCGGGGACCGATCCCAAGGCGCTGGCCCTGCCGCTGTCCTACCTGCACTATCACCATCTGGCCCCACCCGCCCTGCGCCCGGTGGCCCTGCCGCACCGCTATGTCGACATGCGCCTGATGGAAGAGCATGACGTGGATCCGCGCCGCGGCCTGGCCATGGTGCCGCCGCTGATCAAGGGCTATCTGCGCCTGGGTGGTTTCGTGGGGGATGGCGCCGTGGTCGACCATCAGTTCAACACCACCGACGTTTCCATCGTGGTGAAGACCGACATGATCACCGACAAGTACCTGCGCCATTACGAGCGGCGCGGCTCGGCCCTGATCTGATCCTGTCCGCTTCCCCAGCATCCGCAACCTCGTCCGGAGGAGGGCATACCATGGCGATCGGCTCCACCCGTGCCGGTTTCCTGCGCTTGGCCCTCTACATGGCGTGGACCTTCCTGTGCATTCCGGTGCAGGCGGCCCTGGTGTCGCTGAACCTGCCGGGGCAGGCGCGCTTTCCCCGTTTCTACCATCGTGTCTGCTGCCGGCTGATGCTGGCGCTGGACGTCGATGTGGTGGGTGAGCCGTCGGTGGGTCGGCCGACGCTGTTCGTCTCCAACCATTCCTCCTACCTGGACATCCCGGTCCTGGGCTCCCTCGTCAACTGCTCCTTCGTGGCGAAGTCCGAGGTGGGCTTGTGGCCGCTGTTCGGCCTGCTGGCCAAGCTGCAGCGTACCGTCTTCGTCAACCGCGCCAACAAGCGCGAGGCCGGGAAGCAGCGCGATGACATGGCGGGCCGCCTGATCGGGGGACAGCCTGGTGCTGTTCCCCGAGGGCACCAGCAGCGACGGCAACCGCGTCCTGCCATTCAAGACCGCCCTGTTCGCCGTGGCCAACACCCAGGTGGACGGCCACCCGGTGGCGGTGCAGCCGGTCAGCGTGACCTGCACCCACCTGGACGACCTGCCGCTGGGTCATGAACTGCGCCCCTTGTACGCCTGGTATGGCGACATGGAACTGCCGCCCCACCTGTGGCAGATGATCGGCGCTGGCCGCCTGCGCATCCGCGTGGAATTCCACCCCGTGGTGTCGCTGGAGGACTTCTCATCCCGCAAGGCGCTGGCCGACCATTGCTGGCAGGTGGTGGCCGCCGGCGTGGACCGCGCCGTGTCCGGCCGCTGGTCGCGTGCCCCGGCGCCCGCCCGGCCATCATCGTCCGCCCCTCCGGCCGTCACGGGGGGCATCACGCCGGAAGCGGCGGCGGGGGCGGCCTGATCACCGTCATGACGCGCCCCGCCTTGTTCGCCGCCGGGGGCAGCCCTGGCCGAACCCCACCTTGACTACGATCCGTGGCCGCCTAATGTTACGGCCAGCGCGCCAGCCCAAGGCCGGCGCGCCTTTTCCTGTTCGTGCGCTGTCCGCGGCCTGTGATCCGGCGCGGCGAGGAGTTCGGTGTGGCGACGTCGCGTAAGAAGCTGTTCATCAAGACCTACGGCTGCCAGATGAACGTCTATGACAGCGGCCGCATGGCCGACGTCCTGGCGCCGCTGGGCTATGAGCCGGCGGAAGAGGCGGAGGGGGCCGACATGGTCATCCTCAACACCTGCCACATCCGCGAAAAGGCGTCGGAGAAGGTCTACTCCGAACTGGGTCGCCTGCGCCTGCAGCAGCAGGACAAGGCGGCGGCGGGCGAGCGCATGATCATCGCCGTGGCCGGCTGCGTCGCCCAGGCCGAAGGGGCGGAGATCATGGCCCGCGCCCCCCATGTCGACATGGTGTTCGGGCCGCAGACCTATCACCAACTGCCGGAAATGGTGACCCGGGCCGTGCGCGGCGCCGGCGGTGTCATCAACACCGATTTCCCGGTGGAGAGCAAGTTCGACCTGCTGCCCGGCGAGGGCGCCACGCCCCAGGGCCCGTCGGCCTTCGTCTCCGTCCAGGAAGGCTGCGACAAGTTCTGCACCTTCTGCGTCGTGCCCTACACGCGGGGCGCCGAATACTCCCGCTCCGCCGCGCAGATCCTGGAAGAGACGCGGCGCATGGTGGCCAGCGGCACGGTGGAGATCACCCTGCTGGGCCAGAACGTCAACGCCTATCACGGCGAGGGCCCCGACGGCCGCACCTGGGGGCTGGGCCGGCTGATCCGCGAACTGGCGGAGATCGATGGCCTGCGGCGCATCCGCTACACCACCTCCCACCCCCGCGACATGGACGATGACCTGATTGGCGCCCACGGCCAGGTGCCGCAGCTGATGCCCTTCGTCCATCTGCCGGTGCAAAGCGGGTCGGACCGCATCCTGGCGGCCATGAACCGCAAGCACACGGCCGACGACTACCGCCGCATCGTCGATAAGCTGCGCGCCGCCCGCCCGGGCCTGGCGCTCAGCAGCGACTTCATCGTCGGCTTCCCGGGCGAGACGGCGGAGGACTTCGCCGCCACCCTGCGGCTGATCACCGACGTCACCTACGCCAGCGCGTACTCGTTCAAGTACAGCGCCCGCCCCGGCACCCCCGCCGCCGCGATGGCGGAGGGCCGCCTGACCGAGGACGACAAGTCCGCGCGGCTGGAGGCGGTGCAGAACCTGTTGGCCGAGCAGCAGCGCGCCTTCAACGCCGGCCTCCTTGGCACGGTGCAGGAGGTGCTGTTCGATCGCCGGGGCAAGCATGCCGGCCAGCTGCTGGGCCGCAGCCCCCATATGCAGGCCGTGCACGCGTCGGCACCGGACCGTCTTCTGGGCCAGGTGGTGCCGGTGCGTATCACGGCGGCCTCGGCCAGCAGCCTGGGCGGCGAGGTCGTCACCACCGAGAGCGTGCAAGGCGCTGACGGCATCCCGTCTTTCATCGCCCCCGACATCAAGGCCAATCATCAGGAGATGACGGCGTGACCCATGTGTCCGGAACGGACCAGCGTATCGACCTGCAGTTCGATGACAATCGCCTGCTGCCCCTGCTGTTCGGGGAACATGAACAGTATCTGAGCCGTGTGGAGCGCCAGCTGGGGGTCAATCTCATCAGCCGTGGCAACTGCCTGACCATCACCGGGCCCGAGGACGCCGCGGGTGCCGCCCGCGCCGCCCTGGACGCCCTGTGGGAACGGCTGAAGCGCGGCATGACCGTGGGCCCGGCCGAGGTCGACGCGGCCATGCGCATCGCCACCGGTGTGGACGCCGAAAGCCGGGGCCGCGCCCTGGCATCCATCACCCGGCCCGAGGCCGTGCTGAAGACCCGCCGGCGCGACATCACCCCCCGTTCCCCCACCCAGGCCGCCTATCTGAAGGCGCTGGCGGAGAATGAGCTGGTGTTCGGCCTGGGTCCCGCCGGCACGGGCAAGACCTACCTCGCCATGGCGCAGGCCGTGTCGCTGTTGATCACCGGTCGGGTGGACCGCATCGTCCTGTCCCGCCCGGCGGTGGAGGCGGGGGAGAAGCTGGGCTTCCTGCCCGGCGACATGCGCGAGAAGGTGGACCCCTACCTGCGCCCGCTGTACGACGCGCTGCACGACATGCTGCCCGCCGAGCAGGTGGCCAAGCGCCTGGCGTCGGGCGAGATCGAGGTGGCGCCCCTGGCCTTCATGCGCGGCCGCACCTTGGCCAATGCCTTCGTCGTGCTGGATGAGGCGCAGAACACCACCCCCATGCAGATGAAGATGTTCCTGACCCGCCTGGGCGAGGGCAGCCGCATGGCCATCACCGGCGACCTCAGCCAGGTGGATCTGCCGAGCGGCGTGAAGTCGGGCCTGCGCGAGGCGGTGGAGGTGCTGGAGGGCGTGGAGGGGGCGGCCTTCGTCCACTTCTCCGCCGCCGACGTGGTGCGTCACCCCCTGGTGGGCCGTATCGTCGACGCCTATGACCGGGCCGACGCCCGCAGGAAGCGTCTGATGGAAAAGGCGAAGGCCCCGGTGGAAGTCGAAGAATGAGCATGGATGCCGCCCGGGCCGACGCCCTGGAGATCATCGTCGAGGTCGAGGCCGGCGAGTGGGAAACCACCATCCCCGGCGTGGCGGATCTGGTCACAGCCGCCGCGCGCAAGGCCCTGGTCCAGGCGCTGGCGGTTGACGCCGGCGCGCTGCCAGAGGGGGAGGGCGAGGTTTCCATCCTCTTGTCCGACAACGCCGCCGTGCGGGTGCTGAACCAGCGGTACCGGGGCAAGGACAAGCCCACCAACGTCCTATCCTTCCCCATGCTGGGGGAGGACGACGACGAGGATGATCTTGGGCTGCCGGAGGGGATGGAACGCCCGCCCTACCTGCTGGGCGACATCATCCTGGCGTATGAAACCTTGATGACGGAGGCGGCGGAACAGAACAAACCCGTCGCCAACCACTTGACCCACCTCGTGATCCATGGCGTGCTTCATTTATTGGGCTATGATCACATTGAGGACGCCGAGGCCGAGACCATGGAACGGCTGGAGACGGTGATCCTGGCGGACATGGGCATCGCCGATCCCTACCGGGACGGTGCCGGCCCCACCCGCGAAGACCCCCAGAGCGAAGAGACCACGCGCTAACCGATGGCCGATCTTTCCGACAGTCGAACGCCCCGTGAAGACGGGGCCGAAGATCACGGGTCCCTGACCCAGCAATTCCGGGGCTGGCTGCGCGCCGCCCTGGGTGGACGCGTGGATCCCACGCTGCGCGACACCATTGAAGAGCTGATCGAGGACAGCGGCTCGGACGAGACGTCCGTGGGCGGCAACGAGCGCACGCTGCTGGCCAACATCCTGAAGCTCCGGGGACGCACCGTGGTCGACATCATGGTGCCGCGGGCCGACATCCTGGGTATCGAGGCCTCAATCAGCCTGCCGGATCTGATCCGCCGCTTTTCCGAGGACGCGCACTCGCGCATGCCGGTCTACCGCGAGACCCTGGACGATGTCATCGGCATGGTCCACATCAAGGACATCCTGGCGGTGGTGGCCGACCAGCGGCCCTTCGACCTGGAATCCATCGTGCGCGAGGTGCAGATCGTGGCGCCCAGCATGCCGGTCCTGGACCTGCTGCTGCACATGCGCCAGGCGCACCAGCATATGGCCCTGGTGGTGGACGAGTTCGGCGGCATCGACGGCCTGGTCACCATCGAGGACCTGGTGGAGGAGATCGTCGGCGAGATCGAGGACGAGCACGATGACGCGGTGCAGCCGCGCATCATGGAACGGCCCGACGGCACCTTGATCGCCGACGCCCGACTGCCGCTGGAGGATTTCGAGGCCCGCGTGGGTCCCGTGCTGGACGACCAGGATCGGGAGGAGGTCGATACCCTGGGCGGCCTGGTCTTCTCGCTGGCGGGGCGCATTCCCCGGCGCGGCGAGACGCTGGTCCATCCCTCGGGCATTGAGTTCGAGGTGGTGGACGCCGACCCCCGCCGCATCAAGCGGCTGCGCGTCCGCAACCTGCCCGCTACCCCTGGCCAGGACCTACCCGCCACGGGTTCCTGAGCGCATGCAGCACCCCCCGTAACCGGAGACCACCCCCATCGTGAGCCTGCCTGACCGTCTGGCCCGCCTCGCCACCCGTATGCGCGGCGGCGGCCGCTGGCGTCGCCTGGGCCTTGCCGCCTTGCTGGGGGACTCGCCACCCTGGCCATGCCGCCGGTCAACGCGGTGCCGGTGCTGTGGCTGGCCTTTCCCGGCCTCATCTGGCTGCTGGACGGGGTGGAACGCCCGGTCGCCGCCTTTTGGACCGGCCTGGCCTTCGCCTTCGGTCATTTCGTGCTGGGTCTCTATTGGGTCGGGGCGGCGCTGCTGATCTTCCCCCGCTTCTGGCCGATGCTGCCCTTCGCCGTGGCCGGCCTGCCCTTCCTGCTGGGCTTGTTCGTGGGCACGGGCACGCTGGTGTGGTGGGGGCTGGTGCGGCGCTTTCGGATCGGGGGTGTCGGCCGTTGCCTGTTGTTTGCCGTGCTGTGGACGGGGGTGGAGTATGTGCGCGGCCACGCCTTCACCGGCTTTCCCTGGAATCTCATGGGCTATGCCTGGGTGGGCCTGCCCGGCCCGGCGCAGGTGGGGGCGCTTATCGGCGTCTATGGCCTGTCGCTGCTGACCGTGCTGCCCGCCAGCCTCATGGCCACCCTGGCGGATGGCGGTCGGCGTCCCTGGACGGCACCGCTGGCGGGTCTGGGCCTTGTGGTCCTGATGACCGCCTACGGTGTCGCGCGCGTGCCGGCAGGCGAGGCGCCGCTGGTGCCCGGCGTCATGCTGCGCCTGGTGCAGCCCGACATCGCGCAGACCGACAAGTGGAACGCGGATGCGGAACTGGACCATGTCCGCCTGCTGCTGGCCCTGTCACGCCAGCCCCAGCCGCCGGGCCAGGCGCCCATCACCACCCTGGTCTGGCCCGAGACGGCGGTGCCCTACCTGCTGGAGGATGAGCCTGAACTGCTGAAGGCCGTGGGGCAGGTGACGCCGCGGGGCGGCCTGACCCTGACCGGCAGCCTGCGCCTGACGCCTGCCGGCACGCCGGGCGCGCAGGACGGCACCGACACCTACTGGAACAGCCTGGTGGTGGTGAACGACCAGGGCCAGGCGTTGGGTCACTACGACAAGGCCCATCTGGTGCCCTTCGGCGAATACACGCCGTTCCGCCGCTGGCTGCCCCTGCGGGCCGTGGCGCTGGTGTCGCCCGGCAACTCCATCCTGGGGGCGGGGCGGGGGCCCAGCACCTTGGACCTGCCCGGCCTGCCGCCGGCCAGCCCGCTAATCTGTTACGAGGTCATCTTCCCGGGCATGGTGACGGCGCAGGAGGCCGGCATTTCCGGTCCCGGGGGGGGCGATGCGACAAAGGATCGCTCCCACCAGGGTCGCCCCGGGTGGCTGCTGAACGTGACCAACGACGCCTGGTTCGGCCAGACGGCGGGGCCGCACCAGCACTTGGCCATCGCCACCATGCGCGCCATCGAGGAAGGGCTGCCCCTGGTGCGCGCCGCCAACACCGGTATTTCGGCGGTGGTAGATCCCTATGGGCGCGAACTGGGCCATTTGGCATTGGGATCCCGGGGGGTGCTCGACCTTCCGCTACCGCAGCCTACGACCCAGCCTACACCTTATGCCCGATGGGGTGATGGCCCCTTGGCCGCTTTACTCTTGGCTGTATTGGGCGTTATCTATTTTTTCACGCTTCGGATGTATCAGGGTAGGCAGTGCCCTTGAGATGTCCATGACCGGGTGTCCGTGATCGGGCGCCGAAGGACCCGTGGCGGAGCCGTTGGGGTCGATGACCTCACGATTGTCACCAGGACCAGGCGCCGGCTTGTGGTCGTATGCATCACGCCCCCATATATGGTTGGCGAACCGAACAGGGGCCGGGGAGCGGGACGGTGGGATGCGGGCGGCGCGCCTTGACCACCCCGTGACGCTTGTCTTAGGGTCGTAAACGATCCGTAACGTGAGGATTTGGATCATGGAGAGTGCAATTGGGGCCCGCCGTTCCACCGGTGGGCGGCCTCGGATCGGAAAGCCCAACCCGATCGACGTTCACGTCGGCAGCCGTGTGCGCCTGCGGCGCACCTTGCTGGGCATGAGCCAGGAAAAGCTGGGTGAGGCCATCGGCCTGACCTTCCAGCAGGTGCAGAAGTACGAGCGCGGCGCGAACCGCATCGGCGCCTCGCGCCTGTTCGACCTGTCGCGCGTGCTGGACGTGCCGGTGTCCTTCTTCTTCGACGACATGGCCGGCGACACGCCGAACGATGTCGTGGATGAGGCCCTGTCGCCGGACATGGGCTTCGACGCCGACCCGATGGCCAAGCGCGAAACCCTGGAACTGGTCCGCGCCTACTACCGCATCTCCGATCCCGCCGTGCGCAAGCGCCTGTTCGAACTGACCAAGGCCGTCGCCAATTCCGGTGTGGAATTTGTGGCCGACATCGCGTGACAGGGACGCCTCTTGACCGTTCTGTAGAAGCCTGCGAAAAAACGCCGCCTGGCTATGTAAGCCAGCGCGGCGTTTTTTTGTCGATATCACATCGCTCCGCCGTAAATAGCCGTCGTTAATTAGCCGAGGCGTCCCGTGGCCCAATCCAATTACGTCTTCACCAGCGAGTTTGTTTCCGAAGGTCATCCGGATAAGGTTTGCGATCAAATCTCCGATGGCGTGGTCGATCTCTTCCTGGCCCAGGACCCCTACGCCCGCGTGGCCTGCGAAACCTTGGCCACGACCAACCGCATCGTTATCGCCGGTGAGGTGCGTGGCCCCGAAGGCCTGCTGAAGGAGATCGAGGGCGTGGCCCGCGAGACGGTCAAGGCCATCGGCTATGAGCAGGACGGCTTCCATTGGAAGACCGCCGAGGTGCAGTGCTACCTGCACGCCCAGTCCGCGGACATCGCGGTCGGCGTCGACGCCGCCGGCAACAAGGACGAGGGGGCCGGTGACCAGGGCATCATGTTCGGTTACGCCTGCCGCGAGACCGACGACCTGATGCCGGCGCCCATCCACTATTCCCACCGCATCCTGAAGTCGCTGGCCGACGCGCGTCACGGCGGCGTGAAGGAACTGGGCCCCGACGCCAAGAGCCAGGTCAGCCTGCAGTACGTGGATGGCAAGCCGGTGCGCGCCACCTCCGTCGTCGTCTCCACCCAGCACGCCGACGGCTTGGACCAGGATGCCGTGCGCGAGATCGTGCGCCCGCACGTGTTGAAGATCCTGCCCGAAGGCTGGATGTGCGACGAGGCCCACTTCTACGTGAACCCGACCGGCCGCTTCGTCATCGGTGGCCCCGACGGTGACGCCGGTCTGACCGGCCGTAAGATCATCGTCGACACCTACGGCGGTGCCGCCCCGCACGGCGGCGGCGCCTTTTCCGGCAAGGATCCGACGAAGGTGGACCGCTCGGCCGCCTATGCCGCGCGCTACCTGGCCAAGAACGTGGTGGGCGCCGGCCTGGCCGACCGCTGCACCATCCAGCTCAGCTACGCCATCGGCGTCTCCCACCCGCTGTCGGTCTACATCGACACCGCCGGCACCGGCCGGGTGGATGAGGAGAAGCTGTCCGACGTGCTGCGTCAGCTGATGAACCTCAGCCCCCGCGGCATCCGCGAGCACCTGAAGCTGAACCGCCCCATCTATGCCCGCACGGCGGCCTACGGCCACTTCGGCCGCACCCCGGACGCCGACGGCGGTTTCTCGTGGGAGAAGCTGGACCTGGTGGACGAGCTGAAGCGCGCGTTCTAAGGTTCCCCTGTCCTGACGCCCGGGGCCCTGGCCGATCGACGGATCAGCCAGGGCCCTTGGCTTTTCTGCCCCAGCTGTTTCTGATCGCATCATGACGGACGACACCCCCGCCCAGCACCGCGCCCTGCTTTACGGGCGTCGTCGCGGCCGGCCGCTACGCCAGCACCGCACGTCCTTGATCGAGGAGCTGTTGCCCCGCCTGCGGCTGGATCCGCCCGCCGGCGGGGGCGCCATCCACCCGGCGACCCTGTTCCCGGCGCCCAAGCGCGACCTGTGGGTCGAGGTGGGTTTTGGCGGTGGGGAGCATCTGGCCCAGCAGGCGGCGGCCAACCCCGACATCGGCTTCATCGGGTGCGAGCCCTTTATCAACGGCGTCGCCAACCTGCTGCAGCACATCGAGGCGCAGAACCTGTCCGGCAATATCCGTGTCTGTCCGGATGACGCCCGCCCCATCCTGGACGCCCTGCCCGAGGCGAGCGTGGGCCGCGCCTTCGTGCTGTTCGCCGATCCCTGGCCCAAGCTGCGGCACGCCGAACGTCGTTTCATCGGCCCCGCCAACCTGCCGCGCCTGGCCCGCGTGCTGAAGGACGGGGCCGAGCTGCGCCTGGCCACCGACGACCAGCAGCTGTGCCGCTGGATGCTGGAGCACACGTGGCGCCATCCCGATTTCGAATGGCTGGCCGACAGGGCGTCGGACTGGCGCGTGCCGCCGGCCGATTGGGTCCAGACCCGCTACGAGCAGAAGGCGCTGGAGGCGGGACGGGTGCCGGTGTACCTGCGCTTCCGCAGGCGGAATCGTTAGTTCCTCAAGCGCCGGCGTGGCCATCCGGCCACTTGGCTATCCTCAGTTTCCAGTCCGCTTGCGCCCCCCGGAAACTTCCGGCGGCCCCGTCGGGGCCTACGGCAGGAGGTGGCGCCTCATGCCGTCGTTGGCGCGTCGTAGGGTCAGACCCGAGGTTCCGCGCCCAGCAGCGCGTCGGCGAATTGGTCCATGGTCTTCTGGGACAGGGCGGTGTTGTTCATCAGCACCACCGTGCGCCGGCCGTCCAGCCGATGGCCCAGCACCAGGCGATAGCCCGCCGTGCGGCCCGTCTCCCAGCCCGCCGGCACGGTGCGCCCCTGGATGGTCAGGCGGCGCACCCGCCCGCCCAGGGCGTAGTCCTCGGTGGGCACTTCCACATGGGTCAGCTGGCGGCGGGACTGCCCCGTGAGGAAATCCGTGTCGAACACCAGGTGGGCGGCACGCATCAGGTCGGGGGCCGTGCTGGCATAGCCGCCCGAGGCGGCCAGATAAGGCCGGCGATCGTTGCGCCAACGCTCCGGGGGCGTGACGGTGCGGTATGAGGGCGCCGCGCCCTCCAGCATCGCGTCGGTGGCGCCCGTGGCCTTCAGGCCCAACGGGTCCAGGGTGATGGAGCGTACCGCCGCCTGGAAAGGCAGGCCGGTCACCCGCTCCACCGCCGCGATCACCACGATCCAGTTCACCGGGTGGTAGTCGAACTTGGCCCCGGGCTCGAAGCCCAGGTCGCCTTGGCCGAAGCGGGCCAGGGCCTGGGCGGTGGTCAGGTCCGCCTGCAGCAGGGTGGGGTCGGCCTTGGCCTCGGCGATGAACAGGTTGGGCAGGCCGCTGGCGTTGCACAGCAGGCGGCGCAAGGTCAGCCTGGCGCCGGTGTCGGCGCGATAGTCGGGCAGGGCCCGCGTCAGCGGCGCGTCCAGGTCCAGCAGGCCGTGCTCCACCAGCTTCAGCACCGTCACCGTGGTCAGCCATTTGCTGATGGAGGCGATGGCGTAGGGGGTGTCGGGTCTGGCCGGCGCCTTGGCCTCGATATCGGCATAGCCGACGGTGCGGACGTAATCGGCCCTCCCCGCACGGCCCAGCATGACCACGCCCTGGAATCCGGCATTACGGACGAAGGCGTCCACCACGGTGTCAGGATGCTCGGCACCCCAAGCGGAAGCGGGCAATACGGAGAGCAGGGGCAGGCCGGCTCCGGCCCGCAGCATGGCGCGGCGGTTCAGCATGGCAGCAGCTCACCCACCTGGCGGGTGATCAGGTCGAGATCCTGCGGCCGGGACAGGCGGTGGTCGCCATCCTTCACCAGGGTGACGCGCACGTCGTCATGGGTGATGGCCGCCGCCAAATCCAGGCTGGTCTGCCAGGGTACGTCGGGGTCGCGCTGGCCGTGGATCAGGCGCACGGGCACGGGCGGCAGCGCCAGGGGCTGGTTCAGCAGCAGGTGGCGCCGGCCATCCTCGATCAATGCCCGGGTGATGGGATATCCCGCGTCGTCATAGAGCGAGGGCTGTCGCCATTCGCCCTCACGCTCCAGCGTGGCGCGGGCCTCGGCGTCCATCCGCGCCCACATCAGCCGCTCGGTGAAGTCCGGTGCCGGGGCGATACCCACCAGCGCGCGCACGCGCTCCGGGCGGGCCAGGGCCGCCAGCAGCATGATCCAGCCGCCCATGCTGGAGCCCACCAGGATCTGCGGCCCGTCCGTCACCTGGTCCAGCACCGCGACGGCATCCTCCGCCCAGGTGCCGATGGTGCCGTCGCGGAAATCGCCGCTGGAGGCACCGTGACCCTGGTAGTCGAACCGGACGAAGGCGTGACCGCGCTCTTGCCCGTAGGCTTCCAGCGCGGTGGCCTTGCTGCCCGTCATGTCGGACTTGAGTCCACCCAAGAAGACAATTCCGGGGCCGCGACCGGGGCTCCGTCGATAGGCTATGGTGGCGGCCCCCCGCTGTACGCTATGTATCGACGTCTCCGCCATGCTTGCCTTCCCCAGATGACCCTGACTTACACCCCTGGCACCGTAACGGCCTCGACCGACACCGGCAATCCCGCGCCGGCCCTCGATGGGACCAGTCCCGATGGGGCCAATGCCGCCGCCGGTTGGTTCGGGGACGGCCGTCCCGTGGTTTTGCAGGTGATACCCAACCTGGTCACGGGCGGGGCGGAGCGCGGCTGCGTCGACATGGCGGCCGCCCTGATGCGCGCCGGCGGCACCGCCCTGGTGGCGTCCGGCGGCGGGCCCATGGCGCGTGAGCTGGAGCGCTACAAGGCCGAGCACATCACCCTGCCGCTGGCCTCCAAGAACCCCTTCACCATCTGGCGCAACGCCAGCCGGCTGGAAGCGCTGATCCGCGAGCGCGGGGTGGACATCATCCACGCCCGGTCCCGCGCCCCGGCGTGGAGCGCGTGGATCGCCGCGCGGCGCACCGGCGTCCCCTTCGTCACCACCTTCCACGCGCCCTACAACTTCAAGGGCGAGCTGAAGCGCCGCTACAACGCGGTCATGGGCAGGGGCGACCGGGTCATCGCCGTTTCCCGCTTCGTGGCGGAGCATGTGGCCAGCCAGTACGGCGTGGGGCCGGAGCGGCTGCGCACCATCCCGCGCGGCGTCGACACCGTCAACCTGGACCCCGACCGCGTCAGCCAGGAACGGCTGATCAAGCTGGCGCGCGACTGGCGCCTGCCCGAGGACCAGCGCATCGTCCTGCTGCCCGGGCGCCTGACGCGCTGGAAGGGCCAGCTGGACCTGATCGAGGCCATCGCCCGGCTGAAGCGCGACGACGTGCGCGCCGTGCTGGTGGGTTCCGACCAGGGCCGCACCGAGTACCGGGCGGAACTGGTGGCGCGTATCCGCGAGCTGGGCCTGGAAGGCCAGGTCACCATCGCCGACCACTGCAATGACATGGCCGCCGCCTACCTGCTGTCCGACGTGGTGGTCAGCGCCTCGGCCCGGCCGGAGGCTTTCGGCCGCGTGATCGTGGAGGCCCAGGCCATGGGCAAGCCCGTCATCGTCACCAACCACGGCGCCGTGGCGGAAACCGTGATCGATGGCGAGACCGGGCTGGTGGTGCCGCCGGGCGACCCCGCCACCATGGCCGCCGCCATCGGCGAGGCCTTGGCCCTGGACAGCCTGCAGCGCCGGGCCCTGGCGGCCGACGCCCGCCGCTTCGTGCTGCAGAACTACACGCGCGAGCGCATGTGCGATGCCACGCTGGCGGTGTATGCCGAGCTGCTGCACCTGCGCGCCACCGTCGGCATGGCGGCGTACCGCAAGGTCGGCTCGTGACGGAGACCAAGCGCATCCTGGTCATCCGCCTGGGCGCGCTGGGCGACCTGGTGCAGTGCTTCGACGCCTTCCAGGCCATCCGCCGCCGTCATCCCGCCGCCCACATCACCCTGCTGACCGGGCCGGCCTTCGTCGGCTTCGGTCGGGCCATGCCGTGGTTCGACGACATCTGGGCCGATCCGCGCGGCCGCGGCCCACTGGCCTACCTGCGTTTGCGCGGCCAGTTGCGCGGCGGCCGCTTCGACACCATCTATGACCTGCAGAACAAGCCGCGCACCGCCCGTTACTTCTGGCTGATGGGGCCGGGGCGCCGGCCGCTGTGGTCGGGCGCCGCCCCCGGGGCCGCCTTTCCGCTGCCTGATCTCAAGGGCCTGCACAACCACGACCGCTACCGTGTCCAGCTGGAGGCCGCCGGCGTGCCCGACACCGGCCCCGCCGACCTCGGCTGGCTGGCTGGCGATGTGGACGACTTGGCGCCGGAGGGGCCCTTCGTCCTGTTGGTGCCGGGCTGCTCGCCGCACTTGCCGCACAAGCGCTGGCCGGCGGAGCGTTACGCCGTGCTGGGCCGACGCCTGGCGGACCAGGGCATGACCCCGGTGGTGGTCGGCACCGACGCCGACCGCGACGCGGCCCAGGCCATCGTGCGCGATTGCCCCTGGGCCATCGATTTGGTGGGCCGCACCAGCCTGGGCCAACTGGCCAACCTGGCGCGGCGGGCCGAAGGGGCGGTCGGCAACGACACGGGTCCCATCTTCCTGACGGCGGCCCTGGGCTGCCCGACGCTGATGATCATGTCGCACCACACCGATCCCGCCCGTTCCGCCCCCTGGGGGCCGGACGCCGCCTGGATCAAGGTGCTGGATCTGGCCGATCTAGGCGTGGACGCGGTGGAGACCGCGCTGCGCCTGCGGCCCAAGCCGGATGTGGCCCCAGATGTGGCCCCAGATGGTGAGAGGGATGGGGAGGCGGACGGGGCAGACGCTCCGGTTTAGGCCGATTTTTCCACTTGTTGCGCGTGCCTGTGCCCGGGGGGACACAGCCATGCGGCGCTTATGCCCCGCCAGCCGGCTTACCACCGGGCCCGACGCTTGACAGTTCCGCCCCCGCTACCCAAAGTCGCCTTTCTTCAATTTGGACAAACCCTGAACGCCATGACGACCGCTGAAAACCTTGACCAGCCCCAGATCGCGATCACGTTGCCCGACGGCAACGTGCGAACTTACGCGGCGGGCGTCACGGGCCTGGAGATCGCGCAATCGATCTCCAAGAGCCTGGCCAAGGCGGCGCTGGCCGTCACGGTGGACGGGGAGGAGCGCGACCTGTCGCGCGCCATTGAGCACGACGCCAAGGTCGCCATCCTGACGCGCGACGCGCCGTACGCGCTGGAGCTGATCCGCCACGACTGCGCCCACATCCTGGCGGAGGCGGTGCAGCAGCTGTACCCCGGCACGCAGGTCACCATCGGCCCGGCCATCGCCACGGGCTTCTACTACGACTTCGCCCGGGATGAGCCGTTCACGCCCGATGACCTGGTGAAGATCGAGAAGCGCATGCACGAGATCGTGGATGCGGACAGCCCCTTCACGCGTGAGGTTTGGGACCGGGACGAGGCCATCGCCCACTTCAAGTCCATCGGCGAGCATTACAAGGCCGAGATCATCGGCGACATCCCGGCGGGTGAGAAGATCACCATCTACCGCCAGGGCGGCTGGTACGACCTCTGCCGCGGCCCGCATCTGCCGTCCACGTCCAAGATCGGCCACGCCTTCAAGCTGATGAAGGTGGCGGGCGCCTATTGGCGCGGCGACAGCCGCAACCCCATGCTCCAGCGCATCTACGGCACCGCCTGGCGCACGGAGAAGGAGCTGGCGGAGCACCTGCACCAGATCGAGGAAGCGGAGAAGCGCGACCATCGCAAGCTGGGCCGCGAGATGGACCTGTTCCATCTGCAGGAAGAGGCGGCGGGCAGCGTCTTCTGGCACCCCAAGGGCTGGACCCTGTGGCAGGCGCTGGAACGCTACATCCGCGCCAAGCTGAAGGACGCGGGCTATCTGGAGGTGCGCACGCCGCAGCTCTACGACAGCAGCCTGTTCAAGGCCTCCGGCCACTGGGACATGTACGGCGACAACATGTTCAAGATCCGGGAGTCGGTGGACGACCAGGGCCGTGAGAAGTTCCTCGGCGTGAAACCCATGAACTGCCCGGCCCACGTCCAGATCTTCCGTCAGGGACTGAAGAGCTACCGCGACCTGCCCATGCGCCTGGCGGAGTTCGGGGCCTGCCACCGCAACGAGCCCTCGGGCGCGCTGCACGGCATCCTGCGCGTCCGCGCCTTCACCCAGGACGACGCCCATATCTTCTGTACCGAGGACCAGGTGCCGTCGGAGGCGGCGGACTACTTCAAGCTGCAGCTGGGCGTGTACAAGGATCTGGGCTTCGACAAGATCGCCGTGAAGCTGGCGCTGCGTCCCGACGTGCGCGCCGGCGGCGACGAGGTGTGGGACAAGGCCGAGCAGGGACTGCGCGATGCCCTGACCGCCAACGGCCTGGAGTTCGAGGAACTGCCGGGGGAGGGCGCCTTCTACGGCCCCAAGGTGGAATTCCACCTGACCGACGCCATCGGCCGCACCTGGCAGTGCGGCACCCTGCAGCTGGACTTCGTGCTGCCGGAACGCCTGGACGCGAGCTACATCGGCGCCGACGGCGCCCGCCACCGGCCGGTGATGCTGCACCGGGCCATCCTGGGCTCGTTCGAACAATTCATCGGCATGATGATCGAGCACTACGCCGGCAAGTTCCCGCTGTGGCTGTCGCCCGTGCAGGCCACGGTCTGCACCATCACGTCCGAGGCCGACGCCTATGCCGAGGACGTGGCCAAGGTCATGACCAAGGCCGGCCTGCGGGTCGAGGTCGACACCCGTAACGAGAAGATCAACCTGAAGGTCCGCGAGCATTCGCTGGCCAAGGTGCCGGTCCTGGTGGTGGTCGGCGGCCGCGAGGCGGAGAACCGCACCGTGGCCCTGCGCCGCCTGGGCGGCAAGGATCAGGAACTGCTGTCGCTTGACGACGCGGTGGCGGCGCTTAAGCTTGAGGCACGGGCCCCTGTCCCTTCGGAGGGAGTGACGGAGGCCGCGTTCTGAGGATAATTATGGTCTGACCAGCGCCCAACGGGGCTGTGGAGAGAAATCCGCAGTTGCGCGGCGCTGGCTTTTCTTACAAGTACACATCCATGTCTTTTTATCCGGTGTCGCCGCCCGCCCCATCCCGGGGCATCCACCCACCTCGCGGCCACCGTAAACCAGGGAGAAGGTTCCATAGCCAGGCCCAGCCAAGAGTCGGCCCCCACCCGTGAGGGGCCGCGCGTTAACCGGGAGATCAACGCTCGTTCCGTCCGCCTCATCGACGCCGCTGGCGAGATGGTTGGCGTCGTTAGTCTGCGCGATGCACTGATCGCCGCCGAAGAGGCCGGCCTCGACCTGGTCGAGGTCTCGCCCAACGCCGAGCCCCCCGTCTGCAAGATCCTCGACTACGGCAAGTTCAAGTACGAGGCGCAGAAGAAGGCCGCGGAAGCGCGCAAGAAGCAGAAGATCATCGAGGTCAAAGAGATCAAGCTGCGTCCCAACATCGATGACAACGACTACGACGTGAAGATGCGCAGCGCGCGCCGCTTCCTGGAGGAAGGCGACAAGGTGAAGGTCACCATGCGCTTCCGCGGTCGTGAGATGGCCCACCAGGATCTGGGTATGAACGTGCTGGTGCGCGTGAAGGACTTCCTGGAGGATCTGGCCAAGGTCGAGCAGATGCCGAAGCTGGAAGGCAAGCAGATGATCATGATCCTGGCGCCCCGCTGAAGGCAGGATCGATCTTCTGATTGCGGGCACCGCAACGGACACCAAAGGCCCTCGGAACCATCAGTTCCGGGGGCCTTGTTGTTTTGCTTTCCCCTCAGGTGCCGGGCGCCGCCATCCGGCGGCTTGGCTTCCTCGCTACGCCCTGCGGTGCTCGCTGCGGCGGCTGCGGTCGCAGCCTACGGCATGGGCCAAAGGCCTGTGCCGCTGGTATAAGGGGCGAAACGGAATTGGAGGGGGCCCATGAAGGTGGCGGGTGAGGCGATGCGGACCATCTGGGTGGAGCCGGACGGTTGCACCGTCGGCATCATCGACCAGACGCGGCTGCCCTTCCGGTTCGAGACCGTGGCGCTGTCCGACGTGACGGCCATGGCCACGGCCATCACCACCATGCAGGTGCGGGGCGCCCCCCTGATCGGGGCCGCCGCCGCCTATGGCATGGCGCTGGCGACAAGGGTGGGCGTTGAGGACGGCGATGTGGAACGGGCGCACGCCCGCCTCATGGCCACGCGGCCCACGGCGGTCAATCTGCGCTGGGCCCTGGACCGCATGCGCGAGGTGCTGCTGCTGACCCCGCCCGGCGACAGGCTGGACCGCGCCTATGCCGAGGCCGCCGCCATCGCCGATGAGGATGTGGAGATCTGCCGCGCCATCGGCCGCCACGGCCTGCACCTGATCCGCGCCGCCCACCAGCGCAACCCCGACCGGCCGGTGCGCATCCTGACCCACTGCAACGCCGGCTGGCTGGCCACCGTGGACTGGGGCACGGCCACGGCGCCCATCTACCTGGCGCATGAGGCCGGCATCCCCCTGCATGTCTGGGTGGATGAGACGCGGCCGCGCAACCAGGGCGCCTTCCTCACCGCCTGGGAACTGGGGCAGCACGGGGTGCCCCACGCCGTCATTCCCGACAACACCGGCGGGCATCTGATGCAGCACGGCCTGGTGGACCTGGCCATCGTCGGCACCGATCGCACCACGGCCAAGGGCGACGTGGCCAACAAGATCGGGACTTATCTGAAGGCCCTGGCGGCCAAGGACAACGACGTGCCCTTCTACGTCGCCCTGCCGTCCAGCACCATAGACTGGACGCTGGAGGACGGCGTCGCCGATATCCCCATCGAGGAACGCTCAGGGGATGAGGTGGCGCGCATCACCGGCCTGGCCAGCCATGGCGATCTTGAAACCGTGCGCCTGGTGCCCGAGGGCAGCCCGGTGGTGAACTACGCCTTCGACGTCACCCCCGCCCGCCTCATCACCGGCCTCATCACCGAGCGCGGCGTGTGCAGCCCTGAGGACCTGGCCCAACTGTTCCCCGACCATCAGCCGCCGGAACGGATGGGCCAGGTGGCGGTGAATGACGAGTAGGGGCGCTTGCGGCCCCGGCGGCAGGCATGCCGCCGCCGGGGTGGCATCCCAGATTACAGCGCGTCCAGCGCCAGCCCACGCCTGTCGATGGGTCCCACCGCGGTGACGGTCCGGCGCACGTGGCGGGCGGCTTCGGTCACGGATTTGATGGTGGGGTAGCGGCCGGTCTCCACCATCAGCGACCGGGCGAGCGCCAGGCAGCGGGTCTCGCACAGGGCCCGCATGTCGGGATCGGCGATCTTCTCCAGGTCGATGTTGTGGGCCAGGCCCAGGATGCGGCGGGTGATCTTGGCGCCGGCATAGCCCAGGGCGTCGGTGAACAGCCGGTCCAGATAGGCCCGGCGCTCCGTTTCCAGGCAGGCCGTGCCCTCCGGCCCCGTGAACAGGGCGGCGGGATAGGCGTCGCCCTCGCCGCTGGTGCGCCACAGGTGCAGGAACTTGGCGCGGAACAGGGTCCACAGCTGCTCCACCGTTTCCAGCACCCAGTCCTGATAGGCGTCGCGGGGATGGTCCTCCGTGGCGTGCCCGTCCTGGGACAGGTAGTTCAGCAGCAGGTTGCCGATGATGGCGCCGACGTCGAAGCCCATGGGGCCGAAGAAGGCGAATTCCGGGTCGATGACCCGCGTGTCCGTCTCCGTCACCATGATGGACCCGGTGTGCAGGTCGCCGTGGATCAGCGCCTCGGGGCTGGCCATGAACTTCAGCTTCAGCCGGCTGGCCGCCAGCTTCCACGCCGTGTCCGCCCGCACCGCCTTGGCTGTCGTGTCCAGTTGCGGGCTGGTCCAGCGGTTGTGCGGATGGGTCATGTAAGGCTGGGTGAAGATCACATCCTCCGTCAGGCGGCAGAGGGCGTCGTTGGCGGTGAAGGCCGCGACCAGGGGGCGTTTCTTGGAGGCGGGCAGGGCCAGGTCGCTGGTGGCGTGGAGCGTGCCCGCCAGATAATCGCTGATATGCTCCGCCAGCCTGGGGTAGCGCACGCCCTGCACCAGGCCGCGGCGCAGGATGATGTGGGGGCTCAGCCGCTCCATCACGATGGCGTACAGCGTGGGATCGTAGTGCAGCAGGGCGGGCGCGCGGCCGGCGGCGCCAGCGGCGTGCAGGGCCATGGCCCGCTGCTCGAACCAGGCGCGGTTGAGGTCCAGGGGCCAGCCCTCGCCCACCAGGCGCAGGTAGGGCAGGGATTGCTTGACGCACAGGCCGGCGGGCTTGCCGTCGTGACCCGGCCCCTCCACCAGGAAGACCAGGTTCAGGTTGCCGTCGCCCACCTCGGTCACCCGCCAGTCGGCGGGGGACCCACCCAGGCGCGTGGCCAGGGCCGGCACGGCGGCCAGGAAATCGGGCAGGGTCACATCGCTCAACGGGGCATAGCCCGGCGGCGTCTCCAGGGTCATGGGTGGCGCACTCCCAGTTGTTTCGTCGCCGCCTCACCGGGTGGCGCTGGGTACCACTGTGAGCCTGATGACCATGGGCGTCTAGCCGCGCATCAGTCGAGCTTGGTGGGGAATTCCAGCGCCTGTGGTGTTCCCGGTGGCAGGTCCTTGGGCTGGCGGCCATAGGTGGCGAAGCGGCGCAGCACTTCCGCCATCTCATCCTCGCCCAGGATGATCGGCGTGCCCATCATGCGGGCGTGCCAATACTGGCGGGCCAGGCTTTCCACCTCCACCGCCAGATCCAGCGCGCGGCGCAGGTCGGCGCCGAAGGCGATCATGCCGTGGTTGGCCAGCAGGCAGGCGCGGCGGGGGCCCAGCGCCGTCATCATGGCGTCCGACAGCGCCGCCGTGCCGAAGGTGGCATAATCCGCCACCTCGATGCGGGTGCCGCCGGCCACAGCCACCATGTAGTGGAAGGCCGGGATGGGCTCGCGCAGGCAGGCCAGGGCGGTGCAGAAAGTGGAATGGGTGTGCACCACCGCGCCCGCCTGCGGCCGCTCCTGGTAGATGGCCAGGTGCATGCGCCATTCGCTGGACGGTACCATGGCGCCGCGATAGCGGCCCTGGAGATCCATGAAGACGATGTTGTCCGGCACCAGGGCCTCATAAGGCACGCCCGAAGGCGTGACCAGGAAACCGCCGTCGCAACGGGCGCTGACGTTGCCGCTCTTGCCCTGGTTGATGCCCAGCGTGTTCATGGCCCGGGCGGTGGCGATCACCGCCTGACGCAGCGCCTGGTCGTTCTCCGGGGGCAAGGCCGTACTCATCACTCACCCACCTCTTCCTTGGGGTAGACGCCCCAGACCTCGTCGCGCTGCAGCCAGCCACGGAAGCCGCCCACGTCCACTTGGCACCACGGGCCCTTGCACTTGCGCAGCTTGGCGATGACGCCGGGATCCAGCTGGGCCACGGCTTCGGAGGCGGACGCGGCGTCGCGCCGCAGGGTGCGGGTCTGCTGGCCGGTGACGACGATGCCCCGCCGGCCGGACAGGGTGCTCTGGTGCACCCAGCCCTGCGTGCCTTCCACGTCGCGGATGCGGCGCCAGGTGTCGAACTCCGCCGTGATCTCCACCGGCATTCCAGCCTTCACGAACACCCATTCCACCGGATAGCGCACTCCAGGCCCGGTGCGGACATTGACCTCGTTGGACCGCAAGGTGACGAAGCGCGGCACGGGCAGGCCGCTGCGCACCACCGCGTCAGGATGGGCGGCATCGCTTTGCGGCTCCCCCTCCTGCTGGTCGCTGGCCGCACCGGTGCCGTCGGTGCCGGTGTGGGTCGGCGGGGCGGCCAGGGAGGTGGTGGTGGCGAAGGCCAGGACGATCGCGGCGCGGGGCAGCATCTGCCGGAAAAGGCGGACCATAGGCGACCGAGTCAAAGGCTGTCCCCGTTGGTGGGAAAGAAGGATAGGGCGACGTTTCGGTTCCCAATAGAAATCGGTCGTCCGCCGGGGTCAAGCGTCGCCCCTGTCGCGGGTATCATGGCGCCTATGGGGCCCGAAGACCGGGCATGCCCGCCAGGGCGGCTGGACAGCGGCCGCCCCCGCTGCTATGGCAAGAACGCTATCTCGGGAGGAACCATGTCCGAGCGGAAAAAGCCCCTCGTCATCGTGACGCGCAAGCTGCCCGATGTCATCGAGACGCGGATGATGGAGCTGTTCGATACACGGCTCTCCACCGACGACCATCCCATGACCCCCGCCGAGCTGGCGGAGGCGGTCAAGGTCGCCACCGTCGTCGTCCCCACCGTGACCGACCGCCTGGACGCCACCGTCCTGGCCCACGCCGGCCCGCAGCTGAAGCTGATCGCCAACTTCGGCAACGGCGTCGATCACATCGACCTGAAGGCGGCGCGCGAGCGCGGCATCATGGTGACCAATACGCCCGGCGTCCTGACCGAGGACACGGCCGACATGACCATGGCCCTGATCCTGGCGACCGCCCGGCGCGTGGGCGAGGGCGAGCGGCTGATCCGCGCCGGGCAGTGGACGGGCTGGGGCCCCACCCTGATGCTGGGCACGCGCATCTGGGGCAAACGCCTGGGCATCGTCGGCATGGGCCGTATCGGCCAGGCGCTGGCCCGCCGCGCCCGGGGCTTCGGCCTGTCGGTCCACTACCACAACCGGCACCGCGTCCATCCCGAGATCGAGCAGGAGCTGGAGGCGACCTACTGGGAAAGCCTGGACCAGATGCTGGCGCGGATGGACATCATCTCCATCAACTGCCCCCACACGCCGGCCACATACCATCTGCTGTCCGCCCGCCGCCTGAACCTGCTGCGCCCCAACAGCATCATCGTCAACACCGCGCGCGGCGAGGTGATCGACGAGAACGAGTTGACGCGCAAGCTGGCCAAGGGCGAGATCGGCGCCGCCGGCCTGGACGTGTTCGAACAGGAACCGGCCATCAACCCCAAGCTGCTGGCGCTTTCCAACGTCGTGCTGCTGCCCCATATGGGTTCCGCCACCATCGAGGGGCGCCAGGACATGGGCGAGAAGGTCATCATCAACATCAAGACCTTCGTGGACGGGCACAAACCGCCCGACCGGGTCATCGAATCCATGTTCTGACGCCCGCGAAAAAGATGTTCCGGCAGCCTTGATTAGGGGCGCCGGACATCTTGACGGGAGCTTTTTTTCACACCATATGGGGCTCGTTGGTGTTTTACGGCACCAGCACTGGTGGGGATCAGGGCAACCAGCGGCGACGCTGGCCTGCATCCCTTCCGGCACATGGCGGATGGCGCATGAAAACCCTTTGCGCAAAACGCCATGGCGACTATGATCCGCCGCAGCAATCCTCATAACGATCCGGCCATCGACAATCTGGTGGCTGGCTGGAACGCTTTGCGGGTGGGCCATTGGCCCACTTTTTTTATTATCTGGGGTCGGCGATGTCAGGCGGGCAGGTTTCGCCCCATAACCGTCCCCAAGCGAAGACGGGGGCGGCCCGATCGGCCGTTCCCAGGATAGAGATCGATGGACGTACAGGAACGCATCGCCGGTATCATCGCCCCCTCGGTCGAGGCCATGGGCTATGAGTTGGTGCGCGTGTCGCTGACGGGCAACGCCCGCCCGACGTTGCAGATCATGGCCGAGCGCGTGGACGGCGCCGCCATGACGGTGGACGATTGCGCGGAGATCAGCCGCGCCGTGTCGGCCCTGCTGGACGTGGAAGACCCCATCGATGTCGCCTACACGCTGGAGGTCAGCAGCCCCGGAATCGACCGGCCGCTGACCCGGCCCAAGGATTTCGAGCGCTACGCGGGCTTCGAGGTGCGGGTGGAGACGTCGCAGCCGGTGGACGACCGGCGCCGCTTCATCGGCATGCTGAAGGGGATCGAGGGCGGCAAGGTGCTGGTGGAGATGCCCACGGGGCCCGCCGCCGTGCCCTTCGACCTGATCCTGCGGGCCAAGCTGGTGATGAACGACGCGCTGCTGAAGGCGGCCGCCGAGGGCAAACACCAGCACTGACCCCCGTTCTCCCTTAGTCGTTTCGCATCATTTCAACAGTCGTTCTTACTGACGTAACAGAAGGCAAGGTTCGCTTCGATGGAACTTCTTCAAGTCGCTGACGCCGTCGCCCGCGAAAAGAACATCGAGAAAGAGCATGTGCTCGAGGCGATGGAAGAGGCCATCAAGAAGGCTGGCCGTTCCAAGTACGGCCATGAGCACGACATCCGCGCCCGCATCGACCGCAAGACCGGCGACATCCACCTGATGCGCTACCTGGAAGTGGTGGAGACGGTCGAGGATGAGGCGACCCAGGTTTCCGTGGCCCAGGCCAAGCGCAAGCGTCCGGACGCCAAGGTCGGCGACTTCCTGATCGACCCGCTGCCGCCCATCGACTTCGGCCGCATCGCCGCGCAGACCGCCAAGCAGGTCATCGTGCAGAAGGTCCGCGAGGCCGAGCGCGACCGTCAGTACGACGAGTACAAGGACCGCATGGGCGACATCGTCAACGGCCTGGTCAAGCGTGTGGAATACGGCAACGTGACCGTGGACCTGGGCCGTGCCGAGGCCGTGCTGCGTCGTGACGAGTGCCTGCCGCGCGAGCATTTCAAGAACGGCGACCGCGTGCGCGCCTACATCTACGACGTGCGGCGCGAGCCGCGCGGCCCCCAGATTTTCCTGTCGCGCACCCATCCCGCCTTCATGGCCGGCCTGTTCAAGCAGGAAGTGCCGGAAATCTACGACGGCATCATCGAGATCAAGGCCGTGGCCCGCGACCCGGGCAGCCGCGCCAAGATCGCCGTCATCAGCCATGACAGCGCCATCGACCCCGTGGGCGCCTGCGTCGGCATGCGCGGCAGCCGCGTCCAGGCCGTGGTCGGCGAGCTGCAGGGCGAGAAGATCGACATCATCCCCTGGAACCGCGACGCCGCCACCTTCGTGGTGAACGCGCTGGCCCCGGCCGAAGTGGCCAAGGTGGTGCTCGACGAGGAGACCAAGCGCATCGAGGTGGTGGTGCCGGACGACCAGCTGTCGCTGGCCATCGGCCGCCGTGGCCAGAACGTCCGCCTGGCGTCCATGCTGACCGGCTGGGACATCGACATCATGACGGAGCAGGAGGAATCCGACCGTCGCACCGAGGAATTCAAGACCCGGTCGCAGATGTTCATCGAGGCCCTGGACGTTGACGACGTCATCGCCCATCTGCTGGTGGCCGAAGGCTTCACCTCGGTCGAGGAAATCGCCTATGTCGAGACCGAGGAACTGACCTCGATCGACGCCTTCGACGAGGACGTGGCCGAGGAGCTGCGGGAACGCGCCCGCAATTTCCTGGAAGAACAGAACAGCCGCCTGGAAAACCGCCGCAAGGAACTGGGTGTCACCGACGAGGTGGCGGCCATCGAGGCGTTGACGGCGCCCATGCTGGTCAAGCTGGGTGAGAAGGGCGTGAAGACCCTGGACGACTTCGCCGACCTGGCGGGTGACGAGCTCATCGAAATCCTGGGCAAGGATGCGATGACCGAGGACGAGGCCAATGAGCTGATCATGGCCGCCCGCGCCCACTGGTTCGCGGACGAAGAGTCCGGCGCCGACGCCTGAGGGGGGCCTGGTTCATGGTCGCCCCGCAGGTCTCCGGACCGGCGTTGACACCGGATCCCGACGCGCCGCTGCTGCCGGAAGGCGAGGCGGAGGCGGTCGGGGGGGCAAAAGCCCACTGCGCCGGTGCATCGCCAGCGGGGTGGTCGGAGAGAAGGACGGGATGATCCGTTTCGTCGTCGGACCCGACGGCACGATCGTCCCCGACGTGGAGGAAACCCTGCCCGGACGCGGGCTGTGGTTGACGGCGGACCCCGCCTTGGTTGAAAAGGCGGTCGCCAAAGGTTTGTTCGCCAAGGCGGCGCGCCGGTCGGTGCGCACCCCGGCGGACTTGGGGGCCCAGGTGTCGGGCCTTCTGCGTCGCCGCTGTCTGGACCTGGTCGGGCTCGCCCGGCGGGGCGGCCAGGCGGTGGCGGGGTTTGAGAAGGTGGCCGCGGCGCTCCGCGCCAAGGCCATCGGTACGCGGTCGGGCATAGGGCTCAGGCTGGAGGCGTCCGATGGGGCTGCCGACGGCCGGTCCAAGCTGGACGCGCTGTCCCCCGGCATCCCGGTGGTCGATATCTTCGACCGGGGGGAGCTGGGCATGGCGCTGGGCCGCGATGACGCGGTGCATGCCGTGGTGGGTGCCGGACCGCTGGTCCAGCGCCTGCGGCGGGAGGCGGACAGGCTGCGCGCCCTCTCCAAGGGGCGTTAGGCCCAGCGCTGGGTAAGGGATGGCCTTGGGGCATCGGCCCCGGGGCGACAACGATGAAACAGTCGGAAATCGTATGACTGACACGAGCGACCAGGACCGCAAGAAGTTGAGCCTTACCGGTCGAGGCAAGCTGGAGCTGAAGAAGACGGTGGACGCGGGATCCGTGCGCCAGAGCTTCTCGCACGGCCGCACCAAGACCGTTGCGGTTGAGGTCAAGCGCAAGCGAACCTTTGAACAGGGCGCCCGTCCCGGCGTTGCCGATGGCGGCGCCGCCGCCCGCGCCGCCGCCGAGGGCCGTCCCGCGCAGGGCGGTGGCCGTGGTCAGCCGCCGCGTGGCGGCGCCCCGCGCCAGCTGACCGACAGCGAGCGTGAAGCCCGTCTGCGCGCCCTGCGCGCCATGGGCGAGAACCCCGCCCAGGAGGATGTGGCGGACGAGCTGCTGGACGAGGTGATCGCCGACGATCTGCCCGTGGCCGACGAGGCCCCGGCGGAGATGGCGCCCGCGCCCGTGGTCGAGGAACCGGTCAACGAGGGCCCCCTGGACGACGAGACCCTGCGTCGCCGCGAGCTGGAAGAGCTGCGGATGATCCAGGAGGAGGAGAAGCGCGTCGCCGCCGAGGCGGAGAAGCGCCGCCAGGAGGAAGAGGCCAAGCGCAAGGAGGCCGAGGCCGCCCGCAAGGCGGACGAGGCCCCGCGCGCCGCCCGTCCCGCCGCCGGCAACACCGCGTCGACCACGACCGCCGCCACGGACGCCGCGGCCCCGCGTGGCCCCCTGGCCCCGCGCGCCGTCGATGACGAGGATGACGAGGGTGGGCGCCGCCGCGCCGGCCCCGGTGGTGCCGCCAAGACCGCCAGCAAGGTCGCGGCTCCGGCCCCGGCCAAGGCCGCCAAGGGTGGCGAGCGCCGCCGCAACGCCGGCAAGCTCACCATTTCGCAGGCGCTGAGCGACGAGGGCGGTGGCGCCCCGCGTGGCCGCAGCATGGCCGCGCTGCGCCGCGCCCGTGAACGTGAAAAGCAGCGCCTGACCGGGCGTCAGGATACGCAAAAAGTGACCCGCGACGTCATCATCCCCGAAGTCATCACCGTGCAGGAACTGGCCAACCGCATGGCCGAGCGCGGTGCCGACGTGATCAAGGCGCTGATGCGCATGGGCGTGATGGCCACCATCACCCAGAACATCGACACCGACACCGCCGAGCTGATCGTGACGGAATTCGGCCACCGCGCGCACCGCGTGTCGGAAGCCGACGTCGAGGTGGGTGTGAAGGGCGACCTGGACCGCAGCGAGGACTTGCTGCCGCGTCCGCCGGTCGTCACCGTCATGGGCCACGTCGACCACGGCAAGACCTCGCTGCTGGACGCCCTGCGCCACACCGACGTCGCCAGCCGCGAGGCCGGCGGCATCACGCAGCACATCGGCGCCTACCAGGTGCAGTTGGCGGCGGGTTCGCGCATCACCTTCATCGACACCCCCGGCCACGCCGCCTTCACCGAGATGCGCGCCCGTGGCGCCAACGTCACGGACGTGGTGGTGCTGGTGGTGGCCGCCGATGACGGCGTCATGCCGCAGACGGTCGAGGCCATCCAGCACGCCAAGGCGGCCGAGGTTCCGATCATCATCGCCATCAACAAGTGCGACCTGCCCGGCGCCAAGCCGGACCGGGTGCGGCAGGAATTGCTGCAGCACGGCCTGGTGGTCGAGGCCATGGGCGGCGACGTCCTGGACGTGGAAGTGTCGGCCAAGACGGGCAAGGGCCTGGACAAGCTGGAGGAGAACATCCTCCTGCAGGCCGAAATCCTGGAGCTGAAGGCCAACCCCGACCGCACGGCCGAAGGCGTCGTCGTGGAGGCCAAGCTGGAGCGCGGCCGTGGTTCCGTGGCCACCATGCTGGTCCAGCGCGGCACGCTGAAGGTGGGCGACATCGTCGTCGCCGGCAGCGAGTGGGGCCGTGTGCGCGCCCTGGTCAACGACCGTGGCCAGAATGTCGAGAACGCCGGTCCCGCCACCCCGGTGGAGGTGCTGGGCCTGAACGCCACGCCGCTGGCCGGTGACGAGTTCTCGGTCGTCGAGAGCGAGGCCCGCGCCCGCGAGATCACCGAGTTCCGCCAGCGCAAGAAGCGGGAGGCCCAGGTCGCCCAGTCGGCGCGCGGATCGCTGGAACAGATGTTCAAGCAGATCCAGGCGGGCGAGGTGAAGGAACTGCCGCTGGTCATCAAGGGCGACGTGCAGGGGTCCATCGAGGCGATCTCCGGCACGCTGGAAAAGCTGGCCGGCGACAACGCCGAGGTCAAGGTGCGCGTGCTGCACTCCGGTGTGGGCGCCATCAACGAAAGCGACGTCACGCTGGCCAACGCCTCGCGCGGCATCATCATCGGCTTCAACGTCCGCGCCAACCCGCAGGCCCGCGAAATGGCCAAGCGGGACAACGCGGAGATCCGCTACTACTCGGTCATCTACGACATCATCGACGATGTCCGTGCCCTGCTGACCGGCATGCTGAAGCCGGTGCTGCGCGAACGCTTCCTGGGCAACGCGCAGATCCTGGAGGTGTTCAACATCACCAAGGTCGGCAAGGTGGGCGGCTGCCGCGTGACGGAAGGCATCGTGAAGCGCGGCGCCGGCGTGCGCCTGCTGCGCGACAACGTCGTCATCCACGAGGGCACGCTCAAGACGCTCAAGCGCTTCAAGGACGAAGTCAAGGAAGTGCGCGAAGGTTACGAGTGCGGCATGGCCTTCGAGAACTACGACAACATCCAGGCGGGCGACGTCATCGAAGCCTACGAGATGGAAGAGGTGGCCCGCGCCCTGTAAGCGCGGCCCCGCTTTCCGTGACTGGATCAGAGTATCTGCCTGACAACCCGGCCGTCCGGTCCAATCCCGGACGGCCGTTTTGGCTCCGGAAGGGAGCCGTATGGCCCTCGCGCCGTCCCCAGGCGGGATGGGCGGGGCCGGTCCCACCCTTGAACGAAAGGGGAGGGGGCCTTTACTAGGATAATGACCCATGAGCCGACATGGTGACGCCGACCTGCGTGCCGGCAAGGCCCCCTCTCAACGTCAGCTGCGTGTGGGCGAGGAACTGCGCCACGCCCTGGCCGATATCCTGCGCCGGGCCGATTTCCGCGATCCCGACCTGCACGACCTGAACGTGACGGTCAGCGAGGTGCGCATCAGCCCCGACCTGAAGAACGCCACGGCCTTCGTCATGCCGCTGGGCGGCGGCCATCCGGAGCAGATCAAGGCGCTGAACCGCGTCTCGGCCTATCTGCGCAGCCAGGTGGCCAAGGCCATGCGACTGCAGCACGTGCCGCGCCTCAGCTTCCAGGTCGACGTGTCCTTCGACTACGCCCAGCGCATCGACCAGCTGCTGCATCGTCCCGATGTGCAGCGCGACCTGGATCATGACCATGGCGACGGGGACGCCGAAGGCCGCGCCGACGAGGGCGCGGAGCGCCACGATGGCCCGTAAGCGCAAGGGCCGGCCATTGCACGGCTGGCTGGTGCTGGACAAGCCGCCGGGCATGACCAGCACCCAGGCCATGGCCAAGGTGCGGTGGCTGATGCAGGCGGAAAAGGCGGGCCACGCCGGCACGCTGGACCCCATCGCCACCGGCATCCTGCCCATCGCCTTCGGCGAGGCGACCAAGACCGTGTCCTACGCCATGGACTGCGGCAAGACCTACCGCTTCACCCTGCGCTTTGGTGAGTCCCGCACCACCGACGATTTGGCGGGGGAGGTGACGGCCACCCACGACCACCGTCCCAGCGATGAGGCCATCGAGGCGGCGTTGGAGAATTTCCAGGGCGAGATCAGCCAGGTGCCGCCCCAGTTCTCCGCCATCAAGGTGGCGGGCGAGCGCGCCTATGACCTGGCGCGCGAGGGCGAAAGGGTGGATTTGGCGCCGCGCATCGTGCGGGTGGACAGCTTCCTGCTGACCGGCCGCCCCGACGCCGACCATGCCGAGTTCGAGGTGGAGTGCGGCAAGGGCACCTACATGCGTTCGCTGGCGCGCGACCTGGCCCTGGCCCTGGGCACGGTGGGCCATGTGTCCGTCCTGCGCCGGTTGCGGGTCGGGCGTTTCACCATGGATCAGGCGATTTCGCTTGACGAATTGGAGCGGGTGGCGCAGACACCCACGGTCGAAGGACTTCTGCAACCGATCGAGACCGCGCTGGACGACATCCCGGCGCTGGCCCTGGCGGAAGCGGAAGCGCACCGACTGAGACACGGACAAACGGTGGCGCTGCTGCGCCGTCATGATCTGGAACGGCTGGACGCCATTCACGATCAGTTGGCGGGCGGGGAGCCCATCGCGCTTGCCATTTGTGGCGGCAAGCCGGTGGCGTTGGTCCATGTCGAGGGGGCGGAGGTCCGTCCGGTGCGCGTTTTGAACCTCTAAGTGATGGAGACGACGATGTCGATCACTGCCGAGCGCAAGCAGGCGCTCATTGCCGAGTACAAGACCGCCGAAGGCGACACCGGTTCGCCCGAGGTGCAGGTCGCGATCCTGACGGAACGCATCACCAACCTGACCGACCACATGAAGTCCCACAACAAGGACTTCCACTCCCGCCGTGGCCTGCTGGTCATGGTGAGCCAGCGTCGTAGCCTGCTGGACTACCTGAAGCGCAAGGACGTCGCCCGCTACACGTCGCTGATCCAGCGTCTGGGCCTGCGTCGCTAAGGGTATGGTCCGGACGACGCCCCTGGCGCAACCGACCGCAGTCACCGGTGGCACCGGCCGCCCGCCGTCCGGCGGGCTTGGCGCCCCGACGCGGCCGCGTCCCACCGGGATGGATGTCCGGACGGCCCGCAAGCGCCCCGGTTCTGGGTATTGAGTAGTAAGGATGGCCAGTCGGGTGGACCCGGCTGGCCATCTGTCATTTAAAGGTTTCCAACGCGGGTGCTGCCGATAGGGCCCCGGCTCGGCCGTCCAATCCGGGACGTGCACCGAGTATCGGATGGAAGGAAGCGAGATATGTTCAAGGTTTTTCGTAAAGAGATGGAATGGGGCGGCCGCAAGCTGGTCCTAGAGACGGGCAAGGTCGCCCGCCAGGCTGATGGCGCTGTCATCGCCACCTACGGCGACACGGTCGTGCTCTGCACCGCCGTCGGCGCCAAGTCCGTGAAGCCCGGCCAGGACTTTTTCCCCTGACCGTCAACTACCAGGAAAAGGCGTTCGCCGCCGGCAAGATCCCGGGCGGCTTCTTCAAGCGCGAGGGCCGTCCGACCGAGAAGGAGGTGCTGACCTCCCGCCTCATCGACCGCCCCATCCGCCCGCTGTTCGTCGACGGCTTCCGCAACGAGGTGCAGGTCGTCTGCACCGTGCTGAGCCATGACCTGGAAAACGATCCCGATATCGTCGCGATGATCGGCGCCTCCGCCGCGCTGACGCTGTCCGGCCTGCCCTTCCTGGGGCCCATCGGCGGTGCCCGCGTCGGCTACAAGGATGGCGCGTTCATCCTGAACCCGACGCTGGAGCAGGTCGAGACCACCGACCTGGACCTGGTGGTCGCCGGCACCCAGGAAGGCGTGCTGATGGTCGAATCGGAAGCCAAGGAGCTGTCCGAAGAGATCATGCTGAAGGCCGTCATGTTCGGCCACACCGCCTTCCAGTCGGTGATCAACCTGATCATCGACCTGGCCGAGCAGGCCGCCAAGGATCCCTGGGATCTGCCGCCGTCGGCCTATGACAAGGCCGCGCTGAAGGCCAAGCTGAACGAGCTGGTGGGCGCCGACATCCGTGCCGCCTACACCCTGACCGTGAAGCAGGAACGCTATGAGGCCATCTCCACCGCCAAGAAGAAGGCGGTCGAGGCACTGACCGCCGAGGGCGCCTACACGGCGGAAGCCGTCGGCAGCACCTTCAAGGATCTGGAGGCCGACGTGCTGCGCGGCACGGTCCTGGAGACTGGCAAGCGCATCGACGGCCGCACCACCGTCGACATCCGCCCCATCGTGGCGGAAGTGGGCGTGCTGCCCCGGGCCCACGGTTCGTCCCTGTTCACCCGCGGCGAGACCCAGGCCCTGGTGGTCGCCACCCTGGGCACCGCCCAGGACGAGCAGATCGTGGACGCGCTGGAAGGCGAATACCGCGAAAACTTCATGCTGCACTACAACTTCCCCCCGTACTCCGTGGGTGAAGCCGGCCGCATGGGCAGCCCGGGCCGTCGCGAGATCGGCCACGGCAAGCTGGCGTGGCGCGCCGTGCATCCGCTGCTGCCGGCGAAGGAAGCCTTCCCCTACACCCTGCGTCTGGTCTCCGAGATCACCGAGTCCAACGGCTCGTCCTCCATGGCCACCGTCTGCGGCACCTCGCTGGCGCTGATGGACGCCGGCGTGCCGCTGCCGCGCCCCGTGGCCGGCATCGCCATGGGCCTGATCAAGGAAGACACCGGCGTCGCCGTGCTGTCCGACATCCTGGGTGACGAGGATCACCTGGGCGACATGGACTTCAAGGTCGCCGGCACCGAGGCGGGCGTGACCGCCCTGCAGATGGACATCAAGATCACCTCGATCACCGAGGACATCATGAAGGTCGCCCTGGCGCAGGCCAAGGACGGCCGTCTGCACATCCTGGGCGAGATGGCCAAGGCCATCGGCGGCGCCCGCGAGGCCGTGAACCAGAACGCCCCCCGCATCACCGTGATCAACATCCCGAAGGAGAAGATCCGCGACGTGATCGGCTCCGGCGGCAAGGTGATCCGCGAGATCGTGGAGCAGACCGGCGCCAAGATCGACATCGAGGACGACGGCACCGTGAAGGTGGCGGCCGTGGACAGCAAGGCGTCCGACGCGGCCATCAAGTGGATCAAAGGCATCGTCGCCGAGCCCGAGGTGGGCGAGATCTACGTCGGCAAGGTCGTGAAGGTCATGGACTTCGGGGCCTTCGTGAACTTCCTGGGCGCCCGTGACGGCCTGGTCCACATCTCCGAACTGGCGCCGCAGCGCGTGGCCAAGGTGACCGACGTGGTCAACCAGGGCGACGAGGTGAAGGTGAAGGTCCTGGGCTTCGACGATCGCGGCAAGGTGAAGCTGTCGATGAAGGTCGTCGACCAGGCCACCGGTGAGGACCTGAGCAAGAAGGACAAGGCCGAGGAGGCGTAAACCCCGGGGCCGGACTTTTTGCCCCAGCGGCAGGGGCACCTTGCCGCTGGTAGCCCGCAAGGGCGGGTGCCGGAGTTTTGCGGGCAGCGTCAGCGGACTGCGAAACGAGGAAGGCCAGCGGGCGGATGCCCGCGCCCGGCGCTGGAGGGTAAACTATAATAAGGCCGAGGCATCCGGCCGCAGCCGATGCCTTTGGTCAACGATTAAGCCGCCCAGGATAGCCTGGGCGGCTTTTTCTATGGTGCGCCAGGCATGGCGCGAGGTGCGTAAGCACCGAGAGCCGGGTTGGTAACCGGCTTGTGACTTGGAGGTGGAAGTCCTCTACGGGCCCTGGTGATGGGAACCGCTAGCCGAACAGCAAGGGCGTCACCGCGAGGTGGGGTCCGAAGGAAGCTGTAAGCAAAGTGCCGGCCTGACGAACAGGAATCGCATGAGGCGTCCGCACCTGGGCGAGGGAGCCATTAAGCCCGAAGCCCGATATCACCCGGAAGGTGCTGGCGTATATGCGGCGGGTATATGGCATGAAGGTCACGCGTCTTACCCTGGGAGGTCTGCCGCCCTGCCCCTGGCGACAGGTGTGCTACCGGCGTCGTGAGGCGCCGGGATGGGGTGGCAGAAGTCAGCAGAAGCCGTAGTAGCCGACGCACCGGGCCGGCGAAGGGCAGAACATGGAGTGCCGGAAGGAGGGCTGACTTTCGATGGTGACAGGAGACGCGGCCAGCGGGTCTGGGAAGACCCGCATCCCCCCTGATGGTAGCGGCCGGCAGCCGCGAGAGTACGGGCGGGATGCGTCAAGCGCCACGGCAGGTCAGCGCCTCCAACCGGAGGCGGAAGAGCGGTTGCTGGAGGCAGTCCTCAGCCGTGAGAACATGAGGCGGGCTTACGACCGGGTGATGGCGAACCAGGGCGCGGCGGGCATCGATGGGATGCCCGTCGGGGCTCTGAAGCCGTACCTGGTGGAGCATTGGGCGCGCCTCAAGGGGGACCTGCTGGCGGGCCGGTACCGGCCGTCGCCGGTGCGCGGGGTTGAGATCCCCAAGCCCGGGGGCGGCGTTCGGCTGTTGGGTATCCCGACAGTCGTGGATCGGCTGATCCAGCAGGCGTTGCATCAGGTTCTGATGCCGGTGTTCGATCCGGACTTCTCCGGGTCCTCCTACGGGTTCCGTCCCGGACGGAGCACCCACCAGGCGGTGCGGGCCGCGCGGTCGCACATGGCGGCCGGCCTGCGCTGGGTGGTGGACCTGGACCTTGAGAAGTTCTTCGACCGTGTGAACCACGACGTGCTGATGGCGCGTGTGGCGCGCAAGGTGAGGGACCGTCGGGTGCTGCGGCTGATCCGCCGCTACCTTCGGGCCGGATTGATGCTGGGCGGGGTGACGGCGGCGCGTGGCGAGGGGACGCCCCAGGGAGGGCCCTTGTCGCCGTTGTTGTCGAACATCCTGCTCGACGACCTGGACCGGGAACTGGAGCGCCGGGGCCACGCGTTCTGCCGATATGCTGACGACTGCAACATCTATGTGCGGTCCCGGCGTGCCGGCGAACGGGTCATGGCCTCGATCACCCGGTTCCTATCCGAGCGGCTGCGGCTGACGGTCAACCGCGCCAAGAGCGCGGTGGCCCGCCCCTGGGACCGGGCGTTCCTGGGCTATAGTGTGACGGTCCACAAACAGCCGCGCCTCAAGGTGGCGGCCAAGAGCGTGGACCGGTTGCGCGACAAGCTCAGGGGCCTGTTCCGGGCCGGACGCGGACGTTCCCTGGCCTACACCATCGAGACCCTCGCCCCCATCCTGCGCGGCTGGACGGCCTACTTCCGGCTGGCCGAGGTGAAGGGCACCTTCGAGGACCTCGATGGATGGCTGCGGCGCAAACTGCGCTGTATCCTTTGGCGCCAATGGAAACGCCCGCGCACCCGGGCCACAAACCTGATGCGGCGAGGATTGGATGAGGCCCGCGCATGGGCGTCCGCCTGCAATGGACGCGGCCCCTGGTGGAATGCTGGGGCCAGCCACATGAACGACGCCTACCGGAAATCCTTCTTCGACACTCTCGGCCTGCCATCCCTCATGGCAACCCATCAACGCCTAAACCACGCTTCATGAACCGCCGTATACGGAACCGTACGTACGGTGGTGTGGGAGGGGGGAGGTGCGAGCCTCCCTCCTACCCGATTCCGGCGCGCCGCGCCAACGATCCATTTGTGGCGAAGTCGGGGCACTAATCTGGTTTAGCCATGAAATAAGGACTTAGTATTGATTTCCAGCCGTGCGCTGTAGGCATGGAAAGTGTGACGATCCTCACAGGTTATGACCATCTCGAAGGCGTAATGAATCAGTCATCCATCAGTAGTTATCCGCAATAGTAACGCGATGGACTTGAAGGTGATGACGAAACATTGCCGCAACACGCCTAAGTTTTATTGTTTGCAACAATGAAACGGTGGCGGATTAGGGACCTTAAAGGAGAGTTACCATGTCGCATTTACGGACTATTGTCTTGGCCGCTTCGGCTCTGGTCGCGGTCGCCGCGACGCCGGCCCTGGCGCAGAGCACGTTCGATGGCGGCTATGTTGGTGCCAACGCCGGCTATGACTGGTTCAACGCCCATCAGCGGGCCACCGTCGGCGGCCAGCAGAGCACGCCCAGCCATGAGACCCAGGGTTTCAACGGCGGCCTCTTCGCCGGCTACGGCCAGACCGTTTATGACAACATCTATGTCGGCGCCGAAGGCGAAGCCAATTTCTACACAGGCGACCGGACCTACGGCGACGCCCTGGGCAGCTACCGCGTGCAGCCCAACTACAGCGCCGGCGTCAGCGCCCGCCTGGGCTACGTGGTCCAGCCCGACCTGCTGCTGTTCGGCCGGGTGGGTTATCAGCACACCTCCATCGACACGACCAACGCCCTGACCGGCGGCGCCTCCCGCCAGTACGCCCAGGATTATGATGGCGTGAAGTACGGCGTCGGCGCCGATTACGCCATCGACGAGCACCTGTTCACCCGTATCGAGTATGACTACACCGACTACTCGCACTCCACGCGGGATCTGGCCGGCGGCCAGCTGCGCACGACCCCGGACGAAAGCCAGGTCCGCGTCGGCGTGGGCATCCGGTTCTGATAAAAGCGCGCCCTCTTGAGGAAAAGGCCCGGGCTCACCCCCGGGCCTTTTTCATGCTCAAACATCTTTTATGGAATGGCCCGCCCCTCACTTCCCGGCATCATGACGATGTCGGATTTGGAGGAGATGACCGATGACGAAGACTCCTATCGCCGTGCTCGGGATCGATCTGGGCAAGAATAGCTGCAGCTTGGCGGGCATGGACGCGACCGGTGCCATGGTGATGCGCAAGCGGCTGACGCGCGATGCGATCGTGACGTTCGCGGCGACGTTGCCGGCATGTGTCATTGCGATGGAGGCGTGTTGCGGCGCGCACTTTCTCGGCCGAACGCTGGCACAGTACGGGCATACGATCCGGCTGATGTCGCCGGAATATGTGCAGCCCTATGTCAAGGCACAGAAGACCGACGACCGTGACGCAGAGGCGATCGCCGAAGCGGCGACACGGCCAACGATGCGCTTTGTCTCGCTGAAGAGCGAAGCTCAGCTCGACCTGCAGATCCTGCACCGTGTGCGGGAGCGGCTGGTGAACGCGCGCACCGCGCTGATCAACCAGTTGCGGGCAGTGCTGCTCGAGCGCGGCATCGTCCTGCCAAAGGGGCGCGTCAACCTGATGCGTCGCCTCGAAGAGCTCATGGCCGGCGATCCGGCTGTCAGTGCGCGCACCAGCACGTTATTGGCCGACCTCCGCGACGAATGGACGGGGCTCGACCAAAGGATCAAGGCCTATGACGACGAACTCGCGGCGCTGACCCGTGAGAATGAACAGGCTCGGCGACTGGCGACAATCCCCGGCATCGGCGTCATCAACGCAACCGCATTGCTGGCGGCCATCGGCGACGGCAGCGCCTTCGCCAAGGCAAGGGATTTGGCCGCATGGCTTGGCCTGACGCCTCGACAACACTCGACCGGTGGCAAGACGAAGCTTCTCGGGATTAGCAAACGCGGGAATGGCTATTTGCGCAAACAGCTGATTCACGGTGCCCGAGCGGCTATGCCGCATCTCGTGGCGAAGCCGAACCAGTTGGGCGCTTGGCTGCAGACCATGCTGACCCGCGCCCATCCCAATATCGTGGTTGTGGCGCTGGCGGCGAAGCTGGCGCGCATCGCCTGGGCAGTGTTGCACACGCAACAAGACTTCGATCGGCGGGCGCTTGCCGCCGCCTGATCACCTGGAGCAGCGGGCGGCGAACGCCGCACGCTCAAGATGTCTGCGGGAGGTGAAGTAAAGATGGCATTACAGGTCGTACCCGGCAGCCTGAAAACCTGATTCTAAATATGGTGCTCGGCACCGGCGCTTTTATGAGGATCAGACTGCGCGGATATCCATCTTGGCCAAGGCTTCAGCCTTGAGACCGGATACGTTGATGCAGACCACCTTGCCATTTCTGACAACCCCCCTTGCGGACGGGGCGGGCCATACGTTGCGGACGGGGCGGGCCATACGTTAGGACGCCGGAGCGTCTTGGGGAGCCGAAGGCGGACTGAAGCGCGAGGATGGCCAAGGGGCGGATGCCCCGCCGGCGCTTGAGGCAAACCAATCACCGCGTGGAATACGTCGCCCAGGTGCGCACCGGGCCCGTATCCACATGGGTGTGGCCGCTGCCATCGTAGAAGGCGGCGCCGCCGCGCTGCATGGTCTTGGCGATCTCGGTGATGGCGTCGCCCTTCAGCGCCGGGATGCGGATGTCGGCGGCGCGGCCCTGCATGTGGAAGCTTTCGCGGGCGGCGTTGCGGTTGACCTTGACCAGGGCGGCGTTGGTCTCGGGTGAGCGGTAGCCGGACAGGATGTCCACTTGCGTGGTGGACGGCAGGCCGGACCGCAGGATGACGCCGCTGATGAAATCCATCAGCGCCGGGTCGATGTCGTGGGCCTCACCCGTGTGGCGGTCGCGCAGGATGTGCGCCACCTCGGCCATGGCGTGGGCGTCATAGGCGCCGTCATGCCAGTAGATGACGTCCACCTTCTCCTTGCTGGGCGGATGCACCAGCACGACGCGGCGGATCGCGGCGGTGTTGGCCGGCGGCAGGTCGGCCTCCGCCGCCGGTACCGGGAAGGGCTTGGGCGCGCCACCGCCGCAAGCCCCCAGCGACAGCATGATGGAAAGGGCGGCCAGCGACAGGGAAAGGGATGCCGCCCGGGCGAACCGGAAGGGGGATTGTTTCATAGGGCCAGCCGATATCCGCCGGATTCGGTCACCAGCAGGACGGCGTTGGCCGGGTCCCGCTCCATCTTCTGCCGCAGGCGGTAGATATGGGTTTCCAAGGTGTGGGTGGTGACGCCTTCGTTATAGTTCCACACCTGGTCCAACAGTTGGTCCCGGCCGACGACCGCGCCCTGGGCACGATGCAGATAGGCCAGGATCTGCGCCTCCTTGTCGGTCAGGCGGGTCTCCGCTCCCGTGTCATCCTCCCGCAGCGTGCGGGCGACGGCGCGGAACTCATAGGGGCCGATGCGCAGGGCGGGATCGTCACCGGTGGGCCGGGCGTGGTGGCGCAGCTTGGTCAGCAGGGCGCCGATGCGGAAAGGCTTCACCAGCCGGTCGCTGCAGCCCGCGACATCGGGCTCCCCCTCAGCCGCCATCAGCAGGATGGGGCAGTCCACACCGGCCTGGCGCAAGGCGGCGCATACGGCCGCCCCGTCCATGTCCGGCAGGCGGCTGGCCAGCAGGATGGCCTCGAACGACAAGACCTGCGCGGTGGCCAGCGCCGTGGCGCCGTCGGCGGCCTGGCGCACGTCGAATTCCTCCAGGGCCGTCAACTGCTCGGCCAACAGATGGCGTAGGGTTTCGTCATCCTCAACCAGCAACAGTTTCTTGGCGCCTGGGGTCGTCATAGGCCTGGACTAGGGAACGGGGTAAGGGGCGACATCTCCGTCGCCTTCTTAACATGGGTGCGGATCGTTCGCACGGGCCCATGGGGCGCATGTCCCATGGAGGGACGCGCCCATACCGTGCACGTGTCAGCGCCGGGCCAGGATGTCGGCATGGCCCACGATCAGTTCCACCCGCATGACGGCCGCGTGACGGCGTTCGCGCCAGGCGCCGATGCGGTCGGCCATGGCGGGATCGCGCGTTTCCGCCTGGGCGGCCAGCATGTCCACCAGGGCCATGTGCGCCTGGCGGGCGCGCAAGCCTGAGAGCCGCCAGTCCGAGCGGGCGCCATCCAGGCGATAACCCGCCGCCTCCAGCCTTTCCACGAGCGCCGATGACGCCTGGTCGCCCAGCGGCGGGCCGAAGCCGTAATCGCGCCGGGCCGCGATGGTCGCCAGTTCCACGATCATGCCGTCGTCCGGATCCTCCGGCCGCCACAGCAGCCGGCCGTCCTGCACGCCGGTCGCCAGCACCGGTGGCAGGCCGCTCGTTGTCAGTTCGATAACGAAATGATCCAGCCATTCCGCCGAAACGCGGTCGAAGAAGGCGTTGGCGGCCACGCCATCATGGCGCTGGATGCCCAAGTCGTGCAGGTCGGACGACATATCCCGCTGGATCAGGGTCAGGCGGCTGCGCACGTCGTCGCCGAACAGGATCAGCTCGCCCACCGCGCCGGGCACGCCATCTTCCGGTGGGTTGCGCGCCACGCCCCAGCCCAGTTCGTGCGCCCAGCGTTGCATGCGCTCGGCCACGCCGCCCAGGGCGGCGGCGTCGGAGTCCATCAGGGTCCAGTCCTGGATCATCCGCCCAAGGCGGGGCAGCAGATGGCGGACGTTGGCGCCAACCCCCGCGCCGAGATCCAGGATGTGGGGACGCGACGGCACCATGCGCGCGAATTCCCAGGCCAGCTCGATGGCCCGCGCCTTGTCGTCCAGGGGTTCGCGCAGGGCCTGCCAGTCGCTGTCGAAGGTCCACGGCTGGATCATGGCAAACCTCCGCGACCGCCGCAGCGGGGCGGGCCGAAGGACGGGGTCGAGGCCGGGGCGAAGGCACGGAACATTCCCGTGGGGTCCTGACGTGACGGGGCCGGCGCGCCGGCCGGAAACAAACGGAAACGGGGTGGGAAACACCGTTGCATCAGCGGGTTACCGGTGATGTCCGCCATACCGCCGGCCAACCCTCCGATGGACGGATACGCCCTTCACTCTGGTGTTTCCCGCCAGGAAAAGCCATGGCGCGATCGGTCATATCGGCCGGCCGCCCGGCGCGGGGCTGGGCCGTTTGGGCGTGTGCCGGTGGGCGTGTGCCGGTGGGGGCGTGTGGATATGTGCGGGCGGCGCGGGCGCGGGAATTATTCCCGGGCGGCGTCCCACCAGGGGGCTGGGGACCCATGCAACGCTAGCGCTTCGCCCGCACCCCGGGGACCGATACCGTGTGAATCGGGTGGAAGTGGTTGTGCCGGGCGGGCCAAATGACCATTTGCTGCCCATAAAGCTGGCGCTGGATTTTCGCGCCATCCCACAGCCGTGCCGCCCTCCCGTGTCGCCTGGATATACCCGCATGTCGCTCGCCGCCGAACCGATTTCGCCCCTGCTGCGGACCGCCAGCCGCTCCGTCCAGCGTGCGGTGTCCGAGCTGCGCCGGGGCGATCTGGTGATGCTGCAGGGCGGCGATGGCCGCGCCCTGCTGCTGCGCGCGGCGGAGATGGCGGACGCCCCGGCCCTGGCCCTGGTGCGCCAGGCGGCGGCCCAGGGCGGCGGGGGCGAACCGGCCCTGGTGGTGACCGACAAGCGCGCCATCGCCGCCGGCCTGCTGACCCACGCGGTCGAGCCGGCCCAGGCCGACCCCATGGGCGCCGGCACGGTGGTCATCGCCCCGGCCCCAGGCACTTCGGGTCAAGGCCTATCGCCCGACCTGGTGCGGCTGCTGGCCGATCCCACCCGCCCGGGCCATGCCACGCTGGACATCACCCCCGCCATCCGCCCCTTCCCCTCGGCGGAGGGCGAGGCGCTGCTGCTGGTCAAGCTGGCGCGCCTGCTGCCTGCCGTGGTGGTGGCCGAGGTGCCGGCCGCCCGCGCCGCCGAGGTGGCGGAGCGCAATGACCTGCTGACTGTGCGGGGCGCCGACATCCAGGCCTATCAGGCCGCGGGCGAGTCCACCCTGCGCCAGGTCGTGGAGGCCTCCGTTCCCCTGCTGGACGCCGAGGACACCCGCCTGATCGCCTTCCGCGCGCCCGACGGCGGGGTGGAGCATCTGGCCATCCTGATCGGCAACCCCGACCCGGCGCAGCCCGTGCTGGCCCGCCTGCATTCCGAATGCTTCACCGGCGACCTGTTGGGTTCGCTGCGCTGCGACTGCGGCGCCCAACTGCGCGGCGCGATCCGCGAGATCGCGGCCCAGGGCAGCGGCGTGGTGCTGTACCTGGCGCAGGAGGGCCGCAACATCGGCCTGATGAACAAGCTGCGCGCCTATCGCCTGCAGGACGCCGGCGTCGACACGGTGGACGCCAACCTGATGGTGGGCTTCGAGGCGGACGAGCGCACCTACCTGCCGGCGGCCACCATGCTGAAGGCCCTGGGCTTCACCGCGGTGCGCCTGATGACCAACAATCCGGACAAGCTGACCCAGCTGGCCCGCTGGGGCGTGCAGGTGGTGGATCGCGTTCCCCATATCTTCCCCGCCAACGGCCACAACATCGCCTATCTGCGCACCAAGGCGGAAAAGGCCGGCCACCTGCTGTGAGACGCGAAGGGAGGCCGGCAAGTCCGGCTGGCCCCGCCCGGTTGAATTTGCCGATGGGCGGTTCTGGAAGACCGGCGCCGCTATATAATCCGCTGAAAAGACTGAATATTTAGACTGGCATATCGCTTGCTTTGGGTTGTGGGTGCAGGAGAAAGCCCCATGACCCCCAGCGTCCAGTCTGCCCTGTCGCCGTCCTACCCCGATCCCGCGCTCGCGGGTGGCAACGCCACGGTCACGTCCGCCGCCGGTCAGGGCGGGCTGCCAGGTGACTTCCAGGATGAGCTGGGCCAGCAGGTGGCGCAGGACGCCGCGCCGCAGGCTGGCGCGCTGCCCGGTCAGGCGGGCGCCGTGCCGGTGGGCACCGCAGCCGCGGTTCAGGCCCAAGCGGCGGCCGCCCACAAGGACAATCACATGTCCTTCTGGGATGTGGTCGACATCATCAACCCCCTGCAGCACATTCCCATCGTCAGCACGATCTACCGCGAGATCACGGGCGACACCATCAAGGCCCCGGCCAAAATCCTGGGCGGCCTGCTGTACGGCGGTCCCATCGGCATGGCGCTGGCCACCGGCGACGCCATCATCGAGGAGGAGACGGGCGAGGACGTGGGCGGCCACGTCATGGACGCCCTGGGCCTGGGCCATCATCGGACCGGCACGGTCACGCTGGATCCGGACGAGGACCAGGGCGGCGGCCAGGGGCGCCAAGGTGGTCACAGGGGCGGCCAGGAGCAGCCGGACCAGTCCCCCGAGCAGACCCCCACGGCCGGCCGCGCGCCCGTGGCCAAGGTCGAGTCCATGGTGCTGGCGCCCCAGACGCAAGGTGCCGCCCCGGCCGTCGCCGCCGCGCAGCCCGCGCCGGGCCAGATGGTGCGCACCAGTTCGGTCCCGGCTGGCGCCGTGCCCGGCCTGGCCACGCCGGCCACCACGGTGAAGTCCCAAGGCCAGGCCTTCCCCAACCTGGCGGCTGTGCCCGCCATGGCCCTGAACGCCCCGGCGGCGATGCCGAACGCGGCCTCCATGGGCGCCAACCCCACCCAGGCCCTGGCGCAGCAGGCCAGCCAGATCACCAACGCCACCCAGGCGATGGCCCAGGCCGCCAACGCCGCCGCCAATATCGGCGTGGGCACCCAGTCCATGCCCATGGGGGCGGGCCCGCAGCTGATGCCGGCCCAGGCCGCCGCCATGGCCAACCCCGCCGGCAATGAGGCGGGCACCCACCTGGGGCAAAAGCAGGCCCACGGCCTGACCCTGGCCAACTACCGCGCCATGGCGGGCGCCGGCGCCCCCACCGGCCGCACCCTGGTCGCCCCCAGCTATGTCCAGAACATCAAGTCCGCTACCGCCGGCCCCACGGTGCTGCAGACCAGCGCGGCCCAGGCCCACGCCGCCCAATCCCAGGCGGCACAGTCGCAGGCCGCCCTGGCCGCCGCGTCCCACCCGGCCATGATCCAGGTGATGGATGGCGGCACGGCCGCCAACGCGCAGCCGCAACGCACCCCGGTACCCCAGGCCATCCAGGCCTACACCAACGCCATGGGCCAGGACACGACCACCCTCCTGGCCCAGGCGACGGCCGCCTCGGCCAGCATCAACGGCACCCAGGCGCCTACCGGCGCCCAGCCGGCGGCCTTGCCGCAGCAGGTGATGTCCGCCAGTGCCGCGCCGCCTGCCGGCGTGGCCGATACCCAGGCCGGCGTCCCCCAGGCCGGCGTCCTCCAGAATGGCGTCCCCCAGAATGGCGTCCCCCAGAATGGCGCCGCCGTCATCAGCAACGCCACGGGCGGCCCGCCCCCGCTGCCCAAGCAGCTCATCGCCGACATCATGATGGCCAACCTGGCCAAGTATCAGGCCATGAAGGACGCCCAGGGCGCCCCCCACTAAGCCGCCGGTTCATTGGGGCGGTTCCTTAAGGCGGCCCAATTGATTGGGAGGCCCGTTGGGGTATAGAGGGGGGATGGACATCCATCTGATCCCCGATCCCGCCATTCCCGCGTCCCCCGGTTCCGGTGCCGGCCATCGCCTGCGCTGGCGCGACGGCCAGGGCCGGGCGCATGAGGCGGCGTGCGTCATCGGCCGGGGCGGCATCATCGCCGACAAGCGGGAAGGGGACGGGGGTACGCCCGTGGGCTGTTTTCCCCTGCGGCGCGTGCTTTATCGACCGGATCGCCTGCCAGCGCCGGTGACGGCCCTGCCGGTGGCGGCCATGGCCCCCCGGGACGGCTGGTGCGACGATCCAGCCCACGCCGACTACAACCGCCCCGTGACCTTGCCGTTCGCCGCCAGCCATGAGCTGATGTGGCGCCAGGACCACGTCTACGACATCGTCGTGGTGCTGGGACATAACGATGACCCGCCGGTGCCCGGCCTGGGCAGCGCCATCTTCATGCACCTGACGCGGCCCGACCGCGCCGCCACGGCCGGCTGCACCGCCCTGGACCCGGACGATTTGCGCCGGCTGCTGTCCCATTGCCAGCCGGGGGACCGGCTGTGCGTGCCTGCCCCATCAAAGGACTGACCCTCCATGAGCGATATCCTCCCCCTGGGGCCCTTGCCGCGCCTGATCGGCCACCGGGGTGCCGCCCGCCACGCGCCGGAGAACACGCTGTCCGGCATCCGCATGGCGGCGGCGCAGGGGGCCAGGTGGGTGGAGGTGGACGTCAAGCTGACGGCCGACCTGGTGCCCGTGCTGATGCATGACGACGATCTGGACCGCACCACCGACGGCAAGGGGCCGGCCAAGGACCTGACGCTGGACGCCCTGCGCCAGCTCGATGCCGGATCCTGGTTCTCCCCCGCCTTCCGGGGGGAGAAGGTGCCCACCCTGGTGGAGGTCATCCAGCTGGTGCTGGCCCTGAACCTGGGGCTGAACCTGGAGATCAAGCCCTGCCCGGGTCGGGAGGAGGAAACAGCCGGCGTCGCGCTGACCCTGGCCTATTCCCTGTGGCCGGACGACCGGCCGCCGCCCCTGGTCTCCTCCTTCGCCGACGCGTCCCTGGACATGGCGCGCCAAGTGGTGCCGCGCTGGCCCCTGGGCTACCTCATCGACCGGCGGCCGGCCAATTGGCGCCAGCGGGTGGAGCAGTTGAACGTCAGCACCATCAACGTCAACGCCCGCAGGGAGGACGCCGCCAGCATTCGGGAGTATAAGTCCACCGGGCGGCCGGTGCTGGCCTACACGGTCAACACGGTGCCCATGGCGCGGGAGGTGTTGGGTTGGGGCGTTTCATCGGTATTCACCGACACGCCCAGCGGGCTCATGGAAATCGCGGGCTGAAAAGGCGGGCCGGGCGGGCAAAAACATCAGGCGCAGTCCACGTTAAGCGGATGAGGGGCCTTTCGCGCGCCCCGGTTTTCCTATATCCAGCCTGCGATATGTTAGCGGCCGCCCGCCGCCACCCTATATGTATTGGGGACCCGAACCATTCCGGTAACTCCCGCATGGGGGCACGGGTCGGCGCGAGGTCCGGTTTTCAGGAGACGTGAGTTGAAGGCGCTGCGGCCATTGGTGATGTCCGGTAAGGAAGTGCTGCCCGTCGTCGAGGGCGGCAAAGGCATCTCCGTTTCCAACGGCGAAAGCTCCGGCGCGTGGGCGTCGGCCGGCGGCGTTGGCACCTTCTCCGGCGTCAACGCCGACGCCTACGACGACAACGGCCAGCTGATCCCTCAGACCTATCACGGCAAGACCCGCCGTGAACGGCATGAGGAACTAATCAAGCATTCCATCCGCGGCGGCATCTACCAGGCCCGCGTGGCGTACGAGACGGCGGGCGGCGAAGGCCGCATCCACATGAACGTGCTGTGGGAAATGGCGGCGGCCGAGCAGATCCTGCACGGCGTTCTGGAAGGGGCCCAGGGCCTGATCCACGGCATCACCTGCGGTGCCGGCATGCCTTACCGTGTGGCCGAGATCGCCGTGAAGCACGGCGTGTACTACTACCCCATCGTCTCGTCCGCCCGTGCCTTCCGCGCCCTGTGGCTGCGCGCCTACAACAAGTTCCGGGATTTCCTGGGCGGCGTGGTTTACGAGGATCCGTGGCTGGCCGGCGGCCACAACGGCCTGTCCAACAGCGAGGACCCGCTGAAGCCCGAGGATCCCTATCCGCGCGTGAAGGCCCTGCGCGAGATGATGAACAGCTTCGGCCTGAACGAGACGCCCATCATCATGGCGGGCGGCGTGTGGTGGCTGTCGGAATGGGACCATTGGCTGGACAATCCGGAGATCGGGCCCGTCGGATTCCAGTTCGGCACCCGTCCGCTGCTGACCCAGGAAAGCCCCATTTCCGATGCGTGGAAGCAGCGGCTGTTGACCCTGAAGAAGGGTGACGTCTACCTGAACCACTTCTCCCCCACCGGCTTCTATTCCTCCGCCGTCAGCAATCCCTTCCTGGAAGAGCTGAAGGGCCGGGCCGAGCGCCAGGTGGCCTATTCCGTGGAACCGGTGGGCGACCTGACGGCCGAGTTCATGGTCGGCCCGCGCGGTCGCCCCGTCTATCTGACGGAACATGACCGTGAGCGGGCGCAGGGCTGGGTGGCCGGCGGCAACAGCGTGGCCCTGAGGACCCCGGACACCACCCTGATCTTCGTCGATCCCGCCCAGGCGGAAACCATCCGCCAGGACCAGATCGACTGCATGGGCTGCCTGTCGGCCTGCAATTTCTCCAACTGGGCGCAGAATGAGGAAGGGACCACCGGCCGCAAGGCGGATCCGCGTTCCTTCTGCATCCAGAAGACCCTGCAGAACATCAGCCATTCCGAGGATGTGGAGCACCAGTTGATGTTCGCCGGCCACAACGCCTACCGCTTCGCCAGCGACCCCTGGTACCAGAACGGCTTCGTGCCGACGGTGAAGCAGTTGGTGGAGCGGATTGCGACCGGGTACTAAGCGCGGATCGCGACCGGGTACACGACGCGGGATCATCGCAGGGGAAGGGAGCCGCTTTTCGGCCCCCTTTTCGTATGGTCGGCCGAATGATGGTCGCCATGAACCTTTTCCCCAGGCGCAGTCCAGGCCAGCGCCTTTAAATCTGGATTCATTCCAAATTTCATGGCTGAATAGCGGAAATCCTTGAGGATCGGCTCTTTTCCGGTCCACATCTTTGCCCATATGCGGATCATGACCGACCTGACCCCCGCCCCCCTCACCGCTGAAGACCTCGGCAGCGAAGCGACAGCCATCCAGGCGACGGATCGCCTGGCGCGCGCGGGCCTGCGTCCCACCCGCCAGCGGGTGGCCCTGGCCAGGCTGCTGTTCGACGGGCATGACCGCCACGTGACGGCGGAGCAGCTGCATGGCGAGGCCTCGACGGCCGATATGCGGGTGTCGCTGGCCACCGTTTACAACACCCTGCACCAGTTCACCGAGGCGGGCCTGTTGCGCGAGGTGGTGGTGGAGGCCGGGCGGTCTTATTTCGACACCAACGTGTCCGACCATCACCACTTCTTCTTCGAGGGCAACGGCCGCCTCATCGACATCCCGGGCGACGCCTTGGCCGTCAGCGGCCTGCCCGAGGCGCCCGCCGGCACCCGTGTCGCCCGTGTGGACGTCATCATCCGCCTCAGCGACGGCAACTGAACGGCGGACGGCATCCTCCCCCATCCTTCAAACGGTTCCCCTTGCAGGCGAGGCGACAGTTTAGAATTTCTCTAGACGAATTGCCCCGCCGGCCTGGGCGTGGCATGATCATCGCCCGCATGAAAGGCCACCGCAGATGGCCGCTGAAGGTTGGCGTGAACCCTGTCGTGGAGGACTGTTGCCATGTCGCTCAAGGGTACCAAGACCGAAAGCAATCTCAAGGAAGCGTTCTCGGGCGAGAGCCAGGCCAATCGCCGCTATCTCTATTTCGCGCAAAAGGCCGACGTCGAGGGCTACAACGACGTCGCGGCGGTCTTCCGCTCCACCGCCGAAGGCGAAACCGGCCATGCGCATGGCCACCTGGAATTCCTGGAAGAGGTCGGCGACCCGGCGACGGGGGAGCCCATCGGCTCCACCGACCTGAACCTGAAGGCCGCCATCGCCGGCGAGACGCACGAATATACCGACATGTATCCCGGCATGGCCCGCACCGCCCGCGATGAGGGCTTTGACGAGATCGCCGACTGGTTCGAGACGCTGGCCAAGGCGGAGAAAAGCCACGCCGGCCGTTTCCAGAAGGCGCTGGACCAGCTGAACAGCTGATATCGCCCGGTACCGTCTGATCTTCCCCAGCCCTATCCCGACGCCGCTCCCTGGACGGGGACCGGCGTCGGCGGAGGTGCGCCCATGCGCGAAGGCAGCCTGGAGGCCCCCGTCCGCCACCCGGTGGATTGGCAGAACCCGGATTTTTATGACGAGGCGCTGCTGGATGCGGAGATGCGGCGGGTCTTCGACGTCTGCCACGGCTGCCGTCGCTGCTTCAACCTGTGTGACAGCTTCCCCCGCCTGTTCGACCTCATCGACCATTCCGCGTCGGAAGAACTGGATTCGGTGGAAAGCAAGGATTTCGCCCAGGTCGTGGACGCCTGCACCCTGTGCGACATGTGCTTCCTGACCAAGTGCCCCTATGTGCCGCCCCATCCCTTCAACCTGGATTTTCCCCACCTGATGCTGCGCTACCGGGCGGTGGGGGCGCGGAAAGCTGGCGTGCCCTTCGCGGTGGACCAGATGACCCGCACCGACCGCAACGGCCGTGTCGCCGGGAAGGTGGCCTCCCTGGTCAACTGGGTGACAGCAACCGGCAATCGGCTGACGCGCCGGGTGATGGAAAAGGTCGCGGACATCGACGCCGCCGCCAGCCTGCCCCGCTTCGACGCCCGGACCTTCGTCGCGCGCGCGGCCGACGACCCGCCGGCGGTCAACCCGGTGGGGCCGGCCGCAGGGCGCAAGGCGGTGTTCTACGCCACCTGTTTCGTCAACTATAACAACCCCGGCATCGGCCAGGCGGCGCAGTCCATCCTGGCGCACAACGGGGTGGCGACGGACGTGGCCTATCCCGCCTGCTGCGGCATGCCCCAGCTGGAACAGGGGCGTATCGAACAGGTGGTGGAAAACGCCGGCCTGGTCGCCCGCCACCTGGGAGACTGGATAGACGAGGGCTACGACGTCATCGCGCTGGTGCCGTCCTGCGCCCTGATGCTGAAGTTCGAATGGCTGCACCTGGTGCCGGCCGGCCATCCCGACCGCGCGGCGGTGGAGCGGTTGTCCAAGGCCACCTTCGACATTTCCGAATACATCGTCGACATCGCCCAGAAGGAAGGTCTGGCCCCTGGCCTGCGCCCGCTGGAGGGCGGGGTGACCCTGCACATCGCCTGCCACGCCCGGGCGCAGAACATGGGGCACAAGGCGGCGGAACTGCTGCGCCTGATCCCGAAGGATACCGAGGGCGGCCGGATGGGCCCCGCCGACCTGAAGGTGGTGGAGCGCTGCTCCGGCCATGGCGGCAGCTGGGGCATCATGAAGGGCAATTTCGAGACGGCGCTGAAGGTCGGCAAGCCGGTGGCGGCGCAGGCCGTCAAGAACGCCGCGCGTTACCTGGCCTCCGAATGTCCCTTGGCGGGGGAGCACATCCGCCAGGGGATGGAACGGCTGGACCCGGGGCGGGCGGAAGCCGTGGAGCAGTTGCACCCCGTCGAAATCTTCGCCCGGGCCTATGGGCTGTGAGGCCTTTGGGGCATAGTCCGGGCGCGTTCAGGAGAGCCCATCATGAGCCAGGCCCTTTCCCCCGCGTCCAGCCGGCGCCACGCCATCCGCCGGGAGGACGTCATGTCCATGGACGAATACGGCCGGGTGCGGGCCGAGCGGCGCCGCGCCCTGGTGGCGGTGAAGCGCAACCGTCGCTTGGCCGTGGGCCCCTACGCCACCTTCTATTTCGAAAGCTATGAGACCATGTGGTCCCAGGTGCACGAGATGCTGTTCATCGAGCGCGGCGGCGAGGCCCAGGTCGAGGATGAGCTGCGCGCCTACAACCCCTTGATCCCCAAGGGGCGGGAACTGGTGGCCACCGTCATGTTCGAGATCGACGATCCGCTGCGGCGCAAGGCGCTGCTGGGCCGGCTGGGCGGGGTGGAGAACACCCTGTGGCTGGAGTTCGCGGGCGAAAAAACCCATGGACAGCCGGAGGCCGACCTGGATCGCACGTCGGCCTCCGGCAAAGCCTCCAGCGTGCAGTTCGTCCACTTCCCCTTCACCGACGCGCAAGTGGCGCTGTTCACCCAGCCGGGCGCCCGCGTGGTGGTGGGCGTCGACCATGACCAGTACCCGCACATGACGGTGATGCCCGAGATCGTGCGTGCCGCCCTGGCGCAGGATTTTGACTGAGGCAAACAAAAGGCCGGCTCCGTGACGGAGCCGGCCTTCGTCTTGATGGGGCCGCCGTCTGGGGCTGCGTCGCCTACCTGGCGGTTTCCAGCGGCCTCACCTCCGGCATCTTCGCGCCCACTGGCGGATAGGGGCTCTCGGTATCGAACATGTCGATGCTGCCGGGGTCGTAAGGGAACCAGTTGGTGGGTTTGTCGTCCGACCCGGGCTTGCCCGGCGGCACGGGCGCCAGGCTGTGACCGGACGGTTTGCCGGGGCCGCCCTTCGCCACCACCTGGTGCAGGCCGTAGATGGCGGCCAGGCCCAGGGTGGGCCCCAGCACCATCAGGCTGGCGCCCCAGGCCAGGATGGCGATGTCCATCTTCAGGTCGAGGCTGGGAAGCAAGAGCTGGGCGGCGCCGTACACGGCCAGTTCGGACATGCCGAAAACCAGGCCAAGACCGATCGCGTTGAAAGCAGGCACATCCTGAAGGATCTGAGCGTCCTTTTTCATAGCAGCCTCCCTACTTTATTACAGGAATGATGCGCTCACTTTTCCGATTCCGCCACTACCCATTTGGACGTCAGGAAAAGACCCGTGCCGGCTTTCGCAATTGCGAAATAAACCCCATCCAAACCGGTGCCTCTTTCCTTAACGCCCGGATCCCGTGTTAAGGTCCCGCGATTTTGCGGTTTGGGTCGTTCGGCTTTTCGAGGGTTACCGGGTATGGATCAGGCGGCGGGTTTGCGGGTTTTGCTGGCGGGCGGCACCGGCCTGGTGGGTGGCCACGCCCTGACCATGCTGCTGAATTCGCCCAAGGTGGCGCAGGTGGTCAGCCTGGTGCGCAAGCCCACCGGCCTGCGGCATGACAAGCTGCGGGAGGTGGTGGTGGACTTCGCCACCTTGACCGACCTGCCACCGGACGTGCGGGTGGATGCGGTGTTGTGCGCCCTGGGCACTACCCGCAAGGACGCCGGCAGCGACGCAGCCTTCCAGGACGTGGACCTGAAGTATGTGGTGACGGTGGCCAAGGCCGCCCGCCGCGCCGGCGCCATCTTCTTCGGCGGCGTCTCTTCCGTGGGCGCCGACTCGACCTCCCACCGCCTGTACCTGAAGACCAAGGGCATGATGGAGGATTACGTGGCCACGCTGGGCTTCACCTCCCGTCATTTCCTGCGCCCCTCGCTGCTGCTGGGCACACGCAGGCAGGACCGGCCGCTGGAGCGGTTCTTCCAGCTGTTGGCGCCCGTGATTGGCCCCTTCCTGAGCGGCCGCCTGGAAAAGTACCGCCCCATCCCGGCCAAGGTGGTGGCCGCGGCCCTGGTCACCACCGCCAGCCAGCCGGCCATAGGCGGCGTGCGCACCCATGAATACAGCGCCATCCGGTCGCTGGCGGGGATGTGACCTACACGGTCAAGTCCGCCGCGCTCAGCCAGTGGATGCGGCCGAAACCCGCCACCAGGTGGGCCTGGGCGATGTCCATCCGCCAGAAGCGGAAATCGGGGAAGTCGGCATAGAGCGCGGCCCCGGGATGGCGGTCCAGGTAGACGGCGCGCGCGGCCTCCGCCTCCTCACCGGCCAGGGGTGCCGCCCGGCCCATGACCGAGAGGCGCGGGCCGGTCAGGGGATTCTCCAGACCGGCCGTGTCCTCGAACAGCAGGGCGGCGCGGCCGTCCTGGCGCAGGTTGCGGGTGTGCAGCGCCAGTTCCGACAGCAGAAGCAGGGGGCGGCCCGTCCCATCCATCGCCACCAGCACCAGGGATGGGTAGGGCCAGCCGCCCACGGGCACGGCATCGTCGGCCGAGGCCGCCACCAGGGTGGTCAGCGTGGCCTGGGGCCGGCCGGCCAGCAGGGCCAGCGCGGTCTGGCGCGCCTCGGCCGGAGGGCTGGCAGGCGCGCTGGCGGGGGTCGCTTGCGGGGGTATGTCGGGAGGCATTGTCACCGGCGTCACTCCACCCATTTCTTTTGGAACCGCCCCGCCCCTTGCGGACTATTCCTCTAGTGGCAGGGGCGGCTGCATACTTCGCCGTAATCATGCCATAGTGCCGGGCAATCTGGTGAACTGGGGCTGTCCCCCGACAATTGGTCGGATGGACGGCCGGGGCAAAGTGGGAAGAGGGGAAAACTCCGTGGTTCAGACCATCGCGCTGGTTGACGATGACCGCAACATCCTGACCTCCGTCTCCATCGCGTTGGAGGCCGAGGGGTACGAGGTGCGCACCTATACCGATGGGGATGAGGCCCACCGCGCGCTCAGCTCCCGCCCTGTGGACCTGGCCGTGCTGGACATCAAAATGCCGCGCATGGACGGCATGGAGCTGCTGCAGCGCATCCGTCAGAATTCGGCCATGCCTGTCATCTTCCTCACCTCCAAGGACGATGAAATCGATGAGTTGCAGGGCCTGCGCATGGGCGCCGACGATTACATCAAGAAGCCCTTCTCGCAGCGCCTGCTGATCGAACGCATCAAGGCCTTGCTGCGGCGCGAGGTGCTGAACGCCGGCGGCGGCAAGGGCACGGTTGAGCCGGGCTCCGTCATGGTGCGGGGCGAGCTGGTGCTGGACAACGCCCGCCATTCCTGCACCTGGAAGGGGCAGGAGATCGACCTGACGGTGACGGAATTCCTGCTGGTGAAGGCGCTGGCCCAGCGCCCCGGCCATGTGAAAAGCCGCGACCAGCTGATGGACGCCGCCTATGGCGAGCACATCTATGTCGATGACCGCACCATCGACAGCCACGTGAAGCGCCTGCGCAAGAAGTTCAAGGTGGCCGACCCGGACTTCGCCCAGATCGAAACCCTGTACGGCGTGGGCTACAAGTACCGCGACGCCTGACGGACCAGCGGGAGCTTCCCGGGTCCTGGGTCGTAAACCCCTAGGACGCGACCGCGTCCGCCGGAGCTTTCCGGGCAGCGGCAGCGGACTGGAAAGCGAGGACAGCCAAGGCCGCGGATGTGGCCGCCTGGCGCTTGAGGGAACACTAACGGATGCTCAAGGACATGCTGGCACGGCGCGCGGTTCCCGCCGGAGGGGGCCCGCCGGCGCAGGACATGGGGACCGCCCCCGTGCGACGCGGCGCCAAGGCCGAGGCGGATGGCGAGGCCAAGCCGGTGGTGCGCGGCCGCCGGCGCCGGTCCTACGGCGTCATCTCCCCCCTGACGCGCCACATCCTGACCGTCAACCTGCTGGCCCTGGCCCTGCTGCTGTCGGGCCTGCTGTACCTGGAGCGCTACCAGGACTGGCTGGTGCAGCGCCAGTTGGACATCCTGACGACCGAGGCGCGCATCTTCTCCGGCGCCCTGGGCGAAGGCGCCATGGAGCCCAGCAGCGATGAGTTCAACGAGCCTGCGGGCACGATCTCCTGGACGCTGGCGGCCCAGATGGTGCGCCGCCTGGGCGACACCACCGACACCCGTTTCCGCTTGTACGATCCCAAGGGCAAGCTGCAGGCGGACAGCAGGGTGCTGAGCCTGGCCAAGGGCACCCGCGTGCAGATCGAGGAGCTGCCGCCCCTACCGGACGGCAACCAACTGACCCAGCTGGGCATAGATTTGTACAACGCCATCGTGCGGGCCCTGCCCACCCGTGACCATTTGCCGGTCTACGCGGAGAACCGGGCGGCCGACGGGAGCCATTTCCCCGACGTGCAGAAGGCCCTGAACGGCGAGGCGGCCACCCACGTCTGGCGCGTGGCCGGCGATGCCGGCAAGCAGGACATGGTGCTGACCGTGGCCGTGCCCATCCAGCGCTACAAACAGGTGCTGGGCGCCGTGCTGATCAGCCGCAGCGGGTCTGAGATCGATACCGAGGTGCGCGAATTCCGCGTGAACATCCTGAAGGTGTTCGGCGGCGTCATCGTGCTGACGGTCTTGATGTCCATTTATCTCGCCAGCACCATCGTGCGTCCCATCCGCCGGCTGGCGGCGGCGGCCGACGACGTGCGCTACGGCCATGGCCGCCAGGCGGTGCTGCCCGACTTCTCCGGCCGGCATGATGAGATCGGCGACCTGTCGCAGTCCCTGCGGGCCATGACCTCGGCCCTGTGGGACCGCATGGACGCCATCGAGCGCTTCGCCGCCGACGTGGCGCATGAGATCAAGAACCCCCTGACCTCCATGCGCAGTGCTGTGGAGACGGTGCAGCTGGTGAAGGATGAGACGCGGCTGCGCAAGCTGCTGGCCATCATCGCCGACGACGTCGGCCGCCTGGACCGCCTGATCAGCGACATCTCCAACGCCAGCCGCCTGGATGCGGAGCTGAGCCGGGCCGAGGCCAACTCCGTCGACCTGCGCCGCATGCTGACCATGTTCAAGGATATCCATGAGAACACGCTGGGCGCCGCCCCGGACGAAGGAGAGGAGGGTGGACCGCCGCCGGTGACGGTTGAGGTGGAATTGCCGCCGGCCAGCCGCAACCTGGTGGTCCCGGGTATCGAGGGCCGCCTGACCCAGGTGTTCCAGAACCTGATCTCCAACGCCCTGTCCTTCTCCCCGCCGGGTGGCAAGGTGGTGCTGGCGGCCAAGGTGGTGGGCGACAGGGTGGAGATCACCTGCACCGACGACGGCCCGGGCATCCCGGCCGGCAAGACCGAGGCCATCTTCGACCGCTTCTATACCGAGCGGCCGGCGGGCGAGAAGTTCGGCACCCATTCGGGCCTGGGCCTTTCCATTTCGAAACAGATCGTGGAGGCCCACAACGGCCGCATCTTCGCCACCAACCGCACCGATGCCACGGGCAAGGTGTTGGGCGCGGTGTTCACGGTGCAGCTGCCGCGGGGCTGAAATCTTTGGTGCGCGCAATTAAGTTGCTGGATCACGCGCCGTGGCGCATGGCGGGCATTAGGGTGCGGCGGCGCGGGCGGTCTTGAATTCGCCGCCAGGGCCGGTATCGTCGGCGGCCTACTTGCCCCCCTTGGGTCGAACTGGGCGTCCAACCGGGGTGAGCCCAGCTGACATGAGAGCGCCGCCCCATGAGCTTGAACACCTACCGCGCCGGTCCAGACGAGCACGGCCATTTCGGTATCTACGGGGGACGCTTCGTCGCCGAAACCCTGATGCCCCTGATCCTCGACCTGGAAAAGGCGTACACCGCCGCCAAGGACGACCCGGCCTTCAAGGCCGAGATGAGCTACTACCTCAGCCAGTATGTCGGCCGTCCCAGCAAGCTGTACTTCGCCGAGCGCCTGACCAATGAGCTGGGCGGCGCCAAGATCTACCTGAAGCGCGAAGAGCTGAACCACACCGGCGCGCACAAGATCAACAACTGCATCGGCCAGATCCTGCTGGCCAAGCGCATGGGCAAGACCCGCATCATCGCCGAGACGGGCGCCGGCCAGCACGGTGTCGCCACGGCCACGGTCTGCGCCCTGTTCGGCCTGCCCTGCACCATCTACATGGGCGAGGTCGACATCGCCCGCCAGCAGCCCAACGTCTTCCGCATGAAGCTGCTGGGGGCGGAGGTGAAGCCCGTCACCTCCGGCTCGCGCACGCTGAAGGACGCGATGAACGAGGCGCTGCGCGACTGGGTGACCAACGTCGGCGACACCTTCTACATCATCGGCACCACCGCCGGCCCCCACCCCTATCCGGCTCTGGTGCGCGACTTCCAATCCATCATCGGCCATGAGGTGCGCGAGCAGATGGTGGCCATGGAGGGCCGCCTGCCGGACACGCTGGTGGCCTGCATCGGTGGCGGGTCCAACGCCCTGGGCCTGTTCCACCCCTTCCTGGATGATGCCGAGGTCGCCATGGTGGCGGTCGAGGCCGCCGGCCACGGCATCGAGACGGGCGAACACGCCGCCTCGCTCACCGGCGGCCGCCCCGGTGTGCTGCACGGCAACCGCACCTACCTGCTGCAGGACGAGGACGGGCAGATCCTGGAGGGCCACTCCATCTCCGCCGGTCTCGATTACCCCGGTATCGGGCCGGAGCATTCCTGGCTGCACGATGTCGGCCGCGTCACCTACGTCAGCGCCACGGACAAGGAGGCGCTGGACGCCTTCCAGCGCCTGTCCAAGGTCGAGGGCATCATCCCGGCGCTGGAATCCTCCCACGCGCTGGCCGAGGTCATCCGCCGCGCGCCCACCCTGCCCAAGGATCACCTGATGGTCGTGAACCTCAGCGGCCGGGGCGACAAGGACATCTTCACCGTCGCCCGCGAACTGGGGGTCAGCCTGTGAGCACTCAACCGTCCCGCATTGACCGTCGCTTCGAAGCGCTGAAGGCCGAGGGCCGCGCCGGCCTGGTCGCCTTCATCACCGCCGGCGATCCCGACCACGACACCTGCCTGGACCTGCTGAAGGGCCTGCCCGGCGCCGGCGCCGACCTGATCGAGCTGGGCATGCCCTTCACCGATCCCATGGCGGATGGCCCGGCCATCCAGGCCTCCACCCTGCGGGCGCTGGCCGCCGGCGCCCGCATGACGCGGACGCTGGACCTGGTGAAGGCGTTCCGCGAGGGCGACGCCGACACGCCCATCATCCTCATGGGCTACTACAACCCCATCTACGCCTACGGCGTGGACCGCTTCCTGACCGACGCCAAGACGGCCGGGGTGGACGGCCTGATCGTCGTCGACCTGCCGCCGGAAGAGGATGGCGAGCTGTGCCTGCCGGCCCAGGCCGCGGGCGTCAACTTCATCCGCCTGGCGACGCCGACCACGGACAAGGCCCGCCTGCCGGCTGTGTTGGCCAACACCTCGGGCTTCATCTACTACGTTTCCATCGCCGGCATCACCGGTGCCGGTTCGGCCACCAGCGACGCCATCGCCGCCGCCGTGGCCCATCTGAGGACGGGGACCGATCTGCCCGTGGCGGTGGGTTTCGGCATCACCACCCCGGACGGGGCGGCCGACGTGGCCCGGGTGGCGGACGCCGCCGTGGTGGGCAGCGCCATCGTCCGGCGGTTGGAGGCCAACCTGGCCGAGGGTAAGGCCAAGCCCGGCCTGGTACCCGACGTGCTGGGTTTCGTGGGGGAGTTGGCGGCCGGGGTGCGCGGCGCGCGGAAATAGGCTACAAGATCGGCTTTCACCTGTCCCGGGGGCGCGCCATCAGGCGCCGCCCCCGCTGGTGTTTGTCAGCGCCGGCCCCGGCCAGGCGAATGTCTTTAAGGTTAAGCACATGAACTGGCTCACTAATTTCGTTCGCCCCAAGCTTCAGGCCCTGGTGTCCAAGAAAGAGGTGCCGGACAACCTCTGGCACAAGTGCCCATCCTGCGGCGCGATGATCTTCCACCGCGACCTGGAAGAGAACCTGCACGTCTGCCAGCATTGCGGCTTCCACATGCGCCTGGATCCCATCCAGCGCCTGAAGATGACGCTGGATGCGGGCTTCCAGACCATCGAGCTGCCCAAGCCGGTGGTGGACCCGCTGAAGTTCCGTGACCAGAAGCGCTACACCGATCGCCTGAAGGACGCGCAGTCCAAGACCGGCCGCCCCGACGCCATCGTCGTGGCCCATGGCCGCATCGACGGCCGCCCGGCCGTGGTCGCCGCCTTCGACTTCACCTTCATGGGCGGCTCCATGGGCATGGCGGTGGGCGAGGGCCTGCTGGCCGCGGCCAAGTTGGCCGTGCTGCAGCAGGCCCCGCTGATCGTCGTCCCGGCCTCCGGCGGCGCGCGCATGCAGGAAGGCATCCTGTCGCTGATGCAGATGCCGCGCACCATCATCGCCGCCGAGATGGTGAAGGAGGCCGGGCTGCCCTACCTGGTCATCCTGACCGATCCGACCACCGGCGGCGTCACGGCCAGCTTCGCCATGCTGGGCGACATCCACATCGCCGAGCCGGGCGCGCAAATCGGCTTCGCCGGCGCCCGCGTCATCGAAAGCACCATCCGCGAGACCCTGCCCGAAGGCTTCCAGCGGTCGGAATACCTGCTGGAACACGGCATGGTGGACATGGTGGTGCATCGTCGTGAGATGAAGGGCATGCTGTCCCGCCTGATCGACCTGCTGCGCAGCCCCGGCCCCGGTGCCGACGTGGTGCGCATCCCCACCGAGCCGTCGCGTCCGCGCCCGGTGCCGGTGACCAGCCGCTAAGGCTGGAGTTTGAACGGAGGGGGACGGTCGTGTCGGATCTGGACCAGGTGCTGGCCCGGCTGGGTCAGCTGCATCCCAAGGTCATCGACCTGTCGCTGGACCGGGTGAAGCGCTTGCTGGACCGGCTGGGCCGGCCGCAGGACCGCCTGCCGCCCGTCGTCCACGTCGCCGGCACCAACGGCAAGGGCAGCACCATCGCCTTCCTGCGCGCCATGCTGGAGGCGGCGGGACATCGGGTGCACGTCTACACCAGCCCCCACCTGGTCCGCTTCAATGAGCGGGTGCGGCTGGCGGGCAACCTGGTGGATGACGCCGGCCTGGTGACCCTGCTGGAACGGTGCGAGGCCGCCAACCAGGGCGACCCCATCACCATCTTCGAGATCATCACTTGCGCCGCCTTCCTGGGGTATTCCGAGGTGCCGGCCGACGTGCTGCTGCTGGAGACGGGGCTGGGCGGGCGGCTGGACGCCACCAACGTGGTGGACCAGCCGGCGGTCGCCGTCGTCACCCGCATCTCCTTCGACCATACCCAGTTCCTGGGTGACACGCTGGATGCCATCGCGGGGGAGAAGGCCGGCATCTTCAAGGCCGGCCGTCCCGCCGTGGTGGGCCCCCAGGCGGCCGACGTGCCGCTGTCGGTCTTCCGCGACCGCGCGGCGGTGCTGGCGGCACCCTTGGCCATGGCCGGGGCGGAGTGGTCGGCCCTGCCCACCGACATCGGGTTTAGGTTCGAAGGCTACGGCCGCACGCTGGACCTGCCCATGCCGGGCCTGCTGGGTGCCCACCAGATCGGCAACGCCGGTACCGCCATCGCCGCCCTGCAGCACCTGCCCCTGACGGTGCAGGACGCCAACATCGTCAAGGGCCTGGCCACGGTGGAATGGCCCGGCCGCCTGCAGCGCCTGACGCGCGGCCCCCTGGCCCGCCTGCTGCCCAACACCCAGCTGTGGCTGGACGGCGGCCACAACAACTCGGCGGGTGAGGTGCTGGGCCTGCAGGCCCGGGCCTGGACCGCCCTGAAGGGCAACAGGGACGGCGGTGCCCTGGACCTGGTGGTGGGCATGATAACCAGCAAGGTGCCGGCGGACTTCCTGCGCCCCATCGCCCCCTACGTCCGCCGTCTGGCGGCGATATCCATCCCGGGTGAGGAGGCGACCCGCCCGGCGTCCGACATCGCCGAGGCCGCGCGTGCGGTGGGCATCGCCGAGGTGACCGAGGCCGCCGGCGTGGCCGAGGCCATCGCCAGCCTGGCGGCCCGGGGGGCCGCACCCCGCACCCTGATTTGCGGATCGCTCTACCTGGCGGGGTCCATCCTGGCCGACAACGGCTGAAGCAAAAGAAGAAGGCGGGCGCCCCGGGGACGCCCGCCTTTTCTCTACCCGGCACGGCCAGCCCTCACGGGCTGATCAGATCACAGGTTGGACTTGACCCAGTCGGTCAGGGCCTGCTTGGGCAGGGCGCCGACCTTGGTGGCGACCACTTCGCCGTCCTTGAACAGCATCAGGGTGGGCACGCCGCGCACGCCGTACTTGCCGGGGACGCCGGGGTTGTCGTCGATGTCCAGCTTGGCCACCGTCAGCTGGCCGTTCAGTTCTTCGGCGATGGACTCCAGGGACGGGGCGATCATCTTGCAGGGGCCGCACCAGGTGGCCCAGAAGTCGACCAGCACCGGACCGCCGGCCTTCAGCACGTCAGCCTCGAAGCTGCTGTCCGTCACTTTCACCGTATTCTCGCTCATAACGCTATCCTTGGCTGCTAGGGCCCCAGGGCTTGGGGGTTCCTATGGTGGCCCTACCTAGTGCGGGTAGGTGCGCGGGGATTCCGCGCCCAATGTCACAGATAAATGTAGGTGCCCTGGGCGGGTATGGTCAAGGCGGGCCCAAACGGGGGTCAGGCCGGTGGCGCGGCCCCCTTGAAAAGCGGCAAAACCTTCCTTTTCAGGCTTGCGAACAGCAGGAAATGCCCACCGGGGAACATTCAAGCCCCGCGGGTTGGGTTTCGATCCGTAGGATCAGGTGTCACCGGGGCGACCGGCACTTGGCCGCGTCCTTCGAGGTCATTCGGCTTTTGACCGTGGCCCGGGTACGGGGCACTCTGTCCGGAGATGGGTGCCCGATTCGCTTGAAATATTTTAACGCGACACCTGTAAGCTTCTTTCCCTGATATGTGGGGTTGGGAAGCCACCAGCGGTGGCCCGGGATTTGCTTGCAGATGAGTCAAGGGTCGGGCCGTGACCAGACTGGGTGGAAGTGGTTTCATCCTGTTCTGTCACAAATAATCATTTATCTGGCATATTTCCTTTGGATAGGAGAGGCTGATTCCGCCTTCCCAAAATGGGGCGGGAAGGGCCCAAGGGACAGCGGGGGGCGGCGGTTTCTGGGATGAGCCAAGCGAAAAATCTGGATATTTCGCCGGGTACGTTTGGTGAGCGGGGAATTTCCATTCCCTTCACCACCCCCATGCTGAGTCAGGCCCGCATGCGGCCCACCCGCCAGGGCGAACCGGAATTCCTGCTGCCCAGCTTCAACGGTGGCAAGGGCATGTACATCATGCCCTGGCGTTCCCTGCCGACGGTCATGACCGTCACCCTGCACGATCGCCTGCTGTACGACGCCCTGCTGGAGCTGAAGCAGTATTCGCCGGACACCGTGCGCCAGGCGGTATTGGCCGTGCAGGCCACGGGGGTGGCCGGTGGCGACGCCTCGCTGGCGGCGGAAAAGACCCTGGCCCTGGACGCGGGTTACCAGGCGCTGACCCAGTTCACCCTGGTCATCGAGCTGCTGAAGCTGGCGCGCATGGACGCGGGCGAACTGCTGGCCACCGGCATGACCGGCTCCGAAAGCCGGCGCCTGATGCGCACCGCCCTGGGCCAACTGGGGCAGCGGGCCAATCTGCCGGCGGAGGAGATGGTGTCGCGGGTCGAGACGCTGGCCACCCTGGTCGCGCCCGTCGGCTTGCCGCAGTGCCAGCAGCTGGGCCGACTGCGCATGACGGTGGGCGAACTGGAGCGCACCCGCGCCAGCCTGCAGCGCTGGGGCGCCACCGACTTCTCCGAAGTCTCGCAGCTGGCCGACTTCGTGGCCGAGACGGCCAAGGCGGCGCTGGACATGTCGCGCGACCGGCTGGCGCGGCTGGACGCCCGCTGCCGCGACCTGGGCGCCATCGCCGGCGATTTCCGCACCCTGCGCGCCGCGGTGGCGGAGGATGTGACCCGTCTGGGCTGGCTCATGGACGGCTGGCCCTTCCTCATCCGCCTGTGGGACAGCGTGTCCGACAGCCCGCTGGAGACGCAGCAATCCACCATGGGTGAGCTGTTCCGCCTGGCCCCCCTGATCCCGGTGGGCGAGGGCGGCAAGGAACCCTCGGCGTACGACCTTGAAGTCCTGGGGAAGATACAGACGCGCTGGCTGCGCATGGGGGAAGACTGGCGCACCGGCGCCCTCGACATGGCGGCGGTGATGCGGATCGAAGCCTTGAAGGCGACGCTGTCATGACCGATCCCGCCATCGCCCAGTGGCAGAGTCTGGCGCGTGACGCGACCCGGCTCAGCGACGCCAAGTTCCTGCAAATCTACGCCTTGCTGGAACAGCTGGGGGAAAAGCCCGGCATCGCCGGCGCGTTCGACGCCATGCGCCCCCGCCTGACCCAACTGCGCCCGCCCCGCCGGCCCACCGTCTCACGCCTGTTCTTCCGCCCGGCGGAGGATCTGTTCGACGATCCCGGCGTCTACACCCGCCGCTTGCAGCGCGTGTCGCGTGGCACCCTCCCCACCTGCTGGAAGCTGGTGCGGGCACGGCTCGACGGCGGCATGGTGGACGGTGTCGCCCAAGGCGTCCTGAAGGCGGACCCGCGCGATCCGCGCGTCATGGCCCGTGTCGCCGCCCCGCTCTGGGAGGCGGGCGCCCAGGCGCTGGCGGCCATCGCGGACGAGGCGGAAAACAACCTGCGCTTCATGGTCGACAATTTCGGCCGCGATGATGACGTGCTGCGCCAGATCCAGACGCTGCGCGACGTGCTGCTGCTGGGCGGCGTCATCGAGGATCTGAAGCAGCGCCTGCCCGAACGTCCCATCGGCGACCTGGCGGAAAGCCATGTCGAGGCCATCAAGAGCGTCATGGCGCAACTGGGCGGGGCGGAAAGCCCGCAGGCCGCGGCCCCCGTGCTGCTGGTGCTGACCGCCCGCATGCTGCGCCCCGGCGTGATCCTGAAGATGCTGACCGACATGCGGGTGACCGGCAACAGCCAGGCGCAGCGCGACGCCCTGACCCGCGACCTGTCGGGCGTGGTCGTGGGCAACCTGCTGCGCCAGACCGGCACCATGGCCAAGCCGCCGCACCCGGCGCAGGGTGTCGCCCCCGGAACCGTGCCGGGGGTCAAGGATCCCGTGCAGCAGCTGGGTTCCCTGGCCGCGGTGGCGGAGCGGCTGACCGACGGCCTCACCTCGGTCAACGACAGCGTGGCCATCCTGCGCGACAAGAAGATCGTCGACCGGGTGGCCGCCGCCCGCAGCGAGATCGGCGAGTTCGTGCTGACCACCGTGCTGGGGGACGTGGAAAAGACCATGGCCAGGCTGATGTACGGCAGCGGCGGCGTCTCCACCCCGCCCGATGAGATGAAGAAGGCGGAGGCCACGGTGCTGGCGCTCAAGCGCTCGGCGAAGCTGGCCAACCACCTGGGCATCCAGCGCGAGGTCACCGCCAAGATCACGGAAATCCGGCGGGAGATCGACCGCCAGGCCGAGCGCATGATGTCCGCCCCCGGCGCCCGGGGCGATCCCGAGGTCCGCCGCCAGATGTTCAACAACCTGCGCCTGGTTGAGATCTTGGCGGGGTCGGACGAGGCGGAACGCATGTACCGGGACTGGAACAGAAGATTGAGTTAGGTGACGGACTTCTTCAGCGATTTCTCGATCTGGCCGCCGCAATAGCTGTCGCCGTGGCGCCTGACAAACTCCTTGTCCCACGCGGCCAGCGCCGGGGTCCGCCATATCCGCCGGCTCAGGGCCGCCACCAGGGGCGCCGTCTCGTCCAGGACGGTGCCGATACTGGGGAAGACCCGGCGCAGGGTCGACCACAGGGTCGCGGTGACGATGTCGGCGACGCCGATGGTATCGCCGCCCAGCATCAGGCCATGGTCGCGTTGCAGGCCGTGGTGCCGGCCGGTCGCCTCGAAAATGGACATCCAGCGCCGCAGCCGGGGAACGAAGGCCTTCCAGGTTTCCGGCGTCCACATCTCCCGCCCACCGTCCAGGGTGATCTCATCGATCACGTCGTTGGCGTCGGCCACGGTCTTCAGGGTCATGGCCCGGCCTTGGGGCGAGGGCGGCAGCAAGCCCAGGGTATCCCCCAGGTACAGGGCGATGGCCGGCATCTGCGACACGGTGAAGTTGGCCGCCGGGTCCACCAGCACGGGCGGCCCCATGAAGGGCGCGGGCTGCTCGTCGGGCGCCATCTCCATCGCCTCCACCAGGATGCTGACCTCCGGTTCGTCCCAGCTCTTACCCGCATGGGCCAGGATGGCGCGGATGAATTCCCCCCGGAAGGGGACGGGCCAGTAGTACAGGGTATAATCGGCCATCGTCGGCGATCCTCCGTCGGTTGGGTCCCATCGCCCACTTTTCCCTTTTCAGGCAACTCCCGACGGCCCGGCAGGTTCAACCCAAAATCACCGCGTCCATGCGGCCGGGCTCGACCTCGGTGATGAAGGGACCGTCGGTCCACAGCAGCAGGCAGCGGATGGCCAGGTCCGGATAGATACGCCTCAGGGCGTCCCGGTAGGCGGCCATCTGCGAGACGTACAGGCCGGGAATATCCTCCGCCGTGCGGGGTGGGGGGCGGTTGGTCTTGAAGTCGACGATCTTGACCTCGGTGGCCGTCACCACCAGCCGGTCGATCTGCGCCGCCAGGGGGCGCGTGCCCACCGTGCCCACCAGGGGCACTTCCGACCGGCTGTCGGGACCGAACAGGTCGGCAAACTCATCGTGGTTCAGCACGCGCAGGGTTTCCGACCAGATTTCTTCCCGCGCGGCTTCGTCCAGGCCATGAGCCGGGCGGTCCAGCCAGCGGCGGGCGGCCCCGGCCCGGGCCGCCACGGGCATTTCCGGCAACAGCTGCAGCAGCTTGTGGATCAGGGTGCCGCGCTTGAAGCGGCGGGCCTCTTTCGCCTCGCCATCGCCCAGGGGCGACCGCACCGCCGGTTCCTCCCCATCGGGACGGGAAGGGGCCAGTGGACGCGACGGTGCCGGCTCGGCCGCCGGCGGGGTCAGCAGCCAGGCGGGGGCGGGGGGTACGGCCTCCACCCCCTCGCGCGCCGCGCGCTGGGCGGGCGGGGGCCGCGTCTGCGGTTCGGACAGCACGCGGCCGTCGCCGGTCCAGCCCTGGCGCGACACGGCGGTCAGGTCGAAGGCGCGGCTGGGCGCCACCGCGGCCAGCGCCCGCTCCGTCAGGCGGAACCAGGTGTCGTCGCTGGTGGCCGTCTTGCCTTCGTATCCGCAGACATGCAGCCGGTCCTCCGCCCGGGTCAGGGCCACGTACAGCAGGCGGCGGTATTCCTGGTCGCGGCGCCGGTCGGCGGCGGCGCGGGCGGCCCGGGCCTTCACGTCCTCCTGCTCCCGCCGGGGGGCGTACAGGGGCACGCCGGGGGCGGCGTCCGTGTCGTCATCGCCCGCGCCATCGACACTTCCCGGGGGCCACAGGATGCGGGGGCTGGTCACCGGCTTGCGCGTGGTGTCGGGCAGGATGACCACGGGCGCCTGCAGGCCCTTGGAACCGTGGACGGTCATGATGCGCACCTGCCCGCCCTCCGGGCCCCGGTCCTTGGCGCCCGTGTCCAACTCGCGCTTCACCTCCGTCTTTCCGGCGGCCAGCCAGTGCAGGAAGGTTTGCAGGGACGGCGGATGGGCGCGGTCGAAACCCAGGCACAGGCTCAGGAACTCATCCACCGGGTCGATGGCCTCCGCCCCCAGGCGGCCCAGCAGGGCGCGCCGGCCGCTGACCGGGTCGGCCGGGCAGGGCCGGGTCAGCAATCCGGCGAACAGCTCATAGGGGGCGGTGTAGTCGACCTCGCCCAGCAGGCGGCGCAGCCAGGCGTAGGCGGGCTGGAAGCGCGGGTCCGTTTCCGCCCGCTTCACCAGGGCCGGCCATAGGCGGCCGCCGCGCCCGTGCGCCAGGGTGAACAGCGCCTCCTCATCCAGGCCGACGAAGGGGCTTTTCAGCACGGTGGCCAGGGTCAAATCGTCTTCCGGCATCAGCAGGAATTGGCCCACCGCCATCAGATCCATGACGGCCAGCTGTTCGGTCAGCACCATGCGATCCACGCCCGCCACCGGCACGCGCCGCTCTTTCAGCGCGCGCACCAGCTGCTGGACGAAGGCGTTGCGGCGGCGGACCAGTACCAGGATGTCGCCGGCGGTCAGGGGCCGGCCCCGCGCCTCCAGCACCTCCCCCTTGGCGATCCAATGGGCGATCTGGTCGGCGATGACGGTGGCCAGGCGGGCCTGGGGCCTGTCTTCCGGCTCATGGTGCAGGGGCGGGGACCAGGCCGGGGTGTCCGCCCCGTCGCCGGGCCGCACCAGGGGCCACAGCTCCACCGTGCCCGCCATGCCCTGGCGGAAGGGGCGGTGGCGGATGGCCTGGGCCGAGACGCCGTCGCGGGCCTCCTGCTGCGCGAACACCGTGTCCACCGCCTGCAGCACGGCGCCGACGGAGCGGAAGCTGGTTTCCAGGTCGACGATGGCCCAGGGCCGTTCCGCCTGCCGCACCCGCGCCTGGAAGGTGCGGCGCATGCGGGCGAACTCCGCCGGGTCGGCCCCCTGGAAGCTGAAGATGGACTGCTTCTCGTCACCCACCACGAACAGGGTGCGCCGGGCCTGGGACTGGCCCTCGCCGACGAAGAACTCCTCCGCCAGGGCGCTCACCACCCGCCATTGCTCCGGATTGGTGTCCTGTGCCTCGTCGATCAGGATGTGGTCCAGGCCGCCGTCCAGCTTGTACAGCACCCAGGCGCAGGCCTGGGCGTCGCCGGTCAGCAGCGCGCTGGCCGCCAGGATCAAATCGTCGAAGTCCAGCTGCGCCCGGCTGTCCTTCCAGCGCTGGTACCCCTCCAGCATACTGCCGGCCAGGGTCAGCAGGCTGGCCGTGGAATGGGCGACCGTCACGGCGCGCAGCCGCTCCTGCAGCGCCACCAGGCGCTGGCCTTCCCGGGCCAGGATGTCGGCGGTGCGCGGATTGGCGGCCAGCGCGCCCTTGGTGGCCAGGCGGGACCGCACCGTGCCGTCCGCCGTCAGGAACAGCTGGCGATAGGCTGCGATGTCGGCCAGGCGGCGGTCGATCTGGTCCAGCCACCGCTGGATGCCCAGGCCGCGCTCCACGTCCGTCGCGGTGCCCATGGCCAATGCGGAACAGGCGGCGCGCAGGGCGGGAAGGTCCAGCACCTCATCCCGGCAACCGGCGGCCAGCACGCCGCCCTCCGTCTCGCCGGGATCGACTTCCAGGTGACGGAACAGGGCGGCCACCGTTCCTTCCAGGCCGCCGTGCGCATCCAGGATGCGGCGGATGCGGCCGCGCTGGGCCACCAGGTCGGCCAGCAGATCGGCGAAACTTTCCTCGTTCAGGGCGCTGGCCAGGCGCTTCAAGGCCCGGCCCAGGGGGGTATCCGGCCGGTCCTGGGTGGACGCCAGCATGTGGGCCTGCGCCTCGGCCAGGGCTTCCGCCGCCGTGCGATCGTCCATGACCTGGAAATTGGGCGGCAGCCGCGCCTCCAGCGGGAAGCGGCGCAGCAGGGATTGGCAGAAGGCGTGGATGGTCTGGATCTTCATGCCGCCGGCCGTGTCCAGCACGCGGGCGAACAGGCGGCGGGCGATCAGCACCTCGTTCCGCGTGGGCGGGCGGCCGTTCAGCTCGGCCAGGGCTTGGGTCAGGTCGCCGTCCGCCATGACGGCCCAACCTGCAAGGCGTTCTGCAATGCGGTTGGCCATTTCCGCCGCGGCCGCCTTGGTGAAGGTCAGGCACAGGATGCGGCCGGGCTCGGTGCCGGCCAGCATCAGCCGCACCACCCGGTCGGTCAGCACCTTGGTCTTGCCGGTGCCCGCCGACGCCCCCACCCAGACGGACGTCTCCGGGTCCGAGGCTTGGCGCTGCTTGACCGTGGGATCGATCGGGCGATCCAGGGGGGGCACCTCGCTCATGACTCACCTCCGTCACCCACCGACCATTCCGCCACGCGCGCCAGGTGCAGATAGTCGGAATAGCGCGGCGCCATGCCCGGCCGGGGCTGCGAGCGGTAGGGCGTGCTCTCCTGGTCGAACAGATCGATCAGCTGGCGCAGGCCCTCCACCGCCTCCGCCGCCAGGCGGGCGGGGTCCAGCTTCAGGGCCACCACTTGGCCGGCGGGCTCACCCCCCGTCAGGCGCCAGAAGGCCAGCTGCTCCACCACCGGTGCCCGCAGGCCGAAACCGCCGGCCAGGGCGATGGCGGCCTCCAGCGGCAGTTGGGGGGCGAAGCCCAGTTCCACGTCCTTCGCGCGCGGCGGTGTGCCGGTCTTGTAGTCGATGATGGCAACAGACCCGTCGGGGTGCCGGTCGATGCGGTCGGCCTTGGCGATGATCTCGAACGGCTTGTACGCCGTCTCCAGGGTGAGGATGCCCTTGGCCTCGGTCGCCAGGGGCTGGATGCCGCCGGCCCGCCGCTCCCGCTCCAGCGCCAGGAACCAGTCGGCGATGCGCTCGAACCTGGGCCACCAGAAGGTCTCCAGGCTGGGCTGGCCGCTATAGGGGGCGAAGGCCAGGCGGCCGAAGCGCAGCAGCTGCTCGCGCGCGTCCTCGGGCAGCAGGGTGCCGGGATTGGCCTTGATGAAGTCGTCCAGCGCCTCATGGATCATGATGCCGCGATCGGCTGCCCCGGGATCGGCGTCCAGCGGGTCCAGCGCCTCCAGGCGCAGGACGTGGCGGGCGTAGAGGGCGTAGGGGTCGCGCATCCAGGTCTCCACCTGGGTGACCGACAGACGGCGTGGCCGGGCGGCCACGGGCGGGCGCGGTTCCGGCGGGGGGCATGGCCGCACGGCCGCCGGCGTGTCCATGGCCTCAGCCCAGGCGGTCCAACGGCCCATGGTGATGCTTAAAGCGCGGGGGCGGCCCAGCGCCTTCAGCACCGTATCCAGCCGCAGCAGCCAGCGCGACGGCACGGTGGGCGTGCCCTCCACCCGTTCCGACCGGGTCAGCACCACGGTGGCGGCGCCGCAGGCCTGGGCGAAGTCATGCGCCGTCTGGCCCAGGTGCCGTTCCGGCGTGGGCAGGCCGAAGCGCTGTCGCATGGGCCGCGACAGCCAGGGGTCGGCCTTGGGCTGCGGCGGCCAGGTGCCCTCGTTCAGGCCGCCCAGGATCATGACGTCGAACTGCTGCAGCCGCGCCTCCAGCAGGCCCAGGATGTAGAGGCGCGGGTGCAGGCCATAGCGGGGGCGCACCGCGCGGCCCACCATCAGGGCGCTGATGACGGCGGCATAGTCCGGCCCGCCCAGCTCGGGGAAATCGTGCCCGGCGTCCTGCAACTCGTCCACGAAGGCGGCGGCGGCCTCACCATCATCCAGGCGCCACAGGCGCTCGGCGCCCGATTGCGTGTCGCTGGCGGCCAGGGCCTCCGCCGTGCGGGCATGCAGGTCCAGCCAGCCGGCCAGGGTCTTGCCCGTGCCGCTCATGGCCGCCAGCAGGGGCCGCAGGATTTCCTCCAGCCCGTCGATGAAGGCCGACAGGCGGGCGCGGTGGGCATCCGGGTCGCCGTGGCTGTCGAAGCGCCGGGGCTCCGCCTGGGCCAGGGCCAGGCGCAGGCCCTCGAAACCGTCAGCCGGCCGGGGGCCGCGCAGCACCGCCCGTTCCAGGTCGCGCACCTGGGCGCGGAAGAAGGATGGGTTCTGCCCGCCCGCCGCCAAGGGGTGCTTCAGCAGGGACAACAGCGCCAGGGGGGCCGACTCCGCCGCCCAGTCGGCCAGCAGGCGCAGATAGCTGCCCACGGCACTTTGCGTGAGCGGCAGGCCGGCGCTGTCGTTGACGGCGATGTCCCAGCGCTTCAGCGCCAGGGCCACGCGCCGGGCCAAGTCGCGGTCGGGCGTCACCAGGGCCGCCGTTCGGCCCGGCGTCTCCAGCACCTCGCGCATCATCAGGGCGATGGCGCCCGCCTCCTCCTGCGGGGTGGCGGCATCCAGGCGCGACAGGCCCGCCAGGGCCCGGTCGGCGATCGCCGCCAGGGAGCTGGCGGACAGGTCCTGCCAGGCCTCCGTCGTGCCGGCGGGGCGCAAGGCCTCCGCCACCAGGCGGGCCCGGGCGGGGGCGCTGCGACGGTGGGCCATGACCTCCGGCAACGGGTCGGGCAGGGGCCAGGGCCGCACCGCGCCCCGGCGGATCTCCAGCCGTTCCAGCAGGCGCTTCAGGCCGTATTGCGGGTGGGCCTCGTCCAAATCCTGCCAGGTGGCCTCATCGCAATCGAGGTCCAGGCCGGGCAGGACGACGGCGCCCTGGGGCAAGGCCGCGACCACCGCCAGCAGGTCGGCAGTGGCAGGGATGCTGCCGGTGGATCCGGCGGCGATGACGGGGCCGGGCGGCGGCTGGGCGCGCCAGGTCTCGGCCAGAGCCTTCAGCCGCAGTTCGCGCTCCCTGGCCGGGTCCACGCCGCCTTCATCTTCCAGCAGGGCCGGCCAATGCTGGGTGATGATTTCCAGGAAGCGCAGGGTCACCTGCCAGTGCTGGGCGTAATCGTCCGGCACCAGGCGGGCCAAATCCTCGAATTTGCAGCCCTCGGTCTGCACCTCGTCCAGCAGGCGCGCCAGCTCCCCCGCCAGGCTCACGGCCTGGGCGGGGGTGGCGGCCAGGTCGGGGGCGCGCATGACCAGGCGGGCCAGCAGCAGCTGCCGGCGCAGGGCCGGCACGGCCTGGGGCAGCTCGGTGCCGCCCTGGGTGAACACCACCTCGTCCGTGTCGACGTCGCCCAGGGGCGACAGGCGGGGCAGCAGGATGGGCTTGCCGCCCGACAGGCGCAGGAAGGCTTCCCGCAGGGAGCGTACGGCGCGCACCGTGGGCAGCAGCACCGTCAGCCGCGACAGGGCCAGCGGGTCGTCGCCCATCCGCGCCAGGATGCCGGCCGCCAGCGCGTCCACGAACGGCAGCCCCGGCGCGATGGTGAACAGGGATGTGCCGGTCTCCTCCCCCGATGCGGCAGGCCACGTCATGGGGTCAGGGCTCGGCCTTGCGCGGCTGGCTCAGCTTGGCGTCGTGCAGGATGGGGTGGCCCAGCAGGGTGTTCACCTCCTCCACCGCGTCGGGCGTGCCGACATGGAACCAGACGCCGTCGTGGCGCATGCCGTACAGGCGCCCCGCTTCCTCGGCCTGTTGCCAGAGCCTGAGGTTGGAGAAACGGTTCTCGGTGATGGTGTGGTACAGCTCCGGCTTCACGATGTGCACGCCGGCGAAGACGAAGGGCGCCAGTTCGCCCTCGGCGCGATAGCGCAGGCGGCCGTCGGCTTCCATGTGGTAATCGCCGGGGCCGTCATAGCCGACGGCGGCCACCGTGGGCATCATCAGCAGCAGCACGTCCATGACCGCCGGATCCCAGGTGGCGGCCAGGCGCTTTAGCGCCGGGATGGGGCCGTCCAGCCACAGGATGTCGGCGTTGACGACGAAGATGGGGTCCTGGCCCAGGTGGGGCAGGGCGTGGCGCACGCCGCCGCCGGTTTCCAGCAGGTCCGTCTCGGGCGACAGGGTGATGGCGGGGCTGTGCCGGCCGGCCAGATGGCTTTCGATCATGGCGCCCAGGTGATGGGTGTTCACCACCGCGCGTTCCACGCCGCTTTCGGCCAGCCGGTCCAGGGCGTGGTCCAGCAGCGGGGCGCCGCCCACCTCCACCAGCGGCTTGGGCCGCGTCAGGGTCAGCGGGCGCATGCGCAGGCCCAGGCCGGCGGCCAGCACCATGGCCGTGCGGGGGACGTCATGAACGGCGGGAACGGTTGCGGCGGCAGAGGCGGACATCGCGTCAGAAACTCCGGACGATGGTATCGGCATCAAGGTTAGCGGGCAGGTGGCCTTCCACCCAGTGGGCAATCGGGGACAAGGCGGGGTGGCGGATGGCGCCGGTGAACTGGCCCCACCCCCGGGGCAGGAAGGACAGCTGCGGCGCGCCCGTGGTGGCCTGGATCAGCTGCGCCACCCGCCCCAGGATGCGGGCGTGGCGCACGGCCCCCAGGATGGCGGCGGACGCCCGGAAGGCCTCCTGGTCGATGGCGGGGAAGGCCGCCAGGTAGCGCAGGGTCATGGCCTGGCGCACGTCCGCCGGCACGTCGCGCCGCGCATCCTCCAACAGCGACACCAGGTCGTAGGCGCGGGGGCCGATGCCGCCGTCCTGGAAATCCAGCAGGCCGCAGGCGGCGACACCGGCGCGGTCCTTCAGCCGCATCAGGTTGCCGGGGTGGTAGTCGCGCAGCAGCAGGGTGGGCGGCAGGGACAGGGCGGCGGGCAGTACGCCCTCCCACGCCTCGGCCAGCGCGTCCCAGGCACCGGCGGGCAGCGCCCGGCCGCGTACGACGGGCACGAAGGCGTCGGCGAACAGCATCACCTGGTCGCGGAACAGGCCCACGTCATAACGCGACAGGTCGGGGGCCCACGCCGGCACGAAACGCTGATGCAGGGTGATCAGCACATCGGTCGCCACCTCATACAGCGGCTGCCACGGCTCCTCTCCCGCGTCCAGCAGGCGGGCGTAGTCGTCACCGCCGAAATCCTCGATCAGCAGCAGGCCCTGGGGCTCGTCGCCCGCCAGGATGACCGGGGCGGACAGGGCGCAGTCGCGCAGCAGGCCGGCGATCTGGACGAAGGGTGGCACCTGGCTGATGGCCACCTCGTCACGGCAATCCATCAGGATGGCGGTGGTATTGTTGAGTGTCAGGCGCTCATACCGCCGGGCCGACCAGTCGGCGCCCATGGGCTGGCGCCGGGCGGCGCCCCAGCCGGCCTGGTCCAGGAAACGCCGGATGACGGTCTCGCGGGGCGGGGTATCGCGTCTCATGGCTAAAAACCCTTCCCAATGGCGGTGGCCAGGCGGGGGGCCCAGGCGCCGTGACCCGTCAGGGTGGCGCGCCGGCTGTCGGGCCCGGTGATGGCGAGGTCCAGCTCAAGCCGGTCGGCGGGCAGCAGCGCGCCCAAGCGTACCGGCCATTCCACCAGCGCCACGCCCTCATGAATAACCTCCTCCCACCCCAGTTCCAGCACCTCATCCGGCTCTGTCAGTCGGTAGAGGTCGAAATGCCACAGGGGGAAGCCGGGCAGGTCATAGGTCTGCACCAGGGTGAAGGTGGGGCTGGGCACCTCTTCCTCCGCATCGCCCAGGCTACGGATCAGGTGGCGGGCGAAGGCGGACTTGCCGGCGCCCAGGTCGCCCGACAGGGCCACGATGTCACCCGGCCGCAACAGCCGGCCCAGCCGTGCCGCGAGATCGGCCGTCGCCTGCTCATCAGCCAAATCCAGGGTCAGCGTGTGGGGCATGGGGCTCCTGAGGGTGGGCGGCGGGGTGCGCTTGGCGGATACTGCGGCGGCGTACGTTACCGGGGCAAGCATCCCGGCGGGGCGTATCCCGCAAACTGGGCCCCGCAAACTGGGCAGTTGATTAGCGCATCAATTCGCGTGATGAAAGCAACCCGAACCGCCGACCGGCCGTGCGTACCCCTTTGGACGCACCCTGCGCCGCCGGTCCCCGCGTGCCGTGTGCCCAAGTGCCGTGTCAGGAGTAGACCAGACCCATGTCCAGCCAGCTTGAGACCATCGCCCCCGGCGGCGTCCACCGCACCGACGTCTGCATCATCGGCGCCGGCCCCGTGGGCCTGTTCGCCATCTTCGAATGCGGCATGCTGAAGCTGGACTGCCACGTGGTCGACGCGCTGGACATGGTGGGCGGCCAGTGCACCGCCCTCTACCCCGAAAAGCCCATCTACGACATTCCGGGCTATCCTCAGGTGGAGGCGGCCACCCTGATCGACCGGCTGGCTGAACAGGCTGCCCCCTTCAAGCCCAACTACCATTTGGGCCAGCAGGTCACGACCCTGACCCCGGGCCAGGACGGCCGTTGGCTGGTGGGCACCGACAAGGGCACCACCATCGACTGCCGCGCCGTGCTGGTCGCCGCCGGCTGCGGCGCCTTCGGCCCCAACAAGCCGCCGTTGGACGGCCTGGGCGAGTATGAGGGCAAGTCGGTGCACTATCTGGTGCGCCGCCGCCAGGATTTCGCGGGCAAGCGCGTGGTCATCGCCGGCGGCGGCGACAGCGCCGTGGATTGGGCCATCTCCCTGTCCGAGGTGGCGGAGCGGGTGATGGTCGTCCACCGCCGGGCCAAGTTCCGCGCGGCACCCGAAAGCGCCGCCCGCCTGGATCAGCTGGCCAAGGACGGCGTCATCGACATGGTCGTGCCCTACCAGCTGGCCGGCCTTGAGGGGAAAACGGCCGGCTGAGCGGCGTGAAGGTCGCGACGCTGGAGGGGGAGGAGAAGACCTTGCCCGCCGACGCCCTGCTGGCCTTCTTCGGCCTGGCCATGGACCTGGGGCCCATCGCCAGCTGGGGCCTGAACGTGGAACACCACCATGTGGCGGTGAACCCGGCCACCATGGCCACCAACGTGCCGGGCGTCTACGCCATCGGCGACATCGCGACATACCCGGGCAAGGTGAAGCTGATCCTCTGCGGCTTCGCCGAGGCCGCCATGGCCGTGCACGCCATCCACCCGCTGGTCCACCCGGGCGAGGCGCTGCACTTCGAGTATTCCACCAGCCGGGGTGTTCCCGGCAATTAAGTGTTCCCTCAAACGCCGGGCGCGGGCGTCCGCCCGCTTGGCTCATCCTCAGTTTCCAGTCCGCTACGCTCCCCGGAAACTTCCGGCGGCCGCAGTCGCGGCCTGGTCGCTTCGCTTCAATTGGTGCGAAGGGAAAGGTTGTCAGCGGCTTTCCTCCCGCACGATCAGGCGGTCGATGGCGTCCGACAGGGGGGGCAGGTGTTCCAGCACGCTGTTCCACAGCACGCGGGTGGCCACCCGGCGGTCGGGGGGATGCAGCAACTGGCCCATGGCCGCGATCTGACGCCAGGGTATGTCCGGCTCCGCCGCCGTCAGGTCCGGCGGCAGTTGCCGCACGGCGGCCGACACCATCTCCAGCGACCGCTCCACGGCGCGCTGCAGGCCCCAGCTTTCGGCGAAGTCCTGATAGGCGATGCCGGCGGTGATGCCGCTGATGCCATCCAGCAGTTCGCGCAGATCGCCCAGGCGCAGAATGACGCTCCGCCGCATCGTCAGAACACGCACAAGGCATCGGCCTCGATCCCCGGGCGCAACTGGGGATGCAGGCCGTCGCGCGTCGTCACCTCCGACTGTCGGCCCAGGATGGCACGTACCTTGTCCTGGATGTCCGCCAGTTCGATCAGGCTGAAACGGGGGTTGTCGCTGTCCAGGAACAGGTCCACGCCGCCCTCCCGCTCCGGCGCCGCCGGGCCACCCACCAGGAACAGATGCGCCACGCCGGCCCGGTGCAGTTCGGCCTCATGGGCCCGCAGCTTGCTGACCGCCTGTTCCTGATTCATCGCCGCCTCCTCAGCCGTTCTTGAGGGAAGCTAACATCTCCCGCCGCAGAATGGCATTGATACGGGACTGGTAGCCCTTGCCCTGGGACCGCAGCCAAGCCAGCACGTCGGAATCGATCCGTACGGTCGTGGAAGTCTTGGTCGGCTTGTAGAAGCGGCCACGCACGGCGTTCTTCCAGAACTCATCCGGCAGCTCGGGGATGTCGCTGGTGTCGATCTCGCTGTCCGGCCGTTCGGCCAGGGCCTCCAGGCGGGCTTTTTCCTCCTCGGTCAACGGAGGAAGATCGGCCATTCGCATTCTAACGATCTTCGTGCTCATATTGGTATCTTTCCATCCGCGTGGCTCTTCGCGCTGAAATGATGCGGACGACTTCGATGGTCTGGCCCTGCTCATCCTCCTCCCAAAGAGTGTGAGCGACCAACAGCAGCAAATGTCCGGCAACCATCCCCAAGGTCTGCCATCGCATTTCGCCGCCTTCGATACGGTCTTGTCGCATCAGGACGAACGGATCATCGAAAGCGCGCATGGCCATTTCAAATGTAATGCCATGCTTGCGGTAATTGCTTGCCGCCTTCATCGCATCCCATTCCAAGAGCCTTTCCATACGAAAATGTTACTACAAATCCGTAGATACGGAAAGGCACCTCACTCCTCCCGCAGCAGCGGGGCGGCCGGTTGGCTGAGCGCCTGCCAGGTGGCGACCAGGCCTAGCGCCAGGGTGATGGCCGTGCTCAGCAGGGCGGTCAGCACCAGGGTCTGGGGCAGGAACACCCACTTCATGTTCATGACCTTGGTCAGCACGGCCCAAGCGGTGAGCGTGCCCAGCGCGCCGGAGATGACGGCCGTCACCAGGCCCAGGGCGCCGTATTCGATGAGGAAGGTGCGCAGGATGGTGGCGCGCACGGCTCCCAGCACCTTCAGCACCACGGCGTCATAGACGCGGCGGCGGTGGCCGGCGGCGATGGCGCCAGCCAGCACCAGGGTGCCGGCCACCAGGGTCACGGCCGCCACCACCCGCACCGCCATGCCGATGTTGACGATGATGGTGGACACGGTGGCCAGCGCCTCCTTCACCCGGATGGCGGTGATGTTGGGGAAGGCCCGGATGACGGCGCGCTGGATGGCGGCCTCGGCCTCCGCCGGAGCGCGCACGGTGGCCAGGTGCGTCTGGGGCGCATGCTCCAGCACGCCGGGGCTCATCACCAGGGTGAAGTTGATGCCCAGGGTGGTGAAGTCCAGGTCGCGCACCACCGCCACCTCCGCCTCGATCTCGCGGCCCAGGACGGACAGGGTCATGTGGGCGCCGGGGCCGATGCCGAAGGCCTGCGCCACGTCCTTGGAGATGGCCAGCTTGGGCGGCCCGCTGTAGTCCGCCGGCCACCAGGCGCCGGCCACCACCTTGTCGCCGGCGGGGGCGGCGGCCTGATAGGTCACGCCGCGGTCGCCGTTCACCACCCACTTCTTGTCGGGGTCGTGCACCTGCTCCTGCGCCGGCTTGCCCTCCACCCGCACGATGGTGCCGCGCAAGCTGGGCGTGGTTTCCAGATCGTGCGCGCCGGGCACGGCCAGGACCGTCTGGCGGAACTGGTCCAGCTGGTCGGGCTGGATGTCGACAAAGAAGAAGCTGGGCGCGTTGGCCGGCAGGCTCTCCCCCACCTCGCGGCGGAAATTACCCTCGATCAGGGCCACGGCCACCAGCACGGTCAACCCCAGGCCCAGCGACAGCACCACCATGCCCGACAAATTGCCCGGCCGGTGCAGATTGGTCAGGGCCAGGCGCAGGGACGGCCGCCGGGGGCGCGGCAGCAGGCGGGCGAGCCGGGTGATGCCGGTGCCCGCGCCTAAGAACAGCAGTAGGATCGCCGCCGCCCCGACGACGAAGAAGGCCGCCAGCTTCTGGTCGACGGAGGTCAGCACGGCCAGGCTGCCCAGGGCCGCCGCCAGCCAGGCCAGGGCCGCCAGCACCAGGGCCGGCGGCCGGCCCCGGCGCCCGGCCGATCCTTCGCGGAACAGCCGCGCCGCCGGCACCCCCGCGCCTGGCCCAGGGGCCAGAGGGAGAAGACCAGCGCGGTGGTGAGGCCGAACAGGGCGGCCAGGGCCAGGCGGCCGGGATAGACGCCGATCTCCGCCGTGATGGGCAGCAGGCCCGCCAGGGCGCGCCCCGCCGCCAGGGGCAGCACGGCGCCCAGCACCAGGCCACCGGCGATGCCCAGCCCGGCCAGCGCCAGGATCTGCATCAGATAGACCTGGAAGATCAGACGGGCGGGCGCGCCCAGGCATTTCAGGGTGGCGATGGAATGGACGCTGGCGTCCATGTGGCTGCGCACGGCGTTGCCCACGCCCACCCCACCCACCAGCAGGGCCGTCAGGCCCACCAGGGTCAGGAACTGGGCCAGCCGGTCGATGAAGCGGGTCAGCTGCGGGGCGGCGTTGTGGAAGTCGCGCACCCGCCAGCCGGCGTCGGGGAAGGTCTGGTCCACGGTCTTGGCCCAGGTGGCAGCGTCCGTGCCCTCCGGCAGGCGCAACTGGTAGGACCAGTTGACCAGGCTGCCCGGGCGCACCAGGCCGGTAGCGGGTAGGGCGTCCATGGCGATCATCAGGCGGGGCCCCAGCGCGATGCTGCCCGACCCCGCCTTGTCCGGCTCATGGTCGATGATGCCGCGCACCTCCACCGTCGTGTCGCCGACGACGAGATTGTCGCCGATCTTCAGCGACAGGCGGGTGGCCAGGGTGTCGTCGACGAAGGCGCCGAAGATCCCGCCGCGCGCCGCCAGGCGGCCCTGCACGTCGCTGCCCCCATCCGTCAGGGTCAGCCGGCCATAGAGGGGGTAGCGGCCATCTACCGCCTTCAGCTCCACCAGGCCGCTGGCGCCCAGGTCGGTTTCTCCGCCGGCTGTGCCCGCCGCCTTGCGCGCCATGGCCCGCATGTCGGCCGTCACGGCCACGGTGCCCTGGCCCTCCAGCCACTGGCGCTGCTCCGCCGCCGCCTCGCGATAGAGGACGCGGACCGACGCGTCGCCGCCCAGGATGGCCCGGCCGTCCTGGGTCAGGGACCGCTGGATGCCGCCCGCCACCGACTGCACGGCGGCGATGGCGCCCACGCCTAGGGCCAGGCATAAGAGGAAAATGCGGAAGCCCCGGATGCCGCCGCGCAGTTCGCGCCGCGCCAGCCGGGCCGCCAGCTTGAGTTCGGTCAGGGTGATCATGGCGGCCTCAGTCCGCGACAGCGGCGCGCGCCACGGCGGTATCCTCCACCACCCGGCCGTCGGCCAGGCGTATGGTGCGGTCACAGCGGGCGGCCAGGCTGGGGTCGTGGGTCACCAGGATCAGGGTGGTGCCATGGCGGCGCGCCTGGTCGAACATCAGGCGGATGATCTGCTCCCCCGTCTCCTGGTCCAGGTTGCCGGTGGGCTCATCCGCCAGGATCAGGTGGGGCCGGGGGGCGAAGGCGCGGGCCAGCGCCACGCGCTGCTGCTCGCCGCCCGACAGCTGGCCGGGATAATGGTCCAGCCGGTGCGACAGGCCCACGGCGGCCAGGCCGTCGCGGGCGCGGTCGAAGGCGTCGGCCTCGCCCGCCAGTTCCATGGGCAGGGCCACGTTTTCCAGCGCCGTCATCGCCGCCATGAGGTGGAAGGATTGGAAGACGATCCCCACATGATCGCGGCGGAAGCGGGCCAGCGCATCCTCCGACAGGCGGTTCAGCGTCTGGCCCGCCACGGCGACCGTGCCGCCGGTGGGCCGTTCCAACCCGCCGATGACCATCATCAGCGACGATTTCCCCGACCCGCTGGGCCCGACGATGCTGATCCGCTCCCCCGCCTGGATTGAAAGGTCGATGCCTTTCAGGATGTTGACGCGCCCGGCGGCGCTTTCCAATGTCAGGGTCAGGCCGTTCAATTCCAGGGCGGACTGCACGAGGGACATGGGCGCGTAACTTTCCGGGCTGAAGGTCTTCAGCCGATATGGCCCGGCCCCCTTGGTTTTCAACAGGAATTCCGGTGATGCGACTCTCCTTCCTTCTTGCCCCCCTGCTGGCCCTGGGCCTGGCGACCGGCGCGGCCCAGGCGCGGCCCCTGAAGGTGGCGGTGCTGGGCGACAGCCTGTCGGCCGGCTACAACCTGCCGCCGGGCCAGGGCCTGACCCGCCAGCTGGAGGCGGCGCTGCGCCAGGACGGCCTCGACGTCACGGTGGGCGACACCGCCGTCTCCGGCCAGACCTCGGCCGGCGGCTTGGCCGGCCTGGACTGGATGCTGGGCGACAAGCCGGACCTGGTGGTGGTGGAACTGGGCGCCAACGACATGCTGCGCGGCATCGACCCCAAATCCACCCGCGCCAACCTGGACAAGATCCTGTCCACCCTGAAGGAGCGGCACGTCCCCGCCATCCTGGCCGGCATGAAGGCCCAGCCCAACCTGGGTGCCGACTACGTGGCCGCCTTCGACAAGATCTATCCGGATCTGGCCCGGCAGTACGCGCTGCCCTTCTACCCCTTCATCCTCGACGGCGTGGCGTTGGATCCGAAGCTGACCATCGCCGACCGCATGCACCCCAACGGCGACGGCGTGGCCATGATGGTCCGGGGCCTGAAGCCCCTGGTCGCCAAGGCGCTGGCGGCGCTGAACGGTGGCGCGGCGGCGGGCAAATAGGGGTTTCACAGCGCCGCCGGGGCTATTCCCCGCAGCTGACCTCGCGTAGACAGGCGTTAACCTTTTTCCCGCCCTTCAAGGACACGCCCCATGGAACACCGCCGTCTCGGCCGTACCGACATCACCGTCAGCGCCATCTGCCTGGGCACGATGACCTGGGGCCGCCAGAATACCGAGGCGGAAGGCCATGCGCAGATGAGCTACGCCTTCGACCGGGGCGTCACCTTCTTCGATACGGCGGAGATGTATGCCGTGCCGCCCACGGCCGACACCTACGGCAAGACCGAGGAGATCATCGGTACTTGGTTCCAGGCCACTGGCCGGCGCGCCCAGGTCTTCCTGGCCAGCAAGGTCAGCGGCCCTGGCCCCATGCCCTGGGTGCGCGGCGGCCAGCACCGGCTGGACCGCGCCAACATCCACGCCGCCGTGGACGCCAGCCTGCGGCGCCTGCGCACCGATTACATCGACCTCTACCAGGTGCATTGGCCGCAGCGGCCCCTGGCCCTGTTCGGCCGGGGCGCGCCGGAAGGGCTGTACGGCGACGGCGGCGTGCCCATCGAGGAGACGCTGGCGGCGATGGGTGAGCTGGTGACGGCCGGCAAGGTCCGGCACATCGGGGTGTCGAACGAGACGGCCTGGGGCGTCATGGCCTATCTGCGCGCGGCGGAGCGGCAGGGGCTGCCCCGCATCGCCAGCATCCAGAACGTCTACAACCTGCTGTCCCGCGTCTTCGACACCGACCTGGCGAAGGTGGCGGTGCGCGAGCAGGTGGGCCTGCTGGGCTATTCGCCCCTGGCCGGCGGCACCTTGAGCGGCAAGTACCTGAACGGCGCCATGCCGGCGGGCTCGCGCCGCGCCATCGACACCCGCGGGTCCCGCTACGGCGGGCCGGTGGTCGACCCCATCGTGGCGCGCTACCTGGACATTGCCCGCCGTTACGGCCTGAACCCGACGCAGATGGCGATATCCTTCGCCCTGCGCCAGCCCTTCATGACCGCCGTCATCATCGGCGCCACCAGCATGGCCAACCTTGAAAGCAACATCGCCGCGGCCGACGTTACATTGAGCGACGCGGTGATCGACGAGATCGAAGCCGTGCACCAGTCCAACCCCTCCCCCTGCCCCTGAGGGCCGGACGGACGGGGGACCTTGAAGGTACAGCGTCATGATCCGCCTGTTCGTGGGCCTGGAAATGCCGGAAGCGGTACGGGACGCGCTGTCCCGCCTCACCGGCGGCCTGCCGGGGGCCCGCTGGGTGCCGCCGGAAAACTATCACCTGACCCTGCGCTTCATCGGCGAGGTGGATGAGGGCGTGGCCCAGGACATCGATGAGGCCCTGGACCTGGTGGTGGCGCCCGCCTTCACCCTGGCGCTGGACGGTCTGGGCCAGTTCGGCAAGGGGGAGAAGTCGCGCGTGCTGTGGGCCGGCGTGCGCCCCGAACCGGCGCTGGACCATCTGCAGGCCAAGGTGGAGAGCGCGGTGGTGCGGGCTGGGCTGGCGGCCGAGACGCGCAAGTTCAGCCCTCACGTCACCCTGGCCACCCTGGGGCGCGAGACGCCGGCGGCCCGCGTGGGCCGGCTGATGGAGGAACACGGCCTGTTCCAGGCGGGGCCGTTTCCGGTCGACCGCTTCATCCTTTATGAAAGCGTGCTGGGCCGGCAGGGCAGCACCTACCATGCGCTGCGGGACTATCCGCTGGGCGGCTGGCGGCCGGAGGAAGAGGTGCCCTGACGCGCAAGCCCCCTCGCGCATAATTGCGCATGCGCCCGGGGTGCGGATGCCGTATCTCCTCTGAAATCCCTCGATAGCCGGAGTCGAGCCCCGCCATGATCCAGCCCGCCCGCCGCACCTTCGTCGCCCTGGACACGCCCGAGCCCAAGGCGGCCCGCGCCCTGGCCCAGCGGCTGGCCGGCCATGTCGGCGGCGTGAAGCTGGGGCTGGAATTCTTCTGCGCCGCCGGACCGGAAGGCGTCCGCGGTGTGACCGAGGGCCTGGACATGCCGCTGTTCCTGGACCTGAAGCTGCACGACATCCCCAACACGGTGGCGGGCGCCATCCGCTCCGTCATGCCCCTGGCCCCGGCCTTCATCACCCTGCACACCCTGGGCGGTGCGGCCATGATGCGGGCGGCGGTGGACGCCGCGGCGGACGCGGCGGCCCAGATGGGCGTGCCCCGGCCCAAGCTGCTGGGCGTCACCGTGCTGACCAGCATGAGCCTCCTGGATCTGGCCTCCGTCGGCGTGGACCGGCCGGTGGCCGACCAGGTGGCGCTGCTGGCGGATCTGGCCCATGTGGCCGGCATGGATGGCGTCGTCTGCTCCCCCAACGAATGCGCCGTGCTGCGCCGCCAGCTGGGTCCCGACTTCACCCTGATGGTGCCGGGCATCCGTCCCGTCTGGGCCTCCGCCAATGACCAGAAGCGCATCATGACCCCGGCCGCCGCCGTGACGGCCGGCGCCACCTACCTGGTCATCGGCCGCCCCATCACGGATGCCACCGATCCCGTCCAGGCCGCCCAGCGCATCGTCACCGAACTGGCCGCGTAATTTTTGTCAGGCCTGCGACCGCGGGCCCCGGAGATTTCCGGGGAGCGTAGCGGACTGGAAATCGAGGATAGCCAAGCGGCCGGATGGCCGCGCCGGCGCTTGAGGAGCACGCACCATGCCCGTCAAAGCCAAGATCTGCGGGATCAATCGTCCCGAGGCCTTGAGGGCAGCCGCGGATGGCGGAGCCCGCTACATCGGCCTGGTGTTCTTCGCCAAGTCGCCGCGCAACGTGTCACTGCCCCTGGCGGCGGAGCTGGCGCGCATGGTGCCCACCGGCGTGCGCACGGTGGGCCTGTTCGTCGACCCCACCGATGAGTTCCTGGACCAGACCCTGGCCCAGGTGCCGCTGGACCTGATCCAGTTGCACGGGGAGGAGACGCCAGGGCGTGTGGCCGCCATCCGCGCCGCCCATCGCCTGCCTGTCATGAAGGCGCTGAAGATCGAAACCGCCGCCGACCTGGACGCGGCTTCGGCTTACGAGCCGGTGGCCGACATCCTGCTGTTCGACGCCAAGCCGCCGGCCAAGTTGCTTAACGGGCCCCCTATCCTGCCGGGCGGTAACGGCGTCGCCTTCGACTGGACCCTGCTGACCGGCCGGCGCTGGTCCAAGCCCTGGATGCTGTCCGGGGGCCTGACCCCCGACACGGTGGCCGAGGCCATCCGCGTCAGCGGGGCCGACGCGGTGGACGTGTCCTCCGGCGTTGAAGACAGGCCGGGCCACAAGGACCCGGCCCTCATCCGCGCCTTCCTGGACGCTGTGCGCGGCGTCTGAATACAAAAGAAAAGGGGGCCAGGCGCGATGCCTGGCCCCCGATAGTGGCGCGTCGTTGTCGACCGGGCCGCAAAGTCAGAACCGGTCCAGGTCCATCGTCTTGCTCCACGCCGCCACGAAGTCCTTCACGAACTTCTCCTTGGCGTCGTCGCTGGCATAAACCTCCGCCACCGCCCGCAGTTCCGAGTTGGAACCGAAGATCAGGTCGACGGGGCTGGCGGTCCACTTCAGGGCGCCGCTGGCCCGGTCGTGGCCTTCGTACAGGCCCGGGGTCTTGGGCGACGGCGCCCATTTGGTGCCCATGTCCAGCAGGTTGACGAAGAACTCGTTGTTCAGCGTGCCCGGATGGCTGGTCAGCACGCCGGTGGCCGACTGCCCCTCATTGGCGTTCAAGGCGCGCAGGCCACCCACCAGCACCGTCATTTCCGGCACCGTCAATGTCAGGGTGTTGGCCTTGTCCACCAGCATTTCCGCCGGGGACAGGCGGCTGCCCTTGCCATAGTAGTTGCGGAAGCCGTCGGCCGCCGGCTCAAGGTTGGCGAAGGAGGCGGTGTCGGTCTGCGCCTGCGTGGCGTCGGTGCGGCCGGGCTTGAACGGCACTTCGACGGTGTAGCCGGCTTGTTTGGCCGCCTGCTCCACGCCCACGCCGCCGGCCAGCACGATCAGGTCGGCCAGCGATACCTTCTTGCCGCTCTTCTGGGCCCGGTTGAAGTCGGCCTGGATGCCCTCCAGCTTGGCCAGCACCTTCTTCAGCTCCGCCGGGTCGTTGACGGCCCAGTCCTTCTCCGGGGCCAGGCGGATGCGGGCGCCGTTGGCGCCGCCGCGCATATCGGTGCCGCGGAAGCTGGAGGCGGAGGCCCAGGCGGTGCGCACCAGTTCCGGCACGGTCAGGCCGGATGCCTGGATCTTGGCCTTCAGCGCCGCCACATCCTGGGCGTCGATGGGGGCGTAGTCGGCCGCCGGCACGGGATCCTGCCAGGTGAACACGTCCTTGGGCACCTCATTGCCCAGGTAACGGGCGCGGGGGCCCATGTCGCGGTGGGTCAGCTTGAACCAGGCGCGGGCGAAGGCGGCGGCGAACTCGTCCGGGTTCTTCTGGAAACGCAGGGCGATGACGCGGAAGCCCGGATCCATCTTCAGCGACAGGTCCGTTGTGAACATCATCGGCGGATGATGCTTGTTCGGGTCATGCGCGTCGGGGACCAGTTCACTGGCGCCCTTGTCCTTGGGCTCCCACTGGGTGGCGCCGGCCGGGCTCTTGGTCTGCACCCAGTCGAAAGCGAACAGGTTGTCCAGGTACTGGGTGGTGAAGGTGATCGGGCTGGCGGACCAGGCGCCTTCCAGGCCGCTGGTGATGGTGTCGGCCCCGTTGCCGGTGCCGCACTTGTTTTCCCAGCCCAGGCCCTGCTTCTCCACGCCGGCGGCTGCCGGCGCCTCGCCCAGGCACTTGGCGTCGTGTGCGCCGTGAGCCTTGCCGAAGGTGTGGCCGCCGGCGATGAGGGCCACGATCTCCTCGTCGTCCATGGCCATGCGGCCGAAGGCCAGCCGGATGTCCTTGGCGGCGGCGATGGGGTCGGGGTTGCCGTTGGGGCCCTCCGGGTTCACGTAGATCAGGCCCATCTGGGTGGCGGCCAGGGGACCTTTCAGCTGGTGCTGGGCGTCGAAGCGCTCCGCCCCCATCCACTTCTTCTCGGTGCCCCAGAACACCAGGTCGGGTTCCCAGGTGTCGACGCGGCCGCCGGCGAAGCCCAGGGTCTTGAAGCCCATGTTTTCCAGCGCGACGTTGCCGGTCAGGACCATCAGGTCGCCCCAGGACAGCTTGCGCCCGTACTTCTGCTTGATGGGCCACAGCAGGCGCCGGGCCTTGTCCAGGTTCACATTGTCCGGCCAGCTGTTGCGCGGCTCGAACCGCAGGTCGCCGCCGTTGGCGCCGCCGCGCCCGTCCGCCACGCGATAGCTGCCGGCGCTGTGCCAGGCCATGCGGATGAAGAAGGGACCGTAGTTGCCGTAGTCCGCCGGCCACCAAGCCTGGGGCGTCGTCAGGACCTTGTCGATGTCCTTCTTCACCGCCTGCAGATCCAGGGTCTTGAATTCGGCGGCGTAGTCGAACTTTTCGCCATAGGGATTGGACGCCGCCTCGTTCTGGCGCAGAGGGCTGAGGTCCAGCCGGTCGGGCCACCAGTCCTGGTTGGACATGGGTTTATCCACTTGGGGCTTGTCGTCAGCCCTGGCGGCGCTGGTCAGGGCCAGAGGGGAAATCGAGGCTGAGAGCAGCACGATCAGGGATAGGGCGCGTTTATGCATCGAAGTGCTCCTCCTAAGGAAAGCCACAATTCAGATGCAACAGCAGCTAACATGCTGAAAAACAGCAAACAAACTAATTAATTCTATAATCCTTATAGGAATAATCTATAACAATAGTAAAAATGCTGGCGCCATAAAATCAATTGGCGCCATAATTATTAAAAACGCACACACATAAAAGGTTAATGATTTGTGCGGTGCGGCAACGGCGATGTTGGCGTGGCCGTTTACTTACCGTCGTGCCTCGCGGATTGCCTGGGCCAGGCGTTGGTAGGTGGTGCTGAGGGCGGCGCCGCTGCGCCAGGCCAGGACGATGCGGCGCTTGGCCTCCGGATCCGGCAGGGCCCGGGTGGTCACGTGCAGGCCATGCAGCAGGCCGGCCTGCACCGCCATTTCCGGCAGCAGGGTGACGCCGAGCCGGTTGTCGACCAGATGCACCAGGGTTTGCAGGGTGGAGGCGGACATGGCCTGGCGCTGCAGGTCCGCGCGCCCGCACAGCGCCAGGGCGTGGTCGCGCAGGCAATGCCCGTCCGGCAGCAGCAGCAGGCGCTCCGTCCAGTCGGCCTCATTCAGCGTGGTGTGGCATCCCACCGGGTCCTCCATATGGAAGGCCAGCATCAGTGGGTCATCGAACAGGGTGTCATAGTCCAGCGCCGTGCAGGGATAGGGCAGGGCCAGGATGGCGCAGTCCAACTCGCCATGGCTGAGCGCCGCGCACAGGCTGGCGCTGACCTCCTCCCGCACGTGCAGTTCCAGCAGGGGATAGCCGCTGGCGAACTTGGGCAGCAGGCGGGGCAGCAGATAGGGCCCGACGGTGGGGATGATGCCTAGGCGCAGGACGCCGGCCAGCGGGCCGTCGCCCTGGGCGATATTGCCCAGGTCCTGGGCCACCCGCAGCAGCTCGCGCGCCTTTTCCACCACCTGCTCGCCCACGGCGGTGAAGGCCACCATGCGCCGCGTCCGCTCCACCAGGCGCAATCGCAGCAGGGCTTCCAGTTCCTGGATGCCGGATGACAAGGCGGCCTGGGTGACGTTGCACGCCTCGGCCGCGCGGCTGAAATTGCGGTGCTCATGCAGGTGCACGAGATAGCGGAGTTGCTTGAGGCTGGGCAGGGTCATCGCGGTGGCGTCTTCGGTAGGACGGTGACCGCTCCATCTTAGCTCTAAAGCACCGTAATTGGAATTATTCTAATTAAAAAGAGTTCACCGAAGCGTGCGGCGCCGGAATGAGGATGAGCGGTGCCGGGCCATCCTTCTCCAGGCCCCACCCGGTCACATAATGGAAGGCCACCGGAAGTTCCCGGGGAGGGTGGCGGACTGGAAACGGAGGAAGCCGCCAGGGGCGGATGCCCGCCGGCGCTTGAGGTGTTTTCCCTACAACAACACGTCCAGAAACATGCCCCGGCGATAGCGCGCGGGCAGGGTCAGGATGCCATTGACCATCAGGCTCGCCAGTTCGCGGGCCGAAGGCCAGCGGTTGCCGGGCTTGGCCTTCTGCACGGCGCGCGCTGGCGCCGGCGGCGGCACAAGGATGGAGTGCCGGTCCGAACCGTCGGGGATCAGCCCGCCAAGGCGGGAGGTGGTGGGGCGGGTCTCGACCATGGGAAGATCATATAGCCGCCCCATGCCCGAGGCCAAGGGGCCTTATGGACGCAATGCGAAAGACCGCGGCCCCCCCTCACAAATAATCCTGCACGATGTCGACGCTGGTCTCCACGCCCACCTTGTCGAAATTGGCGACCAGCCAGCAGTCCGCCGTCTCCCGCCCCTTGGTGAACAGGTACTGCAGGAACTCCGGTTCCGCGTTCAGCTTGCTGCTGGCGTGCATGTCGGCCAGGGCCTCGTCATTTTCGATGACGTGCATGCGCAGGGCCTTGTACTGGTCGGACGTGAGGTCGCCGGAGTCGATGAGGCGCGAGACGAAGCGGATGGAGCGCATCTCGCGCATCAACGAGGCGTTGAAGGTGATCTCGTTCACCCGGTCGGCTATCTCGAACGGCGTCTTGGGCACGCCCTTGCGCACCAGCGGGTTGATTTGCACGACGATGATGTCGTGGCTCTCGTTCTCGTACGCGATGGGCCACAGCGACGGGTTGCCCATGAAGCCGCCGTCCCAATAGTATTCCCCCTTGATCTCCACGGCCTGGAACATCTGGGGCAGGCAGGCGGACGCCAGCACGGCGTCCACCGTGATGTCGCGGTTGCGGAAGATCTTGACCTTGCCCGTCTCCACATTGGTGGCGGACAGGTAGAGGTCGATGCCGGCGGCGAAGCGCACCTGGTCGAAATCGATCAGGTCCTCCAGGATGCGGCGCAGCGGGTTGATGCCCAGCGGATTGCTCTGATAGGGCGAGACCAGCATGTTCATGAGGTTGAACCAGGCGTAGCCCGGGCTGTCGTCCACCCGCCAGCTGCCGCGCAGGCGTGACAGCAGGCTGCGCTGCAGCGGCGACCCGCGCCCGGCTTCGCCCACCTTGGTCCAGAAGGTGCGCAGCGCCTTGCGGGCGCCCTCGCGCCCGTCCTTGCCATAGCCATCGGCCATGACCACGGCGTTCATGGCGCCGGCGCTGGTGCCGGAGATGGCCTCCACCTCCAGTCGGCCATCCTCCAGCAGACGGTCCAGCACGCCCCAGGTGAAGGCGCCGTGCGAACCGCCGCCCTGCAGGCCCAGGTTGACCCGCTTGTGCGGCTGGCCGTTGCCCCCTTTCGCTTTGGACGCGGGATGGGCGGTGGCGTCGTTGGCGCCGGGCTTATTCTGGGGAGGGGACGTGCTGTCGGGCATCGGGGACCTGTCGCTTTGTTGACCCATGATGCGGCGCAACCGAACGGCGGCCGGAACGCGAGGCGCCCCACCCGCGACGGGCCCTGGGGCGCACAAAGATATGGGGCGGGACCCCGCCGGTCCAAGAGCGGCATGTCGCGCCACGCCTGGCCGTTCGCCGGGGGCTGGCCGACGCCCGCACCTTATCGCGGTCCCCCGGCGCGCGTCGTTATAAATTTCCCCGCCGAATGTTGCGCCGCCAAACCGGCATGGCGGCCCGGCTTTGCGCCCGCCGGCCGGTTCTGCTAAAACCGGCGGCGCGACCGGTGTCCCCATATCCGCCTTCGGGGGATGGCGCAAGGGGGCCGCGCTGGATCGCAAGGGGCGGATCGGGGCCGGGTCGGAAGGGGAAGCGGGGAACGATGATCAGGGCAGGCGGGTCCGGGGGGACCCCGCATACGCGTCATGCCATTGACAGGGGGGGCCATCGGTCGCACCTTCCCTCGACCATGATCCGCGTCCATGCCACTTGTGTCAGTGTTGGCGGTGCCGGCGTCCTCCTGCGGGGGCCGTCGGGGTCGGGCAAGTCCGATTTGGCCCTGCGCCTGGTGGATGCGGGCGCCCTGCTGGTGGCCGACGACCAGGTGGATCTCGCCGCCGACCCCACGCGGACCCTGTTGACCGCTTCCGCGCCCGAGCGCCTGGCCGGCCTGGTCGAGGTGCGCGGCCTGGGCATCCTGCCCGTGCCGGCCGTCCCATCGGCCCTTGTCCGCCTGGCGGTCGACCTGGTGGGCCGGGACGCGGTTCCCCGCCTGCCTGAACCCGCCACCGTCACGCTGGCCGGCGTGATCCTGCCCCGGGTGGCGCTGTGGCCCTTCGCGGCGTCCGCCCCCGCCGCCCTACGCCTGGCGCTGGCGGCGCTGGCCGCCGGCGCGCCCCCGGTGCCCGCCGCGTTCGATGGGGTGGCGGCATGAGCGGGCAACCCGGCGTTTCCCCGTCCAAGCCACCCGTGGTGGTGGTCACCGGCCTGTCGGGCGCTGGATTGTCCACGGCGCTGAAGGCGCTGGAGGATCTGGGGTATGAGGCGGTGGACAATTTGCGCCTGTCGCTGCTGACCCATCTGGTGGAACAGGCCAGCGACCGGCCGCTGGCCATCGGCATCGACAGCCGCACGCGCGATTTCTCCGCCGACGCCGTGGGCGCGGAACTGGACCGGCTGCGCCACGCCACCGGCCGGACCGTCAGCCTCTTGTTCATGGAGGCGTCGGACGAGGCGCTGCAGCGGCGCTACACCGAAACCCGCCGGCCCCATCCCCTGGCCACCGACCGGCCCGTGCCCGACGGCATCGCCCGGGAACGCGGCCTGCTGTGGTCCTTGCGTGACAACGCCGACGTGGTGGTCGACACCACCCAGCTTTCCATCCACGATGTCCGCCGTTTGCTAGGCGGGCATTTCCGGTTGGACACGGCGCCGTCGTTGCATGTCTTCGTGACCAGCTTCTCGTTCCGCCATGGCGTCCCGCGTGAGGCCGACCTGGTGTTCGACGTCCGTTTCCTCGACAACCCGCACTGGGTTCCCGATCTCCGGCCCCTGACCGGCAACGATCCGCCCGTGGGCGCCTTCATTGAGAAGGACGGGGACTTCCCCGCCTTCTTCGACAATCTCACCCGCTTGCTGGCCCCCCTGCTGCCCCGCTACCTGAACGAGGGCAAGCGCTACCTCACCATCGCCTTGGGGTGCACCGGGGGCCGCCATCGTTCCGTCTTTGTCGCCAACCGGCTGGCGGCATGGTTGCAAACCCAGGGCTCCCGGGTGGGCGTCGCCCACCGGGAATTGGACCGGTCCGGCGTGTCCCCGGAGCCCGCGCATGTCGTCAATAGGGAGACCCGATGATCGGTATGGTCCTCGTGACCCACGGCCGTTTGGCCGAGGAGTTCATACTGGCCCTCCAACACGTGGTGGGGGAACAGCCACAGGTGCGCGCGGTCTGCATCGGGCCGGAAGACGACATGGAGCAGCGGCGGGAGGACATCCTGGCCAAGGTCGCGGAGTGTGATACCGGCGACGGCGTGGTGGTGCTGACCGACATGTTCGGCGGCACGCCGTCCAACCTGGCCATCAGTACCATGGACCGCGCCAAGGTCGAGGTCATCGCCGGCGTGAACCTGCCCCTGCTGATCAAGCTGGCCTCGGTGCGCAAGACCGAGTCGCTGGAAAGCGCCGTCCAGGCGGCGCGCGAGGCGGGCCGCAAGTACATCAACGTGGCCTCCTCCCTGTTGGCGGACAACTGAGCCATGACGGGCGGGGGAAGGGGGCGCGGGCGGTTTCGGCCCGTCGCGCACGGCGCTGATCCAGAACCGCCGCGGCCTGCACGCGCGGGCGGCGGCCAAGTTCGTGAAGCTGGCGGCGGAATTCGACGCCGAGGTGGAGGTGGAGCGGGGCGACACCCAGGTCAACGGGCAGTCCATCATGGGCCTGATGATGCTGGCGGCCGCCATCGGCACCTCGATCACGTTGCGGGCGCGGGGGCCGCAGGGGGAACAGGCGCTGGACGCGCTGGTTGCCTTGGTCGACCGCAAGTTCGATGAGGACTGAACGGCAAATGGCCGAGCGCGCATCTGGCCGGGGCCGCACGATGAAGGCGGTGGCCGATCGTCTGCTGCGGGGCGTGGGGGTTTCCTCCGGTATCGCCATCGGGCCGGCGCACGTGGTGGACGCCAGCGCCCTGCTGGCGCCGGAATACGCCATTCCCGAGGCTGAGCTGGAGGCGGAGGTCCAGCGCTTCGCCACCGCCGCCGACAAGGCGCGCCGCCAGGTGCGCAAGCTGAAGACCAAGGCCTCCGGCCTGCCGGACAGCGCCGCGGAGGAGATCGGCTTCCTGCTGGACGCCCATTTCGCCATGCTGTCGGGTTCCCGCCTCATGCGCGGCGTGGAAAAGCGCATCCGCCAGGACAAGGTGAACGCCGAGGCCGCGGTGCAGGCCGAGATCACCAGCATCGCGCAGAGCTTCGCCGATATGGAGGACGCCTACCTGGCGGCCCGCATCGCGGATGTGCGCGAGGTGGGCCAGCGCCTGCTGCGCAACCTGATGCAGCACAAGTACCAGGCCTTCTCTTTCCTGCCGGAGGGCTGCATCGTCCTGGCGGAGGATCTGAGCCCCGCCGACACCGCCCTGATGGACCCGCGCCGCATCGCCGGCTTCGCCACCATGCTGGGTGGACCGGAGGGCCACACCGCCATCATGGCGCGGTCCCTCAGCCTGCCGGCCGTGCTGGGCACCCTGGGCCTGTTGCAGGGCGTGCAGAATGGCGACACGGTGGTGGTCGACGGCATCGCCGGCCAGGTCTGCGTCAACCCCAGCCCGGACGTGCTGGACGGCTACCGTCGCCGCCGGGCCGAACTGTTGGCGGAACGGGCGCAGCTGAAAAGCCTGCGCAAGCTGCCGGCCATCACCCGCGACGGCACGTCCGTCACACTCAACGCCAACCTGGAACTGCCGCGCGAACTGGACGGCGCCATCGAGGTGGGGGCGTCGGGCGTGGGCCTGCTGCGCACCGAGTTCCTGTTCATGAACCGCGAGGACCTGCCCGACGAGGATGAGCAGACGGAGATCCTGACCCGCATCGTCACCAGCATGGACGGCAAGCCGGTGACGGCCCGCACCCTGGACATCGGGGGCGAGAAGATCGCGACCGCCTTGCGCGGCTATTTCAGCGAGCCAACCAACCCCGCCCTGGGCCTGCGCGCCATCCGCCTGTCCTTGAAGGAACCCAAGCTGCTGGAAACCCAGCTGGCCGCCATGCTGCGCGCCGGGGCCCACGGCAACCTGCGCATCCTGCTGCCCATGATCAGCTCGGTGGCCGAGGTGCGGCGGGTGCGCGAGATCATGGCCACGGTGGTGCGCCGCCTGCGCCGCCGAGGGGTGAGGATCGCCCACCCCCTGCCCAAGCTGGGCATCATGATCGAGATACCGGGCGCTGCCTTGTCGGCCGACGGCCTGGCGCCCTTCTGCGACTTCTTCGCCATCGGCACCAACGACCTGATCCAGTACACCCTGGCCATCGACCGGGGGGACGAGCAGGTGGCCGACCTGTACGACCCGCTGCACCCCGCCGTGCTGCGCCTGGTGCAGTTCACCACCGAGGCGGCGTTGCGCGCCCGCATCCCCGTCTCCATCTGCGGCGAGATGGCGGGCGACCCGCGCTACACCGCCCTGCTGCTGGGCCTGGGCATCCGCGAGCTGTCCATGGCGCCCAACAACCTGCCCCTGGTGAAGCGCCGCCTCCGCGGGCTGGATCTGGTCGAGGCCACCCGCCGCGCCCGCACCATCATGGACCAGACCGACCGGGGCCGCATCGCCGCCCTGCTGGACGATTTCAACGACGCTGCCGCTTGACGGCAGCATGCCGTCAAGCGGCTTAGGCCACGACCGTGGCCGCCGCAGCATTCCGGGGAACGCAGTGGACTGGAATGCGAGGAAGCCAAGCGGCCGGATGGCCGCGCCCGGCGCCTGAGGGCAATGCGAACAGCTTGACGGCAGTATGCCGTCAAGCGGCTTAGGCCACGACCGTGGCCGCCGGAGCTTTCCGGGGAACGTAGTGGACTGGAAAGCGAGGAAGCCAAGCCGGCGGACGCCGGCGCCCGGCGCCTGAAGGCAATGCGAATAGCTTGACGGGATTCGGGGCCCTGATTCACCTTCAGGCGCGCCAGCACTGCTGGCATTGCCTGGGAGGACCCCGATGCCCACCGCCCTGACTGTCCGTGGCCTGGATGAGGAACTGGTGCGCCGCCTGAAGCTGCGCGCCGCCCGTCACGGCCGTTCCATGGAAGCCGAGTGCCGCGACATCCTGCGCCAGGCGCTGGCCAATGAGCCGCAGGACTTCCGCGCCCTCGCCTCCTCGCTACGCCAATCCCTGGCCGATCGCGCCCACCGACCCGCCGGCGACGTCATGGCCGCCACGCGGGCCGAGACCTGGGCGGCCCTGCCGGAGGCCATTCCGGCGGGCGGCATTCCCGGGCCGGGGGACGAGCCATGACGCTGCAATTCGTCATCGACGCCTCGGTCGCCCTGCAATGGGTGGTGCCAGAGGCGACCAGCCCCGTGGCCGACCGCCTGCTGGGCCACCGACTGCTGGCGCCCGACGTGCTGATGGGCGACTTGGCCCAGGTGCTGGGCGCCAAGGTGGCCCTGGGCGACCTGACGGCGGTGGAGGCGGCCACCGCCGCCATGGCCCTGCAAGGAGCGGAGGTGGAGCTGATGCCGTCACGCCCCTTGCTGGCCGATGCCGTGCGCCTGGCGGCCCAGCTGTCCCATCCGGCGCAGGACTGCCTGTACCTGGCCCTGGCCCAGGGCCTGCAGCTGGTCTACGTCACCGCCAACCCGGCCCTGGTGCGCGCCGTGCGCGGGCCCCTGGGTGGCCGCCTGGCGGGGCGTGTGGTGCTGGTGCACGAGGTGGAGCGGTTCTTGAGGTAGTTCCCTCAGGCGGCGTCCGCCCGCTTCCCTTCCTCGCTTTCCAGTCCGCTGGCGCTTCCCGGAAAGCTCCGGCGGCCGTGGTCGCGGCCTGGCGAGGCTACCGCCTCACCAACAAATGCACACATAAAGATATCTTTATGCTTGCTGGTGCGGCCGTCGCTGGTACATCCTGGCGCAGTCATCCCGCCCGGACCGACCAGGCCCGCCTTCGTGCGCCGGCGGGGCACCACAGGAGCATCGCCCCCATGACCGCCTTCACCGATTACAAAGTCCAGGACATCGGCCTCGCCGGCTGGGGTCGCAAGGAAATCACCATCGCCGAGACCGAGATGCCCGGCCTGATGGCCCTGCGCACCGAATACGCCGGCAAGAAGCCGCTGGACGGCGCCCGCATCGTCGGCTGCCTGCACATGACCATCCAGACCGCCGTGCTGATCGAGACGCTGGTGGACCTGGGTGCCACCGTGCGCTGGTCCTCGTGCAACATCTTCTCCACCCAGGATCACGCCGCCGCCGCCATCGCCGCCGCCAACATCCCGGTCTTCGCCTGGAAGGGCGAGACGGAGGAGGAGTTCTGGTGGTGCATCGAGCAGACGCTGCGCGGCCCGGATGGCTGGACCCCCAACATGATCTTGGACGATGGCGGCGACGTCACCCAGATCCTGCACGACAAGTATCCCGAGATGCTGGCCGACATCCGCGGCCTGTCGGAAGAGACCACCACGGGCGTGCACCGCCTGTATGAGATGATGAAGAAGGGCACGCTGAAGGTTCCAGCCATCAACGTGAACGACAGCGTCACCAAGTCCAAGTTCGACAACCTGTACGGCTGCCGCGAGAGCCTGGTGGACGGCATCAAGCGCGCCACCGACGTCATGATGGCGGGCAAGGTGGCCGTGGTGTGCGGTTACGGCGACGTGGGCAAGGGTTCCGCCGCCTCGCTGCGCAGCCAGGGCGCCCGCGTCATGGTGACCGAGATCGACCCCATCAACGCCCTGCAGGCCGCCATGGAAGGCTACCAGGTGGTGACGATGGAACAGGCCGCCCCCTGGGCGACATCTTCGTCACCGCCACCGGCAACGTCGACGTCATCACGCTGGACCACATGCGTGAGATGAAGGACCGCGCCATCGTCTGCAACATCGGCCACTTCGACAGCGAAATCCAGATCGACGCCCTGCGCAACTACGTCTGGGAAGAAGTGAAGCCGCAGGTGGACGAGGTGGTGTTCCCCGACGGCAAGCGCCTGATCGTCCTGGCCAAGGGCCGCCTGGTGAACCTGGGCTGCGCCACCGGCCACCCCAGCTTCGTCATGTCCGCCAGCTTCACCAACCAGGTGCTGGCCCAGATCGAGCTGTGGAACAACGCCGACAAGTACGAGAACAAGGTCTATGTGCTGCCCAAGCACCTGGATGAGAAGGTCGCCCGCCTGCACCTGGCCAAGATCGGCGCCAACCTCACCACCCTGACCGACAAGCAGGCGGAATACATCGCCGTCAGCCCGCAGGGCCCGTTCAAGCCCGACCACTACCGCTATTAAGGGGTACCCTGGGCCTTCGGGCGCCGCGGTTCCAGGGAAGGCCGGGCCATCGCGCCCGGCCTTTTCCTTTGGCGGAGCGGTCTTTGTTTGGCTTTGCCAAGGGTTTGCCGCGAAAACGTAGCCTTCCGTTGGCTTGGCACCCACCCCGTCATTAACTAAGATTCGCGCGTCATGCCGAAGAACGCCACCGCCCTGCCGCTAGCACTGACAGTCGCCGCCCTGGCGGCGCCGGGGTTCCCGTGCTTGCGCCTGGGTTTTCCCGGCCTGCCGCTGCCGCTGGTGCTGGCGGGGTCGGCCGCCAGCCTGGTGGCCGTGGGCGTGTGCCTGACTCGGCTGACCCGCCAGCGCAGCACGGTGGAGGCCCAGGCGGTCCGGGCCGACGCGCTGCTGGCCGGCTGCCCCGATGAATGGGTGGCCTGGCAGAATGACCGCGTCATCGGCGCCAGCGCCAGCGCCGGCGCCTGGCTGGGCGTTCCCGATCCGCAGCCCGGCAGCCGCCCGGATGAGATCGCGCAGGCCTTCACCACCCCGGATGACGACACCCTGCGCCAGTCGTTGCGCGCGCTGGACGTCAACGCCACGCCATTCACCCACCAGCTGGCCTGCCACCAGGGCCGCCGCACCCTGCTGGTGATCGGCCGACAGGTGGCGCCGCCCGTGACCCCCGGGGATGGCGGCGACCCGCCGGCGGCACTCAGTGTGCTGTGGCTGCGCGACGTCACCGGGGCCACGGCCGACGCCAAGGCCCTGGACCGGCGCCGCCAGGTGGCGGAGGAAGGGCTGGCCCAGTTCCGCGCCGCCCTGGACCTGCTGCCTTTCCCCCTGTGGATGCGGCGGGCCGATGGCGCGCTGGTATGGTGCAACCAGGCCTATGGCACGGCGGTGGGCTTGCCGCCGGACGAGGTGGTGGCGCAGGGGGTGGAATTGGTCACCGGCGCCGGCGCCGGCCAGTCGCTGGCCGCCCGCGCCCTGTCGGGCAAGGAACCGGCTTCGGAAAGCCGCCATGTCATCGTCGCCGGCCAGCGCCAGTTGCTGCGCCTGACGGAAACCCCGCTGGAGGCGCCGCTGGAGGGGGGGCCGCCCTGCTGGGCCACGCGCTGGACACCACGCGCGAACAGGAACTGTCGTCAGAGCTGGAGCGCCATATCGCCGCCCACGCCGACGTGCTGGAGCATCTGGGGTCCGCCATCGCCATCTACGGCGCGGACACCAAGCTGAAGTTCCACAACCGCTCCTACGCCCGATTGTGGGGGCTGGATGAAAGCTGGCTGGGGACCGAGCCCACCTATGGCGAGGTGCTGGAGGATTTGCGCAGCCGCCGGCGCCTCCAGGAGGAGGTGGACTTCCCCCGGTGGAAGCGCACCCAGCTGGCGCAGTTCACCAACCTGACGGAACCGCGCGAGGATTTGACCCACCTGCCGGACGGCACCACCCTGCGCACCATCGCCGTCCCCCATCCCTTCGGCGGGCTGATGTTCGTGCTGGAGGATGTGACCAACGCGCTGGCGCTGGAATCCTCCTACAACACCCTGATGGCCGTGCAACAGGAGACGCTGGACAACCTGGCGGAAGGGGTGGCCGTGTTCGGCGGCGACGGCCGGCTGAAGCTGTGGAACCCGTCCTTCGCCCGCATCTGGCGCCTGAGGCCGACGGATCTGAACGGCGAGCCGCACATCACCCAGGTGATCGACAAGCTGCAACCCCTGCTGGACCATGACGGCGATTGGCCGGCGCGCCGCCGCACCATGATCGCCGACCTCTTGGAACGCTCCAGCTACGCCGGCCGGCTGGAACGCACCGACCGGTCCATCGTCGACGTGTCCAACGTGCCGCTGCCTGATGGCGCGGTGCTGATCAGCGTGCTGGACATCACCGACAGCGTGCGGGTGGAAGAGGCCCTGCGCGCCAGCAACGAGGCGCTGGCGACCGCCGACCGGCTGAAGTCGGAATTCATCGCCAACGTCTCGTACCAGCTGCGCACGCCCCTGAACGCCATCATGGGCTTCGCCGAAATCTTGAATAACCAGTATTTCGGCGCCCTGAACGAACGCCAGGCCGATTACACCAAGGGCGTGCTGGAGGCCAGCCGCCGCCTGCTGGCCCTGATCAACGACATCCTGGATCTGGCCACCATCGAGGCCGGCTTCATGACGCTGGACCGCTCGCCCGTGGATGTCGGCCAGCTGCTGGAGGCGGTGTCGGGCCTGACGCTGGACTGGGCGCGCAAGCAGGACGTGACCCTGCTGGTGCAGGTGCCGCCCGACATCGGCACCCTGGATGCCGACGAGCGCCGCCTGAAACAGGCGCTGTACAACCTGGTCAGCAACGCCGTGAAGTTCACGCCGCCCGGCGGCCAGGTCACCCTGTCGGCCAAGCGCCAGATGGGGGAGCATGGGCCCGAGATGGTGCTGTCGGTCAGCGACACCGGCATCGGCATCCCCGCCGCCGACCGCCAGCGCGTGTTCAACAAGTTCGAGCGTGGCGACGTGCAGAACCACCCCGCCGGCGCCGGCCTGGGCCTGTCACTGGTGAAAAGCTTCGTCGAGCTGCACGGCGGCCATGTGGAGATCAGCGACAGCGATCAGGGCACGCTGATCCGGTGCCATCTGCCGTTACGGCATTCGGCCGTCATGGCGGTTTAGAGTGATGTTCCTCAAGCGCCGGCAGGCCCATCCGGGCCTTTGGCTATCCTCGGTTTTCAGTCCGCTGCCGCTCCCCAAAAACCTGCGGCGGACGCGGTCGCGTCCTAGAGCCTGGCCCTTCTGGGCCAGGCTTGTGGTGCTTTAAGACGCGATTTTCTGGAATTACGCGCTGGTGTCCACCTTGCCGGGGTTGGCGCCGGCCTTGGCGACGCAGACCATGGCCTCGCGCAGCAGCCGGCCCTGGATGGTGTAGCCGGGCTGCAGGATGGTGACGACGGTGCCGGCGGGCTTGTCCGTGCCGTCGACCTCGGCCACCACCTGGTGGAAGTTGGGGTCGAAGGGCTGGCCCATGGGTTCCAGCTTCACGATGCCGGCGCGGTCGAAGGCGGCGACCAGCTGGCGCTCCGTCGCCTCCACGCCGGTCAGCAGGGTGTTGACCTGGTCGTTGCCGGCGCGGGTCTCGGCCGGAACGGCCTCGATGGCGCGGCGCAGGTTGTCGGCCACGGCCAGCAGTTCCTTGGCGAAGCCGGACACGGCATACTTGGCGGTGTCCTCACGCTCCTTCTGGGCGCGGCGGCGGGTATTCTCCGCCTCGGCCATGCTGCGCAGCAGTTGGTCCTTCAGGGACGCGACCTCGGCTTCCAGCGCGGCGACGGCGTCCGAGGATGCCGGCGCTTGCTGCTGCGGGGCGGCGTCGGTTTCGGGGGCGGTGGTCGTCTCGTTGTTATCGGTCATCTTAGCGGCAGTCTCTAAAAGGGTGCGGAACGACGGCGGCTCACCACCGCCGGAACGGGCAGAAGATAGGCATCCCGCGCCCGCCGCGCCAGAGGCGATGCGGGGATCCGGCGAGGAATAAAGCGCGGGTGGGCCGAATTGTTCGGCTGGTGGTAGACCCGGTCTACCCAATCATCCGGCTGATGACCTTGGCGGTGTAGTCCACCATGGGGATGATGCGGGCATAGTTGATGCGCGTGGGCCCGATCACGCCGATGGCGCCGACGATCTGGTCCTTGCCGTTGGTGTAGGGCGAGACGATCAGGGAACAGCCGGCATGGCTGAACAGGTTGTTTTCGGCCCCGATGAAGATCTGCACGCCCTCCGCCTGGCCGGTCGCCTCCAGCAGCCGCATCATGGCGTCGCGGGTCTCCAGCGCCTCGAACAGGCTGCGGATGCGTTCCAGGTCCGACAGGGCGCTGACGTCGTCCAGCAGCTTGGCCTGGCCGCGCACGATCAGCACGCCGTTGTTGCGGCTGCCGGCCCAGGTGGCCATGCCGGTGTCCACCACCCGCCGGGTCAGCTCGTCCAGCTGGGTGCGCTGCTCCTCCGCCTCGGCCTGCAGTCGGGTGCGGGCCTCGGCCAGGGTGCGGCCAACCACCCGGGCGTTCAGGTAGTTGCTGGCCATCTGCAGGACGGAGGAGGGGATGCCCATGGGCACCTCCACCACCCGGTTCTCCACCAGGCCGTCCTCCGTCACCAGGACCACCAGGGCGCGGCCGGGCTGCAGGTTCACGAACTCGATATGCTTCAGCGGTCGGTCGGTCTTTGGCGCCATCACCAGCCCGGCGCAGGACGACAGGCCCGACAGCATGGTCGTCGCCTCCTCCAGCGCCTCGGGCAGGGACCGGCCGGAGGCGGCGCACTGGGCGTCGATGCTCTCCCGCTCATCATCCGAAAGGTCGCCCACCTCCAGCAGGCCGTTGACGAACAGGCGCAGGCCCACGTCCGTGGGCACACGCCCGGCCGAGGTATGCGGCGCCTTCAACAGGCCCAGATCCTCCAGGTCCGCCATGACGTTGCGGATGGTGGCGGGCGACAGGGTGATGCCCAGGCGCCGCGACAGGGTGCGGCTGCCCACCGGTTCCCCCGTTTCGACATAGGCTTCCACGATCAGCCGGAAGATGTCGCGGGAACGCTGGTTCAGCTCGGTGATCATGCCTGGGGGCGGGGCCGGATGGATGGGGCGGATGCCCTTAAATCTAATGGGCGGCGGGGACGTTATCAATCGTCCCTGGCCGCTCCCGGGCGCCCCGGGCCGGCCGGCGATGAACGGGATGGGGCTTGGCGCGCCACATCCGGGGTGGACAGGGCGGTGGTTCCGTCGCTAGGTAAGGCCTCGCAAACACCCATGACAGATACGGGACCGCCCCGCCATGACCCGCCCTTCCGGCCGCGCCGCCGACCAGCTCCGCGCCGTCTCGCTTGAGACCGGCTTCGCCAAGTACGCCGAAGGCTCCTGCCTCGTGCGCTTCGGCGACACCCACGTGCTATGCACGGCCAGTGTCGAGGAAAAGGTGCCGCCCTTCCTGCGCGGCCAGGGCCTGGGCTGGGTGACGGCGGAATACGGCATGCTGCCCCGCGCCACCCACAGCCGCACCGACCGTGAGGCCGCCAAGGGCAAGCAGTCCGGCCGCACCCAGGAAATCCAGCGCCTGATCGGCCGCGCGCTGCGCGCCGTCACCGACCGCAAGGCCATGGGCGAAATCCAGGTGAAGATCGACTGCGACGTGCTGCAGGCCGACGGCGGCACCCGCACCGCCGCCATCACCGGCAGCTACGTCGCCCTGCACCAGGCCTTCACCCACCTGATGCGCATCGGCGTGCTGAAGCAGATCCCCCTGATCGACAGCGTGGCCGCCATCTCCTGCGGCATCTACAATGGCCAGGCCGTGCTGGACCTGGACTATGCCGAGGACAGCAACGCCCAGGCCGACGCCAACTTCGTCCTGACGGGCGCCGGCGGCATCGTGGAAATCCAGGGCACGGCCGAGGAACGCCCCTTTGACGAGGCGCAGTTCAACGAGCTGCTGCGCCTGGCCCGCCACGGCATCGACCAGCTGACCGCCCTGCAGAAGACGGCCCTGGGTCTTTGACTTTCCCTCGCTTAGTGCGCGCACCATATGGGGGCTTGGCTTTCCAAGCCCCTAGGCCGCGACCGCGGCCGCCGGAGTTTTCCGGGCAGCGTAGCGGACTGGAAAACGAGGATAAGCCAAGGGCCGGATGGCCCGCCGGCGTATGAGGAACTCGAACAAAGCGCGCCCGGCGTCTGAGGCGAACACATGACAAACCGCAAATTCACCGGCGACACCCTGATCATCGCCACCCACAACAAGGGCAAGGTGAAGGAGATCGCGGCCCTGCTGGGCGATCACGTGGCCCACTTCCCCACGGCGGGGGACCTGGGCCTGCCCGAGCCGGAGGAGACCGGCCTGACCTTCCGCGAGAACGCGGAGCTGAAGGCCCTGGCGGCGGCCAAGGCGGCGGGCAAGCCGGCGCTGGCGGACGACAGCGGCATGGCGGTGGCGGCGCTGGATGGCGCCCCTGGCATCTATTCCGCCCGCTGGGCCGGGCCGGAGAAGGATTTCGCCGCCGCCATGGCCCGGGTGGAGCGTGAGCTGCCGCCCGGCGCACCGCGCGACGCCAGCTTCATCTGCGCGCTCACCATCGCCTGGCCGGACGGCCATGTGGAAACGGTGCAGGGCGAGGTGCACGGCCAGCTGGTCAACCCGCCGCGCGGTGACCGGGGTTTCGGCTACGACCCCATGTTCGTCCAGGACGGCCACGCCGTGACCTACGGCGAGATGGAGCCGCACGAGAAGCACGCCATCAGCCACCGCGCCGATGCCTTCCGCCAGTTGGTGGAGCGATGCTTCCGCTGACCGCCCCTGAGGCCAACTCCGTTCCCGGCGGTTTCGGCCTTTATGTGCACTGGCCATTCTGCGCCAGCAAATGCCCCTATTGCGACTTCAACAGCCATGTCCGCGAGGGCGTGGACCAGGCCCGCTGGCGCGCCGCGATGCTGCGGGAGATGGACCATTTCGCCGCGCGGGTGCCAGCGGGGCGCCGCCTCAGCAGCGTCTTCTTCGGCGGCGGCACCCCCTCGCTCATGCCGCCGGAAACGGTGGCGGCCGTCCTGGAACGCGCCGACCACCACTGGGGCATCGGCGATGGCGTCGAGGTGACGCTGGAGGCCAACCCCACCTCGTCAGAGGCGGCGCGCTTCGCCGGGTTCCGCGCCGCCGGCGTCAACCGCCTGTCCATGGGCATCCAGGCCCTGAACGACGCCGACCTCAAGGTGCTGGGTCGCAAGCATTCCGCGTCCGAGGCGATGGCCGCCATCGCCATGGCCAAAGGCATCTTCGATCGTTTCAGTTTCGATCTGATCTATGCGCGCCCGGGCCAGACCGTGGCGGCGTGGCAGGGTGAATTGTCCCAGGCGCTGGACATGGCGGTGGGGCACCTGTCGCTGTACCAGCTGACCATCGAGGAAGGTACCCAGTTCCACACTCTGCACCAGCGCGGCGACCTGGTGGTGCCGGACGAGGATCTGGCGGGCGATTTGTATGAGGCGACGCAGGTTTTGCTGAACCAGGCCGGCATGCCGGCCTATGAGGTGTCCAATCACGCCCGCCCCGGCCAGGAAAGCCGCCACAACCTGGTCTACTGGCGCTATGGCGACTATGTCGGCATCGGCCCCGGCGCCCACGGCCGCCTGACGCTGAAGGGCGAGAAGATCGCCACCCGCACCCACCGCGCCCCGGAAATCTGGTTGCAGCGGGTGGAGGAGGGCGGCACCGGCGCCCACGCCGATGAGAGGGTGACGCCGGAGCAGCGCGGCCGCGAAGCCCTGATGATGGGCCTGCGCCTGGCCGAGGGCGTCAGCCTCTCCCGCCTCACGGCCGAGGCGGGCGGTGTGAACCCCGTGGACATGGCCGCGGTGGACCGCCTGTCCCGCCACGGCCTGCTGACCCTGAACAGCGACCGCCTGGTCGCTACGGCAGATGGCCGTCAGCGCCTAAACGGCGTGCTGGCGGCGTTGCTGGGGTAGGGCACCCCTGCGTCATACCGCGCCATCGGCTGAGCTTGAGGGAGTGGTTGGACGGTGCCATGCTCCGGTACGTCCGGTCCTTTGCAACCAGGCTATCCCCCAATGCCCGCGTCATCCCGCCTGCCTGCCGCCGCTCTGCGTCAGTTCTTTTTCTGCACCCTGATCATGGGGGCGGCATTCACCCTGAAGCCCGCCGCAGCCGCCGGCATCCCCTTCGTCGGTTGCCCCGCCGATGGCCAGATGGGGCCGCAGGCCGCGCCCCGAAAAGGGACCGTTCCGTCCTTGCCCCCCGCGCTGGCCGCCAAGGCGGCGGGGCGTTTGGCCTATTATGCGGGACCGGATGACGCCGGTGGCATCGGCAGTTTCGCCCCCAAGGGCTGGCACTGCTTGGCCCTCTATGGCTCCAACGGCTCCCAACTGCTGGTGACGGCCAACCCCCTCGCCAGCCGCGACCTGATCAAGGCGGCTGAGCATATCCAGGGCCCGGCCTTGCAACTGGTCTGGCTGGACGGTGACACGTCGGGCCGGTTCGAGGTCGCGCAGGTCGCCGCCCGCGTGTTCCCCGTCGCCAAGGATTACGTCCAGGGCGTGATCGACGAAGGGTTGGCGGACAAGTCGGAATACACCTGGGGGCCCTATCCGACGGACACCGTCGTGCGCCACAGCCCCACCTCGGTGGATTTCGTGACGCCCGCCGGACAAAAGGGCATAGGCACGGCCAGCCATCTCACCCCAGGGCCCCTGCCCATCATCGGCAGCGCCTTGCTGTTCCCAGATGACGACATGGCATTGCGCCAGCTGGTGGTGCGCCTGCCGCCGGAGATGGCGGACCTGGGGCCCGTCATCCAGGCGGCGTTCCGGCCGGAGTAGGGAAGCGCTTTCTTGGAATTATGACCATTGCCTTGATGTGTTGCTGCTGACCCTATGATGGGGCGTTGGATCGGCCGGAGTCGTATGGTTTTACGCAGCTGGCTTTAGCCAGGAGGAAGAGTGTTCAGCACCGCCTCCGTCGTCGCCACGGTGGCGTACTCGCCCTCCATGTTGGCCAGCGACAGGGCGTGGACGTCCTCGGCACTCCATACCCGGCCCCGGCCGTCCCGCTTGGCGTAGGTGTAGGTCGCGTCGCTGACCACCGTGGTGGCATAGCCCAGGTTGCCCGCCATGCGCACCGTGGCCTCCACCGAGTTGTTGATGATGACGCCGGCCACCACCAGGGCGGTGATGCCCCGCCCGCGCAGCAGGTCGTCCAGGCCGGTGCCGATGAAGGCGCTGTTGGTGCGCTTGGCCACCACGCTCTCGCCCGCCGCCGGCATCGCCTCCTCCTTGAAGGCGTGGCCGGGCGTGCCGGGACGGTAGGTAGAATTGGGCTCCACCGAATCATGCCGCACATGGATGACCGGGTTCCCGGCGGCGCGCCAGGCGGCCAACAGCCGGGCCACATTGGCCTCGGCCCCGGGATTGTTGCGCGGCCCCTCGGCCGTCCAGCTTGGGTCATCGATGGCGCGCTGCAGGTCGATGAGGAGCAGGGCGGGCGCGTTCACCGCACCACCACCCGGCGGTAGCTCAACGCCTCGGCGATGTGCACGCGGCGCACCATCTCGCTGCCCTCCATGTCGGCCAGGGTGCGGGCCACGCGCAGGACGCGGTGATAGCCCCGGGCGGACAGGCGCAGCCGGTCGGCGGCTTCGGTCAGCAGGGCGCGGCCGGCGGCCTCGGGCGCCGCCACCTTTTCCAGCAGCTCACCATCGGCCTCGGCATTGGTGCGGATGGCGGGGTGGCCGGGCTTCGTCAGGGCGGCGTAGCGCTCCGCCTGGATGCCCCGGGCGGCGGGCCACACGGGCGGCCACGATGGCGCTGGTCTCGCGCGGCGGCGGCAGCGACAGGTCGGACGCCTTCACTGCGGGCACGTCGACATGCAGGTCGATGCGGTCGAACAGCGGGCCGGAGATCTTGGACTGGTAATCGGCGGCGCATTTGGGTGCGCGGCCGCAGGCCTGGGCGGGGTCGTCCAGGTGGCCGCAACGGCAGGGGTTCATGGCCGCCACCAGCTGCACCCGCGCCGGATAGGTGACATGCCCGTTGGCCCGCGCCACCGTGGCCCGCCCCGTCTCCAGCGGCTGGCGCAGCGCCTCCAGCGTTGGTCGCGCGAATTCCGGCAGCTCATCCAAGAACAGCACGCCCTGGTGGGCCAGGCTGATCTCCCCCGGTTTGGCGCGCACGCCACCTCCGACCAAGGCCGGCAGGCTGGCGCTGTGGTGCGGGTCGCGGAAAGGGCGGCGGCGCATCAGCCGTCCACCCTCCAGCTTGCCGGCCACGGAATGGATCATGGACAGGTCCAGCGCCTCCGCCGGTTCCAGGGGCGGCAGCAATCCGGGCAGGCGGGCGGCCAGCATGGACTTGCCCGACCCCGGCGGCCCCACCATCAGCAAGTTGTGCGCGCCACTGGCCGCGACCTCCAGCGCGCGCTTCGCCGTCTCCTGCCCCTTGATGTCGGCAAGGTCCGGCAGGGCGCCGGGCTCATCCTCCTCCATCTTGGGCTGGGGGCGGGACAGCACCTGGGTGCCCTTGAAGTGGTTGATCAGCTCCAGCAGCGTGCGCGGGGCCAGCACCTCCAGCTCACCGGCCCAGGCGGCCTCACCGCCGCAGGCCGCCGGGCAGATCAGGCCCCGGTCTGTGGCGACCGCGTGGATGGCGGCGGGCAGGGTGCCGGCCACGGCCGTCAACGCGCCGTCCAGCGCCAGTTCGCCCAGGGCGCAGAAGCCCTTGATGTCCTCATCCGGCAGAATGCCCATGACGGTCAGCAGGGCGATGGCGATGGGCAGGTCATAATGGCTGCCCTCCTTCTGCACATCGGCCGGCGCCAGGTTGACGGTGATGCGCTTGGGCGGCAGGGCCAGGCCCAGGGCGTGGAGGGCGGCCCGCACCCGCTCCCGGCTTTCGGCCACCGCCTTGTCCGGCAGGCCCACCACGGTGAAGGCCACCTGCCCGCCCGACATCTGCACCTGGACGTCGATGTCCAGGACGTCCACCCCCTGGAAGGCCACCGTCGAAACCCGCGCTACCACCGGCCCCACCCTATCCGTCCATGCACGTGGGGGTAGTGTAGGGCAGGGGCGGTGCTTGGCACCAGGGGATGTCGCGCCGCTTTACGCGATCAGCGCCGCCTCGCGCCGGGCGATGGGCGGACGCGACGGATGCAGCACGATGCCGTCGTCGGCGATCTCGACCTTGGCTTCGGGGTAGACAGCGGTGGCGAGCGCCAGGGCGTCCAGGAACACCGGCTTGAAGTGGCTGAGCTTGGCGTAGTGCTCGCCGAACTGGCGGCGCAGGGCCGCCCAGCGCACCGGCGTGGCTTGGTTCAGCACATGCAGGCGGTAGGCCAGCCAGATGTAGACGTCGATGGCGGTGCTGCTGGCGCTGATGTGGCGCAAGGCGGCCTCGGAGACGGGCACGGCGTGCTGCTTCAGGCTGTCGTAGAAGCTTTCGTTCAGCTCGATCACGTCCTGGAACAGGGCCACCTGGCGCTGGTCGGGGTTGGACTTGAACAGGATGGAATTGTTGACGAAGCCGGCGTTCTGCCGGGTGACCGAGGCGTCCGTCTCCCACAAGAACTGCAGGCTGCAGGCGGTGATGCGCTGCGCCTGTTCCATCACCAGGCGATAGGTCTTGCCGCCGGGGCTCTCCCCCATGGCCTTCAGCCAGGAATGCCAGCTCTTGCCCAGTTCCACCTGGCGGGAGTTGGTCTTCAGTGCTTCGGTCTGCAGGTACAGCAGGATCATGCGCGCCTTGGCGCCGTAGGGCACGCCCACCAGGCTGCCGTCGGCGTGCCGGCCGCTCTGCACGATCAGGGTGCAGCGCCCCGTTTCCTTGCGGTGGTATTCCGGCTCCGCCGCCTTGTCGATGGAACGGTGGGGCAGGCTGGTCAGGGCGAAGCCGGCATGGGTGATGCCCATGCTGTCCTCTTCCTGGGCCAGCATGGCGGCGGCCACGTCCACCAGGGCGCGGCCGCTCTTGCTGGTCGCCATCTCGCGCGCCCGGTCCACGCCATGCTCCAGGATGAGACGGTGAATGTCGGCCATGGCGCCCTTCGCTCCCTGCCAGTCGGTGCTGTCGATGTGAGGTGATGGGCTGAAGTGTTTCAAAGCCAAATCACTAAATCTAGGTCGGACTTTACCGGCCCCCGCTATTTGTGGGGTATTTGGAGTCTGTTATTTGAGGTGCCGGTTAAGTCCGGGAAATAATCCCGAGTCGGGCCGGTAGAGTCCGGCATCCGGCCGGCAAGGTCCGGGGAAAACTGTTCTTCCCATGCGCCCCATGGGCGCCGGCGCATCCTGTGGCCGGTAAAGTCCGGGGGAGACGCGCCCGAGTCTGTGGATAACTCTACCCTGGCCGGTAAAGTCCGAGCCGAATCGTGACGGATCACCCCATCCGGGATCCCGGGATCGACTCCAGCGGACTCGAAAGGGGCCTCAACTCGTCCGCTGACACGGACTTTACCGGCCTTGCCGACGGGAGTCCGTGCCTTTCCGGCCGGTGGCGACCCGGATGGTGGGTGGTGGAAGGTACGGGAAGCGGGTTCAAATCCGGGGTGGCCGGGTCCACTCGGACTTTACCGGCCTGATGGCCGGACGGGGCTGTCCTGTCCTGGCGTTTTTCCCTGGACACGGACTTTACCGGCCGGGGCCCGGGAAGGTGGGCATCGATTCGGACTTTACCGGCCTTCGCCATTGCTGGTTCCACGAGCCCCAAAAGACGGAAGGCGGGGCGGTTCCGCAGACCGCCCCGCCTCTCCCTCACGGGCGGCGGATGATGGGAAGGCCGCCCGTCGGTTTCGCCCCTCAGCGCCAACAGGATGCCGGCACCGCTTTGCGCACCAGGGCGGCGAAGTCCTCCACCGTGCAGCGGTCGCCGCCACAGGCGGGCAGGGGCAGGTCAACCTTACCCGCCGGATGGGCCGGCGTCAGGGCGGCGGCTTGCCGCAGATCCTCCAGCGTCTGGTAGTACAGCGCCACCCGGACATAACGCTTGCCCGTGGCGGTGTCGCGGCTGACCTCGAACGCCAGGGTGGTGTCGGGGGCGGTCTTGTCCGGCTGGCCGGGCAGGGTCCAGTCCAGGCCCAGCAGGCCGGCCACGTTGGACAGGTTGGTGTCATGCCCCAGGATGGAGATCAGCCTGGCCCCGGCCGGCACGGGCGCCAGCGGACCACCGGCGGCCGGCGCCTCCCCCGTCACCCCGGCCACGATCTGGTGGGCCAGCAGCGCGCCGTTGTGGCTGGCGATGTAGGGGGTGCGGCGCGTCAGGTCGGCCTGGTAGTCATGCACCGGCAGGATGGCGGCCAGCGCCTGCGGCGTGCCGGCGCGGCCCCAGCCCACCTGGTCGGCGGGCATGCCCTGCACATATTCCAGGAAGACGCTTTCGGCCAGCATGGCGCCCCGCGCCAGGGGCCCGTCCACCTTCACCTCGCCGCCCTTGTCCACCACCTTGGCGGGGCCGGTGGCGAAGCAGGCGCCGCCGGGGGATCCGGAGGGGCCCCCGGGGGTCGCGGTGGGCGCGCAGGCCTTGGGTGCCACCACCTGCACCAGGGCGGCCAGGGCGGGCGCGACGTTGGCCGGCACGGTGGCGATGTCGCCGCCGTTGGCCGCGACCACCGCCTTGGTGGCCTCATCCGCGTCCATGGGGCAGGCGCCGCCCGACGCGGCGTCGAACAGCACATCGGGGCTGTCCGGCGCCAGGCCATGGGCCTTCAGGCCGCAGCCGGGGGCCAGCCCGTCGGCCAGTGCCTGGGCGCTGGCGCGGGTGCGCTGGTCGCCGCTGTCGCCCCAGACGAAGATGCTGTTCTCGGCGGGACAGCGGTCGGCAGCCAGCAGGCCGCGCTGCCGGTACTGGGCGCCCAAGTACAGTCCCAACTGGCGGATGGCGTCGGCGCCGTGGGGGGTCAGGATGCCTCGGTCCACCGGCCAGGCTGGCCAGTCCTGGTCCGACAGGCGGCGCAGTTCCGCCAGGCCCTTGGTCGGGCTGCGCACGCCGTGGCGCGACAGCATCACCACCCGTTCCAGAACTTCGTGGGAGGCGGAGGCGGTGGTGTCGGCCCGGACGGGGCCAGCCATCAGGCTGGCCGCCAACAGGCCAAGAAACAGGCCTTTTTTCATCACCACCCCGTCACCGACAGGTTGAAGAACACGCTGCGGCCCGGTGTGGTCCAGTACAGCGCGTCGCCGGTGGCGGACTGCGTGCCGGCGAAGCCGTTGATGCGGTGGGTGTCGAACAGGTTGCCGATCTTCAGGCTGGGGGTGACGTCCACCAGGTGATAGCCCAGGTCCTTCAGGCGCCAGCCCACCGAGACATCGGCGGTGAACACCGGGTGGATGCGATAGGCGTTGGCGAAGTCCGGCTGGCCGGTCTTGGCGTCGGTGGTGTTGTCCTGGCCGTAGAACGGGCCCACCACCTTGCCGATGGCGGAGAAGTACAGGCCCTCGGGGCTGTCGTACATGACGCCGGTGGTGGCCATCCATTGCGGCGTGTCCGCCACCCAGACGTAATTGTCCTTGTACTGGGCGTGGTTCAGGCTGGCGTTGGCGTACAGCGACAGGGCGTCCGTCAGGGCGTACTGCGCCTCCATCTCCAGGCCCTTGTAGATGGCGCCGGACCCGTTGACGAAGGTGGTCTCTGTCGTGCTGGGCACCTGGCTGGTGGAGATGTAATTGCTGAAGTCGATGTAATAGGCGTCGGCGCCCACCATCCAGCGGCCATGCTGCACGGCGGTGCCGACCTGGTAGTTCATGGTCTCTTCCGGCTTGATCGAGGCGATCTTGGCCACCTGGAAGACGTCGATGGGCGGCGCCAGGAAGCCCTTGGCCACCTGGGCGTAGGCGGTCCACCCTTCCTGGATGGTGTAGTGCGCGGCGATGGAGGGCTGGGCCTCGGTATAGGTCTCGCTGTAGTTCAGCGGCGCCGGGGGCTTGGTCTTGTTGTACAGGGCGTCGACATCGCGGGTGAAGCTGGTGACCTTCACGCCCGGGATCAGGGTCAGGTCCGGCGTGACCTTCCAGTCGAACTCGGCATAGGGCTGCCAGGTGGTGTTCAGGTCGCGGTACTTGTAGGTGTAGGGCGTGCCGTACTTGCCCGTGACCAGGATGTTCTGGGTCCAGTCATAGGATTCGGAATGGCGGTGGTCCAGCTGGCGGTCGTACCAGACGCCAGCCTTGATGTCGCCGAAGGACAGGCTGTCGGTCAGGCGCAAGGTGTCGCCGAAGGTGCGGTAGTTGGCGTTGGCCTCCTTGCCCGGGATGTCGCCGGCATAGGTGGCCACCTTCTTGCCCGCGGCGTTGTAGACGGTGACGCCCACATCCTTGGGGTTGCTGTCGCTGGCGTCCGACAATTCCTTGTAATGATGGCCGAAGCCGTTGGTGTAGGCGGTGTTGTCCAGCTTGAGGGCGTCCGTCAGTTCCGACTGCACCCGGATGTAGTCAAAGTCCGAGGTATAGCGGCTGGGCTGGTACTTGTAATAGGACTGGGCCTTGGGGTTGTCGCCCAGGCCCCAGTTGTCGCCGTACTTGGCCAAGTCGGCCAGGGTGACGCCCTGGGTGGTGTACTCGAACGAATGGTTCTTGCTGGCCACCAGCGTCACTGTCGTGCGTTCCCCGATGTCCAGCACATCCTTGAAGAAATAGTTGGTGCGCTGTTCTTCCGCCCCGGTCAGGTAGCCGTCTGAGGTGGTGCGTTGCACGTCGAAGAACATGCGGCCCAGCACGGTGCGGCCGGTGTCGACCTCCCCGCCGATGCCCTTGGTGTTCCAGCTGCCATAGGTGCCGTAGGCGGTGACGCCCGGATCTTCCGACGGGGTCTTGGACAGGAAGCCCAGGGTGCCGCCGAAGGTGGCCTTGCCGATGGTGGAGGCCGTGCCGGGCCCCCGGTCCACCTCCGCCTGGCCCATGTCGTGGGCCACGAACAGGGCGGAGCTGGTGTGGTGCAGGTCGGTGGCGTCGCCGAAGGGGATGCCGTCGAAAGTGATGTTGAACTGGCTGTCCTGGAAGCCGCGCAGGCTCAGCGTTTCCGCCTTGCCCAGGCCCGGGCCGTTGGGACTCTGGGCATAGACGCTGGGCTGGAATTTCACCATGTCGTCAAAGCTGGACAGCGGGACGATATTGTCGCGTAGGAAGCCTTCCGGAACGATGGAGGTGGGCTCCGTCGCCTCCAGCGGCACGTTGGAGGGGGAGACGCGCATGACCTTGGCCACCACGTCGATCTCGGTCATCGGGGCGTCGGCATCGGCAAAGTCCGCCGCGCGGGCGGGCGAGGCGAGGGCGGCCAGGGCCATGGCCACGGCGGCGGCGCCCATCATCAGTCTGGCCCGGTTCGGGCGGGTCTCCGGCTTCGTCGTCATCATCGTCCCCCTTCATTGATCGCGGCACCTTGGACGGCGCTTTGCAAAATCGCGTGCCGCGCTGGTACAGTCGGGACGGGATGCGGATCTTGACGGCAGCCTGACGGAAATTTCAGGTATTGCCGATCGCTGTGGCAGCATAAGGCCTTAGGCGCTGTCCGTTTTCTTGTGAATTTCATTTGACCGATACATGACGGGACGATGACGGGTCGCCTTGCCTTGATCGCGTTGGAACACGACGCCGGGGGACTGATTCAGGAGCTGTCGGCGCTGGGCTGGGACGCCACGGGGGACGGCATGCCCGATGTCCGCCTGCTGATCGCCGCCGATGCCGGGGCGCTGCCGCGCCATCTCAAGGAAGGGTGGCCCACCCTGTGCCTGGCCACCGTGGGGGCGGAGGCCGAGTCCACCCTGCTGCGGGCCGGCGCGCACATGGTGCTGCCTTTGGATACGGCGGCGACGGCGGTGGCGGCGGCCCTGTCGGCGCTGGCCCGGCTGGCGGCGCCCGGCGACCGCGCCCTGCGGGTGGGCGATCTCGCCCTGCACGTCGACCGCCGGCTGGCCTGGTGCCGGGGGCGGCCGCTGGCGCTGGCGCCCCTGGATTTCGATCTGTTGGTGCTGCTGGCCGAACGGCCCGGGCAGGTGGTGCCGGCGGCGGAACTGCGGGCCCGGCTGTGGCCCGATGCGACGGACAGCGCCGGCCGCCTGACGGCGCACATCCGCAGCCTGCGCCGCGCCCTGGGGCCGGCCGCGCCGCTGCACACCCGTGGCCACCAGGGCTATGTGCTGGGGGGCGTCGACCCGAAACGATAGGCGGGAGCGTTAGGTAGTATACCGGATATCGGCGCTGGCGGTCGCCGCCTAGGGTAGCCGGCATGGTTCCACCAGGCGGGTGATTCCCATGCGCGCCCTTATCATCGGCAAGGCCTCGACCGGCGTCGCGCGGCTGTCGCGGCTGTTGCGGGAACGCGGCTGGCAGATCGACACCCTGGCGGCCCTGCCGCCGGCGCCCCGTATGACCGACGTCGTGGTGCTGTCCGATGACACCCGTCAATTGCGCGAGCGCCTGAGCCGCGCACAACGGATCTTCGCCGACGCCCTGGTGGTGACGCTGGCGGCGGAGCATGCGGCCCGCGCCGGCGCCCTGGCGCTGGGCGCCGATGACCAGGTGGATGCCGCCCTGCCCGGCGACTTGGTGGTGGACCGCCTGCTGGCCCTGCTGCGCCTGAAGCGCCAAGGGCCGCGTCTGGCCTATGTCCTGGATGACCTGACCGTGGATGTGCGCCAGCGCCGGGTGCGCCGCGCCGGCCGCGACATCCTGCTGTCCTCGCGCGAGTTCCAGCTGCTGATCCTGCTGCTGCAGGCGGAAGGGGCGGCGGTGCCGCGCAGCGCCATCCTCGACCGGCTGTGGGCCGGCGACCTGGACGTGGCCGACAATGCCGTGGATGCCCTGGCCTCCCGCCTGCGCCGCCGGCTGGACGGGCCGGGGCAGCCCCGCCTGCTGCACACCCTGCGCGGCGTTGGCTACTGCCTGGTGTCCGCTGTGATGGAGACCCGGGCCGCCGCCTGATGCCGCCACCGGCTGTCCATCATGTAGGGGTCGTCATGTCGGGGCCGTCATGTCGCGGCCATGCTCAGGTGGATCAGGGCGGGCACGTTGTCGCAGCCCGTCTTTTCCATGACCCGCGCGCGGTGGTTTTCCACCGTGCGGGCGCTGATGCCCAGCTTCCAGGCGATGACCTTGTTGGGGTGGCCGGCCACCAGCAGGTCCATGACCTCGCGCTCACGGGTGCTCAAGGTCTCCAGCCGGCTGTGCGCCGCCTGGGATTCCGCCTGGTGGCGCAGGGCGTGGCCAAAGCGCGCCATGGCCGTCTCCACCGCCCGTACCAGGGCGTCGATGGCGAAAGGTTTCTCGATGAAATCCACCGCGCCCGCCTTCAGGGCCGTCACCGCCTTGGGCACGTCACCCTGGCCGGTCAGGATGATCATGGGCAGGGGGCAGCCGCGCCGTGCCAGCTCCGCCTGCAGCTCCAGGCCCGTCATGCCTGGCATGTTGATGTCGGCGATGACGCAGCCGGGCACGCCGTCGGCCCCGGCCTCCAGAAAGCCGATGGCCGAGGGGTATGTCGCCACGGGGTAGCCTTCGGCCTGGAACAGGGCGCTCAACGCGTCGCGCACCGCCTCGTCATCATCGACGATGGCCAGGGTCAGTTCAGGCTGCGGCATTGGGTGCCTCCTGGGTGGGCGCTTCCTCGGCGGGCAGCACCAAAGGCAGGGAAAACGAGAAGGCGGCACCGCCCAGCGTGCCGGTGCCGGCCCGCAGGCGGCCGCCATGGGCCTCGACGATGCCGCGGCTGATACTGAGGCCCAGGCCCATGCCGGTGGGCCGTGTGGTGGTGAAGGGCGCGAACAGGCGGCCCGCCACCTCCTCCGCGATGCCGGGGCCGGTGTCGGCCACGCGGATGTCGGCCCGGGTCGGGGGGGGCGCCCCGTCTTCCGCCGCCCGCATGTCGATCAGGATGCGGCGGTCGGTGGTGGCCCCTTCGGCCAGGGCGTCCAGGGCGTTGCGTACCAGGTTGATCAGCACCTGTTCCACCTGCACCCTGTCGATGGACAGGATCAAGCCATCCCCGACCGCCACGTCCAGCCGTGCGCCGGCGTTGGCGACCTCGTCCGCCAGCAGGCGGGCGACGCCGGCCACCAGGTCGCTGGCCGGTACCGGGGCGCTGTCCACCTGGCCGGTGCGGTAGAATTCGCGCAGGTGGCGGATGATGGCGCCGGCCCGCTCCGCCTGGGCGGCGGCTTTGCCCATCAGATCCAGCGCCTTGGACTGGCTTTCGGATTCCAGGATGCGGCGGCAGGCGCCGGTGTAGCTGACGATGGCCGACAGGGGCTGGTTCAGCTCGTGCGCCAGGGCGGCCGCCAATTCCTCCGTCAGGTGGCTGCGGCTGGCCAGCTCGGCGGCGGCGCGGTGCTGGCCCAAGGCGGCGGCGGCGCGCTTGCGGGCGGAGATGTCGCGGATGGTCAGCACGCCCATGACGCCCCCGGTCTCCTCCACCATGGCCAGGGACGATTCCACCGGCAGGGGGCGGCCGTCGGCGGCGACCAGCCATTCCTCGCCGCCCTCACGGCCCCCCTCGCGGCGCAGCAGGTCGGCCAGGGGGCGGCCGCGCAGGGTATCGGGCGTCCGGCCCGTCAGGTCGGCCACCAGGCGGTTGACCTCCTCCACCCGGCCGTCGGCGTCCAGGATGACGATACCGTCGGGCGCCAGCTCGATCAGGGTCTTCAACCGCGCCTCGCCTTTGGCGGCGGCGGCCCGCACCCGCTCGCGTTCCGAGATGACGGCGCCCAGCAGCAGGCCGGTCATGGCCAGCGACAACATCAGGATTTGCAGCTTCAGCGCCTGATAGGGCTGGATGTCGCAAACGGCGATGCCCAGGCTGAGGGCGGCCTCCAGCCCGGCCAGGGCCAGCACGGCGCCGGGCAGGCCGCTGCCGGCCGCCACCCAGACCAGGGGGATGAACACGGGGTAGAAGCGCGACCCCACCACCCGGGGGAAGATCACCGCGACCGACAGGCAGATGCCGGCGGCCTGGCCCAGGATCTGGGCGCGCAGCAGGCGGCCCGGGCGCAAGGCACGGGCCAGGCGCGGCGCCATCAGGGCCAGGGTCGCCACCACGGTGACGCCGGCCACGTCGCCCACCCAGTGCTGCAGGGCCACGGTCAGCGGGTCGGCGGTCATGGCGCGCCCGTCCCAGCCGGTCAGCGTCCATCCCGCCAGGGGCCAGGCCGGCAAAACCCAGGCCAGGGCCAGCAGCAGCAGGCTCTGCCCCAGCGCCCCGGCCATGGTCAGGCCGGCCAGGCGCATGACGCCATCCACATCCTCCAGCACGAAGCCCTCGCCATCCTGGCGCAGGCGGCGGGCCAGCAGCAGGGCGGGCGGGGCGAAGACCAGGGGCTCCGCCAGGATGGGGATGGCCATGCTGGCGGCCAGGGGGGGCTGGCCGGCACCAGGACGGCGCGCAGGGCCAGGCCGGCGACGGCCGCCGCCATCATCAGCGGCAGGCGCCGGGGGCCCCAGACCATGACCAGGGCCAGGCCGATGCCGGCGCGCACGTTCCACGGCGCCCAGCCGGGCACGGCCGAGACCAGCAGCGGGTCCAGCAGGCCGGCCAGCGGGTACAACGCCAGCAAGGCCCAAGGCCAACGGGAATTTGACGTTGACAGCAAAAGGCCCCATCACGGACAGGATGAAGGCGGTTCCTTCACCTGACTGTGATAGGGCCCTTGCGTTACGGTCTTGTGACGATGCGGCTTATCGGGACGCCGTCTTCGACGCTGCTTTTAACGGGAAGCCGTCTTCGACGGCGGGGCCCACTTGGCCAGCCAGTCGACCACGGCCTGCGGGTCCATGTGGCGGGCGTCGGTCAGGTCGAAGCTGGCGTCGCCATTCACCAGGGTGCCGTCGGCCTCCACCACCAGCACGGTGGGCACGCCCTTGAACTTCGGCACGCCAAAGCGCGCGGGCACGTCCATGTTCTTGGTGTAGCGGCCCACGTCCACCGTCACCATGACGTAGTTCTTGTCCAGGAAGCTGTGGACCTGCGGCAGTTCCACCAGGCCGGCCAGCACGCGGCAGTCACCGCACCAGTTGCCGCCGAAGTCCAGCAGCACGCGCTTGTGCTCCTTCTTCGCCTTGGCCAGGGCGGCGTCCACCTGGGCGTTCACGGCGGCGTTGTCGATGGCCTCGTCATAAGGATAGGGCAGGGGCTGCTTCAGTTCCACATTCCCCACCTGCGGGGCGGCGACCTGGGCGGACGCGCCGAGGGGCGACAGGGCGACGGGAACGGCCAGCAGGGCGGCGACGCCCAGGGCGGAGAGGGTGGTGCGGGCGGTCATCGCAGGCTCCTGGGCTACAAGGGGACAGTCGCACTTTTCCAAGCGCGAATTCAGGTCATTATGCCTGATATGGGCACCAGGGAAAGCCCCGCCAGGGACCTATTCCCACCGCAGGCCGCATGACCGCCCGGCATTTGACGAATAATGGGCATCTGGTTCGGAAGGATTACCACAGTGACCAATGTAGATAATAAGGTCATGAGCCGCGCGGACCTGAACCGCGCCTTGCTGGCCCGCCAGATGCTGCTGTCGCGCCATGCCGCCGGCGTGGTCGCGGCGGTGGAGGCGACGGCGGGCCTGCAGGCGCAGGAACCCCGCCCGCCCTTCATCGGCCTATGGTCCCGCCTGCTGGGCTTCCGGCGCGACGACCTGCTGACCGCCTTGCGCGAACGCCACGTGGTGCGCGCCACCCTGCTGCGCGGCACCCAGCATCTGGTCAGCGCCGCCGACTACGCCGCCTGGCGGGGTCTGATACAGCCGATGCTGACCGCCGCCTTCTTCGGCCTGGGCGACCGCACCCGCCATATCGACCCGCTGCCCATCGCCGCGGTGGCCCGGCCCTTTATGTCCCTGCCCCGCACCTTCACCGACCTGCGCGCCCATCTGGCCCAGGCCTTCCCGGATGAGGCGGACGACCGCGCCATGGGGCACGCGGTGCGCTGCCATCTGCCGCTGGTGACGGCGCCGGACGACGGCCCCTGGGGCATCGCCAACGACCCGCTGTACGTGGCGGCGGAGGAATGGCTGGAGCGGCCGGTGGATTTGCAGGGCGACCTGCAGGGGCTGGTGCGCCGCTACCTTGCCGCCTTCGGCCCCGCCACCGCCGCCGACATGCAGGCCTGGTGCGGGCTGAAGGGGTTGAAGCCGGTGCTGGAGTCCATGGCGGCGGAACTGGTGGTGCTGCGGGATGAGAAGGGAAGGGCGCTGTGGGACCTGCCGGACGCCCCCCGACCGCCGCCGGAGACGCCGGCGCCCGTGCGCTACGTGCCCGCCTTCGACAACCTCATCCTGGCCCATGCCGATCGCACCCGCATCGTGGACGAGGCCTGGCGCCCGCGCATCGTGTCCAAGAACCTTCAGGTCGCGGCCACCTTCCTGGTGGACGGCTTTGTCGCCGGCATCTGGAAAACGGCGCGCAAGGCCAAGCTAGCCACCCTGACGCTGGAGCCCTTCGTTCCCCTGGCCGCCGCGCACGAGGCGGCGTTGCGGGAGGAGGGGGAGGCGCTGCTGCGCTTCCTGGAACCGGACGCGCCGGCGGTGGAGGTGAAGGTGGTGCCCCCATCTTCCTAGTCCCATGGTCCGTGTTGCGTCGGGGCGCCCCGGGGCGGACCCTGGCCGTCATGGACTTCACCTTCGCCATCGCCGAGCTGGCGGGCGCCGTCGCCCTGCTGCTGTGGGGCGTGCACATGGTGCAAACCGGCGTGCAGCGCGCCTTCGGCGCCCGGCTGCGCGCGGTCCTGGGCCGGGCGCTGGCCAACCGGTTCCAGGCCTTCCTGGTGGGCATGGGCGTCACGGCGCTGCTGCAAAGCAGTACGGCCACCGGCCTGATGGTCTCCGGCTTCGTGGCCGGCGGGCTGGTGGATCTGGTGCCAGCCCTGGCCGTCATGCTGGGCGCCAATGTCGGCACCACCCTGATCGTCCAGGCCCTGTCCTTCAACGTCGCCTCCATCGCGCCGGTGCTGATCCTGGTGGGTTTCCTGCTGTTCCGCCGAGGCGTCAGCCCGTCGCGCGACATGGGCCGCGCCTTCATCGGCCTGGGCCTCATGCTCATGGCCCTGCACCAGTTGCTGGCGATCATCGCGCCCTATGAGGACGCGCCCAGCCTGCGCCTGATCCTGGGCGCCATCGCCACCGAACCGGTGGTGGATGTCATCCTGGCGGCGGCGCTGACCTGGGCCGCCCATTCCAGCGTGGCGGTGGTGCTGCTGACCATGTCGCTGGCGGCGCAAGGGGCTGTGCCGCCCCACGCCGCCTTCGCCCTGGTGCTGGGCGCCAACCTGGGCACCGCCATCAACCCGGTGCTGGAGGGGGCCGCCGGCAACGACCCCGCCGCCCGGCGCCTGCCCTTGGGCAACCTGCTGAACCGGGCGGCGGCGGTGCTGCTGGGTCTGGCGGCCCTCGGGCACCTCGGCCCCCTGATGGTGGGGCTGGAGCCGGACGTGACCCGGGCGGTGGCCGATTTCCACACCCTGTTCAACCTGGCGGTGGCGCTTCTGTGCTTCCCCTTGCTGCCGTTCTACGCCCGGCTGTTGGCCCGCCTGCTGCCAGCCAGGATGGATGCGGCGGATCCGGGCCGTCCGCTCTACCTCGACCCGTCGGCCCAGGACACGCCGGTGGTGGCCCTGGGCAACGCCGCGCGTGAGGCCCTGCGCCTGGTGGACGTGCTGGAGGCCATGCTGCAGGGCCTGCGCGACGCCTTGGATGAGGGCGACCGGCGCCGCATCGCTGAGACCAAGCGCATGGACGACGTGCTGGATCGGCTGAACACCGCCATCAAGGCCTATCTCTCCACCCTGGACAGCGACGCCCTGTCGGACGCGGACCAGCGGCGGGCGCTGGAAATCCTGACCTTCGCCATGAATATGGAACACGCGGGCGACGTGGTGGACCGCAACCTGATGGGTCTGGCGCGCAAGCGGCTGAAACGCGGCTTGGCTTTCTCGGCCGAGGGGCAACGGGATCTGCTGGCCCTGGTCGACAGTCTGATCGTCAACCTGCGCACGGCGGGTTCGCTGTTCATGACCGGCGATGCCCGCGCCGCCCGGCTGCTGGCTGGCGAGAAAGAGGCGTTCCGCCGGCGCGAGAACGAGGCCACCACCGCCCACTTCGCCCGCCTCAGCGCCGGCCGGGTGGACAGCGCGGAAACCAGCGCCCTGCATCTGGACCTGCTGCGTGACCTGAAACGGGTGAACACCCATCTGGTGGAAGCGGCGGCCTATCCCGTCCTGGAACGCTCCGGCGACCTGCTGCCCAGCCGGCTGAAGGGCCATCAGCCGGCGGATGCGCGGGAGGATGGGGACTGATCACTTATCCCATTCGCGGATTACCGCCAGCCACAGGGCCAGCGTCTCCGAATGCGGGCTGGTCAGGGGCAGGTTGTCGGTCTTGACCGAGGTCTGGACCATGACCAGCTTGGTCTTGGGGTCGACGAAGATGTACTGGCCCTCGGCACCTAGAAGCGCGAACAGCCGGCGGCCGTCGGGGCTGACCTTGGGGGGCAGCACCCAGACCTGGTAGCCATAGCCGTAGAGGTGCGCCGCCGTGCCCGACGCCACCTGCGTGTCGGCCGGGTCCTGGGTGGTGGCGGCCAGCAGCCAGTCCTTGGGGATCAGCTGCTTGCCCTCCCAGGCGCCGTCGTGGGCCAGCAGGCGGCCCAGGCGGCCATAGTCGCGCAGGGTGGCGTTGAAGCCGGAACAGCCGATCTCCTGCCCGCTGGCGTCCACCTCCCACCGCGCCTCCGCCTCCGCCCCCATGGGCTGCCAGACTTTGGCGGTCAGATAATCGGACAGGGACTGGCCAGTGGCGTGACGGACCACGGTGGTCAGGGTTTCGCTGTCACCGCAGGAATATTGGAAATGGCTGCCGGCGGGGGTGGCGCGGGCGTACTTGGCCAGCGCCGTTCCCTCATCCACCCCGCTGTGGATGTCCTGGTACAGGCCGCGCGGCTCCGCATCCTCAAAGGCAACGCCGGACGACATCTGCAGCAGCGCCTTCAGCGGCGTCTGGCCATAGGCGCTGCCCTTCAGGGTGGGAACATAGGCCTCGGCCGGGTCGCCGATATCCTTGACGCGTCCGTCGGCGATGGCGGCCCCCAGCAGCAGGCTGACCAGGGTCTTGGCCATGGATTGCGAGGTGAAGCGGTCCTTGTCCGTGCGGCCATACTGGTAACGCTCCACCAGGATGGTGTCGTCCTTCAGGATCAGCAGTCCGGTGGCCGGCACCCGCGCCATATAGTCCGCCAGGCTCAGCACCGGCCCGTCCTTCAGGTGCAGGATGTCGGGCACGTAGTGCAGTTCCGGCTCTGCCGCCGCCCGCTTGAAGGTCCAGGGCTTGGCCGCCGCCGGCAGGGTGTGGGTCTTCACCAGGCTGTCGTAATGGCTGAATCCCCAGACCATGTGGGGCTTCTCATACCAATTGTCCCAGGTACCGGTGGGATAACCCTGGGCCTGGCCATAGGCGGCGGCGTCCGGGCCGCCGGGCTCGAAGGTCTGGGCGCTGGCGACGGTGGCCAACAGCGATGCCGCCAGTGCGGCGGTGATCGGTCCGGTACGGCGCATCAGGCGTTCCCCTCTTCGGATATCGGGTTGTCGGACCCCGGATCGGCGTCGGCCAGCCGCTCCATCAGGCCGGCCGCCAGGCGCAGCAGCTCGCGCTCGGTCGGGGTCAGGGTGGTGATCATGGCGCGGGCCAGGGCGGTGCGCCGGCCGTGCACGTCGCCGAACAGGGCCCGGCGGCCGGTATCGGTGATCTCGATGCGCACCTGGCGGCGGTCCACCGCGTCCGGTCGGCGGACGATGTGGCCCAGGCCCTCCAGGTCGGCCAGCAGGCGGGTCAGCGACTGCGGCTGAATGCGCAGGTAGGCGGCCAGCGCCGTGGCCGTGGCCGGCCCCTCGCGGTGCAACTGGCCCAGCACGCCCAGCTTGGTCGTGCTCATGCCCTCCGCCGGCCGGTTGGCCAGCAGGCGGCGGGACAGGGCGGTGGTGCTGCGGTGCAGCCGCCGCGCCGTTTCCAGCGCCGCCGCGAAGATGTCGTCATGCTCACTCATATACCAAGCTATGGCTTAGTACATTATGGGAGTCAATGGACGGTTTCGGCAGTTATGTGACAATACAAGGAAAGACTATCTTATCAATTTTCTGCGGCGCCCCTCGCCTGCCAGCGTCGGCGCATATCCTCCAGCCAGCGGTCGCGCAGGACGGCGGGACGGTCGGGATAGCGCTCGTCCAGGAAGTCGGCGGACGTCACCCGGTCGGTGCGGAAGTGGCGGAAGTCGCGGCGCAGCTCGCACCACGCCACCAGCAGTCGCACGGTGTGGAAATAGGCGACGGTGACGGGCCAGACGATGCGGTCGCTGCCCCGGCCGCCCTCATCGGCATAGCTCAGCCGAATTTTGCGGCCGGCGTGAATCCAGGCGCGGGTGTGGGCCATGTCCAGGCCGTCGGGCGTGGCGACCGGCGACCGGGGCGGCATGCGCGTCGCCGGCTCCAGCACGTAGGGGCGCAGGCGGTCGGGCACGGCGGCGGCGATCTTGGCGATCAGATCCTGGGCTGCCCGCGCCAGGGCCGGGTCGGCCTGGGTGCTGACCCATTGGGCGCCCAGCACGGCGGCCTCGATCTCATCCGGGGTCAGCATCAGGGGTGGCAGGTCGTACCCCTCCTCCAGCACATAGCCGATGCCGGCCTCCCCCGGATGGGCACGCGCTGGGCCATCAGGTCGGCAATGTCGCGATAGACGGTGCGCTTGGACGTCTCCAGTTCCGCCGCGATGGCGTCGGCCGTCAGGGGGCGCCGCGTGCGGCGCAGGATCTGGATGATCTGGAACAGGCGGTCGGCGCGTCTCATAGGGGCATCCTGGTGTCACGCTGCTGACAGCATGTTGGCAGCAGGATGGCAGTAGAACGGGGCCATCCACAAGCCACCGTGCCCCAAGCCACCACCCCTCGAGGAAGACCGCCATGACCGCCACCCAGAGCAACCCCCGCCAGCCGATTTCCCTCTACACCGGCGGCGCCCTGTTCGGCCTGCCCGACGCCAGCCCCTTCTGCATCAAGGCGGAGGTGCAGCTGAAAATGGCCGGGGTGCCCTATGTGAAGGCCCAGGGCATGCCCGACCAGGGTCCCAAGGGGCAGATCCCGTATATCGAGGATGACGGCACCCGCCTCGGCGACAGCACCTTCATCCGCGCCCATATCGAGAAGACCTACGGCGTGGATCTGGACGCCGGCCTCACGCCCCAGCAGCGGGCGCTGTCCTGGACCATCGAGCGTCTGCTGGAAAACCAGCTGTACTGGACCGTGGTCTACAGCCGCTGGCTGATTCCGGAGAACTTCGCCAAGGGCCCGGCCCAGTTCTTCAACCGCGTGCCGGAGGCCGTGCGGGAAACCCTGCGTCAGCAGGTGCTGGAGCGGGTGACCAACAATGTGCGCGCCGCCGGTCCCGGGCGTCATTCGGATGCGGAGATCGCGGATCTCTGCGACCGCTCCCTATCCGCCCTGTCCCTGCTGCTGGGCGACCAGCCCTATTTCATGGGGGAGCGGGCCACAGCGGTGGACGCCATGGCGCTGGGCGTGCTGGCCAGCCTGCTGACGCCCTACTTCGATACGGAGGTGCGCCGCCGTGTGCTGAAGTACCCCAACCTGCTGGCCTACACCGACCGCCTGATGGCGCAGTTCTTCCCCGACTTCGCCTGGGCGCCGGCAGCTGCGGCGGCGTGAGGGAACCGCCGCCAGCTTCGCCTGTTGGGGCCCTGCCTCCATAACCCCAAGGAAGCAGGGCACCCATGCTGGTTCAGCCGGTGGATTATTTCCTGGCCGCCTGGTTCGTCCTGGCGCTGGCGTCGGCCGTGTATGTCGGTATCGACCAATATCGCTGCAACCCGGAACCGCCGGTGATGAAGTGGGGCTTCATCCTCATCACCCTGTATCTCGGACCCCTCGGCCTTTTGCTGTACGTGCTGGTCGACAAGGAACCCCGGCCTGGCGCGCATGAGGCGTTCATCCGCCCCCTGTGGAAGCAGGGGGCCGGTTCCACCATCCACTGCGTGGCGGGGGACGCCACCGGCATCGTACTGGCGGCCGTGGTGACGGCGGCCTTCGGCCTGCCCATGTGGCTGGACCTGATCGTGGAATATCTGTCCGGGTTCGCCATGGGGCTGTTCATCTTCCAGTCGCTGTTCATGCGGTCGGCCATGGGCGGCGGCTATTGGCAGAACGTACGGGGCAGCTTCCTGCCTGAATTCATCAGCATGAACTTCATGATGGCCGGCATGGCACCGGTCATGTGCTTCCTGATGATGGGGCGCGACATGCGCGCCATGGAACCGGCGGAACTGCTCTTCTGGGGCACCATGGCGTTGGGCGTCGGCGCGGGGTTCGTCACGGCCTATCCCGCCAATGTCTGGATGGTGGCCCGGGGGATGAAGCATGGGCTGATGACCCAGCGGGAAGGAAGCCACCATCACCATGAGATGACGTCCGACGCGACCGGTGCCCAGATGGCCGCGCTGGGCGGCGTGTCGCTGCTGGCGCTGGTCACGGGCATGGCGGCGCCGGCCAACTGGCTGAATCTGGACGTGTCGGCGCGCGACGTGGGTGGGGCCATAATGCCACCCGGCATGGTCATGGACCGCGATACCCCGGCCGAAGCGATGCGCGACATGGCCGCCGTGGATCCGCGCCGGGTGACGGCGGCTTTTGGTATCGACGCCATGGGCGACCGTGCGTTGCCCTACCGGCTGGAGGACGGGGTGAAGGTCTTCGACCTGCGCGCGTCCGTCATCCGCTGGACCATCCTTCCCGGCGTCACCGTTGATGCCTATGCCTATAACGGCCAGGTCCCCGGGCCGCGCATCCATATCCGGCAGGGTGACCGGGTGCGCATCAACGTCACCAACGCGCTGCCGGAACCCACCACCGTCCATTGGCATGGCCTGACGGTTCCCAACGCCATGGATGGACCTGCCTGGGTGACGCAGCCGCCCATCCCGCCCGGCGGACGGTTCAGCTATGAATTCACGGCCGTCCAGCACGGCACCTACTTCTACCACCCGCACGCCAACCCCGACCGCACGCAGGCCCTGGGGCTGTACGGCGCGCTGATCATCGACCCGGCCAACTCCAAGGACGAGGTGCCGGCCGACCATGACTATGTGATCCAGCTGCAGGAATGGCTGCGGCGCGATGGGCTGACCTTCCCCGCCATGCCCATGGACGGCGGCCATCCCAATTATTTCACCATCAACGGTCGTGCCTATCCCGCGACGGAAACGGTGCGCATGAAGGTGGGTGAAACGCTGAAGGTGCGCTTCATCGGCACCAACACCGGCTTCATCCATCCCATGCACATCCATGGCGGGCCCTTCCTGGTCGTGGCCCGCGATGGACAGACGCTGCCGCCGCCCGCGCGGTATGAGGCCGACACCGTGAATGTGGGGCCAGGCCAGCGCTACGACGTCATCTGGACGGCGCGCCTGCCGGGGAAATGGCTGATCCATTGTCATATTCCCCATCACACCACCAACAACAATACCGAATCGCGGGGCGGCGGCGGCTTGATGGTGGTGATCGATGTTCAGCCCTGAGATCCGGTTTCCGTGATGTGCAGGAGGGAAACGGGCGCCCCCCATTCGCCTATCCTTCGCGGAACACCAGTTCCAGAAGGATGGCGCCGCCGCCCGCGCTGGGGGGCGTGCGGATGAACAGCCGCCGTTCCCCCAGGTCGGGAAGGTCCATGGTGGAATAGGGGATGGCCAGGCCCTCCAGCCTGGCCCGCAGGGCCCAGTAACGTTCCGACTGGCCATCCATGCGGAAGGCCACATGGTCCAGCATCTCCCCTGCCCGGCCCACCGGGGCGCCCGATCCGGGGATCAGATGCACGATGGGGGCGTCCCCGGCGTACAGCCAGTACCCGGGGAAGTCGAAGGGCGGGCGATAGCCAGGCCTCAGGTCCAGCACCCTCTCCAGGAAGGATCGGGTGCCTTCCAGGTCGGCGGTGCGCAGGGTGGCGTGGTCCAGCTGCATGGCCGCCTCCGCCTCAGATCGTCTCGGTTTCGCGCACGGTCAGCGGGCTGGCGGCGGCGAAGCGGGCGATCTCATCCTTGCGCAGGAAGGTCACGCCGGGGTGGCTCTTGGCGTAGGTCAGGAACTTGTCCCACACCCGCACCATCTGCGGCGTGCCGCTGATGCGGTCATGCGCGCTGATGGACATCATGCGGCGGCGGTGGCCCGCCTCCTCATACAGCTGGTCGAAGTCCAGCGTGACCTGCTCCAGGAACTGGGTGGGCGTGTAGTTGCGGCCCTCGATCAGCACGATGTCGTTGTTGCGCAGGGTGTAGGGCACCACCACGAAGTCATGGCCGTTCACCTGCTCGATGAAGGGCTCGTCCCGGCTGATGTCATCGATGTGGTAGAGGTAGCCCAGCTCCCGCAGCAGCGGCAGGGTGTGGGGCCCGCGCCGCAGCCAGTTGGCGTTGTAGCCCACAGGGGTCTGGCCGGTGACCTCCGCCACCATGGTGCGGGCGTCGGTCAGGAACTGGCGCTCCTCCTCCCGGCTCATGGCGTATTCCGAACTCCAGCGTGGGCCGTGGCCGGCGGCCTCATGGCCGCGCTTCACGATTTCCCGTGCCAACTCGGGATTCTTGCGCACCGCCTCGCCGATCATGTGCGAGGTGACCTTGACGCCGTGCTTGTCCCATAGGTCCAGCATGCGGGGCACGCCCTCGCGATAGCCGTAGGCGAACCAGGTGTTGGCGACGGCGTCGCTGGGCACGCTGTCGGGGAAGTCCACCTTGGGGAAGGGGCTGTCGGTGCCCTTCAGCGGCTGGCCGCCGGCCTCGAACTGCATGGAGACGCTGATCACCAGGCGGGTGTCGCCGGGCCAGAAACCGCCCCCTTGGGACTTGGTGGCCGCCGGCTTGGCGGCGGCTGGGGCCTGGGTCTTGCCTTCGGCGGCGCCGGCGGTGGCGCCGCCCATCGCCATGCCGGCGGCCAGCAGGCCGGCACCAGCGCCGGCATGGGTCAGAAAGCCGCGGCGGCTGGCGGTGATGTCGGTGGGCATGGCTGATTGCTCCTTCTCAACCGGGCTTACGGGGCCACCACGCCCAACTGGCGCAGCAGGGTCAGGTTGTCTTCGATGTGCCAGTTCTCGGCGATGCGGCCGTTCTGGACGCGGTAGAGGTCGGTGGCGATGAAATCGACCGTCTGGCCCTTGCCTCGCACGTCGCCGAAGCGGCCGGTGAAATGGCCCTGGAAGCGGAAGTGCACGGTCATCCGGTCACCGGCCACGACCAACTGTTCGACGCTGGCGGTCAGGTCCGGGATGGCGGCCCGCACGAAGGCGGAGGCGGCCAGCGGCCCCGGCACGCCCTGGGCGCGGCCCGGCGGCAGGGTACGGTCGGTGAAATCGGGCGCCAGGGCGGCGCGGGCCATGGCCTCGTCGCCTGAGGACCAGAAGGTGGCGTAGCGGCGGGCCGCCAGGATCTCCGCGTCGGCCTGCGCCTTGGGCAGGCTGGCGTCGATGGTCACATGCTTGGGCTGGACCAGGGTCTCGGCGGCGAAGGCTACCGGGGCGGTTGCGGACAGCGCCAGGGCCAAGACGGTGCCGCGGACCAGGGACGGGGACATTTGCGCGCTCCATCAGGGGGTGAATTCGATGGCCTGACGGTACGCGCTTTGGATGTTCGCAAGAATACGCCATAGTCGGTAAGGTCTGTTGTGTTATATGCAAGAATATGGCTGACACTTTTTCCGATATGGCGACTTTCGTCCGCGTGGTTGAGGCAGGCAGCCTGTCCGCCGCGGCCCGCGACCTGGGGCAGTCGCTGGCCGTCATCAGCCGCCGCCTCAGCGGGCTGGAGGAGCGGCTGGGCGTGCGCCTGCTGAACCGCACCACCCGCACCCTGGCCCTGACGGAGGAGGGGGCGGCCTACCACGCCCGTTGCGTCCGCATCCTGGCGGAGGTGGAGGAGGCGGAGATGGAGGCGGCCAAGGGCCGTCACACCGCCAGCGGCCTGCTGCGCCTCACCTGCACCGTGGCCTTCAGCCGCCACTTGGCGCCTCTGCTGCAGGAATTCCAGGCGCTTCACCCGGGCCTGCAGGTCCACCTGCATGCCGCCGACACCCTGTTCAACATCATCGACAACGGCTTCGACCTGGCCGTCCGCTTCGGCGTGCTGGCGGACAGCAGCCTGATCGCCCGGCAGCTGGCGCCCAACCGGCGGGTCATCTGTGGCGCGCCCGGTTATCTCGACCGCCGGGGCCGGCCCGAGGGGCTGGAGGATCTGCTGGGCCACGACTGTTTGCTGTTCGGCGACCCGCCGCCCGACCAATGGACCTTCGCCGACGGGCGCGGCGTTCGCGTGCGCGGCCCCCTCAGCAGCAATGACGGCGAACGGGCCCACGCCTGGGCGCGGGCCGGGGCCGGCCTGGTGCTGAAATCCGTCTGGGATGTGTATGAGGATATCGAGGCCGGCCGGCTGGAGGTGGTGCTGCCCCACCTGCCGCTGCCGGCCGCCCCCCTGCACGCCGTCTATCCCCACAGCCGCCACGCCGCGGCCAAGGTGCGGCTGTGCGCGGATTTCCTGGCCGAGCGGCTGCGGCGCACAACGCCGGCGTTGGCCAATCATTCATAAAAGCGGAACGATAAAGCCAGTTCATGGCCATTTTTGCCAGGGACCTTGAAGCGTATTCCTTTGGGTGTCGGGCCGGCGATGACGCCAAGGCCCTCCTCCCAAGGAAAAGGATGCGCATCATGACCCGTTTGGCGAACAAGACCGCCCTGATCACCGGCGGCACCAGCGGCATCGGCCTGGAAACGGCCCGCCAGTTCATCAATGAGGGCGCCCGCGTCGCCGTCACCGGCAGCAGTGCCGCCAGCGTGGCGCAGGCCCGCGAGGCGTTGGGCGCCCAGGCCCTGGTCATCCAGGCCGACGCCGGCGACGTGGCCGGCCAGCAGGCGATCGCGGCGCAGGTGCGCCAGGCCTTCGGCACGTTGGACGCCGTCTTCATCAACGCCGGCGTGGCCGACTTCCGCCCGGTGGAGGCCTGGGACGAGGCGGGCTTCGACCGCTCCTTCGCGGTGAACGTGAAGGGCCCCTACTTCCTGATCCAGGCCCTGCTGCCCCTGCTGGCCAACCCGGCCTCCATCATCCTGAACACCTCGATCAACGCCCACATCGGCATGCCCAACTCCAGCGTCTACGCCGCCACCAAGGCCGCGCTGATTTCCATGGCGCGCACCCTGTCGGGGGAACTGATCGGCCGGGGCGTGCGCGTGAACGCCGTCAGCCCGGGCCCCATCTCCACCCCGCTGTACGGCAAGCTGGGCCTGGCCGAGGCCGACCTGAAGGCCATGGCCGCTGGCATCCTGGCGCAAATCCCGGCCGGCCGCTTCGGCGAACCGGCCGAGATTGCCAAGTACGTGGTCTTCCTGGCCTCCGACAAATCCCGCTTCACCGTGGGCAGCGAGTTGGTCATCGACGGCGGCATGAGTACGCTGTAAGGCCGAAGGACGGGGGCCGGGCGGCCTTGATAAGGTCGCCCGGCCCCCGTCGCATTCCGTGGCTTGCGAGAAGACCCGTATGACCCCGTCCGCGCCCAGCCGTCCTCCCCGTCTCATCGGTTCGTTCGGCTTGCAGGGCAGCGGTTCCACCTGGGTCTACAACGTCATTCACGCGGTGCTGGAGACGACGGGCGTCCGCATCGCCCGCTTCTTCGCTAACGACCTGACGCACGAGAACATCCTCCAGATCCGGGGCGGCGACGTCGTCCTCGTGAAGGCGCACGAGCCGTCGGCGGCCTTGCTCGCCACCTGCCTGTTCGCCGGTGCGCCGGCCGTCGTCACCGTGCGTGATCCGCGCGACGCCGTCGTTTCTCTGATGGAACGGTTCGGCCATTCCTTCCAGGAGGCGGCGGACGAGGTGCGCAACAGCGCCCGCTACCTGATGCGCCTGGTGGCGGACTGCCCGGCCTGGGTGCTGCGCTATGAGGACGGCTTCATGGAAACGCCCGCCACCGTATCCAAGATCGCCGCCCATGTCGGCGTGGAAATCAGCGACCAGGATGCCGATGCGATCTTCCAGGCTCACGCCAAGGGCGAGGTGGTGCAGCGAATCGGCCGCTTCATCCAGGAAGGCCGCATGGGCGATGACAACCCGCGCCTGCAGTTCGAGGCGGCGTCCCACTGGCATCCCAACCATGTCGGTGACGGCCTGGTGGGAAAGTACGCGAAGAAGCTGACCGCGGACCAGGTCATGGCCGTGGAGATCGCCGGCCGGGACTTCATGGACAGGTTTGGCTACATCCCCCTGACCAGCGGGCTACCCTCCGGCTACGCCATCGATTTCGGCCCTTCCGGCTGCGTCAACCGCAGCGTGGCCCATGGCTTCTTCCGGGCGGAGACGGTGGCGGGCGGCGGGGTCATGTGGGTGCGGACGGCGACGGCCAGCGTCGATTATCCCCTGACCTCCCCCGCCATCTGGGCGCGGGGCGCCGTCGACCTGGTCCTGGCGCCCGCTTTCCGGTACGTCGGCGGCGGTGCCGAGGTGGAGGTCCAGGTTTGCGGGCGGACGATCGCGGTGTTGCGGTCGGGTCCGGCGGGCGAGGACGGGGTGCGGTTGAGCTTCGCGCTGGAGCGGGAGGAAATACCGGCCGACGGCCGTCTCGAGTTGGTGTTCCGCACCATGAACGCGACGAGCGCCGCCGCGCTGGGCTTATCCCATGACGACCGTAAGCTGGCCGTCGGCATCCGCCGCATGACCGTGGAGTACGGCGGCTAACCATATTCAACCAAGGCGGTGGATGGGGCGCTGCGCGCCAGCAGGGTCTCGGCGGCGGCGACCACGTCGGTGGGGCTGACGCCGGTGATGCAGTGCGCCGTGTGCCGCGACACGCAGCCCTGGGCGCAGGCCGGATCGGCGGGGGCGGCAGGCCGCACGATGCGGTGCGGTACCCCCACGGGACCGAAGCGATAGGGCGCGTTCTCATGATTGTCCGGCGCCGTCAGCGGATGGCAGGAGATTTCCACTACCGGCACGGACACGGCCGCCGCCATGTGCATCAGGCCGGAATCGTTGCCAATGTAAAGGGATGCGCGCTCCAGCACGGCGGCCGATTTGCGCAGGTCCAGCCGGCCGGTCAGGTCGTACGCGCGGCTGCCCAGGGCCTGCGCCACGGCGGCGGCGTCGCCGGCCACATCCACGCCCCCCAGCAGCGCGAACATCAGGTCATGGCGCCCGGCCAGGGTCCGGGCCGCCGTGACCACCTGATCGACCGGCCAGCGCCGGCGCCCGGTTGAGGCGCCCAGGCCCAGCGCCACCAGGGTCCGGCCGGCCACCAGTGGCACGGCCGTCCAGGCCGTGGCGCGATCAACCTCATCCAGGTGGACGTCGCATCGCGGCTCGGATGAGGTGGGGGCCGCACCACCGCCGCCGATCGCCCGCATCAGCGTGCTCATCACCTCCACCTCATGGCACGGGGCGGGGATGGTCACCACGTCCGTCATCATGGCGGTGAAAGCGGCGTTGAAGCGGGTGAGATCGGGCATGCGGGGGCTGGTCAGACCATAGCGGCGCGGCACCCCGGCCAGCACGGCGATATGGTTGGCCAGGTAATAGTCCGGCATCAGGCGGGGGATGATGGTGGCGCCGACCCCCTCCAGGAACGCCGCCGCCTGGTCGATGGTGGCGTCCAGCCAGGCCGTGGCCTCATCGGGCGCGAACCACGGCAGGCGCACTGGCACCAGCAGGGTGCGGTCGATGCGCGGGTCGCGGGTCACCAGGTCGCGCACCCGGCCGCTGGCCATCAACCCGATCTCCCCCCCGAACCAGGGCCGCAAGGTGCGCAGGAAAGAGGTCAGCAGGACGCTGTCGCCGATCGAATCCAGTTTCAGGATGCCCAGCCGGCCCTCTGGTGGCAGGGGCCGGGCACGGCGGTCGGGGGGAATGAAGGGGGCCAGGGTGGCGGCCAGCCGGTTGGTCAGGCGCGACAGGGCCGCGTCGACGGCGCGTTTCGCCGTCAGGGTGCGATCCTCCGTGTCTGACATTGCATCCAGGATGGCGAAGGCCTCGGTCTGCGCATCACCGGCCATGGCCAGCAGGTCGCGCGACCGCATGCGGCCCCGGTGCTGGTCGGCGCCGCTGGCCTGCGCCAGCGAGGGCAGGACCAGGCCGCCGGCGGGCAGGTTGGCGACGGGTAGGCCGGCCGTGACGGCGCGCAGCACGACGCGGTGGCCGATCCAGCGGTCCAGGGGAACGGGGGTGTCGCCGACGCATCGGGCCAGGGCCGCCACCGGCAGCAGCACCGGGCCGAAGTAATGCTCCGGCCGATCCAGGCGATCCGCACGGTCGATGCGATACAGCGGGCCGATCACCGGCAGCAGGCGGACGACGCCGATGCCGGCCAGGGGCGACGATGAGGCCGCGGGCAGGGCGATCAGGCCGTCGTCACCGCACAACAGCAGGGCGGGGACCGCCATGTCCCGGGCCAGGGCCGTCAGGCCGCCTGCGTCGATGGAGTCACCCTCCAGGATGCGGCATCGCTCGACATGCGGGGCCAGGCGATGGCCCGGCGCCCGCAGCACCGTGACCGGCACGTCGGCCGGAATGCGGCGCAGCAGGTGATGCAGGACGCGTGGTCCCAATCGGCCAATGCGCAGCACGACGCCGTAAGAACGCGTCAACCCCCGTTCCCCCATGAACCAACGGCCACTTTCAACCCGCCGCGGGTCACCGCCGGGCCTATCCGTTACCGGATCGATTAATTGATACGTGGAGGAGCGTATTTACCTGGTGGTAGTCGCGCAATAATTAGCGCGACATCTTGCGCTCTTTACGTCTACTAAAATGGTAATAAGTATACAAATCAGAAATAAATACAGCAGATGTTTTGAAGTCTTTATGCATATTACAATAGTGATAATATGAGCAATTCTACAACAATTGTTAATGGCAACATAAATGCTAACCGATTGATCTGGGACGGTTTCTCAAAGATCCTCCGATGGTGAAACGAAAACGGCGGCATCCCCGGGGCGCCGCCGTTTTCATGAGAGAGAGTACGGAATGAGGATGCGCCTTCGATGACGCCGCGCGGATAGGGGACGTGGCGTTCAAAGGCGCGGCGGCCGGGGCCGATATGGGCGCGGCCGAAAGGGAATTACGGAGATGGCGAGGACCCGAACGCGGCCATCGCGTCATCCGCGAAGGCTTCAGCGCTGGCGGCGATCAATTCGTTTGGGGAAAGCGACCGGAAAAACTCAACGGCCTGGCTTGTTTATTCGTCCGCTACTTGGGACGAATGGCGCGCCCGGAAGGACTCGAACCTCCAACCCCCAAATTCGTAGTCTGGTGCTCTATCCAATTGAGCTACGGGCGCTTTTTCGTCTCACCGGTGTCGGCCGGTGAGGTGGGTGCTTGTAGAGGATGATCGGGGGGCGCGCAACAGCTTTTTTGGGTCCCATTGCATTTTCTTTCGACGGCCCGCCGGCACCCTGCGGGGCGAGCGGGACGCCGGTGCGTCGCGATGCATTGTCCAGACGGCGGGGATGGGCTATCTACCCAATCCTCCACCTTTGTGAACATTTTTGACCGTTTCGCGGAGCGCCGCCCCCATGTCGTCCCATCACGCCGATACCGCCAAGAACTTCCCCGTCACTTGGGAAGAGCTGCACCGTCATGCCAAGGCGTTGGCCTGGCGCATCAGCGACAAGGGGCCGTGGAAGGGCATCGTCGCCATCACCCGCGGCGGGCTGGTGCCGGCCGCCATCCTGGCGCGCGAGCTGAACATCCGCCTGATCGATACCATTTGCATCAGCAGCTACGACCATCAGAACCAGCGCACCGCCCAGAACCTGAAGCCGCCGGCGGCGGTGGAGGGTGAGGGTGAGGGCTGGCTGATCGTCGACGACCTGGTCGACACCGGCAAGACCGCCGCCATCGTGCGCAACATGATGCCCAAGGCGCACTTCGCCACCATCTATGCCAAGCCCGCCGGCCGCCCGCTGGTCGACACCTTCATCACCGAGGTGTCGCAGGACACCTGGATCCATTTCCCCTGGGACCTGAACCCCATCGCCTACATGCAGATCCGCAACGACTGATCTCGAGGCCTCCGGCCAGACGAACGACCCCGCCGGGTACGCCCAGCGGGGCCGTTCGCGTTTCAAGGGAAGCGTGCACCCAGTTTGCCTTTTTCCTAGGACGCGACCGCGTCCGCCGGAGGGAGCACCGCAGGGCGCAGCGAGGACAGCCGAGGGCCGGATGGCCCGCTGGCGCCTGAAGCGAACCAAAAACCCCGCGCCCGCAGGGAACCTACTTACTCTCCGGCGCCACCACGTCGCTCAGGTGCGGCGTGTCCGGGTCGGCGATGATGGCGCGCAGGGCCGAGCGGTCCTGCGGCAGCTTGCCCAGCGGCACGTCCATCAGGGTGTCGGCGCGGGTGCTGATCGGCACGGGCTTGCCGTAGATGGCGTTCAGGCGGTCGTATTCCGCGCGGTGGAAGGCGTCGTCCTCCTCATAGCTGGGGTAGGCGCGCGGGGTGATGATGATGTCTTCCTGCCGGGTGGCCGTCTCAGCCGCGCGGCGCGGGCCCGGCGCCGGCACGGTCACCGTCTGGGTGGTGGCGGTCGGTTGGGCGGTGGTGGTCTGCTGCGCCCCGGCGGGGGCGGCCAGCAGTGCGGCGGTCACGGTCAGGAGGCCAGGGAGGACAAGGCGGATCGGCATGGCATCGGTCTCCTCTGATGCCGGCCTCGCGTAAGGCCGGACGGTGAAGGAATCCGCGACCGCGAACGGAAAGCCCCCGCCAGGCCCGGACGGGCTTGGCGGGAGGGCGGTGGCGGGTAAGCCACTTGAGACCGATAATATAGGGAAGCCCGGGACTTATTCCCAGGTCGCCAGGACGCTTATTCCCAACCGCCTAGCAGGGGGCGCATGCGCTTGCTGTCCAGGTTGCGGATCTTCTGCCGGCCGTGGACATGGGCGGGGGCGGCCTCGGTCGGGCCGCCGGCGCGCACCGGACGCTCCGCGAAACGGCCCAGCGAGATCATGCGGTCGTACATGACGATGGCTGCGGCCACCGCGACGTTGACGCAGAACTTGATGGGGATCTTGATGACATGGTCGCAGCGCGCCTGCATGGCCGGCGACAAACTGCCGCGCTCCGGGCCCAGGACATAGGCCGCCCTCAGGGGGTGGCGGAAGCTGGGCAGGTCCACCGCGTCGTCCGTCAGTTCCACACCCACCAGGGTGCAGCCCTCCGGCAGGGTCATGGCCGAGACGCTGGGGTAGGTGTAGAGCGGGACGTGATCCTGGCCGCCCGAGGTGTCGACCCGGTTCATCTCGTCCAGGTCCAGGGCGGCGTTCACGGTGAACACAAAGCTCGCCCCGAACGCATGGCCGGAGCGCATGATGGTCCCGATGTTGCCCGACTTGCTGATCCCCTCGGCGCCCAGGGCGAAATATCCACGCATGTCGCGCACCTTGCACAAGGCAAGCCGCTTGGGCAAGGTTCCAGCCCCCCGGGAAACAGGATTGCAGTCATGCCCCGGCCGGGGGAGAACGCGGGCGTACTGATCCTCAAGCCAGGGCGGCCGGCCAGATGCACGACGACCACGATCACTCCCACGGCGAGGGCTGCTGTGGCGGCCATGACCACCAGCCCGCCCGCAACAACCAGATGGCCGTCCGCCAGGTGGACATCCCCGACCGTTCCGACGCGCCCATCCTGGTGGAGGTGACGCGCGGCTCCATGGTGGAATCCCGCCATCGTGGCCGGGTGGTGGTGGTCGATGCCGGCGCCCGCGTGGTGGCCCACTGGGGCGACGTGGATGGGTTGGTTTATCCCCGCTCCTCCAACAAGGCCTTGCAGGCCATCCCCCTGATCGAAAGCGGGGCGGTCGACGCCTATGCCGTGACGGATGAGGAATTGGCGCTCGCCTGCGCTTCCCATCAGGGGGAGGCCATGCACACCGAACGCGTGGCCGCCTGGCTGGACCGGCTGGGCCTGTCGGTGGACGACCTGGAGTGCGGCGCCCACCTGCCGACGCATGAACCGACGGCGGCCGCCCTGCTGGCGGCGGGGCAAAAGCCGACCGCCCTGCACAACAACTGCTCCGGCAAGCACACCGGCTTCCTGGCCGTGGCCAAGCACAAGGGGGAGAAGCTGGCGGGCTACGTCCGCTACCAGCACCCGGTGCAGCAGCGCATCCTGGGGGTCATCGAGCAGGTGACGGGCCATGACCTCAGCCGCGCGCCCTGGGGTGTCGACGGCTGCTCCATCCCCACCATCGGCCTGCCCCTGGGCGCCCTGGCCCTGGGCATGGCCCGTCTGGCCGACCCGGACAGCCTGCCCGACCGCCGGGCGGAGGCCGTGCTGCGCCTGCGCCGCGCCTGGGGCAGGCATCCCGAGCTGGTGGGCGGCACCGGCAACTTCGACACCGAGGTCATGCGCGCCGCCAATTCCGCCGTGCTGCTGAAATCAGGGGCGGAGGGCGTGTGCTGCGCCGTGCTGCCGGAACACGGGCTGGGCATCGCCCTGAAGATCGAGGACGGGGCGCCCCGCGCCGCCGGCCCCGCCATGGCGGCGGTGCTGAAACGCCTGGGCGTGCTGCCGGACACCGTGTGGGACGGCGTCGCCACCCTGGCCGTCGCCCCGATCACCAGCCGCAAGGGCGAAACCGTCGGCGAAATCCGCCCCACGGCCGTGGCGGCGGGGTGAGCGGTCCATCTCAATCGCGCAAATGAAAACCGCCGCCGAGGTAGCCCCCGGCGGCGGTTTCCGTTTCGGGCTCCCCCGCTCTTAGTGGATGGACTCGCCGTGCAGGGCGATGTCCAGGCCGTCGCGCTCGACGTCCTCATCCACGCGCAGGCCGATGACCAGGTCGATCACCTTCAGCAGGATGAAGGTGATGACGCCGCACCACACGATGGTGAAGGCCACACCTTCCAGCTGGGTGATGACCTGGGCGGCATTGCCCTCGATCAGGCCCAGCTTCGTGTCCGGCGCGTCCTTCAGCGTGGCGGCGAAGGCCCCCTCGCTGTTGGCCACCGCCATCTTGGCGAACACGCCGGTCAGGACGGCGCCGACGATGCCGCCGATGCCGTGCACGCCGAAGGCGTCCAGGCTGTCGTCATAGCCCAGGGCCTTCTTCAGCGAGGTGGCGGAGAAGAAGCAGATGATGCCGACGGCGATGCCGATGGCGAAGGCGCCCACGGTGTCGACGAAACCGGCGGCCGGGGTGATGGCCACCAGGCCGGCGACGGCGCCGGAGATGATGCCCAGGACCGAGGGCTTGCCCTTCACGGCCCACTCAACGAACACCCAGGCCAGCGCGGCGGCGGCGGTGGCCACCTGGGTCACGGTCATGGCCATGCCGGCGCGCGGACCGGCCGTCAGGGCCGAACCGGCGTTGAAGCCGAACCAGCCCACCCACAGCAGCGAGGCGCCGATGAGGCTCAGCACCAGGTTGTGCGGGCTGAAGTCGGCATTGGGGTAGCCCTTGCGCTTGCCGATCACCAGGCAGGCCACCAGGCCGGCGATGCCGGCGTTGATGTGCACCACCGTGCCGCCGGCGAAGTCCAGCACGCCCAGCTTGGCCAGGTAGCCGTTGGGGTGCCACACCGTGTGGGCCACGGGGGCGTAGACGACCAGCGACCACAGCGTGATGAAGATCAGCATGGCCGAGAACTTCATGCGATCGGCGAAGGCGCCGGTGATCAGCGCCGGCGTGATGATCGCGAAGGTCATCTGGTACATCATGAACACCGGCTCCGGGATCGTCGGGGCCAGGGCGTGGGTGCCGGTCGGGTCCATGCCCGCCAGCAGCACGCGGCTGAAGCCGCCGATGAATTCCTTGGCGTCGGCGGCGTCGCTGGCGGCGGTGAAGGACAGGCTGTAGCCGACCAGCGCCCACAGCACGGTCACCAGGCAGGTGATGGCGAAGCTCTGCATCACCATGGCCAGCACGTTGAACTTCCGGACCATGCCGCCGTAGAACAGCGCCAGGCCGGGAATGGTCATCATCAGCACCAGCGCCGTGGACGTCAGCATCCACGCCGTGTCGCCCCCACTGATGGTGGGCGCTGCGGGCGCCGCAGCGGCGGCGGGGGCCGCCGCATCCTGCGCCATGGCCAGGGCGGGGAGGCCCGCCGCCAGCGCGCATGCGCCCAGTCCCAGGAAACGCTTACCCAAACCGCTCATCCCACACCCCATTCCCAGTCATCGCGTTACCGGTCACCGCCGGCCGTTCGCGAACCCGCACCTGAAAAGCGCGCCGCCCCTCTTTCAAACTTCGTGCCGCGATACATCCGAAAGCGGTCCGGCCTGTGGAAGATCGTCGGGGGCGGGATCGATGATTAAATTATGGGCGGAAATGGCGGCGGATAGAGAGCGCAAACGCGACAGTGCCCAATTAACGAGCGGAATACCGTCAACACTCGCAATGCCGAAACAGCTTCATCAAGGCATTAGGGGGAGGGGGCATCAAATATTCGCGTATTTGACGGCAAACTGTGCGGGATTAGCCTAATTTTTAGGCGTAAATGTCGCCCTCGCCTAACGCGGTGCCGCGAAAGAAGTAACACCGGCGCCACCCCGCCCCGCGACCCTGGGGCAGGGCGGGGAAAGGGGCGGGCGCCGGTGTCACTGGAAACTCCAAAAGCCTGGCTGGCAAGAGGCGGCGATTACTCGTCTTCCTCGTCGGCGTCCTGCTCGATCTGGTTGGCCAGGTCGTGCAGCATGTCGACCACGTCCTGGTGGGTGGTCTCTTCCACCGCCTGATTGACGGCCACCTCGATCATGGCGACCGCGACGTAGGCGGCTAGGGGGCCGGCCTCCTTGAGCGCCGCCTCAAGATGCTTTTCCGCGACGCTCAGGGCCTTTTCGAACAGGGCTTCCGCGGTGGAATTGTTGGTGTCGCTCATGGCAGACCTTCACTGTGATAATAGGGATGTATGGGTCAGATGATGGGCAGCTATAGCACCCTTGCCGGGTGCCGTCACGCCGCCCCGCTTGCCAAAGCCCGTTCCATACCCCTAATCCCTGGGGCGAATCCCGCCCCGTCACAGGAACTTAACGCCCGTGTCCGTTTCCACCCAGCCTCCGCAAGCCTCCAGCGACGCGGCCGACCTGCCTTTCGACCTGGCCGCCGCCGCCAGCTATCGCTTCTGGACGGATGAACGTGTGCGTTTCAACGACCTGGATCCGGTGGGCCACGTCAACAACAACGCCTTCGGGGTCTATTTTGAATCGGGCCGCGTGGCGCTGCACCAGGCCTTGCGGGACAAGGCGCGTTTCGACGGACACGCCATCGTGATGCGCAAGATCACCATCGACTACCTGGCGGAGATCACTTACCCCAACGCGGTGCGCGTCGGTACCCGCCTGGCGCGCCTGGGCCGCACCTCCTGGACCACGGCCAGCGCGCTGTTTGTCGGCACGCGCTGCCACGCCACCGCCCTGTCGGTTTCCGTCCTGGTGGATGCCGGCAGCCACCGCCCTGCCCCCATCCCCGACGATCTGCGCCCTGTCATGGAGAGCTTCCTGTGAGCCGCCGTCCCTCCCCCGCGCGCGGCAAGCCTTCCGCTGGCCGCCACCAGTCCCGCCGCCCCGGCGCGCATCCCACTGGACGCCCGCCGGTGGAACCGCCCATCGGCGGGCCCATCGAGATCACGGTGGAAAGCGTGGGCGCGCTGGGTGACGGCGTCGCCCACTGGCAGGAGCCTTACGGGCCGAACCACCGCCTGTTCGTGCCCCAGACCCTGGTGGGCGACCGGCTGATGGTGCGCTTCGCCCAGCAGCGTGGCGTGGGCTGGCTGGTGGAACCGGTGTCGCTGCTGGCCGAGGGGCCGGGCCGGGCCGAGCCGGCGTGCGGGCATTTCGGCACCTGCGGCGGCTGCACCCTGCAGCACATGGACGCCGACACCTACGGCGCCTGGAAGGTGGAGCAGCTGCGCCACGCGCTCAGCCGCGCCGGCGTCACCGACCCTCCCATGGCCCCTCTGGTGCGCACACCGCCCCATGCCCGCCGTCGCGCCGTGCTGGCCGCCGCCCGCCGGGGCCGGCGCCTGTGGCTGGGCTTCAACGAGCGCGCCAGCCACCGCCTGGTGGACATCGAGGAATGCACGGTGCTGGCGCCGCGCCTGATGGCGCTGGTCGCGCCGTTGCGCGCCCTGCTGCTGGAGCTGCTGCCGGATGAGCATACGCTGGACGTGGCGCTGACCCTGCTGGACGACGGACCGGACGTCCTGCTGGTGGGACTGCCGCAGCCGGACCTGAACGCCTTGGAAAAGCTGGGCGCCTTCGCCGAGGCGCACGACCTGACCCGCCTCACCTGGTCCAAGCGGCCAGGCGCGCCAGTGGAGCCCATCGCGCTCCGCCGCACCGGCGTGGTGCGCTTCGGTCCGGTGGCGGTGTCGCCCGCCCCCGGTTCCTTCCTGCAGGCCAGCGCCGAGGGCGAGGCCGCGCTGGTGGCCGAGGCCCTGGCGGGGGCGAAGGGCGCGGCCAGGGTAGCCGACCTTTTCGCCGGCAGTGGCACCCTGACCTTCCCCCTGTCCACCCTGGCGCCGGTGCACGCGGTGGAGGGCGACGGTGTCGCCATCACGGCGCTGGAGGCGGCGGCCCGCGCCGCCGGTGGCGGCCATCCCGTGACCGTCGAACGCCGCGACCTGTTCAAGGAACCATTGTCCCCGGCTGAGCTGTCGGCCTACCAGGCGGTGGTGTTCGATCCGCCGCGCGCCGGGGCCGCGTCCCAGGCGGCGGCGCTGGCGGCCTCGTCCGTGCCGGTGGTGGTCGCCGTCTCCTGCAACCCGGTCAGCTTCGCCCGCGACGCCGCCCTGCTGCTGGGTGGCGGCTATGTCCTGGACCGGCTGGTGCCGGTGGACCAGTTCCTGTGGTCCCCCCACCTGGAGGTCGCGGCCCGTTTCCGCCGGGGGTGATGTGCACATGCCACGCTGGCGCCAAAGGTGTGGATAGGGCGCGCATGTGGCGATGCGGGGGTGGGCGGGGCGTGCTATAAACCCTGCCCCCATAGTCGCAATACAGAAGCGAGTCCGGCAGTCCCATGAGCAAGGCGCTTGAGATCCTGAAGTCCTACGCCCCGGCCACGGTGGCGGAGGAGAACGTTCTGAACGACATCCTGGACCGGCTGGGCCGCCGGACGCTGGACGCCGACGCCGCGGTGGAACAGATCATCGAACGCCTGGACTGGCCCCTGGACCGGGCCGCCGCCGAGGTGGACGCGTATCTGGAATAGTTCCTCAAACGTCCGCGCTTGAGGCGAACCAATAAACATTACTCGGTAATGCGGATGGTCGGGAGCCCGACCCCGGCGGCGGCGCGTTCGCGCAGGATTTCGCGGCGGAAGCGGTAGAGTTCGGCGGGGCGGCCGCCGGTGCGCACTTCCAGGGCGCCCGTCGGTTCCACCAGGCCGCCGGCGATCAGCAGGCGGCGGAAGTTCTGCTTGTGCAGGCGCACGCCGGACAGCGCCTCCACCAGGCGCTGCAGCTGGAACAGGGTGAACTGCGGCGGCAGCAGGTCGAACACCACCGGCCGGTATTTCAGCTTGCCCCGTACCCGGCCCAGGGCCGCCGCCAGGATGCGGCGGTTGTCCTGCGCCATGGGGATGCCGGTGGCGGCCAGGACGTCGGGCTGCATCGGGCCGGACCACAGGCCGGCCACGTCGGCCGGCAGCTTGCCGTTCTGCGCCAGGCGGGCCAGCACGGCGCGGTCGCGTGGCGCCTCCGCCACCAGGCCCGCCTCGTACAGCAACTCATACCGCTCCAGCACCCGTTCATAGTCCCAGGCGTCGTCGTCGCGGCTGAAGGTGGTGTGCACCCGGTCGCGACGCAGGGCCGCCAGCTCCGGGTCCTGCGCCGCGTCATGGGCGGCCCAGCGCTCCAGCGCTGGCAGCAGGGTGCGGGCGATCATGGCCGGCCGGCCGTCGCGCCAATCCTCCCACGGGAAATAGCTGTACCAGTCGTGCCATTCGGCGGCGCCCGAGCCCGACAGCGGCGCCTCGCGCGTCAGCGCGATATAGCCGACGGAAACGACGCGGGCGTCGCCGTCCACCTCACGCAGATCGCGGTAGCGGTCGCCGAAGGTGTACAGCTGCTCCACATAGCCCAGGGGCAGGCCCGTCAGCTCGGTCACCCAGCGGCGCAGGCCCTGCTCCAGCGTGCGGTGGCGTTCGGGCGCGAAGGGGCCGAAGGGGAGGGCGTCCCAGTCGCCGCTGGCCTGCTGCTGCGGCGTCGCCAGGTCGTGGGTCAGGCGGCGCACCACCAGCACGCGCGGCACCTCCCGCGTCACCGCCACGATCACGGCGGTGAGGCCGATGGAGGCGCGCTCCGCCGACGGCGCGGCCGAAGAAGGGGCAACGAGGGCCTGACTGGCCGGGGTGGGCTGCCGGTCGCTGGTCACGAGTCTCCCGCCAAATCTGTTTTCTGGGCACCTTTTCCGGCCCCGGGACGGAGGCCGGTCCCGGGGCGCGACAGAATGTGTTGTCCGAGACGCTTTTGACAGCAAGAGAAAGTTCACGGGCGCCTGTTAAAAGACGACAATCTGCTTATTGTCCTAAGCCGCAGGATGCCGCTTCGTTTCCCCACCGCGATTTGCCTATGGTATGCCCCGCGAATTAACGGGCCGGCCGCCGTGTGGGAACCACATGTCGTGAGGGAAGGTCCGACTTCGGGAGAGAGACCCATGGCGCTCAAAGCAGAACAGCGCAAATCCGAACTGACCGAGCAGATCGCCGCCAAGGTGCGGGATCGCCTGTCTCGGGAAAAGGCCGCCACGGCGGAACGTTTCGTCCGGCAGTTCTACGCCAACGTGCCCCCTGACGACATCCTGCGCAGCAGCAGCGACGAGCTGTACGGCGCCGCCATCGCCATGTGGCAGTTCGGCGCCGCGCGCAAGGGCGGCACCGCCCAGGTGCGGGTCTGCAATCCCAAGGTGGAGCAGGATGGCTGGCACGCCCCCCACACGGTGGTGGAGATCGTCAATGACGACATGCCCTTCCTGGTGGACAGCGTCTCGGCGGAACTGAACCGCCACGGCCTGACGGTGCACCTGGTGATCCACCCGGTGGTGAAGGTGAAACGCGACGCCGACGGCCGCCTGGTCGAGCTGTACGAGCCGCACGCCGCCCCCGCCGACGCCAGGGCCGAAAGCTTCATGCATGTGGAGGTCGACCAGCAGACCTCGCCCGAACTGTTGGAAAAGGTCCGCGCCGGCCTGGTGCGCGTCCTGGCGGACGTGCGCGCCGCCGTGGAGGATTTCGAGGCCATGCGCCGGCGTGTGGCCGAGACCATCGACGAGTCGCGGAAGAGCAGTCGGACCCTGGACGCCGCCGAGGTGGCGGAGGGCGTGGATTTCCTGCGCTGGATCGATGACGACCACTTCATCTTCCTCGGCGTGCGCGAGTACCGCTTCGGCAAGGAGGATGGCCAGGACACGCTGGACATCCTGACCGGCGCCGGCCTGGGCATTCTGCGCGATGACGAGGTCTCGGTCTTCGACGGCTTGCGCTACTTCTCCCAGCTGCCGCCGGACGTGCGCGCCTTCGTGCGCCAGCCGCGCGCCATCATGGTGACCAAGGCCAACAAGGATTCGACCGTCCATCGCCCGGCGCCGCTGGACGCCGTGATGGTGAAGCTGTTCGACGACAAGGGCGTGGAGATCGGCGAGCGGCTGTTCGTCGGCCTCTTCACCTCCGTCGCCTACAACCGGGCGGCGCGGGAGATCCCCTACCTGCGCCAGAAGGTGAACCGGGCGCTGGAGCGGGCGGGCTTCGACAAGTCCAGCCACGACGGCAAGGCCTTGCTGCACATCCTGGAGACCTATCCCCGGGATGAGCTGTTCCAGACCAGCGATGACGAGCTGTTCGACATCGCCATGGGCGTGCTGCACCTGCAGGACCGCCAGCGCGTGGCCCTGTTCGTGCGCAAGGATCCGTTCGAACGCTTCGTCAGCGCCCTGATCTACGTCCCCCGGGACCGCTACGACACCGATCTGCGCCTGAAGCTGCAGGGCATCCTGGAGGCGGCGTTCGAGGGCAAGACGACGCAATACCATGTGATGCTGTCGGAAAGCGCGCTGGCCCGCGCCCACATCATCATCCAGACCACCCCCGGCAAGGTGCCCGACTACGACGTCCGCGACGTCGAGGAGACCCTGATCGAGGCGGCGCGCGGCTGGGGTGAACGCCTGCAGCAGGCCCTGGTCGACGCCAAGGGTGAGGAGGTCGGGCTGCGGCTGGCCCGCCGCTATCGCCGCGGCACCCTGGCCGAGGGCTACCGCGAGATCTACAGCCCCGAAGCCGCCGTGATGGATATCGAGCGGCTGGAGGCGGTGGCGGCCACGGGGCGGATCGCGCTCAATCTGCACCGCCCGGTGGAGGCGGAGCCGCACGAGCTGTTCTTCAAGGTCTACCATGACGACACGCCTGTGCAGTTGTCCCAGGCCCTGCCCATGCTGGAGGATCTGGGCCTGAAGATCCTGGCGGAGGGCGGCCCGCACGAGGTGCGCCTGCCCGGCCGCGAGAAGTCCATCTGGATCCAGGACTTCGAGATGAAGATGGCCAACGGCCAGGCCGTCGAGCTGGACGCGGTGAAGGAGGCGTTCGAGGACGCCTTCATGCGCGTCTGGACCGGCGAGGCCCAGACCGACGGCTTCAACAAGCTGGTGCTGGGCGCCGGCTTGGCCTGGCGCGACGTCACCATGGTGCGCGCCTACGCCAAGTACCTGCGCCAGGCCCGCTTCGACTTCTCCCAATCCTATATCGAGGACACGCTGGCGGCCCACGTGGGCATCACCAAGCTGCTGGTGCGCCTGTTCCACCTGGCCCACGACCCGGCCATCCTGGCCAAGCTGGGCCGGGAAGAGGTGGACAGCCAGCGCATGGGCCTGGTGGTGGAGATCGACCACGCCCTGGACCAGGTCACCAACCTGGACGAGGACCGCATCCTGCGCCGGATGCTGAACCTCATCCGCTCGACCTTGCGCACCAACTTCTTCCAGAAGGGCGCCGACGGCCAGCCCAAGGCCTACCTGTCGTTCAAGCTGGACAGCCGGTCCATCGACGACCTGCCGCTGCCCCGGCCCATGGTGGAAATCTGGGTCTACAGCCCCCGGGTCGAGGCTGTGCATCTGCGCGGTGGCAAGGTGGCGCGCGGCGGCATCCGCTGGTCCGACCGCAAGGAGGATTTCCGCACCGAGATCCTGGGCCTGATCAAGGCGCAGATGGTGAAGAACGCCGTCATCGTGCCCATGGGCTCCAAGGGCGGCTTCGTGGTGAAGAACCCGCCGCCGGCCTCGGCCGGGCGCGAGGCCGCGCTGGCCGAAGGCGTCGAGTGCTACAAGACCATGATGCGCGGCCTGCTGGACATCACCGACAATCTGGTGAAGGGCCAGGTGGTGCCGCCCCAGGACGTGGTGCGCCTGGACGGCGACGACCCCTACCTGGTGGTGGCGGCCGACAAGGGCACGGCCACCTTCTCCGACATCGCCAACGGGGTCAGCCGCGACTATGGCTTCTGGCTGGACGACGCCTTCGCCTCCGGCGGATCGGCCGGCTATGACCACAAGAAGATGGGCATCACCGCCCGCGGCGCGTGGGAGGCGGTGAAGCGCCACTTCCGTGAGCTGGGCCGCGACTGCCAGACCCAGGACTTCACCGTCGTGGGCGTGGGCGACATGTCGGGCGACGTGTTCGGCAACGGCATGCTGCTGTCCAAGCACATCCGCCTGGTGGCCGCCTTCGATCACCGCCACATCTTCCTGGACCCCAACCCGGATGCGGCCGGCAGCTGGGAAGAGCGCAAGCGCATGTTCGATCTGCCACGCTCCTCCTGGGCGGACTATGACCAGTCCAAGCTGTCCCCAGGCGGTGGCATCTTCGAGCGCGGGGCCAAGTCCGTCCCGCTGTCGCCCGAGGTGCGCGCGGCCCTGGGTATTTCGGCTGAACGCCTGACCCCGGCCGAGCTGATGCAGGCCATCCTGAAGGCGGATGTGGACCTGCTGTGGCTGGGGGGCATCGGCACCTATGTGAAGGCCGGGGGTGAGACCAACGCCGAGGTGGGCGACAAGGCCAACGACGCCCTGCGCATCGACGGCCGCCAAGTCCGCGCCAAGGTGGTGGGCGAGGGCGCCAACCTGGGCTTCACCCAGCGCGGCCGCATCGAGGCGGCGCAGGCCGGCGTGCGGCTCAACACCGACGCCATCGACAACTCAGCCGGCGTCGACACCTCGGACCATGAGGTCAACATCAAGATCCTGCTGCGCGACGTGATGGACAAGGGCAGCATGACCCTGCCCCAGCGCGATGCGCTGCTGGCCACCATGACCGACGACGTGGCGGAGCTGGTGCTGGCCGACAACTACCAGCAGACCCAGGCCCTCTCCATCGACGAGGCGGTGGCGCCGGACACGCTGGACGACCTGGCCCGCCTCATGCGGCTCATGGAAAAGGCGGGCAAGCTGAACCGCGCCATCGAGTTCCTGCCGACGGATGAGGAGGTGTCGCTGCGCGCCCAGGCCCGCCGCGGCCTGACGCGACCGGAAACAGCGGTGCTGCTGGCCTATGCCAAGATCGACCTGTACGACAAGCTGCTGAACTCCGACCTGCCGGACGATGCCAAGATGGCGGCGGACCTGGTGGAGTACTTCCCGGAAAGCCTGCAGCGGCAGTATCCGCAGGCCGTGGCCGGCCACCAGCTGCGCCGCGAGATCATCGCCACCGTGGCCACCAACAGCATGGTGAACCGCGTCGGCCCCAGCTTCGTGGCCGAGATGGTGGAACAGACCGGCTTGGGTGAGGCAGACGTCGCCCGCGCCTACCACATCGCCCGCGACGCCTATGGCCTGCCGGAGGTGTGGAAGGCCATCGACGCCCTGGACAATCAGGTCCCGGCGGCCACCCAGGCGGCCATGGGCCTGGCCACGCGCCGCCTGCTGCGCCGCGCCGTGCCCTGGACCCTGCTGAACAGCACCCACCCCTTGGACATGGCGGCCGGCATCGCCCGCCTGGGGCCGGCGGTGAAGGTGCTGTCCAAGGCGCTGGCCGACATCCTGTCGCCTGACGCCGCCGCTGACCTGGCCGCCAAGAAAGAGGAGCTGGAGCAGGCCGGCGTGCCGGCCGAGCTGGCCCATCACGTGGCGGCCCTGTCCGCCCTGGGGGCCGCCACCGACATCAGCCAGATCGCGGTGGAGACCAACCGGGGGGTGGAGACGGTCGCGGCCGTCCACTTCGCGCTGGGCGAACGGCTGGGCTTCGACTGGCTGCGCGGCCGGGCGGAGGCGGTGAAGACCACCACCCACTGGCAGCGCCAGGCCCTGGGCGCCATCATTGATGACCTCTACGGCCTGCAGGGCCGCCTGGCGGCTCGGGTGCTGGTGGGCGAGGGCGACGATGCGACCGCCCTGATCGACGGCTGGCTGGCCGCCAAATCCGGTCCGCTGGACCGTATCCAGTCCCTGCTGGCCGAACTGCGCGGTGTGGCGCATCTGGACGTGGCCATGCTGGCCGTGGCCACCCGCCAGCTGCGCGGCCTCACCGCCGGCTGATCGGCTCGCGATTATCAGCGGCATGGGGCTTGTCCCCATGCCGCTGTAGCTCGCAAGTGCGTGCGCCGGACCTTTCCGGGAAGCGTCAGCGGACTGGAAAGGGAGGAAGCCAAGCGGCCGGATGGCCGCGCCCGGCGATTGAGGGAATAAGTCTTCCCGCCGGGGAACTTTTTTCGTGAATTTCAACCCTGATTCTCCGTCGCCTGCGCTGTGGGCGGTGGTGGTGAACTGTCGCTTGCGCAAAGCGTGACGACCCCATATTTATTGATTTCACATCACCTGCCCGTGCATTGATAAGATTGTCCGGCTCGTGGTTTCGTTTCCCCGATATCCCTTGGGGGAACCGCATCCATAGGTGACCTTTGTCCGTGACGTCGGATGACACAGTCCTTGAGGGCAAGCGCCTGCTGCTGGTGATTTCCGGCGGCATCGCGGCGTACAAATGCCTGGAACTGATCCGCCGGCTAAAGGAACGCGGCGTCCGTATCCGCGCCGTTTTGACCGAGGGCGCGCAGCAATTCGTGACGCCCCTGTCCGTGGCCGCCCTGTCGGAGGAGAAGGTCTACACCGACCTGTTCTCCCTGACCGACGAGTCGGAGATGGGGCACATCCGCCTGTCGCGCGAGGCCGACTTGGTGGTGGTGGCCCCGGCCAGCGCCGACATCCTGGCGCGCATGGCCGCCGGCATGGCCAATGACCTGGCGACCACGGCGCTGCTGGCCACCGACAAGCCGGTGATGGTGGTGCCGGCCATGAACGTCATGATGTGGACCAACCCGGCCACCCAGGCCAATGTCCGTACGCTGGAGGGGCGCGGCATCCGCCGCCTGGGGCCCGCCGCCGGCGACATGGCCTGCGGCGAGGTCGGCTCCGGCCGCATGGTGGAACCGATGGAGATCGTGGCCGGCGTCGCGGCCTTCTTCGCGGAACAGTCGGCGCCGAAGCCGCCCGTGGGTGGTCTGCTGGCTGGCCGGCGCGCGGTGGTGACCAGCGGCCCCACCCATGAACCCATCGACCCCGTGCGCTACATCGCCAACCGGTCCTCCGGCAAGCAGGGCCACGCCGTGGCGGCGGCCCTGGCGGCGCTGGGCGCCGACGTGACCCTGGTCAGCGGCCCTGTCACCCTGGCCGATCCGCCGGGCGTGCGCGTGGTGCGGGTGGAGACGGCCGCCGAGATGCTGGCCGCCAGCCAAGCGGCTCTTCAAGCACCCAACGGGCCGGTCGACGTCGCCGTCTGCGCCGCCGCCGTGGCCGACTGGCGCGTGGCGGCCGCTGCCGGCGACAAGGTGAAGAAGGGCCCGGACGGCCCGCCCACCCTGACCTTGGCGGAGAACCCCGACATCCTGGCCACCCTGTCCCAGGCCGGCCTGGCGCGACCCCGCCTGGTGGTGGGCTTCGCCGCCGAGACGCGCGACGTGCTGACCTACGCCGCCGCCAAGCTGGCCAAGAAGGGCTGCGACTGGATCGTCGCCAACGATGTGGCGACCGGCACTGGCACCTTCGGCGGCGACGACAACCAGGTGCATCTGCTGCGCCGGGGTGCTGCGCGTGAAGCCCCTCTGATCGAAACCTGGCCGCGCCTGTCCAAGACCGAGGTGGCGGCACGCCTGGCCCAGGCCATCGCCGATACCCTGTCGCCCCACATCGCCCTTTCAACAAGCAACAACAGTCCGGAACCCGTTTGATGACCGAAGCCGTTACCGTCGCCGTCACCCGTCTGCCCCATGGTCAGGATCTGGACCTGCCCGCCTATGCCACCGCCCACGCCGCCGGCCTGGACCTGATGGCGGCGGTGTCGGTCCCGGTGGTGATCCCGCCGCTGGGCCGCGCGCTGGTGCCCACGGGCCTGGCCATTTCCCTGCCCGTGGGTTTCGAGGCGCAGGTGCGCCCGCGTTCCGGCCTGGCGCTGAAGAACGGCGTCACGGTGCTGAACGCGCCGGGCACGGTGGACGCCGATTACCGGGGCGAGGTGGGCGTCATCCTGGTGAACCTCGGCGACCAGCCCTTCACCATCGAGCGCGGCATGCGCATCGCCCAGATGGTGATCGCCCGTCATGAGCGCATCCAGTGGAACGAGATGGCCAGCCTGGATGAGACCGCCCGCGGCGCCGGGGGCTTCGGCTCCACCGGTGTCACCGCCAGCAAGGGCTGATAAAAATGGGGGAAGGGATGCTGCGGATTTCCAAGAAGCTGATGTTCGCCATCGAGGTGGTGCTGGACATCGCCTACAACGCCGGTTCCGAACCCGTGCAGTCGGGGGAGATCACCGCGCGCCAAGGTATCCCCAAGCGTTACCTGGAACAGGTGCTGCAGGCCCTGGTGCGGGCGGGCATATTGGCCGGCGTGCGCGGCCCCCGGGGCGGCTACCGCCTGGCCCGTGAACGCCGCCGCATCACGGTGGGTGAGATCGTGCGCATCGTCCGCGCCCTGGAACAGGCCACCGACCCCATGGAAGAGGCGGTGGGGGCCGAACTGGGCCGGCAGGTTGTGCGCCCCCTGTGGGCGGAATTGCAGGAGGACTGCATGCGCCGCCTGGACCAGACCACCATCGAGGATCTGTGCCTGCGCGCCCACCGCGCCGGCATCGAAAGCGAAGCGACCCACAAGCTGGACTTCAGCATCTAAGGAATGGATCGAACCATGGCTGACACCGTCCCCACCGCCGCCTTCCGCGGCCGCGTTTACGACAGCATCCTGGAAACCGTGGGCGCCACCCCGTTGGTGCGCCTGAAGCGCCTGGCGGCCGCCCACGGCGTGAAGGCCGACATCATCGGCAAGTGCGAGTTCTTCAACCCGCTGTCCAGCGTGAAGGACCGCATCGGCCTGGCCATGATCGAGGCCGCCGAGGCCGACGGCCGCATCTCCCCCGACCGCACCCTGCTGATCGAGCCCACCTCGGGCAACACCGGCATCGCGCTGGCCTTCGTGGCCGCGGCCAAGGGCTACCGCCTGATCCTGACCATGCCGGAAAGCATGTCGGTGGAACGCCGCCGCATGCTGAAGCTTCTGGGCGCGGAGATCGTGCTGACCCCGCCGGCCCAGGGCATGAAGGGCGCCATCGCCAGGGCCGAGGAATTGGCCGCCGAGGCGGGCGACGCCTACATCCTGCAGCAGTTCAAGAACCCGGCGAACCCGGAGATCCACCGTCGCACCACAGCCGAGGAAATCTGGACCGATACCGCCGGCGGCGTGGATTTCCTGATTTCCGGCGTGGGCACCGGCGGCACGCTGACCGGTGTGGCCAGCGTGATCAAGGAGCGCAAGCCTAGCTTCAAGGCTGTGGCGGTGGAGCCGGAGGACAGCCCCGTCCTGTCCGGCGGCCTGCCGGGCCCGCACAAGATCCAAGGCATCGGCGCCGGCTTCGTGCCCGACATCCTGGACACCCACCTGATCGACGAGGTGCTGCGCATCTCCAACCAGCGGGCGTTCGAGACGGCGCGCGAGGTGGCCAAGCTGGAAGGTGTCGCCGTCGGCATCAGCTCTGGCGCCGCCCTGGCCGCAGCGTTGGAACTGGGCGCCCGCCCTGGCAACGAGGGCAAGCAGATCGTCGTGATCCTGCCCAGCTTCGCCGAGCGTTACCTGTCCACCGGCCTGTTCGACGGCCTGGATTGATCGACCTGGATCGGCGCAAAGGGGGGACCGGTCACAGCGCGGGCCCCCCTTTTTTCCGCTAGGTTCATTCCTTACTTAATCTAGGCCGCGACTGCGGCCGCCGGAGCGAGCACCGCAGGGCGCAGCGAGGATAGCCAAGCGGCCGGATGGCCGCGCCCGGCGCTTGAGGGCGCGATGGACTTTAATGACTCACAGATCGAGCGCTACTCCCGCCACATCATCCTGAAAGAAGTGGGCGGTGAAGGGCAGGCCAGGCTGCTGGCCGGGTCCATCCTGGTGGTGGGCGCGGGCGGCCTGGGGGCGCCCCTGCTGCTGTACCTGGCGGCCGCCGGCGTGGGGCGCATCGGCATCGTCGATGACGACACGGTCGACCTGTCCAACCTGCAGCGCCAGGTGGTGCACGACATGGCCTCCCTGGGCCAGGCCAAGGTGGACAGCGCCGCCGCGCGGATTCGCGCCATCAACCCCGACGTGGTGGTGGAGGCGCACCGGACGCGCCTGGCCCCTGACAACGTCCGGCGACTGGTCCGGGCCTACGACATCGTGGCCGACGGGTCGGACAATTTCGCCACCCGCTTCCTGCTGAACGACGCCTGCTATTTCGAGCGGCGCACGTTGGTGTCGGCCGCCATGCTGCGCTTCGATGGGCAGATTTCCACCTTCAAGGCCCATGAGGGCCATCCCCACCCCTGCTATCGTTGCGTCTTCCCCGAACCGCCGCCGCCGGGCCTGGTGCCGTCGTGCTCCGAGGCCGGCGTGCTGGGGGCCTTGGCCGGCACGGTGGGCTCGCTGCAGGCGCTGGAGGTCTTGAAGGAACTGCTGGGCATCGGCGACGGCCTATCCGGCCGCCTTATGCTCTATGACAGCCTGGGCGCGTCCTTCCGCACCGTGCGCGTGAAGCCCGATCCCGACTGCCCCCTGTGCGGCGCCCATCCGACCATCACCGGCCTGCCGGGAGAAGACGGCCATGGGCACTGACCAGGCAGGCTTATCCATCGTCCTGCATTCCGGCGGCTTCGACCGGGTGCACTACGCCCTGGTCATGGCCACGGCGGCGGCGGCCATCGGCCGGCCCACCCTGCTGTTCGTCACCGGGCGGGCCTTGCGCCTGCTGTTGGCGGACGATGGCTGGACGGGCCTGGACCCGGCCGATGACGGTTCGACGCCGGTGGCGCGGGAACGCCAATTCCAGGACACGAACATCGCCACCCTGGCGGAGCTGACCGAGTCGCTCACCCCCCTGGGTGTGCGCGTCATGGCCTGTGAGATGGGCTGGCGCGTGCTGGGGCTGGACAAGCCGGCCCTGCGTGCCGATGTGACGGTGGAAACGGCGGGCGTGGTGACGCTGTTGCAGGCGACCCCGCCGGGCGCCCATCTTATCCACTTGTGACGCGTCTAGCCTGAAAGCCGCCCGCCATGCCTGAATTGCCCGAGGTCGAAACCGTGGCCCGGGGCTTGGCCCTGAAGATGGAGGGCCGCACGCTGGTGCGCGTGGCCCAGCACCGGCCCAACCTGCGCACGCCCTTTCCGGCCGGCTTCGTCCAGCGCCTGACCGGCCGCCGCGTCGCCGGCATCGGTAGGCGTGCCAAATACGTCCTGGTACGTCTCGACCCCGTTTCCGGTTCGGGGGACGAAACCCTGCTCATCCACCTGGGCATGTCGGGCAGCATGGTGGTCAGCCGGGGGCCGGCGGGCGCGCCCGGGGCGCATGACCATGTGGTCATGGAAACCGACGACGGCGCCGTCGTCACCTTCAACGACCCCCGCCGCTTCGGCCTCATGGATCTGATCGCGGAGGGCGAGGTCGATAGCCATCCCCTGCTGGCCAGGCTGGGGCCGGAGCCCTTGGGCAATGAATTCGACGCCGACACCCTGTCGGCCCGCCTGGCCGGCAAGATGACACCCATCAAGGCGGCGCTGCTGGACCAGCGCGTGGTGGCTGGCCTGGGCAACATCTATGTCTGCGAGGCGCTATTCCGTTCCGGCATCAGTCCGGAGCGGTCGGCGGCCAGCGTGGCGGGCAAGGACGCCCAGCGCCTGGTGCCGGCCATCCGCGACGTGCTGACCGAGGCCATCGCCGCCGGTGGTTCCTCCTTGCGCGACTACGTCCAGTCGGATGGCGAGCTGGGCTACTTCCAGCACTCCTTCGCCGTTTACGGCAGGGAAGGCGAGGCCTGCCCCGGTTGCGACTGCGACGTGGCCCGCACGGGCGGCGTGCGGCGGGTGGTCCAGGCCGGCCGATCCAGCTTCTTCTGCGCACGGCGGCAGCGCTGACGCATGCGCCTTGGCCGTTGATGGGCGCCCCGTCATGCTTCACCTTACGGCCCAGCGAATCTTTCCGGCCCCTGGCCCCCGCGTGAGCCCTGAATGCGCCTTGTCCTTGCCGCCGCCGTCTCCCTCCCCCTGCTGCTGGCCCCCCTGCTGGTCGCGGGCCCGGGCCGCGCCGGACCGGTGGAGCCGGGGTTCGTGCCGGGGGTGGAGGATTTGCCCCTGATGCCGGGCCTGACGGCGCCGGCCAACGCCGCGGTGGTTTTCGACCAGCCGGAAGGCCGCATCGTCGAGTCGGCGGCCCGGGGCGACGTCAGCGCCGCCGCCATCGCCGCGTTCTACGACCAGACCCTGCCGCAGCTGGGCTGGCACCCCGCCGGCGCCGGCCGGTGGGCCCGCGAGGGGGAGAGGCTGGAGATCACGGCGACGCGCGACGGCGTGGGCAGCCGGGCTGAAACCATGGTGCGCTTCATCCTGCGCCCGCAGTGACCCGGCTTTTGAATTCGGCCCCAAGGGAAAGGGTGTGTTTAAAGTAAAACACCCATGATCTTGGGCGTCGGGGACAGAATCGCCCATATCTGGTTTTAAACTCGTTGAATCCGGGGGACGGGGATGTTCAAAGCAGGGGCGTGCTCGCCGGATTTTGGTCTAGTCTGGCGCGGTTTTTAGGGCCGTGCCGCTTGACGGTTTCGTGGGGAGGGGGTATAAGCCCGGCCTTCCACGGCAAGGGTCGTGTTCGAAAAGGGTTTGTCATGGCTAATCATAAGTCCGCTGAAAAGCGTATCCGTCAGACGGAAGTCCGTACCGAGGTGAACCGGGCCCGCGTGTCCCGTATCCGCACCTTCGTGAAGAAGGTTGAGCTGGCCCTGGAAGCCGGCGACAAGGCCGCCGCCGCCGAGGCGTTCAAGCTGGCCCAGCCGGAAATGATGCGCGGCGTGTCCAAGGGCGTGCTGCACCGCAACACGGTGTCCCGCAAGATTTCCCGTCTGTCTCTCCGCATCAACGCTCTGGGCTGATACGCCGGCCGCGCCGATTGCGCGGGCCTTCGGGGCCCGGCGCAAGGCGGGGCCCCAGCTCTTGACCGTGGATTGGGTGAGGCCGCGTCCCGCCGGACACCGGCGGGGCCGCGGCCTTTTCCTTGTCCGCCCTTCGTTACTGCGTTTACCCTTACCTATTCTTCCAGAATAGTCCGAAGGGCCGGTGCCGACCGGCGGACGCGAGCATCATTCGGTCTTTTTTGCTTGTTCCCTTTTCGAGCCTATTGCGAGTCCCGGACGGCCCGACTAGCATCTGCGGATGTGCGGGATCGTTCTCCACGATGAAGTAATCAAGCGGCGGAAACGCCCGCGCAAACCGATGGCAGATGTACATTGATGCTGACGCTTGGCGCTCTACATCATTCTGGCATTGGTAGATTTCTGAATCTTTGAAGAAGATCATGCGTCTACGGGAGATTCTTTAAAATGAATCCCGTAAGGTGCGCGGTTTTGTTTGCGTGTGTGGGTTTTGGTCTGCCTGGTATTTCAGCGGACTGGCGCCGGACGGGGCAGGGGTGATGCCCCGAAGCCCGGTGCCGGCAAACGTCCGGTGGGAGGAAAGGCGGTCACGGAACCAGCCGGGACAGGGCCGACGACAGGGGTCGACGAAGCGGGGTTAGGGTGGCGTTGGAAAGGGCGGGACCCGGCGGGTCCCCAGCCTTCGTCCTTCATCATCCGTCGTGCCGGCTGGTCCGGCCGGTTTCCCATGTGTTCGTTCGGCGCCGACGTTGTCTCCCGAACCTTCGGCCCCGATCGAGGTGACCTGCCTCATTGGGGAATGGAGCGTCGCGGCATAAGGTTCCGGTCCGATTTGATCCGGTTGTCAGGCCGGCTGTCGTTGGCCGGTGTGGTCTTGTTTGATTGTCCGGGTCCGGAAGGCGTTGGGGCAGGAGCGAAGCGGGAATGTCGGTTCAGGCATCTCTGGATCAGCAGTGGGCGCGCATCAGCGGGCGCTTGAAGGACGAGGTGGGTGAAACCGCGTATCGCAGCTGGCTGAAGCCGTTGACCGTTGAGGATTTCATCGGCGGCCAGGTGCGCATCGTCGTGCCCACGCGCTTCATGCGCGACTGGATCCGCACCCATTACGCCGACCGCATCCGCGCCCTGTGGACGGGGGAGAACCCCGGGGTCCACTCCGTGGAAATCGTCGTGGCGCCGCCGCGCAACGACGCCTCGCTTGGCGGCGCCCTGACCACGGCCCCCCGCAGCCCGGCCAACACCGCCGCCGCCGGGCCGCTGACGGAAAGCGGTATCGATCATCTGCCGACTTATGATGAGGTCGAGGCGGTCGCCTCCCTCAACGGCGCCCTGAACGGGACGGGCGAGACACCGGTCCTGCCCGCCTTCATCGCCGGCAGCAGCCTGGGCGAGGAACGCGACGAGGTCTCGGCCCTGCTGGACCCGCGCTTCACCTTCGAGAATTTCGTGGTGGGCAAGCCCAACGAACTGGCTTTCGCCGCCGCCCGCCGCGTGGCCGACGCCAACGCCGTCACCTTCAACCCGCTGTTCCTCTACGGCGGCGTGGGCCTGGGCAAGACCCACCTGATGCACGCCATCGCCTGGCACATCCGCAAGAAGGACCCCGCCCGCCGGGTGATCTACCTGTCTGCGGAAAAGTTCATGTACCAGTTCATCCGCGCCCTTCGGTACAAGGACACCATGGCGTTCAAGGAGCAGTTCCGCTCCGTCGACGTGCTGATGATCGACGACGTGCAGTTCATCAGCGGTAAGGACAGCACCCAGGAAGAATTCTTCCACACCTTCAACGCCCTGGTGGACCAGAACCGCCAGGTCATCATCTCCGCCGACAAGAGCCCGTCCGACCTGGAAGGCATGGAGGAGCGCTTGCGCTCCCGCCTCGGCTGGGGCCTGGTGGCGGACATCCACCCCACGACCTATGAGCTGCGCTTAGGGATTCTGCAGTCCAAGGGCGAGCAGATGCGGGTGCAGATTCCGCAGAAGGTGCTGGAGTTCCTGGCCCACAAGATCACGTCCAACGTGCGTGAGCTGGAAGGGGCGCTCAACCGCATCGTGGCGCATGCCGAGCTGGTGGGCAGGGCCATCACCCTGGAAAGCAGCCAGGAAGTGCTGCACGACCTGCTGCGCGCCAGCAACCGCCGGGTGACCATCGAGGAAATCCAGAAGAAGGTGGCGGAGCACTACAACATCCGCCTGGCGGACATGAGTTCCGCCCGCCGCGCGCGCGCCGTGGCCCGCCCCCGCCAGGTGGCGATGTACCTGTCCAAGCAGCTGACCGCCCGCTCCCTGCCCGAGATCGGCCGCAAGTTCGGCGACCGCGACCACACCACCGTGATGCATGCCGTGCGCAAGGTGGAAGAGCTGTGCGCCACCGACCCGACCTTCTCGGAAGACGTGGAACTGCTGCGGCGCATGCTGGAAGGGTGAGGGGTGGCTTGACGAAACAGTCAGCCACACCATTATCGTACCCGATCCGTTCCTCTGCCTGATCGGGCCGCCATCCTGACCAAATCCCCCCTGGCGATATCGCTGTCCCAAGCCTTGGCCTTTCGCCTGGACCGGCAGCACCTGCTGGCCCCGGCGCCCGACATGCTGGCGGCGGCCACCACCCTGCTGGGCGCCCAGGCCCAGGTGCATTCCGCCGCCGTCCTGCAGCTGCGGGCGCGCACCGCCGCCCTGGCCGATGCCGAGGTGGCCGAAGCGTTGTACGACAGCCGCCGGCTGGTCAAGCTGTGGGCCCAGCGCTCCACCCTGCACCTGGTGCCCACGGCCGACCTGGGCGACCTGTTGGCCCTGCGTCGGCTCAAGGAGCCGGAGTACCACGCCTGGTATGGTCGCGAGGGACTGCCGCCCGATCGGGTGGCGGTGCTGATCGACGCCGTGGTCCAGGCCCTGGCCGATGGGCCTCACAGCCGCCTGGACCTGTCCCGCCGCCTGGTGCCGCGACTGGGCGACTGGGCCCGGCCCTGGCTGGAACACAGCTGGGGCGGGGTGCTGAAGCTGGCCTGCGCGCTGGGCCATCTTTGCCATGGCCCCCTGCGCCCCGACGACAACGAGGCCGCCTTCGTGGGCCTGCCCGCCTGGCTGGGCGAAGCGCCCGTGGTGCCGGTGGACAGCGCGTCGGGCGTGGCCAACATCCTGCGCCGCTACCTGGCGGCCTTCGGCCCCGCCACGCCGTCGGACTTCCGCAAGTTCGCCGGCATCTACGCCGGCCCCTGCCGCCAGGCCTTCCACGATTTGGCCGGTGAGCTTCTGGCGGTCGACCTGGACGGCCGTCCCGCCTACATCCTGGCGCGCGATGAGGCGGCGCTGCGCGGCGCCGAGATGCCCGCCAGCCACCTGGCGGTGCTGCCCCTGTTCGACCCTTGGCTGCTGGCCCATGCCGACACCGGCCAGGTGGTGGACGAGAGGCACCGCACCGCCGTCTACCGCCAGGCCGGCTGGATATCGGCCGTGGTGCTGCGCCAGGGCCGGGTGGCGGCGACCTGGACCCATCGCCGCCTGGCCGCCAAAGGCCAGCCGGTGTGGGAGGTGGAGCTGGCGCCGCTGGGCCGCCTCACCAAGGCGGAACGGCGGGTCGTCCTGGGCCGCCTGCGTCACCTTTCGGGCGGCCTGGACGTGCGCTACGCGGGCGGATGATCCCCCTTTCGGACAGGCGGCGACTCGGCCTTCCGAATGCCTCTGGAATTGGTTGAAAACGCTGTCGCCGCGCGGGGCTTGTGCTATGGTGACCACCCCTTTTTCCAGGCCCTGTGGGGGGGCCTTGGGGGATTTAAGGCAAACAATCGCCGCGCCTCACAGGGGCGACGGGTCAGCACAAGCGGAACGGCATGAAGATCACCATCGAACGCGCGGCTTTGCTCCGGTCTCTCGGTCATGTTCAGAGCGTGGTGGAGCGTCGGAACACCATTCCGATCCTGTCCAACGTCCTGCTGAAGGCGGAAAACGGTGAGCTGGCGCTGACCGCCACCGACATGGATCTGGAGATCGTGGAATCCGTGCCGGCCGATATCGCGCGCCCCGGTTCCGCCACGGCCCCCGCCCACACCCTGTACGACATCGCCCGCAAGCTGCCGGATGGCAGCCAGGTGGAACTGGACTTCACCGCCGACACGCTGACCCTGCGGTCCGGCCGGTCGCAGTTCCGCCTGGGCGCTCTGCCGGTGGAGGACTTCCCGGTCATGGCCGGTGGCGACACCGGCCACCGTTTCAGCCTGTCGGCCAGCGACCTGAAGATGCTGGTGGACCGCACCAAGTTCGCCATCTCCACCGAGGAGACGCGCTACTACCTGAACGGCATCTACCTGCACGCCTCCAAGGCGAAGACGGGCGCGGCGGAGCTTCCCGTGCTGCGCGCCGTGGCCACCGACGGCCACCGCCTGGCCCGGGTGGAGATGCCCCTGCCGGACGGCGCCGGCGACATCCCCGGCGTCATCATCCCGCGCAAGACCGTGATCGAGGTGCGCAAGCTGCTGGACGAGGCGGCCGACCGTATCGAGGTGCAGCTGTCCGACACCAAGGTGCGCTTCGCCTTCGACAGCATCGTGCTGACCAGCAAGCTGATCGACGGCACCTTCCCGGATTATGAGCGCGTCATCCCCACGGGCAACGACAAGGTGATGGAGGTCAACGCCGGCCAGTTCGCCGCCGCCGTCGATCGCGTCGCCACCATTTCCACGGAAAAGAGCCGGGCGGTGAAGCTCAGCCTGGACCGCGGCATCCTGACCCTGTCGGCCTCCAGCCCCGAGGCGGGTTCCGCGACGGAAGAGATCGAGGTCAGCTACGACAACACCGCGCTCGAGATCGGCTTCAACAGCCGCTACCTGCTGGACATCACCCAGCAGATCGAGGGTGAGGGCGTGCGCTTCACCCTGGCCGACGCCGGCTCGCCCACCGTGGTGCGCGACGTGGCCGACGGTTCGGCCCTCTACGTCCTCATGCCGATGCGCGTTTGAGGTCCTGGGGTCCCCGGGGCGGCGGTAGCGGTTGCTGGCCAATATGGGCGCCATGTCCACAGAAGAGCCGCCCCTGACGGGGAAGCCGGAGGGCGCCCCTCTTGAGCATGGGGGGCGGCGCCCGCGCCATTCGCGGCGCTGGCCGTCACGCGGCTGACCGTCACCCGCTTCCGTTCCTACGCCCAGGCCCGCCTGGTGCTGGACCGGCGGCCGGTGGCGCTGACGGGCCCCAACGGCGCGGGCAAGACCAACCTGCTGGAGGCGGTCAGCTTCCTCGCCCCCGGCCGCGGCCTGCGCCGCGCCAAGCTGGGGGACGTGGAGCGCCTGCAGGCCCCGGGCGAGACCTGGGAGACGCCGGGCTGGGCCGTGGCGGCGGAGGTGGAAACGCCCCTGGGCACGGTGGAGATCGGCACCGGCCGCGACCCCAACGGCGCCCCGGGCAGCGAGCGCCGCGTGGTGCACATCGACGGCCGCCCGGCCAAAAGCCAGATGGCGCTGGCCCAGTATGTTTCCTGCGTCTGGCTGACGCCGCAGATGGACCGCCTGTTCGTGGAGGGGGCGGCCGGCCGCCGTCGCTTCCTGGACCGGCTGGTGTTCGGATTCGATCCCGAGCATGCCGGCCGGCTCAGCCGGTTCGAACAGGCCATGCGCGAGCGTATCCGCCTGCTGCGCGAGGGGGGCGACTCCTCGTGGCTGACGGTGCTGGAGGACCAGATGGCCACCAGCGGCATCGCCGTGGCCGCCGCCCGCCGCGACGTGACGGCCCGCCTGGCCGCCGCCTGCCGGCGGGGCGTGGGGCCCTTCCCGGCGCCCGGCCTGGCGCTGACCGGAACCCTGGACGGCTGGCTGGCCGACCGGCCGGCGCTGGAGGCGGAGGACACGCTGCGCCGGGCCCTGGCGGAGGCGCGGCGCATCGACGCGCATGCCGGCACCACTACGGTCGGGCCGCACCGCAGCGACCTGGCCGTGACCTACCTGGCCAAGGGCATGCCGGCGGATTTGGGCTCGACGGGGGAGCAGAAGGCCCTGCTGATCGCCATCGTGCTGGCCAACGCCCGGCTGATGGCGGCGGACGGCGGCGCGCCGCCCCTGCTGCTGCTGGACGAGGTGGCGGCCCACCTGGACGCCGGGCGCCGCACGGCCCTGTTCCAGGAGGTGCTGGCCACCGGGTCCCAGGCCTGGATGACGGGCACGGACGCCGCCATCTTCGCCGAACTGGGCACCGCCGCCAACCACGTCCGGGTAGTCCCGGACGAAACCGGCGGCGGCGTGGTGGTGGGCGCCGGATAGGCCCCTGGCGCTTTAGAGAGTCTGCGGAATGGGGGACAGCGATCCCCCTTGGTAATGACGGTTTTGCCCCTAGGCGACGCGATATCTGGTAGAGTGTATCCATGGCACAAGAAGCTCTGACGACCCCCAACTCCGCCGCCGACGATTACGGCGCCAGCTCCATCAAAGTGCTGAAGGGCCTTGATGCGGTGCGCAAGCGTCCCGGCATGTACATCGGCGACACCGACGATGGTTCCGGCCTGCACCACATGGTGTACGAGGTCGTGGACAACGCCATCGACGAGGCGCTGGCCGGTTATTGCACGCGGGTGGACGTCATCCTGAATCCGGACGGCTCCTGCACCGTGCGCGACGATGGCCGCGGCATCCCCGTGGACATCCATGCGGAGGAAGGCGTGTCGGCGGCCGAGGTCATCATGACCCAGCTGCACGCCGGCGGTAAGTTCGACCAGAACAGCTACAAGGTCTCCGGCGGCCTGCACGGTGTGGGCGTGTCCGTGGTCAACGCCCTGTCGGAAATCCTGGATCTGCGCATCTGGCGCCAGGGCCGGGTGTGGGAGATGCGCTTCGCCCATGGCGAGGCCCAGGCGCCGCTGGCCAACACCGGCGTCGCCCCGCTGAAGGCGGACGGCCGTCCCCTGTCCGGCACGGAGGTGACCTTCCTGCCGTCCAAGGCCACCTTCACCAAGACCGAATTCGACTACCAGACGCTGGAACACCGCCTGCGGGAACTAGCCTTCCTGAACTCCGGCGTCACCCTGTTCCTGACCGACGCGCGAGGCGTGGAGCCCAAGTCGTGCGAGCTGCATTACGAGGGCGGGCTGGAGGCCTTCGTGCAGTGGCTGGACCGGTCCAAGACACCGCTGCACAAGCCGGGCATCGCGCTGCGCGCCGAGCGCCAGAGCGACCTGGGCGGCACCATCGGCGTGGAAGTGGCGCTGCAGTGGAACGACAGCTATCACGAGAGCACGCTGTGCTTCACCAACAACATCCCGCAGCGTGACGGCGGCACCCACCTGGCCGGCTTCCGCGCGGCGCTCACCCGCACGCTGAACAACTATGCCAACGAGAGCGGCATCGCGAAGAAGGAGAAGGTGAACCTCTCCGGCGATGACATGCGCGAGGGCTTGACCTGCGTGCTGTCGGTGAAGGTGCCCGACCCCAAGTTCTCCAGCCAGACCAAGGACAAGCTGGTCTCCTCCGAAGTCCGCCCGGTGGTGGAGGCGGTGGTGGCCGACGCCCTGGCGACCTGGCTGGAAGAGCATCCGGGCGACGCCAAGCGCATCATCGGCAAGGTGGTCGAGGCCGCCGCCGCGCGCGAGGCCGCGCGCAAGGCGCGCGAACTGACGCGGCGCAAGGGCGCCTTGGATATGGCCTCGCTGCCCGGTAAGCTGGCGGACTGCCAGGAACGGGACCCGGCGCTCAGCGAACTGTTCCTGGTCGAGGGTGACTCGGCCGGCGGCTCCGCCAAGCAGGGCCGCTCGCGGCAGTTCCAGGCTATCCTGCCCCTGCGCGGCAAGATCCTGAACGTGGAGCGCGCGCGCTTCGACAAGATGCTGTCCTCGGCCGAGATCGGCACCCTGATCGCCGCGCTGGGCACCGGTATCGGGCGTGAGGAGTTCAACGCGGAAAAGGCGCGCTATCACAAGGTCATCATCATGACCGACGCCGACGTGGACGGCGCGCACATCCGCACCCTGCTGCTGACCTTCTTCTATCGCCAGATGCCCGAGCTGATCGAGCGCGGCTACCTCTACATCGCTCAGCCGCCGCTGTACCGCGTGAAGCGCGGCACGGCCAAGGAACGCTATCTGAAGGACGACCGGGCGCTGGACGATTACCTGATCGGCCAGGGGCTGGAGGACGTGACCCTCAGGGCCGCGGAGGGCAGCGAGCGCCTGGGTGGGGAGCTGCGCGACGTGGTGGAGCAGGCCCGCGCCGCCCGCCATCAGCTGCAGGCCCTGACCCGCAAGGTGGGCAACGCCTCGGTGGTGGAACAGGCGGCCGTGGCCGGCGCCCTGTCCATGACCCTGCTGACCGACGACGCGCGCGCCGATGAACTGGCCCGCGTGGTGGCGGACCGCGTGAACCGGATCGAGGCCCAGGCCGCGCAGGCGGCCGGCAATGCCGGCGAGGGCGCCACCGTGGGCGTGGGCGCCTGGCAGGGTGAGCGCGCGCGCGAGGGCGGCCTGATGCTGTTCCGCACCAGCCGCGGCGTCACCCACCGTCACATCCTGGACGCCGACGTGCTGAAGAGTGTGGAGGCGCGGCGCCTGGACGCCATGGCCGACTTCCTGAAGACGGTCTTCACCGACGCCGCCACCCTGACCTACCGCGGCCGCGCCACCCGCACCATCGTCGGCCCCACCGGCCTGATGGACGCGGTGCTGGAACAGGGCCGCCAGGGCCTGGCCATCCAGCGCTACAAGGGCCTGGGCGAGATGAACCCGGACCAGCTGTGGGAAACCACGCTGGACCCCAAGATCCGCTCGCTGCTGCAGGTCAAGGTCACCCACGTGGACGAGGCGGAAGAGGTGTTCTCCACCCTCATGGGCGACATCGTCGAACCCCGCCGCGACTTCATCCAGGAAAACGCGCTGAAGGTGGCGAACCTGGACGTGTGATCCAGTAGCCTTGTTGTGAGCTGACCCATAAAACGAGAATCTTTGACCCATAGCGTGAGAATTGGCGGTTTTTCTCACGACTATGGGTCAGTTCGCATCGGGAACCCCTGACCCCCCATCTCCCAGAGCCTGGGAGATGGGGCTTTTCAGGCGTTCGGGGTCAAAAGGCTTCCCGCCCCTCGGCAATGTTCAGTAGCTGGGAGAACACAAACGTGGCCGGTGCACGTCCTGCCGCCGGTACCAGTGCGCGCAACAGGCCATTGTCGCGTAGATCGCGAATGATCTTTCTGGCCGTCGGCGGTGGAATTTGGGCTGATGCAATGAAATCCGGCGTCTGGAATATGGGCCGCTGGAAAATCCAGTCGAGAGCCCGCACCGCATATTGCGAATGGGTGATCTCCACCACCCATTCGCGCTTTTCCTGATGCAGGGCCAGGATCGCCTGGGCTTTCCGGGTGTTGCCTTCGGCCTGGGCGATGATGCCGCGCAAGAAGAAAGCCACCCAGCCACTCCAGTCGCCGTCACGCGAGACGGCGAGCATCCGGCCGTAATATTCATCGCGGTTGGCTTCGAGATATTCTGAGAGATAGAAATTGGGCCGCGACAGCAGCCCATGAGCATAGAGGAACAGGGGGATGAGGAGGCGGCCTATGCGCCCGTTGCCGTCGAGAAACGGATGGATCGACTCAAACTCGGCATGAACAATGGCCAGCTGTACAAGTCGATCCGGCGCATCGGCGTGAATATAGGTCTCCCACGCTGACATGGCCCCCTCGATCTTGTCAGCACTTGGTGGGACGAACCGCGCCTGCTCAATGGTGCAGCCCTCTGGGCCTATCCAGTTGGGAATGCGGCGGTATTCGCCGGGATCCTTGTGGCGCCCACGGACGCCATCCATCAACACGCGATGCGTGGCCTTGATGAGCCGTTGCGACAGCGGAAGTCGAGACATCAGGCTCGCCGCTTCACGCAGGGCGGCACGGTAGTTCAGAACTTCGCGTGCGTCCGCCTTCTTGGGGGTGCTTTCATCGAACAGATGGCCCTGCGCCTCAAATTCCAGCACCTCGCCCAGCGTCACCTGCGTCCCTTCAATCTTGCTTGAGAGAACAGCTTCGCGGGCCGTCAGCGGGGACAGCAGGACGTCGGGGTTGGGAATGCCGGAGAGCACGCCCTCATACCGCGCGATCGCGGCATTGGCGGGACCAACCAGCGGGAATAAAGTTTGGAGATCAAGCTCCGCAGGTGGAAACCGTCCTTCGTGGTAGGCAACAGGCAATGGCGTCTCCGTCAGGCCATCATGGGTGAGCGGGCGTGAGCCACAGGCCGTCCTTGATGATCGTCTGCCGAAAGCTACACCATTTGATGATCGTGAAATAGGGTTTCACCTACATCAAACCGCCTTGTTGTTATTGGACGATCATCAAATCCGCAGTCGGCGCGCCACCGATCGTGTGCGTGCGTCGATGGAGGAGCGACGACCCGAGGGTCGCCCCGCCTCCGGCAGGTCAAGGGCCGGCGCCCTTGACGCTCCCATTCCTTGGTATCTGGAGCGGCCGCGAGAGCGATGCAAGCGTTCGGTTCCGACCCGATCCTCATGAGTCAGTCCATAGATGTCTTCTTAATAGTGCAAAGTAAAAGCGCCCCGAGATGAGGATCCCGGGGCGTTTTCTTTGGCACGGTCAGGCCTCACGCCAGCTGCAGCTCCACGTCGATGTTGCCGCGGGTGGCCTTGGAGTAAGGGCAGAGCTGATGGGCCTGCTCGATTACCTGGCTCGCCACGGCGCGGTCCAGGCCGGGCAGGCTGATGGTCAGGCGGGCCTGCAGGAAAAAGGCGTCGCCGCCCTTGCCCAAGTCGACCTCCGCATCCACGGCAGTCTCGGCCGGCAGGCTAATCTTCAGCAGCTGGGCGGCGCGGTTCATGGCGCCGATGAAGCAGGCGGACCAGCCGGCGGCGAACAGCTGTTCCGGGTTGGTGCCGGGGCGGCCGGAACCCGGGGGCGACAGGGTGACGTCCAACTGGCCGTCGCTGCTGCGGGCATGGCCGTTGCGGCCGCCCTGGGTATGGGTCTTGCCGGTGTACAGGACGGTGTCGATCTGGCTCATGGTCTGGATTCCTTCAGGGATGGGGGTGAAAAGCGGGGAGGATATTTAAATCGTGTCCGATCTAATCGGATGATCGGAAAATGGCTCGGGCGGCGCCTGTTGTCAACATATCCGATTAGATCGCGTACGATTTTTCTTTGGAAAAGAAAGCCCCCTTGGATGCGAGCCTTGGCCCGGTCCGAGGGGGCGTTGATCGGAGCCGTGAGGACGGCGGGGGCGGGGCCTCAGCCGTGGCGGCGGGCGTAGGCCAGTTCCGCCGCCAGTTCGGCGACGATCTGGGCCGCTGGCAGGAAGCGGGCCAGCGGGGCACCCTGGCCGGCCCACTGCGCGCCATAGCCGGTGTCGCCGGCGGCCTTGGCGGCGGCGTTCAGGGCCTTGCCGGCGTCGTAGGTCACCGGGTAGGCCGGCACCGCGTCCGGCGGCAGGCTGTCGCCGAGGCGCGTGAAGGCGTTGGCCAGGCTGCGCGCTGGCCGGCCGGAAATGGCGCGGGTCATGGTGGTGTGGTGAGCCGCCGCGCCCTTCAACGCGGCGCGATAGCCGGCGTCGGCCGCCGATTCGTCGGCGCCGACGAAGGCGGTGCCCAACTGCGCCGCGCCGGCACCCAGGGCCAGGACGGCGGCGATGCCGGCGCCGTCCATGATGCCGCCGGCGGCGATGACCGGCACGGCCAGGTCGCGCGCCAGCAGGCGGGTGAGGGCCAGGGTGCCCAGCCGGTCGTCCGGAACGTCCGGATCGAACACACCGCGATGGCCACCGGCCTCATAGCCCTGGGCCACCACCGCGTCCATGCCGGCCGCCACCGCCTGGCGCGCCTCATCCAGGCTGGTGGCGCTGGCGACCAGGGTGATGCCGGCGGCGCGCAGGGCGCGGACGCGGCCGGAGTTCGGCAGGCCGAAATGGAAGCTGACCACGGCCGGCCGTTCCTCCAGCAGCATGGCCAGCATGGCGTCATCGGTGCGGAAGGCGGGATAGATCTCCCGCAGTTCGGCCGGCGGCGTGGCGCCGAACCGGTCGAACAGCGGCCGCAGACGGTCGATCCAGGCGGCCTCGCGCGCGGCGTCGCGCTGGGCCGGCTGGTGGACGAACAGGTTGACGCCGAAGGGACGGCTGGTCCGCTCCCGCACCGCGCGGATCATGGCGCGGGCCTGGTCGGGCGTGCTGGCGCCCAGGCCCAGGGACCCCAAGGCGCCCGCCCCCGACACCGCCGCCGCCATGACGGGTGTGGAGACGCCGGCCATCGGGGCCTGGATGAGGGGGATGTCGATCTTCAGCAGGTCCAGCAGGCGGCCTGCGGCGGCGGGGGTGGACATGGATGTCTCCTATCCGGAACGGCTGAGGAAAAGCGGTCGGGGGAAAAGATATACCAGGAATACCTCATTTGGCATTCCCGGTTATCGTGTCAGGTCATGGGATCAGGCAATGGCCGCCTTGCGCCGCCGGTACTCCGGCACCGGCAGGCCGCCCCAGCCCCAGTTTTCCAGCGGCACCTCCTCGATGACGACGAAGGTGCTGTCCAGCGGCTTGCCCAGGACCTGCAGCATCAGCTCGCTGGCGCCCTTGATCAGGGCGGCCTTCTGTTCCGCCGTGGTGGCGTCGGCGCCGGGCGTGGTGCCTTCGCGGGTGATCTGGATGGTGACGACAGGCATGACGGCTCTCCCACCTTTGAGTATTCGGTGTTCGGGGTTAGTGACCGGCGCTTTGGCCGCCGTCGACGTGCAGGATCTCGCCCGTCACGAAGGGGGCGTTATCCAGGTAGAGGATGGCGTTCACGATGTCGGCCATCTCTCCCATGCGGCCCACCGGATGCTGCTGGCCCAGCCACTCGTGGGTGGACGGGTCGTGCATCGGGGTCTTGATGATGCCAGGGGAAACGGCGTTGACGCGAATGCCCCGGCTGGCGAACTCGATGGCCAGCGATTTGGTGGCGGCGTTCAGCCCGCCCTTGGTCAGCGAGGCCAGGACCGAGGGGACGCCGGAATTGGCGTGGTCCACCAAGCTGGTGGTGACCTGCACCACATGGCCGCCGTTGCCTTGCCTCAGCAGCTGGGCGATGACCAGCTGGGTGATGTGGTGGAAGCCGTTCAGGTTGGTGGACAGGACGCGGGCGTAGTCCTCGTCCGTGTAGTCGGTGTAGGGCTTGGCGATGAAGATGCCGGCGTTGTTGACCAGGCTGTCGATGCGGCCGAAGCGCTCCAGCGCCGTGGCGACCACGTGTTCCGCCGTTTCGCGGCTGCCGATGTCGCCGGCCACGGTGGCCACGTTCGGATTCTGCGAGGGCTGGATGGTGCGCGAGGTGGCGACGACACGGTAGCCCTGGGCGATGAGGCCGGCGACGGTGGCGGCGCCGATGCCCTGCGAGGCGCCGGTGACGATGGCGACTTTTCCAGTGGTGCTCATGACGGGAACTCCTTCGGGATCGGTGACGGGCGATCGTCTCTGTCGACGACGTTGCCCTGTGGATGACCCGAAAGATGCGCCCCGCCGGGTTGCGGGTGAACGCCCGGCCGGCGGCAGACATTCTTGCGCCGCGAGGAAGAGTGACGTGTTTAAAAGGACTTGAGAGGCGGCGGGCACAGTTGGGCGAAATGGGCCCGCAGGCGCGGCACGGCATAATCGACGAAGGCGCGCACCTTGGGCACGGACAGGCGCCCCGGCGGCGCGATCAGGTGCACCGGCACCGGTTCATGCTCATCCCGGTCCAGGATGACTTTCAGGCTGCCGGCCGCCAGCTCCGCCGCGATGTGGTAGGAGAACAGGCGGGTCACGCCCCGGCCCTCCACCGCCGCCGTGGCCGCCGCGCGAATGGTGTTGACCACCAGGCGGGGGGTGAAGCTGACGGTGCGGGGCACCGCCGACCCGGGCGCCGGCGGGAAGCTCCACGTTTCCAGCCCGAAGTGGGTCATGGCCACGATGGCGTGGCGGGCCAGGTCCGACGGCTGTTCGATGGCCGGATGGCTTTCCAGGTAGCTGGGCGAGGCCGCCACCACCCGCCGCACCTCCCCCACCCGGGTGGCGACCAGCGCCGAGTCCGCCAGGTGGGAGATGCGCAGGGCCAAGTCCATACCCTCATCGATCAGGCTGACCGGGTGGTCGATCATGTTCAGGCGGACGGATACCTCGGGATAGGCGTCCATGAAGCCCGACAGGATGGGGCCCAGCACGGTCTCCCCCGCCGCCACCGGAGCGGTGACGGTCAGCAGGCCGCGCGGGGCCGAGCGTTCGCCGGCGGCCAGCATGTCGGCCTCATCCAGTTCGGCCAGCACGCGGCGGCAGGCGTTGGCATACCGCTCCCCCGCCTCGCTCAGATGCAGGGAGCGGGTGGTCCGGTGCAGCAGGGCCGTGCCCACATGCCCCTCCAGGAAGGCGATGGCCCGGCTGACGGCCGCGGCCGAGCGGCGCATGCGGCGGGCGGCGCCGGCCAGGCTGCCCTCATCCACGGCGGCCACGAACACCCTCATCGCGTCGATACGGTCCATGGGCAGGGCTCTGGCAGGCGGGTGGGGTTGGCCCCACGATAGGGCCGGAACGCAACGGTTGGAATGGGGCATCGTCCGGGGCGCTTATGCTATGGATGCGCCCGACGCTTTCGTCTCTTGGAGCACCGTGCCGCCGTGACCACCCTGATCCTGTTCATCGTCCTGGCCTTCGCCTACCGTTTCGCCATGCTGGCCGTCTCCATCCGGCATGAGAAGGCGCTGCGCGCCGGTGGCGCGGTGGAGCATGGCGCCCGCAACACCCTGGCGCTGACCATCGCCCACATCGCCTTCTATCTGTCGGCCACGGTGGAGGGGCTGGTGCGCGCCGCGCCCGTCGACGCCGTCAGCGGCTTCGGCTTCGCCATCTACCTGTTCGGTGCCGCCATGCTGCTGGTGGTGGTGCGGCTGCTGGGCCGGCTGTGGACGGTGAAGTTGCTGATCGCGCGCGACCACCGGCTGGTGACCCACCCGCTGTTCCGCCTGGTGCGACACCCCAACTACTTCCTGAACATCCTGCCGGAACTGGTGGGCTTCGCCCTGACGCTGCACGCATACTGCACCCTGATCGCCGGCCTGGTCGTCTATCTCGTGCCCCTGACCATCCGCATCCGGCAGGAGGAACGGGCCATGCGCGAGACCTTCGCCGCCTATTGATTGGGAAAAATCGCTGGACCCGGGGGGCCGTCGACCCCACCTCAATGGGCGCAAGATCATTGGGGACGGGATCAGAGGGACAGCATGACCGCGGGTGAGGCCACTGACAGTCACGCTGCCGCCGCGATCCCCCGGCCCCACAAGGTTTCCGACATCCTCCAGGCCCTGGCGGCGGATGAGACCAGGGAGCGGGTGGCCATCGGCGACCTGCTGACGGCGCTCAGCGACCGCGCGGTGGGGGCGCTGATCTTCGTCTTCGCCGTGCCCAACGCCCTGCCCATGCCGCCCGGCACCTCCGCCGTGCTGGGCCTGCCGCTGGTGTTCCTGACGGCGCAGCTCGCCCTGGGGCGCAAGCCCTGGCTGCCCCGCTTCATTTCCAGCCGGTCGCTGGCGCGCAAGGACTTCGCCGCCATGATGGCCAAGGTTTCGCCCTGGCTGGCCAAGGCGGAACGCATGCTGAAGCCCCGCCTGGGCGTGGTGGCCCGCCCGCCGGTGGAACACGCGGTGGGGCTGGTCTGCTTCCTGCTGGCGCTGATCCTGTTCCTGCCCATACCGCTCGGCAACATGCTGCCGGCCGTGGCCATCAGCCTGGTGGCCTTGGGGGTGCTGGAACGGGACGGGGTGTGGGTGTTGCTGGGCCTGGGCACGGCGGTGACGTCCGTGGCCGTCGTCTGGGGCGTGCTGGTGGCCCTGCTGAAAAGCGGGCTGTTCCTGCTGGAACATACGCTGGGGCTGTAGGGCCGACGCCTGCTTCAGTGCGTGCCGGCGGCCGACTTCTCGATACGGTTGATATGGTCCAGGCCGGGCAGGATTTCCGAGCGCACGAATTCCACCCGCTTCATGGGTCCGCCGCCGCCATGGGGAAAGCGGGCTTTCCACAGGGCCATCTTGACCGCCAGGCCGCACAGCACGCCGCCGATGGTGACATGGTGGGCGGACAACTGGGCACGGACGGAGCGGAAGCTGTCGGCGTTGATGTTGTGCCAGAAATCCTTGCTGCGCCGGTCAAACGCCTCGAACCGCCCGGTGATGGAGGTGGTGATGCCCGTCAGCATGCGCATGACGTCGCCGATCATCTTCATCAGCAGGCGGTCGCGGGTGATCATCTCGCTCTTGGTGGCCTCGTTCACCCAACCCATGAAACGCTGCACCTCCGGCACCAGGCCGTCCAGGCAGCTGCGGAAGTAGGCCAGCGACAGGAAGACATCGCCGTATTCCTCCAGGAAGTTGGGAATGTCCTGCAGCTGCACGTTCAGCTTCTGCGACAACAGGGTCAGGTTGCGCAGCGCCTCTTCCCGGTCGGGATTGGCCAGCAGCTGGAACAGGTCGGCGATGTCGTTGATGGGCCGCTGCTCCGACCCATAGACCTGCTGGATCAGGGGCAGGGTGAAGTCGCGCATGTAGGAGGTCAGTTCCAGCCGCTTGCCGGCGGACAGGCGCAGGTAGTTCACGTCCTCCACCGGGATGCCCAGGCGGCGCAGCTCGATGCGCAGGCTATAGACGTCATAGCTGTTCAGTTGGGTCAGCCGGTGGATCTGCGCCATGTCGGTGCGCATTTCCTTGGCGTGCGACGGGTACATGGTGGCCAGGTGTTCCGGATTCACCTGGCCGCTGCCGGCCGACCGGTCCTGGAACACCTCCACCACCGTTTCCAGCCGCGCATTCTTGATCAGCCGCGCCCGTTTCAGGCCCGGCGTCTGCACCGGGATCATGCCCAGCGGCAGGATGTGCAGCGCGTCGCGGTCGTCGTCCGCGAACAGGCCGTCGTCGCCCGGCGCCGCGATCGTGGGCGGGAATTCCTCAGGAGCGGCGGCCTCGCTGTCGGAAGGGGCGGGTGAAGACGTCAACGGGGTGGGTCCGGGGCAGCAGGGTAGCGGCAATGGCGCCCTGTGGCGGCCGCCTCGATCTTGCGTCAGGTATAGACGACGGCGGGTGTGGTCAAGGGCGCCCTCACAAGGATTTGGGGGACTCCCCGGACATGCCCGCCCTGTGTCGGCCTGGGTTGTGACACGAGCGGCACCCCACCCCCCTGGATATTTGCGCGGGGACCTTGGCCTCGCATACAGTAACCCACATGCACAAGGTGCGGGCCTTGGGATCATTTCTCCAATGAGCTGCTACGTGAACAGTATGGCCGGGTCGGCACCATGCGCCAGGCGGTGATGGGCGCCCTCGCCGGCCTGGCGGTCCTGCAGCTGGGCTTGGCGGCCACGGACATGCGGACAGCCTGGATCCAGGCGCGTGACGCCCGGGACGCCCATGCCCTGGTGCTGGCCGCCCGGGGGCTGGCTGGCGCGCTGGATGCCCAGTCGGCGCAATGGACGGCGTCATTCATGGCCTTGCAGGCGGCCAGCCCCCCCGCCGCCGCCTCGGCGGATGACCTGGTGGAGAAGCGGCGGCAGGCGGACCAGGCGCTGGACACGGCGCTGGAGGCGCTTCCCGCCAATCCCGCGCTGGATAACGCGCGTCAGCGGCTGGCCGGCGTGCGGCAGGAACTGGCGGGCCTGCGCCGCGCGGTGGACCAGGCGCTGCACCAGGCCCACGACACCCGCGACCCGCCCCTGCTGCGCAACTGGCTGGCGGGGGAAGGGGCGCTGGCGACAGCCGAAAGCCGCCTGGGGCGTGAGGTGGTGGCCGCAGCGGCCGCCGCCTTTCCCAGCGCCGACGCGGTCCTGGCCGGCGATGCGCTGTTGGCCCGCCGCGACGCCGACCTGGCCTGGGTGGACGCGCTGACGCAACCGCCCTCCGCCGTGGCGGCCCCGCTACTGGATTGGTCCGCCCCATCCCGGCCGGACGGCGCCCTGGCCGCCGCCACGGGGCGCTTCACCGCCGCGCTGAAGGGGCGGCGCGGGGCGGATGAGGTGCTGGCGGCGCTGGCCGACATCGGTGCCGTGGCCGATCGGGCGCTGGACCACTGGGCGGCGGTGCCCGTCCCCACCGCCGGCTGGGCGGCGGTCAAGGCCGGGGCGCCCTTGACGCTGGCGGCCCTGCTGACGCTGGCCATCCTGGTGACCTTGCGCCGGGGCGTATTCCTCGCCGTGTCGCGCACCGCCCGATTGATGCGCGACCTGGCGGAGGGGCAGGTGGCCCAGGCGCCCGCCCTGCTGCCGCGCCTGGGGCGCGACCCGCTGGTGGCGGAGCTGCATTCGGCCTTGGCCCTCTACTGGTCCCATGCGCGCCGCATTGAACGCGAGACGCAGCGGCGGGAGCGGGCGGAGCGCCTGCTGACGGTGGAGCGCAAGGTGCTGGGCATGACGGCCGGCCGGGCACCGCTGTCGGCGGTGCTGTCGGCCCTGTGCTCCGGCATGGAGGCGGAGTTGGAGGGCGGGTTGTGCTCCATCGTGCTGGTGGATGCTGAGCGGCGCCACATCCACACCGGTGCCGCGCCCAGCCTGCCGGCGGCCTTCATCCGCGCCGTGGATGGGGTGGCGGTGGGGCCGTCCGTGGGGTCCTGCGGCACGGCCATCCACCGGGGGGAGCCGGTGATCGTCACCGACATCGCCAGCGACCCGCTGTGGCGGGACTTCCGCCAGGCGGCGGCGGAGGCCGGCGTGGCCGCCTGCTGGTCCCTGCCCATCCTGGCCGGCGACGGCAATCCCTTGGGCGCCTTCGCCGTCTATTTCCGCACACCGCGCTCACCCGAGGGCTGGATGCTGGATCTGGCGCGCCGGGCCAGCCGGCTGGCCACCGTCGCCATCTCGGCCGAGCGGGCGGCGGAAGAGGTAGAGCGGGCCAAGGCCGCCGCCGAGCTGGGCAACCGCACCAAGACCGAATTCCTGGCCAATATGAGCCATGAGCTGCGCACGCCGCTGAACGCCATCATCGGATTCGCCGAGGTGCTGGAGAACGATCTGCGCCGCGTGCCGGCCCAGGCGACCAACACGGGCTATGCCGGCGACATCGTGGCCAGCGGCCGCCATCTGCTGGCCATCATCAACGACATCCTGGACGTCTCGAAGATGGAGGCGGGGAAAGTCGAGCTGCGTGAGCGGGTGTGCGACGTCGGTGCCCTGGTGGCGGGGTGTGAACGCATCGCCCGCGCGCGCGCCATGGAAAAGCGCATCGACCTGGTGATCGCCATGGCGCCCGGCTTGCCGCCGCTGCTGGCCGACGACGTGAAGATCAAGCAGATCCTGCTGAACCTCTTGTCCAACGCCGTGAAGTTCACGGATCCGGGCGGCACGGTGTCGCTGACCGCCACCATCAATCCCGAGGCGCAACTGGTCATCGCCGTCACCGACACCGGCATCGGCATCGCGGCGGAGGATCTGTCCAAGGTCTTCGTGCCCTTCCAGCAGATCGACAACGTCTACGCCCGCACCACCCAGGGCACGGGCCTGGGCCTGTCGCTGTCCAAGGGCTTGGCCGAACTGCACGGCGGCCGGCTGGACATCGTCTCGCAACTGGGTCAGGGCACCACCGTCTCCCTCATCCTGCCCAGCCAGCGTCTGCTGACGGGCGGCGCCGGCGAGGACGGCCGTCCCAGCTTGCCGCCCGGCGTGATGGCGGCGGCGTTGGGGGACAAGGGCGCGTAAGGGATTACGCGGCCGCCGGCGCCCGATGATCGAGGGAAGGTCAAACGAAAAGGCCCGGGAGCGCAGGGCTTCCGGGCCTTTCCCCCGTCGCTTCCGCGACGGACCAGGTCTCGAAGAACCTTAGATGTAGTAGGAGGCCAACGGCGAGAAGCCGTTGAAGTTCACCGCCGAGTAGGTGGTGGTGTAGGCGCCGGTCGCCAGGATGTCGATCTTGTCGCCGATTCGCAAATCCACCGGCAGGCGGTATTCCGCCTTCTCGTACAGTACGTCGGCGCTGTCGCAGGTGGGGCCGGCCAGGATGACGGGCTCGGCGGCGCCGCCGTCATGGGGCGTCTGGATCTTGTACTTGATGGCCTCGTCCATGGTTTCGGCCAGGCCGCCGAACTTGCCGATGTCCAGGTAGACCCAGCGGCGCTCGTCACGGTGCGACTTGCGCGAGATCAGCACCACTTCCGACCGGATCACACCGGCGTTGCCCACCATGCTGCGGCCCGGCTCGATGATGGTTTCGGGCAGGCGGTTGCCGAAGTGCTTGCGCAACGAGGCCTCGATGGCGTTGCCATACTCGCCCTCGCTGGGGATGTCCTTCAGGTAGCGGGTGGCGAAGCCGCCGCCCAGGTTCACCATGCGCAGCATCACGCCCTTGTCTTCCAACGCATGGAAGATCTCGGCGGTCTGGGCCAGGGCCTTGTCCCACTGGGTTAGGTCGCGCTGCTGCGAGCCGACGTGGAAGGACACGCCGTAGGGCACGACGTTCATGGTTGAGGCGGCCAGCAGCAGCTCCGTCGCCATCTCAGGCTCGCAGCCGAACTTGCGCGACAGAGGCCAGTCGGCACCCTCGCCCGAGGTCAGGATGCGGCAGAAGACGCGGGCACCGGGGGCATGCTCCGCGATCTTCTCCAGCTCTTCCATGCTGTCGAAGGCGAACAGGCTGATGCCCAGGGCATGGGCGCGGGCGATGTCCGACGCCTTCTTGATGGTGTTGCCGAAGCTGATGCGGTCGGCGGTGGCGCCGGCGGTCAGGCAGTACTGGATTTCCGGGATGCTGGCGGTGTCGAAGCACGACCCCCGCTCGACCAGCAGCTTCAGGATTTCCGGCGCCGGGTTGGCCTTCACGGCGTAGAAGATCCGGGCCTCGGGCAGGGCGTCGTGCAGGTTGGCGTAGTTGTTGGCGACGACGTCCAGGTCGACCACCAGGCAGGGCGTGGCGGGCGTGTTCTCAGCGAAAAAACGAGCGATCTTCTCGGTCATCGATGACTCCGAGGCCAAAAGGCATATCAGGGGATGGATCGGGAATGGGGGCTTAACCGGGCAATGGCCCGGGTCCGTTCAAGCGTGCCAATAAAGCGGCCGGCCCGAACGGGTCAGATACTGGAGATATGCCCAGGCGGCGCCAGAAGCGCGCAAACCACCGGCCCGGTCTGACTGCAGACCGCCTGATCATGGCCCATCCGACTCTGCATCAGAGTGGGGGCGGGGGATCGAGGAAAGGCGGGCGCATGCCCACCGACAACAACATCAACCATCGTAGCCTCCAATTCGCCGCCTTGCTTAAGGGACGGACGAGGATACGCGTTACGTCGTTGCATAACCCTCGGGTGGAACCATTCCGCCCGGGGCCATAGGCACGTGCGCTGCGACTGAGCGCTATATAAGATGGAAAGCCGGGGTTGCACAGCGATTTTTTTTGGTGAACGTCGCCCCTGCGACTTCATGGCCGAATCTCCCGCACCGCATGGCTTTGACCTCTAATTCCGCTTGGCGCTCTGTGGGTTCCAGTCTGGGTGCCGGCCTGGGCACAAATCTCAATTTCGCCACTTTTGCGGCCCAAATTGGCCATGTCGCGCTGGCCTTATGCGCATAGAGGACGACGCGACATGATCCCCTGCCGGGGTCGGAAGCACTCCCGCCCGGTCTCCCCCGACCGGCCTACCGGAGGTGTCCTCTCCAGCCTGCCCCGGCTGGTCTACCAAACGGCCACCGCACCTGCCCCCCGCGGTGGCCGTTTTCTTTTTATCGGTTCCCTCATCGCATGTTCCCTCGGGCGCCGGGCGCGGGCATCCGCCCGCCGGGCTTGTCGCCGCGCTCCGTTTAGCGCCCCACGAAGGTTTGGCGACTCTCGTGCCTCACACCGGCGGGTATTGATCCAGCGCTTTGTTGGACCGCCGCCGCCGGCCTATAGTCGGGGCCCCTTCGACTCCGGCGCCCAGGGCCCATGACCTCATCTCAGCTTTTCACCGGCCGCGACCTGCTGTGCCTGCGCGGCGGGCGCCTGGTGTTCCAGGACCTGGACTTCCAGCTGGCGGCCGGCGGCTGCCTGACCCTGGTGGGACCCAACGGCAGCGGCAAGTCGACCCTGCTGCGCCTGATGGCCGGTTTGCTGAAGCCCTTCCGCGGCACCATCGCCTGGGATGGCATGGCCTTGGGCCAGGATCCGGAGGCGCACCGGGCCCGCCTGCACTATGTCGGCCACCTGGACGCGGTGAAGGCCAGCTTCACCTGCCGCGAAATTCTGGCCTTCTGGGCCGGCTTGCGCGGTGCCGGCGGGGTGGACGCGGCCCTGGCGGCCTTCGCCATCGACACGATCGCCGATGTGCCCGGCCGTTTCCTGTCGGCGGGGCAGCGCCGGCGCCTGTCTCTGGCCCGCCTGGTGGCCGCGCCGGCGCCCCTGTGGCTGCTGGATGAGCCCACCGTGGGCCTGGACCGCGCCTCCGTCGCCCTGCTGGAGGGTGCGGTCGCCCGTCATCGCGCCGGCGGCGGCCGGGTGGTGCTGTCCACCCATATCGACCTGGCGACTCCGGGGGGCGAGGTCCTGGACCTGGCGGCCTTCGCGCCGGTCGAGGACGATCAGGACGGGACGGAGGACGCCGCCTGATGCTGCGCCTCATCCTGCGTGACCTGCGCCTGGTGCTGCGCCAGGGCAGCGACGCCACCGCCGCCCTGATGTTCTTCGTGCTGTGCGTGGTGCTGTTCCCCTTCGGCGTGGGGCCTGAGCCCAATGTGCTGACCCGCATCGCCCCCGGGGTGTTGTTGATCGCGGCCCTGCTGGCGGCGCTGTTGTCCATGGAGCGGCTGTTCCAGGGTGATTTCGAGGACGGCAGCCTGGAACTGCTGCTGCTCTCGCCCCTGCCGGCGGAGGGGCTGGCCATCGCCAAGGTGGCGGCCCACTGGCTGGTGACGGGTGTGCCCCTGATGATCGCGGCGCCCCTGCTGGCCCTGCTGCTGCGCATGCCGGTGGACCAGCTGGGCCTGCTGGTGGGCACGCTGGCCCTGGCGACGCCGCTGCTCAGCCTCATCGGCGCGGTGGGGGCCGCCCTGACCCTAGGCGCCCGGCGCAGCGGCGTGCTGCTGCCCCTGCTGGTGTTGCCGCTCTACATCCCCGTGCTGATCTTCGCCGCCGCCGGCCTGGACGCCGGCCTGTCCGGCCTGTCCCCCCGGCCGCACCTGCTGCTGCTGGGCGGCATGCTGTGCGGCGCCCTGGTGCTGGCCCCGCTGGCCATCGCGGCCGCGCTGCGGGCGGCGCACGAATAACCTTTCCCTTCCTAAACTATTAGGCCTGATCCATATCAATTTACGGTGTATCCCGATGGCAAAGGCCGGAGGGCGTGATACATAACGGGGGCCATGCATCGCTTCGCCAACCCCGCCCGCTTCCTGAGGATCGCCAACGCCGTGCTGCCGTGGGCGGTGGGTCTGTCGGCGGTCTGTTTCGCGGCCGGGCTGTATCTGGGCCTTTTCGCGTCGCCGCCGGATTATCAGCAGGGCGATACCGTGCGCATCATGTACATCCACGTGCCCGCCGCGTGGATGAGCATGTTCACCTACAGCACCATGGCCGTGGCCGCCGCCGCCGCGCTGGTGTGGAAGCATCCGCTGGCCGAGGTCTACGCCAAGGCGGCCGCGCCCCTGGGCGCCGGCTTCACCGCCCTATGCCTGCTGACAGGATCCCTATGGGGGGCGCCCATGTGGGGCACCTGGTGGGTGTGGGACGCGCGGCTGACCAGCGTGCTGGTGCTGTTCTTCCTCTACCTCGGCTACATGGCCCTGGTGGATGCCTTCGACGATCCGGCGCGGGGGAACAAGGCCGGCAACATCCTGCTGCTGGTGGGCGCCGTGAACGTGCCCATCATCAAGTTCTCGGTGGAGTGGTGGAATACCCTGCACCAGCCGGCCAGCGTGTTCCGCCTGGGCGGGCCCACCATCGCCGCCAGCATGCTGTGGCCCCTGCTGCTAATGGCAGTGGCCTTCCAGAGCTATTTTTTCGCCGTGGTCATCTTGCGCATCCGCGCCGGCCTGGCCGCCCGCCGGGTGCAGACCCTGCGCCTGGGCCAGGCCAACTGAACCGGCGGTTGGGCGATGGGTTGGGGCCGATGGGACAAGAAGACCGAAGGCGGTCATTCCGGTGGCGTGATAACGTAATGGTCGTGCCAACTTCGCGGTCCTTCCGGACCGTCCGGCAGTGGTTGAGAGTGTGATGGACGGGTTCCTGTCGATGGGCGGATACGCCGCCTATGTCTGGTCATCCTACGGGGCCGCGGCCGTGGTCCTGGTGGGCCTGCTGGTGCTGAGCCTGACGGGCCTGCGCCGGGTGGAACGCACCCTGGCCACGCTGGAGGCGGCCAAGCCCCGCCGCAAGCGTGAGCCCAAGGCGGCGCCCACGCCGGCGCCCACGGCCACCCCTGCCGCCGAGACCACACCATGACCCGCAAGCGCCGCCGCCTGATGATCCTGGCGCTGGCCCTCCTGGGCCTGGGTACCGCCACGGCGCTGACCCTGTCGGCCTTCCGCGACAACATCGTCTTCTTCTACAGTCCGTCCGACCTGGCCGCCAAGCCGCCGGGCGCCCGCACCGTGCGCATCGGCGGCCTGGTGGAGACGGGCAGCCTGAAGCGCGAGGGCGCGATGACCGTCACCTTCCAGGTGACCGACACGGCCAAGTCGCTGCCCGTCACCTACACCGGCATCCTGCCGGACTTGTTCCGCGAGGGGCAGGGCGTGGTGGCGGAGGGCAAGCTGGGCGCCGACGGCGTGTTCGCGGCGACCGAACTGCTGGCCAAGCATGACGAGAAGTACATGCCGCCCGACGTGGCCGACGCCCTGAAGCGCGCCGGCCATCCCGGCAAGCCCGGGGACGCACCTGTCGCGGCGGGGGAGGAGCACCAGACCTCCACCCTGCGCACCAATCCCTGAAGACAGTCCGGACGCCGCCCATGATCCCCGAGCTTGGACACTACGCGCTGGTTCTGGCGCTGGTCGTGGCCCTGGTGCAGTCGGTCATTCCCCTGTGGGGCGCGGCACGGCGCGACGCCGCGATGATGGAGGTGGGGCGCACGGCGGCCTACTGCCAGTTCGCGGCCCTGGCGCTGGCCTTCGGCGCCCTGACCTACGCCCATGTGGTGTCGGACTTCAGCGTCCTGAACGTGGTGGAGAACAGCCACACCGACAAACCCATGCTGTACAAGGTGGCCGGCGTCTGGGGCAACCATGAGGGCTCGCTGGTCCTCTGGGTGTTCATCCTGGCCCTGTTCGGCGCCCTGGTCGCCGCTTTCGGCCGCAATTTGCCGGCCAGCCTGCGGGCCCGGGTGCTGGCGGTGCAGGGCATGATCGGCGTGGGCTTCCTGTGGTTCATGGTCGCCACCAGCAACCCCTTCACCCGGGTCGACCCCGCCCCCCTGAACGGCCACGACCTGAACCCGCTGCTGCAGGACCCCGGCCTGGCCTTTCATCCGCCCTTCCTCTACCTGGGCTATGTCGGCTTCTCGCTCTGCTTCTCCTTCGCCGCCGGCGCCTTGCTGGAGGGGCGGGTGGACGCCGCCTGGGCGCGCTGGGTGCGGCCCTGGACCCTGATCGCCTGGTCGTCGCTGACGCTCGGCATCGCCATGGGGTCGTGGTGGTCCTACTACACCCTGGGCTGGGGCGGCTGGTGGTTCTGGGACCCGGTGGAAAACGCCAGCCTCATGCCCTGGCTGGCCGGCACGGCGCTGCTGCACTCCGCCATCGTGGTGGAAAAGCGCGACACGCTGAAAAGCTGGACCATCCTGCTGGCCATCGTCACCTTCACCCTGTCGCTCATGGGAACCTTCCTGGTGCGCTCCGGCGTGTTGACCTCCGTCCACGCCTTCGCGTCCGACCCGGCGCGCGGCGTCTTCATCCTGGCGCTGCTGGTGGTGGCGACGGGCGGCGGCCTGCTGCTCTACGCCCTGCGGGCCCCCATCCTGAAGGCCGGCGGCCTGTTCGCGCCCATCAGCCGCGAGGGCGGGCTGGTGCTGAACAACCTGCTGCTGTCCACCGCCTGCGCCACCGTTTTCCTGGGCACCCTCTACCCCCTGTTCATGGACGCCGTCGGCGGGGGCAAGATTTCCATCGGCCCGCCCTTCTTCAACGCCACCTTCGTGCCCCTGATGGTGCCGGTGGTGGCGGTCATGGCCATGGGCCCCCTGCTGTCGTGGAAGCGGGCGGACCTGGCGGGCGTGCTGGACCGGCTGAAGATCGCGGCCCTGGTGGGCGTGCTGGCGGCCCTGGCCGCCCTGTGGCTGGCGGGCACCAAGCCGGTGCTGGCGGTGCTGGCCCTGGGCTTGGCCGGCTGGGCCGTCATGGGCGCCATGGTGGACGTGGCCGACCGCATCCGCCTGTTCCGCATGCCCCTGACCGACAGCCTGTCCCGCGCGCGCCACCTGCCGCGCGGCGCCTGGGGCACCGCCATCGCCCACGCCGGGCTGGGCGTGGCCGTGGCCGGCATGGTCGGCACCTCCGCCTGGACGACGGAGGCCATCCAGGTTCTCCACACCGGCCAATCGGTGGACGTGGCCGGCTACAGCTTCCGCCTGGACAGCGTGGATGAGGCGCCGGGACCCAACTACACCGCGCGGCGTGCCCGGCTGACCGTCACCCGCGACGGCGGCTTCATCGCCACCCTGGCCCCGGAACAGCGCTTCTACCCCGTCACCCGCATGACGACGACGGGGGCGGCCATCCACACCAATTTCTTCAGCGACCTTTATGCTGTGGTGGGCGAGCCGGCGCCGGATGGCACCGGCTACAACACCCGCTTCTACCGCCATCCGCTGGTGCCGTGGATTTGGGTGGGCTCCATCCTCATGATGGCCGGCGGGCTGGTCAGCTTGTCCGATCGCCGCCTGCGCGTCGGCGTGCCGCTGAAGCGCGCCGTACCCCGCGCCGTCGCCGCCGTCCCGCCGGCTCCCGCCGAATAAGGTCCCCCGCATGCGCCGCCTGATGTTCCTGATCCCCCTGGTGCTGTTCCTGGGCCTGGCCGGCTGGTTCGGCGTGCGCCTGAAGCAGATCGACCGGGGCGACACGCCCGACCGCCTGCCCTCCGTCATGATCGACAAGCCGGTGCCGGCCTTCGACCTGCCGCCCCTGGTGGAAGGGCAGCCGGGCGTGGCGTCCACTGGGTTGGGGGACGGGAAAGTCCGGCTGGTCAACTTCTGGGCCAGTTGGTGCGCGCCCTGCCGGTCGGAGCATCCCATCCTGATGCGCCTGGCGGGGCAGGGGGTGGACATCCGCGGCATCGACTACAAGGACAAGGCGGCGGACGGCCAGGCCATCCTGGCGCGCGACGGCAATCCCTACGCCGCCGTGGCCCGGGATGAGAACGGCCGCACCGCCATCGACTTCGGCGTCTACGGCGTGCCCGAGACCTACGTCATCGACCGCCAGGGCCGCATCCGCTACCGCCAGGTGGGCCCCATCACCCCGCAGGATCTGCAGAACCGTATCCTGCCGCTGATCAATGAGCTGTCGAAATGAGGCGGGCGCTTTTCATCCTGGTCTTGGCGGCCACGCTGCTGTCCGGCCCCTTGGCCCACGCCGTGCAGCCGGATGAGATGCTGCCCGACCCGGCGATGGAGGCGCGGGCGCGCGCGATCTCCAAGGACCTGCGCTGCCTGGTCTGCCAGAACCAGTCCATCGACGACAGCGACGCGCCCCTGGCGCGCGACCTGCGCCTGCTGCTACGCGAACGGCTGGTGAAGGGCGATACGGACGCCCAGGCCGTGGCTTTCCTGACCGACCGCTATGGCGACTATGTCCTGCTGCGCCCGCCGGTGCGGCCGGCGACGTATCTGCTGTGGTTCGGGCCCTTCGCCCTGCTCATCGTGGGCGGCGGCGTCCTGGTGTGGCGGGGCCGGCGCGGAACCGTGGGGGCGGAGGCGGTGGCGCCGCCCCTGACGGCGGAGGAGAAGGCCCACTTGGCCGTGCTCATGCGTGACGGGGACGAGGGGAAGGGCCAGCCATGATGGCGTTCTGGATCGCCGCCGCCCTGCTGACGGCGGGCGTGCTGCTGGCGCTGCTGCGCCCGCTGATGATGCCGCGCAAGGCCGATGCGGGGGGCACGCCCGAGGTCGACATCTATAAGGACCAGTTGGCGGAGATCGAGCGCGACGTGGCGCGCGGCCTGCTGACCGACGACCAGGCCGCCGCGGCGCGGACGGAGGTCAGCCGGCGCCTGCTGGCGGCCGATGCGCGGGCGAAGTCGGCGCAGGCGGCGCCCGCGACGCCGGCGAAGCCCTCCCGCAGGCTGGCCACCGCCCTGATGGCGGCCGTGCCCCTGCTGGCCATGGGCATCTACCTGCGTCTGGGGCAGCCCGACCTGCCGGGGCAGCCGGCGGGCGGGCGTACCGACCAGGCCGCCGGCGTGCAGGCCCAGGCGGTGCTGAAGACCCTGCAGGCCCGTGTCACCGAGAACCCCAAGGATCTGGAGGCGTGGAAAGCCCTGGCCACCGCCCAGGGCATGACCGGCCAGAACGACAAGGCCGCCGTCTCCTGGGCCAAGGCCGTGGACCTGGCCCCCGACGACGCCAACCTGCAAGCCTCGCGCGCCGAGGCGCTGGTGCTGTCGGCCGACGGCGTGGTGGGGCCGGAGGCGAAGCAGGCCTTGGGGCGGGCCCTGGCCCTGAACCCCAAGGAACCGCGCGCCCGTTATTACGACGGCCTGGCCACGCGTCAGGCGGGCGACCTCAAGGGCGCCATCACCCGCTGGTCCGCCCTGCTGGCGGAAAGCCCGGCCGACGCCCCCTGGGTGCCCTTCCTGCGCGGCCAGCTGGGTGAGACGGCGACCGAGGCGGGTATGGATCCGGCGGCGGTGACGCCGCAGCCCCTGCCGCCCGCCAACCCGGCGCCTGCACCTGTTGCCGGTACCCCGGGTCCGACAGCCGACGACATGGCCGCCGCCTCCACCATGTCCAGCGGCGATCGCAACGCCATGATCCAGGGCATGGTCCAGCGTCTGGCCGACCGGCTGAAAACCCAGCCCGACGATGCCGAGGGCTGGTCGCGCCTAGCCCGCGCCTATCGTGTGCTGGGGCAGAACGACAAGGCGGCGGAGGCCGAGGCCAACGCCAAGCGCTACGGCGGCGGCACCGCCGGCGCGCCCACCGGCACCGTTCCGCCGGGCATGCCCGACCCCGCCACCATGACGCCGGAACAGCGGTCGGCCACGGTGAAGTCGCTGCTGGCCCAGTTCCAGGCGGCGGCGGAGAAGGAGCCGGACAAGCCCGAGGGCTGGGCCCGCCTGGCCCAGGCCTATGAGGCGACGGGCGATGTGGCCAAGACGCGGGAAGCTTGGGGTCGGGCCGTGGCCGCCGCCCCCGACGATGCCGAGATCAACCTGGCCTATGCCCGCGTGCTGCTGCCGGCCGACGGGGGCCGCCCACCGCCGCCCTTCTTCACCGCCCTGCGCGTGGTGCTGAAGTCCTCGCCCAACAATCCCCAGGCCCTGTGGTACCTGGGCCTGGACGCGGCGGAGGCCGGCCGCAAGGCCGAGGCCAGGGACCTGTGGGGCCGCCTGCTGCCGCTGCTGCCGGAAGGATCCGAGGACCGTAAGGAGCTGGAGGGTCGGCTGAAGGCGCTGGGCTCCTGAGTCGTTCAGAGGCTTGACCCTGCAGGGGTAATTCAAAGGTGCGGGCCAGGGTGCCGCCGTGTGTGACATCCTATCCCTCGGGTTGGTGCCAAGGGCGGTGCAAACCGGAGGTGAATGACCTAAAGTGCGGGTATCGCCCCCGTTTCGCCGGTGCCGCCCTGTCCTTGTGCCATACGGCCCCGTCTCAGGCCTCTTTTCCCTGATGAATGTCCCGCGATGAATGAATCGTCCCCTTTGCCTTCCGCCGCCGGTCTGGCCGGCGTGGTGGATGAGCATCTGCGGTGGATCGGTCAGTGGCACCGCGCGGCGTTCTTCAACCAGGGCGGCGGCGCCCCCCTGCCCACGCCGATGGCTTTCCCCGCCTGGGTGCGTGGCGCATCGGGCAGCGAGTTGGCGGACCAGCCGGCCATCGACCGTCTGATCTCCCTGCACGACCAGATGCATCGCATGGCCCGCCTGGTGCACATGCGCGCGGCCGAGGGCCAGCCGCCCTCCCTGCAGTCGTACGAGGCGGTGATCGAGAAGTTCGACGAGTTCATGCTGCTGCTGCGCCGCATCGAGCGGGCGTTCAGCGTGGCCGGCAGCGGCATCGACCCGCTGACCGGTCTGCGCAACCGCACCGGCCTGCGTGAAGAGATGGAGCGCGAGGTCAACCGCTACCGCCGCACGGGCCGCCCCTTCTGCGTGGCTCTGTGCGATCTCGACAAATTCAAGTCGGTCAATGACACGTACGGGCACGAGGCGGGCGACCGTGTGCTGATGGCCGCGGCCGGCGCCGTGAACCAGGGTATCCGCAGCTTTGACGAGGCCTTCCGCCTGGGCGGCGAGGAAATTCTGATCCTGCTGAAGGACGCCACCGTCATGGACGGCTACGCCGTGGTGGAACGCCTGCGCCAGGATATGGAAACGCTGTCCGTCGCCATCGGCGGCGGACGGGCCATCCGCTTCACCGCCAGCTTCGGCCTGGCCGAGGCGCGGCCGGATTGCGATCCGGAGGATCTGGTGGCGGAGGCGGACGCCGCCCTCTACACCGCCAAGCGCCAGGGCCGCAACCAAGTGGTGCGCGCGACCCCGCCGGTGTGAAATGGGATTCGCCGGTCGGCCGCGCCGCCTGTCGCGCACCAGCCATGAGGCTTGACCGCTTGGTCAGGATCACCCGCTTGGGGTAACCGGTCGCCTTATTCGGGCGGTCGGTCCTGATTCCTTGCGTCGCCACGGTGGCGCTCGGCCGCCGGGTCCGCTAGCTTGGAACCAATTCCACCGTTAAGAGCAAGATGCGATCAGCCATGATCGCATCTTGCTCTTAACCTGTTCATGATAGTGCGGATTTACACGATCAGGTGACTCCACCTGATCGCGTTCCGCTCTAAATTCCTGGTCTTGCCGCCCATGCGCACCGTTCCCGAATTTCCCAACCTGTTCGTCGCCGATCATCCGCTGATCCAGCACAAGCTGTCGCACATGCGGGACAAGCGGCGGTCCACCATGGGCTTCCGCCAGCTGCTGCGCGAGATCGCGCTGCTGATGGGCTATGAGCTGACGCGCGACCTGCCGTTGACCACGGAGCGGATCGAGACGCCGCTGGTGGAGATGGACGCCCCCGTCATCGAGGGCAAGAAAGTCGCCGTCGTTCCCATCCTGCGCGCCGGCCTGGTGATGGCCGAAGGCCTGCTGGAACTGATGCCCGGCGCCCGCGAGGGGCACATCGGCCTCTATCGTGACCATGAGACCAAGCAGCCGGTGGAATATCTGGTGAAGCTGCCGGCCGCGGCCGGGCGTACCTTCATCCTGGTCGACCCCATGCTGGCCACCGGCAATTCCGCCGTCCACGCGGTGGACGTGCTGAACCGTCACGGCGTGGCCGACGACCAGATCCGCTTCATGGCCCTGGTCTCGGCGCCGGAAGGCGTGCGCGTCTTCCACGCCGCCCACCCGGAGGTGAAGGTCTACACCGCCGCCCTTGACAGCCACCTGACCGACGACGCCTACATCGTCCCCGGCCTGGGCGACGCCGGCGACCGTCTGTTTGGAACCAAATAAGGTTGCCTCAGGCGCCGGCGGGCATCCGCCCTTGGCCGTCCTCAGTTTCCAGTCCGTTCCGCTCCCCGGAAACTTCCGGCGGCCCGGGTCGGGGTCTCGCCCAGTTCCGGGTGGAACTGGGCCCCGGTGCCTCTTTTCCTGGGCCGCGACCGCGGCCACCGGAGCGAGCACCGCAGGGCGCGGCGAGGATAAGGCAAGCGGCCGGACGGCCGCGCCCGCCGTTTGAGGGAACACTTTATTCAGCAGGCGGGATCACCAAAATCTTGTCGATGCGGCGGCCGTCCATGTCCACCACCTCGAAGCGGTATCCCGCGTGGCTGATGCCCTCGCCCACGCGGGGCAGGTGGCCCAGCTTGAACAACAGGAAGCCGGCCAGGGTCAGATAGTCGCCGCCATCGCGCAGGCCCGGCAGTTCCAGGACGTGCGACGCCTCCTCGATGTCCATGCGGCCGTCGATGAGCATGGAGCCGTCCTCCCGCCGCACGAATTCATCCTCATCCACATCGTGCGCCTCGGGCAGGTCGCCGGCGATCGATTCCAGGATGTCGGTCAGGGTGACGATGCCCTCGGCACTGCCGTACTCGTCCACCACCAGGGCCATCTGCTGGCCGGAGGAGCGGAACAGCTCCAGCAGGCGCATGACCTGGGTGCCGTCATGGACGATCAGGGCGGGGTTGGCCAGCTTGCCCAGGTCCGGCGTTTCGCCCGCCAGCACGGCGTCCAGCACGGCCTTGGCGTGCAGTACGCCCACCACCTCGTCCAGGCTGCCGCGGCAGATGGGGAAACGGCTGTGGTGGCTTTCCTGGATTTCCTTGGTCAGCTGCTCCACGTCGTCGTTCAGATCCAGCCACATGACATCCAGGCGCGGGGTCATGATGGCGCGCGCCGGCCGGTCGGACAGACCCAGCACGCCCTCGATCATGCGCTTCTCTTCCGGCTCGAACACGCCGGCGGCCGTGCCCTCGGCGATCAGGCTTTTCACCTCCTCTTCGGTGACGGCGTTCTCCGGCTTGCCCGCGGCACCGAACAGCTTCAGCACCAGTTCGGTGGCGGCACCCAGGAACCAGGCGACGGGGGAGGCGACGCGCGACAGGCCCTGCAGGAAAGGGGCGGTCAGCACGGCGATGCGCTCGGTCGCGAACAGGGCCAGGCGCTTGGGCACCAGTTCGCCCACGATCAGCGAGAGGAGGGTGATGCACACCACCACCAGGGCGACGGCGATGCTGTCGGCGTGCGGGGCCAGGGCCGGAATGGTCGCCAGGCTTTCCGCGAGGGGGCCAGACAGGGTGGCGCTGCCGAAGGCGCCTTCCACGATGGCGATCATGGTGATGCCGATCTGCACCGTGGACAGGAAATGCGACGGGCTGTCCTGCAGGGCCAGGGCCGTGCGGGCGCCGCGTTGCCCTTTCTCCGCCAAGGCGGTCAGCCGGCTGCGCCGGGCGGACAGGACGGCCAGTTCGGACATGGCGAAAAAGCCGTTCAGCAGGATCAGCAGAACCAGGATGGCGACTTGCAGGTAAAGCATCAGGGCGGCGTCGGAGCCTGTCGGGAGGGAAGGTACACGCGGCACGATAGCATGGACGGACAGTCTGTCGCGTCCAACCATCACGGAGGTGGCCAAGTTTTACGGCTTATGCCTTTAAAACGGCGACGGGACCAGGGGCGGGGCCATGACGTTTTCGCGACCATCGCCCCGCCCGCCGCAAGCGGTCTTGATTCCCGTGCGGACTCGTATTATCTCCGCTAGCACTCACCGGGGTTGAGTGCTAACAGCAGGCTCGACCCCACAGCTTTTGCCTTTTAAGGGAGAGACCCTATGAAGTTCCGTCCGCTGCACGACCGCGTGGTGGTGCGCCGCGTCGAGAGTGAGCAGAAGACCGCCGGCGGCATCATCATCCCCGATACCGTCAAGGAAAAGCCCCAGGAGGGCGAGGTCGTCGCCGTGGGCCCCGGCGCCCGTGACGAGCAGGGCAAGCTGATCGCCCTGGACGTGAAGGCTGGTGATCGCGTGCTGTTCGGCAAGTGGTCGGGCACCGAGGTCAAGATCGATGGGGCCGAATACCTCATCATGAAGGAATCCGACATCCTGGGCATCGTCGCCTGATTGGATGGTCGGGCCGGCTGACCGCCCCAACCGCGTTGGACAGGTCGCCGCTCGGGATTTCCCCTCATAGCCATCATGGGCCCTGATCGCGGGCCCCGGAAATTCAAGGAAGAGAGATCATGGCTGCCAAGGAAGTGAAGTTTGGCGTCGATGCCCGCAACCGCATGCTGCGCGGCGTGGACATCCTGGCCGACGCGGTGAAGGTGACCCTGGGTCCCAAGGGCCGCAACGTCGTCATCGAGAAGAGCTTCGGCGCCCCGCGCATCACCAAGGACGGCGTCAGCGTCGCCAAGGAGATCGAGCTGTCGGACAAGTTCGAGAACATGGGCGCCCAGATGGTGCGCGAAGTGGCCTCGAAGACCAACGACATCGCCGGTGACGGCACCACCACCGCCACCGTGCTGGCCCAGGCCATCGTGCGCGAGGGCGCCAAGGCCGTCGCCGCCGGCCTGAACCCGATGGACGTGAAGCGCGGCATCGACCTCGCCGTGGCCGCCGTCATCAACGACATCAAGGGCCGCTCCAAGAAGATCTCGACCAACGCCGAGATCGCCCAGGTCGGCACCATCTCCGCCAACGGCGAGGCCGAGATCGGCGAGATGATCGCCCGCGCCATGGAGAAGGTGGGCAACGAGGGCGTCATCACGGTGGAAGAGGCCAAGAGCTTCGACACCGAGCTGGAAGTCGTCGAGGGCATGCAGTTCGACCGGGGCTACCTGTCGCCGTACTTCGTGACCAACGCCGACAAGATGACGGCGGAGCTGGAAAGCCCGTACATCCTGCTGCACGAGAAGAAGCTGGGCAGCCTGCAGCCCCTGCTGCCGGTGCTGGAAGCCGTCGTGCAGAGCAGCCGCCCGCTGCTGATCGTGTCGGAAGACGTGGAAGGCGAGGCGCTGGCCACCCTGGTGGTGAACAAGCTGCGCGGCGGCCTGAAGATCGCCGCCGTGAAGGCCCCGGGCTTCGGCGACCGCCGCAAGGCGATGCTGGAGGACATGGCCATCCTGACCGGCGGCCAGGTCATCTCCGAAGATCTGGGCATCAAGCTCGAGAACGTGTCGCTGGACATGCTGGGCACCGCCAAGAAGGTGGTGATCACGAAGGACGCGACCACGATCGTGGACGGCGTTGGCGCCAAGGCCGACATCGAGGCCCGCATCGGCCAGATCAAGGCGCAGATCGAGGAGACCACCTCGGACTACGACCGTGAGAAGCTGCAGGAGCGTCTGGCGAAGCTGGCGGGCGGCGTTGCCGTCATCCGCGTCGGCGGCGCCACCGAGGTCGAGGTGAAGGAGCGCAAGGACCGCGTTGACGACGCCATGCACGCCACCCGCGCCGCGGTGGAAGAGGGCGTGGTGGCCGGCGGCGGCACCGCCCTGCTGTACGCCACCAAAGCCCTGGACGGTCTGAAGCCGGCCAACGACGACCAGCGCGTGGGCGTGGACATCATCCGCAAGGCCCTGCAGTCGCCCGTGCGCCAGATCGCCTTCAACGCCGGCACCGACGGTTCCATCGTCGTCGGCAAGCTGCTGGACCAGTCCAGCGCCGACTTCGGCTACAACGCCCAGACCGGTGAGTTCGGCGACATGTTCGCCTTCGGCGTCATCGACCCGACGAAGGTGGTCCGCACCGCCCTGCAGGACGCGGCCTCCGTGGCCGGCCTGCTGATCACCACCGAGGCGATGGTCGCCGAGAAGCCCGAGAAGAAGGCCCCTCCGGCCGGCGCCCCGGGCATGGGTGACATGGACTTCTAATTCGTCCCCAAGACGAATTGGAAATGAGAGGGCCGGCTTCCGAAAGGGGGCCGGCCTTTTTCTTTTGGCCGCATTCTTTCAGCGGGCTTGGCAGATGCGGGCCGGTGGAGTTTCATTCGTGGGCCCCATCCCCCGCGCGACAGGCGGTGCGCCCATGGCCTTGCTGGACGGCTTCACCCATCATCGCATCGCCACCGGCACGGTGGACATCCACGTGGCCCAGGGTGGCGAGGGGCCGCCCCTGCTGTTGCTGCACGGCTTTCCCGAGACGCACGCCATGTGGCGCACGGTGGCGCCGGATCTGGCCCGGCGCTACACGGTGGTGGCGGCCGACCTGCGTGGTTATGGTGACAGCGACAAGCCGGCGGATGCGGGCGATACCGACCACGCGCTCTATTCCAAGCGGGCCATGGCGGCGGACATGGTGGCGGTGATGGCGGCCTTGGGCCATTCCCGCTTCCGCCTGGCGGCGCACGATCGGGGTGCCCGCGTGGCGCACCGCCTGGCGCTGGACCATCCGGAACGGGTGGAGCGGCTGTGCCTCATGGACATCGTGCCCGGTTCCGTCGTCTACGGCACGGTGGACCAGCGGGTGGCCACCGCCTATTGGCACTGGTTCTTCCTGATCCAACCGGCGCCCTTTCCGGAGCGGCTGCTGGGCCTTGATGCCGAGTTCGTGCTGACCAGCGCGCTTCGGGGGCTGTCGCCCCATGTCGGCCAAGGGGAGGCGTCGCCTTTTCCGCCGGCGGTGATGGCGGACTATCTGCGCTGTTTCCGGGACCCGGCCACCCTGCACGCCATGTGCGAGGACTACCGCGCCGGCGCTGGCATCGATCTGACACACGAGGCGGAGGACCGGCGGCTGGGCCGGCGCATCCAGTGCCCGACACTGGTCCTATGGGGGAAGAAGGGACTCGTGGGCCGCGCCTACGACCCGCTGGCCGTGTGGGGGGAGGTCTGCCGCGACCTCAAGGGCGAGGCCCTGGACTGCGGCCACTTCCTACCCGAAGAGCGCCCGCAGGATGTCCTGCGCGCGCTCTTGGACTTCATGGGCTAGCTGCTACGCCTCGTTTCCTTTTCCCTAGGCCGCGACTGCCGCCGCCGGAGATTTCCGGGGAGCGAAGCGGACTGGAAATCGAGGACAGCCGAGGGCGCGGATGCGCCCGTCCGGCGTTTGAGGATACAATAAGCTCAGTGCACCCGCTGGGGTTCCATGTCGTGCTGGCGGACTGAGGCCAACGCCACTTCGGGCGAGGCGGCCACGGCCAGCGGGGTGCCGTCGGCGGCGTGGATGGCATAGCCCAGGATGCCCTGGGTCACCACCGGCTTCACGTAGGCCAGGACGTTCACGCCGAAGGCGGCGAAGTCCTGGGTGGACAGGTGACGCAGGGCGTCGGGGCTCAGCGTCTGGAATTCGGTGTCGAAGCTGTCGGTCATGATGTCACTCGCTTTTCGCAACGTGAGGAAGGACAGGCTTTTGGAAGCCCTGTCAGGGTGAAGGCGGAAAGTGGCCCGATCAGGGATCAAGCAGGGTTTTTATCGGGCGAAACGTCGATGGTTTGTGGCTCGGGCGTGCCCTCGCCGGCGCCGCTGATCTTGATGGTGCGCACCTTGGGTTCCGGGATGGGCCGGCGCAGGTCGATGTGCAGCAGGCCGTTGTCCAGGCTGGCGCCCAGCACCTCGATGCCGTCGGCCAGGACGAAGCTGCGCTGGAACTGCCGGGCGGCGATGCCGCGGTGCAGGTAGATGCGCGACTTGTCGTCCTGCTGGCGGCCCCGGATGATCAGCTGGTTGTCCTCTGTCTGCACCTGCAGGTCGTCGAAGGTGAACCCGGCCACGGCCAGCGAGATGCGCAGGCCATCGTCGCCAACCTGCTCGATGTTGTAAGGGGGATAGCCCTCGGCGGCGGACTTGGAAATCCGGTCGAGCGTACGCTCGAACTGGTCGAAACCCAGCAGGAAGGGGCTGTTCAGGAACGAGACGCGGGTATTCATGATGGCGGCAACCTCCTCCAACGAGCGAGTGTGCGGGGCGGCCTCTGCGCCGGGCTCCATCCGAACCCCGGTGCCTTCGGCCCGCTGCTCGGCGGCCCGGGAACGGCACCGCCTCACGACATACATGGGTACCGCCTCCAACGGTTCAAGACAAGCGCCCGCGCGCGCCGGCGGGCGGTTCGGGGGCACCGCCGCGGCGGCCCGCCCTCCCTGTGATCACCATCATGGCGGACGGACACATGCCTTTCGGCCAGGGGAAAGGGCGGGAGTTAGATACCCCCAGAAACTGTGGATAAGTCTGTGAGCGGGTGGTGCTGGGGCCAGGAGTCCCGGGGCTCTGCGCTCTTTGCCTCAAAAATAGGCAAGAAAAGCAAGCCGTTGAAAATAAAAGATATTAACGAAAATTCGTTTGCATCGCCGGGGGTATTTCCTTATCGCGAAGGGCCATGGGCAGCCTTGATTCGGCCTTGACAGGCTTGTGGACCGCCGAACGCCCGAGTCCGCGTCGGGGAGCATGGGGATTCCTTGAGGCTAGGCCCTCCGGCAGGGGACCCGAGTCGTGCCGCCGCTGGTTCCCCTTGCCGTTGGTGGGGGTTTATCTCCGGCGTCGCGCTTGATCGGCCGCCGGGGTCATGACACAAGCATTGCCATCTACCATTCAGGCTTACCGCCTTTTTCGAGGTGACCCATGCGTCGTCTGTTCTTGGCCCTTGTTCTCGGTTTGCTGGTCGTGGCGCCCGTCGGCGTGGGCGCACGGTTCGCCTGGGCCCAGTCGGGCGGCTTCGGCTTCGCCGATGAGACGCCCATCACCTTGAACGTGGCCGAGATCGAGGTGGTGAACGACTACGTGTCGCCCATGAAGCCGCCCAACATCGAATACCAGCTGCAGCTGACCCCGGCCGAGGTGGTGCGCCTGTGGGTGCAGGACCGGCTGAAGGCCGCCGGCTCCAGCGGCAAGGCCCGGGTCGTCATCAAGAACGCCAGCATCGTCGAAGTGAACCTGCCGCGCACCACGGGTGTAAAGGGGTGGTTCACCACCGACCAGTCCCAGCGCTATGACGGCCGGGTCGAGGTGGAGATCCAGGTGGACATGCCGGCCAAGGGCTATGCCGGCAGCACCTCCGTGGTGGTGACCTCCAGCCAGTCGGTATCCGAGGACGTGACCCTGAACCAGCGGGAAAAGACCTGGTCGCAGCTGGTGCGCGACATGGCCCGCGACATGGACGCCCAGCTGGCCAAGGGCATTCGCGACAACCTGTTCGCGGCGATGATCCTCTGAGTTCCTCAAGCGCCGGCAGGGCCATCCTTGATTTCCAGTCCGCCACGCTCCCGGAAATCTTCGGCACCCCGGTCGGGGCCTAGGAAAAACAAAAGGAAAGGCCGGTGGCGCTGCTTCAAGCGCCACCGGCCTTTTTCGTCGGCGCTGGGGCTCAAGCCTCAGAACATGCTGCCGGCCGGGCTGGGGTTGCCGATCATGGCCAGGAACTCGCGCCGCGTGCTGGGGTCGTTGCGGAAGGCGCCCAGCATGCGGCTGGTGACCATGGACACGCCGGGCTTGTGCACGCCGCGGGTGGTCATGCACTGGTGCGCCGCCTCGATCACCACGGCCACGCCCAGGGGCTGCAGCACCTCGTCGATGGTGTTGGCGATCTGCGAGGTCATCTTCTCCTGGATCTGCAGGCGCTTGGCATAGACCTCCACCACCCGCGCCAGCTTGGAGATGCCGACGACGCGCGAGCGCGGGAGATAGGCCACGTGGGCCACGCCGATGATGGGCACCATGTGGTGCTCGCAATAGCTTTCGAAGCGGATGTCGCGCAGCACGACCATCTCGTCGTAGCCGTCGGTCTCCTCGAAGGTGCGGGCCAGCAGCTCCATGGGGTCGGAGGCATAGCCGGCGAAGAACTCCTCATAGCTGCGGACCACACGGTCTGGCGTACCCAGCAGGCCTTCGCGCGTGGGATCGTCGCCGGCCCAGCGCAGCAGGGTGCGCACCGCTTCCTCCGCCTCCTCCCGGCTGGGACGGCCTTGGGCGGCTACGGTGCGGCGCCCATGGACCGGCCCGGCCACGATCTTGTCGGCGGGGATGTTTTTGGCGTGGGTCACGGTGTTTCTCCCTCGGGCGCACTGGCATGGATGGTGTGGGGGCCGTCAAGCCCCGGGTCGGGTGTGGAACAGTCAGGGGTATATATAGGCATCCGGCGGGGCCGTCTGTGACAGCGGCCGGACACCGCCCTCGCCTTCATCTACGCGCGGAAGGGGGCGTCAGTTCAGCGCCCCGCGCTCGTGGGGGCTATCCAGCGAGAAGGCCGGGATGCGCACGTCGAAACGGCTGCCGTCCGTGCGCTCCATCTGATAGCTGCCGACCATGATGCCCGACGGCGTGCTCAGCGGCGTGCCGCTGGTGTATTCGAAGGACTGGCCGGGGCTCAGCACCGGCTGCTCGCCCACGACGCCGGCGCCCCGCACCTCCTGCACCCGGCCGCGGGCGTCGGTGATGTGCCAATGGCGGCTGCGCAATTGCACCGTCTCGCCGCCGGTGTTCTCAATTCGCACGGTGTAGGCCCAGACATAGTGCCCTTCGCCCGGGGACGATTGGTCCTCCAGGAATTCGGGGCGCACGCTGATCCGGATGGCGTGGGTGGTTTCACTGTACATGGGACGTGTCTTTCGGGGGACGTGTCTTTCAGGGCGTTCTTCCCGTGTCGCCGGCCGGCGGCTGGCTCATCCAGCGCCTGGTTGGTCCGCGACAAAATCTCCTGTCCCATCCTTCTTAGGCCTGTTCGTGGCCAATCTCCAGGATCTTGGGGGATGCGGGGCCGCGCCCCGGGTCGGCATGTCCGAGGCGTGGGCGCTGCAGCAATGCGGGGAATGGGATGCCGACCCCGGCCCAGCGGGGATCAGACCCAAAAAACACGCTTGCGCCCGGTGGAGCTTGGCCTCATATAGGCCCTCGGGTGCAACTACCGACGGCGCGTTACATGTACGCCAGCCTCCTCCTTCGACGACGATCCTACGGTCGCCCGCCTTGCGGGCGACAGGGTCGTATCACGGCCGGATGCTGAAGCGTCGCCCCACTCCTGGCGACGCCCCTCGGTTCCGGTCTCTAGGCGCCCGCGGCGCCATCGCTTTAGAGAACCGGGACACCCCAATCGTATGATCCTGACGACTGAGCTGCCGGCGCACGCCGGCGCCATCGAACGCCTGCTCGACACCGCCTTCGGACCGAAGCGCAAAGCCAAGACCGTTTACCGCCTGCGCCGTGGCGTCGCCCCCGTGGCGGACCTGTGCATGGTGGCCCTGGATGATGAGGCGCCGGGCTACTCCGCCGCCCAGCCGCGCCTGGTGGCGTCCATCCGCTACTGGCCGGTCATGGCCGCCGACGGCACCATGACCCTGATGCTGGGTCCCATCGCGGTGGCCGAGGACTGCCGGTCCATGGGCCTGGGCGGCCAGCTGATCCGCGCCAGCCTGGCCCGGGCCCAGGCGCTGGGTTACGCCAGCGTGCTGCTGGTGGGCGACGCCCCCTACTACAACCGCTTCGGCTTCACCCGCCAGCCGGTGCTGGGCCTGAAGCTGCCGGGCCCGGTGGAACTGGACCGCTTCCTGGGTCTGGAGTTCATTCCCGGCTCCCTCGGCAACGCCCACGGCATGCTGGGCCGCGCCCCGGTGACCCGCACGGCCGTCCCCGCCGCCGCGCCGGCCGGCCAAGCCGATGCCGCTCAGGCTGTCGCCCCCCAGGCCGACACGGGCGTCGCCAAGCTGGCCCGCCCGCGCCGGAGGGCGGTTCGCTGAACCATCCGGCCCCCCGGCCAATTGCAACGGCCGGGACCCGTGACTGACGTGCTCCTGAGGTCCGATGTTTCCCGCGTTTGCAAGCGGCGGCCCTACTGCCGCTTGAACGCCGCCCCGGAAAGCCCTATAAGCTCCTTCCCGGCGCGGGTGTAGCTCAATGGTAGAGCAGAAGCTTCCCAAGCTTACGACGAGGGTTCGATTCCCTTCACCCGCTCCAGTTCAGGCTAACCGAAACCAGCCGCAGGCCCCTTTTCGCGTGGCCGTCCCCGACAGAACCGTTTCGCGGCGCGTCCGACGCGCGGGCCTTCATCCCCGCCGCCTCACTGTCGCCACGGTTCCTCCCCACATTACAAGTGTGTAACCCATCCGGGGCTTGGTCGCTTTCCCGTTGAATTGCCGGGCCAGTGGGACAATATGGAAATCGCGGCCCATGGGGGTCGCCTGGGTTTAACCTGGGATCATTCGAGGAACGTCATGGCTATTGGACCCTACAATCGTTTTGCGTCGAGCACCGGCGCTTACGACCGGGCCCTGTTCGATGAGGGCCTGCGCCAGCACATGCTGCGCGTTTTCAACTATATGACCGTCGGCCTGATCGTCACCGGCCTTGTCGCCTTCTTCGGGGCCCAGTCCCCGGCCCTGGTGGCGGCCCTCTTCGGCACGCCGCTGAAGTGGGTGATCATGTTCGCCCCGGTCGGTTTCGTGCTGGTGCTGTCGGCGGGCATCAACCGCATGTCGGCCAGCACCATGCGTATGGTGTTCTTCGCCTACTGCGCCGTCATGGGCCTGTCGCTCATGAGCATCTTCCTGGTGTTCACCGGCGCCAGCATCGCCCGCGTGTTCTTCATCTCGGCGGCCACCTTCGCCGGCGCCTCGCTGTACGGCTACACCGCCAAGCGCGACCTGACGCAGTTCGGCTCCTTCCTGATCATGGGGCTGATCGGCATCATCATCGCCAGCCTGGTCAACATCTTCCTGGCCTCCAGCGCGCTGCAGTTCGCGGTGTCGGTGCTGGGCGTGCTGATCTTCACGGGCCTGACCGCCTATGACAGCCAGCGCATCAAGGAGATGTACGCCGAGTCCTGGGGTGTCGAGGCCAACACGAAGCTGGCCGTCATGGGCGCGCTCAGCCTGTACCTGGACTTCATCAACATCTTCATCTCCCTGATGCAGCTGATGGGCGACCGCCGCAACTAAGCGGAACCCGCCAGCGCGGAAAAGGTTGAGGGGCCGTCCGGGAAACCGGGCGGCCCTTTCCTTTTGGCACCACCCCTTGCCATGATGGGCGGGGCCTTGGGGGGCCGTCGCCCCGGTCGGGAGGTTCGCGCCATGATCTTCCTCTACACCGATTTCGGTTGGTCCGGCCCCTATGTCGGGCAGATGCGGGCGGTGCTGACGGCGCGGGCGCCGGTGGGCACCGCCGTCATCGACCTGATGCACGACGCCCCCGCCTTCGACCCCCTGGCCGCCGGCCGGCTGCTGGCCGCCATCCTGCCGGCCACGCTGGCGGCCCTGCCGCACACCACCGTGCCGGCCGTCTTCCTCGCCGTGGTGGATCCCGGCGTGGGCACCGGGCGCCGGCCCCTGGCCCTGCGCCTCGTGGGCAGCCAAGGGCGCCCCGTCTGGCTGGTGGGGCCGGACAACGGCCTGTTCCAGCCCGTGATCGCCGACACCACCGCCACCGGCGGGCTGGCCGAGGCATGGGAAATCACCTGGCGGCCCGACGCCCTGTCCGCCTCCTTCCACGGTCGAGACCTGTTCGCACCGGTGGCCGCGCTGGTGGCGGAAGGGCGGGAGCTGGGGGATTGGGCGCGCCCCCTGGCCCTGACGGATTTGATGGGGGCCGGCCTGGCGGGGGCGGCGCCAATGGGTGAAACAGGGAATGGCGGTGCCGCCGACAACGGCCGCATCCTCTATATCGACAGCTACGGCAACGGTTGGACCGGCCTGCGGCCGGCCGGTGTGCTGGACGGCACCGTGGCGCCCGACGCGCGGCTGTGGGTGGGCGGCTCCGCCGGCGGCCGGGCGGTGGAGCCCGCCCGCACCTTCGGCGCCGTGCCCCGGGGCGCGGCCTTCTGGTACGTCAATTCCAGCGGGCTGGTGGAGATCGCCGTGAACCAGGGCCGCGCCGACGACGCGCTGGGCTTCACCCTGGGCTCCCCCATCGGCGTGCGGGCACCTTACATCAAGCTCTGACGCAAGCAGTACGGCGCCGGTACCTTCCCTTCAACTAGGACGCGACCGTGTCCGTCGGAGCTTTCTGGGAGCCGAAGGCGGACTGGAAAGCGAAGGTGGCCCGCCGGCGTGTGAGACGAAAAATGGCGCGTCAGTGCGCCGTGGGCACCACCGTCGCCTCGTCCATCAGGGCCAGGAAAGGCAGGTCGCTGGGCTGGTTGCCATAGCCCCAGCGCCGGCCGTAGGGGCCCGTCTCCTCCATCCACAGGGCCAGGCGCCGGGCCTTCTCAGCGCGCACGCAATTGCCGGCCACCATCTCGCCGGTCAGCAGGCCATCGTCGCCCACCGCCATCTCCGTGCCCAGCAGGTCGTGCACCGGCAGGTCGGCCAGCAGGGCCGGCATGTACAGGGTGAGCGCGCCGGTGGCCACCAGGATCCGGTGGCCCTGGTCGGCATGGCGCATCAGGGTGTCGCGCAAGGGGGTGTGCCAACGCACCCAGGCGCCCATCTCCGCCGCGGCCTCCCGCGCCCGCTCCAGCGGCACGCCCGCCAGGCAGCGGCGCAGCAGCCGGCGCTTGAAGGCCGTCTTGAAATCGTCGTCCGCGTCGCCGGCGTCGCCGCCCTTCACCAGGGTTTCCCGGCCGGCCAGGGGGCGAACCGGTAACCGGCGTGACGCGGCGCCGGCCACGCTGCCGGCCAGATGGCGGCGCAGGGTCTCGCCCCCCGCCACCCGCGCCAGGAAGGGCAGCAGGCTGTCGCCCCGCGCCAGGGTGCCGTCGAAGTCGAACACCGCCAAGCCCGGCAAGTCGCCCTCCAAGGAAATGTCGCCCGCCCGGGGGGCGATGGTCATGGGGGCGGTGGACTGGGACATGGGCGGCATGAAGCTCTGCGGCAGGCGGGAAAGGGCGGGCGGCACCCGGTTCATCCGCGCCATAAAACGGGGTGGACCGCTTCCTCTCAAGGGTTTTTCGCGCTAAGTGTCGGCCTTTCCGCTCAAGACCGACGGCAGCGCCATGATCACCACCCCCACCACCCTTGCCGCCGCCACCCAAGGTGCGGCCAAGCCCTACAAAATCATCATCGACACCGACCCCGGCCAGGACGATGCCGTGGCCATCCTGCTGGCCCTGGCCAGCCCCGAGGATGTGGAGGTGTTGGGCATCACCGCCGTGGCCGGCAACGCGCCGCTGCCGTGGACGGAGAAGAACGCCCGCCGGGTGTGCGAGCTGGCGGGCCGGCCGGACGTGAAGGTGTTCGCCGGCTGTGACCGGCCCATGGTGCGCCTGCTGCACACCGCCCCCGAGGTGCATGGCGACACCGGCCTGGACGGCCCGGTGCTGCCCGAGCCCACCATGCCCCTGCAGGAGCGGCACGCGGTGGATTTCATCATTGAGACGGTGATGCGCGAGGAACCCGGCACCGTCACCCTGTGCCCCCTGGGGCCGCTGACCAACATCGCCCGCGCCCTGGTGAAGGAGCCGGCGATCGCCGCGCGTCTGCGCCAGATCGTGCTGATGGGCGGCGCGCAGATGGAAGGCGGCAATTCCACCCCCTGCGCCGAGTTCAACATCTATGTCGACCCGCACGCCGCCGACATCGTCTTCAAGTCGGGCGTGCCCATCGTCATGTTCCCGCTGGACGTCACCCACCAGGTGCTCACCGCCCGCCGCCACATGGACCGCATCCAGGCCGTGGGCAACCGCGTGGCCCAGGCGACGTACGAGATGCTGGACTTCTACCAGCGCTATGACGAGCACAAGTACGGCACCGACGGCGGTCCTCTGCACGACCCTTGCGTCATCGCCTGGCTGATCCGGCCGGGGATCTTCGAGGGCAGGACCGTGAACGTGGAGATCGAGATGGGCAGCCCGCTGACCACCGGGCAGACGGTCATAGACCGCTGGAACACCACCGGCCGGCCGCGCAACGCCACCGTCATGCTGAAGGCCGACAGCGACGCCTTCTTCGATCTGCTGGTGGAGCGGCTGCGGCGTTTCGGCTGACGCCCCAGCGCATTTTGGCGACGATGACAGATCGGCAATAGTTGCCGATCTGTCGGAATCTTTTGCCCGGGCCGGCATGGAGAAGGGGCATGCTTGGCCCGCCTGTACGCCGGCGAAATTGGCGGAACGCCTGGATTTTCGCGGATGAAGACGACGGCCCGGGCCTTGCTTGGGAAGACATGGTTAACCATGGCCACGCGCGGGTCATGGGGATCGCGTCATTCCACCTCATGGGGCAAGGGACCGAAGACCATGTCGTTCCTGAACACCAGCAACCACACCCAGTCCGCCGCCAACGCCTATGGCGGCTTCGGCACTGCGGGCAGCGGCGGCGTCAGCCCCGGCGGCTCGACGAATGGTCAGGGCAACAGCGCCCTGTCCAACGCCCAGACCGACAGCGCCTTCGCCGACTTGCTGAAGGGCGACGACGATCCGCAAACCATGCTGAAGGACATGACCTCTGGCGGCCTCCAGGGGTATTGGTCCTATCAGATCAAGCAGATGAAGCAGAAGATCGCCGAGGACACGCTGCAGTCCAAGGGCCTGACCCAGGACGATGTGGCCAAGATGCCCGCCGACCAGCGCGCCGACCTGGAACGCCAGATCATGCGCGAGGTGGAGCAGAAGGTCCGGCAGATGACCGCCTCCGGCAAGGATGGCAAGAGCGGCTTGGAAGACGCCGCCCAGATGGCGGCCGACGGCAGCGGCCAGAACGGCTTCGGCAGCCAGATGGCCGCCAACAGCAACCAGACCGGCGCCCGCAGCGGCGTGCCCATCGCCGGCGGCGATACCCTGCAGGGCATCCTGGCCGCCCAGGAGATGAGTGCTTAGTTTTTCGTTGCTTCCGGGGCGGGCCCGCCCCAGCGCAGGGTGGTGACCAGGCGGCCGGCGGTGCCATCCTCCAGCAGGATGCGCTCCCAGCGCATGCGGCTGCGGCGGATCAGCAGGTCGGGGCGGTGGTTGGTCTCCGTCTCCAGGTCCAGGACACCATCCGGCCGCTCGTACCAGCCGGCATCGGCCAAGCCGGCTTCCGCCTCCAGAATCTGCGGGGTGGCATAGCACAGCAGGGGTTGGCCCAGCACCGTGCTGGCGGGCACCGTCCACTCCGCCTCCCGCGCCGCCGAGGCCGCCAGCAGACGATGGCTGCGGTCGCAGATCAGGTGCACCGGATCGCGAGAGCGCCGCACCAGCCGTTTCAGGGCGCTGTCCTGACCGGGCCGGGCGGGCCCTGGGCTCAGCAACGCCGCGATGTGCGCGGCATGGGCCTCATCCGGCCAGGCCAGGCCCCGTTCCCAGCGCGACACGGTGGCCTGGGTCACGCCCAGCAACTCCGCCACATGCCCCTGCTTCAGGCCGCGCAGCCGGCGCAGGCGGCGCAAATCCTGGCCCACGGTGTGGCTGACCGCGTGCGCGTCCATCCCGGCCTCCCCAAAAGCGAAAGGGCGACCCGAAGGCCGCCCCATACCGTACCAGCTTCACCAGGACGCCGCTCAGTGCGACTTGCCGCTCTGGATGGAGCCGGAGATGGAACCGCCGTCGGCGATGCTGATGCGGCCGTAGCGGATGGTGCCGTCGACCTGGCCGGTCTCGCCGATGGACAGGGTGCCGGTCACCTCGATGGTGCCGGTGGCGCGGCCGGCGACCTTCATGCTTTCCACCACGGCGGTGCCCTCGAAATGGCCGCCCTCGGCCACCTCCAGCACCTTCACCTCGTTCAGCGTCACGTCGACCAGGCGGCCGGCGACATGCAGGGTGTGGCAATGGGAAATCTTGGCGCCCTCGATGCGGGCCTCGGGCGAGATGGTGGTGACGCCGCCGCCCAGGTCGGGCGTCGCTTCCGCCTGCGCTCGCCGTTCAGGCCCGGCCGCAGAAAGCTGCGCGGATCGAGGATGTCACTGGCCATCGGTCCCCCTCATCGTCCGGCCTGCGCCGGAACCAAAAAATTTTCCTGGTCCGGGCCGGCGCGCATTCCCCATGACACACCACCGCCCCCGCCGAAACGGGCTGGACGCATCAAAACTCTTAAGCGTTTCTGGGGCTTTTCGCAACATCTCCCGGGCCGGGGGCGCCGGCCTTGTCATCCGGGTTCATCCACGGGCCCACGCCACGCATGCGTCCCGCACGATGGGCGCATGGCAGGGGATCTCCAGAATGGGGCCGGTTGCGATTGACGGAGGGCTTGCCGCACACAATAGTCGGCGGTTCCAAACCCCGGTTGGTGCCCCGGGGGCGGCTCTGGTTTTGTGATAATTCCGTGTAACGCGCCACAAGAAATAAAGGAGTGTCTGGCCGTGATTCCTGTCGTGATGCCGACCTATTCCCGGATCGACGTTGTGTTCGAGCGGGGTGAGGGCTGCTTCCTTTACGACACCACCGGCCGACGATTCCTGGATTTCACCAGCGGCATCGCTGTGAACGCCCTCGGCCACGCCCATCCCTACCTGGTGGAGAAGCTGACCGAGCAGGCGCACAAGCTGTGGCACACCTCCAACCTGTTCCGCGTGGCGGGACAGGAGAAGCTGGCCAGCCGCCTGCGGGACCTGACCTTCGCCGACACCATGTTCTTCACCAACTCCGGTGTCGAGGCCTGGGAATGCGGCGTGAAGCTCATCCGCAAGTATCATTATGAGACCGGCCATCCGGAGAAGACGCGCTTCATCGTCGCCGGCGGCAACTTCCATGGCCGCACCATGACGGCCATCGCCGCCAGCGGCCAGGACAAGATGGTGAAGGGCTTCGGCCCCCTGCTGGACAGCTTCGACCGGGTCGCCTACGACAACCTGAACGAGCTGCGCGCCGCCATCACACCGGAGACGGGCGCCATCCTGGTGGAACCCATCCTGGGCGAGGGCGGTATGCGCCCGGCCAGCCTGGACTACCTGCGGGCCCTGCGCGCCATTTGCGACGAGTACGGCCTGCTGCTGTACTTCGACGAGATCCAGAGCGGCATGGGCCGGTCGGGCAAGCTGTTCGCCCATGAATGGGCGGGCATCACCCCGGACGTGATGTGCATCGCCAAGGGCATCGGCGGCGGCTTCCCGTTGGGCGCCTGCCTGGCCACCGAAAAGGCGGCCCAGGGCATGGTGGCCGGCACCCACGGCAGCACCTTCGGCGGCAACCCGCTGGCCATGGCCGTGGGCAACGCCGTGCTGGACGTGATGACGCAGCCGGGCTTCCTGGATAATGTCATCGCCAAGGGCGCCCTGCTGCAGGGCAAGCTGGAAGAGCTGGTGGCGCGCCATCCCACGGTGCTGGACAGCGTGCGCGGCAAGGGCCTGATCCTGGGCCTGAAATGCGTGACGCCGGCGGGCGACCTGGTCACCGCGTTGCGTGACAACGGCATGCTGGTGGTCTCCGCCGCCGACAACGTCGTCCGCATCCTGCCGCCGCTGATCGTGGGCGAGGCCGAGATCAACGAGGCCGTGGCCATTCTGGACCGCACCTGCGCGGCCCTGGCGGCCTGAGAGGTATCCACATCATGACCGCGACGACCAAGACGGTCCGGCATTTCCTGGACATCAGCGATTTCGACACGGCCACGCTGCGCGAGATCCTGAAGCGGGGCCGGGACCTGAAGCAGACCAACGGCACGGCCCAGCATCCCCAGCCCTTCCGGGGCCTGACGCTGGCCACCATTTTCGAGAAACCGTCCACCCGCACCCGCGTCTCGTTCGAGGTGGGGATGCGCCAGCTGGGCGGCGAGGTCATCACCTTGACGGGCCGCGAGATCCAGCTGGGTCATGGCGAGACCATCGCCGACACGGCCCGGGTGCTGTCCCGCTTCGTCAACGTCATCATGATCCGCACGGACCATGAGACGAAGGTGCATGAGATGGCGGGGGCCGCCAGCATCCCGGTCATCAACGGCCTGACCGACACCTCCCACCCCTGCCAGATCATGGCGGACATCATGACGTTCGAGGAGAAGCGCGGGCCCATCGAGGGCCGTGTGGTCTGCTGGAGCGGCGATGCTAACAACGTCTGCCAGAGCTGGATCCATGCCGCGGCACGCCTTGGCTTCGAGATGCGCGTGGCGGCGCCGGCCAGCCTGCAGCCCACGGCCGAGACCATCGCCTGGGCGGCGCGCGAAGGCGCCCGCCTGGTGGTGACCGAGGATCCCAAGGCCGCGGCCGAGGGTGCCGACATCGTGGTGACGGACACCTGGGTGTCCATGCATCACAAGGATGCGCCTGCGCGCATGGCATTGCTGGCCCCCTTCCAGGTCAATGACGCGCTGATGAAACTGGCCTCGCCCGACGCCATATTCATGCATTGCCTGCCGGCCCATCGGGAGGAGGAGGTGACCTCCTCTGTCATCGACGGGCCGCAGTCCGTCGTCTGGGACGAGGCGGAAAACCGCCTGCACGCCCAGAAGGGCATCCTGGCCTGGTGCCTGAACGCCTGATCGTTCCGGTACCGGACCCATGGTGTCCGGCCTTGAGGTGTTCCATAAGGCCCCGATCGGTTGACCCCGGTCGGGCGCCTTTGTTTTTGGGGTAAGCGATCATGACCACCGCCGCCGTTTCCGCCTTCGCCTCCACCCTTGTTTCCCGGGACATCGACGTGGTGCAGCCCTTCCAGCTGGACCGGTCCAACCTGCGCGGCCGCATGGTGCGCTTAGGGGCCGTGCTGGACGAGATCCTGGGCCGCCACGCCTATCCCGGCCCCGTCGCCCAGATGCTGGCGGAAACCATCACCCTGGCGACCACGCTGGCGGCGGCGCTGAAGTACGAGGGGGTCTTCACCCTGCAGACCAAGGGCGACGGCCCCATCAACCTCATGGTGGCCGACGTCACCAGCGCCGGTGCCGTGCGCGGCTACGCCCAGTTCGACGAGGACAAGCTGAAGGCCGCCCTGGAGGCCGCCGGTGAGGCCTCACGCCCGTGGGCCCCGGTGCCCACGCTGCTGGGCAAGGGCTACTTGGCCTTCACCGTCGACCAGGGCGAGCACACCCAGCGCTACCAGGGCATCGTCGGCCTGGAGGGCGACCGCATGGACGATTGCGTCCGCCACTATTTCACCCAGTCGGAACAGCTGGCCACGGGCATCGTCGTCCATGCCGGCCTATCTGACGGGGGCGCTTGGGGTGGCGGCGCCATCATGCTGCAGGCCCTGCCGGATGAGGATGCCGGCAGCGTGGCGTCGGACGCCAAGCCCAGCGACCTGGAGGACGACTGGCGCCGGGCGATGGCCCTGCTGTCCACCGTCACCCCGGCCGAGGTGCTGAACCCGGCGCTGCCGGTGAACGACGTGCTGTTCCGCCTGTTCCATGAGGAAGAGGCGCGGGCCTACGACCCGCACGGCCTGGCGGCCCAGTGCCGCTGCTCGCGGGAACGGGTGGTGACGGTGCTGAAGTCCCTGCCGCGCGAGGAAGTGGCCGAGCTGAAGGTGGATGGCGCCGTGGACGTCGCATGCGAGTTCTGCAGCACCCACTACCGCTTCGACGATGCCGAGCTTGAGACCGTTTACGGCTCGGCTTCCTGAGGTCGCGCTGTCGCTGGCCGGTTTCGCCCGGGCATGACGCCCACGGCGATTCCGGCCAGCACGCCCGCCAGCCCAAGGGCGTGGGCCAGGGTCGGCCGTTCACCCAATAGGAACAGCGACGGCACCAGCACGGTGACGGGCAGCAGGCCGGTGAACAGGCCGCTGCGGCTGGCGGGGATGCGGGCCGCACCGCGCAGCCAGAACACCACCGCCACCAAGCCGTTGCCCAGCGAGGCTGCGGCGTACAACGCCCAGGCGCCTGGCGACAGGGCTCCCCACAGCGACTCAGGCGTCATTCCCCGCGCCGTCACGATGGCGAAGGGCAGGGCCAGCACCGCCGCCATCAGATTGGCAAGGAAGGTGACGGCCAGGGGCGACACGCCCGCCAGCCGCCGGGCATAGACGTTGTACAGCCCCTCCGACACCACGGCCCCCAGGACCAGGGCGTTGCCGCGCAGGGTATCGCCGGCGCCGCCGTCTCCGTTGTTGGCAAGGTTCAGGGCGGCGATCCCGGCCATGGCCAGGGCGATGGCCGCGCCATTCCGCAGGGTCAGCCGCTCGCGCAGGATGGCGGCGGCGCACAGGGCGGTCACGGCGGGGATGGTGCTGGTCAGGATGCCGGCGGTGGTGGCGCTGGTGCCCCGCAGGCCATACATCAGGAAGACGTTGAACAGCACCATGCCGAACAGCGACAGCAGAGCCAGGCTGGCCCAGTCGCCGCCCGTGGCCGGCCAGGCCCGGCGCCCGTGGCGGACGGCCCAGGGGCCAAGCGCCAGCGCCACCAGGGTGAAGCGCACGTCGGCGGCCACCAGGGGTGGCACGCTGGCCACCGCCATCTTGCTGATGGGCACGGACAGGCCGACCAGGATCATGGCGGCGGTGAGGGAGAGATAGGCGGAACGCATGGGCGCCACTGTAGCCGCTCAAGCATCCCGCCAACACCCCGGGGTCAATATCGCTGTTGAAGCGGGGCCCGCCAGCGCTTACTTGCAGTGCCTGACTGTTTGCCTTTCCCGAGGATGACGACAATGACGACCGAAACCGCGACGCTGGCCGGTGGCTGCTTCTGGGGTATGGAAGACCTGATCCGCAAGGTGCCGGGCGTGGTGGATACCCGCGTGGGCTACATCGGCGGCGAGCTGCGGAACCCCACTTACAAGGACGTGAAGACCGGCGCCACCGGGCACGCCGAAGCCATCGAGATCACCTTCGATCCGGCCAAGCTGACCTATCGCCGCCTGATTGAGTTCTTCTTCCAGATCCACGACCCGACGACGACCAACCGCCAGGGCAACGACATCGGCAGCCAGTACCGCAGCGCCATCTTCTACGCCTCGCCCGAGCAGAAGGCGACGGCCGAGGAGGTGACGGCCGAGGTCGACGCGTCGGGCCGCTGGCCGGGCAAGGTCGTCACCCAGATCGTGCCGGCGGGCACCTTCTGGGAGGCCGAGGATTATCACCAGGACTATCTGGAAAAGAACATCGGCGGCTACACTTGCCATTGGGTCCGCCCCGACTGGGTGCTGACCGGCAAGTAAGCCCGACCCCGAGCACTGAAACGAAAGGCCGCGCCGTCACCGGGGCGGCCTTTTTGGTGTCACCGTCCCATCTCCCGCCCCACCGGGTAGCGCAGGTAGGCGGCGTCGCTGTAGGGGGTGCGCTCGTAAAACCAGGCCAGGCGCTGGTCGGGGCTGGTGGCGAAAGCCGGGTCGGCCTTCAGCTTGGCCTCGAACTCCGCCTTCAAGGCGGGGCTGGCCGCCAGCATGCGTTCGGCCAGGGGGGCGATGGCGTAGGGCTCGATATATTCGGTGCGCTGCAGGATCTCCGGAAAGTACCCCCAAGCCAGGAACGACTCGGTGCTTTCCGCTTCCAGCAGCTCGGCGGCCAGGTCGCCCAGAGGCTGGTCGGTGGGTACGCGCACGCTGCCCTTGGGGTAGAGCACCGTGCGCGTCTCATGCACATAGCCGGCCTTGTCCAGCATGACGTGGCCCTCGTTGGTCTCTGTGGCCAGCTTGGGCTCCGTCAGGCGCACGGCGTCCACCGTGACCTCGCGCGGCTGGTTCTGGGTCTCCATCGCCAAGCCGTGCAGGCGCAGCCGCGCGATGATCTCCGGCTTGGTAGCCGGCACCCAATAGGCTTCGGGCCGTGCCACGGTGACGCTGGGGTGATCCAGGTAGACCGGCATGCGCACCGTGGCGCCCGGCCGGCCCAGCCAGCGCACCTCCACCTCGCCCGAGGCGGGGGAGATGTAGCTCTCGTGCCGCATGGTCCGGAACTCCACGCTGGCGCTGGGCGTCTTCTCCACCTCGAACGCCACGGGCAGGGTGACGGGGCGGCGGGCGCGGTCGGACGCCACGGCCTGACGCAGGGCGGCGCCCTGTTCCGCCAGAAGGGTCAGCGATCGCTCGATTAGCACATAGGTGCCCAGCACCCGCTGGCGATAGGGCTTCAGCGAGTGGTTCTCCACCAGCAGGGTGGGGATGTGCGCCAGGTTGCCGTAGCCAGTGGAATAGCGCAGGGGCGTGGTGCCGCCGGCGATGCCGCCCTCTGGCTTGCGGCCGTCGGCCTCCGTCACCAGGGGGCCGGGGATGTGGCCGGCCTTGGCCAGGGCCTGGCCCACCTCCGTCTTGAAGGGGCCCGCCAGCCAGCGGTCGATGGCGGGGGAGAACAGGTCTCCAGCGGCACCCTCGTCGTTGCCGAAGGTGATGTCATAGGCGTAGTCCATGCCGTCGGTGACATGGATGTCCAGGTACAGGTCCGGCTGGTAGCGGCGGATCAGGGCGATCATGGCCCGCATCTCGGGCGTGTCCAGCTTGCCGTAATCGCGGTTCAGATTCAGGTTCTGCGCCGTGGTGCGCCAACCCTGGTTCATGGGGCCGCGCTGGTTAGGCCGGTTATAGGCGCCGGCGCGCTCATGGCCATCGACATTGAAGATGGGCACGAACAGCAGGTTCACGCGGTCCAGCAGGCCGTCCTTGCCCCGCTGGGTGATGTCGCGCAACAGCATCAGCCCGGCGTCCTTGCCGTCGATCTCGCCCGCGTGGATGCCGGCCTGGACCAGCAGCAGTGGCTTGGCCGGGTCGGGCCTGCCGTCCACAAGGCCCTTGGCCGCCAGCACGGCCACCATCTCCCGCCCCTCGGGGGAGGTGCCGAACACCTCTTGCCGCAGCAGGGGGGACGCGGTCACCAGCCGGTCGATGAAGGCGCGGGTCTCGTCATAGCTGGGCGTGGCGGTCAGGCCGGTCAGCTCCGCCGGGGTGGCCCAGGGATCGCCCGCCTTCACCAACAGCTTTTCCGAGGCGCCGTGCCAGGGCGCCAGCGGCGGCAGGAAGTCCGTGTCCCAGGGGGCCATCTGGGCGGGTGTGGCGGCCACGGCGGGGCCCAGGACGCGGCCCAGGACGGGGGCGGCGACGGACAGCATCAGGATGGCGCGGAGCGCCAGGCGATGGAGATGGGGCATGGGCGGGACTCGGGGGTGAAGGGGCCGGCGGACGGGAACCTGTGGGCCGCCCGACCATCGCCCGGTGATATCCCGCGTTCAAGAAAGCTTTTGCCAGAACCCCGAAAGCGCGAAGGCCCGGCTGACGGGATCAGCCGGGCCTTCGGATTTGGTGGAGCTAAGCGGGATCGAACCGCTGACCTCTACAATGCCATTGTAGCGCTCTCCCAGCTGAGCTATAGCCCCGAACCTTTGAATTCGGTTCCCGCCATCTGGGTCCCACAATCCAGGGGAACGGCGGTGAGGCCGGGAATATGCGCAGATGCAGGGCGGAGATCAAGCGCGCAATTTCATCCGCGACCCTGGCATGTCTTTCAGTCATGTGACAGGTGACCCCGCCATTGCTGGCATTGGAAAAGAAAAAGTGGCGGCAGGGCCAGTCAATCGGATCAGAAACAAGAAAGGCCGGCTGAGTTGCCAGCCGGCCTTTCGAATTTTGGTGGAGCTAAGGAGGATCGAACTCCTGACCTCTACAATGCCATTGTAGCGCTCTCCCAGCTGAGCTATAGCCCCAAACCATTTTTAACTCGATCCGCGCCGCCTGGGGGCTGGCGTGGTGTGGGCGGGAATATGCTCAGATGCGCCGGCCGGATCAAGAGAAAAATTCAGGATTCCGAAACTTTTTTCCAGTGCGGCTAACGCTCTGATTTTCCTAGAGCTTTAGCGGTCCTCGTCGCCACCTTCGACGTCGACCACCTCGCCCATGTCATCCTCGTCGCCCAGTTCCTCGGCGTCCTCCAGCAGGACGTCCTCGTCATCGTCGCCGGGCACGTCGTCGGCGGTTTCGCCCTCTTCCAGGTCATCGACCTCCAGGTCGACCTCGGCCTCTTCCAAGGCCTCTTCCTTCTCCTCGTCCTCGGCCTCGACGCCGGTGTCCTCATCATCCAGGACAGGCTTCTTGGTGTCGTCGGCCAGGATGGGGCGGGCGCGGCGGGACTTCAGCAAGGCCTCCGGATCGAACACGGTCGAGCACGAGGGGCAGGTCGGCGGATTCTTCCGCATGTCGTAATAGCGGGTGCCGCAGTTCGGGCAGATCCGCTTGGTGCCCCATTCCGGTTTCGCCACGGCAATCCTCCGTCAAAAAACACGCGTGGCGACGGCCCGGGCCGGCCATGTCCACGCTCCATATAAAAAGGTACAGGAGCGGGCGTTTGCCATGAAGCCCGCCCCCTGTCAAACGTGAATCCTCGAAGACACCCACAAGGGGGCGCTTTCGTCCCATGCGGCGGCGCCCGCCAGGCCCCCACAGGGCCCGGTGATGGCCCGGCACCTTGCACGGCGGCAGGGGTGGGGCCATCCTGGACGCCGTTCCGCCCCCGTCATGCCAGGGACTCCAATTCCCATGTCAGCGTCCGCCTCGCCCACTTGGACCTCATCCCCGGTTTCCCCCTTGGGCGGCGCGGTCGCGGTGCCGGGCGACGCGGCGATCGCGGTGCGCGCGCTGGTGCTGGCGGCGCTGGCCGTGGGGGAAAGCCGGGTGACGGCGGCTCCCGCCGGGCTGGGACCGGCGGTCCAGGCCCTGCGTACCCTCGGGGCTCGGCTTGAGCAGGCGGGCGAGGGCGCCTGGCGCGTCCACGGCGTGGGCGTGGGCGGCTTGCGTCAAGCCCCGGGCCTGCTGGACCTGGGCGAGGACGGCCTGGCCTTCGCCTTGCTGACCGGCCTGCTGGCCACGCAAGGGGGGAGACTTTCCTCACCACCAGCCATCCCGCCGCCGCCGCTTTCCTGAAGGCGGCGTTGCCGCCCTTGGCGCGCATGGGCGCGGCCTTCATCCCGGCCGGCGATGGGCTGGGCGGCATCCATCCCCCGCTGCTGGCGCGCGGCACGGCCAGGCCGGTGCCGGTGGACCACCGCCCCCTGGCGCCCGTGGCGTGTGACGTGAAGTCCGCCCTGTTGCTGGCCGCGCTCAACATCGCCGGCCGCACCACGGTGGTGGAGGAATTGCCCACCGCCGACCATACCGAGCGCCTGTTGCGCCGTTTCGGCGCCGCCGTCGCCGCGCGCCGCCAGCCGGACGGCGCCTGGGCCGTCAGCGTCGATGGCCAGCGCGAACTGCGGCCGGCCCAGGTGGCGGTGCCGGGCGACGCGTCCCTGGCCGGCGCCGCCCTGGTGGCCGCCGCCCTGCGCCCGGGCCCCGGCATCACGCTGACCCATGTCGGCACCAATGAGCATCGCACCGCCTTGTTCCCGCTGCTCCGCGACATGGGCGCCGACCTGACGGTGCAGGCCCTGCCCGCTGGCGAGGGGGAGCCCGCGGCCGATGTGCGCCTAAGCCCACCGCCGCACCCCCTGCGCGGGGTGGAGGCCGAGGCGGGGCGCTTGGGCGCCGGCGAGTTGGCGCTGGCGGCGGCGGCGGCGTCCTGCGCCCGGGGCACGACGCTGCTGCGGGGCCTGGGGCCTGCCCAGGCCCGGGTGGCGGCCCCCCTGGCCGCGGCCCTGACCGCCTGCGGTGTCGCGGCGTCGGCGGCTGCGGATGTCCTGACCGTCACCGGCGACGGCCGGCCGCCCAGGGGGGGCGCCACGGTGGAGGTGGATGCCGACCTGGCGCCGGCCTTCCTGGCGCTGGGCACCGCCGCCGGGGCCCCCATCGCCGTGCGCGCGGCTGTGAATCCGGCCGCTGCCCACCTGCTGAACGCCCTGGGCGCCGTCGTCACCGAAGGGTAAGGGACGGGGCCGCTTGCCAGGCGGGGCGGGGGGTGTTAGGCCACCGGCCACCCACCGCACCCAATCCTTCGACAGGCGGCTCATGACCACGACCCCTTCCTTCATCGTCGCCATTGACGGCCCGGCCGCCAGCGGCAAAGGCACGCTGGCCCGCCGCCTGGCCGCCACCCTGGGTTTCGCCCACCTGGACACGGGCGCGCTCTACCGTGCCGTGGGGTTGACGCTGTTGCGGGCCGGCCATGCGCCGGACGATACGCAGGCCGCCATCGCCGCCGCGCAGGGCCTGGACGCCGCCACCGTGCTGCCCCTGATGAACGACCCGGCGCTGCGCCAGGACGCGGTGGCCGTCGCCGCCTCCAAGGTGTCGGTGGTGCCCGAGGTGCGGGCCGCCCTGTTGGATTTCCAGCGGGATTTCGCCCATCGCCCGCCGGGCGGGGCGAAAGGGGCTGTGCTGGACGGTCGCGACGTCGGCACCGTGGTCTGCCCCGACGCCCCCGCCAAGCTCTACGTGACCGCCGACGTTGAGGTTCGCGCCCGCCGCCGTTTGTCGGAGTTGCGGAATACTGGCGCTGAGGCTATATACGAGGCCGTCCTGGAGGACATGAAAGTTCGTGATGCGCGTGACAGTCAACGGGCGGTGGCACCGCTGAAGCCCGCTGTCGACGCGTTTTTGCTTGATACGTCCATGATGGATGCCGACCAGGCGTTCATCGCCGCCACGGACTTCATCCGCTCCAGACCCGCGTTTCCCGACTTCCTTTAAAACGGACGGTTTGGCCGCGCGGCCCCCAACTCAACCCAAGTCGCCGGGCATGGTGTCCGACGCCATGGGCCAAGTTAACCCCTTGTCGGCCGGGCGTCTGCCGGGGGGTTGGAACGGGCCTGTGCTGGATCCACTCAAGGAGTTTAAATGGCCCAGGTTTCCGCCGCCAAGTCCCAAGACCGTGGGATGAAGGAAAGTTTCGCCGCCCTTCTGGAAGAGTCGCTCGGCACGAGCGAGAGCCTCGAAGGCACGGTGGTCAAGGGCACCGTTCTCAACATCGAGAACGACATGGTGCTCATCGACGTTGGTCTGAAGTCCGAAGGCCGGGTCGCGCTGAAGGAATTCGCCGTCCCCGGTCAGCCGGTTGAGCTGAAGATCGGCGACACGGTCGAGGTTTACCTCGAGCGCATGGAAGACAAGCACGGCGAAGCCATGCTGTCGCGCGAGAAGGCCAAGCGCGAAGAGGCCTGGACCCAGCTGGAGCGCGCGTTCACCGAACAACAGCGCGTCACCGGCATCATCTTCGGCCGCGTCAAGGGCGGCTTCACGGTCGACCTGTCGGGCGCCGTGGCCTTCCTGCCGGGCAGCCAGGTGGACATCCGCCCGGTGCGCGACATCTCGCCGCTGATGGGCACCCCGCAGCCCTTCCAGATCCTGAAGATGGACCGCTCGCGCGGCAACATCGTCGTGTCCCGCCGCGCCGTTCTGGAAGAGAGCCGCGCCGAGGCCCGTTCGGAGCTGGTGGCCAACCTCAAGGAAGGCCAGGTTCTGCAGGGCGTGGTCAAGAACATCACCGACTACGGCGCGTTCGTGGATCTGGGTGGTGTCGACGGCCTGCTGCACGTCACCGACATCGCCTGGCGCCGCATCAACCACCCGTCGGAAGCCCTGCAGATCGGCCAGACCGTCACGGTCCAGGTCGTCCGCTTCAACTCCGAAACCCAGCGCATCAGCCTGGGCATGAAGCAGCTTGAGGCTGATCCGTGGGAAGGCGTGGAAGCCAAGTACCCGGTCGGCGCCAAGTTCAAGGGCCGCGTCACCAACATCACCGACTACGGCGCCTTCGTGGAGCTGGAGCCCGGCATCGAGGGTCTGGTGCACGTCTCCGAGATGTCCTGGACCAAGAAGAACGTCCACCCCGGCAAGATCGTCTCCACCTCCCAGGAGGTCGAGGTCATGGTGCTGGACGTGGATCCGCAGAAGCGCCGCATCTCCCTGGGCCTCAAGCAGTGCCTGGACAACCCGTGGGAGACGTTCGTCGACAAGTACCCGGCCGGCACCGAGCTGGAAGGCGAGGTCAAGAACATCACCGAGTTCGGTCTGTTCGTTGGTCTGCCGGGCGACATCGACGGCATGGTCCACATGTCCGACCTCGACTGGAACAAGTCGGGTGAAGAGGCCATCCAGGACTACAAGAAGGGCGATCACGTCCGCGTGAAGGTCCTGGACGTCGACGTGGAAAAGGAACGCATCAGCCTGGGCATCAAGCAGCTGGCCAGCGATCCGTTCGAAGCCACCGTCGCCGGCGTCAAGAAGAACGACGTCGTCACCTGCACCGTCACCGCCATCACCGAGGGCGGCATCGAGGTGTCGGTCGTCGACGGCTTCACCGGCTTCATCCGCAAGTCCGACCTGTCGCGTGAGCGTTCCGAGCAGCGCCCGGACCGTTTCGCCGTCGGCGAGAAGGTCGACGCCAAGGTCACGCAGATCGATCGCGCCAGCCGCAAGATCGGCCTGTCGATCAAGGCGAAGGAAGTCGAGGAAGAGAAGCAGGCGATGGCCGAGTTCGGTTCGTCCGACTCGGGCGCCTCGCTGGGCGACATCCTGGGCGCCGCGCTGAAGCGCGCCCAGAAGGACAAGGACGAGGCCTGAGAGTTGGTCCGTCAGGACTGAGTTTCAGGACCCATCCGGGTCTTCCAGTATGAAAGGGCCGTCCCCGGGCAACCGGGGGCGGCTTTTTTCTTGTCCGGCCGGCTTGGCCGGACGGGGGAGGCGACGGGGGAGGCCCTCCGAAAGGCTGAGCCCGATCAGCGATAATGCAGGAGTATGAAGACCTTACCCTTGCCAGGACGGGTCCGCTCCGGCACAGTTGGGCTAGGACGGGCGGTGACGGAAGCCGTGACCCGAACCCCGTGGAACCTTGATCGAGGCCAGCCACCAGGGGAAGCGGGGTGCGGCATCAGGATCCGCTAGGCGTGGGTGGATGTACACCCGGGCCACCGGCCTGCCGGGAGGCATCAACGACACGATAAAGATAGAGGTCCCGCGAGACCGGGACCGATTGCCCAAGGGGGAATTGCCGATGACCAAGTCGGAACTCATTATGCGGCTGGCGGAACTCAATCCGCACCTCTACCAGCGCGATGTGGAAAAGATCGTCACCACCATCTTCGACGAGATCACCGAGGCCCTGGCCCGGGGCGACCGGGTGGAGCTGCGCGGTTTCGGCGCCTTCTCGGTGAAGCGGCGCGACGCCCGCACCGGCCGCAATCCCCGCACGGGCCAGGCGGTGGACGTGGATGAGAAGTTCATTCCCTTCTTCAAGACGGGCAAGCAGCTGCGTGAGCAGTTGAACACCGACTGATAGCCCCCATTTGTGGGACCCGGCCCCGGCGGTTCCGTCGGGACCTTTCGGCGCCGCCCCCCAAGGGGCCGCCCCATTCGGGGGTGGTTCGGGGCGGCCGTTGCCAGTGGAGCGGCAGGTGCTGCGTTATCTTTCCTGGATCGTGTCCATCCCGCTGGCCCTGGTCGCCATCGACTTCGCCATCGTGAATGAGGAGTTGGTGCGCCTGACGCTGTGGCCGCTGGACGGGGCGGTGGTGGCGCCCTCCTTCGCCGTGGTGTTCGTCTCCCTGCTGGTGGGTTTCCTGGCTGGGGGCCTGGTCTCCTGGCTGTCGGCCGGCAAGCACCGCCGCGCCCTGCGCAAGGAGCGGGCGCGGGGTGACCAGTTGCAGCGCGACCTGGACGCGGCCCGCCTGCACGCCGCCGACCTGGAAAAGCGCATCGCCGCCGCCGACCGCGCCGCCACGGTGTCGACCCCGCCCGCCGACGTGCGGGTGATGTCGCTGCGTTAAGTTTGCCCTCAAATGCCGGGCGGCCACATCCGTGGCCTTGGCTTCCTCGATTTCCAGTCCGCCTTCGGCTCCCCAGAAATCTCCGGCGGATGCGGTCGCATCCTACAGCGATATGAAAAGAGGTTTCATGCCGCTGATTTGAAGCGCGGTATCACGGGCGGTCCTCGGCGGGCGCCTTTTCCTTTTCCGTCCTCGCCGCCTCATCCGCCAGGCGCTTGTCCAGGCGGGCCGTCACCGCCTCGCCGTATCGATGGCAGGCGGTCTCGTCCACCAGGGGCTGGGTGGCGTTGGGGCCCAGGCGTTTCCACATCTGCGAGGCGTCGGGGTGGGGCGTCAGCAGGATGTCGCAGGGCAGGGCGGCCATGGTGGCGATGGCCTGGCGGAAGCGGGCCAGCACGCCCGGATGCGCCGTCTCGTCCGAATAGCGGTAGACGTCGTCGGTATAGGCGCTGAGGCTGTCGGCATAGACGATGTGGTGGCACTGTTCACCCTTGGGGCCATCCTGGCAGCTGTCCCAGGTCCAGGTGGTGGCGCCCGGCGTGTGGCCCGGCGTGGCGTGGGCCGTCAGGCGGATGGGGCCCAGGGTCACCTCCTCCCCATCCTTCACGCGCTTCACATGCGGAATGGCGGGGAAGGCCTCGATGCTCAGGTACTGCGGGTCGCCCCGGTCGGCCTTGCCATGCTCCAGCGCGCCGGCCGCGGCCGGCAGGGCCATGACCGTGGCGCCCGAATCGCGCCGCAGCTGGGCGATGCCCCCGGCATGGTCCAGATGCTCATGGCTGTTCAGGATGATGCGCACGTCCTCCACCTTGAAGCCCAGGGCGCGGATGTTGGCCTCGATCAGCGGGGCCGCCTTTTCCGTGGCGCCGTCGATCAGCACATGGCCTTGGGGCGAGGTGATGAGGATGGAGGACAGGCCGCAGGTGCCGACGTACCAAGTGTCGGCATAGATGCGCAGCGGGGCCGCCGGCATGTTCCAGTCCGCCCCCTCCGGACAGGCCGCCGCCGGCTGAGGAGTCGTCCGCGTGGCCGACTCGGCGGCGAACGCGGGGGCGGCGACGCCGCACAGCAGAAGGGCGGCGAGGGCGGTGCGCAGGGGCATGGGGCGGTCCGGAGGCTTGCGTGGGAAACTTCCGCGTGTGTGACCGCCAATTCTGGCTAAAAAAGGGCCGGCCGGCCACCGGCCCCGCACCGCGTGGTAGCGCGGGGCGTTACCGGGGCCGGCGCTTACGGCCGCGCCAGTCAGGCTTGCGCGCGCCTTCGGACGAGGGCCGGTTGGCGGCGGCCCTGGGCGGGCGGTTGCCGCGCACGGCGCGGTAGCGGGCCACCAGGGCGACGAAGGGTGCCCGCAGCCGTTCCACCAGCGTGTCGTCGCCCTCCAGCTTGGCCAGGGCGTAGGCTCCGGCCTCCAGCGTCGACACGCTTTCCCGCCGTGGCTCGCGGCGCAGGTTGCCGTAGGCCGAGACGAAGTCGGGATGGACGATCAGGCGGCGCAGCTTCAACAGCCAGGCGTTGCGCCACCACAGGGCCTTGGCCTGCGACCACGACCCGTCCAGCAGGATGATGCCCTCCAGGTCGGCCAGCACCGTGGGGTCCTCCACCGTCTGGCCCTTCTTGTCCACCAGGCGCAGGGTGCCGGGCTCGGTCGCCGTGGCGTCATCGCCGGAGCCCATGTACAGCACGGCCCAGCGGCGCGGGTCGGCCTCCCTCCCCAAGGCTTTCGCCAAATTGGGCCAGGACAGCCCCACCTTCAACCGCCCGCGCGCCAGGCCCAGGGTCAGCAGCCGGGCGCTGCCCAGTTCCACATCCTGTTCCTGGGGATGCTGCAGCACCAGCACTTCAAGCCGGGTCTCGATGGGCGTGATGCCGGCGCAGACGCAGAGGTCCAGAGGCTTGGCGCAACGTGGGCAGATCGCCGCGGCTTCGGCCGGGACCTGGGGGGCGGGGGCCTGGGGGACGGGCGCTTGAGGGGCGGCGTCTTCCGCCGGCGGCACGGTGTCGTCAGTCATCTCAACCAGCAATCTCTTCCATGAAACGGGCCAGGCGCACGTCACGCTCCGACACGCCGTCGGCATCATGGGTGGCCAGGGTGACCGCGACCCTGTTGTAGACGTTGAACCATTCGGGGTGATGGTCCATGCGCTCCGCCGCCAGGGCCACGCGGGCCATGAAGCCGAAGGCGGCGTTGAAATCGGCGAAGGTGTAGGTCTTGGCGATGGCGTCGCGGCCGTCGACCGCCGTCCAGCCGGGCAGGGTGGCCAGGGCCTGGGCGCGCGCCGCAGGCGTCAGCTTCTGCACCATGGTGTCCTCCTTTACGCCGCCGTCTTCCGGCATAGGGGCCGGTGGGGCCGGATGATGGGGTTAAGTCGCCTGCGACGATGGGCCTTGAGCGCCGGGGCTTGACGGCGGGAGCCGACAGGCGTTGACGTGGACCCGGCGGGACCCTCCCGTCAAGATGTCAGCACAGCTTACCCCGGTATAGAGCCATGGCCACCGTCACCGTCCTGCCCCGCCGCTTCACCTCCCCGCCCACGCTGGAGGAGATCGAACGCCTGGCGACCGACGCCATCGCGTCCATCCCGCCGGAACTGCGGGTGCACATGGGCAACCTGGTGGTCCATGTGGCGGAGTTCCCGGATGAGGAGACGGAGCGGGAGATGGGGCTGGAAACCCCGTTCGACATCCTGGGCCTCTACCGCGGCGTCTCCCTGCCCCAGCGCGGCGCCAACGACGCCAGCCACGGGCCGGACATGATCTTCCTCTACCGCCGGCCGCTGCTGGACTATTGGTGCGAGACGGGGGAGGACCTGGGCGATCTGGTGCTGAACGTCATGATTCATGAGATCGGCCACCATTTCGGTTTCACCGACGACGACATGTACGGCATCGAGGCCAACGATCCGTAAGGACGGGTCTGGCACCGTTTACAAGGCGCACCAATATAGGAAAAATAGGGCCGGCGGCCTGGGGGTGCCGGCTGGAATGGGGAATGGGGCATATGATGGCGTTCGTGTGGACCGGTCTGGTCACGCTGCTGGCGTTGTTCGTCTATTTCTGGACCATAGGGCAGGTCAGCCGGGCGCGCAGCGCCCATGGGGTGGAGGCGCCGTCGGTGGACGGGCCGCCGGCCTTCCAGCGGGTGCTGCGGGTACAGACCAACACCCTGGAACAGATCGTGCTGTTCCTGCCGGGCTTGTGGCTGTTCGCCAACATTTGGGGCGATCACCAGGCCGCGCTGATCGGCCTTGTCTGGCCCATCGGCCGCGTGCTGTACGCCGTGACCTACTACGCCGACGCCAAGAAGCGCACCGCCGGCTTCGGCTTGTCCCTGTTCGCCACCTCCGTGCTGCTGGTTGGCAGCCTCATTGGCCTGGTGCGCCATTTGCTGGGGATTTGAGATCGAAGCGCGCCAGTCCCTTTTATTTTCGCCAGGCCGCGCCCGCGGCCGCCCGGTGTTGGGGCGCGCTTAAGAACCCGGCTGCAGGTTGGCGCCCGCCAGGCGGTAGTACAGGCCGTTGTCGTCATCGCCCACCATATGCAGCGTGCCTGTCAGGGTGATGGGCTCGTTGGTCATGGCGATAGGGGTGCTGGTCTTCACCTCCATCAGGTCGGCGGGGCCGGGCGGCGGGCAGAAGGGACAGCTGGGCGCCATGGCGCTCAGCAGGAAATGACCGGACTTCTCCTTCTGCTCCAGCGGGATGATGAAGCCGGCGATGGTCAGGGGCTTGCCCTCCAACGCCTGCACCTCGGGCCCGAAGGCGGCGCGCACGCGCAGCAGGCCGTTGTCCATGCTGTGCACTTCCTTGACGTCGGCCAGCTTGTCCCAGCCCAGAGTGGCCTTGGGAATGTTGGCCTGCACGGATGCCGCCGTGCCCGGCGCCGGTGCCGCGGGCGTGGCCGACGCCACCTTCTTGTCGGCCGCCAGGGCGGGCGCCCCGGCGACGGCCCCGGTGACAATGACCGCCATCATCAGGGCGGCGGCGAATGTGCGCTTGGCCTGAATGGTCATGGCGAAATCCTTTCTCTCAACTGCCAAATGCTTTGTTGGCCCCCAATCGTGGCCGATTAAGGGCTGGGTGTGGGGCGGAGGTCATCCCCGCGACAGCACCGCCGACACGTCCGTGCGATAGGCCTGGATGGCCGGAACCAGGGCGGCCAGCACCGACAGGCCGGCCGCCAGGACAAGAAGATAGGGTTCCGTGGCCGGAAACTGGAGTCCCGTGATGCCCATGTCGCGGGCCTGGGGCACCAGGCGGCCCGCCAGTTCCACCGCGCCATGGCCCAGAGCCAGGCCCAGGGCGGTGCCTGCCGCCCCCATGGCCAGCGCCTCGGTCAGCAGCAGGCAGGAGATGCGCATGCGCGTGGCGCCCAGGGCGCGCATGACCGCCAAATCGTAGCGCCGCGCCTGGGTGGCGTTGTAGAGCGCGACAAAGATGCTGAGCGCGGAGGAGGCCACCAGCAACAGGCCGAAACCCCTCACCGTGTCCGTCCCGATGCCCACCAGGGACAGCAGCCGCGTCATCTCCGCCGCCGGTGAAGCCGCCTGCATGGCGCTGCCGGTGTTGATGCGCCGGGGCAGCAGCGCGGCCGCGATGGGGGAGCGGTAGCGCAGCAGGACGGAGGTCACCTCGCGTTCGGGTGGTTGCTGGGCCGGCTGGGCGCCCCCAGCCTCATGCTCGTCAGCATCGCCGTCATGGTGATGATGGTGATGGGCGTCGTGCACGGCCCAGACGCTGTCGATGGGGGTCAGCACCAGGCGGTCGACCACGCCGCCGGTGGAGGCCAGGATGCCGACCACGGTGTAGGGCATGCCCTCGTGCACGGCACCGCCGGCCGACAGGCCGTGATTGCCGTTGAACTGGTCGCCCACCTTCAGGTGGGCCGCGCGCGCCACCTGGTCGCCCACCGTGGCCTCCATGGGGGCCTGCCACAGCCGGCCCTCCGCCAGCTGGGCGTGACGCAGGGCGACAAAGGCCGGATCGGTGCCGACGATGCGGTAGCCGCGGAAGCTGTCGCCCAGGGCCAGGGGCACGGCCTGGGCCACCAGCGGGTCGGCCGCCAGGGCGTGGGCCTGGGACAGTGGGATGTTCCCGGTGGGGATGTCGACCTGGTACAGCGCGGACAGGATCAGCTGCAGCGGGCTGCCCTTGGCGCCCACCACCAGGTCGACCCCGGCGGCGTCCCTGGCCAGGCGGTCCTGCAATTGCGTGCCCACCAGGATCAGCACGACGATGGTGCCGGTGCCCAGCGCCAGCAGCGCCACGTTCAGGCAGGTGGTGAGGGCCGAGCGTTTCAGGTACGCCCAGGCCAGGCCGAGGATGGTCATGCGGCCTCCGTCACGGGGCTAAGCTTGGGCAGATCCAGCCGGTCGGATATCCGGGCGCGGGTGCGCTCGTCATGGGTGGCCACCAGCAGGGTGGCGGAGCAACCCTCCGCCTGTTCCAGCAGCAGGTCCAGCACCAGGGCGCAGTTCTCGTCATCCAGGGCGGAGGTCGGCTCATCCGCCAGGATCAGCTTGGGCTGGGTGACCACGGCGCGGGCGATGGCCACGCGCTGCTTTTCCCCCTGGCTCAGATGCTCTGGCTTGGCGGCCAGGCGCTTACCCAGGCCCACGCGATCCAGCGCCCGGGCGACGGCCCCCGCGTCGCGCGGCAGGCCGGCCAGCCAGCGCGCCAGATGCAGGTTCTGGCCCACGTCCAGCGCCGCCACCAGGTGCAGGGTCTGGAAGACGATGCCGATCAGGCGGCCGCGCAAATGGTCGCGGGTGGCGGCGTCCAGGTCCCATACCGCCTGGCCGTCCAGCAGGATGCGACCCTGGTCCGGCCGCTTCAATCCGGCCAGGGCGTGGATCAGGGTGGTCTTGCCGCTGCCGCTGGGCCCCAGCAGCAGACAGTGCCTTCCCGCCTCCACCGACCAAAGGGGGACGTCCAGCACCGGTCGGCCCGCGATGGCGTGGCGCAGACCGGTGACCTCGATAAGGGGCATGGGACCTGTATCCTGCCGCGTTGCCGAACCCCGGCGGCTGCCACCGGCGGGAGGGGCGCATCTTGGGCGGCGCCGAGACGCCCGGCAAGCGGGAAGGGGTGGGCCGGATGTCGCGGTCCTACCTTCTTGGAGAGGGGCATCGGGTGAGCATTTGATTCCCGTGCCCGACGTTGCTACAGTCCCCGCAGATGTCTTGGCACTCCCGGAATAAGGGTAAGGCATTGGAAAATAATCGCAAAATTTCAATCCTGTTCGTTTGCACGGGCAACATCTGCCGCTCCCCCACGGCGGAGGGTGTGATGCGCCGCCGCCTGGTCATGGATGGCCTGGCCGACGATGTGACGGTGGCCAGCGCCGGCACCCATGGCTATCACGTGGGGGAGGCGCCGGACATCCGGGCGGTGGAGGCGGCGCGCCATCGCGGCGTGGATCTGTCGGCGCTGCGCGCGCGCCGCGTGGACGCGGATGATTTCGAGCGGTACGACATGGTGCTGGCCATGGACCGCGATCATCTGGATTTCCTGCGCCGCCTGGCGCCGCCCAAGCATCGCGACCGGGTGCAACTGTTCCTGGACTACGCCCCCGACCACAAGGGCCACGACGTGCCCGATCCCTATTACGGGTCGGAGGACCAGTTCGACACCGTGCTGGACCTGATCGAAGCCGCGGCCGACGGCCTGCTGGACGAGGTTCACCGCCGGCTGGGGCGCAAGGCGGGCTAGGTAAACGGACTCGGCTTGGCGGGCCGGGGGCGCTATACCTAAGGGCCCTATCGTTCCCGCCCTACCGGATTTAGTGCCGTGCCCGACACCAACGATACCGCATCCCCGGCGTTCTCCGCCCAGGGTGTCACGCCCATGATGGCGCAGTACCTGGAGATCAAGGCCCAGCACCCGGGCGCCCTGCTGTTCTACCGCATGGGTGATTTCTACGAGATGTTCTTCGACGACGCGGTGGCCGCCGCCCGCGCGCTGGACATCACGCTGACCAAGCGCGGCCTGCATCTGGGGGAAGAGATCCCCATGTGCGGCGTGCCGGTGCATTCGCACGAGAACTATCTGTCACGCCTCATCCGCCTGGGCTTCCGCGTCGCCATCTGCGAGCAGACCGAGGACCCGGCGGAGGCGCGCAAGCGCGGTGGCAAGGCGGTGGTGCGGCGCGAGGTGGTGCGCGTCGTCACCCCCGGTACCATCACCGAGGACGGCCTGCTGGACGCCCGGTCCAACAACTACCTGGCCGCCTTGGCCGAGGTGGGCGGCGCCCTGGGCCTGGCATGGCTGGACCTGTCGACCGGGGAGCTGACCCTGCAGCCGGTGGAACGCGCGGCCCTGCCGGCCGCCCTGGCCCGCCTGGCGCCGGGTGAGCTGCTGGTGTCCGAACGCCTGACGCAGCAGCCGGAGCTGTTCGAGCTGTGGGCCGAGTGGCGCGACCAGCTGACGGTGCAGCCCAACGCCCAATTCGACAGCGAGAACGGCCGTCAGCGTCTGCTGGACCTCTACGGCGTGGGCACGCTGGACGCCTTCGGCAGCTTCAGCCGGGCGGAGGTGGCGGCCGCCGGCTCCCTGGTCGACTATGTGGAACTGACGCAGAAGGGCCGGGTGCCCCGCCTGGACCGCCCGCGCCGCCTGGCGCTGGGCGCGGTCATGGAGATCGACCCGGCGTCGCGCCGCAACCTGGAACTCAGCCGCACGCTGACGGGGGAAAAGCGCGGCAGCCTCCTGGGCGCCATCGACCGCACGGTCACCGGCGCCGGCGCCCGCCTGCTGGCCGCCCACCTGGCGTCCCCCCTCACCGACCCCGTGACCATCGGCCGCCGCCTGGACACGGTGGCCTATTTTGTGGAGCAGGGCGGCTTGCGCGCCGACATCCGCGCGCACCTGGGCCGGGCGCCGGATATCGAGCGCGCGCTGTCCCGCCTGAGCCTGGGCCGGGGCAGCCCGCGCGACTTGGCCGGGGTGCGCGACGGCCTTGGCCGTGCCCGCGACATCTGCGACACCTTCCCGGCCGAGGCGCTGCGCGGCGCCCTGGAGCCGCCGCTGCCCCCGGGCCTGCTGGACGCCCTGCACGGCGTGAAGGTCCCGGCCGAGCTGGTGGCCACGCTGGCCGCGGCCCTGGGCCCCGACCTGCCGCTGAACGCCCGCGACGGCGGCTTCATCGCCCAGGGTTATTCCGCACCCCTGGACGAGCTGAAGGAGTTGCGCGACAACTCGCGGCGCCTGATCGCCAACCTCCAGGCCCGCTACGCCGGGGACACGGGCATCAGCACCCTGAAGATCCGGCACAACAACGTGCTGGGCTATTACATCGAGGTCACCGCCCAGCACGGCGACAAGCTGATGGCGGCGGAGCAGCGCGGCACCTATATCCACCGCCAGACCCTGGCCAACGCCATGCGCTTCACCACGGTGGAGCTGTCGGACCTGGAACGCCGCGTGGCGGAGGCGGGTGACAAGGCGCTGGCCCTGGAACTGGCCCTGTTCGAGGACCTGACCCAGGCGGTGCTGGCCAGGGCCGACGACATCGCCTCCACCGCCCAGGCGCTGGCGTCGCTGGATGTGGCGACCTCGCTGGCCGACATCGCGGTGGAATGCCGCTGGTGCCGCCCGGTGGTGGACGACAGCCGCGAATTCCGCATCGTGCGCGGCCGGCATCCGGTGGTGGAGGCGGCGCTGGTGGCCGCCGCCAGCGGGCCCTTCGTCGCCAACGACTGCGACCTGTCGGACGCCAACCGCCTGTGGCTGCTGACCGGCCCCAACATGGCCGGCAAGTCGACATTCCTGCGCCAGAACGCCCTGGTGGCCGTGCTGGCGCAGATGGGCAGCTTCGTGCCCGCGGACGCCGCCCATATCGGCGCCGTCGACCGGTTGTTCAGCCGCGTGGGGGCCGCCGACGACCTGGCGCGCGGACGTTCCACCTTCATGGTGGAGATGGTGGAGACGGCGGCCATCCTGAACCAGGCCACGGGCAGCAGCCTGGTCATCCTGGATGAGATCGGGCGCGGCACCGCCACCTTCGACGGCCTGTCCATCGCCTGGGCGGCGGTGGAGCACCTGCACGAGGTCACCCGCTGCCGCGCCCTGTTCGCCACCCACTATCATGAGCTGACGACCCTGTCGTCCAAGCTGCCGTCGCTGGCCTGCCACACCATGCGCATCAAGGAATGGCAGGGCGACGTGGTGTTCCTGCATGAGGTGGCCGCCGGCGCCGCCGACCGCAGCTATGGCATCCACGTGGCCCGCCTGGCCGGCTTGCCGGCCACGGTCATCAGCCGGGCGGAAGAGGTGCTGGCCATCCTGGAGGCGGGCGACCAGGGCAGCGCCGTGACGCGGCTGGCCGACGACCTGCCCCTGTTCAGCGCGCCCGTGCGCCGCGCGCCGGAACCCGCTGCGCCGCCGCCGGAGTCGCCGGCGCTGGCGGCGCTGAAATCCGTCAGCCCGGACGAGCTGACGCCGCGCCAGGCGCTGGAGGAACTGTATCGCTTGAAGGGTTTGTTGTAAGCCCCGTCACTCCTTCGGCAGCGTCGGATCCTGGTCCGGCTTGGTCACGTCCACGAAGTCGCCATCGATGACGGTGATGGGGCGCGCCGGGCCGCCGTAGGTGCCGCCCCCGGCGGTGCGCACGGTGAAGCGGGTGCCGGACAGGCGCTGGGCCTGGCCCAGCAGGGTACGGCGCACCGGGGGAAGCAACAGGGCCAGCCCGGCCAAATCGCTGATGAAGCCGGGCACGGTGAACAGCACGCCGGCGGTGGCCAGGCACAGGCCGTCCCATGCCACCACCGGTGCCTCGCCCGGGGTCGACCTCGCCACCTTGCGCAGGGCGTCCAGCCCCTGGCGCTGGACCAGCCACAGGCCGACGGCGGTGGACAGCACCACCAGGGCCACGGTTCCCAGCACGCCCACCTTCTCCCCCACCCAGGCGAAGGCGGCGATTTCCGCCAGAAGATACGCGATGAGAAAAAGGGGAAGGCGCATAAGCTTGCTCTTTCTTCGGGCGCCGCCTATCTACAGCGAGAGGGCCGCCCGTAATGACAACCGGGTGTTCGGTCTTAACATGGTGGGGCGAGGGCCCCGTATCCAGGTGCCGATTGGACCTGGGACGAGGGCTTATTTCAAGCGCCGGAGGTTCGAAGTCTGCAATGGGCGACAACTCCTACTTCTTCGAAATCATCATCTTCGCGATGATCGCCGTGTTCCTGGCCTATCAGCTGCACAAGGCGCTGGGCCGCAAGACGGGCGAGGAGCGTGAGCGCCCCAACCCCTTCACCGCTCCCCCGGCGCAGGGCCCGACCACCCAGGGGCAACAGGGTGTGCGACCGCCGCCCTTCCAGGGGGTGCCGCCCAAGGTCATCGAGGGCACCGCGCGCGACGTCACCCAGCCCGACGACGACGGCCCGCTGTCGCTGGAGGCCGGTCTCGCCCGCATCCACCAGGCCGATCCCAGCTTTGACGAGCGGCGTTTCCTGAAGGGTGCCGAAAGCGCCTTCGGCATCATCGTCGACGCCTTCGCCCGCGGCGACACCGACGCCCTGCGCCCGCTGCTGGCCGACGCCGTCTACAACGACTTCGCCAAGGCCATCGAGGCCCGCGCCCAGGCGGGCGAAACGCTGGAGGCCCACATCCAGGCCTTCGACACCGTGGATCTGGTACAGGCCCGCCTGCTGGAAGGCCAGGCGCTGTGCACGGTGAAGTTCATCACCCACCAGACCAACGTCACCCGGGATGCCCAGGGGCGGGTGGTGGATGGCGATGCCGAGCATCCGTCCGAGGTGGTGGACATCTGGACCTTCGCCCGCGACACCAGATCGTCCAACCCCAACTGGCGCCTGGTTGAAACCCGCGTCCCGCAGTGAGCGGGCGTTCGGCGGCGCAAATCGCGATGCGCCCCGCATCCGATGTTTCCTTCCGGCGGCGATCCGTTTTAAGGTCCGGCTCGACCTGATCACAGCCGCCTCGTGAGGAACCATTGCCCATGCCGTGCCGGCCCGTTTTCGCCCGCGCGGCGCGCGGCGTCGCGGGCGCCCTGCTGCTGCTGACCACCGCCTGTTCCCTGTTCACCTCTGAAGAGCCGCCGGCGGCCCCGCCGGTGCCGGGGCCCGGCGCCAAGCTGGTGCTGCAGCCGGCCGCCTTCACCGACCTGCCCGGCTGGCAGGCGGACAAGGTGGCGGAGGCCGTGCCCGCCATCCTGCGGTCCTGCGAGAAGATGTTGCGCCAGACCAGCGGCGTGGCCGGCAAGCCCCAGGACTGGAACGCCCCCTGTTCAGCCCTGAAGAACCTGCCGCCGGGGAACGAGGCCATGACCCGCGCCGCCCTGGAACGCTGGTTCCAGCCCTGGCGCGCCACCGACAACGGCAATCCCGAGGGTTTGTTCACCGGCTATTATGAGGCGGATCTGCGCGGCAGCCGCACCCGCCACGGCCGTTACACCGTGCCGCTCTATCGCCGCCCGGCCGACCTGGTCATGGTCGACCTGGGTGAGTTCCGCGACAGCCTGAAGGGCCAGCGCATCGCCGGCCGCGTGACCGACGGCAAGCTAAAGCCCTATGAGGACCGCCGCCGAATTGACGCCGGCGCTCTGACCGGCAAGGGGCTGGAACTGGTGTGGCTGGACGACGCCGTCGACGCCTTCTTCCTGCACATCCAGGGCTCCGGCCGGGTGGTGCTGGAGGAGGGGGGCGAGATGCGCGTGGCCTATGACGGGCAGAACGGCTGGCCCTATGTCGCCATCGGCCGCCAGATGGCGGCGGACGGCAAGCTGGACCGTGACGCCGTCACCATGCAGTCCATCCGCGCCTGGCTGGCGGCCAACCCCGCGCAGGCCCAGGCCACCATGGAAGGCAACCCCTCCTACGTCTTCTTCAAGGCGCTGGAGGGCGACGGCCCCCTGGGCGCCCAGGGCGTGGCGCTGATCCCCGGCCGCTCGTTGGCGGTGGACCATACCTACGTGCCCTACGGCCTGCCCGTCTGGCTGGACGTCACCGACCCGGAGGATGGAGACAAGCGCCTGTCCCGCCTGATGGTGGCGCAGGACACCGGTGGCGCCATCCAGGGGCCTGTGCGCGGCGATGTGTTCTGGGGCCACGGGCGTGAGGCGGAGAGCCGCGCCGGCGTCATGAAAAGCCGGGGCGGCTATTGGCTGCTGCTGCCGCGCACGGTGACGCCGGCCAACATCGGCGCCGGGCCCGGACCGTCTTCATGAGCCGCCAGCGCCGCAGTCCGACGTCGGAGGAAATCCGCCTGTGGCGTGAGGTCATGCGCGACGCCGCCCCGCTGCGCCGGGGCGCTCCCCTGCCGCCGCCCCCGCCCGCGCCGGTGGCGGCCACCCCCGCAGTGCCCGCCGCCCCGCCGCTGGCGTCGGCGCCGGCGGCCAAGCCGCTTCCCGCCGCCCCCCTGGTCCATCCCCCGCTGGTCTTCGGCGCCCGCGCCGGCCTGGACCGCCGCACCGACGACCGCTTGCGCCGGGGCCAGCTGGTCATCGACGGCCGGCTGGATCTGCACGGCATGACCCAGGCTGAGGCGCATGGCGCCCTGAACGCCTTCGTCGCCCGCGCCCACCGCGAAGGCCGGCGCACCCTGTTGGTCATCACCGGCAAGGGCTCCGGTGGCGGCGTCCACATGGGCACCGACCGGGAGAAGGGCATCCTGCGCGTGGCCGTGCCCCGCTGGCTGGGGGAGGCGCCCTTGCGCCCCCTGGTGCTGGCCATCCGCCAGGCCCAGCCGCAGCACGGCGGCGGCGGTGCGCTCTATGTGCTCCTGAAGCGGCAGCGTCCATGACCCCCTTCGGCCAGCGGATGCGTGAGCTGCGCGAGCAGCATGGCCTGGCCCTGAAGGACATGGCCGCCGCCCTGCACATCTCCTCCGCCTACCTCTCCGCGCTGGAGCACGGCCGCAAGGGCACGCCCTCGCCCATGCTGGTGCGTCAGATTTGCGGCTATTTCGGCATCATCTGGGACGAGGCGGAGGAGAT
>NZ_JAYEER010000005.1:0-12381 GCF_034653355.1 Nitrospirillum guanabarense
TCGGCGGACCTCAACCTGCGAGGGGGCGGCGGCGGCGCCTGGGGCACCTTCACCGGCGCCGGCGGCACGCTGGGCACCATCACCAGCACGGGCGGCAACGTGGTGGTCTCGGGCGGCCAGATCTACCTGGCGGACCAGGTCAACGTCGGCAGCGCACTTGCTGTACAACAGCGGCGGCACGCTGGGCGTGGCGCCGGGGGTGACGGTCACGGGCAACTACCTGCAGAACAGCGCCAACGGCACGCTGGTCCTGGGCCCGAACGCCCCCCTGGTGGTCACTGGGTCCGCCATCATCACCGACGGCTACATTAAGGTCGGCAGCTTCGACAGCCTGACCAACCATGTGGCGGGAGAGACCACCACCCTGGTGCAGGCGGGGGCGGCCTCCACCTACAGCCTGGTCAGCAGCCAGAGCGTGCCGGTGGTGCAGTCCAACGTGGGCGGCCTGGGGGTCACCGGCACCCAGGTGGGCAACAACCTGCAGGCCGTGGTCGAGAACGACTACTTCGGCACCAGCACGGCGGCGTTCACGCAGGCCGGCACCATCGTGCTGGGGACCAACAGCCAGGCCAGCGCCGCGCTCTACGTGGCGGGCACCGCCACCATCGGCACCCTGACCAACACCGGCGTGCTGAACGGCGAGGCCAACCTCGGCAACGGCATCTTCATGGCGTCGGCCGGCACGCTGGCCGCCTCCATCGGCACGCTGGTCAACAGCGGCACCATCGCCGGCCGCGTGGGTGTCGCCAACTTCAGCGGCGTCATCGGCACCATCGACAACAGCGGCCAGATCCTGGACAGCCTGCCCAACTCGGGCATCTACAACGGCAATACCATCACCCTGGTGAACAACCAGGCGGCCGGCACCATCGCCGGCGCCTATGGCATCGCCAACAGCAACCTGCTGGGCACCCTCCTCAACGCCGGGCTGGTCGCCGGCTCCATCACCAGCGGGTCGACCACCGCGGTGGGCGTCGCCAACTACGGCACGCTCAACACCCTGACCAACAGCGGCCGCATCCTGGCCACGGCCGCCCGCATCGCGGACGGCGTGCTGAACTACGGCACCCTGGACACCCTGACCAACGCCACGGGCGGCACCATCGGCGCCAGCGGCAGCATCGTCAGCGGCACCGGCAACGTCGTCGCCGGTGTCGCCAACGGCGGCACCATCGGCACCCTGTCCAACAGCGGTCTGGTCACCGTCACCGGCCGCGACACCGTCACCGGCTTCAACGTGGTGGCCGGCATCGCCAACCTGTCGGGCGGCACCATCGGCGTCCTGTCCAACGCCAGCACCATCGCCGCCACCGGCAGCATCACCGACGTCACCCTGTCCCGCCTGGCGGGCGTGTTCAATGCGGGGGTCATCGGCACGCTGTCCAACACCGTGGGCGGCGTGATCAACGGCCTGGACAACTACACCGGCGGCGGCATCACCCAGCTGGCCAACGCCGGCCTCATCACGTCCGCCTCCCGTTCCGCCCTGTTCAACGAAGGCACCATCGGCACCCTCTCCAACAGCGGGACGATCCAGGGCCCGACCGCGCTGCGCCTGGGCGGCAGCGGCACCATCGGCACCTTCACCAACAGCGGCACCATCGCGGGCTCCATCCTGAACGGCGCGTCCACGGCCCTGACCATCGGCGGCGGCACGGGCACGGTGGTGGGCGTGCTGACGGGGGTCAGCGGCAGCGTCGGCGGCGCCGACAAGGGCCGGATCACCAGCACCGGCGCCAACCTGGTGTTCGGCAGCGGCAATCTGCTGCTGAACGACGACATCACCGCCACCGGCCGCACGGTGGTCAACAGCGGCGCCTCGCTGCGCCTGTCCAACACCGTCATCGTCACGGGCAATTACGCGCAGGGCGCCACCGGCACCCTGGTGCTGGGCAGCGGCGCGCTGCTGTCGGTGACCGGTGCGGCCTCCATCACCACGGGCACGGTGACCTCCAGCGGCTTCAACGCCACGGGCAACTACCTGGCGGGGGGCAGCAACGTCACCCTGGTGCAGGGCGGCGCGGGCTCGTCCTACAACACCACGGTGGTGGCGGGCGGCGGCATCACCGGCCTGGGCCTGACCGGCAGCGTGTCGGGCAACGACCTGCTGGCGGTGGTCGGCAACGACTATGTCGGCGGCTCGCTGGGTTCCATCGTCAACAGCGGCGCGCTGAGCTACAGCGGCGCCAACACGGGCGCGGTCTACGTGGCCTCGACCGGTAGCCTGGGCACCCTGGTCAACAGCGGCACGATCGCCGGCTCCATCGCGGTTGAGGTGGCGTCGGGCGGCACGCTGGGCCAGGTGGTCAACACCGGCACCATCAGCGGCAACATCATCAACCTGTCGACCAACGGGCTGGTCCTGTCGGGCGGCACGGTGGCCGGCACCTACAGCGGCGGCACCATCACCAGCACCCTGGCCAACGTGACCCTGGCCTCGGGCGCCATCGTCCTGGGTGACGCGGTCAATGTCGGCGGCAACACCCTGGTCAACGGCGGCGCCTCGGTGTCGCTCAACACCGTCATCGCGGTGACGGGCAACTACAGCCAGTCCACGGGGACCCTGGTGCTGGGTGCCAGCGGCGAGCTGGTGGTCAGCGGGGCGGCGGTCATGACCGGCGGCACCGTGGCCACCACCCTGTCGGCGACCGCCAACTACATCGCGGGCCAGGGCGTCACGCTGGTGGCGGGCGGCGCCGGGTCCAGCTACAACGGCGTCAGCCTGCAGGCCAACACCATCGCCGGCCTGGTCGCCGCGGCGGGCGGCGTGGGCACCAACCTGGTTGTGATGGGGGCCAACGACTATGTCGGGACCCTGCTGCCCGCGCTGAACAACACACTCAGCATCGGTGGCATGCAGACGGCGCTGTTCGTGCGCAGCACGGGCAGCATCGGCACGGTCAGCAACAGCGGCACGCTGGCGGGTGTGGGCGCCGTCACCGGCTATGGCGCGTCCATCGCCGGCACCATCGGGACCCTGACCAACAGCGGCCTGATCAGCGGCGACGGCGTCAACGGCGGTTACGGCCTGCTGAACCGCGGCACCGTGGGCACGCTGATCAATTCGATCGGCGGCACCTTCGCCGGCCTGGCCGGCACGGTGGGCTACGGCCTGATCAACCAGAGCATCCTGAACACCGTCGTCAACTATGGCCTCATGACCGGCCATGACGGCGGCCTGCAGAACACGGGCACCATCCAACTGTTGGACAACGCCAGCGGCGGCACCATCAAGTCCAACAGCGCCAGCGCGCAGCAGGGCCTGCGTAACGACGGCACCATCGTCACGCTGCTGAACGACGGCTTGATCGGCAACAACTATGGCCTGTTCCAGGCGGCGGGCACGATCCAGACGCTGCTGAACAACGGCACCATCGCGGCCAACGCCAGCGCCATCTACATGAGCGCCGCCATCGGCACGATCAGCAACAGCGGCACGATCACGGCGGCGCACAAGGCCATCGTCGCCAACGCCACACTGTCGACCGTGGTCAACAGCGGCCTGATTCGTGGCACTCAGGCCCTGGCCATCGGGGTGGGCGGCCGGGTGGGCACGCTGGTCAACAGCGGCCTGATCCAAGGCAACATCCTCAACAACAGTGTCAACGACCTGACGATCAGCGGCGGCGGCATTGGCACCTTCGGTTCGCTAACCGGCACTGCCGGCCAGGGGTTGATCACCAACACCAGCGCCAACCTGGTGTTCGCGTCCGGGAACCTGCTGCTGAACGACAATATCAATGTCGGCAGCCACACGGTGGTGAACGGCGGCGCCAATCTGTCGCTGACCACCCTGACCACCATCACCGGCACCTACAGCCAGACCAGCGGCACCCTGGCGGTGACCCCGGGTACCAGTCAGTTGACGGTCAACGGGGCCGCCAGCATCACGGGCGGCACGGTCAAGGCCAACTTCACCAGCGCCGGCATCTACCTTGCCGGCACCGCCACCCTGATCAGCAGCAGCGCCGGCTCCTCCTATGCCGGCGCCGTCGTCACGGCCAACAGCGTCACGGGCCTCACCACTGGCGGCAGCAGCATCAGCGGCAACAACCTGCTGCTGGCCATCAGGAACGACTATGTCGGCGGCGGCATGGCGACGTTGGCCAACACCGGTTCCATCGGCGGCATCCAGACGGCGGCCTATATCGCCGCCACGGGCAGCGTCGGCACGCTCGGCAACAGCGGCACGCTGGCCGGCACCGTCAACGCGCTGGCCATCAGCGCGGGCGGCAGCGTCGGCACCCTGGCCAACAGCGGTCTGATCAGCGGCAACATCGTCAACAGCAGCAGCCGCGACCTGATCATCACCGGCGGCGCGAACGGCACCTTCGGCACCCTGACTGGCAGTTCGGGCCAGGGCATGATCACCAACACGGCCAGCAACCTGGTGTTCGCCGCGGGCAACCTGGTGGTCGACGATACCATCGTCGCCACCGGGCACACGGTGATGAACGGCGGCGCCAACCTGGGCTTGGTGCACAACGTGCTGGTCCTGGGCAATTATGGCCAGTCGGCGGGCACGCTGGACCTGGGGTACGGCAACGGCCTGGCGGTCACGGGCGCCGCGGTCATGACGGGCGGCACGGTGGCCACCACGCTGAACGGCAACGCCAACTACATCGCGGGCCAGACGGGCGCGACGCTGGTGACGGCCGGCGTGGGGTCCAGCTACAGCGGCGTCAGCGTCCAGTCGGGTCTGTTCCCGCTGGTGCTGAACGGCACGACGGCGGGCAACAACCTGCTGGCGGTGGCCGTCAACGATTATGTGGGCACGGTGCTGGGCAGCCTGAACAACACCGGCACCATCAGCGCGGCGCGGACGGCGCTGTTCGTGGCTTATGGCACCGGCAGCCTGGGCACGCTCAACAACAGCGGCACCCTGGCCGGCAACGGTGGGTCCACGGCCTACGGCGTGCGCATCCAAGGCACGGTCGGCACGGTGACCAACAGCGGGCTGTTGAGCGGCACCGGCACCAACAGCGGCTACGGCCTGTCCAACCAGGGCACGGTCGGCACCCTCATCAACCAGGCCGGCGGCACCATCCAGGGCGGCGCCACGGTGGGTGGCGGCGTGCTTAACGTCGGCGGCGGCGTCATCGCCAGCATCAACAACGCCGGCCTGATCACCGGCCCGCAGCCGGGCGTGTACAACGGCGCGAACAGCACCATCGTCTCGCTGGACAACAGTGGCACCATCAAGTCCAGCAACGACGCCTACGCCACGGCCCTCGCCAACTTCGGCATGATCAGCACCCTGACCAACAGCGGCCTGATCGGCAACCACACCGCCATCTGGCTGTCCAGCGGCACCATCGGCAGCCTGGTCAACAGCGGCACGATCAACGCCCAGGGCGACGCCCTGCTGCTGACCGGGACCGGCCGCGTCGGCACCCTGGTGAACAGCGGGCTGATCCGTGGCAACATCGAGAACTACAGCAGCAACGACCTGAGCATCGGTGGTGGCACGGGCAACCTGGTGGGCACCCTGACGGGCACCGGCGGCGGCATCGGCACCATCACCAGCGCCAACGCCAATGTCGTGTTCACCTCGGGCGCGCTGTCGCTGAACGACCAGGTCAACGTCGGCGCCAACACCGTGCGCAATACGGGCGCGTCGCTGGCATTGGCGGGGACGATCAGCATCAGCGGCAACTACAGCCAGACGGCGGGTACGCTGGTGGTCAACCCGGGGGTCAGCCAGCTGGTGGTGACCGGGGCGGCCAGCATCACCGGCGGTACGGTGCTGGCCAGCCTCGCCAGCGGCGGCGTCTACCTGGTGGGCAGCGCCTATACCCTGGTGTCGGGTGGTGCGGGCTCCAGCTACACCGGGGCCACGGCGACGGTCGCGGGCGTGGCCGGCGTGGGGGCGACGGGGACGACCAGCGGCAACGACTTCCTGCTGACGGTCAGCAACGACTATGTCGGCGGCAGCATCGGCACCCTCAGCAACACGGGCACGCTCAGCGCCACGACGGCGGTCTACATCGCCGCGACCGGGACCGTGGGCGTCCTGGCCAACAGCGGCGTGATCCAGGGCAACATCACCAACCTGTCGGCCAACGCCCTGACCATCACCGGCGGGGCGGGGGCGACGGTCGGCACCCTGACCGGCCAGTCGGGCAGCATCGGCACGATCACCAGCACGCTGGCCAACGTGGTGCTGGGGGGCGGCACCCTGCTGCTGAACGACCGGGTCACCGTGGGTGGCGGCACGCTGGTGAACAGCGGCGCCAACGTGCTGCTGACCACCGCCATCAGCGTGACGGGCAACTTCAGCCAGTCGTCGGGCACGCTGGTGGAGGCCTACGGCACCGGCGCGTTGTCGGTCAGCGGCGCCGCGGTCGTGACCGGCGGCACCATCGCCGTCACAGGCGTCCCCAGTGCCATCAACATGCTGGCGGGCGTGGGCGGGACCACCGCCCTGGTGACCGGCGGCACCGGCTCCAGCTACACCGGACTCAGCTACACCTCCGACGTGACGGGCATGGAGGTCTCGGGCTCGGTGGGCGGCAACAGCCTGTATCTGGCGGGCCTGAACGACTATGTGGGCACGGTGCTGGGCAGCCTGAACAACACGGGCACGATCATCGCCAACAACGCGGTCTACGTCGCGGCGACGGGCACGCTGGGCAGCCTGACGAACACCGGCACGCTGCTGGGCGCCACCGCCGCCCTGAACAACCTGGGCAGCATCAACAGCATCCTCAACGGCACGCTGGGGACGGTGGGCGGCAGCCTGGGCGTCATGGTGGGCGCGGTGGGTGTGGCCAACGCCGGCCACCTCGGCACATTGACCAGCTACGGCACCATCCTCGGCACGACGGGCGCGGGCGTGGACAACCAGGGCACGATGTACGGCCTGGGCAACGCCGGGACCATCGGTGGCGTGACCGCGGGCATCAACAACAGCGGCACGCTGACCATCGCGCAGAACGCCGGCCTGATCTCCGGTTCCATCGGTATCAACAACAGCGGCTCCATCGCTCTGCTGGGCAACATCGGCTTCGGCACGCTGCTGGGCGGCATCGTGGGGTCGGCCACGGGTGTGCGCAACAGCGGCATTCTGGGAACCCTGCTGAACCAGGGGGTGATCACGGGCACCAACTACGCCCTGTACAACGGCGCCAGCGCCACGCTGGGCACCCTGGTCAACGCCGGCACGATCAGCGGCGCCATCGCCAACCTGTCGACGAGCGACCTGGTCATCGCGGGCGGTGGTGGCACGCTGACGGGCGGCGTCATCACCAACACGTCCAGCAACGTGGTGTTCGCGGGCGGGGCCCAGGTTCTGGGCGACAGCATCGTCAACGTGGGCGGCCACACGGTGGTGAACAGCGGCGCCAGCCTGGCCCTGGCCAGCACCGTCACCATCACCGGCGCCTACAGCCAGGCCACGGGCACGTTGGCCCTGGGCAGCAACCATCTGGAGGTCAGTGGCGTTGCCGCCATCAGCGGCGGCACCATCACGGCCGACGTCAGCTCCATCACCAACTACATCGTGGGGTCGTCAACCGGCGTCATCCTGGTGCAGGGCGGGGCGGGGTCCAGCTATACCGGCGTGGGCATCTATTCCGGCATCACCGGCCTGACCATCGGCACCGGCGTCACCACCATCGGGTCCAACGTCGACCTGGTGCTGGCGGCGGTGAACGACTACATCGGCGGCACGCTGGGAACCCTGAACAACACCGGGACCATCAGTGGCGTGGTGACGGCGGCCTACATCGCCAGTGGCGGCAGCCTGGGCACGCTGGTCAACAGCGGCGTGCTGGACGGCGAACTCTATGGCATCCGCAACCGGGGCACCATCGGCCTGGTGGACAACAGCGGCACGGCCACCGGCCGGGTGGGCCTGTGGAACCAGGGCAGCATCGGCACGGTGCTGAACACCGGCCTGCTGAAGGACGCGCCGGAGGTCAACGCCGCCGGCCTGAACAATGGGGGCACCATCGGCGCCGTCATCAACCAGGGCACCATCAGCAGCGTGGCCTATGGCCTGTACAACAGCGGCACCATCGCCAGCCTCGACAACAGCGGCCTGGTCAGCGCCACCGACACGGTCAGCGGGCGGGCCTTGCGCAACACCAGCGGCGGCACCATCGGTGTCATCAGCAACAGCGGCACCATCGCCGGCGTGACGGCCCTGTACAACCAGGGCAGCATCGGCACGATCGCCAACAGCGGCACGATATCGGGCAACATCGTCAACACCAGCGCCAACGCCCTGGTGTTCACCGGCGGCACGGGCGGCACCGTGGGCACGCTGACGGGGACCAGCGGCATCGGCACGATCACCAGCACCCTGGCCAATGTTGAACTGGCCGGCGGCACCCTGTTGCTGAACGACCAGGTCAATGTTGGCACGGGCACGCTGGTGAACAGCGGCGCCAACGTGCTGCTGACCACCGTCCTCAGCGTGACGGGCAACTACAGCCAGTCGGCGGGGACGCTGGCCATGGGCATCGGCGCGGCCACGGCGGGTGAGCTGCTGGTCAGCGGCGACGCGGCCTTCACCGGGGGCACGGTGGCGGTGACGGCGCTGACGGGCAGCAACCTGATCGCGGGCCAGAGCTACACCATCGCCGAGGTGGGCGGGACGCTGACCACCAGCGGGCTGACGGCCGCGGCCAGCGGCTTCAGCGCCACCCTGGGCACGGGCGCCAACGGGGCGGCCACCGACCTGCTGCTGACGCTGCTCAGCGACTATGTCGGCGGCACGCTGGGGACGTTGACCAACACCGGCACGATCAACGCCGCCACGGCGGTGCTGATCACCAGCGCCGGCAGCCTGGGCACGCTGGCCAACAGCGGGGCCATCATCGGCAACGTGGTCAACGGCAGTGCCAATGACCTGGTCATCGTCGGGGGCTCCGGTGGCACGGTGGGCGGCTTCAGCGGCGGCACCATCCGCAACAGCCTGAGCAACCTGAGCTTCGCCAGCGGCGCCGTCAGCCTGGCTGACGCCATCGACGTGACCGGCCACACGGTCGGCAACACCGGCGCCAGCCTGACGCTGGCCAGCGATGTGGCCGTCACGGGCAACTTCGCCCAGACCGCCGGCACCCTGTCGGTGGCCGGCCACGTCCTGGGCGTCAGCGGTGCGGCGCAGGTGACGGGCGGCGTGGTCGATGCCGGGATGGCGGGTGCCGCCAACTACCTGGTGGGCGATGCCGTGACCCTGATCCGGGGCGGCAATGGCTCGACCTACACCGGGGCGACGGTGGTCAGCGGGCTGACGGGCCTGGACGCGCTGGGGTCCGCCAGCGGCAGCAACTTGGCAGCCGTTGCCGGCAACGACTACATCGGCGCCAGCCTGGCCACCCTGAACGTCACGGGCACGCTCGTGAACACGGCGGGCGGGGCCACGGCGCTGTACATCGCCAGCACCGGCACGCTGGGGGCCCTGGCCAACAGCGGCACCGTCAGCGGCAACATCACCAACGTCTCCGCCCGTGATCTGACCATCATTGGCGCCACTGGGGGCGGCACGGGTGGCACGGTGGGTGTGTTCACCGGCGGGACCATCCGCAACACGGGCGCCAACGTCATCTTCGCCTCGGGCACGGTGGCCCTGGGCGACGCCATCGACGTGGGCGGGACGCACACGGTCAGCAACATCGGGGCGGCCATCGCGCTGACCGCGGACGTCGGCGTCAACGGCACCTATGCCCAGAGCGCGGGCAGCCTGACCGTGGGCGGCCATGTGCTGACGGTCAGCGGCCCGGCGCTGGTCAGCGGCGGCACGGTCAGCGCCGGGGTGTCCGGCGTGGGCAACTACTTCGTGGGCGACAGCGTGACGATGATCCAGGGTGGGGCGGGCTCGTCCTACACCGGGGCCGTGGTCACCAGCGGTCTGGCGGGCCTGGACGCCAATGGCTCGGTCAGCGGCAACAATTTACTGGCGGTGGCGGGCAACGACTACATCGGGGCCAGCCTGAACGTCCTGAACGTCACGGGCACGCTCGTGAACACGGCCGGTGGCGCCACGGCGCTGTACATCGCCAGCACCGGTACCCTGGGCAACCTGGCCAACAGCGGCGTCCTCGTCGGCAACGTGGTCAACCAGTCGGCCCGGGATCTCACCATCAACGGTGGGGGCAACGGCGCGGTGGGCCGCTTCAGCGGCGGCACCATCACCAGCACGGGCGCCAACGTGCTGTTCGCCTCGGGTGCGGTCAGCCTGGGCGACGCCATCAATGTGGCGACCCACACGGTCAGCAACGCCGGCGCCAGCCTCAGCCTGGCCGGCAACGTCGGCATCACGGGCAACTTCGCGCAGAGCGGCGGCACGCTGACCACGGGCGGCCATGTGCTGACGGTCAGTGGGGCGGCCAACGTGACGGGCGGCGTGGTCAACGCCGGGGTCAGCGCCGTGGGCAACTACCTGATGGGCGACAGCGTCACCCTGATCCAGGGCGGCACGGGGTCCAACTACGCCGGCGCCACGGTCACCAGCGGCATCACCGGCCTGACGGCCAACGCGGTCACCAGCGGCAGCAACCTGTTGGCGGCGGCGGCGAACGACTACATCGGCGCCAGCCTGGATACGCTCAACAACACCGGCACGGTGGCCAGCCCGACGGCGCTGTACATCGCCGCCACGGGCACGCTGGGCGCCCTGGCCAACGGCGGGGCGCTGGCCGGCAACATCACCAACCTGTCGACCGGCGACCTGATCATCACCGGCGGCAGCCTGGCCAGCCCGGGCACCCTGACCGGATACAACGGCGCCGTCGGCACGATCAGCAACACCCAGTCCAACGTGCGCTTCACCGGCGGCGCGCAGCTGCTGAACGACCACATCAACGCGGGCGGCCACACGGTGTTCAACAGCGGGGCCACCCTGCTGGTGAACAGCGCCATCAACATCACCGGCGGCTACAGCCAGTCGGCGGGCACGCTGGCCATCGGCGTGACCACGCCGACCAGCTACGGCAACCTGGCGGTCAGCGGTGCCGCGGCCTTCACCGGCGGTTCGGTGCTGCTGCAGGGCGTGGGCAGCGGGGCGGGGGCCCTGCAGGCCGGGACCTACACCATCGCCTCGGGCAATGGGCTGACCTTGAGCGGCGTGGACTTCACGGCCACGGGCTACACCGTGACCAGCGACCTGGTGACGGTGGGCGGCACCACCCAGCTGGTGGTGAAGGTGGCGGGCAGGGCCACGAACTACACGGCGGTGGGCAACGCGCAGGGCGGTGCGGCGGTGGGCACGGGCGCCGCCTTGGACCAGATCGCGGCGCTGGCCGGCAACAGCATCACCACCAACCCGCAGCTGGCGGCGTTCACGCAGCAGGTGCTGGCGCCGTTGGCGACGCTGACGCCGGCGGCCAAGCAGGTGGCGGTGGCGCAGCTGTCGCCCAGCCAGCTGACGCCGCAGCTGACGGCGGCGTCGGTGACGCCGACGACCACGGCCATCAGCCAGCACCAGGAAACGGTGGCCGGCCTGATGGACGGCGGCGGGAAGGGCATGGCCGCGGGCTCCAACGGGCGCGAGGGGGTGATCTGGGGCGAGATCGTGGGGGCCGGCGTGCTGCGCGGCACGACGACGGAGGCGGCGGGCTACCGCGCCAGCAGCGCCGGCCTGGTGCTGGGCGCCGACTGGTTCGCCAGCGACGAGGTCATGGCCGGCCTGGCGTTCAGCTGGATCAACAGCGCCTCGGTGGGCCAGGGGGTCATGGCGGGCAGCACGACGCGGGTGGGCAGCTACCAGCTGACGGCCTACAGCGTCTGGCGTCCGGACTTCGCCGACCAGAAGCTGTCGGTCGAAGGCCAGCTGGGCTTCGGCTACAACCACTTCGACCAGCGCCGTGCCATCCAGTTCCTGGGCGCCCGCGCCAACGCCAATTACGGCGGGGAGCAGTACCTGGGCAAGGTGACGGTGGGCTACGACCTGCCCAAGCAGGGGGCGTTCACCTTCACGCCGCAGTACAGCCTGCGCTTCGTGCGCCTGGTGAACCACGACTACCAGGAACACGACGCCGGCCCGGCCAACCTGAAGGTGGACACGCTGGGCACCAACGCGGTGACGCAGGAACTGGGGCTGAAGGTGGACACGCAGTGGAACACGGGCGTCGGCCTGCTGTCGCCGGACCTGCGGGTGGCCTGGGTGCACGACTTCAAGGACGCGCCCATCCCGACCACGGGCGTGCTGGCGGGGGTGGCCTTCGCCAGCACCACCGGGCGGGTCAACACCGACGGCCTGGCCGTCAACCTGGGCGCCACCCTGCAGCAGAGCGAAAGCCTTCAGCCTGCGCCTGGAGTACAACGGCGAGTACCGCCACGACTACCAGAGCCACGGCGGCGTCCTCCGCGCCAGCTGGAACTTCTGAGGTCGAGCGTCCAACAAAAAGCCCCGCTGGAGCGATCCGGCGGGGCTTT